>CAWAZB010000005.1:0-1155717 GCA_963786425.1 uncultured Alphaproteobacteria bacterium | reverse complement strand
TCTCGCTTGCCTGTCGGGCGTTGCCGCTTCACTAGCGTGAGTGCAAGCGCTCGCGGCGGAAAGCCCTCTCCCGCAAGGGGAGAGGGGATGTCTAAGCCTTCGTTCGTATTGCTGAATGCGCTACCGCTTCGCTACTTGAGCGCCCTCTTCGTCATGGCCGGGCTTGTCCCGGCCATCCACGAGGGCAAACTGCAGCAGAGTAGACGTGGATGCCCGGCACTTCGGCCGGGCATGACGATGGAACACAAGGCAGCAGCACAATCTCACTTCCGCTCTCCCCTTGGGGAGAGCGCGCGAGCGAAGCGAGCGGTGAGGGGTTAGCGGCAATGCCGCGCGCGAGACCGGCGTCACCTATCACAGCGGCATCGACGGGCTCGGCAGCGTCACCGGCCGCGTCAGCTATGCCTTCGATTGCGTCCTTGCCTATGCGAAGGGCCTGGCAGCGCGACGAATATTGGGCGACGACGACCATCCTCGGCACCGCCTATCGCGAAAGCGTGACGCGCGACGGCTGGACGATCGGCGGCGGCGAGATCGCGCTCGGCAAAAATCTCTCTGCCTTCGTCGAATATGCTCACTACGATTTCGGCGATCCGCTGATCGGCCTCACCCCGCATCGCCGACCTCCCCCGCGCCTTCGTCAAGCTGGAAGAAAAATCGGACGTCGTCCGCGCCGGCGTGAATTTCAGGTTTGGGGCGTTGGAGTAGCGGCAAGCGAACGCGAGCAGCCCCGGGCGCGCGGACCGAGCCCCGTTCATACCAGCGGGCTCGTTATTCCGGCGAAAGCCGAAATCCAGTAACCACCGACGCTTCGATAAAGGCGGCCACTTCGCCGCCTGGTAGCGCAGCCGGTGATTTTCGTGGACGACGTCCGGAACGGGCTGCGGGCGTTGACTGGGTAGTGGAGCCGAGGGATCAACACGGACCTAGCTCAATGGCCACACCTGCCCATCCAACTCAGCCGTTTTCTGGCTAATACCAAGAGTACTGCTATGTAGAGACCCGTGAAGAGGCAGGAAATATTTCACTTAGAAATGGCGGGTAAGGCCGGAACCAGGGACAACCTCTCTGCAATTTTCGGAGGGACAACTGTTGACTAATCCGCAAATTATGTACCGTATTCAAATACTCCACCTTACTATTACGTTTTACTATTTTTGCTAATGTCTTCTTGGGGTCTCGAATATTTTCAGGATTGGCAGGCAACACCGGCACCTTTTTCATGTTAAACACAGTTTTTAAGGCCTGCGCGTCCGTGAGCAACCACGCCTCCAGCTCTTCGACTGGGATCAGATAAGACGATGCTTGTTCTTCAGGCCTTTGACTTGCGCCTCAAGCGTGGCGCGCAACTGTTTCAGATCGTTTCTGTCCAAGTCATGAAGCACAACGATAGCTAAACAGCCACCGTCAACGAGGTTAGCTGCCCAGGATCTACACTTTCTCTGGAGCTTGCCGCAACCATGTCCAACTAGCTTCTTAAGCTGAAACCTATTTTGTCTTATGACCTTGGCTGTTAGTTGATTCAAAACTTCTACATCATTTTTTTCCTCTGCAATAACTCCTATTTTGATAGCCTTAGTCGAGCCCGCCATGCCGCCAATACTCCCCCAAGTTCCCCTCGGTATCGAGATAGGTTTTAAGAGCGCTAAATTCCTTTCGCGACATCGTCTTTTGTATCGAGTTTACGATAGTGCCCTGTTTTTTATCCCGGGAAACCCGGTACACGTTCCTGGGCGCCACCTGATCAAGAACAAAATCGGAATGAGTGGAGACTACTATCTGCTTTCTCTTCGAGTAAATCTTTATCAGCTCAATGATACTCGATAATAAGCCTTGGTGCACGCATACCTCCGGCTCCTCAATTAGAAGCGCACTGCTCCGTTCGGTAATCAAATAAAACAACAAGGTAAGTGTTTTAAAAGTCCCCTCGGATAGTTGGTTCGGCGATAACTGGTTTTTTCCAATGAACAGTTGGGGAATTATTAAATTTTTCTCTGCCGTCTTTAATCGCACCCGACCTCCCGATCTCACTTTGTGTTCTACGGAAGAGATCGTTATCTCCTCAAAATCTATCCTTTGAACCAGGCCTATCCCCTGGGGACCGACAATATTAAAAAACTGCCTGAAACCCGACCCCGCGCTTGTTTTGCTGATGTATAAATCATACAAAAACTGAGCATATCTATCATAAGATAATAAACGCCGGTATTGCCCTTCTTTTTCAACCTCGAAAGATACTGGGCACGCTGAGGGATTCGTAAATCGCGAGGCTCCATAATACTTTATATCTTCTGAAAAATTGTAAATTCGGCCTAGCGCCTGCCTAAGAGGAACAGGTACCTTCTCGAGGTGTTGAGGAGAAATGGGATATCTAAATCGTCGGTAGGCATGCCATGCTCTCGCAAACTCCAGATTTCTTATGGAGGGCGGAGCTTTTTTGTCTGAAAAGGCGGCCCCCAAGATAATGGGGGCATCTATGCGCTTGGAACTTCCAGTGAAGTCCCGTGCGTACCATTTTTGCTTTGCTCCTATAATATCATCTAGGTTGTTCTCGTCTGTGATCAGGTTAATCTCTGCCGTGAGTTTAGCCCTTTTATTTGAATGTAGGAAGGTTGCCTTTAAAATACTCTGGCTTACCTGATCCTCTATCTCGCTGTGGAAGCCAGTTTCGTCAGTTAGCTTTTTTAGGAGAAGTATTGCTCGCAGGACATTGGTTTTTCCAGCGCTGTTTGGCCCTATTAGGACGGAGAGGTCGGGCTGCAGGGTGAAGTGCGTATGCAGGCACGAGCGGTAGTTGAAGATTTCGATTTGCTCTAACATTCAAGGCCTGCAATCGGGATACGAAGGGACAATCTCTGCTAGTTTATAGCAAGTCCTTCATACGGGGACTGACATTAAGAGGTTTTTGTGAGGGCCGGACCTATGCGTCACAGCGCTGAGACATTCGGGCTCTAGCGCGTTCGGTGGTGTTGCAAGCTCGGTATGGCTTTCTCCACCCGTTAACCGGTCATTCCCGCCCATTCCCAAGTCCGCAGGACCCGAGATGGAACAGAGCAACCGCAAGCTGCTCCTAGTCGGGGCCCGCCTCCCACAAGGTCTAACCTCCCCCCATGCCCATCCTCATCGCGCTGCATGTGCTCGCCGCCGTCATCTGGGTCGGGGGGATGGCCTTCGCCTATCTGGTGTTGCGGCCGGCGGCGGGTGAGCTTCCCGCCGAGGCGCGGCTGCGGCTCTGGCAGCGCGTCTTCAGCCGCTTCTTCCCTCTCGTCTGGGGCAGCGTCGCGCTCCTGCTCGTGAGCGGCTATGCCATGATCGCGCTCGCCTTTGGCGGCTTCGCCGGCGCGCCGCTCTCCGTGCACATCATGCAAGGAACCGGCATCGTCATGATGCTGCTGTTCGCGCATCTTTATTTCGCGCCGTGGCGCCGCTTCCGCGCAGGCATCTCGGCAAGCGATTTCGCCGCGGCGGGCAAACAGCTCAATCAGATCCGCATCATCGTCGCGGTCAATCTCGCGCTCGGGCTTCTCACCATCGCCGTCGCCGCGAGCGGCCGCTATTGGTGAGGCTCTCTTTTCCGCGCTACCGCTTCGCTGCTTGAGCGCTCATTTCCGCGCTACCGCTTCGCTACATGAGCGCGATGCCGTCACCCCGGCGAAGGCCGGGGTCCAGTAACACGAGGAGCCGGCGATCTCGGTAATCCTTTCAACCGCGCTGCGGCGTACTGGATTCCGGCTTTCGCCGGAATGACAATTGGATGCGGAGGGTACGCGCATCCTCATGGTGAGGTGCCCGGCCGTCCTTCGAGGCTCGCTCCGCTCGCACCTCAGGATGACGGCCGGGCCTCGAACCATCTCCTCCTCATCGTCATGGCCGGGCTTGTCCCGGCCATCCACGAGGGCGTCTGCAGCAGAGCACACGTGGATGCCCGGCACCCACGGGTCGTCGCCCGAGGGCATGCTTCGGCCGGGCATGACGAGGACACAGGGTAACGAGCAAAATTCCATTTTCCGCTCTCCCCTTGTGGGAAAGCACGCGAGCCCTCTCTTGATGCGCTACCGCTTCGCTGCTTGAGCGCAAGGGCGTGCGGTGAGGGGTCAGTGGCGAGGCGCGGAGCGCTGAGCCGCGTCAAATAACAGAACCCCCTCACCCTTCCCGCCATGCTCGCGCTCCTTCGTGGCACTACCGTTTCGCAACATGAGCGCACGCGCGCGCGGCGGGAAGCCCTCTCCCTCTAGGGAGAGGGGATGCATGTTCCGTCACGATGAGGTGCCGCCGCGCTTTTGAGCGCGGCTTATTCTAAGCGCTACCGCTTCGCTGCTTGAGCGCGGAAAAACCTTCCTAGCGGGCTACGAAATGCATTGTGGTCAGGGTGTCGCCGGGCATGAGCCCCGTGCAAAACCCTTTGTTCGACTGACCACCGCCGCAAAGCTCGGCTTGTGTGAGCCCGCGCTGAAAGGACACGACGTAAACACCGTTGCCTTTTTCAAAAACCGAAGCGTCAGGCGTTAGAGGAAGGAGTCTGTCGCAATTGGACTTGATCGTCGCGGTTGCTGCCGCGCTCTGACCCTGCGGCGGAGCTTTACAGAACGCGGCGAGCGTCGTTTCTTTGGCACCGCTCTGCCGCAGCTGGCTGCGCATGGCTTCGGGATCCGTCGGCAGCATCACCGACTCCGCGCTCTTATTATTGCCGGTTGCGCATCCGGCTAGGAATAACGACAAAGCCAAATCTAAAATGAGGACCCTGAGACAGATGCGCATCATCGGCAGCACGAAACCCTGACCGCAAGCTCGCGATCTCGTGAGGTGGTGATACACTCATTAATTGAAGCCTGCGTTTTTGCAAAGTCCTGATGTAGATCGCGCTAGGCTCGCTATTTGAGCGCGAGACTTCTCAAATGCGCTATCGCTTCGCTATTTGAGCGCACCACCCACCCGGCTCGAAATCGCATCCACTCATTCTCGCCACCCTCCCCTCACGGGGACGGATGAAAAGCGACTCACCTCTCCTCGTCGTCATGGCCGGGCTTGTCACGGCCATCCACGAGGGTATCTGCAGCAGAGTCAGACGTGGATGCCCGGCACCCACGGGTCGTCGCCCGAGGGCATGCTTCGGCCGGGCATGACGAGGACATAGGGTAACGAGCAATTCTTTCCGCTCTCCCCTCGGGGAGAGCACGCGAGCCCCTCTCTTGATGCGCTATCGCTTCGCTACTTGAGCGCGTGGCGAGCGCGGTGAGGGGTCAGCGGCGAAGCCGCGTCAAAAACAAGAGACCCTCACCCGATCCTTCGCTTCGCGAAGGATCACCCTCTCCCTTCTCCGGAGAGGGAAGAGCCTACGGCAGCAGCACGAGCGGCAGTACGGTGCGGCCTGGCGGCTTGCCCTCCCCGCCCGAGGCATCCTCCTCGAACACTTCGAGATGCCCGATCTCCGGCGCGCTCAATTTGAAGTCGACCTTGAAGGAGAAGGGTCCCGGGCCGTCGACGCCGCCGCCTTTGCTGTGGCCGGATCCGAGCTCCGTCCCGCCGCTGCCGACGAGGCGCCAATTCACTGTGCTCTCGAAGCTGCGCGAGCAGCCGGTGACGGCGAAGCCGCTGCCGACGCGCTCGCCGGCGCCGGGCGCGGTGACGATGACGAAGGCGGCCTCGCTCAGCGCCCCATCCTCATTCTTGCAATTGTCGACATCGGCGGCGCCGCCCTCGCTCCAGCCGCCCATGCCGAGCGCGCTTGTCGCCACTGCAGCTCGTCGCCAGAATGCCAAAGCCATGCCAATCCCGATCGCCAATCTCATCCTCGTCGCTCCCTTTTCTTTTGTTCTAACGGAGTATATGGCCCCCGCTCTCCCTTATCGGGAGGGGAAAAGACTTGTCCCCGGACGCCGGAAAGAGCAGACAATTTGCCCCGAATTGGCCATACGCATGGCGCTTCAGGTAGGGGGCTTTTCCGGTGCCCGCCAGATCTCACTTGGAAAGGTGCGCAAAACGATGCTGTCCAAATCCGAACTGATCCAGAAGATCGCCGACGAAACGTCGCTCGCGAAGAAGGACGTCAAGGCCGCGCTCGAGGCGCTCGCCGCCGTCGGCTACAAAGAGATGAAGAGGAATGGCGGCTTCCTGCTGCCGGGCTTCGCCAAATTCATGGTGGTGAAGAAGCCGGCCACCAAGGAGCGGAAGGGCATCAATCCCTTCACCAAGGAGCCGACCGTGTTCAAGGCAAAGCCCGCGCGCAAGATCCTGAAAGTGCGCCCGGTAAAGGCGGCGAAAGACGCCCTCTAGGCCGCGACGAAAACCTCACCCTGAGGAGCAAGCGAAGCTTGCGTCTCGAAGGGTGCCCCATGCTTCGAGACGCGCATCCATCGATGCGCTCCTCAGCATGAGGCTTATTTCCCTCGTGCGCGCCGGGCCCGGCAAGGAACCTTGTCCCCGGCCCGCGCCGCCACGTTAAGCTGTCATCTGCTTGAAGAGGCGCACGATCAGGAGAAGGATCACCGCGCCGATAAAGCCCATCAAGATGGCGCCGAGGATGCCGCCGAAGATGGTGAGTCCGAGCCCGAGCATGGGAAATAGGAAATAGGCGAGGATGGCGCCGAGGATGCCGACGATGATGTCGCCGACGAGGCCGAAGCCGGTTCCCTGCACGACGAGGCCCGCGAGCCAGCCGGCGATGCCGCCGACCAAAAGTATGACGATGAGTTCCATGTGCTCTCCCCTTTCGCAGTAATGCGCGGGGCGAGCTTACACCGAGTTGGGATGGGCAGCCGCCGAAAGGAGGCGGCCTAGCCGGCCCTAGCCTGCCCTGCCCTCGCGGTGCTTGAGAGCGAATTCCTCCTCCGGCGACAGCACCAAATTCTTCCTCCCCCGCACCGCAAAATAGAAGATCGCGAGCGCATACCAGATGGCGACGCCGAGCACGCCGGCGCGGTAGGTCGGGTTCGCCAGCTGAATACCGATGGTGATCGCTGCGATGATGACGGTCAGCGCCGCGCCGGGAATGCCGAGCGGGCTCTTATAGGGCCGCTCGATATGCGGGAATTTGCGGCGGAGCTCGATGAAGGTGAGCGCCTGCAAGAGATAGGAGAACATCGCGCCGAACACCGCCATGTTGAGCAGCACGCCGCCGATAAAGGCACCGCCCTCGGCGCGGCCCATCGCGAACCAGACGACCAGCATCACCGCAAGCCCCACAGCGGCGCTGGCGATCAGCGCCAGATTCGGGGTCTTGTGCTTGCCATGCGTGATCGAGAGGAAGTGCGGGAAATAACCGGCGCGCGACAGCGAGTAGACTTGCCTGCCGCTCGCGAAGATGATGGCGTGGAAGCTCGCCACAAGGCCGATGATGGCTGCAAGCGACAAAGCGCCTGCCGCCTCGGTGTCGAAGATCGCGCGGAAACCGTCGAGGATCGGCTCGCCTGAGGTGCCGAGCGCGAACGCCCCCGTCACGGTTTTCACCGCGCCGCTCGCATCCACGATCTCGCGCTCGATGGGGATGGAAGGATTGAGCAGCAGCACGAGAAAGCCGAGCACGATCAGCGTGAACATGCCGTAGAGGATGCCCCTTGGCATGTCGCGGCGCGGCTCGACCGATTCCTCCGCGGCGAGCGGCAATTGCTCGATGGCGAGAAACAGCCACACCGCAAATGGCATCGCCGCGAGGATGCCGTAGATGCCGAAGGGCAAGAACGGGCCGTTGCCATCCCGGCAGTTCGACAGCCGCGCCGGTCACAGGATCGGCGCCGATATTCAGCGCGTAGCGGCTGAAATCGAAGAGCGGAAGCGCGCCGGCGAAAAAGACGACGAGCACGGTGATCGCCATCAGCGTGACGAGAGCGGTGACGACGAAGGACAGCTCGACGCCGCGCGCATTCAGCCACACAAAAATCGCGTAGCCGAGCACCCACCAGAGCGGCTGCAGTTCGACCGGCGTCTGGAAAATAGCGGTGAGATAGGTGCCGATGAAGAAGACGATCACGGCGGGCGTCAGCACATATTCGACATTCTCGGCGACGCCGGTGATGAACCCGCCCCATGGACCGAATGCCGTGCGGGCAAAGGAGTAAGCGCCGCCGGTATGCGGCAGCGCCGGGCTCATCTCGGCGATGGAGAAGGTGAGGCCGAGAAACATCACCATGATGATAAGGGCGCCGATGAACATGCCGCCCCAGCCGCCGGCTGAGAAGCCGAGATTCCAGCCGGAGAAATCACCGGAGATGACCGCCGCCACCCCGAGCGCCCAGAGATAGAACACGCCGGCGTGACGCCTCAGCTCCCGGTCCTCGAAATAGTCGAGGCCCGGTGTGCGATAGGAAATGCCACCCTCGTGCTGGTTCTCAGCCATTTGGTTCAACCTTCGGATTCAATTCGCTTTTACCCACGGCCGCATACAAACGCAAACAGCGTCTCCCCGCCACAATGGGCAGGGTGCACGACGTTGCGCCTGGGCAGCCCTCAGATGGGCCCCATCCGATGCGGACTCGCCTTTCTTGTCAATCGCCTTGCGGGCTGTGCGAGGCCCGCAATGGCCCCGAGCAGTCGAGCAGCACATGGCGGCGCTTCGCTAACCCCTCACCGCTCGGGCTCCGCCCTCGCGTGCTCTCCCGCAAGGGGAGAGCGGAAGGATGCGAGCTCGTTATCGTAGAGCGGCAGCAGAGTGAGCAAGAAGCATCGCGCCTGCGCGTAGATGCCGGGAACCTCGCTCTCGCGCGGGCCGCCGATCGAGAGCCGCGAAATCGTCTGTGACGCTAGCCAAGCCGATGCTTCGAGGAGCGCGGCCCCTTCATCGATCTCGACAATGAGCAAGGGCTTCTTAAGCTGCTCGGCACAGGCAAGAGCGAAGAGCGTTCCCACTGAAGCATCGCGTTGCCCAGCGGCGGTGAGCACCAAGACGCAATCGCTGTCGCGAATATTCCACTCGGTGCGCTGGCGGGGATCAGCGTCGGGCGTCTCTTGCAGCTTCGGATAGATCGCGCGGAGGCCGGGAGGCTCCGGCATATCCTCCGCCCAACCGCCCTTCGGGCACCATCCGCCATAGGGCAGCCCAAGCGCTATGGCCGCATCGAGCGCAGCGCGGTCCACGCCAGTCTGGCCGCCGGAGATGATCTTCAACATCGCAATGTCTCAAGGACTCCTTTGCATGACAAGCGATGGTCTCATGCCGCGAGCATGGGGGGATAGACGCGATCTCGGGAACTTGCCGCCGTGCGAGCAGGTTCTCTCACCATGACCGTGCGCGAAGGACCGCCCCAGCCAGCCCCGCCTCCCGCCGAGGAGCATCGCGACATTCCCGCCGAGGACGCCCGCGGCGGCGAGATCATCTTGCGGAAGCCCTGGCAGCGAACGCTGTTCATCGCCGGATTGGCCGGCGCGGTGATTTTGCTGCTGTTGAGCGTCTTTGCCTAATCAAGCGGCGAGCTGCTGGTCGAGCTCCGTTGCGCGCTGCAGCGCCGGACGCTGCTCGAGCCGACCCACATAATCGACGAATTCCGGCTGCTTCGGCAGCAGGTCGAACATCATGCCCCAGCGTAAGGTCGAGCCAAGCACCACATCGGCGGCAGTGAATTGCTCGCCCATCAAATAGCGGCCTCCAGAGACCGCCTTTGCGATCACGGACATCACCGTTTCGAAATCGCCATAGCCGAGCATCCCGCGCCGCGGCTGCTCAACGCGCGGAAACGCGCGGTCGGTGATGGCGGGCTCGAGGCAGCCTGGGCTGAAGAACAGCCATTTCAGATAGACGCCGCGGCGGGGATCGCCGATCGGAATGCTCAGTCCCGCTTTCGGAAAGGCGTCGGCGAGATAGGTGCAGATGGCGGCGGCCTCGGTGACGACGACATCGCCATGCTTTAGCGCCGGCACCTTGCCCATGGGATTGATGGCAAGATAGTCCGGCCGCCTCTGCTCGCCCTCCATCAGCTTCAGCACGTGAAGGTCGTAGGGCTCCCCGACCTCTTCGAGCATCCAGCGCGCGATCGAGGACCGCGACGGCGCGGCATGAAAGAGGGTGATCTCGGGCATTTCAGTCTCCCTATCGCTCAGCAGGCACGCTTCTGCCGGGAAAAGATGGCGGCAGGGTGAAGGTCGAAGCGCTGCGGCTCCACCAATGGAGCCCGTTGCGGCACCTCGTTAACGACGAAACGGCGCTGGCGACACGCCAAAATGACGCCATTTTCTCAAGGCGGCATCGTGGTAAATATTCCCTTAAAATTGGGTAGGCAGAGGGGTCGTTCGACCACAATCGCATGGGTTCCGAACAGCGCTGGAGATGGGCTTGGATCGTCTCCGGCATTGGCATCGCCGGGGTACTCGTCACCGATATCGTGGCCAATGTCGTCGGCGGCTACATCACCGATAGGCTGAAGGGCTGGCAGCTGCCGGACGGACAAGCCGTCACCGGCGCCGCAATCGTGGCAAGCCTGCAAACCGCCCCCACATCCAATGCCGTGGCAAAGGCCCCGCTCGCGCCGACGGCCGAAGACGATGCCCCCCTTCCCGAGACCGAGACCGTCGCCGCACGAGGGTCGATGCCGTTGCCGGAAACCGAGCCGGAGCCGTTGCCGGAGCCTGCCGCATTGCCGCCGGAGCCCGAAATGCTGAGGGGCTCGGTCGAGAAGGTGATCGACACCGGCACGCTCAGGATCGGCGGCGAGATCGTGCTGCTGGCCGGGGTCGAAGGGCTCGGCTCCCCCTATCGCGACCAGCTTGCCAAATTCATCGAAGAGCAGGGATCGAGCGTCCGCTGCATGCCGAGCGGCATGCGGCATACCTGCTTCGTCAGCGAGGTCGATCTCGCGCTTGCCGCGCTTACGAACGGGGCGGCGCGGCTTGCCTCCGATGCCACGGACAAATACCGTGAGGCGGAGGGGGACGCTCGCCGCAATCGCCGCGGCATCTTCCGGTAACGAGGTTCGCTGGTTGCGCGTCGAGGGGTTCGTGTCATGAGCTTGCGTATGGGCCGCTGTGCCCTCGCCGCTATTCTCGCTTGCGTCATGGTCGCCGGCTGCGGCGCCGCCGGATCCCGTCAATCGGCGGGCACAGGGATCGGCGCGGTGGCAGGCGGCGTCGGCGGCGGCCTGCTGGCTCGCCGGGCCGGCATCAATCCGGTTGCGGGCGCGGTGATGGGTGCCGTAGCGGGAGGCCTTATCGGCAGCGCCATCGGCAAAGCCTTGGACGATGAAGAGCGACGGCAATTGGCGTTAGCGAGCGAGCTCGCCGCCGAGCAGCCGGTGGTGCGAAACGCGCCGCCGAAGCGCGTGCCCTGGAAGCGGACCGATCCCAGCACCAATAAGGTCACGGCCTCAGGCTGGGTCGTGCCGAAATCCGAACCCTATAAGCAGCCGGACGGGACGACCTGCCGCGACATCACGCAGAGTGTCAGCAAGGACGGACAGAGTCAGAGCGAGGATGTGACGGTCTGCCGGACGCAGGTCGCGCAGGCCAACGGCTCGAACTGGGTCATTCCCCAATAAAGCTGGGTTCGGGCTGAACGCGCTTTGCCGTCTGCTGCCAATATTCGTTGTGCTGGTCGAAGGTAGCGAGGATAGATTCAAGGCTTGCGGCTTCAGCGCGGGCGGCGCCAAGCGCTTGCTGCAGGCCTTTCATCACGTCCCGATAATCGTCATGCGCCTGCATCTCGGCGCCGGCGTGCCACCAAAGATCGGCGACGAAGAACTGCTTCACCCAACTTAGCAGCAGGCAGAACCAATCTTCGAGATGCGGCTCGAGGTGAAGGTTCGGGCGGCGCAGAATCGGTGGGTTGGAGGCGGGGTCGAGCTGAACCAGACGCCCGTCAAGGAACGGCCATTCCGGGACATTGAGGAAGGTCAGGGCGACGCGCCTCTCGTGCCCATCACCGCCGCCGGCATGCTGGCCGAGCGATAGTTCGATGCCGCGAATACGAACGGCCGTCGGGAGGACGACCACGCGCTCCCCGCAACAGAGGCTGTCGACGGCACAACCGGCTGCGGCGGCGGCGATAAAGAGCTGACTATGGTCCCGGGCGACGAGGCTCGAGACCCGAACGGGCCCTTTGAGGATCTGCTCGCGCGGTTCGGCGCCGCCGCCGAGGCGGCCGAGCTGAAGAGCAAGCCTTTCTCGAAGCCGCGCTTCCGGACAATGGCCGGTGACATCAACAGTGACAGTCGGCATGAGGCGATACGCGGACAAGGAGTGCACCCGCCCTCACCTTGCGCCGCAACCGGCGACTACGGCAAGCAAAGGCCGAAAGTTTCGTTACCGCGCGCCCGATCCCGCGCTACGCCAGGGCCAGACACAGAAAACGGCGTGACGCCACTTAAGGCGCCACGCCGTGTGAATGCGCAAAGCGGGCCCCTTCGGGGCCGCGCCCGCTTCTCCCAAAGTTCCGGCGCTTAAAGCCGGTTCTTAGGCCCGCGCCGAAGCTCTGGAGCCGGAGCCGACGAGCATGCCGGCGACCTTTTCAGAGACCCAGCCGAACACCGCACCGACCGCCATCGACAGGATGATGACGATAGCCGGGTTGGCCATTCCAAGCGTGGTCAGGGCTCCTCCGCCAAGCACCGTCAGCGCGACCGTGGAGGCAAAGCCGTAGACTTGCGTTGGAATGCTGGCGAAGAGCGGCACATTGGCGAGAAGAACCATCGCCGCCACGCCGAGACCCACGCAGAGGGCCAGCCATACATTGGCCGGCAGGCTCGCGCCGATACCGGCATTCGCCACGACCAGCGTGATAGCGGCGATGATGGCGCCAGCGGCGGAGTTCAGAATCGTGGTCTGCAGACCGGATTCCTTACCGCCATTGTGGAAGAAGGCTCCCCACGCGATGAAGGCGGCCCAAATGGCCAACGCCCCGCCGAGCGGGCCGAGGAAGAGCCACGTGGCAATGGCGCCCAAAACGCCAAGACTGATTGCTAAGGCAGTATTCAAAGACATCTCACCCCCCTTGTTGCATGAGAGCGGGTGGACATCCGCGCTGCCGGCGGACCACCGGCTCTATCGAGCGAAAGCCTGTTTTTGGATCATTCGATTCGGCTTCCGCACAAATCATAATCGAAATAAGAGCCACTTAGAATCAACTTTCCACATTTTTGCCCAGATTAGCCGAGCCTGCAGGCGAGATTTCCGCGAAACGCCTTGAATTGGCTGGAAGTCCTGCCGATCACGCCTTGAACCACCGCGGACAGCGCAGTAGCAAGCGAGCATGACGAAGGAAGTGCATGTCATCGGCGGCGGTCTCGCCGGCAGCGAGGCGGCTTGGCAACTCTCCAAGGCGGGCCTTGCCGTGGTTTTGCATGAAATGCGGCCCGAGGTGAGCACCGAGGCGCATCAGACCGGGAACCTCGCCGAGCTCGTCTGCTCGAATTCCTTCCGCTCCGACGATTGGGCAACCAATGCGGTTGGGCTTTTGCATGAGGAAATGCGCCGCGCGGGCTCGCTGATCATGGCGGCGGCCGACCGCCACAAGCTGCCCGCCGGAGGGGCGCTCGCCGTCGATCGCGAGGGTTTTGCGGGCGAGGTGAGCGACAGGCTGGCGCAGGAGCCGCTCGTCACCATCGCGCGCGGCGAGGTCGATGGCCTGCCGCCGCCGGACTGGGACAGCGTCATCGTGGCGACGGGCCCCCTCACCTCGCCGAAGCTTGCCGCCGCCATCCAATCGCTGACGGGCGAGACCGAGCTTGCCTTTTTCGACGCGATCGCGCCGGTCGTGCACCGCGAAAGCATCGACATGTCGGTCTGCTGGATGCAGTCGCGCTACGACAAGGCGGGCCCTGGCGGCAGCGGCGCCGACTACATCAATTGTCCGCTCGACCGGACGCAATATGAGAGCTTCATCGATGCGCTGCTGGCCGGCGAGAAGACCTCCTTCAAAGAGTGGGAAGCCTCGACCCCCTATTTCGAGGGTTGCCTGCCGATCGAAGTGATGGCGGAACGCGGGCGGGAGACGCTGCGCCACGGGCCGATGAAGCCGGTTGGGCTGACGAACCCGCACCATCCGAATGAGCGGCCCTACGCCGTGGTGCAGCTGCGGCAGGACAATGCGCTCGCAACGCTGTGGAATATGGTCGGCTTCCAGACAAAGCTGAAACATGCCGAGCAGGTGCGCATCTTCCGCACGATCCCGGGACTAGAGGCTGCGGAATTTGCGCGGCTCGGCGGCCTCCACCGCAACACTTTCCTCAACAGCCCGCGCCTGCTCGATGCGCGATTGCGCCTTGGCGCCGATCCGCGCCTCAGATTTGCCGGGCAGATCACCGGCGTCGAGGGTTATGTCGAATCTGCGGCGATCGGCCTCCTCGCCGGGCGCTTCGCCGCTGCCGAGAGATACGGGGAAGCCCTATCGCCGCCGCCGGCGACCACCGCGCTCGGCGCTCTCCTCAAGCATATCACCGGCGGCCATCTGCTCGCCGGCGATGGGGGCCCGCGCAGCTTTCAGCCGATGAATGTGAATTTCGGCCTGTTCCCACCTCTTATCGAGGCAGCACCGCGGTCACGCGCCGCCGGGAGCAAAACTTTGGCACGGAAGCAGGCGTTAGCCATGCGCGCGCTTGCCGATCTCGACCGCTGGCTGAATGGCGTGCCAGCGGTTGCAGCCGAATAATCAATCACGCCACGGGAGAAAGATTATGCCTACGGGCGATGGCAGTTGGCTGGACGCGCTCGGGATCGTTTCGGTTCTCGTCCTCGTCGCCGCCAACGGCTTCTTTGTCGCGTCGGAATTTTCATTGGTCGCCGTGCGCCGCAGCCGCGTCGCCCAGCTCGTGGCCGAGGGGCGGAGAAATGCCCGCGCCCTGCTCCGCGCCATCGAGAGACTCGACGCCAATCTCGCCGCCTGCCAGCTCGGCATCACCATTTCCTCGCTGGCGCTTGGCTGGATCGGCGAGCCGGCCATCGCCCGGCAGCTGGAGCCGCTGCTCGCTGGGCTGCTCGGCACCTACAGCACCGTCGGCGCGCATGTCATCGCCGTCGTCATCGCCTTTAGCATCATCACCATCCTGCATATCGTTCTTGGCGAGCTCGCGCCGAAGAGCCTCGCGCTACAGCGGACCGAGGGCACGGCACTCCGCATCGTGCACCCGCTCAATCTGTTCCGCATCATCCTCTGGCCTGCCATCGTCTCCCTGAATGGCCTCGGCAATCTCATCTTGCGGCTGTTCGGCTTACGCCCCGGCGCCGCCGAGGAGGTGCTGCATTCGCCCGAGGAATTGAAGCTCGTGATCGCCGCGAGCGGCGAGGCCGGGCTCTTGCAGAGCGGCCAGCAAGAGGTGTTCGAGCGCGTCCTCAGCATCGGCAATCGCAGCATCAGCGAGATCATGACCCCCCGCATGGATGTGGAATGGATCGATACGGAGGACCCGGCCGAAGAGAATTTGCGCAAGATCCGCGAATGCCACCACGATCAGATCATGGTGGGGAAAGGCTCTATCGACGAGCCGATCGGCATGGTGCTGAAGAAGGATCTGCTCGATCAGGTCCTTGCCGCACAGCCGCTGAACCCGCTCGCGGCGATGCGGGAGCCGCTCGTCATCCATGAAGCGATGCCGATCTTCAAAGTGCTGGAGCAATTCAAGCGCGCGCCGGTGCGGCTCGCCACCATTCTCGACGAATATGGCGTGCTGCAGGGCATCGTCACGCAGACCGACCTGCTCGAAGCGATTGCCGGCGAGCTGCCGGACGTCGAAGGCGAGGAGCCGGCGGTGGTGGAACGGGAGGACGGATCGTTCCTCATCGACGCGATGATGCCGGTTCGCGACGCCTTCGAACGCCTCGGCTTCCGCTTGCGGCCTGACGGAGACTTCCACACGCTTGCAGGTTTCGTGCTGGCGCAGCTCGGGCATCTGCCGGAAGTCGGAGAAACCTTCAACTATGAAGGGTGGCAATTCGAGATCGTCGATCTCGACGGCCGCCGCATCGACAAGATCCTGGCGGTGCCGCCAAAGGAGGAGACTCAGAGCGACGCGTGACGGCTGTCATCAGAGGGACGCCAAGTGCCCAGCAGCCAGAGCCGATGCAGCGGATTGAGCTCGACGACCGGCCCGAAGGGGCCGGTGCGTTCGAGGCGCGACAAATAAGGCTTAACGAGCGCCAGCGGGCGAAACGCGGCCCGCCCCGGCTTGGGGAGCCTGGCAATCCGGCGCGAGGCTTCCTCGCGAGCACTTCTCGCTCTATCGCGGAGCTCGGCGAGAACACCGGGGAGCCCCTCGCTATTCCGGCCAGCCAACAGGTCGCCGAGGGGCACGCCGTGCTTGCGAAGCAAGTCGCTCGGCAGATCGATGCGCCCGCGCCTGACATGCAACGGCAAAGCGCGCATCAGCCCGGTCAGCCCATAGGCCAGACCAGCAGATTGCGCGGCGGACGATGTGGCTTCGTCCACCCTCCCCTCCAAGAGCTCGGCCGCTAAGCGAAACAGGCCTCCGGCTGTCGCGTCGAGATAGGTCTCGAGCGCCGCCATGTCCGGCATGATCTTCACCGACACGTCGAATTCGCGCGCATCGACGAGCGCATCGAGCAGATGCTTGGACAGCGCTCGCTCGGATGCGGCTCGTCCGACGGCATCCACGACAGGATGACTGATCGTCTCTCCCGCCATGGCGCGCGGAAGCGCGTCCCGCCACCATTGCAGCCTGATCTCGCCAAGCTGCGGCTCGCTCACCTGCTCGGCGATGCGGGCAAGCTCAACGTTGAAAGCGATGAGAGCGAAGAGGTGCGGGCGCACATTACTTGGCGCAAAGAGCGCGGAGGCATAGCGATCGGGATCGCCGCGCTTGGCGATCCTTCGCAACTCCCCAGAATGGTCGTCTCGCTTCAAGCCGTGCCGCTCCGATAGAGCGTGCCGGTGGCCCGCCTCCGGCGATCAGGCGCGCGCGGGCGCCCTCGCCCTCGCTGCCGCCGAAGAGGTGGCAAGAGCGCCTTCACGCTTAACCCCAAGGATCAGCTGCAGCGGCGCCGCGACATAGATCGACGAATAAGCGCCGATGACGATGCCCCACACCATTGCGAGGGCAAATCCGAACACGGCCTCGCCGCCCACGAGCACGAAAGGCATCATGGCGAGGAAGGTCGTGACGTGGGTGAGAACGGTGCGCGACAGCGTCTCGTTGATCGAGAGGTTGAGCAGCTCGGTCAGCGGCATGCGCTTGTATTTGCGCAAATTCTCCCGGATCCGGTCGAAGATCACGACCTTGTCGTTCAGCGAGTACCCAATGATGGTGAGAATGGCGGCGATGCTCGACAGATTAAATTCGAGCCCGAGCAAGGCATAAAGCCCCACGGTGCCGGTGACGTCATGCACCAGCGAGGCGATGGCAGCGACCGCGAACTGCCATTCGAAGCGGAACCAGATGTAGATCAGGATCGCTATCATCGCGATCACGACCGCCACGATACCGCCGGCGATCAATTCGCCAGAGACGGTCGGACCCACGACTTCGGTGCGGCGATACTCGACACTATCGCCGAGCGCGCCTTTCACCTTGGCGATCGAGGCCTGCTGCTCCCGCTCGGTGGGTTGCGCGGCCACACGGATGAGCACCGAGGTCGGACCGCCGAACTCCTGCACCTGAACCTCGCCAAGGCCAAGCTCGCTCACTTTCTCGCGAATGCCGTGAAGGTCGACGGAGCTGTCCTTCACCTGCACCTCGAACAGGGTGCCCCCCTGAAAGTCGATGCCGAAATTGATTCCGACTTGCCACACCAGCAGAAGCGGCACGACTGTGAGAAGCGCCGAGACGATCCAGCTGATCGTGCGCAGCCGAACGAAGTCGATCTTCGTATCGGCGGGAATGAAGTGAACACCGGTGAACATTCTTCGGGGACCTAGATCGGAATTGCCGCGGGACGAGCCCAGCGCAGCCAGGTGGAGACCATCAGCCGGGTGACGGTGACGGCAGTGAACATGGAGGCGAGGATGCCGATGGTGAGCGTCACCGCGAAGCCGCGCACGGCACCGGAGCCGAGCCAGAACAGCACGGTCGTTGCGAGCAGCGTGGTAACGTTGGAGTCGATAATCGTCGCCATAGCGCGCGAATAACCGGCCTCGACCGCCGAGACGGGAGATTTGCCGGAGCGTATTTCCTCGCGGATGCGCTCATTGATGAGGATGTTCGCGTCCACCGCGATGCCGATTGTGAGCACGATGCCGGCGATGCCGGGCAAGGTGAGCGTCGCGCCGATCAGGGACAGGACGGCGAAGATGATGATGATATTCAGAATAAGGGCGATGTTGGCGAAGAGGCCGAACAGCCCATAACCGACGAACATGAAGATGACGACGAGCGCGAGGCCCATCCAGGTCGCCCGCGTGCCGGCTTCGATCGAAATCCGCGCCGAGGCTGGCGCCGACGACCCGTTCTTCGACCACCGAAAGTTCTGCCGGCAGGGCGCCGGACCGCAGCAGAACGGAGAGGTCATTGGCCTCTTGCACGCTGAAATTGCCGCTGATCTGACCGGTGCCGCCAAGGATCGGCTCGCGAATGACGGGCGCCGAGATCACCTGCTCGTCAAGGATGATCGCAAATGGCAGGCCGACATTTTCTTGCGTAACACGCCCGAAGCGCTTCGCCCCGGTGGCATCGAAGCGGAAGGTGACGATCGGCTCATTGGTGCGCTGATCGAAGCCTGGTTGCGAGTCGACGAGATTCTCGCCGCTCACCAACGTTTGCCGCTTGATCACGTAAGGCACAGGCGGCTTGTCCGTCGAGTAAATCAGTTCGCTGTCGGGCGGTGCGGTCTTGGTGCTAGCGATCTCCGCGGCGTCCGCGGTGTTGTCGACGAGCTTGAAATCAAGCTTTCCGGCCTTGCCGATCAGAGCCTTCAGCCGCTCGACATCGCTGATGCCCGGCACCTGTACAAGAATGCGGTTCCGGCCCTGCCGCTGGATGCTCGGCTCCGTCGTGCCAAACGCATCCACACGCCGCCGAATGGTTTCGATCGAAGCCTCGATGCCCGAACTCATGCGCTGGATGAGCCCGGCCTCGGTCGCCTGCAAAACGATGTTGTTGTTGTCGCCGCGGCGGACCTCGAGAGTATTTGCCGCCGTCAAGCCGCCAAGGCCGCCGCTCACTGGAACAGCCAGCTTGCGGAGCTCCGTAAAAGCCTTCTCGAAATCCGCGCCTTCACGAATCTTGACCGAAACCGAATTCGCGCGACTATCCTGCCGGAGATCGCTGTAAGGGAGACGAGCCCGCCTAAGAGTATCGCGCACATCGTCGCGAATGCTCTCGAGGAAGTCGTCGGTCATCTGCTTCTCGTCGAGCTGATAGAGCAGATGCGCGCCGCCTTGCAGGTCCAATCCCAAATTCACCTGCCGATGCGGAAGCCAACCCGGCATCGCATCCATGCTGGCGCGCGGGAAGAGATTGGGAAGCGAGAACAGGAGGCCGGCGAGCAGGATGACGCTCACCAAAATGACCTTCCATCGCGGAAATTGCAGCATCGTCGTTCTCGTCCCCGAAAGTTCGCGCCAGGAGGCCAGCTGTCCGGCCCGGCGGCGAGTTGTTGTTACGTTGCCGCCTTAGCCTTGGTGCCGGCGGCCGCCTCGCCCTTGCTTCTCACCTCGGAAATCGTCCCGCGCAGGATCTTGATGCGAACGCCTTCGGCGATTTCCACCTGCAGCTCCTGATCCTCGACCTTCGTCACCTTGCCGACAATGCCGCCGCCGGTGACGATGCTATCGCCGCGGCGGATGGCGGCGATCATGTCCCGATGCTCTTTCAGCCGCTTCTGCTGCGGCCGGATCATCAGGAAATACATGATCCCGATGATTAGCATGGTCGGAATGATGAGACTATTCAGGAGGTCGAAGGCGCCGGGGGCGGCTTGGGCGTAAACGGCTTCCATCATTGCTCCCGTCCTTCGCTTATCCTAAAGAGGGCCGCCCGTAGGGGCTCTTGCCGGCGAGATCTTCAGGCGTTCGGCTCCAAGACAGCCCCGCGCCGCCTGGAAAGTGCCGCGACTATAGCGGCCAATATCGGCTTTGCAACGGGGGCCTCTGGTCACGGGATCAAGGCGGCGATGAACATCCAAGAGCCGATCGGCGGGTTCATTGAGCGCATCGCCCGCGCGCTTGAGCGTCTCGCTCCTCCCCTGCCGCGACGGCCGGATTTCGACGCCGCCGAGGCTTTCGCGTGGCAAGCGGATGGAGACCGGTTCGTGCCGGTGGCCGGCATCAACCGCGTTCCCATCGAGCTCCTCAAAGGCATCGATCAGATGCGGGATAGTTTGCTCGCGAACACGATGCGGTTCGCCCGCGGCCTACCCGCCAACAACGCCCTGCTCTGGGGCGCCCGCGGCATGGGCAAGAGCTCGCTCGTCAAAGCGGTGCATGCGGCGGTCCGGCGTGAAGATGGGACCGTTGATGCGGCAAAGCTGAAGCTTGTGGAGATCCACCGCGAAGATATCGGCACGCTGCCGCGCGCGCTTGCCGCTTTGCGCGCAGCCAAGGACAAGCGTTTCATTTTATTTTGCGACGACCTCTCCTTCGAAGAAGCGGACGCCTCTTACAAATCGCTGAAGGCGGTGCTGGAAGGCGGCATCGAGGGACGGCCGGAGAACGTACTGTTCTACGCCACCTCGAACCGGCGGCATCTGATGCCGCGGGAGATGCTCGACAATGAGCGCTCGACCGCCATCAATCCGGCCGAGGCCGTCGAGGAGAAAGTCTCGCTGTCAGACCGCTTCGGATTGTGGATCGGCTTCCACAATTGCAGCCAGGACGACTATCTCGACATGGTGCGCGGCTACGCGGCGCATTACCGGCTCGACCTTGCCGATGAAGAGCTCCGCGCGGAGGCCCTCGCCTGGGCGATGGGCCGCGGCGCCCGGTCGGGGCGCGTTGCCTTTCAATTCATCCAGGACCTTGCCGGCCGGCTTGGAGTCCGTCTCGACCCTGCCGGCTAGTCAGCGGTCGCCGCCGCCGAGGTCATGTATTTGGTCGGGTCGACGGGGCGTGAGCCTTTGCGCAGCTCGAAATGGAGCTGAGGCTGGCTTGCCTGACCGGTGCGTCCGGCCTTGCCGATCACCTGACCGCGGCGCACCTGCTCGCCGCGCTTGACGAGAATCTCGTCATTATGCGCGTAGGCAGACACCCAATTATTGGCGTGGCGGACGAGGACGAGGTTGCCGTAGCCTTTCAGCTCGTCGCCGGAATAGGCGACGACGCCATTCTCGGCCGCCTTCACGGGCGTTCCGAGCGGCACGGCGATGTCGATGCCGTCATTGTTGCCGCCGCTCGGCTTCGCGCCGAAGCCGGAGACGATGCGGCCCTGTACCGGCCAGCGGAAGCTGTTGCCGCTCATCGGCTCAGGCGAAGGAAGACGGTCGGTGCTGGCGATCTGCGCCGGCGGCTCGTCCTTTGCCGGCTGGCTTTCGGCGGCAGCATCGGTTTCATGCGCCGCTGAGGCCGCAGCTTTTTCAGCGCCGGCTGACTCTGCCGGCGTCTCGCTCGGCAGAGCCGGAGACGAACCCGCAGCACTTCTGAGGGGGGCGACGTCGGAGGCGGTCGCCGGTTCGCGCGGCTCGTTGGCGGCAACGACGGTTCTTTTCGCCGGTGCCTTGGCAGCGACGGCGCGCGGCGCGGGCGCTGCGCGTCCGCTGCCAGGGATGGTGAGCTTCTGGCCGATGCGGATGCGCGCCTCATCGAGGCCGTTCGCGTCCTTGAGCTCGCGCACCGAGACGCCGTAGCGCCGCGCGAGGCCGTAAAGGCTGTCACCCTCGGAAACGCGGATCGTCTGCGACCCGGCACCTGGCCTCGGCGACATCGGCGTGGCGCGCGGCGGCGTATAGGCCGCCTGCTGCGGCTTCATGTCATGATCTTGCGGCGAATAAGTCGCCGGAACGACATCGGTCGAATAGCCTTGCGGCGGCGGCAGCGGGGCGCGCGAATATTGCCCGCCCTGCCCGTATTGGCCGGCCTGACCATATTGTCCGCCCTGCCCATATTGTGAGGCCTGGCCGTAGCGGCGGGTTTGAGGGCCGCCGTCATAGACGCTCTCTTCCGGCAGCGGGACAGACGCCGTCGTCTGCGGATCCGCCTCGCTCGAACCTGTTAGATTGAAGGCTGGGAAATCGAACCGCGAACCGCTACTGCAGCCCCCGGCGAACACCAGCATCGACATCGCCGTCGAAAAAACAGCGCAGCGGCCAAGCCCCGACCACACGACGCGCGCTTGCATCCCTCAACCCCCTTACGCAACGCTACTCCCGCACCCGCAAGATTAAGAGCGGCAACGGTGAATAAGCGCTTAACGTGCGGCCCGTTCCGGCAAAAAGAATTAAGCGCGATGGGTGACGCGGGGAGCTCAGAGATCGGATCGATCACTCTTGGAGCGCTCGTCTTTCGTCACCCGGCCCTCCTTCAGAGGAACGAAACGGACCGGAAGCAGCGCTTTCGTGTTGATACCTTCCGCTGTCTTATCGATCTGCACCAGCGATTGGGTATCGCGCGTCTCGCCGATGGGAATGATCATTCGCCCGCCGACTTTCAGCTGTTCGATAAGCGCCGGAGGCGGCTCGGTGGCGGCAGCGGTCACGACAATACGATCGAAGGGCGCTTGCGGTGGCCACCCCAATCTTCCGTCGCCCATGATGGGGATGACGTTGTCGATACCAAGCTCGCTGAAGCGCGCTTCGGCCGCCTTATGCAATTCTCGCCAGCGCTCGACACTGTAGACGCGGCGGCAAAGATGCGAGAGCACGGCGGCCTGATAGCCGGAGCCGGTGCCGATCTCGAGCACCTTGTGATCTTCGTCGAGATCGAGCGTCGCGGTCATGAAGGCGACGACGTAAGGCTGCGAGATCGTCTGGCCCGACAGACCACCAAGGGGGAGCGCGATATCCTGATAGGCTTGGTCGGCGAAGGCCGGATCGACGAAACGCTCGCGCGGCACGAGCTCGATGGCGCGCAGCACCTTGGTATCGCGGATGCCGCGGCGCCTGAGCTGCATGATCAGGCCGATTTGGTCTGGAGCGCTCGCCATGGCGGCTGGAGCCCTAAAGGAGGCGCTTGGCTAATATCCGCCAATTCTTACGCCCCTGTCTCAGCTTTCGCCTTGGGATTGAGCATTTCGGCGAAGCGGCTGCGCGTCGTCTGGTCGGTGTAGTCGAGGCAAAGCGGCGTCACGGAAATGAGCTTGGAGCGGACCGCCCAGAGGTCGGTATCCTTCGGCGGCTTGGCACGCCGACGCTCGACCCCGATCCAATAATAGGCGCGGCCGCGGGCATCCTGCCGGTCGATGATGCGGAAGAGATCCGGGTCGCGTTGGCCCTGCACCGTCGCGCAGGTGCCGGCGACGTCCTCGGGCGCGCAATCGGGGAAATTTACGTTCAGCACCACGCCTTCCGGCCAGCCGGCCTTCAACAGCTTCCGGAGCAGCGGAGCGCCATGCTTCATCGGGGTTTTCCAATTAGGATCGCCGCCGCCCTGATCGGACTCGGCGGGGCCGGTCACGAGGCTCATCGCGACAGAAGGGATGCCGAGCAGCGTGCCTTGAATGGCGCCGGCGACGGTGCCGGAATAGGTGATGTCGTCGGCGAGGTTCTGGCCGCGATTGACGCCGGACAGGACGAGGTCCGGCGGCTTCGATTTCAAGCAGGAAGCGCACCCCCATGATCACGCAGTCGGTCGGCGTGCCCCTCACCGCGTAATGGCGCTTCGCGAGCTCGCGCAGGCGCAAAGGTTCGGCGAGCGTCAGTGAATGCGAGGCGCCGCTATTGTCGATCTCCGGCGCCACCACCCAGACATCGTCGGTCAGCTCGCTGGCGATCTTCTCGAGCACGTCGAGGCCCGGCGCCATGATGCCGTCGTCGTTGGTGATGAGGATGCGCATGCGGCTCGGAGCTTTTTCTTGCACCTTGTCTTGCATCAATGCACCCGCTCGATTTTCGTGAGGCCGCCCATATAGGGGCGGAGCACCTCGGGAATGACGATCGACCCGTCCTCCTGTTGATAGTTCTCCATCACCGCGATCAGCGCACGGCCGACGGCGATACCGGAGCCGTTGAGGGTGTGGACGAAGCGGGTGTCCTTGGCGTTCGCCGGGCGATAGCGCGCATTCATGCGGCGCGCCTGGAAGTCACCGCAATTCGAGCAGGACGAGATCTCGCGATAAGTCCCCTGCCCCGGAAGCCAAACCTCCAGGTCGTACGTCTTCTCGGCGGCAAAGCCCATATCGCCGGTGCAAAGGACGATGACGCGGTATGGAAGCCCAAGCCGCTGCAACACCGTCTCGGCGCTTTTGGTCATGCGCTCATGTTCCTCGCGCGACTGCTCCGGCGTCGCGACCGAAACAAGCTCGACTTTGTAGAATTGATGCTGGCGCATCATGCCGCGCGTGTCCCTGCCGGCGGCGCCAGCCTCGGCGCGGAAGCAATAGGTGCCGGCGGTTACTCGGATGGGTAATTTCGCCTCGTCGAGGATCTCTTCGCGCACGAGATTGGTAAGCGGCACTTCCGCGGTCGGGATGAGCCAATAATTTTCTCCGGCGGGAAATTGATCTTCTCTGAACTTCGGAAGTTGAGCGGTTCCGAACATGGTGTCATCGCGGACGAGCAAGGGCGGATTGACCTCCATATAGCCATGCTCGCTCGTGTGCAGATCGAGCATGAACTGGGCAAGGGCCCGCTCCAGTCTTGCGAGAGGTCCCTTGAGAATAACGAAGCGGGAGCCGGAGAGTTTCGCCGCCGCCTCGAAATCCATCAGCTGAAGCGCTTCGCCGAGCTCGAAATGCTGCTTCGGCTTGAAATCGAACTCCGGCGGATCGCCGACCTTACGCAGCTCCTTATTCGCCGTCTCGTCCGGCCCGACCGGAACGTCGCTCGCCGGCATGTTGGGGATGCCCGCAAGAAGGTCCCGCAGCTCGTTGTCGATCGCGCGCTCTTTCTCCTCGCCGGCTTGGATCTTGCCCTTCAACGCGCCGACCTGCCGCATCAGGCGCTCTCCTTCGGCCTCGTTCTTCTCCTGCTTCGCCTTGCCGATCTCCTTGGAGGCGGCGTTCCGCTCCGCCTGCGCCTCTTGCAGATCCTGAATCGTTTTGCGGCGCTCTTCGTCGCGCTTCAGCAGCCCGGCGAGAATTTCGCGCGGGCTCTCAAAACCGCGATCCTCAAGCCCTTTGACGAAGGCATCTTGATTCTCGCGAATCCATTTGATGTCGAGCAAGGTGCGACCTGACGATTCGAGTGGCGCTGATGAGGTTCAACCTATAAGGCGGCGCTTCTCAGGCGTCCACCGATCCCTGGGGCGCGTCGCGATCAGGCGCGCTTCTTGGCTGCGGGTTTCGGCTTCGATGCCTTGGCCGCAGCAGCGTGCCGACGCTCGGCAAAGCGCACGGCGTAGATTGACAATTCGTAAAGCCCGATGGTCGGAATCGCGAGCGAGATCTGGCTGATGGGATCCGGCGGCGTCAGCACCGCGGCCACGACAAAGGCGCCGAGGATGGCGTGCTTCCGTTTCGCCCTGAGCTGCTCGGCTGTGACCAATCCCGCCCGGGCCAGCAGCGTGAGCAGCACGGGAAGCTGAAAGCAGATGCCGAAGGCGAGGATCAGCACCATGATCAGCGAGAGATATTCGCTCACCTTCGCCACAAGCTGTATCTGAACGCCGCCCTCCCCGCCCGTTTGCTGCATGGACAGGAAGAATGTCATCGCGAGCGGCATGGCGACGAAATAGACGAGCGCGCCGCCAAGCAGGAACAGGACCGGCGTTGCGACAAGGAACGGCAAAAACGCCTTCCGCTCATTGCGGTAAAGCCCCGGCGCGACGAACATGTAGATCTGCGATGCGATCACCGGAAAGGCGAGGTAGATCGCGCCGAACAGCGCCAGCTTCATCTCGGTGAAGAAGAATTCCTGCGGCGCCGTGTAGATCATCTCGATCGGCGTATCGACGCCGGCCGCAAGCCGGTAAGGCCAAACGAGCAGATTGTAGAGCTCGCGCGAGAAATAGAAGCAGACGATAAAGGCGATGACGATCGCCACCACCGCCCAGATGAGGCGCTTCCTCAGCTCGATCAGGTGCTCCATCAGCGGCGCTTTGGTCGCGTCGATGTCTTGCTGGCTCATCGCGCGTCCTCTTTACGCCGCGCCGCGCGGCGCGGCCTCGGCGCGCGCTTCTTGCTGACGGGCTTGGATTTCGCCGGCGCACTTGTCTTGCGTGGCTTTCGGCCTTTCGGCGGTTTGGCCGGCGCCGGGCTGACCGGGCCGGCAACAGCCTTCGCCGATCCGCCCGGCTTCCTCGTCATCAGCGGACTGTGTTGGTAATTGGAAAAATGCGAGGGGTGCCCGCGGAGCTCCTGCAGCGCTTGCCGCATATCCTCGAGCTCGGTGTCGCGCGCGGCTTCCTCGAACTGTCTCTGAAAGTCCGCTGCTGCCCGTCTCAGCTTGCCGACATAATGGCCGAAGGTGCGCATCAGGCGCGGCAATTCCTTCGGCCCGATGACGATGATCGCGACGACCGCGATGACAAAAAGCTCAGACCAGCCGATATCGAACATGGATGCCGTCGATGCCGTCCCGGTATGGAGCGCCGCGCTCCGCCCGGGCGATGAGGCTGCCGATCACGAAGATTTTCTTGCGCGCGTGCTCTTAGCACGTGCCCCCGATCTCGGCTTTCGCGCCGCGGGAGCAGCCGGCTTGTGCTCGATCACCTTCGGGCGCCTCACAGGTTCCGGCTCGGGCTCTTCGTCGCCTTCATTCATCTCTTTCTTGAAGCTTTTAATGCCCTTGGCGAGATCGCTCATGAAGCCGGTGATCTTGCCGGTACCGAACAGGAGCACGAAGACCAAAAGCACGATCAGAACGTGCCACCAGCTCAGTCCCATCTAACCGTCTCCGTCGCCGAATTACCGCCGATAATCACTATGGCAGCAAAAGAAGTCGCGCCGCAAGGAGCGGTCCCGCCCTGCGGTCTCCGTCACTGCGCCTAATCGGACTGGCTGTTCGCATCGAAGACGAGGATGGCGCCCGGATCGACGCCGACACCAATATCGGTGCCTGCGGCCGGGGCTTCGCTCTCACCCACACGTGCCAGCAGCGGCGCATCGAGACCCTGAACGGCGATCTCGACCAGGGCCACATCCCCAAGAAAGCGCGCATCGAGCACGCGGCCGGGAACGCCTTCGCTCGGCGGCAACAGCCTGACGCCGGTTTGGCGCACGCAGACGACCGCCTTGGCACCATCGGCCAACCCGTTTTTCGGGAAAGAGCCAAGTGGCGTTCGCACCGCTCCATTCTCGATGGAGGCCGGAACCTCGTTCAGATCGGAAAAGGCGCGCGCGGCGAGGATGTCTTTCGGCGCACGATAAAGGTCGAGCGCCTTTCCCGTCTGCAAGATGCGGCCCTTCCGCATCAGCGCCACGCGATCGCCCATGCGCATCGCCTCTTCGGCATCGTGAGTGACGACGATGCAGGTCGCGCGCGTCTCATGCAGAATGGAGAGCGTCTCCTCGCGCATCTTTTCGCGCAGCTGCGGATCGAGGCCCGAGAAGGGCTCATCCATGAGGAGCACGCCCGGCCGCGGCGCGATGGCTCTTGCGAGCGCGACGCGCTGCTGCTCGCCGCCGGAAAGGATGTGCGGATACTCGCCGGCATAATGCGCGAGACCGACACGGGTGAGCGCAGTGAGCGCTTCCGCTTCCGCGTCGGCGCGCGACAAGAAGCGGAGGCCGAAGGCGACATTGTTGAGAATGGTGAGGTGCGGGAAGAGCGCGTAGTCCTGAAACATCAGGCCAACGCCGCGCTTCTCCGGCGGCACGAAGCAATGCGGGCCGGCGACTTCCTGCCCGTCGATGAGCACGCGCCCTGCGCTCAGATGTTCGACGCCGGCGACGATGCGGAGCAGCGTTGTCTTGCCGCAGCCGGACGGGCCGAGGAGGCACAGCACCTCGCCCGGCGGAATGTCGAGGGTAACGGAATCGAGAGCGAGGAGGCCGCCGTAGCGGCGGGACACAGTCTCGAGCGCCACTTCCGCGGCGAAGCTGACGGCAGCCTTGCCGCGCCCGCGCGAGACGCGCCCGCCGACCGATTTGAAGCGCCGGAACACGAGGCTGATCTACGACCTTGCCCCGGCGGGTGCAAGAATGGCGACGGCGCGCCGCAGCGTACCGAAGTGAGGAAGCGAGCCGCTACTCCTCGCGACGCGGCGCCTCGTCCGGTTCGTCGTCGCTGATTTCGGGCTCGTCCTCGAGCGGATCCTCATCCTCGCGAAGCTCCAAGGCATCACTTGGGGAGGGCAGCGTGAAACCGGGCGGCAAGGCCGAGTTGAGCAGACCCGCGCCTTTAAGCTCTGCGAGCCCCGGCAAATCCTGAATCGAGTCGAAGCCGAAATGGGTAAGGAATTGCTCGGTGGTGCCATAGGTCACCGGCCGCCCCGGCGCGCGGCGGCGCCCCCTGAGCCTGATCCAGCCGGTTTCGAGCAGAACGTCGAGCGTACCCTTCGACGTGCTGACGCCTCTGATCTCCTCGATCTCGGCGCGGGTGACGGGCTGGTGATAAGCGATGATGGCAAGCGTCTCGAGCGCGGCGCGCGAAAGGCGGCGCTGCTCGACCGTCTGCCGCTCGAGGAGATAGGACAAATCCTCGGCGGTGCGGAAGGTCCATTTTCCGGCGACGCGGATGAGATTGACCCCGCGGCCGGCATAAAGCGATTGCAGATCGGAGAGGAGCGCCTGAATTTCCTCGGCCTCGCCGAGATGCTGGGAGAGCGCCGCTTCGTCGAGCGGCTCGGCGCTGGCGAAGAGAAGCGCTTCGAGAATGCGGAGCTTCTCGCCGCGATCCTGCACCGGCAGAGGACGCTGCCGCGAGGGAAATGGGAGGAGCAAGGAGGGTCCGTGCTTCTTCCGATCCTCGTCGGCGGCTTCGAGCGGAACTGCCCTGTCCACATTATTGGCTGTCATTCATGGCCTCTTTTTTTGAACCCTTGCGGCGAAGGAGCAGCGGCGCGAAAGCCGCGCTCTGCCGTATCTCGATGGCCCCTTCCCGCGTCATTTCCAGCGAAGCGGTAAAGCTGCTCGCCAGCGCCGTTCGCCGCAGCTCAGGACCCGTCAGAAATTCGATGAGCAGGTCGTTGAGCGCCGTCCAGTCGCATTCGATGCCGAGCAGACGCTCAAGCTCTCCGCGCGCTTCTTTCAGCGACCAGACGCGGCGCCGCGCCACCGTCCAGGTCGTTTGCGCCGTGCGCTGGCGCTGCTGCGCATAGGCCTTCAGCAGATCGAAAACGTTGGCCCCGTAGAGGCTCTTCCGCGTAATGCGAAGCGGCTCCGGCATGCCACGCGCGAAGATGTCCCGCCCAAGGCGCTTGCGCGTCAAAAGCTGAGCGCCCGCCTCGCGCATGGCGCTGAGGCGCTGCAGCCGGAAAGCGAGCAGCTGCGCGAGCTCCTCGCCGCTCGGGCCGCCCTCCTCGTCCCGCTCCGGCGGCAACAGCAATTTCGATTTGAGAAATGCCAGCCACGCCGCCATCACCAGATAGTCGGCGGCAACTTCGAGCCGCAGGCGCCGCGCTTCGGAGATGAAATCGAGATATTGCTGCGCAAGCGCCAGGATCGAGATCTTGGCGAGGTCGACCTTCTGGTTGCGCGCCATGGCGAGGAGGAGATCGAGCGGGCCTTCAAAGCCTTCGACGTCGACGACGAGCGTATCGCCTTCGGACAAGATCTCCGGACCGGAATCCTCCCATCCGAAGGAAGAACTCCCCTCCGCTTCGCCGCTGCCGGCCTCGTCGGCGATCATGTTTCCGTCTTCATTCATGCGAAGCTTCCACGGCCGGCTGCGTCGGCCACGGCCGCCATCGCCACTTCAGCGTCGAACGGCGCAGGTTCGTTCCGCATGCGGACGGCGCGGGCGAAGCGCTCGGCGCTCTGCCCGGCAAGCGCCGGAACCGCGGCGGCGATCTCGTGCATCTCGCCGAGATTGCCGCTGCAATGCAGCACCACGTCGCAGCCGCCTTCGATCACGGCGATGGCACGCTCGCGCATCGAGCCCGACAACGCCTTCATGCCGATGTCGTCGCTCATCACCAAGCCCTTCAGCCCCATCAAATCGCGAATCACTTCCTGCATTATAACTGGCGAGGCGCTTGCGGGCCGCTTGTCATCGTAGGCCGTGAGCAAAACATGCGCGGTCATGGCGAGCGGCGCGTCGGCGAGCGCGATGAAGGGCTGAAAATCGGTGGCGATCAGCTCTTCGGGCGGCGCGTCAATTCGCGGCAGCGCCAGATGGCTGTCGGCATGCGCGCGGCCATGGCCGGGAACATGCTTGATCACCGGCAAGACGCCGCCGGCGAGCGTGCCGTCGATGACGGCGCGTCCGAGCGCGATGATGATTTGAGGATCGGCGGAGAAGGCGCGGTCGCCGATGATCTCATGCGCGCCGGGTTGCGGCACATCGAGGACTGGCACGCAATTCACATCGACGCCGGAGGCGTTCAGCTCTTCGGCGATCAGCCGCGCGCCGGCAAAGGCGGCGGCGAGAGCCGCATCCGGGGCGTGCGCATAGAGCTCGCCATAGATCCGCGCCGGCGGCATTTCCCGCCAGACCGGGGACCGCAGACGCTGGACGCGGCCCCCTTCCTGGTCGATGAGCACGAAGGCTTCATCGCTCTCGATGCTGTCGCGAAACTGAGCGACGAGCGCGGCGATTTGCGACGGCGATTGGCAATTGCGAGCGAAGAGGATCAGTCCGCAAGGTCTCGTCGCCGCGAAGAACGCACGTTCTTCGTCGCTCAAGGAGAGGCCGAAGCAACTCGCGATGAAGGCTTTGAAGTCCACTTACCGGGCCTATCGGCCATCAGGCCGGCGGTCAAGCAAGCCGCTTCGTTATTGCGAAGCAACCACCAGACAATCCGGCAGCCCTTGCGATTTCAGCTGACTGCAAAGCTTGCTTGCGGTCGACTTGTCGCGGATCGGGCCGATACGCAGCCGGTACCACGTGCCCTTCGATCCGAGATTGGCTTTCTGCACCATCGGACGGTAGGGGCCCAGCAGTCCGGGATATCTCTGCTGCATGTCGGCGAAGGTCGCGAGCGCCTCGGTCTGATCCTTCTTCGACCCGACCTGCACTAAATACTGGCTCGGCGCGGCCGGCTTCGGCTCGGCCGGGATTGCAGCAACGGGTTGCGGATCGGCGGCGGGTGCGGGAGCGGCGGCGGCAGGCGCAGGCGGCGCTTCCGGTGCAGCGGCTGCCTCGGGCGCGGCCGGAGCAGGAGGAGCGGCGGGCGCGGCCGCTGGGGGGGCTGCAGCCATTTGCTGCTGCGCCGCTGCGGCGGGATCGGGCTCGGCGACCGAACCGTCAGGCCGCACCACCAACGTCTTCACCCGGCGCGGGCCGCCATCATCGGTCCCCGGCGCGTCGACGGTTGCTGGCGGTGCTGCGATCGGCTCGCTGCCAGGCATCGCCGGCATGGCGAGGTCTTCCTGGCGCGATACGATGCGTTCGGCCTCGGGCTGATCGCCATTCTGCAGGCGGTCATAGATCAATTTGCTCTTGTTCGGGAAAGCCTTGCCGCCAGGATCCGCGGGCGCTTCCTTGACCGGCGTATTGTCGGCTTGGATCACCGGCGGCTCTCCGTCGATCGCGCCGCCGCTCTGCTTGTAGGCGAAAGCGAGAGCGCCGCCGAGGGCGATGGCGCCAAGCAAGGCGCTCGCCACCATGACGACGCTCTTCTTGCCTCTGCCGCTGCGAGCCTTTTGCGCTTCGGCGGCCGGCATCTGCGTCTCATCGAGGAAGTCGGCATCGCCGTGATAGAAATTCTGGCTGGCCGGCGCCGAAGTCGCGCCAAGCGCGATATGCGGCGGCTGGTCGTAAGGCGCGTCGAAAGCCTGCAAGGCCTGATTATGCTGCCCTCGCCCGTGCCCTGCATAAGCGCCGGGAGCCGATCCGCCATGCATCGGCGAGCCGGAATATTGATCCTCGGGGAAGCTTGCATCGGCAAAATTGCCGTTTCCAGCAAAGGCAGCGGGCTCGGAATAATCGGCGCTGCCGGCATCCCTGCCGATATTGCCGAAGATCGTGTCGGGAAAATCCGACTCGGCGTAGCGCCGCTCCGGAAGCGGACCGTTCGGCGTGTTGGAAACGCTCGGCGGGTTGGCATTGGAGAAGAGTTGGTCGGTGAAGCTCGTGCCGGACTGGCGCGGCTGCGCGAAGGTCGCGGCGCCGGGATAAGCCTGACCGCCATGCGCGGACGGCGCGGTGTCGCCGTAAGACGTTTCCGGATAGGACGATGCCGGAGCGGCATGCTGCGAATGGTTCGTCATCGGCTGAGAGGAATAGGTCTCGGCCGGCCGTTGATAGTGATCGCTCTGATATTCCCGCTCAGGCTCGGCTTGATATCCGCGCGAGGGCTCGGCCTGATATCCACGCTCAGGCTCTCCTTGCGGAAAGTGCGATCTTGCATGCTGGTCGCTCGGATAATCGGCGCCCGGGAAAGATTGCGGGCTATGCGCCGGCTCCGGACGGGACTGGCTGAAGGAAGCAGGCTTATCGTAGGCCTTCGGCGGCTCGCTTTGCGGCTGATAGACATCGGCGCGCGGCGCGGGCTGAGAATAATCTTGCGCAGGCCGGGCCGGGGCCGGCTGGGCCTCTGGCACGTCTCTCAAATGTGCCGGCGCGGGCTCGGCTGCCCGCGGCTCTTGGCCGCGCGTGACCGGGGTATAGACCGGCATCTGCGGAAAAACCGGGCCACGGCCGTTTCCGAAGATCGAGCGCTGTCCCGCGGGGGGCTGCGGCGACCTTGCTGCTCCGGAACTCATAAGGGAATCCTCGCTTTTCTGCGCGCCCTCGGCCGTCCTGCCCCAGGAGGTGTATCCTGAACCATTATCGCCCTGCGAGCGATTGAAAAAATCAAATTCGTCGTCCCGGGCAGCGGCGCCGTTATGGCCAAAACCCTCATCGTGCTCGGACATATACCTTCCCTCGTGCCACCCCCAGCGCCCCTGAGATGGACTTTCAATGCATTTCTTGCATTGGGTGAACGCCGAGAATGCTTAAACCCGACGCTAATACTCGCCGCGTTGCTACAACCAAAGCCACACGGGCACGCGTCAACTCTCGATCTTTTTCGTGAATAAATCGTAATTGTGGCAAGTCTTTGCCTCGGTTCCAAAGCGCGTGAAACTCTGCAGCAAGATCATAGAGATAGAAGCCGATGCGGTGCGGCTCATGGGCTGCGGCCGCCCCTTCCACCAGACGCGGGAAGCGGCCGAGCTTCCGCATCAAGTCGAATTCCGCCTCGTCATCCAGGCGTTCGAGGTCGCCTTTGGCCAGATCCCCCTCCTCAAGGCTGAGATCGGGAAACTGCTCCTTCACATTGCGTAGCACCGAACTTGCCCTGGCGTGGGCGTATTGAACGTAGAAAACCGGGTTCTCCCGGGACTGCTCCAGCACCTTTACGAAGTCGAAGTCGAGCGGGGCGTCGTTCTTGCGGTAGAGCATCATGAAGCGCACGGACCCGGGACCCACCTCCTCGACCACCTCGCGCAACGTGACAAAGGTGCCCGCGCGCTTCGACATCTTTACGGGCTCCCCCCCGCGGAACAAGCGAACCAGCTGACAAAGCTTAATGTCGAGCTTGGCCTCGCCACCGGTCAGGGCCTTCAGCGACGCCTGCATCCGCCGCACATGGCCGCTATGGTCGGCGCCCCACACATCGATCATCGATTTGAAGCCGCGCCGGAACTTGTCGCGGTGATAGGCGATGTCTGACGCGAAATAGGTATAGGTGCCGTCCGACTTCATGAGCGGGCGGTCGCTGTCGTCGCCGAATTCCGTGGAGCGAAACAGCAGCTGCTCGCGATCTTCCCAATCCTCGTCTGGCTTTCCCTTTGGCGGCGGCAGGCGGCCGCTATAGATCAGTCCTCTCTCCTTGAGATCCTCGATGGTCTCGGCGACGAGATCCTTGTCGCCGGCGATCAGCGAGCGTTCGGAGAAAAACACTTCATGGCTGATGCCGAGCTCGGCGAGATCTGACTTGATCATGACGAGGATCTCTTTGAGCGCTTCCTCGCGGACGATCGGCAGCCAATCCTTTTCCGCGAGCGTCTTGAGCTTGCTTCCATGCCGCTCGGCGATCGCCTGGCCCACGTCCTTCAGATAGTCGCCGGGATAGAGCCCTTCGGGGATTTCGCCGATCTCTTCGCCGAGCGCCTCGCGGTAGCGGAGGAAGGCTGACCGCGCGAGCGCATCGACCTGCGTGCCGGCGTCGTTGACATAATATTCGCGGGTGACGTCATGGCCGGTGAAAGCGAGGAGGTTAGCGAGCGCGTCGCCGAACACCGCACCGCGGCAATGCCCGACATGCATCGGCCCGGTGGGATTGGCCGAGACGTATTCCACATTCACGCGTTCGCCGCGGCCGATGGCGCTCCGTCCGAAGCTCTCCCCCTGCTCCAGCACGGCGCGTAAAACCTCAGGCCAGAAGCTGCGCGCGAGGCGCAAATTGATGAAGCCAGGCCCTGCGATCTCGACCCCCTCGATGTTCGGGTCCGAGGCGATGAGCGGCACGAGCCGTTCCGCAAGCTGGCGCGGTGGGAGCCCCGCAGGCTTCGCCAGCACCATGGCGGCGTTAGTGGCGAGGTCGCCATGCGAGGAGTCTTTCGGCGCCTCAAGTGTAATGCCTTCGACGCTCGCATTCCGGGGCACGACGCCGTCATGCTTCAGTTGCTGCACGGCGGCGAGCACATGCCCATGAAACCCTGCAAACACGTCCATTTCTGCTCCGGGAGATGCGTTCGCGCGACTACCGTAATTCCGGCGTTGCGTCAAACAGGCGGCGATGCTCGGCGATGGCGTAGCGATCGGTCATGCCGGCGATGAAGTCGCAGATGTGGCGTGCGTCGTTCGCGGCCATCGTTCCAGGCGAACGCCATTCCGCGGGGAGCGCTTCCGGACTCGCGCGGTAGGCGGCGAAGAGATCGCCGACGATCTTCTCGGCATCGCCCATGATGTGCTCGATGCGCGGATGCTTATAGACGCGTGCCCGAAGGAAGTCGCGCAAGGCATCGACCTCGCGTTCCATTCGGTCAGAGAACGCAACCATCGGGCGGCCGGCGCGGCGGATGTCATCTGCGTGACCTGGGTTTCAATTCGGCGAGCCGCCTATCTGTTTCGGCGACGGCATCGGTGATGAAGGTGGTGATCAGCCTCCGGATCGCCTCGTAAAGGAAGCGCGGTCCGACCAAGCCCGGATGCGCGCCGTGAACATCTTTCAGCACGCGTCCGGCGATCGGCACCTCGGCCAGCTCATCGAAGGAAAACATTCCGGCGCGGAAACCATCTTCGATGTCGTGATTGTTGTAGGCGATGTCGTCGGCGAGCGAGGCAAGCTGCGCCTCGAGCGACGGATAAGTGTGAAGCTCCAGGTCATGCCGCTCACAATAAGAGAGGATCGAGGCTGGAACCGGTCGCGCCTTCGCGGGCAGCAGCGGGCCGTTATGCTTCACCAACCCCTCCAGCGTCTCCCAAGAGAGGTTCAACCCGTCGAATTTCGGATATTTGCGCTCGAGCTCGGTGACGACGCGGAGACCTTGCGCATTGTGATCGAAGCCGCCTTCGCCTCGCATCGCAACATCGAGCGCACGCTCCCCGGCATGACCGAAAGGCGGATGACCGAGGTCGTGGGCGAGCGCCAGCGCCTCGGTGAGATCTTCGTCGACGCGAAGCGTGCGCGCCATCGAGCGCGCGATCTGCGCGACTTCGAGGCTGTGCGTGAGGCGCGTCCGGTAATGGTCGCCTTCATGATAGACGAAGACCTGGGTCTTGTAGGTAAGCCGCCGGAAGGCGGTGGAATGCAAAATCCGGTCGCGGTCGCGTTGGAAGGGGGTGCGGGTCGGGCTTGGCGACTCGGGCACGAGGCGGCCCCGCGAGCGGCCCGCCTCGGCCGCGTAAGGGGCAAAACCGCAGGAGTCCTTCGCCGCCGCCGGTTGTTCAACTCGCTGAGGCTTCGGCCAAGGGTCGATTGACAAGCCCCGTCGCCTTCCTATCTTTCCGTTAGAGCCTGAATGCAGGCCTGAAGCAGGTAATACGCCCAAGATGAACGAAGCGTCCATCACCATCAGCGCGCGTGCCGCCCAGCGGATCCTCGAGATCCTGAAAGCGGAGGACGCGGCCCTCATGCGCGTCAGCGTCGAGGGCGGCGGCTGCTCGGGATTTCAGTATAGATTCGACCTCATCAAGGAGGGCGAACCCGACGATGTGCTGATCGAGCGGGATGGCGCGCGCGTCGTGGTCGATCCGGTGTCGCTCGATTTCGTGAAGGGCGCCGAGCTCGATTTCGTCGACGATCTGATCGGCGCCTCATTCAAAATGAAGAACCCGAATGTGACGGCGTCCTGCGGCTGCGGCACCAGCTTTACGCTCTAGCGGCCGCCTTCGGGCGGCTTAATTCCTGAGCGCCCGCTGCATCACATCGTAGACCGACTCTCCACGCCGTTTTCCCTGGCGCTTAACCACCGGAGCGGACTCTGCCGCCGGCGCGAGCAGATAAGGCCTGTATCTTCCGCTGCCCGAGCCTGAAGGCGTTGTGACGGTCTCGGCCGGGGTGTCGCTCAGCGCCACCTGCTTCACCCGTGCCGCCTCCTTTGCCGGCTCGGAAGGCTTGGCCGCGACTTCCGGCTCCGCCCGCTTCCCAACCGGATCAAGATAATGCGCGCCGAAGATCCAGCCGCGCTTGCCGGTGCTGGGATTGGAAACCTCGTACCAGCCATTGTGAATGCTGAGGATGTTCAGCTCGGTGCCGACACCGACATAGTCGAGGGTCTGGGAGGATACCGACGCGCTGGAACGCAAGGTGGCGCCACGCACCACGACCGCCCAGATGGGGTCGTGCGCCGCCTCGGCGTCGTCCGGCGTTGCGACGCGCGGATCGGCCGCCGGCGGCGCCGAGACAGAGGACACCGGCACGGACGTCCACACCGCCACGGTGTCCCGCGGGGTAGCGGCAGGCCGCAGCTCAGGCGTCACGACGACCGCCGTCTCCGGCAGCGACGTCGATGACGATGTCTGCGCCTCTCCATCGAGAAGCGGAAACGGCGTCAGAACGGCGCCGAGAAACCCTAAAAACAATGCCACCCGGTTCATTTCTCACCCGAACCGGTAGGCCCAATACCGTCTAGCGAATGCTGTGTCCCGTCTCGCTAATTGGGGAACTGTTCGGGTCTCTTCAAGCGGTCCCGTCAAAAGACGCGACACCCGGAGGCGGCTTCCAAGAGCGCCTTAAGCTTTCGGCCCGGCGCGCGCCCGGCTATGAAGTCCGCGCATGAAGATCGCCACCTGGAACGTCAACGGCATCAAGGCCCGCATCGACGCGTTGCGCACTTGGCTTGCCTCCGCCGCTCCCGACATCGCCCTCCTCCAGGAAACGAAATGCACGGACGACGCCTTCCCCCGCCTTGAGCTGGAGGGCATGGGCTACAATCTCGCGATCCATGGGCAGAAGGGCTTCAACGGCGTCGCCCTCCTCTCGAAACTCCCCTTCGATGAAGTGGCGCCACGCCTCGCCGGCGACCCGGAGGATGTGCAGGCGCGCTATCTCGAGGCGGTGGTGTCGGTGCCGACCGGGGTGCTGCGCGTCGTCAACATCTACCTGCCGAACGGCAATCCGCCGGACTCCGACAAATATGTCTACAAGCTCGCTTGGATGCGGCGGTTGCAAGAGCGCATGAAGGCGCTGCTCGCCTTAGAGGAGCCTGTCCTCATCGGCGGCGATTTCAATGTCATTCCGACGGCCGAGGACGTTTATGCGCCGGAGGCCTGGCGCGGCGACGCGCTGTTCCTTCCCGAAACGCGCGCGCATTTCCGCGCCATGCTCAATCTCGGACTGACGGATGCGTTTCGCGCCTGCCATGGCGAGCCGCACCGCTTCACCTTCTGGGATTATCAAGCTGGCGCCTGGCAGAAGAACCACGGCTTGCGGATCGACCACATTTTGCTGTCGCCGCAGGCCGCGGACCGGCTGGTTGCCTGCGAGATCGACCCGGCGCCGCGCGCCTGGGAGAAGCCCTCGGACCACGTGCCGGTGATCGCGACGCTCGATGTTTAGTTCTTGAAGCCCGCCTCGGTGCCCGCCGGGCCGAAACCGAATGGAGCGCCAGCGCGCGATTGGGGTCCCGGAGCGTCAGAGATAATCGCACCGGCCGCGGGCCGCATGGGAATGGCAGCCTCGGCAGGTTCCCCCAAGGCAGGCATAACCAGCTTCTCGCCGCCGCCCTTCCGGTCGATCGGCGGCGGAAGCACATCAAGGACCGCTTGCGAGCCGCCCCATTCGCCGGTCAGACTGCGAGCCTCTTCGATGGTCTTGTCGTCGGCGGCGGCGATGGTGTCGTGATAGAGGTCGACGATCCATTTCGGCTCGTGGCCGCGCGTCTTCGCATTGGCGCGGGCGAGCATGATGAGGGCGAGGCCCCGGGCGGACCTTTGCCGCACCTCTTCGTCGCCCCGCCACAAAAGGCGTCCGAGCGTCGCTTGCGCCGCCGGGTGCCCCTTCTTGGCGGAGGTCGCGAGCCAATTGATCGCGAGCCCGACATTCTTCTCGACGCCCTCCCCTTCGAGATAAAGGCGGGCGAGCGCGTATTGCGCGTCGGCATTGCCGAAATAGCTGGCCGCGTGGCGGAAGAGATCTGCCGCTCGCGCCGGATTGGCGGCGAGCCCGGCGGCGTGCACGCCTTCCCGGTAATATTCGCCGAGCGAGACGAAAGCCTCTCCGACATATTTGGCGATTGGGCTCGAAGAGGCGATGTCCGCGCGTTGATTGGCGATCTGCCGGTAAAGAGCAAAGGCCTTGGCGTCGTCGCGCTTCACCCCGGTGCCGGTGGCGTAAAGCCGGGCGAGCTTCAGCTGGGCGCCGAGCACGCCGCGCTCGGAGGCATATTCGAGCGCGGGAACGGCGGATCTGACGTCGCCGGATTTGAGGCTGGCAATACCGAGCCGGTAAGCGACGGTCGCGGATTTGAAGCGCTGCGTGTCGATCGCCGCCGCATCGAGGGAGGTTCCGAAACTCAACATCATCGCCAATGCGGCGACACGCGATTTACACATCTGCATAGCACGCCACTTCCACGCCAGCCCCCGGATGAGTGACGGCGCCTGTGCGGGCCGGTCCCACCTCATTGGCATATTTCCAAAGATAGCCGCTTCGGAACTCCGCCTCCCGCGGCCTCCACTCCCCGGCTCGCTTATCGAGCTCTTCTTGGCTGAGCTCGATATCGAGCCTGCCTGTCTCTGCATCCAACAGAATTATGTCGCCATCGCGGACAAGCGCGATCGGACCGCCGATTGCGGCTTCCGGGCCGACATGGCCGACACAAAAGCCACGCGTGGCGCCCGAGAAACGGCCATCGGTGATGAGCGCCACCTTGTCGCCCATTCCCTGCCCATAAAGCGCCGCGGTCGTCGACAGCATCTCGCGCATGCCGGGGCCGCCTTTCGGCCCCTCATAACGGATGACGAGAACCTCCCCTTCCCGGTAGCGGCGGGCGCTGACGGCGGCAAAGGCGTCTTCCTCGCAATCGAAGCAGCGCGCCGGGCCCCTGAATTTCAGGTTTTTCAAGCCGGCGATTTTGACGATGCCGCCATCAGGCGCGAGCGAGCCGCGCAAACCGACAACGCCTCCGGTCGGCGAGATGGGCGCATTCGCCGGATACACGACTTGCTGATCCGGATTCCATTTCACCTTGGCGAGGTTCTCGGCAATCGTCCGGCCCGTGACGGTCAGCTGGTCCCCATGCAGATAGCCGTGCTCCAGCAGCGTCTTCATCAGGAGCGGGATGCCGCCCGCCTCGAAGAGATCCTTCGCCACGAAACGCCCGGCCGGCTTCAGATCGGCGATATAGGGCGTACGCCGGAACACCTTCTCGACGTCGAATAGATCGAACTCGATGCCGCATTCATGCGCGATCGCCGGCAGATGCAGGGCGGCATTGGTCGAGCCGCCCGAGGCGGCAACGACGGCCGCGGCATTTTCGAGCGCCCTCATGGTAACGATGTCGCGCGGACGGATATTGAGAGCGATGAGATCCACCACCTTCTCGCCGGCCGCCGTGCAGAAGCGGTCGCGGATCTCGTAGGGCGCCGGCGCGCCGGCCGAGTAAGGCAGCGCAAGGCCGATTGCTTCGGAGACCATGGCCATGGTGTTGGCGGTGAACTGAGCGCCGCACGCCCCGGCGGAAGGACAGGCGACCTGCTCCAGCGTGTCGAGATCGTCGGCGGACATGTCGCCGACGGAATATTGCCCGACCGCCTCGAAGAGGTCCTGAACGGTGACGGTGCGCCCCTTGAAGGAGCCCGGCAGGATGGTGCCGCCATAGATGAAGATCGAGGGCACGTTCAGCCGGCACATCGCCATCATCATGCCGGGCAGCGACTTATCGCAGCCCGCCATGCCGACAAGCGCGTCGTAGCAATGGCCGCGCATGGTCAATTCGACGGAGTTGGCGATCACCTCCCGCGAGGGCAGCGACGATTTCATGCCCTGGTGGCCCATGGCGATGCCGTCGGTGACGGTGATGGTGCAGAACTCCCGCGGCGTTCCGCCGGCGGCCGCGACGCCCTTCTTCACCGCCTGCGCCTGGCGCATCAGCGAGATGTTGCAGGGCGCGGCCTCGTTCCAGCACGTAGCGACGCCAACGAAGGGTTGGTGGATCTGTTCGCGGGACAGACCCATCGCGTAATAATAGGAGCGATGCGGCGCGCGCGCCGGGCCCTCCGTCACATGACGGCTCGGCAAACGTGACTTATCGAACGTCTTAGCGTCCATGACCTTGGCCCGGATGAGCGTCACAGAGGTCGCCAGCGGCCCTCTCCGCCGGTCCTCTTAGCTTCAAGCCACCGTTCCCGCTCGCCCCCCGCGGAGCCTGGAACGTCGCATTCGGCTGAAGCTTCCTCCCGACCATCGATCTCCCAATGCTTTTATGGCGGAAGGGAGGCGCAAATGCCGCAGTTCGTGGCATTTTCGGTTACAGTAGTTGGGTTTTCAGCTTCGCATATGCGAAGGAGCGAGATGTTGCTCGATGCTCCTTTCGTCAAGCCCACCCACATGTAAGAGTCATCAAAGATTGATCGAACCGTCACACGCTGGGACGCTCCGAGAATGCTGGACAAACCGACGCCGCCGAAAGGCGGAGGCCGCCGCCGCGCTGCCGCCGCAAGGCAGAAGCCCCTCTAAGTCTGCCCGATACCGCCTTGCCGGGACCGTTCCGCCCCTTCGCCAACGATCCGGGCAGCAGGGAACAATATTGGTGGCTGTGGCTGCCGGTGGTGATGGCCGCCGCCCTTCTCGTCATCTTCCATTTGGACGCGGCATTCTATCTCGCGTGGATCCTGCCGGAGGGATACGGCTTCCTCGAATTCACCCAATTCGTGGTTGCCGGCGCGGCTGCCCTCCTCGCCTTCTCGCTCCTCTTCAACGGCTACGTCAGAAGCAGGCCGCTGGTGCTCGCCTTCCTGGCGCTGAGCGGTCTCGCCTGCCTCTATATCGCCGGCGAGGAGATGAGCTGGGGCCAGCATCTCTTCCACTGGACGACGCCGGCCTATTGGGCGGAGCTCAACCGCCAGCAGGAAACGAACCTGCACAATATGTACGACATCTTCGACAAGACGCCGCGCAACCTACTCACGCTCGGCATCGTGGTCGGCGGCTTGATCGTGCCGCTCATTTGCGCCTTTCGTCCGCAGCTTCGCGCCATGCGCTGGTCGCTATTTCTGCCGCCCGCCGCCCTCGTGCCGACGGCGCTGATGGCGGTGGGTTTTCTGCTGATCGGAGATTTGCAGAAGCTCGGCATCGGCAAGGCGCTGATGCAGCGCCCGAGCGAGGTGATGGAGCTCTACCTCTATCTGTTCCTGCTGTTCTATCTGATCGTGTTCGCGAGGCGGATCCGCGACCTCCAAAACGACGCCAGATAATTCTGCGCGCGGCTAAAGCGCGGCTTCGAGCCGCTTCAGCGCCTGTTGCAGCCGGGCCGCGGTCGTTTCCGCCTCGCTCCTCCGCTCACGTTGCTCCTCGACCACATGCTCGGGCGCGCGGGAGACGAAATTCTCATTGGCGAGCTTCGCGTCGATCTGCCTGATCTCCGATCCAACCTTATCGATCTCGCGCCGGAGCCGGCTCGATTCCGCGCCGATGTCGATAATTCCGGCGAGCGGCAGGGCCACCGTCGCCTGATCGAGCACGATTTGCACCGCGCCCTTCGGCGCTTTGCCGTGCTCGATGCTGGCAATCCGCGCCAGCCGCTTCACCGTCTCGTCGTGCCGGGCAAGGCGCTCCTTCGCCTGATCACTCGCTTCGGAGACGACAAGCGGGACACGCGCGCCGGCAGGAACGTTCATTTCCGATCGCACCGACCGGATCTCCGAAATCAGCTTGATGAGCCAGCCGATCTCGGCGTCGGCATCTTCATCTCCTAAGCCACGCGGCGCCGGCCATTGCGACACCATCAACAGGCTCGAACGTCCCTGCCCCTCGGGCGGAAGCTTTGCCCAAAGCTCCTCGGTGACAAACGGCATGAAGGGATGCAGGAGCGCGAGCGCCTGGTCGAGCGCATAGGCCGTCATGGCGCGCGTCTCCGCGGCCGGCTCGCCTCCGCCGGCAAGAACCGGCTTGATCAATTCGAGATACCAGTCGCAGAACACGTGCCAGAGGAAATGGTAGACGGACGCGGCGGCTTCGTTGAAGCGGAACGCCTCGAGCGCTTCGGTGACTTCCGCCGCGGTGCGCTCGACCTCGCCGGCGATCCAGCGATTGACCGTTTCGCGCGCGGATTTCGGATCGAAGCCCGGCACGGGCACGCAACCATTGATCTCGGCGAAGCGGGATGCGTTCCAAACCTTGGTCGCGAAATTGCGGTAGCCCTCGACACGCGCGGTCGCGAGCCTGATGTCGCGTCCTTGCGCCGCCTGCGCCGCAAGGGTGAAGCGCAAGGCGTCGGCACCATAGGCGTCGATCAATTCGAGCGGATCGACGACGTTGCCCTTCGACTTCGACATCTTCTGGCCCTTCTCGTCCCGGACCAGCGCGTGGATGTAGACCTTGCGGAAGGGCACATCGCCCATGAATTTGAGCCCCATCATCATCATGCGGGCGACCCAGAAGAAGATGATGTCGAAGCCGGTGAGGAGGACATCGGTCGGATAGTAGCGGGCAAGCTCCGGCGTTTTCTCCGGCCAGCCAAGCGTCGAGAACGGCCACAGCGCCGACGAGAACCAGGTGTCGAGCACGTCCTCGTCGCGCTTCAGCTCGACCGGTTTGCCAAGCTTGTCTGCGGCGAGCTTCCGCGCTTCGCTCTCATTCTCGGCGACGAATACTTCGCCGTCCGGGCCATACCAGGCCGGGATCTGATGACCCCACCAGAGCTGACGCGAGATGCACCAGGGCTGGATGTTCTCCATCCAGTGGAAATAGGTGTTCTCCCAATTCTTCGGGACGAAAGTAGTGTCGCCGCGCCGCACCGCATCGATCGCAGGAGCAGCGAGCGTCTTCGCATCGACATACCATTGGTCGGTGAGGAAGGGCTCGATGACGCTGTGCGATCGGTCGCCATGCGGCACCGTATGCACATAGGGCTCGATCTTCTCGATCAGCCCGCCGGCCTCGAGCCGCTCGATGATTTTTTTCCGCGCAACGAAGCGATCGAGCCCATTCAACTCGCTAAGCGTCGCGGTCAGTTCCGGCGTGTCGGGGACGCCGGCGGTGAAATCCGGATTGGGATCGAGCACCAGGCGCGCTTCCTGATCGAGGATATTGATCATCGGCAGGCCGTGCCGCTTACCAACCTCGAAATCGTTGAAATCATGCGCTGGCGTGATCTTCACCGCGCCGGAGCCCTTCTCGGGATCGGAATATTCGTCCGCGACGATGGGGATGCGCCGGCCGACCAGCGGCAAGATCACATGCTTTCCGACCAACGCTTGGTATCGCTCGTCGTCGGGATGCACGGCGACGGCGGTGTCGCCAAGCATGGTCTCGGGCCGGGTCGTGGCGACGACGATGAAGGTGGACGGATCCTCGGCATTGAAGGCGCGGCCCTCGATCGGATAGCGCAAATGCCAGAGATGCCCCTTCACCTCGATCTGCTCGACCTCCAGGTCGGAGATGGCGGTGAGGAATTTCGGATCCCAATTCACAAGACGCTTGTCGCGATAGATGAGGCCTTCGCGATAAAGGTCGATGAACACCTTGCGCACCGCGCTCGATAGGCCCTCATCCATGGTGAAGCGCTCGCGCGACCAATCGCAGGAGCAGCCGAGGCGCTTCAGCTGATTGAGGATGGCGCCGCCGGACTCTTCTTTCCATTGCCAGACGCGGCGGACGAATTCCTCGCGGCCAAGCGCGCGGCGGTCGGGCTGCTGCCGCTCCATCAATTGCCGCTCGACCACCATTTGCGTCGCGATGCCCGCATGATCGGTGCCGGGCTGCCACAGCACGTCTTTGCCCCGCATGCGCTCGAAGCGGACGAGAACGTCCTGCAGCGTGTCGTTGAGAGCGTGACCCATATGCAGGGAGCCGGTCACGTTCGGCGGCGGAATGACGATCGTATATGCCGGCGCGGAAGCGCGTTCCGGCGCGCCGGCGGCGAAGGCGCGCGCGTCTTCCCAGGCGCGGTAGATTTCGCCCTCGATCGATGCGGGCTGATAATTCTTGTCGAGCATGTGCGCCGTGAAAGGTGATGGCCGTCGGGCCAAGCCTCCTACGATTTTGGCTTCCGCACTGTCAACAAGAGCAGCCGGAGGCAGCGCGATGCAATTCACGCTGCCGATCGAGGACGATGAGAAGCAGTCTTTATTCGCCGCGGCGCGCCGGCGACTTTTCCAGCTCTTCGCGCAAGGCCTGGGTCAGGACGCGTGACATGTTCTCGTCCAGCCATTTCTGCAGCATGGGCCGCAGCATTTCCTTGACGCTGTCCTCCAGCGATTTCTCGGACCCCGCGTCGAGGCTGTGAAGTTTGTGGCCCGAACCGCCGTTCCCGCGCGGTGTCCGCCCAGGCTGGAACTCGGGTATCCCAAGCCGGCTCCTCCAGGAGGAAGGGCTCGTCGCTGACGTGCTCTCCGGCGCATCGGAACTCGCTGCGAGCTCCAGTGCCGTTTCGCTCGAAAGGGTCTCGGCACCTTCTTCGGCAGGCTCTGAGCTCACCGGAACGCTGATCTCGCTCGGGGCGGGCGCGGACGGCGCCGCATCGACCTCGCGGGCAAACGCGTTCAAATCGCCGGCCTTGAGGGCTGCGAGCGCCTTCTCGAAGGCGGCTGTCGGATCCTCAAGCGCGGAGCGGCGCGACGCAGGCGGTTCATAGGGCGCCGGCCTTGCAGCCTTCGGCGCTTCGACCTGCATCGAGACATCCTCGGCCGGTTCCGGCTCCAGCGCCTCCGGCCGATATACGCCCCCAGGACCTGCCCCGGCCGGGAAGGCGGCGGAGAAATCCGGCTCTTCCAAGGTGACGGTTTCCGTCACGGTCTCGGTTACTTCGAATTCAGCGACCTCCATCGTCCCAGGGATGGCCTCCCCGAGATCCATCAGGTCGAGCACGTCGTCTTCCTCGTCGGCGGGCGCCGACGCAGCTTGCGGTTGCGTTGGGCGGCGGCCAGCATCGGCCGGGGCGCCGCCGGCGCTGCTTAAAACTCGGGCAATGTCGTCGATGATCTGCGTATCGGCGTCGCGATCAGGATCGGCTTTGACACCCGCCTGCGCCGGTTTTGCGGCCGCCGGGGCCGCCTGCGGCTCGGTCTCGTCATCGGCAATGATGCGACGGATCGAGGCGATGATCTCATCCATCGTCGGCTCGGGAGCCCGCTCGTTACTGCTCATAACTCAAATCCGTTCGCTGCCACTTTGTCCCAAGGCACCCCGCCACTTCGCCTGGGCAGCGCTCAAGCCTGTGCATTTTAACACAGCGTAAACGTACAAGTCTCGGCTTGGTTGGGGGACCGGCGCCTGCCGGTATGGTTAACCCGTAGCCCGGATCTATTCGTCCGGGGCGGGAGGAGCCGGCGGCCTCAGCCCGAACCACTTGTTCTTGACCAGATCGTAATGCTCAAAGGGGTCATAATATGGCACGGAAAGGCCGAGACTTTGGGCATCGAGGTGGCCAACGGAGGCGTAGAGGGCATATTCGGCGACCACCCGGTCGCGCTGCGCCGTAACGAGCTGAATCTGCGAGCCGAGATACTCAAGCTGGGCGTTTAGGACGTCGAGCGTGGTGCGCTGCCCCACCCTCTCCTCCTCACGGACCCCTTCAAGAGCGATGCGGTTGGCCTCCAGAGAGTCTTGCGCAGACTGGATCTGCGAAGCGGTGGCTTGCAGCTGCGCCCAATTGGAAATGACCTCGGCATGGATGCGGAGGCGCGCATCCTCGACTTCCTTCTTGAACTGAACGTTCACTTCCTTCGCTTGGCGTATGCGGGCGGCGACCCCACCGCCTTGATAAAGCGGTACGTTCACGCGTCCCATGATCGTCGCAACTTGCTGCGAGTCGATGGCACGGCTTTCGCCGAAACGCTCCAAATATTGGGCATCGAGCGAGACATTGGGCAGAAGCTCGCCCATGATCTGATTGACGTTATAGAGGGAGGCCTCCTCCTGATAGACGGCGGAGAGAATGAAGGGGTTCTGGCCGTCGCTCAGCGTCATCGCGTCATCGAGGCGGGACGGAAGCAGGCTGCGGATCGAAGGCGGCTGCAGCGGCGAAGACGGCGGATGGCCGATGACCTGCTCATAGGTGGCGCGGCTCGATTTGAGGTCGGCCTGCGCCGCATAAAGCTGCGTCACGGCGTCGGAGCGCCGCGCTTCCCCCTGGGCGACGTCGGTGCGCGTGACCTCGCCGACATTGAAGCGGTCTTGCGTTTGCCGCAGCTGCTCGCTCAGCACCTCCACATTCGACTCGCGCAGGCGCACAACCGCTTGATCGCGCACGACATCGACATAGGCGGTGACGGCGTTAAGGAGGGTCGTCTGCTCGACAACTCGCAACGTCTCGCGGCCGGCTTGCACGCCCGCCTTCGCCTGGCGAATGGCGTTGATGTTCTGGAAGCCCTCGAAAATGGGCTGAGACAGCTGCACGGCGTAACCGCGCGGCGTGGTCGAGCCCTCGCCGGCGCCGCCGCCATCGGCGAAGAGGCCGGATTCAAGCGCCGCGCAGAAAGCCGGCTCGAGCATGCGGGTCGCCGCGTCGCAGCGAAGAGATTGGCCCTGGCCACTCCGTGCGATGTCGGCTTGCACGTCACGGGCGGCGATGTCGCCGGAAGCATTGATGTTGGGGCGGAGGCCAGATTTTGCGATCGAGACCTGCTCGTCGGTCGCGCGGAGCCGCGCCCGCTCCGCGTTCAGAGACGGATTGACGAGATAGGCGTTGGACAACGCCTCGTTCAGGGTCTCCGCCGAAGACGGGGCGGCGAGCGATGCCGCAAGAACCCCGAATGCAAGCGCGGACGCCCCGCTGCGCAGCCACGAGCCTTCTGTGCAGGACCGCAACTGCCTGCTCAGCACGGAAATCACCTTCATAGCCTCCGCAGCTCGCGAATCCCCCGCCCCCGCAAGCCTGTTAACCATAAAGCAGGGTCCGGCGGCAGGTATAGGCGTTACGCCGCGATGCGGCGCTTATCCCAGCGAAAACCAAGCGACTGTGGGATCAAAGCAACAGTCGGACGAGGCGCCGGCGAGGCTCAAAAAATGAAGGAAGGTACAGGCGCAAACCCCGGAAGCGGCTTCGCATTTGCATCGAAATGCGGAAGACCGCTCGCCTCCCCCTCCACCATCACGTAGCGATAGGCTTTCCCTTGCGCGATCTGCCCTCTCCGAGGCGTGGCGATCACCCCTACGAGGCGTCCGCCCTCCTTCAATTGCGACAAAAGCCGCTCGGGGGGTTCCGGAACGCTGCCATTCAGGAGGATGACGTCGTAAGGGCCGTGCTCCGGCGCACCCTCGGCAAGCTCTCCATCGGCGAAGGCGACGTTTTTGGTCCCGAGCGCATCCAAAGTCTTGCGCGCGGCGGCAAGCAGCTTCGCATCCGCCTCTAGAGCGACCACTTGCACGGCAAGTCGAGAGAGGATTGCGCTGGAATATCCGGTCATGCAGCCGACATCGAGAACCCGGTCGGCCGTCTCGATCTCCCCAAGCTGAACGAGAAGCGCAAGCGTCACGGGCGGAAGCAGAAACCGCGCCGGAGCCGCATCACGCCCGGCTTCGACCTCGATATACCCGTCCATATAGGCCAACGGTCGGACGGCCGGCGGAAGGAAAGATTCGCGCGGCACGGATTGGAAGGCTGCGAGCACGCGCTGGTCGGTTACCCGGCTCGGCCGCAGTTGCGTGTCCACCATGGTCTGGCGGGCGCGTTCGAAGTCGATCATGGCCGGTCCGTGAAGCGGTTGCTCGTGCACATATTCCATCCCACCTTAGCCATGCCGGATAGCACCGCCAGAGGCCGAGGCGCCGCAGCAAAGAGGTCAAGCGGCGGATTACGATATTGACGTGACGCGCAATCCCCACCTACTTAGCGCCTCGCCTATCGATTAGCTTGGCCACGTGGCGGAGTGGTGACGCAGCGGACTGCAAATCCGTGCACCCCGGTTCGATTCCGGGCGTGGCCTCCACAATCTTCAGCATCTCAAAGATGGCGCGGCGCCGGTGGGCCTTCCGCTTCCGCTTTGCGGCGGCGGCGCAGTTCCAGCCAGCCCCGGTGGGCGAGACTGAGGCAAGGTCAATTCCTAAAAGTGAGGCAGCATTTTCTTTTTGGCAGGCCGAACGGTCTCTTATGGCCGCGCGTTCATTCGCCAGCGCCCTGAAAGTTCTTCAGCGGCGGAACAAGGGAGTGACGTCCATGAAATCGGTCTCGCTTAGTGCTGCTATCCTGTTGCTTGGCGTTGGCACTGCCATCGCCGGCGGCGGAGCGCCTGTTCCTGAAAAGCCGGAAGGTGGCCCCCCTTCCGGCCGCCCAGGTCCCGTGCTCGACGACACGAAATGCACCGCCGCTTGGGAAATGACGGAGCGGGAAGGAGACACGCTCGCCAAAGACAAGGCTGTTCCCTTCATCGTCAATTTCGAAATGGTCGATACGAGCGGTGACGGCAAAATCACCCAGGACGAATTCAAGGATGGCTGCGGCAAGGGCCTCGTGCAGGAACAGGCCAGCAAGCCGGCCGACAGCGGCGGCGGACAAACGCCGGAAGATCCGGAGAAGAAAATGTAAGGCTGATGCTTCGAAGCCCCGGACGCTTATCGCGGACGGGGCTTCACTTTGCCTGATGTTTCGCCCAACACGCCCACGTCGCAGCCAGAAAACCCTTCGCCCTTGGCCTCGGTTTTCATGCTATCCTGGCGGCATGCAAAAGCTTCATCGCCACCATCGCTTCAAGGCCGCCACTTGGCTGTGGCTGCCCCTCCTCATCGGTCTTATTTGCGTCGCCGCGCCTGATGTCAGCGCCGCCCAGGGCGTAGGCCGGGTAACGGCTGCCGTGAATCAAGCCCAAGTTGGCGGTGCCGCCGCTAATGTCGGCACTCCGGTCGGCATGGGTGCCGAGTTGCGGACGGGGGCGAAGTCCCGCCTGCAGATCACATTCCGCGACAACACCACGCTCATGCTTGGCGAGAATGCACGGGTCGTCGTCGACCGATATGTGTTCGATCCGCAGGCGAGTAGGGGAGAAGTGGCGCTGCGCGCCACGCGCGGCGCCTTCCGCTTTGCCGGCGGCAAGCTGAAGGACATGCAGAGGAAGAAGATCATCGTGAATACGCCCAGCGCGGCGCTCGCCGTGCGCGGGACCGAATTTTGGGCCGGCCCCATCGACGGCCGCTACGGCGTATTGCTGCTGCACGGCAAGCTGCAAGTGAGCAGCCGCTCCGGTAAAGCCCGCCGCTAGCGCGGCCGCACCGCCTCCGCGAAAGCGTCGTCCCAGAGCGCGAAGATCTGCTCCGGCGCCCATTGGCGCACATGCTGCTGCGCCGCCCCGCCAAGCTGAACGCGAATATCGGCGCGGCTCATGAGAACGGACAGGGCTTGAGCAAAGCCAATCGCGCCGGTCTTCTCCTCGACCAGCAACCCGGTCTTGCCGTGCACGATCAGCTCCTCGACGCCGCTCACGCCGTGAAAGCCGACCGCCGGCAGCCCGGCCGAAAGGCCTTCGGCAAGAGCGTTGGGAAAGCCCTCATAATGCGAGGGGAAGGCCATCACATGTGAGGCGGCGAGCTCGGCGAACACATCCGGCGTCGTCGGCTTCAGCTGAATGCGGGATTCGAGCCGAAGGCGGCGCAGCTGATCCTCAAGCCGCGTGCGCTCGGCGCCGTCGCCGATGATCACAAGATCCCACTGAGGATGCTCGTTGGCGATCAGCGCGAAGGCGGAGATCAGCCGGTCATATCCTTTTTGCGGCTCGTAGCGGCCAACAGCAACAATGCGCTTGCGGCCGTTTGCATCCTGGACTGCCGTCTCGGCTTTTGCGGCCGGCGGCGCGATCGGGTTGCCGATGACACGAATCTTCGGCTGCAGCGACTCCGGAAAAAAGCTGGCGACGCGGCGCGCGGGAACGACGATCAGTTTAGCTTGCGGATAGGCGAAGCGCCTCATCGCCTTTTTCGCCGAGGGGATGGCGTGCTTCCCGGGATCGATGCGCTCCGAGACGATCACCGGGACACCAAGCCCGAGACAAGCCACGATGGTGGTGATGTTGGTCGTGTCCATGAAGCTGAGGACCACATCCGGCTTTCCCTTCTTCACCGCCTGCCGCAGTAGAAATGGCCGCGACAGGATCCGCGCCGCGCGTTGAAACGGCCCGCCGCCGAGCATATCGATGCGCAAGATTTCGACGCCCGCCGGCAGGGGGTAGAACGGGACGGCGTCGGGCGGTTCGAAGGTCAGCAGCGTCACCGAATGTTTCGCTGCCAGATGCAGCAAGCAACCGCGACATGACGCGCTCCGCGCCGCCGGGACCGATGGTGGGGATGACACAAAGGATCCGCATCGCTGACCGGCCCGCGCCGCTTAATGACTCGCAGCAGCTATGCCAACGCCCCGCAAGAGCGGCGCAATGACCTTGGCGGCACGCTGCTTCCATGTGTGCCTGGCAAGAAAATCCGCATGCGCGGTCGCACCGAGGCGTTCCATCAGGTCGCGATTGCCAAGCAGGGTTGTCAAGGCGTCCGCCCAGCGCCGCGCATCTTCCGGAGGCAGCAGCAATCCGTTGCGGCCGTCTTCGATCACCTCGCGCAACACCGGCAGGTCGGAGCAGAGGATCGGCTTGCCGGCCGCCATGTAGCCGAACACTTTCAGCGGCGACATCCAGGCAGCTGTCTCGCCGCCGCCGGCGATCTGCACTTCGGTCTGATAGGGAGCAAGCACAACATCGAAGGCTAAGGTGAGCCGTTCCGCTTCCGCCGGCGGCTTGAAACCATGCAGTCGGATGTTGTTTGGCAGAGAGCGATCCGCGCGCAGCCTGTCCACCGTCTCCTGCTCGCCCCCGACGACATGAAAATCTGCTTGAGGCATGAGCGCGGCGAGCGCGCGGACGATCTCGAAACCCTTGCCGGGGTATAGCTGGCCGACATAGCCGATTTGCGGACGATCGCCGGTTCCGCCGAGGTCGGCCGGCTCGATGTCATTCGCCAATTTGTCGGCGCCGTTTTGAGCGGCGACGATGCGATCCCATAGCGCGGGGAACTCAGCGAGAATAGCGCACCGCAACGCCTCGCAATTGGTCGTCATTCCCTTGAAGCCGGGCGCCCCGATCATCCAGCGGAACAAGAGCCGCTCGGTGGGGCGCTGCAGAAAGGTCAGCATATGCGCGTCCCATATTGTCGGGAGACCGCTTCGTGCCGCGACAGCACAAGCATGCAGCGACCGCCCGAAGGCCGCGTCGACGCCGAGGCGGGCTGCGAAGCGCCCGGCCTCCCAGCCATAGATCCAGCCTCGGCCCTTGAAACGCCGCCAGGGCAGCTTCCGCAATTGGAATGAAGGAGTAACGCCGTAAAAGCCGTAGATGTCGGCGACCCCCGGCTCGATGCCGATTTCCACATCGGGAGCAAGAAGCGTCACGTCATGGCCAAGCTCGGACAGGGCCTGGCACATTTTCATGACGTGAATGCTGTTCGCTTCGCGCGACGGGATCTTCGAGTTGGAGAGATAGACGAGGCGCAATGAGGAGGCGGCGCGCGGCGCGCCGTCCGAACGCCTTCCGGCGGAATTACTCGTCACCGAGCAGCGCCTGATATTTCGCCAGCCATATTCGGGGCGGGCCGTCGAAGCGCCGGCTGAGCATTTCGACCCAAGGCAGATAGTCCTTGGCCAGCGCGCGGCTGAACTCGATCGGGGGTTTACGGCCGGCTGCGGCGACATTCAGCGGCATGCCAGGCAACAGCCGCCCGACATCGCCAGGCGCTACGCCCAAATAGCGCAAGATGCCGGCGATGAGCGCCTCCGGCGTTTCCCGGATCTGCTGGTAAAAGCCGTAAAAGATTTGCTCTTGCGGAAAGATCTGCTCGAAGCGTCCGATGCTTTCTAAGTAGCTCGAGCGCGAGCGCACGCCCTCCGAGCGGGCGATGCGGATGGCGTCGTCGGGAGTGGGAAGGCCCGACGCGCCGCGCTGACGGTGCGCCTTCACCGCTGCCGACCAGCTGCGATCCACCGGATCGCGCATGATATAGATCAGCTTCACTTCCGGGTTCAGCGCCGCGATGCGCTTCAACGCCGGAATGTCGAGCGTGGAATAAGCGGGCGTGATTTCGCCGACGACGCGACCCTTCCGGCGCGCCGGCGCGAACAAATTGCAGTACCAGGCGTCGCTGCGCGTCCCGAGAAAATATTGAAGGTCGAAGCGACCGAAGGGGCGTCGAGCCCATCCCGAGATCAAGCGCATGCGAAGAAAGCGATAATGGCGTTTGCTCTGCAGCGGCTCGTCGAAATAATGCAGCTCCTTGATCGGCGGGAGCCAGAGCTGCGGATGCCGGCTGAGCACTTCATGCAACCAGCTCGAGCCCGCGCGCGGGGCGCCGACGCCGATAAAGTCGGGGCCGCGCATGTCCTCAGCCGCGCGCAAATGTCTTGCCGAGATCGCGCAGATTTTGCTCGTTGTAGCGGCGCACCATCGGCAGCAAGGCATAGGGGCGCAGCCACTCGGACCGGCTCAGCCAGGCATAGTCGTAGGCGAGCCGCTTCGACTTGCCGGCCTCAGGCAAGCGCGTGCGATTGCCGGAAATGATGTGCGTGTGGCCAGCATCGAGCGGAACCGAGATGTCGATATAGTCCTCGCCGAGCTCAGCGTTGATCCTTGCCGCCATTTCATCGGTCGAGAGGCATAGCCCCTCATAAACGACCCGCAACGGCGCGCGGCCGAGCACCTTCGCCGCTACATCGCCGAAGCGGCGATTGTCGCGATACCATTGCCAGAAGATCGTCTCCGGCAGCCCCGCCCGGCGCCCTTTTCGCGCAGCATTGTCTAAGGTCGAGATAGTGAAGGCGCGCACGTCTTTGACGTTGTGCAGCACCTTGATGTCGAGATCGGGAAACGCGCGGGAGATTTCCACGAGCGAGGCAGGATTTTTCGAGGAATTGATGATGGCGGTGTCCGGCCCGAAAAAAACCGCGGCCTGCTCAAGCACGAGCTTGTAGCGCTCGATCGGCGAAGCCGCGTCACCGACCTGTTCGAGCCTGTCGAGGATCGGGCCCCAAACCGGGCACTCAGGCGCCGACGAGCCGCAAGAGCATTGGCGCCGGCGGCGCTCGCCCGGGCCTTCGGCGAGGACGGTCCAGATCTGCCCCAAGCCGAGCGCCTTGCTGCCGGTCGTCAGCATCATGTCGAGCACAGTCGAGCCCGAATGCGAAAGGCTGACGATGTAGATCAGTTTTCGTGCGGCGGGGGACATCGATCTCGGAAGGAATTGGAGGGCGGCTCTGTCACTCCGGCCGGGCTCTCGGACGGAACGCTGCGCTCAGGCGGGATCGATGACGACGTATTTCTCGGTGGCGTGACGGAGCGAGCCGTTCCATCCGCTTCTTTCCCTGCATCCGGCCAAGACGGACTTGACATAAGCCGGATCGAGCGGTCCGCGCTTCGACGACGCGTAGGTCGCCTTCGTCCCCTTGATCAGGCGCTTGACCTTTTCGCGGGCCGCCATGCCCTTCGGCAGAGCGAGCTTTGAGGCGGCAATGCCCTGCTCGCCAATCACCTTCATCGTCTGATCGGCGACTTCTGGAACGGAGACACGGGTGAGATTGCTCAAGATGCTTTTGGCGTGCGGGCTCCATCCATGGTTCGGCGGCTCGCCGGTCAAAAAATCGCTGGCCTTTTTCAGCGCCTCGCCGATCGAGGAAGCGACATAGCCCGCCTCGCGCGCCACCTCGACATCGAGCTCGGTGCGGCCGTCGCATTCCGGCAAGAGATTGACCACAGGCTTGCCCGCAAGCACGGCCTCGATCCCCGTCGTGCAATTACTATGCACGAGAAGCTTCGCCGCGCGGATCCAGGGAAGAACGCTCTCGTCGCGAACGACTTTGACATTGGCGAAGGAGCTGAGCGCGTCGCGATAGAAGCTGAGGCTCTCGCTCGGATGCGGGCGGAGAATGATGGTCTCTTGCGGAAAGCTGAGCGCGAGCTCTTTGATGAGCACGACGAAATCGGCAAAGTCGTGCACATCGCGCTGCCATTTCGAGAACCAGAGATCGGCAAGCGCCTTCGCGTCGAGATTGGACGGCCATAGCGCCGGGTTCATCTTGCGGCGGAAGGGATCCCCCTGCCCCGCCGAATGCGCGGCCCAGCTGAAGCGCGTGCAGGCGAGGATGAAGGAGCCGTATTTCTCGATCAGCTGATTGCTCTTCGCCTCCGTCAGCCAGGCATAATCCGGAAGACATAGATCGAATCTCGGGCTGCCCGTGACCGAGATCCGGTCTTTCAATTCCGTGGCGTAAGACGAAAGCACTTCTTTCTGCCGTTCTCCCCAAACGCAGACGCGGTTGACCTGCGCTTTCCGCAAATGTTCGATGCGATGCGTCTTCAGAACGAGACTCGGCCAATTCCGGACCTGATGCATACCGCCCTCGTCATGCAGCAGCATGATGGCGGAGCGATTCTCGACCAGCTGGTCCGCAAGATGCGTGTTTGTCCTGGCGCTGAACAGCGACTTCCCCTGCCACACGACACCGGTCGAGCCGCGGGCGATCGCCTTCATCCACTCTTTGTGGCCGACGATGCTCCTGCATCCTCTCGCGGCAAGCGCAGACGCCATGACCAGCTTGCTGTCGAGCTCGCGCGTCACTGTCTCGATGGGAAACAGCACGGTCGGGACATTGTCGTGGAGCTTCATTGACGAACTTCCTCAAGCTTCGGCTTCGGCATCAGCTCTGCGCATCTCTCCCAATAAGAATGACGGCGAAGCACCTCTTCGCAATAATCAACATCCTCGGCGGATAGATAGTCGGTATAGCCTCCGATCTTGCCGCGCCGGACCTTGAACGAGTCCGGGTCGTCGCTCTCCCGACGTCGCAATCCGAGACGCCGGTCATTGTATTCCCCGGACCCTTCCCGCGCTTTCATTTTCTCGAAGGTATTGTCCGAGCAGACCCTCGCAAGATCGCTGTCAGAACGTGTCTCGCCCACAAGATCGACGACGGACCTCACCACATCGATAGGCGATGATTTGAGCATCTCATAGGTGATTGGAATGAACGCGGGCAAATCGCGGCCGAGTTGCAGCCACGCCAGATTAAAAAGAACAACTTTCTCGATGCCGTACACAGGAGAGCGAATAAAATCGTGTATCGTCCCCTCGAAACGGTCGGTTCGCAACGTTCTTTGGAAATAATAAGAGACCAGGGTATCGCGCGGATCGCGCAGCATGAACACCACAGGCTTCTGCCGATAAATCGTTTTCCGCCCAGGCTTAAGTCCTTCGAAGGGACGATCGGTGCCGGAACCGTCATGCGTGCATTCGAAGGCGAGCCCGAGATCGTCGAGCATCACACGTAGCCAAGTTCGGCCAGCCTTTGGATGCGACACGATCAGGCCGACATGCGAGAGAGGCCCGCGGCGCGCCCGCCTGACCTTTTTCGCGACAAGCTTCAAAAAAGAGGTGAGCCGGTTGTCCACGTTTCCTGATCGGCTTGGGGCTCGCGAGCGGCGGCAGCGTCAGCTTAAGGAGCCGAGCCTTACGCCAGCTCCTTTCGCGCGGAATGTGAGGGTCGCGTCCCGTTCGGCTTACGAAAAGCGTTTTGCGTCAGCAATTCCTGCAGCCGCTCGAAATAAGAGTGACGCTGCAGGATCGTGTCGCAATAGGCCTGGTCTTCCACCGAGAGATAGTCCTTATAGCCGCCGACCTTTCCACGCCGGACTTTATAAGAGTCTTTGTCGGAAGGATCCGCCGGGGTGAGCGTGTCGGAGTAGCGCTCCCGATACTGCCCTGTCGCTTCCCGTTTTTGCATCTTGGAGAAGGTGTTGTCGGCAACTACGCGCTCGATCTCTTTCTCCGGAATGTCGAGACTCAAAAACGCAATGCCCTGGCGCACGACGCCCACGGCGTCTGCGGTCGTTTCCTCATAGGTGATCGGCAGGAAGGCCGGCAGTTGCGAACCTCGCTCGAGCCAGGTCAGATTGTAACGGACGATCTTCTCAACCCCGTGCAAGGGATCGCGCAGGAAATCCGAGATTGAGCCGGCATAGCCGTCGCGGCGAAGCGTCTTCTGAAAATAGCCGGAGATCGCCGTGTCGCGCGGGTCGCGGCACATGAAGATCACCGGCTTCTCGGCGAAGCGCTTGCCGCACAGAGCCAATTCCTCGAACGGCCGCGGGATAGAGTGCTTGGCGCCGTCATGCTTATAGTCAAGCGGCACGTTCAAATCGTCGAAGATGACGCGCAGCCACGTCCGCCCGGATTTGGGGAAAGACACCAGAAAGCCGACATAGTTCTGCGAAGGAGCGAAGACACGCTTCGCCCGCTTGCGCAGACCTCTTAATAACGATCGCATGTCAGTCATCTAAAGTTCGTTTGCCCGGCGACGCTAAGGAAATTGAAGGCACGATTGTCAGCATAAGACCCCTCCGGCGGATCGAGGGTACCCCCCATCGCACAATCTCGATTTTACTCGTTACGTATTGGCATGCCGGCCGGCTAACACGCTTCGCTCTCGACGTTTGGCGAGATGCACTGCCCCATTGCTGAACACTATCCGGCCAAGCGCGAGGTTCATGAGGAAGTATGCGCCACCGATCAAGCTGAGAAGGATAGCTTCCCGGGCGCGCAGACCATCCCAATAGGGTTTTCGCTCCTGGAAGACGGAGGTTGTCACCTTGGCAGACGTATTAACCACGGTCGGCCTGCCGAACATGGTCGGATAGGTTAGCTCCGGCAGAAAGGCGATGTCGAGGAAGCGCGAAACGGAACGCATTGTCGCTTCGGTGTCGGCGACCAGATCCTCGTAATAGACGAGGTGCAAATCCTTGCGGGGAATGCGGGCCGCCACTGCCTTGTAAACTTGCCAAGGGTGGACGATTTCCTTCCAGATATCCTTCAGGCCAAGAACTTTTTCTGCTCGATACCGTTTGCGAAAAACGCTGCGGGACACGAAGAACGGGTTTCTTAGAATGACGAGTAATTTGCCCTCTAGAAACATCTTCTTCCAGTCGTTGAAGATGACATCGAAATCGCCACCAACCTCCTTCGCCGCCCATCCTTGCCAGTCTCCAGACGGAGAACTCTTCATCGCCGCTTCGAGTGTTAAAAGAAGGGCATCGCGCAGAGAATGCGCTTGGTCGGCAGTGCACTCCCTCTCCTGTTCGAATTTCGAGCGATCGAAGCCCTCGATCCGTTCTTTTAGTAAACGGTCTCGGAGGCGAGCCTCTTGTAGAAACTGCGCACTGTCAGTCCAAACCGCTTTTGAAAGTTGCTTTACCTTGAGTTCGGTTGGGTAGACGTACAAACAGCCCCCATCGAGGAGTTGCTGGAGCAAGGTGGTTCCCGCCTTTCGCGGGCCATAGATCAAGATCGCATTGGCGTGAATGGGAACCATGAATTCAGTTCGGTGATCCTAGACGAGATGACGTCTAATGTTGTCGCGATCCTCACCTTCGAGTCACTTACCTTTCTTCCGTGGCTATAGTAAAGCCCGGGGGGTTGCGGCCCCGCGGTCCACTAAAGTGGACAGTCAAGAATTGGAGGAGAGGGTGGGACTCGCCACTGTTTTGCAAGTGATTGCGCGCCGGACGTGGGAGAAAAGTAGGCCCTGGCGCGACCGTCGTGGGCTGAGTGATCTTCGCTCCTATGACAGACGTTTGCCTGTGCCTCGACATCCAGCCGAAGGCGCATTTATTCTCAAGATTCTCGAACAATATCGCCCGAAGAGCATTGTCGAGCTGGGCTCCGGCGATAGCTCAATATGGTTCGCGTCATACGCTGCGAAAGCCGGCGCTGAGTTCGTTAGCTTTGATCAGAGCGCTGAATATCAAGAGAAATGGATCAAGCGCGCCCGCGAGCACGGACCGGTGACGGCCATCGTTTCTGAATGTGTGGCATATGAAGATGGCAGAGCCCACTACGCGGATTTAATCCCCGACGCCGAGCTGATCTTTGTCGATGGTCCTTCGTGGAAATACGCGCAACCGTGTGGCTTGCCTGAGCCAAGCCAACGGCGGGTTATCGGCGTCGACGTTCCGCGCTTGCTTCAGCAAGGCGGACGACCGAAAGTTATTATCGTGGAAACTCGCTTTGCCACAACCGACGCGATCCGCGCCGCCACCGGCAACGACTATCTGCTCTTGCCCCAGTTTACCTACGCCCTGCAAGACCACGATTGGCGCGGTGCGCTCGGGCTGAGAGATCAGACAGTTTTCGTGAGACGAGCCTAGTCGATCACTCCGTTTCACCGTTGCGCAGTCCTCTCAGTTTTGCCCGATTTGCCTTGCACGAAAGATGCTATGAACGCATCGATTCGCAACCCCGCAGCCCAGAAATATGTTGGTTCCGTCGCTCTGCGTTATGATGAAAAGCGGGCGGCCAAAAATCATCGTCACATTGACGATAGCCGGATTACGGAGGCCTTCCTTGACAAGTGCAATCCAGGCTCGACCGTAGCAGATATTCCAACCGGCACGGGCCGAGCCCTTCGAGCCGTACTCGATCGTGGCTTCCGTTATGTCGGTATCGATGTTTCGCCCCACATGATTGCCGTCTGCAAGAAAAAGATTGCTGGCGATAGTCGAGCGCAGGCATTCGTTGCGGACGCACGATCCACCGGCCTTTCGGATGGTGCTGCCGATTACCTAATCTCGATAAAGTTCATTAAGTGGCTGCCGACCGAGCAAATGGTTTTCGACGCACTCACTGAATTTCGTCGAATTTGCCGCAAGCGAGCGCTTGTCAATGTGAAGATCGCGGTCGACAAGCCGAAGCTTCGTCGGACTTTCCTGTTTCGCATTCTACGTGCACTTCGGCAGCGAAGTCCTGCCAATCTGCCCTCCAGTACCATAGAGCCGGCTACTTTCGAGGCGTTGAGTGAGCGAGTTGGCTGGACGATCGTCGAGATTATTGACAATCCTGTCATTCGCGGCAGCCGCTTTTACGTCCTTGAGGCATCTGCCTCCGGGGGGTGAAGGAACGTCCTAGTTGCTGTTTTTGGCTACCGTTGCGCACTCTCCAGCATCTCTCGGAACTGTTCATTACCGGCAGAGAGCTCCTCATAGGAACCCTTGGCGACCACGCGTCCGCGATCGAAGACAAAAATCTCGTCGGTCCGCCGCACCGTCGTCAGCCGATGCGCAATCAGAATGAGCGTCTTCTGATGGCTCAGATTTCTGGACGGCTTCCATCACCGCCCGCTCAGTCACGTTATCGAGCGAGCTCGTGGCTTCGTCGAGAATGACCACGTCCGGATCGTGATAGAGCGCGCGCGCAATGCCGATCCGCTGACGCTGTCCGCCTGACAGGCGGATGCCGCGCTCCCCGACCATGGTGTCGTAGCCTTCCGGGAGCTCTTCCGTCACGAAGCCATGCAGGTTGGCAAGCTTCGACGCCTGCTCCAAGGCCGCGTGATCGACCTTGGCCGGCTGAATGCCGAGCGCGATGTTCGCCGCCACGGTGTCGTCGGTGAGGAAAATATTCTGCGGCACGTAACCGACGCAGCGCTGCCAGGCGCGCCGGTTCACTTCGGTGATGGGCTCGCCGTCGATCAGCAATTCTCCCCTTTCGGGCCGGAGCAGGCCGAGAATGACATCGACGGCGGTTGTCTTTCCGGCGCCGGTGCGGCCGACGAAGCCGATGGTCGTGCGTGCCGGAATGGTGAGATCGACGCCATCCAAAGCGAGCGAATTGGCATTCGGATAGCGGTAAGACACTCGCCGCAGCTCGATGCCCTCCTTCAGCGACGGCAGCCGCGTCCGCCCCGCGGCATCCTCCGCTCCAGAGGCCGCCATAGTTTCATCCATCAGGTCGCGATGCACGCCGCCGACCGAAGGGGTGGAGAAGCGGAGGTGCGACAGCGCCACGTAGAATTGCTGCAAAGCCGGCATCAGGCGATAAGCGGCCACAGCGTAAAGAGCGATGAGAGGCAGCGATTGACTGAGGTCTCCGTGCCGGAGCAGCTGGATCTGCGCGATCAGCAAGATGCCGCCAAAGGCAATCGCTTGCAGGACATATTGCGGCATCTGCGCGATCATCTGATGCGATGCCGTGTTCCTGACGAAGCGAAGCAAAGGCTTTTCAAAGCGGCGGACGAAGGTCTCCTCCAGCCCTAAGACTTTCGCCTCCTTGAAACCGCCGAAGGCCTCGGTGCTGACGCGGTGCCGCTCCATATTTGCGCGCACGCGATCCGAGGCGATATGCGCGACGTGGCGCCGCGTGCGCCAGAGCACGAGGGCGTAGGCGCCGCCGAGGCAAAGCGCGATGCTGAGCGCAATCAGCGGATCGATGATGATGAGCATGCCGGCGAGAAAGAGCGCGGCGACACCCTGCGCCGTCATCTGCAAGGTCGGCAGCAGCGCGCCGGAGACGACATTGCCGACCTCTTGCAAAGTCTTGGCGCCCAGTTCGGCGCTGTGGCGATCGAGAAACCACTCATAGGGCTGGTTGAGGTAGCGGCGGAACAGGCGCCGCGAGAGGCTGAAATGGCGCATCGCCGTAAAGCGCAAGATCGCCCAGGTCGTCAGCGCTTTGAAGCCGATGCTGCCGACGACGAGCACGAGCACGCAAAGACCGAGAAAGAAAAGAAATGCCTGCGGGTCGGTGAAGCCGAGCCATTCATAGGCGCTCGCAAGATATTGGTTGGTCTTGACGATGCCGGGGTTCGAGAGAACGGCGACGAAGGGCATGATCGAGGCGACGCCCGCCATTTCGATGAAACCCATGACGAGGATCATGCCGAACAGCAGAAGCGCGCGCGTCCGCTCCTGCCGGTCGAGAAGGTCGACAAGCTTGCGGAAGGTCTCGGTCAGCGAGAGAGCAGGGCCTGCTGGGGGCTTTTTGTTTTTCATGACGAGACTACTGATACGGCGCCGGCGGCTTCTCGACAGAGGCTCGATAGTGGGGCGACGCGTTCATCCTCGGCAATAGCTTCCGCAGTGCGGGTGAAGGGCACTCGCACATATTACTCGATGGGCGATCGCCGGCTGCGCGAAGGCGGCCTTTCTCTCATCATGGGGGGTGCTCGCCCTGTTTCAATCGACGCCGAGATCCCAGCGTCAACTCCCCCCATTTCCGGCCCTTTCGAGCCACGCCGGTCATAGAATGACCGCGTTCATGCCGTGACTACTAAGGCCGATCCGGCCCCGATGCAAGCCAAGCTTTTGCCGCCTCACCCGACCCGCTGCGCGAGGGGCACAGCCATCTGATCCCGCTGCCAAGCTTGGAACATCAGCACGTTCCAGAGGAGCGCCTGCCAGTTGCGGACGCCGCTTTGATGCTCCGCCCATTTCTCCGAGATCGCCGTGGCATCGAGCCCTGCCTCGCGCAAAGCGGCCGGGCCGAGGAGATCTTGCGCCCATCCCCGCAACGGGCCCCGCAGCCATTGATCGAGGGGGACGCCGAACCCCATCTTCGGCCGCTCCAGCAGCGCCTTCGGCACATATTTGTACGCCACCTGCCGCAGCAGCCACTTCCCTACCCCGCCGCGCAGCTTGAAGCGCTGCGGCAACCGCCAGGAAAATTCCACGACGCGATGATCAAGCAGCGGCACGCGCACTTCGAGCGCGACCGCCATGCTGGCGCGGTCGACCTTCGTCAGAATGTCATCGGGCAGATAAGTGAGCGTATCGAGATATTGCATCCAGGAAACTTCGTCGGCGAAGCGGTCTTTCGCGGGGAATTGCGAGAGGCCGTCCGACATCTCCTCGGCGCCATCGACGAGCAAGCTCGCTTCCGGCCAAGGGGCCGTCAGACGCCGGTAAAAGCCGACGGCATCTTCCGGAACGACGCTCGCCAATTTGTGGATCTTGTCGCCCGCGAGCCGCGGGCGCACCCGGCTCGGCAAAGCGAGGAAGAGCTTGTCCCAGGTCGCCGGCGCGACGGAGGTCATCGCCGCGGCAATCGCCTGACGCGGACGTTGCGGCAGGACGCGGATCATTCGCGCCAGCGCAAGGCCCTGATTGTATCTGTTGTAGCCGGCGAAAAGCTCGTCGCCGCCATCGCCGGACAAAGCCACCGTCACATGCTTCCGCGTCATCTCCGAGACGAGGAAGGTCGGGATCTGCGAAGAATCCGCGAAGGGCTCGTCGTAGATCTGCGGCAATTTCGGAATGATGGCCCGCGCCTCAGCCGGCGTGACATAAAGCTCGGTGTGCTCGGTGCCCAAATGCGCCGCCACCTGCTTTGCATGCACCGCCTCGTCATAGGCCTTTTCGCGGAAGCCGATGGAGAAGGTGCGGACGGGCTTGGCGCTTTCAACCTGCATCAGGGCGGCGACGGTCGAGGAATCGATGCCACCGGACAGGAACATGCCAAGCGGCACGTCGGCGACCATGCGGCGGCGCACGGAGTCGGAGAGCAGCGACTGCAGCGCCGCGACGGCCTCCGCGTCGGAAACGTCGAGGGGCTCGGCGCGGCCATGCTCGGCAACATTCTCAAGCGACCAGAAGGTCTCTTCGCGGGTCTTGCCGCTTGCATCGCATTCGAGCAGCGTGCCCGGCGCGAGTTTACGGATGCCGCGATAAATGCTCAGCGGCGCCGGCACATAGCCGTAGCGCAAGAAGGCGGCGAGCGCTTCCCGGTCGATGTCGCCCTGCCAGCCCGGGACGGTCTTCAGCGGCGTCAGCTCCGAGCCGAAGACGAGATTGCCGGCGACGCGGCCGACATAAAGCGGCTTGATGCCGAGTCGATCGCGGACGAGCGTGAGCTTCCGCTCCGAACGATCCCAGGCGGCGAAGGCGAACATGCCGATCAGCCGTTCGACCGTCGCGCGGACGCCCCACACCGCAAATCCTTCGACCATGACTTCGGTGTCGGAGTGGCCGCGAAAAGTTCGCCCCGCCGCGACCAATTCGTCGCGCAGCTCCGGAGCATTGTAGATCTCGCCATTGTAGCTGAGCACGAAGCGGCCGCAGCTCGAGACCATCGGCTGCGCGCCGGCCGGACTGAGATCGATGATGGAGAGCCGCGTGTGGCCAAGGGCGATGCCCGCTTCCGGATCGGTCCAAATGCCGTGAGCGTCGGGCCCGCGATGGCGGAGACAGGCGGCCATACGCGCGGCGATGGCGTCGAGCTCATCGCCACTCCGCGCACGCGTCAGATCAAGGAATCCGGCAATCCCGCACATAAATCGACTTCAATGCTACCTGAGGCTCACGCAGTAAGCTGCGAGGCAAGCGTAGCACGATCGATGACCCATTTCTGCGCGGGGGTCAGCTTCGTCTTCCAGGCTTCGTCGAGAATGAGCGTGCTCTTCTTCTGAAAACGCGCGTGATTGCCGGCGAAGCTGTGTCTTTCCTGTTCGGCGAAGGCAAGCTGGCCGGGCTCGAATTGCAGACCGAGCGGATGCAAAATCCGCTGCAATGTGGGCGCCGGGTCGGTCACCAATTTCTCATATTTTACAGAGCCATGCGGGACCGCCTTGAGCATCTGCCGGAGGCGCGCATGCACCATTTCGTATTGCAGGATCGACTTCAGGAGGCCTTTCCTGCCGATCGCCGAAGCGATTTGACCCGAGGGCTGGCGCATAAGGTGGAGGGGGTACACATCGAGGCCCTCCAAGCCCATGAGCTGTTTCAGCCGGCCCGGCATTTTCGATGAATCGACGATGATGTCCTTGCCCGACACGTCCGCTATCGCCCGGAAGAGGACGGTGTTCGGCTCGACGTCCCCCCTTCCCGCCGGCCGATGATGCAAATGCAGATCTGCGATCGACCTGCCGCTCAGCTCACGGACGCGGCTATCGACCCGCGACCAGAACGCACATTGCATCAATCCCACCGCGCCGCAGGCGCATTTCGCCGGCTTCGGCTTGCCTTTCCTAACCTTGGTGCGGTTGAGATTGATGAGCTCGCCGACCGAGACGATCGAGGCGTGCGCGTTCAGCATCATATCGAGCAGCGTCGAGCCGCTATGCGCGGCGCCGGCTATGTAAACTATCCTCACCCGCTGCCCCGCCATGCGCAAGCAGAGGGACTGAAAGCAGCGGCACGAACCGAACCGCCGCATCCAGAGCCGTTAAGCTGCCGACGCGTTGGGCCTACCGACGCGCACGCTCCGCATAGCCATATCTCAACCGCAAGGGCCAGCTGATGGCGAGGACGATCCGCGCATAGTCGGGAGGCATATCCTGTCTCCAGGCCTGATCCTCGCGCACGTCTGCTACGGTTAAATGACGCATGCGAACCTTGTTCCCATGCAATTGATGCCGATTGTCGTTGGCGGCGCTCTGATTGCGCGGATCGCCCGGCGGCAACAGCAGCTGCAACAGCCTGCCGCGCTCCTCCTCGGCCGCGCCGGCGAGATCCTCATAACGAATGCGCACATAGTTCCGCGGATAGACCAGACCGAAGAGCTCGCAAGCGAGATTGGCCACGCCCCAGCCGACCGCGGTCCAGGCGCTGCGCAGCGGCAAAAATCGCAAACGTCGTCCTTCGCGCCCGGCGCGGCGCTTCTTCTGCTTCAGCACCGACCAGGATGCGGCGGCCGGATTGCGCATGAGATGCACCAAGACGAAGTCGCGTCCGAATTGCTGCTTGAGCCGGAAGGGCGCGGTGAGCGAGCCCCAAGCCGTTTTCGAGGAATCCACTATTCCCGCATAGCGGGCCGACCAGCGTTGCATGAGCGCCGAGAGGAGCTTCGCATGCGTCCAGCCGTCCGGCGGGTTCGACGCGTAGAAGAAATACCAAACCGGACAGGCATAGGCTTCGCGGCCGCAGGAGCATTTGCGGCCGCCCTTGCGCGCGCCGGCACGGACGCAGCTCGTCACCTCGCCGCAGGCCAAAACCTCCGGAGATTCGGCGAGGAGGGATTCGAGCAAGGTGCTGCCGCTATGGCCATAGCCGCCAATATAGATGAGCTTAGCCATCCTGAGCCCCCGCCCCCGCCGCCGCGTTAGTTCGAGGCGCCGGTTCGCGTCGTGTCGATGGCCTTGGCCTCACCCTCGCTGATGGGATCGCCGCGACGGCGGTGCCACCAGACCACGAGCTGGCGCCGCCAGCGCCGCACGATGGGGATGTCGACGGAGAGCACGAGGAGGCCGACGGGGATCATCCAGAAACCGACGATCGGCAGGAAGCCCACCAGCCCGAAAAGGACGAGGAGGATGCCAATGCCGATGCGCACCGCTTGCGATTGCGGCAGGTGGAATTGGCGATTGCCGAAACGGATTTTTGGGCGGCGCATGGGCTCTGAGTGTTTGGGAGGTGGTTGTTGGAAGGGCTTCAACCCAAATAGGGATCGAACAGGGCCACCGCAATGTCAGAGGGCATGGAGGCTTCGATTGCCCCTCAATGAGCCTTTCAAGCCCGACCGGCATTTGCTATGACGCGGCTTGGCGGGCGGCGACGCGCGCCCTGCTCCCCGGTAGCTCAGCAGGTAGAGCAAGCGGCTGTTAACCGCTGGGTCGCTGGTTCGAATCCGGCCCGGGGAGCCAATTTTTCCGACAGGGGTCAATCTCCTTCCCCCGCCAGCCTTCTGCTGTTGCCGAGCTAATTCGAGCTGTGTCGCTTGAAGCAGCCTTTGCGGATAGGCTGCTAGGATGAAGTTCGGCGAATTGAAATCCATTGGCCACAACATCGCGGACTCGCTCGCGAGCGGGATCGGGCTGATGATCGGCACCTATGATACGGACGTCTTTGGCGAGGCCGCGAACAGTCCCGAAGGGTATCTCCTGGTCGATTTCATCGCAGGAACCTCCTCGGGCGCATCGCCCACCGCCTCATTGGCCAAAGCCATCTCTCTTTATGCGGATGCCTTGGATGATCTGTGTCATCGGCACGGAGTCGGCGCCGACGCGTTCCGCGAGTTGAAAGCGCGCTACATGGTGGATCCGGACGGACCGAAATTTGTCGTCACGATCGAGGACCGGAATGGCCGCCGCTCGGCGGACGAATATCTCGGCATGCCGGGCAGACGCGTCACGGAACTCGACGAGCTCGGCCGCATGCGTCCCAAGCGGCGACAGACTTCGAAAGCGGAATGATGTTGGAGCCTAGCCGCCGGCCGGGCCAGCGCCCTTCCCCAGCCTGCGCGTTTCCTATTGTTGCGACGCTGAATTCGGGCTGTAACGCTTGAAGCACATTCGGTAGCACGCGTTCTTGCCGTGCCAGGTCGTGCCGCGGTTCGCATCGCAATATTTATAGCAGGCTTGCGGACCGCAGGCCGAGGCCGGCGTGCACTTCGCTCTCGCCGATGCCGGAACGTCCGTCACAAGCAGCCCCAAAAGCGCAATCACAGGCATGCTCAACATTTGCTTGGTCATGGCTCATATCCCTCAGAGGCGATCGCTTCGCCGTTCAACTGATGCGAGCTTAGCATGCAAAATGGGTGCGGGGTCGCCGGTTCGGATCCGGCGCGGGGAGCCAAACCTTCCATCTGACCCAAGCCTCCAATCCCTCCCCCTCAAGCCAAACAAGCGCCCGCTTCTATTTTTTTGAACGATTTGGCCCACGGAGCGTCTTAGTCCGTATGATGCGGGAACAGGCGATCGAATGCCGAAGGCATGCCGAGGAATGCCGTCAGGCCGCTGAAACCGCTCGAGACAAGGCAACCCGGAATTCATTCAAGCGAGCACACGACACCTGGTCTCTCCTGGCGGAGGAAATAGAGAAGGCAATGGAGTTTGCCGAGACCGCTGGACAGAACTCCGCAGAGCGGGAGGTTTAGAACCTACGGGCGGCCCGGATCACGCTTTCTGTCGTCCAGCAACATCGCCAGCGTCTCGGCCGCGATTGCCCTGAGCCTCTCCGGATCGCTTATTCCTTCCTCCGCGCTCAAGACGATCAGTTTTGCCAACTGCGTGCGAAGGTCTTCGTCATTGCTGCCATCCCTGCTGGGATGATCGGCCAATACCTGCTCCCAGGTGCTGTCGAACACCTGCTGCAAGATGCGAAGCTTGTCCGCATCAAACGAGTCGGGGGCGAAGCGTTGAGGACACAAGTAAGGTTCCTCCCGCTCCAACCTATTTCAGACGTCTGATGAAAACCATTGAATATTTGGCACTCTTCAGAATGCGAGCAACTGATCTATACGCCGGCGCGTTTCCGTCAGCGCAGTATCCTCGGACATCGTGAAGGCGCGGAACTTGCTCCGGTGGAGGATTGGAAGGTCCGGACGGGTTGGGGAAACCGTCACGACCACTTCGAGCCCATTGGGCTCGACTTCGATTTCATAGCCTCGGTATTTCACTATTCGCCCTGCCATGGCGACGCACTTTCTGCACGTCTTGTCTGGCGCCAACCCGTCTCTGTTACCGCCGTCCTTTAAGCAAGACGTGCAACTGCTCGATAAGTTCATTCATGCACGCAAAGAACATTAATTCTGTCTGAAGGGGGAATTGACTCGCTTCCCTCATGCCGTAGGCGGATAATCCTCCGGTCACCGGCGACCTGACGATCACAGGCCCAGGTGACCGAGTTCGATGCGGGAGCCATGCCGAGAAAAACCGATACAGGAGATTATGGGCCGAAAGCCAAGAGCAAGGGAGCCTTCGACCTTGCAACCTTTCTCACAGTGGTAGGAGCGGGAAGGACCCTCGCAACATACCGAGAGGGCGAAACCGTTTACGCCCAAGGCGATCCTTGTGAGAGCGTCTTTTACATTCAGAGCGGCAATTGCAAAGTCTCCGTCGTTTCGGAGCAAGGCAAAGAAGCGGTCGTCGCGATGCATGAAGAAGGGGATTTTTTTGGCGAAGGGTGTCTCACCGGGCAGCCGGTGCGGCTTGCCAGCGTCACGGCAATGGGCGACCTAGCCCTAATGCGGTTTGACAATGCCGCCATACAGCGGGCGCTTCACCAGGAACCGGAGTTTTCCGCACTCTTCATTTCACACCTCCTCGCGCGGAATGCCCGCGTGGAAGCGGACTTGGTCGATCAACTGTTCAATTCCAGCGAGAAGCGTCTGGCAAGATTGCTCCTGCTAATGGCCAACTTCGGCAAAGAGGGAAAACCGGAACCGGTCATAGCCAAGATCAGTCAGGAGACGCTAGCGGAGATGATCGGGACCACGCGCTCACGCGTGAACACGTTTATGAACAAGTTCCGTAAATTGGGTTTCATCGAATATAACGGCGACCTAAAAGTGCACAACTCCCTGTTAAATGTAATTTTGCATGACGCCCCGGGCCTCAGACGAGAGACCGAGGATGCGTGACACCAATTGAGCCGTGGCTATTTCCACTCCTGTATAAAACAGCACAGTCACGCCCACCTCCGTCAGTTAACATTCCCTTACCATCGGCATCGGTTTCCAGGCCCCGGTGGCTGAGAGAGCCCATCACTGCACTCCCGCCTGAAACGCAGTGGAGTGACTTATGGGTTCGAGATATCCTCCTGGCTTCTACGATGATGACACCCTCAACGCGATCGAGGGGACGTTCCGCGATGTTTGCGAAACGCTCGCGAGGACTGAGCCGTCCTTCGGCTGCGATAACGATGGTCTAAGGCTTGCCGTTGTTCAGCAACTGCTAAAGCTGGTCGAGCAGGGTGTCACCAATTCGGAAGATCTGCGAACGCTCACGCTGAGCCACTTCACCCATCTGCCTCGCGTGTAACGGTTTTAAGCTGTTTAAGGGAGCGAGCTGTCGCTCCTTCCTCTGCACATGCCCTTAGTCCTTTTAGGACGCAAGGACTGGCTCCCGGCTTCCTGCCTGCCTTGGCATCCGTGAGAAGCAACATCGAGAACTAGAGAAGTGCCACTCAGTCCATATTTGTCCGACGGCCACTTCGACCCCGAGACAGTGAGCCTATTGGGAACGGCCTTCAATCATGCATGGCGCGAGGTTGAGGCCCGCAACGGCTTTTTGACGGATGAACAAGCCGCAAACTTGGCACGTCAGACTCTGGCAACTCACATTATTGCGGCGGCCAAGGAAGGCGAGAGAGACGTTAACCGGCTCGTTGACAACGCTATAGGCGCTTTGTTTGGCCCCTCTAATAAGGGCACCTAATTTCGCGGGCGCGAACTTAGCCCAGCTAATTTGTGAGCTTGAGAAGCCCCGCATGATGAGCGGGGCTTCTTTTATATTCGCGGACTTCGGACGCTCGATCGACCTAAGGGGCATCCCGATGGTAGCCGCCAAGTCCGCCTGCCACGGCGCCGATGAAGGCGCCCACGAGAAGCGAAATGGCCGTGAGGACCGAGAAGTTGGCCGCGACTTCACGTGCTTCTTCGGTCAAGGCAGGAGTGGCTTGCGCTGCGGCGGAAGCGGCTTCCGCGGCGGCTGGGGCATCCGCAACCATGGCTGCACCGGCGCCTAACGCGCCGAGGGCGAAGAGCGCGGCGACGATTACCGTGGCGAGCGCCCAGGCCAGCAATCCGTGCGCCGTGTCGCGGAAGAGAACCTCGTCAACCCGGGGGCCGATCCACTTTGCGCGGAGGCGCCCCGCCAAATAACCGCCAAAGGCGGAAGACAGCCATTGCATCACGACCAGCCAAATGGCGGCGCTGATGGCAAAGGTCTCCGGAGCCCGATTGGCGAAGGACCAGGGTTCGACTGTCGAGAGACCCAAGCCCGAGCCTGCGTTGAAAAGGATTACGGTAACGCCGATCGCGCCGAGCGCCCCGCCGATGATTGCGGGCCAATCGGTGGCGCGCCCTGCGGCCGAGGTGGACGGACCACCGATGCGAACTTCTTCAGTGACTACAGCTCCAGGATTGCGCGCCATGAGGTTGCCTCCGATTTGTTGTTGTGCAACCGGGAACGAAAACTGCCCGCCAATAGTTCCGCTGAGCGCATTGACATCAACGGAGATTGAATCATGGCCGCCATTCTGATGTGGTTGATGGGCGTACCGCTCGTGGTGATCCTGCTGCTTTATCTGGTCTTCTAGATCAGACGCGGGATGGCTCCAGCAGAGAATTCGGCGGCGACCCGAAAGCCGAATCTCGTTCGCGAGAATCTCACCAACCTTGGCGTCTCGATTGCGAAGCCGGCCGCCTTCGTCATTTGGGCGGCCTATGTGACGCTTTGGGTTGTCTTCGATACGGAGACCTTCGATCTTCATGCCGTCGCCACGATGGCAACCTGGCTTATGACGCTCTTCATCCAGCGCGCCGGGCATCGGGATACCCAGGCGATCCACGCGAAGCTGGACGAGCTGTTGCGCGCACATGAGAGAGCGCGCAACGAGCTCATCGACGTCGATCAGAAAGAGCCCGAGGAGATCGAGCGCCAACGCGCCAGAGATGCGGGCACTGCCTAAGGCGCTGCTCGCTGATTAGGTCGGGATCGGACGGGCCTCAGGCCGGACCCCTTGATTTTCTGCCTCATTTTGCGAAGGCGCTTGACGCTTGCCATAAGAACAAACTAAGAACATCGCATGGCGTTGCCCGTTCCCGAGAAGCTGGCGATCCTCGCCGATGCGGCGAAATACGACGTGTCCTGCGCCTCCTCCGGCGCGCCGAAGCGGAATGCGCGCGCCGGCGGCATCGGCTCCACCACCGGCATGGGCATCTGCCATTCCTACACGCCGGACGGCCGCTGCGTGTCGCTGCTCAAGATCCTCCTGACGAATTTCTGCCTCTACGACTGCGCCTATTGCATCAACCGCCGCTCCTCCAATGTCCGCCGCGCGCGCTTCAGCGTCGAGGAGGTGGTCGACCTCACCCTCTCCTTCTACAAGCGCAATTACATCGAGGGGCTGTTCCTCTCCTCCGGCATCATCCAATCCGCCGATTACACGATGGAGGAGCTGATCCGCGTCGCGCGGCTGTTGCGCGAGACGCATCTCTTCCGCGGTTACATCCATTTGAAGACAATCCCCGAGGCGAGCGAGGCGCTCATCGCCGAAGCGGGGCGCTGGGCCGACCGGCTGTCCATCAATGTCGAGCTGCCGACGGAAGCGGCGCTGCAGCGCCTTGCGCCGGAGAAGCAGACGACATCGATCAAGCGGTCGATGGCATTGCTGCGGCTGAAGATCGAAGAGGCGAAGGGCGAGAAGCGCAGCCCACGCTTCGCGCCCGCGGGGCAGAGCACGCAGATCATCGTCGGCGCCGATGCCGCGACAGACGCCACGATCCTATGCGAACTCCGCCGCGCTCTATGCGGGATACCGCCTGAAGCGCATTTATTATTCCGCCTTTAGCCCGATCCCCGATGCGAGCAGCGCGCTGCCGGCGAAAGCGCCGCCGCTCCAGCGCGAGAACCGGCTTTACCAAGCCGACTGGCTGATGCGCTATTACGGGTTCTCGGCCGAAGAGATCGCCGGCGCGGGATCCGGCGGCATGCTCGACCTCGCCATCGATCCGAAGCTCGCCTGGGCCCTCAGGCATCGCGACCGATTTCCCGTCGATGTGAACCGCGCCGAGCGCGAGATGCTGCTGCGCGTTCCCGGGCTCGGCGTGCGGACCGTCAACAAGATCCTGGCGAGCCGCCGCCAGCGCCTGTTGCGGCTCGACGACCTCTCCCGCCTCGCCGCCTCCATGAAGCGACTTCTGCCCTTCGTCGTCACCGCCGACCACCGCCCGACACGCGACGCCGACCGCGGCGATCTCCGCCGCCTCTTCGCCGCGCCGGCCGAACAGCTGCCGCTCTTTGCCTGATGTATGACGCCGTCCTTGAGAAGCCGCACGATCTTGTCGCCTTTCGCGAGGTGGCGCGGGGGCTGGCGGCGTCCGGCATCCCGCCGGAGAAGATCGTCTGGCATGAAGGCGCAGAGGGAGGCCTCTTCGCGCGCCCGGACTTGCCTGGCGCGGAAGGCGCGCCGTTAAACGTGCCGTCGGGATTTGTCCGGCTTGCCGAGGACGTGATCTGCCACCGCGATCCGGAGCGGCTGGCGCTTCTCTACGCGCTGCTGTGGCGGCTCACGCATGGCGAGCGCGGGCTGCTTGCCGTGGCGGCGGACCCGCTGGTGCATCGCTTGGAGCGGATGCAGAAGGCGATCCGGCGCGACATTCACAAGATGCATGCTTTCGTCCGTTTCCGCCGCGTGGAAGTGCGAGAATGGCGAGCATTTCATCGCCTGGTTCGAACCGCAGCACTTTATTTTGCAGCGCGCCGCGCCCTTCTTCGCCGACCGCTTCGCCGCCATGCGATGGTCGATCCTGACGCCCTGTGGGCACCGCGCATTGGGACGGCACGCAGCTTAGCTTCGGGGAAGCGGTGAGCCGAGAGGAGGTTCCGGACGGCGACGAGCTGGAAGAGTGGTGGCGCACTTATTATCGCGCCACGTTCAATCCGGCGCGCGCCAATCCGCAGATGATGCGGGCGGAGATGCCGAAGCGCTATTGGCGAAACCTGCCCGAGGCGCCGCTCATTCCGGCGCTCCTCTCCGAGGCGGCGGCGCGGACCAAGACCATGGTCGAGGCAGCTCCCACCACGCCCAGCAAGCGCGTACATGCCTATCGCGCCGACGTCGAACATGCCGCAAGCCGATACCGACCTCGCCGCGCTTGCGCAGGAGGCGGAAGGCTGCCGGCGCTGCCCGCTTTTCGCCGGCGCCACGCAAACGGTGTTCGGCGAAGGGCCAGAGCAGGCGCGCATCATGCTGGTCGGCGAGCAGCCGGGCGATCAGGAGGATTTGGCGGGTAAGGCGTTTATCGGCCCCGCCGGGCAGCTTCTCGACCGGGCGCTAGCCTCGGCCGGAATCAAGCGCTCGGAGGTCTATGTCACCAACGCGGTGAAGCATTTCAAATTCGAGCCGCGCGGCAAGCGGCGCATTCACAAATCGCCCGGGCGCGGCGAGATCGAGGCGTGCCGTTGGTGGCTCGAGCGCGAGCTGGCCCTCGTTAAGCCGGAAATAGTGGTAGCACTTGGCGCGACCGCGGCGCAGGCGATGCTCGGACGCAGCGTGCGCATCCTAAGCGAGCGAGGGACGAAGCACGTCCATCCGGCGGGTTTCACCGTGCTCGTCACGGTGCACCCGTCTTACCTCCTTCGCCTTCCCAATGTGGAAGCCAAAGAGCGGGAATTCGCGGCCTTCGTGCGCGATCTTTGCAACACTCGCAGCGACCCTGCAGAGTCAGTGCAACCGTCGCTGCCTCAGGTCGCGTCGCGGTGATAGCCGCCAAAGGCGCCGCAAAGGCTGCCGATGAAGGCCCCGATCAGCAGCGATAGAGCGGTGAAGAATCCGAACGTCGCGGCTGCCTGACGCGCCTGCTCCGCGGCTTCGCGCGTTTGCTCGGCCTCGGCGCCTGTCGCGACCACCGCCGATCCGGCAAGAGCCGTTCCGAGCGTGAACAGGAATGCCATGATCACCGTGCCGAGCGCCCAGGCGAAGAAGCCATGCGCGGTGTCGCGGAAATAGACCTCGTCGGTGCGGACGCCCACCCATTTGGCGCGCAAGCGCCCGGTGAGATAGCCGCCCAAGGCCGAGGACAGCCATTGCGTGCCGATCAACCAAAGCCCCGCCGCCACGGTGAAGGTGACCGGGGACGGATAGCGGGGCGACCATGGCGACACGGCGGAAAAGCCGAGGCCTGTCCCAAGCGTTAGCAAGATGATCGTCAGCCCGACCGCCGCCAGCCCGCCGGCGAAAATCGCTGACCATTCCACTGCGGCAGCCGGACTTTCGACTGCTGCTTCCTGAACTCTGCTTCGCGCTTGAGCCATGTTGTCACCTCGATGTTGCCGAACAAAGAACATCGTGCCGATCATTTGGTTGCCTGCCGCCGGAACATTCGTGGGCGGAGCGTTGTTAAGCGCTCACGCAAATAGGAGGCTGAGATGGCTGAGAAGGAAAAGGTCTACATCACCGAAGGCGGAGGCGGCGAAGGGGTCGGCATGCTCGCCGGCATTCTCGTCGTGGTCTTGATCGGCGTCGGACTGCTGTTCGCCTCGGGCGCGCTCAGAACCGATGACGGCACCATCGACGTCAATGTGAAAGTGCCGAAGATCGACGCACCGGGCGCCGACAGGTAAAGCGTAAGCACCATCGCGCCATGCCAGACCTGCAGAATCTGGGCGACAAGGAGTTGCGCTCCGTCGCCCGCTCGAAGAACGACGCGCGCAAGTCGGCGATCGCCAAGGAGATCTTGCGACGGCGGCGCGACGAGAAATGGCAAAAATGGGGACAGCGGAATTCGCTCGTGGCGGGGCTGCTGACGGCAGCCGCGTTAGCCGGCGTTTTCGCAACACGCTGGCTGAAAAAGACGCCAGGCGGCTTTAGATGGCCGAAGGGGTAGCACGGCAATTCCAGGCCCGGGGTGATCTTATCGTCTGATGGACCGTCGCTTTCACGGTTTCCGGGTGCGCGCCGGCTCATAGCCAAGTAGGCTCCCAATAGGCGCCGAGACGCTTGCGTGGTGTTATGCCGACGCGCCGGAGATGCTCATCGAGCTCCGAGCACGCCACCGTCCCACGACACTCCGCCGTCTGCAGCGCTGCCCCTCGCGTCACCCCTAGGAGGTAAGCATGAGCATGGCTGTGGCAGAGACGATCCCTGAAGCCCGTACCAGCAAATTCGTCAGCAAAGGGCACAAGCTCCTCATCGGGGGAAAGTGGGTCGACGCGGCGTCAGGCAAGACCTTCCCGGTACAGAACCCGGCCACGGGCGAGGTGATCGCGCAGGTGGCGGAAGGCGGCAAGGAAGACATCGACCGTGCGGTGAAGGCGGCGCGGAAGGCCTTCGAAAGCGGGGCTTGGCCGCGTCTCACTGCATCGCAGCGCGGCCGGCTCCTTTGGAAGCTCGGCGACCTCATCCTCCAGCATGTCAAGGAACTCGCCGAGCTCGAATTCTCTCGACAACGGCAAGCCGGTCACGGTTGCCCGCGCCGCCGACGTTCCGCTCGCCGCCGAGCTCTTTCAATACATGGCGGGATGGGCGACCAAGCTCGAAGGAAACACCCTTTCGCTTTCCGTGCCTTACGCGCCGGGAGCGAGGTTCCACGCCTACACGTTGCGCGAGCCGATCGGCGTCGTTGGCCAGATCATTCCCTGGAACTTCCCCTTGCTGATGGCGGCCTGGAAGCTCGGGCCGGCGCTGGCGACAGGCTGCACCGTCGTGTTGAAGCCGGCCGAGGAGACGCCGCTGACCGCCTTGCGCCTCGGCGAACTCATTCAGGAAGCGGGTTTCCCGGATGGCGTCGTCAACATCGTCACGGGTTTCGGCGAGCCGGCTGGCGCCGCGCTCGTCGCCCATCCCGGCGTCGACAAGATTGCCTTCACCGGCTCGACCGAGGTCGGCAAGCTGATCGTGAAGGCCGCGGCAAACGACCTCAAGAAAGTGTCGCTCGAGCTTGGGGGCAAGTCTCCGAACATCGTTCTCCCCGATGCCGATCTCGATCTCGCCATCAAGGGGACCGCGAGCGCGATCTTCTTCAATCATGGCCAGTGCTGCTGCGCGGGCTCGCGCCTTTATGTGCAGGAGAAAATGTTCGACAAGCTTGTGGCGGGCGTGGCCGACGAAGCAAAGAAGATCAAGGTGGGACCGGGTCTCGATCCCACGACGCAAATGGGCCCGGTGGTTTCAGAGATCCAGTTCGACAGGGTGTGCAGCTATATCGAATCCGGGCTGTCGGAGGGCGCCAAGGCCGCGGCCGGCGGTAAGAAGCGCGGTGGCCCCGGCTATTTCATCGAGCCCACGGTGATGGTGGAGACCAGTCCCAACATGAAGATCATCAAAGAGGAGATCTTCGGGCCGGTGGTCGCCGCCATTCCCTTCAAGGAGCTTGACGACGCGCTGGTCAGCGCGGCCAACGATTCCGTCTACGGTCTTGCGGCAGGGATTTGGACGAGCGATGTCAGCAAGGCCCATACGCTCGCGGCCCAGCTGAAGGCGGGTACCGTCTGGATCAATTGCTACAACATCTTCGACGCGTCCATGCCCTTCGGCGGCTACAAGCAATCCGGTTGGGGCCGTGAGATGGGTCACGACGCGCTCGATCTCTACACGCAGAAGAAGTCCGTCTGCATCGCCTTGTGAGTAGCGAACGCTGACGAAAATGAGAAAGGGCAGAGCCCTTTCGGCCCTGCCCTTTTCGACTCGAATGCTCGTTCCGCGCGTTAAACTAGGCGGCGCAGACGTTTCCGGTATCGTCCCAGGCAAATCCTGCACGGCTGCAGGCCGCCCGCGTCAGCGGCTGGGCGGAAGCGTGCTGCTGCATCGGCGACTGCCAATTGCAGACATTGCCGCGCTCATCCCAGCCAAGGCTGGCTTTCACGCAGGCCGCGCGCGTCAGCGGCTGCGAAATGATCGAGATCGCCGGTCCTTCATCAGATGCGAATTGCTGGATCGGCGACTGCCAGTCACAAATATTCCCACGCTCATTCCAGGAGAAGCTTCCCTTCTCGCAAGCAGCTCTCGTCAGCGGCTGAGCGAGGATGACGGCTTCGACGCCGGCCTGCCAGTCGCAGACATTTCCCCTCTCATTCCAGGCGAGGCCGGCTTCACCGCACGCCACCCGCGTCAAAGGCTGGCTGTCCGGAGACGCCGAGGCTTCCGCCGCCGGCTGCCAGGGCAGCAAAGCCATGGCGACGGCGAAAGCCCCAAAGACCGATTTCATGATTGGCATCATTGCAATTTGACTCCCAAACAGTGCAGGCGACGAACTCCGTCCCTGCCATGTCCGGTTATCGTCAATGCAGCTTAAGCAAGACTAAAAAGCCCCTCGAATTGCAGGGCGATTCAGCCGTTCGCCGCCGGCAATTCCCGCTCATGGTTAAGGGAGTGTGATTGAGGTCGGGAGCGGCGCACCGCCTTATCCTTGGGACAGGTCCAAAGGCAGAATGCAATCCTCGATGTCATTCTTGACGCTGTTGACCGTGCGGCTGACGGCATAGGCTTCCATCAGTTCAGCATCGTAGGGGCGGAGCAGCGCGAGCAAACCCTCCGGCGTCGCGCTCGTGCCGAGCCAGACATCATAGTCCTCCGGCATCATCATCACCGGCATGCGATCATGCACGTCCCTCACCACCGCGTTCGGCTCGCCGACGATGATAGCGGCCGACAGCACCTCGTCGCCGTCGAGGCGGCTAAACTCCCAAATCCCGGCGAAGGCGAAAGGCTCAAGGTCCTTCCGCCGGAAGCGGAAAGGCTGCTTCCCATCTTCGCGCTGCTGCCATTCGTAAAAGCCGGTGGCCGGGATGAGGCAGCGGCGCTTGGCGAAGGCCTCGCGAAAGAGCGGCTGTTTGTGCACGGTCTCGGCGCGAGCATTGATATGCGGAACGCGCGGCTTCTCCTTCATCCAAAACGGAATGAGCCCCCACCGCGCCATCACCAGCTCGCGTGTCCCGTCGCGCGGGTCGATGCGGACGATCGGAATCTGGTCGGTGGGCGCGACGTTGTAGCGAGGCGGAAAATTGGAGAGCGGCAGGCGCGCGGCGCGGAACAGCGACGCATAGGCATCGCGCGGGATGAGATTGTCGTAGCGGCCGCACATGAGGCTTAGATAGGAATTCCCGGCGCCGGATGCTCGCTCAAGATCGTGCTTAGCTTCAGCGCGGGCGCCGCAGCATCGGCGTGAGCGGCGGTGACTCCCCGATCTGAATGGTGCCGAGCTGCTCGAAACCATGGCGGCCATAGAGCGGAACGCTCCGTTCGCTCGATGCCTCAAGATAGGCGGGAACCCCTTCCCGGTCGCAGATCGCCGTCACATGCTCGAGCAGCATGGAGCCATAGCCTTGGCCCTGCTTCGACGGGTCCGTGCCGATCAAAGGCAAATACCAATGCGGCGCTTGCGGGTGATAGGCGCCCATCTCCTCCACGACGGCGAGGATCTGATCACGGCGTCCCGGAGGGGCCGCCTCCTCGATGAGGGCAATGAGAGGCTCAGCTTCGGGTTCAACAGAAGGCGGGAACCAAAGCGCGGTCGCGGCATCGTCGATCAAATAGGCAGTGTCGGATGTGAAGGCGGCACCGCCGAAGGTGCGCACGAAGCGCGGGAATTTGGCGAGAAAAATCTCGGGGTCGGGAAAGAGAAAGCGGGACATCGGGTCGCCGGAGAAGGCGAGCACGATGAGGGCGAAGCAGCGATCCGCGTCGCTCTCGGAGGCAATTGCGACTTTGCGTGGGGACATCGGCTCTCGGCGGGACAGGGACGGTTCAGAAGGCTGGCTCGGGCTTAGCGTTCGCTGCGGCTAAGGCACCGTAATGGAGATGGTCGCGTCGCCGGGCAACACATAAGTGTCGGGCTGCGCGGACCGCGTAGGCGGCGGTGCATTTCGCACGGTTGCGCGCTGGGCAGGCGGTGCTGGCGGCGGGGGCGGCTCAGCCGCCTGCGATGCAGCGCGTGTCGGGCGCGTGCTCGAGGGACCCGCCGAGTGCGCGGAGAGCTCGGAGCCGGGCGAGGCCCCCCGCACGGGGCGCGTAATGCGCGGCCTCGCCGGAGCCGCAGCCGGTGCTGCCTCGACCGGCGCAGCGCTTGCCGGTTCTGGCGCGGGCGCGGCGAAGACACCGACAGCTGGAGGCGCGGCGGAAGCAGGCGTGGCGTTCGGCATTTTGCTCGCGGCTTTCGCCGGCCGCGGACGGGCGCCAGGAACGAGCCGGTCCGGAAACGCCTTGGCCGAGGGCGGCGCGAGCGCCGTCCCGGCGGCCTTCGGCTTGGAAGGCGGAGGCCCGGCAGCGGCGGCGGGCATTGGCGGCGGCGTCACACGAGGGGGAGAGGCGACAGGGGCGATCGGCTTCGGCGCAGCGGCCGGCGCTATCGCGGGCGCAGGTTTCGGCGGAGGCGACGGCTGTCCGCTGGCAAATTCCGGCCTCGGCGCCGAAGCTGCCGCGGGCTTCCGGGCGCCTGCTCCATTTGCAGGCGGCAAGCCAAAGGCCGGAGCACTTTCCGCAGAGCTCGCCGGCGGCGGTGCGGGAGGCGACGCGGCCGGCGCAGGGTCTGGAGCCGGCGCGGCAATCCTCGGCCGCGCGGGCTTCGGCGGCACAGGTTCCGGCGCCGGGGCCGGGTAAGGGTCTGGAGCCGGCGCGGCAATCTTCGGCTGCGCGGGCTTCGGCGGCACAACTTCCGGCGACGGTGCCGGCTGGTCTTCGACGGTTGCCGCGACATCGGCGTCGTCTATTTCAGGTACGAAGGGCTTCGGTGCAGGCGCAGGCTTGGCGATTGCCGCCGGCCGAGAAGGAGCTGGTTCGACTTCCTCCGCCGCTTCGACCACTGGCGCCTTGGGCTTCTTGGCCGGTTTTGGGGGAGCGGCAGTCTCGGTGGCCTCAGCCGGCAGTTCCTGCAGGCTCTCGTTCGGCGCCGTCATCGCGCCGCGGGGCATCCTGGCGCATTCTTCCCAGAACCAGCAGGCTGCGTTCGCCGATGACGCGCCGGCAACGAGACACAGAAGGGAGAGTAGCACCCTCATGAACAAGGACTGCGGCCGCATTGGCGGTTTCCCCTAACGCCAAGACCTCCAATTACCCGCCCAAAGAGGTCTTTTTTTGGCGCGTCAGCCAAATTCTTCAACCCGCGCGTGCCCTATCGAGCAAGGCTTACCGATCCTAGACCATTTTGGGAGGCGACTGTCAGTCCTTTTGGGGGACGTTCTCGGGGCCAGGATTGGCGAATGCCCGTAAGATCTCTTGGGCGAAGTCGCTAAGGGTCGGGTCCCGCGCCCCCATCACCAAGATGAGATCCCCGGGCCGCGCCAGATCGGCCAGTCGCCCGGCGAGCCAGGCGCGGGATGGTGCAAATTCGGCGGCGACGCCGCTGGCGGCAATCTCCCCGATCATGTCGGCCGCGGAGAAATCCCGAAGAGCGGTGCCTCCCGCGTAGAAGATTTCCAGCATCCAAAGGCGATCGCCCGGCCGCAAGACGGTAGAGAACACGTCGACAAAGTCTCGCCGCAGGAACCGCGTCGGGCCGTAGCCATGCGGCTGATAGACGGCAAACACTCGCGCCGCGCGAAGTTGCGCGGCGGCGAGCGAGGCCGCGATCTTCTCGGCGTTGTGGGCAAAGTCGTCGATCACCTCGACGCCGGCGGCATGGCCGGCCAATTCGAACCGCCGGGCGACGCCACGAAAGGCGGCGAGAGGTGCGGCCATCTCGGCAAGCCCGACGCCGAGCGTTCTGCAGGCGGCAATGGCGGCGAGCGCATTCTCGATATTGTGCCGGCCGGGCACGGGCAGCGTGTAGGCGACCTCTTCAATTCTGAAGCTGCTGCCGCCGGGGCGCAGCTCCACATCCTCGGCGCGAAGGTCGGCCTTCGGGCCGAAGCCGAAGCGCAGCGCGCCACTGCCAAGCGCATCGAGATTGTCGCCCTCGCCCACCACCAACGCCTCACGCCCGCGCGCGCGCAGCACCTCGAACATCGCCGCGACCTCCTCCATCTCCTTGTGATCACGCTGGAGGTTGAGGATCACGCCCACGGCTGGCGCGTAGCGGATCAGCGAGCCGTCGCTCTCATCCGCCTCGATGGCGAGCAGGTCGGAGGTTCCGGCCCAGGCATTTCCGGGCAGCCCACGCTCGCGCAAGAGGCGAAGATCTCCGCCGGAGATGACCGAGGGGTCGCGGCCGCAGCCGAGCAAGATCTCGAAGATCATCGCCGTCGTTGTCGATTTTCCGCTCGTGCCGGTCACCGCGATGGTGCGGCGCGCGGCAACGAAATGCGCAAGCAGTTCGGAACGATGCAAGACCGGGACTTGCTGACGGCGGGCGGCGGCGAAATCGGCCACATCCTCCTCGACGGCGGTCGACACCACAAGTGCGTTGCACTCACCGTCAAGCCCGCTTCCATCCTGCGGAAGCACGACAATGCCAAGCTGCTCGAGTTGAGCGCGCAGTTCGGCACGCTCGCCGCGATCGAAAGCGCGATCGCTGCCGCTGGCCTTTCCTCCCTGCATCGCCTGAAACTGTGCAAGGGCGCTCATGCCGGAGCCGCCGATGCCGGCATAGTGAAAATGCCCCGCCCCGAACGGGTCCGGGACGTTGCGCTCCGGCGCCTCGGCGATGAGCACGTGGTCGCCTTCCACCATGCGTGAGAAGAGATCGCGGATGTCGTCATTGCTCATCCGCACGCAGCCATGCGAGACGGGCCGGCCGAGCTGCCGCTCATGATTGGTGCCGTGAATGTAGATGTAGCGCGAAAGCGAGTCGCAACCCGGCCCGCAATTCACGCCGTCTTCGAGGCCGTCCAACGTAAGGATGCGCGTCAGGATCAGATCCTCGTCGCGCTCCTCGCCCTGCCATAAGGCGCCGGTCGCCTCGCGCGAAACGAAGATCGCGCCGGGCGCCGCGCCCTCGCCGATACGGCGCGCAACGCGGTGCCAGCCGGGCGGCGTGCGGAACGATCCTTCGCGGCCGCCAATTCCGGCGCGCGCGGTGGACACGCTCCATGAGGCTCGCGCCTCGCCATCCTCGAACCAAACGGCGTTGGCGCGTTCAGGATCGACCACCAGCAAGCGGTCGGGCAGCGTGGCCGGCGCGCCAGGCCGCGAGAGAGCGACCGTCGCGAGCTCAAGCGCGCGAGCGGCCGCCGGCGGACGGAGAGGACTCACGCTCTCAGCCCCGACAGGGTTGTGTCGGTTCAATGCGATGATGAGCTGGTCAGACCTAACGGACCGAGGAGCGGAAGCTTGGGGTTGAGTAGACCCAGTAAGGGGTCTCCGCATTCGGCCCGGGAATGTAGTTCGGAATCCCATAGGTCTGGATGTCATTTCCAAACGCTTGGAACTTGCCCGGCTTCGTCGGGTCGTCGCTGTCGGCAAAGCGCTCAAGCACCATCGAGGACCCGTCGAGATTCGGAATAAAACCGAGATTGGCCGCGTCTCCGGTCGCTGCCGGCAGGGCGTCCGTCTGTACCTCGAAAGCCTGCGCGGCCGTAGCAAGCATCGCAACGGCGGATGCCACCATGATTGTCAGGCGCATGTTCTTCCCCCATCCCTACTCGCGCGCACGAGAGTCGCGCTTTGGGTTGAGTTTAGCCTAGGAATCGTGGCCCCGCCAAGGCCCAGTCTTGGTATTAAGCGGGGACAAATTTCAGGGATAGGCCATTGATACAATAGCGCAATCCGGTCGGCGGCGGCCCGTCGTCGAACACATGGCCAAGATGCCCGCCGCAGCGGCGGCAATGCACCTCCTCCCGGACCATGCCGAAAGCGTAGTCCTTGTCGGTCTTCACCGCCGCATCGATCGGCGCATAGAAGCTCGGCCAGCCGGTCCCGCTGTCGAACTTCGTCTTCGAGGCAAAGAGCGGGAGATCGCAGCCGGCACAGGCGAACACACCCTCCCGCTTCTCCTGATTGAGCGGGCTGGTAAAGGCGCGCTCGGTATCGCGATCGCGGAGCACGGCATATTGGGGCGGCGTCAACAATTTCCGCCATTCTTCCTGCGTGCGGGTCACTTCGAAGGTCCCAGCCGCGGCTTTCGAGCTTCCTCCGAGCCAACGCAAAATCCCGGCGACGACACCGGCCAAGGCGATGGCCGAGGCTCCGCTTGCGAATCCGCGTCGTGTCATCATCGTCGGCTCCCCTACATGGCTCAAGCGCGGTCCAACCCGCGCGTCCTGAGCAAAATTTAAGAATTGGGGCCCGCGCGCACAATTCACTTAACGCGCACGATCGATCACGAGGACGTAGATTTAAGCGGCTTCGTCCTGCTTCCAGTCGGCGAGATGCGCCCGCGGAACGACGATAGAACAGTTCAGACCGCTTTCATCAAAGGTCAGCTTCACGGTGCCGTTGAGCGCCTTGGCGATGACGGATTCGATGAGGGCGCGGCCGAAACCTGCCTTCTCCGGAGGCTTGACCCGTGGCCCGTCGCTTTCGCGCCATAGAAGCGTGAGCGAGCCGTCCCCATCACGTTCCCAGTCGATGCCGACCTTACCGTTGCCGCCGGAGAGGGCACCATGCTGCCGGGCGTTCTCGGCCAGCTCATGCACGGCGAGCCCCAAATTCTGCACGGCCTCCGGGCTCAGCATGACGTCGTCGCCTCGGACGGCGATGCGGTCGCCGAAGCGATGCACCGCGCTGATCAATTGCTCATCGATCAGGGACCGCAGCGATGAGCCCCGCCAATTGCCCGCCACCAGCAGATCGTGGGAGACGCCGATGGCCGCAAGCCGGGCGCTGAAGCTCTGCACAAACCCTTCCGGCGAGCGCGTGCGCGCGGCGGTTTGCCTCGCGATGGCGAGAATAACCGTGAGCAAATTCTTCGAACGGTGCGTTACCTCCCGCAGCAGAGTACGGAGCTGATTTTCGGAATCCTTCCGCTTCGTCACGTCGACGGCGACCGACGTCGTGCCGATGATCGTATCGCCCTCGGCATCGGCCAAGGCTTCGATCATGACATCGAAAGAGCGCTCCTTGCCGAGGAGATCGAAGCTGATCTCGACCCGCTCCGGCTCGCCCTTCTCCATGACCCTCGTTTTCGCCGTCTTGAGGGTATTCGCCACCTTGGCCGGAAACACCTCGGAATCGGTCTGTCCGAGTTGCATGCTGCGATCGAGGCCGCGCGGCGGGTTGTGAAGCCAGAGGAAGCGCTGGTCGCGGTCCTGAGTCATCACCGTGATCGGCGAGCCTCGGAGCGCAATCTCGAAGCGGCGCTTTGCTTGTCCGAGCTCACGCGTGCGCTCATCGACCCGCTGCTCGAGCTCGAGCCGCGCTCGCTTCAACTGGTCGAGCGTGCCGAGATGCGCGCCGATTTCGGATTGCAGGCGCTCGCGCGACGGGAGCCGCAAGAGCTCGGGCAGCACGCGCCAGATCGCTATGGCCATGACAAAGGCGAAGGCGGCGCCAATCCCCTTCAGCACCGCTCTAACGTCTTCGAGCGGCCATTTCAGCGAGAAGAGATCCGCCAGCCACGCAATAGCGAGGGTAACAAGAAACAGCGTCCCAAGCGCGAGCAGCACGCCGGCGCGCGGGCTCGGCTCTTCGCGCTTCCGGTAAAGCGTGAAAAATAGACCGGCGATGACGAAAAGCGACGCCGCCAGAACGGCATCGGAAATCACATGCAGCAAGAAGTATGGAGCGGCGTTGGGGTCGCCGACGGCCGCGAGGTGAGTTCGAAAATCCATGCTTAATCCGTTTTTCTTTGTCCCACGGCCACGCTTCTGTTGCCGGCGGGCTAATGGTCCGTTCCCATGTTCAAAACCCGTCAGCGCATCACTTGTTTCGTTATAAGAGCCTGATTTCCAATTGCTCTTGGTGCTGAGGAACCAAATCGAGCTTGCCTGGTTTCTCAACTGTTCGAGCGCACCCCCTCCCCACTCCTCCCGCGGCGATCGGACGAAACGCCCGTAGCCTTGGCTACGGGCGTTAAGTTTTGCTCAACCGGCTAGACGATGGCCGCGACGAGCGTCACGAGGAAGATCACGATAAAGATGAAGAACAGGATGCGGGCGATGCCGGCTGTGGCCGAGGCGACGCCGCCGAAGCCGAACACGCCGGCTACGAGCGCGATGATTGCAAAGACGAGCGCCCAATAGAGCAGGTCCATCGTTGTCTCCTTCAGAGAAAGCGCCAGACTCTATCCTTACAAACAAAGTCAAAAACGCTCGACGACCGCCAACAGATCCGACCCGGTGAAGGGCTTGCGGACGAGCGGCACATGCCGATGATGCGCGGGCAACTGATCGGTGCCGTAACCGCTGACAAAGGCAAAAGGCAGCCGCCGGGCGGCGAGCAAATCGGCGATGTCGCCGACCGGTTCGCCGCCGAGATTGGCATCGAGCAAAGCACCGTCGATTTTCTCGGTTTTTAGGGCTGCGGTGGCCTCCTCGCTGGAGGCAAAGGGCCCGACCACCACATGCCCGCCCTGCTCCAATGTGCCGGCGATATCGAGCGCGATCAGGAATTCATCCTCGACGACGAGAATGCGTTTAGGCACTGCATCCACCCCATGCTGCTCCAACAGGCAATTGAAACAAGCGTGCTCACATCGCGCAAGTGGAACTAGCGGGCTTAATCCCGAGTTTTTTCAGCACACACCCCATCTGGCGGGGCAGCAAGCGAAAGGAGCTTTTCATGAATTGGGACCGGATCGAAGGAAATTGGAAGCAGCTGCGCGGAAAGGTGCAGCAGCAATGGGGCAAGCTGACCGACGACGATTTCGACTATGTCGAAGGCCGTCGCGTTGAGCTCGTCGGCAAGATCCAGGAGCGCTACGGCATCGCCAAGGACGAGGCCGAGAAGCAGGTCGATAGCTGGCTGACCAATATGTAACGCGTTTCTCCAGTCACGCCGCGTGCCTCAATTCAGGGCCGCGGCGGACTGGTTCTCTACTCATTTCCCAAAGGCAACATCACAAAGCATAATTTAGGAGTCGAGCATGAGCACAATTCTGATCGTCATTCTTATTCTTGTCTTGCTCGGCGCATTGCCGAATTGGCCCTACAGCCGCAGTTGGGGCTACGGCCCTTCTGGCATCCTCGGCCTCATCCTGGTTATTTTGCTGATTCTGGCGCTGCTCGGCAGGATCTAGCGAGTCGGCCGCCGCCCCTACCCGCGGGCGGCGGCAGTATCCCGCAAATGCGCGCGGCGATCGAAGAAGAGCGCCTGGCTCACGATCGCCTTCACCGTGTCCGGCTGGTAGGGCTTGGTGATCAAAAACGCGGGCTCCGGCCGCTCGCCGGTCAATAGCCGATCCGGATAAGCCGTGATGAAGATCACCGGTACCTCGAACGAGGCAAGCATCTCGTTGACGGCGTCGAGGCCAGAACTGCCATCGGCAAGCTGAATATCGGCGAGGACGAGACCCGGCGTCGATTTCTGAATCGCATCGAGGGCTTCGGTGCGCGTCCGCGCAACTCCCAACACCCGGTGGCCGAGACCCTCGACGATGCTCTCTAGGTCCATCGCGATCATCGGCTCATCTTCAATGACGAGCACATCCGTCGCCACTTGCGTCGCGATCTCGCGGCCGGCCTGATCGATCAATGCCTCGATTTCGGCATCACCCGCATTGAGGATGAGGGCGATCTCCGGCAGCGAGAAGCCCTCGACCGAGCTTAAGAGGAATGCCTGCCTCGGCAGCGGCGTGATCGATTCGAGCTTCCTGTCGACTGAATTGCCAGGGTCATCTTGGCCTTCTGCCTTCAGATTGATGCCGACCGAATTCCACAGGCCCGAAAAGGTGCGGTAGAGGGAGACGCGCGGATCGAGATTGGAATCGAAAAGTTTCGGATCTTCGATCAGCACTTCCAGCGCGGCCCCGACGTAAGAATCGCCGGCGGCTTGGGTGCCAGAAAGCGCCCGCGCATACCTGCGCAAATACGGCAGATGAGGCAAAATCGCCTGCGAAATCGACATGCGTGCAAGGCCCTCCGGTTTGGCCGCTCCCCCTCGCTGAAGATTAGCGAGTTGGCCATAGTTGGCGACTTTCAACGCACATCTTCGCAAAAAGGTTCCCGCTATGGAACCTCCTGACCATTGTGGCGTTTTTTGCGACAAGCCGCCGTAACCGTGATTATCTGAAAGAGTAAGGCGCGGAAGGGGACGAGGTGGAAGGCTTGGTGAAAAAGGGACGCCGGGGAAAGTCGAACGAGACCGGCAAGAAAAAGAAAATGGACGGAACGGAAGATCCTACCCAATCGGGCATGCGCGCCGACAAAGGCATGTCGCGGCATCTTCAGGCCCATATCGGACGCCATTTGCGGGCGGCCTTCGACGAAGTCGCGCATGAGCCGATACCAGATCGTTTAATGCAGCTCCTCAAACATCTCGACCGCGACGGAGACAAATAAGGTGAACCGCAAGGTTTCGGCGAGCCTGCGTGACGCGCTCGTAGGCGAGATGAGCAATCTTCGCGCCTTTGCCGTATCGCTTTGCGGCGACCGCGAACGGGCCGACGATCTTGTGCAGGAAACGCTGTTCAAGGCCTGGAATCATCTCAACTCGTTCAAAGAAGGGACCAACCTCAAGGCTTGGCTCTTCACCATCCTGCGCAACACCTATTTCTCCGATCGCCGGAAGCGGCGTCGCGAGGTCGAGGACGCGGATGGGAGCTATGCGGCGATGCTGTCCTCCGTGCCTGAGCAGCACGGTCATATGGACCTGCAGGATTTCCGTATCGCACTGGCGCGCCTTCCCGACGATCAGAGAGAAGCGCTCGTGCTCGTCGGCGCCGCCGGCTTTTCCTATGAGGAAGCCGCGGAAGTCTCCGGCTGTGCGGTCGGCACGATCAAGAGCCGCGTCAATCGCGCCCGCAACCGTCTCGGCGACATGCTCGGCCTCGAGCAAGGCGAAGAGCTCGAAAGCCGCCTGACAAAAACGGCGTAGACGGAACTTTTTCGGAAGTGAAGGCGTTCGAACCGAGCAGTTTAGGGGCTTGGGCTAAGATGAACGTCGATACCGCGATCGATCTCGAAAAGGCGAAGCTGGATCCCGGATCCGTGTTTTCTTCGCCAGCGGATGTCCTTGAGGCCCACGGCCTCAGTGTTGAGGACAGGAAAGCCATTCTGTTGCGTTGGGAAGACGACGCGGAAGCGCTCCTCAGAGCAACGGAAGAAGGCATGCCGCCGGTCGAGACCCGCGCCCCAGCTGAAATCCTGCGGTCCGTTCAGGCAGCGCTTTCGCGCATCGAGGAGCAGGGCCGAAGCCGGTAACCAGTCATTGCAGAAGGGCTGCCACGGGCGCCCTACTTCCGACAAGAAGACAGAGAGGTTCGAACATGCCAGCTGAACTCAATCCGACCGAAGCAAGACAGGCGACCAATAAGCCCCGGGGGATGCTTTGGGTGCTGATCACTTCGATTGCTCTTGCCGTCATCGCCGGGTTAGCGCTCGGCCTTGGCTGGATCAGCGTCCCCTGGTCCCAGTAATTCTTCGACAGGGGCGACAATCAGGTGCCGGCAAGTTCGCCGGCATCTTTGTTTTCACGCATCGACGCCACCGGCTTTGCGCGGACAAGGCCCCGCACCGAATTGCCGAGATAAATGCGATCGGCGCCGGCGAGATCGGCGGGCGTCAGCAACGCCTCGCTTGCAGCCGCCCGCGGCAGATCGAGCAGCTCCTCCCGTAACGTGCCAGGCAACAGGCCGCAGGCAAGCGCCGGCGTGAAGAGGCGACCTTGCAGCTCGACGAACAGATTGGTGCGTGTCCCTTCCGTCAGCTCGCCCTTTTTATTGAGGAACAGAACCTCGTCGCAGCCGGTCAGAGCTTTTTGGCGCTTGATCTCCTCGTCGAAAAAATCGCGGCGCGTGGTCTTGTGGAAGAAATGCGGGTCCCTCTCGTCAATTCGGCGATCGGAGATGGCGAAGGTCCAGACGGTGTCGGTGGACGGCAGCTCGATCGGCATGGACGTGACAGCGATGTTGCCATCCTCGGAGAGAAGGAGGCGCACCAGGTGCACGCCGGCTGCAAGCGCCTGCACGGCTGCTTCGAGCGCCGTCATCACTTTCTCGCGGTCATAGGGATAGGCGAAATGACCGGCGGAGGATGCGAGCCGCGACAGATGGCGCTCAAGCAGGTGAAAGCCCCCTTCCCGGTCCCATCGTAAGGTCTCGATCAATTCGAATGGAGGTTCGATCTTGGTGAGGAAGTGTGCCTTCAACAGACACTCCTCGAACTCGGCTTCCATTTTCGAATCTGAGACGATGCCGGAGCCGATCCCCATCTCTCCCCTCCCGCCGGAAAGAAACAACGTGCGGATCGCGACATTGAATTGGGCGTCGCCATTCGGGGCGAGATGCCCAATGGCGCCGGTATAAACGCCGCGCGGCAGCGCCTCGAGCTCGCGGATGATTTCCATCGCCCGCACCTTCGGCGCGCCGGTGATAGAGCCGCAGGGAAACAGCGCGTCGAACGTCTCCTTCACGCCGATATCGGACTTCAGCTCGGCGGTAATGCCTGAGGTCATCTGGTGGACTGTCCGATAGGTCTCGACGGTGAAGAGGTCGGTCACCTCGACGCTGCCGATCTTGGCGATGCGGCCGATATCGTTGCGGAGCAGATCGACGATCATCAAATTCTCGGCGCGCTGTTTTTCATCGACCGTCAACCAGGTCTTCAGGCGGGAATCCTCGCGCGGCGTCCGGCCGCGCGCCGCGGTGCCCTTCATCGGCCGGCTGCTGAGGCGCTTCCCTTGCCGGCGAAAGAACAGCTCCGGGGAGAGCGAGACGATCCCGAATTCATTCGTGACGATCAGGGCGCCGAAATGCACCCTCTGCTTACGGCGCAAGGCAGCGTAGAGCGCGACGGGATCGCCGGAAAAAGCGAACTGATATTTCAGTGTCAGGTTGATCTGATAGACGTCGCCGGCGGAGATATAGTCCTGCACGGCGTGGAAGGCGCGCGCATATTCGTCGCGCGTCCAGGAGAGATCGAGGTCGGAGAGCTGCGACCCTTCTTGCCCGCCCTTCGCATCGAGCCAGGCGCGCGTCTCGGCGTCGGTGAAGCGCTCCGGCTCGCGGAAAAGGCCGACCCAAAAGAGCGGCTGTTGGCGGTCCTGCGGCAGGAGATCGCGAAGCTTCGGCTCGAGGCAATAGCCGAGCTCGTAAGAGAACATCCCCGCCGCATGCAGACCGCGGTCGACGCCTCGTGCGATGGCATCAAGTCCCTTGCCCACATCGTCCGGGTTGGCGACGGCGACAATCTCCTCCGGCTCCGTGAAGAGGAGGCTGTGCCCCGGCGCTCCGGGCGTCGACGGCGTCAGGCTATCGTCGAGAAGGACGAAGGGTTTCGAGGTCATTTTAGGAAGATCGCGCTTCCGGCTCGGCAAATGCAAGAGAGCGCATATAGAGAGAGCCGGCCAAGAGTCGAGGCCCACTGAGGCCGATTAGGCCAGAATCAACATTTCGCCTTTGCCGAGAACGGACATGTCGCCCATCAGCCGGCGAGCACGGGCGCGGAGCTTGAAGGCGATCTCCTCGGAGCGAAGCTCGCGCGCCAGCAGACGCAGATATTCGAAATCCATGATGCCGGACTCGACGAAAGTCGGCAGCAAATCTTTCGGCTCCTTGGCAAGGATCATCGTTCCCCGGCGCATGGCAAAGCCGGCATAAGGTCCGACCCGGCCCTTGATGCACACGGTGCCGGCGATGGTGCGCGCGCAGGCATATTCGGCGGCCGCGCCCTCGACGATGATGAGCCCGCGCCGCATCCGTTCGGCGAGCATGGGCCCTACCCGGCCCTTGATGCTGAGCCTGCCGCCACGCATGCCGAAGCGCTCGCCGATCACCATGCCCCCGGCGCGCTCGGCAGCATCTCCCTCGATCTCAAGGATGCCGCCGCGCATGCTGCCGCCGGCAAAGGGACCGGCCGAGCCGGTGATGCGGAGCGTGCCGCCGCGCATCTTGGCGCCGAGATAGGCGCCGCCGTCGCCATCGACGAGCATCTCACCATCTTTGAGGCCCTGGCCGATTCGATCGCATTTTTCGGTAGTCCCGACGAGACGGAGCTTTGCCGCGTCCTTGCCCTTGAGCTTGAACACGTCTCCGACGACGACCTTTTCGCGTGTTGTGCCGACGGACAGGCCCTCGATCTCGGCTTGACTGAGCCCGGCAAGGCCGGCGGGCGTCAGCGCCGAAAGGTCGAAGCGGTCCTTCGACTTCGTGGAGAAGCGGAGCGTCAGGGCGCTCACGAGAGGATCTCCTTCAGGTGGAAATGATGCGGCCCAAGATTGCCGCCATAATTGCCGGCGCTGATATGGGTGATGCCTTCGGCTGCGCCGCGGTCAGCCACGGCGTGCATGCCGGCGCGCATGGCATCGGCGATAGCGGGCGCGCTCAAGCCGTCGATGACGATCTCCATCACTGCCTCGACATCGATCGGAAGCTCCGATTTCACGGCGGCTTTCAGGGTCGGGCAATAGGCGTCGTTGGTGGAGGCGATCTGGCCTTTATATTTTGAGCCGACCTTCGAGCCGGAGCGGACGATGCCGCCTGGAAACGGCGTAATCACGTCAGGAAGTTTGGCGATCGCCTTCACCGCCCGCTCGCAAGCGGCGAGAACGGCGGCGTGCGACCGGCCAAGTACGAGGAGGTTGCCGCCGCCGACCGCCTTCTTGGTGGCGCCGGTCTGATCCTCGCAGACAAACTCGCCGTCCATGACGGGGATACGCCAAAAGCGGCGTCCGCCGATGCGCTTCGAGATTTGCCAGCCATCGCCGAAGAAGCGGAGCGTCGAGCCGAGCTTCAACGTCCTTTCGCCTTCAAGCCCCGCGTAGCAGGCGGAGCCGGGGCTGGTGAGAACGCATTGGCCGACGCGGTTCCGCAACTGGCGCTGCAGCTTCTCGGTCTCCATGGCGAAGAGGAGCACCGCCACCCCGGGACGGCCGTCGAGGGTTTCATCCGGCTTCAGCTCCCGCTCGATGCCCGCCTCCGCGCCGCAGGCGATCACCGAGGTGGCGAAGCCGGTCATGGTGCGGGCGGCGATCAGCGCCCATTCGAGCGTCGGCGCGGTGATGATGATGCGCGTGCCGACCATGGGGAAGGCCTCGGCGAAAGTCGCGACGATCTCGATGCCTTTGAGCTTCAGGTTCGACATGGCACCGTCGCGAAGCGGTCGGCGCGTGCGGCGATATCGTCCGGAACGCCGAAGACCGAAGGGTTGAGGCCGTAATAGCGATCGTAGAAATCGTCGAGGCGTCGCTCGATGGCGTGATCGAAGCCGGGAGCGGTGCGCAAGACGCGGCCGAAGACGCGCGTCTCGATCTCACCTTCGCGGACGACGAGCACGCCGTCCTTGAAGACGAGGCTGGCGCGGCTGAACATCGCATTTTTGTTGCTCTGATCGGTATAGACCGCGACGTCGGCAACCGCGCCGTCGCCGAGATGGCCGCGATCTGCGAGGCCGAGCACCCGCGCCGGCGCCGCGCGCGTGATCGTTGCGATCTCCGAGAGCGTGAATTCGCGGGAGATGGAAGGAAGGTTGAGGACCTGCCGCGCATCCTCAGGCACGCGCTCGAGCCAGCGCGCACTTTCGTCACGATCCATGAGGAGATGGATGATCTCCGGATAGCGGGTGAAGAGAGCGCCATTTGGGTGGTCCGTCGAGAACAGAACCCGCCAGAGATCGCCGGCGAGCAACATGATCTCGAGCCCGATACCCCATTGGACCGCATTCACGAAATTGCTGGCGCGGTATTTGTAGGGGACGATACCGGTGCCGTTGCCGTCACCTTGATCTATGTACCATTTCTTCGGATGTGCGCCGCGGCGACCCTCGAATTGGCGGAGGATGTCGCCCGACAGAGTGACGGTCTGCCCGAACAGCACCTGCCCGATATCGACGCTGACATTCTTATGTTTCGCGAGCGCCTCGACGAGTGCCGGCGCCGCAGAAGCGAGCCCGCGCGGGCCTTCTTTGCCGTAGCTGTAGAATTGAATATGCGCGAGATGGACCGGCAGACCTTCGGCCGCCTCCATGGTCGCCACCGCCGTCTCGATGTTGCCGGCGATGCCGAGATTGTTGCAATGGAGGTGCACCGGATGCGGAAGGCCGAGGCCGTTCACCGCCCGCTGCATCGCGTTGAAGATCCCCCGCGACGTCACGCCATAAGCAGGGACGACATCGTCGAGCGAGAAGGAGCGGGTGTTGAATTTGAAGGCGTTGGAGCCGCCGGCATTGATGACTTTCAGTCCGAGGCATTTCGACTGCGCCAGCGTCCAGGCGACATAATCCTCGATCTGACTGTTGCTCGCGCCATCGCGAACGAGCTGCAGCCCAAAATCCTCATTGCCGAGAATGACGAGGCCGCCGGCATCGATCATCGGGATCTGAGCCAGCTCCAATTGCGATTGCACGGCTTGGGTAGGAACCACGGCCGGTTCGATCACCGTCGTGTATCCCATCTGCGCGTAACGCAGCCCGACGGCATGCGCGCCCCAGGCTGCGGGCGTCGGGTCGATGTCCACCCCCTCGCGCGCGGCGATCACCGGCAGCTCGGGCATCACCGCACGTGCCATCGTCACATTCGAGCCGGCGATGTGCGAGTGAATGTCGACGCCGCCGGCCATGACGACCTTTCCCGAAACGTCATAGGTCTTGCCGGGCTTCCGTCCGTCGGATGGCGGCGAGACGATGCGGCCATTCTCGATGAAGAGATCGCCGGTCCCGTCGCGATCGTTGGCCGGGTCGACGATGCGGCCGCCTTTAAGACAAATCAGCATCAGCGCGCCTCCTTAGATGCAAGGAGTGCGCTCAAACGATTCAGCACTTCGGCGGCGCTCGGCTTTGGCGTCTTGCCGCCCGCCGATTTGACCATGCCGATGCCGGAGAGATGCGGGAGGAAGAGCGCAGCGTCGTGGTCGCGGCCGGCGGCGGCAATTTCGAAAACGATCTCGGCACCTGCCTTCGATGGATTGGCCGACAAGAGAACCGTCGGCACGCCTTCGGGCGGGGATGCGCCGGGTTCGTCCAGCGCATCGATCCACAAAAGCGCGTCGGCCTCGCCGGTTTCGATCAGCCGCTCGCTAGAATAAAGCCAAGGATCGTGTTCCGGCGCGCCGTCGACGAAACGGGTGCGGACCGGAAGTCCGGTGATCCAGGTCGCACAGAGATTGATTCCGGCTCCGTTGCCGGAGGGCGCCAACGAGAAGGCCGCGGCGCGCGACTTTAGGCAAAGGCGCCGCACGATCTCGAGGACAACATGGATGACAGGTTCGGACAAATTACCGGCTGCGTAGACAAATACCGGGAAGGACGCCGCCAGCAGCTTTGCCGCCAGCTTTGCCAGATCCTCGCCGAGATCGGTCTCCCGCACAGGGCGTTCCGCCACTTTTGCCGCAAGCAGCGCGACCGCCGTGGCGAGGCTGAGATCCCCAAGCGCAATTTTCGTCAACGGAATGCCGGCAGGTGCGTCGACGCCATCGCCACCGATAAATACGAGCTCGCGCGGATGGTCTCCGGGGCGCGGAAGGCCTGGCGCAGACGGAAACAGCTCGCTGATGAGCCGGCCACTCTCGGAAGGAATATCGCCGACAAGGACCACGAGGTCGGCGCGATTGCGCACCTCGCCGAAACTCGCAGGCGCGCCGCCGGCGCTCCGCAGCATCGAAGAGGCGCGGCAGAGGCCCTCCCCCGCTTCATGGTCGATCACCGCGCCAATCGATCTTGCAAGACTGATCGCCGCCTCGGCGCCGGCGATATCGGTGCGAAGGCCGCCGATGATGGGAAGCCGCGACGCGCGCAGCAAATCGGCCGCGCGCTTCAGCGCGTCAGCCATCTCTTTCGGTTCCGTTGCAAGCTCCCCCATGGGGGCGCACCAATAAACAGGAGCAATTCACCGCGCAAGCAGGCCGAGGCGACTTTCCGCGCCGGCTGCCAAGATCGGAACGCAATTATGTCTTTGGCTTATCGTATTTGATGTAGGCGAAGCGCATATCGTCGGCAGGCGTGCCCTCGAGGGGACCGCCTTCAAGGGCGGGCTGCCAGTGAACGGTGTCTTCGATTTTCTCGGCAAGGGCGAAACATTTGTCGGAGATGCCCTTCGCAGCATGATTCTTGAGCCGGACTTCCACCCAAGCATAGGACGCGGTGATGTCGGGATGATGCCACGCAACCTCGGCGAGATGACCGACCGTGTTGATGATCATCAACGTGCCCTTCCAGCTGTTGGTGCGGTATCGCCGCTTGATCCAACCGTCCTCGAGATACCAATGGGGCAGCGCTTTCAGCCGCTCCTCAACTTCTGCGTCGCTGTAAATTCGTTCCGGCGTTGCCATGCGGTCCGTCTATGTGAAAGAGTGAACAACCTGTCCCGCATCACCATATCCCAGAGGCTCCCAGCCAACAATGGAGGACGCCCTGCGTCACGAGCGTCCAATCGGCGATAATTTCTCGGCGGCAACCGGCGTCGTTTCCGTGGAAACGAGCGCGCGTCTGCATTTCGGATTCCTCGATCCGAGCGGAAGGGGGAAGCGCCCCTTCGGCAGTCTTGGCCTCGCGCTCGACTGGCCGCGCACAAGGCTGACATTGTGTCGCGCCGAGAAGTTCGAGGTCAGCGGCAAAGATTGCGCGCGCGCCGATCCTTATTTGCGCAAAGTTGCAAGCGCGCTCGGATGCTCTTCGCCTTATTCGCTTGAGCTCGATGAGGTGATCCCGGCACATTCGGGACTGGGATCCGGGACGCAATTGGCGCTGGCGATCGGCGCCGCCGTCGCCGCTCTGGAAGGCATCGCGCTTGATCTGCGTTCGGTGGCCGAGCGGCTCGACCGCGGCCGCCGTTCAGGCATCGGCATCGCCACCTTCGCGGAAGGCGGCGCCGTTCTCGATGGCGGCCCCGCGAAGGACTCGCTGCCGCCTATCCTCTGCCGCCTGCCCTTCCCTTCGGAGTGGCGCATGCTGCTGATCCTCGATCCAACGGAGACCGGGTTGCATGGGCCGGAGGAAGTGAAGGCCTTCGAAGCGCTACCGAAATTCCCGGAGACCGAAACCGCCGAACTTTGCCGCCGCGTCGTCCTGGAAGCCCTACCGGCGCTGGCCGAGAAGAATTTCGACGGCTTCTGCGAGGCGATCGGCTTCATGCAGGAGCGTATGGGGGCCTATTTCGCCAAGGCGCAAGGCGGCCCCTTTGTCAGCGCCGGCGTGGCCGAAATCCTCAAGCGCCTGAAGGAGAAACACGGCACGACCGGCCTTGGGCAAAGCTCTTGGGGACCGACGGGATTCGCCTTCGCCCGCTCGGACTCCGAAGCACGGGCAATCCTCAAAATAGCGAGCGACGTCTCCGCCGGGTCGCGGCTCCAGCTGGAGGTGGTGCGGGGCCGGAATGTGCCGGCTTCGGTCGAGCGGCTGCTGCCTCAGGGTACCGGCAGAAGCGACTGAGACGCTTTGCCGCCTCGCCGCTTGTTGCTAAAGCGGTGCATTCCAGCCCGCATCGCCGGCCAAGTTTCTTAGGAGAGCAGACCGAAAATGGAGCATCCGCGCATTCTGCATATGATAACGCCCCTCAAGCATATGAGCCCATTCGACGTGAATATGGCTCTCGACGCGGGGTTCGACGCGGCGATCCCCTACACCAATGTCACCGTCGAGGATGTGAAGGGGCTCGTGCAGGACGCGATCTTCTCGCGGGGGCCCGAGGGCGTGAAGCGGACCGGGATGTTCATCGCCGGCAAGCGCGCTCTCGAGGCTGTCGACATGATGGACCGGGCGAAGGCGGCAATGGTCCCGCCCTTCGAGATTTCCGTCTTCTCCGATCCGGCCGGCTCCTTCACCACCGCCGCCGCCATGGTCGCCTGCGTCGAGAAGGCGCTGAAGGACAAATTCTCCACCAAGCTCAAGGGCAAGAAGATCGCCATTTTCGGCGGCACCGGTGTCGTCGGCTTCGCTTCGGCGGTGATCGGCTCGCTGGAAGGCGCGAGCCCGACCCTGATCGGCTATGACGGTCCCGACCGCGTGAAGAAGTTCGCCGAAGAGGCGAATGCGCGGTTCAACGTCAATATCGGCTATGCCGACGGTTCGACCGAGCCGCAGAAGAGCGAGCTCGTGCGGGACGCCGAGATCATCTTCTCGGCGGGCCCTGCCGGGCGGCAGCTGCTCAGCGCCGATCAGGTGAAGCTGGCAAAGAAACTCCTCGTCGTGACCGACGTGAACGCGGTGCCGCCGGCAGGCGTCGAAGGCGTCGGCGTGAATGACGATGCGAAGCCGTTGGCCGGGACGAAGGCCCTCGCCATCGGCGCGCTCGCGGTGGGAAACATCAAATATAAGACCGAGGCCGGGCTGTTCGATCAGATGATCAAAGCCGATAAGCCGGTCTATCTCGACTTCCGCGACGCCTATGCCCTTGCGCAAAAGCTCGCCGGATAAGGGCACGCCGCTCCTCATCGCGGCGGTCTCTGGACGGGCGCTTGCGGCCGCCGCGCGGCGCGCCGGCTTCCGTCCCCTCGTCGCCGATTTCTTCGCCGACAGCGACACCGCCGCGCTGAGCGGGCTTTGCATCAAAGTGACCGGGAGAGATCGGGGACGGGTTCCGCTGGGGGAGCCTCTATCCGGCGCTTGCGGAACTCGACGCGCGCGCGCCCTCCTCGCCTCTCGGCCTCGTCTATGGCGCGGGATTTGAGGATCGCCCGGCGCTGCTGAGCCGCATCGCCGGGCATTTCCAGATTCTCGGCAACGATCCCGGCACTGTCACGCTGGTAAAGGATCCGCAGATCTTTTTCGGCCGGCTCGCAAAGCTCGGCATTCCGCACCCAGAAACCAGCTTTGCCGCACCGGCGAGCAGCACAGGCTGGCTCGCCAAACGCCAAGGCGGCGCCGGCGGCAGCCATATCGTCCCCGGACGCGCGGCGATGAAGGCGCTAACGCGCGAACGGTTGGACCCCGACGAGACGAGCGGTCATAAAGTCTATTTCCAGCGGCGCGTTGCCGGCCGCCCAGTGTCGGTTCTGTTCGTCGGCAATGGGATGAGCGCTCGCATCCTTGGTTTCAGCGAACAATGGACGGCGCCGAGGCGCGGCGCGAAATGGCGCTATGGCGGTGCCGCGCAGCCAACCGTGCTGACCCACACGCTGCAAGCGGAGATGGCACGCTTCACGGAGACCGTCGCCGCGTCTTTCAAGCTGAAGGGTTTGGGAAGCGCGGATTTCCTGGTCAACCGAGACAAGGCCCTGCTGCTGGAGATCAATCCGCGGCCCGGGGCGACGCTCGACATTTTCGACGATGCATCGGAGCCTCTGCTTCATCTGCACCTCGATGCGATTCTGAAGGGCCGGTTGCCGCGAGCGCCAATCCCATTCACCGATGCTCGCGCCGCCGCCATCGTCTACGCGCCGCGGCGTTGGGTGGTTCCTAAAATGCTCGAATGGCCGTCATGGACCGCCGACCGGCCGCGATCAGGCGAGCGCATCGACAAAGACCGCCCGATATGCACAGTGTTGGCCCGCGCCGAAAGCCTTGCCGAGGCGAAGCGCTTGGTTCAGGAACGCCTTGAAACGATCTCGGCCCTCTGCATGGGCCAAAACGTATTTCCATAAGCGAGCGGAGAGAACGCGGTGTCAGACGGGACGAAGGGCAGATTGCCGAGCGTGAACACGCTTGCCGCTCCAATCGTGGAGCAGATGATACGCGACGCCGATGCTTTGCGCGTCGAAGTGAGCCGTGGCGCGCTCGGCGAAACACGCATCGATTGCGGCGTGAAAGCGCTGGGCGGCTTGGAAGCGGGACGCCGCATGTCGGAGATCTGCCTTGGCGGGCTCGGAACGGTCAGCTTGCAATCGATCAATACCGAGAAGCCGTGGCCCTTCATGGTGACCGTGCATACGAGCCAGCCGGTGATCGCCTGCCTCGGTTCGCAATATGCCGGCTGGAGCCTTTCGGTCGAAACCAACGGCAAGAAATTTCACGTGCTCGGCTCCGGGCCGGCACGGGCGATGGGATCCTCCGAGAAGCTGTTCGAGGAGCTCGGCTATCACGACAAGGCCGAGACGGCCTGCCTCGTGCTCGAGGCCGACAAGGCGCCGCCCGACGCGCTCGTCGCGCATGTGGCGGAAGCCTGCAAGCTGCCGCCCGAGCGATTGACATTCGTCTACGCTCCGACCTCCAGCCTCGCAGGCACGGTGCAGATCGCCGCGCGCTGCCTCGAAGTCGCTCTGCATAAATCGCATGAGCTGCATTACCCGCTCGAGCACATCGTCGACGGCATCGCCACGGCGCCGCTGCCGCCTCCCGCCCCGGACTTCGTCGCCGCGATGGGACGCACCAACGACGCCATTATTTATGGCGGCCGCGTGCAGCTCTTCGTGTCCGGCGACGCGAAAGCGGCGAAGGATTTGGCCGAGCAGCTGCCAAGCATCAAATCCAAGGATTACGGCCGCCCCTTCGCCGAGATTTTCGGCGCAGTGAAGGGCGATTTCTACGCCATCGACCGCATGTTGTTCAGCCCGGCGAAGGCGACCGTCACCGCGATCTCTTCCGGCGAGAGCTTCGATGCCGGCCATATCGACGAGGCGATCCTCTCCCGGTCGTTCAGCTAGGCCATGGCGCCGGACATCATCCTCTTCTGCGAACGCAAGAAGTGGCATGGAAGGCGCGTTACGGAAGCCATGCGCGCGCGGGGCATCTCCCCGCTCGTCGTGCCGCTTGGCGATTGCGGCTTTTCGACGGAGACGGCGACCGGCCTTTCGATCCCGGGGCTCGGCGATCATTTGCCGAAGGGCGCGCTCGTTCTGTTCGTCCCCGGCGGAAGCTTCGAGCAGGTCACTGTCTATCTCGGCGTGCTGCATGCCTTGCGGGAGTTGGGCGTTATTGTGTGGAACGATGCCCGCGCCATCGAGCGCTGCGTCGACAAATCCACCACGACGTTCTTTCTGCAACGCGCCGGCATTCCGACACCCTGGACTTGGACCGGCTCGAATTTCGAGGCTGCAAGGTCAATCGCGCGCGAGAAGCTCGCAGCAGGTGAAAAGCTCGTGCAGAAGCCCCTCTTCGGCGCCCAAGGGGAAGGCCTGCGGCTGATCGAGAAGCTCGACGATCTCTCTCCACCCGAAGAGGTGAACGGCCTTTATTATCTGCAGGAGTTCGTCGCGCCGGAAGGTGGCCCCTTCTGCGATTGGCGTCTCTTCGTCTCAGCCGGGCGCGTGGTCGCCACCATGATGCGGCATGGCAAGAGCTGGATCACTAACATCAAGCAAGGCGCCCGCGCCGAGGCGGCCATCCCTTCGCAGGAGCTTGTCGACCTTGCCTTGCGGGCGACACAGGCGGTCGGGGCCGATTATGCCGGTGTCGACATTATGCAGACCCGTGACGGCGCGTTCACGGTGCTCGAAGTCAACTCCATGCCCGCCTGGCAAGGACTGCAGCGCGTGACGCATATTCGCATCGCCGACGCTATCGTCGCCCCCTTCCTCCAAGCCTCTCTCGGGCGCGCCGGTGCGCAAGGCCAAGAAGGCCTTTGAGGCGGAACCTGACAGGCAATGACATTGAGAGCGCCTTCGAGCAGGCGTGCCTTGCCGAGCTCGATGCCTTGAAGCCTGGCAACGTGCATCGCCACGCCCCGGACAGCCGCATGAGCGTGGCGGATTTCGAGGCGAGCGCCCGAGCCGCGGCACCTTGCATGGGCACATCCGGCCTCACGGTCGGGAGGCGCGTTCGCGAAAGCGTCAGCGCGACGATCGCTGCAGTCGGGCACAACACCAATCTCGGGATTGTCCTTTTGGCGGCACCGCTCGCCGAAGCGGCAGTCTCTCCCGGAGAGGGCGATCTGAGGCATCGGCTCGGCCAAGTGCTCGAAGGGCTCAGTGTCAATGACGCGCGCGACGTTTACATCGCCATTCGCGAGGCACGACCGGGCGGCCTTGGCGATGCTGAACGGCACGATGTCCGATCCGAACCGGAGGTCACGCTGCTCGAGGCGATGCGTGCGGCCGAAGGCCGCGATCGCATCGCTTGGAACTACACAAACGGCTTTTCCGACATTTTCGAGATCGGCCTGCCGGCGCTCGCCACGGGCCGGGCCATGAGTGGAGATGCGGCGGCCGCGACCAGTTTCCTTTACCTCACTCTTCTTTCCGCCATTCCCGACACCCTGATCGCGCGGAAATCCGGTAGCCAAAGCGCCGCCGAGGTGCAGCGAGAGGGATGGGCCTTGCACCGCCAGCTGATTGAAGGCGCGCGTCATAAGGACGTCCTTCCCGATCTCCTCGCCTTCGACGCCTCGCTGAAAGGCAGGGGCCTAAATCCGGGAACCACGGCCGACTTGACGGTGGCGACGCTCTTTTGTTCCTTCCTCGGCAAACTGGAAACGGGCGGCCAGCTTGGCATTTTCAAGCAATAATCGACTTGCCGATCCTTTGGGCCCCGGACTATCTTCACCCCGCTGCCCCCACCCAGGGGCTTCGGACGGAGGCGCGTTCATTCTAAGGCTCTTTCGTCGGCTTGGCGCCGCGCAATCCATTGGCGGCGCGAGGCTGTGTGATGCAGTTTTTTCAGCGAACTAGGGAGGACTTGGTTTATGGCCAAGATCAGTGGTGTCTGTGTAGGTGAATCGCTCGTCGGCGATGGCAATGAGGTCGCTCACGTCGACCTGCTTTTGGGCCCTCGCGGTAGCGCGGTGGAAGCGGCGTTCTGCAACGCGCTGACCAACAATAAGGACGGCTTCACCACGCTGCTCGCGGTGGTCGCCCCCAATCTTTTGTGCAAACCCCCGACAATTCTTTACAACAAGGTGACGATTAAAGATGCGCGCCAGGCGGTCCAGATGTTCGGCCCCGCGCAATATGCCGTCGCCAAGGCCGTTGCCGATTCAGTGGCGGAAGGCGTGATCCCGGCCAACGAGGCGGACGATCTGTTCGTCACGGTCGGCGTCTTCATTCACTGGGAAGCGAAGGACGACAAGAAGATCCAGGACTTCAACTATCGCGCCACGAAGGAAGCCCTCGCCCGCGCCGTCAAGGGCGAGCCGAAGGCCGCGGAAGTGAGCTCGAAGAAGGACGCGGCGCACCACCCATTCGCCGCCGGCTGAAAGGGAGAACCCCCAGGTCGGGACAAGACCGGCAAACCACCGGGCCCAATTCAGCGGTGGCTCCAGAAGCTGGGTTTCTAGCCTGATCTTTCAAACGGATCGCCGCCTTTGCAAAAAGGCGGCGATTTCGTTTTGGGCGATCGCCTGATTGTGCAGGGCCGTCGCCACAAGAGCGCCGGCGGCCCCGATCTCGGCGAGCGCCTCCATGTCGGCGACGTGCCGCACCCCTCCCCCGGCGAAGATGCTGCAGGCGTTCGAACGATCGCGGATAGATCGCAGGCGCTCGAGGTCCGGCCCCTCGCCGCTGCCCACCCGCGGCATATCGATGACGATGACCCGGTTCGGCCACAGCGAGGCAGCCTCATGCAGATCGCGCGGGCCGAGCGCGCCTTCACCGCCGAAATCGAGCGACAGAACGAGACCCGCGCCGAAGGCCTCCTTGAGCTCACGCCAATTCTCGGTGGTGGGGAGCTTCTCGGTCCCGACGACAAGAGTGGCCCCAAGCGGCAGCCAAAACGCGCAATCGGTCACATCGGTGAAGCCGGCATCGATCCAAAGCTCGGCGTTCGGCAAGACTTCGGCGAGATCCCGGCAGATGTCGAAATTGTTGCCGGTTCCCTCGATTGCGTCGATATCGGCGATGTAGAGAATGGGTGAGAGCGTCGCCGCCATGAGGCTTCGCGCTATTGCGAGCGGATCGTCCGCGGCTCCGAGCGGGCGGGCAAACGGCCGATATTCGGACCGCTTGCCGCCGCGGGCGTGCACAACGGCGCCGCCCTTGAGGTCCATGACCGGAATAACTGAGAATTCGTCCATTAGCTCGATGCCCCGCTGCTCATTCCACATGTACCCTAAAGATCGCAACGGGCGAACGCCATGACCCGCGTCCTCGGCTGGGATATCGGCGGAGCAAATGTGAAGGCAGCGCTCGCCGAGCATGACCGCATCGGGAGGGTCGTGCAGCTGCCCTGCCCTGCCCTTGCCGACCCCAACAAATTCGATGCGGCTGTCGCGGCGGCAGGCGCGCTCTTTCCAGCGGCGGAGCTTCACGCCGTCACGATGACGGGCGAGCTATCGGATGTCTTCAGCGACCGCCGCCAAGGCGTCGCCTATCTCATCGCCCTGATGCAGAAGATGGCGGAAGGCGCACCGGTTCTCATCTACGCCGGCGCTCCGGGGCTGCGTAAGCCGCAAGCGGCACTCGAACAGCCGTTGAAGGTTGCCTCGGCGAATTGGCACGCCGCCGCCACTCTGCTGGCCAGGAAATATACCGAGACCCTCTTCATCGATGTGGGAACGACGACCACCGATCTCCTCCCGATCAAGCGCGGATGCGTTTCGGCGCGCGGCTTCACCGATGCCGAGCGCCTGACTGAAGGCGAACTCATTTATTGCGGCGTCGTGCGCACGCCGGTGATGGCGATTGCACAAACCGTGCCGTTTCGCGGCCGCGTGCAGCGCATCGCCGCCGAGCGCTTCGCCACCATGGCGGATGTTTTCCGCCTGACAGGCGAGCTGTCCGAAGATGCGGACCCCTTCCCAACCGCCGACCAGCGCGGCAAGAGCGCCGAAGAAAGCGCAGGCCGGCTGGCGCGGATGCTGGGACGCGACGCGGGTGATGCGGCGCATGGGGAGTGGGTCGCCGTCGCGGAGCATTTGGCGGAAGCGCAGATCGCCATGATCGAAGAAGCGGCTCGGAACCTTTGCAAGCGCGAAAACCTCTCCCCCGACGCCCCCATCATCGGCTCCGGCTGCGGCCGCTTCATCGCTGAGGATATCGCCGGCCGTCTCGGCCGCCGCTTCGCCGATTTCAGCGAGGCGTTCGACGTGGCGCCGGACGCACGGGAGATGGCCGCCCGTTGCGCGCCCGCCGTTGCCGTCGCCTTGCTCAGCGGAGCGTCGTAACGCCGGGACATTGCGGCAAGGACGCAACCAAACCATCGCTTCAGTGTTACTTGCTTTAGGATCGCAGGAGCGCCGCAGGACTGGCCTAAGCGTCCGTTCGCGCCTCCTGCCCGATCCGTGAGCCAAGTCGATCCGAACAGATTGGAGACGAGAGATGCGTCGCGTTTATGCTTTGGCAGTGGCGTCCGCCGCAGCCGGACTTTTGATCGGAACCGCACCCTCCCCGCAGGCGGCGCCTCTGGCCGGACTTGCGGCTCCGGAGACCGCCATCGGCATCGTCGAGAAGACGGGCATGTATCGCCGCTATTATCGGCGCGCGGTTCCGTCGGAACAATTCGATGGAACGGTTGTCGGCGAGGCTGGACCTCCGGCGGTCGTCGTGGTGCGACCTGCAAATTGCGGCCAGTACAAATATTGGAACGGCACCACCTGCGCCGATGCGCGCTACACCGATCCCTATCTCGGTCCGAAGGACTGATCGGGCGCCGTCGCGTCAGCGAGAGTCGGCAACGCGCTTGTAGTGATTTTCGATCTTATCGACGAGGAGCTTCCAGGCTTCATGCTCGCGCGGCCCGGCGGTCTTTTCGACAGCAATTTGCAGATAGGCGAGTTCCCGCTCGATCTTGTCGCGCGGGAGCATGTGCAGGCGGGTCGAGAGGATCGCGGCCTCCAGAACCGCGGCCTCAGCCCGGTTGAAGCCCTTGAAGGGGGCGTGATTTTCCTGATGGACGATCTTGCAGCTGAAGCGCGGCCGCTGCTCGTCCTCTTCCACGCTCTCGACCTTCAACTCAGCGTGGGACAGCGCCGCCTCTAACACGCGCCCCGGAATCTGCGCGGCGGGCCGCGTCGGCCAATCGCGATTGCCGGTCAAGCAGCCAGCGATGATCAACACGTCGTCAATGAAGTTCGCGACTGCGTAAGGATTCTCGCGCAGATTGTCGTGCGTGGTGGACGGCTTGAACGGCGCGATGATCCAGCCATCCCCATCGGCAATGAGGCCAAGCGGCGCGATATGCAGCTTTCCTTCGGCGCTCTGCGTGGTGACGATGCATTCGCGGATCATGGGCATGAGCGTGTCGCTTCCTGGCTACGAAGCCTTGCGCTTCTTCTTGGCGATCAAAGTGTGGCCGGCCTCTTTCAGCCGCGTCCGGTCGTCGACCGGCGCATCCGCCGCCACGCCCCAATCGAGCGGCTCATCCTGAGCGTAGCGCTTCCCGAGCCGCCAGGCGATCTCGGCGCGGGCGAGCTCCGCCCCGAGATAGAATGCGTGCGGCCCGTCATTCTCCACGCCAAGCTTGTCGAAGAGCGCGAATGAGTCTTGCGCAACGTGATGCCCGTCGCGATTGAAAACATGGATACCGTCCTCGGCGATCTCGATGCGGAAATTCTTGTCCCTGACCTCTTTAGCCGCTTCGGCAATTTCATCTGAGCTCAGCGGAAATGGACGCCGCGCATGCAGTGCGAGCAAATCGTCTGTATAGCCTTTGGGCAGCTCGTTATCGGCGCGCGAGGCATACATCATGCGCCTGGCGATGTCGTGCTCCTCGTAAGTGCGGCGCGTATGCGGGCTCACCTGCACGACGAGGACATTGCGGATGCGAAGCTCGGACGCGATGCCGACCAGCATGGCGGTGGTGCCTCCTGAATTGGCGTCGGTGAGCTCGGTGAGATTGCCGGTGCCGAGAAGAATATCCACGTCCGGCCGCTTCCGCCTTAGCTCCGCGTAGCGTTCCAGGGATTGCATGAAGCCGAAATTGATCGGATCGAGCACCGGGTCGGCAAGATAAGGTTTCTGCTTGCGATCGAGCACGTCCATGGCGCGATAGAGCGAGTCCATTTCGCCATGGTCCGTGGGGATGAGGACCGGGACCGAATCCACCTCATCGGCGATATGCAGAGTTTGTTCGTTGAGGCTCAGCAAATAGTCGGCGCCAGCTTTGCCGCCGCGCAACAGCTCGTCCGGATCGGCGGTATCGACGCTGACCTTGTAACCATGCCTCTTCAGCGCCGCGATCGTGTCCTCAAGGTGTGGAAAGGGCGTATCGGGAAGGCAGCCGAGATCGATGACATTGGCGCCTTTATGCGAATAGTCCTCGGCGCGCTCCAGAATTGCTTCGATGCTCATCGCCGTCGCGTCGATGATCTCGGCGAAAATCTGGATGTCGTATTTTGTCATGTCGGACGACCGGCGCGCTCGCCCGAAATAAGTGGGAATGTCCTTCACCTCATCCGGTCCGCGGACGACCGGGACATTGTAATGCGCGCTGAGCCGGTCGAGATCGGCACGGCAGCGTCCCGGCAGCATGATCTTCGCCTCGTCCACCGGAACCGGCAGCCGGCGCATGATGATGTCCTCGGTCATCAGCGCCGCGACCTTCACGCCGATATCGAGAACCCGCCATTCGAAATCCGCATTCATATTTTGCAGCACGGATTCGAGGCGTGGCTTGGCGAGATGTCCGGTGACGAACAGAATGCTTTCCGGCATAAAGCTGACCTTGTCGGGCAGCGGCGGGTGCTGTCAATGACCTCCGCCGTCGACGGCCATGCCGAAGGAAGCACCGGCTGCGAGACTTTCGGTCCAGCTCGCCTGATCTCCCCGCCCTAACAAAAAGACGGGGGGCCGAAGCTCGGACAGCATCTGAGGAAAGGCTTCGTCGATGATGCCGTCGCGAGCCAGCGACGCGGCGCTTGCCGCCTTCCCTTTTCGCTGGACGGATTTGATCAGAAACAGGCGCTCGGCTCCAAGTTGAGAGGCGAGCCAAAGCGCGAGGCTGTCGGAGGTAATGGTCCAGGACGGAGGAATATCGCTGCGGCCGGCAATGAGCCGCGACGGCGCCCAGACTGCGATTTGACGCTCGCGCAACGCGGCGTGCAGATCGTCCTCGGTCTCGCAAACTCTGAAGCCGGTGCGCAAGCTTCCGACCGCAAGCGCAAGCTGATCCATGGCCATCAGGGCCATGCGGTGTGCCGCGAGATCGCCGAAGCCGAGGCGCTGCTGCATGCCCCGGACTTCGTCCGCAAGCGCTCCGCCTCCGGGCACCAGCACGACCGGGCGGGGAGACGCGGCAATGGCATCAAGCCAGGCATCGAGCTCGCCGGAGCGGACGACGCTGCCGCCGAGCTTCACGACGATCGGTTTGAGCGGCGCTTGCGCAATCTGCGGCCGCTTTTCTGCGAGCACCGGCCGGACCATGTCACCTCCGCTCGCGGCGCCGCACGATCTCGACGCCGACGGCGCCCGGCTCCTTGTCGAGCTTCTCGATCCTCACCTTCACGCTTGCGGCGCGCGGATGCTGCAGGCAGCGCGTGGCGATCTCGTCGGCCAGCGTTTCCACCAGCTGAATATGGCCTCGCGCCAGCACCTCTTTGATGGTGTTGATGATCATGTCGTAATCGAGCACGCGCGAAATCTCATCCTCCACCGCCTGGTCCGAAGGCATGACCTCGATGTCCACGGAAAAGCGGGCGCGTTGCGTCACGCCCTTCTCATGGCTGTAGACGCCGATCTCTGCGTCGAGAACGAGATCGTGCACGAAGACCCGGTCGAAAGAAGCGGTCGTAGCCGATCCGCTGCTCGACACGCGGCCGGCGGTGGTGGTGAATTCGTCAGGCATAGTCGGCCTCGGTTTCTGCAACGCCTCGCATCATAACGCCGGAACGCCGATCGGAACCATCGGCTCCTGTCTCGCCGGACGTGGTTCGGATGGCGGGATCACACACCGGATGGACCGACACGCCATCTCATCCAGTTCGCTTGAGCGCGACCCTCGGCAGAGCGCGCCGCGAAATCCGAGCACATCCGGCTTGAGCGCCAGCAAGGGGCGCACATGCTCGGCCCGCAGCGAACCGGCGAGGCCCACGCTTAGCCCCGCGGCCCTGCCGCGCCGAACGAAACCGGCAAGAGCCTCCCACTGCATGTGATCGGTCAGCGTGCCCGAGCCCTTCTTCATGGTGTCGAGCATGACGCCGGTGGCACCCATGGCCGCGGCAAGCTCGATGACGTCGAAGGCCGGAAGACAGTCGGCGAAGACAACGATGACGAGCTTGATGTCCTTGGACACCGCCGCAAGCCGCTCGAAGCAGCTTTCCGCATCGCCTCCAGGAAACACGCCGATCTTGACGTAATCCGCGCCGCAGGCGGCAGCGGCCAAGACGGCGTCGGCGATGCGGTCCGGCACCATCGGCACATCGCCGATGGTCATGCTGATGGGGAGGCGCCCGGCGATTGCCGCGACGGCCTCACGCGCGATGCTTGGTTCGACCGCGCCGAGAGCGCCGCTCGCCGGATCCTTGAGGTCGATGATATCCGCGCCGCAGCGGAGGGCCGTTTCGGCCTCGACCGCATCGCGAACGCTCGCAAGGAAAAGGGTCATGCGATTCTCGATACACTCATCGGAGCGATGCGCCGGGCCGGTCCGGACTAGCGGAACAGCCAGTTAAAAACGCCACTCTGCCCGCCCGGCGGCGCGCGGCGCGTCTGGCGCGGCGGCGGGGCTCCCCCCGGCCGCTGGCCGAAGAACGGAAAGCCGTAATCCGCCGTCTCCTCGCGGTTATCCGATCGTGGCGTGCGGCCTCTCCTGAGCTTCACCTCGTTGGCATTGCCTTCCGGATCGGTGACGATCACGGAGACGCCCTGCCAATTCCACGCGGCTTCGGTAGACCCCCAGCTATAGGGCTCGATGGCGATCACCTTATTCGCGTAGAGGTCGACGATGGCGGTGTAGACAAGATCGACCTTGCCGCCATCGCCGAAATCGCCCGCGTAATATCGCAACAGGCCGATGCCGGCCAAGGCGTCACGCATCAAGCTCCATTCGAGGATCTTCGGCTGGCCGGAGCCGAACATTTCCAGCTCGACGCGAAGCGCCTTGTAGCGGGGATTGGCAGCCATGAAGCGGCCAGGCGAAACCTCTTTCACCACCCACTCTTTCACCGGCTTGCCGAGCGGCTCTCCCGGCTCGGCGGGCATTTCCTGGCCGAGTTTCTCGAGCGCGGTTCGGGCTTCCGTCTGGAAGGGATCGAGAGTGAGCGAACGCTGGTAATCGGCGATTGCCGCGTCGTTGCGCTCCATCGCCCGGTGAATGTCCGCCCTGATGCGCAAGGCGTTGGCGTCGTCGGGCGCGAGCGACAATGCCTTTTCCGCGTCGGCCATCATGGCGGCATCCGGCTGCGGAGCTTCCGGGACAAGTGCCGGCGCCACTGCACCGTCGGCCGGCGGCACGGCAGCGGCTTCGGCCCCAGGCGGCAGCGGCTCAGTCGCCTGCCCTGGATCCGCGCTTCCATCGGCCGGCAGCTCCGCACCTTCCGCCATTTGCTCTTGGGGAGCGCTGCCGTCGGCTAGAGGCTGCGAACCATCGGCGACCGGCTCTTGAGCGGCGCTGCCATCGGCAGGCACCTCTGCACTATCTGCGGGAGCAGTGCTTTGCTTGGCGACAACGGTCTCGGATTGACCGGCGGGCGCTGCGGTCCCATCGGCCGTCGCTTCTGCCGCTCCCGGCTCAGCCTTCGTGACGACCGAAACCGGCGCCGGCTTCTTCGGCGGCGCTGCTTGAAACTGTGCCGCCGCGCGCATGGCATACGCCTTGGCATTCTCCGGCTTCAATTCGATGGCGCGGGTGAAATCGGCAATGGCGTCGTCGAAGTGGCGCACCTGCGTTTGCAGGAGGCCGCGCTCGATATAGGCATCGGCGAGATCGGGCTTAAGCTCGATCGCCTTATTGAGGTCGTCGAGCGCGGGCTTCAGCTTCTTGTCGCCGAGATTGGCGCGCGCGCGGAGGAGCAACAGCTCGGGCTGGTCCGGCGTCGTGGCGAGCGCCTCGGTGAGATCTTCCGCCGCCTCGCGATACCGGTCGAGCGTAAGGTTGGCGCGGCCGCGATTCTCAAAGGCCGTGCCGTATTTCGCATTGATGCTGATGGCGCGGGTGAAATCGCGGACGGCGGCATGCTGCCGCTTCAGAGCCGCATGCGCCTTGCCGCGACCATTGAACGCCGCGGCATTCGTCGGCATCAACTCCACCGCCTTCCGGTAATCCTGAAAGGCCGGCTGATATTGCGCAAGAAGCGTATGCGCGTTGCCGCGATTGTTGTAGGCCGCGCCGTAATTCGGCTTCAGCGAGATGGCGCGGTCGAAATCCTTGATGGCCTCCTCGGGGTCGCCGAGATCGAGCAGCGCGTTGCCGCGATTGTTGTAGACGTCAGCGCTCTCGGCGTTGAGCTGGATCGAGAGATTGAAATCCTCGATCGCTTCCCGCGTTTGCTTCATCCCCCATTTGGCGATGCCGCGGTCGGAGAGAATGCTCGCCTTGATGAAGTCGGCGATTTCGGGATTGGCGAGCGCCTCGTCATAAGCGGCGATGGCTTTTTCGTATTGGCCGCGTAATAGGGCGGCCGCCCCTTCCCGGGCCCGCAGCAGGGTCTTGTCGTCGGCGACGACCGGCCCGGCGGCGGATGCCGCCAGAACGATCAAAATGAGGCCGAAAAGAGTGACTCTCCGCCAAGGGAGGATCATTGCCGCAAGCCCAGAAACCAGGGCCCTATCTGCCCCTTTCTTCATGTCCCCCATATGGGTCCAGTGTGTCAACAAAGGGTCACCGCTTGAAGCCGGGCCGCTAGCGGCGGCTATCGGCCCCCGCCTCAGCTTGCCAAGACGCTAGCTCCCGCAACACGGCAGGAATCAGGCCTGGCAGATCCTCCGAAATCAGGCCCGGGCCGAAAAGTAGCGCGGCCCGGCCGTGCATCCACACCGCGGCCGAAACCGCCAAAAACGGCTCCATGCCTTGCGCCAAGAGGCCGAGCGCCAGCCCGGCAAGCACATCGCCGGTGCCGGCGGTCGCAAGCCAGGGGCTGGAGGTGGCGTTGATGGAGGCGCGGCCGTCTGGAGCCGCAACGACGCTATCCGCTCCCTTCAGGAGAACGATGGCGCCGGAGCGCTTCGCGGCCTCGCGGGCGCGGTCGAGCTTCGAGCCTTTCACCGCCGCACCGAACAGCCGGGCAAATTCCCCGTCATGCGGGGTGATCGCGACCGGTGCGCTTCGTGCGGCAATCCCCCGAAACAATGCGTCAGGCTCGGACGCAAATGATGTGAGCGCGTCGGCGTCGAGCACGCATATGGCTTCGCTGGCGAGAGCGGCTTGGACCAGTTCCTTCGTGCGCTTGCCCACACCGGTTGCCGGGCCGATCAGCACGGCATTCTTGCGCCGGTCGGAGAGGAGCTCCGCAAGCTCTCCTGCCTCGTCTACTTCCCGCAGCATGATTGCGGTCAACTGCGCGGCGTTGACGAGGAGCGCATCCTTCGGCGAGGCGACGGTCACGAGCCCCGCCCCTGCCCGCAACGCTCCCTCTGCCGCGAGACGCGCTGCGCCAGTGCTGGAGGCGGGTCCCGAAACCACGACAGCGTGCCCGCGATCATATTTGTGGCCTTGAGGCCGCGGCCACGGAAATACGGACAGCCAGAGCTCCGGCCGATTGGCGAAGGTCGCGGGGCGAATGCGCTGGAGCACATCATCCGGAATGCCGATATCGCCGACAGTTATTTCCCCGCAATGATCGCGGCCGGGCAGAAGAAGGTGCCCGGGCTTTAAACGGAAAAAGGTCACGGTCGCAGTCGCGCGTATGGCAACGCCCTGCACCTCCCCCGTGGTACCGTCGACGCCGCTCGGCACATCGACCGCGATCACCGGCAGCCTGCTGCGATTGAGAGCGTCGATCAGCGCCGCGGTCTCGCCGGTGAGGGATCTGGAAAGCCCTGCCCCGAAAAGGGCATCGATGACGACATCGGTTCCGGCGAGAAGAGCTTCGGTCAGCGGCTCCGTCTCGCCTGTCCAAAGCTTCGCCATCGCCGCCGCATCTTTAGGCAGTCGTTCAATATCGCCGCCAAAGCCCAGCCGAACGGCATAGCCCTTCTCGAGGAGATGCCTTGCTGCAACGAAGCCGTCGCCGCCATTGTTGCCGGGACCGCAGAGGATGGCGATGCGGCGTGCATCCGGAAAGCGGCGAAAGACCTCGTCAGCGACGGCGCGGCCGGCCTTCTCCATCAGTTCGAGGCTCGGCACGCCGCTTTCAACCGCAAGACGGTCGGCGGCGGCCATCTCTTCGGAGGTGAGCAGTTCCAGCATGGCGGAAACCATAGAGCAATCACGCTTAAGGGGAAGAAAGCGCGCTCGGCGGAGCGAGTGTCCAAATTATGTGCAGGCTGCCGAAACTTTAGGCGCTCAGTGCCCCTCCCGCCGCCAGGCGCCTGCAAGGGCACGGCTTAAGCTATTGGAATCCAATCCAAGACCCAAAGCCTATGAGTTTGGCATAAGGCGTGCTTAAGGCTCGGCACGGTTAGAAGGAACGGGCGGAAGCGCGCGGCTTATCCGCCCTCCTATGCCCATTGGGAGGCCCAGGGGACGCATGAAGAAAATCGAAGCCATCATCAAGCCGTTCAAGCTCGACGAAGTCAAAGAGGCGCTGCAGGAGATTGGACTGCAAGGCATCACCGTGACCGAAGCCAAGGGCTTCGGCCGCCAGAAGGGTCACACCGAGCTTTATCGCGGGGCCGAATATGTGGTGGATTTCCTGCCGAAGGTGAAGCTCGAACTCGTTCTCGGCGATCAGATGGTGGAAAAAGCCATCGAGGCCATCATCGCCTCGGCTAAAACCGGCCGCATCGGCGACGGCAAGATCTTCGTCTCCAACGTGGAAGAGGTCGTGCGCATCCGCACCGGCGAAACGGGTAACGACGCCATCTGACGAGAAGCGAGCAACGAAGGGCCGGCTGAAACGAGCCGGCGAGATGAGGTCCATCCGCCAAGCGATCGCGACGCGCGGCGGTTTCAATCAGGCGAGGACAAGGGGAGAAAAATGTCAGACGCGAAATCGATAGTTAAGAGACTGAAGGACGAAGACATCAAATTCGTCGACATCCGTTTCACGGATCCGCGCGGGAAGATGCAGCACGTCACCATGGATTCGAACATCATGGATGAGGAGGCCTTCACCGACGGCATCATGTTCGACGGCTCCTCGATTGCCGGCTGGAAGGTGATCAACGAGTCCGACATGAAGCTGATGCCGGATGCGAGCACTGCGATTTTGGATCCGTTCTTCGCGCAAAGCACGCTCGCGGTTTTCTGCGATGTGCTCGAGCCGCTGACGAACGAGCCCTATGAGCGCGACCCGCGCTCGATCGCCGGCAAGGCAGAAGCTTACCTGCAGCAGACCGGCCTCGGCGATGTCGCCGTGTTCGGACCCGAGGCAGAGTTCTTCGTGTTCGACGACGTGCGCTTCGTGGCCGACCCCTACAATTGCGGGTTCAGGGTCGACTCCATGGAACTGCCGACCAACATGGACACGGAATATGAGATGGGCAATCTCGGCCATCGGCCGCGCATGAAGGGCGGATATTTTCCGGTGCCGCCGATCGATTCGGCGCAGGATCTCCGTTCCGAGATGCTCTCGGTCATGGCGGATATGGGCGTCGTCACCGAAAAGCATCACCACGAGGTGGGCGCCGCGCAGCATGAGCTCGGCATCAAATTCGGCCCGCTGGTGAAGACCGCGGACGCCATGCAGATCTACAAATATGTGATCCACATGGTGGCGCAGGCTTATGGCAAGTCCGCCTGCTTCATGCCGAAGCCGATCTTCGGCGATAACGGCTCGGGCATGCACACGCATCAGTCGATCTGGAAAGGTTCGACGCCGGTCTTCGCGGGCGACAAATATGCCGATCTGTCGGACACGGCGCTGCACTACATCGCCGGCATCCTGAAGCATGCGAAGGCGCTCAACGCCTTCACCAATCCGACGACCAACTCCTATAAGCGCTTGGTGCCGGGCTATGAGGCTCCGGTGCTCCTCGCCTACTCCTCGCGCAACCGTTCGGCATCGTGCCGGATCCCGCTCGGTTCCGGCCCGAAGGCAAAGCGCGTCGAGGTACGCTTCCCGGATCCGGCGGCGAACCCCTATCTCGCCTTCGCCGCCATGCTCATGGCGGGCCTCGACGGGGTCGAGAACAAGCTCAACCCCGGCGATCCGATCGACAAAAACCTTTACGACCTTCCGCCGGAAGAGCTGGAGAAGGTGCCGACTGTGTGCGGATCGCTGCGCGAGGCCTGCAAATCGCTCGATGAGGACCGGTCCTTCCTCAAGAAGGGGAACGTCTTCACCGACGATGCGATCGACGCCTATCTCGAGCTGAAGATGGAAGAGGTGGAGCGGTTCGAGATGATGCCGCACCCGATCGAATACGACATGTATTACAGCGTCTAACTTCGTTTCGGGGGGAACGAAGTGAATGGGGCGGCCAGGTCTTGGCCGCCCCATTATTTTGCCCGGACCGTCGAGCCTTTCGCATCGTCCGGTATCCCCCGTAGGCCGGTTGCCGATGCGTTTTTTGCGGCCCTTCCCTCAGCCAGGCTGCCCCGCTTGTTCCCTACATCAGATAATAAGCGCCCCCGATCATGCCGCCGGCCGCGACCGTCAAGATCAGCTGCCGATGCGCCTGACACCATGTGCCGATCAAGGCCGGAAGGCCGAAGGCGACGAAGCGCCCGAGCGAGGCGCTGGTGACGGTCGCGATCGCGAGAAGCATCCACCAGAACATATCCTTCGGCGGGGTGCCGCCATGCGCAGCATCCACGAGCAGGACCTTGCCGTTCTCGGCGCCGAAATTCACCGCAAGCCAAAGCGTGCCTGCGATCAGCGCCAGCATCGTCACATAGCGCCAGGGACTCATGCCATTCCCTCCGACAATTCTCGTCAAAGTTTAGGCGCCCGCGCGTAAAGAAACCGAAAATCGAAGTGCTTAAGACGCCGTTAACGACCGGGCTTCGAGGGGCCCGCGTCAAGCCGCCTTCCATTTGATCGAGCAGCCCATGGACGGCAGCTGCTCGCGCGGCCCCTCCCCAGTCTCGGCGATCTGCGTCATCGCCTCGAAAAGCTCGCGGCGCAGATCCGCAGGCCCCGCTTCTTTCCGGCTCGCATCGAGACGGCCGCGATATTGCAGCTCGAGCTTGTCGTTGAAGCCGAAAAAGTCCGGCGTGCAGATTGCATCGTAAGCCCGGGCGATCTCCTGACTCTCATCATGCAGATAGGGGAAGGTGAAACCCTGCTTCTCGGCGAAGCGGCGCATGTTGTCGAAAGAGTCGTCTGGGTAATGCAAAGCGTCGTTCGAGCAGATGGCGATGGTTCGCACCCCGTGCTTCTCAAGCTCTTTCGCATCGCGGACGATGCGATCGACCACCGCGATCACATAGGGGCAGTGATTGCAGATGAACATCACCAGCGTCCCCCTCTCGCCCTTGAGATCATCGAGGCTGTGGGTCTTTCCGTCGACGCCCGGCAGTTTGAAGGGAACGGCTTTCCAGCCGAAATCGCAAATCGGTGTCGCTTCCGCCATCCGCGACTCTCCTTTCGTAAATCTGTCACCACCCCGCTCTAGCTTCGGCCTGTCTCCGGGGTCTAACGAAGCTTGCCTATGACGAAGCGTGAGAAATTCTGCAACCGGGCCGAGAGTTTGGGGGGAATTTTCTTATCAAAAATAAGACTCCACTGAAGATCCCGCGACTGCTGGCCGGATTTCGACCCGAATATGCCGCCGCGGCCCTCGGTGCTCGCCATCACCAAAAAGGGCGGCGGCCGCATCGCTTAGGAGGGCCCCTGACTGGCAGCGGGCTTGAAAAAGCCGTCTCCGCATGCGAGCAAGCAAGCAGTTCCGCAATTTGTTGATTCGGTCCCCTCACCATCCCGGCGAGCCGTTTTGGCTGCCGCTGTTGCATCGGGACCGATCCGGTGACGTATGGGCAAGACCGTAGCATCGCGCGACCTTTTCGAGCTTGAGCAGGAGCTCGCGAAACAGCCGGTCCGCGCCGCCAAAGGCGCGAAGCCGAAGAACGGCAAGCGCGGCGGCGCGGAAGGCGACTACACCGCCGCCGATATCGAGGTCCTGGAAGGACTTGAGCCGGTCCGCCGCCGCCCCGGTATGTATATCGGCGGCACCGATGAGAAGGCGCTGCATCACCTCTTCGCCGAGGTGCTCGACAACGCCATGGACGAGGCGGTGGCGGGGCATGCGAGCCGCATCGAGGTCGAGCTGCAGGAGGACGGCTTCCTCAGCGTCACCGACAATGGCCGCGGCATTCCGGTCGATGCGCATCCGAAGTTCAAGAGCAAATCCGCCCTCGAAGTCATCATGACCACGCTGCATTCGGGCGGGAAATTCGATTCCAAGGTCTACAACACGAGCGGCGGCCTGCACGGCGTCGGCGTGTCGGTCGTGAACGCCCTGTCGGAAACGCTCGAAGTCGAAGTGGCGCGCGGGCAGAAGCTCTATCGGCAGAGCTATACGCGCGGCAAACCCGACGGCCCGCTGAAATCGCTCGGCGCCGTGAAGAACCGGCGCGGCACCACGGTCCGCTTCCATCCGGATGCGAAGATCTTCGGCAAAGGCGCGGGCTTCGTCCCGGCGCGGCTGTTCCGCATGGCGCGCTCCAAAGCCTATCTCTTCGGCGGCGTCGAGATCCGCTGGTCCTGCGCATCCTCGCTGCTCGCCGGCGATAAGAACACGCCAGGGCGCGCCGAGTTTCATTTCCCCGGCGGTCTCAAGGACTTTCTTCTCGACCGCATCAACGGCCAGGAAACGGTCACCAAGGATCTCTTCACCGGCCGGACGCAAAAGACCGAAGGCCATGGCACGGTGGAATGGGCGACGGCTTGGGTCGCCGGCGCCGACGGCTTTCTCAACTCCTATTGCAACACCGTGCCGACACCCGACGGCGGCACGCATGAGGCCGGTTTTCGCACCGCTCTCGTCAAGGGCTTGCGCGCCTATGGTGAGCTGACCGGCAACAAGCGCAGCGCCCAGATCACGGCGGAGGACGTGCTGATGACGGCCGGCGCCATGCTGTCGGTGTTCATCCGCGAGCCGGAGTTTCAGGGGCAAACCAAGGATCGCTTGGCAACCCAGGAGGCCGCGCGCATCGTCGAAAATACGGTGCGCGACTCTTTCGACCATTGGCTGACGGGCAATCCGAGCCAGGCGAACCGTCTCCTCGACTGGGTCATCGATCGCGCCGAGGAGCGGCTGAAGCGGAAGCGCGAGAAAGAGATCGGCCGGCAGTCGGCGACGCGCCGGCTTCGCCTGCCCGGCAAGCTCGCCGATTGCACGCTGAGCGATGCCAAAGGCACCGAAATCTTCATCGTCGAGGGCGATTCAGCCGGTGGCTCGGCGAAGCAGGCGCGCGACCGCGCGACGCAAGCCGTGCTGCCGCTTCGCGGCAAAATCCTGAATGTGGCGAGCGCGAGCACGACGAAGCTCGCCGACAATCAGCTCATCGGCGATCTCGTGCAGGCGCTTGGCTGCGGCACCGCCACGCGATACCGCGAAGAGGACCTCCGCTACGAGAAGGTCGTGATCATGACCGACGCCGATGTCGACGGCGCCCATATCGCTTCACTGCTCATCACCTTTTTCTATCGGGAGATGCGCGGCTTGATCGATGGCGGCCACCTCTATCTGGCCGTTCCCCCGCTTTACCGGCTGAGCCAGGGCGGCAAGACCGCTTATGCGCGCGACGATGCTCATAAGGACGCGCTGTTGAAATCCGATTTCAACGGACGGGGAAAGGTCGAGATCTCCCGCTTCAAAGGCCTCGGCGAGATGCTGCCGCGGCAATTGAAAGAGACGACGATGGATCGTTCCCTGCGGACGCTGCTTCGCGTCGAGATCGCCGAGGAAGACAGAAGCGCAACGACCAAGGTCGTCGATCAGCTCATGGGCACGAAGCCGGAGGCGCGCTTCAAATTCATCCAGGAGCGGGCCGCCTTCGCCAAACCCGACGAGTTGGATATCTGAGCTTAAAGCTCACGCTTGACAACCGACAATTGACACTTTACATCTTGTCGATGGCGATCCGAAACTTTCGCCACAAGGCTTTAAAGCGTCTTTTCGAGCGAGACGACCCTCGCGGTCTGCCGCCCAGCTTTGTTCCCAAGCTTCGCGACATGCTCTCAGCGATTGATGCGGCAGAGTCTCCAGAGGAAATAGGTCTCTTTCCTGGTTGGCGGATGCATTCGCTAAAAGGCGATCTTGCCGGGTTCTGGAGTCTTACAATTAGCGGAAATTGGCGGCTGATATTTCGTTTCGCCGAGGGCGATGCTTTCGAGCTCGATCTCATCGACTATCACTGAGGGTCAACTATGAGCATGAAGAACCCCCCGCACCTTGGCAGCGTGATTCGCCGCCAAATCCTTGAGCCGATGGGAATGTCCGTGACCGCGGCCGCGGCAGCACTGGGGGTCACGCGGCAGGCTCTCTCAAATCTTCTAAACGAGCGCACCTCGCTCACGGCCGACATGGCTTTGCGCATCGAAAAGGCCTTCGGGCCGAAGATGGAGCACCTGATGCGAATGCAGCTTGCCTTTGAACTTGCCGAAGCACGGCGGCATGAACATCAGATTAGGGTCAAGCCGGTGAAACGGTCGGCGGCATAATACGAAAGCCGGAACTTTCCTTTCGTCAAAGCCAGCGCGGAACGCGGGCCGAATATTTCCGGTATGGCTCGCCGAATTTCTCCAGCAGATAAGCCTCTTCGCGTTTCACCACGCCATGCTGGAGGATGAGCAGGACCGGCACGAGCAGAAGCAGCATCCAGGCACTCGTCAGAACGATGGCGAGGCCGAAATAGAGCAGCACGAAGCCGATATAGATCGGATTGCGCGTGAGGCTAAAAGGTCCGGATTGCACGAGCGTGGTCGAAGGCTCGCCAGGGACGACGCTCGTCCCAGCACGGCGGAACTGCAGCACGGAGGCAACGCCAAGCGCGAGGCCAAGCGCGGCGAAGGTCGTGCCCACTGCCAGGCCCAGCCGATTCCCGCCGGCGAGACCTGGTCCGATTGGGAAAAGCCAAGTTAAAAAACTGCCGAGCAGGAGGGCCCCGCCGAAAAGGAGCGGCGGCTTGATGACGACAACGGCATGGTCGCGCATGCTACCCTATGGCTATCTTAGATCGTCCGCGCCCGAAATCTGTCACAGGGCCAGCCGATAAACCACATGTCACGCAAAATTTGAGCGCACGTCCCGACCCCACCCAGCCCGTCTCCAAACAAGGAAAAATCGACATGCTCCAGCTCCTCGTCCGGGTCCTTGCCGCCCTTGCTTTGTCCCTGCCCCTCTACTCGGTGGCTGAGGCGCAGGACGAGGTGAAACTGGTCGAGAGCATCCCGCCGGAGGTCGCGGAGATCGTCACCGGCGGCGGCTGGACCGAAGGCAAGCAGAACGGCTTTTACCGCATCTTCGTGCTGATGACCGGCGAAGAGGACAAATTCGGGGCTAAGCTCTATCTGCAATGGCTGGCGGTTTCCGAGGACAAGCCTGAGCCGGCGGTTCTGAAGACGGTGCCGGTCGCGGAAATCAACGACCGCAATTTGGAGAATGCGGCGATCGATATCGATGGCGAGGCGACGAAGGAAAATGAGATCGCGCTCGTTGTCAGCTCCTTCAATTTCCAGGCCAAAAAAGACATCTACCTGCGCGTTACCGCCAGCTTGCCAGGCAAATACGCAGTGAGCGAGATGGAGGCTCCAGCGGGCCAGGAAGGTGAGGCGGGACCGCCGGCGGATGTGGGTGCTGATGCCCCTCCGGCTGCTTCAGGCGAAGCACCTCCTGCCGCCGGCGAGGCCGGCCCTGCTCCAAAACAGCCCTAGCCGCAGACCCGAGACAAAATACCGCTGCGGCGGGTGTGAAGGCAGGCCGTTACCCCTTGCGCGCGGCAGCTTCGCCCCTTATTTGAAGGCCAGCAAAGGGCCGTTCGCGGCCTCTTTGCATATTGGTTGCTTGCGCCGGCTGCACGAATCGTTGCAGCAAAGATTGCGCCTAAAACAGAAAGAGACGCGCGCGGCGCCTAAGCCTCGCGATCGATCTAACAACTTATGAGCTTTACTGAACTTGGCTTAAGTCAAAAGGTTTTGTCCGCCGTTACGGCGGCCGGTTTCGAAACTCCCACTCCCATCCAGGCCCAGGCCATCCCGCACGCTCTTACCGGGCGTGACGTTCTCGGCATCGCGCAGACGGGTACGGGCAAAACGGCATCCTTCGTGTTGCCGATGCTGACCCGGCTCGAACGCGGCCGCGCACGGGCCCGGATGCCGCGCTCGCTGATCCTGGAGCCGACGCGCGAACTTGCGGCGCAAGTGGCCGAAGCCTTCGAATCCCTAGGCAAGGGCCACAATCTCACCGTCGCGCTTCTGATCGGAGGCGTTTCTTTTGACGACCAGGATCGCAAGCTCGATCGCGGCGCCGATGTGGTGATCGCGACGCCCGGGCGCCTCCTCGATCATGTTTCCCGCGGCAAGCTGCTCCTGAACGGAATCGAGATCCTCGTCATCGACGAAGCGGATCGCATGCTCGACATGGGTTTCATTCCCGACATCGAGCGCATCTGCAAACTCCTCCCCTTCACGCGGCAGACCCTGTTCTTCTCCGCGACCATGCCGCCGGAGATTCAGCGCCTCGCCGACAACTTCCTGCACCGTCCCGAACGCATCGAAATCGCCCCGCAGGCAACGGCGGCCGCGACCATCGTGCAGCGGCTGAAGAAGGCGTCTGACGATCCGAAGGCGAAGCGCGAGGCCCTCAGGGACCTCTTGCGCGGTGCCGAAGTGCGGAACGCGATCATCTTCTGCAATCGCAAGAAGGACGTCGGCATTCTGCACCGCTCGCTGCTGCGCCACGGCTTCAATGTCGGCGCGCTGCATGGCGATATGGACCAACGCGCGCGCACGACGACGCTCGAGGCCTTCCGCAACGGGTCGATCGCCTTTCTGGCGGCGAGCGACGTCGCTGCCCGCGGCCTCGACATCCCGGACGTCAGCCACATTTTCAATTTCGACGTTCCCATACATCCTGAAGATTATATCCACCGCATCGGCCGCACTGGACGCGCCGGTCGCGAGGGCTTCGCCGCCACCCTCGTCACACCGAGGGACGCCAAAGCCATCAAGGCCATCGAGCGGATGCTGCGGCAGGACATCCCCTGGATCGACGGGAAGCCGACCCCCGCCGAAGAGGCGAATGGCAGCGAAGACAAGCCCCGCCGTGGCGAGGGACGCAACCGGCGCGGTGGCCGCAATCCTCGCCGCGAGGCTCGGGAATTGGGAGATACCCGAAAGACGGAAAATACTCGGAAGCCGGACGACACTCGGAAGCCAGAGGCTACCCGCAAGGCCGAAGATACTCGGAAATCGGACAATGAACCCCGGCGCGAGCGGCCGACAGAGACAAAGCCGCAATCGCGGCAGCGGCCTCCTTCGGAAGCGCCCGCCCCTCGTGCCAAGCCGGCGCATACGCCACGGCCCTCAGGCGGGAATGGGGCCTCCGTGCGAGGCATGGGCGATCATGTGCCTGCCTTCATGATGCGGTCGGTCCGCCCGGCCGAATAGGCACCGGCCAAAAATAGCTTCACCTTTCGGGGGGAAGAGTTGTCCGTCTCGACGGAAGCAGGCTTCAGCGCCACGGATTTGCCGCAGCCGCACGCGCTCGTCTGATTGGGATTGTTGAAGACGAAGCCGGAGCTCATGCGGTCGCTGCGATAATCCATCTCGGTGCCGAGCAGAAACAGCATCGCCGACGGGTCGATGAGAATGCGAACGCCCTTATCCTCGACGAGCTCGTCATGAGGAGCGCGCTCCGCGGCATATTCGAGGGTGTATTCCATGCCGGCGCACCCGCCCTTCTTGATGCCGATGCGGAGGCCCGCCACGTCCTTGCCGGACGCGGCCATCAGCCCGCGAATGCGCTCCGCGGCGGCATCGGTGAGAGTGATGGCTTTCAATCTTGCGTGCATGCTCATGCCGTAAAATTGGGGCAATCGGCGCCCCGGTTCAAGTGCAGTGATCAGAACATATTTAGTGCAAGCCGCGCCTCGTCAGACATGCGGCTCGGATCCCAAGGCGGATCGAAGGTGAGATTGACCTTCACCTGGCCGACGCCTGGAACCGAGGCAACCGCGTTCTCGACCCAACCGGGCATGTCGCCTGCAACCGGGCATCCCGGGGCCGTCAGCGTCATATCGACCTCGACATTGCGTTCGGGGTCGATATCCATGCGGTAGATGAGGCCAAGCTCGTAAATATCGACCGGAATCTCCGGGTCGAAGACCGTCTTAAGCGCCGTCACGAGGTCGCTGCGGAGCTGATCGTGCTCCGAGCCTTCCGCCGAGCTATCGGCCGTCACCGCGGGAGCGGCCGCCGTGTTCTCACCGGTTTCAGGGGCCTTTGCCTCCGGCTCCTTCGCCGCCTCGTCCCGATCCTGAATTTTTTCGATCATCTTCGCCGTCCTTAGGCAAACATCTGATGCGTCTTCTGCAAGGCCTCGACCAGCCGGTCCACCTCTTCCACGCTATTATACATGGCGAAGGAGGCCCGCGCCGTCGAGGTCACGCCGAATCGCGCGAGCAGCGGCTCGGCGCAATGGGTGCCGGCGCGGATGGCGACCCCGTAGCGGTCTAGCACGGCGCTGACGTCATGTGGGTGGGCGCCTTCGACATTGAAGGCGACGATGGCCCCCTTCCCTTTGGCGCGGCCATAGATCTGCAGCCAATTCAGCTCGCCGAGCCGCTCCATCGCATAATGGAGCAACGTTTCTTCATGCGCGGCGATCCGTTCGCGCCCGACGCTCTCCACATAATCGATGGCGGCGCCGAGCCCAATCGCCTGCACGATGGCGGGCGTGCCGGCCTCGAAACGGTGCGGTGGGGTGGCATAGGTGATGCGCTCGGTGGTGACGGTGCCGATCATCTCGCCGCCGCCCTGATAGGGCGGCATCGCCTCAAGCAGCTCCTTCTTGCCGTAAAGCACGCCGATGCCGGTCGGGCCGTAAAGCTTGTGGCCGGTAAAGACATAGAAGTCGCAATCGAGATCCTGCACGTCGACCGGAAGATGCACCGCACCTTGCGCGCCGTCGACGAGCACCGGGATGCCCCGCTCATGGGCGATCCTCGTCACCTCCTTGATGGGCACGATGGTGCCGAGCACGTTCGACATATGCGTGACCGCCACCATCTTGGTGCGGGGGCCGATCATCGCCGCAAACTCGTCGAGCAGAAATTCGCCGTCGTCGGAAACCGGCGCCCATTTCAGCACGGCCCCGCGGCGCTCTTTCCAAAAGTACCAAGGGACGATGTTGGAATGATGCTCCATGATGGTGAGGAGGATCTCGTCGCCTTCGCCGATATGCTGGCCGCCATAGGAGCTCGCCACGAGATTGATCGCCTCGGTGGCGTTGCGGGTGAAGATGATCTCCTCGTCGGAGCGCGCATTGACGAAGCGGCGCACCTTCTCGCGTGCCGCCTCGAAATTGGCGGTGGCGAGGTTGCTCAAATAGTGCAGGCCGCGATGGACGTTGGCGTATTCAGCCCCATAGGCGCGGGAGATGGTGTCGATCACCTGGCGCGGCTTCTGCGCCGAGGCGCCATTGTCGAGATAAGTCAGCGGCTTGTCGTAGACGCTGAGCGACAGCGCCGGAAAATCGGCGCGAATGGCGGCGAGGTCGTAGGCGATCCGCCCGCCCTCCTGGGCTAACGCTTTCGGCTGAATGGTCATGGGGACGATCTCCCCTTTCAATCGACGGCGGTGCCGAGCCAAGCGGCGGAGGCTCTGGCGAGCGCGTCGCGCAACGCTTCATTCTCGACCTTTTCGACCGCCTCGCCGACAAAGGCCTGGATCAGCAACGCCTTCGCCTCCGGCTTCGGAATGCCGCGCGCCTCCAGATAAAACAGCAAGCCCTTCGTCAATTTGGCCCGACGTCGCGCCATGGCCGCACACCACATCGTCGGCAAAGATCTCGAGTTCCGGCTTCGAATCAAATTCGGCGGTCTCCGATAGCAGCAGCGCCTGCGCCATCTGCTTGCCGTCCGTCTTCTGCGCGCCGGGCGAGACGATGATCTTGCCCTGGAACACGCCCCGCGCCTCGCCGTCCAGCACCGATTTGAACAATTCGCGGCTCGTGCAATGCGGCACGCGATGCTCGATGACGAGCGTTGTGTCGCAATGCTGGCGGCCGCGCATCAGGAGCGCGCCGGAAAGATCGAGACTTGCGCCCTCGCCGGTGAATGCGGCGTAGATCTGGTTGCGGGAGAGGCTCGCTCCCGTCGAGAATTGAAAGGCGCGGTAGCGGGCATCGGCCTTGATGTCGGCGAGCCAGGTGACGAGATGGAACGCTCCCTCGGCCTCGCGTTGCAGCTTCGTATGGATGAGGCTCGCCTTCTCGCCGACGCGGATCTCGGTCACTGCGTTTCGCTGGATTTCGGCGTTGCCAAGCGCGGCATAGCTCTCGATGAGCTCGACCGAGGCGCCGGCACCGATCAGGACCACATTCCGAGTAACGACGCTTGCCGCCGCGCCGGATCCATCGAGATGAATGAGGTGGATCGGCCTATCGAGAACCGTCTTCTCGGGAACTCGAAGAGCAACGCCGCCGCTCATCAGCGCGAGGTTCAGCGCGACGATCGGGTCCCGGTCCTGCGGGTGGATACGCCCGAGGCTCTCTTTCAGCCAATCTGCCGGCTTTTCGAGCGCCTGGCCGAGCGACAGAAGCTCGACGCCGGCCGTCTTCAAATCGGAGACATCCGACATGTCCGGCCGTAGCTCGCCCTCGACGATGAACAACCGATAGGCCAGAAGCCGTGCCGCTTCCCGGCCAAGCGCTTTGTCGATGGCATCCTGATCGAGCTTCAGCCCATTGCCGCGTACAAGCGGATGCGGCTCCGTCAGCTTCGAACGGAGGTCGGTATATTTCCAAGCCTCGACGCGGCGATGCGGCAGCCCGAGCCCCGCATAGGCCTCGATCGCCTCGGCGCGGAGGCCGCCGGCCCAAGGATTGTCGGCGCCGGGAAGCGCTTGCTTCGCCGACTGATAGAGGTCGACATAGGCCTGCTCGGCGCGCGTCTGAAACTGCTTGACTGGAAGCTCCATCGAAATTCCCTAGGCCGCCGCTTCGCCGAACTCGGCATAGCCGGACTGCTCCAGCTCCAATGCCAGTTCCGGGCCGCCGGATCGCGCAACTCTTCCGTCGGAAAGGACATGCACGCGGTCAGGCACAATGTAGTCGAGAAGCCGCTGATAATGGGTGATGACAAGCATCGCACGCTCCGGCGAGCGAAGCGCGTTCACCCCTTCGGCGACAATACGGATGGCGTCGACGTCGAGCCCGGAATCGGTCTCGTCGAGCACGCAAAGCGATGGCTCGAGCAGCGACATCTGCAGGATTTCATTGCGCTTTTTCTCGCCGCCCGAGAAGCCGACATTGAGCGGCCGCTTCAGCATGTCGGGGTCGATGCGAAGCTCGGCCGCCTTCTCCCGCACGAAGCGCAAGAAATCCGGCGTCGACATTTCGGCGTGCCCGCGGGCTTTGCGGACGGCGTTCACCGCCGTGCGCAGGAAAGTCATGGTGGCGACGCCCGGGATCTCCATCGGATATTGAAAGGCGAGGAAGACGCCCGCAGCGGCGCGTTCTGAAGGATCCATGGCGAGCAGATCCTCACCCTTCCAGGTGATCGATCCCGCAGTGACCTCGTAATCCTCTTTGCCCGCCAGCACGTAAGCAAGCGTCGATTTGCCGGAGCCGTTCGGGCCCATGATGGCATGCACTTGCCCGGCCGGCAGTTGCAGGTCGAGACCTTTCAGGATCTCGCGTCCTTCGACCTCGACATGCAAATTTTTGATTTCAAGCATCGTTTCGTTCAAACCCTTCGCTGTATCCGTTTCACGCGGAGCCGTACTGGATGCCCGCCTTCGCGGGCATGACGGGATCCCATCGCTTACCCGACGCTGCCTTCGAGACTGATGCCGATCAGCTTCTGCGTCTCGGCCATGAACTCCATCGGCAAATGCTGCAGCACGTCGCGGACGAAGCCGTTGACGATCAGCGCCACCGCCTCCTCTTGGGAGAGGCCGCGCTGCAGGCAATAGAACATCTGATCATCGGAGATCTTCGACGTCGTCGCCTCATGCTCGAAGGTGGCGCTCGCATTCTTCGCCTCGATGTAAGGCACGGTATGCGCGCCGCACTGATCGCCGATCAGCAGCGAATCGCAATTGGTGAAGTTGCGCGCATTCGTCGCTTTGCGATGCGCCGAGACGAGCCCGCGATAGGTGTTGTTGGAATGGCCGGCGGCGATGCCCTTGGAGATGATGCGGCTCGACGTGTCGCGGCCGAGATGCACCATCTTCGTTCCGGAATCGACCTGCTGATACCCATTGGAGATGGCGATCGAATAGAACTCGCCGCGCGAGCCGTCGCCGCGCAGGATGCAGGACGGATATTTCCAAGTGATGGCCGAGCCGGTCTCCACTTGCGTCCAGGAGATCTTCGAGTCCTTGCCGCGGCAATCGCCGCGCTTGGTGACAAAATTGTAGATGCCGCCCTTCCCCTGCTTGTCGCCGGGATACCAGTTCTGCACGGTCGAATATTTGATCTCGGCATCGTCGAGCGCCACCAGCTCAACTACGGCCGCATGCAGCTGATGCTCGTCGCGCATCGGCGCGGTGCAGCCTTCGAGATAACTGACATAGGCGCCTTTGTCGGCGATGATGAGCGTGCGCTCGAACTGGCCGGTCTGCTTCTCATTGATGCGGAAATAGGTCGAGAGCTCCATCGGGCAGCGGACGCCCGGCGGCACATAAACGAAGCTGCCGTCGGAGAATACCGCCGAGTTCAGCGTCGCATAGAAATTGTCGGTGCTCGGCACGACCGTGCCGAGATATTTGCGGACAAGCTCCGGATGGTGCTGCACCGCCTCGGAGATCGAGGAGAAGATCACCCCGGCCTTCGCCAGCTCTTCCTTGAAGGTCGTCACCACCGAGACGGAATCGAACACGGCATCGACGGCGACCCGGCGGGCACCTTCGACGCCCGCCAAAATCTCCTGCTCTTTCAGCGGGATACCGAGCTTTGCGTAGGTTTCGAGCAGCTCCGGATCGACGTCTTCAAGGCTCTTCGGGCCTTCCGTGCTTTTCGGGGCGGCGTAGTAATAAAGCTCCTGAAAGTCGATCTTGGGATAGTGGACGTTCGCCCAGCGCGGCTCCTCCATGGTCAGCCAGCGCCGGAACGCATCAAGCCGCCATTCCAGCAGCCAGGCCGGTTCCTTCTTCTTCGCCGAGATGAAACGGACAATTTCCTCGTTGAGGCCTTTCGGGGCCTTGATCGATTCGATCTCGGTGGTGAAGCCGTATTTGTACTTGTCGACGTCGATCTCGCGTACGCGGGCGACTGTCTCTTGCACTGCCGGCATCGTCTCAAACTCCAATTCTCAATTATGCGGCGGTCAAGCCGCTTGCGGACGCTCTTTCACGCGCCCGATGAACTCAGCCCAGATGTCCAGGAACCTCTCGATATCGGTATCGCTCGTGCCGATGCCAAGACTTACGCGGATGGCGCCTTGCGAAAGCTCCGGCGACACGCCCATGGCGCTCAAGACATGCGACGGCTCCACCTTGCCGGAGGAGCAGGCGCTTCCGGCGCTGACGGCGACACCGGCGAGGTCGAGGCCGATAATCAGCGTCTCAGCCCTTGTGCCCGCGACGCCGATACAGCTCGTATTCGGCAGACGCGCGACGTCTCCGGCAAAAATGACCGTCTCGGGAATGCGACGGCGCGCTTCGGCTTCAAAAGCATCGCGAAGCTGTTCGAGCCGCGAAGCGCGGTCCAGCTCTGCCTTGGCAAGCTCGGCGGCCACGCCGAAACCGGCGATGCCGATCACATTCTCGGTGCCGGCCCGCAAACGCGCCTCTTGGCCCCCGCCCTTGATCAGCGGCACGATCGGAACGCCTTCCCGCACGATCAGCGCGCCGACGCCCTTCGGTCCGCCGATCTTATGCGCGGAGAGCGTCATCATGTCGGCCCCGAGCGCGGCGAAATCGAGAGGCACCCTGCCCGGCGCTTGCACCGCGTCGGTATGCAGCACTCCGCCTGCCGTATGCACAAGCTCGGCGGCCTCGCGCACCGGCTGGATGGCGCCGGTTTCATTGTTCGCCGCCATCAACGACACGAACGGCCTCCAGCCCCCGGCGTGGTGCTTGTTCAGCTCCTTCGCCAGTGAAGGAAGGTCGATGACGCCTTGCGCGTCGACCGGGATGCGAGTGGTGCTTTCGCGGTAGAACCGTCCGCCCGACAAGACCGAAGGATGCTCGACCGCCGACAGATAACAGTGCCAAGCGTTGCCGTCTTGAGCGGCAAGCGCCAGCGCATTTGCCTCGCTGCCGCCGCTTGTGAAGATCACCTCTTTCGGCTGGCAGCCGGCGAGAGCGGCGACTTTGATGCGGGCGGACTCGATCAAAGCCCGTGCGGCCCTACCCTCGGCGTGCACCGAAGACGGATTGCCGCAACGGTCCATGGCCTCGATCGTCGCCGAGCGGACTTCCGCTCTGAGTGGAGCCGTGGCGTTGTAGTCGAGATAGATGCGATCGGTCATATCACCCAAAGGCCGCGCAGCCAGGACTGACTGCGTAAACGCTTGCGCGAGCCCCCGTCGCACATGCTATGAAGCGCGGCCCGAGGCCAAGGATTGTCCTGAACAGGGCTCGAAGCCGGTTGTTTTGAACAATTCTAATCTTAAGGCTTCTAATAGGTTTCCTGAGGCCCAGAGTCAAGTTTACCAGGGCTTCGTTCGCTCACGCCGCATCCGCAAGAACGCGCGAAGGACAGGCTTTTCATGCCCGAAGTGAATATCAGCGGCCCTGCCGGTCGGATCGAAGCTCGCTACCACCACAATCCGGCTCCGAACGCGCCCGTCGCTCTCATCCTGCATCCACATCCCCAGTTCGGCGGCACGATGAACAATCAGGTCGTCTATCACATGTATTACGCCTTTCAGCGCCGGGGCTATTCGGTGCTGCGCTTCAATTTCCGCGGCGTAGGCCGAAGCGAGGGCCTGTTCGACAATGGTCCGGGCGAGCTTGCCGATGCGGCAACCGCGCTCGACTGGATGCAAGCCTATAATTCCGATGCCCCCTCTTGCTGGATCGCGGGCGTATCCTTCGGCGCTTGGATCGCGATGCAACTCCTGATGCGGCGGCCCGAGATCGAAGGCTTCATCTCGGTGGCGCCGCCGGCCAACCTTTATGACTTTACCTTTCTCGCCCCCTGCCCCTCCTCCGGCCTGATGGTCAATGGCGCGAGAGACAGGGTCGTGCCGACCGAATCGGTGCGCGGCCTCGTCGATCGCTTGAAGACCCAGAAAGGCATCGTCATCGAGCACGCCGTCGTGCCGGAGGCGAACCATTTTTTCGAGGGCCGCATGGACGGGCTGATGGAGACCGTCGATGGCTATCTCGACAAGCGGCTGGGAAAGAAGAGCCGGCGCAATTCAGCGGCCTGAGGCTGGCTCTACCAGCGTCACCCGCGTCCGGACAAAAGCATGAAGTCTGAGTTTCTGAGCGAGCTCAAGGAACGAGGCTACGTCCACCAGGTCACGGACGAGGCCGCCCTCGATCAGCTTGCCGGATCAGAGCGCATCACCGGCTATATCGGCTTCGACTGCACGGCGCCGAGCCTGCATGTCGGGCACCTGCTCGGAATCATGATGCTGCGCAAATTGCAGCAGGCCGGGCACCGTCCCATCGTCCTTATCGGCGGCGGCACCACGAAGGTGGGAGATCCCTCCGGCAAGGATGAAGCGCGCAAATTGCTGAGCGCGGATGAGATTGCCGCCAATATCGCCGGCATCCGCTCGGTCTTCACCCGTTTCCTCACCTTCGGCACGGGGCCGAGCGACGCTTTGATGGTCGACAATGCCGAATGGCTCGACCGATTGCAGTACATCGATTTCCTGCGCGATTATGGCCGACATTTCAGCGTCAACCGCATGCTGTCCTACGATTCGGTGAAGCTGCGGCTCGAGCGCGAGCAGCCGCTCTCCTTCATCGAGTTCAACTACATGGTGCTGCAGGCTTATGATTTTCTCGAGCTCTACCGGCGCCATGGCTGCCGCTTGCAGATGGGCGGCTCGGATCAATGGGGCAATATCGTCAACGGGATCGAACTCGGGCGCCGCGTCGACGGCGTCGAGCTGCTCGGGTTGACGACCGCCCTCCTCACCACCGCGTCCGGCGCGAAGATGGGAAAGACCGCCTCAGGCGCGGTGTGGCTCAACGCGGATAGACTGTCGCCATACGACTACTGGCAATATTGGCGCAACAGCGAGGACGCGGATGTCGAACGATTCCTCAAGCTCTTCACCGAGCTGCCTCTTCCCGAGATCGCTCGGCTCGCCGCGGTCAAAGGCGCCGAACTGAACGAGGCGAAGAAGGTGCTGGCGACGGAAGCGACGGCGCTTCTCCACGGCCGCGACGCGGCGGAAGCCGCGGCGGAAACCGCCCGCGCGACTTTCGAGGAAGGCGCCATCGCCGAGAGCCTGCCGACCTTCGAACTATCCCGCGCCGAGCTCGAATCCGGTCTCGGCGTCCTCTCCGCGAATGTGATGGTTGGCTTCGTGCCCTCGACCAGCGAAGCCCGCCGGCAGATCAAGGGCGGCGGCCTCAAGGTGAACGACCAAGCGGTGAGCGACGACCGCCGCATGCTGACGCTTGCGGACCTCACGCCGGAAGGCGTGATCAAACTGTCCCTTGGGAAGAAGAAGCACGCGCTAATCCGCCCGGTCTAGGCGCCGCGGAAATCAGCGCATCCGCGCCGAACCGAAGCCTGACCCCGAGGTCGACGTCGACGGCGCAGGCTGCGCGGCGGCATTCTGATTCTGCCCGCCGAACTCGAAGATCTGGCGGAAGATGCCCGGCGCCACCACAGACATCGGATTGACGAGCACGTTCGGATTGTCGAGCTTTCCTTGGATCGCAAAGGTGATGCCGACGACGCCCTCCCCCTGGCGTCCGACGAGCAAACCTCCAAGCACCGGAATGGCGCCGAGCGCCGAATTCAGTCCGTAAAGCGGAACGTAGGTACCGCCGAGATTGACGCTTTGGTCCTTGAAGCTCACGCTGCCGCGCATGGTGGCGCCAAGCACGGGACCGTTCATATAGGCGTCGTGAAGCACGAACTTGCCGTCGCCGACCGAAAACGGCGCGCGCAGCTGGCTGAAGGTGATGCGGGAACGCTGCGGTTGTTTCGGATTTGTGCCGAAGGCGGCCGCCGACTGCGGATCAGTGAGCACGTCGCCGACAACCGAATCACCAAGCACCGAAAAATCCCGCGCCCAGACAGTGCCGGTCATGCTGTCGGGCTTGCCGGTATCGAGATTGACCTCGAGCGAGGCTTCGCCGCCATCCACCTTTGGGTAAAAGCCGACAAGCCGGAAGGCAGCGCCGGCGTCGCGCGTTTCGGCCTTAATGATCCGATCGCTCGGACCGCCGTCGAGCTTCACCGCGACGGGACCCTGCCCATTTAATTTGCCCGACGCGTCGAGCGCCACGAGGCGCCCCTTTCGTTTCCGAAGCATCACCTTGGCGTCGTCGAGCGACGTGTCGTAGGACCCGACGACCTTTCCAAGCCGCGCTGTCAGATCGACGTCGAAGGGATCCTGCGGCGTGGCGCCCTCGGCAATTTCTCCTGCCGAGAACAATGATTGGAAGAGATGCTTGCCGTTGTAGGACGGCCCATGCGCCTCCACCTCGAGGAGGTCGCCTTCCTTAACGGTCGCAGAAATCTCGACATGGGTGAGCGGGTCGAAGGAAAAATCGGAGAAGTAGAACGATTTTAGGTGCTTCTCGGCATCGAGGACGATCGAACCGTCGATGGTGATGCCATTGCCGAGGATCTTGAAGTTTCGAAGCTCGGTCGAGCCGTCCTCCGCCTGAACGATATCGAAGAGCGTGGTGGCCGCCTGCCCGCGCGGCTTGACCCAACCGACGGCGCCAAGGGTTAGCTTCGTCTCGGTGAGATCGGCCTGCATGCTGATCGTCTGACCGCCTTCCGGCTTGCGGATTACCGAGAGAGTCGCCGGCAGCGGCCCGTGCAGAAGATGCGAGATTTTCAATCCAAGCTTTTCGCGCGCCGGTTCATCCAGCATCGCGGCGATCCTGATCGGCGGCTGCTTCTCCTCCGGCTGATAGAAGATGCGGTGCCAGGTTAGTTCGGCAGGCACGCCCTTGATCGTCACCTGCCCGCGCGCTTCCACCGTTTCCTCGGTCACATTCACATCGACCGTGCCCCCCTCAAGATCGATGTCGCCGAGCACGCCGGGAGCCATCGCCTGATCGAGCTTGGCGGCGCCGCGCAACTTAATATCGCGAAACTTCAAATCTTCGCGGAGCGGCATCCGCAAATGAAACGAGCCATCCGCACTCCCGGCAAAATCCGTCGGCTTCAGCCCGACCGTCTTGATGTAGTTGAGCGGCTCATGATCTAGCAGCTCCAGCACGGAGGCCGTTGCACCGCCGGCCTTGAAGGTGATCTCGCCGTCCTGAGGATCCTTGCGCAGATCCGGAATGAAGAAGCGCCCTTCGCGCAGCGCGACTTGCTGCCCTGACGGAAGCGCAATCACCGCTTCCGGAATATCCACGCTGAGATTGGTGCCCGACACGCGCAGCTTCGCGTCTCCGGCGTGGATCGGCGGCAGACCTGCGATATAGGTCAGCGCCATGCCGGCAAGGTCCAGCTCAACATTCAACGCCTCGGGCGCCGGCTCCACACCCTCCTCGATGCGGGCAAGCTCGCCGGGACCGACGTCGATCGCCACCTTGCCGCCGAGGACCTGGCCGCCGTCGACATTCTCCAGGACCCATTTGCGGGCGTCGCCTGCGAGGAATTTCGGCCAGAGGAGTTTCAGCACGTCCACCGGCATCGCCGTGACGGTGCCGGTCATCCGAACCTCAGGTGAGTCCGGGCCCTGGACGACGCGGCCTGCAAGCTCGATGCCGGCGTTGCCGGAACGAATGGCAAAGCGGGAAAGATTGAGCTCGCCCTTTTTTCCCGAGAAGGACCCCTCCGCCGACCATTCGTCCACGGCGAGCGGCGCCATCCCGGGCAATTCAAACTCGGTGTCGGTCGCGCCGAGCGTGAAGGCCCAGACAGGATTGTCCTCGTCCTTCCCCATGCGTTGGAATTTGCCGCTGATCGTGGTCTTGCTCTTGCCCCAGCTGAGCGTCGAGGGCTCGATCTCGACGATGCCGCTCTTGCGCAAATAGCGAAGGCGGATGTCGCCTTGCTCGATGAGCATGGCGTTTTCCGGGTCCCAAGGCGGCGTGAGGTAGCCCGGCTGCAGCTTTACCGTGGCCGTGCCGGAAACGAATTTTCCGCTCTGGGTAATCTCGGCGCTCGCTTCGCCGGTGACGGGCATGTCGAGCGCTTTCAGTACGCTCGCATCCTGGAAGATGCCGGCAAGACCCGACGGCACCAAATTCTGAATGAGCGTGGTGACCTGCAGGCTGCGGCGCTTCGGCCGCTCCTCGGTCCGGATCTCAAGCTGCCAATCGCCTTTAGTCGAAGCGAGATTGGCCTGACCCAAGAGGATGCTTCGGCCGCTCTGATGCTCAAGATCGATGGAGAAGTCGGGCACGTGCCAAAGCGTGTCGACGCCATCTTCGCTCAGCGTGACTTTGGCGTCCTTCACGCCGAAGCGTTTCAAATAGGACGTATCCCCCCGGCGCGCGCGCTCGAACACATCGGTGATGGTCTGCGTGACGTTGAGCTGCCGTCCGGGTGCCGGCGCGGCAGGCGGCGATCCATCCTGACGCTTGGTGACGACGCTCTCCCTCGGCTGCTCTCCCGGGAGATTGTGGGACGACGCGGGTCCATTGCCGGCCTCACCGCCGGCGGGGCGATAGAAGCTGAGCGAAAGCCCATCATCCGACGAATAGAAGAGCAGCTTTGGGCCGATGAAATCGACGCTGCTCGGCGCGATGCGGCCCGACAACAAAGCTGTGACGCTGAGGCCGATAGCGGCGAGCGGGGCTTGCGCCACGATAGAGCCCTGCCGATCGAGGAGCCGAATGTTGCGCAAGCGGAAGAGAACGCCTGGCCCCTCTTCGGAGCGCTGCAGCACCGCATCGTCGATCTGCACGCGGAGATCGGCGAGCTGCTCGTTGATGGCATTCTCGATCGTCGGCACGAGGTTCGGGAAGGACACGGGTCCTTGCGCAAGACGCCCATAGCCGCCGACGATGATGATCAAGCCGACGACGATAATCCCGGCAAAGATCTCGCGAAAAACATGCGCACTGCGTGTCGAGAGCTTTTTCAGCTCGACCTGAACCGGCAGCGGCATGAGCTCGACGAGAGCGCGGCCTTTCGCGGGGAGCGTCATGAGGGCCTTGCCGCCCTCGGAAATCATGACGAGCGCGCCGGAGGCTTGCGGAGGGGCGCTTTCAGGCCAGTCTCTGCGGTGCGGCGCCGGCTGCAAACGCTGTAAGAACGGCAGGCGGACGGAGAGGTCGCGCAGAAACGTAAGCGGCAGCTTGGCAAACCGCAGAAAGCGCTGCCCTAGCTCGCTCATGGCCGTTTACGATGGCCCCTATTCGACGTCGAGAAGCGGGATGGCTGCCCTCCGGAACCCCCGCAGGACGGCAGACTCTGCTTGCATAAGAGGCACCCAAAATCGGCCAAAGGAAGGCGCGGAACACCCTTCCGACGTGCCGACAACCAGCATGACAAGCCCCTAGGCAAGCGATATGCTCCCGGCCGCAAAGTAGGCGTTTTATCGGGAGGGTAGCGTCATGTTCACTAAGAAGCCGGACCCATCAGAGGATGCATTTCAACGGCTCTCGGAACGGCCCGGCTCCGAAACGCCACCCTCGCCAGCCGACCGCCCAATATCGCGCGGCACGACGACGGCGAAAGTAAACCCCTCGGTCATCGGCGAGGATCTCACCATCATCGGCAACGTCACCTCCAAGGGCGACATCCAGGTCGAAGGGCAGATTCAGGGCGACATCAATTGCGGCTCGATTCTCCTCGGCGAGAAGTCGCAAGTGACAGGTGGTGTCATCGCCGACGACGTCGTGGTCCGCGGCCGGGTGATGGGATCGATCCGCGGCACGCGCGTGACCCTGCAAGCGCCCTCCCATGTCGAAGGCGACGTCTTCCATCAGAGCCTTGCCATCGAGCAGGGAGCGTTCTTCGAGGGAAAGTCCCGCCGCTCCGACAATCCACTCGCCGCGCCAAAAAGCAACGAGAAGCCGGGCTCCGTCGCGACCCCGTCCGGAACGAGCCGCGCAGCCGAGTAATTCGGCGCCGTCATAAGAGCTAAACGTCAGGCTTCGGCGTGCACCCGCGCGGCGAGCGCCGCTTCGATGAACGCATCGATATCGCCGTCGAGCACGGCCGAGGGGTTGGTGCTTTCCACGCCCGTCCGCACATCCTTCACGAGCTGATAGGGCTGCAGCACGTAGGACCTGATCTGGTGCCCAAAGCCGATATCGGACTTCGCCGCCGCGGCGTTTTGCGCTTCCTCCTCCCGCCGTTTCAGCTCAGCCTCATAGAGCCGCGCGCGTAGCATCGACCATGCCGTGGCGCGGTTCTTGTGCTGCGAGCGTTCGTTCTGGCACTGAACGACGATGCCGGTCGGGAGATGCGTCAGGCGGACGGCACTGTCGGTGGTGTTGACATGTTGGCCGCCGGCGCCGCTCGAGCGGTAGGTGTCGATCCGCACATCTTTCTCATCGATCTCGATTTGGATGGCATCGTCGACAACCGGATAGACCGAGACCGAGGCGAAGCTCGTATGCCGGCGGGCATTCGAGTCGAAGGGCGAGATGCGCACCAGCCTATGCACGCCGCTTTCGGTCTTCAGCCAGCCATAGGCATTGGCACCCTTGATGACGATCGTCGCCGATTTGATCCCGGCCTCTTCGCCCGCATGCTCGCCCATGATCTCGGCTTTGTAACCGCGCCTTTCTCCCCAGCGCAGATACATGCGCTCCAGCATCTGCGCCCAGTCCTGGCTTTCGGTGCCGCCCGCCCCGGCGTGAATTTCGACGTAAGTGTCGTTGGCGTCGGCCTCGCCGGAGAGGAGAGCTTCGACCTCGCGCTTCTGCGCCTCCTTCCGCAGCGCTTTCAGCGCCGCTTCCGCTTCCGCGACCACGCTCTCATCGGCTTCCTCTTCGCCAAGGGCGATGAGGGCGATGCTGTCGTCGAGCTCGCGTGTAAGGCGTTCAAAGCTGGAGATTGCCGTTTCGAGCTGCTGCCGCTCACGCATCACCGACTGCGCCCGCGCGCTGTCGTTCCAAAACCCCTCAGCCTCGACCTCACGGTCGAGCGCGGTCAGTTTCTGCCGAGCCCGTTCCGGGTCAAAGATGCCTCCGCAGAAGTGCCAGCAACTCCTTGATGTCGTTGACCACAGCTTCGGTCTCGGCGCGCATGATTACCTCGAATGCCGCGGGCGCGCAGCGGTGAACGATCCGCGGCGCCACGCTAATTGGTGATGAGCTTTTAGTAGAGGCCCCCGGTCCCCGATGTCAAAGCCCGGTCGTTGCCAGGGACGGCAAAGGGGCCTGCACCAGGCGCCGCGGGCGGCGGACCGGATGGCGGCGGGAACGGCATTTCGCCGCCGGCGACAGGCTCACCCGGCACGCCAATTTCGGTTTCCATGGCTTGATCGCCAAAGCCCTCTTCACCCTCAGCGACCACCGCGCCGGCCGGCATCTGGTTCGGCTTGAACGCTTCCATGATCGCCTTCGGGTCGCCGGGCGAGGCCGGCAGGCCGGTCTTCAAATTGACGCGCACGAACTTCACGCCGGGCGGAACGCGGAACGGGATCGGCGGCTGATCGGCAAGAGCGGTTTTGATGAAGTCGCGCACCACCGGCGCCGAAACGTTGCCGCCCGTTTCCCCATGTCCCATGGGTGCCGGATCGTCGAAGCCGATATAGACGCCGACGACGAGATCAGGCGTGTAGCCGATGAACCAGGCGTCCTTTTCGTCGTTGGTGGTTCCGGTCTTGCCGGCGATCGGACGCTCGAGAACTTTCAACTTCGTCGCGGTGCCACGCTGGACGACCCCTTCCATGATCGACGTTGCCTGATAGGCGGTAATCGGATCGATGACTTGCGGGCGATCGTCGACGAGCTGCGGCTCTTCTTCATTCTTCCATTCGCGGCTGGCACAGCCGGTGCAGTCGCGCTTGTCGTGGCGCCAAACGGTGCGGCCGTAGCGATCCTGGACCCGGTCGATCAATGTCGGCTCGATCTTCTTGCCGCCATTGGCGACTATGCCATAGGCGCCCACCATCCTGAGGAGCGTCGTCTCGCCCGCGCCGAGCGACATGGACAGAACCGGCATCAGATTGTCGTAGACGCCGAAGCGGCGCGAATATTCGACGATAATCGGCATTCCGATGTCGTTCGATAAGCGCACCGTCATCAGGTTGCGCGACTTTTCGATCCCATAACGCAGCGTGGACGGTCCGGACGCTTGCCCTGCTTCGTAGTTCTTTGGTCGCCATTTCGGCATGCCGGGTCCTTGATCAATCTCGATCGGACCGTCGACGATGATGCTCGAAGGCGTGTAGCCGTTATCGAGAGCGGTCGTGTAGATCAGCGGCTTGAAAGACGAACCGGGTTGCCGCCGCGCCTGCACGGCACGATCGAACTGGCTCTCGGCAAAGCTGAAGCCGCCGACCAGCGCGCGCACGCGTCCCGTATGCGGGTCCATGGCCACGATGGCGCCGCCAATCTTCGGAACTTGCTGCAGCGTCCACTCGCCTTTGACGTCCGTTTCCGCTTCTTCCTCGCCCGGCTTCCGCGGCGAGACGTAGATGACGTCGCCCGGCTTCACGACATCGGTGACGGATTTCGGATTCCCCCCAAGCCCTCTCTTAAGCTTCGGTCTCGCCCATTTCATTTCGCTGAAAGGAAGGATGCCCTTCTCGCGATCCTTGGACAGGGCACCGCCGGAGGTCTTTGTCGGCCTAAGGCCGATGACCGCCTTGTCCTTGTCGGCCTGCAGCACGACGGCCAGACGCCAAGGTGCAATGTCGGACCAGACATCGACGCCGGCGAGCGTCTTCCCCCAATCGCCATCGAGGTCGATTTGCTTCACCGGGCCGCGCCAGCCATGGCGGCGCTCATAGGCCATCAGCCCGTCGACGAGGACATTGCGGGCGATCTTTTGCAGCTTCGGATCGAGGGTGGTGCGCACCGATAGGCCGCCGCCATAGAGCTTCTCCTCACCGAAAATATCCAGGACCTCGCGCCGCACTTCCTCGGCGAAAAAGTCCGAAGCCTCCAGACGCGGACCGTGCTGGCGAACCTGCACGTTGAGCGGCTGCGTCTTCGCCTCCTCGCCCTCCGCGCGCGTGACGAAGCCGTCATCGACCATGCGGTCGATCACCCAGTTGCGACGCTCGGTTGCCCGTTCCGGGTGGCGGAATGGATTGTAGTTCGACGGCGCCTTCGGCAGGGTCGCAAGGTAGGCGCTGTCGGCGATGCTGAGCTCGGGCAGCGATTTGTCCCAATAGGTCTGCGCCGCCGCCGCGACGCCATAGGCGCCGCCGCCGAGATAGATCTCATTCAAATAAAGCTCGAGGATTTGCTCCTTGGTGAAAGCGCGCTCGATGCGAATGGCGAGGATCGCTTCCTTGAGCTTGCGCTCGGCAGACACCTCATTCGTGAGAAGGAAGTTCTTGGCGACCTGCTGGGTGATGGTCGAGGCGCCGACCATGCGCCGACCCGATTGCAGGCTGCTGAGATTGGTCACGGCGGCGCGCAGGATGCCCTGAATGTCGAGGCCGCCATGCTGGTAGAAATTCTTGTCCTCGGCCGAGAGGAACGCTTCGATCAACCGGTCTGGGATCGCCGCCAATGGCACGTAAATGCGCCGCTCGCGCGAGAACTCGGCGATGAGGTTGCCGTCATTCGCATGGATACGCGTCATGACGGGCGGCTCGTAATTTGCGAGCACTTCGTAGTCAGGCAGATCCTGCGAGACCTTCCACAGGACGAAGGCCGCACCCGCCGCCACGGCCACGAACAGAATCATCGTTGCCGCGAACATGAAGCCGAGCAGCCTCAAAAAGAAGCTGCCTCGCCGGCGCCGTTGCGCAGGTGGCTTGATTGGCGCGGTAATGTCCATGGCCGAAAACCGTCCCTTCCTTGCAATTCATATGCGTGGGGGAAGAGCCTAGCAACACTAACCAAGAATATGGCTGTATTCGGGTTTTGATTGCGAGGCTAAAACGGCGTCTGCGCGACCCGCTTGGTAAAATATGCGTCAATTGCCGCGGCGACCTTGTCGGCGATTTTCGCGCGCCAGCTGTCGGAGGTGAGCCGCTTCTCGTCCTCAGGATTGCTCAAATAGCCGAGCTCCAAGAGGACAGAGGGGACATCCGGCGCCTTCAGGACCCGGAACCCGGCCGATTTCATCGCTTTGTGGTGCAGGTTTGAAGATCCCATCTGCGCTACGATCGATTTTGCCAAGCCGAGCGAGTTTCCATGCGTCTCGCGCTGAGCAAGATCGATGAGAATGTTGGCGACCGCCTCGTCCGAGTCGCTCGGGAGCTGCATGCCGGCGATCGCGTCGGAAAAATTCTCCTTGGCCGCGAGCTCGCTCGCCTCCTCGTCGGACCCCTCTTCCGACAAGGTGTAGACCGTGGCGCCGCTTACTTCCTTCGGCTTTTTCGGGGAGTAGTCGGCGTGAATGGAGACGAAGAGATTGGCGCGACGCTTCTGCGCGAACTCGACCCGCTCCCGTAAAGCCAGGAAGCGATCATCCTCGCGGGTGAGAACGACGCGATAGTGCCCCTTCGCGTCAATTTTCTGTTTCAACGTCTTGGCGAAGGCAAGAACGACGTTCTTTTCGGCGACCCCTTCGCTCGTCTTGGTTCCGGCATCGACGCCCCCATGACCCGGATCGAGAACGAGGATCGGCTTCTCATTCGTCGCCGCGGGCCGCGACGATTGAGGCAGCGCCCCGACCGCTTCCTTATCGGGGACCTGGCTTTGGTCCTTGATGCTGGCAAGGAAAGTTTTGCGGTCGGTGGGCACGAGGTCGATCACGAGCCGCGACGGCTGATTCGGTCTTTCATCGAGCACGAAGCTTTTGTCGACGAGGAAAGGCCCGGCGACGTCGACGACGATGCGCGACTTGCCGGGGGCGAAGAGCCCGAAGCGATAGCCGGTGACGAGACCGCGCTTCTCGGTCCCAAGCCCGGCCGGCATCTGGAAATTGACTTCCGGCAGATCGACGATCACCCGATAGGGATCGCCAAGCGCGAAGATCTCGACGTCAACTTTCTTGGACAAATCGGCGATGAAGCGCGTGCGTGCACGGTCGCCGGCGAGCCTTGCATCCTTGGCCACGGCTCCCTTTTGGGCGGCGCCGGCAGCCGCCTCGCCGGCGATCCCCAAAAAGAGAAGCCCCAAAGCAAGGAGAAATGAGGAAAGAAGAGATCCGCCCTGTCGCATCGTTTCTTGCCGCAAGCGCTTCGCCGCGCGCTGCCACTGGCCCCGTTGGCTGAAAATGCCCGCTAAAAAACAACGCACCACCTCCCGAATCCTAAACGAGGCATGGTTAAGCGAAGCTTGTCGGCCCGAAACAGCCTCACCGGAAGGCTTGCCAAATCTCTTCCTGACCCCGTAATAAGAGACAGGCCCTAGGGCCGCCGTGGGATTCTTGGCCGCCAGAGCGAGACAAATCCCGGGATAATCAGTGCTTTCGCGCGCAGAGCCCGAAATAGGAGAAGTGGCTTCTGACGCGGCAAAGGTGCGGTCGCATAGGACGATCGCCAGTCAGTCTTTTCGGTCCCGCCTCCCGGCGGGATCTGGGAAATTGCGATGCAAACTCATGTCAAAGAGCTAGACGGCGAGGAAAGAAGAGTAATCTTTCCGCCTTGCTCCGGCATGTCGGACACGGGCCCGGTTCGCCAGGTTCGCTCGAATTGGCATCGCGCAAATTTAGTAGATATGCAACCTAAGCGCGCGCCAGGCCCGGATGCTCCATACCGGCCGCCCTTTGCGCCATCGGCTCAGGCCGGCGCGCCGGAGAACACGACAAATGCCAAGCAAGATGTGCATCGATGCGGCCCACCCCGAAGAGACGCGGGTCGTGGTCGTCAAGAACAACCGCGTCGAGGAATTTGATTACGAGTCGGCCAACAAGAAGCAGCTCCGCGGCAATATTTATCTCGCCAAGGTCACGCGAGTAGAGCCTTCGCTGCAGGCGGCGTTCGTCGACTATGGCGGAAACCGCCACGGCTTCCTCGCCTTCACCGAAATACATCCCGACTATTACCAGATCCCGGTTGCCGACCGTCAGGCCCTCCTCGAGGAGGAAGCGGCCGAGGAGAGCCGCGCGAGCGCGGCGGAGGCCGCCGAAGACGAAGCGGCCGCTGGCCGGCGTCGAAGGCGCGGCCGGCGCGGGCGCGGGCGTCCAGATCAGTCACCCCGCAAGGAGAATGATGCCGGAAGTGCCGGCTTTGGTGAGGCATCGGCGGAACACGGCGACTCTGCCGAGCTCGATGCCGAGGCACGCGACGGCGACACAGACATCGCGCTTGAAGCAAACGCGCTTGTTCACGCCGTTTCCGAAGATGCGCCAAGATCGGACGAAGACATGTCCGGTTTTGACGATCCTCCCGAGACGGTCGGAACGGTCGAGAGCATCGAAGAGGATGACGACGACGGGGACAGCCCGGAGATCGTTGGCCAAGCGGTCGCTGTCGCGGACGGCAACGGAGCCGTAATGGCGGAGTCTGTCGAATCCGTTGGCTCTGAAGATGTTCTCGAGGAGGTGCCGGAACGGCCGCGGCGGCGCCGGGGACGGCCTTACAAGATCCAAGAAGTCATCCGCCGGCGGCAGATCATTCTCGTGCAGGTGGTCAAGGAAGAGCGCGGCAACAAAGGCGCGGCGCTGACGACCTATCTTTCGCTCGCCGGCCGCTACACCGTGCTGATGCCGAACACGGCGCGCGGCGGCGGCATCTCGCGCAAGATCACCACTCCGTCCGACCGGAAGCGCTTGCGGGAAATTGCCAACGAGCTCGAAGTGCCGGAAGGCATGGGCCTCATCATCCGCACCGCGGGGGCGCAACGCACGAAGACCGAGATCAAACGCGATTACGATTATCTGTTGCGGCTGTGGGAGACGGTCCGCGACGTGACGCTGAAATCGACGGCGCCGAGCCTCGTCTATGAGGAAGGCAGCCTTATCAAGCGATCGATCCGCGACCTCTACAACAAGGATATCGACGAGGTTCTCGTGGCGGGCGACGAAGCCTACCGCGAAGCCAAGGACTTTATGCGCATGCTCATGCCGAGCCATGCGAAGAATGTGAAGCCCTATAAGGAGCCGGAGCCGGTCTTCATCCGCTACCAGGTTGAGCGGCAGCTGGCGGCAATGTTCTCTCCGCAAGTCGTGCTGAAATCCGGCGGCTACATCGTCATCAACCAGACCGAGGCGCTCGTCGCCATCGATATCAACTCCGGCAAGGCAACCCGCGAGCACAATATCGAGGACACGGCGCTGAAGACGAACCTCGAAGCCGCCGAAGAGATCGCCCGCCAGCTGAGACTGCGAGACCTTGCGGGCCTGATCGTCATCGACTTCATCGACATGGACGAGCGCCGCAACAATCGCCTCGTCGAGCGCCGCCTCAAGGAAAGTCTGCGCAACGACCGTGCCCGCATCCAGGTCGGGCGCATCAGCCATTTCGGATTGCTGGAAATGTCGCGGCAGAGGCTGCGGACCGGCATGCTCGAAGGCTCCACGAGCGCATGCGCGATGTGCCAGGGGACCGGTATCGTCCGCTCGATTGAATCGGTTGCCCTCGACGTTCTCCGCTCGCTCGAAGACCGCCTGATCACAAGCGGCGCCGTGCCGCTGGTCGCGACGACGGCGGTGGATGTCGCCCTCTACATTCTCAATCAGAAGCGTGCGCATCTCGAGGACATTGAGCGGCGCTATCACGTGCCGATCAGGGTCACCGCGGACGAGGATCTGCACGTCTCGCAATTCGTCATCGACCGGTCGGCCGAGTCGGATGCGACCGCCGAGCCCGCTGTCGTGCAGATGGACTGGACGCATCATCCGCTGCCGGCTTCGACCTCGACCTCGACCGTCGACCTCAACTTCGCCGGCGCCTTCGACTGCGTCAGACGCCGACTCCGAAGGCGGACGACGCCGCTCTCGCCGCCGGAGGCGAAAGCGCCGGGGTCCCGGTGACACGGACGCCGATAATTTCGAGCTGGCAACGACGGCTGACGCCGATCCGGACGAATCCGCCGATCATGCGGAGAGCGATGACCATCCGTCTGAGGAACCAAGCGAGGCTTCCTCGCAAGCCCGGAAGCCCCGCCGGCGCGGGCGCCGCGGTGGAAGGCGCGGTCGCGCCGGTCAAGGCGCTGAGCAAATGGCTGCCGAGGGCGGCGCGGAACGAACGGGCGAAGAGCGCCAGGAGCACCAGGAGCCCGCCGCCGCCGAACCGGAAGCAAGGACGGGAGCGTCAGCGAACAGCAATGGCCGCGAGGCCCGAGCGAAACAGAAGGAGGAGGCCGTTCCGGCGCAGGAGCGCGAGGAGCCGGCCAAGAAGACCTACGCTGTACCGATCGTCGAAAGGGCCACTCCTCCCGACATTAGGGTGGAGAGCGACGCAAAGCCCGAAGACGCGCCGCGCCGGCGCGGCTGGTGGCAACGCTAGGGCTTGAGCCAGACCTTGATTCTGGCGGCGGCCTCTCGCATTGCGTCGAACGGGCCGGCATAGGATAGCCGAATGAAATTGTGGCCGCGCTCGGCGTCGAAATCGACGCCGGGCGTGACGGCCACGCCCGCTTCCCTCAACAACTTTTGCGCAAAGACCGCGCTGTCGGGCGTCAGCGCGCTCACATCTGCATAGAGGTAGAAGGCGCCGTCAGCCGGGACGATGCTGCTCAGACCGGCTGCGGGAAGCTCGTTGAGAAGCAGCTACCGGTTCGCCGCGTATCCTGCTTTGATCGCCTCAAGCTCCTCGAAAGCCTCGAATGCGCCGAGCGCGGCGATCTGTGAGATGGCCGGCGGCGAGATGTAGAGATTTTGCGCCAAGCGCTCGATCGGCCGCACCAGTTCCTCCGGCACGACCAGCCAGCCGATGCGCCAGCCGGTCATGCTGAAATATTTCGAGAAGCTGTTGACGACGATGGCCGTGTCGGAATGCGAGAGCGCCGTTTCCGCCCGCAGCTCATATTCGAGCCCGTGATAGATCTCGTCGGAGATGAACCACATCCCCTTTGCGTCGCAAGCCTTGGCGAGCTCAGCGACGCGATCCGGCGTTGCCATCGTGCCGGTCGGATTGTTGGGGCTGGCGACGAGGAGCCCGCTTGGGCGCTGAGCTTCTGCCACGGCAAGATCCGCAGGCGTCGGCATCCATCTCGACGCCGCGTCCGTCTCGATCAGAAGCGGTGTCACGCCGAGGGCTTTCAAGATCTGCCGATAGCAGGGGTAGCCTGGAGACGGCAGAAGCAAAGATTGCCCCTCGTCGAGGAGGCAGAGAAAGGCGAGGACGAAGCCGGCCGAGGAGCCCGCCGTGACTACCACCCGCGAAGGCGAGATCTCTATCCCGTAGCGCTCGCCATAATAGCGCGCGATGCGATCGCGAAGCTCGGGCAGCCCGAGCGCCTCCGTATAGCCGAGGCGCTCCGTTTCGAGCGCCCGTCTCGCGCGTTCCCGCGCCGCCCTTGGCGCCGGGGTCCCCGGCTGCCCGACCTCCATATGGATGATGTCTGCCCCCGCCGCTTGGAGGGCATTGGCGTCCCGCATCACATCCATGACAATAAAGGGATCGATATTGCTGCGGGTGGCGGGGGCGCGCGGCAGCGGCCGGGATGCCGTCCTTCCTGAATGTCCCGTCGCTGCATCACTTCCGCTCGCATTTTGTTGAAGATTCCGGCGCCGGGCCCTGTCACGGTGTCGCCGTATTCGACCGCCAAGCAATCCTCAAGAGCAAGGAAAGGCCAAAGTCACCGCCTCCCTGCTCCTTACCCGCTATAGGCCGTTGGCCGGCGCGGCTTGCCAGGGACGCGAAATCGAGCTGCCGCATTTCATGGCTTCCTCCCGCACCCTTCACTTTTCGCGCCAAAGGGCAAGCCTGATCGGTTGCGTCCGATGATGCCCGCTCCCGCCCATGAGAGAGGCTCGAATGTCGGCCGCCGGCTGCGGGCAGTCGCCATCGCCGCCCTCTCCATCTCGATCGTCACCACGAGTGTTGCAAATTCCGCCGGCCTGATCCGCGATGCCGAGACGGAAGCCCTGATCCGAAGCTACGCCAATCCGATTCTCGAAGCCGCCGGGCTCGGCGGTCAGGGCGTCCGGGTCCACATCGTCAACGACCGCAATTTCAATGCCTTCGTCATCGACGGGCAGAATATGTTCATTCACGCCGGCGCCTTGATGGAAACAAAAACGCCGAACCAGATCATCGGCATCATCGCGCATGAAAGCGGCCACATCACCGGCGGTCACCTCGCGCGGCTCCGCACGCAGATCTCGCGCGCGATGTCCGCTGCCTTGATGCTGCAGTTGCTCGGGCTCGCCGCCATGGCGGCGGGAGCCGCGGCCGGCGTCGGCGCTGCCGGTCAAGTCGGCATGGGCGCCGCCATGGGCGGCAGCGATGCCGCTATGCGCATGGTGCTTGCCTACCGCCAGACCGAGGAATCTTCCGCCGACCAGGCGGCGATCCACTTCCTCAACGCCACCAAACAATCCGGCAGAGGTCTGCTCGAAACGCTTGAGTTTATGAATAAGAAGCTCTTCGGCCTGCAGGGCATCAATCCCTATTTGCAGTCCCACCCCCTTCCGCCGCAGCGGATTGCCCAGCTGCAAACGCTCGTGGACCAAAGCCCGCATGTGAACAATGTCGACGCGCCCTCGCTGCAGGTCCGGCATGATCTGATGAAGGCGAAGCTCTTCGGCTTTCTCGACAAGCCCGAGACCGTGCTGAAGCGGTATTTGCCGACCGACAATAGCCTGCCGGCGATCTACGCGACGGCCATCGCCACCTTCCGCAAATCCGGCGTTGAGGCCGCGATGCCGCGGCTCGACGCGCTAATTGCCGCCAAACCTAAATCGCCCTATTTCCACGAATTGAAGGGCCAGTTCCTGTTCGAGAGCGGCAAAGCCAAGGCGGCGATTGCGCCCCTGCAAGAGGCGGTGCGGCTCGCGCCGAACGAGCCGCTGCTGCGCATCATGCTGGCGCAAGCTTTGCTTGGGGTGCCGACGAAAAAGAACATCGACGAGGCGATCTCCAATCTGAAGACAGCCCTCGCCCGCGAGAACACTTCCGCCACGGGCTACCGCCTCCTCGGCCAGGCCTATGCCCGCAAAGCCGATACCATCGAAGGCATGGGGCGCCAGCATTTGATGGCGCAGGCCGCGCTTGCAACCGCGGAACAGTATTTCTATCAAGGCCAGCTAAAGCACGCGAAGCAGCAAGCAAAGCGCGCCAAAGCAGGTCTTATAGACGGCACTCCGAACTGGCTGCGGGCGGACGACATCCTCAGCTTCGAAATGCCGAAAGCCAAGTGACCCCTCCTTAGGAGAACCAAGCATGAATGCGAACAAGGTCCTGCTCAGCGTGGTTGTAGCCGCGCTTGTCGCCGCGGTCACTGCCGCCGGTACGAGCGTTGCGCTCCTGCATCGGGCAGGCTTCTCGCTCAACGAGCTCGTCAAAACGAGCGCCGCCCCGCCCACGCCCGAAGAGGCTAAGATCGAGAAGGTCGTTCGCGATTATCTCACTGAGAACCCTGAGATTTTGGTCGAGATGACGACCGAGCTGGACAAGCGGCAGGCTGCCGCCCAAACGGCGACGCAGCAGAAGGCCATCGGCGACAACGCCGAGGCGATCTTCCGCTCCTCGACCTCGGGGATTGCCGGCAACCCGGATGGCGACGTTACGGTGGTCGAGTTCTTCGATTACAATTGCGGCTTCTGCAAACGGGCGCTCACCCATCTCGTCAAACTCGTCGACGACGACGACAAAGTGCGCGTCGTCCTGAAAGAGCTGCCGATCTTCGGCGAGGATTCAGAAGCCGCCGCGCGGCTTGCGCTCGCCGCCAAGAAGCAAGGCAAATATTTCGAGATGCATCAGCAGCTCCTGACCGATCCCGGCAAGGCGGACAAGGAGAAGGCGCTGAAGATTGCCAAGGATCTCGGCCTCGACGTCGACAAGCTGCAAAAGGACATGCAAGATCCTGATGTTGAAAAAGAATTGGCAAGCGCCCGGGAAATTGCCGAGAAGCTCTCGGTGCAAGGAACGCCGCTCTATCTCGTCGGCGACAAGGTGCTGCCGGGCGCCCCGGACGATCTCTACGATCAATTGAAGAGCAAAGTGGCCGAGATCCGCAAAGACGGCTGCACCACAACCTGCTGAGCGCGCTCCTTCACCTTAAGGCGCGGCTTTTTGCGCGCCGCAACAAAAGCTGTTAAATGCGGCTGATCCGCTAACCAGCTGCGGCGCCCCGCCCCGACGCCATGACCAAGCCCATCTTTGTGCTGAATGGACCCAACCTCAATCTGCTCGGCACGCGAGAGCCGGAGATCTATGGCCGGGACACGCTCGACGACATCCGCTCACGATGCGAGCGGAAGGCGGCAAGCCTCGGACATTCCGTCGATTTTCGCCAAAGCAATCACGAAGGCGAGCTTGTCTCCTGGGTGCAGGAAGCGCGCGATAAGGCCTCAGGCGTCATCATCAATGCCGGCGCCTTCACCCACACCTCCATCGCAACGCTCGATGCCATGCTCGCAACCGGCCTTCCTTGTGTCGAAGTGCACCTGTCGAATATCTTTCGGCGCGAAAATTTCCGCCATAACTCCTATATCTCGCGTGGCGCCCACGGGCTCGTTTGCGGCTTCGGGCCCCTAAGCTACGAGCTCGGGATCGAAGCGCTCGCCGAGACCATCCGGGCGCAAGGGAAGGCCTAATGGCGGACGAGAAGGCTCCGGTGGCAAAAAAGGGCGAAGGTTTCGACAAGGACCTTATTCGCGAGCTTGCCGATCTGTTGTCGGAGACCAACCTCAGCGAAATTGAAATCGAAACGGGCGGCAAGCGTGTCCGCGTGGCGCGGACTATCCACGCCGTGACGCATATCGCCGCCGACGCTCCGAGGAAGGAACGCGAGCTTGGCGACCGCGGCTCCGCCGAAACGGTGCATCACCCCGGGACCGTGCCATCGCCGATGGTCGGGACCGCCTATCGCTCGCCGGAGCCTGGCGTAGCACCTTTCGTCGAGGCCGGAGCGCGCGTCGCGCTCGGCCAGACGATCCTCATCATCGAGGCGATGAAAACAATAAATCATATTCCGGCACCTTACGCCGGCACCGTCGTCGCCATCCTCGTCGAGGACGGGCAGCCGGTGGAATATGCGGAACCTCTCGCAATCATCGAGAAGGGCTAGGCGCCTCGCGGCATGTTCGACAAAATCCTGATCGCTAATCGGGGGGAGATTGCGCTCCGCATCGAACGTGCTTGCAAGGAACTCGGCATTGCTACCGTCGCCGTGCACTCCACCGCCGATGCCGACGCCATGCATGTCCGGCTCGCCGATGAAAGCGTCTGCATCGGCGGCGCCGCGGCCAAGGACAGCTACCTGAACATTCCTCAGATTGTGGCGGCTTGCGAGATCACCGGCGCCGACGCGGTGCATCCCGGATACGGCTTCCTCGCCGAAAATGCGCGCTTTGCCGAGATCCTCGAAGAGCACGAGATCACCTTCATCGGGCCGACCCCGGAGCATGTGAAGCTCATGGGCGACAAAATCATGGCGAAGCAGACGGCGAAGACGTACGGGCTGCCGGTCGTCCCCGGCTCCGACGGCCCCATCACCGATCTTGCCGAGGCGAAGCGCTTTGCCCGCGACATGGGCTATCCGGTGCTGGTGAAGGCCGCTGCCGGCGGCGGCGGGCGCGGCATGAAGGTCGCCAATGCCGAGGAGGAGCTCGAGCCGGCACTGTCAACGGCGAGGATGGAGGCCGCGACCAGCTTCGGCGACGACACGGTCTATATCGAGAAATATCTCGCGCATCCGCGGCACATCGAGGTGCAAATACTCGGCGACGGCCAGGGCAACGCGATCCATCTCGGCGAGCGGGATTGCTCGATCCAGCGGCGGCATCAGAAGCTTTGGGAAGAGGCCCCCTCGCCCGCCCTCAACGAAATCGAGCGGACGCGAATCGGCGAAGCCGTGGCCGAGGCGATGCGGCAATTGCGGTATCGCGGCGTCGGCACCGTCGAATTTCTTTACGAAGGGGGCGAGTTCTACTTCATCGAGATGAACACGCGGCTGCAGGTCGAGCATACGGTGACCGAGATGATCACCGGCATCGATCTCGTCATCGAGCAGATCCGCATCGCCGCCGGCGCGCCGCTGTCCTTCAAGCAGGAGGATATCCGTTTCCAGGGCCACGCGATCGAATGCCGCATCAATGCCGAGCATCCGCGAACCTTCCGGCCGTCGCCCGGAAAGATCACGCATTTCCATCCGCCCGGCGGGTTAGGCGTGCGCGTCGATTCCGGCGCCTATGCCGGCTACACCATCCCGCCATTCTATGACAGCATGATCGGCAAGCTGATCGTGCATGCCCGCACGCGCAATGAATGCCTGATGCGGCTTAAGCGGGCGCTCGGAGAGTTTGTCGTGGACGGCATCGACACCACCATCCCGCTGTTCAAATCTCTGATCGAGCAATCCGACATCGTCGATGGACGGTACGACATCCATTGGCTGGAAAGGCATTTGACCGGCCGCTGAGGCGAAAGGCTGGAGGCGCGGGCATGACTTCCATCGACGACGTCATGATCGAGATCACGCCGCAAGTGCTGCTCAAGGCCTATGCGTGCGGCATCTTCCCGATGGCGGAAAGCGCCGAGGACAACGCCCTTTATTGGATCGAGCCGGAGCGTCGCGGCATCTTGCCGCTCGATAGAGTGCATGTTCCCGCCCGGCTCGCGCGGACCATTCGGCGCGGTGGGTTTCAGGTCAAAATCGACAATGATTTCGAGGCGGTGGTGTCAGGCTGCGCCGCGCCGCGTCCCGGCCGTCGCAGCACCTGGATCAACGGCCGCATCAAGAAGCTTTACGCCGACCTTTTCGCGCTGGGCCATTGCCACACCGTCGAGGTTTGGGACGATGGCGAGCTGATCGGCGGGCTCTATGGCGTACACCTTGGCCGCGCCTTCTTCGGCGAGAGCATGTTCTCGAAGGCGCGGGATGCCAGCAAGATCGCGCTCATCTATCTCGTGGCGCGCCTGAAATATGGAGGGTTTCAGCTTCTCGATACGCAATTCGTCACGCCGCATCTGGCGCGTTTCGGCGCCGTCGAGGTCGGACGCGCCGAATTCCAGCAGCTGTTGGAGGCGGCGCTTAATTACCGGAATATCTCGAAATCCGATGCGGGTGCCCTTTGGCGCGGTCTCGATGAGGGAGGTGGCGCTTCCGGAGGCGGGGGCTCGGCTTCAATCGATGGTTCCGGCTCCGGCGCAGGCGCCGCTTCCGGTTCTGCCGCTGGTTCCGGGGCGGGCTCCGCTTCCGGTTCTGCGGCCGGCTCGGCAGGCGCGTCAGCCGCGTTCTCGGCATTGCCGGAGGATCTTTCCGGCGCCGAGGTCATGCAATTGGTCAACCAGACGTCGAAGACCGGATGCTCGACGGCGTGAAGACCGGGGCTGTCCGCAAACATCCAGCCGGTAAAAATCCGGTCCACCTCTCCCGACAGCCTGATCTCATCGACCTCGACGAAGCTCGTGGTGTGCGGCGCCTCCGTCGGCGGGCGCGTATTGCAGATGCGCGGGGTGACCCTCAAGGCGCCGAATTGCACCGTCTGGCCGATGGGGATCTCGAGATGCGAGATGCGCCCCGTCACCTTGTCGAGGGCGGCAAACACGGCGATCGGATTTTGGACCTTCTCGGCGTAGGCGGATCCGGCGCCGAACAGCACTGTCGCGAGGGCGAGGCTTAACAAGGGTAGAGGCTTCCGCCGCGCGAAACTTCGCATTTCCCCCTGCTCCCTATCCATGCCGGTCCGACATGCGCTCATGGAAAGCGAAGAGGCGGGGCATGAATGCGGCGGCGGCGTGTTCGAGATCGGCAAAATAGCATCCTGCTCTAAATTCGTTCGGCGGCAAAGCGAAGGCGAATATGGTCGGCGGTCCAACGCCCTTCCGAATCGCAGAGTGAGGGTCGCAGAAGTTCGAGCACTTCGGCAAACACCTGCGACCGGAGCGGCTCATCGAATTGCTCAAAGAAGGACCGGCCGAAGGTCGAGAGCCATCCTTGCATGCCAATATCGAGGGGCGTCGGGCGCGGCACGAGCATGATCGTTTTCACCTGAAAGCCTCCGGCTTCCAGCTCGCGGCCGTACTCATTCACCGAGGGAAAGTACCACGGGGCGACACGCTCGGGATCGCCGCCATGCCGCTCGCCGACGGCGCGCATGGCCGTGGCGATGGCGGCGACATTGCCGTGGCCGCCGAGCTCGCCGACGAAGCGGCCCCCCGGCTTCAGGGCCCGCGCGACGCCTTGGATCACCAACTCCGGCCGGCGCATCCAATGGAGGGCGGCGTTCGAAAAGACGGCGTCGAACTCTTCGACGAAGGGAAGCGCGTGGCCGTCGACGCGCATGGTCTTAAGACCCTTTGCCGCGGCGGCGCGCAGCAACTCATCGCTGAGATCGGCGGCGAGCACATCGGCGCCTGCGGCGGCGATCTCGCAGCTCAAGACGCCGTCGCCGCAGCCAAGATCGAGGATCCGTTCGCCGGGCTTTGGCGCCAGCATGCCGAAAATCGGCTTTGCCAGCTCCCAGACAAAACGCCCGTTGCGGGCATAGTCTTCGGCGAGCCAGCGTTGCACGGCCTTCGGCGCGGAGGCATCCATGGTCGTCATTCCGCTATCCCGGTGTCCAAGGTTCGTAGTCGCGGAGCGGCTTTCTGCCGGCGCCGGGCTTTAAGAGACTTCCCGGGGGCCGATAGGCTTCCGGCGTGCCGGTGGGGTTTGGCTCATAGCGCTTTTCCCACGGGTGCGGAGTGTATTCGACCATTGTCGGCGGCACGTCGACGGTGTGATGCAGCCAGCCATGCCATTCCGGCGGGACGAGCGAGGCCTCCCAATCCCTGGCATAGACCACCCAGCGCCGCTTTCCGTCCTTGGTCTCATAATAGATGTTGCCAAAATCGTCGGAGCCGACGCGAGCCCCGAAACGCCATGTATAAAGTCGCGTGCCGATGGTGTTGCCGGTCCACCAGGCGAAAAGCTCGGTCAGCAGCTTCATGGAGATTGAGGCCGGTCCAGTTCGAAGGGTCGCGGTGACTATGGAGGCTAGCGCCCTCACCTGTCCAGGCGGCGCGCCGCCGCTACCGGCACTTCGTTGAGTCCCCGAAAAGGAAGCGAAATGAGCCATTTGGCCCTTCCAGCGGCGGCTCCGGAGGCCCATTTGTTCACAGGTCATACCCAGCAATTCCACACTCGATTTAGTGGAACTTAAGGAATGACGTCCCTATATATTGATGCAGGGTTCGAATCGCCCCACCCTGCTCGGCTCACTCAGAGGGGGGAATGATGCGGATCGAAAGACGTTTCACCGAGGCCGGCAAATCACCTTACGACGCAATCCCCTTCCGGGAGAGCGCGAGCGAGATCCGCAATCCGGACGGATCGGTGGTGTTCCGCCTCGAGCGCTTCATGGTTCCGACCCATTGGAGCCAGGTCGCGGCCGATATCCTCGCCCAGAAATATTTCCGCAAAGCGGGAGTGCCTGCCCGCGCAAAGCGCGTCGAGGAGGAGACCGTCCCCTCTTGGCTCTGGCGCTCCGTCCCCGATCAGCCCGCTCTTAATATACTCCCCGAGGAAGAGCGCTTCGGCGGGGAGACCGACGCCCGCCAAGTGTTCGACCGGCTCGCCGGCACCTGGACCTATTGGGGCTGGAAAGCGCGCTATTTCACCAGCGAGGACGACGCGCGCGCCTTCTTTGACGAGCTCCGCTTCATGCTCGCCATGCAGATGGGCGCCCCCAACAGTCCGCAATGGTTCAATACCGGCCTGCACTGGGCCTATGGCATCGATGGCCCGAGCCAAGGCCATTATTACGCCGACCACCGGACCGGCGAGATCAAGGCCTCGACCTCGGCTTACGAGCATCCGCAGCCGCATGCCTGCTTCATCCAGTCGATCGAGGACGACCTCGTCAATGAGGGCGGCATCATGGACCTTTGGGTGCGGGAGGCGCGCCTCTTCAAATATGGCTCCGGCACCGGCTCGAATTTCTCGAGGCTCCGCGGCGAGAACGAGCCGCTCTCGGGCGGAGGCAAATCTTCCGGCCTGATGAGCTTCCTCAAGATCGGCGACCGCGCGGCCGGCGCCATCAAATCCGGCGGCACGACGCGGCGCGCGGCGAAGATGGTGGTGGTCGACATCGACCATCCAGACGTCGAGGCCTTCATCAATTGGAAGGTCATCGAGGAGCAGAAGGTCGCCGCGCTCGTCACCGGCTCGAAGGTCCTTTCCGAGCGGCTGAACGCCATCCTGAAAGCCTGCATCAATTGCGAGGGCGAAGGCGACGATTGCTTCGACCCGAAACGCAATCCGGCCCTGAAGCGCGAGGTACGCGCCGCCCGGAAGGCGAAGGTGACGGACAGCGTCATCCGCCGGGTGATCCAATTCGCGCGCCAGGGCTACACCTCGATCCATGTCCCCATCTACGACACGGATTGGGATTCGGAGGCCTATCGCACCGTCTCCGGCCAGAACTCGAACAATTCGGTGCGGGTCACCGACGAATTCTTGCAGGCGGTCGAGCAGGATTCCGACTGGCAGTTGACCAATCGGCGGAATGGCACGGTTGCGAGCAATGTGAAGGCGCGGCATCTCTGGGACGAGATCGGCTACGCCGCTTGGGCCTGCGCCGATCCCGGTATCCAATTCCACTCGACCATCAATGACTGGCACACCTGCCCGGCCTCCGGGCCGATCCGGGCGTCGAATCCGTGCTCCGAATACATGTTCCTCGACGACACCGCCTGCAATCTCGCCTCGCTCAATCTGATGGCCTTCCGGCGGAAGGACGGGGGCTTCGACGTCGCCGCCTATGAGCACGCGGTTCGCCTCTGGACCATCGTGCTCGAGATCGCCGTGACCATGGCGCAATTCCCGTCGCGGCGGATCGCGCAGCTGTCCTACGAGTACCGCACGCTCGGGCTCGGCTACGCCAATATCGGCGGGTTGTTGATGGCCTCCGGCATTCCCTACGACTCGCCGGAAGGACGCGCCTTTTGCGGCGCCCTGTCCGCCATCATGACCGGCATCTGCTACGCGACGAGCGCCGAGATGGCGCGGGAGCTTGGCCCCTTCTCCGGCTTCGAGGCGAATCGCGAGCCGATGCTGCGCGTGATGCGCAATCATGCGAGGGCGGCAAGAGGCGAGGCATCGGGCTACGAGGCGCTGAGCACGGCGCCTGTGCCGCTCGATCATGCGAGCTGTCCCGACCCGCAACTGGTCACGCATGCAATGCGCGCTTGGGAGCAAGCCATCGCGCTCGGCACCGCTCACGGCTACCGCAACGCACAAGCGACGGTGGTGGCGCCGACGGGCACCATCGGCCTCGTCATGGATTGCGACACGACCGGCATCGAGCCCGACTTCGCTCTCGTAAAGTTCAAGAAGCTCGCCGGTGGCGGCTATTTCAAAATCATCAACCGCATGGTGCCGGAGGGTTTGCGCGCTCTCGGCTATGATGAAGCCACCATCGAGAGACTCGTCCGCTACGCCGTCGGGCATGGAAGCCTTGCCGGCGCGCCGGGGGTCAATCACGAGACGCTCGCCGCCAAGGGCTTCACGCCGGAAAAGATCGCGGCGGTGGAAAAGGCCGTGGCCTCGGCCTTTGACATTAAATTTGTCTTCAACAAATGGACGCTTGGCGAGGACTTCCTCACCGGCACGCTCGGCCTCTCGCCGGAGCGGATCGACCAGGCTGATTTCGACCTCCTGGCTGAGATCGGCTTTTCCAAGCGCGACATCGACGCCGCCAACGAGCATGCCTGCGGAGCGATGACGCTGGAAGAGGCCCCGGGGCTCGATCCGAAGCATCTGCCCGTCTTCGACTGCGCCTCCCCTTGCGGCCGCAAGGGCAAGCGCTTCTTATCGGTCGAGAGCCATATCCGCGTCATGGCGGCGGCGCAGCCCTTCATCTGCGGCGCCATTTCCAAGACCATCAACATGCCGAACGATGCCTCGGTCGAGGATTGCAAAGAGGCTTATCTCCTCTCCTGGCGCCTCGCTTTGAAGGCCAACGCCCTTTACCGCGACGGCTCGAAGCTCTCGCAGCCGCTGAACGCTCAGCTCCTCGCCGATGAGGAGGACGAGCAGGAGGACGCCATCGCCGCGCTCGCCGATCAGCCGCTGGCGCAACGCGCCGTGGCGATGACCGAGCGGATTATCGAGCGGGTGATCGAACGGGAGGTGGAAAGAAAGCGCGCCGACCGCGAGCGCCTGCCCGACCGGCGCACCGGCTATACTCAGAAAGCGGTCGTCGGCGGCCACAAGGTCTATCTCAGAACCGGCGAATATGACGACGGGCGCCTCGGCGAAATCTTCCTCGATATGCATAAGGAAGGCGCCGCTTTCCGGTCGCTGATGAACAATTTCGCCATCGCCGTCTCGGTCGGCCTGCAATATGGCGTGCCGCTGGAGGAATTCGTCGACGCCTTCACCTTCACGCGCTTCGAGCCCGCGGGCCCGGTGCGCGGCAATGAAGCGATCAAAAATGCGACCTCGATCCTCGACTATATCTTCCGGGAGCTCGCCGTCTCTTATCTCGGCCGCTTCGAGCTGGCGCATGTTGACCCGAGCGAAAACGGTCAGACAGCCGTCGGCGCCGGAGAGGCGGGCCAAGGGGCTGCCTCCAGCCTGATCGAACAAGACCGCGCCTCTCGCGGATTCTTAAGGAGGCGTGCCGACAAGCTGCAGGTCGCCGCGAGAGGGCGCGCGCCGACCGCGCGCGCTTCCGGAGCCGATCATATCGTCAGCACCGAAGCCGGCGCGACCGACGCGATCTCTTCGCCGTCGACCGCGCGCAGCATCGCTCGCGCCGTGGAGGCGCTCGCCGAGCGCAGCGAAGCCGAGCGCATCAGCGAAGCGCGGGTGAAGGGCTATGAGGGCGAAGCCTGTCAGGAATGCGGTAACTTCACTCTCGTGCGCAACGGCACATGCTTGAAGTGCGACACCTGCGGCGGGACGAGCGGATGCAGCTGAGCGCGTCGCATGCCCGAAGCGAGTCGCGAATCAATCTCGCGACTCACTTTCGCGCTCTCTTCTCCGTCCGAAGCTGCTCGGAGCAAGAGTCGGAAATTGTTGTGCGCGACCGCGCGATGTCGTATGCGAATCATACGATGAGAGAAATCGAACTCCGAGTCGCTCACTGAATCAAAGTTCGAAACCCTTATCGCGGAGCCCTGCGTTAAGACCTGTGAAGGAAAAGTGTGTGAACAATGCAGAGCTTTCTCCATCGTGCGCGACGGCGCGCTCCTAATCGGAAGCGACCGGCGCGACGCGTGGATGTAGCGAGAGTGAACTAACAGCCAGCCAGCCCGATAGGAGGGATGCACTATGGCAGTAGCGAAGAAGAAACCAGCAGCGAAGAAGACGACCGCGAAGAAGCCCGCTCGTAAGACCGCTGCGGCGAAAAAGACGACGGCCAAGAAGACCGGCACCGCTCGTCGCAAGACCACTGCTCGCAAGAAGTAGTTGGTGAGGCGCGGGGGCGATGAGCCCCCGCGCCGCCTCTTCAGAGGGTGCGCTCCGACGCCCCTCTCTAATTCTCCTCCCCTTTTCCTCTCAATTCAGCTGCCGGCGCCCGCTCCTCTTCGATCGCGGTGAAATCTTCGTCGGCGATGAGCCGCCACAGCGCTTCGAGCGCCGACGCGGTCCGCGCCTCCTCCACGCCGCGCAGCACCACATAAGTCCCGAGCTTCCCTCTCTGGAAGAATGGGTAGCTGCCAATCTGCACGTCCGGAAACGCGGCTTGGATCGAGGCGAGGCCAGGCGCCACATCTCCTTCCGGCCCGTCGATGCGGACCGAGCGGGTGATCATCACCTTGCCCTTCCTTAGCCGCGGCGCGACCGCGTCGAGCATCACCTGCATGATGCGCGGAATGCCGGCCATGACGATGACGTTCTCCAGCATGAAGCCCGGCGCCCGCGACACCGGATTGTCGATCAGCTCGGCACCTTCCGGTATCCGGGCCATCCGCAAGCGGACCGGTGTGAGATCGCCTTCGCTATAGGCCGCCTTGAGGGCTTCGACCGCGCGCGGGTCGATCGGAGCGTTCACTCCGAAGGCTGCGGCGATGGCGTCGGTGGTCACGTCGTCATGCGTTGGGCCGATGCCGCCGGTGGTGAAGACATAGCTGTAGCGCGCCCGGAGCGCGTTTACGGCCGCGATGATCTCCGCCTCGACGTCGGGCACAATCCGCACCTCGCGAAGATGGATGCCGAGCCTCGCAAGATAGGACGCGATATGGCCGATATTCTCGTCCTTGGTCCGGCCGGAGAGGATCTCCTCGCCGATGACGATCAGCGCCGCCGTGACGGCGGCATCGCTTTTCTGCTCCGAGCCTGACATGAGGCCGCTCCAAAAAAATGCGCTCGGGCTCCAGCCTAGCGGAAAGCAGGCGATGATGGGCAGCGTAGAGAGATGGTGCACCGCCGTTGCAGTTTGGCGCTTTACGCCTTAAGTGAAAGCGACGGTCAATTTTAGCAAGAGCGATGTCGAACCTCGAATTCGCCCGCGCCCAGGCGCGAGACAACAAAGTGAAGGTGCACGGCCCGGAAGCCTTTGCCGGCATGCAAAAGGCCGGGCGCCTGGTCGCCGAGGTGCTCGATCTCGCGTCGGAGAAGGTCGCGCCCGGCGTTGCGACCGACGCGCTCGATGCCTTCGTCTTCGAATATGCCATGGATCATGGAGCGATCCCGGCGCCGCTGAATTACCGCGGCTTTCCGAAATCGATCTGCACCTCGTTGAACCACGTCGTCTGTCACGGCATTCCGGGGCCGAGGATCCTCAAAGAGGGCGACATCCTCAATATCGACGTGACCCTGATCGTGGATGGCTGGCATGGCGATTCCAGCCGCATGTACGGCGTCGGCAAGATCAGCCGCGCGGCAGAGCGTCTGCTCGAGGTCACCTATAACGCCCTGATGCGCGGGGTCGCGGCCGTGCGGCCCGGCGCCACCACGGGAGACATCGGCGCCGCAATCCAGGCTTATGCCGAGGCGGAGAGATGCAGCGTCGTCCGCGACTTTTGCGGCCACGGCCTCGGCCGCGTCTTCCACGACCGGCCGAACATTCTCCATTACGGCGAACCGGGAGAAGGGCTGCAGCTGAAGCCCGGCATGCTCTTCACCATCGAGCCCATGATCAACCTCGGCAAGCCGCCGGTGAAGATTCTCTCCGACGGCTGGACGGCCGTCACGCGGGATCGGTCTTTGTCGGCGCAATTCGAGCATTCCGTCGGGGTGACCGAGACGGGCTGCCAAGTGTTCACCCTCTCCCCACGGGGACTGGACCGGCCGCCACTTACGCAATGAGCGCGCGGGGCTTGCATGGGCTTCAAAGATGCTGGCCGGCCGCATTATCTGGGACATCGCGAAAGACTTCGGCGCCGCTTCCGCGACGCGGGCGCTGACGCCTTGCCCGATTACGAGCTGCTGGAGCTGGTGCTCTTCCGGGCGGTGCCGCGGCGCGACACGAAACCCCTCGCCAAGGCCATCATCGCCCGCTTCGGCAGTTTCGCCGAGGCCTTGAACGCTCCTGAGGAGCTGCTGCGGGAGGTGCCGGGCCTCGGAGAGGCGGCGCTTACCGAGTTGAAGCTCGTCCGTGCCGCGTCTTTGCGCCTGTTACGGGGCGAAATTTTGGAGCGGCCGCTGCTCGGCTCCTGGGCTCAGGTCCTCGATTATTGCCGAGCCTCGATGGGGTTCGAGGCAAAGGAGCAGTTCCGCATCCTCTTCCTCGACAAGCGCAATCAGATCATCGCCGACGAGATCCAGCAAGAAGGCACCGTCGATCATACGCCCGTTTATGTCCGCGAGGTGGTGAAGCGGGCCCTCGAGCTGTCATCGACGGCGATCGTGCTCGTCCACAATCACCCTTCCGGCGACCCCACACCATCCCGCGCCGATATCGAGATGACGAAGCAGATCGTGGCGGCGGCGCAGAATCTCGGCATCACCGTCCACGACCACATCATCGTCGGCAAGCACGGGCATGCGAGCTTTCGCGGCCTCGGGCTGCTGTAGCGCGCTTTTTTCGAGAGGCGCTTCTGCGACTGACTGGAACGAGATGCGGTAGAGAACTACGCCGGAGCGGGCCCGAAAACGAGCACGGCGTTAAGGCCGCCAAACGCGAAGGAATTCGACATCGCGTAATTGACCTCGCGCTCGCGCCCGGCATTCGGCGTGTAGTCGAGGTCGCATTCCGGATCCGGATCGTGGAGACCGACGGTCGGGGGAATGAAATTATGCTGGATGGCCTTCACCGCGGCGACTGCCTCGATGCCGCCGCCGGCGCCCAAACAGTGGCCGTGCATCGACTTCGTCGAGGAGATCGACAGCTTGTTGGCGGCGTTGCCGAACACATGCTTGATGGCATTCGTCTCGTTGATGTCGTTGACGGCGGTCGCCGTCCCATGCGCGTTGACGTAGTCAATGTCGCTTGGCGAAAGCCCCGCATCGTCCAACGCCATCTGCATGGCGGTGGAGGCGCCTTCGATCGAAGGGTTCACCATGTCGGCGGCATCCGCCGTCATGCCGTAGCCTATGAGCTCGGCAAGGATCGGAGCGCCCCGCTCCTTGGCGCGCTCATATTCTTCGAGCATGAGGATGCCCGCGCCCTCGGCGAGCACCGTACCGTTCCGTTTCTTGGAGAAGGGCCAAAGCCCGTCGGGGCTGAGAACGCGCATCGCCTGCCAAGCGCGCGTCGCGCCCCAGTTTAGCGAAGCCTCGGCCGCGCCGGCGATGCCCATGTCGACAAGGCCCTCGCGGATCATGCGATAGACGAGGCCAATCGAATGCGTCGCCGTTGAGCAAGCGCTGACAACGCCGAAGGTCGGGCCCTTGATCCCATATTCGATGCTGACATGGGCGGAGGCGGAGCTGCCGATCGACTTCAGGAGCGTCAGCGGATGCGTGGCGCGCTTATTCTCCTTGAACAGCATCTTGTAGGACAATTCGAGCGTCGTAAGTCCGCCAACGCCGGAACCGATGACGCAGGCCGCGCGATAGCTCTCCGAATCCTTCAACGGAACCTCGAGCTTGGCGCGGGTGACGGCTTCATGCGCGGCGCAACCGGCATATTGTGAATATTTATCGGCGAGCAAGAGCGGCTTGCTCTTCAGCCGCTCCCGCGGATCGAAATCGGGGACCTCACCAGCAATGGTGATGTAGAGATCCTCGGTGGAGAATCCCTTGACCTGGCGAATGCCACATTCGCCAGCTTTCAGCGCGGACCAGAAGCGGTCCACGCCTGTTCCCAATGGAGTGACCACGCCCTGGCCAGTGACCACGACGCGGCGGCGCCCGTTCGAATGTTTCATGGGTTCTTAGTTGTAACTCCGGAGGTCATGACGCCCAGGGGTGCCCGGGCGGAGTGGCATTCAAGCTGCTGCGCCCGAAGCCTTGGTCTCTGCGATAATGCCTTTCACGCGATCGACGACGGAACCGACGGTGGCGAAAGCCTCGACTTCCTCGTTCGCATTATAAGGAATTTCAATCCCAAATGTATCCTCAATATCGAATACGATGACCGCCAGATCAAGGGACTCGATCTCTAGATCGGTCAAGGCCGTTTCGAGCGTGACGGTTTTCGATGGGTCCTTCATATTCTTACGCAAAATCTCGATGATCTTGGTCGCCACATCATCCATGTCACTCTCCCTGCCCCATCATGGGGGTCCTTGTTCAAAATTGCCTTCGGGCTAAGTCATAGCTTCGCGAAGGGCAAGCGAGGCCTTGCAATAAACTTAAAGAGCCTTCGAGTCCACGTCACCCGGGCTCGCCTTAACTCTGTCTCGGGGCCCCCTCTTCACCAAGAAAATTGGCGTTTTTTTGCCGCGAGCGCCACGCTTTCGGCAAATTCGGAAGCACGAACCGTCTTGATCGCCTTGTCACCACTCAGAAGGACTAACGCTGCTTGTGGTATAGTAGGATCGAAACGAAAACGAACAAGAGTGGTTGCGTCCAATTGCCTCCCTTTGCGGCAATCGCTCCTCCAATGAAGCTCGAAAACTGCCCGGGCCAAAGCGGTTCATAATCATGGAGAAGACCAGAAGACAAACCCCCGATGCTCCACAGGAGGATCGCGGCGGTCATCGTCCCTGGATGAGCGCTTATCCTGACGGCGTCGATTGGCAACAGGACTTCGAGCCCTATCTGCTCGGCAGTCTCTTGGACAAGGCAGTTGCCAATTACGGTTCACTCTGTTGCACCTATTTCCTCGGCCGCAGGATTACCTATGCCGAGATCGGATCCTTGTCCGACCGTGCCGCCAAGGGGCTGCAGGCGCTTGGCGTCGGCGAAGGAACGAAGGTCGGCCTGCTCCTCCCCAATTGCCCGACCTACGTGGTGTTTTATTACGCGATCCTCAAGGCAGGCGGCACCGTCGTTAATTTCAATCCCCTCTACAGCGTCGAGGAGCTCGAATTTCAAGCAAGAGACAGCGGAACGCGTCTCATGGTGTCGCTTGATCTTGCCGCGACCTTCGAAAAGCTGGAGCCGCTCTTGGCCAAGGGCGTGCTCGACAAGGCGATCGTCGCTGCGTTCACCGCGCTGCTCCCCACCCTCAAATCGCTCGTCGTCAAGCTCGGCCGCGGGCCGAAGCGCATAGACGTAAAATCCTCGTCGCAGATCGGCAAACTGGTACACGAGCATGAATTGATCGCCAATGACGGGACTTATCGCGCACCGGCTTTGACCACCGATTCTGTCGCGGTGCTGCAATATACCGGCGGGACGACGGGAACGCCGAAGGGCGCGATGCTCACCCACGCCAATCTTTCCATCAACGTGCAGCAAATGATCGCCTGGTGGAATCAGCCGCCGATGGCGGGAGAGCGCGTGATGGGGGTGCTGCCGCTCTTCCACGTCTTCGCCATGACGGTGGTGATGAACTTCGCGTTGAGTCAGGGGATGGAGATCATTCTCTTGCCCCGCTTCGACCTCGCCGAAACTCTGAAGCTTGTGACCAAGTTTCGGCCGAAGATGATGCCGGGCGTGCCGACGCTGTTCAACGCCATCGTCAGGCACCCCCGCGTCTCAAAATACGATCTCTCGTCCCTCTCCTTCTGCATCTCCGGCGGCGCGGGTTTGCCTTTGGAGGTGAAGCGCGGCTTCGAAGCCATCTCCGGCGCGGTGCTGACCGAAGGCTACGGCCTCAGCGAAACCTCGCCGGTGGCGACCTGCAACCCGCATGACCGGCCCGCGAAGGCCGGGTCGATCGGCTTGCCGCTGCCCGCCACGGAGATTTCGATCCGCTCGCTCGAGGACCCCTCGGTGGAGGTAAAGCAGGGCGAGAAGGGCGAAATCTGCATCGCCGGCCCGCAAGTGATGCCCGGCTATTGGAACAAGCAAAGCGAGACCAAGGAGGCGTTCGCCGGGCGCTTCTTCCGCACCGGCGATGTCGGCTGCATGGACGAGGACGGTTTCATCTTCATCGTCGACCGCATCAAGGACATGATCAACGCCTCCGGCTTCAAGATCTATCCCCGCCGCATCGAAGAGGCGATCTATCAGCACCCCGCCGTAGACGAGGTGACGGTCATCGGCATTCCCGACGAATATCGTGGAGAGGCGCCGAAGGCCTTCGTGAAGCCGAAGGAGGGCGTCAAGGTGAGCGAGGCTGAGCTCCTCGCCTTCCTGCGGGAGAAGCTATCCAAGATCGAGCTACCGGCCGAAATCGAGTTTCGCGACGCGCTGCCGAAGACGATGATCGGAAAGCACTCGAAGAAGGAGCTTCGTGCCGAAGAGTCTGGCGCGAGGGCGAGCGAGCAAGGTTAGCGCGGTTAGCTTACCGCGGCATCTCCCAGGGCAGCCGCTCTCTCTCCTCTTGCGCCTGCTTCACCTTCTTCCGCGCGGGCGATGGCGCATCGGCGGTCGAGGCGCGGGTCACCATTTTCGGCGAGGCTTTCGGCTTCGTCGCGGCGACCTTCGGCTTTGCTTTGCGAGGCGGAGCGGCCTCTTCGGGCGCATCGGCAATAGCGGCCATGTCTTCGCTTCCGCTACGGGACGGAGCAGCCTCCCCCTCGTCAAGAGACGCTTCGACGATCGGCGCTTCCTCCGACGACTTGGCGCGAGGCTCGGTCATCACCAACAAGCTCGAGACGGTCTCGCCCGAGAGCGCCAGCGGCGCCATTCCAGGCTCGATCGTGATCGTGCCCGGAGCGACGGGGCTTTCCGCGGCAAAGGCAATATCGGAATCGCCGCTTGTCTCGGTGTCCTCGCGGGCAGCGGTCTCGATGTCTTCGCGGCTCTCGGCTTCGGATGGCGCGGCCGGCGCAACGCTCGCTTCGATGATTTCTTGTTCGGGCTTAGGCTCCTTCTTCGGCGCCTTGACCTCGATCAGTTCCTCGCCGGCAGTCTCTTCCGGCTCAACCAGGGACTTATCCAATTTGGACTTCGTCCATGTCTTCTCGCCGCAGAGCAGCCAGCCCTTGCAGCCTCTGAGAACAATCTGCCGGCTCGAAGCCAGCGTCACCGTGACGTCGTTATAGATGCGGCCTTCTTCGGGGTTATAGACGCTGCCAACCCAGACATTCGGGGCCTTTGGCGCCATCTTGCTGAAGAGCGACAGGCCGACGATGGGACGGCTGCGCAGCGAGACATTCTCGTTTCTGCCGTCGGCCAGCGGCTTCCCGCGCGAATCCTTGGGATTTTGGAGCCACACGATCTTGCTGCAGATCCCGCGGCCGCATTTCGACACCTGCATCTTGGCGGATCCATCGTCCTTCGCCCAAATTCCGCTAGGATCGGCTGCGGATGCGAGCGACGGAAAACCTCCAGCCACGATAAGAGCGGCGAGTGTCGCGATTGCTGGGGCGATCACGCGATGCTGCATAAGAGCACCCTCCTCCTCAAAATCCCCTCGCCGAAGGGAATCGACCCCTTCAGCCTCGCTTAACCCTACGCCCCGAACCCCTAACTGCTCCTTTATGAAGGCCATTCTGTGACTTTCGGGCCCTCGGCTCAACCGGCAATAGCCGGTTCAAACCCGGGCTCCGCGCGCTCCGGCACGGCGTCAATCCGCTCCGAAACCGGCTCCGCCCGCTCGGAAACCGGCTCCGCCTGCGCCCCTTCGACAACGGCCGCGACACCCATTCCGCCGGCGGTGCAGATCGAAATCAGGCCGCGTTTCCCGCGCCCCTCGTGCAGAAGTTTGGCCATGACGGCGAGGATGCGGGCGCCGGTGGCGGCAAAGGGATGGCCGATGGCGATGCTCGACCCCTTCATATTGAGCTTTGCGCGGTCGATGGCGCCGAGCGGCTCCGACCGCCCGAGGCGCTCGCGGCAATATTCGGCACTCTCCCAGGCCTTCAAGGTCGCGAGCACCTGGGCGGCAAAGGCTTCGTGGATCTCGTAGATAATCGAAATCCTGCAGATTCAGGCCGGTCTCGCGTAAAAGCTCGCTCACAGCCACCGCCGGCGCCATCAACAGGCCCTCGCCCGCGACAAAGTCCACCGCCGTCGTGCGTCCGAGCGTGAGATAGGCCTGGACAGGAATACCCCGCTCTCTCGCCCATTCCTCGGAGGCGAGCAGAACGGTCGCGGCGCCATCCGTCAGCGGCGTCGAATTGGCCGCGGTGATCGTGCCGTTCGCGCGGTCGAAGACCGGCTTCAGCTCTGCCATCTTCTCCAGCGAGATGTCCTCGCGGATGTTGTTGTCACGAAAGACACCGGCGCAAGGGATGACGAGGTCGTCCATGAAGCCCTCGTCATAGGCGGCCGCAGCCTTTCTGTGGCTCTCAAAAGCGAGGCGGTCCTGCTCCTCGCGGGTGATCCCCCACTCCTTCGCCATCAGCTCGCAATGCTCTCCCATGCCGAGGCCGGTGCGCGGCTCCGATGTTGAGGGCGGCTGCGGCGCGAGCTCGGCCGGGCTGAAGCCTTTGAACGCGGAAAGCTTGTCCTGGAAGCTCTTCGCCCGCGACAGCTGCACGAGACGCTGCGCAAAGCTGCGTTTGAAAACGATCGGCGCATCGCTCGTCGTGTCGGAGCCGATGGCGATGCCGCTGTCGATCTGGCCGGTGGCGATCTTGGCGGCGAGCTGCAGGGCGCCCTGCAGGCTCGTGCCGCAGGCCTGCATCATGGTGATGGCGGGCGTGGTCGGAGCGAGCGCGCTGCCGATCACCGCTTCGCGGGCGAGATTCCAGTCCTTGGCATGGGTGACGACGGCGCCGCCGATGACTTCGTCGATATGCGCACCGTGTAAGCCGAAGCGATCGACAAGGCCGCCAAGCGCGCGCGTCAGCATCTCCAAATTCGACAGCTCGGCATAGGCCGTATGCGACCGGCAAAAGGGGATGCGCGTTCCGCCGAGGATCGCGACCTTACGCATGCTTCGCTCAGCCATGATGTTGAACTCCGTATGCCACTAGGCCGCGGCCTGAGCTGCGCCGGGCGCCGCTTGCCGCGTCCGGCGATAATGCAAGGGCCCGCCGCGGAAGGGCGCAAAGCCGGTGCCGAAGATCACCCCCGCATCCACATGATCGGCGCTGGCGACGATCCCGTCCGCGAGCGCGCGGTCGCATTCCTCGAGCAATGGCGCGACAAGCTTCTGCCCCAGCCGCTCCAGCTCGTCAGCATCGAAGCTTACGCTGCCCCGCTGCGGCTTTCCCTTTTCCCAGAGATAGAAGCCCTCGCCCGCTTTCTTGCCGAGCTTACCTTGCTTCACCAGCCGGCCGAGATGGGTCTCGCGCTTCTCCGCCGGGCCGAGCTCCTCGCCGACCTTCGCCGCGATGTCGAGACCGACCATATCCATCAATTCGAGCGGCCCCATCGGCATCCCGAATTTCAGTGCTGATTGATCGATCTTGTCTCGCGGCTCGCCTTCCTCATAGGCTCTGACCGCCGCGGCCATGTAGGGCGCGAGCACCCGATTGACGAGAAAGCCTGGGCAGCTTTTCACGATCAGCGGCAGCTTCTTGATGGCGGCGACGAAGGCGCAGGCCTTTCGCACGTCCTCCTCGCGGCTTTGCTCGCCGCGCACGACCTCCACAAGCGGCAGCAGCGCCACGGGATTGAAGAAGTGGAGGCCAACGAGGCGCCCCGGGTCCTTCAGGGATCGCGCGATGTCCTCCAGCCGAAGCGAGGACGTGTTGGTGGCAAGCACGGCGCCGGACTTCAGCTTCTCCTCCAGCTCTTGGAACAGCTTCTGCTTGACCTCGAGCTTCTCGACCACCGCCTCGATCACCACATCGGCGTGCTTGATCTGCTTCCCTTGCGGATCGGCGACGAGCCGCGCGATGGCCGCCTCGATCGCCGGCTTGCCGCGAAGCTGCTTGGCGAACAGGCCCTTTGGCGCGCGACAGCGCCTTGCCGATCTGCGCCTCGTCGAGATCCTGTAGGCTCGCCTGCATGCCGCAAACGACGCACCAAGCGGCGATATCGCCCCCCATCGTGCCGGCACCGATCACATGCACGCGGCGCGGCTGAAAGCTCCCCTTCGGCGCTTCGTCCTTCAGCATTTCGGAGAGCATGAAGACGCGGCGAAGATTGCGCGACGTTTCGCTCGCCATCAGCGGCGCGAAGATTTCCGTTTCCGCCGCGCGCATCGCCGCCGGATCGTCGCCATGCTTCTCGAACAGATCGATGAGCCGGAACGGCGCGGGATAGTGTTCTTCGCGGACTTTTGCCGCGGTCTTAGCGCGCATCTGCTTCGCAAGCAGGCTCCGGACGGGCTGCTTCAGCATCAGCTGCTTCCACCAGGGCGCGCCCTTCGAGCGCCGCTTTTGCAGCACGGCTTTCCGCGCCGCCCAGCGAAGATTGTGATGCGTCGGCACCAACTGATCGACGAGGCCCATGCCGCGGGCGGCGCCCGGACGCAGCATGCGTCCCGTCAGCATCGCACCCATGGCATCGAGCGGGCCGGCGACTCGCAGCGAGCGGATGGTGCCGTTGAGGCCGGGGAAGATGCCGAGCTTCACTTCGGGGAAGCCGAGGCGTGTGTCGTCTTCGCGGTCCGCAATACGCCAATGGCAGGCGAGCGCCAGCTCGAGCCCGCCGCCAAGGCAATAGCCGTGGATGGCGGCGACGACAGGGACCGGCAAATTCTCGATGCGGTCGAACAATTCGAGCGTGGGCTTCACCACCTCCTTGACGCGCTCTTCGGTATTGAAGCCCTCGAATTCGCGGATGTCGGCACCGACGAGGAAGCCGGTCGGCTTCGCGCTCATCAGGACGAGGCCTTTGATCTCGCCGGCGCGACCAGCCTCTTCCGCCCATGTGACGATCTCGGCGAGCTCTTCGGTGAAGCGTCGCCCGAGCGAGTTCACCTTCTCGCCCTCACGATCCATCAGCGCCCAGGCGATCCCTTCGTAATCCACAGAAAGTCGCCAGTCGTGCAAACTCGGCTGCTGTCTCTGCATGGGGTCCTTTAACGTCTATTCGGCCGCAATCGAATCCGGCGGGGCGGAGGCGCTATGCGGCCGTTGCCGCCGACCGGTGAGCTCGTCCGCATCGAAGGCATCGACGGCGATGACCTTTTCCACGAGATCGCGAATCTCGGCGAGCTGTTTCGCCTCTTCCTCCGTGACGATGTTCTTGGTGGCGGCCTCGGCGATCCAGTCATTGTCGTGAAAGCGCCGCAGCGTCCCTTCGCGGATGGCGCGTTCGAGCTTCTTCTCCGCCGCTTCCGCCGCGACAACTTTCTTCAGCGTGTGCTCCAGGAGGCCGAGCTTGTCGTTCGGATCGTCGGTCGTGAAAACGTCGCGAGTGAGGCGGTCGCGGAAGGCCCCCGGCTGCAGCGCCTCCCGCACGATCGCCTTCCCCGCTTTATCCGATGCTGGCCGGCGATTTGCGCCGAGGGGAAAGACAAAAATGCGCATCAGCACCCCTGCCCAAGGATAAGGGAAATTATCGAGGGCGCCGGAAAGAGCCCGGTCGAAACGGTAGAGGCAATTCTCGGCGCAATAATCGACGATCTTCAAATCCGCCGGCGGGGAGCCGTCATCCTCGTAACGCTTCAGGATCGAGGAGAGGAGGTAAAGCTCGGAGAGCGCATCCGCCATGCGGCCGCTGATCTTCTGCCGCATCTTCAAGCCGCCGCCGAGGATCGCCACGGTCAAATCGGCGACAAGGGCGAAGGAGCGCGAAGCTCGCGCCAACTGCCGCCACCATCGCCGCGTGGTCGGGGAATTTTTCGGAGCGCTCGCAAAGAGGCCGAGGGTGAAATTGTGGAACAGCGCCCCGAATGCGTTCGACACGCTATAGGCGACGTGACCGTCGAGCGCCCGCTCGAAGGCGGCAAAACCGCGTTCCTGGTTCTTGTCCTGCAGCGCCTCGATCTCGGTGAACAAATAAGGATGGCTCCGCAGCGCGCCTTGCGAAAAGACGATGAGCGTGCGCGTGAGGATGTTGGCGCCTTCCACGGTGATGCCGACCGGCACCATCTGATAGGCGCCCTGCAGATAATTTGACGGTCCGTCGCAAATGCCCTTGCCGCCATGGATGTCGAGCGCATCGTTGATGCTGTCACGCATGCGCTCGGTGGAGACATATTTCAAGATCGCAGAGATCACCGCCGGCTTCTCGCCGGTCGAAACCATGGCCGCCGTGACCGAGCGAGCGGCTTCCAGCGTGTAGGCCGTCTCGGCGAGGCGCGCGAGACGCTCCTCAACACCCTCCATGAAGCCGATCGGCAGATTGAACTGCTTGCGGATGCGGGCATAGGCCGTGCTCGTGCGCAGCACGGATTTCGCCGCCGCGGCGCTCGTCGCCGGCAGCGAGATCGAGCGCCCGGCGGCGAGGCAGCTCATCAGCATGCGCCAGCCCTGCCCGACGCGTTCCTTTCCGCCGATGATCCAATCGATGGGGATGAAAACGTCGCGCCCCGAGGTCGGGCCATTCGGGAAGGGCGCGCCGCCGGGAAGGTGCCGGCGTCCGATCTCGACGCCGGGATGCGAGGTGGGAATGAGCGCGAGCGTGATGCCGAGATCATCGCCGCGCCCAAGATGGTTGTCAGGATCGAACAGCCGGAAGGCAAGGCCAAGCAGCGTCGCGTTCGGGGCGAGCGTAATGTAGCGCTTGTCCCAGGTGACGCGGACGCCGAGAACCTCCCGCCCCTCATGCATTCCCATCGCCAGAACGCCGATATCGCGCATCGATGCCGCGTCGGAGCCGGAGAACGGTCCCGTCAGCGCGAAGCAGGGAATCTCCTCGCCGCGCGCGAGCCGCGGCAGATAATGCGCCTTTTGTTGCTCGGTGCCGTATTTCTCGATCAGCTCTCCAGGCCCAAGCGAGTTCGGCACCATCACGATGGTGACGGCGGTCGGGCTCCGCGTCGAAATCTTGCCGAGCACCAGCGATTGCGCCTGCGCCGAGTAGCCAAGGCCCCCATGCTGTTTCGAGATGAGCATGCCGAGAAAGCCCCGCTCCCGCACGAACTGCCAAATCTCGTCGGGAATGCCGTGCTGCTCGTGACGGATCTGCCAATCGTCCAGCTTGCGGCAAAGCTCCTCGGTCGGCCCGTCGAGAAAAGCGCGTTCCTCGGCGGTGAGCGTGACCGGCGGGATGTCGAGAAGCCGCGTCCAATTCGGCGTTCCGGAAAAGAGCTCTGCGTCCCAGCCGACGGTGCCGGCTTCGAGCGCCTCCCGTTCCGTCTCCGAGATTGGCGGCATGGCGCCCTTCAGGGCGCGAAAGGCGGGTCGCGTGACGTAATCCCGCTTGATGTTCGGAAATGTCAGGGCGAATAGCCCGGCGGCAACGAGCCAGCCGAGAACGGCGCTAAAATTGAACACCGGCGCATGCAATTCGCCGGCGGCGAGGCCGATCTGCAGGCTCAAAGTGAAGAGCGCGACGGCAAGCGCCCAGGCCCAAAGCGGAGCGCGGTTCATGGCGAGCCCGAACAGGGCAGCCAACGAAAATGCGGTGAAGATCACCTCAGCCATTCAGAACTCGCGGCGATCCTGCACATTCCTGTCACCGAGGCATTGGAAGGCGTGGGCCGGCGGGACTGAAGAGGCAGCCTGCTTCGCTCTCTATGGTCCGGCGCGCCTAGCGACTCAAGCCTTTTTGGTGATTTTTCCGGGTTTTGCTCGGCCCGAATGTCGTCGAATTGTCACCGGCCCGTCACGGCAGCCGGACGCTTTAAGACCCGCTCGGCTCGGACGTCCCCTGGAACACGGCGCCGTCGGTGTCGACTATGGCAACATCGAGCTCGTTGTCGCCGCCGCGCCCGAAGGTGAAGCGGAAATTCGGGTTGGTGGAGATCGAGAAGGTCGTGTCCATCTTCATGACCAGATCGTCCCCGCGCTTCACCGTCACTTCCTTGACGAAACGCGCCGGGACGTAGCCGCGGCTGTCGAGATCCATCTGCAGCCCGTTGAAGTTCGGGTGCTTCAGCATGATTTGCGCCTCGAAGAGCGGCGCCGTCGACAGCGCCGGCGGGAAGGTCTTCACGATCATCTTGCCGAGATCGACGAGCTCCTCGTCCGGATCCTTGGCATTCATCGCCGCGCAGCCCCCGGCGGCCTGCACGAATTTCTTGACCATGTGCAGCTTGCCGTCCTCGGTCTCGAGGATGGCGCGCAAATACGAGAATTGGTCGATACGGATGCGCGTCGAGAGCGAGCGCTCGCCGCCGGTTCCCGCAGCAGGCCCGAAGGCGATCTTGGCCACAACCGGATCGGGGTTTTTATCGACCACGAGGGTGAGCGATTTCAGCCGGTCGCGCACTTCCGGCGGCACGCGCACGGTGATCGGCACCATGGCCGGATCCTCGGCCGTGACTGGAGCCTCGAGGATCACCTTGCCGTCACCTTCGGCGATCTCGCGGTCGCCGAAACTCGCCTGCTTCAAGGTCGGCCAAATGTCTTCCTCGGCGGAGGCCGTGGCCGGGGCGATGAGGAGACCGGCTGCAGTCAGAAGCGCCAGCGTGTTGCGAAGACGAGGCATGTTGTCCTCCCGGGACATGTGGACGGGCGATCATATCACTCCCATTCCAGCTCGGCGAAGGCCGCCGTAACGTTTCTAACGTGGTAGTGATCGAACAATTTCCAAGCCTTTCGCTCCTGAAATCCCGCGTTCTTCACGGCGTCTTCCAGCGTTCCACCCTCTTTGATGATGGCGCGCACATCCTTGGCAATCGCTGCGAGATAAGTTTCCTCCGGCTCAAACGCCTCGGGAAGCTGCATGGCGTGCGGGCCGTGGCCCGGCACGACGCGGGCGGCTTTTCGCGCCTTCAGCGCGTCGATGAGTTTCAACCAGCCCCTGATCGAGCCGTCGATCGTCGGGACATGCTCCGAGAAGAGAAGGTCCCCGAGAAAGAGCGTATCCGTGCCGCTGTCCGTGATCGTGAGATCGTTGTCGGTATGGGCAGTCGGCTGCACCTCAAGCAGCAAGGCGCGGCCGCCGAGATCGAGGCTTAGCTTGTCGCTGACTTCGACCGTGGGAAGCACGATCTCGGTCCCCGCGAACGCTTCATCCCCCAACATTTGCTTGTTGACGGCAAGGTAGCGTTCGGCGCGCGAGGACAGCCCGCGCTTCATTTTGCGATTCGCAACGAATTGCGGCGCGTCTTCCTTGAAGGCGGCATTGCCGAACACATGATCGGGATGCATATGCGTGTTGATCACGTATCGGATCGGCTTGTCCGTGACGCCGAGAATGGCCTGCCGAAGCCCAGCGCCGACGACAGCGCTGCCGAGCGTATCGATGACCGCGACGGCCTCTCCCCCCACGACGAAGCCGGCATTTGCAGTGTCGCCGCGATTCTCCGGGGACTGCATCTCATATCTGCCCTGATGCACGAACACGCCGGGCGCGATCTCCGCGACCGGCAGCGCATCATTCTCCGGCGCGGCGGCGCTTGCCGGAACGTGCCGGAAGAGGGACGCAGCCGCGACGGCGAGCGCCGCGTTGAAGATTTCGCGGCGGCTCAACGTGCCGAACGAATGCGAATCGTGCTTCCGTTCCAAGATGCCATCCAGTTGAATTGCGCTTCGACCTTAAACCCAACGCCGAAACCCTTGGCGCTGCAAACCCAAACGGGCTAAGCAGCATCCGTCAAGTCACGAGCCCGGGAGCCGCGATGAGCGACCCAGAACGCCCCCAGCTCAGTCCCTATCAAGTCGAGCTCGAGGCCGGAAAGCGCTACGCCTGGTGCCGCTGCGGCCGGAGCCAAAAGCAACCCTTCTGCGACGGCGCGCATGCCGGAACCGGCATCGAGCCGCTCCTCTTCACGGCCGAGCGCAGCGAGCTTGCGCTTCTCTGCGGCTGCAAGGACACTGGCGACCCACCCTATTGCGATGGGTCGCACATGCTTCTCTAAACGGGCCGATATGGGCGGAAGTTCAGGCGATGACCGCCCGGCGGCTTGCTGATAGAAAATCGAGTCGAATAGCCTCGCGCCGGTCAAGGGGATGGCCGGCTCGCTAGGAGCATGGCCGCAAAAGGGGGGTCGATGGCCTATTTCCTGCAGCAAGTGATCAACGGGATAGCGCTCGGCTCCATCTACGGCCTGATCGCCATCGGCTACACGATGGTCTACGGCATCATCGGCATGATCAATTTCGCCCATGGCGATATTTTCATGGTCGGCTCGTTCACCGCGCTCATTCTCCTGCTGTTACTCATGGGCTTCGGCATCACCTTCGTGCCGCTGGCGCTCCTGATCGTGCTCCTCCTCGCCATGGCGCTGGCCGCGATGTGGGGCTGGACGGTCGAGCGCGTCGCCTACCGGCCCTTGCGCGAATCCTTCCGCCTCGCGCCGCTGATCACCGCCATCGGCATGTCGATCGTGCTGCAGAATTTCATTCAGGTGGCGCAAGGCGCGCGCGTGAAGCCGCTGCAGCCCGTGGTCACCGGCGGCTACCAGCTCTTCGTGCAAGACGGCTTCGCCGTGCAGATCTCCAACATCCAAATTCTGATCGTCGTCACGACCATTCTGGTGATGACCCTCTTTTGGCTGCTCATCACTCAGACGGCGCTCGGACGGGCGCAGAGGGCCTGCGAGCAGGACAGGCAGATGGCGTCGCTGTGCGGCGTGGACGTCGATCGCACCATATCCCTCACCTTCGTCATGGGCGCCGCGCTCGCCGCCGTCGCCGGGCTCTTCTATCTCCTTTATTACGGGGTGATCGATTTCTACATCGGCTTCGTCGCCGGCATTAAGGCCTTCACCGCGGCGGTGTTCGGCGGCATCGGCTCGCTGCCAGGCGCTATGCTCGGGGGGCTCATCATCGGACTGATCGAGACGCTCTGGTCGGCTTATTTCTCCGTCCAATACAAGGATGTTGCGGCCTTTTCGATGCTGGCGCTCGCCCTGATCTTTTTCCCGACAGGACTGCTCGGCCGCCCGGAAGTAGAGAAGGTCTAGCCCTTGGGCATTCCCGGCAAGTTCTTCGGCCCAAGGTTCAAGACCGCGCTGTCCGGCGCGATCATCTGGGCTTGGGTCGCCTTTCTTCTCTTTTGCCTGACGCTCGGCATTCGCACCATCGACGCGGCGAGCGGCCTGACTTTGCGTCCGCGCCCGGAGCTGCTCGCCACCGTCGTCGGTCTTGTCTTTCTCTTCCGGTTCGCAATTGGCCTCTTTTGGGCCGACAGGCAGTGGAGACTGCCGAAGATCGCGGGCCTTAAAGGTTTCGTTGCACCGGCGGCTGAAGGCGCCGGCCGCTATGCCGGCTTCGCCCTCATCGTTGCGGCGGTGCTCGTCCCGATCGTCGCCTTCGTGTTGGAAAAGACGCTGCGGCTCGGGCTGCCGCTTCGCTATCTCTTCGACCTTTCGATCGTCGTCCTCACCTATGCGATGCTCGCCTCCGGCCTCAACATCGTCGTCGGTCTCGCCGGCCTCCTCGACCTCGGATACGTCGCCTTCTACGCCGTCGGTGCCTACACCTTCGCGCTGCTCGCCATGCATTTTGACTGGTCGTTCTGGATGTGCCTCCCCATCGCCGGCGCGCTAGCCGCGCTATGGGGATGCGCCGTCGGCCTTCCCGTCCTCAGGCTGCGCGGGGACTATCTCGCCATCGTCACCCTCGCCTTCGCAGAGATCGTCCGCATCGTCCTTTTGAACTGGACCGAGGTGACGAACGGGCCGAATGGCATCACCGACGTCCCGAAGGCGACCTTCTTCGGGCTCGCCTTCGCCCCCGGCAGCGACGGCACCTTCGCCAGCTTCTTCGGCCTTCGCTACGATCCCCTGCATGGGATCATGTTTCTCTATTACGTCATCCTCGCGCTCCTGCTTCTCACCATCTTCGTCACGTTGCGGCTGCGTCGCCTGCCGGTCGGCCGCGCCTGGGAAGCGATGCGCGAAGACGAGATCGCCTGCCGGTCGCTCGGCATCAACACCACGGTCACCAAGCTCTCCGCCTTTGCCATCGGCGCCACCTTCGGAGGGTTTGCCGGCGCCTTCTTCGCCACGCGCCAAGGCTTCATCAGCCCGGAATCCTTCACCTTCATCGAATCGGCGACGATCCTCGCCATCGTCGTGCTTGGCGGTCTCGGCAGTCAGCTCGGCGTCGTCCTCGCCGCCATCGTCATGATCGGCGGTTTCGAAGCCTTCCGGCACACGCAAGGCCTCAGGGTCGTCTTCGGCCAGGATTTCGACCCGGCGCTCTACCGCATGCTTCTCTTCGGCCTCGCTATCGTCGCCATCATGATCTGGCGGCCGCGCGGCATCGTCTCTTCGCGAACGCCGTCGATTCTGCTGAAAAGCACGAGAGGCGGCTTCAGCTTCCTGCCGAAATGGGCCCGTTGATGAAGGCCTGGCAGCAGAACCCAATCCTCAAGGTCGAGCATCTGACCATGCGCTTTGGCGGTCTCGTCGCCGTCGACGACGTGTCCTTCGAGGCCGGGCGCCAGGACATCACCGCTCTGATCGGCCCAAACGGCGCCGGCAAGACGACTGTCTTCAATTGCATCACCGGCTTCTACCAGCCGACGGAAGGGATGATCACCCTCGCCCATCCGGACGGAAAAAAGTATCACCTCGAACGCCTCGACGACCACGACATCAACTCGGAGGCGCGCGTCGCCCGCACCTTTCAGAACATCCGGCTGTTCAAGGGAATGACGGTGCTGGAGAATTTGATGGTCGCGCAGCATCAAACCCTCAACGGCGCGTCCGGCTTCACATTCGGCGCGCTGTTCGGGACGCGGCGCTATCGCGCCGCGGAGGAAGAGGCGATCGAGCTTGCCCGCTCATGGCTGCGCCGTACCGGTCTCCTCGCGCGCGCTGACGATCTGGCCGGCGAGCTTCCTTACGGCGATCAGCGGCGCCTCGAGATCGCCCGCGCCATGTGCACAAGGCCGCTCCTCCTCTGCCTCGACGAACCGGCGGCGGGGCTGAACGCGCGCGAGACGGAGGTTCTGAACGAATTGCTGCAATCGATTCCGGCCGAGGAAAAGATCGCCCTCCTCCTCATCGAGCACGATATGAGCGTCGTCATGCGCATCTCGGACCACATCGTCGTGCTCGATTACGGCAAGACCATCGCCGACGGCACACCGGAAGACGTGCGCAGCGACCCGAAGGTCATCGCCGCTTATCTCGGCGTGCCGGACGAAGAGGTCGCAGAGGTCGAACGGGAGGTCAGCGCGTGAGCGAAGCAATTCTCGATATCAGCGACGTCACGGCCGGCTATGGCAACATCCATGTGCTGCACGATGTCAGCCTCACCATTTCCAAGGGCGAAGTTGTCGCTCTGATCGGCGCCAATGGCGCCGGCAAGACAACCTTGATGATGACCATCTTCGGTCGCCCACGGGCGAGCAAGGGCAGCATCCGCTTCGAGGGCGGCGCCATCACCGACCTTCCGCCGCACACGATCGCACGCATGCGCATCGCGCAATCGCCGGAGGGAAGACGCATCTTTCCCCGTCTCACCGTGCTCGAAAATTTGCAGATGGGCGCGCTGATCGCCGACCAGACGGACAAATATGATGAGGATTTGGAGCGCGTCTTCACGCTCTTTCCGGTGCTGAAGAAGCGCCAGTCGCAACGCGGCGGCACCCTTTCGGGCGGCGAGCAGCAGATGCTCGCCATCGCCCGCGCGCTGATGGGGCGGCCGAAGCTGCTCCTCCTCGACGAGCCCTCGCTCGGCCTTGCGCCCCTGATCGTAAAGCAGATCTTCGAGGCGATTAGAGAACTGAACCGCCAGGGGCTGACGGTATTTCTCGTCGAGCAGAATGCTTATCACGCGTTGAAGCTCGCCAATCGCGGCGCCGTCATGGTGAATGGCAGGATCACCATGACCGGGAGCGGGCGCGAGCTTTTGGAATCGGAGGAAGTGCGCGCTTGCTATTTGGAGGGCGGCGTGCAGGCGCCCTCCCCGCGAGGCCATTAGATGGCGCTTCTCTCCGATACGGGGCCTTGGACCTTCCTCGTCCTCACCGTCCTGATCGGCGGTGCCGGCGCTTTTCTTTCAGGCCGCGGTCTCGCACGCGGCTGGAAGCCCTTCTGGCGCGTCTTCGTCTATACGGCGCTGCTCGCCGCGGCGGTCCGTTTCTTTCACTACGCCCTCTTCAACGGCACGCTCCTTTCGCTCCACTATTACCTTGTGACCTATGTGGTCCTGATCGCCGCCGCGATGCTCGGCTATCGCATGACGCGGACGACGCAGATGGTCACGCAATATCGCTGGCTTTACCAGCGGACCAGCCCGCTCACCTGGCGCGATCGCGCTGGAAGCTAGGCTTGCGATACTCCAAAATGGCGTAGAGAGTGGCCGTTCCTAGCGGAGGAAAAACATGCTGCGAACTCTTGGGCTCGCTTTGGCTTTTACCGTCCCCCTGTTTGGATGCGGCGGCGGCGACGAGAATACCACTCCGGTTGCGATGGTCGGTCCGATCACGGGCCAATATGCGACCTTCGGCAGCCAGATGCGGAACGGCGCCGAGATGGCGGTCGAGGACATCAACGCCGCTGGCGGCGTGCTCGGCAAGCAGCTCGCGCTCGACATCGGTGACGACGCCTGCGACCCGAAGCAGGCCGTCGCCGTGGCCAATCAGATGGTCGGCAATGGCTCGAAGCTCGTCGCCGGCCATTATTGCTCCGGCTCCTCGATCCCGGCCTCGAAGGTCTATGCCGACAGCGACACGGTGCAGATTTCTCCCGCCTCGACCAACCCGGCCTTCACCGATCAGCGCGCCGGCCCGAACATTTACCGGGTTTGCGGTCGTGACGATCAGCAAGGCGGCGTCGCCGGCAAATATCTCGCCGCCAATTTCGGCGACAAGGCGATCGCCTTCGTGCATGACAAGACCGCCTACGGCAAAGGTCTCGCCGACGAAACCAAGAAGGCGCTGAACGCCGCGGGTAAGCAGGAGGCGATGAATGAGGCGATCACCGCCGGCGAGAAGGACTATTCCGCGCTCGTGTCCAAGCTGAAGCAAGCCAACATCGATGTCCTCTTCTTCGGCGGCTACCACACCGAGGCCGGGCTGATCGTCCGGCAGATGCGCGACCAAGGGATTGCCACCATCCTCATGGGCGGCGACGCGCTCATCACCCAGGAATTTTGGTCCATCACCGGCAAAGCCGGCGAAGGCACGCTGATGACCTTCTCTCCGGACCCGCGCAAGAACCCCGCAGCCGCCGAGGTCGTCAAGCGCTTCAAGGACAAAGGCATCGAGCCTGAGGGTTATGTCCTTTACACTTACGCCGCGCTGCAGGCCTGGAAGCAGGCGGCCGAGAAGGCGAAGAGCGTCGAAGTCGCCGAGATCGTGAAAGCGCTGAACAGCACCGACTTCGACACCGTGGTCGGCAAGTTCAAATTCAACGATAAGGGCGACCCCACCCTTCCGCCATACGCCGTCTATCGCTGGTCGAACGGCAATTACGAGCAGATCGAACCGACAGGCGCCGGGCCGGCCGGCTAGACCGGCCGGCATCGAGGCGCATTGTCCGAGCTATTTTTTGGCTTGGTTCCTCTCGGCGGCGAATTTCTTCTCGAGCTCCCGCTCGAAGGCGACGAGGTCGTCCGGGAGCGGCAGGCCGAAGGCGCGCAGCTCGTTCAGCTTCTCGCGGATGTGCAGATAGAGCTCATGCGGGTCGTCCGGCTGGTCCTCCATCTGGTTGATCAGTAGGGAAAGCTCGGCCTTCAGATCCTCAAACGCCATATCGCGCGCCTCCTGACTAGTTGGGGCGATCCGACCACAAACCGGCTCGACCGGCAAGCCGCCCCCGATTTCGCATCGCTCCTCCGTTGCCGAACTCCCCGTTCCCCTTCATAGTTGCAAGGACCGATGCGGTGCCAAGGGGGATGGCGAAATGGAAAAAGTGAGCTTCGACAACGTCGTCGGATTCATACTCGCGCTCTTCTTCGCCCTCATCATCGGCGTGAGCATGCGGGCGCTCCTCATCGGCGACTACATGCAGCCGAACAACGCCATGAACGAGCACACGAGGCAGACGCTGCAGATCGTCGGCTATGCCGGCGGCCTTGCCGCGCTCGTGGCCTGGTGGGTCCAGCAATTTGCCGCGAGCCGTGGCTTCGTGGTCCGCTTCCTCTTTGCGCTCGTGATCTTCGTGCTGGCCTTTTTGAGCTTTGGCGGCCTGCTCCGGGTCCTCTATTTGATGATCACCTATCCCAATCAGCTCGATTGGTCGCCGACCGGCCTTTATTGGTCGACCCTCAACGACTTCTACACCTTCGTCGTCTTCATGCTGGTGCCGCCGCGGCCGGCCTATGCCGCCCTTATCGGCGCCGCCGCGCTCTACCTTGCCTGGTTCGGCCCGCGAGGCCCCCGCTATATCAGCGCGTGAGGGGCACCGGTTTGAGCGCGCATCGTCGCTCTGCTAAGCAAAAGCTTGCCTTGCGCTAGCACAGGGCCCCGCACGCACGCATGATTCCCCGCTACAGCCGACCCGAAATGGCTCGCATCTGGGAGCCGGAAGCCCGATTCCGCATCTGGCTCGAGATCGAGACCTTGGCGGCGGAGGCGATGGCCGAGCTCGGCCTCGTTCCGAAGGAGGCGGCGAAGGCCATCCGGAATCGCGGGGATTTCGAGATCGCCCGCATCGATGAAATCGAGAGCGAGGTGAAGCACGATGTCATCGCCTTCCTCACCTCGGTCTCGGAAAAAGTAGGGCCGGAGGCCCGCTTCCTGCATCAGGGGATGACGTCTTCCGACATCCTTGACACCTGTTTCAACCTCCAGCTCGTGCAAGCGGCCGACCTCCTCATCGCCGATGTCGACGCCCTGCTCGCCGCGCTGAAAGAGCGCGCCTTCGAGCACAAGCTGACGCCGACGGTCGGCCGCAGCCATGGCATCCATGCCGAGCCGACCACCTTCGGGCTGAAGCTCGCTTTCTCCTATGCGGAGTTCGCGCGCTCCCGCGCGCGGCTCGTGACCGCGCGCGAGGAAGTGGCGACCTGCGCGATCTCCGGCGCGGTCGGAACCTTCGCGCATGTGGACCCGCAGGTGGAAGCCTATGTGGCGAAGAAGCTGGGGCTAAAGCCGGAGCCCATCTCGACGCAAATCATCCCGCGCGACCGGCATGCCGCCTATTTCGCGACGCTCGCCGTCGTCGCATCTTCGATCGAGCGGCTGGCGACGGAAATCCGCCATCTGCAGCGGACCGAGCTGCTGGAGGCCGAGGAATATTTTTCCGAAGGGCAGAAAGGCTCCTCGGCGATGCCGCATAAGCGCAATCCTGTCCTCTCCGAGAACATCACCGGCCTTGCCCGTCTCGTGCGCGGCTATGCGATTCCCGAGCTTGAGAATGTTGCCCTATGGCACGAGCGCGACATCTCCCATTCCGCGGTCGAGCGGGTGGTCGGTCCGGACGCCACAATCGCTCTCGATTTTGCCCTAGACGCGGCTCGCCGGCATCATCCGCAATCTCATCGTCTATCCGGAGAGGATGCTGGACAATCTCCATCGCCTCGGGGGGCTTATTCATTCTCAGCGCGTGCTCTTGGCGCTGACCGCGGCGGGCGTGTCGCGAGAGGAGGCGTATCGCCTCGTTCAGCGGAATGCCATGAAGATTTGGCAAGGAGGCGGCGATTTTCTCGCCATCCTGCTCACCGACAAAGACGTCACGCGGGCGATCTCCAAGGAGACGCTCAAGGCGCAGTTCGACCTCGGCTATCATTTCAAGCATGTCGATATGATTTTCGCCCGCGTGTTCGGCAAGAACTGACGCGCGCCGGCATCGCCGCGCGAGCCGATGGCCGAGCCTATTTGCTCAACTCACCGTGGCCGCTGAAGACATGCGGGATATAGCGGTAGCGATTCCGCTCCTGCGCCAACAGGAAGTTCCGCCGCTGATAGTAGGATGGCGGGATGGCGGCGTAGGGCGGCAGATCGAAATAGGAATCCGCAGTCGGGTAGTGTCCGGCGTAATAGGGATAGCGCGGATAGACGGGAATGATCTCGCCGGCAAAGGCTGGAACCAAGCTTCCGGCCAACAGAAGCAATCCCACAAAGCCCTTGCCAACCATGCGCATCGGAATCCCCCCTTGGCTCCGGGCATTGTGCCACAGCCAAGCTGCCACGTCAGCCATCGCGTTGCCGGAACTCAGAACTTAGGAGAGGGCGTCGCGGCGCATATCCGCCGCCGCTTTCGTGAACCAGCCGAGGTCGGTGCCGACAGCGACCACGTCCCAGCGCGCCTTGATCAGCGGCTTCGCGTAAGCAAGGTCGTTGGCGAAGATCAGGCCGATGACCCCCCTCTCACGGCATTTCCGCTGCACGAGGTCCATCGCCTCCTTGACCTCCTTACAGTGGATGTCGAGCCGGCCGGTGAGCGCCACGGAAAGATCGTTCGGCCCGAAGCACACCATGTCCACGCCCTCGAGGCCGAGGATCTCGTCGAGATGATCGAGCGCGCCTTTCGTTTCGATCTGTGGGCAGGCGATGGTCCAGTCATTGGCGGTGGTGAAATAGTCGCCCTGATGGTCGAGCAGCGCCCGATGCGGGCCCCAGCTCCGTTTCCCGCGCGGCGCGAATTTCACCGCTTGGACGAAGGCCTCCGCCTCCGCCACCGTCTCGATCATCGGGCACATAATGCCTTGCGCGCCGGCATCGAGCGCCCGTCCGACGAGGCCCGGATCGTTATTCGCAACCCGCACGATGGATGGAAGTTGTGCGGCCCGCGCGGCGGTGAGGCATGCGACGAGCGCGTCGAAGCCGCCAAGCCCGTGCTGCTGGTCGATGGTCAGGCAGTCCCAGCCGGCCGCCCCGATCGTCTCGATCAGGAGGGGTGAGTTGAGCAGGAGCCAGGCATTGAGCAGCGTCCGGCCTTCTCTAGCGGCGCTGCGGAAGCGATCTTCGCGCATCTGGCGTCAGTCTTTGACTTCGCTTTCGATCTGCAGCACCGCCTCAGCCAGAAACTCGGTCATCATGCGGCGGATCTGATGCTCCGACTGATCGACGCTCTTCGCGTCGAAATCCGCCCTCAGCTTGCGGTAAACGTCCTCCTCGCCGGGCTCGGCGAGATCGGCACGGACGACGCCACGGGCGTAGTCCTCCGCCTCGGCTCCAGAAAGACCGAGCTTTTCCGCGGCCCAGAGGCCGAGGAGCTTGTTTCTGCGGGCGGTGGCCCTGAAGCGGAGCTCCTCGTCATGGGCGAATTTCCGCTCAAAACCCTTCTCCCGCTCCTTGAACGTGCTCATGTGCCGCAGATCTCCTTACCGGGCCACCGGGACCCCCGAAATTTGCCGAAATCTAAGGAAATTCAGTTGTTCCTGGCCCGAGGGATACAGTCAGCCCCAGCCGAAATCAACCACTTCCGGGCGAGGGACATGGGGAGTTGGGCTCCCGTTGTCACCCCCTTCCCCTTCCGCTAAGGTCAGCTAGACCCGTTGGTTGATTCCTGCGATGAGCGATCGGCAATTGGGCGCGGAGCTTGGGAAGCCGGTTCCGCGCAAGGCGGGAGTTGCATTTATTGAGCTCCGCGCGACATGAGAGGAACGGAACATGAACCGGCGCCGCCGCGTCTACGAGGGCAAGGCAAAGATCCTCTATGAAGGCCCAGAGCCGGGAACGCTCGTCCAGCATTTCAAGGACGACGCCACCGCCTTCAACAATAAGAAACACGACAAGATCGAGGGGAAAGGCGTCCTCAACAACCGCATTTCCGAGTTCCTGTTTCAGAAGCTCGGCGATATCGGCATCCCGACGCATTTCATCAAGCGGCTCAATATGCGCGAGCAGCTGATCCGGGAAGTGGAGATCATCCCGCTCGAAGTGGTGGTGCGCAACGTTGCGGCCGGTTCGCTCGCGACCCGTATTGGGGTCGATGAGGGCACGCCGCTCCCCCGCTCCATCGTCGAGTTCTATTACAAATCCGACAAGCTCGGCGATCCGATGGTCACCGAGGAGCACATCACCGCCTTTGGCTGGGCCAATCCGCAGGAGATGGACGACATCATGTCTCTCATCTTGCGGATCAACGATTTTCTGTCCGGACTCTTCATCGCCGTCGGCATTCGCTTGATCGACTTCAAATGCGAGTTCGGGCGGCTGTGGGAAAACGAGCAGATGCGGATCGTGCTCGCCGACGAGATCTCGCCGGATTGCTGCCGGTTGTGGGACGTCGCCACCGACAATAAGCTCGATAAAGATCGCTTCCGGCGTGACCTCGGCGGCCTGGTCGAGGCCTATCAAGAAGTGGCAAGGCGTCTCGGTCTGCATGTCGACAACCCGATGCGCGTGAAATCGGGCCCGGTCCTCGTCCGCTCGAAATAACCTCGAAATGAAGGCTCGCATCACCATCACCCTGAAGCCCGGGGTGCTCGATCCGCAAGGCAAGGCCATTCAAGGCGCGCTGCACGCGCTCGGCTTTGCTTCGGTCGAGGATGTGCGCCAGGGCAAATATATCGAGGTGGAAGTCGGCGAGAGCGACCCGGCCCGTGCCGGGGAAAAGATCGAGCGCATGTGCAAGGAGCTGCTCGCCAACACCATCATCGAGAATTACGCCTATGAGCTCGAGGCGGCTTAACGCCTGGCTCCCTCCCCCTGCAAGGGGGAGGTCGGACGGCGAAGCCGTCCGGGTGGGGGTCCTTTCCCTTCTTGACCCCTCCCCGGACCAACAGAGTTGGTCCGTCCCTCCCCTTTCAGGGGAGGGGAACTTGGAGCCGAAATGAAGGCCGCTGTCATCGTCTTTCCGGGATCGAATTGCGACCGCGATGCAGCGGTGGCGCTGCAGACGGCAACCGGCAAGGCGCCGGCCATGATTTGGCACGGAGACGCCGAACTCCCGAGCACTGACCTCATCGTTCTTCCCGGCGGCTTTTCCTATGGCGACTATCTCCGCTCAGGCGCCATGGCGGCCCACTCGCCCGTGATGCAGGAAGTCATTCGCCGCGCTCGCGCCGGCACGCCGGTACTCGGCATCTGCAACGGCTTCCAGATCCTGACGGAAGCGCGGCTCCTCCCAGGCGTCTTGATGCGCAATTCGTCGCTGAAATTCATCTGCAAGGACGTGCATCTGAGGGTCGAGCGGAACGATACGCTGTTCACACGCGGTTATGAAAAAGGCGAGACCGTCAAATTCGCCATCGCTCATAAGGACGGCAGCTATTTCGCCGATAACGACACGCTTCAACGCCTCGAAGGCGAAGGCCGTGTCGCCTTCCGCTATTGCGATGCCGACGGAAGCGTTTCACCCGATGCCAACCCCAACAGCTCCCGCAACAACATCGCCGGCATCTACAACGAAAGCGGCACTGTGCTCGGCCTGATGCCGCATCCCGAACGCATGGCCGAGCAAGCGCTCGGCGGCAGCGACGGGGCGAAGATGTTCCGGGGCATGGTGGAGAGCCTCGCCGCCTGAGCGCTCCCTGGGGAGAACGTTCCTAGGCCGGGACAGGCGCGGCAGGGATCGCTATAGACTGAAGCCAAAGTCCCGCCAGATGCCTCGACCAGCTCCCGCATGACGCAAATCCCACCCGCGATTACGCCCGAACTCGTCGCCGAGCACGGGCTTTCGCCCGACGAATATCGCCTGCTTGAAAGCGTGCTTGGCCGCGAGCCGTCGATCACCGAGCTCGGTATTTTCTCGGTGATGTGGTCGGAGCATTGCTCCTACAAATCTTCGCGCCACTGGCTGAGGCAGCTCCCGACCAAGGGCCCGCAAGTCATTCAAGGCCCCGGCGAGAATGCCGGTGTCGTCGATCTCGGCGACGGCCTGGCCGCGGTCTTCAAGATGGAGAGCCACAACCACCCCTCCTATATCGAGCCCTATCAGGGCGCGGCGACCGGCGTCGGCGGCATCATGCGCGACGTCTTCACCATGGGCGCCCGGCCTATCGCCAATATGAACGCGCTGCAGATTTGGCGCGCCCGAACATCCGAAGACCCGCCACCTCGTCGCCGGCGTCGTCTCCGGCATCGGCGATTACGGCAACTGCATGGGCGTGCCGACGCTTGGCGGCGAGACGAATTTCGATCCGCGCTACAACGACAACATCCTCGTCAACGCCATGACCGTCGGCCTGGTGCGTTCGGACCGCATCTTCAAATCCGCCGCGAAGGGCGTCGGGCTGCCCGTTGTCTATGTCGGCTCGAAGACGGGACGCGACGGCATCCACGGCGCCACCATGGCGTCTGCCGAATTCGATGAGCAGAGCCAGGAAAAGCGGCCGACGGTGCAGGTCGGCGACCCGTTCACCGAGAAGCTCCTGCTCGAAGCGTGCCTCGAGCTAATGGGCGAGGACGCCATCGTCGCCATCCAGGACATGGGCGCGGCGGGGCTGACCTCCTCATCGGTGGAGATGGCCGACAAAGGCGGCGTCGGCATCGAGCTCGAGCTCGACCGCGTGCCGATGCGGGAAGCAGGCATGACCGCCTATGAGATGATGCTCTCCGAAAGCCAGGAGCGCATGCTCATGGTGCTGAAGCCCGGCGCCGAGCCGATCGCCGAGCGCATCTTCCGCAAATGGGATCTCGACTTCGCCGTGATCGGCCGCACGACCGATAGTGGCAAGCTCGTCATCCGCCATCGCGGCGCGCTTGAAGCCGATATTCCGCTCTCGGCCCTTGCCCATGCGGCGCCCGTCTACCAGCGGCCGCACACGATAAAGCCTGCTCCCACCGCCGTGCGCGCCGAGGACGTGCCGGCGCCGAACAGTCTCGCCTCGGCGCTCGAAACGATGATGGCATCGCCGCATCTCTGCTCCCGCCGCTGGATCTGGGAGCAGTACGACCACATGGTGATGGGCGATACGATCGTGCGGCCGGGCGGAGATTCCGCGATCGTGCGCATTCACGGCACGAAGAAGGGGCTCGCCATTTCTTGCGATGTAACGCCTCGCTATTGCGCAGCCGATGCGCGCGAAGGCGCAAAGCAGGCCGTGGCGGAATGCTGGCGCAATCTCACCGCCTCGGGCGCCGATCCGCTTGCTATCACCGACTGCCTGAATTTCGGCAATCCGGAGCGCCCGGAGATCATGGGTGAGTTTGTCGCCGCCATCGAGGGCATGGCAGAGGCGTGCACGGCGCTGGCCTTCCCTGTGGTCTCCGGCAATGTGTCGCTCTACAACGAGACGAATGGCGCCGCCATTCCGCCGACGCCGGCCGTTGGCGGCGTGGGGCTGATCCCCGACCTCTCTCGCATCGCGCGGATCGGGCTCGAACGCGAAGGCGATGTGCTGATCCTGCTCGGCGCGGAAGGCGGCCATCTCGGCCAATCGCTCTACCTGCAAATCCTCCATGGCGAGACGCATGGTGCACCGCCTCCCGTCGACCTCGATGGCGAGCGCCGCGCCGGCGACCTCGTGCGGAAGCTGATCCGGGACGGCCGCGTCTCGGCAGTGCATGACGTCTCAGACGGCGGCCTCCTCGTTACGGTGGCGGAGATGGCGCTTGCGGGCGGACTCGGCGCCGAGCTCGATGCGGCACCGGCAGGCCTCCCCGCGCATGCGTCTTGGTTCGGCGAGGATCAGGGCCGCTATGTCATCGCCACCGACCCCGATTCCGTCTTGCTGGTGATCGGCTTGGCCGCCGGCTCGGATTTACCGGCGCGGGTGATCGGCAAGGTGGGAGGCGGCGCCTTGAAGCTGTCGGGCGAAGCGCCACTTATGCTGGAGACATTGCGAAACGCGCATGAAAGCTGGCTGCCGGCATTCATGAGCGGGACCGAGGGCGAGTAGGAGAAACGTCTCATGGGCATGGCGGCCGAAGACATCGAAAGGCTGATCAAGGAGCATCTGCCCGACGCGCAGGTCCGCATCGACGATCTCGCCGGCGACGGCGACCATTACGCTGCCTTGGTCGAATCGGAGGCTTTTCGCGGCAAGAGCCGGGTGCAGCAGCACCAAATGGTTTATGATGCGCTGAAAGGGCGGATGGGCGGGACGCTGCACGCGCTCGCCCTCACCACGAAAGCGCCGCAGGAAGGAGCTTAAAGAATATGAGCGAGCAAGAAGTCCGGAATTGGATCGCCAATCAGATCTCATCGAACGATGTCGTGCTGTTTATGAAGGGCACGAGAGCGATGCCGCAATGCGGTTTCTCCATGCAGGTCGCGCAGATGCTCGGCCATCTCGGCGTGAACTTCAAAGATATCAACGTCCTTGAGGACATGGGCGTGCGCGACGGTATCAAGGCCTATTCCAACTGGCCGACCATCCCGCAGCTCTATGTGAAGGGCGAGTTCATCGGCGGCTGCGATATCGTGCGCGAGATGTTCCAGGCGGGAGAGCTACAGGATCTCCTGACCGAGAAGGGCGTCGCCCACAACGCCCAAACCATGAGCGCTTGAGCCGCCGCTCGCATCTTCCGTTGATTTTTAGCCTGTCGGTAGCGCCACGAAGCGTGTCGCTTCGCCCGACTTGATTCGCGCCACAACATTATGCCGGTGCTGAGTCCGGGCTTTGGCGAGTGCCGCGCTCACATCCATCGGAAGGCTGACCGTCGTGCCTCCGACGGCGAGGATAATATCGCCGGGAAGCACGCCTCGCTCCGCCGCCATGCCTTGCGGATCGACCTCCACCACGACGACGCCCTTTATGCCCCGATCCGTCTCGCTGGCGGCCGCTAGCCCAAGTCCGAGCTTTTCCGGATCGGCGCTCCCTTCCGAAGACACGCCGGGGTCAGAGAGCGCTGCGGCCTTCGTCTGCGGTGAGCGGGTGAGGCCGACGATAAGCGTGTAGTCGCGCCCCTCCCGGACGATGCCAAGGCGGACCGACTTGCCGGGAGTCATGTCGCCGATTTTCTGGGCGAGGTCGCGATCATCCGCAAGGCTCGCGCCATCGAGGCTTACGACCACATCCCCCGCTTTGACACCGGCCCGAGCGGCCGGACCGTCTTTCTCCGGCTCGGCAATGAGCGCGCCCCGCGCCTGTTTCAGTCCGAAGCCTTCCGCCAATTCCGGAGTGACGGCTTGCGTGTCGACACCGATCCAGCCGCAAGTCACCACGCCCCGCTCTCTGAGCTCGGCGACGATCGGCCGGACGATCTCCGCCGGGATGGCAAAGCCGATGCCGACGGAACCGCCGGTCGGAGAAATGATCGCGCTGTTGACGCCGATCACGCGCCCCGAAACGTCGAAAGCGGGGCCGCCGGAATTGCCCTGATTTACGGGAGCATCGATCTGAATGAAATTGTTCTTGGCGTCGCCCTCGATCTCGCGTGCGCCGGCCGAGACGATGCCGGCGGTCACCGTTCCACCAAGCCCGAAGGGATTGCCGACGGTGACGACCCATTCACCAATGCGCGGCAGCCGGTCGGAAAAAGAAACGAACGGAAAACTCCCCTTCCCCTCGACCTTGAGAAGCGCCATGTCCGTGTCCGGATCGACGCCGATTATCTTGGCGCTGCGCGTCGCGCCGTCATCTGTGGTGATCTCGATCGACGCCCCGTTTTCGATCACGTGATAGGCGGTGACCGCATAGCCCTCAGGTGAAATGAAAAATCCCGATCCTTGGCTGAGCGCCAGGCGGGCGGGTTTCGGGGAATTCGGCTTTGCCCGTTCATTGTCGAGCGGCGGCAACGGCTCAAGCGTATTGGTTTCCTCATCCTTCTCCACCACCCTTGCGCGAATGCCGAAGACGGCCGGTTTTACGCGCGCCACCATGTCCTGAAAGCCCGAGGGACGGGCGATTTGTGCTCCGGGCCGCGCATTGCTGAGGGCGGCGGGTTCGGCTCAGCTGTCGCCTCCCCGCTTAGAGCGGCGAGAGCGATGGCGAAAAGCATCCATTTTCGCGGCTCCACGCTGGAGCGGATTACGGCCATTCCCGGCGGCAGCCGCCGGCCGACGCCTAAGCTGCGTGCGAAATCGATCAAAAACGACATTTGCGCTCCCCGAAAGCGGCCAATTCGGCCGTGCCGAAGGACCACATGCAGGCCAACGCCCCCCGGGGGGCGTTGTTCCAGAAAGGGCCGGCTCTTCCCCGGCCAGCTCGCGAATTAGGGTTAGCGGCGAGAGGCGTCCGTGGGCTCGGAAATTCCTTCGAGAGCGACATTTGCCGCACTTTCGGCGTTGAGGCCGAGATCCGCCAAGGCGACGATGCCGACGAGCCGTTTCTCGCGGTTCAGCACCGGCAGCCTCCGCACCTGATGCGCCGCCATGGTCTTCGCTGCGTGTTGGACGTCCTCATCCTCAAAGCAATAATAAATGCGCTGCGACATCACTTCGCGAACCGCCGTCGTTCCCGGCGCGCGATCTTCGGCGACGGCCCGCATCACGATGTCCCGATCCGTGACCATGCCGATCAGCCGATCATTCTCGCCGACCGGCAGCGCGCCGACATTGTCGGTTCGCATCACGCGGGCCGCATCCCTAATCGTCATGTTGGGATCGGCGAGATCCACGAGGGCCGTCATGATTTCCTGAACTTGCATGCTTCATCCTCCCTTGCCGCAAGGATCCTCTGAACTTGAACCCAGAAGCAGCGAGATGGTTCGGTCCTTTCTTCCGCCACGACAATGGCCGATAAATGAGCGGGTTCGCTCTCGATGAGGACGCGGAAGATGCCGGTCTGGGAGATCAAGGGACGGGAATTCGGCAACTGCAATTGCGACTATGGCTGCCCGTGTCAGTTCAATGCATTACCGACTCACGGGCATTGTCGCGGCCTCGCCGCTTTCGACATCGAGGCCGGCTTTCACGGGAACACAGCGCTTGACGGATTGAGGGCGGTGTCGATTTTTCGCTGGCCCGGCCCGATCCATGAAGGCGGCGGCGAAAGCGTGCAAATATTGGAGCGGCGCGCGACGCCCGCGCAGCGCGAAGCGCTGTTGCGGATCCTGCAAGGGATGGACACGGACCCAGGCGCGACGGTCTTTCAGGTCTTCGCCTCGACTTGCGAGACGTTCCACGACCCGATCCTCGCTGACATCGAGATCGATCTCGACGTCGGCGGCCGTAAAGCGCGCATCAGGGCGGATGACCTCGTTGCGATGCGCGGAGAGCCGATCCTCAATCCCATTACCGGCGCGGAGCATCGCGTGCGCATCGAACAGCCGAACGGTTTTGAGTTTTCCGTGGCGGAGATCGGTCGCGGCTGGTCGAAGCTGGAGACCCCGATCGCCTTCGAGCTTTCCGATACCTACGGCCAGTTCTGCGATATCCATCTCTGCCAGAACGGGATCGTGCGCTGAGACGATGGCGGAAGGTGCCGTCGAGACGCTGCTAAAGCGCGACACTCTCATCGTCGGCGCTGCGCTCATTCTGCTTCTGCTGCTCGCCTGGGCCGCGCTTCTCCTCGGCGCCGGAACAGGGATGGACCCGTTCGCCATGAGCGGCTGGCTGCTGCCGGACGGCATCGCCGCGGTGCCGTCGCATTGGAGCCTCGCTTATTGGCTCGTCAGCTTCTTCATGTGGGCAACGATGATGGTGGCGATGATGCTGCCAAGCGCCTCGCCGATGGTTCTCCTCTATGCGCGCGTGGCACACAGAGCCGAGACCAACGGGCAGATGCGAGGCGCCTCCACCGCCGTCACGCTCTTCACCCTCGGCTATCTGTCGCTCTGGCTGGCCTTCAGCGCCGCCGCGGTCGTGGCGCAATGGGCGCTCGAACATGCCGGCGCTATGTCAGCGATGATGCTGATCAGAACCCCGGCGGCCGCCGGTGCGCTTCTCATCGGCGCGGGCCTTTATCAGCTGACGCCTTTAAAAGAGGCGTGCCTGACGCATTGCCGCTCCCCTGCTTCTTTTCTCGCAGCGCATTGGCGCCCGGGGATGCTCGGCGCCTGGAGGATGGGGCTTGTTCACGGCGCCTATTGCATCGGCTGCTGTGCGGCGCTGATGCTGCTGCTCTTCGCGGGCGGATTGATGAACCTGCTTTGGATCGCCGGCTTGGCGATCCTTGTCGCCGCGGAGAAGCTGCTTCCCTTCGGCGAAAGGATGCGGCTGCCGCTCGGCGCCCTATTGATCGTTGCGGGCGCCGCGTTGATCTTCGTTGGATGAGGCCTAGCGGGAGTAGAACTCGATGACGAGGTTCGGCTCCATCATCACCGGATAGGGGACGTCGGAAAGCGCCGGAACCCGGACCAGCCTTGCGGCCATCTTCGAATGGTCGACTTCGATATACTCCGGCACGTCGCGTTCGGAGCTTTGCGCCGCCTCGAGCACCATGCCGGCATCCTTGGCTTTGTCCCGCACCTCGACCACGTCGCCCTCGCGGCAGCGATAGCTTGGGATCGTCACGCGCCTGCCATTCACCCGCACATGGCCGTGATTGACGAATTGGCGGGCGGCAAAGACGGTCGGCACGAATTTGGCGCGATAGACGATGGCGTCGAGCCGGCGTTCCAACAGGCCGATGAGATTTTCGCTGGTGTCGCCCTTCATCCGGGCGGCCTCGCCGTAGATCGCCTGAAACTGCTTCTCGGTAATGTTGGCGTAGTAGCCCTTCAGCTTCTGCTTGGCGCGCAGCTGCTGGCCATAGTCGGAGAGCTTGCCGCGGCGCCGCTGGCCATGCTCGCCGGGACCGTATTCACGCTTGTTGTAGGGGCTTTTCGGCCGGCCCCAGATGTTCTCGCCGAGCCGCCGATCGATCTTGTGTTTGGCGTGAATACGCTTCGTCATGCAAATGCTCCAAAAAAGCCAAATCGGGCCTCGCGCGGGACCGAACCCCCGCGTACCTTTGTCTTTAAGTCTCGCGATGAAGGCAGGCGGGCGGGCCCTCGCTAAAAGGCTCCCGACAACGGCCAGTGCCCGTGGGCCTGTTACACGGTTCCTGCAGAGTCTGTCAATTGGGGCTGGCGACCGGTGCCGGCGTCATCAATTGCGGCAGCGCCCCAGCGCCCGAATCCTGAGGGGGAGCCGCCATTTGGGGCGCTTCCGTAGAGGGCGCCGGCTTGGTCCTTTTGCCCACATCGACCCCGGTGGATTGGACGTAATTGGCGATGGATTTCGTGACCCGCTCCTTCTGTCCGGGCGGGCATTGAAGCTTCGCCGGCTCGACGGTGGTCGGAGCGCCTTCCGCCGTCTTGGGATCCTTGTCGTCGCCCGGCTCCGTCGTGATCTTGGCGTTTCCGGCAAAATAAGAAGTGGCGAAGGTGTGCAGAGCTTTGATGAACAGCATCTGCTCATTTGACCACGTCTTGCGCGCGGCCTCGGAGCGGTACATCGCCTCGTAATTGGCAAGGCCGAGTTCCGCCAAGTTGCAAGCTTCGGCATAGGCGGACCGCGTCGCAATCCTGATGATGCGGCGGGCCTCGTCCAAGGGGATGAGGTAGACGTTGGGATCCGACTTATCGAGTTTGTATTTCTTGCCGGCCTTGTCCTGCACTTCATCCGGCACGATCGACAGTGCGAAGGTCGACATCACCCGAACGGCGCTGTCGCTGAGGCCACCCGAGCTGGCCTGGGACTCGCCGTTCGTCTTGGTGCGGTTCCCCAATTCCTCGCCAACCGCGGGGGCAGCGGGCTCCTCGGCGGCATTTGCTGGGAGGGCGAGCAAAAACGACGCCCATGACGTCGCGAGCGCAACGCCGCAAACCATCCGCGCAAAATGCATCGACGACCCCCTCTTTTAGCGCCCGGAGGCTAACCATCCTTCACGGCCATCGCAATAGGAGAAACGGGGCAGAACTATGACCCCTCCCCGTCGCGGACCTTGCGCCTTCCGGCGAGCGCCGCGACGATGCCGCGCCACGTTCGCACATCTTGGTCCGTCATCGTCATGCGGTGAAACATATTGCGAATTGCGCGCACCATGCTGGGGCGCTTCTCGGGCGGTCGCAGGAAACCGGCGCCATCTAGCTCGCTTTCGAGATGATCGAAAAGCGCGAAGATCTCGGCGCGCGTGGCCGGCTGTAGTCTGCGGTCCATCCCCTCGGTGGCGGGGCCATCGAAGGCGGTCCGTCGCCCGAGCATCTGCGTATCCCGTTCCGCCTTCAGCCATTCATATGCGACGAGCAGCACCGATTGCGGCAAGCTGAGCGAGGCAAAGTCTGGATCCACCGGCGCGGTGATGACGGCGTCTGCAAGCGCAACCGCCTCATTGTCGAGACCGGTCCGTTCCGGACCGAAGAGAATTCCGGTTCGTTCGTCGACAGATGCGCGCCGGAAGATTTCGCGAGCCGCACTTTCAGGTGCCATCACCTCCTTCGCCATGCCGCGCGGACGCGCCGTGGTTGCAAGCACGTAATTTAGGTCGCCGACCGCCGATTTGAGGTCGGCATGCAGTGTAGCGGCGTCGAGGATGCGATCCGCTCCGGCCGCCGCGGCCCGCGCCTTGTCATTCGGCCACGCTTGTCGCGGCGAAACGAGGCGAAGCTCGGCGAGCCCGAAATTGGCCATGGCCCTCGCCGCGAAGCCGATATTCTCGGGAAGCTGCGGGGAGACGAGCACCACCACCGGTGCCGGAACGCGCGCCCTCGTCGCCTCAGCGCCGCTAAGCTGCGGCCCAGGGCGGCCTTCTCCGATGTTGTCAAAGCCGGGTCTCTCTTTCATCATCGCGCGATGCTATAGCAGGCTGGCTCCCACCCGGCAGCGAAAGCAAGTTCTGGCGAATTCTCCCGAGGCGCTTTGGTGAACAAGATCAAGGTCGAGAACCCCGTCGTCGATCTCGACGGGGATGAGATGACGCGGGTCATCTGGCAGCTCATCAAGGAGAAGCTGATCGAGCCTTATCTCGATGTCGTGCTGCGGAGTTTCGACCTCTCCGTCCAGAATCGCGACGCCACCGACGACAAGGTGACGATCGAGGCCGCCCACGCCATCAAGGAATGCGGCGTCGGCGTCAAATGTGCGACCATCACTCCCGACGAGGCCCGGGTCGAAGAGTTTCAGCTGAAGAAAATGTGGAAGTCGCCGAATGGGACGATCCGCAACATTCTCGGCGGCGTCATTTTCCGCGAGCCGATCATCTGCCGCAACGTGCCCCGGCTCGTGCCCGGCTGGACGAAGCCGATCATCATCGGCCGCCATGCCTATGGCGACGTCTATCGCGCCACGGATTTTCGCGTGCCTGGAAAGGGAAAGCTCACAATCAGCTTTGTCGGCGAGGACGGCACCCGCATCGAACACGACGTGCACGACTTCACTGGGGGCGGCGTGGCGCTGGCAATGTTCAATGTCGACGAGTTCGATCCGCGATTTTGCGCGTGCGAGCTTCAATTACGGCCTTGCCCGCAACATGCCCGTCTATCTGTCGACCAAGAACACCATCCTCAAGGCTTATGACGGACGCTTCAAGGACCTCTTCGCCGAAATCTTCGAGACGGAGTTCAAAGAGGCCTTCCGTGCCCGCGGCCTTACCTATGAGCACCGGTTGATCGACGACATGGTCGCCGCGGCGCTGAAATGGTCCGGCGGCTATGTCTGGGCCTGCAAGAATTACGATGGCGACGTGCAATCCGACACAGTCGCGCAGGGCTTCGGCTCGCTCGGCCTGATGACGAGCGTGCTGATGACGCCGGACGGCAACACGGTCCTGGCGGAAGCCGCGCATGGAACGGTGACGCGCCATTATCGGCAGCATCAGCAGGGGCGTGAAACCTCCACCAACGCCACCGCGTCGATCTTCGCCTGGACCGGCGGGCCTCCGCCATCGCGCCAAGCTCGACGGCAATCAGGAGCTCGCTGCCTTCGCCGGCACGCTGGAGGAGGTGGTGGTCGGCACCATCGAGGCCGGCTACATGACGAAGGATCTCGCCCTTCTCGTCGGCGCCGAGCAGGCTTGGCTCTCGACCGGCGGCTTTCTCGACAAGATCGACGAACGCTTTCGCGAAGCGATGGGAAATCGCGCCGCCGCTTAGCTGGCCGGCCCGCTTACGCCTTTCGATTTTCCCCGAGGCGCGCGGCCAGGTTTCGGCGTCGCGCGCGCGATGGCTTCATTCTCGCGCTCCCGCTCACGCGCGACCTCTCTGATATGCTCGACGATCTCGGGATGCCGTCGGCTCAGCCTTGCCAGCGCCTCGCCGTCAAGGACGTAGATGCGGCAGGGGCTATCCGCCACCACTTCATGTTTGTGCGGGCGCCGTTCGAGCAGCGCCATCTCGCCGAAGAAGTCGCCTTTACGCAATTCGACGCGCCGCCCGGGCGCGACGCGCACCGAAGCTTCGCCGCTGGCGACGAAATACATGGCCCCGCCCGCCTGTCCCGATGCGACGATGACGCCTCCCGCGGGCACGAAGCGCGCATAGAGCAGCCGCGAAATTTCCGCGACTTCGGACGCGTCGAGGGCGCTGAAAAGCGGCACGCTGGCCACCATGCTCCACGTCACGACGAATTCGTTGCGGGCGGATTCCTGGCTGAAGCCGGCGGAGATAATGGCGATCGGCAGAGCGAACATGCCAAGCCCGATCAGCATGACAATGCCGCCGAGCAATTTCCCCAAGGGTGTCATCGGCACGATGTCGCCATAACCAACCGTCGTCAGCGTCGCCATCGCCCACCAAGCCGCGGCCGGGATCGACCCGAATTTGTCGGGCTGCGCGTCGCGTTCGAGGAAGTAAATGCCGGTCGACGTAATCAGCAGCAAAATGAGCATCAGCAACAGACCGGCGACGAGCGCCCGCCATTCGCTTTGCAGCACGCGCGTCAGCGTCTGCAGCGCCGGCGAATAGCGCAGCAATTTCAGCAGCCGGAAAATCCGCAAGATGCGGATGGCGCGAAGATCGAAGGGAATGAAGGCGTTCAAATACCAAGGGAGGATCGCCAGAAGATCGATCAGCATCAGCGGCCGGCGCGCGAATCTGAGCCGCGCCCGCCAGGGCGACATTCTCTGGAAGAGCGGAATCTCGACCGCGCTCCAGAGCCTCAGCACATATTCGACGGTAAAGACGATGACCGAGAAAGTATTGAACGCCTCAAGCTCGGGCCCATAACGAGCATAGACGGAATTGACCGTCTCGGCGGCAAAAGCGGCGCCATTTGCAAGGATGAGAAGGACGAGAAAGGTGCTGACCGCGCGCGAGGCGAAATCCTCCTCGCCGCCGCCTTCCAAAATGTTGTTGGTCTTCGCCCGGAGCCTTCGCCAAATCTCCGCGAAGGACATGCCTTACGCCTTGCCGGCGCGCCGCTCGGGCCCGGGCTGCGCGCTTCCCGCCGATGCCGCAAGGAGCTCGGCGATTGCTTCGATCGCGGCTTCCGCTTTCGAGCCGTCGGCGCCGCCGGCTTGCGCCAAATCCGGGCGCCCGCCCCCGCCCTTGCCGCCAAGCGCCTCGGCGCCGGCGCGGGCGAGATCGACGGCGCTGTGCGTGCCGGTGAGGTCGTCGGTGACGCCGACCACGAGGCCGGCCTTTCCTTCTTCCGTCACGCCGACAATGGCAGCAACGCCGGAGCCCAATTGCTTCTTCGCGTCATCGACGAGGCCGCGCAGGTCCTTCGGCGCGACGCCTTGCACCACGCGGGCAAGCAGCTTTACCCCGCCGGCCTCGCGGATGGGAGGCGGCGCATCGGTCGAACCGCCGCCAAGCGCAAGATCGCGCTTTGCCTCGGCGAGCTGCCGCTCGAGCTTCTTGCGCTCGTCAAGAATGGCGGTGAGCCGCGTCAGAACCTCGTCCGGCGCAACTTTTAGGAGGTCGGCGGTTTCGCGGAGGCGCAACTCTTGCGCGGCGAGATAGCGTCTGGCGCCCTCTCCCGTCAGCGCCTCGACCCGGCGTACGCCGGACGCAACCGCGCTTTCGCCGACAATTTTCATAAGGCCGATATCGCCGGTGCGCCCCACATGCGTGCCGCCGCAGAGCTCGATGGAGAAAGCATCGCCGGCCTTGCCGCTCGCCGCCTTCTTGCCCATCGAGACGACCCGTACCTCGTCGCCATATTTCTCGCCGAACAGAGCGAGCGCGCCCTGCTCGATGGCGGCCTCCGGGCTCATCAAATGGGTCTCGACCGCCTGGTTCTGCAGGATCATCGCATTCGCAATGTCTTCGACTAAACCGATCTCCTCGGCCGACATCGGGCGCGGATGCGAAAAATCGAAGCGCAGCCGGTTCGGTTCGACGAGCGAGCCCTTCTGCGCGACATGCGCGCCGAGAGTTCTGGCGGAGCGCCTCATGCAGAAGATGCGTCGCCGAATGATTGGCGCGGGTCGCCGCGCGGCGGCTGCGATCGACCTCGAGCGCCACCACCTCGCCCTTTTTTAAGGAGCCGCTCTTCACCTCGCCCTGATGCACGAAAAGCCCGTTCAGCTTCTTTTGCGTGTCCGAGACTTCGAAGCTGGCGCCGGCATCGCCCTTGACGAGGCCGCGGTCGCCGATCTGCCCGCCGGATTCGGCATAGAAGGGCGTCTGATTGACGATAATGGCGCCGCTGTCGCCGGAGCGGAGCTCATCGACCCGTTGGCCGTCCTTGATGAGCGCGACGATCTCGCCGGAAGAACTTTCCGCGTCATAGCCGAGGAATTCGGTCGCGCCCAATTCCTCTTTCAGCTCGAACCATACGCTTTCGGTCGCCGCTTCCCCGGAACCGGCCCAGGATTTCCGCGCTTCGGCGCGCTGGCGCTCCATCGCGGCGTTGAAGCCGGCATTGTCGACGGCGATGCCCTTCTCTTTGAGCGCATCCTCGGTGAGGTCGAGCGGAAAGCCGAAAGTGTCGTAGAGCTTGAAGGCGACCTCGCCGGCAAGAACGTCTCCGCGCCGAAAGCCGGATGTCGCCTCTTCGAGCAGCTTCAGCCCACGCTCAAGCGTCTCGCGGAAACGCGTCTCTTCGAGCTTCAGCGTCTCGACGATGAGGCTTTGCCCGCGCTCGAGCTCCGGATAAGCGCGGCCCATTTCCTCGACGAGGGTCGGCACCATGCGCCAAAGGAGCGGTTCGGCGGCGCCGAGAAGATGCGCATGCCGCATGGCGCGGCGCATGATGCGGCGAAGCACATAGCCCCGCCCCTCATTCGAAGGCAGCACGCCATCGGCGACGAGGAAGGAGGAAGCGCGCAAATGATCGGCGATGATGCGGTGGCTCGGCCGCGCTTCGCCTTCGGCGGCAACGCCGGTCAGCGCCTCCGACGCCGCGATCAGCGTCTTGAACAGGTCGATGTCGTAATTGTCGTGCGTGCCTTGCAGCACCGCGGCGATGCGCTCAAGCCCCATGCCGGTGTCGATGGAGGGATGCGGGAGCGGCACGCGCTTGCCGCCGGCGAGCTGCTCATATTGCATGAAGACGAGGTTCCAGATCTCGACGAAGCGGTCTCCGTCCTCATCCGCGCTGCCGGGCGGCCCGCCTTCGATGTGCGCACCGTGATCGTAGAAAATCTCCGAGCAGGGCCCGCACGGGCCGACATCGCCCATCGACCAGAAATTGTCGGCGCCGGCGATGCGGATGATCTTCTCGTCCGGAAAGCCGGAGATCTTTCTCCACAGCGCCGCCGCCTCCTCATCGTCGGCATAGACGGTGATCAGCAGGCGCTTCGGATCGAGCGCGAAATCCTTGGTGAGGAGATCCCAAGCGAGCAGGATGGCCCGCTCCTTGAAATAATCGGCGAAGGAGAAATTGCCGAGCATCTCGAAGAAGGTGTGATGGCGCGCCGTGTAGCCGACATTGTCGAGGTCGTTATGCTTGCCGCCGGCGCGCACGCATTTCTGCGCACTCGCCGCCCGCGGGCCGACAGGCTTCTCCGCGCCGGTGAACACATTCTTGAACGGCACCATGCCGGCATTGGTGAAGAGGAGCGTCGGATCGTTGCGCGGAACGAGCGGGCTCGACGCTAACACCGCGTGGTCGTTCTTGCGGAAGAACTCCAGAAATGCCGAGCGAATGGCATTGGTGCTCGTCGCGCCATGGGCCGCGCGGGGGCTGTCACCGCCACCCGGCTTCGCGCCGCTCCCCGTCCCCGATGTCTTTTCTTTAGCCACTGCGTCCTTCACGCCTCAAACCTTTGCGCGGATGCTGCCTCTCCGTCGAGACCGCTCTCGCGACGTCGCCAGCAAACCGCATGATCTTCAATTGTCGATGAATTGCGACCGGCCAAGGCGACTTTTCGCTGGTCCGCCAACGAGAAAGGCGCAACCTACGCCCGAAAAGCTGCCGCTCCCTCGGTTTCACGTCCCCGATCGAGGAACGCTTACCGCCGAAGCGACGCTGTCCGGACTTTCAGGCCAGAAATAGTGGCCAGCGCGGGGGCTGTCCAGGAGCTTCGGTCAGGGAAAGCACCCTCTCCGCAAGCAAAGCGCAAAGGCCATGCGTTTGCGGAGAGGCGCTTATGCCGGTCAGGCGCCGCGGCGCCCGCGTCTTGCCTCAGCCCGGGCGGCAAGCGGGGCGACGGTGGCATCATCCGTGCCGGTAGCCGAGACGCCGCCTCCGGCTTCGTCAGTTTCTGGGGTCTCCCCGCCAGCATCCGCCTCAAGCATCTGTCCGGCGATCAGTCCGGCATTTTGCCGTATCGCCCGCTCGATGCGGGTTCCGATCTCGGGGCGCTCCTTCAGATAGGCTTTGGCGTTTTCGCGCCCCTGGCCGATGCGCTCGGATTCGAAGGAGAACCAGGAGCCGGACTTCTCGACGATGCCGGCCTTCACGCCAAGGTCCAGCAATTCCCCGGTCTTGGAGATGCCGGAGCCATACATGATGTCGAACTCGACTTCCTTGAAAGGCGGCGCCACCTTGTTCTTCACCACTTTGACGCGCGTCTGATTGCCGATCACCTCGTCGCGCTCCTTGATGACGCCGATGCGGCGGATATCGAGGCGGACGGAGGCATAGAATTTCAAGGCGTTGCCGCCGCTCGTCGTTTCCGGATTGCCGAACATGACGCCGATCTTCATGCGGATCTGGTTGATGAAGATCACCATGCAGCGCGATTTGGAGATGGAGCCGGTGAGCTTCCGAAGCGCCTGGCTCATCAGCCGCGCCTGGCTGCCCATCTGGACATCCCCCATCTCGCCTTCGAGCTCGGCCTTCGGGGTCAGCGCCGCCACCGAATCGACCACGAGCACGTCGATGGCGCCGGAGCGGACGAGCGTATCGGCGATTTCGAGCGCCTGCTCTCCTGTATCCGGCTGCGAAATCAGGAGGTTCTCAAGGTCGACGCCGAGCTTCCGCGCATAGACCGTGTCGAGCGCGTGCTCCGCATCGATAAAGCCGCAAATCCCGCCGCGCCGCTGCGCCTCGGCGACGACATGCAGGGCGAGCGTCGTTTTCCCTGAGGATTCCGGCCCGTAAATCTCGACCACGCGGCCGCGCGGAAGCCCGCCGATGCCGAGCGCGATGTCGAGCCCGAGCGAGCCGGTGGAAATGGCCTCGACCTCGACCGCCTTCTCATTCTGGCCAAGGCGCATGATGGAGCCTTTGCCGCAATTCCGCTCAATCTGCGAGATCGCAGCTTCAAGCGCCTTTTCCCTGTCCATCCCTCCTCCTTCGACGAGACGGAGACCAGCATTCGTCATGGCCTTTTCTCCTTATTTCACCAGGTGGCCGCGCTGGCAAACGGCCTATTCGCGGGGCGGCCCTCCATCCAGAAGGAATGCGTGGCGGGGGGAACGGGGGGTTCACGCGCCCCTCCTGGAGGAGTAGGCCACGGGGAGAATGTACCCGTTTTGTTCTCCGTTCGCAAGATGTCTCCTATATCCCCTTGACGTATGCTCATAGGCACCCTATCTTAAGTCATAGCGGAGGGTGCTATGGCCAAGAGCTTAACTTTCAGCCAATTCCTTGAGATGTACCCGGACGATGACGCCTGCTTGGCACATCTGTTCGAGACTAGGTACGGCAAGGAACCTGTTTGCCCCAAGTGCGGCCAGATCGGAACCTTCCACAGACTTAAGAAGCTTCCGGCCTATACCTGCAATTGTGGCCACCATATTCACCCGATGGCTGGAACGCCTTTCGAGCGGTCGCGCACGCCCTTGCGGACGTGGTTCCATATCATGTTCCTGTTTTGCGCGAGTCGGAACGGTGTGAGCGCCAAGGAGATCCAGCGAATCACTGGCGTCACCTACAAGACCGCTTGGCGGATGGGGCACGAGATTCGGAAGTACATGGGTTGGGTTGACGGCGACCGTCCGCTTGGCGGCTCCGGTGGCGGCAATCCCGTTGTCGAAGTCGATAAGGCCTTCTTTGGCGGCAAGGATCGCCGGGGCGAAGATGACAAGTCCATCGTCCTCGGCATGGTCGAGCGCAAAGGCGAAGTCGTTACCCGCGTCGTCAAGGGCCGGAAAGTCAAAGACGTGGTGCCGGTCATCATCGAATGGGTGGAGCCGGGCAGCCGCATCTATACCGACAAGGGCAAGGCTTACGGCGACCTGAGTATTCATGGCTTCCAGCACGAATGGGTTGACCATTCCAAGAAGGAATGGGTGCGCGGCTCGGTGCACACGAACACCATCGAAGGCTTTTGGGGCTCGCTAAAGCGCGGCATCAACGGGACTTACGTTTGGGTTTCCGCGAAGCACTTGCAGAAGTACCTTTGGGAGTTCGAGTACCGGCATAACCTTCGGAAGGAGCCTTGGCTGATGTTCCAGCTCTTGCTCCAGGCTTTCCCAAGGGCTTCCACGCGTAGCCATTGCCTTCGGAGCCGGTCAAACAGCCTACTTTGTCTGGTACCGGTAAACCTCCGCGCATTCCATCCTCGGGCTTTGCGAGCTGCAGGCATACACAGCAATTTAGGGCCGTGGCGATGTACCGACGGCCACTTAGTATAGGTGGGTCGGCCCCTGTCACGGCAGTAGCGACAGCGGCGTCCTCGGTGCTTTGCCGCCGTACGCACCGACAAACGGCGCGTTGCATGCTGACGCTTAACTTATAGAGCGCACCAAGTGCCAAGCAAAACTGCCGAGAGCTATATGAAGTTTTCACGAAGTTCAGACAGAGACAGATTCGTACAACGTCATCGCCCCTATCCGTGAAGACGCTAAAATACGCGTACATGTTCCGTTCTATACCATTACGAATTGATCACGGTAAGCTTCACGAAAGCGGATGAGAGGCTCCATTCGATTCATGCGTGACTTTAGTTAGCGCTGGAAGGTTACCCGCCCGTACATCAATCGACTTCGGAAGCCTACCACCGAATTGGCTCGTCCACGCGCCTTCATATTCTCGAGCGATCGGCTCGACAGTGGAATGCCAGATAAGATTAAGCGATGACCTGCGCGTATGGGCCGGACCGAGGTCAGATACAAGCATAGTCCGTGTTGACACGGCAGATGCTGGAGGCGCAAAGTTCCGCGCAGACTAGGACGCTTTGCTTAGCTCTGCGCAACCTTGGCACGACTTCCACCTTATGACATGGCCGGCCTTCGCTCTTGTGGGCTCGGCTTCACTTGTGAGTCGATGTCCCATTCAAAACCATCGACGCGGCCTCTGGTAGCCATCGTGGCCCAAGTCGTGCAACTAGCGCATTGTTGATTTCAGCCGACGAATTCATGCGAGTTAGCCGGGAGTCTTCACTCTCCATCGGAGTTGCTCGGGTCGGAATTTCGCCAATCGTTTCATAAAGACCCGATCGTGCCGCTGCTTGTGTTAGTTGGCACCAAGGCCTAGCGCTGCGCCCGATCCATCATTTGCGTATTAGCTACCCTCTCCGACTTTGAAATCGGCCCGTATGTCCAGTCTTGGCCGATCGAGAGTTCTGATATCCTTGGCTGCTTCTCCATCCAATCCGGCAGAGATCAAGCAACACGGATGTTGTCATTACAAGCCGAGCGCAGATTACGCGCTGGAAGGGGAATTCGAGCCCCGGACCACTTGTCATTCGGTCTTCGTAAACGATTGATCTTTACTTGTTGATGGGTTCGCTGAGAAGCCTACGGCTCCGTCCACGCATATCGTAGGCGTATCGGTTATCGCCTGCTCGATAGGCTGCACTGTCCAGCTTCTTGAAATCTATCTCGACTGCCGACATGGCTCCACCCCCTCAACTGAGGGTGGCATTTTAAGCAGCATCATTGAACATACGCCAAGGGGATATACGCTCAAGATGTTCTTCTGTGAGCGTGAGCGCGACGATTGAAGATGGACGCGGCGCCCCCCGCCCTACGCGGGCTCTCGTCTCGCCGCCCGCTGCGACCGGCGCCGCGGTCTTGGCGACAGTCCCGCCGCGGCTCACGGCATCGCGATAGCCGAAGCGGTCGATGAAGGGGGCGAGGCGCTCGACGATCTTCTTCTTCAGCGCGGCCGGCATTTCATATTCGGACACTTTGTGCTCGGATTGCGCGGCGAGATAATCGCGGATCGGTCCTTCTGCTTCGGCAAAATCGCCGATGCCGAGCGTCTCATAGATGCCGCTTATGGCGCCGATCGGATCCTGCACCAAATCCTCGTAGCGGATCTCGACCAGCCGGTCCGGCGGGATGAGCGCGCGGTCGGCTTCGTAGCGCTCGGTGAGGCGCGCGAACATGTCGAGCACGTAATCGTCGAGATAGGCATCGAGATGAGGCGGATTGTGCAGCCCTTGCGTCGAATAAAGCGCGCGCCAGAGCTTCACCGTCGAGGGGAAAACGTCGAGCGGGTTGCGCGCGAGATAAATAAAGCGCGCCTTCGGAAAGAGCTTCGTCAGCAGCTTCAGCCGCGCCGCATTCGCCGGCGATTTCATCACCAGGGCTTGCCGTGCTTCAATTGCAGGCGGCGGTAGAACCATAAAAAGGCGTCGCCATATTTTTTGCGTTCGGCGTCGCTCAGGCCTTCGAGATCGAGGTAGTTGCTGTCGACCGGGCCCTGCCGCGGCCAGGCCATGGTCATATAGGGCGAGCGCTGCACCAGCATCATCATGGCGAACTCTTCCTCCTGCGGGCGGTCGAAGCCGACCGGCACGTCGTCCTGCGGCCGTCTCTCCGGCAAGAGGATCTTGAAGATTTTCGGCAGCGACCGTTCGGTCAGGAGGAAATGATGCGGGAAGAAGCATTCGTAAGTCGTGGGGAAAGCGAGCGCTGGATTTGAGGCCAGCAGATCGTGCATCAGCGTCGTGCCGGTGCGCCAATGTCCCATGACGAAGATCGGCGCCTCGTCGAGGGGAAGCGCATTGGCGCGGCGGCGGTATTTCGCTTCGCTGATCCAATAGAGGAGCGAGTTCCACGGCACCCATAGGAAGAGCGTGAGAATGTCGGGGACGCAGTTCAGCGTGACCTGGAAGCGTCCGCGCTGAAACAGCTTCCAGAGCGCGACCGGCCGGAGCCCGTACCAGAAATAGAGGAGCCGGCCGCCGTAACGATGAATGGTCAGCGCCGGCAGCCGCGGCTTGGCGCGCTTCCTGCGGCGAAATCCTTCAACTTCCTCGGCGGGTATTTTCTCGTAATCCGGCACGCGGCGTCCAACGCATCATTCTCGATGCTCGCGTGTTAGCGGCGGCGGACCGAGAAAGAAAGTCCCGCAACGGTGGCGAAGAATGCGCTCAAGCCTCCAGCGCCGCCTTCACCGCCGCGGCGAGCTCCTTCAGATCGAAGGGCTTTTGCAGGAAGAGAAATTCCTCATTCTCCGGGAGGTTCTTGCGGAAGGCGTCCTCGGCATAGCCGGACATGAAGACGATCTTGAGCTCGGGGCGAATGGCCCGCAGCTCCTTCATCAAGGTCGGGCCGTCCATCTCCGGCATGACGACGTCGCTGACGACGAGGTCCACCTCGCCCCCATGCGCGCCGAAGAGCTCGACGGCCTCGGTGCCGGTGCTCGCCTGCAGCACGTGATAGCCGCGCTGGCCGAGCGCGCGGGCGGCGAAGCTGCGCACCGCGTCTTCATCCTCGACAAGCAGCACGGTGCCGCGTCCGGTGAGATCGCGGGGCGGCTCCCGCCTCTCCTTCTTCACTTCCGGCTCGACGGCGACTTCCTGCGCGCGCGGCAGCAGCACGCGCATGGTGGTGCCGGCGCCCACCTCGCTTTCGGCAAAGATGAAACCGCCGGTCTGCTTGACGATGCCATAGACCGTGGAGAGGCCAAGCCCGGTGCCGCGTCCGACTTCCTTGGTGGAGAAGAAGGGCTCGAAAATCTTCGCCATCACCTCCGCCTCCATGCCGGTGCCGGTGTCGGCGACTTCGATGAGAACGTAATCGCCCGGCTCGATGCTGTGCTGGCTGAAGCGTGTGAGCTCGGTCGCGGGCACATTCGCCGTGCGGATGAGGAGCTTGCCGCCATTCGGCATGGCGTCGCGCGCATTTACCGCGAGATTGACGATCGTCTGCTCGAATTGGTTGAGATCGGTCCTGACCGGCCACAGCTCGCCGCTCGTCTCCAGCTTCAGCTCGACATTCTCGCCGAGCAGCCGGCTGAGCAGCATCGAAAGTTCGGAGAGAACGTCGCCGAGCTGCAGGCGCTCGAGCCGCAAGGTCTGCTGCCGCGAGAAGGCCAGCAGCTGCCGCACGAGGCCAGCGGCCCGGTTGGCGTTCTGCTTGATGTTCATAATGTCCTGGAACGCCGGATCGGAAGGCCGGTGATTTATCAGGAGGAAATCGGAGAAGCCGATGATCGCCGTCAGCATGTTGTTGAAATCATGCGCGATGCCGCCGGCGAGCTGGCCGATCGCCTGCATCTTCTGGCTCTGCGCGAATTGCATTTCGAGCGCGCGTTGCTCGGTCGTGTCGATCGCGTAGGCGATCGCCGCCTCTCCCTCCCCCTCGGACTGGCTGATGGGGCTGAGATAGAAGCGGACATTGCGGCGCTTGTCGCCTTCGAGCGTCACATCCACCGGCTCGATGACGCGCTGGCCGCCGATGGCGTCTCCGACCGCCTTCCGAAGTCCTTTGCGGTCGTCCGCCGCGACGAGCTCGGTAAGCGCGATCTTCCGGCCTGGGGATTTTTTCCCGCTGCCTTCGAAGAGCCGGGCGCAGGCGACATTGGTCGCGGTGATGCTTCCGTCCCGGTCGAGCGTGGCGATGGCGACCGGCGCCGAGTTGAAGAGGCGCGCAAATCTCACCTCAGCCGAACCCGCGGCCTCCGCATCCTCGCCGGCGCGGTCGAGCACCAGCGCATGCGTCATCGGCGCTTTGCCGTCTTGACGGGAGAAGCGGCACAATACCCTGACGGGAATGGCCGTCCCATCGGCGGCGGCGAGATCGATATCGAGCGTGCCGGTGCTGCCGTCGGCCGCGTTGCGGCCCGCCTCGACGAGACGTGCGGCGCCATCCTCGGACAGGATGTCTTTCAGGGTGAATTGGCGGGCGGTGAACTCGGCGAGATCGCGGCCGAGCCATTGAGCGAGCGTCGCGTTCAGATAGGAAATGCGCCCCTCGCCGTCGATGGTGAAAAATCCGGCGGAGGCGTTATCGAGATTGGCGATCGCGGCTTGCAGCTTCTCGAAGCTCGCTTCCTGCATTTCGCGTTCGGAGGTGATGTCGGCGATCTGCCAGGCGAGAAGCCCATCCCGCCGCCCCGAGCCAGGGACCTCCGGCAGGGATCGCGCGGCGATGCGGAACCAGCGCGGGGTAGCAGCGCCGCCTGGCACGCCTCCCGGCCGCGGCATTCTGAATTCCTTGGACGCGCGCCCCTGGCGGGCAGAGCGCGCCAGCCGAAAGATTTCTTCGGCGAGATAGGGAGTGCCGCTCAGCGCCCGTTCCGGCGGCGGCACCGCCACTCCCTGCGGCAGCCCCAGAAATTCGCGATAGGATTCGTTGGCGTAGACCACGCGGCCGTTGCGGTCGGCGATCAGCACGCCCTCAGGCAGATTGTCGGCAAACGCCCTCGCTGCGTCCTTGCGGAGCGGCCCTTGGCCGAAATGCAGGAGCCCGACGGCCCAGGCCAGCAGGCTGAACACGCCGATGACGGCGAGCGCCGCGAGAATCGCCAGAACGAAAGGCTCGGCAATCTCGCGCGACAGGATCGCGAGCACGACGGCGGCGACCGCGAGGCATCCCGCCAGGAGCACGACGAGGCCGACATGGCCATCTTGCCCTGTCCGGTCGACGGCTGGGTCGGCGTAGCGCATCGGAGCGTTGATGTCGGTCATGGTCGCAAATTACCCGATTCGAAGCCTTAAGCTCGGCACCAGATCGGCGGAAAACGCGCCGATTCTGACGAAGCGCTGGTTGATGCATATTGGGACCTTGGTTAAGCCTTTGTTATAGGCTGTCGGCCAAGGCTTTCCGTGAGGGCTGACGCCTCCGCACACCGAGTGGTGGAAATACGATCATGACCGAGGACCTGAACAATATCCTCCTCGCGATCGCGGGATTCCTCTTCGTTATTGCGCTGATCGCGCTCACAGCCTGGGGCTTCAAAGCCTTCGTGCTGTCGGGCGGCGGACGGTCCGGCTCGGGCTTCCTCAGAAGCCGCGACAAACGCCTCGGCGTCATCGAGGTCGCCTCCGTCGATAAGCGTCGCAGGCTGCTCCTCGTGCGGCGCGACGACGTCGAGCATTTGATCATGATCGGCGGTCCGGTCGACATGGTGATCGAAACCGGCATTTTCGGCCGCCGGTCGATGGATCCGGCGCTGCAGGATGTCGTGGTTCCCCAGCCTGTCCGGCCTGAACCTCACCCTCTCAACCCCCTCCCCCAAGTCGATCCCCTCGGGCCGCCTCCCGATTTCGGCAGGCTCTGGCCGCCGACGGGCACGCGTGGGCGCTGAATTCGATTGACAGTGGCAAATCGGCCATAGCGGTTTTGCTTGTCCCGGGCGCCGGATTGGGGTAGACAGAACGTCGAGCTTACGGCCGCCTATGCAGGCGGATGACGCGACGCCGGTAATGTCGACCGCTGATGCCGTAAGAGCCCCGGCAGTTCCCTGCTAATGGTCCGACACCGACTGGCCCTGCCAGTCATGTCAGTCCCCCAAACACTCCACTCCCCGCCCCAAAGCGGGGAGTTTTTTTATGTCCGGCAAGGGCCTAATTGCACGCATGGGCGTCCTCGCGCGTCTCTTCGTCTTCTTCCTTTGCTGGTCGCCGGCGCGCGCCGGGGAAATGCCCGAGCGATTCGTCTATCTGCGCGATATTGATCCCAGCATCGCCCAGGAGATGGCCTATGCCGGGACGCGGAATTTCACGAAGCGCCGCCTTCCCGGCTACGATGCCGCCGAATGCGTTCTCGTCCGTGAAGCCGCCGAAGCGCTGAAGGCGGTGCAGGCCGAGCTGAAGCCGCGCGGCCTCAGCCTCATCGTCTATGATTGCTACCGGCCCGCACGCGCGGTGGAAGCCTTCGTCGCTTGGGCGAAGGAGCCGGACGATGCGGATGCAAAGGCGATCTACTATCCGCAGCTTTCGAAGAGCGATCTCTTTCCGGATTACATCGCGACAATCTCCGGCCATTCCCGCGGCGCCACCGTCGATGTCGCTCTGATGCCGGTGAATGTCCCCGACGAAGCCGGAGACCCCAATCCTGTCGGCTGCGCGGGAGCGAAAGGAAGTCGCGCGACGGACTCGGTCCCCGACATGGGGACCGGCTTCGATTGCTTCGATCGGCGAGCAAACACTTTCGCGCCGGGCCTAACACCGGAGCAGGTGCAGAATCGGAAGCTCTTGCTTGAAGCGATGCAGCGGAATGGATTCGGCAATTACGAGAAAGAATGGTGGCATTTCACGCTGCGGAATAAGCCCTTCCCCGACACGATCTTCGACTTTCCCATTCTTCCGCGGTGAAATCCGCGCCCCTGACGCAAACGAAACACCGGTGGTTGAGTTGATGGTCCATGGCGGCGATGGGGACCACGGAACGCGCGGAGAGCGCAGCTCCTCACATCGAGAGCACGATCCCGGCGCGCCTAGAGCGCCTGCGCTGGGGGCGATTTCACACGCTGGTCGCGGTCGCGCTTGGCGTCACCTGGATGCTCGACGGCCTGGAAGTCACCCTCGCCGGCGCGGTGGCCGGAGCGCTGAAGGAAAGCCCGGCGCTGAAACTCACCAACGCAGAAGTCGGCATCGCCAACAGCCTCTATCTGGCCGGCGCCGTCGTTGGCGCGCTGTTCTTCGGCTGGCTCACCGACCGGCTCGGACGGAAGCGGCTCTTCTCCATCACTCTGAGCCTCTATCTCGTCGCCACGGCCGCCACAGGGCTCTCCTGGGACTTTACGAGCTTTGCGCTGTTTCGCTTTCTCACCGGCGCCGGCATCGGCGGCGAATATACGGCGATCGCCTCCACCATCCAGGAGTTCATCCCGGCGCGCTATCGCGGTTGGACCGATCTCGTCATCAATGGCAGCTTCTGGCTCGGCGCCGCGCTCGGCGCCGCCGGTTCGATCGTGTTGCTTGACCCTGCGATGTTCGCGCCGGATCACGGCTGGCGCGCCGCCTTCCTCATCGGCTCCGCACTTGGCCTCATCATTCTCGTCCTCAGGGCTTGGATCCCGGAATCGCCGCGCTGGCTGATGACGCATGGGCAGGAGGAGAAAGCGCAAGCGATCGTCGCCGCCATCGAGGAGGGACATCAGCGGCGCGGCGGCACGCTCGCGCCCTTGCAAGGGCCTGCCTACCGCTTTCGCCCGCGCAGATTCACGCCGCTTGCCGAAGTCTGGCGCACGCTCTTCCGCGAGCATCCCCGGCGGACTGTCGTCGGTCTCGTGCTGATGGGCTCACAAGCTTTTTTCTATAACGCCATCTTCTTCAGCTACGCGCTTATCCTCACGGATTTCTACGGCATCGCCTCGGCGAATGTCGGCTGGTATCTCCTTCCCTTCGCCGTTGGAAATTTTCTCGGGCCGCTCTTCCTCGGACGCTTGTTCGACACAGTCGGGCGGAAGCCGATGATCGGCGCCACTTACGCGATATCCGGTTTTCTTCTCGGCGTGACGGGCTATCTCTTTGCGGAAGGATTGCTTTCGGCGACGGCTCAGACAATCGCCTGGAGCGTCATCTTCTTTTTCGCCTCGGCTGCGGCAAGCTCCGCCTACCTCACCGTCAGCGAAATCTTCCCGATCGAGATCCGCGCGCTCGCCATCGCCTTTTTCTACGCGGTCGGAACCGGGATCGGAGGTGTTGCCGCCCCGGCGCTGTTCGGCATCCTGATCGACACCGGCAGCCGGGGAAGCGTCGCCATGGGTTACGCGCTTGGCGCAGTGCTCATGCTGATCGCCGGCTATGTCGGCTATCGCTTCGGCGTCGCCGCCGAACGGAAACCGCTCGAAACGGTGGCGCGCCCGCTATCGGCGGCCGATTAGGAAAGATCAATCGTTAAAAGGGGTTATTCGTCCCGGTAGACGCGCTCGCGGCGCTCGTGCCGCTCCTGCGCTTCAACGCTCAAAGTGGCGATCGGCCGCGCGTCCAGCCGCTTCAAGCTGATCGGCTCGCCGGTCTCCTCGCAATAGCCGTAGGTGCCGTCCTCGAGGCGCTCCAACGCGGCTTCGATCTTCGCGATCAGTTTCCGCTGGCGGTCCCTGGCGCGAAGCTCGAGCGCCCGCTCGGTCTCGGACGTCGCCCGGTCGGCAATGTCGGCATGCTGCGCCGAATCGGTCTGCAGATGGACGAGCGTCTCTTTCGTCGAGCGCAAAATCTCGTCGCGCCACGCTTGCAGCTTGCCGCGGAAATAGGCGCGTTGCCGCTCATTCATGAACGGCTCGTTTTCAGAGGGGCGGTATTCCTCGGGAGCCTTCCGCTTCGGCCGCATGAATGCCTCTGCCAAACGCATTCTTATCTCCGGACCAAAATTGGTCCTGCTCCCTACGCCGGCGACGTTGCAAATGACCCCCGCCAGGCTGACCCGTATTTACGGAAGCGTACCGCCAAGTCAAGCGAGCAAGACGGCTTGACAAAGTGCGAAGCAATGCCGCCGCGAAACGGAAATTACGAGCGCCGATTCAGGTGACGACGCGATGACGCGGAACCCGAAAAATAAGCCTGCGCTTTCGTCCGCGCCGCGCGCTGCTATAGCATGCCGCTCGCCTTGAGCCCGCAAAGGCACTGCGTTTCCGCTGTCGCGCAGCGCCGAGAGGAACATCGAGAACGTGCCGATTTCCACCCTCACCCGCGGCACCGTCGACGTCTTCCGCAACGTCGGTCATTTCGCTTCCGATCTCGTCGAGCCGAGTGTGCGGCTCGGCGTCACCGGTCTCGCCCGCTCCGGCAAGACCGTGTTCATCACATCGCTCGTGCACAATCTCCTTTCGGGCAGCCGCATGCCGTTCTTCGAGGCCACCGCGCATGGGCGATTGACGCGCGCTTACCTCGAGCCGCAGCCGGACGATCAAGTCCCGCGCTTCGACTTTGAGCGGCACATGGCGGATCTCACCGCCGACCCGCCGCGCTGGCCGGAGAGCACACGGCGCATCTCTCAGCTCCGCATCGCGCTCGAATATGAGCCGCGCAATTTTTGGAAGAAGCGCTTCGGCTATCGCCGCTTGAACATCGATATCGTCGACTATCCGGGCGAATGGCTGCTCGACCTGCCGCTCCTCTCGCTCGACTACCGCGCCTGGTCCGAGCAGGCGCTGGCGCAGAGCCGCGTGCCGGCGCGAAAGCAGGCGGCAAAAGCTTGGCACTCCGCATTGAGAGAGTCCGACGCCTCCACTCTCGGCGACGAGCTTCAGGCCCAACGGCTGTCGGATCTGTTCAAAGCCTATCTCCGGGAGGTCCGCGCCGATCCGTACGCTCTGTCGACGCTGACACCGGGACGCTTCCTGATGCCGGGCGATCTTGAGGGGTCGCCGGCGCTCACTTTCTCGCCGCTCGATTCGCAAGGAGAAGAGCGTTTCGCCAAGGGCTCGCTCTTCGCCATGATGGAAAGGCGCTACGAGGCTTATAAGCGGCATGTGGTGAAGCCGTTCTTCCGCGATCATTTCGCGCGCCTCGACCGCCAGATCGTGCTTGCCGACGTTCTCGCCGCCCTGAATGGAGGACGGCCCGCGGTGGCAGAGCTCGAAACCGCGATGACGGATATTCTCGCCACCTTCCGAACCGGCGCCAACAGCCTCTGGTCGAGCCTTTTCGCCCCGCGCATCGATCGCGTCGTGTTTGCCGCAACGAAAGCAGACCATCTGCACCATTCCAGTCACGACCGGCTCGATGCGATCCTCGGCGTGTTGACCGAGACCGCCATGGCGAAAGCGAAATATGCCGGCGCGGAGGTGAAGGCGCTCGCCATCGCGGCCATTCGCGCAACGCGAGAAGGACGCGCCAAACGTAATGGCGAGACGCTGCCATGCATTGTCGGCTACCCGCTTGCCGGCGAAACCATCGGGCGACGCCAATTCGATGGAACCGAGGCCTTCGCGATTTTCCCCGGGGATTTGCCTGAGGACCCGGCAATCGCATTGAAGAACCCGCGGGCCGAGGCCGACGATGTACGCTTCGTGCGCTTCCGCCCGCCGGATCCCGTGCTTCTGCCCTCCGGAATCTATGCTCCCTTTCCGAATATCCGCCTCGACCGCGCGCTGCAGGCGCTGATCGGAGATCGCCTCGCATGAAGAGACCGCGAAAGCCCGCCTCGTTCCGCCTGGAAGAGGTCGAGATCGTCGAAATGCCGGCGCCGGCCGTGCTTGCACCCGAGGCCGCGCAATTGCCGGCAACGATTCGCGGCTTGTCGCGGATCGAACGCGGTTGGAAATGGGGACGCATTCTCCTCGCCGCAATCGGCGGCCTGGTCGGGCTCGCCTCGACGATCTGGCTGCACGACCTCGTTCTGTCGATGCTCGCGCGTCAGGACTGGATCGGCTGGATCGCGATCGGCCTTCTCAGCCTTGGCATCCTCGCGCTGCTCATGCTGATCCTGAAGGAAGCGGCGGGCCTTGCGCGTCTGCGGCGCCTCGGGCGCATTCGCGACGAGGCCGACCGCGCTGCCGTGGAAGGCGACAAGGTTCTCGCGCTCGACGTGGTGCGCCGCCTGAAGCGCCTCTATGGCGGGCGCAAAGATCTTGCCTGGGGAATGACGCGGCTCGCCGAGCATGAGGGCGACATCATGGACGCCGCTGAGCTGCTGCGTCTTTCCGAGCGGAGCTTGATCGCACCGCTCGACCCCGCCGCGCGCGGCATCGTTGCCGCGTCGGCGAAGCGCGTTTCCGTCGTTACCGCCGTCAGTCCCGGCGCCATCATCGACATGCTGTTCGTCGGCGCGGAAAATTTGCGCATGCTCCGCCGCCTCGCGACCCTTTATGGCGCGCGGCCCGGCGCGCTCTCGCTCTTCAAGCTCGCCCGCATGGTGCTGACACATATCGTCCTCACCGGCGGCATCGCGCTCGGAGACGACGTCATTCAGCAGCTTGTCGGGCACGGCCTGACGGCGCGGCTTTCGGCGCGGCTCGGCGAAGGCATGTTCAACGGCGCGCTGACGGCGCGCATCGGTCTTGCCGCCATCGATATTTGCCGGCCGCTTCCTTACGTCGAGGCAAGACGCCCGCGCTTCCGCGAGCTCGTGGCGGAGGTGGCAGGCTGGCGCTGAACGTCACGATACGCCCGGTGAATAGTGGGGATAATCGCGACCCCGCGCTTATCCCTGTCAATGGCTGCGGTAGGATCAAGGTGTGAGCTGAACGTTTGCCCTGGCGCCGATGGGGAGAACCCGAGGTGCCTTGAGGAGAGATCCAAGGGCATCGAGGTGTGATCCTCGGACGCGTTGAGGCAGGCGCGAGGCTCATACGGGCAAGGCAAGCCCAAGGTCGTCCATTGCCATGGACGGCTGAAGGCGGAAAGGTCCGCAAGCGCGGGGTGCCACGGCTCATCGGCTTCGCCGAGTGCCGTGCGGTGGAGACGAGAGGCGTCTCGCGTTTTGGGCCAGTCTGCCGTAGCGTTTCGATCCGGCCAGGATCGAGACAACGTCGTAGCCAGACGACGCTAAATAAACGGGCCTAGGCCGGGTCACCGCGCCGCTTTATGGGCAACCATGAGGTAGAGCGCGTGATCCAGAGACCGAAAGGTCTCGCGGTCGCCGACCGATCGTCCCGAACGGGCGTGAGGCTCGACATCGCACAGGGAGGCGGGGCTTCGGCTCCGCCTTTCCTTGTTTTGGGGGCGAGGCATCGTCCCCTTTCGCCGCTTCCCTCTCCTCCGCTCTCCGCTAGAATGCAGCATCTCCTACGCCAAGAACGTTGCTTCCGGATGACATCGATTCTGCGTCTAAGAGTTTGCGTGCTCGGTTCCGCATCGCGTGTCGCGATCCCTCTTGCTCTCGCGGCCTGCATGGCCGTTGCGCAAGGATGCGGAACGATGTCGAAGGTCACCGGCGCGAAAGAGGATGGCGCCTCGACCGACAAAGATGCGCGCTACGTCAAGCCGGACGATCCGCTCGCGCGGCCGATCCAAGTCGCCTGGACGGCGGCGCGCGCGCAATATTGCGGCTTCATGTTCGACGCCGCCAAGCTGAAGTCGGATTATCTCGCCGACGAATCCCGGCGCGGCGCCGACCAAGATCAGATCCAGAAGGCGCTGAAGGCCTACGACTATACGTATGAGTCGGTCAGCGACACGATCAGCGAGGATGCCTCCTACTGCAACAAGGAGCGGCTCGACGCCATTCGGAAAGATCTGCGCCGCTACCTCTCCGGCGATTACGCGCCGGTGGCGCGCATGGCCCGCTAGGCGATCTAATTTGTGCCGGTGACGATGTTGTCGGCGCCGGTTTGCGGCTCCGGCCGATTGCTCGCACCCTGGCCTGAAACCATCGCACCCTCGGCCGAGCTCTTCGGATCATTGGCACGAATGGCGGAGACGAGCGGCTCCAATGTCGTTCGCTCGGCTTCGGCGGCGAGGAGATGGCTGAGATTCCCCTCGCGCCAAAGAAAGGAGCGGACGGCCCCCTCTTTGCGGAAGACCGGCTCCGGCGTGCCGCCGCCCTCCTGCATCAAATAGAGCGAAACCGGCGCGCCGCTGGCTCCGAGATAGATGAGCTGCGCCATCGATTTTTCGCCGCTCTTGAGAATTTGGCCACGCTTGAAGGTCATGCCCTGCGGCTCAAGGTTCGGCACTGTCACCTGCGGCCCCAACATGCGCGCGAGCTGAAAGCCGACGAGGTCGCGGTTGCTCTGGCTCTCCGGATTGAGCACGACGCTTTCGCGGCCGAGCAGCGCTTGCGCGATCAGCGCCCGTTCTTGCCAGGTCAGCGACGGCAGGCCTCGCTCTTCGGCAACCCTGCCGCTTTCGCCCGGAGCAATTGCCGTGTTCGTTCCCGGCAGGCCGAAGACGAGGTAGAGCAGCGCGAAGCCAATTCCGGCTGTGGCCAGCCCGAGCTTGCCGAGCCCGTTGCGGGACTTTCGCGGCGGCGCCGGCGGGGCAAGCGGCACCGCCGCCATCAGCTCTTGCACCGAGCCGGCAAGGATGGCTTCGAACGCCGCCTCAAGACGCTGATGCGCGTCCTTCAAATTTTCTGCCCGCTGCGCGACCACGTCGTCCTGATCGAGAACCCTCGCGATCGCGCGCTTTTGGTCCTTCGCGAGCCGCCCATCGACATAGGCGACGAGGAGATCGTCACTGAGCTCGGTCATGGGAGTTCCTGCTCGCCACCGGCCCGGGGGCTCTGCGGTCCGTCGGATCGGGCTGCGGAACGCGTGCCGACCCGGTCCGCAAGCGCTGCATGCGCGCGCACCAACAGCAACTCGACCGCTTCCGGGGTGGTACCGAGAATTGTTGCGGCGCTTTCTTCGTCGAGACGTTCCCCATAGGACAACAGCAACGCGCTCCGCTCCGCAACCGGCATCTTCCAAAGGAAGCGCACGGTGAGCGCATCGATGTCGCCACCGCCGCTATGGAACAGTCTTTCGAAATCGGCATAGCCGCCTTTTGCCGCGCGCTTTCCTTGCGGCTCCTGCGGCCGCTCCTCTCGCCAGAGCTTGTAAATCTCCGCAAATGCCCATTGCGCGGTCGGCTCGTCGTCCTTGTTGCGGGCCGGATCGGAGAGCATGCGGATCAGCGCGCGCCGAAGGAGCGTCCGGCCATCGGCCTTGTCGCCGGCAACGACGTCGGCGAAACGCTGCAGACTTGGCAGGCTGGAGACCAAGCATTGCCGGAAGGAGTCATTACGTTGGGCTGGCATTCGCGAGACCCCCGCCTCGGGTACGCTTCTGCAAGACATTGTTGCTTTGGGCGCAATGCCCAGCGAATCGCGAGGATATCACATTGCCATAGGCATCGGAGGCGAGTTGCTTTATCTCTGCCCTGATGATGTCGTTGGCGGGCAACGGGGGCGCTGCCCTAAAACGGTGCATATTGGGGACGATAGCCAACCATGGCATTGCTGCGCCGGAAGGCGAAGGCGAATGAGAAGCCGATCGAGGAACGCGCCGCGTTAGAGCAGCGGCTTGAAGGGCTGAGCGCGTTTCCGTTCCAGCAGAATCCGCCGCCCGGACCGTCTGCCGCGCCCGCTCATGCCGCCCCCGCACCCATCAACGCGTCGCCGCCTCAATTTGCCGCCGAGCGCGCAGGCGTCAATCCCGCCTCCGCCAAACCCTCCCCGAATGTCAAACCGAAAGCGGCCAAGATCCGCGGCGCGAGCGCCAAGCTGCGCGAGCACGCAAAGCCGCAGCGCCTCAAGGGCGACTATCGGCGGCTGCTGTTCTGGCTGCATGGAAGCGTTTTCGACACGCCTGTCGAACGTCTTTTCTTCGCGCCGACCAAAACGCCGGTCAGCGTCGCCGGCCTCTCCGTGCGCGGACCCAACAAGGCCCTGGCTCACGACTATCGGCCGACGCCCGCCGTCGTCTTCGATTGCGCTTTGGCCGCCGTTGAGGACGATCTAAGCCGCTTCACCTTCGTCGATTACGGCGCCGGCAAGGGTCGCGTGCTGATGATGGCGGCGCAGCATCCGTTTCGAAGCGTCCTCGGCGTCGAGTTTGCCGAGGAGCTGCATGACGATGCGATGATGAACATCGCGCAGTTTCCGCGCAGCCAGATGAAATGCCGCAACGTCGAATGCCTGCTTCAGGACGCGGCGAATATGGAGGCGGTCAGCGGCGAGGCCGTCCATTATTTCTTCGATCCGTTCGAGCGTCAGGTCTTCGCGCATGTGCTCGCGCGCATCGTGCACTCCTATCACGCACATCCGCGGCGGCTTTATTTGATCCTCGTCGACACGGATGCCGGCGACCTCATCCACCGGACCGGCATTTTCCAGAAGGTGGAACTGCCATATGGCGACAGGATGAAGGCGCGTTTCCTCAGCCCCTATCCGATCAACGTCTTCCGCTCACTCGCCTAGCGAGTGAAGCGCTTATTTCACGCCGAGCTTCTTTTGCAGGCTGGTCGAGGAGGTCGTGTATTGGAACACGAGCTTCTTGTCGGGATGGACGTATCGATGCGCCTGCTGCGCCATGAGCGCTGCTTCATGAAAGCCCGATAGGATGAGCTTCAGCTTGCCGGGATAAGTGTTGATGTCGCCGATGGCGAAGATGCCCTTCTCGCTCGATTCGAATTTCTCGGTGTCGACGGGAATGAGATTGTCCTTGAGCTCCAGGCCCCAATCGCCGACGGGTCCGAGCTTCATGGTGAGACCGAAAAACGGCATCATGATTTCGGCGGGATGTTCGTAAACCTCGTTGTTCGGGTCCTTGACGGTGACGGCCTTGAGCTGACCGTCGGCTCCGTGAAGCGCCGTCACCTGTCCGAGCTTGAAAGCGATGCTGCCATCCTCAGCCATCGCGAACATCTTCTGCACCGAGGCAGGCGCCGCGCGGAACTCCGGACGCCGATGCAGCAAGGTCAGCGACTTGGCGATAGGCTGCAGATTCAACGTCCAGTCGAGCGCTGAATCGCCGCCGCCGACGATGAGGACGTCGCGCCCGCGCAAGTCCTCCATGCGACGCACGGAATAGAACACGGACTTGCCTTCATAATCCTCGATGCCAGCAAGCGGCGGCCGCTTCGGCGTGAATGAGCCTCCGCCCGCGGCGATGATAACGATCTTCGCCTCGATTACCGTCCCCGCGTCGGTCGTAACGCGAAATCCGCCATCGAGGCGTTCCAGCGTCTCGACCCGCTGGGCGAAATGGAAAACGGGCCCGAAGGGCTTGATCTGCTCCATCAAGCGGTCCGTCAGCTCTTGACCGCTGACGATCGGCAGGCCGGGAATGTCGTAGATCGGCTTTTCCGGATAGAGCTCGGTGCATTGCCCGCCGGCCCGGTCGAGGATGTCGATGACGTGGGTCTTCACGTCGACGAGACCGAGTTCGAACACGGCAAAGAGGCCGACCGGCCCCGCGCCAACGATTACCGCATCGGTGCGAATGACGTCCTGCAGCATCGCGCTTAAGTCTGCCTCTCGGGGATATGGACACGGAGGCCGTCAAGCGCCTCGGTAACCTTGATCTGACAGCTGAGCCGGCTCTCGGCGCGAATGTCGAAGGCGAAATCCAGCATATCCTCTTCCATCATCTCCGGTTTGCCGGTTGCCTCGCGCCAAGCCTCGTCGACATAGACGTGGCACGTCGCGCAGGCACAGGCGCCGCCGCATTCGGCCGTGATGCCCGGAATATCGTTCCGAACCGCGGCCTCCATCACCGTCATTCCCGGCTCGGCTTCGACCGCATGCTCGGTCCCGTTATGCTGAATGTAGGTGATCCTTGCCATCGATGGGGCGCGAGCGGGTAGGTCGTTAATCTTGGGAAACGGGGCACAGAGATCCGCCCCCCGTTGGGCTACGTGACGCTTCGCCGGCGTCGTGGCGCGTCTCTATAGGCCAATCGGCAACGAGACTCCAGCGCCTTGCCTGATCTCTGATTTTGCGGTGCGAGGGGTGCGGTACGGAGGCATTTTGGAGAGTGGCGAGGCACTTTGGTCGACAAATCTGCCACAGCATTAACCATGGGGGAAATTTAGGGGTCCGACGAGGGAAGATTTCGCCGTTATTCCAAGCTATTAGTCCCGTAAAGCATAATTGCCGAATGTGCTTTTTTCCGCCCTAAAAATTCGTTAACGATAAGGGAGCGGGGGAAAATGCGTCTCGGGCCCATTTCCGGTAGAGTACACCGGATAGAGGCATAGTCTGAGGTCCGACACTGCCCATTAGCGGTGTCGCTGCGTGGCGCAGATTTCTTCAGAGTGAATCTGTGCGAGGTAGCGTGATGGCGCAGGAGCAAGCGAAGTCGCCTGTTGCGACATCCGAGGGCAATCGCGAAGCGCAACCCTCACTTGACAACTCTGGAAAATTGACCAGAGCGGAAGAGAACGATTCCGATCAGTTCTCATTGCTTGAAAGCGGTTCCGCTCTAGGAGAGCCGAGAAGGCCCTCGCTGACCGAACGTTTGAGGGCCGAGCAACGCAAGATGTCAGAGTTGAAGCGCGACACCGACCATCCGACTGAAACCGACGCCACCACGGCCACCGATCCGGCGAAGCCCTTCGCCCGGGCACGACGGGCGGCGGGTCCGGCGCAGCGCCGCATCACGACGGCGGCGAATGACGATGCCCCCTCGATCGGCGGTCTGATCTTTGCGCTTCAGCAGAAGCCTTCGAAGACACCGTTCCTAATTGCGACCATCGCCTCGGTCTGCTGGTTCGTCATCTGCGTCATTTTCGCCTGGGGCAGCGGCGCGATCTCCGACACGACCGCCGGTGGGCCTGGTGCCGTCTTTACCAATCCGCCGATGGTGACCACGGCGGTGACGATCCTCCTGCCGATCGCCCTTTTCTGGTTCCTCGCGCTCCTCGTCTGGCGCGCTCAGGAATTGCGGCTCATGGCGTCCGCCATGACCGAAGTGGCAATCAGGCTGGCTGAGCCGGACCGGCTCGCCGAGCAATCGGTCGCCTCGCTTGGCCAGACGATCCGCCGGCAAGTGGCGGCCATGAACGATGCCATCTCCCGCGCCATTGGCCGTGCCGGCGAGCTTGAGGCGCTCGTGCATAATGAGGTTGCGGCCCTCGAGCGCTCCTACGGCGAGAACGAGTTGCGTGTCCGCGGGCTCATCAGCGAGCTTGCCAGCGAGCGCGAGGCTCTTGCCAATAACAGCGACCGGGTCAGCGAATCCTTGCGGGGGGTTGGCGCCCAGATTGCTCGCGACCTCGCCGAAGCGACCGGGAATTTCGACAAGCGCCTGACCGAGCGCGGCCAGAAGCTCGCTGAAATGCTGACGACGCGGAGCACCGAGGCCGCCGCGCAGATCGAGTTCGCGCATCAAAAGATTGAAGACAAGATGCCGGTCCTTTTGGAGCGGATCGGGGTCGAGCATGCGCGGCTCGGCGAGGTCATCGACGGAGCGGCAACCAATCTCGCCGCCCTGCAAACGTCCATCGGAGAACGGACGACTGCGCTCGACAACACGCTCGCGACCCGCATCCAGGCGCTCGACACGTCCTTGACCGAGCATGCGCGGCTTCTCACCAACTCTATCGGCGACGAGACGGCGGCGCTGGAAAAGCTCCTCACCGAGCGCATCGATACCTTCACGCAAGGCATCGGCGACGGCACCATGGAGCTCGACACGCTTCTGAAAGAGCGGCTCGCCGCTTTTGCGGAATCGGTGGGCCACGGCGCGACCGGCCTCGACAGGCTGATGAAGGACCGCATCGACATGCTGTCCGTGACAATCGCTGAAGGAGCCCAGTCTCTCGACAAGACCTTGCTCACGCATAGCGAGAATTTCACGGTTGCCCTCACCGAGCAAACCTCGACCCTTGCTCAGTCGCTCGAGCAGCGCACCGATGCGTTCGCCACGGCAATTCATCAGGGCGCCGTCGCCCTCGACACGACCCTCTCCGAGCGCGCTCAGCTCATAACCTCCTCGCTCGAAGAGCGGCTCAAATCGATCGACGCGACCTTCAGCGAGCACACGCTCGAGATCGATCGCGTGCTTGCCGAGCATAAGAGCCTCGTTGAAGGCACCTTCGGCCGCCAGGCGATGCAGCTTAACGAGATGCTCGCGGAGAACGCCGCCGTCATCCGGCAGACGGCCGAGCAGGCGGGCGCCCAGTCCGAGGAAGCCGTCAGTGTGCTCGTGGCTCAGACGCAGGCGCTGCGCGAGCTTTCGCACGGCATGCTCGAGCAGATTCACCACCTCACGCAGCGCTTCGAGACGCAAGGGCAAGCCATCCTTACGGCGGCAAGAGCCCTCGACTCCTCGAATGCCAAGATCGAACTCGATCCTGGAGAACCGTCACCAGGCGATCGTCGGATTGCTGCATGCGGTGAATGCCAAGGGCCAGGACCTCGACACCATGATGCGGTCTTACGCCGGCATGGTGGAGAAGGCGATGACGCAGGTCGAGGCGAGGGCCAAGCAGATCGGCACTTCCGTCGCCCGCGACACGACCGGCCAGGCCCAGCAGGCCCTCGCCCAGATCGAGCGGCTCCGGGAAGAGGCGCATACGCATACCGCCAGCGCCGTCGGCGAGCTGAAATCCAGCTTCGAGACGGTGATCGGTCAGATCGGCCGGCAGCTGGAGCAGATGCGCACCCAATTCGACAGCACCGTGGTCGGCATGCGCGAAGTGGCGCAAAAGACCGCCGGCGACCTCGACTCTGTGCGCCAGGATATGCAGCGCCGCATGGACGGCCTGCCGCAGCAGACGGCGCAAGCCACCGCCGCCATCCGCAAGGTGCTTTCCGACCAGTTCCGCGAGATCGAGTCGATGGCCCCCTCCCTGCCCCGCCATTCCAACGGCAATGGCTCGGAGCATTCCTACCGCCAGCCGCAGATCACGCACCGCCCCGATGCCCCAGCGGCCGGCCGTGGCGGCTGGTCAGGCAGCGAAGCCGGCGCTGGCTACAAAGCCTCGAGCCCGGCAGGCCACCAGGACAATGCTTTCAGCGGCAGCACCGGCGGCTTCCCGACACAGGCCGAGGCCGGCGCCGCGGCAGCCGGATTGCGGCTCGACGAGCTTGCGCGGGCGATGGATCACCACACCGCGGCCGAAGTCTGGCAGCGCTTCCGCGCCGGCGAGCGCGGCGTGCTCGGACGGCACCTCTATAATGTGGACGGCCAGGCGACCTTTGACGAGATCAGCCGCCGCTATAACCGCGACGGCGATTTCCGCACCACGGTGGACCGCTACATCGCCGATTTCGAGCGGCTGTTGCGCGATGCCGAACAGACGGATCCGGAAGGACGCGTACTGCAGAACTATATGACGTCCGAAACCGGCCGCGTTTATCTCCTGCTCGCGCATGCGAGCGGCAGGCTTCGCTAGCAGCGTCTGCGAAGATTAGCGGTTTCGGCGAAGATTAGCGGCGGGCTGCCACCCAGCTCGCGGTATCCTGAAGCACCTGGGTCAGCGCTTCATTTAGGGCGGCAACGCCCGCCTTCGGCGTGTCGCTCTCAGCCGCCACCTTGGCGCTGAACCCCTTCGAGGCGACAACCTTCGATGAGGAGGCGCTGATCAGCTTGGCGAAGATGTCGACATCGGCCGAGGCCGAGGCGTTCGACACGTCGATCTCAAAGGCCCGGATTTCCATCGCCAGCATATATTCGCCGCCGGCGCGATCGGAGCTGCCGAGCACGGCCTTGGCGACCCCGGCATTCTGCAGCGTTTCAATCGTCCGCGTCTGCACGAGGCGCGGCAGCCGGTCGCTCCAGGAGGCGCCCTTGAAATAGGAGATCTGGTCGGCGCCGGGGCGGACCAGAATGCGGTTGGTATCGAGCGCCTGCACGGCGGTCGGCTCGACGACCACCAATTGCCAGCCCTTGGCCTTCGGAACAGCCGCAAAGGGCCGCGCCGCAATCAGATCATAGGTCGAAGAATTAGCCTTGCCGCCGGCCGCAAGCGAGCAGCCGGCAAGCCCCATAGACACAATGACTGCCGCAAGCGCTGGTGCGGACTGGAACAATTGGGATCGCCCCCTGTTTTCGACGCGCTACCCCTTTTGAACTACAGGGATATCTCAGTTTCCACGCGGAGTGTATTCCGGCACCTGGCTGCCCCCAAGCAAAAAGCTGCGGGGATTTGCCTCGAACTTCTCCAGCACCCGGTTGAGGGTGGAGGCGGCCCGCCGCCCCTCCCGCATGAAGCCGCCAAATTCCTGCAGGCTGGCATTTGCCGTGCGGGTCAGGCCGTCGAGATTCTCGCCGAGCGAGACTTCCAGGCGCCCGGACAGGTCTTTGAAGGATTGGGCGGCGGCGCCGACATCGGTAATGGTCTGCGAGATTGCGTCCTTTTTTTCGGCCAGCATGGAGGTGACGGCCTCCAAATTGACGACCGTCTGGCGGAAGGAATCCTGATTTTCGGCGACGAGGTCGTTCAGCCGCAGCATCAGCGCATTCGCGTTGTTCATGACGGAGGGGGCCGCGTCGAACAGGCCCTGGCCGCCTCCCCGGTCGCTTGGGATGATAGGGATCGGATTTTCCGCCGTTGCCACGAGCAAGGGCACTTCCGGCGTCCCGGCACTGATCTGAATGCCGGTCCCGCCGGTCAGTCCGAGGGACTGCATCGAGGCGCGGGAGTTCTCCCGCACCGGCGTATCGGGGTGGACGCTGACGAGCACCTGCACCTTACGCGCATCGTTCGGGTCGAGATGAAGCGATTGCACCTCGCCGACACGGATGCCGTTGAAGCCGACGCTCGCGCCAGTGGTCAGCCCCGCCACGGACCCGTCGATGAGAATGACGTAGCGCTTCCCGCCACCGCCGATATTCGTCATCCAGAAGATGAAGATAAAAGCGAGGGCGATAACGCCAAGGCAAAAAACGCCGATCAAGAGGTAATTGGCCTTCGTCTCCATCCCCGCACCTTACACCGAAAGGCGTCTCGGCTGCTCGCCGGATTGCGCCGCCCGCGCCCGCTCCCCGCAGAAATACTCCTCGATCCAGGGATGATCCGGGCGCTCTTGTAGCTCGTTCGGCGACCCGGTGCGGACGATACGCTTGTCCGCGAGGACCGCCACCCGGTCGCAAACGGTGAAAATCGTGTCGAGATCGTGGGTCACCATATACACGGTCAAACCGAGGGTCTGTTGCAGCTTCCTGATCAGATGGTCGAAATCGTTGGCGCCGATGGGATCGAGGCCCGCTGTCGGCTCATCCAGGAACACAATCTCCGGGTCGAGGGCAAGAGCCCTTGCAAGGCCGGCGCGCTTCCGCATGCCGCCTGATAGCTCTGACGGCGTTTTGTGGGCGGCTTCGGGCGGCAGGCCAACCATGGCGAGCTTCAAGAAGGCGAGGTCGTCCATCATGGCCTGCGGCAACTGCATATGTTCCCGCATCGGCACCTGGATGTTCTGCAGAACGGTAAGCGAGGAAAAAAGCGCGCCATCCTGGAAGAGAATGCCCCAGCGCTTTTCGATCTCTAGGCGCTCCTCCGGACTCAAAGCCTCGATGTTGCGGCCGAACAGCTCGACCTCGCCGGCCTCAGGCTTGAGAAGACCGGTGATGACTCGCAGGAGCACGGATTTGCCCTGCCCGGAGCCGCCGACGATGGCGAGGATCTCGCCGCGATAGATCTCGAGGTCGAGCCCATTCCAGATCTGGTGACCGCTGAAGCTCTTGGCGAGGTTGCGTACCTTGATCAGCACTTCGCGGCCGTTCTCGGAGCTCATAGGCCGATCCCCGACAGGAACATGGCGAAGAGAGCGTCAAGGATGATGACGAGGAAGATCGACTTCACCACCGCGCTGGTGACGTGCGTCCCGAGCGACTCGGCGCTGCCTGCCACTTTCAGCCCTTCGAGACAGCCGACGAGGCCGATAATGAGGGCGGCGAAGGGCGCCTTGATCATGCCGGCCATGAAGTGCTGCATGTCGACTGCATCGCGGAGCTTGTCGATATAGGCGGAAGCGTCGAGGCCAAGGACCGCCATGGCCATGAGGCCGCCGCCTGCAAGCCCCATCAGATCGCCAAGGAAGGTGAGAAGCGGCAGCGCCACGATCAGCGCGAGAATGCGCGGCAGCACGAGCGTGTCCATCGGGTCGATGCCAAGGGTTCGCATCGCGTCGATTTCCTCGCGCATTTTCATCGAGCCGATCTCGGCGGTGAAGGCGGATCCCGAGCGGCCGGCGACCATGATCGCCGTCAGCAAGATGCCGACTTCCCGCAGCGCCAAGATCGCCACCATGTTCACGGCAAAGGGTTCGGCGCCGAAGGGGCGGAGCTGCACCACGCCCTGCTGCATCACCACCGCGCCGATCAGCAAGCAGATCAGCGCGATGATTGGCACCGCGCGCAAGCCCGCATGATCGAGATGATGAACGAAGGAGGTGAGGCGAAACCGCTTCGGCTGGACGAGCAACCGCGCGAATGCGGCAATAACTTCGCCGAGAAAAGCCGTGAGCTGCACCGCGTCGGTCCAGACGCCGGCCAGAGCGCGGCTCATATCGTCCGTGAATTGTTGCACGACGGTCTTGGTCTCGACCACCGGACGCTCGACATTCACGCGCCGATGCACCTCCTCGAGTAAGATGCGGAAGCTTTCCGTGGCTCCGGCATAGCGGGTGCGGAGGCCGGCCTCCTCCCATGCCGCCGCGGTGCGATGCAGAAGCAAGGCACCGGCCGTATCGATCTCGGCGATGCCGGCGATGTCCATCTCGCCGGTAAATTCAGCCGATGGCGGGATCGGCACTCTGAGCCGTCGCAAGGCCGAATCGATGCTCGTCGCCTCGGCGATGGTCCAGGCGCCGCTCGCGATCAGGCGAAAGGTGGTGCCTTTGAGCTCGACCCGGAACCCCGGCGCGCGCGCTTGGGTCGAGAGCGAAACGGTATGGTCGCGTTTCAGCATGGAAGTGCGTCCCCGCCGGCGCATCGGGCAAAGGACGCGCCAACCCCCTTGTTATGGAATGAAGGACCGGCGAGGGAAAGCGGCTAAGCTGCCGGCTGGGAGTTCAGCGGTGACGACCGAGCGGCGTGTCCCCAAAAGACTGCGCGTGAGCATCGAGCGCTGGCCGATAGACGGCGCTTTCACCATTTCACGCGGAGCGAAACGCGAGGCCATTGTTGTGGTCGCCGAACTTAAGTCCGGGGGCCAGATCGGGCGCGGCGAATGCGTTCCCTATTCCCGCTACGGCGAAAGCGTGGAGGGCGTCGCGGCGGCGATCGAAAGCTGCTCGCCGCTTCTCGCCGAAGGACTGACGCGCCGCGAGCTGCAATCCCTGCTGCCGTCCGGAGCCGCCCGCAATGCCCTCGACTGCGCCCTTTGGGGCCTCGACGCCAAGCTCGCCGGCCTCCCGGTGGCAGAGCTTGCGGGGCTGCCCGCGCCGGCGCCGGTGCTCACCGCCTTCACCCTCTCACTGGCCTCGCCGGAAGAGATGGCGCGGAAGGCGAAGGAAGCTGCCGGATACCCGCTTTTAAAGCTGAAGCTTGGCGGCGACGGCGATGAAGAGCGCCTCGCCGCCGTGCGCGAGGCCGCTCCATCTGCGCGGCTGATCGCCGACGCCAACGAGGCGTGGCCGGCAGAGGCAATCGAGCGCCTGCTGCGGGCCGCCAAAGCGGCGCGCATCGAGCTGATCGAGCAGCCGCTTGCCGCTGGAGCCGACGATTTCCTCCAGCACATCCCGCATCTCGTGCCGATTTGCGCCGACGAGTCGGTGCATGACCGGGCTTCACTCGAGGCGATTGCCGGCCTCTACGACGCGGTGAACATCAAGCTCGACAAGACCGGCGGGCTGACCGAGGCGCTCGCCGTCGCAGAGGAAGCACAGCGGCTCGGCCTCAAGATCATGGCAGGGTGCATGGTTGGCACCTCGCTCGCCATGGCCCCGGCCCTGCTGCTCGCGCAAAGTGCGGATTGGGTGGATTTGGACGGCCCGCTGCTGCTCGAAAGGGACCGGGATCCGGGGCTGACTTATGCCTCGGCGATGATCGTCCCGCGCGCGGAGGTGTGGGGCTAGCGCGCTACAGGCCCGCCGGAGCCGTTAACATCTTGCCCGGCGTGAAGGCCGTTCAAAATCAGCCGCTTGCCGCTTCGCTTGGATTTTTGGCGAGGCTCTCCTTGAAATCCGGAAGGCTGGGCACCATTTCAGGGGAGACGCGAGATCCCCCAAGCGTCCCCCAAACTGACGAATAAGATCGAGACGGCCCGGTTTCCCCCCAACCGGGCCGTTTTCTTTTCCGGCGCCATTGCCGCCGCCTTCGCTTCGGAAGGCCGATGTGATGCGCTTCCAAAACGGCGTCCATGAATTGGCGCGCCGAGTTCTCCCAGCTGTAGGTCAGCGCCAGGCGCCTTGCCTCGCCCGGATCGAGCGTGAGCGCTTCCAGAGCGGCCTCTCGTAAATCGTCGCGCAGCGCCCCGGCGCGGCTTTTGCCTAAAACGTCGCGCGGCCCGCAGACGGGATAGGCCGCGACGGGAACCCCGCTTGCCAAGGCTTCGAGCAGCACGAGACCGAATGTGTCGGTGAGGCTCGGAAAGACGAAGACATCCGCCGAAGCATAGGCGGCCGCAAGCTCCTTCCCCTCCTTCGCCCCGGTGAAAAGGGCATCAGGGTACAGACGGCGGAGCTCGGACTCTTGCGGTCCGCTGCCGACCAGCACCTTCCGCCCGGGAAGATCGAGGTCGAGGAAGGCTTTCAGATTCTTCTCAACCGCGATGCGTCCGACATAGAGGAATACGGGATCCTTGCCGAACTGGCGCAGCTTGCGTGGCCGGAAGAGCGACGTTTCCACGCCGCGCGACCACGGGGTAAGACGCTCGAAGCCACGCGACCTCAACTCCTCCGCGACCGAAGGCGTCGCCACGAAGGTCGCGGCCGCGCCGTTATGGAAGCGGCGCTGCAACGCGTAGCACCAGGATTTCGGCACCGGCAGCCTTGCCGAAACATATTCCGGAAATCTGGTGTGATAGCTCGTGGTGAAGGGATGTCTGGTTTTCCGGCAATAGCGCCTCGTCATGACCCCGATCGGCCCCTCCGTGGCGATGTGGATGAAATCCGGCCTTGCCTTCGCGATCTCAGCGGAAATCGCCCGCGGCGTCGCCAGCGCCAGGCGAATCTCGGGATAACTTGGGCAAGGAAGCGTGCGAAACGCCGAGGGCGCGAGGAAGCTCACTTCGAAACCAAGCTTCGGCGCCTCGATGGCGAGCCGCTCATAAGTTCGAACGACGCCATTCACCTGCGGATGCCATGCGTCGGTCGCGACGAGGACCCGCATCAAGCCGCTGCCTCGAGCTCCTCGAGCGGCGCTCTCACCTCGGAGCGCCCATGCACATGCGGCACCCAGCGGATGATCTCGAAGAGACCGTCTTCGGTCTCACCGACAGCCGTGCAGCTTTCGACCCAATCGCCGGTGTTGATGTAGAGCACATCGCCGACCTGCCTGATGGCCGCGTGATGAATATGCCCGCAGATCACGCCTTGCGCGCCATGCCGGCGCGCCTCGGCGGCCAGCGCCGCTTCGAACTCACCGATATAATTCACCGCGCGCTTCACCTTGTGCTTCAAATAGGCGGAGAGCGACCAATAGGGCATGCCGAACCAGCGGCGGACGGTGTTGAAGTGGGTGTTGGCCCAAAGCGCCACCGTGTAGCTCCAATCGCCAAAGAGAGCGAGCCAGCGCGCATAGCGCACGACGACGTCGAACTCATCCCCATGCATGACGAGGTAACGCCGCCCGTCGGCGCCGACATGGATGGCGTTCCGCTCGATGGCGATGCCGCCGAAGCGCGAGCCGCAATAATCGCGCATCGCTTCGTCGTGATTGCCGGGGATGAAGGTTAGATCCGCCCCCTTGCGGACGAGCCGCAACAGCTTCTGCAGCACGTCGTTATGCGCCTGCGGCCAATAGGCGCCGCGTTTGATGCGCCAGAAATCGACGATGTCGCCGACAAGGTAGAGCTTGTCCGCCTCGGTGTGCTTGAGAAGATCGAGGAAGGCGTCTGCTTGGCAAGCCTTGGTGCCGAGATGCAGATCGGAAACGAATAAGGTCCGGTAGCGCTTGGCGCCTGGATGGCGAAAATCGTGGGCGTCGATGCTCATATCGTGGCCCGGCCTTAAGGTGCTTTTGTTGCAGGCGTGTGACAGCCGCCCCCGCCTGTGACCAAGGCGCGCGGAAGTGTTAATTCGTCGCAGCCCGTTACACTCACTCGGGACAACCTTTCGGAGGCCACCCATGAGCCGGCCCGATCCCGTCGACCTTCTCTTCGGAGGCTTGGAGAAGCTCGGGCCTGGCGACGATAAGGAAACGCTGCGTGCGCTAGATCGCCTCCCGCGCAAGAGTTTCGACCTTGTCGTTGACGTCGGCTGCGGCAATGGGCGTCAGACGCTGGCGCTGGCACGGGCGCTCGGCGGCCGGATTCACGCGGTGGATTCTGCGTCAGCCCTTCTTGGAAGAGCTATCGCGACGTGCGGAGGCGGCGGGCGTCGCGCCGTCGATCGAGACGCATTGCATGGACATGAAAGACGTTCCGAGCGTGTTCCACGACATCGACCTCCTTTGGTGCGAAGGCGCTGCCTACAATATTGGATTCGCCAATGCGCTTTCAGTCTGGGCGCCCGCCATCCGCCCCGGCGGGTTTGCCGTGGTCAGCGAGCTGACCTGGGTGCGCGACGAGGTTCCGAACGCCGCACGGCAATTCTTTGCCACCGCTTATCCGGCGATGCAGACGAATGCCGAGAACATCGCCGCGGCGGAAAGCGCGGGATACACGCTTCTCGACGCCCACACCCTTCCCGGAGCACGCCTGGATCGACGGCTATTACGATGCGCTCGAGCCGAGAGCGAAGGCTCTTGCCGAGCATGACAATGAGGACGTCAGGAATTTCGCGGCCGAAACACTCGACGAGATCGACATCTTCCGGAGGTCGGACGGCAGCTACGGCTACGTGCTCTACATTTTGCAGCGCAATTGAGAGCAAACACGCGCAACACAGTGCCCCAATGAGGATTGAAGAGCGGCTTGCAAAGGCGTTGGGCGCTGAGGTCGTGGCTTCGGCACCGATGCCGGTCGGCTTCGGCTTGACGGGGATGCGAGTCACGCTTGCCGACGGACGCGTCCTCGCGGTCAAAGCACGGCAAAGCGCGTCACACGCCGATCTCGGGCTTGAGGGTTACATGCTCGACGAGCTCGCCCGGCAGTCCGAGTTTCCGGTGCCGCGCGTGCATCTGGCTGAGCCAGACCTCCTGGCGATGGACTATGTCGAGAACGATGGCGGGCCGATCACAGCAAGAGTCGACCGTCATGCCGCCGAGCTGATCGCGGCCCTGCATGCAACGCCCCGGCCCTTCTTCGGCTATGAGCGGGACACGCTGATCGGACCGTTGCGGCAGCGAAATCCACGCTCGGAGAAGTGGATCCCGTTCTTTCGCGAGCACCGGCTCTTGGCGATGGCCGAGGCCGCCGAAGCGGAAGGCCGCCTGCCCTCGGCCATGCTCTCTCGGCTCGAGCGGCTCGGGGAGCGGCTCGAAGAGTTTCTCACCGAGCCCGCGCATCCGAGCCTGCTGCATGGCGATCTCTGGACCGGCAATGTGCTCGTGCGCGGAGACCGCATCGCCGGCTTTGTCGACCCGGCGATTTATTGCGGTCATCCAGAAATCGAGCTCGCCTTCACGACGATGTTCGACACTTTCGGGGAGGCATTTTTCGAAGCGTATGAGGCACTATCGCCACTCGAACCAGGCTTCCACGAGCTTCGCCGGGAGATCTACAATCTCTACCCGACGCTCGTGCATCTGCGCCTATTCGGGCAATCCTATCTCGGCGGCATCGAGCGAACCTTGGGTCACCTCGGTCTCTGAAGGCAAAAAAGAACCGGCCCGGGATACCCGGGCCGGTCTTCCCTGCGAAACGAGCCGACCGCCGAAGGCCTAAGCCTATCGATTGGGCTCTGGCTCGCCCCCCCATCTTTCCTAAGCCGCTATTCCGAAAGTTTCCCTCTTTTGGTTCGCGCGCTTCGTAACTTGTCGCTTCTGGCGTGGCTTGTTGCCGCTGTCGTTGTGGGAAAAAGCTACCTATGACTGCCCATGCATTCAACTTCCGCAACGCGATCGACACAAATCCGATGGCGACTGTGGCCGAAATGCAAAATGACGGGTGGCCATGGTCATGAATTCTGAATTACCGTTGGATATCAGCGCATTAAGGGAGAGCGCGGGAGCCCTGCAGAAGCTGGCGAAGTCTCGCAGCTTGCTTCATTCCCGCCCATCGCGCGTGGCAACCATGCCAACTTTTCGAGGGCCTGTTGCCAACGCGCAACGATGCAGGAATTGCAACAATATCTATCGGCTGAAGGCAATGCTGGCGACGGGACGATACACCCCCGAGCCCTTGTCGAGCTGCAGGATGTTGATGCTGTGCGTCTCGCCGTCGATGTTGATGCTCATCCGGCCGGAGAATTTGTCCCCGCTGATTTGCGCATGCACGGCATTGTCCTTGGCCGTTCCATTTATGCCGCCTTGGCGGTCGAAGGTCGATTTCGTCCAGGAACCCGAGACCTTCCCGTCACTGAAATTCATCTGCGTATTGGTCTTGATGGTGGTGTCCGGCCCGGCGCAGCGAAGATTTTGCAGCACCCCGCCATCCTTCGCTTCGTAACTGACCTTGCAGTTCACCTTCTCAGGATCTCCGCCCATCGGCGTCATCGTTCCGCCACCCTTCCACTCGCCGCTCAGCTGGTCGAGCGGGTTGCCGCCCTCGGCAGCCGATGCGGGTGTTGGGAGCAGCCACGCGCCAACAAGGAGAAGCGCGGCGCTTGCGGGAATTAAGCCGGGGAAAAGCATGTGTCGATCCATGAACGTCCTCTTCTTTCACGAAATCAAGATGTTGCCGCCCCTTTGCCCGGCGTGCATCATGCACAAAAACCGCGAGGGGGAAAGCGTCGATGAAATTGCTGCGTTACGGGCCGCCGGGGAAGGAGCGTCCGGGGCTGTTGGATGATAACGGTCAAATCCGAGATCTTTCGGGCAATGTCACCGATATCGCCGGCGAAGTGCTGACCTCGGAGGGATTGGCGCGCCTCAGAGCCCTCGATGTCGCAAAACTCCCGGCGGTGGAGGGTTCCCCGCGTCTCGGCGCGCCGATCGGGCGCGTGCCGAAATTTTTCGGCATTGGCCTCAATTATCGCGACCACGCGGCAGAAACCGGGATGCCGATCCCCGAGGCGCCGATCGTCTTCGCCAAGGCCGCCTCCTGCGTCTGCGGTCCCGACGATCCGATCCTGATGCCGAAGGACTGGGCGCGAATGGATTTCGAGGTCGAGCTCGCCATCGTCATCGGCAACAGGGCGAAAAACGTATCGGAGGCCAACGCCCTCTCATTCGTCGCCGGCTACACGATCTGCGACGACGTTTCCGAGCGCAGCCTGCAAAAGGGCGGGCCGGGAGAATGGATCAAGGCGAAGAGCTACGACAGTTTCGGTCCTCTTGGCCCCTGGCTGGTGACGACGGACGAAATCACGGACCCGCAGAGCCTCGACCTGACGCTCGACCTCAACGGCGAGCGCATGCAGACGGGAAACAGCTCGACCATGATTTTCCCGGTCGCCGAGCTCGTCAGCTATCTCAGCCGCTTCATGACGCTCGAGCCCGGAGACGTGATCACGACCGGAACGCCGCCCGGCGTCGGCATGGCGCGCAACCCGCGCGTCTTTTTGAAAGCGGGCGATGAGATCGTTCTTTCCGTGGCCGGCCTCGGCGAGCAGCGGCACAAACTGTTGCCGGAGGAGTAGCCGCGGGGCGGTGTCACTCCGGTTTCGGCCAAAGCGCATGAAAATGGTGCAAGGGCCGCCGGCCCTTGCCGATGCTCAAGCGTTCGGCCGCGAAGATCGCCTCGGTTACGTAGGATTTGGCGCGTTCAACGGCCGACCGCAGATCGGCGCCCTTGGCAAGCTCGGCGGCGATGGCCGCGGATAAAGTGCAGCCGGTGCCATGCGCATTCGCCGAATGGCACCGAAGCGCCTCGAGACGAAGAGGCTCGCCGCCCGACAGAAGAATGTCGGTCGCGGTCTCGCCGCTGAGATGTCCGCCCTTGACCAGCACGCCGGATGCGCCGAGCGCAACCAGCCGCTCCGCCTGTTCGGCCATCTCATCCTCGTTTCGCGCCGGGGCCGCTCCGAGCAGCGCCGCGGCTTCGGCGAGGTTCGGCGTTACGAGCGTCACGACGGGAAAGAGTTGCACGCGCAGCGCGTCGATGGCGTCAGGCTCGAGCAGAAGATCGCCGCTCGCCGCCACCATCACCGGGTCGAGGATCACGGGAACGCCGGGAAAGTCCCCCAATCCTTCGGCGACAGCCTCGATCACGGCGCGATTTGCCAGCATGCCGATCTTGATCGCGCCGACTGCAAGGTCGTCTGCAATCGCACGCATCTGCTCGCGAACGAAGTCCGGCGGGACGGCATGCACGCCGCGAACGCCTTGCGTGTTCTGCGCGGTGATCGCCGTCAGAACGCTCGCGCCATAAACCTGAAGCGCCGCAAAGGTCTTGAGGTCGGCCTGAATTCCGGCGCCACCCGAAGAATTGGAGCCGGCGATGGTGAGCGCAATCGGTGTCATGGCGGTTCAGTCTCCACCCTTGCCGACTGCGGTCAGCCGATCATCGCAAGGGCCGGGAACATCTCGAGGATCCAGCCGGCGATATAGGCCATGGAATTGGTCAGAAACAAAATGCCGGTAAGCACGAGAAAGCCGCCAAGCACCTTCTCGACCTTGCCGAGATGCGGCCGGAAGCGCTGCATCGCCCCGAGGAAGGGCCGCAGCGCGAGCGCCGCGGCGATGAAGGGAATGCCGAGGCCGAGCGAATAGACGAGCAAGAGGCCGACGCCTTGCCGCACCGATTCCTCTCCGGCCGCCAGAGCGAGGATCGCCCCGAGCACGGGGCCGATGCAAGGCGTCCAGCCAAACGCAAAGGCGAGGCCGATGACATAGGCGCCGAGGAGGCCGACGGGCCGGCTATCAGCATGGTAGCGCGCCTCTCTGGTTAGGATCGGAATGTGGATGACGCCGAGGAAGTGGAAGCCGGCGATGATGATGACAACACCGGCGATCTTGGCGAGCAACGGCAGATTGGCGATCAGCACCTGGCCGATTGTCGTCGCCGTGGCGCCGAGCGCCACGAAGACCGTGGTGAACCCCAGCACGAACACGATCGAGGACAGCACGACGGTGAGGTAAACTTCGCGCGGGGTCTCGTCCTCGCCGGCGAGCTGATCGAAGGTGGTGCCGCCGAGATAGCAGAGATAAGGCGGCACGAGCGGCAGCACGCAAGGCGAGAGGAAGCTCAAGAAGCCGGCGAAAAGCGCGCCAAGATAAGTGACCGTCATGCAGAAATCCCCGAGCCCCCAGCGAAATCCTTAAAAGTCACACGCGGTGGGGGACTCGCAAGGGCTTTGGCCATCAACTTCGCGTCAGCGTTTCGGGCAAGGCCGATCTGGGTCGCGTCTCACGCGGCCGCGCGAGCGCTTTCGGCATTTCGCCGGATGGCGGCGATATTCTCGGCGTAGGCACCGTCCTTGAAGACACCGGCACCGGCAACGAACACATTCGCCCCCGCTTCGACCACGCGCGAAACGGTGGACGCGTTGATGCCGCCATCGACTTCGAGGTGGATCGGCCTCCCGCCGATCATGCGGCGGATGTTGCGGATCTTTTGCAGCTGGGCCGGGATGAAAGCCTGGCCGCCGAAGCCCGGATTGACGGTCATCACCAGGATCAGATCTACCGCATCGAGGACATGCTCGATCGCGCTCTCATGCGTCCCGGGATTGAGGCTGACGCCCGCCTTCTTGCCGAGGGATTTGATGAGCTGCAAGGAGCGGTCGAGATGCGGGCCCGCCTCAGCATGCACGGTGATGATGTCCGAGCCTGCGCGCGCGAAAGCCTCGATGAAGGGGTCGCAAGGGGCGATCATCAGATGCACGTCGAAGGTCTTGTGCGTGTGCGGCCGCAACGCCTTCACCACATCCGGGCCAATGGTGATGTTGGGCACGAAATGGCCGTCCATGACGTCGACATGGATCCAGTCGCAGCCCGCGGCGTCGATAGCGCGAACTTCCTCGCCGAGCCGGGCGAAATCGGCCGACAGAATTGACGGCGCGATGATGATGTCACTGGCCATGGACTCGTCTTTCCGGCGCCACCGGAGCATCCTGCCAAGCGTTAAGAGCCGGCGCCGATGATTTAGCGGATTCCCGCTCGCCCGGGAATGAGACCTGTGGACATGGTCAACAGCCCCAAGGGGACCTTAAGCGTCGCTCAGCGCCCGGACGTCGTTCTTGGCCAGCGCCGCGACGGCCGGCAGGGTTTTCCCTTCCAGCCATTCGAGGAAAGCGCCGCCCGCGGTCGAAATATAGGTGAAATCCTTGGCGACGCCGGCGGTGTTCAGGGCAGAGACGGTGTCGCCGCCGCCGGCCACCGTGACCAGCTTGCCGCGCTTCGTCAGCTCCGCCGCCTCGCGTGCGAGCTCGAAGGTCCCCTCGCCAAAGGGCGCGATTTCGAAGGCGCCGAGCGGCCCGTTCCAGAGCAGCGTCCGCGTGTCGCGAAGCCGCTCCTTCAGAGCCTCGACGCTATTCGGGCCGGTGTCGAGGATCATCATGTCCTTCGGGATCTCGTTCACGCCGCATACAAAATGCTCGCTCCCGGCCTTGAACTCGCGCGCCACCACGACATCGGTTGGGAGCACGATCTCGCAGCCTGAGCGCTCGGCAGCGGCGAAAATTTCCTTCACCACCGGGACGGCATCCGGTTCGCAGAGCGACTTGCCGATCTCGATGCCCTTGGCGAACAGCATGGTGCTCGCCATACCACCGGCGACGACGATCGAGTTCATGCGCGCGGCGAGATTGATGAGAAGCTCGATCTTGGTCGAGGTCTTGGCCCCGCCCACGATCGCCATCACCGGCCGGGCCGGGTTTTCCAGCGCACGCTCCAGAGCGCTGATCTCGGCCATCATCAGAAGCCCGGCATGCGATGGCAGCAGCTCCGTGATCGCTTCGATGGAGGCATGGGCGCGGTGCGCCGAAGAGAAGGCGTCATTCACGAAAAGATCGCCAAGCTGGGCCAAGCGGCGCGCGAAAGCGGGATCGTTCTTCTTCTCGCCTTCGTGGTAGCGGAGATTCTCGAGCACGGCGACATCACCTGGCTTCAGGGACGCGAGGCCCCGCCTCACCTCTTCGCCAACGCATTCATTGAAGAAATGCACCGGCCGATCGCCAAGCACTTCCTCGAGCTTCGTCGCAACCGGCTTCAACGAGGTGTCGGCGCTGCGCTCGCCCTTCGGCCGTCCCCAATGCGACAAGATCACCACCACGGCGCCGGAATTGAGGAGCTTGCGGATGGTCGGAATGATGCGCCGGATGCGCGTGTCGTCGGTGACGACGCCGTCCTGCATCGGCACGTTCAGATCCGCGCGCATCAGCACGCGTTTGCCGCGAATATCGGCCTGGTCGAGGGTTTTGATCCGGCCGCCCTCGAAAGCTTCGGCGGAACTCCGCGAACTCATATCAGTCTCCCCATGGCCACCGCGGTGTCGTTCATGCGGTTGGAAAAGCCCCATTCATTGTCATACCAAGACACGATGCGGCAGAAATTGCCGTCGATGACTTGCGTCGCATCAAGATCGAAAATCGAGCTTAAGGCGTTGTGGTTGAAATCAGATGACACGAGGGGCTTGGCATTGACGCCGAGAACGCCCTTCAGCGGCCCATCGGCCGCCGCCTGAATGGCGTCATTGATTTCTTGCCGCGTGGTCGGACGCGCGGACGTAAACGTCAGATCGATCAGGCTGACATTCGGAACCGGCACGCGGATCGCCGCGCCGTCGAGCTTGCCCTTCAGCTCCGGCAGAACGAGACCGACGGCCTTCGCCGCTCCCGTCGAGGTCGGAATGAGATTGCTCGCTGCCGCGCGCGCCCGGTATGGGTCCTTGTGCAGCGTATCCACGGTGCGCTGGTCGCCGGTATAAGCGTGCACCGTCGTCATATAGCCGCGCTCGATGCCGACCGCCTTATGCAACACGCTGGCAACCGGAGCGAGGCAGTTCGTCGTGCAGGACGCGTTGGAGACGACGTGATGCTCCTGCGTGAGCTGCTCCTCATTCACGCCATAGACGACCGTCAGGTCGGCGTTGGTGCAGGGTGCCGAGACGAGCACGCGCTTCGCGCCCGCCGTCAGATGCTTCGCCGCGGCATCGCGATCGGCGAAGCGGCCCGTGCATTCCATGACGATGTCGACGCCGAGGTCGCGCCACGGCAATTTCTCAGGCGTCGCCTCGGAGAGCACAGCGAGATCATGACCGTCGGCGCGCATACGCTTGTCCGCAACCGAAATGGTGCCGGGAAAACGCCCATGCACGCTGTCGAATTCGAGCAGATGCGCGTTCATCTCGGCCGAGCCGAGATCGTTGATCGCGACGAAATCGAGGTCCTTGCGCCCGGCTTCGAGGAAGGCGCGGAGCGTCAGCCTGCCGATCCTCCCAAATCCGTTGATGGCGACACGCTTATTCGACATTTTTCCTCACCGCTTCGCCTGAACGACAAGACCACGCGCAGCGGCCGCGACGGCCTCCGGCGTGATCCCGAAGTGCTTATAGAGATCCTGGGCCGGAGCTGAAGAGCCAAAACCGCGCATCCCGACGAAAATTCCGTCCGGGCCGAGCCATCTCGCCCAGCCAAATTCGACGGCAGCTTCGACGCCGACCCTCGGAGCGCTGCCTAGAACCTGTTGCTGGTAGGCCTCGTCCTGCAAGGCAAAGAGCTCCGAGCAGGGCATCGAGACGACCGCCGCTTTGATCCCCTCCCCGGCGAGGCTTTCCGCGGCACTCAAAGCGAGGGTGACCTCGGAGCCGGTGGCGATCAGGGTCACGTCGCGTCCGCCTTCGGGATCGAGGAGGACATAGGCCCCTTTGGCCGAGAGATTCTCGCCCGCACCATCCGTCCGAACCACAGGCAGGTTCTGGCGCGTGAGCGCCAATACGGAAGGCGTCGCGGCGGCTGTCAGAGCGAGCTCCCAGGCCTCGGCGCATTCGACGGCGTCGGCCGGCCGGAACACGTTCAAATTGGGGATGGCGCGAAGCGCCGCGAGATGCTCCACCGGCTGATGCGTTGGACCGTCTTCGCCAAGCCCGATGGAATCATGCGTCATCACATAGATGACGCGCTGGCCCATCAGCGCGGAAAGCCGGATCGACGGGCGGCAATAATCCGTGAAGACGAGGAAGGTGCCGCCATAAGGCACGATGCCGCCATGCAGCGCCATGCCGTTCATGGCCGCCGCCATGCCATGCTCGCGCACGCCATAATGGATGTAGGTGCCGGAGAAGTCGGTCGGGGTGACGGGTTTGTGCAGCTTCGTCAGCGTTCCATTCGAGCCGGTGAGATCCGCCGAGCCGCCGATCAGCCCCGGAACGATGGGCAGAAGCTTCTCCAGAACTTTCTGCGAGGATTGACGCGAGGCGAGCTTCGCATTGTCGCGAACGAATTCCTGCTTCAGTGCGGCGACGGCTTCGGCGATCTTTTTGGCAACGACTGTGCTGACCGGATCGCTGAGCTCAGCGCGTGTCTCGGCGTCGAGACGCTTCGCCGCCGCCTGCCAGCGCTCAAAGGCCGGCGCATGGCGGGAGCCCGCGGCGCGCCAGCTGGCGAGCACCGGCTTCGGCACATCGAAAGCGGCATGCGCCCAGCCCAAATGCTCACGCGCGGCGGCCACTTCGTCGGCACCGAGCGGCGAGCCATGCGTCGCGGCCGTGCCCTGCTTCTTGGGAGCGCCATAGCCGATGATGGTCCGGCAGGCGATGAGCGAGGGCCGGTCCGTCACCGCGCGCGCATTCTCGATGGCGAGGCTCACGGCCTCGGGATCGTGGCCATCAACCTTGGCCACATGCCAGCCGGAGGCGCGGAAGCGTTCCAACTGATTGTCCGAGACCGACAGGCTGGTTGGGCCGTCGATGGAAATTTCATTGTCGTCAAAGAAAACGATCAGCCGCCCAAGCTGCAAATGGCCGGCGAGCGAGATCGCCTCATGGCTGATCCCCTCCATAAGGCAGCCATCGCCGGCGATCACATAGGTGTAATGGTCGACGATCTCGTCGCCGAAGCGGCTGTTGAGGAGCCGCTCAGCGATGGCCATGCCAACTGAGTTGCCAAGCCCCTGACCGAGCGGGCCGGTGGTGGTCTCGATCCCATCGGCGTGACCATATTCGGGATGCCCCGCCGTGCGCGAGCCAAGCTGGCGAAAACGCTTCAGCTCATCGAGGCTCATCTGCGGATATCCGGTGAGGTAGAGCAGCGCGTAAAGCAGCATCGAGCCATGACCGGCGGACAGCACGAAGCGGTCGCGATCCGGCCAATCCGGATGTGCCGGGTCGAATTTCAAAAAGCGCGTGAAGAGGACCGTCGCGACATCGGCCATGCCCATCGGCATGCCCGGATGGCCGGAATCGGCCTGCTGCACGGCGTCCATGGCGAGCGCGCGGATGGCGTTCGCCATGTCCTTGTGGGTCGTTTCAGGCAACGCCTCACTCTGCTGCAAAGCCTCGGCCATTCTCCTCAAATCTCCAATGCTAATAGGCTCTTACGCCCATCGCCGCCTTGACGGCGTGATAGCCGACCAGAAGCTGCGTCAGCGCCAGGGGATGGCTCCGCCGCGCGCCATTTGCTGCATCGAAGCGACCGACCTGGTCGCGCAGATGCCCAGCTTCGGGGATCAAACTCCATAGCAGATCTTCGATTCGCTCGGCACGCTCATCGGAGATGTTGCCGTCGATTTCAAGCACGTCTACGGGCTTGCCGTCGCGGTCGCGGGCGAGTTCCACATGCAGCCCGGCATTGCTCGTTCCGTCGAATAAAGGCGCGAAGTCGGGATGCGGCAGGGTCGGGCGCAAGATATGCCGGACATCGAGATGGGCATCGCCCATATGCGTGCTCGCGCCGTTGGACGACGAAGGAGCACGGACGTGAATGACGATGTCGGCGAAGGTCCGCTGCGGATGCACGTAGTTGGTACTGTCCACTTTGCGCTTTTCGAGTGAGGCAAGGACCTCCTCCTTGCGGTATCCGCGCTTCGACGTGTCCCGATGCACCTTCCATTTGACGCGGAGGTCCTCATCAGGGTCGAGATAGATTTTGACGTCGTAGCAATCGCGCATGGCGCGCGTCGTATAGCCGAGCAAGCCTTCGGCGATGACGAACTCTTTCGGGCGCACATAACGGGGCCGCCCGAAGGAGCCATCGCGATGGTCATAGATGGGCTTCAGGATCCCTTCCCCATCGCGCAGATGGTGCAGATGCTGCTCCAGAATGTCGATGAAGTTCGCTCGCGGATCGACGGCGGAAAGGCCCTTCTCTCCCCGCTCACGCCGGTCGTAGCGATGGTAGTCGTCGGTGCAGATCACCGTGCAGCGATCCTCGCCCAGAATCTGGGCGACACCGGCCGTCAGCGTCGTTTTTCCCGACGCTGAATCGCCGACGATCCCAAGAATGATCGGGTGCTCAACCCGCTTCGGCATTCCAACTCCCTATAAGCTCAGCGTTTTTTCTTTTTAGCTTACGCTACATCGCGGGCCTTGCCACGATTAACCATCATTCGTTCGATCGGAACGTAGCTCGTCAAGATCTGCCTTTCGCCGCTCGCTCCCGTGACCATCATGGTTTGCACTTTGTAATGGGTCGAGCTTCGCTCCACGCCTTCCAGCATCAGCCCGGTGGTGATGCCGGTGGCGCAGAAAAACACATCGTCCGACGCGATCAGCTCGTCGCGTGTGTACCATTTCGCGGTGCTGAGGCCCGCCTCCCGCACCGCCTTTGCCTCGGTGTGCAGCTGCGGGTCGAGACGGGCGAAGAATTCGCCGCCGAGCGCGCGGACCGCGCAGGCCGAGATCACGCCCTCGGGCGTGCCGCCGGTGCCCATCAGGGCGTCGATGCCGGAGCCGGGAATGGCCGCGAGAAGCGCGCCCGCAACGTCACCGGCAGGATAGAGAGCCACTCTGGCCCCCGCCGCGATGATCTCCTCGATGAGGTGGCGGTGACGGGGCTTCTCCAGCACATAGACGGTGAGTTGCGAGACGGTCTTGCGCAAAGCGTCGGCGAGCGCCTGCAGCTTCTTCTTCGTGCTCCAATCCGGGTCGATCTTTCCTCTTGCCGGAGCCGGAACCACGAACTTTTCCATGTAAAAAGCGGGAGCCGGATTCATCATGGCCCCGCGCGGGGCGACCGCGAGAACCGAGAGCGCGTTCGTCTGGCCACGCGCCAGATAGCTCGTCCCCTCAACCGGATCGACGGCGATGTCAGCCTTGAACGAGGATTGCGGGCTGCCGAGCCGGGCTCCGCCGGAAGGCTGCGGCGCCTCCCCCTTCCCGGCCTCGCCAATCACCACCACCGCATCGATATCGATCGTGGCAAGGGCCGAGACCATGGCGGCGAGCGCGGCGCGGCCGCCATCCATGCCGTCGCCACGGCCGATCCAATCGAAGGCGGCGAGAGCCGCGCTCTCGCTCACCCGGCGCAAGGAATAGATGAGCGCGGCATCGGCGGTGCCGGATGTCTCAACCTTTCCCAACGGAAACGCTCCTCGAAGCCAGTTCTCGCCACCTCTTAGAGGGATGGGCAAGTTTGTCCACAGCCCGGAAAGTGGTTCAATCTGCGCCGCGAGAGAGGCGCAGATCGAAGGAATCCCGCAAGGCGTCGCCAATGAGATTCACGGCGACGAGGAGGCCGACCAGGACCAGCCCCGGCAGCACCGTCACCCACCAGGCCCCGGCGAAGAGAAGGTCATAGCCGGACCGGATCAGGGTTCCGAGCGATGGCTGGGTAATCGGCAGACCGAGGCCAAGGAAGGACAGAGCTGCTTCCGCCATGACGGCTCCCGCGACCTGCGTCGTCGCCACCACGGTCAGTGGCGAGAGGATGTTGGGGAGGATGTGGCGACAAAGGATAGAGGCGCTGCTTGCGCCGAGCGCGCGACCGGCGCGCACATGGTCTTTCGCTGCCTCGACGAGCGTTGCCGCGCGCGCGGTGCGGGCGAAATACGGCCATTCGGCAATGCCGATCACCAGCACGACGAGCGGGATGGCGAATTGCCCGAGCACCTCGCCGCCAAGGGCGGCTCGCATCAGGGCAAGCGCGATGATGGCGAGCATCAGCGTCGAGAGCGACAATTGCACGTCGGCGGCCCGCGCCACGAAGCTGTCCACGCGGCCGCCGGCATATCCGGCGGCGAGGCCAAGCGGGATGCCGATCAAAGCCTGGATGGCAACGGCGAGGATCCCGACCGTCAGCGAGATCCGCGTCCCGTAAAGGATGGCGCTGAAGAGATCGCGGCCTTGCGAATCCGTTCCGAGCAGAAAGCGGGCATCTCCCCCCTCCATCCACGACGGCGGCAATTCGGCATCGAGCAGGTCGAAGGAGGCGAGATCGAAGGGATTTTGCGGCGCGATCAGCGGCGCCAAGAGCACAAGGATGAAGATCCCGGCAAGGAGAAGGGCGGCGAGCCCGCTTCCCGGGCGACGGCGAATGGCTCCGCCAAGCGCCCTCCCCATTTGGCTGACGCCGGCGGGGATCATGCCCGTCCCTCAAGGCTCACGCGCGGATCGAGCCAGAGGCTGACCAGATCGACGAGAGTGTTGGTGACGACGAACAGGAACCCGACAGCGACGAGATAGGTGGTGATGAGCGGGATGTCGGCGCGGGTAACGGCTTCGAGAAATAGGAAGCCCATCCCCGGCCATTGGAACACCGTCTCGGTGAGAAGCGTATAGGCGAGGAGATTCCCGATCTGCAGGCCGCCAAGCGCCACGATCGGCAGCAATGCGTTGCGAAGCGCATGATTGAGCCAGACGCGCAACGGCGCGGCGCCCTTCGCCTGGGCGGTGCGCACATAGTCGGAGCCGAGCTGATCGCGCATCGCCCCGCGCACGAGGCGGATGAAGAGCGGCAGCATGATCGAAGAGAGCGTCACGGCCGGCAGAATCAAATGCTCCCAGCCATCGACGGTGAGAAGGCCTGTCTCCCATCCGGCGATGCTCACCGTTTCGCCGCGTCCGAACGCCGGCAGCCAGCCGAGCCAGACCGAGAAGATGGCGACGAGAAGGATGCCGGTGAGGAAGACCGGCACGGAGATGCCGAGCACGCTCGCACCGAGGATGAAACGCGCGAGAACCGCGTTCGGGCGGACGGCGCAATAAATTCCCGCCGGGAGCGAGATGAGAAACACGATCGCGCTCGCCGCGAGAACGAGCTCGAAGCTTGCCGGGAATTTCGCCAGCACGACCTGAAGCGTTGGGCGCTTATAGATGTAGGACTGGCCGAGATCGCCGGTCGCCGCTCTGCCGACATAGCGGGCAAGCTGCACCGGCCAGGGAGCGTCGAGCCCCAACTGCTCCTTGAGCCGCGCGCGCTCGGCCTCGGGAACCCTCTCGCCCACGAGCTCGCGCAGCGGATCGCCAAGCGATTGCTGCACGGCGAAAGCGACGGTGGCGATCGCCAGCATCACCAGCAGCGCCTGCAGGACGCGCTTTGCGAGAAATAGGAATGGTGGGGACAGCGACTGCATTGGCCTTCCTCAAATTCCCTTCGAAGAAGCGCCCCCTCACGAGGATGTGCTAGCTCTGAACTCCCCAAGGCGCGTGCTATATAGAACCGGCCGTGACACTATGCATGGCCAGTAACCATCCTGACCTTGGATTAGATGAGGATGTTTGCCAACTATCTTCCTGCTGCTGGCCATGCAGACTTTGAGGTTTACTTGTTAATGCAAACGGTTCGTGGAAGGCTGGGCAGGAATTCTCTGCGACACGCCACGGAGAGCATCACCAAAAAGCCATCACCTGCTTCTAATCGGAGATTCGAAAGTTCGCTTGCCTCCTTTCTTGCTTTTGGCAAAGAAGGGACATCCCCAAACTCATATTGTGCTGGGGGCAGGCACCATGGAGGGACATTTTGCTCGCGGAATTAATGCAGGGGAACCAGGTCGAAGAGATGAAGGAGAGGAGTGCGCGTATCGCTGGGCGGTACGGCGTCGCTGCTGACTTTCATCCGCTCGATCATCTCTTTTGGGCCATGTACGATGCCGATCCGATAGGAGCGGTGGAAAGCTATTTCGCTAGCGGTGCGGTGGCAGCCACACTCGTCAGAGACCTTCTGCGAGGCGAACGGACCGCGAGTTTCCTACAGTCCTTCTCGCTCTTAGAGTTTGCGTCTGGTTATGGCCGGGTTAGTCGCCATTGGAAGAACATACTGCCGAATGCCACGGTAACCGCGTGCGATATACATCCCGAGGCGGTGGAGTTCTTAGAAAGCATTGAAATCAATGCTATTTCGTCCGCCACAAATCCAGACGAGTTCGATCCAGGCCAAAAATATGACGTGATATTCGCTCTGTCGTTTTTCACGCATCTCCCCCGCGAAACTTGGGCGAGATGGCTGTGTCGGCTGGCGGGCCATGTGGCGCCTTCGGGCCTATTTTTCTTCACGACGCACGGCCAGGCGAGCTTGGGAAGCATGGCTGTCCTGAATTTCGACAGGGATGGCTTTTGGTTTGGTCCTTACAGCGAACAGAAAGACTTAGACCCCCGGCAGTATGGACATACTGCGACTTCGTTTGACTACGTTTACAGTCAGATCCTTTCGTCGGGGCTAAAGCTCATTCTGTATAAAGAAGCGGGATTTGGGCATCAGGATCTTTATGCCTTGCAGCGGAGGTAATAGGCCCTCCTCGGACGATGCCGGGCCTTCAGCCGAATAAAGCTAATATTGCCCTGCTTCGAGGTCCTCGAGGTCCCTCGCGTCGACCGGGGAGGCAATGGCATAGGCGATGGCCGCCGCCACCCCGCTCTGCCACGGCACGAAAACAACGGCCATGGTGTCGAGCCTCGCGGACGGATAGAGCAGCAAGCCCAGCACACCGCCGAGAAGCACGACCGGAACCCACGCTTCGGTTGGCCGCACCGCGAGCGCCGGAATGCCTGCGGCGAACGCCGTGAGGCCCGCGCCGACGGCGCCGCCGATGGCGCCGCCGGCCATCCAGCCAAGCATCTCGCGGCTCGCTTTGGCGCCCTCGGCCTTGCCGAACAGATCAGAGGTCTGCACCGCGGCGATGACGTCGTTGGCGGTGTTGATGGCGGCAAGCCAGCCCATCAGCGCGAGCACGAAGGTCAGGGCGCATTTGGTGACATCGCGGTTCACCCAGAACCACAAGGAGCCGGCCAACAGGGCACCGAAGGCAATGCCGGCATGCAGCGGCACGCCGCGCGCATTGAGGAGAATGTCCGGCTCGCTTAAGCGGATATCGGGCAAGGGCGATGGAAGGCTCGACACAAGCCCGGTCAACGCCCCGAGCACAGCCATGAGAATGACGGCCCGGCTCCGCGACGGAAGCTGCGGCACATGCGAGATGCTGAGTGAGGCGGGAATCATCGTCCCATCCCCCGTTTCGCCTCAATCATAACGCGTGCACGCCTTTATCTCCACTCCGGCGTGCCCGGTCGTCCCCTATTCGATCACGAGGTCTCCGAGGTAAGGCATGTCGATGACGTTCACGACCGGCTCTAAGGCGACGCCCTTCCGGGCCGCCCAGGACAAATGCTGCCAGTAAAGAGGCACGATCGCGCCGTCCTCCTGGAGGAGTTTCTCGATGTTTTTCAGCTGCGCGGCGCGTTCCTTCGCGTCTGTCATGCTTTGAGTGGCGATCGTGAGGCGATCCACTTCAGGGTTCGAATAATTGCCGGCATTGTATTGGCCATAGCCGGTCGCGGGATCCGGCGTCATGACCAGAAACTCGTAGAAATTCGCCGAGTCCTGCGTGTCGGACTGCCAGCCGATCATCATGATGTCGGCGGCGCGCTCATCGAAGCGCTGCCAATATTGCGCCTTCGGCATGGTGAGGAGATCGACCTTGATGCCGATCTTGGCGAGCATGGCCGCGAAAGCCTGGGCGATGCGGGCGTCCTCGATATAGCGGTTGTTCGGCGCCATCATCGTCACCGAGAAACCGTCGGCGTAACCCGCTTCTTCCATCAGCGCCTTCGCCTTCTCCAGATCGAAGCGCGGCACAAGCTCCGGGTCGTGCCCGGCATAGCCCGGCGGACTGAGCTGGCCGGCCGCCGTGCCGAAGCCACGAAGGATCTTATTCGCCAGTCCCTCGCGGTTGACGGCGAGGTTGATGGCGAGGCGGACACGCTTGTCCTTGAAGGCCGGCACGCGTTGTTGATTGAGCTCGAAGGTTACGATGCGGGGACCGAGCATGGTGATCAGCTGGCAGCATGTTGCCGAGCGTATGCGGCGAAGATCGCTCGGAGGAACCGGCGCGATGAAATCGACGTCGCCTGCCAGAAGAGCCGCAACGCGGGTCGCCGGCTCCTTGATCGGCGTGAAGACGATCTCCTCGACGTTGCCCGGAGACTCCTTGTCCCAATAGTCCGCGAACCGCTTGAAGGTGAGGCGCACGCCCTGCTCGCGCCCGGTGATGACAAAGGGGCCGGTACCCGAGGCATGCATGGAGGCGAACGCCGCCCCGTGTTTTACGATCTCGTCCTTCGGACGGCCGCGCTCGTCCGTACCGGTGTAGAATTCGCTGTCCATCGGGAAAGATGTAGGTCGCGAGATTGAGGACGAGCGGATAAGGCTCTTTGGTCACGAGATCGACCGTCAGCGGATCGACCTCCTTCGCCTCGGTGAAAGGCTCGAACAGCGCCTTGAAATCGGGACTGCGCTTCAGCCGGTTGAACGTCCAAACGACGTCCTTCGCCGAGAGCGTGCGCCCGGACTGGAAGCGCACACCATCCCGCAAATGAAAGCGCGTGGTTCGCGGATCGATCTGTTCCCAGCTCTTCGCCAGCCGCGGCTCGTGGCTCATGTCTTTGCGAAAGCGGACCAGCGGATCGAAGAGAAGATGCGAGAGCTGCAACGTGGCCGATGCGAGCTGCTCATGCGGGTCGAGCGACGTCGGGTCGGAATCGTAGGCCATGCGCAGCGTCTTTGCGGCGGCGAAAGACGGCGTAGCTGCCGCCACCAGCAAAAGCGCCGCGAGAAGGATTCGAAGCATGCGAGAACCTTGCCTTGTGGTAAGACGCGCTTAGAGTGCCAAGCGCCCTTTCGCCTACTCCTTCCTGGGATCGATGGAATTGCAAGGCTTTTTCGTAACCGGAACCGACACCGATGTTGGAAAGACGGTCGTGTGCGCGTGGCTCCTCGCCCATTTTTCCGCCAGGCGGATCGCGGCTTCCTATTGGAAGCCGGTGCAGGCCGGCGCCGAGCCTGAAACAGATTCCAATGCCGTCGCCCGCATCGCCGAACTGCCGGAGGATCGTGTGCTCGCCGAGGCCTATCTCTTGCCGGAGGCGATCGCGCCGCATGAAGCCGCCCGGCGCGCCGGCATCGCACTCGACCTTGGGAAGCTCGAGCCGCCGGCAAGCGACGGATTGCTGATCGTGGAGGGCGCCGGCGGCATGCTTGTCCCGTTAGACGAGACGCATTTCGTGATCGACATGGCGGACCTTTTGCATTTGCCGGTGCTGCTCGTCGCGCGCTCCACGCTCGGCACCATCAATCACACATTGCTGTCGCTCGAAGCGCTGCGCCGGCGCGGACTGCCCGTCGCCGGTGTGGTGATGAACGGGCCGGAAACGCCGCACAACCGCGCCGCCATCGAGCGCTACGGGCAGGTGGATGTCATCGCCGAAATTCCCTGGCTGCCGGAGGTGACGCTGCCGCAACTGCTCGAGATCGAACCGGAGCTCGATATCGATAGATTGGCGCGGGCCGCCGCATGAACGACTCCTCCAATTGGAACGAGCCGAGCATCGAGGCAGGATCGCCCGCGGATTTGATCGCGCGGGATCGCCAGCATGTCTGGCATCCCTATACGCAGCATGGGACCGAGATCGAGCCGCTGCTGATCTCGCGCGCGAAGGGCGCCTCTCTCTTCGACGCGCAAGGGCGCGAGATCCTCGATCTCATTTCATCCTGGTGGACCTGCACGCATGGTCATGCGCATCCGCAGCTGAACGAGGCGCTGGCGAAGCAGGCTGCGGAATTCGAGCATGTGATGTTCGCGGGCTTTACCCACCGGCCCGCTGTCGATCTCGCGACGGCGTTGACACGCCTCCTCCCGGGCGACCTTAACCGCGTCTTCTTTTCCGACGACGGTTCCACCTCCGTCGAGGTGGCGCTGAAGATCGCCTATCAATATTGGGCGAACCGAGGCGAGCGGCGCCGGCGCGTCTTCATCTCTTTCGACGGCGGCTATCACGGCGACACGCTCGGGGCGATGTCGCTCGGGCGCGGCTCCGGCTATTTCAGCTTATTCCGGGGGCTGATGTGCCAAGTCGCCGTTCTTCCCTTCCCCTACACCTTCGAGGGCGACGATGCCGCCGAGGGGCGGGAGCGCGGCGCGCTGACCGCCTTGCGGGACCGGCTCTGGAACGGATCGCATGACGTCGCGGCACTGATTATCGAACCCCTGCTGCAAGGCGCCGCCGGCATGCGTTTCTGCCGTCCGGAATTCGTGAAGGCCCTGGTCGAGACCGCGCAAGAGGCGGGTGTCCTCGTGATCTTTGACGAGGTGGCCACGGGATTCGGCCGAACCGGGAGCCTCTTCGCCATGCAGAAAGCCGGCGTCGTGCCGGATCTCGTCTGCCTGTCGAAGGGCCTCACGGCCGGATACATGCCGATGGCCGTCACCGTCGCGAGAGAAGCGCTGTTCGAAGCCTTTCTCGGCGAGACTTTCGACCGCGCTTTGCCGCACGGCCACACCTTCACGGCGAACGCGCTTGCCTGCGCCGTGGCGCTCCGTTCCCTTCAGCTGTTCGAGCAGGAGGCAACCATGGAGCGGATCGCCAGAATAGAGGCGCAGCACCGGACCATGCTGGAGACGCTGATGCGCCGCGAGGATGTCATTCGTCCGCGGGTGCAGGGCTCCGTCCTCGCCTTCGAGCTGAAGGGCGAGGTCGCCTATCAATCGGCGAAGAGCCGGTCGCTGCAATCCTGGTTTCTGGCGAAGGGGCTCAACATCCGGCCGCTCGGGGCGACGGTCTATCTCATGCCCCCCTATTGCATCAGCGATGCCGAGCTTGCCCGCGCTTATGCCGGCATCATGGAAGGGCTGGATCGCCTGCGATAGGCGCGGCCAGAACTACGCGCCGAGCCTGCCGTAAAGGATGTGCCAGGTGATGCGGCCGCCATGATCGCGGTCGGCAAGGCGAATGGCCCGGCGAAGCTGACCGGCGGAGAGCTGCGCATATCCCTCCTTCGCCGTGATGCCGCCGACCGCCTTCATGCGCCGCAAAAAGGTCAGCGTGTCGCTGCCGGCCACGAGTCTCTCCTCATAGATCACGCCGGGAATTTCGGGAAGCTCGACGAGACCGCTTGGCAACGAAAGGCGCTCGAGAACGTCGCGCCATTCCGGAAAACTCGATCCGCTGATCGTCGCGTAGAAGAGCCTGCCTCCGGGCGCGAGCAGGCCTTGCAGCTGCCGCAGCACGGCAACGGGATCGGAGAGCCAGTGCAGGATCATGCTCATTGCAATGATGTCGAACGGGCCGTCCGCTACCGGCCGGCTGGCATCCATGGTCTGAAATTGCACGTTTGCCGCCTTGTTGCCGAGATTGCGGCGGCACTCGGCAAGCATCGCCGGCGCGAGGTCTGTCAGCAGAAAGCTGCCATCCGGATAGGTTTCGATAAGCCTTCGGCTGAGGAGCCCGGTGCCGCAGCCAAGCTCGAGCACGCGCGGGCGAGACATTGGTGGCAGTAACGTGGCGAGCCTTTCGGCCACGACCCGCTGCAGCCCGGCGTGGCTTTCATACTCGGCCACCCGCGCTCCGAAGGCGCGGGCGATGGCCGCGCTACGGTTGAAGCTCGGATACGAAATCGAGGACATGCTTGGCACACCATTCGGGCCGGCTGAGAGGTAGCACATGGCCGCCGCTTTCCGACCAATGCATTTTGCCGCTTCCCCAAATGGCCTCGCTCATGGGCGCCGGCACGATGCGATCATCCTTGGCAGCAAGGGCGAGCATGGGACAAACAAGGCTTACTCTTGCGGCGCTGGCGTCCCATTCCATGAGCCAACCAAGGCCCTCATCGAGACGCTCGCGATCTGCCGAGGCTTGATCGGCGGCTGGGTCTTTCGCATCGCAGGCAAGCCAGAATCTGTTCAACGTCGCCGCTGGGTCACGGCGAAGCTCGCGCCGCATGCTCGCCACGACCGGCGGTGGAACATAGGGACAGAAGCGATCGAAGCCCTGCACGCTGATAAGGCCGCGGAAGGGCGGCGCCCTACCCTCTTGCAGCGCCTTCAGCAACCACAAGACGCCGAGCGAATGGCCCACGGCAACTCCGCCTTCCGGCCATGATTTCGCATCGTCCGATTTGGCACCGAAGAAGCCGAGATCGACGCAACGGACCTCATGCCCCTGCAGATGCGTGGCGATTTCGCGCCAGATGCCGGCATCGAATCCCCAGCCATGGACGAACAGAAAATGCATGGATCAGGCGCCGGCCGGCGCGACTTCCGGCATTGCAGCGCAATTGGCGAGAGCGGCAAGCAAGGAGTCGATATCCGACCCCCGATGCGCCGCATTGAGCGCCAGCCTGACCCGCGCGGTGCCCTTCGGAACCGTCGGCGGCCTGATGGCGGTCGCGTAGATTCCGGCCTTGCGCAAGGTCTCGCTCAAGGAAAGCGCAGCTTTTGTGTCGCCGACGATAAGAGGAACGATCTGCGTCGTCGATGCGCCGGTGTCGAAGCCAAGCGCGCCTGCCTCCCGCCGAAACCTCTCAGCGAGATTTGCCACATGCGCCCGTTCGGCATCGAGCGCGGGAAGAAGGTCGAGGGCGGCATCGATGGCGCCGAGCACCGGCGGCGGCAGCGCAGTCGAATAGACGAAGCCGGTGCAGCGATTGATGAGATAGTCGCGGAGCAGCACGCTGCAGGCGACATAGGCGCCAAAGCCGCCAAGCGCCTTCGAAAATGTGCCGATGACAATGTCCGCTTCCTCGGAGAGGCCCCTGCCCCCCTCGCCGAGAATTGCTGTCGCATGCGCATCATCGACAATAAGCGTGGCGTCATGGCGACGGGCGACGGCGCCAATCTCCGCGAGCGGCGCCACATCGCCGTCCATGGAGAACACGCTTTCGGTCAGAATGAATTTCGGCCGGTCGCTGGACGCGTGCTCAGCCAGAAGCGCCTGGAGATGTGTCGCGTCGCAATGGCGATAGCGGATTTCGCGCACGCCGGCGGCGGCACATCCGAAATGCATGCTGGCGTGATTGAGCCGGTCGGTGAAGACGAGCGGCTCGGCGCCGAGCACGCGTTCGTCGAAGAGCGCCTGCAAGACCGCAGCATTTGCCTGAAAGCCGGAGGCCATGATCAGTGCCGCGGGCTTTTGCTTCAGCCGGGCAATCTTCGCCTCTATTCCCTCGAAGAGCGTGAGGTTGCCGGTGACGAGGCGAGAGGCGCCGGACCCCACGCCGTAGCGCCGTCCCCATTCTTCGGCACGTTCAATCAGGGAAGGATGAAACCGCAAGCCCAGATAGTCGTTGCTGGCGAAATTGACGAAGGCTTCGCCGCCGACGCGAATTGTCCGCGCATCCGGCATCTCGACCGGAAGCAAGGCGCGTGCGAGCCCCTCTTTGGCACGCACGTCGAGATATGCGCGATAGCGGCTTTCGCTTGCTGCCATGCGCCTGTTTTAGCGCAGCAACGCGCGTTCCTCCAGGGAACCGCCCGGCCGTCCCCTCGGTTCTGCCAGTGTCGCAACAAGGAAAGACAATATGCCGACCCCGGAAGAGCTAGAGCAGCGTTTCTGGCACGCTCTCAAATCGGACATGACAATGATGCTGGGGCTCGATGGCGTCGACGGCAGTCACGCGCGGCCGATGACGGCACAGCTCGAGCATGAAGAGCGTGGGCCGATCTGGTTTTTTACGGCGCAGGACAATGCGCTCGTTCAGCAACTCGGTGTCGAGAACCGCGCCTTCGCGACCTTCGCTTCAAAGGGTCACGATCTCTTCGCGACCGTCCACGGCCGGCTGTCGCTCGACATGGACCGCGCCGTCATCGATCGCTTGTGGAATAGGTTCGTCGCCGGCTGGTTCGAGGAAGGCAAGGACGATCCGAAGCTCGCTTTGCTCCGCTTCGACGCCGAGAGCGCGGAGATCTGGGGCGACGCCTCGAGCCTCATCGCCGGACTGAAAATCTTCCTCGGGATGGATCCCAAGGAGGAATACAAGGACAAAGTCGCCAAGGTCGAGCTGACCTAAAGACCTGCCCGCCTAGCGAACTCGGCCCAGCTAACGGGCTTGGGGCCTTTTGGCGCGCCGCCTTCCTAACCACCCCGCTGATGCGCCGTACCTCGGCCATCAAAGCCCCAAATGGGTTGGCGGCTTCCGGCTTTCGCTTCCGGCCAGGTTCCTGTATTAGCGAAAGACCCCATCCCTGATCTTGCAAAGATAGCGCCGTGACCGAACTTCAAGCCTTTTCCATCGCTTACGAGAAGATTGAGCCGCGACTCGCGCCCGAGGAACCTCGCTCGGCGTTCCGCCACGATTGGGGCACGGAAGAGGTCGTCGCGCTTCTGAAGGCGCCCCTGCTCGATCTCGTCGACCAGGCGCGGGCGGTGCATCTCCGCTATCACGAGGGAGGCGTGCAGCTCGCGAGCCTTCTATCGATCAAAACCGGGGCTTGTCCCGAAGACTGCAAATATTGCCCTCAAAGCGCGCATTACACGAAAGGCACCGGGCTTGCCCGCGAGGAATTGCTCGACGTGGATGCGGTTCTGGCGAAGGCGGCGCTCGCCAAGGACGCCGGCGCGTCCCGTTTCTGCATGGGCGCGGCGTGGCGCGAGGTGAAGGACGGAGAGCCCTTTGATCGGGTGCTCGACATGGTGCGCGGCGTCAAGGCGATGGGCATGGAGGCTTGCGTAACGCTCGGCATGCTGAGCCAGGCGCAAGCCGATCGCCTCGCTGAAGCAGGCCTCACCGCCTACAACCACAATCTCGATACCTCGCCGGAATTCTACGGCGAGATCATAACCACCCGCTGTTACCAGGATCGCCTCGACACGATCCTGCGCGTGCGGCGCGCCGGGATGCAAGTCTGCTGCGGCGGCATCATCGGCATGGGCGAGAGCATCGAGGACCGCGCCGGCCTCCTGATCGCGCTCGCAAACATGGATCCGCATCCGGAGAGCGTTCCGGTCAATGCCCTCGTCGCCGCTCCCGGGACGCCGCTCGAGAAGCGGCCACCCGTCGACCCGCTCGATCTCGTGCGCACCGTCGCCGTGGCGCGCATCCTGATGCCGGCCGCGCGCGTGCGCCTTTCGGCCGGACGCCGCAACCTCAGCAAGGAAGCGCAGATCCTCTGCTTCCTCGCCGGCGCGAATTCGATTTTCTACGGCGACAAGCTGCTCACCACCGCCAACAACGATGTGGACGACGACCTCGCCCTCATCGGCGAGGCCGGACTAGCGGTGCAAGCCCCTAGCGTGTGAGCCGTTGATCGCCGCCGAGCGCTAACGGCGCTTCGGCATCGGCATCGGCGGTTCGCCCGGATTGGTGTGGTAGGTGATCATCAGCATGCCGAGCAGGATGGTGGAGAAAAGGCCAGCCAGCGTGCCGAGCCATACCGCCCCACCGAGCTCGCTCAGCCTGGCAATTTCAAGCGCCGTGGAGCTACCGGCAAGCGAGGCGATAGCCGAATAGACAATCACGAGTACCGGCGTCTTCGAATTGTCCGGCCCGGCTCCGGAGCCGCGAACCATGATCGTATTTCGAACAATCGCCGCGATGACGGTTCCGAGCAAGCCGGCGATGAAAGTGAGCAATAGGCCATCGACGAGACCGGACAAGACTAAGCCGGTCAGCGCGCCGACCACCGTACCAACAACAAGGACAATCAACAGGCTCGCGGACGTCATCTAATGTGTCCCCCCATTGGCGCATGGTCGCGCCTCTAGCGATTATGCCAAAGGTTGCATTTACGGGCGAGCCTTGATCTTGCGCCTGCCGCCGTCGAGCGCTAGCCAAGCACCACAGCCCTTCCACCCTCCTCGGCCAATGTCCCGCATTGTCTACGTCAATGGCAGCTTCTTGCCCGAGGCAGAGGCGAAGATCTCAGTCTTCGACCGCGCCTTTCTGTTCGCGGATGGCGTCTATGAGGTGACGGCGGTGGTGGCCGGACGCCCTCTCGATCTTGCCGGCCATCTCGACCGGCTCGAGAGATCGCTGGCCGAGCTGGAGATCGCCATCCCCATTTCTCGTAATGATATCATTGACTTGCATGCAGAGCTGATTCGGCGCAATCAGGTCGAGGAGGGCGTCGTCTATCTGCAGATCACGCGCGGAATCGCCGACCGCGATTTCCTGCACCCCGACAATGCCCAGCCGAGTGTCGTCGCCTTCACCCAAAGCCGGCCCTTGCTTGATAACCCTTACGCGGAGACGGGCGTGAAGGTCGTCACCGTTCCGGACCTTCGCTGGAAGCGGCGCGACATCAAATCGACCAGCCTTCTCGCCCAAGTGATGGGGAAGCAGGAGGCGAAGCGTCGCGGCGCTTACGAGGCTTGGCTGGTGGAAGACGGCGTCGTCACCGAGGGGACGTCTTCGACGGCCTTCATCCTCGACGCATCCGGCGTTCTGCGCACGCAGCCGCTCGGTCATCATATCCTCGCCGGCGTGACGCGCCGCGCCATCCTCAGGCTCTCGGAAACCATCGGTGCCCCCGTCGAGGAGCGCCCGTTTTCGGTGGATGAGGCGAAGCGTGCGCGCGAGGCCTTCATGACGGCCGCCTCTGCCTTTGTCCTTCCGATCGTCGAGATCGACGGCACGCCGATCGGCGACGGAAAACCGGGGGAAGCGGCAAAGACACTGCGGCGGATCTATCTCGAGGAAGCCATGCGCTCTTAAGCGCTGGAACTGCCCTCTCTCCGAAACGTTCTACTGTCCCGCCAATGCAGCACCAGCCAAGTTCCGTTAGGGGCGTCAGCCTGAACACCCCATGTGAAACGTCAGGCGGATGGCCCACCACGCCGGCTCGCGGTCGTCCTCAACGAGACCGCCGGCACGGCGGAGGCGCATGCGGATTTGCGCGAGCGGATCATCGCCACCTTTGCAGAGTTGGGCATCGACGCTGAAGTCGAAAGCGGCGGCGGCTCGGATCTCGCAAGGCTGGTGGACAAAGCCGTAACGCGGGTCCGCAAGGGCGCCGCCGATCTCGTGGTGATCGGCGGAGGCGACGGAAGCATCCGCGCGGCGGCGAGCGCCGTTGCCGGCACCGAGATCGGCCTCGGCATTCTCCCGCTTGGAACCCGCAATCATTTCGCACGCGATCTTGGCTTACCGCTGACCATATTAGGCGCCGCCGAGACCATCGCGCAGGGAACTTCGCAAAGCGTGGACATCGCCACCGTCAATGGCGAGACGTTCATCAACAACTCGTCCATCGGGGTCTACCCCTATCTGGTCATCGAGCGGGAAAGGCAGCGGTCGCGCCACAAAATCACGAAATGGCTGGCGGCTATTCCAGCCTTGATCAGGCTGGCGCGGGCCTTTCCACGCCGCCGGCTCGCGCTTTCGGCGGAGGGATGGACACGGCCTTACCGGACGCCCTGCCTCTTCATCGGCAACAACGAATACAGCATGAACCTCTTCACGCTCGGCAGGCGCGAGCGCCTCGACCGCAGCGAGCTCGACGTGCATGTCGTCAAGCAAAGACGGCCGTTCGGGTTTTTCTGGATGATCTTGCGCCTGGGCCTGGGCCGCGGTTCGGAGACGCGAGACATCGAGAATTTCAGCCTAAAGGAATTGAAGGTGAGCGCGAAGGCGAGCCGGCTGCCGGTGGCGCTCGACGGCGAGGTCGAGATCATGCGGCCGCCGCTCCTCTTTCGTTCGCTTCCAAAGGCGTTGCGAGTGATCGTTCCTGGCAATGCCGACGGCGTCGAGGCGCCTAGCAGCGCATGATGCCGGTCTTCACGCGATCGTAGTCTGCCTTCGCCATCATATCGATGAGCTGTTCGAGGGTGACCTGCGGTACCCAGTTCAGCTCATCCCGGGCCTTGCTCGCGTCCCCGATGAGGAGATCGACCTCTGCGGGGCGGAAGAAGGCGGGATCGACGGCGACGATCGTGCGCCCGGAGGTCTTATCGATGCCCGCGGGTATTTTCGTCCGTCCCGCTCCACTCGATTTGAAAGCCGAGCGCCTCTGCGGCGCGTTCGAGGAATTCGCGCACCGGCGTCGTCCGCCCCGTCGCCAGCACATAGTCGCCGGGGCTGTCTTGCTGAAGCATCCGCCACATACCGTCGACATAATCCCCGGCGAAACCCCAATCGCGCTTCGAATCGAGATTGCCGACGAGGAGCTTGTCCTGCTGGCCGAGCGCCACGCGCGCCAAGCCGAGCGTCGCCTTGCGGGTGACGAACTCCTGACCCCGTAAGGGAGATTCATGATTGAAGAGAATGCCCGAGGTGGCGAACAGCCCATGCGCCTCGCGGTAATTGACGACGGTCCAATGCGCGAAGAGCTTCGCCACCCCATAGGGGCTGCGCGGGTAAAAGGGCGTGCGCTCCGACTGCGGCGTCTCTTGGACTTTTCCGAACATTTCAGAGGTCGAGGCCTGATAGAAGCGGGTCTCGGGGCAAACGCTCCGCATCGCTTCGAGCATGCGCAAAACGCCGAGGGCGTCGATCTCGGCGGTGTAAATCGGAACTTCAAAGGAGAGGCCGACAAAGCTCTGCGCCGCGAGGTTATAGATCTCGTCGGGCTTCACCCGCTCTAGAGCGCGCCGGATATTGCTTTCCTCGAGGAGTTCAAGGTCGATGAGCTCGACATTGTCGGCGACCCCAAGCTCGACGAGCCTGCCGACATTGATGCCGGAGGTGCGCCGATAGGCACCTACGACGCGATAGCCGCGGTCAAGCAGCGCCTTGGCAAGATACGCGCCGTCTTGTCCCGAAATTCCCGTAACGAGGGCGGTCTTCGCCATCTCTTGCTGCCGGTTCTCCGCGATTGGCCGCGCTATTAGAGCGATACCGGCTTCCGCAAGAGGTAACTGTCCTGCGGAGGATTGCCCATCGCTCCTCCTGGCGAGAAGTGGATGAGGCTCAAGCCAAAAGGCTTGGCGAAGCTCTCCCTAACATAGCTCGGCGGGTGGAAGGCGGCGCAGATATTGGTACCCTCGGCCTCCGATCCCCTAACGACGAGATCGCCGTTGAGGAAGGCTGTGCGTCCCTCCTGATCGAGATAGGACAAGCATTTCAGACCATGCAGCGTGATGTAGAGATAGCCGCCCGGCTTCAGCACTCGCACCAGCTCTTTCCACCACGGAACTTGCGCTTCCACCGGGAGATGCGTGAAGACGGAGAGCGCATAGATGAGGCCGAAAGATTGGTTCGGCAAATCGAGCGTCGGCTGGAGCGTGTTGATCCCAAATTTGGCGAAGGAAAGGTTCTCCTTGCACCAATCGATGAGCAGCGGATTGATATCGGTGCCTTGCACTCGCAGCGATGGCCATTTCCGCCAATAGCGGAGGACGCGTCCCACCCCGCAACCGAAATCGAGGATCGAGCCGAGATCCGGTATGCGCACGCGATTGGCAACGAGGAGGTCGTGAATGCCCTCAAATCCTCGCCGGCCAAGCTCGGTGAAGACCTCGGGATCCTCGGTGCCAGAGACCAATGCGCGCAAATGCGGCGGCGGCAACGGCAGGGCGAACTCCTCTAATGCGAGCGGCTCCGGGGGGGCGATTGCTACGTCGGAAGCCACATGCGGTCCCGGCGTGACGTCTTCCGCCACCTCTTCGGAATCGATGGTTACGCCGGGCGTGCCCGATCGACGTGCGACGACGGTGAAAAAAGGCACGTTGACCGTAGACTTGGAAACGAGATCCTGCCGTTTCTGCATATGCGTCGTGATCGTGATGGAGGGAAAGCCAAGACCGATCAGCATGTTCTAAATCGCGGTCCTCGTGATGCCCCACCAATAGACGGCCCGGGCCGGCATCGGTCCCGGAGGATTGAAATAGAGAAGCGGCAGGTTGTGATCGAAAAGAGGAATTCTCGGTTCCACGACGATGATCGCGTCGTCGGTGATAGCGGCCGCCTGCTGCAACGCTGCGAACGGATCGGGCAAATGCACGAGGATCGCCGCGAACACCGACACGTCGAAGCGGCCGATGTCGGACGGTAAATTCTCGATGTTGCCGTAGACGGCCTTGGCGCGCGAGTTATGGCAGGAATGCGCATACCACCAGCTGTTGCGCACAGGACGGAAGCCCTCCTTCCCCGCCTCGGCCGACTTTTCGAGATCGAGGCCAAGCATCGGAACGAGGACCGGTCCGCCATTGAACGGAAGGTCGAAAGAGACGACGCTCCCGCCAGCCTTTTCCATGAAATAGGTCAGGTGACCGCTTGCAGGTCCAAGCTCGAGCACGCGCTTACCACGGAAATTGTAGCGGCCGAGATAAGTCTCCTCCTGATTCCGCAGATCCCATTCGCCCTCGACGTGGTCCCCGCCGGGGAGGTCCATGGTGTGATAGAAGAAGCAGTCCTTGAGCTTCAGACCCGAGTGACGCTCCTTGAGAGCAGACTGAAACTCGGGCTCGAGCTGACCTGCATAGGGTGAGGGAACGGGTTCCGCCGCTTGCCGGTAGAACTCGTCGAGATCGATCTCGGACGAGGTCTCGTGATCGGCCAAATCCTCTTTCGCCAACGCGCCGTTCGAAGTGCCCTGCATGATCCTTCCGAGCCGCAGTTATAAAGGGTGCTGATAAGGTATTGAGCCGAACCGGTCAATCAAAGGAAGTCTGCCCGGCGCGGCCTTAATTCGAGAGGCGATAGGTCTCCTCGACATACCCCCGCCGAACCCAATAGGGGTGCCGAGCAATGCGGCGAAAACCAGGATTGTCGTCCGCCAGTTTCGGAATAATGAGCTGTGTCGCCCCCGCAGTCCCAGTGGGGCCGCCCCCCTCCTGATTGATGCTGAGGAAGAGGCGAGCAATCCGCGGCATCTCTGTGATGTATTTTCGCGCAATATGATCTGGGATCTCAGGCATCGAATCCTGGTTCAGGCAAAGATCGAAATACCCCTCGGGAGATTCGAACATCTTCCAATAAGGAAACACTCTGATCGGCGGGTTCACGGCCTCCTCGCCGAACAATTGGACGCGGTCTTTCCCGCAAGTCTTGATCAAGAAATATCCCTGCAGGACGTTGATCACCGGCAGATCGAAGATGGTGTATTGCTGCAGGCCGATTCGCGAGCAAAGCTGCGCCGTCCGCGCGAGGCCGGCACCGATCTCGCAAACGCGGAATTCAGACATTTTTCCGAGCAGCGAGCGGATGCGCCAGGACACATAGGCGGCGTCGGCAGTGCGCACATCGACGACTCGATGTCCGACCCGCAAGCCGAATCGCCCCATGATCGGGGGCAGGCCAAGCGGGACGCCGAGCTCCCCTTCCATCCGGTCAAGGATCTCTCCAACATCCTCATAAACATTGTCGCCGTAGCGGCCCTGCTCCGGATTCTCGTAAGGAAGAACGAGCAAGGCTTCGGCCGCGATGATGATGCGGTCTAGGATGGTGGCGGCGAACTCATTCGCCGAAGCCGGGTTTTGCGCGGCCTCGAAAACGACCTTTCCCGGCCCAAGGCCGTGCGTGGTCGGCAACCGAAACGCACTCGAAAGGTGTACGGCGAGATCCGTCGGATCTTTGGCGAGGAGGATGCGATCGAACTCCGTGTGGAATTCGTGCTTCATCATCTCCCAGATCCCCTCGCGGGGCACGATTTCCACGGGCAGGTTGCCGCGCTCGTACTCCTTGGCGTTATGGAAGGCCCTGAGCAGTCTTTCCGCCGTCAGGATGTCCTCGCCATCGACCGGCGTCGGGCTCGTATCCAAGACCATGGGGGGATACCCGCGCGGAAAAGGATGGTGCGCAGTGGTCTCAAATGTGCCCCGTGCCGTCATTGCATATCCTGATTTATAGGGGAGGCTCGTCACGAACGCCGGAGGCGATGAGGCCTTCCGGGCTCGATGCGGATGCCAAAGCTGCTCGAAAAGGCTTAGGGTGTCAAGGCAGCCTGCCTGAGCTAGGGGCCTGGGTTAGCGTCCTGCGGCCGCCCGCAAGCTCATGATTTGCTTGTAGGATCGCGCATCGTTCCCGTCCTTTTTTCGGCGCCAAGGACACTGCAGCGGCCCCGAACACAGCCCTCTTTGCGCCCGGATTCACTGCAATGGTGCCGAAATCGGTGAGGCGTCCGGGATCGGCGAGGAGTATCTTGCTGTCGGACTGTTAGGCGATTGCCTAATCCGAACGAAACCTGACAACGTCTTCGCACCCAACATGGAGAGTTTGATGAAGCGGGTTTGGATATCGTCTGCCCTCGCGCTCTGCGCCGCATCGCCTTCCATGGCGCAGGACAATTGTGCGCAAGCCGCACTCGCCTATTATTGCACAGCGGTGACCACTGCCCTCGGCCAGACCGCGGGCGGGGATCTCGGAACCGCCCTGCTCACCCAATCCGGAGAATATGGAACGCTTTCCAAGAGTCTCGGCTACTCCTCGTTAAAGCAGAAATATTTTGAAATCGGGGTCAACGACGTTGCCAAGGCCAAGAACAAGGGCGTCGTCGAAAGGCTGATCAAGATCTGCGTGTCCAAAGACGCGGATGCGATCAGTACCTTCAAGGAATTGACCGGGACCGCCTGCAGCAACGCCTCCGAGAGTTCCGGCTCCGACATGCTTTCCACGGAAGGCTCCGACATTCCAAAGGAGAGCTCGGACACCGAGATGCTTTCCACGGAAGGCTCCGACATGCCAAAGGAAAGAAGCTCGCAATAAGCGAGCGAAAGCTCTCTCTCTTGCTTTGCGAATGGCAGATCCCACCCGGCGCTTTGCGGGCGAAATCGAGTCCGTGGACGACCGTGCCGTCCATGGTTGGATCTACGACCGGCAGAAGCCGACGCAAGCCCCTTACCTGACGCTTTTCGAGCGAGGCGTGCCGGTCGAGGTCGCGCGTCCGACCATCTACCGGCCCGACCTCGATGCAACGCGTGAGGCCAAACGAAGCCTCGGCTTTGCCATCCGGCGGCGAGACAAGCGAGAACCGTTCTGCGTCGCCGCTCCAGATGCGACCCTGCTCGAACTCAATCCGAACAGCGAGGATCTGGCGTGGCTCCTTGATGGCAATATCGGCGACTTGCCGGCCCCGATTATCTTTCTGCACATCCAGAACTCCATGGGGACCTCCATCCGCAACGCGCTGGCGGAAGGCCTCTCGCCTCTCGACGTGCTGTTTATCTACCCCGAGGGGTTGGGGGTGCCGATGGAGGAATTCTTCGGGATCCCGGCGCTTGCCCTCGCCCGCACGCGGCTGATCTTCGGACACACCCTGTTCGGCATCCACGAGCATCTGCCGCTGCAGGGCCGCTATCGAACGGTGCTGCGATGTCCGGTGGAGCGCTTAATTTCGAATGTGATCCGCATCTCGCCGGCAGGTTCGAGCTTCGAGGAAGCTGTCGCATTCTTCGTTCGAAGCGATTTAGCTGAGTTCGACAATTATCAGACAAGGGTGTTTTCCGGGTCCGACATCCCGGTCGGAGGCGTGACCGTGGAGCATGTCGGTCTCGCCGTGAGCCACGCGGACACCTCATTCGACAAGATTGGGTTTGCCGATGATCTTGCAAGCGTGCGCGCCACGCTTTCGGAATTTATCGACCCGGTGCAGCTCGACGACGATCATGCGAGCAACTACGACCGCTCCGCCGCTCTGCATGCCTTCACGCAAGGGCCGGCGCGAGACCGCTTGCGGGTTGCCGTGACTGCGGATGTCTATCTGTATTGCACGGTCTGCAGCCGTCGCGGCCACGCCATCCGTAACGCCGGCCTTTACGCCACTCTCGGCTTGATCTGACCGCTAGAGTCGCGGGGCTGGAACACCGAAATCGAGGCGATCGCGCGGAAGATTGGGATTGTAATATGGGTCCCGCTCGATGACCTCGTCCCATTTCTGCCGGAACTGATCCGTGCTCACGGACTCTTTCCGCACGAGGCTTGAGCACTCGAAATGGTAGAGGGTGCTATAAGGCGTATAGACGATCCGATACCCGGCCTCGCGAATGCGTAGGCAATAATCCACATCGTTGTAATCGACGGGAAAACTCTCGTCGAAATCGCCGATCTCCTCCACCACGCTTTTGCGGGTGGCGAACGCGGCCCCCGTGATGGCCGAATAATTGCGGATGAGGTGCGAGAAGGCGTTGTAGCCGACCGTCTCGCTCGGCCAGCGATGGAAGACGTGCCCCGCCGAACCGTTGATGCCGCACACGATGCCGGCATGCTGGATGCCACCATCGGGGAAAAGAAGCCTCGGGCCGACGGCACCTACATCGCGCCGCTGGCTGTGTTCGACCATCGACTCGATCCATTCGGGATTCACAACTTCCAGGTCGTCGTTGAGAAGGATGAGATGCTCGGTGTCGATTTTCGACAGAGCGAAATTTGCCTTGGCCGAGAAATTGAAATCGGCCTTCCTCCCTTCATAGGAGACGCATCCTCCGCCGCTCTTCTCGGCCAGCTCGCGGACGGCGCTCGTAGAATGCCCGTCATCGACGACGAGGATGCGATAATTGTCGTAGCTCGATTTCTCGGCGATGCTCCGCACGAAATTCTCGACGAGGAGAATGTCACCTCTGCCTTCGACGTAACGCCGCCGGTAGCCGGTGAGAATGGCGAGGGTGACGGGAGGCGAGGCATGCGCATAGCGCGCCCGGAATGTTCCAGTCAGCAATCCCTGCTCCGCCCATCCCTCCTCGCCCAATTCGGTGATGGCTTCGTTCAAGGCGCGCAATCCCGCGTCGTGAGCGTAGGGCTTTGCACTTACCTCCGCGGCGGCCGAACCGGCGATGATGCGCCAGTGGTAGAGGATCTTTGGCACATGGCAAATCCGCCGCGCTTTTCGCGCTGCGCGGAGAGCAAGATCGTAGTCCTGCGACCCGTCGAAGCCGCGCCGAAACCCGCCAAGCTCCCAAAACAGCGATTTCCGGATCGTCAAGCAATGCAGCAGGTACATCACCGAGAAGAGATGCTCGGGCGACCAGTCCGGCTTGTAATAGGCCTCCGTATGCGACCCGTCCGGGGCGATCTTGTCTTCGTCCGTGTAGAGCAGATCGACGTCGTCAAACTCGACGATAGCATTGGCTAACTCGTGGAGCGCATCGGGATGCAGGCAATCGTCATGATCGAGAAAGGCCAGAAATTCTCCGGTCGCCTGCTCGGCGGCCATATTCGATGCTCCGGAAATATGTGCGTTTTCGTCGGTTTGAACGACGCGGATACGCGAATCTTTGCCCCGATAGAGGTCGAGGGCGGCAAGCGTTTCGTCCGACGTCGAACAATCGTTGCAGACGCACAATTCCCAATTCTTGTGCCGCTGCTGCAGCACGGACTCGAAGCAAGCGTGCAGGACGTCCGCGGGCGTGTTGTATACCGGAACGACGACGCTGAACTTTACAGCGCTGGGATCTCGCATCTTGGCAGCCGGAAACTGAATGTCAGTGGGCCCGTCTCTGTCCCGAGACAGTGGCTTTCCAATGGCCGGCCAAGAGCCCTCGTGGTCTTTCCGCAAGCCAAATCTCATCGAGGCGGCTCCGGAGGCGGTCACCAACGGCCTTTTCGTTGAACATCGTTTTCACGTCTTCGATCCCTTGCCGGCCCTTGGCGCGGGCGGCTTCAGGATTGGCCATCACTTCCCGCATGCGGCTTCTGAGCTCCTCGACGTCCGGATTGGCCCAAACATATCCCTGTTGGTAGGGCCCCATAGTCTCGTCGATCTCAACCAACTTATAGGGGATTGGATAGCCATTCTTCTCCGTCAGAAAATCCTTTGTGCCGCCATAGTCCGTGGCGATGACCGGTTTGCCACGGCTCATTGCCTCGGCCACGGTCAGGCCGAAGCCCTCGCTTCGATGCGGCGACACATAGCAATCGGCCGCATCGACGAAGCGCAGCACGTCCTTGGCATCGACGACTTCATCGATCAGCCTGATATTGCGCCTGCCGAAGCATTTCTTTCGCACGGCCTCGAACTCGGCATGGGCGAATTGGGCGTAGGACACCTTGAGAGCGAGCACCACCTTCGGATCGGAACCGAATTCGGCGATGAAGGCGTCGATAAGCGCGAGCGGGTTTTTGCGCGCGAGATAGCTCGAGGCATCGAACATATAGAGGAAGACGAAGGCGTCCTCTGGAAGTCCCCAGGATTGGCGCACCGACAGATCCAAAGGTGCATCGCTGACCGGGACCACGTAAGGCATCACTTTCACGGGCTTGCTTGACAGCGCCGAGACCGCCCGCTGACAGAATTTCGACGGCACCCAGATCTCGTCATAGCGCTCGATGAATTCGTGCCATTCCGGCGGGAAGGCCGCGAGCTCCCAGACCCAAAGCCCGATGCGATAGCGGTCTTGCGAGAATTCTTCGGGAATGAGCTTCAACGCGTTATATGTCGCGTCGGCATTCAGCTGCACCAGGCTGATCTTGTAGGGGCGCCGCGGAGAACGTCCGGCATCAAAGGGCAGCTGCTTTTGATGCTCGAAGCCTTCGACGACGGGAAAAATTCGGGCCGGGACCGCCGCACCTTCCAACGCGCTGAGATAGCCGCGGCTTGCCGTTCCAAGGCCGCTCGCGATCGACACCGGGCCTACGAAATTGACGCCGAACTGACGCGAGGGGCTCGCGCGCCGCGCCGTCCGGCTCGGCTTCTGCTTCACACCGTAAGGGGCTGGGTCGGTGACGAATTTCGAGCGCCGATTCTCTTGCGAGCCATAAAGCAAATAGTGGAACAGCGGATTGACGTCCGCCTTGGCCACGTCCGGATAGCTCTCAAGATACCAATTGCCGTCGAAATAGGGCCCAGGCTGGCGCCCCTCTTGGGCGCCGTGCTCAGCATAATGGTAGCAGGGATCCATTCCGCTCTTGCGGACATCGGGGTTGGTCTTGAGGTACCAGTCGCGATCGAACAGCTTCGAAGCGCCGATGATCTGCGCGTTGGGGGCCTTGCGTTGAGACTTTCGCGTCTGCTCGCCCGGGAAGAGGAGCGGCACACGCCGGCGTATCCACTGGTCGAAGCGTTCGGAGGCCGCATTCATCGCCGAGATCGCTCTCCAGGCCCGGCTGTAGCGGGCACGGTCGACTTCCGTCGTGAGCGCAGCGGCGCGGTCCCTGACAGTGACGTAATCCCCGATCAAAGAGGCGACCTCATCTTTCGCCGCAGTCACCTCTTTGGCGAGATCGTCCATTTCCGAGCGCCGGCGCTCTTGCGCGGCGGCCATTTGCTTCAGCTTCGTTTCCAGCTGGCCGTGCTTCGCGGCAAGGACCGCATCTTCGCCCGCCTTCCAAGCGACGAGCTCGAGCCTCGCATTTGCGTGATTCGCCTTTTCGAGCCGCAAATTCAGGCCGCGAATCTCGTCAGCCTTCTGGGTAAAGGCTTGCTTCAAGGCCTGAAGCGTATCTTTCGCGGCGGAAAGCTCTTCCGTCACCGAGGACAGATCGCGGGCGAGAATCTCCGTGCCTGCAATCTTCTCAGCCTGACTTGAAACTTCGCGCAGCAGCTCGCGGTTACGAACTTCCAGCTCGCCGATCTGACGCGCCTTCAAATTGTAGGCGCCCTTCAGAGCCTTGACGCGCTGCGTGAACAGCCTGACTTCGACGGCCGCCGCATCCCGCTCTGCGCCGAGCATGGCCGCGACCTGCGCGAACTCGCGCACCGCGGCGTCCTTGTTGGAGAGTTCCGTCCCAAGCCGTGCGGCCTCGAGCGCCACATAGGACAGCGTCTCTCCGACGACCTTCGAATGATCTTTGAGGTTTACGAGCTCGGCATTCGTCCACCGCAACTCCTCGAGGGCCTTGTCGCGCGCTTGTGTGAGATCGTTGACGATTTGCTCGGCCGCATAAGCCCGTCCCATCGCGGCGTTGAGCAGCGGACCTTGGTCTTCGGCCTGCTTCTCCAATTCCTCGATGCGCTTCCGCGCCTTCGCCTGCTCGGCATTGAAGCTTGAAGCCGTCCACCGATCCTGAATGGTCTCGCCGAGACGCGCATAGATTTCGCGCACTTCGCCCGCGAGATCCGATTTCGCCTCGAACAGCACTCTCAGGTCGGCCGGCAGATCCTCGCCGACACCCAAAACGCCTAGGCCGTGGCCGTGAATGAACTCGAAGGAGGGATAGATGGCGGCAAGCTCGTTCCACAGCCGGTAGACTCCAAAGTCCCCTTCCCTGACATTGGTGTCGTGAAAGATCACGACGCCCCGCCGCGAGAGCTTCGACCTCCATGTATCGAAATCGTGCTTCACCGCCTCATAGCTGTGCATGCCGTCGATATGCAGGAGGTCGATGGAATCGGCTTCGAAGGCGGGCGCGACGTCGTCGAAGGTCGAACGGACGAGCGTCGAGAAACGCAGATATTTCTTGTCGTGATAGGTCTTCAGAGTGTCGAGCACGTCCGGCGGGTAGCTTCCGGCGTGCTCGTCGCCCTTCCAATGATCGACGCCGAAGCAGCGGGTGCTGAGATCGAGCCTGCTGACCGCCTGACAGAAGGTCAAATACGAAAAGCCGTACCCAACGCCCAACTCGACGAAGCTGCGAGGGCGGAGCTTACTGACCAGCCAGAAAGCAAATGGCGCATGGCTCAGCCAAGCCGAGGGACACACATAATCCGGAAATTCGAAGGAGATCCGATCGAGGAGCTTCCAGACATCCGGTTCGAAGCGTGAGACCGGTTTCGCGGCGACGATTTCTGGCCCGATTTTGGCTTCCTCAAGCCGCGTGGAGTAAAGCTTGGTCATCGAGTCTGCGCTACCTCGTTGGTGTTCATCGGGCGTGCCGCGACTGTTCTCGCTCCACGGTATCGGGGCGTTCCGCATCAACAATAGCCTTGTAAAGGATCAATTCCCCCGACCAGCATCACCTGTGGCCCCCACGTGAATCTCGGGGTTGTCATCCTAACAGATGTCCCCGCGCGATCAATTCTTTGCGACTTTCAACGCCACCATTTTGCAGCGATTTCAGACAATAACGAGGCGCCGCGCTGCAACCGGCTGAAACTACCGGCGCCCGTCACGGCGCCGTCCCCAGGGGGAGAATGCATCGGAGTTGATACGAATTCGTTGCCGCCAGGCCCAATTTTTTGACCGGCGCCATGCCCACACGCAATGACGGACCTTCCCTGGGTCCGGTTACTGTGGCCTTTCAGCATCTTAACGGGCGAAATCACCAAGTTTTTAGGAGACGCCTCACCTCCGTCATAAACCGTGCTATCGTAGCTGTTGTATTCCGGCATCAGTCGCGGTGCGCATGAAAAAAAGCCAACCCTCGGCGGTCTGGCATCTATGCCGAGACCAGAAATCGACGGGCCCAATTTCCGAGCTCGAGCTCTATAAGCTCGCCGAGCTTGGACATTTGCGTGCCGGCGATCTGCTTTGGCGTCCCGGCTTCACGAGCTGGAAGGAAGCCGATGAGATTCCGGGGCTGTTGACCCCGCCTCCGCTTCCCGGCGCCCAGACAGAGTCCGAAAAACCGGATCTCAAAAAATCAGCAAAGCCAGTGCGGGAAGCGGATCTGGCGCCGGAATTTCTTCCACCGGCGGTGGTGCCGAAGCGGGCCGACGCCGCTCAGCCCGCCGTTTCCTTCCAGGTCCCGAAATCGTCAAGCGACACCGAGAACGATGTTCCCCAATTCCTGGTTGGGCTTGTCTCAAAGACGAAAGCCCCGCCGAAACCGCATTGGATGGAGACGGCAAAGGATCGGCTGCAAGAGCTGCAGCTCGGCTCCAAAGTCGAAAGCTTGATGAGCGCCGCTGCTGTCGGAGCGCAGCACCTCAAGCAGAACGTGAAGCGTCCGCATCTGATGATGGGCGCCGTCGGCGGCCTCATACTGATCGGGGCACTGAACGTGATTTTGACGAAACCGGGCGACGAAGAATTCGCGCTTCGAAGCACGGCCATGGCGGAAGCCGATGACGATGACGACAAGATTCAAGATCGATTCGCCGATTCGAATCCCTCGCAGCTGATCGCTTCCAGACCTGTGGTAAAAGAACGGATCCGCACCATTAAGCCCGAAGTGACGAGGAGCGGCACTCCACCGGCGTCCACCGGCTCCATCGAAATGGACTCGGAGTTTCTGCGGCCGAAAACGGTGCCGCGTCCCGGGGCCGTAGAGGGCGCCTATGCGGCGGCCAAGGCGAAACCGCAAAAGGCCGACGAATTGGAATCGGGATTGCCGAAGGTGGCGGCGGCTGACCGCTCTCCAAAGGCGGAAGACGAGAGCACTGACACAGGCTCACCCTCAGAGTCCGAGAACGATAGCACCGGCTCAGCTCCATCTCCGAAGCCCGCGAAGGCGGCATCAAGGGCGCCGGGCGCTTCAAAAACGGTTATCAATGTGAGCACGCCGAAGGGAATCAAACTCGTGCAGATGCGTCTGAACGAGCTCGGCTACCTTTCCAGTACGCCAAACGGAATCTGGGACCCGGCGACCAAGAAGGCGCTCGACGCGTTCGTCACCAAGGCGAAGATCTCCGACAATAAAGGCTGGACCTCGGCGGTGGAGCGGGCGCTCTTCGCGACAGAAGCACCAAGGCGATCGGCGTCTTCAGCACAAGCTGGGCCATAAGCGCCCGTTGCTTTGGACCGCGGCGCAACCCCTCAGCCACGGCATGCGCGCTCGACGATGTCGGCGAATTGCGCAAGCGGCGCATCCCAGTTCCACAGCTTCGGCGTCCGGCCGCGAAGCAACTCCCCTGCTTGCGCACAGACGATGAGCGGTTCGAGCAACGAGACCGCTTCATCTGCATCGTTGGTTGTCGGCACCCCGAATTCGCGATGCGCAGGAATATCTGAGGCGATCACCGGCAGGCCGAAGGCGAGAGCCTGACCGATGCCGAGATTATACCCCTCCCATTTCGAGAAATTCATATAGAGGTCGGCAGCCGCGTAAATGTCAGTCAACTCGGCATCTGACGCATTGGCGATGACGGTGAGCCCGAGCGCCTCGGCTTCGCGTACATCTTCCGGGCTTGCACGTCCGCAAAGCACGAACTCGACTTTGCCGCTAAGCTCCGGGTGGCGGAGGCGAAACCGCCGGGCGACGTCTGCGTAGAAATCCACGCCCTTATAACGCCGCTCGGCGCGATGGAACCGGCAGACATTGAGAACGACCACACGGTCTTTCCAGCCCCTCGCCCGGCGCGTCGCATTCCTCCGCGGCAAAAAGGCTTCGCTCCAGGCAGAGAGATGCGTGTTGCCGAGCGGAATGACGCCGACATCGTCGCGGCCGCTCTCCGCGCGCACCGCGTCTGAGATCGCAAAGGCCTGCTCGGCCAGGGAAAAGGATAGACGTTTTTCGTTCCGAACGATGCGCCGCTCCCTGACGTCGTCGAACCAATCGATTGGGGGTTCGCCGTAATCGTAAAGGATGCATCGCGGCCAATCTCCCAGCCACCGGACCACCGAATAGAATGGCGGCGTGTGCGCGATGACGATGTCGATGTCCTTGGCAACCGCGAAGGCAGCGGCGTCGGCGGGATCGTTCAAGCGAACGAGCCCGCAACCCTGATAATGGATGCCCCGATGCACCTGGGGTCCGCCGACAAGCACTTTGTGACCGAGACGCGCGAGGTGCTCGGCCTGCTTCTGCAAAACCACGGGAACGCCATGGCCCTTGGCATGCACGATGCTGAGCATCAGGATACGTAATGGACCCTCTTTCCTCGCATGCCGTCGCCATGGCTTTTCCCGCCGCGGCGGGAAGGCGAGATCATGGGTCCGCTCATAGCTCAGATTTGGACTGTAATAGGGATCGTTGCGGAACAGCCGGCGATGCTTCGCGCGCATATATCCGGCCTCATCGAGAAAGAGCTCGCGCTTTTCTAGGGTGTCGTCGAAACCCCGACTCTTCGACTCGCAATGCACCATCAGCGGCCGGCCGACATAGAGATTGCGATAACCGCGCGTCAGCGCTTCCGAGCAGAGGAGAACGTCGTTGCAGGCGACGGCGAGCGCCTCGTCGAAGCGGCCGAGCGTTTCGAACATTTTCCGCCTGATGGCGAGGCAGGCGCCCGTAAGCGCCGAAACTTCATGGGTGATATTCGCCGTTCCCCGGTAGCCGCCATCGTCGCGCCCGAGGCCCACATGCGCGTGCCCGGCGACCGCCTGAATGCCTATCACCGTTCCGCCAAATTGGACCGTGCCGTCCGGATAGAGAAGCTTGCCGCCGACGGCGGCGACGCCATCTTTGTTAGCCTGCGCGACGAGCAGCTTCAGCCAGTTTGGATCCTCGACCAGCGTGTCGTTGTTGAGGAACACCAGAACCTCCCCGCTCGAATGCAAGGCGCCGAGATTGCTCAGCCGGGCGTAATTGAACTCACGATCGTCCTTGAGCAGGCGTATGCCGCCACTATCCGCGGCTTCGCGCAGGAAGCGCAGCGTCTTCGGCTCGCGGCTTCCATTGTCGATGATCCACACATCATATTTTCCTGCCGGATAGACGGTCCGCTCTCTGATCGAGGCGAGGCAGGGCTCAAGGAGGTCGAGCCTGTCTCGGGTCGGAATGACGATGCTGACGGTCGGAAGAGAGCCGGCTACCGGAAGCCGTTCGCGCTGCTCGGGAAGCTCGATGCGCGTTTCCCTCGCTTCGTGATAGGCGACGAAGGGAAGGTGCATGATTGTGGGAGGCCGGCGCCGGAGCGCAACCTTCTTGGCGAAGGGTTGGATCGCGGCTGGGCCACCGGCGATCAGAGCGGCGAGATCGACTTTCTCCCCGCGAAGCAGCACGCAAGGCCCGAAATAGTCGCGGCGGCGAAGCAGCTCCGGCGAAAAGGTCGGCTTGAAATTCGGACGGCGGCGAATGCCGAGGCGATCGAGGCGATCCTCGTCGGTATAAATGAGGCATCGCGCCGGCAGCGGCTCGATGGCGCTGAGAAAGAGATAGAGGCCGTGCTCTCGCAACAGCACGCCCCCCTCGGCGAGAATCACAATCTGCGGCACCGAGGGCAAATCGGCGGGCGCCACCTCGCCGCTCAGAATATGGAAGCGCGCGTCTTTGCCCGCAGCGCGCTTCGCGGCGTCAACGTCACGCGCCGCGCAGCCGGGCTGGAAGTGCAACAGCGCGTCGAAATTTTCGAAGAGCTGATTGCGCAAGCGAAGCACGGCGTCGCGCGCATGCCGCGAAGAGCTCTCGTCGAACAGCATCACGAGAAGCGGCTTTGGAAGCGCGATCTTCGAAATGTGCTCTTGAATGTCCGATCGATCTTCGCGTGTCAGCTCGTCGAACCGCTCGATCCAATCTTGATAGCGCCTGACATCGATCTCATGCGCTTCATTTTCCCTCTCATCCGGGCGCACGCGGCGCATGCGCAGGCGTCGCCGGAAAGACGAAAGAATCACCTCGCGCGCTTGCCTGTCCCTCGGGAGCAACGCGCGAATGAAGAGGCCCACGCGCTCTTTCTGCAGCCCGGCCCACGCCATCAGCCCGCTTCCGCCGTTCGGCTGCTGAGTTGGGCGGCGCTCCGGTGCCGGGGAGGCTTCCGGATCGCGATGAGATTGAGATGGCTCCCGCGTGAACTGCATTCTGGCCTTCGTTCCACTTCGCGTCTTTTCGCGCATAAATTTGGGCTTTGCCAGCGCATCGTGGTTAATGGCGGTGTTCTGATCTCGGCGTCTCTATGCTATTCACGGCGCAAGGATGATGCGGGGACGAGATGGGTAAAGTTTGGCCATTCATCTTATGCGGCGGCGCCGGCACCAGGCTTTGGCCGCTGTCGCGCGAGGCCTTTCCGAAGCAGTTCCATCGGCTCGTCGGGACCGAGACGCTCTTTCAGCAGACCTGCCTCCGCCTGACCGGCGAACCCTTCGCTGACCTCACGGTGCTCAGCAATCATCGCTTGCGTTTTCTGATCGCCGAGCAGCTCGAAGAGATCGGCGCGCAGGCCTCGCGTATCGTTCTTGAACCGGCTGCTAGGAATACCGCACCGACCGCCTGCATCGCCGCCCTCCTCACGTTGCAGAACGACCCGGACGGCTTCGTTCTACTCGCCCCTTCAGATCATATCATCGCCGACGCTGACGGATTTCGCGACGCCATCGTCGCCGGACTCGAACCGGCGAGCTCCGGCGCCTTCGTTGTATTCGGGGTCGAGCCCGACTCTCCGCATACCGGCTATGGCTATATCGAGACGGATCGCGGCGCTTCCGCCAATGAGCGCGTTCTATCGGTGCAGCGTTTCGTGGAGAAGCCCTCGCGCGAGAAGGCCGAGACCTACCTCGATTTCAGGACGCCATTTCTGGAATGCCGGCATCTTTCTCTGCAAGGCGAGCGTGCTGCTGGACCTGTTCGAACAGCACGCACCCGATATTTTGGCGACCTGCCAATCCGCGCTCGAAGGCGCGAAGACCGACCTCGACTTTTTAGTGCTCGGCGAGGCCTACGGGAAATCGCCGTCCATCTCCATCGACTACGCCATCGTCGAAAAGGCGCAGGGAATCGCTTGCGTGCCGCTCCGCAGCCAATGGAGCGACGTTGGCTCCTGGGCGGCGCTTTGGGCGATCCTCGAAAAATCGGTGGAGGGAAATGTGGTCAGGGGCGACGGCGAGGTGTTGCTGGAAGACACGCGCGATAGCCTCGTCCTCAGCGATCATGGCTGCATCGCCCTCGTCGGCGTCGAGAATCTCGTCGTGATCGCCACCGAGGACTCGATACTCGTCGCCTCACGCGAGCATACAGAGGCAGTGAAGAACATCGTCGAGCGCTTGAAAATGAACGGCGCCGCGCACATCGCTCAGCACAACCGCGTCTATCGTCCCTGGGGCTGGTATCAAAGCCTCAATCGCGGCGACCGTTATCAGGTGAAATGCATCATGGTGAAGCCCGGCGGCAAGCTGTCGCTGCAAAGCCATCACCACCGCTCGGAGCATTGGGTGGTGGTAAAAGGCACGCTCGAAGTGACGAAAGGCGACGAGAGCGAGTTTCTGAGCGAGAACGAATTCCACCTTCATCCCGATCGGGAGAAAGCACCGTCTTGCCAATCCCGGGAAGATCCCCGCGCTTCTGATCGAGGTGCAGTCCGGCCCTTATCTCGACGAGGATGATATCGTGCGCTTCGACGACATCTACCACCGGAGCTCGAACGATTAAAGCCTAGGCGGCGTAGGAGGCCCGGTAGGCTTTAAGCACCTGTTCGACCGGCCCAATTTCGAGGATGCGCCCGGCCTCAAGCAGCACGGCATCCTCGCAGGTGCTTCGCAACAGACCCTCGGAATGCGTGGCGAGAACGACAATGCCGGCCCCGCCGGTCAGCTTCGCCAAGCGCTGCCGCGCCTTGTCGAGAAAGCTTGCATCGCCGGCGCCGAGGCCTTCGTCGATGAGGAGAATATCGGTCTCGACGCAGGTAGACACGGCAAAGTCGAGGCGCGCCCGCATGCCCGCCGAATAGGTTCGGAAGGGCATGTCGATGAAGGCCCCAAGCTCGGTGAATTCGATGATCTCTTCGATCCGTTCGCGGATCTCGGCCTTCTTGATGCCGAGATAGAGCGCGCGGAGCTCGATGTTTTCGCGCCCCGTGAGATCCGGATCGACGCCGAGGCTGCCGCCGAATAACGCTAGCTTGCCGTCGACAATGATCTTTCCTTGTTCGGGGGGATAGATCCCGGCCATCACTCGAAGGAGCGTGCTCTTGCCGGCGCCGTTACGGCCGATCAAACCGATGCGTGAGCCATGCTCGACCGCCAGCGTCAGTCTGTCGAGGGCGCGCACCGAAAGCCGGTGGGCGTCTTTGGTGATGCGTCCCGTAGGGTCGCTGCGCACGCGGCCGCCGGTGACGACCGACATCGCGCGGCGCTTTATCGATCGGCTGCGCGAATCGTAAATCGGAAAGCTGACTGTGACGTTGTGTAAGTTTATCGAAGCCATCGGCTTACACCCAATAAGGGATGCGCTTGCAGAAGCGCCCGTAGAACGGAAGCGCCACGGCCGCGAGGGCCGCGGTGATGCCGAATGAAATTGCCCATGACGACATGGGTGGCGCCTTTCCGAGCAGCGGCTCGCGGATAAGATCGATGAGATAGGTGAAGGGATTGAGCTCTGCGATCAATCTGTGCTCCGGCGGCAGCTGATCCGGGTACCACAGCACCGGCGTCAGCAGGAACATCATGCGCATCACGGTCATGACGATGGGCTGAATGTCGCGGAACCTGGCGCACAGCGTTCCGAGAAACATTGTCACCACCAGGCAGGTCACCGTCACGAGGACAATCCCCGGGATCAGCAACAGCGTGGCAAAGGCCGGTTTGACCGGAAGAAAAGCGATCACGATCAGATAGATCGGGAAATTGTGCGCGAGAATGAGCAGATTCCGCCAGATCATCTCGTAGACGTAGAGGCTCAATGGCGCGCGCATCTGCTGAATGCGCAGCGAATTGGCGACGAAGACGCCGCATCCTTCCATGATAGTTTCGGAGACGAGGTTCCAGGCGATAAAGCCGAATGCGAGATAAGCTGCGTAGTCCCAGATGTTGTGGCTGAGCATGGGACCGTAGATGACCGTCAGGCCCACGACGAAGATGCCGAGGCTGACCGTGATCCAAAAGGGCCCGAGCACGGAGCGGCGATAGCGCTTGCGGATGTCGAACCAACCGACCGCGAGCCAGAGCTCGCGGAAATCGCGCCAACCCTCCCAAAGGTCCTGAACGGCGGCGGAAATAACGTTTCCGGGACCCGCTTTGGTCGACGGACAGCGTGACGTCCTTCCCGCGCGGCGCGGTGGCGGCCTCCTGTGGTTCGGCAAGCGTCACGAGGATCTCACTCCGTTCGCGAAATGCATGGAATAAACGCGGGGCTCCAACGAGCCACGGCCCGCCAGAGAACCATTCTATATGACGGAATTGCGGCGCTTTGACATGCGGCAAAAGCATGCCAAGTGCTGCAAACTGCGACGCTGTCATACGCCAGGATGAAGCGCCTGGATAGCTCCCCGCCGCCTCGCTCGGGGCCTGAATTGAAATTGAGGTCGGCGTTGTGATAGGCGAGTGGCCGGTGGCCGCTTCGGCACGGCAGAGTTGGGATCCCTCTCGGCGCGTCGCAGCGAGCGTCCGTCAGGCGGTCCCGCAAAGGAACGGGCCGGCATGATTGTCTTGGTTGGCGGATGCGGCTTCCTCGGCGGCCACCTTTGCGACCTGCTCGGCCGCCACCGCGACCAGGCGCTCATCGTCTCGCGGAAGCCCGACCCCCTCCTCTTGGGAGAGTTCGGCCCCACGGTAAGCGCCATGAGCGCGCGCGAATTTGCTGGCGCCGCGGGCGACGACGCAATCAGAAACGCGAGCGCGATCGTCTACCTTGCCTGGACCTCCGTCCCCGCGACCTTTGCCGACGAACCCTCGCTCGAATTGCGCGAGAACGTTCTCCCGGCCTTCGATTTCTTCCTGCGCGTAGCGCGCATCGCGCCGAAGACCAAGATCGTGCTCCTCTCCTCGGGCGGCACGGTCTATCGCTGCGAGGGCAGCAGCGCGCCAAAGGCTGAAACCGCGCCGCTCGGTCCGATCTCTGCCTATGGCCTCGGCAAGGTCCTCACCGAAGAAGCGCTTCGTTTCGTCGGGCGGACGCATGGAACGCCTTACGTGATTTTGCGTGTTTCGAATGCGATCGGCCGCCGTCAACACAACAACGACCAGGGCATCGTCAGCATTGCCCTTCGCGCCGCGCGCGACGGCCTGCCAGTGGAGCTGTTCGGCGGCGGCAATCAAGTGCGCGATTTCGTCGACGCCGATGACGTTGCCCATGCCATCCGCGCCGCTTGCCTTGAAACACGCTATCCGGAAGCGACCTGGAATATCGGGTCGGGCAAAGGGCTTTCGATCAAGGACCTCCTGCATCGCCTGGAGGAAGTTATCGGCCGGTCGGTCGCGGTGAAGGCCGCCGCTCCCCGGAAACTCGATGTTGCCCATATCGTCCTCGACTGCAGGAAGGCGGCAGAAGAGCTCGGCTGGACCGCCAAGATCCCCATCGAGCGATCGATTTCGGACATCTGGCAATCGCTCCAGCAGCCCTCCAAACAGGCGGTTTAGAACACTCCCGACTGGCTTTCGCCCTAAAAAACGTTTAGCCAGGAGCCCGAAGCGGGGCGAACGGCCGTTGTCTAAGGAAAGCTTACCGTCTTACTTTGACCAAGCCCCTTCAATAACTTAACTTCCAAACAGGGGTTCGATTCCCGTCCGGGCGACCGCCAAGCTGCTCTCCATGAAGCCAATATCGAAGCCGATCACCAGGCGCACCAACGAGCCGAGATCAGACGCGCCAGTCGCACGTCTTCAGATTACGCCCGTCCCAACTCCCGCTGCGCCCGGCAGTGGCGCTTCGCCCGACGCGCTGAAGCCGAAGCGGAAGGCCCGTTCGCGTAAAGCCATTTCCATTCCGAGCCAGGGGCCAAGCAGTCAAGCGCAAGTCGCGGCGCTCGCCAAGGAAATGGACGCGCTCCGCCGCGACTTCCAAAGCTCCGTGCGGGATCTGCGCGAGGGACTGCGCGGCGAAATCGCCGCAGCGATTCGCTCGGAGCGTACCTCGCTCTGGTGGCGCATCGCGCGGGTCATGCCGAACCCGTTGAAGAACATTTTCCTGCGGAGCTTCGGGCAGATGCTGCCGCCGAAAGCGCAAGCCGAGCACTTCGCGCGCATCGTTTGGTCGAGCGGCTTCTTCGACGCCAATTATTATATGAGCAAGGCAGGCGTCCTCGATGCGAGGATCGACCCGGCCTTCCATTATGTGACCGTCGGCGAGCGTCTCGGCATCTGCCCGTCGCAAACCTTCGACCCCTCCTATTATTCCGAGCGCCATCCGGACGTCGCGAGCGCCGGAATGTGCTCCTTAGCGCATTACGTGATGCATGGCCGCAATGAAGGCCGTCGCCCGCGCCCCGCAATCGCCGAACGGCCGGCCGATGAAGCGGCATTCGACCCGAACAAGAAAAGTATCATTCTCGTCAGTCACGAAGCGACGCGCACCGGCGCGCCGATCCTCGCCCTCAACATCGCCGAGACGCTCCGGACTAAATACAACCTCATCACCATCTTGCTCCGCGGCGGCGACCTTGTCGAAAGCTTCGAGAGGTTGAGCGCCCGGACCGTGGTGCTCGAGAACCGCGACCGAAATCCCATCGAGTTCAAATGGACGCTTCGGTCGATCATGGAAGAGCACAATGTGCGCTTCGCCATCATCAACAGTCTCGCGTCCTGGGACATCATCCCGAGCTTCGCGGAGACGTTGATCCCGACGGTGACGCTCATTCACGAATTCTCGGCCTATATGCGCCCGCTCGGATTCATCCGTCCCTCGCTCGGCGCCACCTCCGAGTTGGTTTTCTCGACGGGCGTCGCCGCGAGTTCCTTCTGCCAGGACCACCAGGCTCTGCTGCAACGGCGCGTGCACATTTTGCCACAAGGCTATTGCCGTCCGGTGGAAGAAGCTCCGGAGGAACGGCTCGAGAGCGAGCGCGAGCATCTGCGCGCGAAGATGCGCCCGGAAGGCGCCGAGGATGCCTTCGTCGTTCTCGGCGCGGGTTTCGTGCATATCCGAAAGGGCGTCGATCTCTTTCTGGCCAGTGCCGCGGCGGCATTGCGGCTTGGCAGCAAGCGGCCATTGCGTTTCGTGTGGATCGGCCAGGGCTACGACCCCGAGGAAGAACTCGGTTATTCGGTCTATCTTGCCGAGCAGATCGCCCGCTCCGGACTCGCGGGGCATGTCGTGATGTTGGACGAGGTCGTAGACCTCGAAGCGGCCTATGAGATGGCGGACGCCTTCTACATGGCCTCTCGTCTCGATCCCTTGCCGAATGTGACGATCGATGCCGCCATGCGCGGGCTTCCCGTTGTCTGCTTCAAGGGTGCGACCGGCATTGCCGAGGTGCTGGAGCGTGATCCGGACGCAGCAACGACGGTGATGCCCTATCTCGACGCCGAGGCCGCCGCGCGCCGGCTGGTCGAGTTCGCCAATGACATCAAGCTCCGCCGCCGCGTCGGCAAGGCCACGCGCGCCATCGCCAAGCACGCATTCGACATGGATTATTACGTCCGCGAGATCGACAAGATCGGCACGCTTGCGGTGCAGTCCATGCGCCAGAGGCGCGCCGATTACGAAACCATTCTTGCTGAAAAGAGCTTCGATATCGCCATCGCTTCGCCGCCCAGCGCAAATAATAAGCGCGAAGAGGCCGTTTCCAGGTTCTTGACCTATTGGTCAGGCAGCCTCACCGCGCCTCAGCAGGTGGATCACCTCGACATTCGCCGCCCTACCCCGGGCTTCAACCCGCAGATCTACGCGCATCATCACCGCGGTCTCGCCCGCACCGGGATCAACCCCTTTGCCGACTACATCCGTAAAAAGTACCCCGACGGGCCTTGGGCGCATCGGGTCATCCGCCCCGGCGACCGGCCGAAGAGCGGGCGCCGGGAGAAATTGCGGGTCGCAATCCACGCGCATTTTCATTACCCCGAACTTATCGACGACTTTCTGGAGCGGCTGCTTACGAACGAGGTGCGTTGCGATCTGCTCCTCACCACCAACGAAGAGGAGAAGGCGGACGCTCTGAAGGAGAAGACGAAAAGCTTTCGCCGGGGCAAGGTCGACATCAGGGTGGTGCCCAACCGCGGTCGCGATGTCGGGCCGCTCTTCACTTCGTTCGGCCGGGAGATTTTGCGCGATTACGACCTCGTCGGGCACTTCCACAGCAAGCGCAGCCGCAACATTACGTCGAAGCTCGGCGACCGCTGGCGCGAGTTCCTTTGGGAGCACCTGCTCGGCAAGCATCATTCGATGATGGACCTTGCCGTTTCTCATTTCGCCGCCGATCCTCGCCTCGGGCTTATTTTCGCCGAGGAGCCGCATCTGACTGATTGGAGCGGAAATCGCGAGATCGCCGAGAAGATCGCCAAGCGCGCCGGACTGACCCTGCCGCTGCCTCCCTTCTTCGAATACCCGGTGGGCAACATGTTCTGGGCGCGGACGAGCGCACTCGCGCCGCTTATCGAGCTTAACTTCGATTGGAGCGACTATCCGAAGGAACCGGTCGACAAGGATGGGACGATCCTGCATGCGCTCGAGCGGCTGATACCGTTTGCGGCGAAGAAGCAGGGTCTCACCTTCGCCACCCTCTATATTTCGGGTACGACCTGGTGAGTGCGGCACCTAACCGCCTTTTCCGGCTGCGGGCAGCGCCCGATAGATTAGAACGCCGCCGGCTCCATGTTCATCGACGATTGGAAACGGTGCGCTAAACCTTCCGCTGGCATTGATCGTCTCGATCACTTTGGCTCTGAATTCCGGCTTAGCAGCCGGCAAATTCGGAATCGCATCCAGAAAGTCCGGCGTCGGGATGAAGGCGATGTCGGATGCAGCGATCAACCGCTTATGCGTCTCCAGATCGTCGGTCAGCGCCACCGCGAATTTCGGCGGGACCTCGCCGCGCTTCTGATATTCAAATCTTATCGTGGCTTCGTTCAAATAATTCGACGGGACGCCCTGATAGATTGTGAGGCCGTCTGCTCCATAACCGATGAAATTCACCACCGCGTCAACGATCGCCCAGCGCGATTTAGCGTAACGGGCATCGACAAAGCCGCGATCATGCGAGGCTTGAAATTGCCAGGCGAATTGCCAGAGGGAGCCCAAGAGAAGCGCGGCGCAGAAGATCCAGCTCAATATCGGCGTCAGCCCGCGCGCGACCACAATTGCCGCCAATCCCGAGGCCGCCAGAAAAATCGCCGCGAAGGGATAGCCGTGCGGACCTTTGAACTCCGGCACGGTGACGGCAAGATAGGCGCCCACGACCAAGGCGCCGACGAGCGCGACCTGCCTCAACACACGCTTGTTCCACATGAGGAAAGCCATGTAGAGCGCCACGACGCCGAGTGCGGGGCCGATATAGAGCCAACCGCCGAGCGTCTGCTTGCCGTAAGGCATGGTGAGATAAAAGAGCAGGTGTTCTTTGAGTCGGCATTACCGCCACCCAAATGCTCGCTTGCGAGCCGAAGGCGACCTCCCAGATGTAATTGATCGTCTCGGTGAGAGCGACGGCGTAATAAGGGAGCGCCACGAGCACGCCGACGCCGACACTGACCGAAATCGCCTTGAGCGGAGAGGTAAGGTCGCGCTTTGCGAGAGGCGCGATGCTTGCGAGCAGCATCGCCATGCCGAACAGACCGAGCGTTAGCGGGAAGATGTGCGGCTTCGCCCAGAGGGCGGCGCCAAGCAGCAGCCCCGCAACGACCTGATCCCGCGTATTGGCGATCCAACTCTTCCTCAGAAGAATAAAGAGCGTGCCGGCGGCTATGAGGAGGCCGCAGATCATGTCCGGCCGAAACTGCATCAGAGCAAGCCCAAAGAAGGGCGCGCCGAGGAGGGCAACGGCGAGAAGCGTGGTCCTGCCGAGCGGCAAGGGGTTCGCGACACCCAAGAAAGCGCGGACGAAGAAGAACAAGACCAACGCATTGACGATCGGTCCCGCCCAGGCTTTCACCCCGAGCATCGCGAAAGCGAGGAAGGCGGCAGCGGTCGAGAAAGGTGCGCTCGGCAAATGTGTGGCAGCCTTCTGCAACAATCCGCGGAAGCCGCCTTGGTGAAAGGCGTGCAAGAAGATAGCGCCGTCGGCAAAATAAGAGACATCGTCATAGGTGGTCGGCAAGGCCAACGTCCCATGCCGCAAGGATTGCTGAATCTGCAACGCGGCGAAGATCGCGGTGATGAGGCCCGCAACGAGCCAACGGCGCTGGCAGTCGTTGAAGGGAAGCGCCGAGCGCTCGGCCAAACTCGGCGGCGCCATAGCTTCATCCTCGCGCTTGGCCGATACGCTATTCACTGGCTCTCAATTCGCGAGGCTGCTTTCCCGCTCACGGCATATCTGGTGAGGAGGAAGGTCAAGGGCACCGAGGTTACGATCACGAGCAGCATGGCGATCTCGCTCGGCATCTGCGCGATCTCGATCAGAAGCCAAAGCGCCGCCAGCCCATAGAGATATTGCACGACATAGACGCCGGGAAAGCGAAGCGCGGAGCGGAGCGCAAAGCCCGTGCGAAACACGAAGGTCGAAGCGAGCGCATAGGCTATGGCGATTCCGGCAAGAAAGCTAAGCGTATAGGCGAGTGAATGATGAAGGATGCGATCGAGCGCGATGAACAGCGCGTAGGTAATCGCCGTGTTGATCGCCCCGCCGACGAGGAAGCGCAGAAATTCGTCCCATTCCCCCGCGGCATCCCTCATTTTGAGCCGGTTTGAGCGAGGGACCGGAACTCGCCATAGCTCCTGATGTAGTCGGCGGGATCGTAATAGTCCGAGGCGAAGACGAGGAGCAGCGCGTCCGGCGAGTATCGGTATTGAGTGCCCCAGACCATCGCCGGCATGTAGACGCCGATATCAGGGCGATCGAGCAGAACCTCGCGGCGCGTGCTGCCGTCGTCGAGCAGCACCGAGCACGAGCCCCGCACGCAGACCAGGAATTGCTGGCAGGTTCTGTGCGCGTGCTCTCCCCTCACCTCGCGATTGGGCACGTTGAAGACGAGGAAATAGCGCTTCGGCTTGAAGGGGAGCTCCTTCTCGAATTCCCCGACCGCAAGGTCTCCGCGCATATCCTTGACGAGCCGCAGGCGATAGAGTGCAGCGCCGCCAACGCCAAGATCGACGACCGCCTCCTCGGAAAGGCTGGCCGGGGTCGCGGCCGCGCCCTCCGTCTCAGCCGCCGTCACATAGCCGATGATTTGCGCGGGATTGCCGGCGACGATGGCGTTTGGCGGGACCGACCGCGTCACCACCGCACCCGCTCCAACCATGGCACCGACACCGATTTCGATCCCCGGCAGAAGGGTCGCATTCGCACCGATGGACGCGCCGGTTCGCACCACCGTCCTTGCGAATTTAACCGGATAGGCCTTGCTGCGCGGAAACGGATCGTTGGTGAAGGTGGCATTCGGCCCCACGAAGACGTCGTCCTCGAGAGTAATGCCATCCCACAGCTGCACGCCGCATTTTATCGTCACGCGATCGCCGACCACGACGTCATTCTCGATGAAGACGCCGTCGCACACATTGCAATCCCTGCCGATGCGGGCGCCTGGCAGAACATGCGCAAACGCCCAAATGCGGGTCCCTTCCCCGACCGCGTCCAACTCGCAAAGGGCATTTGCATGCACGAACATTTCAGTCCCGCGCGCGTCACGCGCCCCGCTTGCCATCACGCCGTTTCCCGCAGCGCCGCGTTCACACCAGCAGCGGCCTCGTCGCCGGCAAAATCTCTCGCGGACTGGATGACGGCCAGCGGCCGCCGCTTCGTATTCTCATAGGCGCGCCAAGTGTAGGCTCCGATCAAGCCGAGACCGAGCATGTTCAGCGCTCCGAAAAACATGATCACAACCATCGTGGCCGCGTAGCCTGGAACCGGGAAAGGTCCCGTCAAACGCAAGATGATGATCAGTAGGCCCAGCGTGACGGCGAAGATAAGGCCGATCAAACCCACAATCGTCAGCGCAATGATGGGCAATTCGGTAAAGGCGAAAATGCTGTCGAGCAAATAGGAGAATTTCTTTCGCAACGTCCACGCGCTCTTGCCATGCACGCGCGGCCGTCGTGCATATCCGACCTCTTTCTTACGAAAGCCGAGCCAATAGATCTGACCGAGGAGAGAGGAGTGCAACTCTTCGAGCTTCAAAAGCTCGTCCCGTACTTTGCGATTGCATCCGAATATGTCGGCGCCGCCCGGCGGAATTTCTCGGAACACGAAACGCCGGTAGCCCCACCAGAAGAGCTCCGCCGCCATACGTGCGCTGGCCGGATCGGAACGCTCTTCTCGCACGCCGACGACGATGTCGGCATCGCCGCCCTGCAACGCTTCGAGAAAAGAGACCAGGATCTCGGGCGGCTCCTGCAGATCGGCGGCGACCACCGCGCAATAATCGCCATGCGCAGCCTTCAACCCGGTGCGAATGGCGGCGAAGGATCCGAAGTTTCGCGCGTGCAAAATGAGCTGCGATCGGAAAGGCGCGCGCGGAAGCAATTCTTCCAGCACCTCGTAGCTCCGGTCCGGGCTCGCATCCACGACGAAGATGAATTCGACGGTCATCCCGAATCGGTTGCGGATAATGCCGTTCACCCGCGCCAGCTCGTCGACGAGCATCGGGAGCGACTCGCGGTTCAAATAGACCGGGATGATGACCGAATACATTGACTTACCGCCAGGCATTCACCCGCTCGACAATATCGTCGACCTCCGCGTCCGTCAGCTCCGGAAAGCAGGGCAGCGTAAGCACTTGCTGCGCCAGGCTCTCGCTGACCGGCAGACGGAGCTCAGCGCTATGCTGTTTGAGGGCGGGTTGCAAATGGTCGGGCACGGGATAGTGAATCTCGCATTGGATGCCGGCTTCGGCGAGGTGCTTGCGGAGCGCGTCCCGATCTTCGCACGCGATCACATAGAGATGCGCAACGTGGTCTTCCCCCGAGACATGCGGGCATTTGACGCGCGGATGCATGATGGCTGTTGAGAAACGCGTGGCGATGTCGCGGCGGCGCGCATTCCATCCCTCGAGGTAAGGGAGCTTTGCCCTGAGCACCGCCGCTTGGATCTCGTCGAGGCGGCTGTTGCGGCCCCCTTTTTGCCGGACCTGGTACTTTCCTTCCCAGCCATATTGCCTTAGTCGGCGCAGCCTATCGGCGAGAGCGGGATCGTTCGTCGTAATCGCCCCGGCATCGCCGAGGGCCCCGAGATTCTTGGTCGGATAGAAACTGAAGCAGGCAAGATTGCCGAAGCTGCCGGCGGCCCCGTCGCCCCGCCTTGCCCCATGTGCTTGCGCGCAATCCTCGATAATCGGGATGCCGGCGCCGCGCGCCATCGCAAGCACCGCATCCATGTCGTGCAACCTTCCGAACAGGTGCGTGATCACCACCGCGTCAATCTGTCCCGAAGATGTGAGCGCCTCTAGCTTTGCCAGGTCCATTAGCTGGTTGTCTGGATCAACGTCGGCGTAGATCGGGGTTGCCCCGACGAGATTGAGGGCCGCAGTGACATAGCCTCCGGCATTTGCCACCGTCGCGACCCGTGTGCCCGGGCCGATTTCGAGCGCTCGAAAGGACAGCTCGAGCGCGTCCGTGCCATTGGCAACACCGACGCACTCCGCGGTTCCGCAATAATTTGCGAATTCCCGCTCGAAGGTGACACCCTCTTGCCCAAGGATGTACCAGCCGCTGCCCACGACCCTTTCGACCGCGGCAGCAATCTCGTCCTTAAGGGCCGCTGTTTGCCGGCGAAGGTCGTTGACGGGAAGATTTTTCATCCGATCCTCGCCAGCCTCCCATGGCTGACACCGAAGATTACGCCCAACATCGACTCTTCACTTTGGGCAAGGTCATGTACAAGGGTGTCCGACCCGCCACCTAGGCCAGGCGGCAGGGTTCGTATAGTCTATCGAAGGGTTCTGGGATAAGACGCTGCAATGACAAAGGTTTATTTGCATATCGGGCTTCCGAAGACCGCCACCACGGCTATCCAGAAGTGGCTTTCGGCAAACACTTCGAGCCTACGCAAGGCGGGCGTCTTTACGTTTGACGACGTCTGTTTCGGCCATCGCCTCGCGATCGCGGCCATCGACGACAAGACCCAGCAAAACCGCAAGGACATTGCCGGCATCGTCCGGAAAGCGCCCCTGAATGAGGTCACCAATCAGCTTGCCAATGTCGCGCGCGACAAGTCGATCCAAACCGCCATTATTTCCTCGGAGTATTTTTCGCTCGCCGATCCGGAGACGGTGAAGGAGCTGCTCTTCGAATCTGGCTTGGAGGATGTCTCGATCATCCTCGTGTTGCGCCGGCAGGACCGCTACATCGAGTCCGGATATAGCCAAGACGTGGCAGGGGCGGGTGGCACCGCCACCATCGAAACTCCAGTCTACGATCCGCTCTGCGATTGGTACGCACTGACGCGCGCCTGGGCGGAGATATTTTCCCCCGACGCCCTGCTATTGCACACCTATGAAAAGGCCTCGGCCGACGGCCGGATCATCGAGCGCGTAATCGGCTCGCTCAATCCCAAGGTCGCGGATGTGGTGGCCGGCAATCCGCCCGCGCAGGAGTGGGCCAATGCTAGCCTGCCGGCGGAACTGATCGAGTTCAAGCGGCTCGCGAATCGCGGTGGTGCCCCCGATATCCTGTCCTTCCTCGAAAAGGCGGCGAGCAAGGGCATCGGGCGCGAGCCGTTCCGCATGAACTCGAAGCTGGCGAAATCCTTTCTCGACCTCTATCGCGACTCGAATAAGAAGCTCTCCAAAGAGTTCTTCGGACGGAATGCCGATCTGTTCGAAGAAACCGATCTAAAGGCCGACAATGAAGGCGTCGATTACACCGACAAGCTCCCCCCGGAGATCTTGGCGGTGCTGCTTGCCTTCCACGTCCAGGAAATTCAGCGGATGCAAGCCGAATCCGCCGGGCTGCAACGCTGGCTCCTCGAGACGACGCAGACCGTCAACAGCCTTTGCGGATGGGTGCAGGCAGACCTAATCGCCCTGAAGGAAGAGATGAACAACCGCCTCGCGCAGCTGCCCGACCGGATGCGGCATGAGGCCTTAATCGGCGTGCAGCCGCTCTACCACGAAGTGCAGTCTCAAGCGGAACGCGTGACGTCGCTGAAGAACATGGTGGATAGGCTGGAGGACATCACTTCCCCCCGACGCCTCATGCAGATCGGGTGGAGCCGCTTGACCGGGCGCATGCGGCGGACCTAGGCGTCCACATCGATCACAGCGCAGGTCAGTTCGTTTTGGTTGGATCAGCCGAGCGTCGCTTCGCTCTGGCTCGTCGCGCCATTGGCCTTCAGCGTTCCGATCCGCGCCAGCGCGTCTTTACCGTCGATCAGCGACGCCCACCAGCTCTCGTTGTCGAGATACCATTGTACGGTGTGACGCAACCCGGCGGCGAAGTCGTAAGTCGGGCGCCAGCCCAGCCGCGATGTCAGCTTCGATGAATCGATCGCATAGCGTTTGTCATGACCGGGCCGGTCGGTGACGAAGGTGATGAGACCGCGCCGCGGCCCCGACGCCAAGGGCGCCGCAAGCTCGTCCACGAGATCGCAAATCTGCTCGACGATCTCGAGATTACGCCGCTCGCTAGCGCAGCCGATATTGTAAGTGGAGCCGATTTCGGCGTTGCCGAGCACGGCCAGCAGCGCCGAGGCGTGATCCTCGACATGCAGCCAGTCGCGCACATTGTCGCCTGTGCCGTAGACCGGCAGCTTCTCGCCGCGGAAGGCGCGGAGGATCATCAGCGGCACCAGCTTTTCCGGGAACTGGTACGGCCCGTAATTGTTCGAGCAATTCGTGATGAGGACCGGCAGGCCATAAGTTCGGCCCCAGGCGCGGACGAGATGGTCGGAAGCGGCCTTGCTCGCCGAATAGGGCGATGATGGCTCATAGGGCGTCGTCTCGGTGAACTTGCCTGTCGGCCCAAGTTCCCCAAACACCTCGTCTGTCGAGACATGGTGAAAGCGGAAGTCCTTGCGTCGGGCCGGCTCTAGCGTCTCCAAATAACGCCGCGCTTCTTCCAGAAGCACGAAGGTGCCGTTGATGTTGGTGAGGATGAATTCCTCGGCGGAGTCGATCGAGCGATCCACATGCGATTCGGCAGCAAGGTTGAGGACTGCGTCAGGCTGCGCCGTCTCGAAAAGGTCCCTTACCTGCCGGCGATCGGCAATGTCGCCGCGAATGAATTGGTAACGAGGATCTCCCTCGATCTCCGTGAGCGAGGCGAGATTGGCCGCGTAAGTGAGCTTATCGAAATTGACGACCGAGGATTGCGTGGAGCGGATCAAATGCCGGCAAACGGCCGACCCAATGAAGCCGGCCCCACCGGTGACGATCAATTTCATGTCGGGTCTCTGGCGCCTTTCCGCTCTCGCGGGGGGCAAAGTGCCGTAACGGACCGGGCCTGTCAACGCGACTGGGCGCTCCCAAAAACCCGCCAGCGCTTGCCCATTTTCGGATCAGCCGATATAGCACGAGGGGGTACGGGGGATCCCAAGGGGACGGGTCAAGGGGGCAAGCGCATGGAGGTCATCACCACGGCGCTTTCCGGCGTCCTCATCCTCAGGCCGAAGCGCTTTCACGATGCGCGCGGCTTTTTCAGCGAGATCTACAGCAGCCGGCGCTTGGAAGAAGCCGGGATCCAAGCCGACTTCGTTCAAGACAATATTTCCGTGTCCAAATCGCGCGGCACCTTACGCGGGCTGCACTTCCAAACGGAACCCTTCGGCCAGGCAAAGCTCGTCAGCGTCATGCAAGGCGCCGTCCTCGATGTGATCGTCGATCTTCGCCGCAGCTCGCCGACCTTTGGACGCCATTTCTCAATCACACTCAGCGCCAGCCAGGGCAATCAGGTGTTTATTCCGGAAGGGTTCGCCCACGGCTTTCTCACCCATGAGCCGGACACCATGCTTTGCTACAAGGTCTCCAATTTTTACTCGCCAGAGCACGATACCGGCATCCGGTTCGACGACGAGCGTCTTGGCATCGATTGGAATTTCGCCCACTCCGACATCGTAACCTCGGAAAAGGACCGCAGGCTTCCCTCCTTCGACCCGAAGGCGGCCTATTTTCCATGAGCCTCTTCGCAAAATGCGCTGAGACATCGCCGAGGAAGAACCGGATTGTCGCCGCTCGACGCCCCGTCTGGAGCCGCCGGCTTGTTCTCTCGATTTGACAGCGCTCTGACGAAACATATTGCGTGGCCGCCGCCCGCGCCGATGAAGCGGCAGACGACGATCGCAGCAGCTATTCTTGCCGCCGCCGCTATCCTGTTTTTTCACGGCTATGAGCTGTTCAACTTCACGCTCAGCATCGACGAGGAACTGAACCTCGCCGGCGAAGACATCTACGTCAACATCCAGCAGGGCCGCTGGGGTCAGGCTCTCCGCATCCTATTGCTGATGCCGGATACGACGGCGCCGATCGCCTCAATCGGCACCGGATTTGCACTTTATGCCGGGGCCTTCGTGCTTCTCGCCAGGCACCTCAATATCAGGCATTGGGGCTCGCTGGCGGTTGCTGCTCCGCTCTTCTTCGGCTTCCCAACGCTTATTCAAAGCATCGCCTTCGCCGATCTTGCGCTCGCCCTCGGTATGGGGGCGCTCGCCGCAGTGACGGCGCTGATCCTGGTGGACACGCTCCGTCCGCTGGCGATTGGGCTCGCCGTCGTCCTGATCGCCTTCGCCGTCGCGCTCTATCAATCGCTGCTATTTCTGGTCGCAATCTTATTCCTCGCCGGCCTTCTGCACGGCCTTTGGTCGGCGATGCGGGTCGATCGAGCCTTGCTCCTTCGCGCCTTCGTTTATGCCGGAACGATCCTCGCAGGGCTTGCGCTCTACGGGATCGTGAACGCGCTTTTGCTGAAAGCGCTCAACCTTCAGCTTCTCTACGTCACGCAATTCGCCAATCCAGATCTCCTTGGGCTCGGCAGCATCGTGGCGAGCCTGCAAGAGGCCTCGTCGCTTTATGGAGGAACAGCCCCACCTTTCCTCGGTCAGGCCTTCTACTACCAACTCCTCATTGCCGTTTGCGGCGTGGTCCTGGTCCTCGGACTGTTCGTCGCGCTGCGCGCGTCAATCTTCGTCGGCATTCTCTTGGCGCTGATTTTCGCTGCCATTCTCTGCGCACCATTTCTTCAGCATCCGCTCGGCGGCGGCCGGCTGCCCTATCGGACGCTCATGGCCCTTCCGGCGGCCATAGGCCTGATCGCACTCATTGCGGCGGAGATTTCGCCCGCCCGTTTGCGCAACTTCGTTCTCGTTCCGCTCGCAGCGCTCGTCGCCATTCAATTTTCCTGGATCAGCAACCGGCAATATTATGCCGGCCATTGGGCGCTCGAGCGCGACACCACCATCGCCAACGAGATCGTCGCCCGCATTCAATCACTGCAGCCTGGAAGGCCCAATTATTTCGTCGCCATTATCGGCATGTTGCCGCAAACACGCAGCCCCATCGCTCCCGCCGTTCCTTACTCGACAGTCGGGGCGTCTTTCTTCGAATGGGACGGAGGAAACGCGTCGCGGATCGCCGGACTTCTCAATCTGCTATCCGACGCGAAATTCCACGTTCCGCCTCCCGACCTTTACAAGCAGGCATTCGAGGCCTCGGCCGCCATGCCGGCTTGGCCGGTCAAGGGCTCGGTCGCGAAGATGGGAGACGTCCTCATCGTCAAACTGTCGGAACCCTCACCGCCGCAGCTCGAGCGTCTGTGTCAGGGGCAAAACCGCCGGCATCTGCGCCAAGCCGCCACAACAATCGCCGGGAACTCCCTAGCGGCCTTTCCGCTTCGGGGGACGGTTCTCGTTCGCAGGCTCTCGCCGCGCGCTTTCTTTCAAGGCTTCCTTGAAGCCGCGCGGGCGATGGTGCTTCGCGAGGAGGTCGCTGAAGGCCTCATCGGCGAGGTCTTGGAGATTCTGCCGCTTGTCGCGCGCCAGCATCTCGAGCGCCCGCAGCGTTTCCGCATCGAAAGCGATCAGCTTGCGGTTCGGCGCCATTTACATGCCCCTCAAGCGCGAGACTAACGAAAGAGTGCGAGCCAGGCGACAAGCTTCGTCCGGTCCACGCAAAGGCCAATTCAGCCAAGGGGGGCTTTCGCCTAGCGCTCGCGCCTTAGGCTTTCCGCGCCCTCGCTTGCTTCTGCATGGCCTCGAACCCTTCGGCGGCCTTCTGGATGTCAGGAGGAAAGTCCGACATTTCCTGCACCTGGCGAATCTCGATGATCTCGTTCTCGGAGGCAGGACAGCGCTTGGCCCACTCGATCGCTTCTTCCTTCGACTTCACGTCGATCATCCAATAACCGCCAAGAACCTCCTTCGCGTCAGCGAAAGGCCCGTCGGTCACTTTCGGCTTTCCTCCAGCAAAGGTCACACGCGCGCCCGCCGAAGGAGGATGCAGCCCATCAAGCCCGAGCAGGATGCCGGCGTTCTGCAGCTCCTCATTATACTTCATCATGGCTTCGATGGCCTTGGCGTCGGGCACGGTGCCCGGTGCGGCATTCTCATAGCCTTTGGGGATCATCAGCATCATAAATCGCATGTCGTTCCTCTCTCATCTGCGCGTGCCGCGGCAACGGATCGTGGTCTGAACCTTCCTCTCCCACAGCAATTTGGAGATCGGAGGGCAGGTCAGCGCCGCCCTTCTTTATTCGGCTGCCAAGGGAAGCGTGCCCCCGCGGCGCTGTTGCAGGAGCTCTTCGTAGAGCGCCGCATGTTTCTGCACGCAGCGTTCGATGGAAAATTCTTTCTCTACCCGCCTCCTCGCGGCGGTCCCGAGACGGGTCCTCAATTCTCTGTCGGTGGCGAGATCCAGGATAGCCTTGCCGATCGCCACCGGATCGCAGGCCGGCACGACGCGGCCGCTCTCTCCATCGATGATGGCCTCGGGATTTCCGCCGACATTGGTGACGATCATCGGCAGGCCGGCGGACATCGCCTCTAGGACAACGTTGGAGAAGCCTTCTTCCCGCGATGTGAGCAGCCCGAAATCGGCGGCGGCGAGCAGCTGCGGGATCTGCGCATATTCACCGATGAAGCGGATGTGCTGGCTGATGCCCCTTGCTTCCGCCAAACCTTCGAGCTCGGCACGGAGACCGTGATCGCGGCCAGCGACGAGGATGCACCACGGTTGCGTAAGTCGCGCGGCGACATGCGAAAGGCCGCGCACCAATTCGCGATGGCCTTTGTAATGGATGATGTTGGCGATGACGATGCCGACCAGCGTGTTGTCATCGAGGCCGAGAGCGGCCCGCGCGTCGGACCGCGCCGGAAGCGATAGCGACGGAATGCCGTTATAAATCAGCCGCACCCTGTCGGTGGAAACGCCTTCGTTAATCAGCTCGCCGACAACGGCGCGGGAATTGCCGATCACGGCATCCATCCTCGCATGCAGCCGCCGCTCGAAGCGCGCAACGGTCGGCCAATTCTGCTGATATCCCGAGAGGCTGCGACGGCTCATGACCTTGATCGGCGTCCGCGCCGCCATGGCGACGTGGGAGCCGATGATGTAGGGGCCCGGCAGGTAGAAATGCGCGATCTGCGGCCGCCAAACGCGCATCAGCCAATAAAGCTTATTCACCGCGACGGCGACATGCGCGGGGTAGCGGAAAAAAGATCCCTTCTGCCTGGCGATGCGCGGCGGCGAGAACACCTTCACGCCGGCCCCTTCGATCTTGTCGGCGCGTTCGCCGCGCTCGGTCAGGCAGAAGGTGGCGACGCTCCAGCCGGCCTGGACCAGCGGCGGCAGCGTCCGGATGAGATGGCTCTCCGTGCCGCCGATGCCGAGAGACTCCGTGATGATCAGGAGCTTCCGGTTGCTGTCTTGGTTGAAGTCGGGACTCGCATCCATTCCAGAACGTCCGGTAAAGCAGCAGTTTCAACGGCTTAAATTTAGCAGCCTGCCAGTCTCACTTGAGACTGGCACGGATGCGTAGAGGCCGGCAGGGCCCAATTGAGGAATAAATCAACCTGACGCGCGATGTAACCCCGCAGGCCAAAGGTGAGGCGGTAAAAATGCATCCGCCCCTCGGGCTCCTGCGGCTTTGCGTGCTTGCGCCGGTCCCGCACCACCGGTAAAAAGGTTGGCGGTCACAGAATGACCGCGGTCAGGACATGAACGGGGGCTTGGCGCGTGTCCGATGCGCTGATCCAGAAAAAGCGGATAGAGGGCGAGCAGGAGATCGTGCTCAGGCTGCTTGAGCATGTCGAGGCCGAAAGCTCCGTATCGCAAGACCGCTTTGCCAAGCGCGTCGGGATCGCCAAGGGTCTCGCCAACGCCTATTTCAACCGCTGTCTGCAGAAGGGCTGGATCAAGCTTCGGCAGGTGCCGAGGCAGCGCTTCCTGTATTTTCTGACGCCGCGAGGCTTCGCCGAGAAGGCCCGGCTCACCGCCGAGTTTCTCACGAGCTCCTACCAATTCTACCGCAATGTGCGCGAGGAGATGAGGAACCTGATGGCGGAGGCGGCGAAGCAAGGCCACAAGAAGATCGTCGTGCTCGGCGCAGAGGAGCTCGCCGAGATCATCGCCATTGTAGGGGACGAAGCCTCGATCGAGATCATCGCCTTTGTCGCGCCGGACAGCGAGCGGAAGCAGATCGGCGGAACCCCGGTGCTTCCCGATTGGAGCAATCTCGACGGCGCCGACGGCGCCATATTGGCCACCTTCGACGATGCCCGTTCGGTTTATGAGACTTTCCGCGCCGACCGCCCCGACATTGCCGTTTTCGTCCCTCGTCAGTTGCGCTCGCTCGTCTGGGAGACGCGTAAATGACCCGATGGTTCGTCGTCCATACTCAGCCGCAAGCGGAAGCGAAGGCCGCCCGCCACCTTACCAATCAGGGCTTTCACTGCTTCCTGCCACGCATCGTCAAGCATACAAGGCATGCGAGGCAGACGAGGTCGGTGCTGGCGCCGCTCTTCCCGCGCTATCTCTTTGTGCGCATCGATCTTGAAGAGACGCGATGGCGCTCGATCAATGGCACGCGCGGCGTGGTCGGCCTCCTGACGAGCGGTCCGCACCCCCTCCCCGTCCCGGCCGGCATCGTCGAAGCTCTCCTCGACAACAGCAACGGCGATGGAGCGATCCCGATGACGACCCTTGGCCTTTTCTTCAAGGGGCTCAAGGTGAAGATCAAAAGCGGTGTGTTTGCCGGCTTGACGGGCGAGATCGAGGATTGCGTCGGACAAGGCTACGACCGCGTGCGGGTCCTGCTCACCATTCTCGGCGCGGAAACCGGGCTGCAGGTACCGGCCTCAGCCGTCGAGGCCGCGTAACATCCATGCGAAGCGCCGGCCTCAAGATCTTTCAGATCGGCTTCAACAAATGCGGCACCAACTCGATCCACAATTATCTCGCCGCAAATGGCGTGAAGAGCGTGCATTGGGACAAGGGGCAAGCTCGCAAAGCGCATGTTCGCCAATCTCGCCAACGGCGAAAAGCTGCTCGCCGGCTATGAACGGTTCGACGCCTTCTCCGACATGGAGTTTCTCGACACAGACGGGACCTACCTCGAGGGCTACAAGCTCTTCCGCGATCTCGCGGCGCAATATCCCGACGCGGTTTTCATTCTGAATACCCGGGACCGCGAAGCTTGGATCCAGAGCCGCCTCGAACATGGGACAAGACCATATCTCAGCCGGCACATGCTTCACCTCAAGACAAATTCCGTGGATGCGGTGACCGATCATTGGCGCAGCGAGTGGGATCGGCATCATCGGAGCGTCATCGAGTTCTTCATGGGCAAGCCGCTCCGCTTCTTCGTCTGCAAGATCGAGACGGACCTGCCCTATTTGCTGAATGACAAGCTGCCGGAATGCGCGCTTGATGCCGCGCGCTATCAGTTGCGCAATCCGCGGCGGCCGCTGCTGCTTCGCCGCCTGCAATGGGCCCTTCAGCAAGCAAAATCACTCTTCGGTTCCGCTGCGCATGCGTGACCGGTCGATTTTTCTCCCAAACATGTTGGTGGCATGAAACTCAAAATTCTTGGCGCCGGTTCGATCGGCAATCATCTCTCCCACGCGGCGCGAACCCTCGGCTGGTCGGTCGATCTCGTCGACATCGACCCCGACGCGCTTCGCCGCACGCGGGAAGAGATCTATCCCACGCGCTACGGCAAATGGGACGACGCCATCCGCCTTTTCACCTCCGACGCCGCGCCGAAGGGAGGCTACGACCTCATCATCATCGGCACGCCGCCCGACAGTCATATGAAGCTCGCGCGCGCCGCGCTTGCCGAGAAGCCGAAGGCGCTTTTCATCGAGAAGCCGGTCTGCACGCCGCTCCTCGACAACGCGCGAGGATTTCTTCGCCGAAGGAAAGGCGCAAGGCTGCCAGCTCTTCGTCGGCTACGATCATGTGGTCGGCTCTGCCGCCAATCGGTTCTGCGCGCTGATCGGCGAGGGGATCGCCGGCGAGCCGCAGACCCTCGACGTCGAGTTCCGCGAGCATTGGGGCGGCATCTTCGCCGCCCATCCCTGGCTCGACGGTCCGGCCGACAGCTATCTCGGCTTTTGGCGGCGCGGCGGCGGAGCGGCCGGAGAGCATTCGCATGCCTTCAATCTCTGGCAGCATTTCGCGCACAGCCTCGGGCTCGGCCGCGTCCGCCGCGTGACGGCCAATCTCGATTATGTCGAGGCGAACGGCGCCGCTTACGATCGCCTCTGCCTCGCCAATCTCGAGACGGAAGGGGGCCTTATCGGGCGCGTGGTGCAGGACGTGGTGACCCGGCCAGTGCGCAAATGGGCGCGCCTGCAAGGCAGCGACGGCTTCATCGAATGGGTGTGCGGCTACGAGCCCGGCAAGGACGCCGTGCTTTATCCCGGCGAAGACGGCAAGGTGACGGTGGAGACCTTCGCCAAGACGCGCCCGGACGACTTCATCCTCGAACTGAAGCACATCGCCGCTGCCATGGAGGGAGACGCAACCGCCTCGCCTCTCGCCATCGAGCGCGGTCTCGACACCATGATGGTGGTGGCGGCGAGCCATCAATCCGCGCAAAGCCAGAAGTCGATCAACATCGATTGGAGCGGCGGCTATAGCTTGGCCGCGCTGAAAGAATAGCGAATGGTGCCGCCCGCCCGGGGGAATGTGATGGAAGCCAGCTTCGATTTTCGCAATCTCTTCGTCCTCGATCTCGCCAACAACCATCAAGGCTCGGTCGAGCACGGGCTGGAGGTCATCCGCCAACACGCGGAAATGGTGCGAAAGCACGGCGTGCGGGCGGCCATCAAATTTCAGTTCCGCGATCTCGATAGTTTCATTCATCCGGCGCATGCGCGCGAAAGCGACAACAAGCACGTGCCCCGCTTCCTCTCCACGCGGCTGAGCCGGCAGGATGTTCAGCGCCTGTTCGACGAGGTGAAGAAGCAATCGCTCTACACGATGTGCACGCCTTTCGATGAGGCATCCGCCAATCTCGTCGCCGATATGGGCTTCGATCTCGTCAAGATCGCCAGCTGCTCCGCCAAAGACTGGCCGTTGATTGAGACTGTGGCGGAGGCAGACCTGCCCGTCGTTTTTTCGACCGGCGGCCTTGCCATCGAGGATATCGACAACCTTGCGGTCTTCGGCGAGCATCGCGCTCTCCATTTCGCGCTGATGCATTGCGTGTCGATCTACCCGACGCCGCCCGAGGCTTGCAATCTCCTCAACATCGCCATGCTGCGGAAGCGCTATCCGAGCATCTGCATTGGCTGGTCGACGCATGAGGATCCCGCCGCCACGGCCCCGGTGCAGATGGCCGTCGCCTACGGCGCCCTCCTCTTCGAGCGGCATATCGGCGTCGCGACCGACGCCGTGAAGCTCAACGCCTATAGCGCGACGCCTGCGCAAACCGACCGCTGGATCGAGGCGTGGAAGGACGCACAGCTTCTGGCGGGCTCGTATGAGCGGCAAGAGGCGCTGAAAGAGGAGGCAGAGGCGCTCCGCAGTCTACAGCGCGGCGTGTTCGCAAAACGGGCGTTGAAGGCCGGCGATCTTCTCGAGCGAGAGGACGTGTTCTTCGCCATGCCCATCGAGGAGAGCCAGCTCGATAGCGGCCGGTTCGGCGGCGGCATCATCGTGACGAAGGACCGCGGCGAGAACGAGCCGCTGATGGAAAGCGACGTCATCCTCCCAGAGCTCAGCGATGGGCAGAAGCTGAAGCGCTACGTGCATCAGATCAGGGCAATTCTGAACATTGCCGGCATCAAGCTCGGTCCGGAATTCTACGTCGAATATTCGCATCATTACGGCATCCCGAATTTCGGGCGCACGGGCTGCGTGCTGATCGACTGCGTCAACCGCGAATATTGCAAGAAGATCCTGGTGCAGCTTCCCGGCCAGTCGCACCCCTATCATTTCCACCGGCTGAAAGAGGAAACCTTCCAGGTCCTTTGGGGCGAGATGTTCCTCGATATCGACGGCGAGGAACGGCTCCTCCGCCCCGGCGACACGGCCGTGGTGTTGCCGGGCGCCTGGCACAAATTCCGCACAGAGCGCGGCTGCGTGGTCGAGGAGATCTCGACCACCCACCACAACAACGATTCCGTCTACAAAGACCCGAAGATCAACAAGCTGCCGCGCGAAGAGCGGAAGACTATCGTCAAGCATTGGGGCCGGTTCGAGATCGCCTGAGGCCGGAGCAGCCCTGCCACCGCCTGGTGAAGCACCATCATGCTCGAAGACCGTCGCATCCTTGCTGTCGTCCCCGCGCGCGGGGGATCGAAAGGCATCAAGCTCAAAAATTTGCGTGAAGTCGGCGGCCGCAGCCTCGTCGCGCGCGTTGGCGACGTGATCCGAGGCGTGCCTGAGATCGACCGCGCGGTGGTGTCCACCGACCATGACGGCATCGCCGCCGCTGCCGAAAACGCCGGCATCGCCGCTCCCTTTCGCCGGCCCGAGCCGCTTTCCGGCGATCGCATCGGCGACCTCGAAGTCTTGGTGCATGCGCTCGAAGCCACCGAAGCGATCGACGGGCAGCGCTACGATGTCGTCGTCATGCTGCAGCCGACCTCGCCGCTCCGAACGGCGGAGATGGTATCGGCGGCGATTAAAATGCTGGTCGAGGGCGATTGGGATTCGGTTTGGACGGTGTCGAAAACCGACACGAAGGCACATCCGCTGAAGCAGCTCACCATCTCTGGCAGCGCGCTCGATTATTACGACACCCGCGGCGCCGAGATCGTCGCCCGCCAACAGCTCGAGCCGGTCTATCACCGCAACGGCATCGCCTATGCGATCACACGCGACTGTTTGCTCAAGCAGCAAAGCATCAGGGGCCAGCGCTGCGGAGCCCACATAATTGAGGGCGAGCACGTCTCGATCGACACCGAATGGGATCTGGCGCTGGTCGAACTGCTGCTGTCGCGCGACGGCTAATAAGCGGAGCTGATCAGAACTCGGAACACCACATCTACAAAACGCGACCAGCTCCGCCGGATAAAGGGGCCACGCAGGACTAAGGGCCTCCGAACAACGCCGTGCGGGACGGATCGTTGCTGTGGAAACCGGGGAAAACGCCGGTGCGGCCAAGCGCTACCCACCCCGACAAAAAAGCGGTGCACTGAGGAACTGCGGCTGGCTGTCGCACGTTCTTCAGGCGTTCATCTATTGGAGGGCTGGGACCATGCCGCTTGGAACGATTATCCTTATTATTCTCGTCGTGTTGCTCATCGCGGCGCTGCCGACTTGGCCCTACAGCGCAGCTTGGGGCCCGTATCCGTCCGGCATCCTCGGCACCGTGCTCATCGTCATTCTTATCCTCGTATTGATCGGCCGGCTCTGATCGCGGTTCGCTCCCCGCGTTACGCTGGAACGCAAACCCCGGCCGAAAGGCCGGGGTTTAGCTTTGTCTGGCCCCGCGAATGCTCTGTAACGACATGCGGCCCGCCGAGCGGCGGGACCTGTCACGAGAGGCTGGCTTTCCGGGAGGTGCTCAAGAAGAAGCCCCGTACGGGGGGCGACGGGGCTTCTCCGGTTCCTGGGGGGGAACCAGTGACGGGAGGGACCACCGTCACCAGCCCCTAGGTAGCATCTGATGCACCGATATCAACCCTCGGCCGTCTCCGGCACTTCCAAGTCACCTCTGCCTTCAGCGTTAATGGGCTGAAATATAGTCTGAATTGCAGGGACGGAGCGCGGCCCTTAGAGTGTGGCTCAATCGAGGATGGGGAACAAAGCGCCCCGCCTGGCCGTTGTGGCCAGGGCAAACGCTTCCTATTTGGCTATTTTGGCCAAGTGTGGCGTGCGGGAGAGCAAGGGGTGGCGGATCAATCAACGGTAGGCGCACCGCGACCGCGGCGAGCCTCTGCGAAGGCAACCCCGAGCAAAGCTGCATCTCCAGCGCGACGCCGCGTTAGTGGCGTGGATCTTGCGCTTGCCGGCGAGACGCTGGCCCAGCAGGTTTTCAATCTTCCCGAATGGGCATTCGAGATGCTTCCCGTGGCCGCGCATTTCTGCGACCGGGACGGCAATATCATCAGATATAACCGGCGTGCCGCCGAAATCTGGGGCCGGGAGCCGCTGCTCACCACGCCGAGCGAGCGGTTTTGCGGCAGCTTCGAGCTCAACGCCGGCGACGGTACTCCCATCGTTCCTGAAGACCACCCGGTGGCGGCCGTGCTCCGAACCGGCCAGCCGGCAAAGGGCGTGGAGGCGATTGTCGGCCGCACCGATGGCTCCCGCCGCATCGTCCTGATGAACATCAACCCGATTACCGGCGCCGCGGGCGACATTCAGGGCGCCGTGACCTGCTTCGAGGACATCTCGGATCGCAAGGTCGTCGAGGAGGGGGAGCGGCACTCGCGAGAGCTCGTCGAAGACCTCAGCCGGAAGCTGATCAGGGAAAGCGCGCGGCTCAGGGACAGCGAGCGCAATCTCGAAGCCGTGTTGGCGAACCTCCCTGCCGCGGTTTACATGACCGACGCCCAAGGCAAAATCACCTATTTCAACGAGGCGGCCGTCGCATTGTGGGGGTGCACGCCCACGATCGGCGAAACCGAATTCTGCGGGTCATGGAAGATCTATTGGCCTGATGGAACTCCCCTTCCCCACGACGAATGTCCGATGGCCTTGGCATTGAAGACCGGAGAGCCGGTTCGGGGCATCGATGCCGTGGTCGAACGGCCGGATGGCACGCGTGTGCCGTTCCTGCCCTACCCAACGCCCCTCTTCGACAGCGACGGCGAGCTCGTCGGCGCTGTGAATATGTTGATCGACATCAGCGAGCGAAAAGAGGCTGAGCTTGCTACGCAGCAGCTCGCCGCCATCGTGCAGAACTCCGATGACGCCATTGTCAGCAAGGATTTGAATGGCATCGTCGCCAGCTGGAATCGCGGAGCCGAGCAGATCTTCGGCTATACCGCGGAAGAGATGATCGGGAAGCAGATCATCAGCCTCATCCCCTCCGAGCGGCAAGATGAGGAGACGGAGATCTTGCGCCGCCTCCGCGCCGGCGAGCACGTCGATCATTTCGAAACGGTGAGGCGCCGCAAGGATGGCAGCCTCATCGACGTCTCGCTGACGGTATCGCCGGTGAGGAGCCGGGATGGACGCATCATCGGCGCCTCCAAGATCGCTCGCGACGTGACCGAGCGAAAACGCGCCGAGCAGACGCGCGAGCTGCTTTTGCACGAGATCAAGCACCGGGTGAAGAACAGCCTCACCACCATTCAATCGATCGCTGCTCAGACCTTCCGCAAGGCCCCGCCCGAGGAGCGGGCGGCGTTCATTGCGAGGCTGCACAGTCTCGCCAACGCCTACGATCTCCTCACCCGGCATAATTGGGGGCGTGCACCGCTCTCTGAGATTGTGCAGCGCGCCGTGGCGCCGTTTGAGGAGAAGCATCAGGAGCGCTTCTCCTGCTCTGGGCCGGAGGGCAGCCTCGATCCGGGGAAGGCTCTCCTACTTGTGCTGATTTTGCATGAGCTTGGCACCAACGCGATCAAATATGGCGCGCTCTCGAATGACGCCGGCACGGTTGAGATCGAATGGGAGCTCACGACGGAAGGCAAGGAGGGCGTAAGGCTCACCTGGCGCGAAGCCGGCGGACCGCCCGTTAAGCCGCCAAGGCATAAGGGCTTCGGCACGCGCCTGATCCAGAACGCCCTCCGCCATGATATGGGCGCCGCCAATTTCGACTTTTCCCCCACAGGGGTCTCCTGCACGGTCGTGCTCGCCCTTTAGCCTCGGATTCCGTGCGGAACTGAAGTTTGAGCCGGCGAGTTAGGGTCAGGCGGTCGGCTGGCTCCTCCCCTCCCCTTGGCTGGCCGCGCTTGCGCTAGAAGCCCGGGAACGCCTCCAACAGGCGCCCGGGCTTCCTCCTTTCCGGCCACCCCCGCACAACGTGACGCTGGCGTAAATCCTCAGCTTGACGGAGAGTAGTGGCGCGGCCGCCGCCGAGACGGCCGTTGGGCACCAATTGGAGGGGGGGACATGGACAAGGAGCGAGAAGGCGTCATCGGCACGGCTGCCGGCGCTGCGAAGGCAGGGCTCGAGGCGACTGCGGAAGCGGCGAAGAGTGCGGGAAGCGCGATCGCCAGCGTGGTGTCGTCCGTTGCAAACAGAGCGCGGAATGTCGCCTCCCGGGTTCGCCCGAAACGAAAGAAAGCCGCCGCCCCGAAAAAGACCGCGAAAGCCCGCGCCGGAAAGACGGCAGCGCGAGCCAGTGTCGGCGCCAAGCGGACGCGCGCCAAACCGGCGAAAGCCGGAAGCCGGGCGAAGGCGCGAGCCTCGTCGGCCCGAAAGACGACGGCGCGTAAAGCTGCAAGCACGAAGCCTAGGACGGCCAACGCTTCGCCGCGCCGCGCCGGGCCGGCCTCGAAGCGCGGCAGCAGGACGACGCGCGGCTCTCGGCCGGGGTCGAAGCGAAGCTGACCGCGAGAATCGAAGCCGGCGGCGGCGATTTCGCGATCAGTTTGACGCGGATCCTTAGTGTTGTTGCCTCAGCTCACTGTCCATTTGAGTTGAAATAGCGCCGCGAAGTATCGGTGGTGTGAAACCCGAAAAAGCCTTGTTGCGATGTGGCGCTGATTTCAAATTGTGCCGTTGGCGCCGCCAGGCACCGAACCATCGGATGTTTCCCGCGTTCTGAGCATGATGCACCAAGGGAGGTAGCCATGCCGTCTCTCACATCTTTGCTGCCCGACGCGCCGATGCTCGTGATCTATCTCATCGCGGTGTTCGCTATCATGGCCGGTTCGGTTTTGTTTATGGGTGCTCTTCTTCTCAGGAAGGGCGGAGACAACGCGGCAGAGCCGCGGGATCGCGAATTAAGGCGGCCGCCGGTCTAATCGATTCACCGACGCGCTTCGGGGGAGGTTTCGCGCTTCGTAGCGCGGCTTAGACCGTCAGCACACCTGTGTTTTCTCCGCCACTGCCGGCAGTGTTTGGCCAATCGCACACTAGCAGGTTGCCGTCCCGCACCCTACATGAAGCGGCACGGGCTGAGGGGATGCGAAGAAATGATGCGGAAATTGACGATTGGCCTCGCGGCCAGCATGGCTCTTACTGTCTCTGCGGAAGCCGCGATGGTTCAGGCGCTTGAGGGCCCCGTCTTTATCGACAATGGCCAAGGCTATCAGGCGATTTCAGGCGCGATGCAGATTGCACCAGGCAATCTCGTGCTCGCCGGCAATGGCGGCAAAGCGCAAATTCTCTACGAGAATGGATGTAGTGTCGCGGTGGAGGCCGGACAGACGGTTGCCGTCACCGACACGCCTCCGGACTGCAAGCGGAGAGGCGGGTGGCTTGTCGGCGCCGCCGCAATCGGCGGCATCGCCGCAGGCGTGATCCTGCTCACTGACGACGATGACGACGCAAAGCCGGTCAGTCCTTAGCCGTATCGCTTCCTGATCACGATGAGGCGGAACTACCCATAGCTCGTCGCGTTGCGGGCCTATGGAGGAGAATTATCGCGGCTATCACATCAAGATCGAAAATCGGGGGCTGCACTTCCGCGTATATATCAACCCCACCTATCCTTGGTTCCCCATCCTGCATTGCAGCCATTTCGATGTGAGCACCACCCCAGAGGAAGCGCTCGCCGAAGCGTGCCGCGAGATCGACGGGCTTCTGGATGTCGGCTGGCGGAAATAAAGGGAGAGAACGGGGCCGTTGAGCGAGCAAACTCGCGCTGCGGAGGCGGCTTACATCACGAAAATCATTCCAAGCCAGCAACCAAACGCCAAGCCCGCAAACTTCCACGCATCGAACTCACTCATCGTACCTACCCTTACCTTACCAACACCGTTCCCCTTCCCAGGTGATAAACTTCGAAGATCGCGGCCCGGTTCTGCAAGGATGTGCGACATCGCGCCGCCGCGATGGAGCTAATGTCATCCGAAGCGAGGGAAAGGCGAGTTGCTGTCGGCAACGCCTCCGTCCAGCTGACCGCCTTATTATGTTGAAGACCTACTTCGCTTTGCGGCGATCGACCTCTGCCTGACTGACCTCGCCCGCACTGACGAGAGCCTGCACGCACACCTTGCTGAGGCTGTTGCCGTTCTTGTCCATGCAAGTGCGTAGCGCCGAAGTCTCAAGACCATACTCGCCGCAATATTTCTTGTAATCGGCGATGCAAGCGTTTTGCAGCTCTTTGCTGTATTGGGGCTTCTCGGCAGCGGCTTCGCCTGCAAGTGCCATAAGAAAGGCGGCCAAAAGCCCCGCCGTTAATCCAGCCGCCGTGCCGATACCCCCGCCGTTAATTGTTCTCGCAAGGAAAATTTCTTTGGCCGCCATTGCTGTCACCTCTCAAAAAGCAATTTGTCGAACAACTCACAAGCAACATTCACAGCAACAACCGCGATGAGAGAGGATCGGTTCCGGGGGCGAGTAAACTGCTGAGGCGAAGAGAACCGAGCGGCACTGTTTAGCGTTGAGGACATAGGGAGAAACAGAAAGGACCCTCACCATGAAGGCTCTCATCTTTGCCGGAACGATCTCCGCAATGGCATTCATCGCAACCGGCGCCTCTGCCGCCGTGGTTTGCAATTCCGACGGCGATTGCTGGAAAGTGAAAGAACGGCACGCTTATCCGCCGGAAGCGCGGCTGGAAATTTACGAGGATGACTGGACCATGGACACCAAGCGCTATCGCTTGCGCGAGCCGGGCGTTGGCGTCGGCTATTATCGCGGCGGTGTCTGGGTGGACTTTTAGTCTATTCGGTTAGGCAATCAGGCGCTGGGGCCGCAGGTCCCAGCGCCGACAGCCTTGAGAAGCCAGCGCGCGTGCTCATGGAAAGTCTGCTCGCAGACGTCTCGCAACGATGCGCGCGCGAGCAGGTCGGCGGGCAACATCTCGGCAGCAAGGCGGGGCAGAGGTAAACTCCGCGCGAACACGACGGTCAAAGATTGGTGGGCGCCAAGGATTCGAACCTTGGACGCCCTGATTAAGTCAGCCGAACACTCCCTACAATCAACGGCCATTCTGACATTCCCGCTTCGTCCGCGGATTAGCTGAGGAGACCCTCTCACGCCACCAATCTTTTCCTGCGCTGATCGAATGAGCTCTTCCGTCGCCATCGGGTGCCGACGCTAGCGCGGGTGCATGCCTATTTCGGAGGTTTGCTTGGCGCCTCTGCCATGACGCCCGGAATGATCTTCTCAGGCGGGTTGGCGCCGGGAGGATTGATCGACCTTATGAAGGCGACGATCTTCCAAAGCTCGTCCGAGGTTTTGACTGAAAAGCCCATCGGCGGCATCGGCGCATGCACACTGCCCCATTGGATCCGCTTGAAGCCCTGCGCTTCCAGCCCCTTCGAACCGAGGGCAATGAGGCGGAACAGCACGTCGTCGGTGTTGCCCCAGAACCAGACGCCTTGGCTGAGCGCCGGGCACATTCCGCCTCCACCGCCGCCGCCATGACATTCATTACAGCCGGGAAGCCGGAACTCCTTCACGAGATCCACATGCTGCCCGAGGGCTTTGAAGTCGGGATACGGGCTTTTCAATTGTCCCGGCGGAACCTTCATCGCGAGTTCCGTCGGTGGCGTGGTGTCGCCGGCTTTGCAGCAGATCGCCGCCGCGGCATCCTCCTTTTGCGCGGGGGAAGCGGCGGCAGTTTGGTGTGGCTGCTGATCCGGAGCCGCCGCCGCCACCTCGAGCGACTCTATGCCGTAGCCCGCACAGGCGAGCACTGCCGCGATCGCGACAGCTGAAGCGATGATCCTCATGGGAATTTCCTCTCCGTTTGGTCTTGGTTTTCCCATGCAACGCCTTGCCCATGCCTGAAGGCATGAGACCAAGTGGCGCTGAGACCATTCACCGCGCCAGCGGGCTACGGCCTGGCTTGCGTCACGGCCCAACGCCGACGCGAATAGGGAGAGGCAATTCACACCTGGAAGTTTGGGGGCGACGTGCCACTGCGCTGCTCGCCCTATGTCCTCAGAGAGGAAAAATTGGTGGGCGCAGTAGGACTCGAACCTACGACCCGCTGATTAAGAGTCAGCTGCTCTACCACCTGAGCTATGCGCCCGCCTTTGCGGAACGTCTCGCAAGGCTTTGGAAACGCCCCCTTATCAGAACCCCCTCGGTTCTGTCTACGGAAAGCCCGGGAAATCCGGCGGCGCATTAGGCGCGCGCCGCCGGGTAGATATCGGAACCCGCTAGGAAGCGAGCATCGTCTCCGGCTTCCGCCGCGCATCGCGCGCCAAAAGCTTGTTCAGCGCGCTGACATAGGCCCGGGCGGAGGCGACGAGGGTGTCGGTGTCGGAGCCGCGCCCCGTCACCGTCTTGTCGCCCTGCTCCAGCCTGACGATGACCTCGGCCTGGGCGTCGGTCCCTTCGGTGACGGCGCTCACCTGATAGAGCGGGAGCCGCGCCTCATGCGGCACCATCGCCTTGATCGCCCGGAAGGTCGCATCGACCGGACCATCGCCGGTGGATTCGCAAGTTTGCTGCTTGCCCTCGATATCGAGGGTGAGCGTCGCCTTTTGCGGCCCGCTCGTCCCCGCGATCACGGTCAGCGCGACAACCTTGATGCGGTCATGCGCCGAGGCGATTTCCTGATCCACCAGCGCCTCGATGTCCTCGTCATAGACATGCTTCTTGCGGTCGGCGAGCGCCTTGAACCGAACAAAGGCGTCCTCGAAGGAATTGTCGCCGAGCTCATAGCCGAGCTCCTTCAGCTTTTCGCGGAAGGCGTGGCGGCCCGAATGCTTGCCCATCACTAGGGACGATTCCTTCAGGCCGACGCTCTCCGGCGTCATGATCTCGAAGGTGCTCGCATGCTTCAAGACGCCGTCCTGATGAATGCCGCTCTCATGCGCGAAGGCGTTCCGGCCGACGATCGCCTTGTTGTACTGCACCGGAAACGCCGTGACGCGCGACACGAGGCGGGAGGCGCGGGTCAGCATCGTCGTGTCGATGCCGGTATAGAAAGGCATCGCATCGCCGCGCGTGCTGATCGCCATGACGATCTCTTCCAGCGCGGCATTGCCGGCGCGCTCGCCGAGGCCGTTCACCGCGCATTCGACCTGCCGCGCGCCGGAGATCACCCCGGCCAGGGAATTGGCGACGGCGAGCCCCAGATCGTTGTGGCAATGGGTCGAGAACACAGCCTTGTCGGAATTCGGCACCCGCTCGACGATCTGCCGGATCAGCGCCGCAAATTCCTCCGGCGTCGCATAGCCGACCGTATCGGGGATGTTCACCGTGGTGGCGCCGGCCTTGATCGCGGCCTCGACGCAGGCGCAGAGGAAATCGAGCTCAGTCCGGGTCGCGTCCATCGCCGACCATTCGACATTGTCGGTGTGTCCGCGCGCGCGTGTCACCGAGGCGGTGACGCGCGACAGCACCTCGGCCTGGTCGATGCCCATCTGATATTGCCGATGCAGCGGCGAGGTGCCGATGAAAGTGTGGATGCGGCCCTGCTTCGCCGGCTTGATTGCCTCGGCGCAGATATCGATGTCCTTCATCTGCGCCCGGGCGAGCCCGCAAATCACTGCCTTCTGGGCGCGGCGCGCGATCTCCTGCACGCTCTCGAAATCGCCCTGGCTCGCGATCGGGAAGCCGGCCTCGATGATGTCGACGCCCATCTCGTCAAGCAGCTCGGCCACTTCGAGCTTCTCTTCGAAGGTCATGGTGGCGCCCGGGCATTGCTCCCCGTCGCGCAACGTCGTGTCGAAGATCACCACCCGGTCCTTGCCGGCGTGGGGGTCTGATCCCTTCTGTTCCGAAGTCATTTGCTGTCCTCAGCTCCTGGCCCGCACTCTAACATGAGGTGCGAGGCGGCTAGCGTCTTTTGCCGTTTCGCTTCTATCGACCCCTGAACGCCCGTCCGCGAGGCGGACCGAAGGTGCTCAGGGGCGTCTAAGGAGGAGGTTGGACAGAAGGGCGCGAGCGCGATCGGCGGCCTCAATCGTCTGGGCCGTTCCATTGATCGTCGCTGTTTCGAACGAATACATCGCTCTTTCCGCGCCTTCTTCGCGCCGGAACATAGTGCCAAGAGAGGCTTTCGCGCAAGCGAGCAAAAACGGGCGGGTGACATGAAGGTTACGATCCGGCGCTGCACGGAGGGCGATATCGAGCCTTGGCTCGAGATGCGGCGCGTGCTGTGGCCGGACGGAAGCCTGGAGGAGCACCGGGCGGAGATGATGGACCAATTGCAGCGGGAGGGCGAGATGGCGGCCTTCCTTGCCTGCCGCAGCGACGGAAGTCCGATCGGCTTCGTCGAGGCGAGCCTCCGCTTCGACTACGTCAATGGCTGCGAAACCTCGCCGGTCGCCTTCGTCGAGGGGCTCTATGTGAGCCTCGAATGGCGGCTCCGGAGCGTCGCCAGGCAGCTCTGCCAGGCGGTCGAGGATTGGGGGCGCAATCTTGGCTGCGCCGAGCTTGGCTCCGACGTTCTCCTCGACAATGCCGCCTCGCACCGCGCGCATGTGGCGCTCGGCTTCGAGGAGACTGAGCGCGTGGTGTACTACCGGAAGAGCTTACGCGGCTAAGCCGCCCTCAGCGCCGGCCCTTCTTGCCCGACGGCGCCGGCGGTTCGGCGAGCTCGCCATCCGGCAGCACGAGAAAGATCAGCACGGCGAGCACGGTGAGATATAAGCGGAAGGCGGATTGTTGCGCGTTCCACGCCTTCGACTGCCACATGGCGAACCATTCTCCGGCGATCACCATGAAGCCGAAGAACCAGAGCAGAAAAGCGAGGAGCGCGCCGGCGACTGCGTAAGCCTTCGCCGCATTGAAAGCGGCAGCAGGCGCGAGGCGCGCCCGCCACAGGCGCCAGGCACCGGCGAGGAACAGAAGGCCGGCGACGATCTCGGCGGCGATGATGAGCGCGAAGGCGAGCTGAAAGGCGACCGGGCTCGTGATCGCGCGATACATCAGCGTGTTGCCCGGGAAGGTCGTGTCCATGCTCATGACATGGGCGACGAAAGCGTAGTTCGATTTCGGGTCTGCGATATTGTCGATGCCGACGAGCAGACAGAAGACCGCGAGCGACAAGCACATGGCGATCTTGGCGAGGCGGGTGATCAGCATCAGCTTTCCGCTTCATGTCATTGCCCGGCTTGACCGGGCAATCCAGTAACCCACAGCATCAAACGTTGTGTGTACTGGATTCCCGCTTACGCGGGAATGACGAACGGAACAGGCGGCGACAGGCGAAAAATCAGTTCTTGCTCTTGTCGACCATCGCCCGCTGCGAGATCCACGGCATCATGCCCCGGAGGCGCTTGCCGACCTCCTCCATATCGTGGCTGTCGCATTTCGCGCGCATCGCCTTGAAGGCGGTCTGGTTGACGCGGTTCTCGAGCATCCAGTCCTTGACGAATTTGCCGGACTGAATGTCGGCGAGCACTTGCCGCATCGCTTCCTTGCTCTCCTTGCCGACGACGCGCGGCCCGGAAACATATTCGCCATATTCGGCCGTGTTGGAGACGGAGTAATTCATATTGGCGATGCCGCCCTCATAGATGAGGTCGACGATCAGCTTCACCTCATGCACGCATTCGAAATAGGCCATCTCCGGCGCGTAACCGGCCTCGACCAGGGTCTCGTAGCCGGTGCGCATCAGCTCGACGAGGCCGCCGCATAGCACGGATTGCTCGCCGAAAAGATCGGTCTCGCATTCCTCGCGGAAGCTCGTCTCGATGATGCCGGCCCGGCCGCCGCCGACCCCGGAGGCATAAGACAGAGCGAGGTCATGCGCGTTGCCGGAGGCGTCCTGCGCGATGGCGATGAGGCAGGGGACGCCGGCGCCGCGGCTATATTCGGCGCGCACCGTGTGCCCGGGTCCTTTCGGCGCGACCATGCACACATCCATGTCGGCGCGCGGCTCGATCAGGTTGAAATGGATATTGAGGCCATGGGCGAAGAAGAGCGCCGAGCCCTGCTTCATGTTCGGTTTGAGGTCGTTCTCCCAGATGCCCGCCTGCAGCTCGTCCGGCGCAAGCAGCATCACCACATCGGCCCATTTGGCGGCCTCGGGCACGTCCATGACCTTCAGGCCGGCTTTTTCCGCCTTCGGCGCCGATTTCGATCCAGGGCGGAGGCCGACCGCGACATCGGCAACGCCGGATTCGCGCAGATTGAGCGCATGCGCATGGCCCTGGCTGCCATAGCCGATGATGGCGACCTTCTTGCCCTTGATCAGATTGAGATCGGCATCCCGATCGTAATAGACGCGCATGCGAAACTCCCTGCTCTTCCCGAGAAAATTGACGTTATTGCCGGGCGTTTCTGACGCCCGAACCTGGAGATTGCAAGCCCGCGTGCGCTACATCCGCTCGGCGCCACGGGAGATGGCGGCAAGCCCGGTGCGTGCGACCTCGACGAGGCCGAGCGGCTGCATCAGCGCGACGAATTGCTCGATCTTCGACTGCCTGCCGGTGATCTCGAAGATGAAATGCTCGGTCGAAGCGTCGATCACCTGCGCGCGGAAGGCCTCCGCCAGGCGCAGAGCTTCGACGCGCTTCTCGCCCTTGCCGGCGACCTTCACGAGCGCAAGCTCCCGCTCGACCGGATTGCCGAGCAGCGTGAGGTCGGTGACCGAATGCACCGGCACGAGCCGCTCCAGCTGATGCTGGATCTGCTCGATCACCATCGGCGGACCGGAGGTGACGATGGTAATCCGGGAGAGATGCGCCTCGTGCTCCGTCTCCGACACGGTCAGCGAATCGATATTGTAGCCGCGCCCCGAGAAGAGGCCGATGACGCGCGCGAGCACACCGGGCTCGTTATCGACGAGCACGCTCATGGTGTGCGTCTCCTGCTTCTCCTTCTTCTTCTCGAGCGGATAGGCGGATCCCGGTTGCGTCATCAGCGTCATTCCATCAAACGCGCCTAGTGGGCGGCGTCTCCCTTCGTTTCTCCCCCATGCTTCTCGCTTCCGAGCTCGATCATGCGAAGCGCAAGCGCAATCATCAATATCGAGGCCGGCAGCACCAGCATGGACCATTCGAACTTGCCCTGCGCCTCGACCACGACGCGGGCGAAGATCACAATCAGAACCACAATGACCACTTCGGCGAGCGTGGCCTTCAGCTGCCCGACGCCGCCGACCTTCATCCAGGGCGGAAGCGCCTGGCCGTATCCCTCCGGCAGGGTGAAGACGAAGCCGATGGCGATGCCATAGGCGAAGATCACGAGCACGATGCCGAACAGGAAGGAATCGACCGCCTCGAGCACCGGGACGGTGACCTGCTTCTGCATGGCGTCGCCCTCGGTCATGACCGTGTGCCAGGCTTCGTGCAGGAAGAGGCCGCCTTGCAGGAACATGAGCAACGACCCGACCAGCGCGCCTGCCGAGCCGATCAGCATGATCGCCCGCAAACCGAGAAAGACAGTCAGCAAACCATGCGGCCGCATCAGACCATCACCTTGCCTTCTTCGGAGATGGCATTTTCGAGATCCTCTCCGGTCACATCTTCGCCCATCAGCATGTTGTTATGCGCCTCCCCGCTCGGAATCATCGGGAAGCAATTCGCCGCCTTATCGACGCGGCAATCGAAGATCACCGGCCGCTTCACCGCGATCATCTCGCGGATGGCGTCGTCGAGCTCAGAGGGCTTCTCCGCCCTGATGCCGACGCCCTGATAGGCCTCGGCAAGCTTGACGAAATCCGGAAGCGCCGCCGTGTAGGAATGCGAATAGCGGCCGCCATGCAGCAATTCCTGCCACTGCCGCACCATGCCCATATATTCGTTGTTGAGAATAAAGATCTTGATCGGCAGATCGTACTGCGCCGCCGTCGACATCTCCTGCATCGTCATCAGCACCGAGGCTTCGCCGGCGATATCGATGACGAGCGAATCAGGATGCGCCATCTGCACACCGACGGCGGCGGGCAGGCCATAGCCCATGGTTCCGAGCCCGCCGGACGTCATCCAGCGGTTCGGCTCCTCGAATTTGAAGAATTGCGCGGCCCACATCTGATGCTGGCCGACCTCTGTGGTCACATAGACGTCGTGGCCGCGCGTCAGCTCATACAGCCGCTCGATCGCATATTGCGGCATGATGACGTCGCTGCGCATGCGGTACTTCAGGCAATCCCGCGCGCGCCAGCGGTCGATCTGCGACCACCAGGCCGTTAATGCTTGTTGATCGAGCTTCGGATTCTTCGCTTTCCAGGCCTCCAGCATCTGCGAGAGGACCTCGGCACAATCGCCGACGATCGGCACATCGACCCTGACGTTCTTGTTGATCGAAGAACGGTCGATATCGACGTGGATCTTTTTCGATCCCGGCGAGAACGCATCCAGCCGGCCGGTGATGCGGTCGTCGAAACGCGCGCCGATGCAGATCATAACGTCGCAATCATGCATGGCGTTGTTGGCTTCATAGGTGCCATGCATGCCGAGCATGCCAAGCCATTGCGGGTCCGAGGCGGGATAGGCGCCGAGCCCCATCAAGGTCGATGTGATCGGGTAGCCGGTCATGCGCACGAATTCGCGCAGGAGCTCGGTCGCGCGCGGGCCGGAATTGATGATGCCGCCGCCCGAATAAAAGATCGGGCGCTTCGCACCGGCCATCAGCTCGACCGCTGTCGCGACGGCGCGCTCATCGCCCCGCAGCTGCGGCCGGTAGCTCTTATGCTGCGAATTGGTGATGCCGGTATAGATGCCCTTGGCGAATTGAATGTCCTTCGGAATGTCGACGACGACGGGACCCGGGCGCCCCGAGCGGGCGACGTAGAACGCCTCGTGCAGAACGCGGCTCAGCTGGTTCACGTCCTTGACGAGGTAATTATGCTTGGTGCAGGGCCGCGTGATGCCGACCGTGTCGCATTCCTGAAAGGCGTCGTTGCCGATCAGATGCGTCGGCACCTGGCCGGTGATGCAGACGATCGGGATCGAATCCATCAGCGCATCGGTCAGCCCGGTGACGGCATTCGTCGCGCCCGGGCCCGAGGTCACGAGCACGCAGCCGACCTTGCCGGTGGAGCGGGCATAGCCCTCGGCCGCATGAACAGCCCCCTGCTCATGCCGCACAAGGATGTGCTTCAAGCGCTCCTGCTTGAAGAGCTCGTCATAGATCGGCAGAACGGCGCCTCCGGGATAGCCGAAGATGTGCTCGACTCCCTGGTCCGCCAGAACTTGCAGCACCATTTCGGCGCCGGTCATTGCGCGTGACATATCACTCATTCTCTCGATGGCTGCCGAACGATCGGCGGTGGCGATCGCATCGGAGCCGCTAACGCCTTTGGAAAGCGGGGCACCCTAGGGCCTTGTTGTCACAGGGTCAACGGCGAACGCAAATGAATGGAAATATTTCTGGTTAAACATTCGCAGAAATTACCGCATTGGCATGCACTTCCGCAATTTTATTATCAGAGTACACGCATACGGCCGTGACCGAGGGCGTAACGGTGCAAGGCCGCACCTAGACAATCCCCCAGAGCAGGATTAGTGCTTCCGCTCCTTCGATCGCGTCGACGCCTCGTCAGCAGCTGCAAAGCCCAAAAAGCCGAGAAATTTTCGATGCCGCGATCGCCCTTGGAACCGTGCGCCCCATCCCGCGTTGCCGCCCTCAGTGCCTCTCCTCCGCTATCGGCTTTCGCCCGATGTTGGGTGCAAGGGATGGGCTTTGCTGATGGAGCGCTCGCAGCGCCAATGAGCCTTCCAGCGACATCCAATTCCCGACCTATCGGCTGGTCAGCAGCCTAGCCCCGCTCCCCGCCCAGGATTTATGGCCCGCAATCCCCACGAGGCAGAGAACGGCTCGCACGTCGACGGTGAAGAGCCAGAAGCGCAGCGCCGCAGATTCTGGGCGCTCACTTTCGGCTCGATCGGCATCGTCTATGGCGATATCGGCACGAGCCCCCTTTATGCGCTGCGCGAGGCCTTGCTCGCCGCCGGCGACGAGGGTGGAGCAGTCAGCGAAGCAGCAATTTTCGGCGTCCTGTCGCTGATCTTCTGGGCGCTAATCGTCACCGTCACGTTGAAATATATCCTGGTCCTTCTCCGCGCCGACAATAATGGCGAGGGCGGAACGCTCGCGTTGACGGCGCTCGCCTTCCGCGCGCTTGGCAGCCGCACGCCCTTGGTCGTCGCCCTCGGGATTGTCGGCGCGTCGATGTTTTACGGGTCGACCCTGATCACGCCCGCGCTTTCCGTCTTGTCCGCGGTCGAAGGCCTGAAAGTCGCGACGAAAGCCTTCGAGCCCTACGTGCTGCCACTGACCGTGATCATTCTCGTCATTCTGTTCTCCGTGCAATCGCGCGGCACGGAACGCGTCTCTGCCTTCTTCGCGCCGATCGCCCTGCTTTGGTTCATTGTCATTGCCGTCGCCGGGGCCGTCGAAATCGTCGCTAATCCGCGAGTCCTCGCCGCGATCAACCCTTATTATGCCGTCGAGTTTCTCCTCACCCACGAGATCGTCGGGCTCATCACCCTTGCAGCCGTCTTCCTCGTGGTGACGGGGTCTGAGGCGCTTTACGCCGATCTTGGACATTTCGGACGCCGGCCCATCCAGACCGCCTGGCTCTTCCTCGTGCTTCCGTCGCTGCTCCTCAACTATTTCGGTCAGGGGGCGCTCGTCCTCGCCGAGCCGCAGGCGATCGCCAATCCCTTTTACCTGCTCTATCCGCAATGGGCGCTCTATCCGATGGTCGGGCTCGCCACCGCGGCGACCGCTATCGCCAGCCAGGCCGTGATCACCGGCGCCTATTCGATTACGCGCCAGGCGATGCAGCTTGGCTTCCTCCCCCGCATGGAAGTGCAGCACACATCCGCCTCGCTCGCCGGGCAGATTTACATGCCGAGAGTGAACTGGCTGCTGCTGACGGGCGTGCTGCTGCTCGTCTTTATGTTTCGATCCTCGAGCGAGCTCGCCGCCGCTTATGTGCTTGCCGTGGCGAGCGCGGTGTGGACCGCCGGCATTCTAGGCTTCATCGTGATTTGGAAGCTGTGGCGCTGGCGCCTGTGGACGGCCGTGGCGCTCATGCTTCCGCTGATCCTTGTGGACACGATCTTCGTGCTCGCGAGCACGCTGCAGATCCTCGAAGGCGCTTGGATGCCGGTTCTGGTCGGCGCGGCTCTCGTCATCACCATGTACACTTGGCGCCGCGGCACCAAGCTCCTCTCCTTGAAAACGCGCCGGGTGGAGGTGCCATTCGAGCCGCTCGTCGATTCCTTGGAGACGAAGCCGCCGCATATGGTCCCCGGCACGGCCGTGTTTCTAACCAGCGATCCGGAATTTGCCCCGACCGCTCTGTTGCACAACCTCAAACACAACAAGGTGCTGCATCAGAACAACGTCATCTTGACGGTGGTCAATGAGGACATTCCGAGGGTCCCGACCAAAGATCGCGTACGCATCGAAAAGATCGGCGACAAATTCATGCGGGTGATCCTGCATTTCGGCTTCATGGAGAGGCCGAACGTGCCGAAGGCTCTCGCCGTCGCCCGCAAGCAGGGCTGGCAGTTCGACATCATGTCGACGTCGTTTTTCCTGTCGCGCCGCTCGGTGCGGGCGGATCCGCGCTCCGGCATGCCGCAATGGCAGGACAGGCTTTACATCTTCCTTGCCCACAACGCCGACGACGCTTCGAGCTATTTCCAGCTTCCGACCGACCGCGTGGTGGAAATCGGCACGCAGGTCACAGTTTGATCCGCGGCAAGAACGCTAAGAACGAAGCGCCTTCAGCGCGGCCTCCGCAGCCGCAGCCGCATTCGGCACCCACTCCCAATCACGCATGAAACGGCGCGCCCACGTCATTTGCCGCTTGGCGTAGTGGCGCACATCGGCCTTCGACCTGGCGGCCGCCTCTTCCAATTCCATGACACCGGAGAGATGCGCAATTAGATGCGGGACGCCATGCGCGCGCATGGCTGGGAGACCGGGATCGAGTTTCTGCCCGGCCAGGTGCCGCACCTCTTCGAGGGCTCCATCGGCGAGCATCTTGTCGAAGCGCGCATCGATCGTGGCATACAAAGTCTCCCGCTCGGGCGCGATGAAGAGCTTCAGAACTTCGCCGGAAGCGAGAATTGGCTCTGCGTCGACAGCCTGCCACTCGCTCAGCGACATGTCCGTCGCGTCGATTACTTCGAGCGCGCGCACGACCCGCTGCGGATCGGCGGCTTCGAGCCGCTCCGCCATGATCGGATCGCGTTCCTGTAAGAGAAGCTGCAAACCCTCGCGGCCAAGCCGCTTCGCCTCGGCGCGCCAATGCTCGCGTATCTCAGGCGGAATGTCGGGGACCGGTGCCAAGCCCTCGGTCAGAGCCCTGAAGTAAAGGCCCGTGCCACCCACCAGGATCGGCACCCCCTCCCCGTCGAGCGCATCGGGTGCATCTTCAAGCCAGCGCCCGACCGAGTAAGCCTCCTTCGCCGGGACATGTCCGTAGAGGAGATGGGGGGTACGACGGAGGTCTTCCTCGGACGGCCGCGCCGTCAGGACGCGCAGCTCACGATAGACCTGCATGGAATTGGCGTTGATGACCGGTCCGCCGCTCCGTTCGGCGAGATGAAGCGCTGCGCCGGATTTGCCGCTCGCCGTAGGGCCGGCGATCAGGATTGCGCGAGGGCGGACGCGCATGGCGAAATATCAGCCGATCGGCACGGCAATGAAGCGGAGGCCACCCTTTGCGTCGGAGACCAGCAGCACGACCGACTTCTTGCCCGATTCTTTCACCTGATCGACACGCGCCATCACTTCCTGTGGATCGGTCACCTTTTCCTGCGTCACCTCGACGATAACATCGCCCGGCTTCAACCGTTGCTGCGCAGCGACGCTGTTCGCCGCGACGCTGACGATCACCACCCCGTCAATATTGTTGCCGATCCGATATTTCTTGCGGAGCTCTTCGGTGAGAGGCGCGATGGCAAGACCGAGCAATTCCTCCTTGCCTTCGTCGGACGTCGGCTCTTCGCCAAGCTCCGGATCCGGCGCCGGCGCCGGCGGTTCGGCCTCGTCATCGGGGAGCTTGCCGATACTCGCCGACAAATGCAGCTCGTTGCCGTCCCGCCAAACGTCGATCTCGGCCTTGCTGCCAATCTCCGTGGCGGCGACGACGCGAGGCAGCGCCCGCATGCCTTCGATTGCCTGTCCGTTGAAGCGCAGGATCACATCGCCCGGCGAAATGCCGGCAGAGGCGGCTGGACTGTCCGGCGAGACGCTGGCGACGAGCGCGCCGGACGCCTCTTTCAGGCCGAGGCTCTTGGCGGTGTCCCCCGTAACATTCTGAACATGCACGCCGAGCCATCCCCGGCGCGTCTCGCCGAAGCGCTTCAATTGTTCGATGACCAGCACGGCGCTGTTCGACGGAACCGCAAAGCCGATGCCGATCGATCCGCCGGTCGGCGAAATAATCGCCGTATTCACGCCGATGACCTGCCCATCCATATTGAACAGCGGCCCGCCGGAATTGCCGCGATTGATGGCGGCATCGGTCTGCAGGAAATCGTCATAGGGGCCGGAATTGATGTCGCGCTTGGTGGCGGAGATGATGCCGACTGTGACGGTCCCGCCGAGCCCGAACGGATTGCCGATCGCCATCACCCAATCGCCGACGCGCATCTTCGACGAATCTCCGAAGCTCGCCGCCCGCAGCGGCTCCTTCGGCTCCACCTTCAAAACGGCGAGATCGGTTTTGGAATCATGGCCGAGGATCTTGGTGACCTTTAGCTTCTTGCCGTCGGTGAAATTGACGATGATCTCGTCGGCGCCTTCGATGACGTGGTTGTTGGTGACGATCAGCCCGGCCGCATCGATGACGAAGCCTGAGCCGAGCGAGCTGACCTTGCGCGACGACCCATCCTGGTCCTGGCCGCCGAAGAAATCGTCGAAATATTCCTCGAACGGCGAATCTTGCGGCCCGGGTCCAAGCGGTGTGCTGTCGGTCGCGCCCTTCACGGTCTGCGTCGTGGAGATGTTGACGACGGTGTCCTGGAGGCCTTCGGCAACTTCGGCGACGGATTCCGGACCGCGGCCGATGGCCGGCGTCGCCCCGGTTAAGCAGAGGCCGCCGAGCAGCATGAGGGCGCCGGCAAACCCTGCGCGGCCCCAACCGGGCCACGTTACGAAATGAACTGCGTTTGACATGCTTTTGACACCCGAGGATCGCCCGAGAGGCATTTTATCGCAGATTGTCGCTTTCCAAGGACTAAACGGAGGCTCCTTCTCCGCTCAGCCGCGGACCAGCCAAACCACAGCCACCCCGGCGGCAACAGCGGCCGCCCCGGAAAGGCGCAAATGCGTTTCGGAAGCATCGGCCAACGCTTCCAGGAGCCTTCTCCCGAGCGATGGCCAAAGCGACCAGAGCAGCCCCTCGATCACGAGCACGAGGCCTAGAGCGACCGCCAGATCGTCCATGATGCCGGCGAGGCCCTATTGGGCCGGCGCCGGGGCCGCGGGAGGCGCTGCTGCTCCGGAGGGAGCCATAGCGGCCGGCGGCGTTAGGGGCGTCAGCGAGGCCGGCGCCTTGCCTCCGGCGGCCTGTCCGCCGCTTGCATCGTTGAAATATTGGAAGAATTCGGAGGTGGGGCTCAGCAGCATGCGCGTATCCCCGGCCTGCAGCGCCGTCTCATAGGCCTGCATCGACCGGTAGAAAGCGAAAAAGTCCGGATCCTGGTTAAAGGCCCCGGCATAAATCTCGTTCCGCTGCGCGTCGCCGTCGCCGCGCGTGCGCTCGGATTCGCCTGTGGCATCGGCCTTGATCACCGTGACCTCGCGGTCGGCGGTCGCGCGGATGCGCCTTGCCGCCCCTTCGCCTTCGGCGCGGAACTCGGCCGCCTCACGCTGCCGCTCCGTCTGCATGCGGCGATAGATCGCCTGCATGTTCGCCTCTGGCAGATCGACGCGCTTGATCCGCACATCGACGATCTCGACCCCGAAATCGGCGGAACTCCTTATTCACCTGGCCCAGAATCGTGCGCATCAGGGACTCGCGCTTGTCTCGCACGACGGCTTGAAAACTCGAACTGCCGAGCACCCGGCGGAGCGAGGCTTCGAGGATCGCGCCGATGCGCGAATTGGCGATGCGTTCATCCCGCACGCTTTGGAAGAACAGCAGCGGATTGGTGATGCGATAGCGGGCGAAGGCATCGACGACGAGACGCTTCTTGTCCGAGGCGATAACCTCTTGCGAGGCGGTCTCGATGGCGAGGATGCGATTGTCGAAATATTCGACGTTCTGGATGAACGGGATCTTGTAGTGCAGTCCCGGATCCTTGATCTCCCGCTTCGGCTTGCCGAATTCGAGCACCAGCGCTTGCTGCGTCTGGTACACGGTGAAGAGCGTCATATAGGCGGTAACCGCAAGCAGGCCGATGACGACGATGGCAGCTATGCCGAGACGGTTCATTGCTGCTCTCCTTCGCTCGGAGCGGGCGTCGCCCGTTTCGTGAACTCGGAGAGTGGCAGAAACGGCAGCACTCCCGTGCCGGACTTTTCGTCCACGATCACCTTATCGGTGTTGGCGAGAATGCGTTCCATAGTCTCCAGGAACATGCGGCGCCGCGTGACGTCGGGCGCGAGCTTGTATTGCTGGTAGATCTTCAGAAAGCGATCGGCCTCACCGCGGGATTCCGCCACCACCTTGTCGCGATAGCCCTGCGCCGCTTGCAGAATGCGCTCGGCCTCGCCTCGCGCCTCGGGGATGATCCGGTTTGAATATGCCTGTGCCTCGTTTTGCAGGCGCTCCTGATCTGCACGCGCGGCCTGTACGTCACGGAAGGCGTCGATGACTTGCGCCGGCGGATCGACCTTCTGCAACTGTACTTGCACCACCTGAACGCCCGCGCCGTATGTATCGAGCACCTTCTGCATCAGCAGTTGCACGTCTGCTTCGGTCTTGGCGCGCGCCTCGGTCAGGATCGGCTCGATGTCGCTCTGGCCGACGATCTCGCGCATGGCGCTCTCGGCGACGTCTTTGACCGCCCGCTCCGGATCCTGAATGTTGAAGAGGAATTTAGGGGCGTCGTTGATGCGCCAGAACACGACGAAGTCGACATCGACGATGTTCTCGTCCCCGGTGATCATCAGGCTTTCTTCCGGAACGTCGCGAACCGGCGCGACCGCTTCGCGGTTTTCGGCGGAGCCGCGCATGCCGATTTCGATGCGGTTGACACGCGTCACCTTCGGCACTTCGACCACCTCGACGGGATAAGGCCAGCGGAAGTTCAAGCCGGGAGGCAGCAATCGCACAAATTCACCAAAGCGAAGGACGACGCCGAGCTCTTCGGGATTGACCCGCACGGTAAAGCCGAAAAAGCCGATGACGGCGATGAGCGCAATCGCTATCAGCGCCCCGAACGGGCCTCCCAAGCGGCCACCGGGCATCGCCTGGCGGATGCGATCCTGCCCCCGGCGAAGAATTTCCTCGAGATCAGGTTGCTGGCCGGGACCAGGCCGGGGGCCCCAAGGCCCGCCGCCGCCACCCTTCCAACCGCCACCGCCGCTTTGATTGCTCCAAGGCATGGAAATGCTCACTCATGTCTGCTGATGGATAGGCCGAAACGCCCCGCGTGGGAGGCGGAACACTCGCCAAAAGAAAATGGCGAGTCTGGGGCTTTGTTGGCGGGTTATATATGTCAGCGGCCCGCCTGGCGCAAATGCGTCCGCGCCCCGTCAAGCGAACCGATCCGGCCTCCGGCGCTCCAGCAAGACAAAGCTAAAGGGGTAATCGTCTTTCGGCCCGGCCTCGTGCGGCTCGCGCGACAGCTCCACCCAATCCGAGACATCGAAATCGGAGAGGAACACGTCCGCCGGAGGCGAAGCGTGCACCTCCGTCAGATAAATGCGTCCCGCGAGCGGCAGCGCCTCACGGAAGAGGCTGTCGCCGCCGATGACCATGATCTCGTCAACGCCGTCCCTGTTGGCGATCGTCTTTGCCCGCTCAAATGCTTCCTTAAGGCTGTGCAGCACGATAGCGCCCGGCGCCTCATAATCCTTGTCGCGGGTCAGAACGATATTCGAGCGTCCGTCGAGCGGCCGGCCGAGCGACTCGAAAGTGCGCCGTCCCATGATGATGGGCTTGCCGAGCGTGACCTTGCGGAAGAATTTGAGATCGGTGGAGAGCCGCCAGGGCAGCGTCCCGTCCTTGCCGATGCCCGCATTCTCCCCCACCGCCACGACGAGCGCGATGATTGGTTCGTCCGCGCTCACACCGCGACCTTCGCCGGTAGCGCGGGATGCGGGTCGTAGCCGGTCAGCCTGATGTCCTCATAGGCGAAATCGAATAGCGACCCGACCTCCGGATTGAGGTGCAATTGCGGGAGCGCCCGCGGCGCCCGCTTCAGTTGCTCGGCCGCCTGCTCCAGATGGTTCTCGTAGAGATGCACGTCGCCGAAAGTGTGGATGAACTCGCCCGGCTTCAGCCCAGTCACTTGCGCGACCATCAAAGTGAGAAGCGCGTAGGAAGCGATGTTGAAAGGCACGCCGAGGAAGAGATCGGCTGACCGCTGATAGAGCTGGCAGGAGAGCCGCCCCTCCCCGACATAGAATTGGAAGAGGCAATGACAGGGAGCGAGCGCCATCTTATCCAGCTCCCCGACATTCCAAGCGCTGACGAGATGGCGCCGGGAGTCGGGATCGCGCTGCAGACCTTCGACGAGCGCTTTGATCTGATCCCGCGTCGTCCCGTCCGGCGCCGGCCAGGATCGCCACTGCCGCCCATAGATCGGACCGAGCTCCCCTTGCGCATCCGCCCACTCGTCCCAAATGCTGACACTGTGCTCCTTCAGATAGCGGATGTTGGTCGACCCCTGCAGGAACCAAAGCAGCTCATGCACGACGGATTTCAAATGCACTTTCTTGGTCGTCACCAGCGGAAATCCGGCGGCAAGATCGAATCGCAATTGGCGGCCGAACAGGCTACGCGTGCCGGTCCCGGTCCTGTCCGTTTTGCGCAACCCGTTGTTGTGAACGTCGGCGAGAAGATCGAGATATTGGCGCAAAGAGGAGCCTCTTAAGAGACCGTCATGCTGGAACCGAACGCCAATGCGGAGCTTGTCCCATAGGACGCGATTCCATTCGATTGTCTAATCCGTCTGGAGGAGTTTCGCCATGTATCGTCTTTTCGTGACCACTTGCTTTGCCACTGTCCTTCGCCTTGCCAGTGGCGGCGCAATCGCGGCCGAGCATCGAAGACGTCCGCGCAATGGCTTTCGAAAAAGGCATCGTGACCATCTCCGAAATCGAGCTCGACGACGGCGTCTGGGAGATCGACGGCACCGACGGCGAAGGCTACGACATCGAAATGAAGGTCGATGCTGCCAGCGGCGAGACCGTGAAGATGGAGCGAAATTAGGGCTTCGCCCGCCCGATAAGCCGGGCTTATCCCCATCCTGTTAAGTACGCGCACGACAACCTTTTTTTTGCCGCCCTCCGGACTTATATAAAGTCCGCCGACGCAGAGTCGGATATGGCGATAAAAGGCCTTCGTAATAAACCATTCGGACCCGGGGGCGGTACCCGGCGCCTCCACCAGAGTGATCAATAAGTCCCGCCGGACGATGGATCATGATCACTGTGGAGGGGGCGAAACAGGATCGACGAGGGTGTAAAGGGACAGCTTTCGCTCGGCATGGTACCGCCGTTATCGGGCCGACCAATTAGTTGCCAACGACAACTATGCGGAGGCACGTCTCGCTGCGTAGCGGCGCGACTGTCTAAATCTTAAAGTCCTTACTTCCTCGCAGTTGTAAGGCGCGGTTTCGGAGGGCACCGGGCAACAGAAGCCCTCCACTTTACTAAGGGGCTCTGCCTCCAAGTCGCGACGGGGCGACGTCTATATGGCAGACGACGACATCAGATATGACCTCCTGACTCAGGAGGCTCTGCGCGGGGTGATCCGCAAGGTTCTGACGCTCGTTCAGCGGAGCGGGCTGCCTGGCCAGCATCACCTTTACGTCGCCTTCGACACCTGCGCCGAAGGCGTGACCATCTCCAAGCGCCTCAAGGATCAATATCCCGAGGAGATGACCATCGTCCTGCAATACCAGTTCTGGGATTTGCAGGTGACGGCCGAACGCTTCGAAGTGAAGCTCTCCTTCGGCAGCGTTCCGGAACGGCTCGTCGTCCCCTTCGAAGCCGTCAAGGCGTTCTACGATCCTTCGGTTCAATTCGGGCTGCAATTCGGACGGCCAGGCGCCGCCAATGATCCGACGCGCCAGCACCTTCCCGCCGCGCTACCGGACCTTGCCGGCGACGGCCCCGACGAGCCGATCGCGCAACGTGCCGAAGCGCGCGGCGACCGCGCTTCCCTTCCGCCAGCACGCGATATGCGGCCTGCGAAGATCATGGAGCAAGCCGCGAACGTCGTTCCGCTCGACCGCTTCCGCAAGAAGTAGACGCTGCTTATGCGCGCCTGGCCGGCGACCCGGCCCGTTATTTCGAAGTTCAATTCGATCAGACGGTGACGGCGGGAGCCGCGGGCGCCGCTCGCTTTCGCGTTTGCTTCGCCGGTTCGAGCGGAACGTTCAATTCCACGTAAAGCCCTGCGGGGCGGAACTCCACCTTGGTGTCGCCGCCAAGATTGTGGCGGATGCCCTTATCGATCAGCTGCATGCCGAAACCGCTCTTCCGGCGCGACGGACCGCCAGCGGGTGCCACCTGCCCCCGCTCTTCCCAGGCGAGATAGAGCCGGTTGCGCGCGCTTCTCCAGCTGATCGAGAGCTTGCCGCTCGACGAGGCGAGCGCGCCATATTTCACCGCGTTGGTCGCGAGCTCATGCAAGGTCATCGCGAAGATCGAGGTGCAATGCGGCGGCAACAGCACCTCGGAGCCTTTGATCTGAATCGCCGGTCCGCCCTCGCGGTGGTAGGGCTCGAGCTCGCGCTCGACCATCGCCCGCAAATTGGCGCCGGACCATTGCGAATCGAGCAGAAGGTCGTGCGCCCGATGCAGCGCCCGCAGACGCTCCGACAAGGTTTGGGCCATCGCTTGCGCCGGCTTGCCGCTCGCCTGGTTGAGGCTCGCCTGCACCAACGACTGAACGATGGCGAGCACGTTCTTCACCCGGTGGTTCAGCTCCCCGACAAGCATGTTCTGCCGCTGCGCCGTGCGTTTCCGCTCGGTGATGTCGCGGAAGATCACCACCGATCCCGCGATCGAGCCGTCGAAACTGAGGATGGGCGCGCCTGAATTTTCGATGGGAAGCTCGGCCCCGACCCGCGTCACCAATATGGCGGTCTCGACGTCCGTCATTGCCCCTTCGCGGAGCGCCTTCAGCGCCGGACCGTCCGCCGGCTGCCGCGAGTTTTCGTCGATGACGCGAAGCACCTCCCAGATAGGCCGCCCGCGCATCTCCGCCATCGGCCAGCCGGTCAGCTCCTCGGCAATCCTGTTGACGAGGAGGACGTTGCCGCCAGGATCCGTGGCGATCACGCCTTCATTGATGCTGGAGACCGTGGTCGAGAGCCATTCCCGCTGTCCCCGTAGCTCGATCAGGGCCTGGTTGCGGGCGATATCGGCGCGCCGCACGGCGTCGATCGTCGTCCAGGCGAAAGCGGCAAGCACGACGATGCTCGACACAGCGAAGAGTGCGAGCGTTGCCGAGCTGTCGTAAAAGCCCGCCTCCTCCGCCCGATGCGCGAACCAGCCGATCACCACCGGAACGATGAGAAGACCGGGCAGAAGCCGGCGGAGCATCTCGCCCGCCGGAGAGGGTTCGAGGATGACTTCCGCGATGCCGAATTCCGGCGACGCTGAGATGAGGCCTAAGGCCAGCAATACGCCGCAGAGAAGGCCGTAGCTCGTCATGGCCGTGAACGGGAACGGATATTCGTAGCTCGACACCCCATACACCTGACCCGTGATGACAATCAGCGCCTGAGCGAGCATGGCGACGGCCAAGAGCTGGCTGAGCGCGTTGCCGAGCCTATCCCCCTTGGCCGAGAGGAGCGCGAGGCCAAACAGGATGAGCACCGAGGCAAGGCCGGTGTCCATGCGCGCGTTCGCCTGCGGCTGCGCGGCGCCGGTGAGGAGGTCGGCCCCGAGCAGAAGGGCACGATCGATGCCGAGATCGACTCTGAAAAGCTCTTGGCTCACCGTCGCCGCGCCAAGCAGGACGAGCAAAAAGGCGATGGCCCAGGCGATAACCCGCAAGCTCACGAAGGTGAGGCAGAAAAGGCCGATGCCGGCGAGCAGCACACCGGCGGCGCCATTCGGCGCCATGCTGTCGAGATGAGGCAGCACCATATCGACAGCCGGAATCTTGAAAAGCCAATTCGCCAGCGCCACGCCACCGATCAAAGCAGTGACGAAGGCCAGGACGCGCGCAAAAGCGATAGCGAGGCGCGCGCTCCTCGGCGTCGGCAGCATCATTCTCGTCGGTACGTAGATCAAGTGCGTAGCCACCCCTGCCGCAACGAGAGTTCTCGCCGGCCGGGCGTTCCTTCGTAGAGGGTCCCGTCCGTCGGGGGCGGCGTGGGCCTGCTCAACCCCGCGCGCGTGCTATAGCCTAGCCAAGCCACAGCCGATAGGTCATGCAGATGCGCATACCGGGCGCGATGCATTCCCGGCCCAGAGGAAGAGGGATCATGGATTTGAGCAAGACCCCACCCGCCGATGGAACCCCGACCAGATCCGAATCCGACAGCTTCGGCCCGATCGACGTTCGCGGCGATCGCTATTGGGGCGCGCAGACCGAGCGGTCGCGGCGAAATTTCCGCATCGGCATCGAGCGGATGCCGAGGCCCATGATCAAGGCGTTCGCCCTCATCAAAAAGGCCGCCGCGGAGGCCAATCTCGAGCTGAAGCTGATCGACGAAAAGCTCGCGCGGGCCGTCATCGCGGCAGCCGACGAAGTGATCGAGGGGAAGCTCGACGATCATTTTCCTTTGCTCGTTTGGCAGACGGGTTCCGGCACCCAATCGAACATGAACCTCAATGAAGTCATTGCCAACCGCGCAAGCGAGATGCTTGGCGGCACATTGGGGAAAAAGCACCCGATCCATCCCAACGATCATGTCAACCTGGGGCAATCCTCAAATGACACCACTCCCACGGCCATGCATATCGCCGCGGCGGAGGAGATCACCCGGGACCTAAACCCTGCACTCGCCCGGCTGCACGCTGCGCTGAGCGAAAAAGCGCAGGCGTTCCAGGACATTATCAAGATTGGCCGCACCCATTTGCAGGATGCGACGCCGCTCACCTTGGGACAGGAATTCGGCGGCTATGCGGCGCAAATCGAGCACGGCTTGGAACGCGTCAACCTCGCCGTGAAGGGTCTGTTCGAGCTTGCCCAAGGCGGCACGGCTGTCGGCACCGGGCTTAACGCGCATGCTGAGTTCCCTCAGCTCTTTGCCAAAAAGATCGCCGAGATGACGAAGCTGCCCTTCGTCACCGCCCGCAACAAATTCGAGGCCCTCGCCAGTCACGACGCCTATGTCTTCGCGCATGGGGCGCTTGCGAGCATCGCCGTGGCGCTGTTCAAGATCGCCAATGACATTCGGCTCCTCGGCTCCGGTCCCCGCTCGGGCCTCGGCGAGCTCGTCCTGCCCGAGAACGAGCCGGGTTCCTCCATCATGCCAGGCAAGGTCAATCCGACCCAATGCGAGGCGGTGACGATGGTCGCCGCCATGGTGATGGGCAACAACGCCACGATGACCTTTGCCGGCAGCCAAGGCCATCTCGAGCTGAACGTCTTCAAGCCGCTGATGGCGTATACGATGCTGCAATCGATCAGGCTGCTCGCCGATGTCGTCGACAGTTTCACCGAGAATTGCGTGCAGGGTATCGAAGCCGACCGCAACCGCATCAAGGAGCATCTCGACCGCTCTCTGATGCTTGTCACGGCCATCGCGCCGCATGTCGGTTATGACAAGGCCGCGGCAATCGCCAAGGCGGCGCATAAGAACGACACGACCTTGCGCGAGGAAACGGTGCGCCTCGGTGCGCTGACGGCGGAGGAATTCGATCGCCTTGTCCGTCCCGAGGACATGGTCGGCCCCAAACGATAGCGCCATGGCGCCATCCAATCGCAAACGCTCGATCCGCATCGCCAAGCACCGGACGAGCATCTCCCTCGAAGATCCCTTTTGGGACGCCTTGCAAGGCTTCGCGAAGCAGGATCGCCGCTCCATCGCCGATCTGATCGCCGAGATCGACACACATCGGCATGAGGGGCTAGCCCCCGCGGATCGCGCCGATGCGGCAGGCGGGCGCCCGCGCCGCGGCGGGCTGCTCAATCTGTCGGCGGCAATTCGGCTTTACGTTCTCGAGCGGCTGCAAAAGGGCGTCTAACCGCCGCCAAAGACGCTGATGCCCTTCTTCCAATCGTCCGGAGCCGCCGGGCGCCTTGGCGGTCTTGGCCGGGCGACCGGTGCCGGGGCTATGCCTTCGAGCGCAGCCGGGTCGGTGCCGACCACAGATGGCGCCACGCCCTGGCCGGTTTCCCACGGGAGCTGATCTTGACCCGTTGCCGGTGCGCTCGGCTCCGGCGTCACGGCAGCCTGACCCGGCGTCGCGGGCTCGATGGGAGCGGTGGATCGGGAGCTGTTGCCTGCTCCGGCGTCGCGACAGCCTGACCCGGAGTGCCGGCGTCGATGGGAGCGGTGGGAGCTGTTGCCTGTTCCGGCGTCGCGGCTTCATCCGGAGCATCTGCCTGTTGGGGTGTATCCATTTCGCCTGGGACAGCCGGAGGAACGGCGGCCTGCTCGGGCGTAGCGCTGCCCGGCGCATCCGCGGGGGCCGGCGCTGCCTCGACGGGCTCGGCAGAAGGCTGGGTTTCCGCCGTGCCCTCTGCGGGCGCCGGCAATTGCGGCTCCTGATTGGAAGGCTCGTGAGAGATCGGCTCCGGCTCGGGCTTGCGCCGCCCGGTGACGTCCAGCCTCTCGAGGCGCTCCACGTCGTCCTCCATCCGCCGCATGGTGAGGAAGGATTCGATCGGTGCCGTGTCGACGGACCGGCTGATGCCGGCGACGTTGGTCAAAGGCCCGGCGAAGACAAGGCTCACCGGCGGCACGTCGGCATTCTGCCCGTTGAGGCGCATGATCCATTCGCTGTCGACCTTCAGGCTGGCGAGCTCCACATAGCCGTTGACGGTCGTTTCCGCGCGCTGGTTGACCAGCTGCGCCGGTTCTAAGCGCAAGGTTCCGTTCTGCACCTTCAAGGGCAGCGCCGCGGCCGCATAGGGGTAGGTGCCGCTCGTCAGCGCTTCGCTCAAGGTCTTGGCGCGCGCGGCAATCTCTTCCTTGCCGAGGCCGAGCTTTCGCAAACGCGCCGCCTCCGACGCGACATTGTGCAAGGGTTCCGGGGAGAGGCTCTGCAGGCTGCCCTGGGCGAGGTTGAGCACGCCCTCGCCGCTAAGGCCGGCGACGATGCCGGGAGGGCTGAGGCCCTCGCCGGAAAGGGCCAGCTTCAGCGAGAACGGTCCCTCGGCGAGAACGCTGCCGGCGAGCGCCTCCGTCATGGGCCCAAGCTGCGCTTGCTCAATGCCGACCTGCAGCTTCAGTTCGGCGCCGGCGCCGCGCGGCGACAGCCGCCCTGAGCCGAGAAGCGTGCCGCCGAACAACGTTCCTTTCAGCTCGGAGAGAGCAAGGCCCTCCGCATCGACCTTCGCGATCAGTTCCGCGCCTTCGATCTGGAAGGGCGCACCGAGCGAGAGCCGTTCCGCCCTCAGTTTGATGTCGCCTTCCGAAGCGGCGAGCACATCGAGCGCGAAGCCTCGCGCCGGCCAAACGTCAGACGCGCCCTGGCCGATGCTTCCGAGCAGATTTTCTGCGCCAGGCGGGCGCTCCCATGCGACGAGCGCGCCAAGGAGCGCCGGCAGTGAGACAGACTTTGCCGTCCCATCCAGAGAAAAGCGCGTCTTCTCGGCGACATCGAAATAGCCTGAAGCTTCGAACGCTTCGCCGGCCACCTTGCCGGTAATGGATTTCAGCTCGATGCGCGGTCCAGCCTTGACGATTTCGGCTTCCAGCTCGAGCGGGACCTCAGCCGCGCTCGGCGAGGTGTTAAGGCCGAGGATCTGCAGGGGAAGCGCTGCGTTGTTGCTCTTGGCAGTCGCGCGCCCCGTCAGCGCCAGCCCATCGTCCCTGAGCGACCCCTCCCCGTCGAAGCGCGCTTGCAACGCCGCCGTTCCGAGAGCTGCGGTTCCAGTAAGCCGTTGTGACGGCACGCCGTCGAGCTTGAAGGTCAGCTTGCCCTTCCCTGCCCCAACACGCGAAAGCCGGCTTTCCGCCAGGCCCGGGAAGAACACGCCGAGCAGGGCTTGCGGGCGATCGCCGTCAACGCTGCCCTCGATGCCGATCGAGGCATCCGCAAGCTTCCCCACGTCGCCATTCATCTTCGCTTGGACGGTGACGGCCGAGCCACCGGCGGTGCCTGCGATATTGCCAGAGGCCTCCGTCGCCCCACCGCGCGAGGCCGCCGAGATGACGCCCGTAACATCGAGCGGGGCCAAGCCGGCGATCTGCTTCGCATCCTCTTTGTCGTCGGCATAGCCGAGAAGCGTCGCTGCCGCGCCGAGGCTCTCGGCATTGACCGCCCGGAAGGAGAAGTCGATCTGCCCGGTTGGTGTCGTGCTCAATCCCTCGATGCGGCCCTTGCCTGTCAGCGACAGCGCGCCGGGAGAGGAAAACTCCAACCCCTCAACGTTCAATGTGTCCTTGGCGATTATGAAGCGGGCATCGAGCTTCCCTTGCGGAATATCCGGCAAGAGCAACTCGCCGATGCGAAGCTTCGCCTTCACCTCGTCGTCCCGCAGCGGGCCGAACAAATCCTCACTCGAGACTGCCGTCTGCTCGGGCTTCTGCGCCGATGCCGGCAGCCACGTCGCCCACGAAAATTTCTCGCCGAGAACTTCGCGCAGGTCCAGCCGGTCGCTGTCGAAAGCAATATCGATAAGCCGTTGCTCACCGCCGACATAATGGAGCGAGCCGGCGAACAGTGTGCCGCTCACCTCGCCTTTCGCATCCTTCAGCTCGAAATCGCCGCCACCAGCCCGCAACTGGCCCGATAGGGAGAATGCGCCCACAGCAGTCTGGCCGGAGAGATCGCGATCGCCCGCCGCCCAACGGACGAAGGTTCGCAGCTTCGAACCGCTGAGCTTGATGGGACCCTCGAAGGCTGGACCCTTCTCGGTGGCCGTAACGCGTCCCGACGCCTCGATCCGATTTTCGCCGGGGAGGCTCGCCGAGAATTGCTCGATGCTGACATTGCCGTCTTCGGAACGGAGAGCGAAATTGACCCCTCCGAGCATATCGCCGCCAAGGCTCGCCTGTTCGAGAGCGACCGAAAGAGATGTCGTTCCGAGCTCTGCGGCATGCTCGAGCAATAGCCCGGCGACCTCGTTCAATGCGCTCAGCGTCGTCAACTCGCCCTGATTGGCCTCGGCAAGCAGCGCATCCGCGTCGAGCCAGCGCGCCTGCAACGAAGCTTCGGTTTTCGGCTGCTCGCCGAAGGCGATGGCGAGTTCGCCTTTCAGCATTTGCGAGCGGCCTTTTTGGTGGATGGTGACCTCGAAGGACGGCAGCTCGGCGCTGTCCGGATTGGCCTTGAGATCGCCCTTCAACTCCCAAGCCGAAAGCTGAGCAGACGGCTCGGCGTCCTTGGGGGCCGCAGCCGGAGGGGCGGCAATGTCTTCCTCGACAAATTGCTCGACCGGTTGCGAGACAGGGGCCGAGGGCATGACTTGGTTGGCGGTGCGAATGACGACCGTTCCATCATAGTTCGGCTTCGCATTCAGTCCGGTGACGTCGCCGTCGAGGATGTAGCTGAGGCCGGGATCGAGGTCGCGCATCACCGCCTTGGCGCGGAATTTTCCGTTAGCGTCGGCGACCGCCGTCGAGAAGCGGACCTCCTGCGGACGGTCGGCGTAACGGTAATTCGCGCGCAGCTTGTACGGGCCCGAAAGCGAAGAGGCGCTGGCAACGCCGTTGACGGCTTCGAGCAGGAGCGGCTCTTTGCCCGGCCGGACCAGCTCGATACGGCCATTGTTCACGCTCACTTCGTCGAGAAGCACCTCTTTCGGTGCGAAGGGCAGCGCCTCCCCGGGCCGGCCGACATCCTGCCAGTTTCCGGTCCCGTCCTCCCGCAAGGCAAGGCGCAGCACCGGGTCGGCCATGATGATCTTCCTGGCTTCGAAGGTGCCGCGGATAAGCGCTCCGACATTGAGCCAGGCCTCGATCGAGCTTGCTTCCAGGAAAGGTCTGTCAAAGGCGCCCTTGCTGTCGGCGACCCTGACATCGTCGAAGCGAAGTTGGGGAGCCGGCAAAAGCACCAGATGCACATTCCCGTGCACCTTCACGTCGCGGCCGAGCAGCTTCGAGGCCTGGGTCTCGAAAACGGGGCGATAGGCGTTCCAATCGACGACGTAAGGCGCCGCGAAAAGCGCGCTCAGAACCACTATCAGCACTGCCGTCAGGGCAAGCAAAATTGAGTTCACGGGAATCTGTGCCTTAGGCTCTTGGTCGAGCGCGGCCGCGGTCCGGGGTCATGTCCGGGGACCGTCCGTCCCTCCCCGCCAGCGCCTCTCATCGTAGTGCAAAAATCTTACCAGGGTTGAGGATATTCAAGGGGTCTAGCGCCTTTTTTATGGCAGCCATGACCTCCACGCCGGCGCCGTGCTCCCTCGCCAGATAGCGCATCTTGCCCTGCCCCACGCCATGCTCCCCGCTTGAGGTCCCATCGAGCCGAAGCGCCCTCTCGACGAGGCGGTCCAGAAATCCCTGCACCAGCCTCCGTTCTTCGGCGCTCGAGAGGTCGACCAGCGGCATGACATGAAAATTCCCGTCCCCGACATGGCCGACGATCGGCGCCAGCAGCCCAGTCTTCTCAATATCCTTTTGCGTCTCGCTCACGCATTCGGCAAGCGCTGAGATGGGCACGCAGACATCGGTCGTGACGATGTCGCAGCCGGGCCGAAGTCCGCGCGCGGCCCAATAGGCATCGTGACGCGCCTGCCAGAGCTTATTCCGCTCCTCGGCGCGCTCGGCCCAGGCAAACTCCCTCCCCCCTTCATTTGCGGCGATCTCGGCAAAAAGTTCGACCTGTTCGCGGGCTGAATTCGGCGTGCCGTGGAATTCGAGGAAGAGGGTCGGCTGCTCGGCAAGCGTGAGGCGGGAATAGGCGTTGCAGGCCCTGATCTGCACGGCGTCGGCAAGCTCGATGCGCGCGAGCGGAAGGCCGATCTGCATGGCGGCGATGGTGGCGTTGCAGGCGCCCTCGATCGTCGCGAAGGGACAGACCGCCGAGAGAATCGTCTCCGGAATGCCGTGCAGCTTCAGCACGATCTCGGTGATGATGCCGAGCGTCCCTTCGGAGCCGATCAAGAGCCGCGTAAGGTCGTAGCCGCTGGCCGATTTCCGCGCGCGTGAACCGGTTTTGACGACGGTCCCATCGGCGAGCACCGCCGTCAGCGACAGCACATTGTCGCGCATGGTTCCGTAGCGCACCGCGTTGGTGCCGGAGGCGCGCGTCGCCGCCATGCCGCCAAGGCTCGCATCGGCGCCGGGATCAATGGGAAAGAAGAGGCCAAGGTCGCGCAAATGCTCGTTCAACATCTTCCGCGTCACGCCGGGCTCGACCACGCAGTCGAGATCCTCGGCATGAACCGCGAGGATGCGGTCCATGCGGGAAAGATCGAGCGAGATGCCGCCGAAGGGCGCATTGGTGTGTCCTTCGAGCGACGTTCCCGTGCCGAAGGGGATGATCGGCATCCGCGCCGCCGCGCAAAGCGTCACCAGCTCAGAGATTTCCGGCGTCGATTCGGCAAACACCACCGCGTCGGGCGGCTCGCATTTGATCCAGGTCAGGGTATTGGCGTGCTGCTCGCGAAGCGCCGGGCTTGACGAAAAACGATCCCCGAAGCGCGCAGCGAGGCGTGCAAGGAGATCCTCCTTCGCTGGCATTCCCTTGGGATCGGCCAGTTCGGTTGTATCGACGCTCATAGCGGCACTTTAGCACCGCCGAAGCCGCCAAAAAGGCGAAGCCGCTTGGGTGCTTAAGAGACGGCGATATCGAGGACGGCGGCGTAATGGATGCTGGCGGCGGCCAGGACGAAGCCGTGCCAAATCGCATTCTGGAAGGGAAGGCTGTTCCAAAGGTGGAAGATGGCGCCAACCGTGTAGAGGACCCCGCCGATCACCAATAGCAGGGCGACATTTCCCGGAACGGCCTGCACCAGCGCTTCCCACGCCAGAATGACCGCCCAGCCCTGCACGAGATAGAGCGCGGTGGAAATGCCTTCGAGATAGCGCGGCGCAAAGAGCTTGATGGCGACGCCGATGGCGGCCATCGACCACACGATGGCGAGCAGGATCTGCCCCCATTCATTGTTCATTTTGATGAGCACGAATGGCGTGTAGGTGCCGGCAATCATGACAAAGATCGCCGCATGGTCGAGGCGGCGGAATAGCGCCTTGAGCTTCGGCCTGACGATGAGGTGATAGCCCGCCGAAAAGCTGAAAGTGGCGACGAGGGCGAGGCCGTAGATGAGGAGGCTCACGCCCCACAAAGTGGCTTGCGCCCGCACGCCGATGATCAGCAGCGTCACAAAGGCAACCGCGCTCGCCGCGACGCTGATCACATGAATGCAGCCATCGACCAGGCGCTCGCGCTTCGTGTATTGCGGAACCACGACGCTACGCATGCTGCTCAATTTGACTTTGCGCAAAACCATTCCACCAAAAATTTCTGAATGAGACCTTAGCCCTTCGCGGTGGCGGCGTGGAGGCAAGAAAAAAGCCCCGAAGCAGACCGCTTCGGGGCTAACCTTTGCGCAGCGGCCCGGTTCCAGGCCCGCGGGCTTCAATTCTGGCTAGTTGCCGCACACCATCGAGCCGGAGGTGCAGACATAAGGCACCACCACGCCGGTGAAACAGGTCGAATAGGTCCGTGCCGTCACAACGTCAGGCTTGAGCACCGCATGAGCCGGCACGACCGGGCGCACGGCTTTCCAGAAGGGGTCCGCTTTCACCTTGCGCGCGCGCATCGTCACATAGCGCCAGCCCTTTTTTTGCCGCGTCTCTTCAGCGCTACGAGCGGCAAGCATCTGCGACATCTTCAGCGCCTCGGCCTTGCTCGAAGCGCTGTGCGTGGCCGAGATCACCTGACATCCGGCGGACGCCGGCGAATGCCCGAGAAACGTCAAAGCAGCAAAAATCATCACGCCAAATTTCGCCAAGCGAACCATGCCCTCTCACCCCCGTTTTTTTGGATTGCTCTCCCGCCGGGCTTTTTGCCAGCCGAGCGGCGTTGGCGCAAGAAGGCGCGGCGCGAATCGCCATTTCCGATTCGGAGGTGGCCCTTTTTGGTCACACGGCCCTTTTTCTTCGCGCGCCGATGTATAGTTAGAAATGATGAGTAAGATTTCGCGCTCAGGCTCTCTCTTCCCGCTGTCGACGATGGTGAGCGAGCAAGGCCAAAACCTGCCCACCACCATGCGCGCGATGGGCTTCAAGCCGCGCAATTATCTCGAGGCGCTCAATCCCGAGCAGCGCGAGGCTGTGGAGACATTGGAGGGAGCCGTCCTCGTCCTTGCCGGGGCGGGAACCGGCAAGACGCGCGTCCTCACCACTCGCATCGCCCATATTTTGAGTCTTGGCCTGGCGCGGCCGTCGCAGATCCTCGCCGTCACCTTCACCAACAAGGCGGCGCGCGAAATGAAAACCCGCATCGGCCAGTTGATCGGCGGTGTGGTCGAAGGCATGCCCTGGCTCGGCACCTTCCACGCCATCGGCGTCAAGATCCTCCGCCGGCATGCCGAGCTCGTCGATCTGAAACCGTCCTTCACCGTCCTCGATACCGACGATCAGATCAGGCTCATGAAGCAGCTGATCCAGGCCGAGAATATCGACGAGAAGCGCTGGCCCGCGCGGCACCTCGCCGGGCTCATAGACAGCTGGAAGAATCGCGGCTTGCGCCCCGAGAAAGTGCCGGAGGGTGAGAGCTTCGCCTTCGCAAATGGCAGGGGGCGAGAGCTTTACGCCGCCTATCAGCGGCGCTTGAAGGAGCTGAATGCTGCCGATTTCGGCGACCTCCTCCTTGAGAACCTCCGCCTGTTCCAGGACCATGCCGATGTGCTTGCGCAATATCGCGAGCGCTTCCAATTCATGCTGGTCGACGAATATCAGGACACGAATGTCGCCCAATATCTCTGGCTGCGGCTGCTCGCTCAAGGCGATCGCAACATCTGCTGCGTTGGCGACGACGATCAATCGATCTATGGCTGGCGCGGCGCCGAGGTGGACAACATCCTCCGCTTCGAGACCGACTTTCCCGGCGCAAAGATCATCCGCCTCGAACGCAATTACCGCTCGACGGCGCATATCCTCGGCGCGGCCTCAGGCCTCATCGCCCATAATAAAGGCCGGCTCGGCAAGACGCTCCGCACCGATATGTCGGGCGGCGATAAGGTCGAGGTGCAAGGCTGCTGGGACGATGAAGAGGAAGCGAGGGTTATCGGCGAGGATCTCGAAAAGCTGCAGCGCGGCGGTCATGCGCTTGGCGAGACCGCCATCCTGGTCAGGGCGTCCTTCCAGATGCGCGCTTTCGAGGATCGCTTCATCACGCTCGGCCTCCCCTATCGCGTCATCGGCGGTCCTCGTTTCTATGAGCGGCAGGAGATCAAGGACGCCTGCGCCTATTTCGAGGTGACGGTCAATCCCGCCAACGATCTGAAATTCGAGCGCATCGTCAACGTCCCGCGCCGGGGTCTCGGCGAATCGAGCATGAAGGCGCTGCATCAGCTCGCGCGGGCGCGCGGCGTGCCGCTGATGCAAGCGGCACGGCTGATCTCCGAAACGGAGGAGCTGAAGGCCCGGCCGCGGAAATCGCTCGCCGACCTGATTGCCGCCTTCGATCGCTGGCGCTCGCTGATCGACACGATGCGCCACACCGAGCTCGCCGAGCTGATCCTGGACGAGTCCGGCTATACCGAGATGTGGCAGACAGAGAAATCGCCGCAGGCGCAGTCGAAGCTGGAAAACCTCAAAGAGCTGATCCGCTTCATGGAGGAGTTCGACACGCTCGCCGGCTTCCTCGAACATGTCAGCCTCGTCATGGACGCCGAGTCCGAGGAGTCGTCCGACCGCGTCAATCTGATGACGCTGCACAGCGCCAAGGGCCTCGAATTCGACACCGTGTTTCTGCCCGGCTGGGACGAAGGGCTTGCTGCCGCATCAGCGGAGCCTCGATCAGTCCGGCCGCGCCGGGCTAGAGGAGGAACGGCGCCTTGCGCATGTCGGACTGACGCGGGCGCGGAAGCGGGCCAAGATCAGCTTTGCCCAGAACCGGCGCAATCACGGCATGTGGCAGCAAGCGCTTCCCTCCCGCTTCATCGACGAATTGCCGCCGGAACATTTGGAGGTCGCCGAGGCGCGCGGCTTTCATACGAGCTACGGGCAGAGCCGCTTCGACAATGCGGAGACGCTGTTCGCCAGCGGCTTTTACGAGACGCCCGGCTGGCAGCGCGCCCGCGCCAATCGCGCCCGCAACAGCGCCGGTCCCGGCCCGCGTGCGCGGGAGCCGCTGACCATCGAAGGCACCCTCGTGGCGGCGAGCACGGCGACGGGGGCCGGTCTCGAATCGGGGATGCGCGTATTTCACCAGAAATTCGGCTATGGCCGCATCGCCCAGGTCGACGGCAACAAGCTCACTGTCGATTTCGACAAGGCCGGACGCAAGAAGGTCGTGGATAGTTTCGTCGAGCCGGTTTGACCTATTGCGCTCTGCTCTTGCCTAAATGCCGGTGATTAAGAGGTCGATTGCCGCGATGATATTGTCGCGTCGCGCTGCCGCCGAACCGATCGTTGTGCCGAGTAAGCTTCTTTTGACCGCGGCCATCTCCTGGACGGCGAGAAAATACGCGCTGCCCTTCACGTCGAGTTCTGGGTTGAGACGTGTGATCCGGTGCACCCCCGCCATGAGCGGATAGGCGGGGGCAACAACTCTCGTTGATAGCTCGGATAGAAGATCGCTTTGGAGGTCGACGACGTAGCGGGCGCGACCCTGCCCATCCGCAAATCGGTGGATGTCGAATTGCGCCATCAGAATTGACGCCAATCGTCGCCGAACACGCCGTTCTCTTCGACGCGCCGATTATATGCATCGACGGCTTCGCGATTCTCCTCGAGCCACTTCGTCCGCTCCGCCGCTTTAATCAGCTCCGCAAGCTTTTCTTCCGCGGCGCGCGATACATTAAGTCCGAGACTTCTCGCCCTGGCGAGAATGTGTTTGTCGATGCTGACATTCGTGACTTGTTTGTTCGTGCGGGAGCGTGGCATGGCCATTCATGGGTATGCAGTATATACATTTCCATGTGTACGCTATGTAGGGGCCGGACGCAATGGCTGAGCTGCCTGCCGCGATCACCTTCGTCGTCAGGATCGAGGTGCCGGCCAAGGAGGCCGAGCGCGTGGCCGCAGCGCTCGAAGCTGCCGCACATCCAACCGCCGACGCCTTGTCGCTCTTTGAGCGCGGCAACGGACAGGTCGAAATCCTCGCTCACTATTCAGAGGAGCCGTCGCGGGTGGATCTCGCCAAGCTGTTGCAGGGCTCCGACAGCAGCGGGCTGCTTGCCGGCCTCAGCATCGAGCCTCTCGCTCCTAGAGACTGGGTCGCCGCCTCGGAAAGCCGGCGCGGTCCCGTCAGGGCCGGCCGCTTCTTCCTGCATGGTGGTCACGACCGGCACCGGGCGCCGAAGCGGCGCTGCCGCATCGAGATCGATGCCGGTCTCGCCTTCGGCACAGGCCTGCATGCGAGCACACAAGGCTGCCTCATCGCGCTCGACGCGGCGTTGAAGACGCGCGCCTTCCGCAGCATCGTCGATATCGGCACCGGCACCGGCGTCCTCGCCATCGCGGCCGCCAAAGCCGGGAGCGCCTTTCTCTCGTTGGTGCTGGCGAGCGATGCGGATCCGAGCGCCGTGGCTGTAGCTCGGGAGAATGCGCGCGCAAACGGCGTTGCCTCGCGTATTCATATCCTGCAATCGCTCGGCTTTAATCACCCAGCTTTGCGCCGGATCCGCGCCGATCTCGTTCTCGCCAATCTCACGCCGCCGGTCCTCAAGCACCTTGCGCCAGCGCTGTCGCGCCGGCTTGTCCCCCGAGGTCTCGCCATCCTCTCCGGCATTGACGCTGGGCGTGCGCCGGAAGTGGAGGCGCGCTATCGAGCCATGGGCTTCTCCCTGCAAAGCCGCGTGCTGATCGACGGCTGGACGACCTTGATTCTGGCGGCCCCTTCGGGTCGAAGGCTGCGCCCAGATTGATTGGCGGCGAAGCCGCCCCTACAAGGCTCACCATGTATCAAAGCTTCGACGATGAGAGCGATTCCGATGCCGTTCCCGGCCGGATGCGGGCGTTCCGCGAGGAGCTCGCCGCGCGGAAGCTCGACGGCTTCCTCGTTCCACATAGCGATGAGCATCAGAACGAGTTCCTGCCCGCTTCGGCCGAGCGCCTCCGTTTTTTGACCGGCTTCACCGGCTCGGCCGGGGTTGCCATCATACTTACGAAGACGGCGGTCTTATTCGTGGACGGCCGCTACAGCTTGCAGGCGCGCGCTCAGATCCCCGATCTCTTCGAGGTCCTGCAAACGCCCGAGGCGAAAGCCTCCCGCTGGGTCAAAGACAATCTCCCGGGCGGCGGGGCGATCGGATACGACCCGAAACTGCATACGGTAAAGGAGATCGAGCGCCTCACCGAGACATTGGCGAAGGCCGATATCGCGCTGAAACCGCAGCCGACGAATCCCATCGACCTGATTTGGCAGGACAGGCCGCCCTCGCCCGCCGCGGCGGTCGTCCCGCACCCGCTCGAATTTGCCGGACGGAGCGCGAAGGAGAAGCTCGTTGAGATTCGCGAGACGCTGGCCAAGGACAAGGTCGATGCGGCGCTCCTGACCTTGCCGGATTCGATCGCCTGGCTGTTCAACATCCGCGGCGCCGACATCGCCCACACGCCGGTCGCCCTTGCCTTTGCGCTCGTTCCGGCGAGCGGAAAAGCGTCGCTCTTCATCGAGGCGGCAAAGCTCGGCGACAATGTGCGCGGTCACCTTGCCGATGTCGCCGAGATCGTCTCGCCTGGGGAGTTGGAAGGAAGGCTGACCGCGCTCGGCAAGAGCGGCGCCCGCATCCGTCTCGATCCGGAAACCGCTTCCGTGCATTTCAAGCAGGTTCTGGAAGCGGCCGGTGCCAAGATCGTCTCCGGCGAGGATCCTTGCATCCTACCGAAAGCCATCAAGAGTGAAGCCGAGATTGCCGGCGCCCGCGCCGCGCATCTCCGCGACGGCGCGGCGATGGCGCGCTTCCTTGCCTGGCTCGACGAGAACGCGGCCGGCGGAAATGTCGATGAGATCTCCGCGGCAGAGAGACTGGAGGAGCTGCGGCGCGAAACCGGCAAGCTCAAGGATCTCAGCTTCGATACCATCTCGGCGGCCGGCGCGCATGGCGCCATCGTGCATTACCGGCCGACGCGCGCCACGAATGCGAAGATCGAGCCCGAACACGCTGTTTCTGATCGATTCCGGCGGGCAATATGCCGACGGCACCACTGACGTCACCCGCACCGTCGCCGTCGGCCAGCCGACCGCCGAGATGAAGCGGCATTATACGCTGGTGCTGAAGGCGCATATCGCAATCGCCACGGCGCGCTTTCCGAAAGGATCGCGCGGACAAGACATCGACCCCTTTGCGCGGCGCCCGCTCTGGGACGCCGGCCTCGATTACGATCACGGCACCGGCCATGGCGTCGGCAGCTTCCTCTCCGTGCACGAGCCGCCGCAGCGTCTATCGCGCCACGGCAGCGTCGAGCTGAAGCCTGGGATGATCCTCTCCAACGAGCCGGGCCTCTACCGCGAAGGCGACTACGGCATCAGGCTGGAAACGCTGATCCTCGTCACGGCGCCTGCGCGCATCGACGGGGGCGACCGGGAGATGATGGCGTTCGAGACGCTCACCCTCGTGCCGTTCGACCGGCGCCTCATCGACGCATCCCTCCTCTCATCGGAGGAAAAGCGCTGGCTGAACGCCTACCATGCCGAGGTGGGGGAGAAGATCGGTCCCCTGCTCGGCGACAATGACCGGCGCTGGCTCGCCGGCGCGACAGACCCCATGAATTGAGGACGAGATGGAGCTTTGGGTTTCAGCCTTGGCGGCGACGCTAACCACCGCCGCTTTCGTGCCGCAGGCGCTGCACGTCATCCGCAGCAAGGAGACGAAGGCGATCTCGCTCCTCATGTATGTCGCCTTCGCGGCCGGGGTCGGTTTTTGGCTGCTATTCGGGGTTTTGATCGAGAATTGGCCGATGATCGTCGCCAACACCATCACGCTCGGGCTCGCCCTCACCATCCTCGCCATGAAAATTCGCTACGGCTAGAGTTCGGAGGAGAGAACGAATCAGTATATGGTGGGGCACATGGCAAGAACGATCAAACAGGCCCTGGCCCAGATATCCACACTTTCCCGCTGCCGGGCTTGCGGGCATGTGGCCGAAGCAAGCTTAGAGGCAGTGAAGAAAGACCCCTGTTTCGAATGCCCCGAATGCGGGGATAGGCGGGACTTACGCGAGGCAGCCGCCTGGCTCGAGGTGCGCGTGCGCCGCGATTGGCTGAAGCGCGTCGCCTAGGCGCCGATCAGCGCCAGCCATTCGTCTTCGCTTAGAACCTTTACCCCGAGGCGCTCAGCCTCTTTCAGCTTTGAGCCGGCTCCTGGCCCTGCAACGACATAGTCTGTCTTGTTTGAAACGGAGCCAGAAACCTTGGCTCCAAGCCGTTCGGCCTTAGCTTTCGCCTCCGAGCGGGTCATCCGCTCCAAGCTTCCGGTGAACACCACCGTCTTGCCGGACACCGGCGACGTGCTTTCGACCGCTTCGAGCGGCTGTGGGGTGACCTGCTCCAGCAACTCGTCGACGACTTCGACATTGTGAGGCTCGGCAAAGAAATCGGCGATGGCGTCCGCCACGACCGGACCGATGCCCTCAATCGAGCCGAGATCCGCAAAGGCCTCGCTTTGCCGGTCTTTGCCCGCGGCGAGCATGGCATCGCGAAAGGCGGGCGCCGATCCGTAGGCGCGGGCGAGCAGCCGCGCGGTAATTTCGCCGACATGGCGGATGCCGAGCGCATAGATGAAGCGGTCGAGCTTTGCCTTGCGGCGTGCCTCGATGGCTGCAAACAGCTTTTCTGCCGAAATGCCGCCCCACCCTTCCCGGTTCTCCAGCTTCTCCGTCGCGCGGCGGTTTCGTTCGGCGAGCGTGAAGATGTCCTGCGGCGATTGAATGAGCCCGTCATCGTAGAAGGTCTTGATGTGCTTCTCGCCGAGGCCCTCGATGTCGAAGGCGTTGCGCGAAACGAAATGCTTCAACCGCTCGACGCGCTGCGCCGGGCAGATCAGCCCGCCGGTGCAGCGCCTCACCGCATCCACCTTGCCCGTGCCGGGATTGACCTCGCGCACGGCATGGCTGCCACAGGCAGGACACAGTTCCGGAAAAACGAAGCGCTTGGTCCGTTTCGGCCGCTTCTCGGCAATCACCCCGACAATCTGCGGAATGACGTCGCCGGCACGCTGCACGATGACCGTATCGCCGATGCGAACGTCCTTCCGCGCGATCTCGTCTTCATTGTGCAAAGTGGCGTTCTGCACGACGACGCCACCGACCGTTACCGGCTCGAGCTTCGCCACCGGCGTGAGCGCGCCGGTGCGCCCGACCTGAATCTCGATGTCATTGAGGATGGTGGTCGCCTTCTCCGCCGCGAATTTGTGCGCGATCGCAAAGCGAGGCGAGCGGGAGACGAAGCCGAGCCGTTCCTGCAGATCCAGCCGGTCGAGCTTATAGACGACGCCATCGATCTCATAATCGAGACCGGCGCGGCCGCTTTCGATCTCGCGATAGGTGTCGAGCATCTCTTCGATCGTCGTCGCCAGCCGCATCAGCGGATTGACGGGAAAGCCCCAGCCGAGCATCGCCTGGTAAATCCCCCATTGCGTATCGGCCGGCAGCTTCGCCGCCTCGCCCCAGCCATAGGCGAAAAAATGCAGCGGCCGCGACGCGGTGATCGAGGGGTCGAGCTGGCGCAAGGAGCCTGCCGCGGCGTTGCGGGGATTGGCGAAGGTGCGCTCGCCCTTTTCGGCTTGCGCCGCGTTCATGCGCTGGAAGGCGCTGCGGCTCATATAGATTTCGCCGCGGACCTCGAAGGGATCGGGAAAGCCCTTGCCGGCGATCCGCTGCGGGATGTCGGCGATGGTGCGGACATTGGCGGTGACATTCTCGCCCTGATAGCCGTCGCCGCGCGTCGCGCCTTGCACGAGACGCCCCTTTTCGTAGCGGAGCGTGATGGAAAGGCCGTCGATCTTCGGCTCGGCGGTGAAGGCCAGCATTTCGCTGTCCGGAAGATTGAGAAAACGCCGAACGCGGGACAGAAAATCTCTGAGGCCCTGCTCGTCGAAGATGTTGCCGAGCGACAGCATCGACACGCGATGCGCGACCTTGGCAAAGGCCTCGGAAGGCGCGGCGCCGACCCGCACCGAAGGGCTGTCCTCGCGGGTAAGATGCGGAAAGCGTGCCTCGATCGCCTCATTGCGGCGGCGAAGCGCGTCATAATCGGCGTCGGAAATCTCCGGCGCGTCCTCGCGATAATAAAGGACATCGTGATGCGCGATTTCCCGCGCGAGCCGCTCGAGCTCGGCGGCCGCGTCCTCTTCTTTCAGATTTTCGACCGGTGCGTCGGCGGGGTCTTGCTCCTTCTTCCCTGTCCCGGCCGGCTTCTTCGCCGGGCTCATGCCGATCGGCTCATCAAGCGTTCCGCCGCGGCGCGCGCTTCCTCAGTGACCGTCTGCCCGGCAAGCATGCGGGCGATCTCCTCGCGCCGCGCCGCGTCATCGAGCATATGCACGCGCGTCGTCACCGTCTCGCCGTCCGGCGTGGGTTGGGCCTCTTTCATGATGAGGAGATGCGCCTTGGCCGGCGCCGCGACCTGCGGGGCATGCGTCACGGCCAGCACTTGCACGCCGCTGCTCAGCCGCGCCAGGCGCTCGCCGACGGCGGCGGCCGTCGCGCCGCCGACACCAGCATCGACCTCGTCGAAAATGAGCGTCGGCGCCGAGCCGCGCGCGGCGAGCACCACCTTCAAGGCGAGGATGATGCGCGCAAGCTCACCGCCGGAGGCGACCTTCATCAGCGGACCAGGCTCGGTGCCGGGATTGGTGCGGACGTGAAAGGCGATGCGGTCGATGCCGTGCGGGCCCCCCTCCTCCGGTCCCGCCGCTTCCACCTTGGTGATCAGCCGCGCCTTCTCGAGACGCAGCGGGGCAAGCTCGGCGGCGACCTCATCGTCGAGACGGCTGGCCGCCTCTTTCCGTGCTTCGCTGAGGCGCGCCGCCGTCTCCGCGTAACGCTGCTTCGCCGATTTCGCCGTGGCGGCAAGGGCAGCGACCCGCGTCTCCCCTTGATCGAGCTCGGCGAGCTCCGCGGCAAGCCGTTGCAGCAGTGCCGGCAGCGCGTCGACACTCACCATATGCTTCCTGGCAAGCGCTCTGAGGGCAAAGAGCCGCTCCTCAGCCTGTTCGAGCTCCGCCGGCGCAAAATCCGTGGACGAGAGCGCCCCCTCGATCGTCGTGCGGGCCGCGTCGGTTTCAGCGAGGACGCGCTCGAGCGCCTCGGCGACGGGGCGGAGCAGCTCTTGCGCCGGCCCGGCTTGCCTCTCGATACGGCGCAAGGCGGCCGCCATTCGCGCTTCGGCTGTGCCGCTCCCTTGCAGCGCGTCGAGCGCCTCGCGCAATTCCTCTGCCAGTTTCTCCGCCTGCATCATCAGCTGCCGTCTTCCGGCGAGCGATTGCTCCTCCCCAGGCTTTGCATCGAGCGTGCGCAATTCCTCGACGGCATGGGTGAGGAAATCGGCATTGGCCCGGGTTGCCGCGATCTCCGCGGAGTGGCGGGCAAGCTCAGCCTCGGCGTCTTTCCACGCCGTCCAGGCGGAGGCGACTTCGGCTCGTTGGCCGCCAAGGCCCGCGAAGGCGTCGACCAGATCGCGGTGTCCGCTCGGATCGATCAGCGCGCGGTCATCATGCTGACCGTGAATCTCGACGAGCGTGGCGCCGATTTCGCGCAGGAACTGCACGCTGACGGCGACATCGTTGATGAAGGCGCGGCTGCGGCCATCGGCGCTTTGGATGCGGCGAAGGATGAGGCTCCGCTCGGCCTCCAACCCGTTCTCCGAGAGAAGCTTTAGCGCGGGATGGCTCGCGGCGATTTCGAAGCTTGCGGTGACTTGGCCCTGCGACGCGCCACGGCGCACCAGCGACGCGTCTCCTCGCGCCCCTAGCGCGAGGGCCAACGCATCGAGCAGGATCGACTTTCCGGCGCCCGTTTCCCCGGTGAGAACCGACAGTCCGTCGCCGAATTCAAGGTCGAGCCCGTCGATCAAAACGATGTCGCGGATCGACAAGGCGACTAGCATGGCGGGTTCTAGACGGGGTTATCGTCGCCTTTCCAGGTCTTAGTGATCCACGAGCCTTCATGCGTCTGCGGCTTCAAGCCATGCTTTTGCAGGAGCGCGTAGGAGTTCTTGTACCACTTGCTGTCAGGGAAGTTGTGGCCGAGCACCGAGGCGGCCGTCTGCGCCTCGGGAATGATGCCGAGCGCGATATAGGATTCGGTCAGGCGGCTCAGCGCCTCCTCGATCTGCGGCGTCGCCTGATAGTCGCTGACCACCGCCTTGAAGCGGTTGATCGCCGCGAGATGATTGTTGGCGCGGAGATAGAAGCGTCCGACGGCCATTTCATTGGCGGCGAGCAGATCGCGCAAGAGGCGCGTGCGATTCTGCGCCTCGCCGGCATAGCGTGAATCGGGATAGCGCTGCAGCAGCGTGAGATAAGCCTGCAGGGATTTGCGGGCATTCGTCTGATCGCGTTTCGGGTCGAGGACCTGATCGTAATAGCTCATGCCCACGATGTTTTGAGCAAGATCCGATTCCGGCGTGCCGGGATGCAGCGTCAAATAGCGCTCGGCGGCGCCGACGGCGTCGGCATATTTGCCGGATTTGTAATAAGCGTAGGCCGCCATCACCATCGACCGACGCGCCTCGCGCGAATAGGGGTGATTGATGTCGACTTCTTCGTATTTCCGCGCCGCCTCTTCGTAATATTGCTTATCGAGCAGCGTTTCGGCCTTGCCGTAGATCTGGTCCGGAGGCCCGACCGGCTCGTCCGTCTTTTTCTTGTCCCAGAAAGAAAGGGAGCCGCAGCCGCCGGCAGAGGCGGCAAGAAGCGCGGCAATGCCAAGGGCGGCAGCGCGACTGACGCGAGCCCTGAAGCTTCCCGCAAATCCGCTTCGGCTAAAATCCCTCAAATCCGCCCCCTTAACGCCCGGCCCAGAAGCATCACGCCGCAGCAGCCCAAGAATTTACGGCGCTTCCCGTCCGTTTCATACCCCAAAGGCGCGCGCTTCACGAGTGAGCCAACGGCCTGATTATGGTGTTTTTTTGCCCCGGCGACGCGGTTCACCGGGTTTGTGGCAGATTGGCCGCAACCGAAAGCGAGCCCGGTTGCGCGGCCGATACATTCCGATCAGGTAATTCGGGGCTAGCTGCGCTCGGCGGCGAAATTGGCTGCCGCAAGACGGTGGCTGAGCTCGGCGTGGCGAACCTCGCGGACGGGCCTTGGCGCCTCGACGAAGGACCAAGCCTCCGCGTCGGCGAAAAGCGCCTTCAGCACCAGGCTGTTCAACCGATGGCCGCCGCGGCGCGAGATATAAGCGCCGAGGATGGGAGCACCGGCAAGGGCAAGGTCGCCGACCGCATCGAGCGCCTTATGGCGCACGAACTCGTCGGAATAACGCAAGCCTTCGCGATTGATGATGCGGTCGTCGCCGATGGCGACGGTGTTTTCGAGTGAGGCGCCGAGCGCGAGGCCAGCCTTCCAGAGGCTCTCCACGTCCTTCATGAAACCGAAGGTGCGGGCGCGCGACAATTCGCGACGGAAGGAGCCGGGATTGAGGTCGATCTCGATTCGCTGGCGACCGACGAGCTCTGAGTCGAAATCGATCTCGACGTCGAGATGGAAGCCGTTATGCGGACGAAGCTCGCCGAAGGCACCGCCTTCTTCCACAGTGACGCGCTTCAGAACCTTGAGGTAGCGGCGCGGCGCATCGAGCTCGACAAGCCCGATTTCGTCGATGGCTTCGACAAATCGCACGGAGCTGCCGTCCATGATTGGAACTTCGGGGCTGTCGATCTCGATGATGGCGTTGTCGACGCCGAGGCCGCGCAGAGCGGCGAGCAGATGCTCGACAGTGGCGACGGAAGCGCCGTTGCCATCGCCGATGACGGTACAGAGGGTCACGCCGGAGACGTTGCCGTGATCGCCCTCGATCTCCGTGCCGTCGGCCTCGCCATTGGCGAGATGAAAGCGGAAACCGGTGTTGCTGTCGGCCGGACACAGGACGATGGAGACTGGCGCTCCAGAGTGGACACCCGTGCCTGTTATCGAGATTTCACCGGCAAGCGTGGTTTGCCGTGCCCCTACAAAACCCTTCATGGCCCCCAAGCCGTGTTTTTTAGTTCCCCTCTCGGTTCAAGGCTGGTACCCCGAACCCCCGTCGATCCCGTGAAGCGCCCCGTAAATTGAGATTATTTTGCTTCCGGGCGTCAACTTATGAGGAACCTTAAACCTCAAGGCGCTGGGGCGACAAATCACGGTTTCTTTCAATGTGTTAACACTACCGCCCAGACTCCATGCCACTGACAAACAAGGGAAAATTGCCTTCCCTGTCCGGCCCGTCACGACCCTTTCATTGTCAATCGAGCCCTAATTTTAGTTCGCCCGGCGTCGCAGGAAGGCGGGGATCTCAAGATCGTCCTCCACTTCCGATTCGAGCACGAGCGGCTCCTGGTTGGCCCGCATCTGCGCGCGCGGCTGCACCTCGAGACGCCGCGGCTGGCTGATCTCGCCGTCTTCGGACGGGCCTTTCGATCCGGATGCCCTTCGGCTCCGCGCCGGCTCTCGTCGGCACGACCACAGGCTTTGGTTGTCCGAATTCCGGCTCGCGCTTTGCCGGCCGGGGCGCTTCTTCTTCGCGCAGGCCCTTGGCGACACCGGTCAAGCGCTCGAGGAAGCCCACTTTTTTCTTCTGCGCCGCGAGGCCGAACGGCAAGGTCTGGCCCGTGCGCGCCTTGATCTCGTTCTGCGCGGGAAGCGGCAGGTCGTCGACGCTCGGCATGCGGCGCACTTGCCGCGCCGCCGTCGCCGGCGCCCCCGGCGCAAACGGCTTCGAGGCTTCGGCTTGATGCGCGGCGGGTTGCGCCACGGGAGCGGCCGCGACTTGCGGCTGCCGCCGCTCGATGGTCACGTTCCCTGCGGCGCGCCACAACTGCCCGTCATTCTGGCCTTCCGCGGCGGCCATGCGCTGGAGGCGCGCGTTCGTCTCCGGTTGAGGCGCGGGCTGCGGAGCAGGTGCTGCCGGCATCGGCGCGAGGCCCGCGAGGCGCTGGCTGAGGCTTGGGCGCTGCGGCTCAGGCTTCTGCTCCTCGGCGGGATGGCCGCCAAGTCCGGTGGCAACCACCGAAACCCGGACGCAGCCATCGAGCTCGTCGTCGAAAGTGGCGCCGACGATGATGTTGGCATCCGGATCCGCTTCCTCGCGGATGCGGCTCGCCGCTTCGTCCACCTCGTAAAGCGTGAGGTCGTTGCCGCCGGTGATGGAAACGAGCAGGCCGCTCGCCCCCTTCACCGAAACGTCGTCGAGCAGCGGATTGGAGATCGCGGCTTCCGCGGCCTCGATCGCGCGCTTGTCGCCGCTCGACTTGCCGGTGCCCATCATGGCTTTGCCCATGCCCGCCATGATGGTGCGGACGTCGGCGAAGTCGAGATTGATGAGACCCTCTTTGACCATGAGGTCGGTGATGCAAGCGACGCCGGACCGCAACACATCGTCGGCCATGGCGAAGGCGTCGGCGAAGGTGGTCTTCTCATTCGCCACCCTGAACAGATTCTGGTTCGGGATGATGAGGAGCGTATCCACATATTTCTGCAGCTCGGCGATGCCGGCCTCGGCCGCGCGCATGCGGCGATGGCCCTCGAAATGGAACGGCTTCGTCACCACGCCGACGGTGAGGATCCCCTCCTCGCGCGAAGCGCGGGCAATGACCGGCGCGGCGCCAGTCCCGGTGCCGCCGCCCATCCCGGCCGTGATGAAGACCATGTGGCAGGCGGTGAGGTGCGCCTTGATGTCGGCCATCGCCTCTTCGGCGGCGGCAGCCCCGATATCCGGCTTCGAGCCGGCACCGAGGCCCTCAGTGACGTGATTCCCCATTTGGATGCGGCGCTCGGCGGTCGAAGAGAGCAGCGCCTGCGCATCGGTGTTGGCGACGACGAATTCGATGCCGCGCAATCCCGAAGCGATCATGTTGTTGACGGCGTTGCCGCCACCGCCGCCGACGCCGAATACGGTGATCCGCGGCTTGAGCTCGGTGAGGTCTGGAACCTTGAGGTTGATGGTCATGGCGGTCTTCCGTTCTCCGGTCTTGAGTTCGTTGTCTCGTCAGAAATTCTCTCTGATCCACTCGCCAACCTTGGCGAAATAGCCCGTGCCGGTGCCCAGCACGCGGGCCTCGGAACGGGCCGAAAGCCTGTCCTCGCCCTTGGCCCATTGCAGCAACAGCCCAACGGCGCCGGCAAAATCCGGTCCGACGCCCGTCTCCGGCAGACCTCTGAAAGAGCGCGGCCGGCCGACCCGAACCGATCGGCCGAACATGTTGCCGGCAAGCTCGGCGAGGCCCGTCAATTGGCTGCCGCCGCCCGTTAGAACGAGCGAGCGCGCGGCCTCCGAGGCATGCGCGCAAGACGCGAGGCGCCGGCGCATAAGGTCGAAAATGTCGTCGAGGCGCGGGCGGATGATCATTGCCAGCTGCGCCTTGGTGATCTGATTTATGCTGCCGCGATTTTCCTCGCCGACGGACGGGAAGGTGATGATCTCCCGCTCGCAGGATGAGGTGGCGAAGGCGCTGCCATGCAGCGATTTGAGCCGCTCGGCGTAATCGAGAGGCGCGGCGAGCGCTTGGGCGATGTCGATGGTGATGCCGTTGCCGCCAAGCGCAATGGCATCCGAATGGATGAAATGCCCGTCGGCAAAGACTGAGAGCGTCGTCGTGCCGGCGCCGAAATCGATGCAGGCGACCCCGAGCTTTGCCTCGTCCGGCGTGATGACGGCGAGCGCGCTCGCATAAGGCGCGGCGACGAGACCGGCGACGCCAAGATGGCAGCGCTCGACGCAGAGCGTGAGGTTCCGCATCGCCGCTTCGTCGGCGGTGACGGCATGGACGTCTATCCCGAGCCTTTCGCCGCACATGCCGAGCGGGTCTCTGATGCCGGCATTCTCATCGATGCGATAGCCGATTGGGAGCGTGTGCAGCACGGAACGCTTCTCGCGGCCTGCATATTGGCGGGCGCCGCCGAGCACGCGGAAGACGTCCTCCTCATGCACCACGCCGTTCGACAGCGCGACGTTCGCGGAAAAATTCTCGCTCTTCAGCCGCCCGCTGGTGACGGCGACATGCACTTCTTCGACGATGACGCCGGCCATGCGCTCGGCGGTATCTACGGCGGAGCGAATGCATCTCTCGGCGCGGTCAAGATGCGTGACGAGGCCCGATTTCAGGCCCTCGGCGCGGTGATGGCCGTAGCCGAGGATCTCGAATTGCAGCTCTTCTCCGGCATGCCCGAGCCATTGCGGAGCGCCGGAACTGCGCGCGATCAGGCAGCAGATCTTGCTCGTGCCGACGTCGAGCGCCGCCACGATTTTCTGCTTCCTTGATCGATTGAGAGTTTGCCGCATCCCCCTCTCGCTTCTTTCTTACGTCTTGCCGCTGTTTGGCGTCGGCGGCCGATTTTCGCCGGGCGTCTCTTCGGCCGTTACCGGCTCCGCCTGTTCGCGCAACTTCACACCGATGCGGTCGCCGAGGCGAAGATCCACCGCGGCGACGCCGCGCTCAAGAAGGTCACGTCCGCTTTCGAAAGCGGCGAGCGTCTTCAGCGCGTCCTCGATGCCATCCTCTGGCAACATCACCTCGATCCCCGAGGCGAGCTTCAGCGTCCAGCGCCGATCTCCGACCCTCACCGCTGCAACCAGTCGGCCTCCGACGGTTTCAAACGGCGACAATTGGCGCATCAGCGCTGCAGCATGCTTCCCTGCCCCCTCTCCGACGACGAGAGGAAGGGCCGGATAAATTTCGCGTGTCCCGGCGGCGAGCACGACGCCCTCGGCATCGACGACGAAGGTGTCTCCCTTCGACTGCCACAGCGCGTAAGGCGTGCGCTCCTCGACGACGACCAGCAGCGTCGACGGCAGCAACCGCATGATCTGGGCTTGTTTCACCCATGGCACCGCTTCAAGGCGCGCCTTGGCGGCGTCGGTATCGAAGGCAAGGATCATGCTGCCGGGGCCGGCGCCGAGCGCGGTGGCAAGTTCGGCGTCGGTCAGGTGATTTTGCCCCTCGACCACGATGCTCCGAACGCCAAAGCCTGAAGCGACGGCGAGCCGCTCGACCGCGTTCTTCGCCTCGACATAAAGCGCGCCACTCTTGCCGCTCGTCCAAAGGCCATAGCCGCCCCCGGCAACGAGGCAGAGGGCGACGAGGCCGCCCCAGCCGCGATTGCCACCAAGCAGGATGGCGCCGCGCGCCAGGCGCCAATATCCGCCCTCGGCGCGCGGAAGGTGTCGCAGTCTCAAACCGAAAACCCCCCGCTGGGCGGGCACAGCAATGGCGCGTTCGCGCATGAGGTCCGGTGACCCCCGATACGAGCGCTGCCTTTGGCCTCGGCCTAGCGATTGCACGACGCATCCTCCACGATCCAGCGGACCAGCTTGCCGAACGATCGGCCGCCGTGAGCCGCAAGCTCGGGCACCAGCGACGTCGAGGTCATGCCCGGCTGGGTATTGACCTCAAGGCAGATCAGTTCACCCGACCCGTCCGGCCGGTCATCAAAACGAAAATCGGCGCGACTGACGCCGCGGCAGCCCAGTGCCCTATGAGCCGCTAGGGACAGCTTCTGTACCAATTGGTAAACATTCGGTAAAAGCGGCGCCGGTAGCAGGTGGACCGAGCCGCCAGGGGCATATTTTGCGGTGTAGTCGTAGAAATTGAGCCCCTCCGCCGGGCGAATCTCGATCACCCCGAGCGCCTCGTCCCCCATCACCGCGCAGGTCAGCTCCCGGCCCGGGATGTAGCGCTCGACCATGACCTCCTCGCTGAGCGGCCAATCGGCGGCATGCAACTCCTGCGGGGGGTGCTGTTGGTCCTCGCGCACGACGAAGACGCCGACGCTCGACCCTTCGGCGACGGGCTTGATCACATAAGGCGGCTTCATGGCATGGCCGCGAGCAGCCTCGCTGCGGGAAAGGACCAGGCTCTCGGCGACCGGCACATCGGCGGCGCGGAGCACCGCCTTCGCCCGCTCCTTATGCATGGCAAGCGCCGAGGCGAGCACGCCGGAATGGGTGTAGGGGATGCCGAGCGTCTCCAAGAGGCCCTGGATGCAGCCATCCTCGCCGAAGCGGCCATGCAGCGCGTTGAAGCAGACATCGGGACGGAGCTCGGCGAGCTTCTGGCCCACGTCGCGGTCAACATCGATGCGCGTGACGCGATACCCCTCCGATTCGAGCGCAGCGGCGCAGGCGTCACCGGATCTGAGCGAAACCTCACGCTCGGCGGACAAGCCGCCCATCAGCACGGCGACATGGGTTTGCTGCTGACTCATCTCGGACCTCGCTTCTGCTTATTTGCCGGCGGGGAGTCTTCCCACGCTCGCTGGAGGGAGTTAAGCGTGTAGTCTTGCGCAACAACTCTTAAGGGGTCGGAACGCCCTTCGGCGCTCCAAGGCGCTTGATCTCCCAATCGAGGTCGATGCCGCTGGTCGCTTTGACCCGAGCGCGCACGGTTTCACCGAGCTCTTCGATGTCGGCACCGGTCGCAGCGCCTTCATTGATCAGAAAGTTGCAGTGCATCTCCGAAACATGCGCGCCACCGACTTTCAGCCCGCGGCAGCCCGCCGCGTCGATGAGCTGCCAGGCTTTGTTGCCGGGGGGATTCTTGAATGTCGATCCGCCGGTGCGGCTCTTGATCGGCTGCACCTCTTCCCGATAGGCGGCAACTTTGTCCATCTCGGCGAGGATGTCGGCCGGCTCGCCCGGCTCTCCCTGAAACAAGGCTTCGGTAAACACCAAATCCTCGGACGCGCCGCAATGCCGGTAGGTGTAGTGCAGCTCGGCGACGGGCAGCACATGCAGCTTTCCCTGCCGGTCGACAGCCCGCGCCTCGACGACGACCTCGCAGGTCTCGCGTCCATGCGCGCCCGCATTCATGCGCAACGCGCCGCCAATGCCACCCGGAATGCCGCGATAAAAAGAGAGCCCGGAGATGCCGGCATCCGCGGCGGCCCGCGCGAGCTTCACATCCGGCACCGCCGCGCCGGCCCGCAAGCGCGATTGCGGCTCCGTATTGACCTCTCCGAAGCCGCGTCCGAGCCGGATGACCACCCCGGAGATGCCACCGTCGCGCACCAGCAAATTGGAGCCAAGCCCGATCACCGTCACCGGAACGGTGCTCGGCGTCCCTGCCATGAAATAAGCAAGGTCGTCCTCGTCGGCCGGAGAATAAAGCACCTCTGCCGGGCCACCGACCCGGAACCAGGTGTAATCGGCGATCCCGACACTCGGCATCAGCTTGCCGCGCAAGCCCGGCAGCGCCGCCGAAAGCTCGGCGAGCAAACCGCCAACGCCCGCGCCGCTTGGCGTTGCCGCCGCCGGCGAAGTCTCGTTCATGCCCGCGCTCCATGCGCAGCAAGCTTCTGCGGGAGAGCGTTGATCCAGTCGGTGATGGTTCCGGCGCCGAGGCCGACAATCAGGTCACCCTCCCGCGCCAGCGCGACAATGGCCTCGACCAGTCCCTCCTCATCCTCCACGGTCAGCACATTGGAATGCCCGTGACGGCGGAGGCCAAGCGCAAGCTCGTCGCGGTCGATGCCGGGGATCGGCGCCTCGCCCGCGGAGTAGACCGGCGTGATGAGCGCCACATCGGCATCGTCGAGGCAGGCGGAGAATTCGTTGAAGAGGCTCTGCAGCCGCGTATAGCGGTGCGGCTGCATCACCGCGATGACGCGTCCATTGCCGGCGCCGCGCGCGGCGCGGAGCACCGCTGCGATCTCGACGGGGTGATGCGCGTAATCGTCGAAGATGCGCACACCGTTCCAATCCCCGACATGACTGAAGCGCCGCTTCACCCCCGAGAAGCGCGAGAGCGAGCGGCGGATCTGCTCGTCGCTGAGCCCGGCCTCGGCCGCGACGGCAATGGCGGCGAGCGCGTTCAAAGCGTTGTAATGGCCCGGCATCGGCAGCGTGACATCGGTGAGGGTGCGTGCCCCGCCTCCCACAGCGTGATTCAACTCCGCATCGAACATGATCCCGTCCGGCCCCGAACGAAGATTTAGGAGGCGGATGTCGGCATCGCGGGCGACGCCATAAGTGAGCAAGCGCCGGCCATTGGCGGCGCCGCCGAGCCGTCCGAGAAGCTCGCGCAAGACGGGATGGTCGATGCAGGCAACGAGAAGCCCGTAAAACGGGATCGCATCGATGAATTGCTCGAAGGCTTGGTGCAGCGCTCCTTGCGTCTGCCAATAATCCATATGCTCGGGATCGATATTGGTGACGACCCCGATCTGGGTCGGAAGCTTCAGGAAGGTGCCGTCGGATTCATCGGCCTCGACGACCATCCACTCGCCCTTGCCCATCCGCGCATTGGTGCCCCAATCGTTGATGATGCCGCCTGCAATCACCGTCGGCTCCAACCCGCCGGCCTCCAGCAGCTCGGCAATGATGGAGGTGGTCGTCGTCTTGCCATGCGTTCCGGTGATCGAGACGGTGCTGCAGGGCCGCATCAGCTCGGCGAGCATCTCGGCGCGGCGGATGATGGGAATGCCACGCTCCTTCGCCGCCTCGAATTCCGGATTGCCAGCCTTCACCGCGCTCGAGATCACCACGAAAGACGCGCCCTCGACATTGGCGGCATCGTGGCCGATCAGGCAGCGGATATTGCGGGCGCGCAAGCGGTCGAGATTGGCGCCGTCTTTGAGATCGCTGCCTTGCACCTTATAGCCGCGAATATGCATCACCTCGGCAATGGCGCTCATGCCGATGCCGCCGATGCCGACGACATGAACGAGACCGGTCGTTTCCGGTTCAGGCATGTGCATGGCGGGATTGCTCCAAAGGCCGGGCGATCTCCTCGACAAGCTCGGCCAGGCGCTTGACCGCATCGGGTTTCGCCATGGCATGCGACTTTGCGGCCGCATCGGCGAGGCGCGCCGGCGCGGACAGGAGGTCCTCGATGCGCTTCGCCAAAGCCTCACTTGTCAAGCCGCTCTGGCGCACGCACCACCCTCCTCCCACCTCTTCGAGCCTCGTGGCGTTTTCGAGCTGATCATTATCGAGGGCGTGCGGCAGCGGCACAAGCATGGCCGGGCGGCCGATGGTGGTGAGCTCGGCGACGGTCGATGCGCCGGCGCGGGCGATCACCAGATGCGAGCCTGCGATGCGCTCCGGCAGATCCCCGAAGAAGGGCGCGACCTCCGCCTCGATCCCCGCCTCTGCATAGGCTTTGCGCGTGCCTTGCAAATCTTCTTCGCGCGCCTGCTGCACGACGCTGAGGCGCTGTCGTAATTCGGCGGGCAGAAGCATCAGCGCCGGCGGCACCGTCTCCGAGAAAAAATGCGCGCCCTGGCTCCCTCCGAAAATCAGAAGGTGGAGTCGCCCTGACGCATCCGGAGGAACATAAGGTGCGCCGCGAAAGGCGAGCACCGCTTCGCGCACAGGAATGCCGACCAGTCGGGCTTTCCCTTGCGCCGCTTCGCTTAGGAGCTTCGTCGGCGTGAAGGAGAGGCCGATACGATCGGCGACGCGGGAGAGAAGCCTGTTGGCGCGGCCCATCACCGCGTTCTGCTCATGGATGGCGGTGGGAATGCCGAGCGTGCGCGCGGCGATGATCGGCGGAAGCGTGGGATAGCCGCCAAAGCCGATGACCGCCCGCGGCCGCAGCCTCGTCATCAGCCAGAGCGCGTCGGCATAGCCCACTCCGAGCCGCGCAAAGGTCGCGGCCACGGCGAGCGGCGCGCGGCTCGTCAGCGTCGCCGAGGGGATGCGGTGGATGGCTTCAGCCGGGAAGGCCTTCCCGTATTTCTCGGCGCGCGAGTCGGTGGCAAGCGCGACGTCGTGACCCCGGCGCCGAAGCTCTTCGCCAAGCGCGACGGCAGGAAAGAGATGGCCGCCCGTGCCACCCGCTGCGAGCAAAATCGGGCGGCTCCTCAAGCCCAATGCTCCGCGGCGGGCTGCGTTCGCGCATGCGCGGCCGCGTGGCTTCCCGCTTCATCGAGGCCGGCAGCAGGGCTAGTCGCGGTGACGGGATCCTCGTGCCGCCGTTGCAGCCGGCCCGGCATCGGGCGCCTGCGGGTGAGGCCGAGGACGAAGCCCATGCTGAGCGCCATGGCGAGCAGGGACGAACCGCCATAGGAGATGAACGGCAAGGTCATGCCCTTCGCCGGCAACAATCCGACATTCACCGCCATGTTGATCAAGGCCTGCAATCCGAACAGCATCACGATACCGGCCGCCGCATGCCGGACGAATCCGTCCTGCTCCTGCGAAGCGCGCGACAGACCGCGCAGCACGATGAACGCGAAGAGAAGCACAAGCAATGTGCAGGCGATCAACCCATATTCCTCCGCCGCCACGGCGAAGATGAAGTCGGTGTGAGAGTCCGGAAGCACGTCCTTCACCACGCCTTCGCCGGGACCTCGCCCGAACCAGCCGCCATGCAGGAAGGAATCGAGCGCCCGATCTGATTGGTAGGTGTCGCCGGAAGCGGGATCGAGAAAACGGTCGATGCGCGAGGTGACGTGCGGGACGGTAAAATAAGCAGCGGTGAGACCGGCGATGCCGGCAAGTCCAAGCGCCGCGATCCAGATGAGATTGATTCCGGCCATGAAGAATAAGAGGCCCCACACCATGGTGACGAGAAGGGTCTGCCCGAAATCCGGCTGCAGCACGAGCATCAACACGAAGACGCCGTAAAGGGCAACGGCGAGTTGAATGCCCGGCACGTCCTGGCGTTTCTGGCTTTCATTGAACAGCCAGGCGGTCAGGACGACGAAGGCTGGCTTCACGAACTCGGAGGGCTGGATCGACACGAAGCCCAATTGCAGCCAGCGCTGCGCGCCCTTGATCTCGGGTCCGACTAGGAGAGCCAGCCCCATCAGCCCAATGCCGCCGATGAAAATGACGAGGCTCGCGCGGCGGATTTGTTTCGGGGTGAGGGTCGAGACGGCGAAGAGAATCGCGACGCAAGGCAATAGCAGCGCCGCGTGCCGCCGCACGAAATAAAACGGCTCTAAGGTCGTATTTCTCGGCGATGGGAGGACTTGCGGCGAGCGACAGCACGAGCCCGGCGGTCATCAGCAGCAGCAGGCCGAAAAACATCGGCCGGTCGACGGTGAACCACCAATCGGAGAGGATCGAGCGGTCGGCGCGGGTGAACCTCATGCCGCGATGCCTTCCTCGCGCCGCAGCGGTTCGAGACCCGGAAGCGCAAGCACAAGGGCCCGAAACGCATTGCCGCGCTCTTCGAAATTGGCGAATTGATCGTAGGAGGCGCAAGCCGGCGACAGGAGCACGACCCGTTCCTTCGCGTCGCTCTTCATGGCATCGCTCGCCGCGGCCTCGACGGCGCGAACGAGTGTCCCGCAACGCTCATGCTCGACCTTATCGCCGAGCTGCGCGGCAAATTCATCCGTCGCCTCGCCGATCAGATAGGCGCGGGCGATGCGCGGGAAAAACGGCTCGAGGCTAGCGATGCCGCCGGACTTCGCACGCCCGCCGATGATCCAGTAAATGTCGCTGAAGCTCGCCAACGCCTTCGCGGCAGCGTCGGCGTTCGTCGCCTTGGAATCGTTGACGAACAGCACGGGCCCGATGCGGCCGACCTGCTCCATGCGATGCGCGAGGCCCGCAAAGCTTTGCAACCCGGCAAGTATCGCCTCAGGCGAAAGTCCTTCAGACCTTGCGAGCGCGTAAGCCACGGCAGCGTTCTGCCAATTATGCGAGCCGCGCAGGGAGCCGATCCCCGCAAGGCTAAGCCGCGCTTGCTCCTCGCCGCTCTTCATCTCGACCAGCACACCGTCCTCGACGAAGATCCCGCTTGCGACGGGATGCTCGACGGAAATGCGCTGCACGGCAAAGGGGCCGGTCAAGCGATCGGCAATCTCACGGCAATGCTCGTCATCGACGCCGATCACCGCGGTCCCTCCCGGCGGCAGTCCATCGAAAATGCGCGCCTTAATGGCGGCATAGGCTTCGAGGGTGCCATGCCTGTCGAGATGATCGGGGGTAATGTTTAAAAGAGCCGCACCATTGGCGGAGAGACCGGGGGTCAGCTCGATCTGGAATGTGGACAGCTCGAGCACGTAAGTCGCGCCGGAGGAAAAATCCGGAAGATCGAGCACGGACCTGCCGATATTGCCGCCAAGCGCAATTTGCTTTCCGCCGCTCTGCAGCAGATGCGCCGTCAACGCCGTGGTGGTCGACTTGCCGTTGGTGCCGGTGATGGCGACCACCCTCGCCGCTCCGCCGCGCTTTGCCCGTTCGCGGAAGAAAAGCTCGGCGTCGCCGATGATCTCGATGCCGGCCTCTTGCGCCCGCTTCACCGTCCAGTGCGGCTCGGGATGCGTGAGAGGCACCCCAGGCGCCAGAACGAGCGCTGCAAGCCGCGACCAATCCGCCGCGTTGAGATCGCTGAGAGCGATGCCTTCAGAAGCCGCCTTCTCGCGCGAGGTTGCCGCATCGTCCCAGGCGAGCATTTCGGCGCCGCCGGCGGCAAGCGATTTTGCCGCGGCGATTCCGCTCAAACCGAGGCCGAACACCGCGACCGAGCGCCCGGAGAAGACCGTCGAAGGAATCATCCCGCGAATTTAGCGCAATTTGAGGGTGGCAAGGCCCATTAGCGCCAGCACCACCGCAATGATCCAGAACCGGACCACGACCGTCGATTCCGCCCAGCCCTTCTGCTCGTAATGATGGTGCAGCGGCGCCATGCGGAAGACGCGCTTGCCCGTGAGCCGATAGGACGCCACCTGCACGATCACCGAGATCGCCTCGAGCACGAACAGGCCGCCGACGATCGCCAGCACCAGCTCATGCTTCGTGGCGACGGCGATGGTTCCGAGCGCCCCGCCAAGGGCGAGCGAGCCAGTATCTCCCATGAAGATTTGCGCCGGCGGCGCATTGAACCAGAGGAAGCCGAGGCCGGCGCCGACCAGCGCCCCGCAGATGACAGCGAGTTCGCCGGTGCCCTGGACAAAATGGATCTGGAGATATTCCGAGAACACTGCGTTGCCGACGAGATAAGCGATGAAGCCGAAGGTGGCGGCGGCAATCATCACGGGCACGATGGCGAGCCCGTCCAGTCCGTCGGTCAGATTGACGGCATTGCCGGCCCCGGCGATCACCAAGGCGGCGAACGGAATGAAAAACGCCCCGAGAGGGATCAGCAGGCCCTTGAAGAACGGAATGGCGAGTGCCGTCGAGAGCGGCGCTTCGCCCACCTTAGCGATGACCCAGGCGGCGATCACCGCGACCAAACCCTCGATGACGATCTTGATGCGGCCGCGAAATCCCTCCGCCGACTGCTTCGTCACCTTGAGGTAATCGTCGTAGAGGCCGACGGCGCCATAGGTGAGGGTCACGACGAGGACCACCCACACATAGGGATTTTGCAGATTGCCCCAGATCAGCGTGGCGACGGTAACCCCGGAGAGGATCATCAGTCCGCCCATGGTGGGCGTGCCCTGCTTCTGCAGAAGGTGCCGCTCCGGCCCGTCGGTGCGGATCGGCTGCCCCTTCCCCTGGCGGATGCGGAGCGAGCGGATGATGGCCGGGCCGAACAAAAAGACGAAGAGCAGCGCGGTGATGACGGCGCCACCGGTCCGGAAGGTGATGTAGCGGAAAATGTTGAGGACGCTGAGCTCGCCAGCGAGCTCGCTCAACCAGTAAAGCATCGTTTCCCCCTACGGCCGCGACGAGCCGAAAGCGCTTTTAGGCCGAAAGCGCTAAAAACTGAACAGAGAATTGGGGGAAGTGGCCGGCTCGGATGCCAAAAATCCTGTCCGCGACAGCTAGGCCGCGCCGAGACCGTTGAAATGCCGTTGCAGCGCCGCGACCAGCTGCGCCATGCGCGACCCCAAAGACCCCTTGATCATCACCACGTCCCCCGGCCGCACCCCGTTTGTCAGCAGCGGAACCAGCTGTTCCGCGGTCTTGGCGTAGCCGCCCCGGCTCTCCTCGGGCAGCGCTTCATAGAGGCCGCGCATCATGTCTCCGCAGGCGAAGACGACGTCGATCTGCGCCTCGGCGATGGCCGGGGCAAGCTCTTGATGCAGCATAGGGCCGAGGCCGCCGAGTTCCAGCATGTCCCCAAGCACGGCGACGCGCCGCTTGCTCTCGGCCGATTCCATCAGCCCCAGCGTCGCGAGAGCAGCCCGCATCGAGGCGGGATTGGCATTGTAGCTCTCATCGATAAGGAGGATGCGATTTTCGCCGCGGCCGACGGGGATGCGCTCGCCCCGCCCCGTCGGCGCGCGCCAAGTCGCGAAGGTGCGGGCCGCGGCCCTGAGATCGGCACCGGCGACTTTCGCTGCGGCAAGGACGGCGAGGGAGTTTTGCACGATATGCGCGCCCGGCGAGCCGACGCGGTAGGCCAGCAGCTCGCCGAGAATGTCAGCCTTCACCATCGAGCCGTCGGGGCTGAGCTCGGCATCGAGCAGCCGCGCGGCGGCGTTCGCCGCTTTGCCGAACGTCACGATCTCCACGCGCCGCTGCAGGGCATGCCGGCGTAGCCGCTCGAAATGCACATTGTCGCGGTTGAGAATGGCCGTGCCGCCGGGCTCCAAGCCTTCGAGGATCTCGGCTTTTGCATCGGCGATGGCTTCGACGGACCGGAAGAAACCGAGATGCACGGGCTCGACGGTCGTGATGATGGCGATGTTGGGCCGGATCAGTTTCGTGAGCTCGGCCAATTCGCCGGCATGATTCATGCCCGCCTCGAACACTCCGAAACGCGTATTGGCACGCATATTGGCGAGCGAGAGCGGCACGCCCCAATGATTGTTGTAGGATTTGATCGAAGCATGCACGGGCCCGGACGGCGCGAGCGCATGCCGGAGCGCTTCCTTCGTCCCCGTCTTGCCGACGCTGCCGGTCACGGCGATGACGACGGCGCGCTTGGCGCGCGCTCTCGCCGCCGCCCCCAATTCGTTCAACGCGCCGAGGGTGTCCTTCACCCGCACAAGCCGCGTCTCGCCCTCCGGCTCGCGGAAGCCCTGCTCGACGATGGCGCAGGCGGCATGTTCGGCGAGAGCGGCCTCGACGAAAGCATGTCCGTCGCGGCTGAGGCCGCGCAAGGCGACGAAGACTTCGCCTGGCGCAAGCGAGCGGCTATCGATGGAGATGCCGGTGACGCGCGTCTCGCGCGGGACGGCGCTCTTCCCACGCATGGCCATCATCATCTCGCCGACGGTCCAGAGCGCCTCAGCCATGCTTGGCCGCCTCATGTTTCAGCGCGGCAGACACCGCATCATGATCAGAATAGGGCATTACCCGTCCTTTGACGATCTGACCCGTCTCGTGGCCTTTCCCGGCGATTAGAAGAATATCGCCTCCCTTGAGGCCCGCGATCGCTTCGGCGATCGCCTCGCCGCGTCCGGCGATCTCGACCGCCCTGGGCGCCCCGGCGAGGATCTCCTGCCGGATAGCCTCAGGCTCTTCGCTGCGCGGATTGTCGTCGGTGACGAAGACGAGATCGGCACCGGCGGTCGCCGCGGCGCCCATTTGCGGACGCTTGCCCCGATCGCGGTCGCCGCCGCAGCCGAACACGACCGTCAATCGATCCTTGGCGTAGGGGCGGAGCGCGGCAAGCGCCTTCTCCAGCGCATCCGGCGTATGGGCGTAGTCGATAAAGATCGGGGCGCCGGAGGACGCCTCGCCGGCCAAGTCGAGCCGCCCCCTCGCTCCGCGTAATGTCTCGAGGCGCGGCAGCACCTCAGAAGGTCGCTCCCCCGTAGCAAGACACAGACCCGCGGCGACCAGCGCATTCGAGGCCTGGAAGCCGCCGACGAGCGGCAGCCGAACCACGCTCGTGCCCTCGGCATGCTCGATGGTGAGACGCTGGGCGAAGCCGTCCAGCTCGGTCGATTTCAGCGCCAGGTCTTTGCCCTCGGTCCCGACTGAGAGGATCTGGAGTTCACGCTCCTTTGCCCGCTTTTCCGTCTCTCGCCCCGCCTCGCTGTCGACGTCGATCACGGCGGCGCTGCCCGCAGGCAGCAGCTCGCTGAACAGGCGCATCTTGGCGGCGAAATATTCCTCAAAGCTCGGATGATAATCGAGATGGTCGCGGGAGATGTTGGTGAAGGCGCCGGCGGCGAGCCGCACGCCGTCGAGACGATGCTGTTCGAGGCCATGGCTCGAGGCTTCGAGCGCGAGATGCGTGACCCCCTCCGCGGCGAGGCCGGCGAGCATCTTCTGCAGGGCCACGGGATCCGGCGTCGTATGAGCGAGCGCCTGGGTGCCCGACGGGCGGACAATGCCGATGGTGCCGAGCGAGGCGGCGGGAAGGCCGGCTTTCTCCCAGAGCTGACGCGTGAAGGCGGCAACCGATGTCTTGCCGTTGGTGCCCGTCACCGCCACGGTCGTTTCCGGTTGCGCGCCGAAGAAGCGGGCGGCGAGGAGCGCGAGCCTCCGGCGCGGTTCATCGTCCTCAATGGCGGGAATGTCGCCGGCAAGAGCTCCGGCGCCTTTTTGCAGCAGCAGCGCCGCGGCGCCGCGCCCGACCGCATCGGCGACGAAGCGGGCGCCGTCCGTCTGCGATCCGGGCAATGCCGCGAAAAGAAAACCGGGCATCACCTCACGGCTATCCGCCGTCAGGCCGGTGATCTCGACGCTCCGCCATAAGGGGGGAGCCTCGGGTCCGAGCAACTCGCCAAGAGTCATCGCGAAAGACGCAAACATCGTGGCCCGGCTGAGCTTAGAGAGCCATCGCGAGGCCTGTCAGAGCGGATTGTCTAATAGGAAGCGAGAACTTTTTCGTCAAAGGGCCCGGATTTAGGCTCGATCTTCGGAGCCACACCGAGGATAGGGGCAATCCGCTCGACGATCCGTCCGACCGTTGGCGCAGCATTGACGCCGGCGGTTGCATGATTGTTGCTTGCGGCGACGCGCTTCGGCTCGTCAAGCATGACATAGACGAGATATTCAGGCTCGTCGGTCGGGAAGACCGCAAGGAAAGACGTGAGCAGCGCGGAGCGGTTATAGCGGCCGCCGACCACTTTCTCTGCCGTGCCTGTTTTGCCGCCGACGCGATAGCCCTCGGCTTCGGCGCGCTTGCCGGTTCCTTTCACGACATTCAGCCGCATCAGGGCGAGCATAGATTGGCTGGTCGCACGTTTCAGCACCACGGGGCTTTGCTTCAGAGCCTCGGCGCGGGAGCGAGGCAGAAAGGTCGGGGAGACCGCGAGGCCGCCATTAACCAGCGGGAGCGCGGAGGCGGCGAATTGCAGCGGCGTCACCGAAAGCCCGTGGCCGAAGGCGATTGTGATTGTGTTCAACTTCTTCCAAGGATTTGGCACGATCGGAGCCGCATTCGCGCCGAGCTCGGTGGTCAGCTGGCCGAGGAGACCGAGCTTGCCGAGCAACTCCTTCTGGCGATCGGTGCCGAGATCGAGCGCCATCTTCGCCGAGCCGATATTCGACGAATAGATGAAGATCTCCGGAACCGTCAGACGCCGGTTTTTGCCGTGAAAATCGCTGATGCTGAAGGATCCGATATGGATCGGGTGCGACGCGTCATAGCTCGAGCGCAAGCTAGAGCTGCCGGCCTCAAGCGCGATCGCCGTGTTGAAGACCTTGAACACCGAGCCGAGCTCATAGACGCCGGAGCTCAGGCGGTTGATCCTGTCCTTGTCGAGAGTTTGCTCGCGCTTATTCGGGTCGTAATCCGGCAGCGAGACGAGCGAGACCACCTCCCCGCTTTTGACATCGACGACGACGCCGGCGGCGGCTTCCGCCTTATACATCGCCATCGATTTCTGGAGCTCTTCGCGCAGCACGTGCTGGGCGCCGAGATCGAGCGAAACCTTGACGGCTTTCTCGCCGAGCGGATTGTCCTGGCCCGACATCGTCAGCTGTGGGTTGTCATCGATAAATTTCTCAATGCCGGACAGGCCCTCATTGTCGACATTGACGAAACCGACCACATGCCCGGCGGTGGCGCCTGCCGGATAGATCCGCCGATATTCCTCGATGAAGCCGAGCCCTGGCTGGCCGAGCTCATAGATCTCAGCCTGCTGCTTCGGCGTCAGCTCGCGCTTGATGCGGACGAAGCGGCGGCCGCGCCGGAGCTTCTCCAAGAGCTTCGGCGTGTCGATGCCCGGCAACACGCTCGACACTTGCTCGATCAGCTCGTCGCGATCGATGACGCGGGCGGGGTCGGCATAGAGCGTTGCGCCCTTCACATCGGTTGCGAGCAGACGGCCATTGCGGTCGACGATGTCCGGCCGGTGAACCGTGGTCGAGATATCGGCCCACACGTCAGAGGCAGAGCCGATCGAGGAAAAGCCGAGGCTGACGAGCCGGCCCGATATGACGAGAAAGCCGAGCGCGAAGGCGAGGCAGGCGATCCGGTAACGGGCGCGGCTCTTGGAGAAGCGCGCCTGATCGGCCTTCGGGGTGACGGAGTCACGGTGAGCGTTGTCGGCCATTGGCAAGACTCCGCTTTAACGGTCCGAGACGGCGGAAGGGATCAGGGCGGCGCCGGCGAGAACGGGCTTCTTCTTGATGCTCGCGGTATGCACCGGCTTCTGCGCCGGCTTGGCGGCACCGGCGGATGCTTCCTGTGAAGGCTGGACGGTGGAGGCCTCTATCTGCCTCCGGCCGAAATCGCTGTCCTTCAAACTTTCGAGGGAAACCAGCTGGTTCGGTTGCGCCCGCGAAAGGTTGAGGAATTTCGCGGCAAGGCGCTCCAGCCGTTCAGGGCGATTGAGGATGCTCCACTCGGCGCGCAGGACGGCGATCGAGTCCCGTTCGCCCTCGATGCCCTTTTTCAGCGCGACGATGTCTTCTTCGAAGGTCCGCGACTCATATTTCATCTCGTAGATGACGCAAGCGAGCGCGACGAGACCGATGAGGAGGCAGGCATTGATGAAACGCAACATCGAAAAAGCCCCGAAACTGGCGGTTTTCCCCTAAGCGGCTAATCGCGGCACCCCGAGATTGCCGAGATCGAGCTCATGCGGAGGAGCCTCGGTCCGGATAGCGGCCCGAAGGCGCGCCGAGCGCGCCCGCGGATTTATACGAATCTCCTCTTTCGAAGGTGATAACGGATGCCGGTTAAGAAGTTGGAAGCTCGGCAGGAAGGGCTCCTTCGCCGCTTCCGGCAGATGGCGCGAGCCGCGGGGCTTCGGCGCCGATCGGGCCGCAAAAAAGCGCTTGGCGATCCGGTCCTCCAGCGAATGGAAGGTGACGACCACCAGGCGCCCTTCCGCCCGCAACAGATGCTCAGCGGCGCTCAAGCCCCGCGCAAGCTCGGCGAGCTCATCATTTACAAAGAGGCGGAGCGCCTGGAAGGTCCGGGTCGCGGGGTGTTTTCCCTCCTCGGGGCGGCGACCGAGGACTTGCGCCACGATATCGGCAAGCTCGCCGGTTCTGAGGATCGGGGCTGACTCCCGGCGGGCGACGATGGCGCGGGCAATCGCCCTGGCGCGCTTTTCTTCGCCGAAAGTGAAGATGATCGAGGCGAGTTCCCGCTCGTCCAGGTCGTTGACGAAATCGGCCGCGCTCGCGCCGTCTTTCCCCATACGCATATCGAGCGGACCGTCCTGCATGAAGGAAAAGCCGCGCTCCGCCTGATCGAGCTGCATCGAGGAAACACCGAGATCGAGCACCACGCCGGCGACATCGCCGAGATCGATCTCACGCGCGATGCTCTCCATCTCGGCATAGCGGCCGAGCGCAAAACGCAAGCGCCCTGGGAATTCCTCCGCAAGGCTCCGCGCCGCGATCTCGGTATCGGGATCCTGGTCGATGGCGAGGACGTGGCAGCGCGCGGCTTGCAAGAGCCCCCGCGTATAGCCGCCGGCCCCGAAAGTGCCGTCGATATAGGTCTTCTCGTCCTTTGGAGAGAGGCTCTCAATGACCTCCGAAAGCATCACGGGAATGTGGCGGGCCGGTCCGCCGGCGGCGGAGATATCCACGCCGCGACCCGCCATCATTCCCGTGCTCCCTCTGGCCCGCCGCTTCCGCGGCGCCCCGCGCCGAGTAATTTTCGGAGGTCGCGGACCTTTTGGCGCGCTTCCGCCAAATGCTTTTCAAATCGGCCTGGCTCCCAGATCTGAAATTTCTCGCCGAGGCCGACGAAAGTGACGTGACTAGTGATGCCGGCATGTTCCCGGAGGCGATCCGGGAGAATAGTGCGGCCATCTTGATCGATAGTGAGGATCTCGCTCGTGCCAAACAGCGCGGTCGCAAGCTGATCACGCTCGTCGGAATAGGGCGCGAGGTCCTCGACAAGGCCGTTGATCTTGTCAACCAGACGCTGGCCTCCCGCATCGAGCGCGGGCGCATCGAGCGATGGATAGCAATAGATGCCTTCAAGGCCGTCTTTGGCGAGGACGGTGCGAAACGGTGCCGGGACTGAGACTCGGCCCTTGGTGTCGATCCGATTGGTGAAAGCCGACACAAACTGGTCCATCTCCCCCTCATGGTGCCCCGGCCGGACTGGTGACGAGCGACTGCGCCGAAGCTCCGATTTCTGCCCGGAAAAATTGGGTGGGAGAGGCGGCGCTACTGCCCCCGTGGCCTCAGAGGAGCGCTGCCTGGCCCCTCCCACCCCTCACCGAACGGGCGATCATGGGATACCATGGGATATTACGGGAAAGCAAGGAATTTCGTGGAGAAATCGTTAACGCCTGTGGGAAACGCCCGCGCCGATGACGGAATTCGGGGCCGAAATGGCCACTGTCCTTTGATTTGCGGGGAGCGTGCGAAGCGCGTTAAGAGTCCGGCAAGTTTTACGCGACGATTGCCGAGAGCCGGCCCCCCGCGGAATCTAGGGCATTGCGCCAGACAAACTTCCGAGCTTCGGTTTTGAGACCCCGGATGGCCGCCGCCTTGGCGATTGCAGGCCTATTGGGGCTCGCCTCCCCGGCTTTTTCCGCCGAGGAGCATGCGCCCTTCTCGCGGCTCGGGCCTCCCGACGCGAAAGTGAATTTATTTACGGTCGAGCGGGGTTCCGGCCCGGCGATCCTTCTCATCCACGGCTTCGGCACCAACACGTTCACCTGGCGGCATGTATTGCCGGATCTCGCCCGCGATCACCGCGTGGTCGCCGTGGACATGAAAGGCTTCGGCAAATCCGATAAGCCCTTCGACGAACGCTACTCCGCGCGCGATCAGGCCGAGCTCTTGATCGAGCTCATTCTTGACCGGGATCTCCGCGACCTCACCATCGTCGGACACTCCTATGGCGGAGGGGTTGCGCTCCTCCTCGCCCTCGAGGCGGAGGCGAGGCTGAAGGGGCGGATCGCGAAGCTCGTCCTCCTCGACACGATTGCCTATCCGCAATCCATCCCGGTTTTTTTCAAGCTGCTCGAAGCGCCGGTCTTCTCGCAGGTCGGCGTGCGCATGGCGCCGGCGGACTTTCAGATCCGCATGGCGTTGCGCATTGCTTATTTCGACAACGCCAAGGTGGGAGCCGACGAGGTCGCCGCCTATTCGGAGCCGATGAAGAGCGCGGCCGGTAAGCACGCCATCATCCAAAGCGCGCGTCAGATCGTTCCGCCGGATCTCGACGACATCGCCAAGCGCTACTCAAGCATCAAATTGCCGACGTTGATCCTCTGGTGCGACCACGACCGCATCGTGCCTCTCGATGTCGGATTGAAGCTTACGCGCGAAATGCCGAATGCGAAGCTCGGGATCATTTCCGAATGCGGGCACATGCCGCATGAAGAAAAGCCTGCCGAAACGATGGAAGAGATACGGAAATTCCTCGGGCGTACCGTCGGCGATTGAACGGGCAGAAGTCGCGCGCCCCAACTCTCAGCTATGCTGCTCGCTCTGCTCGCCGGCCTCGGTCGCGGTCTCTTCCACATCCGCTTCTTCCGTCTCGGCGGGCGTGTCGGCATGGCCGTTCTTCGCCGCCGCGCTCAGATCGGCGAGACTGTTGAAGCGCTTGATGCCGGTGCCGGTGTCGATTTCGATCGACCCGTCTTCGAACACCAGGAAGCTGCGGCCATTAATTTCACCGCGCCGGACGATGCGCCGCCCCTCCCCGGCATCGCTCTCCGCCTGCCAGGGACGAAGGTGACGCGCGACGTCATCGTAAAAAGCGGTGAGCGTCGCCTCGAGCGTCTCCACGAATTTTTGCGGTGACCCAAACTTGCCCTCGAGCTCCACGGTGTGCGCGATCTCGAAGGATCTTCGGCGCCGCTTGGCTGTCGAGGCGGGCGGCGTTCACATCGTCGCGGAAATTGTTGAGCGGCGCGGCGGAGCGCCGATCGCCGTCCCAGAGCAGCTCGATGCGCAAGGGGAGCTCGGTATCCTCAGGGATCTGATTGAGGAGCCAGCGCATTCTTGCGCGGTAGCGCTGCCGGTCCAAAGGCGCATCGACGAAAATCTTGCAGGTGATGCTGCGCGCTTTGAGGTTGGTCGATACCGTGACCGGGAGCGGCGTCGCGAAATCGAAGGTGGCGGAGAGCGTGTGGTTCTTGGCAAGCTCCGCCGCGTCCTCCATCACCCGCGTCCGCTGGTTCTTGTGCCCGTCGCTGAGCCGCAGCCGCACCGGGAATTTCAGCTTGCGGCTGCGATTGGTGCAGACCCCCGCGACTTGCTGATGCCAGGACTGCACCACGCTGGCGATGAGCGGATCGCCCACGGCGAGGTTCGATCCGGCCTGCAGGCAATCGACGAGAGCGGACCAGTCCGATCCCATATCCTGAGCCCAGGCGATGCCCGTGCTCTCATGGTTGAAATAGCGGATGATCTCTCTGAGGATGTAGTCCTGCTCCTCGTTGAAATCCCTCTCGGCTCGGAGCAGCAGCTCGGCGAGCATGATGAGGTAAGACCACGACCAATGAAAGATCGGCACCTGCCGGGCGTCGTCGGGTAACTCGTAGGGTAGGTGCGTCGGCTCGACGGTCTGTTCGTTGGAAATCGTGATGATGGCGCCGATTTTGTTGGCCGCGGCCAGCCGGCTGCATTGCGCCACTTGCTCCGGATCGATCGTGGCGTTGCCGATTTTCGCGTGCACGATGAAGCGGCGCTGTTTCTTCGCCGTCTCGACGACGAGGAAGCCCTCGGGATGACATTCCATGCCCTCGGGGGGATTTTTGAAGGTGGGTTGGATGTAGCCGCGGATATGCGGCCAGCTGCCGACCTTCAGGTTAAGGCGGCCGAAGAAGGAGCGGGCGAAAGGCTGCACGACGCGGAGCGAGGCGAGCAGCACCGAGCAGGCGCTCCGCTCATTCTGATCGCCAGCCCCGACTGGGATCAGCCGTGCTTCCTCGCCGCCGGCGAGTGCCTCCGGTAGCTCCGTCATCTTACTCAACCCCCTTCCGGGTCCCCGCGGCTACTATGACAGTTCGCAAAGTTTTCAGCTACCGTCTGGAAATGGAGACTGGCGCGGGCCGTTTCGCCCGCGCCAGCCGCAATGCCACCAGGCCTGTAAGCCGGGTTCTGTACCCGCTTCCGCGGGTGATGGCCATTCATCTTTGGGCGCCCGTTGCCAAGCGCCTCATGCGACCAACCCGGACGGCTCGTCTGGAAACAGGACTGGCAGGTTGCCCTGCCGCGCCGCCCCTATTCGGTCTTGCTCCCGGTGGGGTTTGCCGTGCCGCCTCTGTTGCCAGAGCCGCGGTGCGCTCTTACCGCACCCTTTCACCCTTACCTGCCTGACCCGAAGGCTTCGGCGGGCGGTTTGCTTTCTGTGGCACTTTCCCTGGGGTTGCCCCCGCCGGAGGTTATCCGGCACCGCGATTCCAAGGAGCCCGGACTTTCCTCTCCGCCGCCAGTTACGCCGGCAACAACGGAGCGGCCATCCGGCCTGCTGACAGCGGTAATAAGGTGGTCCGAGCCATTGGCGTCAAGTCTCCATCCTTGACCGGAATGTTGTATGTCAATATGTCTAGGTGATGGTTGAACGAACGACAGTCCGCCTTCCCGAGGCATTGCTGCGGCGTGCAAAGCGCAAAGCCGCCGCCGAGGGCCGAACATTGACAGGCCTGATCGAAGAAGGACTGAGGCTGGTCGTCGCCGGCGAGCCGAAGACCAAGGCAAAACGCGCCTTCCTGCCCTTCAGCGACGCCATTGGGGGACCGGCGCCCGGAATCGACATCAGCGACGGCTCGGCGCTTCAAGGGCGTGACGATCTCGACTATGCCGGGCGTCTGAAGCAGTTCGAATGATCCTGCCGGACGTGAATGTCCTCATCTATGCCTTCCGCGAAGGAGTGCCCCAACACGCTCCGTGTCGCGCCTGGCTTAACGGAATCGTTGCGGGCGACGCGCATTTTGGCCTCTCGCCGCTCGCTCTTGCCGCGCTTGTGCGCATAACGACTAATCCCCGGCTCTATCCCTCGCCGAGTTCGGCCGCGTCGGCATTTGCCTTCTGCGACGCTCTCCTCGGGCAGCCGCATTGCCAGGTCGTTGAGCCCGGGGAACGTCACTTCGAGATCTTTAAGCGGCTTTGCCTTGAGACCGGAACGCGCGGAGCGGATGTTTCGGACGCTTGGTATGCCGCCCTCGCCATCGAATGGGATTGCGACTGGATCACGCTCGACCGCGACTATGCCCGCTTTCCAGGCCTGCGGTCGCGAGCACCGAGCGTTTGAAACGTTCTAAGCCGGCCAGGCGTTTAGGGCGATGCGGGCGGTTTCGCGCAGCTGATCCCGGCTGGCCCCGCCTGAAGCCTGCACGGCCATGCCCTGCATCACGGTCGCGATATAGCGCGCCAGCGCCGCGGGGCTCGCATCCGGGGCCAGGTCGCCTTCGCTTAGCGCCCGCTCGAGCCGCGCCCGCACCATGGCCTCGCCGCCCGACCGTCGCGCCGCCAGATCCGCCTTGACGGCATCGCACTCCTCCCCGCCGCAAAGCGCCGCCTGCACCAGAAGGCAGCCCTGCGGCGCGTGCTTGTCGGACAGCCGCTCGGCCGTTCCCTCCAGCAGCCGCGCCATCGCCTCCCGCGCCGTCGGAGCGGAAAAGGCCTCGTTCAGGATCTCGTCGCGATGGGCCTCGTAACGGTCGAGCGCGCGCCGAAACAGCGCTTCCTTATTGCCGAAAGCGGCATAAAGGCTCGGCGGATTGATCCCCATCGCCTCCGTCAAATCGGCGATGGAGGTCCCCTCATAGCCGTTTTTCCAAAATACGATCAGTGCCTTATCGAGAGCCTCATCGGCGTCGAAGGCGCGGGGGCGGCCCAATGCCACAGCTTCGCTCCATTATTTTGTACTATTCGTTATATAAGTACCTTGACACTTCGCGTCCATCTCCCATCTTTTGTAGTGTTCGCTACATAATCAACGGAGATTAGGACATGTCGAAGCCGATTGCCTCCAAGGAATTCCAGCTCGCCAATACGAAGCCGCTGACCGGCAAGGTGGCGCTCATCACCGGCGGGTCGCGCGGCATTGGCGCAGCCATCGCGCGCGCGCTTGCCGATCAGGGCGCCGATGTCGCCATCAGCTATGCCGCCTCCGCCGACAAGGCCGAGGCGGTTGTAAAGGATCTCGACGCGAAGGGCGTCCGCGCCAAAGCCTTCAAGGCCGACCAGGCCGATTCAAAGCAGGCGGGAGAGCTCGTGAAGGATGTCGCCAAAGAGTTCGGCCGCCTCGACATCCTCGTCAACAATGCCGGCGTCTTCAATCTCGGCACGCTGGACGACCCGGCTGCCAACCAGGCCGCCTCCGAACGAAATTTCGCCGTCAACGTCGCCGGCGTTGAGGCCGCTGTGCGCGCCGCCGCCCCGCATCTTGGCGAGGGTGGCCGCGTCATCTCCGTAGGCTCGATCGCCGCGGACACGTCGCCTTGGCCGGGCATTGCCTCCTACTCGGCCACCAAGGCCGCCATCGCCGCCTATACGCGCGGATGGGCGCTTGAGCTCGGTCCGAAGGGGGTCACCGTCAACAATATCCAGCCGGGTCCGATCGACACCGACATGAACCCGGCCAGCGGCGAGTTTGCCGAAGGGCAGATCGCGAAGACCGCGCTCGGCCGATACGGCACCGCCGAAGAAGTTGCCGCGGCTGTCGCCTTCCTCGCCAGCCCGGCAGCATCCTTCATCACCGGCGCTTCGCTGAACGTCGATGGCGGCTTCACCATCTGATCGTCATCGAAACGACGCATAAGCGCTCCAAAGGAAGTAGACTGAGAATGAGACGCGGGGTCGTATCGGCCCCGCGCCCTATTTGCGCGGATGCGCAGCGACAACGCACGGGGGCAGGCCATGCCGATGATCGAAACGAAAGACGGGACCGAGCTCTATTACAAGGATTGGGGCAACGGTCCGACGATCGTTTTCTCCCATGGCTGGCCGCTCTCTTCCGATGCGTGGGAGGACCAGATGCTCTTCCTCGCCTCCAAGGGCTATCGCTGCATCGCCCATGACCGGCGGGGACATGGCCGCTCGAGCCAGCCTTTCGACGGCAATGATCTCGACACCTACGCCGACGACCTCGCCGCGCTCCTCAAGGAGCTGAAGATCAAGGACGCTGTGCTGATCGGCCATTCGACCGGCGGCGGCGAAGTCGTTCGCTATATCGGCAGGCACGGGACGAAGCGCGTCGCCAAGATCGCGCTCGTCGGCGCCATCCCGCCGCTGATGCTGAAGACGGAACGAAATCCCAATGGCATCCCCATCGAAGAATTCGACAAGCTGCGCGCCGCCGTTCTCGCCGACCGCTCGAAGTTTTGGCACGACCTCTCAATTCCGTTCTACAGCTACAATCGCGACGGCGCGAAAATCTCTGAGGGCGTGCGCGATGCATTCTGGCGGCAAGGCATGATGGCCGGCATGCCGGCCTCCTATTTCTGCATCAAGGCCTTCTCGGAAACCGACCTCACGGACGATTTGAAAGAGGTCGACGTTCCCGCCCTCTTCATCCATGGCGATGACGATCAGATCGTGCCGATCGGACCGGCGTCGGAGACCGCCGTGAAGCTCGTCAAGGGCGCAACTCTGAAGGTCTATCCCGGCGGCTCGCACGGCCTCGCCACGACGGAAAAGGATCAGCTCAACGCCGATCTCTTGGCCTTCATCCAGGCCTGAGTGTCGCCGACAACTCAGTTGGTGACGTCGATGTCCATGCCTTCGAAGGTGTAACGGGGAATCTGCGTCCAGATGCCGTCCTCTTGCACCGGCACCTTGTGCAGCTTCACCTCGTTGACGCGGAGCTTCCCGGTCTTCTCATCCACCCAGAAATCGATGTCGTAATATTCGTCCTGGCTTCCGGCTTTGCGGAAATCGGTGCAGATGAAATATTGCCCGTCCTTCTTCAGCCGCCGGACCGGCTGATGCATCTCCACGAACTCCAACGGAATCGATTGTCCCGTCTTCTCGTCCTTCAACGAGATGTTGCCTTTCTCATCCTTGTTGGCGGCGATGTAATTGTGGATGGCACTCATCACGTGCCAAGCGCGGGTGACTTCCATGTCGCCGGGATGCTCCTGCACGGGCAACCACCACCAGGCAACCGGCAGCCGCGTGACCATGGTGAAGCCGTCGCCGTCGGGCTTCGGTCCCTTCTGTACGCGGATATCTCTTAGCTTCAATTCCTGGCCTTCGGGATTGAACCAGAAATCGATGGCGTATTGCTTTTTCGCGTTGTCCTTGGCGTGGAAGATGACATTCGCGAACCAGCCATAACCGTGCATTCCGCGCACGATCTTGATCTTCTCGAAAATCAGGTTGAGGTCGGCATTCAGCTTCGGGTCGCGGAAGACGAAGGCGCCGTCCTTCGACCGCGCCTCGATGACTTTGGCGACTTCCGCATTCACGTCCTCCTCGGTGAAATCCTTGGAGACGCCGCTCGCCGCGGCCGCCTGCTTTGCCAAACGGAATTCACGTGCCTTGCGAAGGTTCTCGTCCGCATTTTTGAGAAATGTTTCTTTGGAGGGCATGCTTGAGAAGCAATAGATCTTGCCCTCGCCGGAGGTCCAATTCACGGAGCAATCGGTCTTCACCTCTTGCCCGCTCGCAAGACCCATGGCGCAGGAATCGCCGAATTCTTCTTCGGCCGCTTCTCCGGCACTCGCCGTGGCGCAAGCGAGAAAGACGACCCCAGCCAATAGGCTGTAACGGAATGCCCCGATCATGACGCCCTCCCCGGCGACAGTGACATTTTCCCATGGCGGATTGCCGGTGAGGGCAATCGCATGGCCAATTTTCCATCATCGGTATGGGACCGAAGCCTTTTCCTGTCCAATCGCGTGTCCGTGATCTTGCGGCGCCGACGCCCGCGGCGGCACTCCCCGGCACGGGCGGAGCCGCTGACGCAATTGTGTCGAATCGTTCGGCGAGACAGGGCCTATAAGGCGGTTATGAACGCGCTCGAGGAGGCATGCGGATGAAACAGCTGATCCTAGCGGGATCTTTCCTTTTCGCTTTTGCGGCCACAGCCTTCGCCGGCGAATATGACAATCTCTGCGCCATGAGCCTCGCCCTCGGCAAGAGATACCCGACCGATTGCTCCATCAACGAAACCATCGACGGCAAGACCTATTGCTTCGGTCACGAGAAAACGAAGGCGATGTTCTTGAAGGACCCGAAAAAGTACATCCCCAGGGCCGACAGCGCCTACGCCGGGAAGTAGTCCGACCATCGGTACAGCATTTGTCCATTGACGGAATATGGGCATCTGCCCCATCACGGCGCCGGTTAGGCGGACATTGAACGCTGCCTGCCGCTTTCTATCGAGGCCTCTCGGCACGCCGGAGCGGCCTGTCATCGACAATAAGAGGAGACGTTTATGAAAAGGGCTTCCCTTGCCTCCGCGCTCGCAGGCGCGATGCTCATTGGACTTGGCACCGTTGCGGTCGCCGCCGTTGCCGGCGAGTTCGGCAATTATTGCGCGATGGGCCTCACCAAGGGCGAAAAGAAACTGACCGATTGCTCGATCAGCGAGAAGATCGGCAAGAAGACCTATTGCTTCGGCAACACGGCCGCCAAGGAAGCCTTCATGAAGGATCCGGAAGCCAATATCGCCAAGGCTCAGGAAGAGTTCTCGAAGAAGCAGTAGCCGCTTCTTCCGACGCGGCATCGAGGGGCTCGCCAAGCTAAGGCGGGTCCCTTTCATTTTCAGCTGGTGAGTCCGGCCTTCGCTACCAGCAACCGCTTCAGCGTTTCCCGCGTCGAGACGTCGGCGATGCCATCGATGCGCTCCGGCCGGAAATGCCGCTGGAAGGCCTGCACCACGCTCTCAAGGCCTTTCCCATAGGTGCCGGTCGTTTCGACGCCATAGCCGAACGCCGCAAGCTGCTGCTGAAATTCGAGCACCGATGGGTTTTCATCGCCCGGTCCGAGGGCGCCATCGTCGGTGATCTCCGCCGGGGGCACCCAAAGGCCGATGCCGGCTTCGGCGAGCATTTGCCAATCGAATTTCTCTCCGGGGTCACGCTTTCGGCCGGGCGCGATGTCGGAATGGGCAAGCACGCGATGAGGCGGGATGGCGTGCCGACCAAGAATGTCGCCGCACAAAGCGATGACGGCGCGCATCTGCGTTTCCGGAAAATCCCGATAGTCGAAATCATGCCCTTGATTGTGGATCTCGATGCCGATCGAGCAGGAATTGAGGTCCGTCTCACTGGACCAAAGGCTTTGCCCGGCGTGCCAAGCCCGCTCGGATTCGCGGACCATTTGCGTGATCCGTCCATCCTCGTCGACGAGGTAGTGGCAGGAGACTTTCAATTCCTCGCGCGTGAGCCAGTCGAGTGCGGCCTCGGCCAATTCCATGCCGGTATAATGCAAAAGCAGCATGTCCGGCTGTCGCCCATCCCGGCGCGGTTCGCGGTTTGGCGATGGGCACCAAAGCGTTGCGAGTTGGCTGTCCGGTGCGGCCGTCATTTGAACTACTTAAGTAGGTCGACCGTCGGCGAGCTTAGGGGCTACATCCCGCGCTCGCGCGCGACCTGTCCGTAAGCCTCGTTGATCGCCGCGATCTTCTCGGTGGCGATCGGGAGAAATTCCTTCGGCACGCCGCGCGCGATCAGCTTGTCCGGATGGTTCTCGGCGACGAGCTTCCGGTAATGCGCCTTCAGCGCGTCATTCTCGATGCCCGGGGCGACGCCGAGCACGTCGTAAGGATTACGCTTCGGTTCAGCCACATGCCGTGCCTTGATATAGGCGAATTCCGTGTCGGTGACTCCGAAACGCTTCGCCACCTGATGCAGGAACTGTTCCTCGCGCGGGTGCAGCGCATCGTCAGCCTTGGCGATGTGAAACAGTCCCTCAAGAACGTCTTCGAGCAGCTTCTTGTTTCCCTTGAACATGACGGCGAGCTGCTCGGCATAGGCCTCGTACCCGGCCACATCCTGCTTGGCGAGGTTGAAGACCCGCGCCACATTCTTGATCTCGCCATCGGGGACCTTGAACACCTCCTTGAAGGCGCCGACCTCGTCCATCGTCACGATGCCGTCGGCCTTCGCCATCTTGGCACCGAGCGCGATCACGCCGACGGTGAAGGCAACCTGATTTTCGGCAGGCCCCCCCTCTTCGTCCTTGTCGCGGTCGATGACGTAGTGCCCGGCAACGCCCCCGAGCAGCGCGCCGATCGGGCCGCCAATTGCAAGCCCCGCCGCCGCTCCGGCCATCTTTCCCCAAATCGACATGTCGCCTCCCCACCGAGTCCGCTCAGAGCATAAGGATTTTCGTGTGCCGCCGCATGTTGATTATCGCTTGATTGGCAGACGCGGGTCGGATCGCCGAGCCCTCAAGAGCGCGTCGGGGTCGGGCCGAGATCCCTGAAATTGTCCATGATCGACAGATTTGGCTCGTCCACTTCGAGGCCGCGCTCCAAACGGCGCTCGACATGGATTGAGCGCGCAAAGGTCCATACGAACATCCAAAGGGTCACGGCGGCATTGGCGATGCTCGCGACCCAGATGAAGGTGTCGCCGAGCCTGAAGAGGTCGGCTCCGGCGATGATGAAGGCTTCGATGATGATGCCAAAACCGCCTGCCACCACGATCGCTGCGCTAAGCGAGGTGACGAGCACGGTGATGGGATGTCCGCCGCTACGCTCGGTGCGGGGTGTCGCTTCGGTGTCCATGGCCGGACCTAATAGCCGAGCGCCAGCCGAGGGGACAAGCCCCTAACTGACCGGAGGCCGCCGGTCAGCGGACCGTGCGCTTCACGCTCCGCGAGGCTCCGACGATCTCGACGCCCTTGGAGCCGACGAAGCTGTCGAGGTTCATGGTGACGTAATAAGGCGACGGAATCGGCATCAGGAGGCCATTCTTGGTGCAGCCGACGACGACCGTGCGCCAATAATCCGGCCGTCCCCGGTAGCTCTCATGGCTGAGGGAGACCTCCATATTGGTGTAGGGCTTCATGCCGGTCACCGTGAGCTGATACACCTTTTTCGCCGGGTACCACTCGATGTCGATGCCCCGGAAATCGATGGGATAACACTCCCCGAGCAGGCTCCAGGCCTGAACGACCGGGGATTTGTACGGCACCACCGGCTTCAGAGGTTGGGCTGTGGCCGCGGCAGCGGCCAGCCCGAGCGCGAAGGTGCCAAATAGAAAGCAGAGCCAGTGTTGCCGCATAGGTCCCCCCAATTTCGAAAAGCTTAGCGGCCGAGGAAGGCCGGCTCAAGGCGGCGTCATCCCCTTGGAATATCAGCCCCTTGGAACTCGGAGGCGGCTCCTTCGTTCAGCTTGCACGACATCGAGTCAGCAAGCTTGGTCAACCTAGGAGAAAGACAATGAGGCAACCCCTTCTTCGGGCGGCGCTGGTCGTTTGCCTGCCGCTCATCGCCGGCGCGCCGGCCTACGCCGCGCCGGACACCAAGGAGTTCGTGCAGAAAGTCGCCATCAGCGACATGTTCGAGATCGAGGCCGGCAAGCTCGCGGCGGATAAAGCCGAGCACGCCGAGGTGAAATCCTTCGGCGACAAGATGGTCGCCGATCACACCAAGACAAGCGAAGAGCTGAAAAGCATCATCGCGGAAAACAAGATCGATGCCGAGATCCCGGCCGAGCTCGACGCCGAGCATAAGGAGAAGCTCGATGCTCTCAACAAGGCGTCGGACAAGGAATTCGACCGCACCTATGTCAAACAGCAGGTAAAAGCCCATAAGACGGCGGTGAAGTTGTTCGAGGATTATGGCTCCAGCGGAGACAATGAGCAGCTGAAGGAATGGGCGAAGAACACTGTCCCGGCGCTCAAAGGCCATCTCGATATGGCGCAATCCCTGCAGGACGAGGTCCAGAAGGCCCCGGAGACGGCCGCTAGTGACACCAAGGACGGTCACGATCACCAGGCGATGAAGGACGACGCGAAGGCCGAGAAGGATGCGAAGTCCGAAGCGGATGCCGGGTCGATCAACTACGTCGTGAAGCAGCAGCCGACCGACTGGACCACCGCCGACCTCGTCGGCAAGACGGTAGTGAACCCGAAGAATGAGACGCTCGGCGAGATCAACAACATCATTCTCAACGAGCGCGGCGACGTGGTCGCGGTGACGATCGGTGTCGGTGGCTTCCTCGGTATCGGCGAGAAGGATGTCGGCGTTCCGTTCAATACGCTCGAGTTCAAGGCAGCGTCCGAGCTGGATGCCGCCGAGGCTGAGGCCGAGGCTAAAAAGGCCGACGATCAAGAAGAGCGCGCCGACAAGACCGAAGACGCGCGCGAGGAACGCGCCGAGGCCGCCGAAGAAAAGGCCGAGGCCCGCACCGAAGGCGACCCCGCCGAGTTGACGGTCGTGCTCGAGGCCACCCGCGAGCAGCTGGAAAAGGCCCCGGCCTTCGTCTGGCTCGAGGAGCGGAATGCCGCCAGCACCACAGGCGAGCGCGTCGTTCGGTAAACCGCTTCGCCTCGAAACAGCGGCCTCCTTGCAGGCCGCGTAAAAACGAACGGCTTCATCGCGGCATGCGGTGAAGCCGTTTCCTTGCGGGGCCATGACAACGGCCTCGCTCTCCTTTATCCCCACGGTCGAAGCGTGGAGGGACTGCAGATGTCGATCTATGCCCTTGACGGCGAGAGGCCGGATCTTCCGGGAGATGGCCTTTACTGGGTCGCCGATACCGCGTCCGTCGTCGGGCGCGTGCGGCTCGGCGTCGATGCCAGCATCTGGTACGGCTCGGTCTTGCGCGGCGACAATGAATGGATCGACATCGGCGCTGGCTCGCAGATCCAAGACAATTGCACCCTCCACACCGATCCCGGCTTTCCGCTCAGCATCGGCAAGGGCTGCGTCATCGGCCACAATGTCGTGCTGCATGGCTGCATCATCGGCGATGCCTGCCTCATCGGCATGGGCGCCATCGTGCTGAACGGCGCGAAGATCGGCGCGCATTCGCTTGTCGGGGCCGGCGCTCTCATCACCGAGGGAAAGGAATTTCCCGAACGCTCGGTGATCCTTGGCTCACCCGCAAAGCGCGTGCGCGACGCCGACGAAAAGACGGAAGCGATGACCGCTCGCGCCGCCGAGGTCTATGTGCGCCGCTGGAAGCAATATGCGAAGGGGCTCGAGCGTCTCGGCTAGGCCTCAGAAGGACGGGTCGGTGCACACCACCTTATCGGGAACGATGAAGCAGACGCTCATTTCGCCGGTGCGCTTGTTCACGCGGTAGACGCCCCCTTCGAGCGCAAGTTTCGAGGCGACGAGGCCGTACTCACCTTTCGCCTGGGGTCCCGCGCCCTCGCCGGCGGGAAGGCACGCCGTGCTGCCGACGGAATTTTCCTTCGGAATGAATTGGCAGGCGCCGACTTCGCCGGTCTTGCGATTCACCCGATAAAGTCTGTTCCAGTTCTCGCCCGGGGGCGGGACGAACTCGTAGAGATCCTCCTCCTCATCCGCGTTTAAGGGCGCGCTCTCCGCATCGGCCTTTCCGGAGCTATCCTCTGCTTCGGCCTTCGCATCGGCTTTTGCGGGCTTGTCCGCGGCAAGGGCCATCGACGGAAAGTCGAGCGAGGCTACGCCGAGCACCACCCCCAAAAATATTGCATGACGCATCATCGGCTGGCTTCCTTCCTCGCTTCCAGGGGCGGGATCATCGGTCAAAACGCTGCGCGCTGATACCCGCTTTTGCGGGCAAACTGTCGCCCTTCTCTTTCTCAGGAAGCCAGACTAGGTCTCGCAATCATGGACCGGAAGGGCGTCTGGCATTTTTGCATCGATCGCGGCGGGACGTTCACCGATATCGTTGCCCGCGCGCCGGATGGACGCCTTCTCACGCATAAGCTCCTGTCCGACAACCCCGACGCCTATGCAGACGCCGCCATCGCCGGCATCGCCGATGTCCTCGGTGTGTCGCGTGGCGCTCTCTTGCCGGCCGAATTCATCGGCAGCGTCAAAATGGGCACCACCGTCGCCACCAATGCCCTCCTCGAGCGGAAGGGCGAAAAAGTGCTCCTCCTCGTCAGCGAAGGGTTCCGGGACGCGCTGGAGATCGGCTACCAAGCCCGGCCGAAGATTTTCGCCCGTAACATCGAGAAGCCCTCGATGCTCTATGCGCGGGTGGCGGAGGTGGCGGAGCGCCTGCGGGCCGATGGCTCGGTCGAGACGGCACTCGACCTCGCCGCGGCGCGCGCCGCGCTCGAAGCCGCGCGCGGCGACGGGATTTCTTCCCTCGCCATCCTCTTCATGCATGCCTACGCGCATCCCCGCCACGAGCAGGCGGTGGCGCGGCTTGCGGAAGAGCTCGGTTTTGCGCAGATCTCGGCGAGCCACGAGGTGAGCCCGCTCGTCAAATTCGTGGCGCGCGGCGACACCACCGTTCTCGACGCTTACCTCACCCCGGTTCTTCGCCGGCACATCGACCGTGTGGCGGCCGCGCTTTCACCCCTCCCCTGAAAGGGGAGAGGTCGGACGCTCCGCCTGCGGAGCGGCCGGGTGAGGGGGATCCGGAGCCCGAAGACCCCCTCACCCTGACCCTCTCCCCAACGGGGAGAGGGAAGACTGACCCCCTGCCCCGCCTCCTTTTCATGCAGTCCTCCGGCGGGCTGACTTCGGCGCAGCTGTTTCGCGGCAAGGACGCCATCCTCTCCGGACCCGCGGGCGGGGTCGTTGGCGCGGTCGAGACGGCTCGCCTTGCCGGTTTCACGCGCATCATCGGCTTCGACATGGGCGGCACCTCCACCGATGTCTGCCATTACGACGGCGCCTATGAGCGGACTTTCGAGGGCGAGGTCGCGGGAGTGCGCGTGCGCGCGCCGATGATGCTGATCCACACCGTCGCCGCCGGCGGCGGTTCCATTCTCGCCTATGATGGCGGCCGGTTTCGCGTCGGACCGGATTCGGCCGGCGCAAATCCCGGGCCGGCCTGTTACCGCCGTGGCGGCCCGCTCACCATCACCGACGCAAACGTGATGGTGGGAAAGCTGCTGCCGGAATTCTTTCCGAACATCTTCGGGCCGTCACAGGATCGACCGATCGATTCTCGCCTCGTTCGGTCGCGCTTCGATGCACTCAGCGCCGAGATCGGCGGCGGCCAGCCGCCGGAAGAGGTCGCGGACGGCTTCATCCGCATCGCCGTTGCGAATATGGCGAACGCCATCGCCACGATCTCGGTGCAACGCGGCTATGACGTCGCCGGCTATGTGCTGAATTGTTTCGGAGGCGCCGGGGGCCAGCACGCTTGCCTCGTCGCTGATGCGCTCGGCATCGAGCAAGTGCTGCTGCATCCGCTCTCTGGTCTGCTCTCGGCCTATGGCATGGGCCTTGCGAAACTGACCGCGGCGCGGACACGCGCTCTGTTGCGGCCCCTCGATGAGGGCGGTGTGGATGCCGCGTGGGAGATCGCCGACGAGCTGGCCACGGAGGCAACAGATGAACTCGTATCGCAGGGGTTGGAGCGCTCCGCCGTCAAGTGCGAGCTGAGGCTTCACCTCCGCTATCTCGGAACCGACAGCGCGATCTCGATCGGGAGTTCCCCGGGCAAGACCGAGCTGCCAACGCTGCGCGCCGTTTTCGAGGCGGCTCATAAGAAGCGCTTCGGCTTCGAAAGTCCCGGCAAGCCGATCGAGATCGAAGCTATCGAGGTGACGGCCCTTGGCGGCGGCGAACGGCCGGAGGAAATCCCATCAGCGGACCCACCGCCCCGTTCCTTATCGCCGCGCAAAGACCGTCGCGGCTTTTCACCGGCGGCGCGTGGCACGATGTTTCCATTTTCCTACGCGACGAGATGTGCGCAGGCGAAATCGTGGCCGGCCCCGCGCTCATCATCGAGAAACACCAGACTGTCGTCGTCGAGCCGCATTGGCGCGCCGAGCTCATTTTAAAAAATGATTTGCTGCTCACCCGCCGCAGCGAACGAACCAAGCGCGCCGCAACCGAGACCGCGGCCGACCCTGTTCTGCTCGAGCTGTTCAACCGCCGCTTCACGGCGATCGCCGATCAGATGGGCTATGCGCTCAAGAACACCGCCCGCTCCGTCAACATTAAGGAGCGGCTCGACTTCTCCTGCGCGATCTTTGACCGCAGCGGCAACCTCGTCGCCAACGCCCCGCATATTCCGGTGCATCTCGGATCGATGGATCGAAGCGTCGCCACCATCTTGCGCGAGGTCGGCTCCCAACTAAGACCGGGCGATTCCTGGATGCTGAACGCCCCTTACAATGGCGGCACGCATCTTCCCGATATTACCGTGGTGACACCGGTGTTCGACGCCGGCGCCGATCGCATCCTATTTTTTGTCGCGGCGCGCGGCCACCACGCCGATATCGGCGGCATCGCGCCCGGATCGATGAGCCCGGCGGCAACGCGCATCGAAGAAGAGGGCATTTACATTGATCCCTTCAAGCTGGTCGAGGATGGAAGCTTCCGCGAGCCGGAAACACTCGCACTCCTTGCGGATGCCCCCTACCCCGCGCGCGACCCGGAACAGAACATTGCCGATCTGAAGGCGCAAATTGCCGCCAACGCCAAGGGCGCCGAAGAATTGCTGGAGCTCGTCTCGGAATACGGCCTCGACGTCGTCGAGGCCTACATGGCCCATGTGCAGGACAATGCCGCCGCCAGCGTCTCGCGCGCCATCGCCGGGCTGCAGCCCGGAAGTTTCGCCGTCGAGACGGACAGCGGCGCAACGATCAAAGTCGAGATCGGAATCGACGCGGCGCACGGGCATGCGGTTGTCGATTTCACCGGTACCAGCGGCCAGCAGCCAGACACCTTCAATGCGCCGGAGCCAATCACGCGCGCTTGTGTGCTGTACGTGTTCCGCACGCTGGTCGACGACGACATCCCGCTGAATGCCGGCTGCCTCAGACCGATCGAGATCGTCATTCCGGAAGGCTCGATGCTCGCGCCGCGTTATCCCGCCCCGGTGGCCGCCGGCAATGTCGAGACGAGCCAGACCATCGTCAATTGCCTCTATGGCGCGCTTGGCGTCCTCGGCTCGGCGCAAGGGACAATGAACAATCTCACTTTCGGCAATGCCGAGACGCAATATTACGAGACCATTTGCTCCGGCGCGCCGGCAGGTCCGGGCTTCGACGGCATTGCTGCTGTGCAGACGCATATGACGAATTCGCGGCTGACGGATCCGGAGGTGCTCGAGCTTCGCTATCCGGTGCTGCTCGAGCGTTTCGAGATCAGGCGCGGCTCCGGCGGCAAAGGCAAATGGAGCGCCGGCGACGGCACCTTGCGCGTCATTCGCTTCCTGCAGCGGATGGAATGCGCCATCCTGTCCGGCTTTCGCCGCATCCAGCCTTTCGGCCTGGCAGGCGGGGCGCCGGGAGAACTTGGCGAGAATTTCCTGCGGCGAAAGGATGGATCGCTGCAGCGTCTCGAGGGATGCGCGCAAGAGACGCTTGAGCCCGGCGAGGCCATCATCATCAAGACCCCAACCGGGGGCGGCTTCGGTGCCCCCTAGGGGCGACGGTGGGCACGCGCGTTCTGATTTACGTCCGTAGGAAATTCAAACTAAAAGATAAGGAAGATGCACTGGCGCGCGCCTTTCCCCTCCAAGGGCAACCGTTCGCCGAGAAGATGCAGTTGAACATTGGGCGGGCTGGTGACAAAAAGTCTGCGTTCCCTGAACGATCAACGGTTGCGCTCCTTTAGCCGGCGCGGGGCTATTCTCGGCGCGATCGATCCGCCCGGAAGCCGCGATCCCATCATTGCCCGAGGCCCGCTGACCGTCACCGGCTGGGCCGCCTCCGGGTCAAGCGAAGTCTCACGCGTGGAAGTGCTGCTCGATGGCCGTGTGCTTGGCCGCGCCGGCCTCCACAGGGTGAGGCGCGATGTTGCGGCAAAGCCGGCAGGCAAAGGCATGGAGCTCTCGGGCTTCGAGTTCCGGCTCGATCTTCGACGCATCGATGATCTGGCGGAGACCGCAAATCTCGGCGCCAGAATCACGCTCCTCAATGGCAAGAGCGCGGAGCTGCCGGCGGTGGCATTGAGGATCGGCCAGCCCTGCGAGCCTCCTCCCTTCGATCCGGCCCCAGTTGATGCATCGTCTCACCGCGACCACACCGGCCCCATCCGGCTCTTGTGTTTCGCAAGAAGCCTCGATCTTGGCGGTTCGCAGCTACGGCTTCGCGAGTTCGTTGCCCATCTTCGCGCCGATGGACGGTTCGAAATTGCGGTGCTGGCGCCGGCTGATGGACCTTTACGAGGCGACCTTGAGGCGAACGGCGCAGCGGTTTTTACCGATGTCATCCCCATCGACGATCATTCGGCCTATGAGGAGAGGCTCGCCGCCGTCGCCGCGTGGGCGGCAGGCCGCTTCGACATCATCATGGCGACCACCCTCACCTCCTTTCCGGCGATTGACCTCGCCGAGCGGCTCGAACTTCCGTCGCTCTGGCGGATCGGCGAGGCGGAGCCGCTGCGCACCGTAGTGGAATGGCTTGGCGGAACGATCGATCCGGCGGTCGAAGCTCGCGCCTACCGCGCCTTCGCCACCGCTTCCGCTGTTCTCTTCAATTCGAAGGCCGGCCTCGCACTGCATCGCCGCAATGGCGCCAAAGGTAAGTTCGCGATTTTGGGGAGCGGGGCGGACATTCACGATGCTCGCAATTATGCTGCCGCGACGAGCCGCGAAGCGATCCGGAAGCGCCTCGGCGTCGAGCACGACCGCCGGCTTCTCGTTTGCGCCGGAACGATTTGGCCGATCAAGGGTCAAGCGACGCTCGTCGCGGCGCTGCGGCATGTCACTCACCACCGCAATCTGAAAATCGCCGTGCTCGGCTTTCACGACCAGGCCTACACGCCGGCGCTGCAGCGCTTCATCGAGCGCCATAGGCTGTCGAGTTCGGTGCGCCTCTACCCTTATTGCAAGGATCTTAGGCCCTGGTGGCGCGCCGCTGATGCCGCGCTGTGCCCGTCGGAAACGGAATCGATGCCGGCAAGCGTGCTGGAAGCGATGTCCTTCGGCGTCCCGGTTCTTGCTTGCGGCGTTGGCGGCGTTCCGGAGGTGGTGAAGCATGGCTCGACCGGCTGGCTGTGCGAGGCGGGCGACCTCGCCTCACTGATCGCCGGTTTGGAGCGCGTGGCGACGGCGAAAGAGAATGAACTGCAGAAGCTCGGCACCAATGCCATGTCGTTCATTCGCGCTGAGCATGACCGGAAGGTTGCGCATTCCCGCGCGGCCGAACTCATCGAAGCGCTGACGCGTCAGACCTATCCCCGCTGGTTCCGGAAGCAGGCAGCGGGGAACGGAGGGAGATTGGCCGGCGGCTCGCTTGTGGAGCGGTGGTTCGACAGCGGGGCGCGCCTCTTCCAGCAGTGATTTTTGCGAGGATCTCGCGCAAAAAAAGCGCGGGACCGGGATCCCGCGCCTCGCTCGCTTGAAGCTGTAAGTCTCCTGAAGGCTAAGCGCCGGACGGCGCCACCTCCGTGCCGCCGGTCTGGCGGCGGTCGGCCATGAACTGATCGAACTCGGCCTTGTCGCGCGCCTTGCGCAGACGATCGAGGAAGGCCTGAAACTCCTTCGCTTCGTCCTCCAGACGCCGCAGCGTCTCTTCGCGATATTCGTCGAAGGCGGCGTTGCCAGTCGGCCGGAAAGCTGAAAAGCCGCCGCCGAAGCGCTTAGCCTCCTGCATAAAATGCTGCCGCCAATGCTGCTTGTCTCCGCATCCCATGCGTCCACTCCAGATCAAATAAGCCAAAATCCCGAGCCCAATGGGCCACCAGATCAGAAAGCCGACGACCATGGTGATGATCCATGCGGGCTTCCCGTAGTCGTCCAAGGTCGAAACCACCTGCATTTGAGCCCTTCCTTTAGTGTGAATGTAATTCACATTCACATAAATGGTCGCCGCGAGTCCAAAGTCAAGTTGCGGTTGGAAATAAGATCGGCAGCCCAGCAATCAAGGCCGGGCGGAGCCCTTTCGCCAGGGACGATGCCGAGCCCCCGGAGGTAGATCAGAGTCGCGGATTCGAGGATTTCCTCGGGGCCGAGCGGCGCCTTCGAGCCTTCCGGCCGCGGCGAGAGGAACAAATCGGCGACGCCATGCGACATCGCCCAGATATGCAGGCTCATCAGCCGGATCGGCGGCCGCTCCGAGGCGGGCAGCATCTGGCAGAGCGCCGTCGCCGCCCGCTCAAGCACGTGGAAAGCGCGGTCGGCGGCGGCCCTTAATTGCGGATCGTCTCCTTGCGCGATGCCCGATTCGAACATCACCGCATAGCTGGCCGGCTCCTCGCGTGCGAAAGCGAGGTAAGCGCGGCCGAGATTGCCGAAAGCCGAAAGTGGCGTCGGGATGCCGTTGTTCCAGGCGGCATCGAGCTTCGCCGCGAAGCGCTCGAAGCCGTTGCGGGCAACTTCGGCAAGGAGCGCGTCCCGATCGCGGAAATGGCGGTAGGGCGCTGCGGGACTGACGCCGGCAAGGCGCGCGGCCTCGGTCAGGCTGAAGCCGACCGGCCCATGCTGCTCGATGAGCTTCCGCGCCGCCTCGAGCAGCACATGCTTCAGATTGCCGTGGTGATAGGAGCGCGGGCGGCGCCAATGCGGGTCGTCAGGGGCCATGTGAACGGCTATTACATGAAAGCGGCAAAGGCGACCAGCGCCACCCGCGTAAGCGCTCCGCTCGCGAATGGGCCCGTCGCCCGCCAGCAGGCCCCCCGGGCTTGTTGTGGAAAACCCCCTGCCGCCCCTAGAGTGCGCGGAAGCGGGCGGACGAAGGCGAATGATGGACCGGCGGCTGCGGGCGAGCGAGATGCTGCGGGTGGGATGGCGCGAATGGGTGCGCCTCACCGACCTCGGCGTCGAAGCGATCAAGGCGAAGATCGATACGGGCGCGCGCACGAGCGTCCTGCACGCCTTCGCCGTCGAGCCATTCCGCCGCGACGCGGCGCTTTGGGTCCGCTTCGAGGTGCATCCGCTGCAGCGCTCGAATGCCGTGCGGATCGCCTGCGAGGTGCCGATTGCCGGGGAGCGCGCGGTGCGGAATTCCGGCGGACAGGTCGAGCGCCGCTACATCATCGAGACACGGCTGATGATCGGGGCGAGCGCCTGGCCCATCGAGCTTGCGCTCGCCAATCGCGACCAGATGGGGTTCCGCATGCTGCTCGGCCGGACGGCGCTTGAGCGCCGGGCGCTCGTCGAGCCTGGCCGCTCCTATCTCGCCGGCGAACGCCCCGCGCAATCGCGGCGATGGCTGTCATCGCTCGGGCGTGAGCCGAAAAAGGCGATGCCTTAGGCGCTCTGGGACCAGCATCCTCATGAAAATCGCGTTGCTCGCGCGCAATCCGCACCTCTACTCGCATCGGCGCATTTGCGAAGCCGCGCGCGCCAGAGGCCATGAGATCGAGGTGCTCAACACTTTGCGCGTCTCGATCAACATCACCTCGAAACGGCCGGCGCTCTATTACCGCAAGCGCCAGCTCGAAGGTTTCAACGCGGTGATTCCGCGTATTGGCGCGTCCGTCACCTTTTACGGTCTCGCAATCCTCCGTCAGTTCGAGGTGATGGGCGTCTACCCCTTGAACGAGTCCGTCGCTATCGGCAGGAGCCGCGACAAGCTCCGCTGCCTGCAGCTCCTCGCCCGGCGCGGCATCGGCCTGCCGGTGACCGCCTTCACCAACGACCCGAAGCAGGCCGAGGACATCATCGACCTCGTCGGCGGCGCGCCGGTCGTCATCAAGCTCTTGAGGGCACGCAAGGGATCGGCGTCGTACTCGGCGAGACGGTCAAATCGGCGAAATCCGTGATCGAGGCCTTCCAAGGCGCCAAGGTGAACATTCTCGTGCAGCAATTCATCAAGGAGGCGGCCGCCACCGATATCCGCGCCCTCGTCATCGGCGAGAAGGTGGTCGCCGCCATGCAGCGGCAAGGACCGCCGGGCGAATTTCGCTCGAACCTTCACCGCGGCGGCATCGGCGAGAAAGTGCGGATCACGCCGCAGGAGCGGGCCATGGCGGTGAAGGCGGCGCGCACGCTCGGCCTCAATGTCTGCGGCGTCGACATGATCCGCTCGAAAAGCGGCCCGCTCGTCATGGAGGTGAATTCCTCGCCCGGCATCGAAGGGCTGGAAAAAGCGAGCGGCGTAGACGTTGCGAGCCTGATAATCGAATTTCTCGAGCGCAACGCGCCACGCGGAAACACCCGCACCCGCGGCAAGGGGTGAGCACGGGGCCTCAGTCCCCTTGAAGCAGCGGCTTCTTTCTCGCTTCTTTCGCCAGAAGAGCGCGCTTCCGCTCCACACCGCCGCGGTAGCCTGACAGCGCGCCGTCGCTCCGCACCACGCGATGACAGGGGATGGCGACCGCGATCGGATTGGCGGCGCAAGCGCCGGCCACCGCGCGCACGGCCTGCGGTGCGCCGATCTCCCGGGCGATATCGGTATAGCTCGCCGTCGACCCCGCCGGGATCCGGCGAAGCGCTTCCCAGACGCGATGCTGGAAGGCGGTGCCCCTGATGTCGAGCGGCAGCCCGAGATCCTCACCCGGCTCCTCGACATAGGCAACCACGCGTCCGACCACCGCTTTCAGCTCGGCATCGGCCTCTTCGATCGCGGCGGCAGGAAATTGACGCCGGAGACCAGCAATGAGCGCGCTCCGCTCATCGCCGAACAGGATCGCGCAAATGCCGCGTTCGCTCTCCGCGACGAGGAGATCGCCGAGCGAGCAGCGGCTGATGGCGAAGCGGATCTTTTGCCCGGAAGCGCCGGTCCGATAGGCGTTTGGCGTCATGCCGAGAACCTCGGAGGAATTGGCATAGAAGCGCCCATTCGAGCCGAAGCCCGCCGCATAGATCGCCTCCGTCACGCTGCCGCTGTCCCGCAGTTCCTCGCGCACACGCTGGTTACGATGCGCAACGGCGTAGGCCTTCGGCGTCACGCCGGCAATTCGTTTGAACAGGCGGTGAAAGTGCGACGGACTCATGCCCGCGGCGCGGGCAAGCTCGTCGAGGTTGGGCGCCTCCTCGGCCGTCTCTATCATCCGGCAGGCGGCAGCGATCGCGTCGCGATGCGCGCGGGCAGCATCGATGTCATCGGGCTTGCAGCGTTTGCAAGGGCGGAAGCCGGCGGCCTCCGCCTCCTCACGCGTGTCGTAGAAAGTGACATTACTCGGCTTCGGAAGACGCGCGGGACAGCCGGGCCGGCAATAGATGCCGGTCGTCTTCACCGCCATATAGAATTGACCGGCGAAGGACGCGTCACGGGCAACGAAGGCGGCCCAGCGGGCATCGCTTGCCGCATCGGCATGTCGAAGGTGGGGCATCAGGGTCATGCTGTCAGATCCTTGCAGGAGTCTACCTCACTCCCCAAATAGGGCGCCCAACTTTCCCCGGCACTCCGATCCTTGCTTTTAAACTCAGCGCCAATCCGCCTATCGCAACTTGATCGAAGAATTGGCCTCGATCACGATGTCGTGACGACGCTGGCTCCATCTCGAAAAGGCCTTTGGCGGTCGAGCCTTAGGCTCGGTAAGCTTTGATCCATGGGCAAGCATAGGCACCCAAGCGCACTTTACCGGATAGGGCTGGCCATCGCGCTTCTTTGCGGCATTGCCCTCATCGGCGATCGCGCCGAGGCCGATCGCATTGCCGTCATCCAGGTGAGGCTGCCGAAGCTCGCCAATCCCTATTGCGGCGTCCCCACGCATATGTTTGCCAACCTGCCGGAGCAGGCGACCTCCCTGCTCGACAAGGGCGGCGCCCCCATGATCATTCTGAGCTCGGTGATTGTCGCCGACGATCCGGCTTACGCAAAATTCCTGATGGCGCATGAATGCTGCCACCACGCGCTCGGTCATTTGCGCCACAATGAAGGTCTCGGGCACACCGGGCTGCAGCCCTTCTACTACATCCGGCCGAAGCTCCGGCAGATGGAGCTCGACGCCGACAGCTGCGCGGTGGAGAGGCTGAAGCTCTCCGGCGAGGCGGAGGCGATCTCCATCGCCCGGAAGCACATGTTCGATTTCGGCGACAAGCCGACCGGCGCTTACTACCCGACCGGCATTGAGCGCGCGGAAAACATTCAGCGTATCGCCGATCGTTAAGCGCGCGAAAGAACGCGCTTACTCGGCCGGCTCCTCTTCCATCGAATCCTCATCCTCGGCCGGACCTTCGTCCTCCTCGGGCTCCTCACGCTCGACGTCCGGATCGATATCGGGCAGATCTTTCGCGTTCGCGGCGGGCGAGTGATCGATGAACATCGCGCCGCCGTCGATGGAGACCTTCTCGTCGCCTTTGAACTGATATTCCTCGCCATTGCCGAGCTTCACCTGGCAGCCGCCGGAGCAATTCGGCTCGGCCGATTTCTGCGCGTCAACTTTGACCTCCTCGGTCTTCGACCCCGCCGTCACGGAGATCGTCTGCGCCTCCTGATCGAGATTGGAGATGGTCAGCGCTAACGCAGGGCTCGCGAGCATCAGCGCGCAGCCGAAACATAGAGTGAGTTTCGCAGTCATTCCGTCCTCCGACCGTTCAGGGCCTCACGCCACCTAACGGGGGAGAGAGCCAGAAATTTGATCCCTCAAGGGCAAAATCATGGGCGAGCAAAAGCCGCCGACTTCAAGGAATTCAGCCAATTACCCCAATGGCGACAACGATCTCAAGCGATTCGGTCGTCAAGCGATTTATTTCTGGAACCGGGGTCGAACGCCCCGCGTTTGCGGGATTGGTCGGCACAGCAGCGCTGTGGATGCACTCAGCCGATGGCACCCAAATACCGGGCGCCATAATCTTCGGAAGGAGCTTCCTAATGGAGCTTACCGGTCGCGTAACCACCCTTATGGCTCTCGCCTCTTTTGTGTTCGTTGGTGCGATCATCGTCGGGATGATCTGAGGCCTCGCGAGCCTTCCACAACTTCAAGAACTCTTGCAGCCGAGCCGGCAATTTACGCGGCCGCCTCGACGACGCGCTTCGGATCGTAATTGAGATTTGGCCCGAGCCAGCGCTCGGCTTCCGCAACGCTCCACCCTTTGCGCCGCGCATAATCCTCGATCTGATCGCGCTCGATCTTGCCGAGCCCGAAATAGCGCGCCTCCGGATGCGAGAAATAAAGGCCGGAGACGGCCGCCGGCGGCCACATGGCGCAGCTTTCCGTGAGCTTCAGCCCCGCCGCCTGCTCGGCGTCGAGCAGACTGAAGATCGTCCGCTTCTCGGTATGGTCGGGCTGGGCCGGATAGCCGGGAGCGGGGCGAATGCCGCGATAGGTCTCGGCGATCAACTGCTCGTTCGACAAGGCTTCCTTCGGTTCATAGCCCCACAGCTCCGTTCGCACCTTTTTGTGCAGGGCTTCGGCGAAAGCCTCGGCCAGCCGGTCCGCGAGAGCTTTGACGAGGATCTTCGAATAATCGTCATTGGCGCGCTCGAAGCGCGTCGCGATCTCTTCCCCCCAATGCCGGCTGTCACGGCAAAGGCGCCAACATAATCTGGAACGCCAATTTCCTCCGGGGCGATGAAATCGGAAAGGGCGAGATTGGCGCGCCCCGGCTCGCGCGGCATTTGCTGCCGGAGCGAGTGCAGCGTCGCGATCCGCTCGCTTCGCCCCTCATCGGCATAAAGCGCGATATCGTCGCCGACGCTGTTGGCCGGCCAGAAGCCAACGACCCCATGCGCCCTCAGCCATTTCTCGGCGATGAGCTGCTTCAGCATCGCCTCGGCATCCTCGAAAAGCGGCCGCGCCGCTTCGCCGAGCTTCTCGTCCTGCAGGATGCGGGGATATTGGCCGCGCAGCTCCCACGCTTGGAAGAACGGCGTCCAGTCGATGTAACGGGCAAGCTCGCCAAGATCGTAATCGCGAAACGTCCTTGCCCCGAGAAAACTCGGCACCGGCGGGCGGTAGGCGTCGAAATTCAGCTTCAGCCGATTGGCGCGCGCGGCAGCGATTGGCGTTCGGGTCTTTTCGCTCTTCGAGCGCGCATGCGAGACAGCGACGCCGTCATATTCCTCACGCACCCGCGCGATCATTTTCGGCCGTTCCTCATCGGACATCAGGCCTGAGACGACGCCGACGGCGCGGCTCGCATCGGTGACATAGATCGCTTGGCTGCGCGTGTAGTTGGGGCTGATCTTCACCGCCGTATGCACCCGGCTCGTGGTCGCGCCGCCGATCAGGAGCGGCAGGTCGAAGCCTTCGCGCTGCATCTCGGCCGCCACATGGCACATCTCGTCGAGCGAAGGCGTGATCAGGCCGGATAGGCCGATGATGTGCACATTGCGTTCCCGGGCGGTGTCGAGAATTTTTTGCGACGGCACCATCACCCCAAGATCGATCACCTCGTAATTGTTGCATTGGAGGACGACGCCGACGATGTTCTTGCCGATGTCGTGCACGTCGCCTTTCACCGTGGCGAGCAGCACCCTTCCCGCCGGCTCCCCTTGCGCGAGGCCGAGCTCTTTCTTCTCCTTCTCCATGAAGGGCATCAGATAGGCGACGGCCTGCTTCATCACCCGCGCCGATTTCACCACCTGCGGCAGGAACATCTTGCCGGCCCCGAACAGATCGCCGACGACGCTCATGCCGCTCATCAGCGGCCCCTCGATCACATGCAGCGGCCGGACGGCCTTCTTGCGGGCCTCCTCGGTATCTTCCTCAACATAGGTGCCGATGCCATGCACCAAGGCATGCGTAAGCCGCTCCTCGACCGGTTTTTCGCGCCAGGAGAGATCCGCCTCTTTCTTCTGTGCCCCACCGCCGCGATAGCGTTCCGCGGCTTCGAGCAGCCGGTCGGTCGCGTCCTCCCGCCGGTTAAGGACGACGTCCTCGACCAGTTCGCGCAGCTCCGGCTCGATGTCGTCATAAAGAGCGAGTTGCCCGGCATTGACGATGCCCATATCCATGCCGGCAGCGATGGCGTGGTAGAGGAACACCGAATGCATTGCCTCGCGCACCCGCTCATTGCCGCGGAAGGCGAAGGAAAGGTTCGAGACGCCGCCTGAGATATGCACGTAAGGGAGCTCGGCCTTGATTCGGCGCGCCGCGTCGATAAAGGCGCGGCCATAATCGTTATGCGCCTCGATGCCCGTCGCCACCGCGAAAATATTCGGATCGAAGATGATGTCTTCCGGCGGGAAGCCAACCGTCTCGGTCAGAATCTTGTAGGCGCGCCGGCAGATCTCGAATTTGCGCGTCGCGGTTTCGGCCTGGCCCGTTTCGTCGAAGGCCATGACCACCACCGCCGCGCCATAGCGCAGGACCTTCTTCGCCTGCGCGATGAAAGGCTCCTCGCCCTCCTTCAGGCTGATCGAGTTCACCACCGACTTGCCTTGCACGCATTTCAAGCCCGCCTCGATCACCGACCATTTCGATGAATCGATCATGATCGGGATGCGGGCGATGTCCGGTTCGGCGGCAATCAAATTGAGGAACGTTGTCATCGCCGCTTCGGAATCGAGCATCCCCTCGTCCATATTGACGTCGAGCATGTTGGCGCCGCTCTCGACCTGCTGCCGCGCCACTTCAAGCGCGGCGGCATAGTCGTTCGCCTCGATCAGCTTGCGGAAGCGAGCGGACCCGGTGACGTTGGTCCGTTCGCCGATCATGACGAAATTCTGCGCCGCGGAGATCATTGCCTCACCCATGCACGAAGGGCTCGAGGCCGGAGAGACGCATTTTATGCGCGACCTGCGGCACCTCCCGCGGCGAATATCTCCCGACCGCATCGGCGATGGCGCGAATATGGTCCGGCGTCGTGCCGCAGCAGCCGCCGACGATATTGATCAGCCCGTCTTTCGCCCACCCTTCCAGCAGCGCGGCCATCTGTTCCGGCGTCTCGTCATATTCGCCCATCTCGTTGGGCAGCCCGGCATTCGGGTAGACGCTGACCAGCGTGTCGGCGACATGCGCGATCTCGTCGACCGAGGGGCGAAGCTGTTCCGCGCCGAAGGAGCAGTTCATGCCGACCGAGAACGGCCGCACATGCTTCATCGAGTACCAGAAAGCCTCCGCCGTCTGCCCCGACAGATTGCGCCCGGAAAGATCGGTGATCGTCCCCGACAGCATGATGGGGAGGCTCACTCCGACCTGCTCGAACACCTGCTCGACGGCAAAGGCCGCGGCCTTGGCGTTCAGCGTGTCGAACACCGTCTCGATCAGGATCGTGTCGGCGCCACCTTCGATCAGGGCCGTTGTCTGCTCGGAATAGGCTTCAACCAGCTCGTCGAAGCTCACATTGCGGAAGCCCGGATTGTTCACATCCGGCGAGATGGAGGCTGTGCGGTTGGTCGGCCCGATCGCACCGGCAACGAAGCGGGGCTTCTCCGGAGTCTTCGCCGTCCACGCATCGGCCGCCTCGCGCGCAAGTTTTGCTGCCTCGACGTTCAGGTCGTGCACGATCGATTGCAGGCCGTAATCGGCTTGTGAGATCGACTGAGCATTGAAGGTGTTGGTCTCGACGATGTCGGCTCCAGCCTCGAAATAGGCGTCGTGAATCGCGCGGATGATCTCCGGCTGAGAAAGCACGAGCAGGTCGTTGTTGCCTTTGAGATCGCTCGGATGATCCTTGAAGCGGGCGCCGCGATACTCGTCCTCGCCAAGCTTATAGCGCTGGATCATGGTGCCCATGGCGCCGTCGAGGATGAGGATCCGCTCCTCTGCTGCGCGCTTCAGCGCGTCGATACGTTCTTCTCGGGTCATACCAAACCTCCCGCTCCCCCCCTGCGGGGGAGCACGCGAGCGCCGTCGCGCGAGCGGAGGGGGGTTGATGGCGACGCCGAGGCGCGAAGCTCACCCCCCTCCCTACCCTCCCCCACAAGGGGGGAGGGGGAGAGCGTGGCACGGCTTCTCTCAATTGCGATCGTCATTGCACTGTCTCCGTTTTCGACTCCGGAGCCGGAGCAAACGCCTTCGCCGGGCGCAAGCCCAGAAGATGGCAGATCGCATAGACGAGATCGGCGCGGTTCAGCGTGTAGAAATGAAACTCGCGGATGCCCTGATCGGCGAGACCGAGCACCTGCTCGGCGGCAATGGCGGCAGCCACGAGATGGCGGGTCTCCTGATCGGTCTCCAATCCTTCAAATTTGTGGCCGAGCCAGGCCGGAACGCTCGCCCCGGACCTCTGCGCAAAGCCGGCGACTTGCGTGAAATTGTGGATTGGAATGATGCCTGGCACGACCGGAACGGTAATGCCGGCTGCCCGCGCCCGGTCGAGGAAGCGGAAGAACATTTCATTGTCGAAGAAGAATTGCGTGATGGCCGCCGTCGCGCCAGCGTCGATCTTTCGCTTCAGCATGTCGAGATCGGCCTCCAGCGACGGCGATTCCGGGTGCTTCTCCGGATAGCAGGCGACCGAAATCTCGAAGGGCGCGATCTTTTTGATGCCGCCGGTGAGATCGGCGGCATTGGCGTAGCCGCCCGGGGTCGGCTCGTAGCTTTTGCCGACACCGCCCGGAGGATCGCCGCGCAGCGACACGATGTGGCGGACGCCGAGATCCCAATAATCGCGGATGATCTCGTCCATCTCGTCTTTGGTCGCGGCGACGCAGGTGAGATGCGCGGCGGGCTCCATCCGCGTCTCGCGCAACAGCCGGGCGACGGTCGCATGCGTCCGCTCGCGCGTGGAGCCGCCGGCGCCATAGGTGACGGAGACATATTTCGGGCGAAGCGGCTCGAGGCGCCGGATCGAGTTCCAAAGCGTGTCTTCCATGGCTGCCGTCTTCGGCGGGAAGAACTCGAACGACACGTCGATGTCGCCGCGGCCGAGAAGCCGGCTCTTATGATCGGTGGCAGCCAGCATCAGGCGGCGAACTCCACATTCGGTTTCACGATCTTTTCTCCGGCCGCAGCCGGCCTATTGCCGAGCCACAGGAGCACGGTCAGTTTTCCTTCCGCATCGGCCGCCGGCGCAAGCGCGCGCTCCTCGGCAAGATCGAGGCCGGCATCCTGGAACCAGCGCCGAAGCTGATCCGCCGAAAAGCCGAGACGCCGATGCGCATATTGCTCGCGCAGGAACTCAAGCTCGTGCGGGGCAAAATCGACGACGAGCAATTTCCCGCCGGGCTTCAAGAGGCGCGCCGCTTCGGCGATCGAGGCGGCGGGATCGTCGAGGAAGTGCAGCACCTGATGCAGGATCACGGCATCGGCGGCGCCGTCGGGCAGCGGCACATTATAGAGATCGCCGTGGCGGGCTTGCGCATGGGCGAGACCGGCATGGTCGAGCTTTGCGCGGGCGTAAGCCAGCATGTCGTGACTGACATCGAAGCCGAGCGCGCGGGCGGCGCGGGCGCCGAACAGCTCCAGCATGCGACCCGTCCCAGTGCCGAGATCGACGAGCAGCGAGAAGGGCCCCTCTCCCAGCGCTTCGCCGACGGCGGCTTCCACATTCCGTTCGGCGACATGCAGCGCCCGGATCCGGTCCCATTCGGCGGCGTGCTCGGCGAAATAAAGCTGCGCTGCTTCCTCGCGCGCCTTTTTCACCGAAGCGGCGCGGGCGCGATCGCGGGCGAAGACGGGGTCTGCCGCATCGAGGCTGGAAACGATGGCTTGCGTGAGCGGGCCCGCGATCTCCGGCTCGGCGAGGCGGAAGAACACCCAGCTCCCTTCGCGGAAGCGGCGGATGAGCCCGGCTTCCGCCATCAGCTTCAAGTGCCGGCTGATGCGGGGCTGGCTCTGGCCGAGAATCTGCGTCAGATCCTTGACGTTCAGCTCGCCCTCGGCGAGCAGCGCGAGGATGCGGAGACGCGTGGCTTCGCCCGCCGCCCTGAGGAGATTCAAGGCGCTAGCACGCGAAATTCCAGCCGATCCGTGACCCTGCGTATCCGACATAAAGATATGTTTATACCTTTAGCCAGCGATCTTCAAGCCCTCCTGGGAGGGCGACCGGCGATGCCGCGGTCCAATCTTTGCCTTCAACCCAGTGTTGAGTTCAAAAGTCACGCCGCCAAATCCGCCGCTTCAACAGTTTCGGGAAAGACATGACCCCCACACGCAAGAATTCTGCCTTTTCACTTCTGCTGCTCGCATCCTTAGCCCTGACGCCTCTCGCCGCACGCGCTGAGGTGTCGCCCGCTGGAGACGATCGTCTGAAGGAGGTCATCGCCGGCGACCACCGCTCGGCGGAGAACAAGTCCCGCGACAAATATCGTAATCCCGCCGAGACGCTCACCTTCTTCGGCCTCAAGCCGGAGATGACGGTGGTGGAAATCTATCCGGGCCGCGGCTGGTACACGGAAATTCTCGCGCCCTATCTCAAGGGCGCCGGCACGCTCTATGCCGCCGAGCATCCTGGCGATCCGTCCTATGCGCCGGTGCAGAAGGCTCTCGCCGCTTTCGAGGAGAAGGTGAAAGCGGCACCCGAGCTTTACGGCGAGGTGAAACGGACGAAGCTCGCCAAGGATCAGGATATCGCCCCTCCCGGCTCGGCCGACCTCATCGTCACCTTCCGCAATGTGCATAGCTGGATGGGATCCGGCTCCGCCGACGACGCCTTCGCCGCCATGTTCCGCGCGCTGAAGCCCGGCGGCGTCCTTGGGCTTGAACAGCATCGCGGCAATCCGAGCGAGCCGCAGGATCCGAAAGGCGGTAAGGGCTACGTGACCGAGGAATTCGTGATCGGCCTCGCCAAGAAGGCGGGCTTCGAGCTCGCCGAGAAATCCGAGATCAACGCCAATCCGAAAGACACGAAGGATTATGCCAAAGGCGTTTGGACTCTGCCGCCGACGCTTCGTCTCGGCGACGAAGACCGCGAGAAATATGTCGCCATCGGCGAAAGCGACCGCATGACGCTGAAATTCGTGAAGCCCGCGAGCTAAGTATCCCGCTCTCCCCTTGTGGGAGAGCACGCGAGCGAACACACTTCGTGTGGAAGCGAGCGGTGAGGGGTTAGCCGCGAAGCGGCGTCAAAACACCCCTCACCCTTCCCGCCATTGCTCGCGCTTGTGTTTCGGCGCGCTACCGCTTCGCTGCCTGAGCGCAAGCGCTCGCGGCGGGAAGCCCTCCCACAGGGGGAGAGGGGAACGTGAAACCCCCTCCTTGTCGTCACCGCCCGGCCGAAGCATGCCCTCGGGCGGCGACCCGTGGGTGCCGGGCATCCACGCATGAGGCCGCCGCAAGTCAGACGTAGATGGCCGGGACAAGCCCGGCCATGACGAGCTTCGAAAGCGACGCGAGGTGACGCCCTAAGCGCGCGCGAATTTCTTGTATTTGATGCGCTTCGGCAGGACCGAATCCTCGCCGAGCCGGCGCTTCTTGTCCTCTTCATAGGCCTCGAAGTTCCCCTCGAACCACTCGACATGACTGTCGCCCTCGAAGGCGAGGATGTGGGTGGCGATGCGGTCGAGGAAGAAGCGATCGTGGCTGATGATGACGGCGCAGCCGGGAAAATCCTCGAGCGCCGCCTCGAGCGACGACAGAGTCTCGACGTCGAGATCGTTGGTCGGCTCGTCGAGAAGGATGAGGTTGGCGCCCGATTTCAGCATTTTGGCGAGATGCACGCGGTTCCGCTCGCCGCCGGAGAGCTGCCCGACCTTCTTCTGCTGGTCCGATCCCTTGAAGTTGAACCATCCGACATAGGCGCGGGACGGGACCTCGCGCGGCCCGAGCTTGATCACGTCGGCGCCGTTCGAAATCTCTTCGAACACGGTCTTCTTCGCATCGAGCGCATCGCGCGATTGATCGACATAGCCGAGCTGCACCGTCTCGCCGACGCGGATCTCGCCATTGTCGGCCTTGTCCTCGCCGACGATCATACGGAAGAGCGTGGTCTTGCCGGCGCCGTTCGGGCCGATCACGCCGACGATGCCGCCGGGCGGAAGCTTGAAGGAGAGGTCGTCGATCAGCAGCGTCTCTCCGAAACCCTTGGCGATGCCTTCCGCCTCGATAACGACAGTGCCGAGCCGCGGACCGGGCGGAATGGTGATTTGCGCCTTGCCCGACTTGTCGCGGCCTGCCTCGGCCAGCAGCTCGTCATAGGCCTTGATGCGCGCCTTCGACTTCGCCTGCCGCGCCTTCGGGCTCGCCCGGATCCAGTCGAGCTCGCGCGCCAAGGTGCGCTCGCGCGCAGCGTCCTGCTTGCCCTCGACTTCGAGCCGCTTCTGTTTCTGCTCGAGCCAGGATGAATAGCTGCCGCGATAGGGCACGCCCTCGCCGCGATCGAGCTCGAGGGTCCATTCGGTGATGTTGTCGAGGAAGTAGCGGTCATGCGTGACCATCACCACCGTGCCCGGATAGTCGCGGAGGTGATGTTCAAGCCAGGCGACGCTCTCGGCATCGAGATGGTTGGTCGGCTCGTCGAGGAGGAGAATGTCGGGCCGCGACAGGAGCAAGCGGCAGAGGGCCACGCGACGCTGCTCGCCGCCGGATAGCGTCTCGACCTTCGCGTCGCCCGGCGGGCAGCGGAGCGCGTCCATCGCCTGCTCCACCTGCGCGTCGAGATCCCACAAGCCTTGCGCGTCGATCTCGTCCTGCAGCCGCGCCATCTCGTCGGCCGTCTCGTCGGAATAATTCATGGCGAGCTCGTTGTAGCGGTCGAGCTTGCCCTTCTTCTCGGCAACGCCCTCCATGACGTTGCCGGTCACGTCCTTCCCTGGATCGAGCTGCGGCTCCTGCGGCAAGAAGCCGACGCTGACGCCGTCCGCCGCCCAGGCCTCGCCGAGAAACTCCGTCTCGTCGCCGGCCATGATGCGGAGCAGCGTCGACTTGCCGGAGCCGTTCAGGCCGACAACGCCGATCTTCGCTCCCGGCAGGAAGGCGAGCGTGATGTCCTTCAGCACCTGCTTGCCGCCCGGATAGGTCTTCGACAGGCGGTTCATGACATAAACATATTGCGGGCTGGCCATGGGTCTCCCGGTGATTGGCGCGTTTTGTTGGAGGTCGCGCCTCCTTTAGCGGATCGCGCCGCCGGCTCAATGTGTGGTAGTGAGGCCGCCCCTCATCGTCATGCCCGGCCGGAGTGCCGGGCATCCACGATGAGATTGCCGCGAATTCAGACGTGGATGGCCGGGACAAGCCCGGCCAAGACGAAGCGTTGGGTACGACGTCATTCCTGCAAATAACGGACTTTGAACAGCTACTTACCGCTCTCCCCTTGTGGGAGAGCGCGCGAGGGCGAACACACTTCGTGTGAAGCCCGAGCGGTGAGGGGTCAGCCGCGAAGCGGCGTCCGTTCAAAGACACCCCTCACCCTTTCCGCAAATGCTCGCGCTTGCCTCTCGACGCGCTACCCTCCGCTGCCTCAGCGCTGGCGCGTCGCGGCGGAAAGCCCTCTCCCACAAGGGGAGAGGGGGAATCGCTCCAGTGTCATTCCTGCAGGAAAATCGTCATTCCGGCGAAAACCGGAATCCAGGAGGCGCTGATCCCCTCGTCATGGTGAGGTGCCCGGCCGTCCTTCGAGGCTCGCTCCGCTCGCGCCTCAGGATGACGGCCGGGCCTCGAACCATTAGTCCTGGATGGCCGGGACTAGCCCGGCCATGACAAGTGGTCGTGTGCAGCTAAAGCGTCATACCTCCCCTTGAGGGGAGGTCCGACGGAGCAAAGCGACGTCGGGGTGGGGCGTGTGACCCCACCCGGCTCGCGGGCTTCGCCGCTCGCCACCCTCCCCTTCCAGGGGAGGGATTATTGGGCGCTCAAAACAGCTCAGGCAGCCGCTCCCTCAGCTTCGCGGCCAGCATGTCGAGCGGGTTTTCCTCGATCGGCTCGATCTCGCTGAGCGCGGCCGCGAAACTCTCCGGCGAAAGGCCCGCGATGGGAAGCACGCGGCACCAGCCCTTGTCGATGAGAAGCTGGCGATACGCCGCCTCCTCCTCGGTGAAGTGATGCGCGGCGGGCGACACGCCCACCACCGGCAAGCGCGCCGACACCGCTTCGGAGATCATGGTGCTCGAATCCTCGGTGCAGAGGATCACGTCCGCCCGCGCGAATATTTCCGGCAAAGTGCCAGGGCCCGCGCTCCGATAATCGATGAAGCGCTCGACCACGCCTTCATCCTTGGCCGCCTCCGCCACTTTGTCTGCGACCTCGTCCGGCGTGCGGCGCGAGGTCGAGATCATCCAGCGCGTGCCCCAGGCCTTCGAGACAGCCCGCGCGAAGTCGAGCAGCCTTTCCCATTCGTCGCGCCGGTAGCGGAACGGGCCGGCATTGCCGCCGATGAGAAGCCCGGCACGCTCCGGCTTCATTTCCCCGTAGCGCGGGATCGCGGCCGGACGGCCAAGAGCGTCGGGATCGAGCGCAGAGGGCTTCAGCGCCACCATGTGCCTCGGGCCGGGCTCGCGCTCATAAGACGAGATGATGAGACTGAAATGCTCAGGCCCCAGCCCCCGTAGCAGCGAGCCGCAGAAAATGTTGGGCGCGCCGAATAGGCGCGACACGCAGATATTCGGCATATGCGTCTCGCCGCCGGCGGAGACGACAAGGTCCGCCTTCGGCAATTCGTCCGCCTGGATGCGGTAGGCCATGCGCAGCATGCGCGGCGGCCAGAAGGTCTTGGCGTTGATGCGCCGGCGGAGCCAGCGCGTCGGCACGATCCACTTGCGGTTGACGCCGACCCGCGTCACATCCACAGGGCGCAGGCGGGCGATGGCGGCGATCACCCCTTCGGCCAAATGGTAATGGCCGGGCCTCGTGTCGGCGAGAAGGATGATCTTGAGCGCACTCACCGGACTTTTTCCCTCGTGCGGATTGCCTTTCCGCCCCTTATTGCCCAAATCGCGACTTGCCGAAATCGTGCCTTACAAAAAAGCCGATTTTTGCCATGGAGCATTGGCAAGAGAGGCGCACGGCACCAGATTCGGGCGGCTTTCGGGAGGAGCGGGCAGATGGACGTGACGGGGGATGTCCGGGAGATTCTGCTCCTGAAGGCGATGATCGCCGTCGCGGCTGCAGACGGAGCGGTTTCGCCGATCGAGGCCGAGGTCATTCAGCAGATTTACGCGCAACATGTCGGCCATTCGATCCCAATCGAAGCGGTCAACGCTGCCGCCGAAACGAGGGCGAGCTTGCTCGCGGAGCTCGCCGCTGCCGCGCCGAGCCTCGACCGCGCCGGCAAGGAGGAAATCCTCTGCGTCGCCTATCTCGCTCTCCTTGCCGACGACCGCATCGCCGGCGAGGAACGTAAGAAGCTGCATGACATCGCCGCCGCGATGAAGGTGCCGGAAATCCATTTCGGCGCCATCCTCGAGGGCCTCGCCATCACCCTTCCGGCGGGCGGGCGCCAAGCGCGATGATTGTCAGTCACGAACATCGCTTCATCTTCCTGAAGACCAAAAAGACCGCCGGCACGTCGATCGAGCTTGCCTTGAGCGAGCTTTGCGGCCCGCTCGACATCGTCACCCCGCTCACCAAGATCGACGAGGCGAAGCGCAGCGAGGGCGCCGAGCCGCGCAATTGGCGCCTGCATGGCTGGTGGAAATCCCCGCGGCCGCTCCTCGAGCGGCGCTGGTTCAAATTCACGGCGCAGGATTACGGCTTCTACAATCACATGCCGGCGTCCGAGGCGATGCCCATTCTCGGCGAGGCTGTCTGGCGCAACTATTTCAAATTCGCCTTCGACCGTAATCCGTGGGACCGGCAGGTCTCCTTCTACCATCACCGCTACCGCCGCGAGACGGAGCCGCCGCCCTTCAAATCGTTTCTCTGCCGCGACAAGCGCGCCCGTGTGAACAATTACGACATCTATTCCATCAATGGCGGCGTTACCGTCGATTTTCTCGGCCGCTTCGAAAATCTCGCCGAGGATCTGAAGCACGCGCTCGAAACTGTCGGCCTCAAGCTCGAGCATGAGCTTCCGCGCGCCAAAACCACATTCCGCCGCGATAATGGCCACTATCGGGATTATTACGACGAGGAGGCGCGTGATATTGTGGGCGACTGGTACCGGCGCGAGATCGACCTCCTCAATTATTCCTTCTGATCGGCTTGATTTCACCTCCCCCAATGGGGAGAGGGGGTAAGCAGGCGCCTCGAAAATCATGATCCTGTCGCACGAGCATAAATTCATCTTCATCAAGACGAAGAAGACGGCCGGCACCGCCATAGAGGCGGCGCTGTCCGAACTCTGCGGCCCGCTCGACGTCATCACGCCGTATCGCGCCGAAAGCGAGCTCGACCGCGCAGGCCGCGGCCCGCAAAATTATCGCATCGAGCATCCGCTGAAGCCGCAGCGCTCCTTCATGCGGAAATTGCTGCGCCGGCCCGAGCGCTATTGGCATCAGACCGTCGGCTTCTACGAGCATATCCCCGCCGAGCGCATCCGCGCTTATGTCGGCCAGGAGGTGTGGGACAGCTATTTCAAATTCGCCTTCGACCGCAATCCATGGGACCGGCAGGTCTCTTGGTATTTCTATAAGACGAAGTCGAAAGCGGAGCGCCCGGAATTCGAGAGCTTCATGCAGAGCCGGCGCCGCGCTTATGTCGACAATCACGAGCTCTATATGCTGGATGGCGCGCTCGCGGTGGATTTTCTCGGCCGCTACGAAAATTTGGAAGCGGACCTCGCCTCGGCGCTCGCGCGGATCGGCATCACGAAGCGGATTTCCGTCCCGCGATCGAATGTGACGCCCGACCGCGAAAGCCGCCTTGCCTATCGCGGCTATTACACGCCGGACATCTCGGCCATCATCGAGGATTGGTACGCGCCGGAGATCCGGCTGCTCGGCTACGGGTTTTGAGGGGCTGGCTGAGCGCTCGGCTTGAATATTCTCCTTTTGCAGAAGATAAGCGTGGTGCATGGGACGATCGTCTTCGCTGAGGGACAGCACCTTGCAGCTGGCCGTAGCGTCATCGGAGAGGAATGAGCGCCGGTGTCCGTCGACAGACTGTTTTATGGCTCCTTAGCATTGGCGGCGCTCGGAATAATTCTGACGTTGATCACGGGCAATCATACGCTCGCGGCTTATATCGTCGGCTCCGGACTAGGCGGTGCTGCGGCGACGAGGCTGCTCGAAAAAAAGCGCGAAGCCTTCTCAGTCGAAGAGATGGTCTCAACGGTGCGCGCGGCGGAACGATCTGCCTTCAACGAAGGCGTGCGCTTCGCGCTCGAATGGGAAGAACATTATGTGCGCGGAGCCGAGCCCATAACGCCCGACCACGAATTCGGCTCGCATACCCTGACCCTGAAACCGCGTCCTATCCGCAAAAAGCTCTCCGCTTCCAATCCGGAGCAACGTCTTCGTGCCATGCAGGCGCACGGGCGAAAACGCGTCTTCGGGACAGTGGATGTTTAAAGGTCCCGAGGCGAGCCACCGAGCCTCGTGAGCGTCGAAACTGAAGCGCACCGCTAATCAACCGGAAATAGCCACCCGGCGCGACGAAGGGGCCTCCGCTCTCGCTAACGCGAGCAGGCGCGTGCTCAAACCGTCGCAATAACGCGGCTCCACAGACGGTTCCGAGGAACCAAGGCTGCCATTCTCGATTATTCTGCAAAGCAGCAGAACTCCGGGAGAGCGCGCACGTGCATAGGGTGGCGATTGCGATGTGGGCTTGCGGCCTCGTGATTTACGCGGCCAGCAGCCTGATCGGCGGTGCTCCTACCGGGGCTACCATTGAGCAAGGAGCTTCGACGCCGTCGAATGCCCGCTCTCCCGCGGCCAGCCGGGGCCGAACCCCGGCGGGTGCCACTCTGGCCGAGATCGTGCGGGACCGGCCCGATCAGCGAGCAATAGGCATGCGACATGCAGTCCACGAAGGTCCTGGCGAAAGCGTGAAAGTCGCCCGGCCCGTGGCGGCACATAGCGGCCCCCTTGTTTCCGCGCCCACCACCTACCGTTTTGCAAAGGGAAAAGAGCTGCAAGTTCTCTCTCGGCAAGGTGTCTGGATCGAGGTTCGGGATCCCGTAACGAAATTCAAGGGCTGGGTGCTCAACGTCTATATGGCGCCTGATGGCACGAGCATCTCTGAGGACGTCGAAGAGCACATCGAAGGTCGCAACGGGTGCGAGCGTCCAACTCACGACGCCTTACGAAGATAGCGAGGCGGCCTACACCACGCCTCAACGAAAGGGGACAAAAACCAAGAGGGCCAAGGCGAAAGAGAGAAGACGCGGCTCAGCCTTGGCTGATGCTGATCTCGGCCGCCCGAGATCCACGAGCGGCGGCTATGGGCGATCGACCCAACGCAGAGACTATAATCGAGGGCAGCAGCGGCGTTTTCTCGCGCGCCCGTTTGGGTTGAGATATTTCTAAAGCCACAAAGCAACGCCCGAACAAACCGCGGCTCCGGCCTTAGGTCACCGCCGGCGATCGAGTTGGATCTCCCACCAACTTTGTTCGGAACGGCAGAAGCTCTCTCGCCGTTCAACCATAACCGGGAGGGTTCTAGCCCTAGGAGCGGTTCATGAGTTTGTTATTTCGCGTTGTAGGCCTGCTTATTTGTTCTGCTGCAGCCAGCTGTGGCCAGTCAGGAATGGCGCACACATGAAGATGCGGAATTCGGTTTCCGCTTCTCCTATCCGAGCCAGATCTTCGTAGAAGAAAAATATGAGCCGCCTGCGTTCCGCTATTTCGCCTCACCGTCCGAGGATGCGAAGCTGGTGGTAGGAGCCTGGGACAACGCTGAACGCCAAACACCAGCGGAATTAAAGCGCTGGATGCTCGCCAATGCGGAGCCTATCGGCGACGTCACCTACGAGCCGCGCGGCCGTTCCTGGTTCGTGGTCAGCGGCTATCGGGACGACAAGATTTTCTATCAGAAGGTCATCGTATCGTGCGGTGGCCGCGTGGCCAACCTGCTTGGCATTTCCTATCCGACCGCCAGTCGCGACACGTTTGACCACGTGGTCGAGCGCATGGAAGACACATTCAAGCCCGGCGCTCAAGTGCCCTTCTTAGCGAGATAGTCCCGGCGCTCGGCTAAGAGCTCTACGCCTTGCGGGGACAGTGCAAATGCGAAGGGTGCCAAGCTTCGGCCGGCAGCCCTTACACTTATCGGTCAGCTAACGTTGAGGGTTCGCTTGGCCGGCAGGGTTGCCCTTTCCGGGGCTGCCTTGCTGTCCAGGGTTGACCTGTCCGGGATATTGCGCCGCTGTGCGTCGTTCAAAGGCAACCCTCGCTGCTGACCAAAGTTCCTTGTCAAAGAAATTCAATCGCCTAGCGACTGTCCGGCGATTAAGCGCGCGAGCACTCGGCCATCATTGAACTGGTACGCCCCGAGATCCGGCTGCTGGGCTATGGGTATTAGGGTGCCACAGTTCACGAAACCGAGTTCACTCTGCTATGAGGCAATACCCCTTAGCGGGGGCCCGTAGCTCAATTGGTTAGAGCCGGCGGCTCATAACCGTCTGGTTGGAGGTTCGAGCCCTCCCGGGCCCACCAACTCGATAGCAAGCGCGTCGCGTTATCGGCGGATTTTCTGAATTTAATGTCACGCGCCCCTGCGGAACTTTCCGATACTGCACTTTAAAGCCAGGACCCCTGCCATGACCTCGCACACCAAGGCCCCCCTCCTCCTTGCCGCCGCCCTCCTCGCCGCCGCCGCGCTTCCGGCGCCGGCCTTCAGCCATGACGCGCCTGACCGGCGCAGCGTCTCCATCTCCGCCACCGGCACGGTGAAGACGAAGCCCGACCAGGTCTCGATCTCGACCGGCGTGACGAGCCAGGCGCCGACCGCGCGCGAAGCGCTCGACAAGAACACCGAGGCGATGGCGAAGGTGGTGGCCGGGCTGAAAGAGGCGGGCCTCGATGCGAAGGACATCCAGACCTCGGACTTCTCCATCCATCCCGTCTACGAGACCCGCAAGAATAACAGCTCGCCCTTCATCGTCGGCTATCAGGTGTCGAATTCGGTGAACATCCTTGTCCGCGACGTCGGCAAGCTCGGCGCCGTGCTCGACAAGGTGGTGACCCTCGGCTCGAACCAGATCGGCTCGATCGAGTTCGGCGTCGCCGAGCCGGAAGCGCTGAAGGACGAAGCGCGGAAGCTCGCCGTCAAGGAAGCGATGGAGAATGCCAAGCTCTATGCGGAGGCTGCCGGCGCTTCGCTCGGGCGGGTGCTCACCATCAGCGAGGACCCGGGCATCGTCAGGCCCTACGCCGCGCCCCGGGCGGCGATGGAAATGTCGGCCGCAAAGGACGTGCCGATCGAGGCGGGCATGACCGCGGTCGAGGTCCGCGTCAGCGTCACTTTCGAGCTCGATTAGACTTCACGTGAAGGCCCGGCGGGGCTGTTGCCGAAAGGTGACAGGGCACGGCGATGCTGCGGCCCTGTTTTCAGCGCCCCCGCCTCGGGTTCCCTCGGCCGGGCCAGGAATTGTTGCCTTTCGGCCATCGGCCCCCGGCTCGGCAATCCACTCTTCCTAAACTTCCCGGACGAAAATCCCTCCGCAGGAAATGAACTCTACCAGGCGTTTTGGCCCAGTCTGGTCGCCGAACTATTCCCAATGTCCTCGATTTGCCGTTCCCTATTGTGGCGAGAGCGAGGCAACAGAACTTCGCTCCGCACGTGAAGCAGGCTCGCCTGACAATCGGGAGTGGCAACTCCCGCCGGCGAGATCAGGGGGGCGAACATGAAAGAGGCGGGGAAGATCTCCGCGCCGCACGGCGCTTACGCAGACACCACTTTCTTCGGCCACGACAGAGCGCGGCTCCGAGGACGGATACGGTCCTTGACCAGCCAAGCCGGCGCGGTCCTCACCTGCTTGATCCTCGCGGCGCTCGCCCTGATGGGCGAAGCGACATTCGCCCCAGACGCCCTCGCCGATTGCCTTCGCGCCGCAGCGCCCACCTTCCCCCCGGTCGCGCAGGGCGCTCCGACGGCGGGCGCCGACAACATCATCTGCGACACCACCAACCAGGCCCCGGCCGGCAATTACAATCTACTGGAAGGCAACGACTATCTGATCGTCAATGACGGCGCGGCCTTCACCGGACAGATCCAAGGCGGCGGCAACAACGACATCCTCGTCATCAATGGCGGCTCGATGTCCAGCAACGTCAACAGCGACGCAGGCACCGGCACAGCCGGCACCGACCGCATCTTTATTTTCGACGGCACCATCGGCGGCGAGGTGCAGAACGGGCAAGGCCCGACCAGCGTCGACGACTTCATCCTCGTCTTCGGCGGCGATCTGCAAGGCACGGTCGAGGCGCAGCGCGGCTCGGTCAACGCGGTCATCGTCATCGACGGCGGCTCGGTCGAGGGCCTCGAGACGCAGAACGCCAACATGACCTTCGGCACCCCCGTGAACCCGACCTATTATTTGCGTTCGGGCGAAGTCGGTTCCGAGCCGGACGAGACTTGGGGCAATCAGGGCGACGAGCATTTCGTCATCGATCCGATCAATTCGCAGGACGCCGCCTTTTGGCAGGATTTCGCCAACGACCCGACCTCGGATTTCAGCACCGCCAACATCAACACGCTGCTCGGCAGCGGACCGGGAAGCGCTCCGGCCAATCCCGACCTTGAGCATCTCCTGATCATCGAGGCAGAGGGCAACGTCGACTTTCCGGAAGGGCGCATCGCGCTCGGCAACGGCAACGACACGCTCGACTTCGTCGGCGCGGTCAATATGGGCGACGGCATTCACAACCTCCAATTCGGCGACGAGCCGGGCGAGAATGAGGTGCCTCTGATCGACGGCGATGGCGGCGACACCGGCACCCCCGGCACGAACGACATCCTCACCGTTGCCGGCGGCAGCCAACTGCTCCTCGGCGACATCGCCAATTTCGAGACTTGGAATATTCGCGGCGGCTCGGTCCTCGCCCTCGAAGGCGAGGAATATGAGGTCGGCGACGACGTCACCCCCGGCCAGGTTTTCGTCGAGGGCGGCTCGGTGTTTTGGCTCCAGGCCGAGGAAGTCGAGTTCGAGGTCGAGCATTTCGAGCTCGGCGGACCGATCGGCAATGCCTTGTTCAAGCCGAGCGATCAATACAACGCCTTCGATCCGGGCGGCATGATCTTCATCGGCGGCGCCGAGGAAGAAGAGGAAGAGGTCGAGGACGACATCGTCCTGGCGCTCGCCGAAGACGATGACGACGAGGAAGAAGAAGAGGAACCGGGCGAAGAAGAAGAGGAAGAGGAAGAAGAGCTCGAGCCGGTCGAGGTAACCTTCGAGGTCGGCGGCGGTCCGGAAGCCGATACCTTCGTCAATGGCGGCACCATCAACACGATCAATGGCGCCACCGGCGACGTGTTCGGCATCGTCGGAGACTACCAGTCAAATAACGGCAATCTCGCCATCGACACCGCCCTCGGCACGCCAGAGAGCGACCGCTTGGTCGTCGATGGAGCCGTGGACGGCACGACGACGATCTACGTCAACAACACGGCCGAGAGAGCCAATCAGGAGGCGCGGCGCGTCGTCGTTGCCGAAGCCCTGCAGGGCGGCCTCACGGACGATTCCTTCCAGCTCGGCCAAAACGCCATCACCGGCCGGCGCGAAGTGCTGGATGGAGCCTTCGCCTATCGGCTCGGCATCAACGATACGGAGGCCTTCCTGTTCGGCGACCTCCTCGATCAGGTTCCCGGCTACGCCACGGCACCGTCCGTCGCCAACCATCACGTGATCGCCGAATTCGGCACTCTCTATCAGCGCATGGGCGAGCTTCGCCGTGCCTCGACGGCGGGCAGTCCGAACCCGCTTCGTCCCTCGACTTGGGTGCGCGGCAATTTCTCGCAATCCGACGTCGATGCGGGCGAGGGCTACAATTTCGATGCTGACAATCAGAACGTGCTGTTCGGCGCCGATATGGGCGGCTTCTTCGCGCTACGCTCCGTGCGCGTCGGCCTCTTCGGCGCTTACGGCGATACCGAAGCCACCGTTAAGGCCTCAACCTTCGGCCGCTCGGCGAATTCGACGGTGGACGTGAATGGCTGGGGCGGTGGTGTCTACGTCACCTATTTCGACAATCACAATCCGGGCCAGGGCTTCTATTTCGACGGTGTCGTCAAAGGCAATCAGCTCGACCTCGACATCCGGTCCCAGACAAGGGCAGTGCATGCCAGCGTCGACGGCGACAGCTTCAGCGGATCGGCGGAGTTCGGCTACGGCATCACCATGGGCGGTGGCTGGTCGTTGACGCCGCAGGCGCAAGTGATCGCCACCAATTATGAGCAGGAGAACTTCACCGACGCCTTCGGCGTGGCCGTCAGCACCGGCGAAAGCGAGACCACGGTCGGACGCCTCGGCATTCAGGTGCAGAACTCCATCACCACGGCTGCGGGCGGCGTCATTGCCCCCTACGCGGTCGCCAATGTCCACTCCAATCTGGAGGGCGAGACCGTCACCTATGTGAGCGGGACCCGCTTCGGCAGCTCGATTGGCGATACTTGGGCGAGCGTCGGTGGCGGCATCACCGCGAGCCTCGGCACGGTCTTCGATCTCTATGCGAGCGGAGATTACCGCTTCGGCGATGTCGAAGGCTGGAACGGAACGGTCGGCCTCAGGGCCATGTGGTAGGACGGTGGGGCCCCCGACCCCGAGGGGGCCCCTCTCCCGCCTCTCGTAAAATCTAAGACGCGCTTAGAGGGTCTTCGGGCTGCCACTCTGGCGGCAACGCCCTGAAGACCTTGCCGCTTTGTAACCCCCCGCCGGCCGATTTTCGTGCTAAGCGCCATGCCGAAAGAGCAAGGGCATGGCAAAGCGAATCCTTTTCGGTCTCATCGTTGCCGCGGCGGCGGCGGCCGGCGGCTACTACTATTATTCTCACGGACTAGGGCGAGAGGCGGGACGGCTCGACGTGCAGACCGTCGAGTCGAAGCGCGGCGACGTCCGCCGCGTGGTGTCGACCTCCGGCGCCGTGCGCGCGCTCGTCACCGTCGATATCGGCTCCCAGCTCTCCGGCAATATCGGCGAGGTCAATGTCGATTACAGCAGCAACGTGAAGGAAGGCGATGTGCTTGCGAGGATCGAGCCGTCGAGCTTCGAGACCCGCGTGCGCGAGGAAGAGGCCGGCCTTGCGGTCGCCCGCGCCAATGTCGATCTGCAGAAGGCGACAGTGGAGCGCGCCGAGGCCAATCTTCACAAGGCGGGGCTCGATCTCAGGCGTGCGAGGGAGCTCGTCGTCAAAGGCGCATCCTCGCAAGCCGCCCTCGATGCCGCGATCGCCACCGAGCAGAGCACGCGGGCCGATGTCGCAATCGGCAAGGCTCAGATCGAAAATGCCAAGGCGACGCTCGCGCAGCGGGAAGCAACCCTCGACAGCGCCCGCATCGACCTTGAGCGCACTTTTATCCGCTCGCCCATCGACGGCGTGGTCGTCGATAAGCTCGCCGAGGTCGGTCAAACCGTCGCCGCCAGCCTGCAAGCGCCGAAGCTCTTCACCATCGCTCAGGATCTGACGCATGTGCAGATCGAGGCGCAGGTTGACGAGGCCGATATCGGTCAGGTGGCAGGCGGCAATCCGGTGAAATTCACGGTCGACGCCCATCCCGACATTAATTTCGCGGGCAAGGTCGAACAAATCAGGCTGGCGCCGCTCACACTGCAGAACGTCGTCACCTATACCGTCGTCATTGGCGCCGACAATCCGCTCGGCCGGCTCTTGCCGGGCATGACCGCCAATGTCGAGATCGTCACCGGAGAGAATAAGAATGCGGTGGTGATCCCGAACGAGGCGTTGCGGTTTCAGCCGCGCGGGAGCGCCGAGGCGCTTGTGCGCAACCAAGGCCAAGCGATGCAAGCGCGGACTGGCTCTGATCCGGACCAGCGGACCGCGCGCATGCTGGAGCGGCTGCGTCAGGATCTCGACCTCAAGCCCGAAGAGGTGGCGAAGGTTCGCGAGGGCGTCGAGGCCGAGTTCGCGCTATTGCGAAAGAATGCGCAAGTGGGCAGCGGCACCGCGACCCAGGAAGATGTGCGCGAGCAGGCTCGGCTGCGCGTATCGAAGGTGCTGCGCACGGTGCTCAATCCTGAGCAATACCGGAAATATCAAGAACTGCAGCGGGCGCGCCCGGCGGGTCCCCGCTCCGGGACGGTCTGGAGCTATGAGAATGGCGCCCTCGTCCCGAACCAGGTTCGGCTCGGCATCTCCGACGATTCCATGACCGAAGTGTCGGAAGGGCTGAAAGAAGGCGTGCGTGTGGTCGTGCGCGCGCGCGAAACCGCTCCATGATTCGCAAAGTGGCGCGGCGCCGTGCGAAGGCGCCGCCCTCCCCGGTGCAGATCGAAGCGCGCGGCCTCGTGAAGACCTATCGCATGGGCGACAGCGTGATCGGCGCCCTGCAAGGCATCGACGTGACCATCGGGCGCGGTGAATATGTCGCTGTGACCGGACACTCCGGCTCCGGCAAATCCACCTTCATGAATCTCATCGGCGCCCTCGACACGCCGACCTCCGGCTCGCTGCAAGTCGAAGGACGCGAGCTCGGCAAGCTGGGATCCGACGCGCTTGCACGCTACCGCAACGAAACGGTCGGCTTCGTGTTCCAGACCTTCAACCTGCTTGCGCGCACGACCGCGCTCGACAATGTCGCGCTGCCGCTCCTTTATTCGCGAGGCGCGCGCGACGCGCGTGAAAGGGCCAATGAATGCCTTGCGCGGGTCGGGCTCAAGGATCGCACCCAGCACCAGCCCTCCGAGCTTTCCGGCGGGCAGCAGCAGCGCGTGGCGATCGCGAGAGCGCTCGCCAACGACCCGCAAATTCTCCTCGCCGATGAGCCGACCGGCGCGCTCGACAGCCGCACCACCGAGGAGATCATCGACCTCTTCGAGGAGCTGAATGCGGGCGGCATCACCCTCATCATCGTCACGCATGAAGATGATATCGCCGCCCGGGCGCGCCGGCGCATCACCTTTCGCGATGGCGCGATCGTGGAGGATGCGCATTGAGCCTCTTTGCCGCCTTCAGGGCCGCGCTTGGCGCGCTGAAGCTGAACGCGCTCCGCAGTTTCCTCGCCATGCTCGGCGTGATCATCGGCGTCGCCTCGGTGATCGTCATGGTGTCGGTGGCGAGCGGCGCCGGCCAGGCGATCGAAGCCCGCATCAAGGCGCTCGGCACCAACCTCCTCGTCATCTCGCCGGGCTCTTACACGTCGGGCGGAAGGCGCGCCGGCGAAGGCACCGCGGAAGCCCTCTCCGAAGCCGATCTCGACGTGATCCGCGACAAGGTGCCTGGCGTCGTGGCGGCGAGCGGCGTCGTCAGCGGCTCGGCGCCCATCATCTACGGCAACACCAATTGGACGACTTCCGTCGATGGCGTCGGCCTCGATTATCTGGAAGTACGCGACTGGGTGCTTTCAGAAGGACGCAGCTTCACCGAGGCGGAAATCCGCTCCGCCGCCAAGGTCGTCATCCTCGGCGCGACCACCGCGCGCGAGTTGTTCGCTGAGGATCCTCCGATCGGGCAGCAAGTGCGGGTGATGAACGTGCCCTTCACGGTGATCGGCTTGCTTGCGTCGAAGGGCCAGTCCGGCTGGGGCATGGACCAAGACGATACCGCGCTCGTGCCGGTGACGACCGCGCGCCGCAGGCTGTTCGGCGCGGGCGAAACGGTACCCAACAATCTCCGCCGCATCATGGTCGAGCTCGCCTCCGCCGAGGTGATGAGCGAGGCGCAGAGCGAGATCGAAGTGCTGCTGCGTCAGCGGCGCCGCGTCCGCACGGGCAACCCCGACGATTTTCAGGTGCGCAACATGGCCGAGTTCATCCGCACCCGCACTGAGACGCAGAGCATCTTGAGCGTGCTCCTCGGCGCCACCGCCGCCATCTCGCTGATCGTCGGCGGCATCGGCATCATGAATATCATGCTTGTCTCGGTGACGGAGCGAACGAAGGAGATCGGCCTCCGCATGGCGGTCGGCGCAAGGCGGCGCGACATCCTCAATCAATTCCTGATCGAAGCGGTGACGCTCTGCCTGACCGGCGGCTTGATCGGGCTGATGATCGGCGGCGCGGCCGCCATGGCGCTCGCCAATTGGGGTGCGTGGCCAATCGCGCTATCGCCCGCGCTCGTGTTGATCGCGCTGCTGGCGGCGGCTTTTGTCGGGATTTTCTTCGGCTATTGGCCGGCGCGGCGCGCCTCGCAGATGAATCCGATCGACGCGCTGCGTTACGAGTAACGGATCAGGTGACCCGCTCGACCGCGTTGCCTTCGCCGAGCATCGACCACCGTCGGGTGGTAATTGCGCGCCTCTTCGGCGGGAAGCTGGCAATAGGCGACGACGATCATCTTGTCGCCCTTCTCCACGAGCCGGGCGGCGGCGCCATTGACGGCGAATCTCGCGCGAGCCGCGCGGCGCCTCGATGGCATAGGTGGTGAAACGGGCGCCGGTGGAGATGTTGAGCACGTCCACCTGCTCATGCGGCAGCACGCCGGACGCGTCGAGCAGATCGCGATCGATGGCGATGGACCCCTCATAATCGAGATCGGCCCCGGTCACCGTCGCCCGGTGCAGCTTCGCCTTCATCATGGTGAGCAGCATCGTCATCGCCTCTCAGCCTGCCCTCGATGGCGGGCAGCCAGCCCTTCCGCGCATATAAAGCACAGAAGCCGTTGGTGCAATGCAGCATAAACGCGCGGAAAGGGAAAAGGGTGCGACATAGGGCTCAAAGCGGCATGTCTGCCACGCTTCAGGCGACGTCCATCGCCCAAAGCCGCCGCTCGGCGGGAATGCCGCGCAGATGGTGCAGGCCGAGATCGGCAAGGGCGGGATGCGAGGCGCCGCCCCGCGCACGCTTCGCCGCCTCGTCAGACACGACCACCGGCCGCCGCAAGGATTTCGCCATATCGGCGGTGCGGGCGACCTCGTTTACCGCACGCCCGAGCACGCCGAATTTCAGCCGGTCGGCGGTGCCGGCATTGCCGAACACCACATCGCCGAAATGGACGCCGATGCCGAACTCGATGCGCTCGGCGCCATTCCGCGGCTCCGCCCGAAGCGCCTCGAGTCGCGCTCGGGCGCCGGCGGCGGCGGCAAGCGCGGCGGAACACGCCGAAGCCTCGCTTTGCCCTGCGGGGAAAAAGGCGAGGATGGCGTCGCCGACAATGTCGAGCACCTGCCCGCCTTCCTCCGTCACCGCACCCGCGGCGCAATCGAAATAGGCGTTCAGGAGCTCGAGGAACGCCTCGACGGGAAGCGCATCGGCAAGGCCGGTCGAATTGCGCAGATCGCTGTACCAAAGCGCCGCGGAGAGCCGCTCCCCCTCCCCGCGCTTGATGGTGCCGGCGAGAATGCGCCCGCCGATCAGCGGCCCGTGGAAGGTGTTGAGCGCATTCCGGGTGATCTGGTCCTTGATGGCGAGGCGAAAGACGAGCGCGAGCGGCCCGAGCACATTCCGCATGGCGGCGACATCGGCATCGGAGAAGCCGGCCGGCGAGCGCGTCGACCAGGAGGTGGCAAGGCCGTCATAGGATTTCGGATGCAGCGTCGCCCCGCCAAAGGCGACGATCAGCGCGAGGTAATCGCCATAGCCCTGCTCTTTTAGCTGCAGCAGCAAGGGGAAGCGCTCGATGGCCGGGTCGGTGTCGAGCCGGAGCCGCCATTCGGTGAGATGCTCGGCGAGCATCACATAGAAGGGGCTGACGCGAAAATCCGAGCCCTCCTGATCGACGAGGGTGGCGTAGCTCACCTCGGCGCCGGTCTCGCGCGTCCAGGTGATGCTCATGCCGTCGAAGAGCGGGTGCAGGATGCGGAAGCCGACATTCATGCGGTCGATCGGCACGCCGGATTCGATCAGGCGCCCCATCGCAAACTCGATCAGCTCGGTGAGCGGCGCGTCCTGGATCCCCGAGGCGATGATCGAGGTCGGGATATCGGGGATGTCTGGCAGCCGGGTCGTATCCATGCAGGGGCTTTTTCGGCGGTTTCGATGGCCTTTTTAAGGGCGGTTTTCTTTCTTCTGGCGCCAAGCTACCCCTCTCCCCTTGTGGGAGAGGGTGGCGAGCGCCTCGTCCTACGAGGCGCTCGCCGGGTGAGGGGTGATTCTTTGACCCGCTTCGCGGCTCACCCCGCTCTCCCCAAGGAAGAGCGGATAGTTCGAGGGCCGGCCGTCCTTCGAGCCCAACCCGAAGTGAGTGATTTGTGATGCCGCTTCGCGGCTAACCCCCCGCTCGCTTCGCTCGCACCTCAGGATGACGGCCGTGTTTTGGAGTGGCCGAGCAGCAAAGCCTGAGGGATGCGCGCACAAAATCGTGGATGCCCGGGACAAGCCCGGGCATGACGAAGCGCTACTGCACGAATTGGGCTTTGGCAGTCGCTCGATCCCGGCTTCTGCCGGAATGAGGATCGTGGATGCCCGGGACAAGCCCGGGCATGACGATCGCGCTCGAGCAGCGAAGCGGTAGCGCGCCGAAAAGAAGCACGAGTGCGACAGTGATGGTCCTTGACGCCGCTTCGCGGCTACCCCTCACCGCGAACCCTCTCGGGTTCGCGTGCTCTCCCCAAGGGGAGAGCGGTTGCGCGGGGATTACTGGAGTCCGGCTTACGCCGGAATGGCGCCTATCAGCACCTGGTGCCGAGGGTGAAGACGCAGACCGCGCCGCGGCCGACGCCGCGCGCCACCGTGACCGCGCCGCGGGCAACGCCGCGTCCGGCCTGAACGGCGCCACTGGCGACGCCTGATGCCGCCGTCGTCGTTCCCTTCACCGCGCCCCTGACCGGCTGCACGGCTTCGGCGCTCGTCGCCATCATGGCGCCGCCGGCGATCGCAAAGGCTGCTGCAAGGATTGTCAGACGCATGGCGTTTCTCCTTTTTCGGCTCTTCCCCCTGATCGAACGGCGAAAGATGCGGATTCGTTCCCAGGCGCGATTAAGCCCGCTCAAGCGCGGCGAGGCAACCCCTCTCGGGCATGCGGGCCCATGACGATTGGGAGACGATGTGACTCTACCGCTCTCCCCTTTGGGAGACCCCTCGAACCGCGACAGGGTTCGCGGTGAGGGGTTCGCCGGAAGCGGCGTCAATCACCCCTCACCCTTTCCGCCATTGCTCGCGCTTTCTTTTCGGGGCGGCCAACCGCTTCGCCGCTTGACGCAAGCGCTCGCGGCGGAAAGCCTCTCCCGCAAGGGGAGAGGGGAAAGAGGAAAGAGGGTGGCGCGAGCGGTGGGGCGATCGCGCAACGCCGATCGCCCTCACCCTGAGGAGCGAGCGAAGGGAAGCGTCTCGCAGGGTGCTCTGCTTCGAGACGCGCAGCTGCCGATGCGCGTCTCAGCATGAGGGACATTGGATGAGCCCAGTGGATTGCCGGGACAAGCCCGGCAATGACGACTGAGATGTAAGACGGGGCCTATTCGGCGGCAGGCGCGGGCTTTGCGTTGCGGGCGATACCGATCGAGACCGTGTGCAAGGTGCAAGGCGCGTCATAGGGATTGCGCCAAGCGTGACGCGTTCCGTTCTGAATGACGATATCGGCGGGGCCGAGCTCCTTCTTCGCGCCGCCATCGAGCTCAAGCACGATGCGGCCGACAAGCACGGTGACGACATCAATCGTGTCTGTCTGGTGCGTGAAGCTGCCGTCAAGCGACATCGCCTCAAGCATGCCCGGCAGTTTCACTTTCACCTCGGCAACCAGCTGCCCGAGATCCTGCCCCCCTTATCCCGCCAGTCTGCGAATCGGGCGGGATGGTGACGATGTAGACGGCCGCGCCGCCCGCATCCGGGAAGTAACTGGGAATGTCGTTCTCGCGTCCGTCGTTCGGCAGCACCAAATGATTGTTGCCATAGGCCCGATTGAAGGCCCCGCCCGGGATCAAGGCGATGTGAATGTCCTGCACCACCTCGTCGGCGGTAAAGACCGGCTTGCCGTTGCTTCACCGGTAATGACGCGTCGTATGGGCATGGTCTAATTGTCCAGGAAGCTGCGGAGCTTGCGGAGCGGCTGGGGTGTTTGAGCTTTCTGAGCGCCTTCGCCTCGATCTGGCGGATGCGTTCGCGCGTCACCGAGAATTGCTGGCCGACTTCTTCGAGCGTGTGGTCGGTGTTCATGCCGATGCCGAAGCGCATGCGAAGCACGCGCTCTTCGCGCGGGGTGAGCGAGGCGAGGACGCGCGTCGTCGTCTCGCGCAAGTTCGACTGGATGGCGGCGTCGATCGGCAGCACCGCGTTCTTGTCCTCGATAAAATCGCCGAGATAGGAATCTTCCTCATCGCCGATCGGGGTTTCGAGGCTGATCGGTTCCTTGGCGATCTTTAAGACTTTCCGCACTTTCTCGAGCGGCATGGCGAGCTTTTCGGAGAGCTCCTCCGGCGTCGGCTCGCGGCCGATCTCATGCAGCATCTGCCGCGAGGTGCGGACGATCTTGTTGATCGTCTCGATCATATGCACGGGGATGCGGATAGTGCGGGCCTGATCGGCGATCGAGCGGGTGATCGCCTGCCGGATCCACCAGGTGGCGTAGGTGGAGAATTTGTAGCCGCGGCGATATTCGAATTTATCGACCGCCTTCATCAGCCCGATATTGCCTTCCTGGATGAGGTCGAGAAATTGCAGGCCGCGATTGGTGTATTTCTTGGCAATGGAGATGACGAGGCGGAGATTGGCCTCGACCATTTCCTTCTTCGCCTGCCGCGCCTCGCGCTCGCCCTTCTGCACGATATGCACGATGCGGCGGAACTCGGAGATCTGTAAGCCGGTCTCGGCGGCGAGATTGTGAACTTCCTGGCGGATCTCCTTGATGAGATCCCGCTCGTCGTGAACGAAGTCGCCCCAGCCCCGCTTCTTCAGGCGCCCGACGCGGCGGAGCCAATTCGGATCGAGCTCGTTGCCGAAATATTCGGCGAGGAAATCCTCGCGCAGCACGCCGTAGCTCTCGGAGAGGCGCATCAGCCGCCCCTCATAGCCGAGGAGCTTCCGGTTGATGTCGTAGAGGGTCTCGACGAGGCTATCGATGCGGTTCTGATTGAGCGACAGCGATTTGATCTCGGCGACGATCTCGTCCTTCAGCGCCTTGTAACGCTTCTCCTGCGAGGAGGAGAGCGAGTCGTTGCGGAGCGCGCGCTCCACTTCTTGGTCCTGCAGCTTGCGGAGCTTTTTGTAATTGGTGGCGACGAGATCGAAAGTCTCGACCACTTTCGGCTTCAGCTCGGCTTCCATGGCGGCGAGCGATAGCGAATTTTCCAGATCGTCTTCGTCTTCCTCGAATTCCTCGGCGGGGATCGTCTCCTCGCCGTCTTCTTCGTCGGCGGCGGCGCGCTGGGCCGGGCGGGCGGCATTCTGCTCGGCGGCCTGCTGCGGCGGCGGGGTGCTGCCATTCGTCCCCTCGGCCGGCGGCTGCGCCGGGGCGGGCTTTGCGTCAGGGCCCTGATAGGTCGCTTCGAGATCGATAATGTCGCGAAGAAGGATCTTCCCTTCGTTCAGCTCGTCGCGCCAGATGATGATGGCCTGGAAGGTGAGCGGGCTCTCGCAGAGCCCGGCGATCATCGCCTCGCGCCCGGCCTCGATGCGCTTCGCGATGGCGATCTCGCCCTCGCGCGACAAAAGCTCGACGGAGCCCATCTCGCGCAGATACATGCGTACGGGGTCGTCGGTGCGCTCGGTAGGTTCGCTGGTGCGCTCCACCTTGACGATGGGCGTGACGGTGGCGACGGCCTTTGCGCCTTCGGCATTCGCCGCGGCTCCCTCCTCCGCCTCTTCCGCCTCGTCCGTGTCGATGACGTTGATGCCCATGTCTGAGAGCATCGACATCGTGTCTTCGATCTGTTCGGAAGAAACTTCTTCGGAGGGGAGGACTTCGTTCAGCTCGTCATAGGTGACGAAGCCGCGCGCTTTCGCCGTCTTGATGAGCTTTTTGACGGCGGCATCCGACATGTCGAGAACGGGACCGTCGGGAGTTTCGGATTGAGGTTGTTCTTGGTCTTCTGCTTCAGCTGTCTTGGTCGCCATTCATCCACTCCGAAGCGCTTCCCGGTCGGCCGCCGATTGGCCGCGGCCAGAACGCCCGCCTTCAAGACCGGCGCTATTTCCAAACCCTCCCGCGATTAGCGGTGTTCCCGTTAATCTGCGCTAAACAGATTCGGCTGAGCGCGCGCCGATCGATGACCTTCGCGCTAAACCCAGGCCTCTCTTGTTCTCACCAACCAACGCGCCCGACAGGGCAGACAGGATGGGGCTTCTACGTCCGGGACCACATCAAGCCGCGGGAGGCAAGGTCTGCCTCAGCGCGAAAAGCCCGAAGCCGTCGAACGAACGCCATGTCCGGCTGGCGATGCGTCATCGCTTTGCAACGAAGCGCTTATCCCTCATCCAGAGGACCGCGAAACCGCCTCAGCCGATCAATTTTCTACCCGGGACTTGGCGAGACCGGCACCCGCTGTCAAGCGCCCGGGGACGAATTTTGCGAGGCGGACTCGGCGTTTCGCTTCGGTGTCATGCAGGATAATTTTGCTTGCCGATGGCACTTTGCTTGCACGGCGGATATGCGCCGTCAGGTCCGATCCGGGCGGCGCTCGGGGCGCCTGCCTCGTTGAGCCGCAATATTGCTGGCCTTCAGGCGGGCAACGGTCTCTTGGAAGCGCTGCAAATGCTCGCGGTCGCCCGCATCGTCGGCGTCGTGGCGGAGGCCGGCATCGGCGACCTGCCGCTGCAGAACTGCGAAATCCTCGTAATCCGCTTCGCTATAGTCGGAGAGATCAAGCGCCACCTCCTGCACCTCGCGATGCAGCGTCTTCAGCGTCGTCCAGCGGAAGATGAGCTCGTTGAAATGCTCCTCGATCTCGGCGGCCGGCATCTCCGTCTGCAGGAAGGCGAGGCGCTTGAAGGCGCTCGAACGGTCGAGGCGCTCGAGCAGTTGTCCTTGCGGCCTCTCTCGCATCAGATCGGCCAAGCGATCGCGTGAAATGCCGTGATGCTGAAAGATGATGTCGCACAGAGCGGCGAGCAGCTCGGCAAGCTGTTTCTGTGGAATCTCGAGCTGCCCCACTTCCTCGGAGAAGCGCTCAAGCAGCCAAGGATGATGCGCGAGCGCAAGAATGATGGTGATGGCGAAGCCATGCGCGGACGGAAGCGGCCGCGCCGGCGCCGGGCCGGCGCTTGTCGCGGGGCTTTGCACTTTCCCCTTTGAGCTTTTGCCCTGCTCGCGCCAAAGCGACCAGAGGCGCGAGCGAATTTCGCGCCGGTAATGCTCGCGCACCCTGGAATTGGCGATGGTCTCAAGCAATTGCTCGAACCGTCCTTCCAATGCCGCGCGCCGCTCCGGCGTATCGAGGACGGCGGCTGCAACCTCCCTACGCCACAACACATCGATGAGCGGCCGCGCGCTGGAAAGGCAGCCGGCAAGCGCGGCAGGACCGGACCGTCGCACGAGATCGTCGGGATCGCAGCCCTCGGGCAGAAAGGCGAAGCGGAAGGAATGCCCCTCATGCAGGACGGGGAGCATGCGGTCGATCGCACGCGCCGCCGCCGCCTCGCCGGCGCGGTCGCCGTCGAAGCAGATGACCGGCTCTGGCGCGAGCAGCCAAAGCTGCTCCATCTGCCGCTGCGTGAAGGCGGTGCCGAGCGTCGCCACACTGTTGCGGAAGCCGGCCTGAGCGAGCGCAATCACGTCCATATAGCCTTCCACCACGATCAGCGCGCTCGTCTCGTGAGCGGCCTGGCGCGCGCGGGTGAAGTTGAAGATGGTGGAGCCCTTGTCGAAGAGCTTCGTCTCCGGCGAGTTCAGATATTTCGGCTCGGCGGCAGGATCGAGAGCGCGGGCACCGAAGGCGATGATGCGCGACTTCGCATCGAGAATGGGAATGACGAGGCGGTTGCGGAAACGGTCGTAGGAGGCGCGGCCGTCATCCGGCTTGATGACAAGGCCGGCATCCAGCAATTGCGCCTCGGTGAAGCCGTGCTTGATCAGCGCTCCCTTCAACACGTCCTTGGCGTTCGGCGCATAGCCGATGCGAAATTCGTCGAGGGTCGATCGCGCGATGCCCCGCCCTTCCGCATAGTTCAGCGCCCCGCGGCCATTTCCGGATTTTAGCTGCGTCTCGAAAAAAGCCGCCGCCGCTTCCAGCGCATCGAAGAGGCCGAGCCGTTCCTTGGCGGCGCGCTCAAATTGCGGGTCGGGCTTCGGCAGCGGCAGGCCGGCTTCGCCGGCGAGCTTCTCCACCGCCTCGGGGAAGCTCAGCCCCTCGGTCTCCATGACAAAGCTGAACACGTCGCCATGCTTGCCGGAGGAGAAGCAGTGGTAAAAGCCCTTCTGGTCGTTGACCGTGAAGGACGGCGTCTTCTCCTGATTGAAGGGCGATAGGCCCTTCCATTCGCGGCCCGCACGTTTCAGGCCGACGCGGCGGGAGACGACCGCCGATACCGGCAGCCGCGCGCGGATCTCCTCCAAAAACGAATCGGGGAATTTCATATGTCCGAGTGAGCGCCGGTTTCGCGTCAAAGCCGAGAGCGGTTCAGCGATCATCACCGCTATTCACTGGAACGAATATAGAACGAAGGCCTGGGTCGTTCACAGGCACAGTACCGTCCGTGTAGCCTGGCTCGTTGACAGGGCACGGAACGTCCGGGTGGGGCAGATGCCCTGCCCCACCCGGCTTCAGGCCGCGTTAATTGCTGGTCGAAGCGGTGGCGAACAGTCCGCCAAGGGTCAGCTTGGCAGCGCCTTCGCCGCATTTGATCTTCACCGTCTCGAGCTTGGCGCCATCGAGATCGAAAGCCTGACCCGGCTCAAGCCTCACCCTGACGCGCGCCGAAGCGTAAGGCGCCTCGGGAGCGGCCTCGTCCCAAACGACGGCGCTGACGAAGCAGCTGCCGCCCTCTGGCTCGTAAAATGCGATCATCCGCTTCGTCCCCATTTGAGCGAGGATGGGCTCGAAAGGCCCGACCGGACCGAGATTGGTGATGCGGTCGTCGGCGGCGGCGGACCCTGCGAGAGCCGGCGCCGCAGCCAACAGAGCGGCGGTGCCAGCCGCCGCGAGCATCGATTTCGAAACAAAAGCGCTAAACATTCAGGCCTCCTATGCCTCTACGGCACGACTCAGTTCGTGCTGCATTGCAACAAACATAGTGCAGTGCAGTGACGAATGCGTGTTTCGGAGCGTTGACAAAAGGCCGCGTGGCAGGCCGCCGCAGATTGGCGAAGTTCTGTGCATGCTAATTCTCACACGCATTGCATTCGTGCACGCCCCTCTCATATGCGAGGAACGCCCGTGAAGATCGTTCTCATCCTGCTGATCGCTGCCTTCGTCGCCAAAACTCTTTGGACGTAACGAGGCGCCGCGCTTCGAGGCTCGCCTCGCTCGCAACTCAAATGACGGGCAGGCTGCAACCACCGGACGCGTCACCCTGGCGAAGGCCGGGGTCCAGTAACCGAGCAGGTTGCGATCGAAAACCAAAACCGAAACGCCACGGCGTACTGGATTCCGGCTTTCGCCGGAATGACAGCGGACTGTTTTAAAATCGCACGTCTTATCCTCGTCATCCCCGCCGGAGTTCCGGGTATCCACGTCGGATGTGCAGCATTCTCAGCCGTGGATGGCCGGGACAAGGCCCGGCCATGACGAAAAATGAAAGGGCATCGTGGTGCCCAGCCATCCTCGATTCGCTGCGCTCGCTGGCCGCTATTGCGTCGGAGTCTCTTTGGTCAATTCGAGGAGAGCATCCTCGGCACGGCGCGCATAAGTCTTCGGCCAGTTCTCGAAATAGTTCAGCGAGGTCGGGCTGTTGAAGCAATAGGTCTTGTGATTGTCAGGGTCGGTGAAATTGATCGAGCAATCGGTGTGGATCAACTCGCCGGCGATCAGGCCGATGGGATCGTAATTGTTCAGCTCGCCGCGTAAGCCATGCGCGGAATAGGACTTCCATATGCCGACGTCGTTGGCGTTGGGCTGCAGGCGCCGATTCGGATCCGCAAGCGCGGCGGAACTGATCGCGGCGACGACGAGAGCGAATATCCCAATCTGGAAAAGCGGCTGCATCGATCTCATTCCTATGCAAGCTAACGATACCCGGTGATGGTGATCTCCCGCGCGTTCATGGGCAAAGCAAAAGCCCGTGATTTGCCGATCTCACCCGAGCTTCGCCTTCACCAGCGCGCCGGCTTTGCCGAAATCCATCTGCCCGGCGTAACGCGCTTTCAGCGCCGACATCACCTTGCCCATGTCCTTGACGCTTGCGGCGCCGACTTCGGCGATCGCCGCGCCGATCGGCCGTCTCGGTCTCGGCATCGGAAAGCTGCTTCGGCAGAAACTCGCGGATGATGACAATCTCTTCCTTCTCCTGATCGGCAAGCTCCTTGCGGCCGGCCTCGTCATAGATCTTGGCGGACTCTTCGCGCTGCTTGATCATCTTGGCGAAGAGCTCGAGCAGTTCCGCGTCGCTGGCCTGCTCCTTGCCGCTGCTCCGCCCGGCGATATCGCGGTCCTTGATCGCCGCGGACATCAGCCGGAGCGTTGAAAGGCGGCGCTTTTCTTGCGCCTTCGTCGCCGCCTTCAAGGCAGCAGAAATGGTCTCGCGCATGGAATCATGGGGTTTGAGATGGAAAGAAGCTTTCAGGGTAGTCGAGCGCTGGTCCGCTGGCAAGTGCTTGAAGCCGCATAAGCTTTTGTTTTCACAGACTTTTATTTTGGCCCCATGCTTGACCGCCTTTTCCCGCTGCCCTAAGAGTTGGGCTCGTTGGACGCCCCCAAGCTTGTAAGCCTTCCCTTCAAGCAGCGGCGCGCATCCGATCAAGCGAGCCGCCCCGGCTCCAGCGGGTCAACGAAAGCCGATGAACGAACGCCCTGAAGGTCCGGCCGTGGAGGCCCAAAGCGCCCCTGCGCGGTCTCACCCGGGCTGGGCGGAAGAGGCGCCGACCGCGCTTCTCGTGCTCGCCGACGGCACCGTCATCGAGGGCAAAGGCGCCGGCGCGACCGGCATTGCCGTTGGCGAGGTGTGCTTCAACACGGCGATGACCGGCTATCAGGAGATCCTCACCGACCCCTCCTATGCCGGACAGATCATCACCTTCACCTTCCCGCATATCGGCAATGTCGGCACCAACAATGAGGACATCGAGACGGCGAGCCTTGCCGCTTCCTCCGGCGTTCTCGGCTGCGTGCTGCGTGCCTCCATCACCGAGGCCTCGAATTATCGCGCCGCGCAACATTTCAACGAATGGCTGAAAGCGCGCGGCATCATCGCCATCACCGGCGTCGACACGCGCGCGCTGACCGCGCTCATCCGCGAGAAGGGCATGCCGAACGCGGTGATCGCGCATGACCCTGGCGGCGCCTTCGACATGGAGGGATTGAAGCGTGACGCCGCCGCCTTTCCCGGCATGGTCGGGCTCGACCTCGCCAAGACCGTGACGAGCGGGCAGAGCTACAGCTGGGACGAGACCGAGTGGCAATGGGGCAAAGGCTACGGACGGCAGACCGCGCCGCGCTTCCATGTCGTCGCCATCGATTATGGGCTGAAGCGCAACATCTTGCGGAAGCTCGCCGCCGCTGGCTGCCGGCTGACGGTGCTGCCGGCGACGGCGACGGCCGAGGAAGTATTGGAGCGGAAGCCGGATGGCGTGTTTCTCTCCAACGGCCCGGGCGATCCGGCGGCGACCGGCGTCTATGCCGTGCCGCAGATCCGGAAGCTGGTCGATTCGGGCTTGCCGCTCCTCGGCATCTGTCTCGGGCATCAGATGCTCGGCCTTGCCCTCGGCGGCACGACGCAGAAAATGCATCAGGGGCACCACGGCGCCAATCACCCGGTGAAGGATTTCACCACCGGCAAGGTCGAGATCACCTCGATGAATCACGGCTTCGCCGTCGATCGCGCCAGCCTTCCGGCCGAAGTCGAGGAGACGCATGTCTCGCTGTTCGACGGCTCCAACACCGGATTGAAGCTGAAGGACCGGCCGGTGTTCTCGGTGCAGTACCACCCCGAAGCATCCCCCGGCCCGCAGGATAGCCAATACCTCTTCACCCGCTTCGTGCAGCTGATGGATGAGCGGAAGGGCTGATGCCGGCAGCGCTTCAAAGTGGAGCCAAATCCCCTCCCCCCTTGAGGGGGAGGGTTAGGGAGGGGGGTTCGTCGAACGAGCCCCTGCATACCCCCCTCCCGGCGCAATGGCGCAAGCGCCCTCGCGCCGGCCTCCCCCACAAGGGGGGAGGCGAATGAGAATGCGGGTCCGAGCACACGTTGGAACCATCGCGGCTTTGCTGCTCGCTCTCCTGTGTGGTGTACCAGCGTTAGCCGAGACGGCGCCGCCGAAGGTGACGGCCTCGCAGGTCTATGTGCTCGATGCGACGAGTGGCGAGGTGCTCTACCGCAAGGGCAACGACAAGCCGGCGCGGCTGCATAGCCTGACGAAGCTCATGACAGCCTATGTGCTTGCCGGCGAGATGGGCGACCGGCTCAGCGAGAGCGTGACCATTACGCCCTCGCATTTGACGAGCGGCGCGAGCGCGGGATTACGCAAGGGCGATGTCTGGACGCTCGCCGATCTCCTCGCCGGCATGCTGCTCGTCTCCGGCAACGATGCGGCGAATGCGATTGCTGATGCTGTCGGCCGCGCCATGTTGGCCAAGGACGGCAAGAAGGGCGACGCCAAGAAGCGCTTCGTTCAGGCGATGAATGAGGCGGCGGCCGCGCTTGGCACCAAGGCGGCGGGCTTCGCCGATCCGAGCGGGCTCTCGCCGGAGAATGTCGCGAGCGCCGCGGACATGGCAGCCATCGGCGCGGCGGTGTTCGGCGATCAACGGCTGCAGCCTTTCTGGGCCTGCGCGATGCGGTCGCTTCGTATCGAGGGACCCGCCAAACGCACCATCCCGCTGAAGACCAAGGTGGCTATCTTGGGTGAGGATCGCATCCTCGGCGCCAAGACCGGCTCGCATTTCGGCAACCGCATCTTCAATCTGGCGGGCGCCTGGCTCGCACCGAATGGCGACACCATCGTCATCGTGCTGTTCGGGAGCGCGAGTGACGAAGCGCGCTATGCCGATTTCCGCGCCATCCTCGGCGCGCTGGCGAAGGACTATCCGGCGCTCGCGGTGCCGGCACCGAGCGGAGCCATCGTCAAAGCGCGGTGTCCCGCATGAGCGTCGTTTGGATCGGGGCGGAGGCGCATATTGCAGCGTCGCCGCATTCAACTATAAGCGGGCCGCAATCTTCTCATGCCCAAACGCACTGACATAAAGTCGATCCTGGTCGTGGGCGCCGGGCCGATCGTCATCGGCCAGGCCTGCGAGTTCGACTATTCCGGCACGCAAGCCTGCAAGGCCCTGAAGGAAGAGGGCTACCGCATCGTGCTGGTGAACTCGAACCCGGCGACGATCATGACCGACCCAGACGTCGCCGACGCCACCTATGTCGAGCCGATTACGCCGGAATTCGTCGCCAAGATCATCGAGAAGGAGCGCCCAGACGCCATCCTGCCGACCATGGGCGGACAGACGGCGCTGAACACCGCGCTCAGCCTGCACCGCTCCGGCGTGCTCGAGAAATACGGGGTCGAGATGATCGGCGCCCGCGCCGAGGTGATCGACAAGGCCGAGGACCGGGAGCTGTTCCGCGAGGCGATGAACGAGATCGGCCTCGAAACGCCGCGCTCGCGGCTCGCCGATGCGGCGGCCTTGAAGCGCGCCGACCGGGAGAAATACCGCGCCGAGATCGAGCGCATCGCGGCCTCCCCCGACGACGCCGAGGAGCGGGCAAGGACGCGCTCGGAATTCGAGCATTCCTGGGCGCAAGGCGAAGGCGCGAGGCGCCGGCGCTATGTCGAGAAGGGCCTGATCGAAGCCTTGGAAGCGATCCCGGATATCGGCCTTCCCGCCATCATCCGCCCCTCCTTCACGCTTGGCGGCACCGGCGGCGGCGTCGCCTATAACCGCGAGGAGTTCCTGGAGATCGTCGAGCGCGGCCTCGACGCTTCCCCGACCTGCGAAGTGCTGATCGAGGAATCGGTGCTCGGCTGGAAGGAATATGAGATGGAGGTCGTCCGCGACAAGGACGACAATTGCATCATCATCTGCTCGATCGAGAACATCGATCCGATGGGCGTGCATACGGGGGATTCGATCACCGTCGCCCCGGCGCTGACGCTCACCGACAAAGAATATCAGATCATGCGCGACGCCTCGATCGCGGTCTTACGCGAGATCGGGGTGGAGACCGGCGGCTCCAACGTGCAATTCGCGGTGAACCCGGCCGACGGGCGCCTCGTCATCATCGAGATGAATCCGCGCGTGTCCCGCTCCTCGGCGCTCGCCTCGAAAGCGACGGGCTTTCCGATCGCCAAGGTCGCGGCGAAGCTTGCGGTCGGCTATACGCTCGACGAGCTCGCCAACGACATCACCGGCGGCGCCACGCCCGCCTCCTTCGAGCCGACCATCGATTATGTGGTCACCAAGATCCCGCGCTTCGCCTTTGAAAAATTCCCAGGCGCGAAGCCAGTGCTGACCACCTCGATGAAATCCGTCGGCGAGGCGATGGCCATCGGCCGCAACTTTGCCGAATCCTTGCAGAAAGCGCTCCGCTCGCTGGAGACCGGCCTCACCGGCCTCGACGACATCAGTTTCGAGGGCCTTGGCCAGGGCGACGACAAGAATGTGATCCGGGGCGCCCTCGGCACACCCTCGCCGGACCGCCTGTTGAAAGTGGGGCAGGCGATCCGCCTCGGCTTCGACGAGCAGCAGATCTTCGAGGCCTGCCACATCGATCCGTGGTTCATCCGCCAGGTTGCGGAGATCGTCGCCATGGAGGAGCGCGTTCGCGCGCATGGGCTGCCGCAGAGCGCCGGCCCGTTAAGCATGCTGAAGGGGATGGGCTTCTCTGACGACCGCCTGGCAACGCTTGCCAAGGTGAGCGCGTCGTCGGTGGCGGAGCTTCGCCGCAAGCTGAATGTGCACCCGGTCTATAAGCGCATCGATACTTGCGCCGCCGAGTTCGCCTCCCCCACCGCCTATATGTATTCCACCTATGAGCCCTCTTTCGCCGGAGTAGCGCAATGCGAGGCGCGGCCGAGCGCGGCGGAGAAGATCGTTATCCTCGGCGGCGGACCGAACCGCATCGGCCAGGGCATCGAGTTCGACTATTGCTGCTGCCACGCTGCCTTCGCGCTGTCGGCGGCGGGCTATGAGACGATCATGGTCAATTGCAATCCGGAAACCGTCTCCACCGATTACGACACCTCCGACCGGCTCTATTTCGAGCCGCTGACCGAAGAGGACGTGCTGGAGATCGTGCGCAAGGAGCAGATGAACGGCACGGTCAAGGGCGTGATCGTGCAGTTCGGCGGGCAGACGCCGCTGAAGCTCGCGCAAGCGCTGGAAAGCGCCGGCGTGCCCATCCTCGGCACCTCTCCGGACGCCATCGACCTTGCCGAGGACCGCGACCGCTTCAAGGCGCTGATCGAGCGGCTCGGCCTCAGGCAGCCGAGAAACGGCATCGCCCGATCGCCGGACGAGGCCCGCAACATCGCCGCCTCGCTCGGCTTTCCGCTTGTCATCCGCCCGTCCTATGTGCTCGGCGGCCGGGCGATGGAGATCGTCCACGATGAGGCGCAGCTCGACCGCTACATCTCAGAGGCCGTGGTCGTTTCCGGCAAGAGCCCGGTGCTGCTCGACACTTACCTCAGAGATGCGATCGAAGTGGACGTCGATGCCATCGCCGACGGCAAGGACGTCTTCGTCTGCGGGGTGATGGAGCATATCGAGGAAGCCGGCGTCCATTCAGGCGATTCCGCCTGCTCGCTGCCGCCGCATTCGCTCAAAGCCTGCGATCGTCGAAGAGCTCGAAAGGCAGACGGTGGAGCTTGCCCGCGCGCTTAAAGTCGTCGGCTTGATGAACGTCCAATACGCCATCCAGCATGACGAGATTTATGTGCTCGAGGTCAATCCGCGGGCGAGCCGCACTGTGCCCTTCGTCGCCAAGGTGATCGGGATTCCGATCGCCGGGATCGCCTCGGAGGTCATGGCCGGAAAGCCCCTCGCCTCCTTCGGGCTGCAGAAGCCGCAGCTGGACCATTTCGCGGTGAAGGAGGCGGTGTTCCCCTTCGCCCGGTTCCCCGGTGTCGACACCGTGCTCGGCCCCGAGATGCGCTCCACCGGCGAGGTGATGGGCATCGATACGGATTATGCGATGGCCTTCGCCAAGAGCCAGCTCGGCGGCGGTTCCAAGCTCCCCCTCACCGGCACGGTCTTCGTTTCGGTCAAGGATTCCGACAAGGACCGGGTAGTGGAGCCAATCCGGCAGCTGGCCGAAATGGGCTTCCGCATCATTGCCACCCGGGGAACCAAGCGCCATCTCGACGCCCACGGGATCGCCTGCGAGCGGATCAACAAGGTCCTGGAGGGACGCCCGCATATCGTCGACGCCATCACCAATGGGGAGGTGGATATCGTCTTCAACACCACCGAGGGGGCGAAGGCGCTGGCGGACTCCTTTTCGATCCGGCGCTCCGCCTTGCTCTATCACATCCCTTATTATACAACCCTCGCTGGCGCCCAGGCCGTCACCGAGGCGATCAAGGCTCTTCGAACCGGGAGCCTCGGGGTCGCGCCGTTGCAGAGCTATGCCAGCCGGCGCCAAGGGCAGGCACAAAACCCGCCCCGATAGGCAAATCACCAATTCTTGACTTAGACTGGCTGATTCCTGGACATTTGCGCCAGGGCCAAGGGAGCTTCGACAAAGAGATGGACAAGGTGCCGATGACCGCGGAGGGCTATGCTGCGCTTGAGGCTGAGATTAAGCATCTCAAGACCGTCGAGCGCCCGCGCATCATCAAAGCGATTGCCGACGCCCGCACGCATGGCGATCTCTCCGAGAACGCCGAATATCACGCTGCCAAGGAGCAACAGGGTATCACCGAGGCCCGCATGGCGGATCTCGAGGATAAGCTGTCGCGCGCCGACATCATCGACGTCGCCAAGCTCGGGGGCGATCAGATCACGTTCGGAGCGACGGTGACCCTGCTCGATGACGACAATGACGAGAAGGTCAAATACCGAATCGTCGGCGAGATCGAAGCGGATGTGAAGCAGGGCAAGATCTCGATCACCTCGCCAATCGCGCGCGCCCTGCTCGGCAAGCGCAAGAACAATATCGTCGAGGTCTCCACGCCCGGCGGCGGCAAGTCCTATAAAGTCCTCAAAGTCGAATTCAAATAGGCCAGTTGCCGGTCGGGATCCGGCAGCGTCACCCGCGATCAGTCAAAGGGGGCGGTCCTCGCGAATGGAATGAACGGGCTCCTCCGCAGGCGGGTCGAATATTACGAATTCCCATGGGGCGTCGAAGGCGGCCTGCACCAAGCCCGCTCGTTTTTCCGCGCGCTCAGGCAGCCTTCCGGCGTCACTTACATCTTCGGGAAATCCATGCCGCGCAGCGGGCATTATTTCCTCGGCGCGTGCCTGCAGACCTATTTCGGGCCGGAGCTGCATTATTGCGATTTCTACGGGCGGGCGGCGAATTGCTGCGGCAGCATTCCCTGCCGGAAGCCGCTGAACGGCAGCCACACCAACAGCTATTTCCTGCAGAAGAGCCACGATTTCGGCTTCCGCGATTCAGCCTCCCTCGCCGGAAAATATCTCGTTCAATACCGCTCGCCGATCCCGCGCCTGCAATCGAATTTCGAGCTGCGCCAGGCGCAATGGGGCAGTGAGACGCCGGAGAGTTTCATCGAATTCGCCGAGGTCGAGACCACCTATTTCATCAATTTCTTCAAGAGATGGGTGGCGACGCCGCGCCCGAACAGCCTCGTCGTCGCTTATGAGGATCTCATCTGGCATCAGCAGCAGACGCTGACATCGGTGATCGGCTTCATCCAGGGCGACGCCAAGATCGATCCGAAGGCGATGGTGAAGACGCTTGCCGCGCATCCGATCTATGCCGGCAAGGAGAGCACGATCTGGGGACTGCGCGATCCGAAGCGCAACCCCTACGGCGACGAGGATTTCTACCGGCGCCTCGAACAGCGCATCGCCGATGAATGCGGAAAGGACCGCATCGTATTTCACTATCTTTAGTCGGGGAAGCTCACCCCGCGCGCTTCGAGCCACGCCCGAACGGGTGGCGCTGCCGGAATAACGTAAATGCCGCCAGGACCACACTTTCTCCCCACTATGGCTCGAGAGGTGACGCCGGCAATATACGGCTTGCTATCCTGGCCAAACACAAACACCGGTCCACCGCTATCGCCACCGCAGGTATCGCGGTTGAGGCTAGCGGCCACCAATTCGTGACTTGGGCTGCATCTATAAATCCGACTGTCTGGAATACCCGCGAGGGCGCTTCCATCGCATTGGTAGGAGGCAATCACGATATCGACCATATACTTGAAGCCCGCGCTCGTCCGACTCAGTCGTCCAAATCCAACGGCGCTGACCGATGCTGCACGCCTGATAGTCTGGCACGATGTCATAGGACGCGGGTGTGAGTGGCCGGCGCGCGAGTTTCAGGATCGCGACATCGCCCGAAGCCCAGATCTCGATTTAATCTCGTCGCATGGCCGGAAGACCTCGGAATTGCCGCTTTGTCGACGCGATACGTTCGATCGGAGAGATGATGCTTTGGCCGATCGTAGACCTCACTGCTTGACGCCGTCACAGTAACAATGAGCGGCGGTTAAAACCTTGTCCGGAGCAATGAGGGTACCGGAGCAAATATCGTGGTTCCCTGTAATTGCGACAACCTCAGGGAAGGGATCCGGTCCAGTTATGTGAACTCCACCGACAACCCTTCCGTCAGGGGAGGCGATGTCGGCGTTCGGGAGACGCGATGCGCGCAATATTTTCTTCAAAACGCGAATCGAGTTCGATCGTGTCGCGGCGTGTAGCCCCGGTCCATGGCCACCTCCGCTATAGGAGCGTCGTTTGCAACTTCCGCGTTGAGGTATTCGCTGCGGCTGTTACGGCCGATCGACTGAATCCGCACTTGACCGTCGGGAACGGCCTCACCGGGCGAAGTGTGAGGCACCATCATTGGGCTCTCGCCAGTAATCGTACCAAGACCTGATGACGCTCTTAACGAAGCGCTCTTGGTCACGAGGTCGGTGAGCGCGGTGCCGAGAGGGACGCCGTTGTTAGCCGCTTGTTCCTTGGCGACACTGAGGATCTCAGGGGTCAAATCGGTCCCGGCCGGAGCCGGCTCTCCTTGAGCCAGAGCGGCAGGCGACGACAAGAACGCCAGTCCAAACAGGACAAACGCAATTCGTCCGCGCAAGAATTTCCGACGAGCACCCATGATCCACCTCCCGCAAGAGCCCTTGGTCTCCTTGCAAGCTGTAATATGGGTGACACGAAATTACAACTAAAAGTTGTTTAACTCCGACAGCCGCTGGCGCATCTTTTCGCCGACCGCCGCGAGGCTGTGCCGGCGCTTGATCAGCGCCTGGCCCGCAAGAGCTCGCGCCGTCACCTTCTCCGGCTCTTCGAGGATCGACGCCATGTGCTTCGCCGCGACGTCGATATCCGGCTCCGCCCACACCTGGCCGTCATGGTCGGGATATTCGCCCTTGCGCACCGGCACGAGCCTGTAAGGCACGGGGAAACCAGTATCGTTGCTCAGAAAGTCGGCATTGCCGGAATAGGCGGTGCCGATCACGGGCTTCCCGAGCAGCATCGACTCGGCAAGGCCGAAGCCAAAGCCCTCGGAGCGATGCAGGGACACGTAACAATCGGCAAGCGACAACAGCCCGTTCAGCTCCGCCCGCGGCAGCGTCCGCTCGATCAGATGGATGCGCGCATCGCCGCCAATGGCCGAACGGAGCGTCTTCAATCTCCCGGCGTGCGGACCGGGATCGAGGCATTTCAGCACGAGGCCGACCTCGGCCTGGCCGCTTTTGCCGAAGGCTTTGTGGAACGCCTCGATCAGCGCCAGCGGATTCTTGCGGACGAAAAAGGAGCTGAGATCGAAGGTGAAGAGAAACAGCGTCGCTTTCTCGGGGAGCCCGTATTGCGCTCGGGTCGCGGGCGCGATGGGTCCGAGCTCGACCGGCACGGGCATATTGAGCACAGGAACGTCCGTCGCCTCGGCAAAGGCCTGGCGCACAAATTCCGACGGCGCCCAGACCTCTTGGAAGCGCCGCAAGCTCTCGCCGAAGCGCGGCGGAACGCGAGCGCAGCTCCCAAAACGGCCGGAGGATATTGTAGCGGCCGGCGAAGGCCGCTTCTCCAAGCGCCCGGGCCCCGACATCGGCGCCGATAATGCCGTCGCAAATGAGGTTCACCCGCGCGCCAAGGCGCTGGCTGACATGCGCCGCCATGCTGCGGTCTTCGAGGCGCGCGGTCGTATAATCTTGCAGCGGGTAGAGGCTGAAGGGAACGCCGGCGGCCTCAAGCGCGCGCGCCGTCGCCCGCAGCGCCTCGCCGACGCCGGACTCGGCATGGGGATGGCCGATGCAAGACGACGCCGGGCTGCAGGCGGTCAGGCGCCTCGATCTCCGATGGCTTCGGCAAGGGTGAGACAACGCTGGCGCCGTTCCAGCCGATGCGCACAAGGGCGGAGATCGCCCGCGCCCGCCGCTCGAGACCAATGCGTTGATAGACGGGCCGAAGGAGCGGCGCCGAAAGCCGCAAGAGGCGATAGGCTTGGCGGGCGGCGCTGCGCGCGATGATGTCGGAAAGCCCCTCCGCCATCCAGATTTCCCCCCTTTTTCGGCCTTCGCGAAAGACCAGAGCGGGCGATTGCAGCCTTTCCGTGGCAGGCCGGCCCAGGGGCTAAAGCGGCTGTTTCGGCCCCCCCAGGGCTAGGATTCGGAGGTCGCAAGCGTTCCGCCATCCCGGGCGAGCGCAGCCCGCAAGCCCGCCGCGGCGCCTTTCAGGGCGGCGGCTGCGTCGAGGATGACATAGACCGGGACCGGCGCGAGGTATCCGCGCATGCGGCCCTTATCTTCGAAGGCGGCGCGGAAGGCGCCTTCCGAAAGCATGTCGCGGATCCTCGGGGCGATGCCGCCGCCGAGATAGACCCCTCCCCTCGCACCGAACATCAGCGCCACGTCGCCGGCAAATCGGCCGAGCCAAGTGACGAACCTGGAGAGCGTCTCGACGGCGATCGCGTCAGCCCCAGCAAACGCGCGGTCGACGATTTCGCCCGGCGGCAGGGGTTCGACCGCTTGCCCTTTCGTCTTCGCGACGCCGAGATAGAGGTCGGCGAGGCCGGGCCCCGACAGAGCCCGTTCGACCGAGACGCGCTCGCGCCCGGCGCGAAGGGCATCGACAAGCGCGAATTCCTCCGGCGATTGCGCCGCGAGCGCGATATGTCCGCCCTCGCCGGAAATCGCCGTCCAGCCGCTGCCGCTCCATTGTAGCCCCGCGACCCCGATGCCGGTGCCGGGACCAAGCACCACCTTCGTCGCCAGGGGCGGCGCCTCACCGCCGCCGATGCGATGCAACTCCTCGCCCTTCAGATGGGGAAGCGACAGCGCCAGCGCCTCAAAATCGTTCAATATGAGGAGCCCATCCAGGCCGAGGGCGGTGCGGAGCTCAGATTTCGCGAAGCGCCACGGCGAATTGGTAAAGGCGATTTCCCCGCCCACCACGGGCGCGGCAACGCCGATGGCCGCGAAGCGCGGCCGTTCCTGCACCGAGCGGGCATAGTCAAGCGCGGCGCTTATAAGGTCAGGCTGCTCGTCGCAACGAAACTGGCGCAAGGATGCAAGCTCGAGCGTGTCGAGGTCAGCCATCGCAAAGCGCGCATTGGTGCCGCCAATATCAGCGACGAGCGCGCGCCCCGAAGGCTCGCCCTCGGCCTTTGTCGGAAAAGGCGGCTCTTGCATGAGGGGTAGGTAACGTATTTTCCAGGCACCGGCGAGGCTTGTCGGGCGTTTCGCCCATCCCTAGGCTTCGACGGAAATCGACATTCGGGGCGACGATGGGTGAAAGATCGATGCGGCGTGCGCCATTGGGCTTGGCGTTCTTAATCGCCTTCCTTGCGATCGCGGGATTGGCGCTTGCGCATAAGGGTGCGACCGGCGTCGTCAAGGAACGCATGGACCTCATGGACCTGCAGGCGAAGCAGATGAAGCTGCTGAACGCCATGGCAAAGGGCAAGCGGCCCTTCGATGCCGCGAAGGCCGCGCATGCAGCACGCGACATCGGCCTCACCACGCGCAAGATCCCCGAAATGTTTCCGAAGGGAACCGACGCGCCGCCAAGCGAAGCCCGCGCCGAGATCTGGGAGGATTGGGACAAGTTCATTGGCGATGCGGAAGCGGCAGCCAAGGCCGCCGAGGCGCTGGCGACAACATTGGAGGGAGAGACCTCGGCCGGCTGGAAGGAGGCCTTCGGCAAACTGATCGAAGCCTGCAAATCCTGCCATCAAAGCTTCCGCGCCGAGGACGAGGATGATGAAGCCGATAGCGGCAGCCATCATCACCATCACTGAGCCGCTCCCGCGCCGTACTCGAAGACGTCCCTGGGCGTCGCGATAGAAACTGCCGATCATTCGATACGGAAATGGACATTGAAGCTGCGCCGAAAGATGCCCAGACTGGGTTCAGTCAAATTCGCGCTTGGGGGGAGCGGGGATGAGGAACGTTACGGGTGCAAGCCATTTAGGTGCCGGCATTATTGCGGCACTTTTTCTCTTATGCAGCGGCGCGGAGGCGGCCGATCTCGGCGGCGATTGCTGCGCCGACCTTGAGGAGCGGGTGGCTGAGCTTGAAGCCACCACTGTTCGCAAAGGCAACACCAAGGTCTCGGTCGAGCTCTATGGCCGACTGCACTATGTCGTCAGCTCTTGGGACGACGGAGATCTGAACAGCCTGTACGTATCGAACGGATCCTACAGCCCCTCCCGCTATGGCTTGAGGGGGAAAGCCAAGATCGGCGGCAATTGGAGCAGTGGCTACAACCTTGAAATGGAGGACCGCAACGCGCTCTCCAAATTCGTCGATCAGTTCGTCACCAATCCCGAGCCGGGCGGCACCATCGTCCGCCGCTCCGCCATCTATTTGGATCACAAGGAGTATGGCCGCCTGTGGTGGGGCTGGTGGAGCGCCGCCAAGGACGACATCACCAAGGATAGCATCGTCATCAAGGGTCTCGACCAGACGATGCACTCCGATTTCTATATGAATTGGAGCTTCTTCCTGCGCCCGGTCGGCGCGGCGGGCCTCTCCAATATTCGCTTTAGAGATATTGGCCGCTGCTATTCGACGAGCAGCTCCGCCTTCGACTGCTCGAACCGGCGGGGCCTCGTCCGCTACGACACGGCCGAGCTCTTCGGCTTTACCGGCAGCGCCTCCTATGGCGACGATGACATCTGGTCCGTCGCGCTCCGGTACAACAAGGAATGGGACAATTGGAAGATCGGCGCCGGCTACGCCTATGAGAAGTTTCCCGACGAAACTTTCTCGGGCGGGTTCGGCGTGCCTCTGGTCAGCACCCGTCGCGACCAGGAGGAATGGGCCGGCACCGTCTCCATCATCCATAAGCCGACCGGGCTCTGGGCCTGGGGCACCAACAGCTATTCCGAGAATAACGATCCGCTGGCGCGCGGCTTTTTCACCGGGAACGCCCCGCCGCTCATGAAGGCCTGGGACATCGCCGGCGGTCTCCACCGCAAATTTTTCGATCTCGGCCCGACCACCATATGGGGCGGATACACGATGGATGAAGACGGGATTGGCTCTTTCACCAGCACCGTCACATCCGGCGGGACCAACTTCCCCGTCTGGACGGGCCGCATCGCGCCAAACCGCATTCCCGGCATCGGCTTCACCACCGAGATCACGGGAGCGGAGACGACAAAATGGTATGCCGCGATCGATCAGTCGATCGAGTCCGCATCGCTCAATCTCTTCGTCGCTTTTCAGCACATCGAGCCGGAGATCAGCCTCGTCTCGGCCGATCCGCTCTTTTCGCCGAACGGAGCGATTCGGCGTGTATCGGTTCCGCTCGAAGATTTCGACGTCTTCTGGATGGGCGGCCGCATCAATTTCTAATGCGGCATGGATGTGAGCAAGACAATGACCTCAAGGCGTAGCTTTCTTAAACTCGTCTTCATCGGCGCGATCATTTTGGCGTCAACGAATGGCCTCGTAAGAGCCGCCGATGAGCCGGTCACGATCTTCGCGGCGGCGAGCCTCAAAGATGCGCTCGACGAGATCAATGCCGCCTGGGCGAAAGACGGCCGCCAGCAGGCGAAGATCTCCCTTGCCGGCTCCTCGGCGCTCGCAAAGCAGATCGAGCAAGGGGCGCCCGCCGATATTTTCATCTCGGCCGATCAGGATTGGATGGACTACCTCGCCGAACGGAAGCTGATCAAAGCCAATAGCCGCGTCGATCTCCTCGGCAATACGCTGGTTCTCATCGCGCCGAAGGACTCGACCCTCACCGCCGAACTGAAGCCCGGCCTCGCGCTCGCGGAGATGCTTGGCGACGGGCGCCTGGCGGTCGCCAATACCGATTCGGTGCCCGCCGGGAAATACGGCAAGCAGGCGCTGCAGAGCCTTCAGCTTTGGGATGGTGTGAAGGACAAGCTGGCTCAAGCCGAGAATGTGCGCGCGGCGTTGCAACTCGTCTCGCGCGGCGAGGCGCCGCTCGGCATCGTCTACGCCACCGACGCCCGCGCCGATCCGAAGGTCAAGGTGCTTGCTACCTTCCCGGAGCGCACGCATACGCCGATCGTCTATCCGGCAGCAGTGATTGCGACGTCGAAGATCCCGGATGCGGAGAATTTCCTCGATTTTCTGAAGACTTCGACGGCGCGCTCGATCTTTTCCAAGCACGGCTTCAGCGTGTATACGGCTTCCGGATAGCCCCGTTTGGGGGCCACGCTAAGAGACCGCCCGGGCCCTCGTGCTGACGCTGACGCCAGAAGAGCTCACGGCCATCAAGCTCTCTTTGCAGGTCGCCCTTTTGGCGACGGCGGCGAGCCTGCCTTTCGGCATCGCCATCGCTTTCCTCTTGGCGCGGAAGCGCTTTTTCGGACGGCCCCTGCTCAACGCCCTGGTGCTGCTGCCGCTCGTGCTGCCGCCGGTGGTCACCGGCTATGTCCTTTTGCTGCTGTTCGGGCGGCAAGGTGCGATCGGCCGGTTTCTCGACGAGACATTTGGCATCGTGATCGTCTTTCGCTGGACGGGCGCAGCGCTTGCCTGCGCCGTCATGGGATTTCCGCTCATGGTCCGGGCGATCCAATTGTCCATCGAAGCCGTCGACCGGAGGCTGGAGCAAGCCGCATCGACGCTCGGCGCCAAACCGGCGATGGTTTTCCTGACGGTGACTCTCCCTTTGATCGCGCCAGGCATCGTCGCCGGCGCCATCCTTTGCTTCGGACGGGCGATGGGCGAGTTCGGCGCCACCATCACCTTCGTGTCCAACATCCCGGGCGAAACGCAGACGCTGCCGACCCTGATTTATACGTTCACGCAAGTGCCGGGCGGCGACGCGGGAGCGCTGCGGCTGACCGCCATTTCGCTCGTCATTTCGCTCGGCGCGATTCTCCTTTCGGAGACCTTCGTGCGCCGGGTGCAGAAAAGGTTCGACCGAGCTTGAGCCTCGAATTTCACGCCAAGACGAAACGGGGCGATTTCGTCCTCGATGCAAGCTTTGCGAGCGAAGGGCGGCTGACGGCCTTGTTCGGGCCCTCCGGCGCCGGCAAGACCACGATCATCAACATCATCGCCGGGCTCCTCCGGCCGGCGAGCGGCAGGGTCATCGTCGATGGCACGGCGCTGCTCGACACCGGCAAGGGCATCTCCGTCCCGAGTTGGCAGCGCAGGCTCGGTTATGTGTTTCAGGAGGGGCGCCTGTTTCCGCATCTTTCGGTGCGGCACAACCTCGCCTATGGCCGCTTCTTCGCCCCGAAGGAGTCGCGCTATGCCAGCTTCGACGAGGTGGTCGATCTCCTCGATTTGCAGGCATTTCTCCGGCGCGGGATCAACGAGCTTTCCGGCGGCGAGAAACAGCGCGTTGCCCTTGGCCGCGCGCTCCTTGCCTCGCCAAGGCTGTTGCTGATGGACGAGCCGCTCTCTTTCCTCGATGAAGCGCGGAAACAGGAGGTGTTCCCCTATCTCGAGCGGCTACGCGACCACAGCCAAGTGCCGATGCTTTATGTCAGTCACTCGGTCGAGGAGGTGACGCGGCTTGCGAAGACCGTCGTGTTGATGGCGAAGGGAACCGTTGTCGATGTCGGGCCGACGGCCGAGACCTTGCGGAAAGCCGGGCTAAAACCTCGGCAGCGGCGCTCCGCTAAGGCATAACCGCAACACCCCAAGGCAGCCGTCCGACAGGCACGGATTTTTCGGCCTTGAGCGAGGCGACATCGACCACGGTCAGATCGTTGGTCAGGCCGTTGGCGACATAATATTTCGTGCCGTCGGTGCTCAACTCGCCATGCCAGGGGCGCTGCCCGACGAGGATGTAATCCGTCACTTCCTTCGATGCGACGTCGATGACGGCGAGGCGATTGGCCGGGCCGAGCGGGACGATCATATATTTTTCGTCCTTGGTGAAATCCATGCCGACCGGCTGCAGCAGCTCTGGCCGCACGCCCTCGACCTCGAAGCCGATCTTTTTCACGACTTTCCAGCTTTTCGGGTCCTCCCAATTGCTGGTGTCGATCACCGAGACGGTGCCGCCGATCTCGGAGGAGACCCAAAGCTCCTTGCCGTCCTTGGTGAACTTCGCCTCGCGCGGGCGCGAATCGACGAGGATGTTGTGCACGAGCGAATGCGTCTTGTTGTCGATGATATGCGCCATGCTGGTGCTTTCGGAGGTCGCCGCCGTGTATCTGCCGTCGGCGCTGACGATCATGCCTTCCGGCTCCACGCCCACCGGCACTTCCGCCAGCACCTCGCCGCTCGCGATGTCCATGATGGTGACGAGGGAATCGTCCTCATTGGCGATGTAGATGATCTTCCCCGAGGGATCGATGCTCATCAGCTCGGGGTCGGGGCCGGATTCGAGATGCCGCGTCACCTTCAGGGTGGCGGTATCGACGACGTCGATGATGTCGCCATCGCCCGCGGCGATGAACAGCTCTTTGAAATCCGGGCTGAGGACGATGCCGCGTGGACGCCGGTCGACCTTGACGGTGTTGGTGACTTTCATCGTCGCCGCATCGATCACCGTGATGGTGTTGTCCTTCTCATTGGACACGAAGATGGTCTCGGCGAGGGACGGCGCCGTGAAGAGAAGCAGGAGCGCGCCGGCGGACAAGAATGTGCGCTTCATCATATTACCTCTGTCGGGATTGCCTCGGGGCGAAATTACTCGAATGAGCATTTGGTTTCGGGCTGATCGAAGCCGAGCGTGTCGGTGAGATTGGTGGGATGCAAAAAGCCCTCTTGCGGCGATGTCGAGACCGGCACCCGCGTGCCGCCGCCGAGAATGATGGGCTGCCGCATCTGATGGTCCCAGGTGCGGAAGTTGAGCGCCTGGCCCTTGAAACCTTCCAGCCGGAACTGGTCGGAGAGCAAATAGGCTTTCACGTCGGCGACGCTGGTTTTGCCCGCGCGCATCATTGAATCGGTGATCGAGCGGATGCCAAGCCAGGCGGTGTAATCGCGCTCAGTGGTCTTACGCTTGGCGAGGCGCGGAATGGCGTTCTGCAAATGCATGGCCCCGGACTCGGTATAGGATTTGTCCCAGGCGACGGCCTGCAGCCCCTGCGTGCCGACGACGAGAACCGGATCGTAGGTGCGGTAGGGTAGGTAATCGCCGAAGCCATCCTCGGCGTCCGCGACCCAAAGTGCATGGTGCTGCTCGCCGCCTTGCGTCGCGAGCGGCATTTGCGATTGCACCTGCTGGTGACCGGAATCGGTATTCCGCGCTCCCGGCGGGAAATTGTATTCGCGCTCGTCGACGATCTTGCCGCCATAGCGCTTCGCGGAGCGATGGATCTGCGCGGCAAATTCCTTGTCCGCGGGATGGGTGCCGCGGATGATCCCCCAGCGCGGCCATTTCTTCCAGATGAGGTATTGCGCCAGCGCGTCGGCGCGCATCGCCCAATCGGGAATGATGTGAAACACATTCTGGCGGCACTGCTCCTGCCGGAGCGCCACGTCATTCGACCTGACATTCATAATGATGGCATTCTTCGCTTGCGGCAGATCAGCGACCGCCAAGAGGTCGGCCGCTTCGAGATCGGCGATGACGAAGGAGCCGCCCTCTTTCAGGACTTCCTTCGCCTTGGCGACGACGTCGCCGTCTTGCGGGACGATGGCCTCGACGAGCTCGAAGGTATGGCCGACGAAACGTCCGGCTTGGTTCGCCTCCTTGATCATCAGCCGAGCGCCCTGGATGCCCTTATCGGTGATGATCTCCTCCGCATAGGAAAGCGGCAGCGGCTCCGGATATTCCTTGCCGAGATAGACGATCGGAACGGGTGGCGCGGCGGGGGCCTCGGCAGCGGCGGCAGGGACCTGCTCAGCCTTTGCTTTCGGCGCTGCTTCCTTGGCGGCTTCACCGGAAGCGGGTGCGGGCGCTTGCTGCTCTTGTTTGGCCTTTGGCGCTTCGGCGGCAGGGTCGGCCTTCGGCGCTTCAGGAGCTGCCACTGGCGGCGCAGGTGGGGCCTCTTGGGCGAGAGGCGAATGGCCAACCGTGCTGAGACCCGCAGCCAAGAGAAGGATACCGCCGAGCGCGACTTTCACGCTGCGGCGCGGACAATACATCGACTTGAACGGCATCTTCGGCAGGCGCCAACTCCCATCGTTCCTAGGCGAACCATAGGCGCCCCGCGACTGCCCGCGGGCAAAGCCTACAGAGAGGTAGGATTAGTGTTTCTCAGACAAGAGCATGAATGGCAACGCTTAGAAACACCAAGGTAACGATTTTGCCAAGTTAAACTCTGGCAACATCGATGCGTTGCAATGCGTCGGAGAGATCGCTTTTGCCGGGCGCCGGGGTAGAAAAATCAAGAGCCGCCAGGCCCCTCAGAGGCCGGCGGCTCTCGATACAATTCTGTCGAAGAACGACGCTACTGGCCCGGCGTGTTGACGAGCTTCATTAAGTCCGGATTGACCGAGCGGAGGAAGGCAATGACCTTCCAGAGATCGTCGGAGGTCTTGATGATGGTGCCGAAAGGAGGCATCGGCCCGACCACGATTTCGCTCTTCACGCGCTTATAGCCGTCTTCTTTCTGAAGCTTGTCGGAGCCTTCCGCGATCAGGCGGAATAGCGTGTCGTCATCCCCGCCATAAACCCAGGTCTGGTTCGTCAAGGGCGGGCACATGCCACCACCGCCACCGCCGCCGTGGCAGCCATTGCAGCTGAAGGAGAGATATTTCTTCTTACCGACGGCGGCAATCTCGTCGATCTTGTCGTTATAGGGATTGTGCAATCCGCCCTTCGGCGTGGCCTTGGCGAGATCGAGCGGAGGGGTGGTGTCATCCGCCTTGCAGCAAGCACCCCCTCCACCGGCCGCGGCAGGCGCGGCCGCCTTATCGGCTGCGGGCGCGGCTTCCCCGCCAGCGGCAGGCGCGGGCGCAGCCTTATCGGCAGCGGCGGGTGCCGGCGCCGACTGATCGGCCGCCTGCGAAACGCCGAGCGAAGCTGCGGCCGTAACCAATCCTATTGCCAAAAGTCCCATCAGAAATTTGCGCACGGTTCCGTTTCCTTACCCTGAGTTGTGATTTGAGGCCTTCTACGGGCCTTAATGGATTTTTTCTGACATCCTATCGGTAAACTTCATATAGGTCGAAGTCTCGGGTCTCAATGTCGCAGATGGCCCTTTCACGGGGAATTGCGCCAGGGAATCCATCCCGATTAGGCAGGAATTTTTGGCCTTGCGCGGAAGAGAAGGGGGGACTGTTCCGGCCTCCCTGCTCGGCCTTAATTCGTGACCTCGAAGGTCTTGCTGTCGAAGGTGTAGCGCGGAATCTGGGTCCAGATGCCGTCTTCTTGGACCGGGACCTTGTGCAGTTTCACGTCCTTGACGCTGAGCTTCCCGGACTTCTCATCCACCCAGAAATCGATGTCGTAATATTCGTCCTTGCTGCCGGCCTTGCGGAAATCGGTGCAGATAAAATATTGCCCGTCCTTCTTCAGCCGCCGCACCGGCTGGTGCATCTCGACGAATTCGAGCGGCACTGACTGCCCCGTCTCCTCATCCTCCAGAACGATGTTGCCTTTCGCGTCCTTATTGGCGGCGATGTAATTGTGGATGGCGCTCATCACGTGCCAAGCGCGGGTGACCTCCATGTCGCCCGGATGCTCCTGGACGGGCAGCCACCACCAGGCGACGGGAAGACGCGTCACCATGATCCAGTTGTCGCCATCCTTCTTCGGCCCCTTCTGCACGCGAATATCCTTGAGCTTCAATTGCTCGCCGTCGGGCTTCAGCCAGAAGTCGATCGCGTAGCGCTTCTCCGGGACCTCCTTGTCCTGGAAGACCACATTCGCGAACCAGCCATAGCCCTGCATCCCGCGGATGACGCGCACCTTCTCGAAGGTCAGTTGCAGGTCCGCGTCGAGCTTCGGGTCGCGATAGACGAAAGCGCCGTCCTTCTTCCGCTCCTCGATGATCTTCTCAACGGCCGCCGTGACCTCTTCCTCGGTAAAGTCCTTGGCTTGAGCATGAGAGATGCCAAGCGATGACGGCCGGTTATCTAGGAGCGAAGACGGGCGACCTCCAAAAGACAACGCCGCGGCAAAGGCCACGGCGTAGAGAGTTCCAAATCCAAGACGGGCGAGAATGGTTGTCATTGACTTGAGGTGTCCTCGGCTTCGGGTTTGGCCGCGGCGGAACGCGACTGGTTGAGGACGAGGATAGCCTGCGCCGCCTCGAGGTTGCCGTTCATCTTTGCGACGTCGGAAGCGGTCTTGCCTTGCTTGTTCTTGACGTCCGGATCCGCGCCAGATTCCATCAGAAGCCCGATCATCGGTGGAGAGTTGTGGGTCGCCGCGATCATCAGCGCCGTCATCCCGTTTTTCGTCTGCGCATTCAGATCGGCTTTACGCTCGATCAGCATCTCGGCGACATTGATCGGCCGCGTGCTGCCAGGCACAAAACGCGATCCCTCGGCAGGGCCGGTCTGCGCGGCGACGATCATCAGCGGCGTGAGAGCGTCCTCACCGGACGCGCTGCTCACATCCGCACCGGCTTCGATCAAGGCTTTGGCGGTCTCATAACGGCTCCCGGCGATGGCCGCGGCGAGCGGCACAAAACCCCCAGCGCCAGGCACTTTGAGGTCGGCGCCGTTCTCGATGAGCACTTTCACCGTCGGCACGTGATCGCGCAGGATGGCTGCGTTGAGCGGCGTGGTACCGTCGACCGTCGCTTTGTTGGGATTGGCCCCAAGTTCGATCAGCAATTTGACGATCTTGTCCTTTCGCTGCCGCGCGGCATTGGTGAGCGGCGTCCAGCCTTGCGAAGTCGGCCTCATCGACCTTCGCGCCCTTCTCGACCAGGAACTTGATACGCTCGGCATCGCCAGCGATGATCGCATTGCTGAGCTCCTGATTGGGATCGGCGCCGGCCTCGAGCCATTTCTCCACCCGCTCCTTGGTCACGACCTGATCGGGAGACGCGAGGTCGGGCCTTGGCTCATATTTCTGCTTGGCCATGGCGATATAGCTGCCATGGGCGGGGAGATCGCCGGCAACGATGCAGCGGCTGCATTGCACCAGCGGCACGCCATAGTCGCGCAGGATCTTCTCGATCTTTTCCTCGTTATCCTCCATGGCGAATTCGAGCATGTATTTGAGGAAGGCGTCGGTGGTGCGGACGCCGAGCGAGAGCTCGAATTCGAGCGGGACCATGTCGTCCCAGAGATTTACGGGCACGATCTCCAGCGGCTCGTTCTTCATCGTCTTCCGCCAACCTGCAAAGGGGCCGAACACGGCGGCAACGTCGATCTTCCCGTCGAGAACTTTCTGCACCAGGTACCAGGGCTGATTCTCGACGACGAGATCGGCGTCGTGGGTCTGCAGCTGGAGCTCGACATTGTTGACGATACGGCGCTTGGCGAAGGCCATGCGAATTCCTGACGTCTGGAACACGCCGATCTTCAGATCCTTAAGCTTCGGATCGTCAAGGCTCTTGATGTCGAGGTTTTTGTCGCTGCGCCAAACGAGCACGTAAGGCGTCTTGTAGACGGGGATCGTGGTGAGGAGGCGCCCGTAATCCACGGGGATGTCGAACATCACGTCGCACATGCCCTCCTCGAAGGTCGATCGCGTGAGCCCGCGCTCGATGAAGGGGCGCCAATGGTAATGAACCCGCGCGCCCATGGCCTCGGCGAGAAGGGTCACCATTTTGTTCTGGAAACCCTCTTGCTTGATGTTCGAGAGGGGCATGTTGCCGGGGTCGGCGCAGACATTCAGCACTTCAAGCTTCTTCGCCTTATAGGCGGCCTTGGCGGCGGCCCTGATGGCGATCTGCTCGCTCGGCGTGAGGTCGTCGAACTCTTTTGAAAGATCGCGCCGGACGGGCTTTTTCGCGGCGTCGGCAGGAAGGGCGGCAACGGAGCCTATGGCGAGGCAGAGAGCAATCGCAAGAAAACGAGACATCATGGGATTTGCTTCTTCAATGAGTGCTGATGGGAACGTTCCTGGGCGCAAACACCCAAACGTTCTAGCCGATATTTAGCACCTTAAGTAAGCAATGGCGCCCGATGCCGCAAGGGCATCGGGCGCCAAGAGTCTTAGGCCTTTAAGGCTTCTGGACTATTCCATCAGCCGGAAGACGTTCAGCTCACCACCCTGCGGGATATGCTGCAGGCCGGCGGCCTTGGTCATGGCCGTGGCGCCGATTGCGCCAAACTTGTCGCTCAGATCAAGACCAGCGGTAACCGGAAGGCCGATCCAGCCGCCGATGCCTGAATAGACACCGACATACTGCTTGCCACCGATTTTCCACGTAGCCGGGTTGCCGATAATGCCGGAACCAAGCTTGCGGCTCCACAGGATCTTGCCGGAGCTGCGATCAACGGCGCGGAAGTCGCCGCCGAGGCTGCCGTAGAACATCAGGCCGCCATCGGTGACCATGGTGCCGCCCCAGTTCGGATACGGATCCGGGATTTCCCAGACCGTCTTGCCGCTGACGACATCATACTTCTTGATCTTGCCGGTGGTGCCTTCCTTCTCAGGATACATGTACACGTTCGCGAACACGTAGACCGTGCCCTGGTTCGTGTGCGTGCGCTCCTGCGGCTCGAGCTCCATGCACCAATTGTTGGTGGGCATGTAGAAGATATTCGGCTCCTTGGGATCCACGGCGCCGGGCTGCTGGTCCTTGCCACCCATAGCAGACGGGCAAGCAGAGACGTTGCGGCCAACCTCGAGCGGAGAATGCTCGCGCACCTTGATCGGACGGCCGGTCTTCATGTCGACCTTCTCGGCCCAGTCCGTCGTCACATATTTCGTGGCGCGGAGCAGAGTGCCGTCGGTACGGTCGAGCACATAGGCAAAGCCATTACGGTCAAAGTGAGTGAGAGCCTTCACCTTCTTACCGTCGATATCCATGTCGGTAAGGAAGTTTTCGTTGATGCCGTCATAGTCCCACTGATCGAAAGGAGTCATCTGGTAGGCGAACACCGCCTCACCATTCTCGATCTTGCGGGCGAAGATGGTCATCGACCACTTGTTGTCGAACTGGCCAGTTCCACCACCGCCAAGCTCTTCGCTGACGGCGTTGCAGACTTCGTGGGTCTGGTCAGGGCAACGATATTGCGGGCTCCACAGGCCGGGGTTACCGGTCGAGTAGTAGACCAGCTTCAGCTCGGGGTCGTAGCTGTACCAGCCCCAAGCAGCGCCACCACCGATCTTATAGTCTTCGCCGGGGAAGGTCTTGATACCGAGATCATGACCGGCCACGCCGAATTGCGGGTTGGCTTTGTTGGTCTCTTTGGTCAAGCACACGTCCTTGTCGGAACCCGTGCTGTGGCACACCCAAGCCTCGGAACCATCCTTCAGATTGAAGGCGGCGACGCGGCCGCGAGCGGCGAACTCATCGCCACCGAAGCCCATGAACACCTTGTTGTCGGCGATCAACGGAGCCGGAGTGATGGTCTCGCCCTTCTCGGGGAAAGCGTATTTAACAACCCAAGCTTCCTTGCCGGTCTGGCCGTCGAGGGCAATCACGAAACCGTCGAGAGTGCCATAGACGAATTTGCCGTCGGCATAGGAACCGCCACGGTTGACGGTGTCGCAGCAAGCGCGCGGCACAGCCGATTCGTCACGGTCGGTCTTCTTCACGTAGCTCCAAACCTGCTTCGGATTGTCAGGATCCGTAAGATCGAGAGCCTGAACCACGTTGCAGTTCACCATCGCCGGGCAGCCGGAAATCATGAACAGCATGGTCTTGCCGCCGACATCTTTGATGACGAGGGGCTGACCTTCGTGGCCGCGCAGAGCGTTGGTGCCCTGGAGCCAAATCATCTGCAGCTTGCTGACGTTTTCAGTCGTGATGTCGGCAAGGGTGCTGTGACGCGTCAATTGAAAGTCGCGTCCAGGTGCGGGCCACTGATCCGGGTCCGCAATTCTGGCCAGCTGCTCTTCGTCCGTATTGGCGGCGAGTGCCGATCCCGACACTCCTACCATCAAGGCGATGAGAGCGCCGGTCACGAAACTACACTTGTAGTTCATTTCCTTCTCCTCTCCCTAGCTCACTCAGTTCACCGAAAGAATCTGAGCGTCTCTTTATGTGGTTCATCGCACTCGGCAGCGAACTACCGAGGCGACACCGAGTCCCTTGCGAGTTTGGAAAATGCCATAACTGATCTGGGAGGCTGCCCCAAAATTCGGAGCAATTGACCACGCCCCGCGCCCGCTTGAAATTGCGGGTGTTCTTGCGACCACATCACGCTGATGACACCTCACGAGGAATTGCAACTTAGCTTAAAGCAAACCCCATCGGGTCCGAAAACCCTTTGCAAACTGGCGGCGTGCCTATTGCCAAGCTGCCCGCCCATATTTGCCAAATAAGCCCGGTTGGCAAGTGAAAAGTTACCCCTCCCGGGAAATGTGCCAAACCGTTTAACGCCAGTGCAGGAGCGTGCCATCGCGACCGCATGCGCTCGAGGTTCGTAAGCATTGCTCCCGCGCAGCCTCCATTCCGACGCGCGGAACTCCCCCGAAATTGGGCGAACACGGGCAAGCGGAGGCGTCGCTATTTGGGCGGCCGTGTGTTGGCGGAGGGAAGATGCTGAATGGCTATCCGCATCAATTCGGGCAACGTGCGGACGCCGAGCTTCGCTTTCAGCTGGGTGCAGGTGTTGGCCACGGTCTTGTAACTCACATGCAAATGCTCGGCGATCACGCCATAGGGTTTCCCCTCGGCGACGAGCGCGAGCGTCTGCAACTCGCGCACCGTCATGCGTTTCAAGGGATTGGTCGTCCCGCGCGCCTCCATGAAGGCGACCTCGGACGCAAGGTCATGGCTAAGATAGGGACGCCCGTCACGAACCCTTTGGAAAGCCTTCAGGATCTCTTCCGAAGAGGTGTCCTTGAGGACATAGCCGGTGGCACCAAGCTCGAGCGCGCGGCTGACGATGACCGGGTCCGAATGCATGGTCAGCACCAGAACCGGGGTGCGCTGGTCGTGCAACCGCAGCCTGCGAATGAATGAAAGGCCGCCAAGGGCGCCGGTGCGCATGGCGAGATCGACGATAATGACATCCGGCTTCTGCACGCGATAGACCCGGAAGCCTTCCGCCAGGGTCTGTGTTTGGACGATATCCTTGAAGCCGGCATCTTCAAGCATCTGCCGGCATCCCTGCAGGACAATGGGGTGATCGTCGATCACAAGCACTTTGGTCACGTCATCCCTCCGACGAGCTCAGCGGCCCGCGGCTCCTCGGCCGCCTTCCCAAAGGGAATGTCGATGCTGATCGTCGTCCCCTTGCCGTGCTCACTCTTGATTACGCAGAAACCCCCATGCGCCTTCACCCGCTCGTTCATGGCGGTGAGGCCAAATCCTCTGGGGGTCGACGGGTCAACCCCTCGCCCGTCGTCGCGAATGGTCAGGCTGAGTTTACCGCTGCGCCTTCCACCCTTGCGGGATATCTCGGAAAGCTTCTCGCCAAGGTCGACGCCGACATGCTGCGCTTTTCCGTGACGGATGGCGTTGACGATCCCCTCCTGCACCGAGCGGTAGACGGTGAGATCGAGCGATTCTCCGTAGGAATTGGCGAGCTCCCCTTCCGTATAGACGATCTCAGTGCCGGGGTGACGCCGAATGAAGCCGGCGACGAGTTCCTCGATCAGCCCGCTGATGCCGGCGCGCTGACCGGAGCCTGGTCTCAATTTTTTGAGCATCGCGCGATTGAGCTGTCGCAGACGTTCGGTGATGCTCAGCACTTCGGTGACGCGCCGATGGATCTGAGAGGCCCCTGGATCGGCGATCTTCTCGCTCATGGACTGAATTGATCTGGCATTGGCGGTAATGCCGAAAAGACAAGGGCCAGCTTCGTCATGCAATTCGCTCGCGATCTCCCGCCGCTCTTCTTCCTGCACCGTGATGAGACGCCGGTAGAGGTGGCTGTTCTCTTCACGCGCCGATTCGAGGGCCGCCGCAAGCATGTTGAACCGATTGGCGACGGCGGCAAGCTCCTTCATCCGCGGGGTCTTAAGTCTTGTCGCATACTGGCCGACCTCCAATTCCATGATGGCCCGGCCCAATTTCGAGAGAGGCTCGAGGATACGGCCGACCACGAGGTAGAGAATCGCAAGGATGAGGCCCTCCAAGATGAACCAGATGATCGCAAGCGAGTAAAACTCCTGCCACGCCTCAGCGATCTCGTCGGCAGGTTCGCCGACGACGACGATGGGCGTGGTGGAGTTGGAAGCAACGACCCGCACGGCCCTTTCCGAGGGAGCGCCGACGAGATAGGCGAACCATGCGGGAGGCGCGGTTTCCTCTGGCTCCTCCACCGGCGGCGAGATCACCGCAAGCTGACCCTTGTGGTCGAGGAGCATGATCCTGACGTGCCGCACATCCCTGATGCGTAACGGCAACTCCGTTGCCAATTGGTCGAGCTTACCTTGGGCCGTCAGCTCTTTCAGCGTCGCCTCGACGAAGCGCTCTGCAAGCTCCAGCGAAGAGTCGATTTCCACGCGAGTGGCGGTGCGCGCATTCAAAACCGAAACGGCGACCGCCAGAACAGCGGCAAGCAGGTTGACCAAACCTACCGAGGCGAGGAGCTGAATTCGTACCGGCCGATTATACCAAAGCTTCCCTAGCACAAATCTCACCTTCGCCTGCGACGGTCCTCGCCATAGCGTTTTTGCATGCCAAATCCACACACAAAAGCTCGCGCCCTGACGGAAGAAAATTGCCAAAGTTCACGGACGAGAACGCCATTCAAAGGCGCGAGCTTCCGTCCCGGCACTGCATGACGATGCAGGGCGAATTGCAAGGGCAAGGCTGGCAGATGCATTGCCAACTTTTCCCGATGAGCGTCGGGTCACAGGTGCAGGCAATAGCGAGGTAAGCGGCGGGCGGAGGGTTGGGAAGTCCGTCCTCGCACGCCAAGTTGGGTATGGCAGGACATTTGGGCCAAGCCGTTTGCGGGGACCGGGGAACAGGAGAGGTCTGGCCGATAAGGGAAAACTGCCGCGGCACCGGGGCTCAGCCAGCGCTATGCCGCTTCCCGCGGGATGGGCGGCTGGGCTCGTTTACCTGAATTTACCGCACCGGGACTCAATGCGACGCCAGCAAGGCCAGCGTTAAGCATTCGGAGATTTGGATCGCGGCGCCGAGGACATCGCCGGTCTGGCCCCCCAGCTTTGCGCGGGCATATTGGCCGACAGCGAGGCCAATCGCGACCGCGACGGCGATCGTCAGGAGCGCCGCGCCGAAGCCGACGAGCAGCCAGCACAACAGAAAGGTGAAGAGCCCCCCGACGGCAGCAGCATTGCCGGGAGGGCGGCCGACCGAGGCCGAAAGCCCGTCGCTGCGCGCCGGAGGGAGGGCGACCATAATGAACACGGTGCTCGCTCGCCCGGCCGCTCCTGCAACGATGAGCGACGCAATGACGGCACCGGGCGAAGCGATGGATGCGACCGCGGCCACGCGCGCGGCCAGAGAGAGAATAAGCGCGATCGTGCCGTAGGTGCCGATACGCCGGTCGCGCATGATGCTGAGGCGGTCGGCCGGCGTCGCCCCGCCGAGCCCGTCGCAAAAATCGGCGAGGCCGTCCTCATGCAGCGCGCCCGTCGCGAGCACCGCGGCCAAAATCGCGAAGATAGCCGCGAGCGGAGCCGGAAGATGAGAGCGCGATGGCGATCCAATAGACCGCACCGGCGAGCGCGCCGACCACCGCCCCGACGATTGGATAGGCCCACACGGCGCTCCGTCCGGACGCATGGGCTTGGAGCGGCACCGGCAGCCTTGTGAGGAGTGCAAAGGCCGCGAGGATCTCGGCGAGCCGCTGCTTTACGACTTCAATCGCGTTCATCGACGCCCGCTTCGTCGAAAGTGGCCATGCCAAGGTGACATGCGAGCGCTGCCTTGACCACGGAGACGGCGAGCGCGGCACCCGTCGCCTCGCCAAGCCGCATGTGGAGATCGAGGATTGGCTGCTTCCCGAGCTCGGCGCAAAGGCCGCGATGCCCAGCCTCCGCCGAGCAATGTGCGATTTCGGCATGATCGAGGCCGCCGCGACGGAGGCGCGAAAGGGGCGCAGCGGCAGCACTCGCCACGAAGCCGTCGAGCAGCACCGGGACTTGATATTGCCGTGCCGCGAGCGTCGCGCCGAGAATAGCGGCAAGTTCACGGCCGCCGAAGATCATAGCCGCGTGGAGGGGATCGCCGTGCTCCGTCGCATGACGCACGAGGCTGGCCTCGATGGCGTCGCGCTTCCGCTCAAGGCCGATTTCGTCGAGCCCGGTGCCGCGCCCAGCCCAGCGGCTGCCACCGCCGCCGAACAGCGCCGCACATAGCGCCGATGCCGCCGTGGTGTTGCCGATGCCCATTTCGCCGAGACAAACGAGATCGACCTCCGGCGAGACCGCGGAAAAGCCCGTCGCAACCGCCTCGAGAAATTCCGCCTCGTTCATCGCCGCCTCGCCGGTGAAATCGCGCGTCGGCTTTTCGAGATGGAGCGGTACGACGCGGAGCGCCGCGCCGACGCTTCGGGAGATCTGATTGATGGCGGCGCCGCCGCTCTGCGAAATTCGCCACCATCTGCGCCGTGACGGAAGCGGGATAGGCCGACACGCCCTGCGCCACCACGCCATGATTGCCGGCAAAAACGAGGATCTCGATACGATCGAGCCGGGGCTGTTCCCGGCGCTGCCATCGCCCGAGCCATTCGACAAGCTCTTCCAGCCGGCCAAGGCTTCCCGGCGGCTTTGTGAGCGTCGCCTGCCGGGCACGGATCGCCGCGGCGGCATGCTCGTCTCCATTGGAGAGCAATGCAATCGACGCCCGAAGCTCGGCAAGAGAGGAAGGAGCCGTCATGCGCGCGCCTCTCTCGCGGAGTTCATTACGGTTGCGGCGGCGCTTCGTTCCGGAGCGATGGCGTGAAAGAAAGTGCCGCTGACGAAGCCGCGGCGCCCGCCACTGTTCCCAAGCGACCGCCCTTCGGCGTCGAAGAGCTCCGCGAAGGCCGCGTCCGAGCCCGGTTCGATCAGCGTCGCGTAATGATATTCGTGCCCGCGCAGCGCTTCACCCGCTCTGCCGAGCGGCCCATCTTCGAGGAGGCGGGCGGTGCGGTAGCCAAGATGCAGCCGCCGGTCGGCGAAGCTCGTCACATGCGAGAGAAGACCGGTCATGGCACGCGGCGTTCCTTGCGCATCGATGAGAGTCCGGCCGAGCACCATGTAGCCGCCGCATTCGCCATGCACCGGCCGTGTGGCTGCGAAGTCGAGAAGACCCGCCTTGAACTGCGCGGCATTGGCGAGCGCTTCGGCGTGCAGTTCGGGATAGCCACCAGGCAGCCAGCAGGCATCGCAATCCTCCGGCGGGGCTTCGTCGGCAAGCGGCGAGAAGGCCACGATCTCAGCACCCGCCGAACGCCAGCCCTGGACGAGATGCGGATAGACGAAGGCGAAGGCGGCATCCTCGGCGAGCGCGATGCGTTGCCCGGGGGGCGGGACGGCGGGCATGGCTCCGGCGCTGACGCTGAGGGACGCCGCAACATCGAGGAGGAGGTCGAGATCGCAGCAGCGTTCGGCGAGCGCGGCGAGACCCGCGAAACGCGAGGCAAGGTCGGGCTGCTCGAGCGCCTGAACCAAACCGAGATGCCGTTCGGGAAGCTGCATGTTCTGATCGCGCGGAAACGCCCCGATCAGCGGAATGCCGAGCGGACGAATGGCGTGCTCGATCATCGCTCTGTGTCTTTCGCTGCCGACGCGGTTGAGGATCACGCCGGCGATGCGCACCGCGGGGTCGAAGGTGGAGAAGCCGTGAACCATCGCGGCGGCCGATTGCGCCTGTCCCGCCACATCGAGCACCAGCAGCACGGGGATCGAAAAGCGGCGCGCAATCGCCGAAGCGGCGCCCTCCCCGGTCGCCGCGCCGCCGACGCCATCAAAGAGGCCCATCGCCGCTTCGACCAGCAGAATGTCAGCCCCGGAACAAGCTTCGGCGAGCACCGCCTCGATCTGGTCCGGCGACATCGCCCAGGGCTCGAGGTTGAGACAGGAGGTGCCCGAGGCGGCCGCGTGAAACGCGGGGTCGATGTAATCCGGGCCGGTCTTGGCGGCATGCACTTTGAGGCCGCGGACGCGGAGCGCGCTGAGCAGCGCCAGAGTGACCGTGGTCTTGCCGGCGCCGGAGCGCGGCGCGGCGATCAACACTGCCTTTGTCCGTTTGGCGCTCAAGCGACGAGATCCGGGACTTTCGCGGCGAGCGCAAGAAGCTTGTCGCGCAGCCGCACGATGCCGCCGATGACGACAATGGCCGGCGCCTCGCAATCGGCGTCGCGCGTTTCGGCGACAACGCGACTGAGTTCAGAAATGAGGAACCGCTGCTCGGGGAGCGTCGCCGAGGCGATCACCGCGACGGGCTCGGCGCGGTCCATGCCGGCGGCGATCAGGGCATCGACGATGCGGTCGAGGCTATGCAGCGCCATATAAAGGACGACGGGTTGCCGGAGCCGCGCCAGCGCCGCCCAATCCATGGCCGGCTCGCCGTCGCCCGAGCGGCCGGTCACCAAGATCAGAGCCTGGTTGACGCCGCGATGCGTCGCCGGAATGGAGGCGGCGGTGAGCGCCGCAATGCCCGCCGTGATCCCGGGAATGATGCGGAAGGGGATGCCGGCGGCAGCGAGCGCGATCGCCTCCTCGCCGCCTCGGCCGAAGATGCAAGGATCGCCGCCCTTCAGGCGCAGCACCCTTTTACCGGAACGGGCAAGAGCGATGAGCCGGCGGGTGATGTCGTCTTGCGTCGCCGACGCCTTGCCGCCGCGCTTGCCGGCAAATTCGAGCACGGCCTTCGGATGAGCAAGCGCCAGCACCCGCGCATCGACGAGCGCGTCATGCACGACCACATCCGCCTGCGACAGGCCGGAAAGCGCGTGCAAGGTCAGAAGTCCCGGGATCGCCGGGACCGGCGCCGGCGAGCCAGACATGGCCGGGCTCCATCGCCGGAAGCTTGGCGAGCGCCGCGTTGAAGGCTTCGCTCATGCCGCGCCTCCCATGCGGTAGCGGCGGCGATAGTCCGGGTCGTAAAGGGCGCTGTCGCGAAAATCTTCCGCGGCGAGCACCGGGCCGACCAAGATCAGCGCCGTGCGCTCGACGGGCTCGGCGGCGAGCTCCGCTTCCAGCGTTCCGAGCGTGGCGCTGACGATGCGCTCATCCGGCCAGCTGGCGCGGATGACAACGGCGGCCGGACAGTCGGGGCCGTAATGCGGCAGAAGCTCCGCCACGACACGCGGCAGCGCCTGGATGGAAAGATGTAGTGCGAGCGTGGCGCCGGTCGCCGCGAAGGCGGGGAGCGACTCGCCCGGCGGCATCGCCGAAGCCCGCCCGCTCATTCGCGTCAGCACCAGCGACTGGGAAATTTCGGGCAGCGTCAATTCGCGCTTGAGGGATGCGGCGGCGGCGGCGAAGGCCGGAACGCCGGGCGTCAGCGTATAGGGAATGCCGAGAGCGTCGAGCCGGCGCATCTGCTCGCCGACGGCGCTCCACACCGACAGATCGCCCGAATGGAGCCGCGCCACGTCGCTGCCCTCCGCCTGCGCGCGCTCGAACTCGGCGACGATCTCATCGAGACTCATCGGCGCCGTATCGACGATGCGCGCCCCTTCCGGGCAAAGCGCGAGGATCTCATCATTCACGAGCGAACCGGCATAGAGGCACACCGGGCAGCGCTCGATCAGCGCCCGGCCGCGAAGGGTGAGGAGATCGGGAGCGCCCGGCCCCGCGCCGATGAAATGCACCGTCACGTCTTGCTCCTCGCGAGCGCGCAGGTCGCACTCTTCCCCTTGATGCGGGGAAGGATGAGGTCGGCGCCCTCCCCGGCGCCGGCAAGCGCCGCGCATTCGGCGACAGAGACAAGCCCTCTCGTCTCGAGCGCGCGCGGCGAAGCCGTGACACAGCGGGGTTCGGCCGCCTTCATTTCCGCATCGCCGATGAGGAGAAGCGGAAGCTCCAAGGCCTCCGCCGCCTTGCGGGGACCGTCTGCCTCGGCGCGAAAGGAAGGCGCAGCGAGGGCGATGAGCTCGGCGCGCGCCTCCGGAATCGCCGCGAGCGCCGCGTCGATCAGCGCGACGATCTCATCGGCGCTGCATTCGGAGCGGCAGCCAATGCCGGCAACGATCATGGCTTCACCGCGCTCCATTGGGTGACGGTCATAGCCGGGCGGAAGGCGTCCTTGCCGCCGATCCTGTCGAGACGCTCGACCGAGAGGCGGGCGAGCGTGCCGCCGAATTTGCTCTGCGCCGCGTGCAGCGCCTTTTCCGTGTCGAGCGTGACGGCATTGGCAACGAGGCGGCCTCGGGGTTTCAATGAAGACCAGCAGGCGGCGATGAGATCGGCCCTTCCTCCGCCGCCGATGAAGATCGCATCCGGCGCCGGCAGATTGGGGAGCGCGGCGGAGGCCTCGCCGGTGACGACTTGAAGTTTTGGGACGCCGAGTTCGGCGGCGTTGGCGGCGGCGCGCGCGGCCCGCGCGGCATCGCGTTCGATGCCGATGGCGCGATTTGCGGGATGGCGGAGCAACCATTCGATGCCGATCGAACCGGAGCCGCAGCCGACATCCCAAAGAAGCTCTCCGGCGCGCGGTGCGAGCGAAGACAAGGTCACGGCCCTGATCTCGCGCTTGCTGAGCTGTCCATCATGCATGAAGAATTCGTCCGGCAGACCCGAGGCGAGCGGGATGATCTTTGCGTCCGCATCGGCCACCAATTCGATGGCGACGAGATTGAGCGCCTCGAGATCGTTCAAGCCGAAAAGGTGCGCAGTCGACGCGCGGATGCGCTCGCGCGGGCCGCCCAGCGCTTCAAGCACATGCAGCGTGGAGCCTCCGAAGCCGCGAGCGCTCAGATAGCGCGCGATGCTGGCCGGCGTGCCGGCATCGGCGGAGAGAACCAACAGGCGGCGGTCCGGCTGCAGAGCCGGAGCCAGCGTCTCGATGGGGCGGCCGCAAAGGGAAAGCGTCGTCGTGTCGTCGAGCGCCCAGCCGAGCCGGGCGCAGGCGAGCGACAGAGAAGACGGCGCCGGCAGGCAGACCGTCTCTTCCGGGGGAATGCGCGCCGAGAGCATGGCACCGATGCCGAAGCAAAATGGATCGCCGGAGGCGAGCACGGTCACGGCCTCCCCGCGGCGGGCGGCAATCTTGCCGACCGACTCAGCGATGGGGTTGTCCCAGGCGATGCATTCGCCTTTAGCGAGGCCGTTGGCGAGGGCGAGATGGCGGCGTCCGCCGATCACGAGCTTCGCATTGGCGATGAGCGCCCTGGCGGACGGCGTCAAACCCTCGACACCGTCCTCGCCGAGGCCCACGATAGCGAGCCAGCGCCCTGGCATTGCGCTGCCACGGGAGGCATCGGTCATGGCGCTGCCCGGATGCCGAAATGACGCAAACCAAAGTCCTTATCCTGGGCGGCAGCAGCGAGGCCGCGAAACTTCGCGCGAACGCTCGCCAGCGACGGACGCTTTGCGGCGACGCTCTCGCTTGCCGGCGTCACCGAGCATCCGGAGCGGATGCCGATCGCGGTCAGAAGCGGCGGGTTTGGCGGCGCCGCCGGACTTGCGCGCTACCTCACCGAGAACACCATCGGGGTGCTGATCGACGCCACCCATCCCTTTGCCGCGACGATGAAGCAGAACGCGGTGGAGGCCGCGCGCATGGCCGGTGTTCGCATTCCTTGCCATCAGGCGCCCGCCTTGGAGTGCCGAGGCCGGCGATCGCTGGACCGAGATTGCCGATCTCGATGAGGCCGCGACGGCGCTCGGCGAAGCGCCGAAGCGCGTGTTCCTGACCACGGGTCGGCAAGAGCTTTCGCCCTTCAAGCGCGCCGCTCAGCATTTCTATCTGATCCGCAGCGTCGAGCCGCCGGAGCCCGAGGCGCTGCCGCCGCGTGCCGAGACGCTGAGCGCCCGCGGCCCGTTCACGGTCGAAGACGAGACGGCGCTGATGGAAGCGCATGGGATCGACATTCTCATCGCCAAGAATTCCGGCGGCAACGCCACGGCGGCAAAGCTGAAAGCCGCGCGGGCCCTTTCCTTGCCGGTCTTGATGGTGCGGCGCCCGCACCTTCCCGTCGCACCGGCAGTCGAAAGCGTGGAGGAGGCCTTGCATTGGCTCGAAGGCCATCATGAGGAGACAGTCACTGCGCGGCGCGGCGTATAGACGAAGGTCTTTCCCTCGGCCTGCTCCATCAGCTTCGTCGCGCTCGACCCGACGATGACCAGCGTCCGCATATCGGCCGCGTCCGGATCGGCTTCGCCGAGAGTCGTGAACTGTATGCGCTCGTCGGTCCGCGCCACGGAATGCGCGAAGATGACGGGCGTCTCTTTCTCGCGGTGGCGGCCGATCAGCGCCAGCGCCTCGCCGAGCTGCCAGGGGCGTGCGCGCGACGCGGGGTTGTAGAGGACGATGACGAAATCGGCTTCGGCCGCGGCTTCGAGCCGGTTGAGGACGACGTTCCACGGCTTCAAATTGTCGGAGAGCGAGATCACGCAGAAATCGTGGCCGAGCGGAGCGCCGATGCGCGCGGCAGCCGCGAGCATCGCCGAAATGCCCGGCACGATGCTGACGTCTATTTCCTTCCAACCGGGCTTGCCGGTGGCCATCGCCTCGAACACCGCGCTCGCCATGGCGAAGACGCCCGGATCGCCGGAAGACACGACCGCGACTTGCTTCCCTTCGGTGGCAAGGTCGAGCGCTTCGCGCGCGCGGTCGAGCTCTTCGCGATTGTTGGAGGGGTGGCGGCGCTGCTGCTCCCGCTCCGGAATGCGCGCCAGATAAGGGGCATAACCGACAAGATCGGTCGCCGAGGCGAGTTCCGCCGCGGCAAGGAGCGTCAACAGCTCGGGCGAGCCGGGACCGATCCCGACAATGACAAGACGACCAGTCACAACGGCCTCCGCGTTCCAGGCACGAGCACCACGCCGAAATAGGCGGCTTCATTTTCGTCGGCATCGGCGAGCGGCACAATGCGCTCTTCCGGCATGGTGCCGCGCTCGACATAGACGGCGCGGTCGTGCATGCCGGCGGAGATCAGCGCCTGCCTGATTTTTCCGAGATTGCGGCCAACTTTCATGATCACCGCGGCATCCGCGACCTTCAGCCGCTCGGCCAGCTTTTCGCCATCCATGGTTCCGGGGAGGACCGCCAGCATCTCATCGCCGAAGGTCATCGGCATCAGCGCCCGCGTCCAGCAGCCGCTCATGGCTGTGATGCCGGGGATCACCTCGCAGAAATAGCGTTCGGCCAACCGCTCATGCAAATGCGCGTAGGAGCCGTAGAAGAAGGGATCGCCCGTGCAGAGCACGGCGACGTCGAGTACGCGGTCGAGCCGTTCGGCGAGTTGTGCTGCGCTCTCCTCATAGAAGGCCGCAAGCGCTGTCCGATAAGCCGGGTCGGTCTCGGGGAGCTCGGTGGTGAAGGGATAGTCGAAGCGAATGATCTCGGCCTCCGGATTGAGCTGGCCGTCGACGCTGCGCCGCGCGTTTCCGGTCATGCCCTTCTTGGCGAAATAGGCGACGACCGGGACCGATTTCAGGATGCGCGCGGCCTTCAAGGACATGAGCTCCGGATCACCCGGTCCGACGCCGACGCCATAGAGCGTGCCGCTTCCCCGCATCACTCTGCCTCGCTGGCAAGCGCATTGACGGCGGCGACAGCCATGGCGCTTCCGCCTTTCCGCCCCGATACGATGAGGAAGGGGATATCGGCGGCATGCGCCAGCGCTTCCTTCGATTCGGCGGCGCCGACGAAGCCGACCGGCATGCCGATCACGGCGGCCGGACGCGGCGCGCCTTCGGCGATCAGCTCGAGCAGTCGGAAGAGCGCCGTCGGGGCGTTGCCGATAGCGACGAGAGCGCCGTCCAGCCGGTCGAGCCAGAGATCGAGCGCGGCGGCCGAGCGGGTGGTGCCGAGCTTCTCCGCAAGCTCGCCGATGCCGGGTGCATCAAGCGTGCATATAATGTCATTGCCGGCTGGCAAGCGCGCCCGGGTGATGCCGTTCGCCACCATTTTCGAGTCGCAGAGGATCGGCTTGCCGGCGAGCAGGGCCTTCCGAGCAGCAGCCGTGAATTCCGGCGAGAACACCAGATCCTTCGCCACGTCGACCATGCCGCAAGCATGGATGATGCGCACCGCGACCCGCGCCTCGTCCGGCGAAAAGCGCGACAGGTCCGCCTCGGATCTGATGATGGAAAAGGATTGCCGGTAAATTTCGGAGCCGTCGCGGGCGTAGACAAAGCCGTTCATTGCCGCCCTCCGGCCGCCGCCAACAGAGCGACGGCGTCCTCGATCAGAAGCCCCATCAGGGCGGGCTTATCCTTCGCCGTGCCCTCGCGGACAAGATCGTAACGGCCGTCGCGGCCGACAAGCGTGACCGATGCGGGCCCGCGATGCGCGCAGGACTTGGCACAGCCTGACACATGGAGCGTTTCTCCGCGGGCGCCGAACGGGCCGAGAGCGGCGGCGAGGGTTTCGGCGTCGGCGCGGGCGGGCACGGTCGCGCTCTCGCAGGAAGGCGCCCCGACGCAAGCCTGGATGAGGAGCCGCGCATCGCCAGGATCGACGATGAGGCCAAGATCACGTGCCACTCGCGTGAGCTCTTCGGCGTTGGAGGACATGACACCGGCGATCAACAGCGCACGCCAGGGCGTCGCTCTCAAGGTGCCATCCCCGAAGCGCTCAGCCAGCCCGGCGAGGCTTGTTAAGGTGCCGGCGTCGATACGGCCGAAGGGGAGGCCGATGCCGAAAGCGCCATCTTCGCCATAAGGGATAAGTCCGATCGGCGGCTGCGCCTGCTATTTCCGCGACGCGGACTTGCGGAATCGGCGTTAGCCCCGCCGCGGCGAAGATCGCCTCCTCGCCGATGGCCTCGATGAGGCGCGCGCATTCGCAAAGGCGGCAGCCGCCGCTCCCGGCAGAGACGCAGCGTAGGCGCGCGCGATGCAGGCCGCGGTCTCGGCGGCGGTTGCGAGCGTGCATGCAACGGCGAGGGTTCCGTCATCGAGACTTATCGCCGGCGCGCCATCGACGAGCACGGATCGTCACATCGGCGCGCACGCCACGAAGCGGCAGCGCGCCGCCGCCATCGACCAGAAAGCAGAATTTCGGCGGAAGGCGTTCAAACTCGGCGTCGTCCAGCAGAGCCTCCAGCGCACGCGCCATTTCATGCGCGTCGAAGGCGGCGGATGCGATCGTCCGGTCCAAGCGGGTTCGCCATGACATTGCGGATCGCTTCCCGCGCCGGATCGGCGGCCGCGAGCCCGGATGCGATCACCTCATCGGCGAGGAGAGCGGCGGAGGCGGGCGTCAGTCCCCGCATTTGCAGATTGGCGCGGGAGGTGAGGTCGATCAGTCCATTGCCGTGCCGCGCGGCAAGGCGCGCGACGAGCCGCGCCGCATCCGCCGTCAGCGTCGCCGCGCTCGGCTTGATGCGGGCGAGCCAGCCATCGCCGGACGGCATCGGGTCGAGAGCAGCGTCGGGCACCAGCCTTTGATCTGAGGCGCGACGCTCATGTGACGCCTCGGCGAGATTGCTGGCGACGCTGTTGCGGCGCGGACGCCAAAGATCGCGGCGGATCGCTTCCCCGAAGCGGGCCGCCATGGCGGCGCGCGCCGCCGGATTGGCACTGAGGCAGGAAGTGGTCCACGGCCTCATTGCCGAGGGTGGCGTCGTAACAGCAGATCGAACTGCCGATCGAGCCGCGCGGGCAGCGTCGCGGCGAAGGCGAACAGGCCCTCGACGCTGCGCGTCGACTTCGGCGGCGCCGCGATAGCCGTGCCGCATCATGCCCTCGATCCAGGCTGGGATTGGCGGCGCGGCCACGCACCACGCGCGCAATCTCCTCGGCGAGGCGTGCGCGCGCGTCGGCTCGTCGGGGCGAGAGATATCGGCATGATAGAGCGCGGGCGTTGCCGCCAAGCGCTTCGGCGGCGGCGGCGAAGCCGCCCTCATAGGCAGCGTAATCCAAGCTCTCGAGCAGATCGATCTCGGCGTGGTCCTGCTGATGCAGAAAGGCGTCGGCGCGCTTCACCCGCGCCGCGAACCCGTCGCGATCCTCGCGCCGTCGAGGTCCTTGCCATAGGCCATCGACGGAGGCGGCAAGGTAATCGCGGCCGAGTTCGGCGCGCTTCTCCCAGGCGCCGTGCTCCACCCGGTCGGTCACCCCAGCCCCATAGTCGCCGGGCGCGGCGCCGTAGATGCGGGCGGTGGCGCACCGCAACGCATCGCCCTTCAAGCCCCGCGCAGAAGCGGCAAGCGGATTCTCATCGTCAGGCTCGTCGCGCGCGGCGATGGCGCGGACCGCCTCGTCGAAGAGCGCGATCTGCGCTTCGAAGGCATCGCGGAACAGGCCGGAGATGCGCAAGCGTCACGTCGATGCGGGGACGGCCGAGCTCGGCAAGGGTCAGGATCTCGATGCCCGCGACGCGGGCTGAGCCCTGATCCCAGACGGGGCGCGCGCCCATCAGCAGAAGCGCAAGCGCGAGATCCTCGCCGCCGGTGCGCATCGTGGCGCTTCCCCACACATCCATCACCAAGCGGCGCGGCCAATCGCCGTGATCCTGCAGGTGGCGGCGGAGAAGCTCTTCCGCGGCCTTCTCGGCGAGAGCCACGGCCGAGCGGGTCGGCACGGCGCGCGGATCGATGGTGAATAGGTTGCGCCCGGTCGGCAGCACGTCGGCGCGGCCGCGTGTCGGCGCACCGGCAGGACCAGGCGCGACGAACTTGCCGTCGAGTGCGGCGATCAGCGCGCCGCGCTCGCCGGCAGCGGCACCGTCGAAGCGAGCGGCGAGCGTTTCCGGTGCGATCCCGGGATTGGAGGATGCGAGCGCGGCGAGAAATTGCTCGCGAAGATGCGGTTCCGGGGCACGGCCGAAGACATGCAGGCCGTCGCGGATCTGCAAATCCTTCACGTCGCAGAGATAGGCGTCGAGGCGCGAGAGCTGATCTTCTTCGGAGGCGGCGCGCTCGGCCCCGCATTCTGCAAGCAGCCCCGCAGGCGCCGGCACGCTCCAAAATCTCGCGCCGAGAAGCGAGGTGCGCCGCCGGTCGAGCCCGTCAGCGGCAGCAAATTCATCGATCAGGCGCTCAAGCTCGAGCGTCTCGCCGGCATGACCGGCGGTTTTCAGTGGCGGGGTCAGATGGCCGATGGTCACTGCGCCGAGCCGCCGCTTCGCCGCCGCAGCCTCGCCGGGATTGTTGACGATGAAGGGATAGATCACCGGCAAGCCGCGAGTGAGCGCGGAGGGAAAGCAGGCGGGCGACAGCGCCATCGCTTTCCCCGGCAGCCATTCGAGCGTGCCGTGGGTTCCGAGATGGATGAGAGCATGGATGCCGGCGATCTCGCGCAGCCAGAGATAGAAGGCGACATAGGCGTGGCGCGGCGGCAGGTCGGGGTCGTGATAGCGCTCTTTCCGTTCGAGCGGATTGCCGCGATCTGGCTGGATAGCGGCGATCAGCTTGCCATATCGCGCGAAGCGGAGCGTGAAGCTGCCCTCGCGGAGGCAAGGATCCTCGTTCGGATTGCCCCAGGCGGCCACGATCTTCTCTTGCGTCGCGCAGTCGAGTGTCGCGAACAGGCGCTGATAATCTTCGAGCAAGAGGAACGGCGTTGGCTCGGCATCGCAAAGGCCGGCGACGAGATCGGTGCCGGCGGGACTCTCGCCGGCATCGAAGCCTTCGCAGTTAAGGAGAGCGAGAATTTCCGAAGCGCTGGCGATCGCGTCGAGGCCGACGGCGTGTGCGGCCTGACCGGCGGCGCCGGGATAGTCCGAGAGAATGAGCGCGAGCTTCCGCTCCGCTCGCGGCGTTTCGGAAAGACGCGCACCAGGCGGCAGCGCTGCGCGCGACCGCCGTCACACCTTCCTCCCAAGCAGCGTGCACGCTGCCCGAAAATTCGAGCTCGGGAAGCGCAATCTTGTCGGCCTTGAAGGAGACGGCACCGGCGAGCAGGCGGCCGTCGAGCTCCGGCAGCACCACTTGCATGGCGAGGTCGGCTTGCGACAGACCGCGGGCCGAAGCGCGCCATGCCTCTTCGCTCGAGCCGGCGAGCACGATTTGCAGGATCGGAGCGCCGGCGGCCTCCAGCGGCGATGGCGCGTCGTCGAGACGCGCCGAGAAGGCGGTCGCGTTGAGGACCACGCGCGGACGCCAGACGCGGAGTTTTTCGGCGACGAAGCGCGCGCTTGCTGCCTCTTTCAGGCTGCCGACGAAAAGCGCACGCACATTCAGGCCTTGGCGATCGAGCGCATGCGCCAGCGCGTCGATGGGCGCGATGTCGCTCGCCAGCAAATAGGCGCGATAGAGAACGATCACCGCCAGCGGACGGCCGGCAATCTCCGGGATGCCGAGATCGTGCACCCCATGCATCGCGAGCGGCTCAGGCACCTCCGCCGGCGCTTCGCCAAGACCGGCCAGATGCGCCATCAGCCGCAAGGCGCCGCCGATATTGCGCGGGCCCGCCATGCGTGAAATAGAGGTCGAGGCGCGACGCAGCCCCTCGATCGACTGTCGAAAGATCCGCGAGGCGCGCATCGGCGCGGCCGTCTCCCGGAAGCAATGCGAGCGGAATGCCGCGCGAACTGCAGGCGTGCGCCAGCTCCTCCGCGCCATAACGCCAATAATCGATGCCGCCGAGGAGGCGCACCACGACGCAGCTGGCTTGAGAGACGACCTGCTCGACATAGAGGTCCACCGACATCGGATGCCGGAGCTTTGCGAGGCTGGCGAGCCGCAAGGACGGAAGGCTGTCGCGGCCGGCGCTCCAGGCCGCGGCGACGGCGCTCAAATCGCTGTCGGCGTAAGAGAGAAAGACGAGATCGGCGGGAGACTGCGCGAGATCGACCGCGACGTCCCCCTCGTCAAGCGATCTCGTCTCGCGCAGCAAAATGTGCATGGGCTAGCCCAAAATCTCAGCTTCGATGGCGGCGCGGTCGAGGCCGGTCTCGCCGATGACGACGATCTGACCTTGGCGCGGCGAGCCGTTCGGCCAGGCCTTGTCGAAATGCGCGCGGAAGCGGCTGCCGACGCCCTGCACCAGAAGTCGCATCGGCTTGCCGCTGACCGCGACGAAACCCTTGATGCGCAGCACGTCGTGCTGTTCGGCAACCGATTTCAGGCGCTCGACAAGCGCTTCGGAATCTTCGGTCTCCGGGATCGTCACGACGAAGCTTTCGAAATCGTCATGCTCATGCTCGCCTAGCGCGTCGTGATGCGATGGCCGGTTCGCAAGATCGTCCTCGGCCGCGGCGCCGAGACCGAGAAGGATGCTCGCATCCACCTTCCCCTCTTCCGTGGCAATGACCTTGACGGCGCGCGGCACCACCTTCGCCACCTCCTGCTTCAACTCGGCTTGCCGGCCGGCATCAACGAGATCGGCCTTGTTGAGGACGATGAGATCGGCAGCCATCAGCTGATCTTCGTAAACCTCTTGCAGCGGGTTGTCGTGCTCGACGGAAGGGTCCTCCTCGCGTTGCCGGGCGATGGCTTCGGGATCGTCGGCGAAGCGGCCCGCCGCCACGGCCGGCGCATCGACGACGGCGATCACGCCGTCGACGGTCAGCCGCGACCGGATGGACGGCCAGTCGAACGCCTTCACCAGCGGCTTCGGCAAAGCGAGCCCGGATGTCTCGATGAGAATGTGCTCGGGCGGCGCGGGCCGCGCCAGCAGCGCCTCCATGGTCGGCACGAAATCGTCGGCGACAGTGCAGCACAAGCAGCCATTGGAAAGCTCGACGATATTCTCCTCGGGGCAGCTTTCGATACCGCAGCCCTTCAGCACTTCGCCGTCGATGCCGACGCTGCCGAACTCGTTGACGATGATTGCAAGCCGCTTGCCCCGCGAGGTTTCGAGCAGATGCCGGAGCAGCGTGGTTTTTCCGGCACCGAGAAACCCGGTGATGATGGTTGCGGGGATGCGGGACGAGTTGGTCATTCGGCGGCCTCCTTGAAAGCAACGAGTTGGGCGGGGAAGCGCGCGATGACGCTTTTAGCGAGCGATGCGGGCCTCCCCGAGGGAAGGACGACGCCGCTCGCGGAATTTGCATAGGCGCGGGCGTAAGTCAGGACATCTTCGGCAAGGTCAGGCGTCAGCTCGCCGAGCAGATAGGACCATTTGCCGGGTGCGGCGATGCCGGCGCTGCAGCCGCGCTCGCAATTGGCGAAGCATGGAGCCGGCACGATCTGCACCGGCGCGTCGTCGCCCATTGGCTCGAGCAGCAAGGCGAAGCGCTCATAGAGCTTCCGCCCATCCGTGGGGACGCCTTCGGGAGGCTTCTCCGTTCCGTGACAGCGGCAGGAGACGCAGACAAGGAGCTGCGGAATTCGATGTTGCGCCAAGTCTTCCCTGTCGGCCACGCGAACGCTTCCCTTTTGGGGCGCGGTGACATCAGCAGCAACGGCATGCGCCGTCGCGCTTGGCCGGGGAGCGGCCGCCGCGGCGTCAGGGCACCCCGCCCGACGTAGCGGATCGCGCATTTGGACGGCAGGTCTCCTGGCTCGCGGATCCTTCGCTTGCCGTCACCTTCCCGGGTGTCGCCCAGTGGTCAACGACGGCAAGCATCTCCGCTTACAGTTGCGGGGGCAGCTGCGGCTTTCGGGCCCCGCCCGTCACCGCATTCCCTTTTGGCTCCTCATCCTTGGAGGAGACCGTCCTTCGCAACCCCACTAAAAGGCCGCATGCAAAGGCTTGTCAACGCGGCACCAACCCACTTGCCGCGCCGCCAGCGGCGCTTATAGTCGCCTCGTTCGCCGGTTCCCCCATTGTGGCGGGACGCAAGACGGGAACGCGGTCAGGGTCCGAAAGGCCCCGATGCCGCGGCTGCCCCCGCAACTGTAGGCGGAGAGCCGCTTTTCAGCGATGCCACTGGAGATGTTCCTCTGGGAAGGCGGAAAGGCAGGCTTCGACCCGCAAGCCAGTAGACCGGCCGGCGACGAGCAACCTTAACCGTCCTCGGGTGGAGGACAGGGGGATCTGATGACTATGAAACACTCAATAGGCCGCCTTTTCGGATTTGGACTTGTCGCGACCATCGCCGGCGCCGGGCCGGCCTTTGCCCATCATGCCATGGGCGGCGAACTGCCCTCGACCTTCTCGCAAGGTCTTCTCTCTGGCTTGGGGCATCCCGTCATCGGGCTCGACCATCTCGCCTTTCTGATCGCCGCGGGCGTGATCGCCGGCGTCGCTGGGCTCGGATTGTGGATGCCGGTGGTGTTCGTCGTGGCCTCGATCGTCGGCGTCTTTATCCATGTGCAGGAATTCAACCTTCCCGCCGTCGAGATGCTGATCGCCTTGAGCGTCGTCGCGCTCGGCGTGCTGCTTGCCGCCGATTGGAGCAAGCTCGGCAAGGGCGCCTGGGCGGCGATCTTTGCCGTCGCCGGCGTGTTTCACGGTTATGCCTTCGGCGAATCCATCGTCGGCGCCGAGCAGACGCCGCTCTTTGCGTATCTCATCGGCCTTGCCGGCATCCAATCGGCCATCGGCGTCGGCTTCGCGCTGCTTGCCTCGAACCAGGCATGGAAGTCGAGCGAGCTTGCCCCACGCCTTGTTGGCGCCGTGGTTCTCGGCGTCGGCATCACCGCGCTCGCCGGTCAGGTTCTGCCGGGCTAGGCATTGTCCGCCGCCGAGAGTGCCGCCTACGCGCATGTGACGCTCGTGCTTGGCGGCGCCCGCTCCGGCAAGAGCCGGCACGCGCAAGAGCTTGTCATGACGTCGCCTCCGCCCTGGACCTACATCGCCACGGCGGAGGCGCGTGATGACGAAATGCGAGCGCGTGTCGCCGAGCATCGGCGCATGCGCGGCGAAGGCTGGTCGACGATTGAGACGCCGCTCGATCTCGCCGGCGCGCTCCACGCCTCGGCGGAGAACGCCGGTGCTGATCGATTGCCTCACTTTGTGGCTTACCAATCTGATGCTGGGCGGTCACGATGCTGCAGCCGCGACGGGTGCGCTCGAAGAGGCCCTGATGCAAAGGCGCGCGCCCGTCGTCCTTGTCTCCAATGAGGTGGGTCTCGGCATCGTCCCCGAAACGCCGCTCGGCCGCGCCTTCCGCGACGAGGCCGGCACCCTCAATCAACGCCTCGCCATGCGCGCATCCAAAGTCATTTTTATGGTGGCGGGCCTCCCCATGATCCTGAAAGGCCAACAATAATGTCCGATGCCAATAGAGACGAGCAGCAGCGCTATCGCGACAAGATGGCTAACCGGAAAGCGGCGCAAGACGCCGAGGTGGCCGCGAAGACGATCGAGAAGGGACTGCTCATCGTCCACACCGGTCCCGGAAAGGGAAAATCCACCGCCGCCTTCGGCCTTGTCTTGCGCATGCTCGGCAATGGCAAGAAATGCGGTGTGGTGCAGTTCATCAAAGGCGCCTGGAATACGGGCGAGCGCGGCGTTCTCGAAAGCTTCGGCGACAAAGTGCGCTGGCACACGCTCGGCGAGGGCTTCACCTGGGAGACGCAGGACAAGGAGCGCGACATCGCCGCGACGCTGCGCGCCTGGGAAACGGCGAAAGAGCTGCTGGCGGACCCGAGATCGCCCTGATCGTGCTCGATGAGCTGAACATCGCCCTCCGCTACGATTATCTCCCGCTCACGGAAGTGATCGACACGCTGAAAGCCCGCCGGCCGGATCTGCATGTCGTGGTGACGGGACGCAACGCCAAGAAAGAGCTGATCGAGGCGGCGGACCTCGTCACCGAGATGAACGCCGTGAAGCACCATTTCGCCGCCGGCGTGAAGGCGCAAGGCGGCATCGAATTCTAGATGGCCGCCCGCGCCATCATGTTTCAGGGCACCGCTTCGAATGTCGGGAAGTCGCTGCTCGTCGCTGGGCTGGCGCGGGCGCTGACCTCGCGCGGCATGCGCGTGCGCCCCTTCAAGCCGCAGAACATGTCGAATAACGCGGCGGTGACCAAGGAAGGCGGCGAGATCGGCCGGGCGCAATGGTTGCAGGCACGCGCCGCCCGGGTCGAGCCTTCCGTGCATATGAACCCGGTGCTTTTGAAGCCGCAAAGCGAGATCGGCGCGCAGATCGTGGTGCAGGGAAAGGTGCACGGCCAGGCGAATGCGCGCGCCTTTCAGGGACTCAAAGCGTCCCTGCTGCCGGCCGTGCTGGAGAGCTTTGCGAGGCTCAAAGAGGAAGCGGATATCCTATTGATCGAGGGGGCCGGGAGCGCTTCGGAGATCAACCTTCGCGCCAACGACATCGCCAATATGGGCTTTGCCCGCGCCGCCAATGTCCCGGTGGTGGTGATCGGCGATATCGACCGCGGTGGGGTGATCGCCAGCATCGTCGGCACAAAAGCGGTTCTCGACCCAGAAGACGAGAAGCTCGTCGCCGGCTTTATCGTCAACCGCATGCGCGGCGACCATTCCCTTTTTGCCGAGGGGATGGACATGATCGCGAGACTGACGGGGTGGAGCGCGCTTGGCCTTGTGCCGTTCTTCGAGGGTGCCAATGCGTTGCCAGCAGAGGACGCTTACGATCTTGCCGAGAGAAAGTCGCGCCGGCCGGACGGGAAAATCCGCATCGCCGTTCCCCTCTTTCCGCGCATCGCCAATTTCGACGATCTCGATCCGCTCGTCGCCGAGCCTGAGATCGATCTCATCCTCGTCGAACGCGGGACGCCTATTCCTGAATGCGACCTGATTTTGCTTCCCGGATCGAAGGCGACCATCGCCGATCTCGCCGCGCTCCGGGCGCAAGGCTGGGAGATCGACATCGCCGCGCATCTTCGCCGCGGCGGCGCCGTGCTCGGACTTTGCGGCGGCTATCAGATGCTCGGTAAGACCATCGCCGACCCGGATGGGATCGAAGGGCCTGCGGCGGCGGTCCCCGGCCTTGGCCTCCTCGACATTGAGACAGTGATACAGGGGGAGAAAAGGCTTGCCGAGATTTCAGGGAAGACCCTTGCCGATGGCGTTCCGGTCTCCGGCTACGAGATGCATATGGGCGTGACCACGCGGGGTCGGCGCGGAACCCTTCATCCAATTCGCCGACGGCAGGCAGGATGGAGCGGTGTCAGCCGATGGACGCGTTGCCGGAACCTATGTGCACGGCTACTTCAACGACGACCGGCAGCGGCGCGCTTTTATCGGGCGGCTTGGTGGCGCAGCCGCGCCGCAACGTCACGAAGAGCGGCTGGAGGAGACGTTAGACGCGCTTGCCGCGCATCTCGAAGCGCATGTCGATGTCGAGCGTCTGCTCAAAATTGCGCGATGAGGATCGCCAACGCTCCGAGCGCCAAGACCTGCAGGATGCAGGCGGTGCGGTAAATACCGAGCGCGCGGCGGATGTGGGAGGCGGTGGCATCGGAGGTACCGTCGCCGATCCAGGCATCGTCGCTCGATGCGCCGGCATAGACGCGCGGACCCGACACCTGAATGCCGAGGGCGCCGGCCATCGCCGCTTCCGGCCAGCCGGCGTTCGGCGACCGGTGCCGGCGTGCATCGCGGCCAACCACGGCGAAAGCGCCGGCCACGCTGGCGCCGCGATGGAAGGCGGCGGCAAGCGCGATAAAGAGAGCGGCGAGACGCGAAGCGGGCAGGTTGAGCAAATCGTCGAGCTTCGCCGCGGCGAAGCCGAAGGCGGCAAAGCGCGGGGTCTGATGGCCGATCATGGAATCGGCGGTGTTGACCGCCTTGTAAGCCGCGATGCCGGGCAGGCCGAAGATCCCGCCATAGAGGATGGGCGCCACGACTCCGTCGGAAAAATTCTCGGCGAGACTCTCAATGGCCGCGCGCGAAACGCCGGCCTGGTCGAGCTCGCTAATATCGCGCCCGACGATTTTCGCGACACTCTTCCGGGCGGCGTCGAGGCCCCAGCTGTCGAGCGCCTCGGCGACGGCACTGACATGCTGATAAAGGCTCCCTTGCGCAATGAGCGTGCTCGCCAGCACGGCAAGGACGGCGAGCGCGATCATGGGAGGCAGAATCTGAGTGAGCCCGTATTGCAGCGCCGCGGCAGCGAAGATGACCGCCGCGAGCAACAGCAGCATGGCGAGCGCGCCATTGATCCGCCGGCGGCCTTCCGAAAAGCTCAGCCGGTTGAGATGCGCTTCCAGGCGCTTGATCAGCGCGCCCATCCAGGTCACGGGATGTCCGATGCGCTTGAACAAGAAAGCCGGATAGCCGAAGCCTGCCTCGAACAAGGCAGCGCAGAGCATGGTTAGAAGATTGAAGGAAACATTCATCGATCAGGCCGCCGGCGTCTCGCGAAGGACGTCGGAGGACACGCTGCATGGCGGGCGATTGCTGGAGGCGCGGCGCGTCTTCGCGCAAGCGCCGGAGCCGTTTATCGATCTCTCGACCGGCATCAATCCCCGCTCCTATCCGATTCCCCGTTTCGACGCCGCCGCGTGGACGCGTCTCCCTCAGCCGGAAGAGATTGCCGCACTGCAACAGGAATCCGCAAGAGCATATCGCGCCGCAGGACCCGGATTGGTTGTGCCGGTGCCTGGTACGCAAATTTTGATCTCCTTGCTGCCGAGGCTCTTCGGCGATCGGCAGGCGGCAATCCTCTCTCCGACCTATGGCGAATATGCGCGAAGCTTCGCGGCCCATGGCGGAGACGTGCTGGAAGCGAGGGACCTGGAGGGCCTGCAAGCGGCGCCATGCGCCATTCTCTGCAACCCGAACAATCCGGATGGGCGCCGCTTCCCAGCGTCGGAACTGCTGGCCCTGCTTGAGGCGCGCGACGGCGGCCTGCTCGTGGTCGACGAATCCTTCGCCGATTTGGAAGATCCGGATTTCAGCCTGATTCCGCATTTGCCGTATCCAGGCCTTTTGATTTTGCGGTCGCTATCAAAGTGCTACGGGCTCGGTGGATTGCGGCTCGGCTTTGCCTTGGCGAATGCGGAGCTCGCCGCGATGATCAGGGAGGCGCTCGGGCCCTGGCCGGTTTCCGGGCCTGCCATCGCCATCGGCAGGCGCGCCCTTGGCGACACGCGATGGCTTGCCGAGACCAAGGAACAGCTGGCGGGCGATGGAGCGCGGCTCGACGCTCTACTCGCGCAAGCGGGATTACGGAAAGTGGGTGGCACCCTGCTTTTCCGGCTCGCGGAAAGCCCTGAAGCACAGGCGATGTATCAGAGGCTCGGCGAAGCGGGGATTCTCGTGCGCCGCTTCACCCATAATCCGCGCTGGCTGCGCTTCGGATTTCCCGGCGACGAAGCGGCGTGGAAGCGGCTCGAAACCGCCCTCGGTTAAGATGAATTGGGAGGCCGCATTCCCCTCTCCCCTTGTGGGAGAGGGCTTCCCGTCGCGAGCGCTTGCCTCAAGCAGCGAAGCGGTAGAGCGCCGAAAAGCAAGCGCGAGCATGGCGGGAAGGGTGAGGGGTGAATGGCCGTGGCCGGAGACGCCGCCTCGCGGCTAACCCCTCACCGCTCGGGCTTCCACACGAAGTGTGTTCGCCCTCGCGTGCTCTCCCGCAAGGGGAGAGCGGAAGTGAAGTCAGGAAAAGATTGTTGCTCGCGGGCCGGTCGCTACGCCGGCTGGCCATGTTGCTACCTACGCACCGTGAGGTAATGGCCGCTGTTTCCGGATTGCCGCTATGGGTCCCTCCCCCGGCTCCCGTGCGTTTAGCTGCGTGTCTGCATCCACGCCGCCGCGAGCTTATTATCACTTACGCAGACTAACAGATTCGACGCCGAAACATGCAGCGCTTTTTCCCCGCTGTCATTTTGCGGCGCAGCGAGATCAGTGAAGATCGTGCGAGACGTTTGACAGGACAGCGACCGGCAACTCTTGCAGCAGCTTCGCCACTGGCAGCCGATGAGCCGGCGCGATGCGGCGGCGCGTGAGGATCTCCAAGAGATCGCCGTCCGGCGGGGCGTCCAGGCCGATCCAACTGTCTTCCCAGGCTGCCGGCTCAAAGCCGATCCCACCGCTCTCGCCGAGCAGGGAAAATGTGAGTTGGGGGACAATGACGAAGAGACGTGCCTCGCCGAGCGTGCGCGTGAAGGCGACGAGATTCTCTGCGTGCCGTCCGCCGATTTCGAGAGGCCGATAATCACCCTTGGCGAACAGATCCGGTGCCTGCTTCCGCAAGGCGAGGATATGGGCGATGATGTGCTGCTTGATCGCGCCCGAGCGCCAGTTCTCCGCTGAGTTCTCCAGCGGCGTGCGCTCCAGGCTCGCGATCCGCGCGGCAAAATCGACGGGCCGGCGGTTGTCGGGATCGACAAGGCTGAAATCCCAATAATCGGTCCCCTGATAGAGGTCCGGAACGCCGGGAACGGTGAGCTTCAGAACGGTCTGCGCCAGACCGTTGACCGCGCCCGCCGGGGCGATGCGGCGCGCGAAAGCGGCGATCTCGGCGAGGAGATCGGGATCGGCACGCTCGACCAGCAGCCGCATCACGAAAGCGCGCGCCGCCTGCTCGTAAGCCTCGTTCGGCACGATCCAATCGGTGTTGAGCTTTGCTTCGCGTGAGGCCTTCTCAAGCCAGGCCGCGATGCGCTCGGCATAGGGTCGCAGATGGCCATCGGCGAGGAGGTCGAGCGGCCAGGAGCCGACCAGCGTCTGGAAGAGGATGGCGAGATCGCCGTCGATCGGCGCCAACGATCCCGCGACGGAATTGCGAAGGGAGCGGCTGCGCGCGATCCAGCGACGCAGACGCAGCGTCCAGTCGTCGGGACATTCGCTGAGGACGGCAAGGCGGGCGCGCACATCCTCGCCGCGCTTATGGTCGTGCGTCGCCGTGGCGAGGAGCGCGTTCGGATAGTCCTGCAACCGCGTGACCATTTTTTTATGGAACTCATCGGCGCCAGCGCCGAGGCGCGCCATGTCGAAGCCGACATCGTTGCGCGAGATAAGACGGCCATAGCGATAGCCGGCGGTGTCCTCGACCGCCTTCGCCGCCACCGGGGCGCTCAGCTGCTGGAACCGAGTGACGGCCTCCTTTTGCAGATGCCCGGCCTCGTCTTGCAGCGGCTCCGACAGCCAGGCCTGAAGCAGGTCGAGCGCAAACCGGTCCGGCGGCAGCACGCTCGCGCGGGCTTTGGCGAAGGCCGCTTCGAGGAAAGGCCGGTCGTGCTCCCGCGCCTCTTCGCTCGGCCCGTAGAGGCGATAGATGGGAAAATGCGCGAGGAGTTCGGTCAGCACGCGGCGAAGGGCGGCGAGGCTGACATCCGGTCGGGGGGATTGCGCCCGCGCCAGACGATGAAAGCATGCGGCGCAAGCTTCGAGATGACCGGAAAAACTGAGGGCGAGGATTTGCCGGCGGGCGCGCTCCTCCTCTTCGGCAAAATCAGGCGAACGGCCGCTGATCTCGGCCCAGGCTTCTGACAGTTGCGTCTCCGCAGCCTCGTCATGCTGCAAAAGGCTGACCTCGTCCATGAAATCGTAGCCTGAGGTTCCGTCAGTCTCCCAGGATGGCGGCAGCGTCTCGCCGGAGAGCAGGATCTTCTCGACGAGAATGTAAGGGGGTCCTGCGGGTGCGGCGGGTGGGCGCCGATCCTGCAGCGCTCGCAGCCGGACGCGGAGCGCGCGGCAATAGCCGCCTGGATCGGCGAGCCCGTCGACATGATCGACCCTGACGCCGTCGATCAGCCCCTCCTCGTAAAGGCGGAAGGGCAGTTCGTGCACCTTCTCGAAGGCCTCGTCCTCCCGCATGTCGAGGGCGACGAGGTCGTTCACGTCGAAGAAGCGGCGCCAATTGATCTCGTCGGCTGCAAGCCGCCACCAAGCGAGGCGATAATGCTGGCGCGAGAGGAGAACGCCAAGCTTCTGCCTGCCGCTTTCCGTGGCGCAGTCATAGGCGCCGAGAGAAGCGCCCTCGATCTCGGCTCGATCGCGCGGAGAGATCGGAAAGCGCCGATCGAAATAGCGGAGAACATATTCGCCTTCGTGCTCATCGAGCTGAAGCTCGCCGCGGGCGAGCACCTCGTCGAAGGACGCGCCGAGCACGGGCAGCAGAAGCTTGCCGCGCAGTTCGGGGTTGTCCCTCTCCCAGTCGATGTCGAAGAATTTGGCGAAGCGGCTTTCACGGCCATTCTTCTGCACGTCCCACCACCATGCATTATCCGCGCATGCCGCCATGTGGTTCGGCACGATGTCGAGAAGGATGCCGAGATTGAGGGACCGCAGCGTGGCGGCCAGCCGGCGGAAGCCCTCCTCGCCGCCGAGTTCCGGATTAATGCAGGTCGGATCGGTCACGTCATAGCCGTGCAGGGAGCCGGCTCCGCGCCATGGCGATGGGCGAGAGATAAAGGTGACTGACGCCGAGGGCGGCGCAATAGGGAGCGATCCGCTCGGCATCGGCGAAGGTGAAGCCCGCATGCATTTGCAGGCGCATGGTGGCGCGCGGACTCATTTACGGCGCTCGCGGAGGATGGCGAGGCGACGCTGCGCATCAGGCGCTTGCAGCATTTCCGCTGCCGACTTCTCGAAGCGCCGGCGCCAATTCGGGTGCTCGTCGACGGTTCCGGGCAGGTTCGGCTGCTCTACAAAACCGAGAATGTCCTCGACGGGAATGAGCGAAAGGGGCGAGGCCGCACCGGCGACGAAGGCGATTGCCGCGTCGACGGCCTCTTGCGGCTGGTCGGCAGGGGGCGCCGTCTTATCGGTGACGGTCGCATCTTCGAAAGCGTCCCAGAGCCTCGCGCGATCTTGCTCCCGCGCTTCGCGTTCGGCTGGTACGTCCGCAACGAAGCCGCAGGCGGCGCGGGCGTCGATCTCCGCACCCGACCACCAGCCGGCGACCGTCGGCAGATCGTGCGTCGTCGTCATGCCGACCGCGTGCGAGCGCCAGTCTCGCGGCGAGCGGAAAGCGCCATGCTGATCCCGCTCGAACCAGAGTACGTCCATTCCCGCCATGCCGCGCTCGGCCAGACGAACGCGAAACTCCGGCGGCACGGTTCCAAGATCCTCGCCGATCACCACTGCGCGATGGCGATGGGATTCGAGCGCGACGAGATTGAGAAGGTCGTCGAGAGGATAGCGAAGATAGGCGCCCTCCAGCGAGTTCGCGCCTTCAGGGATGACCCAGAGCCGCATCAGGCTCATGACGTGATCGATGCGGACGCCGCCCGCGTGGCGGAGCGCCGCCTTCAGCGTGGCGATGAAGGGCTCATAGCCGGTGCGGGCAAGCGCCTGCGGGGAAAAGGCCGTCAGGCCCCAATTCTGGCCCTGGCCGTTGATCTTGTCCGGCGGCGCGCCGATGCTGAGATTTAACAGCACATCGTCTTGGCGCGACCAGGCGTGACTTCCGCCGCGGTCCATGCCGACCGCCAGATCGGTGATGATGCCGATGCGCATGCCGGCGTTGCGCGCGCAGGCTTGCGCCGCCGAGAAAGAGCGATCGGCGATCCATTGCAGGAAGAGAGAAAATTGAATGTCGTGCGACATGCTCCGCGGCGAAGCGTTTGAGTGTTTCGGAGTTGGGGTCGCGCCACTCCGCTGGCCAATCGCTCCAGCTCCAGCGCGGCGGATCGTCTGCGAGCCATTTCTTTTGCGCCGCCTCGAAGATTGCGTGCTGAAACAGATAGTCGCCGCCGTCGCGGATAAAGACATGGAAGTCGCGGGCGAGCGCGTTGTCGGCATCTCCGCTCAACTCGTCTCGCGCGAATTCCTCGTAGAGGGAATGAAGCGCCGCATATTTTTTCCGTCCCGCCGCATCCCAATCGATCAGCGTGGCGTCCTTCGCCGGCGGCGCGGACTGTTGCGCGGCGGCCATCCGATCCGCTGGGAAAGCCGTCGCGGGATCTGCGTGCAAGGGATTGAGGAAGAGGCGGCTTGACGGAGAGTAAGGCGCAAAGCGCGCGGGGTCGGCCGGGAAGAGACTATGCGCCGGACTGATGGCGACCGCGTCCGCACCTTCGCGCGCCGCCGCGGCAGCGAACTCCGCCAGCGCCCCGGCATCGCCGATGCCGAAATCTCCCTCCCGGCGCAGCCCATAAAGCTGCACCGAGAGGCCCCACATCTTCTCGCCCGGCGCGATATCGCCGAAGGTGACGCAGCGCGGCGGCGCCACCGCGATCGTCGTCTCGCGCCCGTCGATTATGAGCCGGTGGTAGCCTGGCTCATCGACCGGGCCGAGCGTGACCCTCCCCTCCCCGGCAGGATGCAAGGCACGTGTTTCCTCAGGGCCTGACTCAAAACGGATCTCGGCCTTCGCCGCCTTCGGCTTCAGGCTGAGACTTATGGGAGCGCCGGCAATGGCGGTGATGAGCGGCGGAAGCGTTTCGCTTGTTTCCTCGTCGAGGCGCGCCTTGCTTTCGGCGAGCTCGGCTTCCGTCCCGCAAGGAAAGCCAAGCGCTTCGAGGACGGCCTCCAACGAGCCGTTGGAGACCCGCTGCTGCCCACCGTCGGCGTCGATCCAGTCGCTGAGGAGACCGGCGCGCTTCGCGAGCTCGCGCAGGTCGCGCTCGCTCACGAAGATCGCTCCATAAAGACTAGCGTCGTTCGTCCTGGAAGCTCTCCGGCACTTGCCTTCTCTGCCGCGCCTTTTCGGCTCTCGAACAAAAGATCGCCGCGGAGGCCCTCGACCGGCACGGCGTCTCGATCGAAATTGGTTGCGATGGTGAGCAAGGCTCCGTCGCCGAAGCGCCATTCGGCGCGCACGGCAAACGGTCCGACCGCCTTCGCGCCGACGCTTCTGCGCGGTCGACAGCCTTGGGACGATCTCGCGCCTCCGAATGTCGAGGAGACGGCGGTAAAGCGCCCGCCGCGACTGGCCGTGCCGCGCATCAGGCTCCGGCAAGGACCGGGCGAAGGTCTCGGGCGCATTCGGGTCGGGAATCTCCTCCCGGCGCGCCGGATCGGAAAAGCCAGGGAACTTGGCAAATTCGCGCCGCCTCCCCTCGCGGACAGTCTCGGCGAGCTCGCCATGGTGATCCGTGAAATAGAAGAAGGGAGCGTCCGACGCATCTTCCTCCCCCATGAAGATGAGCGGGATATGCGGAGAGAGAAGCTGGAGGGCGATGGCAGCCTCGAGCGCCTCCGGATCGGCGAGCGCGGTGAGCCGCTCGCCGAAGGGGCGGTTGCCGATTTGATCGTGATTCTGCAGGAAGGAGACGAAGGCCGACGGCGGCAGGTCGCCGCTCGGCGTGCCTCTTCTTTCGCCGTCCCGATAGGGCGACGGCTCACCTTGATAGATGAAGCCTTGCGACAGAGCCCGCGCCAGCTTCTCGGCCGGGTCCGTCGCGTAATCCTCATAATAGCCGGACGCCTCGCCGGTCAGCAGATGATGCAGCACATGGTGGATGTCGTCGTTCCATTGCGCGTCGAAATCGCGGCGCAAATGCTCCGCGACATTGCCGTCATGTTCGAGAACGAGATGCACGTGCCGGCCGGGCTCCACGGTGGCGCGGATCTCGGCGGCCATTTCATCGAGCCAGCCGGCGTCGGGGATGGCGTGCACGGCATCGAAGCGAAGCCCGTCGAAGCGGTACTCCATGAGCCAATAGAGGGCGTTCTCGGTGAAGAAGCGCCGTACTTCCGGGCGGCGAAAATCGATGCTCGGCCCCCAAGGCGTGGGGATATCGTCGCGGAAGAATTGCGGGGCGTAGAGGCCGAGATAATTCCCGTCCGGCCCGAAATGATTGTAGACGACGTCGAGGAACACCATCATCCCTTCGGCGTGCGCCGCATCGATCAGATGCTTCAATTCATCCGGCGTGCCGTAGCCGCGCTCCGGCGCGAAAGGCAGGACGCCGTCATAGCCCCAGTTCCGCGCGCCCGGAAATTCGGCGATCGGCATCAGCTCGATGGCGGTGATGTCGAGCGATTTCAGCTCCGGCAGCTTCGCTTCGATGCCGTTGAAGCCGCCGAGCAGGCCGGGATGCAGCTCATAGAGGACCGTCTCCTCCCAGGGCCGCCCCTGCCACTCGGGATGCCGCCAACGATAGGCATGCGGGTCGACGACAACGCTCGGCCCATGCACATCGCTCGGCCTGAAGGCGCGAGGCGGGGTCGGGGACGAGCTCGCCACTGCCGAGACGATAACGATAGGCAGTCCCGGCGGGGCATGAGATTTCGGCCGCGAACCAGCCGCCCTCCTCCCGCCGCATCGGCCAGGTCTCGCCGCCTTCTATCTGCAGCGACACTTCTTCTTGCGACGGCGCCCATAGCCTGAAGCGGACGCGACCATCGGCGAGAATTGTCGCGCCGAACGGCAATGCGCGGGCAAATTCGCTCATTGCTCCCCGGGGCTCGTCGAGGCGAGCGTTAGGATCGCGCTATGCGCGGCGACTTGAAGCGTGTCGCCCTCGATGCTGCGGCCGTGATCTTCTGGCGCGGCGCTATCCACGAGCACAACCGCAGGCACGCGGGACTCGGCGATGCGGAAGGGGCGTTCCTGATTGGTCGGATTGAAATAGAGGGTGAACAATTGAATGGCGCCGTTCGCATCGGTTGCGGCGCGCCGCAGCGCGAGCAGGCGTTTCTCGGGATCGTTCCAGGCGCCGGCACTGAAGCTCTTGCCCTTGGAATCGAACCATTGAATGTCGAGAACGCCGGGAGCGAGTTCCTGCTTTCCATGCAGGAAATGCGGCGAGCGGAGGATCGGGTAACGACGGCGCAGTTCCGTCAAACGCGCGATGAACGCGATGAGCGATTTTCCTTCCGGCGATTCGGCGAGGCTCCAATCCACCCAGGAGATCTCGTTGTCCTGGCAATAGGCGTTGTTGTTGCCCTGCTGCGTGCGGCCGAACTCGTCGCCGGCGAGCAGCATCGGCGTGCCGAGCGATGAGAGGATGGTGGTCAGCATCGCGCGCTGCACCCGGCGGCGCTTGTCGTTGATCGCGGAATTGTCGGTCGCGCCTTTCGCGCCCCAATTCGCCGAATGATTCTCAGAATGGCCGTCCTGGTTGTTCTCGCCATTCGCCTCATTGTGCTTCTTCGCGTAGGCGGTGAGGTCCGCAAGCGTGAAGCCGTCATGCGCTGCCAGAAAATTGATCGACGCCCAGGGGCGCCGGGAGCGATGGTCGAACACATCGCCCGAGCCGCTGAGGCGCGCGGCAAGATCCGGGCGCTGGCCTGCATCGCCCCGCCAATATTTGCGGACGGTGTCGCGAAAGCGGTCGTTCCATTCCGCAAAACCGGGCGGATGGTTGCCGAGCTGATAGCCGCCCGGTCCGATATCCCATGGCTCGGAAATCAGTTTGACGCGGGAGAGCGTCGGATCCTGGCGAAGCGCGTCGAAAAAGCCGGAGCCGGGATCGAAGCCATGCGGCTCGCGTCCAAGCGTCGTGCCGAGGTCGAAACGGAAGCCGTCAACGTGGAACTCCGTCACCCAATAGCGGAGGGAATCCATGACCAGCTGCAAAACGCGCGGATGCGAGGTGTTCACCGTGTTGCCGGTGCCGGTGTCGTTGATGCAGTGACGCGGATTGTCAGGCAAGAGGCGATAATAGTTCGCATTGTCTAGGCCGCGGAAGGAAAGCGTCGGGCCGTTCTCGTTGCCTTCGGCGGTATGGTTGTAGACGACATCGAGTATGACCTCGATGCCGGCCGCATGCAGCTGCCGGACGGCGATCCGCATCTCGTCGGCAGCGCCTTCGGACAGGTAGCGCGGCTCGATCGCGAAAAAGCAGAGCGTGTTGTAGCCCCAATAATTGCGAAGTCCCTTGGCGAGGAGATGCCGGTCCTGCACGAAGGCATGGATCGGCAAGAGCTCGACGGCGGTGATCCCGAGCCGCTTCAGATGGTCCACCATTGCCGGATCGGCGAGAGCGGCGAAGGTGCCGCGCTCATGCGGGCGCAGATCCTCGCGCAGCATGGTGAGGCCGCGCAGATGCGCCTCGTAGATCACTGTCTCCGACCAGGGAATATTCGGCGGCTTGTCGTCGCCCCAGCTGAAAGAATCGTGGGCGACCACCCCCTTCCACATGCCGGGCGCGCTGTCGCGGCGGTCGAAGGAAAGATCGGCGCGCGGGGAATTCACGCGGTACCCGAACAGCGCATCGCTCCATTTGAAGCTGCCGGTGACGCGCCGGGCGTAAGGATCGAGCAGGAGCTTATTCGGATTGAAGCGATGACCCTGTTGTGGCTCGTAGGGACCGTAGGCGCGATATCCGTAGACGGTGCCGGGCCCGGCATGCGGCAGATACCCGTGCCACACTTCATCCGTCTGCTCCGGCAGGACGTAGCGCTTCACCTCCCGCCTGCCGCCGGGATCGAACAGGCATAGATCGATGCGCTCGGCATTGGCGGAGAACACCGCAAAATTCGTCCCGAGCCCATCCCAGGTGGCGCCGAGCGGGAGCGGCCTGCCGGCCGTCAGCTTGTCCGGAAAATTCGCCATGTCAGGCGTTCAGCCTCATGGCGATGGTGGCGAGCGGCGGCAGCGTCAGCTCGAGCGATTGGGCAAAGCCGTGCGCCGCTCTTTCGCCGGTCTGCGCTGCGCCGTGATTGCCGAGATTGCTGCCGCCGTAAAACTCAGAGTCGGTGTTGAGAATTTCGCTCCAAGATCCCGGTAGCGGAACGCCGACGGCATAGCCATGCCGTGGCGCCGGCGTCATGTTGCAGACGACAAGGACAGGGGCGCTGCCATCGCGCCCGAAGCGAAGATAGGCGAACACCGAATTTGCACGATCATCGCCGATGACCCAGCGAAAGCCTTCATGGCTGGCATCCTTTTGATAGAGCGCCGCCTCGTCCCGATAGACATGGTTGAGATCGCGAAGCAGCCGCTGCACCCCGACATGCTCGCGCTCATTGAGGAGGTGCCAATCGATCTCGGCTTCGTGATTCCACTCGCCCCATTGGCCGATCTCGCTGCCCATGAAGAGCAGCTTCTTGCCGGGATGCGTCCACATGAAGCCGAGATAGGCACGGAGATTGGCGAATTTCTGCCAGCGATCGCCGGGCATTCTGCCGATCAGCGAACCTTTTCCGTGCACTACCTCGTCATGCGAGATCGGCAGAATGAATTTTTCCGAGAAGGCGTAAAGGAGGCCGAAGGTGATGTCGTCGTGATGGTAAGAGCGGTGAACTGAATTGCGGCCGATATAGCGCAGCGTGTCGTGCATCCAGCCCATGTTCCATTTGTAATTGAAGCCGAGTCCATGCTCCGACACCGGTGCCGTAACGCCGGGCCAAGCGGTCGATTCTTCCGCGATCATGATTGCGCCGGGGCAGCGCTCATGCACGACGGTGTTGAGATGCCGCAAGAAATCCACGGCTTCGAGATTTTCGCGCCCGCCATGGGCGTTCGGGACCCAGCCGCCGGCGGGGCGGCTGTAATCGCGGTAGAGCATCGAGGCGACGGCATCGACCCTCAACCCATCGACATGGAAATGCTCAAGCCAATAGAGCGCGCTGGCGATGAGGAAGCCCTGCACCTCGCGACGCCCGAAATTGTAGATGTAGGTGCTCCAATCCTGGTGAAATCCCTCGCGCGGATCGAGATGCTCGTAGAGGGCGGTGCCGTCGAAGCGGGCGAGGCCGTGCGGATCGGTGGGGAAATGCGCCGGCACCCAATCGAGGAGGATGCCGATGCCGGCGCGATGCAGCGCATCGACGAAACGCGCGAAGGCCTCCGGCGGGCCATAGCGGGCGGTCGGCGAGAAGAGGCCGGTCGGCTGATAGCCCCAAGAGCCGCCAAAGGGATGCTCGGTGACGGGCAGCAGCTCCACATGCGTGAAGCCCATCTCAACGAGATAGGGGATGAGACGGTCGATGGCGGCGTCCCAGCCGGTGACGTTCGGGTCGTTGAATGAGGTTCATCCAGGAGCCGAGATGGACTTCGTAGATCGAGATCGGCGCATCCGCGGCTTGGCGCGCTTCTCGTTCCGCCATCCAGTCCTGGTCCTGCCAGTCGAACGCTGACGGCGCGGCGACGACCGAAGCGGTCGCCGGCGGCTGCTCGCTTTGCTTCGCGACCGGATCGGCCTTTTGCGGCAGCCGCAAGCCCGATGCGCCGACGATCGCGAATTTGTAGCGGGCGCCCGGCTCGACGCGCGGAATGAAGATCTCCCAAATCCCGGACCCGTGACGAAGACGCATGCCGTGCCGGCGGCTGTCCCAAGCGTTGAAGTCGCCGACGACGGCCACGCGCGCCGCATTCGGCGCCCAAACGGCAAACCTCACCCCGGGGACGCCATCCGCGAGCATGCAATTGGCGCCGAGCGCCTCGGCAAGCTTGAAGTGGCGCCCTTCGCTGAAGAGGTAGATGTCGATGTCGCCGAGGAGCGTGCTGAAGGAGTAAGGGTCTTCCGTCTCTTGCGTACCGCCTGGCCATTCAATGCGAAAGAGATAGGGCGAACGGTCAGCGACGACGCCTTCGAAAAGACCCTCCGGCTGCACTGCGGAGAGGCGGCCGATGGATTGCCGATCGCTACGGCGCAGCACCTCGACGCCGAGCGCGCCCGGCAGATAGGCGCGCACCACGCGCGCCTGCGGCGTGTCGTGAGGCCCGAGCGCGTGAAACGGGTCGCTATGCAGCGCCTCTTCCAGACCCCTCCCCTCTTCGGGCTCTGCTTGCGCGACCTGGCGCTTTGCTTTGCTCATGCTTTCAGCCTCAAGCTCTCGGGATCGCTCAGCAGGGAAAGAAGGCCGCGAACCGGGATGTGCAGCCAGCTCGGACGGTTCGCCGCCTCGTAACCCACCTCGTAAGCGGCCTTCTCGATCAGGAACAAACTCAGGAGCTTCGGATCGAGTTCAACCCGGTCGGCAATTGCTTCGGCATAGGCATCCAGGAACGACCTTGAGGCCCCGTCGCGAAGATGCGTGATGAAGGCGTTACGCTTTTCCTCCGCGACCGGCGCCGCGGCGACGTGCTCGGAGGCGAGGGTCGCCGCCGCCACATAGTCGATAGACCGCAAGAGGCCGGCGACGTCGCGCAATGGGCTTTGCTTGGCGCGGCGCTCATCGAGGGTGCGGGCCGGCTCGCCTTCGAAATCGATGATGTAAGCGTCGGTGCCGCAAAGGAGCACCTGGCCGAGATGGAAATCGCCGTGGATGCGGCAGAGAAGCGAGTCCTTTGCCCCTTCCGCCAAGGAGCGAAGCACCGCCACTACGTCGCGGCGGCGCGACAGGAGCAGTTTCACATCGGCCGCGGTCTGCGCATCGTCCCAGCTTTCGCGGCGGCCGATGGCGTCGAAGGCGCGTTTCAGCATCTGCTCGGCGCGGCGCCCAATGGCGCGTATATCGGCGGCACCGGCGCGCTTCGGGGCGAAGGCTTGATCATTTGAGCTTTGCGCGAGAATCGCATGCATCTCGCCGAGGCGCGTGCCGATCGCAGCGGCGACGGCATTGTAGTCGGTCTCATCGTCCGCCTGATCTTCCTCGTTTTCCTGCTGTGTGGCGAGGCGTTCGACGGAGCGGGCAAAGCGGTGCAGCATCCACGTCCATGCATCGCCCTGATTGCGGACATAGCTTTGCGCGACGGCGAGCAGCGACCGCTCTCCACCTTTGGTGACATACTCGACTTCGCCCAGCAGCAATGGAGCGTTGGCAAAGCCGGCGCGCGTCAAGAAGCGCGTCATTTCCGCTTCAGGGTTCTGACCGGGCACGATCCGGCGGAAGAGTTTCACCACGGCGACGTCGCCGAGCATGACCGAGCTATTCGACTGCTCGGCGGTGAGCCAAGCCACCTCCTCCTCGGCCGCGGAGCGAAGCGTCTCAATCGCTTCGGGTTCCGCCCGGAACTGAACCACGCCTGTATCGGTCTCGACAGTTTCACCGCTCTCCATGCCGCGCAGCAGCGCATGCGTGAAGGATGGAAGCGAGAAGGCGTCGGTGAGGAATCCCACACGCGATTTGCTTCGCACGCGTGCAACGGCGAGCTGCGCCGGAAGCGCGCCGGTCGGCTCGTTCTCCCAAACCATGCTGAGCGGAAGCAGCCAGCGCCCCGCACCCCCCTCCTGCGTATCGGCGCTGACCTCGCAGAACAGCATTTCCCGATCGGCGCGGGGAAGCCTCGCCAGCACCTTCAAGCGCGCTCGGGCGATGCGCTGGTCTTTCGCCGCGAACCAGCGACGCTTGGCGAGATAGGTCGGCAGCGCTTCCTTCTCGAGATCCGTGCCGATGGTCGGGATTGCCTCGGCGAGATTGTTGCGAAGCACGATGGTGACGAATTCGGGCATCGGCTCCGGCGCCGGCGTATGCCAGGACGGCGCGCCGCTCTCCGCCGTAAGCAGGAACCAGTAAAAGCCGTAAGGCGGCAAGGTGAGGAGATAGGTCAGCTGCCCGATGGGCGGAAACATCGAGCCGCCGCTCAGCTCCACTGGAACGCAACCTGCCCGCTCCGACAGATCGAGCTCGACGGCCTGCGGCGTGCCGGAGACATTGGCGACGCAGAGGATCGTCTCGCCCTGATATTCGCGTAAGTAGGCGAGGATCTTGCGGTTCTTCGGATAGAGGAAGCGCAAACTGCCGCGGCCGAAAGCGGAATGCCGCCGGCGGACGGCGAGCATGCGCCGCATCCAATGCAGCAGCGAATGCGGATCGCGCAGCTGCGATTCCACATTCACCGTCTCATAGCCGTAGAGCGGGTCCATGATCGGCGGAAGCACTAGCGTCGCGGGATCGGCGCGAGAGAATCCGCCATTCCGGTCCGGAGACCATTGCATCGGCGTGCGCACGCCATCACGGTCGCCGAGATGGATGTTGTCGCCCATGCCGATCTCGTCGCCGTAATAGATGACGGGCGCGCCGGGCATCGACAGCAACAGGCAATTGAGAAGCTCGACCCGCCTGCGGTCCCGCTCAAGCAGAGGCGCGAGGCGTCGGCGAATGCCGAGATTGATGCGGGCGCGGCGGTCGGCGGCGTAAGTATCCCAGAGATAGTCGCGCTCCGAATCCGACACCATTTCGAGCGTCAGCTCGTCGTGATTGCGCAAGAAAATGGCCCATTGGCAGTTCTCCGGAATGTCCGGCGTCTGCCGCATGATGTCGGTGACCGGAAAGCGGTCCTCGCGCGCGAGCGCCATATACATGCGCGGCATCAGCGGGAAATGGAACGCCATGTGGCATTCATCGCCGCTGCCGAAATAATCCTTGATATCCTCCGGCCATTGATTGGCCTCGGCGAGCAGCATGCGGCCCGGAAACGCACCGTCGATCTCGGCACGGATCTTTCGGAGGATCGCATGCGTCTCGGGAAGATTCTCGTTGTTGGTCCCTTCCCGTTCGACGAGGTAGGGAACGGCGTCGAGCCTCAGGCCGTCGACGCCCATCTCCAGCCAAAAGCGCATGATGCCGGTCACCGCCTTCAAGACGGCAGGGTTGTCGAAGTTGAGGTCGGGCTGATGGGAATAGAAGCGGTGCCAGAAATAGGCCTTGGCGACAGGATCCCAGGACCAATTGGAACGCTCCGTATCCAAGAAGATGATGCGGGTTCCCGCATATTTCCGGTCATCGTCGGACCAGACGTAGAAATTGCGTGCCGCCGATCCCGGCTTTGCCTGCCGCGCCCGCTGAAACCATTGATGCTGGTCCGAGGTGTGGTTGATGACGAGCTCGGTGATGACGCGGATGCCGCGCTCATGCGCCGCCGCGATGAAGCGCTTCACGTCGCGCAGCGAGCCATATTCCGGATGGACACCGCGATATTCCCCGATGTCGTAGCCGTCGTCCCGCCGCGGCGACGGGTAGAAGGGCAACAGCCAGACCGTGTTGACGCCGAGATCGGCGATGTAATCGAGCTTGGCGAGAAGCCCCGGAAAATCCCCGACCCCGTCATTGTTGGAGTCGAAATAGGACTTGATGTGCAGTTGATAGATGATGGCGTCCTTGTACCAAAGCGGATCCTCCGCTTTCGTCTCCTGCACCGCATGGATGAGAGGGGCGTTCATCACTCGCCCCTTCCGAAAGGCGCGATGCGCCAGATGGAAAAGGGCAGCGTGGCCGGATCGAGGCGCACACTCTGCAATTTTCCGGTCCAGACGAAATTACCGCCGCTCCAGAGATCCTCGACGGCGACGGAGCCATTATCCGGAAGGCCCCACTCCCAGAGCGGAATTTCGAACGTCGCCTCCTGCACTTGATGCGGATTGAGGTTCACGGCGATGAGGATCATGTCCTCGCCGGCAGGAGCGCGCTTGCCATAGACCAGCACCTGATCGTTGAAGGCGTTGTAGAATTTCACGCCGAGATGCGTTTGCAGCGCCGGGTTGGTTTTTCTCAGGCGATTGAGGCGGCCGATCTCATCGACGATGTCGCCGGGCGCGCGCGGCGGCCGCAGGCGCAACTCGTATTTCTCCGAGTTCGAGATATTCCTCGCGTCCGGGAAGCGGCGCCGCCTCGCAAAACTCAAAGCCGGAATAGACCCCCCACGATCCCGACAGCGTCGCCGCTAGAGCCGCGCGGATGAGAAAGCCGGGCCGACCGGAGCCTTGCAGGAAATAGGGATTGATGTCGGGCGTGTTGACGAAGAAGTTGGGCCGGAAGAATTCGCGGACCTCCGTGCCCGTCAGATCCTGCAGATAAGAGGTCAGCTCCTGCTTGGAGTTCCGCCAAATGAAATAAGTGTAGGATTGCGAGAAGCCGATCTTGGCGAGGCGATACATCATTGCCGGCCGCGTGAAGGCTTCGGAGAGGAAGATCACCTCCGGATGGCGCCCCCGCACATCGGCGATCATCCATTGCCAGAAGGGCAGCGGCTTCGTGTGCGGATTGTCGACGCGGAAGATACGGACGCCCTGCTCGACCCAGAATAGGACGACATCGCGGAGCGCGACCCACAAATCCGGCAGCGATTCTTCCGCGTAGAAATCGACATTGACGATGTCCTCATATTTCTTCGGGGGGTTTTCCGCGTAGCGGATCGAGCCGTCCGGCCGCCAGTTGAACCAGCCCTTGTGCTCGCGGAGCCAAGGATGGTCGGGCGAGCATTGGATGGCGTAATCGAGGGCGATCTCGAGGCCATGCGTCCTCGCGGCTGCGACAAGCGTCTTGAAATCCTCGAGCGTGCCGAGCTCGGGATGGATTGCGTCATGACCGCCTTCGCGGCCGCCAATGGCGTAAGGACTTCCCGCCTCGCCGGGCGCGGCCTTGAGCGAATTGTTGCGGCCTTTCCGGTTGCTGACGCCGATCGGATGGATGGGCGGGAAATAAAGAACGTCGAAGCCCATGGCGCGGATGTCCGACAGCCGCGCGATCACATCGGCGAAGGTGCCGTGGCGCTCGGCGCTGCCGCTTTGCGAGCGCGGGAACAGTTCATACCAAGACGAGAACTCGGCCTGCGGACGTTCGACATCCAAAAGCACGGGTGGATGCTGAACCAGGAACGGGCGCTCTTCGCTTGCCGCGACGGCGTCGCGGGTCTCATCGGCATTGAGTGCCGCGACGGCGGCATGCGGCTCGTCAAGCGCGGTGAGCGCATGCTGCAGCGTGGCCTTGTGGGAGGCCGACGCTTGCGGCAGCAGCCCGCGGAGGTGGCGCCTCGCTTCTTCGATATCGGCGGACGCCTCGACGCCAGCGCCGACATTCAGCTCGATATGCCGGCAAAGCGTTCCGAAATCGTCGCGCCAGGCTTCGAAGGTGAAGCCATGGCGGCCGACACGTTTCGGCGTGAAGCTCGCCGCCCAGCGGTCGTTGCCCAAAGGGCGCGCCGGCACGGGCTGCCACTCGCTGTCGCCGACCGCCTTCCACAGTAGCGCGGCGCCGAGAAGATCGTGACCGTCGGTATAGATCGTCGCCTCGGCGTCGACCCTTTGCCCGATCACGCGCTTCACCGCGAAATTTCCGCCATCGACGATGGGGCTCAGATCTTCGATGACGACGCGAGGCGCCTTCACCGCCGCCTGCAGCGCGCGGCTGTCCTTTCGCGCCCGCGACACGTTGCCGAGACGCGTGACGCGCAGCAGCCTCACCTCGCCGGGCGCGAGGTCTGAGAGCGCATCCGGCCCGCTCAAAGACTGCGGTTCGCCGAAAGCCGCGCCGGCCACCGCAGCGAGCGGATCCAATGTCACGGGGACGGGACGGGATGAATTGCCGTCAGTGTTCAGGAGGAGCAGCAGCGCCTCGCCGGCCTCGCGCACATCAGGGGCGTCCGCCAGCAACAGCGTGGTGACGCGGCAGGACGGCGTCGTCAGCGCCCGCGCCTCGCCGCGCAAACATGCGGCGAGCCGGTCGGTCAGAGCATTCGCCGCGGCGATATCGGCGTCGAAATCCGCATCGTCACTGAGTGCAACCAACAGCCCCTGCCCTGTGACCGCAGCGATGTGGAGCAGCGTTCTGGCGCCGAGAACACGATCCTCGCGGCCATTGCCGTAATGCGCATCCTCGCCGGGCGGGGCTGCTCCGATGCCGAGCACGGGAGCGATCTGGCGAAGCGCTTCATGCTCCTCGACGAACCAGCTCGCGCGCCCATCCCACCAAGGCGTGGACGAAAACACGCCGTCGAGCCGCGCTTGCTCAAGGCCCGCGAAACGCTCCCAGCTCACGCCGGGGGTCCAACCGTAGAATTTGCCGTCCGGGGAATGCGACCGCACACCCCGCGCGATGGCGGCGAGGGCGTCGGGCGGGATCGTCTCAAGCCCGAGAAGGCGAAAGCCATTCGCGCCGGAGCGCGACCAATTCTTCAGGCGCGCTATCCACCAATCGACGATCTCTTGCAGATGGCGCTCTTCATCGAACCGGAAGTAAAGCGCGCCAGGTTGGATCGCTTTGCGGGGATCGAAGGCGGCGGATGGCGGCGATCGCTTGAAGAGATGCGGCAGCGAATTAGCAATCGCTCCGTCGGCGGCGACACGGTCCAAGACCACATCCAGCAAGAGATCAAGCTTAGCCTTCCGCGCAAGCAGCGAAAGCTCGGCGATGCCGCGCTCTACGGTGCCGAACGCCCTCAATTCCGGACGGAGCGCATCGGCGCTTTTGACGAGAAGCGGCTCGCCGTCCCGATGCGCGAGGATCGAGGGCAGGCAGATTGCCGAAAAACCGAGATCGGCCGCGGAACGGACCAGCTTGGCGAAGCCGTCCTTGTCCATAGGCAACTGCACCGGGCAAGCAATCTTCGGCGGCGCGGCGGCCGCTTCGGATTGCCGTCCCAATCCCGATTTTGCTGAATGCTCTGGGACGGTTAGACGGTTCACACCGAATTAAGGCACGGTGATTGGTCTTGGTTCCCGCGCTGCGGCAAAGGGCTCTCGCCTCTTAATTGAACACTTCCGGAGCGGCTTGAGTCCGCCTCCCTCCCTCGTTAGTCACCGCCCACGCGATCCAGGCTGAACAACGAGGGAACGAAGTATGACGGAGGCGGAATGGTGGAAGACTGGGGTGATCTATCAGATCTATCCGCGCTCCTTTCAGGATTCTAACGGCGACGGCATCGGCGATCTTAACGGCATTCGCGACCGGCTGGACTATCTCGCCGAGCTTGGCGTCGACGCGATCTGGATCAGCCCCTTCTACAAATCGCCGATGGCGGATTGCGGCTACGACGTCGCCGATTATTGCAGCGTCGACCCGGTCTTCGGGACGATGGCCGACTTCGAAGCGTTGATCGAAGAAGCGCATGCGCGAGGGCTGAAGCTCATCCTCGATTTCGTGCCGAACCATACCTCCGATCAGCACCCTTGGTTCGTTGAGAGCCGATCATCGCGGGATAACCCGAAGCGGGATTGGTACATCTGGCGGGATGCGAAGCCCGACGGAAGCGTGCCGAATAATTGGCTCAGCAATTTCGGCGGCAATGCCTGGGAGTGGGACGAGGCGACGGGGCAATATTACTACCACGCCTTCCTCAAGGAGCAGCCTGACCTCAATTGGCGCAACCCGGAAGTCCGCGAGGCGATGTATGAGGCGATGCGCTTCTGGCTCCACCTCGGCGTTGACGGTTTTCGCGTGGACGTCCTGTGGCACCTGATGAAGGATCCGGACTTCCGCGACGATCCCGTCAATCCCGCCTATACGCCCGAGCAGCCGCAGAAGCGGCAGCAACTCCGCATCAATTCGGCCGACCATCCCGACATTCATGACGTCATCCGGGAAATGCGGAGCGTGCTCGACGCCTTTCCCGAACGCGTGCTGATCGGCGAGATCTACCTGCCCTATGAACGGCTCATGGCCTATTACGGCCGCGACCTTTCCGGCGCGCATCTGCCATTCAACTTCCAGCTCATCCGCACGCAATGGACCGCCGAGGCGATCGCCGGCCTCGTCGCGCAATATGAAGAGTTGCTTCCCCGGGGCGGCTGGCCGAATTGGGTGCTCGGCAATCACGACAATCCGCGCATCGCCACGCGGGTGGGCGAAGAGCGGGCGCGCGGCGCGGCGCTCCTCCTGCTGACGCTACGCGGGACGCCGACACTTTATTATGCCGACGAGCTTGGGATGCCGGATGTGCCCATTCCAGCCGATCAGGTGGCCGATAATTGGGCGTTGCGCGAGCCGGGGATCAATATCGGCCGCGACCCCGAGCGGACGCCGATGCAGTGGGATGCTTCAGCATATGCCGGATTCAGCACCGCCTCGCCCTGGCTGCCCTTGAGCCAGGACTGGCCCACACGAAACGTGGCCCGGATGGCAGCCGAGCCGGGGTCGATGCTTGCTCTCTATAAAGAGCTGCTGCGCTTTCGGAGAGAATCCAGTGCCTTGACGCTCGGCTCCTACCGGCAATTCCACTGCGACCGGAACGTGTTCGGTTTTTTTCGCGAAGACGGGGACGAACGGCTGCTGATGCTGATCAATTTCAGTGACGCGCGCGCAAACGGTGCCGGCGATGCGCGGCACCCTCCTCCTCTCAACGCTGCTTGATCGTGCCGGCGAGGCGCTCGGCTCAGAGGTTTCGCTGCGACCTTATGAGGGGGTCATCATCCGCTGTCCGGCGGAGCGTTAGCCGGCTGGCTCTGGGGCCACGCCCCGGCCAAAGGCCGTTCAGACCTTGCAGGTCAGCGCTTTGTCAGCCTCTGCCTGGTCTCGGCTGACATATTGCTTCCGCTCGGGATTGGGGCTCGGCATATCGCTCTTCGTGATGCGGTTTGCCGGTTGGAGTTTTGGGGTGTCTGGCCAGCGACAGCGCTGCTCGGCGGCATAGGCGATTTTCGCCTCGGCTTCAGGGACGGCCGGAGCGCTGGATCCGACCAAGATGGCCAATCCCAGCACCATGTCCAACATTTCAGGGCTCCTTGGCTTTTTATTCCTCCACTGCCACGAAAAACGCAGGCGGCGGGGCGGTGTTCCGCCCCATCGTCAGAGGAAAGGCCGGAGCTAGAAAAGCGGGATGCGGAGGCCGATCAGCATGAAAAACACGTACCAGATATAGACCGCGACCGACGGATAGAAGGTAAGGCCGAAGCCGAAAGCCCGCAAATAGGGGTTCTTATGATAGCCGTACCAAAATAGGAGCCGGCCGATCAGGAACAGCGCGGTGAGGATGGGCAGCGCCTTCGCGTCTGCCTGCGGGGAGTAAAGGGCCACCAGCGAGATGGCGATGAAAAAGCCGGTGAATTGCTCGAAAGTATTGAGGATGAAGCGCGTATTGATATCGAGCGAGGAATTCGGCTTCGCCATCCGCCCCACCATCAGATTGGGGTTAAGGCGCTGCGCCGCCACGATGCAAATGCCGAGGATGCCCGGAAGGATCGCGAACCCGGCGCATTTCATCACCAGCGCGAGCTTGTCTCCGGGCGTGCTCCACTCCGCCGGCGACCATTGCCACATCAGCTTCGCGGCGATGAAGAAAACGAGCGAAAAGAGCCAGTTGCCAACCAAAATGTAGAGGAATTGCCATTGGCGGCGGGTGAAGCCGTAGACCTTCACCCGCGGGTCGCGACGGCGCCGCTCGCGCTTCATCCGAGCCTCCCGGGCCTCGCGGCTTTCCCGGCTCTCCCGGCTGTGGCGCTGTTCTGCGATCTGCCTCACACCTGCCCCCATGACTATAACGTCCCGCCAACCCCCGGCCCTCGGGGAGGAGAAGTTCTCACCCCTAGCCCCGCGGCCACCGTCTCGTCCCGCCAATCTGCGATCTTGCGCGCGCCCAGGCCGAGGACAGAAATGCCGTTTTCCCTCGCAAGCGCGCCTTGATGCAATTGTTCCGCTTCTTTACTCTTAACTCCGGCCGCTACCGTCGTGTTGACACCCTCATGGGGCACGGGCGGGGGCCCAGTTTGGGGCGAAGAAATCACAAAGAACGGATGGGAGGCAACTCGTGAAATTCAGCATCGCTATCTTGGCGCTTGCGGCCATGGCTTTGACCGCTGCGCCTCTTACTGCCGAAGCGGCGGATGAAAGCCAGCCGCTGACGCGCGATGCTTGCGAAAAAGCAAGCATGGCCTGGAACGACAACACAAATGTCTGTGGCGACGGCCAATCCGGCGGCGGTTCGGGACCGGCTGCTCAAGCCGCAGCCTCGGGCGAACTCGGCACCGCAGCCGCTGACGCGCGATGCTTGCGAGAAGGCAAGCATGAATTGGAACGACGATACCAATGTCTGCGGCGGGAGCCAATCGGGAGCCAGTGCCTCAGCGCCGGCGGCTGGAGCGATGGCTTCGAGCGATTCAGCCGGGCAGCCGCTGACGCGCGACGCTTGCGAAAAGGCAAGCATGAAATGGGACGACAATAACAATGTCTGCGGCGGAGGCCAGGGCGTAATACCGGCCCCGGCGCCGGCGGCAGCAGCCCCCGTTCCGATGCCGGAAAAGGCGAAGACGCCCGACGCCGCCGCGAAGGCCGCAAAGCCGGAAAAGAAGAAGAAGAAAATCAAACGGGCGGTGAAGAAGAAGCTGAAAAAGGGCGAGGAGCTGAACAAGCGCGAGCGGCGCTTCATTCTGCGGCGCCTGTTCGAGAAGCCAGCCGCAAAGCCCGGTGAGCAAAAGGCGCCCGCGGCGAAGGCTCCGGCGGCGAAGAAGGCTCAATAAGGGTTAGAGAGGCTGGGCCGCCGCCCAGCCTCTCACCCAAACATTTCAACAAAATCAGCTTGGCCGTCCCGGAGGATGAATGAAATCTCTGATCGTTCTTACAGCGCTTTTGCCGATTGCGTTCTCGGTCTCCGCGTCAGCGATGACCGTCAAGGGCTGCAACACCGGCGACTCCGCCGTCTGCTCGTCGATCCCGAATTGCCATTGGGACGTCAATCGGCGCGGATGCTACGAGGGCGCTCCTGAGCACGTCGTCGATCCTTGCTCTTCGCATGAAGACGAAGGAATTTGCAAAACCGATAAGACGCTCGGCTGTGGATGGAACGGCGAGAAGAAGGTTTGCGAAACGCAGAAGAAGTAGCGGCTAGGCTAGCAGCAGCGATTTTCGAAGCCGTCACCCGAGCGAGGCAAGAGCCTCGCATTTGCCGTGTTCCTTCGATCCCGGCACCTCTCCATCCCGGCCGGCCAGACGCTGCGCGTCTTCCACCACGCTCGCCGGCAGCGCTATCTCCAAATCGGGCCCGCGTTCGTCGAGAATATAGAAAAGATGGTTGCCGATCGGCTGCCCCTCCCCGTTTGCCCAATCGGGCAGCGTTCCTCCGCGCCTTTCGCGCACGACCGTTGGGTTGAGAAAATGCGTTGCGCCGGCTGTCGGGTCCGGCGTGTTCCCAGCCAATACGGCGTCGGCGACGCGCGCGGCGTCCTGATAGCGGCGATCCTCCTGCGGGAGGCCCTCCATCTCACTGCGCTTCGTCATCCACGGTTCGAACTGGCCGGGATGGGTCACCACCTCCTTGACGGTGTGTCCCCAGCGTCCGACGCGCTGACGATTGAGAATGACATAGGCGACCGCCGCTTTTCCCTCGTCGGGCTCTTCCGCCGCCTCGAAGGCTATGGTCCTAATGATGTAGTCGCGGTCCTCTGCATCGAAGGCCGCGCTTTGCAAGCTTAGAGTGGGCGCGCCCGCATCGGCGAACTTAACCTCGTCTTCCGAAGATTTTTCGGCAAGACATCTTGGCGCAATACCGAGCGCAGCATGAGTAGCGGCCTGGCCGCTCATGAGGAAAAGCAGAAATGCGAATAGCACGCGTCCGATCCGCACAAATCACTCCGTCGGTTGTGGGCTGAGGGTGCGGTTTGGACCGATGAACGTGCTTATTTCATGACGAGAATAGGATGAATTCGGGCAAATCTGGACAGCGGCGGAAATCATTGCTCTTTTACTTTCGAGAAATCACTCAAGACCAATGCGGTGAGCCGCGCGGCTGTCGAAAGTGATGGCTATAGTGGTTTGCGGATACCGGTCCTGACGAAGATGCGGGAAAGCTCGATGACGAATCCCTGGATGATCTTCGTCTTAACGCTCCTGGTGGGCGGAGCGTTGCTTGGTATCGATTCGGTGTGCGAGAGCGTCGCTGCCTGCCCCGCAGCGCTCATGGAGACGTTGCTCGGAAATTGGTACGCGCTGCTTGGCGTCATCGCGGCTTTGCTCGCGGCGATTGCCGCCATTCTCCTCATCCGGTGGCATAGCAAGGAAGCGCAAAGGACGGTCAAGACGCGCAAGGTCCGGGGCTCGCGCGCCTTTCGCGCCGAGATGGTCGAGCATCTCTCGCGTCTCGAGAGTTATGCAAAGGATAGCTTCGACGTCTGCGTGCGCGCGCTCGACGAGGTAAAACGCAACGGCGAGGGGGAACATTGGGTACGAGCACGGGTCGCCTGCCCGGAGCTTTCCGCGCGCACCGCGCAACGCTTGCGGCAACCCGTCCTCGATATGGAACCGGGTCTCGCCGAGCCGATCGACGAATTGCTCCGATGCTATGACGGTCAGCGGGGCCGCCTTGCCGGATTGGTAGAGCTGCTCAATCAGCCGGCGGCGGAGGATCGAATGGTCGAGGAGCATCATGCGGAGCCCCCGCTCATTGCGACCATAGAGCTTTATTTGCGCAGCACCCGGCTGTTTCCTTTTGCACGGCATCAATCCGATCTGATCGAGCCGCTCGAGTTGGACTACGCCGCGGTCAGCGTCGTGCTCATCGAACGCGGTATTTCCGACCGGCTTTCGCCGGAGGGCAGAGAAAGGCTGCTATCCCGCTTCGGGGTTTCCGCCGAAGACCGCCGGCCGCCGATCTAGCCGTCCCGACCGGATCTTTAGGCGGCGGCCTCGATCGCCGCCCGGCGGCGCTCCCAGCGAAGGGCATCGGCGACGATCGCATCGAGATCGTCATATTGCGGGACCCAGCGAAGGAGGTGCCGGATGCGATCTGCCTTCGCCATCACCGAGGCTGGATCGCCCGCGCGCCTGGCGCCGAATTTCACCGGAAGCTTTCGCATCGACGCACGCTCGACCGCGGCCACGACGTCGAGAACCGAAGCGCCTTTGCCGTAGCCGCAATTGAGAGTGACGCTCTGTCCCCCGGCACGGAGGTGCCGAAGTGCCGCAAGGTGCGCGTTGACGAGATCTGTCACATGCACGTAATCGCGCACGCAGGTTCCGTCGGGCGTCGGATAGTCCGTGCCGTAAATTTCAAGTTGGGGCCGCGCCCCGGTTGCCACCTCAACCGCGACCTTGATGAGATGGGTGGCATTCGCCGTCATCTGACCCGCGCGGCCGGCAGGATCAGCTCCCGCCACGTTGAAATAGCGGAGCGCCACATAGCTCAGGGGATGGGCGGCGGCGGTGTCTTGCAGCATCAATTCGACCATGAGCTTCGAGGTGCCGTAGGGCGAGATCGGTCTCGGCTCCGCAGTCTCACCGACCGGGTTGACCTCGGAGAGCCCATAGACTGCCGCCGTCGACGAAAAGATGATGTGCGGCACTTCCGCTTCGACGAGGCAGGTGATCAGCGACCGCGCGTTGCAGGTGTTGTTGTGGTAATAGCGCAAGGGCTGGGCGATGGACTCCGGGACGACGACCGAACCGGCGCAATGGATCACGGCATCGACGGAATGCTTCCGCAGAATTTTGTGGACCAGTTCGGCATCGCCGACGCAGCCTTGATAGAAGCTAGCTTCTTCGGGTAGGACCCATCGAAATCCGGTCGAGAGATCGTCGAGCACGACGACGTCTTCGGCGGCATCGAGAAGGCCGTAGGTAATATGACTGCCGATATATCCCGCACCGCCGGTAACAAGGACGCTCATTCCGTATGACCTCTTTTCTACTTCGCGCTATCTGTCCGGAGCGGTAACGCCCATGAGCTGGGAAAAGATCGGCGCGATACTCTTATTTGCGCTGGCCCTCGCTGTCGGTCAGGTGCTGTTCAAGACCGCGGCCCAACACATCAAGGGCCCGATCGGTTTTGATAGTCACACCCTCGTTCAGCTGATCTTCAATCCCTACCTTCTGCTCAGCCTCGCTCTTTACGCCGTCACCACGCTCTACTGGGTGTTGCTGCTCCGGGAGATCGAGCTCAGCCGCGCCTATCTTGCGATCGCTCTTGCGCTTGTGCTCGTGCCCTTGTCGGGAACCATCCTGTTCGGCGAGCCGTTGACCGCACGCCTGGTCATTGGGCTTGGCATCATCCTCGCAGGGCTGGCAGTCGCGCTTTGGTAGTTACGACCACGATTTCGGGCTTGAACGCGACCTCCGCCGCGGAAGTTGAGGAGCAAATCGCCCCTTCTATACCTCCGTTAGATGTAACTAATTCGGTGTGGGTCACGGTTCCCGCCTATAACGAAGAATCGACCATCGAGCGGGTGGTTTCTGGCTTACGCCATTTCTGCTCGAGGATCGTCGTGGTCGACGATTGCTCGGCGGACCGGACCGCGGACCGCGCCCATGCGGCCGGCGCCTATGTCCTCAGACATCCGATCAATCTCGGACAGGGCGCCTCCTTGCAGACCGGCATCGATTTTGCCCTCCGCGAAGGCGCCACCCACATCGTCACCTTCGATGCCGATTTGCAGCACCGTCCCGAGGACATCGAGGCCCTGCTCGCTGCTTTGCGCGACAGGAATGCCGATTTTGCGCTTGGCAGCCGCTTTCTCGGCGAGGCAAAGAACATCAACGCTTCGAAGAAGCTGGTGCTGAAGGCGGCCGTCCTCTTTACCCGGCTGACGACCGGACTGAAATTGACGGACGCGCATAACGGCCTCCGGGCCATGTCGCGGCGCGGCGCGAAGAGCCTCCGCATCCGGCAAAACCGGATGGCGCATGCCTCCGAGATCCTGCAGGAGATCGCCAATAGCGGGCTTCGCTACGTCGAGGTGCCGGTGACGGTCGAATACACGGAATATTCGAAGGCGAAGGGACAGAAGCTCTCTAACTCGGTGAGCATCCTGCTCCAACTTCTGATGGGAGCGCTCCGCCGATGATCGCGCAAATCCTCTTCACGCTGCTCTTGCTTGCCGTCGTGCTGGTGGCCTTCGTGCAATTGCCCCAGATTCCTCTGGTCGGCGCGCTGACCATGGTCGCGGCCCTGTTCGGCGCTTACGTCGTTTGGGTGCCGGACCATGCCACTTATCTCGCCAATGCCGTCGGCATCGGGCGCGGTGCCGATCTCGTGCTCTATCTCTGGGTGCTGATCAGCAGCGCCGTCCTCCTGCTCCTCTATCTCAATCTGCGCGAGCAAATGCAGCTGATCACGGGCCTTGCGCGCCGCATGGCCTTGGCCGAAGCACGCAGCCCGTCGAGCGAAGAGGCGAAGCGCGGGGATATTATCTAGCCGCGATTGGGTGGCACGCGGCGGGCTTGGACGAGCTGATACAAACCGAGCAGCGCGGCAAAGTCGATCAGCCAAATGACGCGCGCAAGATACCGGTCATAGGCCCCCGACAGAGCGCCGGTCACGGCAGCGTTCAAAACCGCCGCGAGCAGGACAAATACCGCGAACGCCACAAATTCCGGCGAGACCGCCTCCCGCCGAAACAGCAAGAGATAAAGCAGGAAGGCGAGCGCTAGAGCGAGCGCAGCGGAATGCAAGGTGCGGATTTCGGTCAGCGGAAGTTCGCCGCGGGCCTGCCTCGAGTCCCGAAGCGATTGCGAGACCTCGTCTCCATAGGCCGGCTGCAAATGCCCGGCGACCATTTGGGCAAATTGCTGCGACAGACCGTCGCCGGTTTGAAAGCGCAAGAGCTGCGTGCCGAAATTGACGAGAGCGTCGCCGGCAATTTCGAGCGGCCGGCTGAGAATTGTTCCCCGCACGATCTCGCCCGCCTCCGGATCGAGGGAGTTGAAGCTGCCGACCTTCTTCAGTGGGCTCTTCGCGTTCCATTTCAAATAAGCGTGTGACTTACCCTCAAGCTCGTCGAGATGCGCGCAAACGGCGTAGCCCTCGCTAGGACATGAGTCCTTCAGATAGTCGAGGGCCGGCCCCTCATCGATCCATTTTGCCAGCAGAAACACGTTGCTGTTTTTGGCAAGGCGTATCTCGCCCGACGTAGCCCAATTGATCGCGAACAAGGCCGCGAGCGCCACGAGAAAGGGCGCCACAACACTCGTAACGATGCGGCCTAGGTCCGACCGGCCTTTGAAAAAAAGCCGCAACGCGATCGCTAAACAGATCAAGCCCGCGGCAAGCGGCACATGGCTAAAATGAAAGCTGATGGCGAGGGCCGTGAGGGTCCCGACATAAAGGCGTTCGCCGCCGCCGAGATCGCGATTGGCAAAGGCGAGCAAATAGAGGCCGATGGCAACGACAGGCGTAAAGACGTCCGGCAGGATCTGGCCGGTGAGCCACGGCAGGCTGGAAAAAATTGCGAGCCCGGCGATGATCGCCAGCATGGCGCGCATGCCGATCCGCCCCCGGGTCACGCTCCGGGCCGTGAGATATAAAAGATGCGCGATGATGGCGCCCTGGATGAACACCACCGGCCAGAGCGAGATGCCCTGATGCATGGGCAGAATGAACGCGCTGTAGAAGACACTGAAGAAACCCGGCATCTGCCGGTTCAGCGCGGCATTTGCGTAGCTGATGGTATCGGCGAAAACGAGCGGAGCCCGATTTAACAGCGCGACCGAGGAGAGCGCCAGGGACGCCAGCGTAAGATAAAGGCCCCATTCTATGAGGCGCGTCAGCCTCTCTCCGCTGAGAGCAAGCGTATCCTTCCGCGGGGGTGCAGCCTTGGCGAGGTCGGAGGGCATTTTCGGATGTCGGGAGCCGGCGTTGAGCACCGGACGTTGATAGTGACACTAATCAAACAGCTTAACCGGTTTGGGCGTTCCAGGAGATCGACGAGCTAGTTGCTGAACAGGCCCGAGATCTCGCCCGCGAGGCCACCGATCGTGGTTCTCCTCGCCCTCGATCCGCCGCCCGGGTTCCATTCGGACTTCGCCTCGACAACCGGCGCGTTGAACTTCACCGGCTTCGAGAACAAGACGGCGCTCATCCGGGTGTCGAGGCCATAGATGTCCGGGAACGTCTCGACCACGCCTTTGTCGTCGGCGATGGCCGTGAAATAGGTCAAATGCACCGGCAGCGGCCGCGACAGTGGCACGACGGCGCCCTCGTCTGCGGCGAGGAGGGTTTTGACCTTCTTCGCCGACCAGCCCTTATCCTGCGCAAGCAACAGCGATGCGAGACGGTCCGGCTCGCGAACGCGAATGCAGCCATGGCTCAGGGTTCGCACCGACTGATCGAACAGGCTTCGCTGCGGCGTGTCGTGCATGTAGATGGCGTGCTTGTTTGGGAAATTGAATTTCAGCGTGCCGAGAACGTTGTCGGGACCGGCCGGCTGCGTGAAGGTGTATTGGTGGAACTTGGCGTTGCGCCAGTCGACGCTGTCCGCCTCCACAGGCTGACCCTTGAAGCTCACCTTGAGATTATGCTGCCGCAGGACGCCGGTGCTCGGACCGCCGAAGAATCCGCCTTTCACCAGGTTCGGTTTCAAATCCTCGCGGATAATCGTTTCCGGCACGACCCAATCGGGGTGGAAATTGATCGACCGCATCGGCGCGGAGAAGATCGGCGTGGCGTATTTGGGCTGACCGACGATCGCCTTCTCCGAATAGATCGTCTTACCGCCCTTCATGACGCGCACGCTGAACTCCGGAACGTTGTTCCAGACATGCAGCGATCCCATGTTGTCCGGCATCCAGCGCCAGCGTTCCATATTGATGACGATGAGCTGGATATCTGGGCTGGTCGCCCGCTTCTTACCGGCCCGAGCCTTCAGCAGCGCTTTCCGCAGCCGCTGGAATTGCTCCTGCCTTGGATGCAGCGATTGCAGATAGTCGCCGGGTGTGGCTGAGGCCGCGATTTCGGTCAGCACCGCTTTCGGGTTTGGCAATTGAGGGTTCTGATCGAAGAGCGGACTTACTCGCGCCGGCGTCAGCCGGCCGCCGCCGGCGAGGCGCGCATATTTCAAGACAGCGATGGCAAGATCGAGCTCGTATTTGGCTAGCGCCTCCGCCCCTTCCGGCTTCTCCGAGGCGGAAGGGAGGCGGAAGGCGTCGGCCGATAGACCCCAGCTCTCCGCATCGGCGATTTCCTTCAGTGTCGCTTCCGCATTGGCGGTGGCCCCATCCGCGGCAATAAAGACAGGCGCCGTTCGCTCACCATAGAAAGCTTCAAGCGCCGCCAGATCCTCGGCGGCAACTTTATTGCGCAACTCCGGATCGGCGATGCGTTCGCGAATGGCGGTGACGACCGGATCGATGGGAGCCGCTTCGACAGCGGCAGGATCCGGCATCGCGCCAAATTCGCCCTCGCTGCCTGTCAGCGCCGCCGGGTCGGCGGCCTCCGCATCGACCGGCGCCTCGAGCGCCGCTGCATCCGCGTCGGCAGACGGCGCAGCGGAGATGCCAGGGGCGGGCTCTTCGGAAGGCGGCTGCGGCTCGCCGAGACTTGCTTGAGTGCCGTCCAGCGCGGCCGGGACATCGTCCTCTTCCGTGCCGGATTGCGGGGCATTGGGCAGCGGCGACCCAACCAAGTCGCTCGGTTCGGCGACAGGCGGTGCCGGTGCTGGCTCAGGCGCCGTTGGAGCCGACACTTCGTTTATCGGTGCGGACGGCTCGCTTGGAGTTACCGAAACCTCCTCTTGCGGCGCGCTCGGCTCTTCGGCCGGCAAGGGCGCGGACGCCTCGGCGGGCGCCTCCGGAACCTGTTCGTTGCTGCTGACGAGCAACGTCTCTGTCGGGTCCTTGCTATCCGACCCGGGAAGCAGGAAGAGGCCGCCGCCCACGAGCGCTACAACAACCGCCGCTGCGCTAATCTTCGCAAGGTTGGGGCGGTCCGCTCCTTTAACTCCCCCCCAGCCATCATCTTCCTGCCGGGATCGAAATAGCCTGGCGAGACGGGCGGGCGAATCGCCGGAACTCTCTTCGGGACGACGAGCGCGCTGCCGCAGCCTGTCCGCAGCGCCGCGCATTCTCGTAAAGCCGGCGAGACCGAGCGCCTTCAATGCGGCGACACGGCCCTGCGATTCCGACTCGTCTGCGAAATCCGCATTCTGCTCGGCCGACTCCGACACGAATCGGCGTCCGGCATCGGTGATGGCGACCTGTTCGCCATCGAGTTCGAGAAAGCCGAACTCTTCGAGCTTGCTGAGCACGCTCGAAACGATGCCCGAGACGGCCTCTCCGCCGCCCTGTTCGCCTGAGATTTGCTCAACGAGGGCCGCCCGCGAGCAGGGCGAAAGCTGGCCGACAACCCGCAAGACCAGCCAAGTCAGCTGGGCCGCTGGATTTGAACCGTTCAGACCCTCGAGCACACTCTTCATGACGTGCCCCGCCCCGGGAGCCTATGCAGGCAGAACTCCGCTGCCTTTCTATGGTCAACTGTATCACCTCAGGAGGATGCCGCCCAAGAGTTGAGTTGCAGCGGGTCGGCTCCATTCGCGGTCTGAGCATGTCCGCGAACGGCCTTCGTTTCACCGCAGCCCATGCGCGAAGCGCCTCACCGGATACACGCGCGTGAGTTGCCGTGGCCCCTGGAAACTCACCCTTCCGAGCCTGAGACCTTATGAAACTCAAATATTTAGCGGAGGGAAGGAGCGGCATTCGCCCGGCTTGGCGAAAATGTCACAGTGCCTGAGATTCAGCCTTTCTGGCGCGACTGCCCCCTCCGCAGTTTGAAATGCCGTAGTAAGATCAGTGTCACGAAGTCCTAGCTCAATAGGCTTTCGCATCGGGGGACATGACCATGCTTCGGGGACACAGGAGCGCATCGAGCCGCATGGCCATCGCTGTAGCGCTTGGCTTTGCGTTTGGCGGGATCGCCATGGGATCGAAGGCCCAGGCTGCTGATCTTGGCGGCGATTGCTGCGCGGATTTGGAGGAGCGTGTTGCCGAGCTTGAGGCGACGACGGTCCGTAAGGGTAACAAGAAGGTTTCGGTTACGCTCTCTGGCTGGGTGGTCAAGAGCGTGAACTGGTGGGACGATGGTGATCTCGATCACTTCATCGTCGGCGACAAGGACTATGACCTTGGCAGCCGCTTTGCGATCACGGGCTCTGCTCAGATTGCACCAGGCTGGTCAGCCGGCTTCAACATGACGGTTCTGGCTCCGTCGACGACGTTTGGCTTTGCCGCCAACCAGCTTGACGATACGGCAGGGACGTTTGGGGACATCTCGACCCTTTACTCCTACCTCTTCATCAAGAGCGACACCTTCGGCACGATCAACTGGGGTCATTTGAGCCCGGCGTCGGACAATCCGGCGGTTCTGGCCGACATTTCCGGCACGGTGATCGAATCGAACTTCGTGTTCTTCGAAGGCAATGGCTTCCTCCTTCGTCCTGATGGCGCGGGCGGCGGCATTGCCGGCCTGAGCGGCCTCACCTGGGGTCAACTTCCTGACCTGCAATGGTCTTGGCGCCGGCATCGGCGTTGACTGCTGGGGCGCTGCGCAGCCGGCGGTTCGGTACGACTCGCCGACTTGGGGCGGCTTCAGCTTCAAGGCCTCTTACGGCGCGAACCGTCTGACGGCTCCGAATTGGCTGACCACCTTTGCCGACGATTCCGACTTTGCCGATGTCGCGGTGTTCTACGCCAACGATTGGGGCAATTGGAAAGTGTCGGCGGCTTACGCCTACACCTGGATCGAGAGCGCGGTTACGACCGGTTCCGAGGCTGATCTGCACCAGGCTGGCGGCACGATCATGCACACGCCGACCGGACTTGGTGTCTATGGCATGGGCCAGTGGGAACAGACCTCTGGCGCACCCGACACCCAGGCTTATGGCGTGAAGCCCTTCTGGAAGGCGTCGATCTCTCCGCTTGGAGCGACGGTGTTCTACGGCGAATGGGCTCGCTATGAGGATCAGTTCGGCGGCCTCGTCGGTGTGGACCTCTGCGGCGTGGGTGGCTGCTTCGTGACCGGATCCGAGGTTGAGCGTTATGGCCTCGGTGTGGTTCAGGAAATCGACGCCGCTGCCATGCACGTCTTCGCCCGCTGGCAGCACCAGGAACTCGATGTCAACATCACCAATACCACTGCTGACTTCGAAGACTGGGATCTGTTCCAGGCCGGTGGAATCATCTTCTTCTAAGAGGTTCCCTACCAGACGAACTACTCATTACGGTTGATACAAGAAGCCCGGTGCTCCACCCCGGGCTTCTTTCTTTTTGGGCCTAGGATCCGTCCCCTAAACGCCCGATTTGATGTGGCGCGCATGCGCGTTCTGCCAAAGCACCCCTCCCCGCGCCCTGTCCGCATCTCGCAATGACCAGGAACCCGTGGCTTGAGTTGGGGTTCTCCTTATCGAACCCACTCCGCTCATCGGCTCGCTCGCGGGAACGATCGCGCGGGCAAGAGCGGCGGAGCGTCGCGCGGAACGATAGGAGGACCTCATGAAGCAGCATTTGCCGTGGCTGCTCGGCTCAACCCTGCTCCTTGGAGCAAGTGTCGCGCCGGCTGAGGCGCAATTGCTTGACCGCCTGTTCGGCCCCCCGCCGCCCCCAATGGAGGAATTGCCCCCGCCGAGACTCCGGGGCAATCCTTACGCTTATGAGCGGGTCATGCCGGAGGAAGCTTATCCGGAGGAACCCGAGGCTTGGGCCGAGGATCCGCGCCGGGCATATGAGTCCCGCGAAAGGCGGGAGGCCGTGCCTCAACGAGAGGCCGCGCCGCAAGAGGGACGCCGCGACAAAGCGAGGCGGGCCGTCCGCGAATCACGAGAAGAACCGTCGAGAAAATCATCGGCGAAGAAACCTGTAGAACAGGAAGGCGGAAACGAGACGGTCTCCGAAGCTAAGCAGCAGCAAGACGCGCAAAAAGCGCTGCATCACGTCGAGCTCGCGAGGACCTATTTCCTGCAGAACCCGCCCCCAGAGGGTACGGAGGAAAGAGCCAAGGTCGCGGTCATCGCCGGCCAGGCCTTCCCGGAGGACCTCCAGATGAGCCCGTTACCGGGCGAGATCGCCTTCGAAGTGTCAGCCGCCTGCCCCGCCAATTATTTCGCTTGGGGCTATGACATCGTCCTTGCCGATTCCTGCACGCGGCGGGCCATTGCGATTATCGGCATGGACGGCCCGCAGCAAAGTGCCGGCAGCGACAATGCGGCGAGAGCGGCCGAGCGGCCGAACGATGCTGCTCCCGAGGTATCGGAGCGCCCGGCCGCGGCGGCTGCAGCCGTGGATGGAACGCCCGCCACGCAAACCGGCCCCGATTTGTCGGCACGAGAAGCAGCGAAAGAAAGCCTAGACAAACCTCCCGCGGCAGATGTGCGTGAGGGCGAAGACCGCACCGGCGCCGTTTCTCCCGATGCGGACGGCTCTGACAGGAAGGATGAGGCGGAAGTAGAGCAGCCGGCAACGGCCGAAGCCGCTTCACCGCCGGCTCGCGATGCCGAACGGGCGGAGGCCGGCGAGGAGGAGCCGAAGAGCCAGACGCGCCCAACGCCGAAACGGGCCGACACGCGCCAAGAGGAAAACCGGCAGGGCTCCTAGAGACCGTCCGCGCAAAGTCCCGCAGGCACGCTCAGCTCAGAGCGTAACTGCGCCGCGGTTGCGAGTTGCGCGCTCCTATGGATGGGCGCGTGTGGCTGTGCAGCCCACCTTCGCCCTGTCGTCATCAAAGAGCGGAAGCATCTGGTCGCGCATCAGGTGAATGGCTTCTGCCACCACCCGAACGTTGATGCGCGGCTCGAGGCAAGCGATGCTGCTAGACAGAATATTCCGCGCATCGGCCCGCGTTATGATCTTCCGCTCGACTAAGAGCTCCAGCATCGCCACGGTGGTTGCGCCATTGGCGATGGCGATGCCTTCGGCGCTACAGCAGAGAAAGCTGATCATCGCCGTCCTCCATCACGTTACCTCCCTTTTTGTTGCTTGTTGGAAAGGCAAGCTTACTACCAGGGACGGTCGATTTATAGAGAGCAACGGGAGGCGCAGCCCCTAACAGAACGCGATACTGCTGTGCGGGGCCGCCGCTGTGCCTTTAGCGTGTGTGGTATGTGTTGGGGGTGGGGACAAAGCCTCACCAGGCTTGCGCGTCATACCAATCGTCGATTTCCTTCTGCGCTTTTTCCTTGGCGTAGCCGTAACGCTCCTGCAATTTCCCTTCCAACTGTTCACGCCTGCCATTGATGGCGGTCAAATCGTCATCCGTCAGCTTTCCCCAATTCTCTTTGATTTTCCCCGTAAGCTGTTTCCAGTTTCCGGCGACGCGATCCCAATCCATTCTATTCTCCGTGAACGAGGTTTCTTTGCCGGCGTTCAACTCCTTGCTGTATCAAAGCGTTCCGTTTCGAGAGGCCGCCGAGGAAAGGACTAAGGTTCGAACATGCATGCCGTACTGATCCACAATCCGACTGCCGGCACCGGCAGCCACGCCGCCGAAGCGGTCAAGGGGCTCCTACGCGAAGCTGGCTACTCCGTCACCGAATGCTCGACCAAGGACCCCGGGTATAAGGAGGCATTGCGGCGGCCGACCGATTTGGTCCTCGTCGCCGGCGGAGACGGCACCGTTACACGTGTGGTGCGAGGATTGCGAAGCGAGAACGCCCGGTTGGCGATCCTGCCGCTCGGGACGGCGAACAACATCGCCCGCTCGCTCGGCATTGAGGGGGACGCGGAAGCGATCCTCCATTGCGTCACCGGCAACAAAACGAAGCCGCTCGATGTCGGCGTCGTCAGCGGACCCTGGGGGAGCAGGCGCTTCGTCGAAGCCGTCGGGGTAGGCCTGCTGGCCGACTGGATGCAGGGCGTGAGCAACAAGCCCGCCGCGCATGAGCGCACGAAGCTTGGCCGCGAGAGCCTGAAGAAAGTCTTGGCCGATTATTCGCCGCGGCGATGGAGCGTGACTATCGACGGCGAGGAGATCGTCCGCGAGGCCTTGTCGCTGCAGATCATGAACGGGCGCTTTGTCGGCCCAGCGCTTTCGATCGGACCGCTGTCGGAGCCCGGCGACCAAATGCTGGACGTGATGTATCTGCCGCCCGAGAACCGGCAGCTGATGCTGGATTGGCTCGACAATCCGGAACGCTCCGGCTCGCCCTTCGTGGTCCGGCAAGGAAGAAAGGTCGCGCTGGAATGGGATGCCGGCGCCCTGCATATCGATGACAAAACTTATGGCCCCAACCCCGCGCCGGTACCGATCAAGGCCAAGATCAAGCCCATGGGCGTGCAGGTCTGCACCCCCTCGCCCCGCGCCTGATCCACAGAACTAATCCGCTGCGGAAAGGCCGCGATGGTCTTTCGGCAATTTCCTCGGAATGAGCGACGGGGAGCGCTTCAGCCTCCACCCGGAAGGTCGCCGGCGTCGTTGCAGCGATTTCGCCGTCCACATTGATCGGCCGGGGGCGGTCGGTCCTGAGCGTGATCGAAACCGCGCTTAGCCGCTGCAAGGTTTCGGGCCTCGTCAAGCCGAACCGCAGATTGATGATCGAGGCGACAAGCTGCAAGACCCGCCCCGGAGAGACGAGGTAAAGATCGAGCTTGCCGTCGTCGATGGCAGCGCCTTCCGCCACGGTAAGGCCGCCGCCGTGATAGCGGCCATTGCCGATGCTGATCTGGTAAAGCGTCCCCGTCCAGCTCTGCTCCTCGTCGATGGTCAGCGCGGCGAAGAAGGGCGTGACCTTCTTGATCGCCCTGACGAGGCCAAGGCCGTAGGAAAAGGATCGCAAGGTGCGCTTCGCGCTTTCCGATTGCTCCTCGGGGATCTTGGTCGCGACGCCGACGCTCGCAACATTCAGAAAAGGCATGTCGTTGACGAAGCCGACATCGATCCGATGAATGCGCCCCTCAACCGCCACTCTCGCCGCTTCGAGCACGTCGCGCGGCACGCCGAGGGTCTTGGCGAAATCGTTGGCGGTGCCGAGCGGCAGCACCGCAACCGGCTTCTGCAAGGTCAGCAATGCCGGCAATGCGCTCGATAGGGTGCCGTCGCCCCCGCCTAGAATGATCTTCTCCGCGTCCGGCCCCTTCGATGCGAGGATCTCGTGCAGTTCTTCGGTTGAGGCTGCAGGGATGACGCTCGATCCGTCCTTCTGGCGGAACCAGTCTTCGAGCTGAGGCAGCTGCGCCGGGGCTTGCGATGCCGAAGGATTGACGATGATCAAATTGCGCACGCCGCGAAGTGCCCCCGTTGAGACGATCAAGCCGCGAGAAAACGGTCGGCGCTGAAGCCGGTTCCCCCCGGGAGGTTGAGGCCCCCTTTGGTATCCGCTGGTGCCTCCACCGCCCCGGCAGTCCCTTAGGGGACAAACGGCCTGGGTCACAACGTCCACGGAGGCGACAATGCCGGCAAATCCGCTAAAAGGGGGGCTCCGGTCCATAGGCCGGGAAATCCGGACGGCGATTTGGGGGATAAAACCAGAATATGAGTGCACGCGAAGGCGGCGCCGGGATGCTGTTTCAGCTGACTGCGCAGCGCCATACCATCGGAGAACGCATCGACGAGGCGATCAAAACCGTCCTCAATCACGGCCAGTATATTTTAGGGCCGGAAGTTTCCCTCCTCGAGGAGCGGCTGGCCGCTTTCTGCGGCGCCAAGCATTGCATCGCTTGCGCAAATGGCACCGACGCGCTGCAGCTCGTCTTGATGGCGGAGGGCATCGGCAAGGGCGACGCGGTCTTCGTGCCGGCCTTTACCTTTGTGGCGACGGCCGGGGCGGTGGCCCTTGTCGGCGCGACGCCGGTCTTTGTCGATGTCGCGCGTGACAGTTTTCTGATGGATACAGCGAGCCTCGAGGCGGCGATCGGAGAGGCGAAGCGGCTTGGCCTTACCCCGCGCGGCATCATCGCGGTCGATTTGTTCGGCCAACCGGCCGACTACCCGGCTCTCCGAAAGATCGCCGAAACCCATTCCTTGACCCTGTTCGCCGACGCGGCGCAAAGCTTCGGCGCCAGCTTGAACGGCAAGGCGGTCGGGACGCTCGCCGCCTATACCACGACCAGCTTCTATCCGACGAAGCCGCTCTCCTGCATGGGCGATGGCGGGGCAATTTTCACCGACGACGATGCGGCAACGAAGCTCTTGCGGTCGCTGCGCGTGCACGGGCACGACGATCAGCGGCAAAGCCTTCGCGTCGGCTTGAACAGCAGGCTCGACAGCATCCAAGCGGCGATCCTGTTGGAGAAGCTGCAGGTCTTTCCGCGGGAGATCTTGGCGAGGCAGGCCATCGCCGACCGTTACAACGCCATGCTCGGCGATATCGTGCAAACCCAAAAGATCATGCCGGACGCAAGCTCGGTGTGGGCGCAATACACGATCCTCACCGAGAAACGGGACGAGATCGCCAAGGCCTGTCGCGAGGCCGGCATTCCCACCTTCATCTATTATGCGCGGCCCTTGCATTTCGAAGCGGGCTATCGCGATTGTCCGGCGTCGCCGACCGGCCTTTCCAATTGCGAGTGGCTGTCGCAGAACGCAATCAGCCTGCCCCTGAACGCCTATTTGAGCGAGGAAGCGGTCGATCTCGTCGCGCGCACAGTCAAGACCGCGCTCGGTCATTGAAGCAAATTCGTTCGTTTTTTGGATGCCTCGCACGCATGATCCCTGTACAGAGCTTCCGTCGCATGCGTTTCCCTAAAGGCGAAAGATGATGGCCCCGTCCGAGCAAGCTCCCATACCGGTCGCGGTGATCGGGGTCGGCCATTTCGGGCGGTATCATGCGCTCCACTACGCGAAGAACCCGCGCGCCAAGCTCGTCGCGGTGATCGACACGGACGAGGCGCGGCGGAATGCCGTCGCCGCCGAAACCGGCGCAGAGCCGGGCGCCGATTATCTCAGCCTCATCGGCCGCGTTGCCGCGGTGAGCATCGCCGTCCCCACCCCGCTCCATTTCGAGCTTGCGCAAACGCTTATCCGCGCCGGCATCCATGTCTTGGTGGAGAAGCCGATCACCGACACGCTGTCGAGCGCCGTCGCCCTGACCAACCTCGCGGCGGAGCGGGGAACGATCTTGCAGGTGGGGCATGTCGAGCGTTATTCGAGCGCCTTCCGCGTCCTCTCGAAGATCGTCGACGAGCCGCTCTATTGCGAGTGCTACCGCATCTCGCCTTGGAAGCAGCGCGGCGTCGAGGTGAATGTGATTCTCGATCTGATGATTCACGACATCGACATGATCCTCGGCGTGATGGCGTCACCGACGGTCGATGTCACCGCCGTGGGCACGGCCGTGCTCAGCAAAAGGATCGATCTCGCCAACGCCCGCATCACCTTCGAATTGGGGTGCGTCGCCAATACGACGGCGAGCCGCGTCAGCTACAAGACCGAGCGGCGGATCAGGATCTTTCAGAGAAAGGCCTACATCAATTGCGACCTCGGCGAGAGCAAGATCTCCACCTACTCCTTGCGTGGAGATCCGCTGACGCAAGGCTTGGCGGCGATTGCCATGGAGACTTACGAGATCCCAAAGGAGGATAGCCTCGCCAACGAGATCGAGGACTTTCTTCAATGCATCGCGACGGGGCGAAAGCCCATGGTCGACGGCCATGCTGCATGCGAGGCCGTGCGCGTGGCGACCATGATCGATGACAGCATCAGGGAGCACTTAAGCAATCTGCATCTCTCCCCGTCGGATCTGCCCGAATAAGTTCTGCACGCTTTAGGGCATCGAGAAAAGCGAAGGCCCGGGTCGATGAATTCGATCCGGGCCTTCTGGCACTTTCAGGAGAGTACAGGGAAAAAGTCGTTAGCCTACTTCAGAGGCGGCATCGGCTCCTGAACCACAGCCTGCTGGTGGTGGAAGCAACCTGCAACGCCAATTGCAGTCGCGAGCACAATGGCGCAAGCCACGAGAACACGCATAGTTAGTCCCCCTTCATTCGTCGTATCGCTGTTCAAGCCGAAATTATAGGCAGGGCAGATGAGTTGATGGTGACAAATAGGTCACATTTTCCAATGGATTAGCTCGACGAAGCGCCTCCGGAACGCCATCTTTTTGCCGCCGCTACGCCCCGACTTCCTGGGCCTTCAGCCGCAAAATCGCTTCCTTGACCTTGGGGTCGAGGCCATCGCCGCCGGCATCGAGATAGGCAAAAATCGCCTTCCGCATGCGCGGATCCCAGAATTTCCGCACATGGTTGGCGATCCCGGGCACCACCTCGTCCTGGCGCTGATATTCGAAGAACTTGCCGATCTGATTCGCCATATAGACGAGGCGGTCGAGTGACATGGCCTGAAACTCTCTGGAAGAGGAACGTTACTCGGCGGCGACCAGGGTCGGTGCAATCCGCCGCGATTGGCGCGTTTGCTCCTCATATTCCTCCTGCCACTCGGACGGCCCGTTCGAAGGCGACACTTGTACGGCCGTCACCTTGTATTCAGGGCAATTGGTGGCCCAGTCGGAATAATCGGTCGTCACCACATTGGCTTGCGTCTTCGGATGATGGAAGGTCGTGTAGACGACGCCGGGTGCCACGCGCTCCGTGATGAGCGCCCTGAGCGAGGTCGCGCCGGCGCGGCTTGCAAGCTTCACCCAGTCGCCGTCGCGGACTCCGCGCATCTCGGCATCGTGCGGATGGATCTCAAGCCGATCCTCCTCGTGCCAGACCACATTGTCGGTGCGGCGCGTCTGCGCGCCAACATTATATTGCGACAGGATGCGGCCGGTGGTGAGGAGCAGCGGGAAGCGCGGGCCGGTCTTCTCATCCGTCGCCACATATTCGGTGACGACGAACTTGCCCTTGCCGCGCACGAAGCCGCCAATATGCATGATCGGCGTGCCTTCCGGCGCCTTCTCGTTGCAGGGCCATTGCACCGATTCCACCTTATCCAGCTTCGCGTAGGAAACGCCGGTGAAGGTCGGCGTCAGCGCCGCGATCTCGTCCATGATCTCGGAAGGATGGCTGTAATTCATCGGGTAGCCGAGCGCGTTCGACAGCATCTGCGTGATTTCCCAATCCTCATAGCCGTTCTTCGGCGTCATCACCTTGCGGACGCGCTGAATGCGCCGCTCGGCATTGGTGAAGGTGCCGTTCTTTTCGAGGAAGGTGGAGCCCGGCAGGAAGACATGGGCGTAGTTGCAGGTCTCGACCAGGAACAGATCCTGCACCACCACGCATTCCATCGCCAAGAGGCCCGCGGCCATGTGCTGCGTGTTCGGGTCGGACTGCAGAATATCCTCGCCCTGGATGTAGAGGCCCATGAAGGAGCCATCGATGGCGGCGTCGATCATGTTGGGGATGCGCAGGCCTGGCTCGGAATCGAGCGGGCGGCCCCAAAGGGATTCGAACATCAACCGGGTGGCGTCGTCGGAGACGTGGCGATAGCCCGACACCTCGTGCGGGAAGGAGCCCATGTCGCAGGAGCCCTGCACATTGTTCTGGCCGCGGAGCGGGTTCACGCCGACGCCGGGGCGGCCGATATTGCCGGTAGCCATGGCGAGGTTGGCGATGGCCATGACCGTCGTCGAGCCTTGGCTGTGCTCGGTGACGCCAAGCCCGTAAAAGATCGCGGCGTTGCCGCCGGTGGCGTAGAGCCGAGCCGCGCCGCGGATCAGTTCGGCGGGGACGCCGGACATTTTTTCCACCCGTTCCGGGCTGTGCTCGGGGCGGGAGACCCACTCGGCCCAATCCTGGAACTCGTCCCAATCGCAGCGCTCGCGCACAAAGGCTTCATCGGCGAGGCCTTCGGTGATGATTACATGCGCGATCGAGCTGACGACGGCGACATTGGTGCCCGGCTTCAGTGGCAAATGATAATCGGCCTCGATATGCGGCGTCCGCACAAGGTCGATACGGCGTGGGTCGAGAATGATCAGCTTCGCGCCTTCGCGAAGCCGCTTCTTCATGCGGGAGGCGAAGACGGGGTGACCATCAGTCGGGTTGGCGCCGATGATCATGACGACGTCGGTATGCTCGACCGAGTCGAAATCCTGTGTGCCGGCAGAGGTGCCGAAGGTGGTCTTCAGGCCGTAGCCGGTCGGCGAGTGGCAGACGCGGGCGCAAGTATCGACGTTGTTGTTGCCGAAGCCGGCGCGGATGAGCTTCTGCACCAGGAAGGTCTCCTCATTGGTGCAGCGTGAGGACGTGATGCCGCCGACAGAGCTGCGACCGTACTTCTCCTGGATGCGCTTGAACTCGGAGGCCGTGTAGGCGATCGCCTCTTCCCAGGACACCTCGCGCCACGGATCGGTGATCTTGGCGCGGATCATGGGCTTCAGCACGCGGTCCTTATGCGTGGCGTATCCCCAGGCGAAGCGGCCCTTCACGCAAGAATGGCCGCGATTGGCCTTGCCGTCCTTGAAGGGGACCATGCGCACCAGCTCTTCGCCGCGCATCTCGGCGCGGAAGGAGCAGCCGACGCCGCAATAGGCGCAAGTGGTGACGACGGCCTTGTCCGGAGTGCCGATCTCGATGACGGATTTCTCGTTGAGCGTCGCGGTCGGGCAAGCCTGCACGCAGGCGCCGCAGGACACGCATTCGGAATCGAGGAAGGATTCCTGCATCGAGGACGACACTACCGAGTCGAAGCCGCGGCCGGCGATGGTCAGCGCGAAGGTGCCTTGCACCTCTTCGCAAGCCCGCACGCAGCGCGAGCAGACGATGCATTTCGAAGGCTCATAAGTGAAATAGGGGTTGGAGGCGTCGATGCCGGGATTGGGGTGCCGCTGGCCGTCATAGCCGTAGCGCACTTCCCGCAAGCCGACCGCGCCGGCCATATCCTGCAGCTCGCAATCGCCATTCGCCGAGCAGGTCAGGCAGTCGAGCGGATGCTCGGAGATATAGAGCTCCATCACCCCTTTGCGCAGCCGCTTCAGCCGGTCGGTCTGGGTCTTGACGACCATGCCTTCGGCGACGGGCGTCGTGCAGGATGCCGGCGTCCCGCCGCGCCCTTCGACCTCAACGAGGCAAAGCCGGCATGAGCCGAAAGATTCCAGCATGTCGGTGGCACAGAGTTTCGGGATCTGCGTTCCGACATCCATCGCCGCGCGCATGATGGAAGTGCCTTCCGGCACCGTCACCTTCACGCCATCGATGGTGAGACTGACGGCCTGCTCCGATTTCGAAGCCGGCGTGCCGTAGTCGATTTCCTGGATCAGCGACATGGCGTTCCTCATTCAGCAGCTTGCAGGCGCTTCTTTTCGGCGCCGAAATCCTCGGGGAAATGGGTGAGCGCGCTCATCACGGGATAGGGCGTGAATCCGCCGAGAGCGCAAAGCGATCCGAATTTCATGGTATTGCAGAGGTCTTCGAGCACGATCAAATTGTCGGCACGGTCCTCTCCGGCGACGATCTTGTCCATCAGCTCCATGCCGCGGGCGGAGCCGATGCGGCAGGGCGTGCACTTGCCGCAAGATTCGATGGCGCAGAACTCCATGGCAAAGCGCGCCTGCTTCGCCATGTCGACGGTATCGTCGAAGACGACGATGCCGCCATGGCCAATGAGGCCGTCGCGGGCGGCGAAAGCCTCGTAATCGAAGGGCGTGTCGAACAGCTCGCGCGGGAAATAGGCGCCGAGCGGGCCGCCGACCTGAACTGCGCGGACCGGCCGCCCGCTGCGGGTGCCGCCGCCGATATCGTCGACGAGCTCGCCGAGGGTGATGCCGAAAGCGGTCTCGTACAGGCCGCCATGCTTGATATTGCCGGCGAGCTGGATCGGCATCGTGCCGCGCGACCGACCCATGCCGAAATCGCGATAGGCCTCGCCTCCTTCCGAAAGGATGAAGGGCACGCTCGCGAGCGACAGCACATTGTTGATGACAGTCGGCTTGCCGAAGAGGCCGATATGGGCGGGAAGCGGCGGCTTGGCACGCACCTCTCCGCGCTTTCCTTCGAGGCTTTCGAGGAGCGAGGTTTCCTCGCCGCAGACATAGGCGCCGGCGCCGACGCGCACTTCCATGTCGAAATCGAAATCCGACCCGGCGATGCGCGCGCCAAGGAAGCCGGCATCGCGCGCCGCTTCGATCGCTTTCTCCATCGCTTCGACGGCGTGCGGATATTCGGAGCGGATATAGACGTAGCCATAAGTGGCACCGACGGCGATGCCGGAAATGGTCATGCCTTCGATCAGGACGAGGGGATCCCCCTCCATGATCATGCGATCGGCAAAGGTGCCGGAATCGCCCTCATCCGCGTTGCAGACGATGTATTTCTGCTGCGGCGGCGTCGCCGCCACCGTGCGCCATTTGATGCCGGTCGGGAAGCCGGCCCCTCCCCGACCCCGGAGGCCGGAATTGACAACCTCCTCGACGATGGCCGCGGGGCCGATCTCAAGCGCCTTTTTGAGGCCCTCATAGCCGCCATGCGCGCGGTAATCGGCGACGCTGCGCGGATCGATAACGCCGCAGCGCGCAAAGGTGAGTCGCGTCTGGCGTTTGAAGAAGGGAATTTCCTCGACGAGACCGACGCGCAATGGGTGCAGCCCACCTTCGAGGAGGCCACGCTCGAGCAAGCCTTCGATATCGCTCGCTTGCACCGGCCCATAGCCGACGCGGCCCTCTGGCGTCTCAACTTCGAGAAGCGGCTCGAGCCAATACATGCCGCGGGAGCCGGTCCGAACGATCTCGATGTCGAGATTGCGATCTCGCGCGGCCGCAGCCAACGCCACTGCCACGTCGTCCGCGCCGACGGCCAGCGCGCCCGCATCGCGGGGTATGAAAATCCGTGCGCTCACGCCTGCGCCTCTTTCAGAAGCGCCTCGAGCTTTTGATCGTCGAGCATCGCATGAACGTGTGAATCGAGCATTGCCGCCGGCGAGGAATGGCAAAGGCCGAGGCAATAGACAGCCTCAAGGGTCACGCGGCCGTCCGGCGTCGTCTCCCCCATCCCAACCCCGAGCTTTGCCTCTGCCCGCTCAGCGAGGGCATCGCCGCCCGCGGCCTGACAGGATTCGGCGCGGCAGAGCTTCAGCACCCGGCGGCCGGGCGGGGCTTTCCGAAAATCGTGGTAAAAGGTGACGGTCCCGTGCATCTCAGCACGGGAGAGATTGAGCGCCTCCGCCACGAGCGGAACGGCGGCCTCGGGCACGAAGCCGAACTCCTCCTGCAGCTCATGCAGGATGGGAAGGGCCGCACCGGGCCGGCCTTTATGGCGCGCGATGATGGCCGACGCGCGCTCGGCGTTCCATGGCGAATAGACAGGCATTTACCGCCGCTCTTTCGATCAATTCTAAGCTTTCAAGATGGAGAAGGCGGCGAGTTTTATCAATAAAGCCAAAGCGTTGGCCGATCAGAGATCCCGATCAAGGCAACGCATCTATTGGCTTTTTCGGATTCCGAGGCGCCCGATCTCAAGAAAATCGAGGTCCGAGGAGGCGAGGAGCGGCGCGAGCTGCTTCGCTTCCTGATAAAGGGCATTGACCGAGGGGGTCAGCGGATCCCGGTCCGGTACGACCAAGCCGATCGAATGTTTGGTCTCCGGTTGCAGAATGGGGATGGACCGCACGTTCTCGGTGAGTCCGAGACTCTTGGCGAGCAGTGCCGGCATGACGCAAGCCCAGCGGCCGGTGCGGACATGTGTGAAGAGCACGATCATCGAGTTGGATTCGAGCGTCGGGGCGACCGTCAGCCCCGTGCCCTTCAAGAGCCCGTCGATGATCCGGCGGTTCTGCATATCCGGCGTCAGCAGACATAAGGGGACTTGCGCGACTTCGGCCCAGGTGACGCTGTCGCGCTTGCCGAGCGGGGTGTCGCTGGAAATGAGGAGCCGGTACTCCTCGTCATAGAGCGGGACGGACTTGACGCGTCCGAGCGGCTCATTGTCGAGATAAGTGATGCCGGCATCCACCTCCAGATTCTCAAGCAGGCTCAGCACCTCGATTGAGGTCCGCGAAAGGACCGTGAAGCTGACATTCGGATGGCGGGCGCGATAAGGCGTCGTGATCATCGCCACCATGGCAAGCGCCGTCGGGATCGCGGCGATGCGGACATGTCCCGCAAGACCGTGCTTTAGCGCGTCGATCTCCTGACGCATCGCCCGCGTGTCGCCAACGATGCGGCGGGCCCAATCGAGGACGCGCTCTCCCTCCGGCGTGAACCCCTGGAACCTCGAGCCGCGCTGCACCAGCAAAAGCCCGAACATGTCTTCGAGCTGCTTGATACCGGCCGAGAGCGTCGGCTGGCTGACGCCGCAAGCCTCGGCCGCGTGGCCGAAATGCCGTTCGCGGGCGAGAGCGAGCATGAATTCAAGCTTGTCGATCATGCGTGCGCCCAGCCCTTCGATAGGCAGGCTGAGGCGAGGTGACGCTTGGCCCCCCGCAGCGGACGATACCGGCAACGCATGTTAAGGACTTGCCTGCTGCTCTTTCAGGCTTCGCAAGATCGAGCCGATGGTAGCAGCCGCCGGTTTCTCAATAAAGCGGGCTGGCGCCGGTAGCCTGGAGGGGATGGATCGTATTCCGAGGCTGCTGCCTCGAACGGCGGCAAGCTTAGTGGTGCTTCTTCTTTTTGCCGCCGCCGCCGCCGCCGCCACCACCCTTGTGCTTCTTATGGCCGCCGCCGCCGCCGCCATAATGCCCGCCACCCTTCGGATAAATATGCGTCGGGCCTTGGATGCGCACGCAGAGCGCTCCCATGCGGATGGTGCCATATGGGCATGGCGCGGAGGCTTTCGGCCCTTTGACGGGGACGCAGCGGCGGGCCTTCTTCTTATAGACATAGCCGTGCGGGCAGCCCGGCTGCTGCTTCACCACCGGCGGCTTTTTCGGCGGCTGTTTGTAGACCGGCGGCTGCTTGTGGACCGGCGGCTGCTTATAGACAGGAGGCTGCTTATGCACCGGCGGAATGTAAACGGGCGGCGGCTGATGCACCGGCGGCGCGACCTGAACGCAGCTGCTTCCCTGTTTGACCGTGCCATGCGGGCAGAGCATCGGCGGCGGCAGGATAGACGGAGGCTTCGGCGCGTAATGCATCGGCGGCGCTTGCGTCTGCGCCGGGCATTCCACCTTGAATTCCCATTGCGTGCCGGTGGTGCCGTCGCAATTCGGCTCGATCTCTATCCGCACGCTCGATAGCCCGGCGATCGGGAAGTCCTTCAGACCCGAGCCGCCGACACATTGCGTGTCATGGATCACTTGCCCGCCGGCGATGAGCTTCATGCGGTCTTTGACGCTGTAATGCTCCCACGAAAACTTGCCGGTGCCCTGATAGCCGGTGAGATCGATCTCAATGGCCTCTGGCTTGTCCCCGCCGGCCTTGACGGTGGCGTTGCATTTCTCCGTGCGCGGGGGCGGCGGCGGCGTGAGTGTCGGCGGCGGTAGCGGCGCTGGTGGCGGAGGCGGCGGAGGCGCGTGCAGCGGGACGCAGGCCTTGTCATTGGCGGGGTTGCTGTCGCGATACGGACCCCACACGATCTCGATGCAGTTCTCCGCTCCCGGCGGGATGGTGCCGGGCATCTTGGCGGTGACGGTGAAGGTTGCCGGCACATTCGGCTGCATGACGAGGTCGGTCGGATGCTTGCAGCGCAATTCGGCGCCGGATTGCGTGCAGGCCCAAGGCGCCGGGGTAACGGATTCGAAGGTCGCGCCGGCCGGCAGCGTGTCCTTAAGCTCCGGCTTATCGGTCCAGGGCACCGATCCCTTGTTGATCAGCTGGATCTCGAAGCTGCAGGAACCGCCGGGCGTGCAAGCATGCCCGGTCTGCGACTTCTTCATCTCGAAGTCGGGCAAACCGGCGGGAGGCGCGGTCGGCGGCGGAGGCGTCGCCGGCCCTGGCGTCGGGCATTCGACCTTGAACTCCCATTGCGTGCCGGTGGTGCCGTCGCAATTCGGCTGTACCTCGATGCGGACGCTCGACATTCCGGCGATTGGGAAGTCTTTGACCCCCGCGCCGCCGGCGCATTGCGTGTCGTGGATGACCTGGCCGTTGGCGATCACCTTCATGCGGTCTTTGACGCTGTAATGATCCCAAGAGAATTTTGCGTTCCCCTGGTAGCCGGTCAGATCGATATCGATGGTGTCAGGCGCATCGCCGCCTGCCTTTACGGTGGCATTGCACTTTTCCCCGCGCGGCGGCGCCGGAGGCGGCTGCGGACCGCTCGGCGGAATGCCGACGCAAGCCTCGTCATTGCCCGGCACCGGATCGGTATAGCCGGGCGGATGCCGGACGCGCGAGCAATTCTGCGTGCCCGGCGGGATCGACGCGGGCATCGTCACCGTGATCGTCACCTTGAGGCTCTGCATCGCCGGCAGCGTCACATCCGGATGTTCGCAAGTCACATCCGTGCCGGCTTGCGTGCAGGTCCATCCGGCCGATGCGCTCTTGAATGTGGCGCCGGCGGGCAGCACGTCGGTGAGCGTCGGCTTGCCGGTCCAGGCGCCCGGCCCGCGATTGGTGAACCAGAGGTCGAACTGGCAGTCGGAGCCGGCCGTGCAGGTCCCCAGAAGCGCCTTCTGCGTCTCGATGTCCTGCGTTTGCGGCGGGGCGACGCGCACCGGGATGCACATGCGATCGTTCGCTGGATTGGCGTCGCCGACACCGGGCGGCCAACGAATATCGACGCAATTCTCGACTCCAGGCGCAAGGCCAGGCGGCATGGTGAGCGTCAATGAGAGCTGGCGAATGTCACCGGGCGGGAGCGTGAGCTCGAGCGGATAGCTACAGGTAACTTGCTGGCCGGCTTGCGCACAGATCCAAGGCGGCGTGGAAGATTGCAGCGTCGCTCCCGGCGGCAGCGTGTCGACGATCTCGGGCCGGCCGGTGAAGTCCACCGGTCCCCGATTGATGAAAAGAAGGTCGAAGGTGCAGACGTCGTTCGGCAGGCATTCGGCGGTCCGCTGCAGCTTCCGCACCTCGATATCGGGCAGCGCATCCGGCGGCGGCGGCGGCGCGGGAAGCACGTCGACGATGGCGCAATCGCGATCATTGGCGGGATCGCCGTCGCCGCCGATCCCCGCGGGGAACAGGCTCTCGATGATGACCGCATCGGGAATGCCGGTAACCGGCAAGCCGCTATCGGCTTGCAGCATGCCGATGGCATTCTGCGTGTTGATGTCGAGCACGCCGTCGATCGGGCCGACCGGATAGCCGAAGGAATTGAGGACGCGCTCGATGGCGAGGATGACGGCCGGATCGTTGGGATCGTCGCTCGGGAGGAAGGTGTCCTCGATGCAATTCTCCACCGGTCCGACAAGGCCGACCGGCAGCAGCACATCGATGGTGAGTTGCACCGACTCGCCCGGCGCGAGCGTGATGAATTCGTGATAGCAGTCGACGAAATCGGTGCCGAGCTGCTGATTGCACATCCATTCCGGCTGCGGCCCGTAATTCACGAGCGTTGCGCCAGGAGGCAGCGTGTCGAGCTCGAAGAGCGGACCGTCCCAGATGCCCGGCCCGAGATTGGTGATGGTGATGGTGTAGCTGCAGATGCCGCCTTCGTCGCATGTCGGCGGGCCTTCCTTCACTTTCTCAAGGTCGGGCTCCTCGGCAAGCGGCTCCTCGATGTCCGGCGGCGGCAAGGCATCCGGCGGTGCTTCGGCGAGAGGCGGTTCTTCGGCCGGCGGCGGCAGCTCTTCGGCGCCCGGCTCGCCCTCGCAAGGCTCATAGACCTCGACGTCGCCGATCTCGGTTCCATCCTTCTGCGTCAGGCTCTCCATGATGACGAGCCCGTCGGCGCCGAGATTCTGGTCGAGATCGACCATCCAGGATTGCTGCGGGCCTCTCGGTGGATAGGGCTCGCCTTGGGCCGGATAGGCTTGCGCCGACGCCGCGGGAGCGAGTTCGTCGAAGGCCGCTGCCGGCATGCCCTCGATGCCATGCACCTCGGAGCCGTCCTCGCGCGCGCCGGTATCCGGATTGAAGCAGGGCGCATTCGGTCCGCAGAGGACGTCGCCGGTCATCCACACCCATTCGTTCCGCTGCTCGGGGTCGATGGTCCAGTCGGGGAGATAGCCGAAGCCGAAATCGACGCCGCCGGCGGCGTTGGAGCGAAGATGCGGTGGCTTTTCATTCCGCCGGTCGTAATAGCCGACGTCGTAGCGGCCGGTCGGCTTCCAGACCCCAGTCTGATCGGCCTCGAATCTCAGCACCCGCGCGCTATGCGGCATGGTGAACGGATCCGTGCCCGCAAGACCGAGATTGCGCACGCCGCCGCGCTCGGCCGCCAGCATCACCGGATCGGCGGTGCATTCGGGAAATTCGATGTCGCTGACCGGATTGCTCGGACCCTGGTTCTGCAACTCCTCCGGATCGAGGTAGAAATCCGGGACGAAATATTCGCGCCGGACGCTCGCCGGGTCGAAATTGCCGTCGGCGCCGATGGCGATCGACCAAACGCTGTTGCGCTTGTCGTCGGCGGAGGCGGCGGCGAAGTCCGGATTGCCGAAGCCTTGGCTGCCCCAGACCGCATAAAACAGGCGTTGTGCATTCTCGCTGTCGCGCCGAAGTCCGAGGCCCCAAACGCGGCGGCGGAAATCGGCATAGTTCCAGCAGGCGGGCGTGCCGCCGAATTCGCCTCCCGTGCAATCGGCGATGCGCGCGGTGCTGGCCGGATCGAAGGCGACCGGCGGCAGCGTTTGCTGCGATCCGTTCGACGCATCGATGAAGCTGGCCCTGCCTTCGGTGCCGTGGTCATAGCGGCCGAGCTCGGAGCCATCCTCGAGCTTCAAGCGGGTGATCATTCCCGTTTCCAGATCGGAGACGAGGAATTGCTTGTTCTGCCGGTCGAAGACGATGGCGCCGAGCGCCGCCGCTGTGTTCTGCCGGCCGTCGAGCGCGACATGGGCAAAGACGACCGGCTTGTAACCGGTGGCGGCATCGAGCTTCCAAACCGTTCCGGGTCCGCCGCCCGGTCCCCATTGGCCTGGCATCCAGTCGGAGCCGTCGGGGGTGCGATGCAGCCCGAAAGCCGAAGTGGCGGTGACATAAATGTTCGGCGGGTTGGCATCGTCGAAGGCGACGCCGAAGACCTGTCCCACTTCGCCGGCGTTCACCGGGAAGCGCTGCGGCTCGTTCAGCCAATGATGCCCCTGCGGCGCCTGGCCGGGACCGCGCACGTCGACGACCGATCCGACGACGCCGGCTATGTCGATGACGGCCGTGCCGCCCTCGGTTTTCGTGCCGGAGAAGCGCGTAACATAAGCCTCGCCGGGCTCGATGCTGGTCGGATCTCCTTGCGCAGTCGAAGCCGCCGGCACCTGCGCCGACGAGTTCCTGTGCCGTCCCGGCGGGTGTCTCCGCGGGAGCCTCTTGCGTCGTGCTCGCAGGCGGATCGGCCGGGGCCTCTTGCGGCGCGCCGGCGGGGGCCTCAGCCGGTGCTTCCGGCGGCGTTCCGGCCGGCGCCCCTGCCGGGGCTTCTAAGACCGTGGCAGCCGATCCGCCCGGCGATCCTGGTGCCGCGGGCGGAGCTGCGGCTGGAGTCTCCGGCGTTGCCGGGGTCGACCCCGCGGCCGGCGTCTCCGGTGCCATCGAGGGCGCAGCACTCGGCGTCTCAGGCGTCGCCGTAGAGGGCGATGTGCCTGGAGTTACCGGCGCAGCGGGGCCCGCTCCCGCGGGCGTTTCAGGCGTCGTCGGAACAGGCGGCGTGGTTGAGGGTGCCGCCCCTGGAGTTGCCGGCGCCGCCATAGAAGGCGCACCGGCAGGCGTCTCCTGCGCCGTCGCGATGAGGAATTGATTGCCGACAAAAAGGAAAGGGATGGCGCAGAGAACGCCGCGAGACACATGCCGCAAGGTCAGCGCAGGCTTAACGCCCCACCTCATCCCGCGATCTTTCTTACGCGCCGCTACTGCGCGCCACATAACGGGGTCCCCACCCCTATAGGTCACCTTATATCATGACGCGGCTTTCATCGGCCACTTTGGTTGAATAATTTATTTTCCGCGTGACGTCTTTCCCGCATCTTGACTGTATGGCGGGCCACCCCAACGCCCGCCCGGCGCACTTAGATCTTGCGGCTGTCATAGGCCCAATGCAGCACAGCCTGACGCTGGCGTGGACGGCACATCGGGTCGCCGGGTTCGCAATTCCGCCTGATCTGGGCGATGTGGCGCCGGATCGCTTTCCAGCGTTTGATCTGGCGCGCATCTTCCTCGGGCATCCGCCGTCCCATGTAATAGCGGCAATACCATTGGAACCAGCCGCGCGGATCGTCGGGATGGAGCCAGCCCTTCTTGCGCCACATCGAGAGAGGCTGACTGGCATCGACGCCGAAATAATTGAGCGAGCAGTCGCGGCCTGAAGGCGAAAGCTTCGCACCCTGAAACCAGCTTGCCGGAAATTCTTTGCGGCAATCGGTCAGATATTTGCCGCAGAAGATGCCGAGATGAAGCATTTCCTTCGGCGTGAGCTCGGGGCGGAATTCCGGATCGAAATTTCTGCCCGCCGGCTCCGCGAGCGAATAGCGGTAGCCTTTCTGCATGCGGTCGTTGACCGTTATGGATTTCTTTCGTCGTTGCGGCATCGCGTGAGCATGGTTCGGCTTTAGGCCAGCATGGCAGACAACGCCGGCGACAGGCACCATCGCGGCGTGTCACCCTCTTCAACGAGGAAGAGCGCCTGCAGGTTGCGCGCCGACGCAAACGCCATGCCCTCTTCTATCCCCATCACCATCAGCGCGGTGGAATATGCATCGGCCGCCATGCATTCGGCATGGATCACCGTGACGGCGCGAAGCGCTCCGCTGACGGGGCGACCGTTGCGCGGATCGATCAGATGCGAGTAGCGCATGCGGCCATGCCTGAATTGGCGCTGGTGATCTCCCGACGTGGCGATGGAAAGATGATGCAGCGCCACGACGATCTGCTCCTCAGATGAGGAGCGCGCATGCGGATTGTCGATGGCCACCCACCAGGGACTGCCGTCAGGCTTCACGCCCTCCCCGCGCAGCTCTCCGCCGATCTCGACAAGCGCGTTTCTGCAACCGCTCTTTCGTAAGAATGCAGCGACCCGGTCGACCGCGTAGCCCTTGGCGATGGCGCAGACATCCAAGGTGATGCCGCCCGGCTGAGTGAGGATGCCCGCACCCCGATCAAAGACAAATGAGCGCCAGCCGCCCGGCCGGGTCGTGAGTGCGACCGCGCTTTCCTGCGGTAGGGACCCGGTCCGACCGGCAGGGCCAAAACCCCAGAGGTTCACCAAGGATCCGATTGTGGGGTCGTAAGCGCCTTCCGTCTCAGCCGCGACGCGCAAGGCGCAATCGAGGACGGCGCAGAATTCGGCCGGCAGCTCGAGCGAAGTTCCGGGCGGAGCGGCGTTGAAGCGGCTGAGAAGGGAGGCTGGCTCCCAAGCGCTCATCTGCGCGGTGATGAGCGCCAACTCCGCCTCGACGCCCTGGCGCAAGCGCTCCAGATCAACGCCCGGCGAGGCGACGAGCTTCACCGACCAGGTCGTGCCCATCGTCATGCCGCCGAGCTGAGCGACGCGACCCTCGATCCTCCTCGGGCGCCGGATCTGCGCCGGTAGCAGTACGCGCCGCTGAAGCGTCTCGGCGGCAGCCTCTATCACTCGGGAAGCACTTCCAGGGTGACCATGTAGGTGGCGCGCCGTTCCTTTGCCTCCTTCACGCTCGGCTTGTCGTCGCTGACCGTCGCTTCAAGCCAATACATGCCCGGCTCCGGCCAAGTCACCTTGACCTTGCCATCTGCGTCCGTAGTCAACGCGACCTCGCCGAGATCGTCGCGATAGCGGATGCCGCCGCGGATCACGCTCACCTTCACGTCTGGAGCAGGCTTGCCGTCGAGCAAGATCTGGAACTCGCCTTCGGAATTGGCGACGAGGTCGTTCGGATGCGTGATGGGCTTCAGCTCAAGGCCGGCACCGACCGGCTTCAGAGCTTCTTCGCCCGGGCTGCCGAGCGTGGCATAGGCCTCGATGCGGCGCTGCGAATGCGTGACGGTAAGGTCCTGGGCGTCTTTCGGGATCTCGCCGAGCTTGTCGGCCGTGCCTCGCCAGCGCTTATCCTCGCCGTTCTGCTTGTAACGCGCGAAGAGGCCGTCGCTCACCACGGCCAGCCTGTAGGTGCCCTCCGACGCCAATTGCACGTCGAAGGTCGAGCGATATTTTCCGCTGGCCGTGTTTTGCGGGGTGATGGGCTTTCCGTCCGGCCCGGTGACGACAAGGCCGTCAAGCTTCAGCGGATTGTGTTCGAAAAAGAAAAGGTCGTTGGAAACGGCGGCGTCGACCGTGATCCAGGCTTCGTCTCCCGAAAGCACCGTAGCCGACGGCAACAGCCAGGCACGATGAGCGTCCGCGCTGCCCGGCAGCGCGATCAGCGTGATGACGAGCGACAGGAGACCGGCTTGCCGAAAGAGAGAGATCCCATGCTTCATGGCTTTAGCTCCAGAACGACGGCACCAAGTTCATTCTTGCCTGCGGCTTTGAGCACCGAGCCGCCTTGCGGCGGCCAGGCGAAAGGAATTTGCACTACTTCGCGGCCACCGACTTCGCGCGCCGCCTCGACGATGAGCTGATAGTCGCCGGGGGCAAGCTCCCACAGCGCCTCTTTACCATCCATGCTCACGGCATGCGTGCCGGGCGGCCGCGTGACGCCCGTCAACCCGTCAGCTTCGAGCTTCGCGCCGCGACCGAGGCTCCGCCACCATTGGCGCAGATCCTTGAGCCATTTATCGCCTTCATTTTTCTCGTTGTTCACGTCGTACCAGACGGCAAGATTGGTCTTCACTTTCTTGTCGGCGCTTTGGATCCACACCGCGACGTAAGGCCGGTGATATTCGGCGACGTTCAGCTGCGGAATTTCGAGATCGAGCTTGACCTCCGCCGCGGCGGCGGAACCCCCAAGCACGATCGACAGGCCAAGCGGAGCGGCAAAGCGCATGTGGTCTCCTCAATGAATCAAGAACACGGCGATCAGAATCGGCAAGAAGCAGCCAAGACCGACAAGCGGCCAAGTCATCGGTCGCTGGAAGCCATAGAGCTGCAGCAAGGCAAGACCGGTGAGGGAAAAGAAGATGCAGGCGACGGCGAAGACGTCGATGAAAAGGCTCCAGGCGGGTCCGGTGTTGCGGCCTTTATGCAGATCGTTGAGGTAGGACACCCAGCCGCGATCGGTGTTCTCGTAGCGGACCGCTCCCTCCTCGAGATCGATGCTAACCCACGCATCTCCGCCGGGACGCGGCAGCGAGATGTACAGCTCCTCCGCGCTCGCCTCGATCGGCTTGCCGGCCGCGGCGATGCCCATCTCGTTCTTCAGCCAGCCAGCGACTGACGGCGGGAGAGCCAGTATTTCGCCGCCGGGTGTCGCCTTAAGCTCGCCGAGGAGATCGGCGGGCAATGTCTTTTCCGCGACGCTGATCGCCGGCTTTGCTTCGATCTGCGAAGCGTGATTGAGGGTGATCCCAGTCGCGGCGAACACCAAGGTGCCGAGCAGGCTGACCGCGGCGCTGATCCAGTGCCATTGACGCAGCTGCCGGAGCCAGAAGGCGCGCCGATTGGCGTTTGTGGAGGCGCCGCCGGCAAATTGACTCGGTTTCAACGGATGCGGTCTCCGCGCTCGGCCAGCACTTCCTCCAGCATCCGCCTGACGCGGCCGGAGGGATGGCGAAGCAGCATATCGTGGGCATCGCGCACGAAATCGGGAGGCGCTTGCCGGAGCGAGGACCGAAACCAGCGGCATGCCTCGACGGGTTTTCCCTCGCGCAGCAGGAAGCGGCCAAAATGAAACTGACCGCGAAAGCAGCCGCGCTCGGCGGCCCAGCGGAACCACAGCGCGGATGAACGAAGCTTCGGGGCAACCGCACGCCCGGCTTCGCGAAGACGCCCGATCATGTTCATGGCTTTGGGATTGCCGCCGCGCGCCGAACGCACCAGCAGCGAGAGCGCGCGCCGGAGATCAGCGGCTTCCGCATCTCCGGCCAAAATTAATGAGGCAAGATTGAACGCGGCCCAATCGTGGCCGTCCGCCGCCTTGCCATACCAATGCGCCGCCATGCCGAGATCCGGCTCGACCCCCCAGCCAAGCTCATAGCAGCGGCCGATCATGTTGTAGGCGTCGAGGTTCTTTTGACGGGCCGCGAGGCGGAACCAGCGCAAGGCGGCCTCGGGATCCCGGCGAATGCCGTAACCGTCGAGCAGCATGTGACCCCAGCCGACCTGCGCCGCGGCAACCCCGGAGAGGGCGGCGCGAAGCACCCATCTCGCGCCGAGCTCGGGCCGCTCAGCTAGCCTTTCCCGATATTGCTCGGGACTGAGCTCCACCATGATCGGCGCGAAGGTCAATCTCTGCTGGTCAGACATCACATCTCCGCCCAGCGCCGCAGGAGGTTGTGATAATGGCTGGTGAGCCCGACGACGGCCTGATTGTCGTCGCGGAGCTGTTGCCGCACGCCCCTGATGGCGGTGTCGAGGTCGAAGAGAAGCGTCCGCTTCCCGTCGTCCTTGACCATGGATTGCGTCCAGAAAAACGAAGACCAGCGGCTGCCGCGCGTGATCTCGCTGACGACATGCACGCTGGTCGACGGATAGATCACCATGTGACCTGCCGGCAGCTTCACCGAATGGGTGCCATAGGTGTCAGCGACGATGAGCTCGCCGCCGTCATAATCCTCAGGCGGGGTAAGAAACAGCGTCGAGGAGATATCGGCGCGCATGCGGATGCCGGCGCCCGGAACCGCGCGGACGGCGCCGTCGACATGGGCGTCAAACTTCATGCCCACATCGTAGCGATTGAACATCGGCGGCAGCACCCGGAGCGGAAGCGCCGCTGAGTTGAACAATGCGTTCCGGCCCAGCGAGCGCAGGATGATCTCACCCGCCTCCCGCGCCGCCGGAGAGCCTTCCGGGATCTGCAGATTCTGCTTCGCGGCAGCCGCCTGCTCGCCGGCGGTGACGCTGCCGTCCACCCATGCCGCCTCCTCCAGGACGCGGCGGCAATGCGCCACCTCATCCTGTGTCAGGACTTCCGGAATGGCTAACAGCATCCGTGCACATTCTCCGCCGCGGCATGGCAGGCCGCATCGCCGCGTCCTCCGCGACGGCTAGAACTTCTTCCCTACGGTGGCGAGAACCGTGGTTCCCGGAGACGGCACGGCGCGGTTGCCGAACCCCGCGTCGTAATTCAGCTCGTCGGTGAGGTTGTAGCCGTTCACCGCGTAGCGCCAGCCATTGACCTCGTAAGAGATCATCGCATCCAACGAGAATTTCGACGGGACGATCGACGTGTTCGGCGAGTTGGTGAAATAGCGGTCGGCGTAGAGGATGCCGCCGCCGATCAAAAGATCGCCTCGCAGTCCGAACCAATCCGCAACGTCGTATGTGGTCCAAAGGCCGAGCGAATTCCGCGACACAAACGCCACCTCGTTGCCCTTAAACTCGTTCTCCGCGGCCGTGGTCGACGCCGGATTGGAGAGGATCTCGCTGTCGAGATAGGCGTAGCCGAACTGAATGGTCCACTCTTTGGTGATGCTGCCGGTGACCCCGACCTCGATGCCGCGCACCCGTTGCGTCTCACCGGTCAGCGCCGTGTCGCCCGTGGTCGGATCGATGAAGCTCGCATTCCCCTTCTCGATCTCGAAACCTGCGACGGTCAGACCGAGGCGGCCGTCCCGCGTAGAGAGCTTGGCGCCAATCTCCCAGAGCTCGTTCTCTTCCGGATCGGCCGCGGCACTTGTCGGGTTAACGGAGTTGTTGTCGTTGGTGATGAACTGGCCCTGCGGCGTGAAGGACCGGGCCCAAGACACGTAATAGGTCTGGTTCTTGGCCGGCTCCCAGATGGCGCTCGCCTTCGGACTGGTGAATTGCGTATCGGTGTCGGTATCGACCGCCGTGCCGCCGGTCCAAAGACCGGTCGTGGTGTCGGTGGCGCGATATTCGGCGTTGTAGTCGTCCCACCGCACGCCGCCCAAGACGGAGAAAGTCTCGGTCAGCCAGATTTGGTCGCTGGCGAAGAGACCGAAATCCTGCGCTTCGGCGGCCTTCAAGGCGAGCGGATTCTCTCTGACCGAATAGGGGATGGTTTTCCAGTAATTCGGCCTACCTATGGTGCCGGGGTCCTTGACCACAGCACCCGTGCCTGACTGCAGCACACCGTTCGCGTCGTAGACGCCGAGCTGGTTGCGCGAATCCTCCTGGTAGAAGGCGTCGATGCCGGCGATCGCCCGGTGCTTGAAGCGGCCGGTGCTGAATTCGGCGACTGCCGTCGTCACATTCTGCGCGCCCCAAGCGTCCTGCACGAAGCCGGCGGGTCCGCCAAGCCCGTAAGGGGCGTTGAAGCGGCGGTTCAGTATGCTGTCGCCGCAGGTGTAGGGATCTGCGCCAGGGGTTGGGGCGGGACAGTTCGGCACCGTCTGCGCGAAGTCGCGGTCGTACCACGCAACGCGCGTGTCGTTATGGAAGGTCAGCCACGGAGCGACATTCCGGGTGAAGCGCGAAGTGAGCATGTCGACATTGGAATCGTCCCGGTCCGTGACCTTGCCGTAGAAATTCGAGCGGTCGACGCCGAACTCCGTCACCGGGCGGCCGAGGGCCGGGCCGTTGGTGGTGACGGCGCCGACGGTGATCGAATCCGGATCGAAGATCGGCACACCGAAATCGGGCTTACGGTCGCCGGTCTGATGCAGATAGTTCAACGTCCAAGTCGTATCGGTGCCGAGACCGAAGCCGACCGAGCCGAGAAAACCCCAACGATCCGAGTAAAGGTGATCGCGGTCGACGAGTTCCTGGTCGTGGATCATGCCGACGGCGCGAACGGCCGTGGTGGCGTTCACCTGGCGATTGATGTCGCCGACGGAGCGCCAATAAGGACCCATGCCAGCGGTCCCCTCAATCGAGGCGGCATCGCCGAGATGCGCCGTCTTCTGTTGGATGTTGATGGCCCCGCCCGTCGTTCCCATGCCGAAGACCTCGGATGACGGACCCTTGATCACTTCCACTTGCTGATAGGCGAAGCTGTCGCGGACATAGACGCCGAAATCGCGCAAGCCGTCGATATAGATGTCGCCCTTGGCCTGAAAGCCGCGGATGCGGAACTGATCGCCGTTCATGCCGCCGCCGCCCTCGCCGATGGCGACGGTGACGCTCGGAACGTTGCGGAGCGCCTGATCGAGCGTCGTAATGTTCTGCTCCTCGATCATCTTCTGCGGAATGACGCTGATCGTCTGCGGCGTGTCTTGCACCGTGCCGGGAAGACGGCCGATGCCGGTGCCGGATTGGAGCGTGTTGCCGCTTTCAGGGGTGAGCGCGATGCCGTCGCCGAAAGCCGGCTCGGCCGGAGCCGGCGGCTCGACAGGCGGAGCCTCGCTGACCACGCCGGAGGTTTGCCGTGAAGCGCGCGGAGCCTTGCGCGTGACTTTCTTCTTCGGCTTCGGCTTCGGCGCCGTGACTTCGACCTGCGGGAGTTCGACCGCCTCCCCCTCCTGGGCGTGCGCGGCAGAACTCAGCCCGCCAGCCGCCGCCATGGAGACAAGACCGAGAGAAACGGTGCTTTTCAAAGCGACGGAAGACCTAACGCCTTCCTGACCGGCCAGCCGCCAGTTCAGCATCCCACATTCGCCGCGGCCCACACTCTTCCCACGCTCAGCCATAAGAATCCCCCGAAACAGAATGGCCCACTGCCGGTTACGGTAGGAATGGCTTGAAATCCGGGGATTTTGGCTGCTTCCGGCCCGACGAGGCATTTCTACAAACCTGACTTATTCTGTCAAGATATCCGGCCGATGCGAAGGAGCAACTGTGTCCTTCCAGACACAGACGCTGGGCAAGCGCGCCACTTGGTTCCGGAAGTAGGGATCAGTTGGTCCCCAAGAACTGCCCTCTCCCTGCCTGTTGTGCGGCTAACTTTTGACGCCTTGTGACGATTACATTGCGAAGTGGGGATGCGAGCGCATGCAGCGTCTGGAAATCTACAGCTTCTTAAATTCGCTGATTTCCGAAAGGCGCACAGATTCCGCTCTCAACGGCAGCGGCGATTCAATCAGAACATTTCCCAACGGCGAAGGGAGCGTTCACATCGTCTGCAAATATGGCGCCGCGCGGAGCGTGCTGAACGACGCCTCCTTCATTCAGCCCGATATCGCAGGAGCCATTTCCGTCGTCTCCGACGCGTTCAAATCGGATTTCTCTGTCCTCGGGGAGTTCATGCGCCAGAACCCCATTTCTATGAATGGCGAGGCACATGGGACATGCCGGAGAGCCTTTCTGGAGCATTACAGCCGCACAATAAGCCGCCTCTCCGGCAGCTTTCCGTCTGTGGCGAAGAATTGCTTCGAGACCTTCTGCCAAACAGACTCTCTGCACAGAATAGATACGCTGACGAGCGGCTATGTGGATGCGGTGATCGAGGCGGTCCTCGCCGAGGAGGGAGAGACATCTCTCGGCCGGGAGGCTTGGTCAGGAAGTTCTGCCTGCATCTTTGAATATGTTCATTCGCCGGGCCGGCTGCGAAAAAAAGCCGAGCAGGTCGCGAGCGTATCGACCAAGTTTCCGGCCGCCGCGCAGAAAGAGATTCTTTTCACTTATATTCTGCAGGGCCGCGATCCGTTGATCGGCGCGCTCAGCTGCGCCTTGCACAATTTCGCGCAACTTCCGGCCGGCGACCGCGTCACGGCGGTTGAGAAGATTGATGCGAAGCAGCTTTTCTTTGCGACATCGCCCGTCAACTATATCGGCCGTGTCGCGACCAAAAGTAAGACACTCGGCGGCACGGCCATCTCGCCGGGGGATCAAGTGATCGTCATGCTGCCTCTTGCGAACGGGGATACGACCCCGAAGAGCAGCCTCGCCTTCGGGTCCGGACCGCATGCCTGCGCGGGACAGGCGCTCGCCTTGAGCGTCGCCACGGCTTGGATCGATGCCTTGAAAGGCTACTTCCCGCGCATGGATTGGGACAGCGTAAAATTTGGATCGTTCAAGCCCGCCGTTTTCGTGCAGTACGGCAAATGACAGCAACCGAGGCGGCCGTCAGCGACTTCATCCTCGCTTACGTCAAGGAGCGGCTACCCGAGGTCAGCCCCCGCATGACGATCAGGGAATTGGGCTTAAATTCGCTCGAGGTGCTCGATCTCGTCTTGTCAGCGGAGGAGCGCTTCCAGATTGAGGTGGACGCCGACGGCATTGAGCCAGATATGACTCTGAGTGAGCTGTCTCAGAAAATTAGTCAGAGCCGGGCGGCTTAACCGCCCAGGCTTTCGCCCTCTCTCCTTGTTCCGCTTTTTCCAGCCGGGGTTTTCGCTGTATCGCTTCACCTGCAGCGGCCGCCGCTGATTCGTCACCGAGTTGAAAAATTCAACAAAGGACTGGGCACAGGCCACCGGGTCCATATTCTTGTGCGGTCCGCAAAAGCGCAGCGTCACCCGATCGTCGCCATTCCGCACCGCCGTAACGAACAGGACGGGAATGTGGAACCGGTTGGCGAAGGCGATGATCGAGGGGTTGATGTAGTGCCGCTCTCCCCTCTCATTCTTATAGTCGATCGCGCAACAGATGATGCGGTTGCGCTTTGAAAGTTCGCGCAAGGCAAGCAAGCTGACGACGTCGTTCCTCGTCATGCTCACATATTGGCTGTCGATGCCGGCACGGCTCAACTTGGTAAGGTGCCGCTTCGGATCGTTGGCGATCCTGACAAAACCGATCCTTCTCTTCGCCAATTCGGCGGAGAGGAGGAGATGACCCTCATGCAGATGCAGGATGAGGAGCGGGCCGGGCGTCTGCAGCATCGCCTCAAATTCCGCCGGGAACTCGATCTTCGCATGCGCCGTCTTCTCGACGCGCCGGCGCCCTGTAACTCTCCTCCATACTCTTTTGATCAATCCGAGCACTTTCTGCATTCGATGTCTTCGCCGCTCAATCGGGCGCACGGAGGCGATAGCCGACGCCGGCGCGTCTTTATATGAAACGCATAAGTGCCCGGGACGCTCGCCGCGCCGTCACTGTCGCGCGCGGGCGGCGTGCACAGTGTCGGTGATGTCGTAGAAATCGTAAATGGTGAAATAGTCCGGGAACGCGAAATTGCGGTCCGGCAAGCGTTCGAGCTTCGTGCCGAAATATTTGTTGAACACGACCCTGAAGGTGTTCACCGAAGTGATTTGCTGGTCGAGGTCGCGATAGTCGCCATCGGGGAAATAATAGGCATTCAAGATGCCCATCTTGGTCTTGATCTCATCCATCGTTGCCTTTCGCCAGGACAGATTGCTATGGCGGTACCGCTTCGGAAACGGCCCCTCGTCGGCCTGGATGATGATGATCGGCTTCGGTCTGCCCTTTGCGAGCACAGCTGAGACGAAATCCTTGATCAGCGAGTTGGCGTAACGCACCTGCTCGACATAGCCGTCGCGCTCAGTGCGGCGCATCGCTTCTTGATAGGACAGGCAGCGGCCGTCGGGGCTGAACACATAAGGATCGTGCGGCACCAAAATGTGCGCGAACACGAAGGTTCGCTCCTTCCGCTCGGCGATCTCCTTCACCTTCTCGATTTGCTTCGGCACCCGTTGGCACTGGCCGTTCTCCCAAAGGAGGCTCCGCGTATAGGAGCTGGCCGGCGCCACCGTTTCCAGCAGCGCCGGAACGACGGTCTTGCGGAGGTATCGATTGTCGAATTCGCCGAAGCCGAAGCTGTAATTCTCGTCGGCGTAGGGATTGTGTTGGGTCTGTCCCCACCACGATCCGATCTGGATGAATTCGTAGCCGTTCGATTTCAGGAAGCGCCCGACGCGGTGCTCCCGCAGCATATCGAAGATCGGGTGCCAGTCGATGATCTTGCTGCGCCGGTCCTCGCGCAAGAAGTCGAGATAGTCCAGATGGAAGGTCGAAGCGAGCGAATGCGCGGTCTTCAAATAATTGGCTGAGCTTTCCGCGGCGACGTAGAAGCCCTTCTCTTTCAAGAAGGCCATCAGCTCCGCGTTGTCGAAGCCATAATATTGGGCAAGGTTCGACTGCGAGCCGTAGCGGTCGAAGATGAAATAGAAAATATCCGGCGCGTCCTTCGCCAAGGCCGGATCTGCCACGGGATCGGCGGCATTGCCCGCAGGCGGCCTTCCGGCGGGTTGCCCTAGAGCCGCCTGAAAATTGCCGGCCATCCATTCATGCTCGGCCATCCTCCATGCCGGAACGATGAAGAGGACGAAGGCGATGCAATTCAGAACGACATTCGCCGGGTTGAAGTCGGCCCGCGTGCGCATGATGACAAAGCTAAGGACGGCGAGGATCGCCAAAACGACCGGCAGCGCGCCGATTTCCGATAGGCCAAGCCCAAGGTATTTGTTCGCCGCATCCACGATCTCACCATAGAACACGCCGGCCAAAAGGGTGGCGCTGGCAAGAATGGCCGCCTTGCCGTTGCGGGACCCGACCAACGCCCGAAACGCGAGATAGAAGACGAGCGCCGCTCCGAGGGCGGCGGCGAGCGAGAGGGCGGCGTCGGAAAGGTAGAGCTCGTTGAGATTGGTGGCGAACAGCCTCAGAACCGACGCCGCCGCGAACAAAAAAGGATGCAGAGCGAGAGCGCTCAACCGCTGCAAGGCCGTAGGGGCCTGCCTGGAGGCGGCCCCAACGCCGGCGCGAACAGGCCGATCGCCGCTCTCCGTGACCGCGCGCATCGCACCTAACCCCTCATAAACGCCGCTGCCAGCCAGCTCTGACCGAAGCGAAAAGGGCCGCGTAGGACCCCCGGCCGGCACCGTAATTAACGATTCCGCGACGGCGGAATGAACTATTTGTGACAATATTCGTTCTTACATAGTCTACAACTGCCTTCCGAGGGCTCGCCGGTTTTAACAATCAGGGGAAACGTTCAAGATGCTCACTATCGGCGCTCAGCTGTTTCGTTTCGCGATTGCCGGTCTGGTCGTAGGCGCTTCGACCTCGTCGGCCTACGCTTATCTCGATCCAGGCACCGGCAGCATCATCCTGCAGGTTCTGCTGGGTGGGGCTGCGGGCGTCGCCCTCGTCGGCAAGCTCTATTGGCAGAAATTTCTGTCGCTGTTCGGCATGGCCCGCCCATTAGAAGACAGCGAGTCCTTCTCCGCCGAGCAGAACCTGAACGCGAATGAGCGCAGCCGGCACTAGGCGCCGCGCCCGGTCCATCGTCGAAATACCGAACAACGCACCCGGCCCACGCGATGTCCGCGTGGAAGCCGGGTCGTATCGCGACCGGAACGGCTCGGTCTTCTACCAGGATGGCGAGATCTTCCGCGGCATCAGCGGCAAGGCCTTGGCCAATTGGGAGCGCCTGAACGGCACGCGCTTCTTTGAGGAGTTCACCGCGCGCGGGAGCATCGTCCGGACCGAAAGGGCGGGCGAGGCGATCGCGAGGAAGGGAAGCGAGGCGTGGGCGGCCATCCTCAAGCACGAGCCCATCCCCTTCATTTCCTACCCCTACGAATGGACCTACGGCATGTTGAAAGATGCGGCGCTGCTGCATCTCGACCTCATGCGTGAAGCCCTCAAAGAGGGATTCATCCTCAAGGATTCCTCCGCCTACAATGTGCAATGGCGCGGTGCGCAGCCCGTTTTCATCGACATCCCCTCATTCGAAGCCCTGGAGAAGGGGCAGCCTTGGGTGGGGTACCGCCAGTTTTGCGAGCTATTCCTCTATCCGCTGATGCTGCAGGCCTATAAGGGCGCCGATTTCCGCCCATGGCTGCGCGGCAGCCTGGACGGCATCTCCGCCAAATCCTTAAGGCCGCTGCTTTCGGCCCGCGATCTTATTGCGGCCGGGCGTGCTGATGCATGTCGTGGCGCAGAACGCCATGCAGCGCCGCTATTCCGGCAATGAGCAGAATGTCCGCGGCACGTTAGCGCAAGCCGGCTTCGACAAGGCGCTGATCATCCGCAACGTCGAAAAGCTGCAGAAGATCGTCTCCGGCATGGCGCCCGCCCGCGACAAGACGGTGTGGGCCGACTATGCGCGGAACCACAGCTATGGCGATGCCGATTTCGAGGCAAAGCGCGCCTTCGTGCGCGATGCCGCCGGAACACGTCGCTGGCGCCGCGTCTGGGACCTTGGCTGCAATGCCGGCATCTTCTCCCGCATCGCGGCCGAACATGCCGATTATGTGGTTGCAATGGATGGCGACTGGATGGCCTTGGAGCATTTATACCAGGAGCAGCAAACGCGGCCCGACCGCGACAAGATCCTGCCGCTCGTCGTCAATCTGTCAGACCCCTCGCCGGATCAGGGCTGGCGCGGCACGGAACGAAAATCGCTGCCTGAGCGCGGCAAGCCGGAACTGACGCTTTGCCTCGCGCTGATCCATCACATCGTCATCGGCGCAAATATTCCGATGGCCGATTTCATCAGCTGGCTGGCGGGGCTTGGCACCGCGCTTGTGATCGAATTCGTCGGCCGCGACGACGAGATGGTGCAGACGCTACTGCGCAATAAAGACGACCAATATGACGACTACCGGCCCGAGATCTTCGAGACGCTGCTCGCGCAGCATTTCGACATTCGCAAGAGCGAACCGCTAAAGGGCGGCAAGCGGTCGATCTATTTCGCGCTGCCAAAGAATTAGCGGGCATTGGAGGAAATGCTGCAGGACGGCGAGCGCCCTGCAGCACACTTTACCTAGTTCGAGGTAAGCTGCTTGTAGACTTCCCACGCATTCCGCTCGACCCAATTGTGCTTCAGCTTTCCGTCAGGCGTGACCGCCCACACGGCCGTCGCCGTCAGCACAAAGGGCTTCTGGTCGGCTTTGAGGCCGAACATTCCATTGTTCTTGCCCGTCACGCGCAGCCTCGTGACGACCCGGCTGCCATCCGCATTCGGAATCGTCTCCACCACATCGACCTTCATATCCGAGATCTTCGCTTGGAAATCCGCCACCCATTTCTTGAAAGGCTCGCGCGACCGGATCTCCTTGCCGCCGGTGGTGATGGCGAAATCTTCGGCGACATATTTGTCGACGGCTTCGGGATTCCCGTTCTGCCAGACATCCCGCAAGAATCCCTGCACCACCGAGACCGAGTCCGGCTTGCCGGTGGCTGACGCGAATGCGGAAGCCGAAAGAAGAACCGCCAAGAGACAGAATTGCAGAAAAAAGGAACGCTCAGTCATTGATCCACCCTTTCGTTTCGCGCCGTTTGCAGGCATTCCCTACCTGGGTAGACGGACTTGCAAAATAGCTATAGTTGTTATCTCACTCATAACCGAACGTTATAGGGGAAATCGGCAATGGATCTGACTGCGGCCTTGCGCGCCTTTGTGCGGACGGTGGAGCGCGGCTCTATCAGCGCGGCGGCTCGCGACCTTGGGGTGTCGCAGCCGGCCATCACCAAGCAGCTGAAGAATTCTCGAGCACCATGTCGGCGCGCGTCTGCTCGAGCGCTCAACGCGGGTGGTGCGGGCGACCCCGGTGGGTCAGAACCTCTTCGATTCGAGCCGGCCCGCGCTCGCCACGATCGAATCCGCCCTGGAAGGCGTCAGCCGCGACATGGGCGAGATCGAGGGGCTGTTGCGCATTCACGCGCCGTCCTGCATCGGCGCGAAGCACCTGCATCGCATCGTGACCGAGTTTCAGGATAAATTTCCGCGCGTGACTGTCGACCTCTTCCTCGAGGATCGCCGTGTCGACATCGTCTATGACAATTTCGACGTCGCGCTCAAATATGGGCGCCCGGACGGGCAGGATCTCATCGTCCGCCGCATCGGCCGCGTCAGGCGCATTCTTGTCGCCGCCCCACGCTATTTGAAACGCGTCGGAAATATCAAAACGCTGGAAGACCTCCGCGAAGCCGAGCTGATTACCACTGCCGCGGTATTGACGCCGAGGGATTCGCTGAAGCTCGTACGAGAAGGGCAAACGACGGAAGTCACGGTGACGCCGATCATCCGTACCAACAACGCGCATGTGCTGGAGAGCACGCTGCTCTCTGGGCGTGCCGCCGGTCCGATCCAGCAGCTTCTCGTCGCCAAGGAGCTTGCGGCAGGGAAGCTCGTCCGCATCCTCCCAGACTATGAAGTGGACTCGACCGACGCCTATCTCGCCTTCCCGTCAGTGCGCCATATGCGCCCTTCGGTGCGAGCGTTCACCGATTTTATCGTGCCGGCTTTGCGCAAGCTCGAGGGTATCGAGGTTCACAATTAGGTTGCTTAGGTGCGCTACGCCCCGTCTTGCTTCCGCTCGGCGACCGTGATCGTGCCGTTATTCTCGAGGACGGCAAACCGGATTTGGCCGAGCGAGCTGTGGCCCTCGCGCCGCAGCGCCTCAAGCAGCTCCGATAGCGTGATTTGCTCCTTCGCCATCGCCTCCTTATCTACATGTCCGTGCCGCACCAGAATCGTCGGCACGCCATCGATCACGCGTTCGGCCGTCTTGCTCCGCCACGCCAAATAGCCGACGAGTTGTACCAAGCCGATGAGTGTCGCCGCCGATATGAGGCCACCGATCAGCGAATGGTCGTCGCCGATCAGGGAGCCGTTCACCGTTTCGCTGACGATCAGAAGGACCACAAGGTCGAAGGGACTGAGCTCGCCGACATGCTTGTGACCGGCCAGCCTAAACAGCGTGAACAAGAACGCATAGACGATTGCCGCGCGGAGCATGAGCTCGCCGACGCCCGTCGATAGGTCGAACATGGCTGATCCTCCTTTTTATCTCGCCGCGAAACACGACCGCCAGTTTCGGCTGACGGTTCTTAAACGCGGCAACGAGGAGAATGGCTCGCGGGACTTGCGCTCTTTGACACCATCGCCGAACTCTGCTTCGGGTGAGCACTTTTATCTTCAGGACACCGAAAGGAGCCCCCATGCACGTCAACCTCGAAAATGCCGAGAAGGTCATTGAGGCCGCACGCAAGAAGGCCATCGAACTCAAAACGCAAATGTGCATCGCGGTCGTCGATTCCGGCGCGAACCTGAAGGCGTTCCTGCGCATGGACGATGCCTGGGTCGGCTCCATCGATATCGCGATGAAGAAAGCGAAGACCGCCTGCTTTTTCGGGATGGCGACCGGTCAGCTCGGGCAATTGTCGCAGCCAGGCAAGCCGCTCTACGCCATCGAGCATTCCAATGACGGCCTCATCACCTTTCCAGGCGGCCTACCGATTGTGGATGAAGACGGCGTCCTCGTCGGCGCGATCGGCGTGAGCGGCAGCTCGGTTGAGAACGATCACAAGGTCGCGGAAGCCGGCGTGAAGGTGCTGGGCGTGAGCGAGCTTCCCGAGCATCCCTGGCGAACCTGATCGAGCTTACGGCTCACCAATGTGGCGCGGAACCCTCGGCGCGGTCATCCGCGACCGAAGCGCTCCAGCCGGAGGCCTGCCTTTCCCCGGCTTCGACGCCATAGGAGAACATCTCGACGATGTTGCCGACAAAGTTCGGAAGCTCTTCGGTGAGCGGCTCTCCATGTTCGAGCGCCGCCAGCGCCTGTTCGAGATCTTTGAAGAAGTCTTGGATGGCGCCCTCGGAGAGATGGCCCTTGTTGAAAGCGCGTCCGAGCGCCACGGCGAATGCCGAGCCGGCCACCGAACCTGGATCGTCGCCAATGTCGAAAGGCCTCATTCTCTTATCCTCATCGAGGAATCCGATAACGGCTTAATCTCTATCTAATTGGTAGTGTATTGATGTGCTGGGGTCAAGCGAGAGAAAACATTTCCGCCCGCAGGAAACCCGCAGGCTGTCCACTGGGTTTAGAGGGCAAAATTATGCCCCGGTTTTGAGTAAATTGCTCTCTGCGTTGCCGTGGTAGAGTGGCGACTCGCAAATCAGTCTTTTTAAGTGCAGTGACGGCCTCGCCGGCGATTGGGGGATCTTTTGACACGTGTGAGCGCCGTAATGGTGAGGTGCCCAACGACCGGAAAAGGACTTTCGACCGGCGTCGAGATGGATTCCGGCAGCTTCGAACGCCTTCCGCTGATCAGCGCTTTTATCTGGTGTCCCCTGTGCAGGACCGAGCACAATTGGTCGTCGAAAGACGCGTGGCTGGAAATGCCACTCCCAGCATTGCCGCCGCTCCCTTGGCTCTTCATCAATAACCGCATGGCGAGCGGGGATTAGCCCGCAACGGCTTTGGACAGGTGGGCCGCTGACATGGCAGGCTCCGCCTGCGCAATTTTTAGCGCTCGAAGTGAGGTCCCTCACCAATGGCTTCTAAGACGACCAAGAGCACGGGCGCCGTTGTCGGCGTCCTCGTGGCTCTTCTCACGGTCTGGTATCTCGCGATCTATGCGAAGCAGCCAGCGCCGGAGCAAAAGCTGGTCGAAGCTCCGAAGCAACCCCCGCAGCTCTATTGCGTGCTGATCAGATTGACGGGGGAGCCACGTTTGGAATTTCTCTTCAACATCAGTCAGGTCGGCAACGAATTCCACTTCGACCAGGTTTTCCTCGTCGAGATCTGGAGCACGGATAAAACCGTTAAGCAGCCGCCCTTTCCGCCTTGGAAATTCGATGCGAACTCCGATCTTTCGCGGCTGGAATTGGAGATCAGCGTCTACGACAATTCGGCGGCGGGCTCGCATATGGAGAAGATCACGCTCGAGCTTTACGGCTACCGCCCCGACAAAGTCAGCCGAGGGTGGATCGAGTCCGGACTGAAGAGCGTCTACTACCAAAATCTGTCCGGGCAGTGTCAGCAGAAGACCCCGGTCACTCCGGTCGCGACGAAGGATTGACGCGACGCGGACGGCGCGGACTGAACGTCGACGGATCTGCGCAGCGACGTGGTCCCAGCTCTCCGATGGATTGATGGCGCCTTAGCGTAAGGGAACGGTCGCTCACTTTCAGAATTTTTCTGCGAGCAAGCATCCGCTATAGGCAGAGCCAGCCGGCGCTACGTAGTCCCCATTCGTCATCACCCCCCGCGGATAAAAGGATAGGACGCGATGATCTCAGAAACACCGCGTGTCGAGCGGCAGCAAATCGCGCTGACGTCCCCCCTCGGCCTCATTCTCCTATTCGTAGTTTTCGCTGCGATGCATTTTCAAAGCCTAGCGGGCCTCAGCCTCAGCATTGACGACGACCTCGCCGTGTTACGCACCGATCCTTCGATTTGGGTTCAGGAAGGACGGTGGGGCGCCTATCTCGTAGAGCGCTTCTTGCTGCCGCTGCCCGTGGTGACCTTTCTGCCCTACGCCCTGTTCGGCGCAGCACTTGTCGTCTCTTTCGCTCTCATCGCGTCGTCGCTCGGAATTCAGACGGCGACCTGGCCGCTGCTCGTCTCCTTCGCCCTGTTTGCTGGGGTGCCGCAATGGCTTTTCGTCATGGAGTTCGCAGCGAATCTTGTTCCGATCGGCCTCGGCTTTGTCTGCGCTTCGGCAGCTGCTTTTGCGTTCTGCAAAGCATCCGATCCGAATCTTCCGCCATCCCGGCGCCTCGCCTTGGCGGCACCTTCCGTCGCGCTCTTATGCGTGGCGATGAGCCTCTACCAGCCGCTGCTCGTCGCCGGCCTCCTTCTATCCTCCGCAATCATCATGGTGCGATTTGCCCGCGCCGAAATCGACCTTGTCGGCGCGTTGCAGATGCAGATGCTAATCGCCGCGGCGGGAGTGGTGGCATACCTGCTCTGTATTGCCGTGAACGAGATCTTCTTTTTGCTTCTTCCCAACCTTCAGCGCGTGACCCTCTATGCCGATAGGCTGTTTCGGCCGGCCGAAGCTGTTCGAAGCATCGCAGTCACCGTCAAAGCGGCGATGGACGCCTACAAGGGCGTGGTTTGGGGCGCTAACGGCTTTTACGGCACAAGTGTCGCGGCTTTCGGTCTCGCCGCGGTCGCGGGCTCAATCGCCTTGATCGTCACGGCGTTCCGGAATGGAGCGGTGCGAGGCCTGGTGTTGGCGCTGTGGCTTGCCGCCGCTTGGGTGGCGATCGTGTTTTTCCATCTCGCTGCCGCCGGACATCCCTTCGTCCCCTACCGCTCCATGGTGCAATTGCCGGCACTCGTGGCGGTCTTGGCCATCGTCGGCATATCGGTGAGAGCGACCGGCGCGCGGGCCGTCCTTCTCCTTCTCTTTGCCATCGCCGTCCTGCAGGAGAGTATCGTAATCAACAGAGCGGCGGCATCGCATGAGCTCGTCGCGGCGCGAGATGCCTATATCGCCGGAGACCTTTTTCGCAGGATCGCGAGCGTCGGGCGTCCCGGAAAAGACGGGCTCTACAAGATCGAGACCCTTGGCGTGAGCCCCGGCAAGCCAGCCTATCCCATGCCGCCGACCTCTTTCATGGCCCGGTCCTGGTTCGGGCACGACCCGAAGAGCCAATCCTTCCGCATCGCCAACTATATGCGCCTATTGGGCTACCCCGTGCGCAACGCCGGGCGCGGAGCCGCCACCTACTCCACAACTTGGGCGACGATGCCGCCATGGCCGGCCGACGGCTCGGTCGTCGCGGCCGACGACGTCACTCTCGTCAAGCTGAGCGGAGTCCCCTGGCTTTAATTCGCGAGCATTGGGACCAATTGGTTCAGTCCCTAGGGGCAGCGAGGGATCGCGCTGACCAATCGCTGAGCGTCGTCTTCGAGCACCGAGTGTGGCCTTCATGCAATTGGGGCCGAGCGGTTTGCCGCTAACCATAAAAAGGACCCGCACCAAATGGCGCGGGTCCTTCAATCAAAGCTCAAGAAAATAGTCGGCGCCTAGAGGCCAAGGAACGAGCCCGGAGCCGGCGTAATGGGATAGCCCAAATGAAGTCTGAGCTCGGAACCAGGGGTGCCTTGGTTTCCAAGCAGAGACGTCAGAAGGCCCTGTACCAGCGGGTGAACCGCTTCAAAAATGAGCTGGATGTTGAGGCCAGTGGCATCAAGACCGATCGGATTTGGGCTGTTGAATATACCACCGGAAACGAGCTGAAGCTCCGAAGAGGTAAGTTCACGCATTGTAAGTTCTCCTATGGGGTGGAACTGGTCAATTGGACCACCTGCGTCATCCCAGAATTTGGGAAGCCGAAGCACAGATTATTGTTCTTCCAAAATCCCATCAACCCCCTCCCGGAGACTTGATGCGCCGTGTTGAAAACGTGTCACGCAGAGATGCCTCTTTGGGCTCCGCTTTTCCTAGCTTTCATCGCCTTAAAAATCTCCGAACGCCTCGTCTCAACTCCTTGACCTTATATTCCGCCGGTCACTTCTCCAGCGGTAATTAGCTAAGCTTTTCGCCTGCTTAGCTTGTCCGTAGCTCTTCAATTCCATTGCCGATTTTCGGCCGCCGAAAACACGCCTTGCCCAGCACGACGAGCACTTCCCTGCAGGGGGCCGCTCGCGGCGTCCCGCATGCGTCATTTTTGTGTCTGGAACGCCCGGAAAAAACCAGACTCTTCTGTGTCGTGAAGGGCACAGTCCAAACACGGAAATCGGTCCGATAAGCCCTTGTACAGGGGAACTATCCGGCCGCCCATCTTGCTGTCAGGCACCCTCAGCCTTCGGGCGGCGCAGGAAAGCGACAAAGCCTCCCATTTCCGCGAGCGGCGGTGACACGTCTTCCGGAACGAAAGGCAACAGGTCGAGCCAGCCAATTTCTTGCCAGCACTCGATCCAAGATTCTTGCGTCCAGACATGGCAATGGACGTCAACATACATTCCAGTCTCGACCGCTCCCGATGCTACGCCGAATGCCTGCCGCGCAAGGGCCCTGTTCTCCTCGGGCGAGCGTTCCGGCGCGCTGAGCTGCGCGATGCGACTGATATGGTCGTAGATCTGGCGGAAGGAGGGTTGCTTCAACTGCCGGCGGTGATCGTCGAGGAGTTCGGCAACAGTGGTGAGCCGGCGCTTGCGATCGAAGCTTAGGCGCCCGTCAGGAACATCAAGCACGAGCAGACCGCCCGGAAGCAGCACTTCCCCAATCTGCTGCAACCAGTCGATTGGGTCGGCTATATGTTCAACGACACCACAGGCGACGGCCCAGGAAAATTTCTTCCCGCCGACGGCGTCTTTCAATCTATCGCGCCAAACATAATCCACTTCCACGAGCCTGGCCGGGTCCACGAAGGTGATGTCGTTGACCTGGCCGTACTTCTTCTGCAATCCCTCGCGCGATTCGTGATCGACGTAACTCACCTTGTATCGCTTCTTGGACAGGAGCGGCCGGTCGAGCGCCCCGAACTCAAGCCCGTGGCCCTTGCGGAGCTTCGAGGTGAGAAGCCGCAATCGCTCGGCATGCATTTGCGTCGGCGAGCCCAGGATGTGCCTGCCATCATCGAACCTGACATTCACGATGTCGTCCGCGGTCAGCGGCTCGGCGAAGCGGAAAAGGAACCCTGCGTCCGCCGGAAAGCCTTGCGCCGCCAGTTCCGGGTGAACCGTGACCTCGGCAAGCCCGGCCTTTTCGTTATTGAGCTCGACAGAAACAGGGACCCGGCGCCCATCTCTCATCGCCCACCCGGCGACATGGGACTGAGTGCAAATCGCGATATGGCTTAGCTCAGCCCGTTGAAGGGGAACTTCCGTGGCTGGCGGAGGTGTCGAAGCTTGCTCGGTGCGCCCCGCCGTCAGCCGGCTCGCCACGCGTTTTATCAGCCTTCCGCCATCCAACAGTGATGCCATAGGGGAACCGCGCATGCGTCTTGTCTAAGGGTGTGCCGGCCCCGCAGCCGGCAAGGTCATGATCCGGCTCAGCTTATAGCGAGCCACGGACATTGTGCCAGTGATGTCGAATTCTCCACTCGGCGGAGAGGCGGATTACTCCGAAAATCGGTGGCGCGTCGGCCCTCGGCGTGGGGGAACGTAAGGCTCGTCCGACCACGGTGAATACCGGCCGGACGGCGATCATCGCCGCCACGCGAACGGATCACGATGCGGCGGGATGAGACCGCTCACGCCACCAATTCGGTTTCCTGCGCCGCGTGAATCACCTCTTCGGTGACGGTCGGCGCGCAGAATTCGATGAATTTGTAGGCAAAGTCGCGGAAGAAGCGCCCTTTTCTGACGGCGATGCTCGTTGTCGTCTTGCCGAACAGGGACGGCCCGGGCAGCCGCCGCACCAACACATCGCGGTCGGCGTTATAGGCCATCTCGGCGATGATGCCGATGCCGTGACCCAAGCCGACATAGGTCTTGATGACATCGGAATCGAGTGCCGACATGGCGATCTTCGGCGATAGATTGGCGCGAGCAAAGCTCGCATCCACCTGGCGGCGCCCCGTCAGCCCCTTCTCATAGGTGAGGATTGGATATTCGGCGAGATCTTTCAGACTGGGCTCCGCCACTCGCAACAGCGGATGCGACGGCGGGGCGATGACGATGTGCTGCCACGTGTGGTGCGGAAAGGTCAGAAGCTCGGTGAAGCCATCGAGCGTGTTCGTGGCGAGACCGACCTCTGCGCGACCTTCGATCAGGATCGATGCGATCTCGCGCGGACTTGCCTGAAGCAGCACAAGTTCGACATCAGGGAAGCTCTGGCGGAACTTCCTTACCACTGGCGGCAGCACATATTGCGCTTGCGTGTGCGTGGTGGCGACGGTCAGCGTGCCGCACGTGCTTTTGGCGAAACGCCCGGCGACCTGCTTAATGTTTTCTACTTCGAGTAGGAGCCGGTCGACGGCCTTGACGACCTCTTCGCCCGGCTCGGTCAAGCCGATCAATCTCTTGCCGCGCCGCTCAAAAAGGATGACGCCGAGCTCGGCCTCGAGGTCCTTCACATGCCGGCTCACGCCGGATTGCGAGGTGAAGAGCGACGCCGCGGCGCCGGTGACGTTGAAATTGGTCCTAATGATTTCGCGGACAAGGCGCAGCTGCTTCAAGTTCATTTTTGGCTCGGACATCTAGTCTAATCGGCGGGAAGGTTCTGCTCGGAATCGGGGGGAAGTCCCTACCGCGGACAAGTCGACCCCTATTCTCTATCAATTTAGTAGTGTTTTGTTATGTGCTTCGTCAAGGAGGAAGGCGTTACCCTAAAGGGGCGTTTTCGCGGTTATCCAGGACTGCGAGCGCCTCAACGGGAACCTGGATCAAAAGGGTTCGTTCAGTCTCCACCGAGCGACGAGATGAAGGAAGGGCTTCGATGGAATATCTGCGCTACCCCAATGAAAGCGCGGAATACCGCGCCGCGCGCAAGGCGCTCCTCGACGATGAGATTGCGCTTCGAGCGCAGATCGAAGCCGTGGCGGCCAAACGCCGTGCGCTGCCGCCAGGCGGCGAGGTGTCCGAGGACTACGTCTTCGAGCGGATCGGCAAGACGAGCATGCCGGAGAAAGTGAAAATGTCCGAGCTGTTCGGCCCGCACGAGACGCTCATTTTGTACAGCTTCATGTATGGGCCCGAGCGCGAGCTTCCCTGTTCCGGCTGCACTCATTTACTCGATGGGATGGAGGGCGCGGCGAGACATATTGGCCAGCGCGCCTCGTTTTACATCGTCGCCAAATCGCCGATCGCCCGCCTCGCGGCATGGGCGCATAAGCGCGGCTGGGACCATCTTTCCTTCTTGTCCACCGCGGGCAACAGCTATGACGCCGATTATTTCGGCGACACCTCGAAATTTTCGCAAGGCATGCGTGCCCAACACAAGGTTCCGGATGGCGAAAATTGGGACGAGACCATCTTCAACGTGTTCCGGAAAAAGAACGGTGCGATCACGCATTTCTGGGGGTCGGAAATGAGCTTCGCCCCTCCCGCTCCTAACCAGCACCATCGCGCCGGCGATCTTGCCGACCCGGTCTGGGGGCTGCTCGACATGACGCCTGAAGGGCGCGGCGATTTCTTTCCGGAGCTAAGCTACGACTAGAGCGGCCTATTCGTCGGGTGAACGGCCGCCGCTCTTGCCCAATTGCTTCAACGCCGCGACCTCGCGCGCCCAATCCTTGAAGGGCCGCCCCGGCGTGCCGCCCATGCGCGCCCCGGCTGGAACGTCGTCTTTGACGTGACACATCCCCGCGATCAGCACGCCGTTGCCGACCTTGACATGTTCGACGACGCCGGCATGAGCCCCCATGATGACGAAATCGCCGAGCTCGGCCGAGCCGGCGACACCCGACTGAGAGACGATGATACAATGACGGCCGATGACGACGTTGTGCGCAACCTGCACGAGATTGTCGATCTTCGTGCCCTCGCCGATGATTGTGTCCTTTAGGAAGCCGCGATCGACGGTCGAATTGGCGCCGATCTCAACATCGTTGTGGATGACGACCCGCCCGACTTGCGGCACCTTCAGATGTCCGGTGGGCCCGAGCACGTAGCCGAAGCCGTCCTGTCCGATCCTGACGCCGGCGTGCAGCCTCACGCGATCTCCGATCAAGGCATGTGTCACCGAAGCGCCCGGCCCGATAAAACTCCCGCTGCCGACGACGACCCGGTAACCGATGATCGCACCCGCCGCGATGGTCGTGCCGGCGCCGATCTTTGCTTCGCGCCCGATAATGGCACCCGGTTCGATCCTGACGCCCTCGGCGATCTCGGCACTTGGATCGATGAGCGGAACGGGTTCGCCGGCCGGGGTGCCGGTCACAGTGAACTGGATGCCCTCGGGGTAAATCATCCCGACCGCCCTGACGAAGGCGTGATGAGGATGATCGACCAGCATGGCCGCGGTGCCGGCCGGTACGAGTTCCGCATCCCCGCGCTTGATGAGACAGGCGCCGGCCTTGGTGGCTGCCAACTTGGCCGAGTGCTTCCGGCTGACGAAGAAGGTGAGGTGCGTCGGCGCCGCGATGTCGAGGGGCCGGAGGTCGTCGACTTTCCTCGCGCCATCGTCGGCATGGCTCAGCTCGGCACCGATCGCTTGCGCGATCGTTTCCAACGAACACGGCCCTATGCGTCGAAAGAAGCCGGGGTGCTGAGTGCTCTCCATTCATGACCTCTTGGGGGACTGCTGCGGTCGATTTCGACTGACCATACGTAACAATGCGCCTTCTTGGCGGCTCATTGGGAATTATTTCGGAAGAAGCACGGCCGCAGGCGAGAGGACAGGTATCATTGTCGCGACACCGCCGCTGCTTAACGCGTATTGCCGCCCATCCCATTTCGATTTTTGTCTGCGGCTCTGACGGAAACCGAACAATTGGATGGACCTCGTTCTACAAGTCGGCACTGCTCTGCCGTGACGCGCAGGAAGTCATCGGTTTACGTATGACGAAGCTCGCGAAGAGGCACGCTGGGCTTACTTATTCAGAATCCAGTAATTGCCACGCTTCAAGCTTCGCAAATTCGTCTTGCATAAGCCGCTGCCCGATGTCGCTGCGGTAGCGCGCGTTGGGAACAAGAACTTTCGCTGCCAATAAATTCGCCGCTTCTCGCGCGGCTGCGATCGTCTTCCCGGTTCCGGTAACGACCAGCGTGTAGCCGTAGGCACCGCTCGTCACCAAGACGCCATCGCTCAGGCCCACTTCGCCATAATGCAGGTTTTGCCTCTCGCCCGGCGAAAGGTCTTTTGCGAACATGACAGGGAGCCCGATCGGCTCGGCGACCTGCTCGCGTGAGTAGGGAAAGGGCGGTGTCGTGATGACGATGCCGACTGCAAATCCTGGTTCCGTGTCGAAACGGGTAGCGGTGCGGTCGAGCATTCGGCGAAACAATTCGGACCATGATGTCCGCTGCAAGGATTGCAGGATCGCGGAACCGGGATATCCGAACCGGCAGGTGAATTCGAGCGGCCAGATGCCGCTCTCATTGACCATCGTATTGAGATTTATGTAGCCGCAATAGCCATTCTCCTTGAGGAGCGGACGCATCTTGCCCAAGGTTCGATCGAAGAAGCTCCTGCTTCTTGTATAGGTGACGACCGTTCCCATCTCGCCGGTAAGCTCGCCGAGGTCGTCCGGGAAAAACCGTTTATGTTCCCAATCTAGGCACGCGGGTTCGAGGAACTCCTCGCCATTGAAATAGGCGCCGACGCCCATCTCAATTCCCTCGATAAAGTTCATCAGGATGAGGCTCAATTCTTCATATCGGCGATCGGCCCGAAGGATCGCACACGCATCTTCCCCCGCATGATGGCGGCCAACGAAGGTCGCTGCATTGGCTCCATTCGATTTGATAACGTATCGCGCGGGCCGCCGGTCGATGAAACGGCGCGCCTCATCGGGCCTGGCAAACTCGAAAACTGGAGCCGTCGACAATCCAAGCTCGCGCAAGATCCCTTGCGCATAGGCGCGGTCATTCTCCAGCCTGGCCCCATAGCCACTGCTACCGATGACGTTGAAGCCATCTTTCCTCAGGCGATCTTGCAGTTCTCCCCGGCCATCGCCGACATTCTCAAAAAGGATGCATCCCTCGCGGCCGGCAGCGCGGATCCATGGAAGTTCCTCCCGCCAGTCTTCGACATGGTCTACCAGCCCGGCGAGCGTGCCCTGGCAAAGAGGATTGCCGATATGGATTTTGACGTCGTGACCGTCTTCAGCGAGCCGATGATAGACGGAAGCGAGATCGGCGGCGTCACCGATCCCTAGGATGCGCATAGTCGCGAATCCCTGACGGTCTAAGCCGCTCGGCTTTGCGCCGCATCCAAACCGAAATGCTGCCGGTAGCGATCAAAGCAACGCGCGCCATGCCACAAGCGTAGCACGGCTCCCTCCCCGATCGCGGCAGCGCGGCGCGGTTCGTCTTCAACGAGCGAACGCAACACTTCGCGGTTCCAGCACTCCGAATGCTTGATGTCGAGCACGGCGTGCAAGGTAAAATATAGACGCTTTTTGGTGGGAATGCGCAGTCGCTTCAGACCTTGATCGACAAAGCCGGCGCGGGCCGGCGCCGTCATTTCGATCACCCCTAAAGCGCCGATCGACTGAAAACAAAAACGTCGGCTCCGCGCCATCGCCAGCATGGCGTTACCAAGTGCAAGCAACTCCGGGAGGACGTAGTCGGGTTGGGCATCGATGTTGAGATGATTGGCGAGCCTTTCGAGCAGCGGACCATGCATGGCCGTGTCCCGACCACGGCCCATCTCGTCCCAATAATTTCGCGCCATCTCCAATTTCGCCGTAACGGGCATTTTCACTTGGGTCATGGCAAGAAGATCCTCGAAGCCCGCCTCGCCCGCGACTTCCTGCGTCAAGAACCAGAGCATGTCCTCTCGCGTGGCGCTCTCGGCGAGCCACGAAAAAAGGGGATCGCCCTGACCAGGACCCGTCTCCTTGAGTGCCTCGAACCAATCGATGAAGCGATCGACTTCGGTCGGGATGTCCGCCAGCAGCGGGCGGATTTCTGACCGTACGGCTTCGAGATATTCGCCCTCGGCACGGGTGACGTCCGCATACTCGTCGATTTCTTGACGCCAATTCTCATCGGGAAAGCGAGGTTCGAGCTGCACATGATTATATTTGGCGAGCTCGGTTTGGAAGCGAGAGAAGGCGGGGCCGTGAAGCGCCCCGGCATCTTCCCTCCAGGAGGGGTCGTGGATGGCCACTAGAGTTACCTTCTCATGAGTGTGAGACCGACGACGGCAATCCGATCGGCTTCCGAATAGGCCTGCCTCTCGAGCTCTTCGCCAAAAACGTCGGTGTCGATCTCCTCATAAACGAATTGCAGCCCAGGGAGTTGCAGCAGGGGCTGGAGGGATTCGTAAAAAGGATCCACCCCGCCGATGATCGGTGCTCCAGTGTAAAGAATGAGCCGGCCGCCTGGCCGGAGCCGCGGCATGCTCTGCCTGACAATACGAAGCCCGAGCTCGATACCGAGCTCGCCCCCGCCATGCCGATAAAGCCGTCGTTCCTGATCCACGAGATAGGGAGGGTTGGCAATAATGAGATCCGCTTCGCCCTCGATCCCATCGAGGATGTCGCCAAGCGCCGTGTGGGCGTGGGGAAGATCGTTGAGAGCTGCATTGACGGCGCTGAATGTCACGGCTTTCGGGCTGATGTCGGAGAGGACCAGATCGATGGACCCCCCGAGCAGACGGGCGGCATAAATGCCGCCCGCCCCGCTGCCACTCCCAACATCGATAAGCCGAAGAGGTCTGCTGCTAGACATTTCGGCAAGCGACGCGCGAAGGAGCCGTGCGAAACGGTATGTGTCCGGTCCAAAAAAGACCGCATCCTCCTCGGTCGTGGGGAAGGAGGAATGCACGAATAGGAGATCGCCGAGCGTCGCGTACCGCACCTTGGATCGGCAGAGACCCCCTGTTTCGTCCAGCGCCTCCGCCTCCGTGAGAAGGTCCAAAATGTGCGCCGCAACCGCCGTCCGCTCGAATGGGCGGTTCCACCCGAAAATGGATTGGAGCGTCGTCGGTCTCTGAAGACGGGCAAATACTCGGCGATGGGTCGCGGGTGTTACGGCGGTGAAGCGGTATTTCTCGGACCGCAACACGCGCCCCAATGCCTCAAGGGCCTGAGATTTATTCCGCATAATCCGAATGCCACTCAAATAAGAGTGTTCAGCTCCCGCGGATCACGGCACGGCCGCTTCCGAGCGTCCGGCGGATGAACGCTGAAAAAGGCCCGTCAGGCGGTGCGCGCCCAGGCTGGAGCCGACCTACCGGACGGTATTGTTACGTTTGGAGAGAGCGCCCCAGCCAAGGAGGACAATGACCGCTCCAAGCGTGGCGCCGATTAGCCCGGCACCCTCCCCTGCCTCGTACCAGCCGAGGGACTGTCCCAAGTAAGTCGCGACAAAGGCTCCCGCCACTCCAAGCAGCGTGGTCAAGATGAAACCGCTTGGCTCGTTATCGCCGGGCGTAATGAACTTCGCCAAAATCCCAGCAACAAACCCGATCAGAATTGTCCAGAGAAAACCCATGCCTCTCTCCAATCTAGCTCTGCATCTCGGCTTCCTGGGGGATGCGCCCTTGCGGGGTATATTTGTCCACGGCTTCGGGCAACTCTCGGCACAGTCTGTCGACTAGCTCGGTCTTCGATAGACCGGTCTGCTTCGTGAGAGTTTCCAGGACTTCGGGCCCAATCGCTTGCTCGAGCTCGGCTTCCGAGCAACGTTTGTTTACGCCGGTTTTTACCCAAGAATTGGCTGTCTCGCCTTGGCCGCTCTTTTGGAAGCGATCCAAAAGTTCGCCAAGGCCGCCGCTAAGGATCCCGCCAGCACTCGCGCCACCCAATCCGAGGTCGCGCAGCACACCACCCAGTCCGCCTTGTTCGCCCACATCTCCTTTATTCTGGCCCGCACCTCGTAGCATCTCGGCGATCTTGTCGCGGTTCTGATACCCGGCGATGGCGAGCAGCCCCAGCAGCGCAGTCATAGAAGGCAATCCGCGGCTCATTGGCGTCCTCCTTATCCTCGGAGCAAGAACAGAACGGGACCCAATAAGTTCCTCCTCCTCAACGCGCGTATAATGCGAGCGAATTGGAGGAGACGGTTCGGAGAGAGCCAAAAAACGCGTCAGAACCACCGGTGTCCAATAAGAATCAGGGTCCGTAGGAAGACTTGGGGCAAAGGTCCTGAAGATCGGCCTCGGCCTCTTGTTCTGATTGATAGCTGTCCCTGCCTAGCCTGGTGACATCTTTGCTGCCTGGAAATGGCTCAACATCCACGACAAGGCACTTTTCGTCAGCAGAGCGGACGACCCACCATTTCGCAAAGGCAGGAACGGGGGCCAAGGGCCACGCAAAGACGGCAGCATGGATTAGAAGGGCGCCCACAAAGCGCCTCACCTGCTCATTCACCATTGGCGTCCTTTTTTAGAACCTCGTCCAATCGCCTTTGCGTTTTCCTACGCATCGCGCCGGCGGGTCGTCTTTACAATTCGACAGACGAGATTCCGTTCAGTGACCCGGCCGAGATTTCGTTCAGTGACCCGGCGCTTTTCCCGAAGAGCAGGGCCGCTTGGTCACGCGCTTAATGCGATATGCGGCGCGGTCTCTTTCTCGGCTCTGCCGTCGGCTGAGCCGGCGCAACGGAGGCAGCCGCTTTCTCGGCGGCTTCCTTTCCCAGACGAAGGTCACGCAAGAGCTGTGTCTTCAAGGCTGTCGCCTCAGATGCCTGCCTTTGCTCACGCTTCAAATCCGGTTCCTGCTGTTTGGACAGATCGAAGTGGGTATCACCGTTTTTCCAAGCGTAAGACTTCGCGTGGCTCATGTTCCTTGCCTTCTTTTTCTCTGATCGCGACAACGGATAGCGGTCGCTCTCGTAAAGCTTCCAGATCTCCTCCCACCCGAAGCGCTCCTCACCACATTCCAAAAAGCTCCCAAGCAAAAGCTCATTCGGCAAATGTTCGATCGCGTACTGAATCGCCAGTGCGGCGGATGGAAATCGCTTATAGCCCACCCTTGGGGAGCGGCGGCGAGCAGGAAACAGTTCGGCTTCCGCGGAATAATCCACTTTTCTCATTAGCGTTCACCTCGCCGAATAATAAATCGAGAGTGGCGCGGCTTCGCCTGTCATCCTCGATTTAAAGGGCATCTCGCGCCAGTGCTTCCTCGAGGTCCAAAGGTTCGATCGTCGCCATTTCGATGGCCGATCCAGAAGGTGCCGGCACCAACATTTGCGTCGCAATCCGATGGTAAGCCGGGAATGACAATCCCTCGATAAGCTCTTCGTCCGTCACCACGCTGTAGATGCCGGGGGGCAGCAATCGATCCACGCCCTTCAGATTGAAGGGTCTCCGGAAGGCGACGCTCCTGCGATTTGTTCGAACGGTCACGGAACAACTCGCCCGAGCCTTCGGAAGGCCTTTTCATGCGGCCAAAGCCACAACATGAGCGTTGCGTATGAAGTGCTGGCGACAATAAGCGCCAGCACCACCCCTGGCTGAAATTCCGGTGCACCATATCCGCCCGTTGGAGTAAGCAGGATCAGGCAAACCATCGCCAGAAGGTACAACCCTGAAATGATCCAGCGCCAAAAACGAGGCGACTGGATCTTCTCCGGACGATTAGGTTTCGGAGCGTTCCCGTTCATGCGCCTTAGCCGCGCGCTTTGCCGGCATGCGCCTTGGCGGACTCGGCCGCACGTGCGGCTATCTCGGTCGAAAGCGTGCTGACGTCCTGGGCTTGAGCCGAGAAAATCCTGAACTGCTTCTGCCAGTAGACGCGTTGCAGCTCTACGATCTCGGCAAGATCCTTGGCGCCTGCCAGGCTCTCAGCCAGGTCGAAAACGGAATCGACGTTCCGCCGGGCAAGATCAACAATCTTGCGATTGAATGCTGTTGCTTCCTGGCCTGCGCCGTCAAAAGCCTTTTCAAATGTGGCGATGGATGCATCAAGGGCATCCTGCGATCGGTTATAGACTTCGCGCGCCTGAGCCACTGTCGTTTTAGCAATGGCACTCACTCCGACCGGAATGGCGGCGTCAAAACCGAGACCGCCGAGTTGCGCGGTCACATTGCGGTATCTGTTGCGGACCTCGTCGGCAGTTGCTTGAGGGTCGTGGGACATATTCATTTCTGTACCTCTTTTCTCCCACACTCTGGCGCGGAGGTTGTTGGGGATGGACCCGAAGCGACGTTTCTTGCCTAAGCAAGATGCCGCTCCGGGGAGCTAGACGCTCGGTTAGGAGCGGTGCAGCTCGGCCGGCAGATAAGCGGTAACTTCCATGCCGGCTTCGGTTTCTTGGATGGTTGGTTTCAGCCACTCATTCATGACGCTCTCCATTCATGGTTTCGGGTTTCACGACGCGCATCGCTTTTGTGCGCGTTCGCGGCCACGGGCGCGACCTATTCGGGCGCGGCCTTCAGCTCATTTGTTGTTTCGAAAAGGCGTCGCGCTGGAATCGGCGCGGATGCTTTGACGCGAGATGTTTCGCGTGCCCACGATGCGTGGGCTCCATTACTAACATGGCGTGCTGCCGACCCCTTTACAAGCCATGCCCTCAGATAAGCGTCGACAAAAGGTCCCCTTCCCATCACGGAGTTCAACCATTGCAACAAAGTCGCCCCGAGTAGAGTTCTTCGATTGATAGAAAAGGCCAAGCCGACCTGCTTCCGCCTGAGGGCGCACGCCGCTGGCAACAAACTCATGAAAAGGAATAACGTGATGGCCCATGCAGCCAGCGACCAGGCGAGGAGAAACAAGCCCGCCAGTCAAAAGGAACAGGCTGCCGATGTCGGCAGGATAAAGGAAGACGTTGAGGCCTTGGCCAACAGCGTCGGGAGCGCTGCAGGCCACCAATATGAGCGCGCTCAGGATCTAGCCAAAGACACCTTCCACCGTTCGGAGAATGTCGTGCGGCGCAATCCGTTCGGCGCGATTCTCGCAAGCGCGGGCCTCGGCTTTCTTTTCGCTCTCCTTCGAGGCGGCCGGAAGTAACCCCTTTTTCACGTCCCTTGCTGCGTCCGGTCAAACTTCCCGAAGCAGCGATAGAAACGGGTAATGGATTTCCGGATTATCAACCGCACTCACGATGCGGTTCAAACCTCGGCGCAGGCGGACCTCCGCACAGGAAAACGGCACGAGATAATCATCTCCACACGCTTTCCTTCACGCCTGCACCAGACTAGAAGAGCGATCAGACGGATGCCGACATTGAGCGAAAGGCGCGCCAAGCCTTAAGAGATGCGGCGCAGTTCGTTCGGGAATAGCATTACGTTGATGAACAAGGTGACGACCGGAACCAACTATCCGCGAGGCGGTTAGTCTGAGGACCGGCCCCGACGACACCGTCCTCGATGAGTGTCCGCCAACCGACACCCCTCCTTGATGATGTTCCCCTCTTGAGAACTGACGGGCAGACCTCGTCCGTGCGCCGGGCAGACCAACCATGAGAACAACAGCGTCATGAACAACGGCTTCATGCCATCCGCAAAGGTCGACTTTCGAAGCGTCAGAGCGTAGCCTGGATGGCCGTGACAGTTTTGTCGGCAGCCGTGCTCGTCTACGGAGCATTCGTGGTTCTGAACCTCGTGGGCCTTCGCTAACAAAAAGGACGAGAGGAGAACGACGTGGCCAAAGGCCAAAAACGCAGCAATCGCGAGAAGAAGAAGCCGAAGCGGGACAAAAAGGCAGCAGCGGCAGCGCCTTCCCCTATTTCGTTCGATCGCGGCGCAAAGCCGGGTCGAGGCGACGTCCCGAAGAAATAGGCACCCTCTAACCTACTGCCCGCTCCGACCCTTGGGTTTGCCGAGAAGCGCTTAATTCGGCAGGAACTTTCCGTCAAACACCTCCAGCGGCGTGGCCAAGACACGAGGCTGGCGAAAGAGGCGCTCGGCATTGCGAGATCTATTCTCCAACTCATGCGGACATACCGGCATTTGATGGAGGTGTTGTCCCCATTGGCCAGACAGCGGCATTCATCGCAAGAAGGCTAGTCTTGTCCGCGAAGATTGCCGCCACCGAAACGACGCACAATTCCCATTGGGAGCATTTCATGCATTGGCTAACGGCCGCGGTTGGAGCTCTGTTGCTGATGCTTCTTGTTCTCGCGTTCGGCGTGGTGAACTACTCGACATCGAGCTCCACATACAGATGTCAAGACGCCATCGCTGAAACGAGTGAGCGGCAGGCCGTATACATTGTCCTCAACGAATACAGACCGTGGGTGGGCCTCTGGAATAACTCGGACGGGAATTTGTATTTCCTATGGCCTGCAAGAGACGTGACGACGTCTTTCAGCCTGCAAAAATTGGCCGACACCTTTCGAGCATATTCGAACCCCGATCTGACCGGCCTCAAAGGACAGTTCTCATTGGGAAACAAAGCGCTGAGAATTGAAACGCCGAACGGGAATTTCGACGGTGTGTGCGAGCGTGAAGCCGCGAGGCAGCGCCTTTCCGAAGGACGGATCGGCTTCTCCCGCTTTGCAATGGCTCGATGACGTGCCACCACAGCCCAGGAGTTCACCCTAAACGAACCTCTAGGCGATGCACCGCGCCGTCGTCGACGAGCGGCACACGCAATGGCCGCGCCAGGACCTCCGTACCGTCTAACTGTGCCGAAGCAATGCCCCTACCGGCACCGCTCATGTTCTCGACGACGATTTCGTAGCGTGCGGAATGATGCCGGATCGTGATCTCGAAGCCCGACCAATCCTTCGGAATGCACGGCTCCAGAACAAGAAATGTCCCGTGCAATTGAAGGCCGAGAATGCTCTCGATCCCCGCACGTTGCATCCATCCTGCGGATCCCGTGTACCACGTCCAGCCGCCGCGCCCGACATGGCTGGGATTTGAATAGATGTCAGCGGCGACGACGTACGGCTCCACCTTGTAACGCTGCACCCCAGCACGGCTCTTGGCATGGTTGATGGGATTGAGAAGAGAGAACAGCCGCGAGGCTTTTTCTCCCTGTCCAAGTTTTGCGAATGCCATCACCGACCACAACGCCGCGTGAGTATATTGACCGCCGTTCTCGCGAATGCCTGGCGGATAACTTCTTATGTAACCGGGATCGATTCCGTTCTGGTCGAATGGCGGGGTGAAAAGAAGCGCAAGGCCGTCCTGATAACGAATCAATTCTTGCTCGACGGCCGACATGGCGGATTTGGCCCGCTCGGGGTCTCCGGCCCCGGACATCACCGCCCAGGCCTGAGCGATTGAATCGATCCGGCATGCCTCGCTGGTCGCAGAGCCAAGCGGCGTACCGTCATCGAACCAACCGCGCAAATACCAAGCTCCGTCCCATGCCTCGCGATCCAGAGAGGTGCTGAGAGCCGTCGCGTGCTTTCGCCAATGAGTAGCTCGCGCATTCTCGCCACGTGCGTCGGCAAGGGGAGCAAACGCGGTGAGCGTCGAATAAAGCAGCCATCCGAGCCAGACGCTCTCGCCCTCGCCCCGTTCACCAACGCGATTCATGCCGTCGTTCCAGTCGCCGGTGCCGATCAGGGGCAGGCCGTGGGCACCGACCGCGAGACTTTGTTCGAGAGCCCGCGCACAATGTTCAAAAAGAGTGGCACCGTCGTCGGAAATGGTCGGCAGAAAGAAGCTTTCATGCTCACCTTCCAACAGCCTTGGACCGTCCAAAAAAGGAACCGTCTCGTCGAGAATGGCGTCGTCACCCGTCACGTCGATATAATGCGCGGTGGCGTAAGCGAGCCAGGCCCGGTCGTCGGAGATCTTCGTACGGACGCCTTGGCCGGACTGCGGCAGCCACCAATGCTGAACGTCACCGTCAACGAATTGCCTCGCCGCTGCTCGGAGCAGGTGCTCGCGCGCAATTTCCGGGCGCAATGCGGCGAGCGCCATGACATCCTGAAGTTGGTCGCGAAAGCCATAGGCGCCGCTTGCTTGATAAAAGGCGGAGCGGGCCCAAAGACGGCAGGCAAGCGTCTGGTAGAGCAGCCAGCCGTTGAGCATGACATCCATCGACCTGTCGGGCGTCTTAACCTGAACAGCCCCGAGGAGATCATCCCAATAACGGCTTACGTCGGCCAAGACAGCGTCGAGATCGGCCGATCGATAGCGTGTGACCAACTCCCGCGCTTCTTCAGCGCTCGCAGCCTGGCCGAGGAAGAACACCACCTCAATGGTGTCGTTGGCTTTGATCTCGATATCTGTCCGCAATGCTCCGCAAGGATCGAGCCCCGCGCCAACGGTCTTTGGAAAGCTCCGCTGTGCCGGCGAGCGCTGCCGGATTGGCGAGTGTGCCATTCCGGCCGATGAACTCCCGCCGATCGCCAGTCCAATCCTGCTGCTCCCCGCGTAAATCGGCGAAGGCAATTCGAGATCCGAAGGCTCCATTCCACGCATTACGGACAAACATGGCTCCGGTGACGGAATCCATCTCCGTCGTAATGAATGGAGCGGAAGCTGTCCGCGAAGGACCGAGTACCCATTCCGCATAGGCAGTCACCGATAGATGCCGGGTGCGTTTGGATAGGTTTCGAAACCTGAGGCGCGAGATTTTGATTGGATCCTCAAGCGGCACGAACTGCAGCAGATCCATTTCGATATCATGGGCCGTGTGCTCGAACCGGCTGTAGCCCCTCCCATGCCGGGCGATGTAGTTCCCCGTCTCATTGCGGATCGGCCTTGCGGTCGGGCACCAAAGATCTCCGGTGGCGTCGTCGGAAACATAGAACGCCTCGCCCTGAGGATCTGCGACAGGATCGTTCGACCAGGGAGTGAGATGATTCTCCTTGCTGTTGACCGACCACGTCGTGCCGCCTCCTTCCGTGCCGACCTGAAAGCCGAAACTCGGATTGGCGACGACATTGATCCAAGGGGCCGGCGTCGACTGACCGGGACCGAGCACCGTCACATATTCTCTCCCTGAGTCGGCAAAGCCACCGAGGCCGTTGAAGAACTCGAGAATTGGAGACAACACCTTGGTGGACGAGGCGGGAGCGGTCCGCCTCCGAACAACTTCGCTAGAGGTTTCGCTCTTCGCAGCGCGATCAAGCTGATCGGAAAGCGGTCCGTGCCGGCCGACAAATACGGCCCTTGCCGTCGATGTCAGGAGGGCTCGGGTCTCGGCAGAAATCAGGTCGGATCGAAGGACGAAGACGCGGCCCCGCGGTCCATCCACGCCGGCTTGCGGCAAGGATCTGCTCTGCCGCACCAGCGTTTCGAGTCCAATCTGCAGGTCCTGGACATAGGAGGACGCGCGCTCGTTGACGATCACGAGATCGAAGGCGAATTGCTTCATCTGCAAATATTCGTGCGCGCGTAGCAATTGGTCCGCAATGTCAAGGTGCTCGATGTCCATGATGCGCAAGAGCAGGATCGGCAGGTCGCCTGAAATGCCTAGGGGCCAGAGGCCGGATTGCGCGCCCGCGCCGCGGCGGATGGTGTCGGAGGGCGGCCTCAGAGCTGGAGTTGCATAAAGGAGATGTCCCGCGAGACGCTGGAACACGCTTGCTTGACTTGACGTGATCCCGAGGTGGTGGAGCTGCACCTGCGCCTGGGTCCAGGCGAGAGTCGCCGCGCGCTCGAAGGCAGTCGTGTCGCGATGCTTGTCGACGAGGTCAAGCAATTGCTCGCGGGTCGATGCGACAACGGTCCAAAACGCAATGTGCGCAGTCTCGCCGGGCGCGATCCGTACGCGACGACGCAAGGCGAAGACAGCATCAAGGACCGTTCCGACCGAATTCGATAGCGGTCGACCGTCCATCACTCCGATCGCATTTCTGACGCTGCCGGCGCGGCCTAGGAACCGCGCCCTGTCGGTTTCTACCCCAGTCTCTCCAATGGCGCCGCCATCGGCGACCGCAAGGTGCGCGGCCCAGATTTCCTGCTCAGCCGACGATCGCCGTCGTCGCGTTGCCAAAATCGCGCCGAGCTCAGCCAGATATTCGGTTTCGACGAACAGTTTGGAAAATGCGGGATGCGTGACGTCGGCTGCTTGCGGCGCCAGCACGAGTTCGGCGTAAGAGGTGACGTCAATCTCTCGAACCTGGCTGCCGAAATTTGCGATCGAGATGCGCCGGACCTCGGCGTCATCTTCGGCCGAGACAAGCACCTCCATCGTCGTTTTCAGCGTTCCGTCGCTGCGCGTGACCTCAGCGCGATCCTCGTTAAACACGGCGCTGTACGCGTCGTGCTCCGCGCCGCTCGGCTGAAATCCAGCGGACCACACCTTGCCACTGTCGACATCGCGCAGAAAGACGTAGGAACCCCAATCGTCGCAAGTTGCATCTTCGCGCCAGCGCGTAACGGCAAGATCGCGCCAACGACTGTAGCCAGAGCCGGCCGCAGTCAGCATCACCGCGTAGCGACCATTCGATAGGAGCTGCGTAGAGGGTTCCCCGCTATGCGGTGTAATGAGCCTTTGGACAGCCGACGGCGTGATGTCTTTGATCCGGCTTGTCGACTGCACCTCCGCGGCCCATGCAGGGGACACCGCGATGTTGCGGGGCATTCGTTCTTGCAGCAGCAGCTCCGTGGCCTGCACGATCGGCTCGGCGTGGAACCGAGCTCGCATCCGTCCGTCGAGAAGCGCATTGGCAATGGCTACGATCGTCATTCCTTGATGATGCGCCATGTAGGCGCGGACGATCACGGCGGACTTACCCTCCGGCAAGCGCGCCGGTGTGTAGTCCAAGGCTTCATAAAAGCCATATCGACCGGCTGCGCCGATTGCGGCGAGACGTTCGAAATTTTGCGCCGAGGATTTGGGATCGACCATGGTCGCGAGTGCGGTGGCATAAGGAGCGACGACAACGTTCTCACCGAGGCCGCGCTTCAGCCCCAGGGCGGGCACGCCGAAGTTCGAATATTGGTAGGTGAACTCAAGGTCGCGGACGTTGTAGGCAGATTCCGAAAAACCCCACGGGACCCCAATATTGGCGCCGTGCTCGATTTGACCGTGAACGATTAACCGGTTGGTCTGTTCGAGAAGGCTGCCCTCCGGGGCCCGCATGACGAGCGAGGGCATCAGATATTCAAACATCGAGCCCGACCAGGACATCAGCGCCGCGCCGAGCGAGATGGGCGTAACGGTGCGGCCGAGATGAAACCAGTGGCGGGAGGGAACGTCTCCTTTGGCGATCGCGATGAAGCTTGCGAGCCGCGCCTCCGACGCGAGGAGGTCGTAACAGCTTGGGTCGAGCTTGCCCTCCGCTGCGAGGTAGCCGATCGAAAGCAACTTGCGGTCGTGATCTATGAGAAAGCCGAATTCCATCGCACGCGCCGTCTCCCGCGCGGATTTCTCCAACACAGCGAGGCGGGCAGCCAGATGCGAGGGCGCCGCCGCCCCTTCAAGATCGCGGCCATGGCTCTCAATCGCCGCAAGGGTCTTCTCAGCCCATAGAACCAAGTCGGCGCCGGTCCCGTCGTTTCGTTCCGTCAACAGAGCTTGGGCGATATCGGCCAGAGTCTCGGCGGCTGCTGCGAGCTCCGAGAGCCGCGTCGCAATGTCCTCGCCGTCGACCCTCACTCTCGTGGCGTTGCCGGTGAGGAGGACGAGCGCCTCGTCCAGCTGGTGCCATGTCACAGTTTGCGTTCGACGGCCTTCGCGCAGCTTGTCCGCCTCTGCGCGCATGAGCTCGATGGTGTCGGCCACCCCGGCGAGCCGTTGGCCCTCGGTGAATGGCTGTTCGCCCCATTCCCGGCACGCATTGGCCAAGGCGATGAGGTGTCCCGCCAAATTGCCGCTGTCGACGGAAGATATGTATCGCGGGTCCAGAGGCCGCAGATCCTGCGTGTCGTACCAATTGTAAAAATGGCCGCGAAAGCGAGCGAGCCGATCCATGCTGGAGAACGCCGCCTCAAGCCGCTCGATCGCATCGATCGTTCCGATCCATCCAAAGTCGCGAGCGCTCGCGACCGAGAGGAGATAGAGACCGATATTTGTCGGCGAGGTCCGATGCGCCAGCTTCGGGGACGGATCTTCCTGGAAATTGTCCGGGGGCAACATGTGGTCGGCCGGGGTCACGAAGGTGTCGAAGAACCCCCAGGTCCGCCGCGCGATCAGCCGCAGGGCGCGGCGATCGTCTGCAGCTATCGACAACCTGGTCGCCGCGGCCGGTGCCAGGCTGGTCCAGCGTGCGATTGCGGGCGACGCAAGCCACAGCGCCGCGAATGGCAGCACGAGTGGCCAATTCTCGGGAGCCCAGACCCAAACAACGGTCACCGCCGCAGCGGCAACGAAGAGCGCCCCGGCCATGCGGCGATAGAAGCCAAGAAGATCGAGCCTCGGGTCGACCGATGCTTGCGCTGCGGTCACCCATTCGAGGAGATGCCGGCGGGTAAAGAAGATTCGGATCAGGGCTCGCGCGATCGCGTCTCCCATCAGCCACGCCTGATGCGCCAGGTTGGCGATCATGAGGCTCGACTGAGCGAAAGCGAGCCGGAGATCGACGCCGAGCGCTCCGAGATGGTTGCGCACTTCGTTTCCGGACCGTCCGGGGACCACGGCAGCGAGGATTGGAGTGAGGGTCGGCAGGACGATCGTTAAGAGCAAGAAGACAGTCCAAATGGCCGCTGCCTGAAACGGCAAAGTCCATCCCACCAAGAACGCGACGATTGCGGCCGGAGCCGACAGCGTACGCCGTAGATTGTCGAGCATCTTCCAGCGGCCGATCGCCGGGATGGCGGCTTGCCTTCCATTCTTGGCGCCGGGGGCGAATCCCAAGATCCAAGGAAGCAATTGCCAATCGCCACGCGCCCATCGATGTTGCCGGAGAGCAGAGGCGTCGTAGCGAGAGGGGAATTCTTCGACCACTTCGATGTCGGAGGCGAGACCGGCACGCGCAAGAATGCCCTCAAACAAATCGTGGCTCAGCAAGGTGGAGTCGGGAACCTGGTCGGCCAACGCCATGCGAAAGGCGTCGACATCGTAGATGCCCTTGCCGACATAGGATCCTTCACCGAACAAATCCTGGTAGACGTCGGAGACGGCCGAGGCATAAGGGTCCAAACCGCTGGTGCCGGAGAAGATCCATTGGAACAACGAGCCCTCCCGGCCGGTCGGAAGCGACGGTGTCACTCGCGGCTGCAGCACCGCGTAGCCCTCGACGACCCTCCCTTCATGAGGATCGTAGCGTGGCCTGTTAAGCGGGTGCGCCATCTTGCCGAGAAGGCGTAGAACCGTGTCCCTCGGAAGTCGCGTATCCGCGTCAAGCGTTATGACGTAACGAATATCGGCCGGCACGGCGCTTAGCTGCTGCTCCGACATTATAAATGTCGTGTCGGTTTCGCCCCGCAGGAGCTCGTTCAACTCGTGCAGCTTGCCGCGCTTCCGCTCCCAACCGATCCATCGCGCCTCACCTTCGTTCCAGACGCGTCGGCGATGAAACAGCAGGAAGCGGGGGACGCCGCCGGCCGTGGCGTAGCGCCGGTTCAGCTGGGCGATGCCCTCAGCCGCCGTGGCGAGCAGCATCGCATCATTTTCCAAATGTTCCGTCTCGGCATCGACCCAGTCGGACAGCAAGGCAAAGTGAAGCGCGCCTTTTGGGCTGGCGAGATAATGAATTTCCAACCGCTCGACTTGATCCTCGACGGCCTCACGTGTCGTCAGCATCGTCGGAATGACGATGAGAGTGCGCAATTGCTTGGGCACCCCGTCGGCGAGAGCTAAGGCTGGGAGGAGTCGCGCCCCAACGCCGCGTATGACGCCCTGGTTCACCAGCGCGATGGCGGCGTCGAAGGCAGGAAACGCTCCTAGAAAAGCGAGCACGCCAAGCCATGTCCGATCAAGGCCGATAGCCGAAAGTGCGAGGAGCGGGCCGGCGAGGACGATCGTCGTACCGACAAGGACGGCGCCAAGATACCCTCCGATTCCGATGGCTTGAAACGATCGCCGAAGCCAAGTGCGGGGCGGCGCTTTGAACCCGATCTCCGCCTCGAACGCTGTTCGGCCGCCTCCGAGAAGGTGGTAACCCGTGTCGCTCAAAGGGGGGCCCGCGCACGCGCCCCCTGCTGCGCGGCGAGCAACCTCAAGTTCTGTCAGACCTGAACCTCGGGCGAGTTCCTCAATGGCGCCGCGGTAGAGATTGCGGGTGGGGAAATCCATCTCGGAATAGACACCGGTTTCAGCGAGCACGTCGTCGACGAGGCTGATGCGCTCGATCAGCTCCGTCCAGTCGGTGTCCGCGATCAGGCGCATGCTGGTGATGATATTGCGCACCGTCACGGTCGCGGCGCCCTGCCGCTGGTGTTCATCTCGAACGACAGCTTCGGCGGTCGTGCCCCGCGTCGCCAAACGCCGATCGAGCGCTTCCAGTGCGGGCGTGATCCGCGGATCCTGATCACGCAGCCGATGCACGAGTTGAACCGCGAATGCGTCAGGGTGCGGGGTGCGCTGGTAATCCGCCAGAAGCACAGACTGTGGTTTGGCCACATACTCACCCGCGCCCAACAGCCGGTCGGCCAGATTGTCGGCTTGCTCGCGTGAAACACGACCTTGCACAATCCACTCGGCAAGACGTCTCAGGTTCTCCACCAGCACGATGCGCAGCGTAATCGCCGCTGCCCAGAGTTCGCCGATGGTGAGCGGCTGAACGTCCTGGTAGGCGCGCATGTAACGGACCAGCGTGTCGGGATCGAAGCGGCTATCGGTGTGAGCCACGAAGGCCCAAGCCACACCGAGCACCCGCGGATATCCGGCCAGCGGACCGTCAGCGAGCTTCGGCAGCTGTCGATAGAAGCCCGGCGGCAGATCGGTTCGGACTTCGCGGATCTGCTTCTCGACGACGTGATAATTGTCGATGAGCCATTCGGCCGGGGGTGTGATCGCGCGCGACTTGTTCGTCGCCTGGACGATTGTGTGGTAGGCGTCGAGCAGCACCGCCTCGTTCTCGGCGAGACGCTTCCCCAAGGGATTGCCCCGGGAGCCTCTTGATGCGACTGGTTGCGCGGCCGCAAGGCTCCGCGCGTGTTCTTCTAAGCGCTCAACGCTGAAGAGTTCGGTGCGAATAGGATTTCGATCGTTCCAGGGCGACCCCGACGGTCTGCGCGGCAAAAGCCGACGGATGAGTTTTTTCAATTGAATCTTTTGCTCTCAAAGGATTAGTGCAATCGCGCGGCAGGCCCGGGCGCCCAAGCAGGTTCGCAAGTTGCTATGCGTCTTAGATCGACAAGCTTCCGGGGGCTCTCTGCCATGGCGCAGATCCGCGCCTTCTTGAAGCTTTTTAGTTAAGTACGGGTGAGAGCCGAGAACCCGTGACTGGTGGAGTTGAAGCTCGGCACATCATGATGCTAAGCTGATTGTAGCATCGTCGGCTCGACACGGTCGACAAGAAGTATTTTGGTGCGGCGCTATCTCATTGGTGAGCTTTGCTTTGGAGAGCTCTGCGCCCCTGAGGTCGCACCCGCTCATTTGCGGTAGCCAATTGTCACAAGATATTCGCGAGGCATAGCAACACCCAGATCGTTTGAGAACTGGTCATGATAGGCGATGAAGTCTCGCTCCAATTGCCGCCGGCGCTCGGGATCGCACGCGGCAGCGACAGTTCTGGTTGGTCCATAGCCTTCGACGAACACGTCCCAGACCGCCTTGCCGCTCGGCATGCGCAATGTTGTTACGCCGGTCTCGAATTTAAGATCGAAGGCGTCGCCCAAAAGCTCACGCACGCGCTCTTGTCTCCCCCACTCGAACGGTGACGGTGGCGGCGTCGAAGGAGCCGGCATAAAGGGGCGCATGATCTTGAAGAGCCCTTCGAGCGTGTCGCCCGGCAGCCATGTGCAGATGCCTAGCCGTCCGCCTCTCCTGCACACTCTGGCCAGCTCGCGCGCGGCGTCCTCTGGGCGGGCCACGAACATGACCCCAAAGGTCGACGTCACGACATCGAAGCTATCGTCGGCAAAGACGAGTTCCTCGGCGTCTCCGACCTGAAAATCGATGGCGGGTGCGATTTTCTTGGCGGCTTCAATCACACGGGCGCCGATATCGACGCCCGTGACGTTGGCGCCACGCGCCTTAAGACGTCTTGCCGTCCATCCGGTGCCCGTTGCCACGTCCAGGCATTCCTCGCCGGGCCTCGGATCGATGCGCATTACGACATGGTCCAGAGCGTCGGCGATGGTTTCGCTAACGAGATCATAGGCTGCGCCACCAGATCCCCAGGTGGCGGCCGCCTTTTCATTATGTGGTCGGATCATCGCTATCCTTGCCTTGCATCAACTACTCAGGGGCGCCTTCGTCTACCCTCCGTCAAGCGCTCGAAGGGCGCACTCCGGGGAAAAGCGGCCATGCTTTCATTCGCTCACTCCTCGTCGAGCGCGGGAGAGTTCTCAATCTCTCATGAAAGAGCTCCTGTTAGGCCCTCCCCAGTAGTTTACCCTCAAGGCGTCGACCCTTGCTTCCGCCCAATTCAGCATGCGCATCAATTCACCGGGCGGCGCCGTCTGCTCGTGCTCGCGAAGCCGAGTTCAGAACATCGTACTCCTCCGCCGTGGAAATCTCCACGAGATGCTCAGGGAATTGTGACGACGTTCTTCTGGCTGTCACGCGCCCGGCCCCAGTGATCCGCGGCCTTGAATACCATCCTCTGACCCTCCACATACCATCCCAAGAGATGGAGGTCGGCTGATGCCAGGGGTTGCTAAATTCCGCGAGCGAGCGGGAGAAACAGAAAAGATTACAATCAATTTAGGCTACGTCGACCTCGGTCATATCGATTTACTGGTGCAAGAGGGCTTTTATTCAAACCGCACCGACTTTATTCGCACGGCAATCCGCAACCAGCTTGCGACCCATGGCGAGGAGGTTCGCAAATCGATCGTGCGGCATACGCTCGAGCTTGGTCTCCGGCACTATACGCGCGCGGATCTCGAGGCCGTCAAAGCGGCCGGCGAGAAACTTCATATTAAGGTGCTCGGGCTCGCGACTATCGCGTCGGACGTGACGCCTTCGCTCGCTTTGGCGACCATTCAATCCATCACGGTGCTCGGCTCTCTGCACGCCAGCAAGGCTGTCAAGAGCGCACTCGCCGATCGTATCGGGTGACCTCCGCGCGAGAGCCCTCGCAACCATCAAGGACCCAGGACAATGAACATGAATTTTGCGGACGCTATGCGCACGTCGATGAATCTCATAAGAGACCAGAAGCTCGTGGAAGCAACGCGCGTCATCCAAGGCGCCTTGGCGTGTGCGGACGTGACGTCATCCGACTCTCCGAGCGAAGCGCAGGCTCCGCTTCTCGGTAGCGACAACAAAGTCATTGACCTCACAGCAGAGATAATAGAGCCCGACAGAATGGCGTCCGCAGGGCTGAAAGCGGACACAAACCCGCCGTGGAATCAGTCGCAACCGTCGCGGATCGCGAAGCGGAATGCCGGTCCGCTCGGCAAGGCTCTCGCGAAGTTAAACCGAAGCGGGCTTCCACACCTCAGTCTTGACGGATTGACTCTGCGCAGGCCGGGCAACGCGCTCAAGATCCCGGAGGGAGCTCAGTTCTTAAGCCGCTCCTTTACCTGCCCGGCCGGTAGCCGAAATTACAAACTGTATATTCCGCGCTCTCCTCGCAAAAGCGAACGCGCCTTGCTTGTAATGCTGCACGGCGGCAAGCAGGATGCCGACGACTTCGCGGCCGGCACCCGCATGAATGCTCTGGCTGAAGAGCATGGTTTTATCGTTGCCTATCCGACGCAGTCCAAAGCCGCCAACGCATCTTCGTGCTGGAACTGGTTTACCCCCGAGAACCAAATGCGCGGACGCGGTGAGCCGGCCATCATTGCCGGGATCACCAGCCAATTGGTCGCCGAATATGCTGTCGATCCTGCCCTCGTATTCGTGGCCGGTCTCTCCGCTGGGGGTGCCATGGCGGCAGTCATGGGCGCAACCTATCCCGACCTTTACGCCGCATTGGGCATCCATTCCGGGCTGCCTTATCGGTCGGCGTCCGACCTCCCGTCCGCGTTCGCGGCCATGCGTGGCGAGGCGGGACCAAAGGGACAGCGGCTACGGAAGTCGCAGGGCACGGCGGACTCTAACAGACGCGTTCGCACCATCGTCTTCCACGGCGACGCAGATCACATCGTCCATCCGTCAAACGCCGCGAACATCCTCGCCGACGGGAGCGCTTGTGAGAGCGTCGAGCGGGCCGCGCATGCCGCAATTCGTGCGCACACCCACACAATTGTTCGTGACGGGAGCGGCGCAGTGATCCTTGAGCGATGGCTTATTCACGGAAGCGGGCATGCTTGGTCCGGCGGCAGTTCCGACGGCTCTTACACCGATCCGCAAGGTCCCGATGCCTCCAAAGAAATGCTAAGGTTCTTTTTTGGTGGCAAGCTATTTTAGAGGCGCTTTCGCGCCTCGGAGTTTGAGATCCCGTAGCCCGGAAACGGCCTCCGTAACGGTAAGCAGGCCGGATTTTCCCGTCGACCTCGACGCGTGCCCGTTCGATGAGCGCGAAATTGGCGATGAGGTTGCGCTTGATCGTGCGTATGACCGCGTAATTCAAGTAAGCCCGGCGATGGTAAATGAGGTCCGCGTTCGGCGCCTAGTCTCGCTAGAACTTCACAATATCGCGGTCGAGAGGGAGCGCGTTCTGCTGCGGGCCAGATTCCTTTACGGGTTCAGTCGGGATCGTACCATCTGGCTGCAGTCCGAGATTGTCGTCCCAAATACGCTCCGTCTCGCGTCCGATAAGCTCGAACCGATCGAAAACATACGGTGTGCTGTCCGCCGGGAAGAATGTCGGGGTCGTGATCACCTGGAAGTGCAGGTGCGGCGTCGACGAGTTGCCGCTCGTGCCTAATTCGCCGACTTGCTCACCGGCTTTCACTTGCTGACCGACACGCACCGCGACCGTTTGCGGCTTCAAATGCCCGTACAACAAATAGACGCCCGGACGGACTTTGATGATGACGTGGTTTCCCACCGTATCCGTGATGGGCGGGATCGGGGGCGGTTCGGGCGGATGCTGATCGGGCAGACCGTCGAAGGCGACGACGACCTCGCCATCGGCGGCCGCGATTGCGGGCTGCCCGTAGGTCAAGTAGCTGTTCACGTCCTTCGGATCACCGATCCACGTGCGGTGCTGCTGGTCGAGAAGAAACAAGTCGAAGGCGAAGCGCTGCGGGATCCACATGGCGCCGTTGATCGACGCCAAGCCGTGGCGATGATGACTGAAGTTTTTGCAGCAACCCTCGCTCATGAGCCATGTCCCGGGAGGAACGGGAGGCGCTAACACGATGGGGTCCGCCTTATTGACCGTCAGCGGCGACACGATCGCCTCGAATGGCCGCTGACCAGCCGGCGTGTTGATGGTGCCGGCAACGCGGTGATGGACCTTCTCCGGAATGTCGTCCTTCGTGGCGGCGGTCACATCTAGCCACAGGATCGACATGGACGAGCTTGCCATCGGACCGCTCGTCTCGTCGGGCGTTATATTGCCGAGCGAGTTCATCGCGGTCGGCAAGTCCGTGCCGCCGAGAGAAAGGAGAACATCGCCGTTGCTGTCGTCGCGCACCTCGACGGTCTGGATGTCGATAGGCAAGCCGGTGGCATTGGTGAGAAGCAGCTCATAAGCGAGGTGATATTTTCCGTCAGACATTTTCACCGCTTGCGGCGTGGTCAGAACCTGACCCGCCAGCGGCGTGAACTGGGTGCTGGGGGCGATCCCGGGCGTGTCAGTGCCAGATGACGCGCCACTTGCAGCGATCGAAACCATCGCCAGCAGTGCCCCTAATGCGGCCAACACTGCTCCGCGTCGTCGCATGATCCTGAGGCCCAACATCGGTTGCGAAGCAGAATGTTGTAAGACGGAACATGTCGTTTGCAAACGGTTCGAATCCTCCCTCTCCGCCATTTACTTGAAACCGATCAATCAGTTGCCATCCGAAATAGGCTAAGCCGGAAAATGGCCATTCACGGCCCACCTCATCACGGTTATTGCCGACACTAAGGCACGTCCCCTGCCAGCGGCGACTCCGGCACTTCCTTGGGAACTTTAAAAGACAGGGCCAGTTGTCATCTTAGCAGACGGCCGTTTTCCGAGTCTGCGGTAAGTCTAAGACGCATAGCGCTGAAGAGGCCCGGTGGTTAGTCCCGGGCGCTCTATTTTTGCGCACGTGATCACATAAGATGGCCCTGTTAGTGAGTTTCAGGAGGCTGAGATAGTCGTGATCCGTTCGGGCACCGGCTTTTTTTAGCGCGCTATCACGAGCCGAACAAATCGATCCTGAGGCTTCTAGCTGCAACAGTCGATCCGGCCGCTGACCGAGAAGCAACTTTCTCATTCCGGATGCCTTTATCGCCGCCACGAACAAGGCACGGGAGCTAGGATGGTTTGTGTAGATGCGCTCCTTACGAAGTTGGATTGAACAATTTTATCTTGTGGCGCTTAGGCCTGAATGACGAGAGAGTAAGCCATTGAATGCCGGAGTATGGTCGAGTGCTAGCTACCTATCGAGTTGCCGGCTGGGCCCGTTCAACCAATAACTTCACGAAGCGGTCTCCGCTAACTCAGCGTTGGTCGTAATGGACTCTACGATTGCCCCTACCAAAGCCGCTACCGGCGTTCCAGGACTGGACGAAATCCTGTCCGGTGGGTTCACCAAGGGTGCCTTATTTCTCGTTGAGGGAACTCCGGGTACAGGCAAGACTACTCTTGCGCTAAAATTTTTACTCGAAGGAGCGGGAGCTGGTGAGCGAACACTCTACATTACTCTTTCTGAGACCAAGGATGAGCTGCTTAGGGGGGCTTGCTCGCATGGATGGTCCTTGGATTCCAATATCGAGATTTTTGAGTTGCAATCTGCCGAGAGTGTCCTGAATGCCGATCAGCAGCAAAGCCTTATCTATTCCGCCGACCTCGAACTCGGAGAGACGATCAACTTAGTCTTCGCCGCCGTAGACCGCGTGCGACCTCATCGTGTAGTCCTGGATAGTCTCTCGGAAGTCCGGCTCCTTGCCCAGAGCTCGCTACGCTATCGACGCCAACTCTTGGCCATTAAGCACCAATTTGCTCGCCGTGATATTACCGTTCTCGCGCTAGACGACCTTACGACCGACACCTTAGACAAAACGGCTCATAGCGTTGCTCATGGCGTAATCCGGCTAGAGGAATTGATTCCAAACTACGGCGCAGAAAGGCGGCGCCTACGTGTCATGAAATATCGCGGACAATCTTCTCGCGGAGGCTTTCATGACTTCGTGATTAAAACCGGTGGGCTCGTAGTTTTCCCGCGGCTCGTCTCGAAAGAACACGGAACTAAGCTCTCCAGCACCGTCCTGAAAAGCGGCATCGCTGAACTAGACGCATTAGTAGGTGGGGGCATTGATAGTGGATCAAGCACTCTCGTGCTTGGCCCCGCAGGCGCCGGCAAATCTCTCATTGTCTTCCAGTTTATCGCAGCCGCAATTGCAAGGGGCGAGAAGGGTGCGTTGTTCGCGTTCGATGAGGAGCTTGGGCTTTTATTCCGACGCACGAGGGCAATGGGCATAGATTTGGAAGGATTTTACAAGCAGGGAAAGTTGCTCGTCGAACAAGTCGATGCGGCCGAGCTGTCCCCTGGCGAATTTGCTCACCGGGTCCGCCAATGTGTTGAACACCAAGATACACGAACAGTCGTCATAGATAGCTTAAACGGGTACCAACTGGCGATGCCAGAAGAGCATTCGCTAATTCTGCACATGCATGAGTTGCTGCAATTTCTCAATCGTCGCGGCGCAGCAACCTTCCTCACCGTTGCCCAGCATGGGCTTCTTGGCGCCATGAAGACACCGGTTGACGTCACCTATCTTGCCGACAACGTTCTGCTTCTCCGGTTCTTTGAAGCCGGGGGTAGGGTCCGCAGGGCGATCTCGGTGATAAAAAAACGATCGGGTGCACATGAGGATACCATTCGCGAGTTCACCATCACCGACCATGGTCTTTCGCTTGGCAGCCCCCTCGATGAATTTCATGGAGTTCTCGGTGGTGTCCCAACCCCCATCGGCAAACCACCGCCTCCATTAGAAGAACACAAAAATTAAATGCCCTTCGGTGGCGCGAATTCGGAGCGCATTTTGATTCTCGCTCCGCACGGACGCGATGCAGAAGTGGCAGCCAACCTTTTGAACGAGGCGGGATGGGCCACGCTCGTTTGTCCAAACATACTAAAGTTAACTGAGGAGATTAGCGCTGGGGCTGGCTGCGCTTTGGTGGTTGAGGAGGTCTTTGCGGTTCAAAACATTTCCGCTCTCGCTTTTAAAATCAGAGCTCAGCCACTTTGGTCGGACTTTCCCATTATAGTTCTGACCGCACACGGGGATACACCCGAGCGCAGCGTGTTTGCTCGCCAACTCCAAGACGCGCTAGGCAATGTCACCTTTCTCGAACGGCCCTTTCATCCTACTACTCTGGTGAGTGGTGCTAGGGCCGCGTTGCGATCCCGGCAGCGGCAGTACCAGGCCCGTGAGTTGCTCAAACGCAAAGACTTACTGACACGAGAATTACAGCATCGGACCAAGAACCTCATTGCCGTCATACAGGCTATTGCTACTGCGAGCTTGCAAGAAAGTCTCGGGCGAGATGCATTTTTTGACCGCCTTCACGCTTTGGCTCGCGCGCAGGATCTAATTATCGAGAGTGACGGGCGCGGCGCTCTCATGAGTAACGTGGTTGGAAGTTTGGAGAGTTTTGGCCCTCGGATTACCAAGGAAGGTCCAGAAGTTTTCCTAAACCCGAGTGCCGCCCAAGGCTTTACTCTTATCCTGCATGAATTAGCGACAAACGCTGCCAAGCACGGCTCGTTGAGCAACGGGACCGGTACTGTATCCGTGCGTTGGTCTGTCGACGCCAGCACTCCGAAGCCTACGGTCAAGTTTCATTGGGAGGAGCGGGGTGGACCCGTCGTTGCGCCGCCTTCGCGGAAAGGTTTTGGCAGCGTTCTGCTTGCGCGAGCAGTCGGGTCGCTTGTACCGCCACGCTTCGACTATTCACCAGAAGGATTTTCTTATGAGTTGAGGGCCGTCCTGGCGGAGTGGCGAGAATCCTGAATGGGGGGACATCAAATAAGCCTCACCGAGCTGAGGGCGATCGGCGCCAAAGCGCGTGAACTCGGCATCCGCCTTTCCTTCCACCCTTCGTAATACATCGTCCTCAACAGTCCCAATCCCGAACTCACTGGCAAGAGCATCTGGGACTTGTCTTCCCAAGCAGAGATGCTGGACGTCATGGAGCTTGGCCCCGAAGCCGTGATCGTCATACACGTCGGCGGGACCTACGGGGACCGCTCGGCCAGCAATGCTCGTTGGGTCGAGACTTGGAACACTACGCGCCAGAGATTGCGGCGCGATTTGGCTGGCTGTGCTGGCAGCCCACAGCGAACCCGTCTCTGAAAGTTGATTCCCTGATAACCCGAAAAATACAGGGAATTCGCGCTTTCGCGCGCGGGCTGGGCGTCGATTGCTGGCGTAATTCTGACGGTCTACCCATGATTTCCCTACTAGCGGACCAGGGAACTTTGCGCGGAAAACAGCGATCCCTTTTCGCACAATTCGGGAACCGCCGTAAAATCGTGGGTAGTGTCGGCCTCACGCCTGAGCTAAATTTAGCTGAGCTCGCGGGGGTACGGGGATGCGCCGAGCGAACCTAGTCACCGCCCTTCTATGGGCGTGCCACGCGCTACCTTGGACGGCTGTCCTGTTGGCCGATAGTGTCAACGCTGCATCGTCCGTACTTGCAGCCTCACCCGCTAATCAAGAAACAACGACGGTCAAAATTACCCCGCCCGCATCCTCAGCGGACTCGGTTATCCAGTTAATCCGCTTGAAGTTGGCCAATCCCGATGTGCGCAGCCGCGCAAACCCGGAGGATCTTGCCGCACTTGAGTCCTTCTATCAGGCGAGGACCGGTGCGCCTTTATGGATGACGGACATGGGCTTCTCGGCAAAAGGGCAACAAGTCCTTTTCGAGATCGATAAGGCGGACGATTGGGGACTTGACGCCGCTGCATTCGACCTGCCGCCAGCGGGCGACCTACCGGCAGGACCGGAGGCGCAAGCAATTGCCGAGATTAAGCTCGGTTTTGCTATTCTGAAATATGCCCGCTTTGCGCGAGGCGGACGCCTGAGCCCATCGAAGCTCAGCAGTCTATTGGATCAAGCGCCTCCCTTACGTGATCCCAAAATCGTCTTCCTGGAAATCGCCGCCACCAAGGCGCCGAATGCATACCTTCGGTCGCTCCATCCCAAGCACGACCAGTTCCTGCTCCTGCGCCAAGCGCTGCTTAAAGCGCGAGGGAAAAACCACGAAAGCACTACGTCTAGGACCGCTGATCGGGACGCAAAGCGGCTGATAGTCAACATGGAGCGCTGGCGGTGGATGCCTGAGGACCTAGGCGACCTATATGTGTGGAGCAATACGCCTGACTTCATGCTGTACGTCGTGAAGGAGGGGAAAAGGATTTATGCGGATAAGACCCAGGTCGGCTCAATCAGGGATCCCACGCCGGTGTTCTCCGCCAACATCACAACCCTTGTCTTCAATCCCGAATGGATCGCTCCACGATCAGTCTTAGTAAAGGACCTGCTGCCGCGTTTGCGCAAAAAAAATTACTCTATACTCGACAAATACGCCTTCTCAGTAAGCTATCAAGGTGAAGCGGTGAATCCAACCCGGATTGATTGGAGTCGCGTGAATATCCGCAATTACACCTTCACCCAGAAGCCCGGACCAAAGAGCAATCTCGGAAAGATAAAATTCCTGCTCCCCAACAAACATGATGTTTTGCTACACGACACCTTCCCCGCTCGCCGCAAAATTTTTCAGAAATCGGTCCGTGCTATCGGCTATGGATGCGTGCGTATGGAGAGGCCGGATCGGCTGGCGGAGCTTCTACTTGACGAGTCCAATGGGTGGGCGGCAAGCGCGGTAAAGGACGTTTGGGACAACGGCATCAACAGACCAGTCACCCTCAATGAAAAGGTGCCGGTGCATATCACCTATTTTACAGCGCTGGCGGACGAGACTGGAAAAGTCGAAACCTTTGACGACCTCTACGGCCTCGATCGAAAGTTAGCTTCAGAATTGATGGGCAACGCCTCTGACTTTCCTTCGCCGAGCTTGGCAACAACAACTCCAGAAAACGTGGCGCCCGACTTCGAGCCGATAAATCCCGAAGGCACCCACAATGAGTGGCGACCTGCGGAGGAGATTGTAAGGGCTTCATGGTACGGCAAGGAGTTTCGAGGACGCCGTACCGCGTCCGGTGAAAAATTCAATCCCGACGGGCTCACGGCGGCACATAAGTCTCTGCCTTTCGGCACGTGTCTCGTTGTCGGTAATCCTAAGACCGGGAAAGAGATTGCCGTGCGGGTGAATGATCGAGGACCATTTGTGGAAGGCCGCACGCTCGATCTCTCTGCGGGGGCAGCAAGCGCCATCGGCATGCGCTCGACCCAAAAAGTGTCGATGAAACGCTGCGAGCCTGTCCACAAGGTTCGTTCAATAGCTGCCTCCGCCTCAGATTGAGTGAGCAAGCAGGGTCCGCGCCCACTATTTTGACGGAGCCTAGTGAACGCTCTTTTGATTTTGACGTCCCGGCTAGGATGGGCGCAAAAGCACCCGTTCCTGGCCGCAATACTGTCGTCGGTGGGGCTGGTACCTTGATACGGAGAGTATGGAGATAGCACTGTCCGATCTGCACCACACAGCACTGTTAGTGCGCCGTGGGACGGAAGCGGGACGGACGCTTTCTTGAAAGTCTGTCACGCGATCACCGGAACTTGAGGTCTCGCCCAACGTTGAGCTTGGCCCACTCATCAATAGTCGAGGGATTATGCGGAAGACACTCGCTCTAGCCACCATGGCGATAACGGCGATTACCGCCTTAGAAGGGGCGGCGGCCGAACAGTCACGCTACAGCAAAGCCGTCCAACAGGCCTGCGTTGCTGATTACAAAAAGTATTGCGGCGAGTATGGCATTGAAACGGACGCCCTCCGCCTGTGCATGGACAAGAACGGCGAGAAACTAACCACGACATGCGTTCAGGCGTTGGTAGACGCTGGCGAAGTGAGTCAGGCAGATGTCGACAAGCGCAAAAGAACAAAGCGTTAGTCGTTATCAAACAGGGAGTGGCTTAATCAGATCCTGGGTGGATCATCCCATCTAAGCTAGCCCGCACGAGTGGCCGCCTCCGCCGCTTCACTTCGAGTCTCGAATGTCCTAACGGCAACTCGTTTTCAAAATAGACCCACCACCCATCAACGGCATCATTCCACGCTGTAGGTGGCGTCGAACTTAGTAACAATGTCATGCTGGCGCGAACCTGCGCACGAGGATCTGAGGTTTACGCCAAGCAGGCCGGACCCACTTGCACCCGTCCACTCAGTGGGTCTGTTTCAATAGTGCATGGCTGAGCACTATCAGAGCGCCTCGGGAGCTCCCCTCACGAGGCCCTTGTTTGTTAGCTTCTACCAACACCGCGTTTGTTAGCTCCTACAACAATAAATCTCCGGAGTGGACACTTGCATTACCACTCTTCCCCTCGGAACTACCACCGCACGGCAGGCGTTCTGAGGTCGCCTTGAACACAAGAAGAAGGAGATCGGTGATGAACAAATGCGCAATCATTGGTGCACTCCTGCTCGCTTTTGCCACTCCTGCATTGGCTGCAAAGGCAGGTTTCTACATCGTCCGCGGCGAAGACCAGAAGTGCAAAGTCGTTGACGTTGCACCGAGCGAGACCGAGACGACCATCACTCGCGTCGGCAAGGACATATATGTGAGCCAAGAGGAAGCCGAAGCCGATCTGGCCGTCGTTTGCAAGTAACACAGAAATGGCGTCGGGCTTAAATGCCCGACGCTCACCAACCAGATAGCAATGAACCGCAAGTACACCCCTTTGTTGCTAACTGCGTTTTACTGGTCAGCATGGGCAGGAATTATTTGGTGGGATGCGCAGCTCCACCAATCGCCTAATACCCACCCTCCTAGGTCGACGCAGCGCACCGCCTCAGTTTCGATTGCGACGGCTGCGGAGCCTTCTGCCTCGCGAAGTCGCGCCCCTAAGCTGGAGACAACGCAACCATTCCATGAGATCCGTCCCACGCCCGAAATTGAGCCATCGGCGAACCCAGAGTTGGAATACGACGATCCCTTCGCATGGGTGACCATCTCGCGCGGTGCACCCTTGCGCAGCGGCCCCTCCGTCTCCGCCCCGGCGCTCGATTATCAAAAGATGGGAGATAAGCTTGTCCTGCTCCGCTTTGAAAACGGATGGGCCAACGTTGAGGACCCATCAGGCAAAAGGCGCGGATGGATTTGGCACGTGTACCTGTCACCTTCCGACCGTGTCGTCGTTCAAGAAGATCGCATTGCCTCCAACGATCCGGCCGGATCTAAAAACAGAGTCGATTGTCGACGAGCAATCGGAGGCCGGAATTGATGCTGCTGTGGAGCCGGTCGCTTACGCCTCTTCTCGATCCTCGGTGGAACCGCGCGCTGAAAGCCTCAGATCGCCGCAGGCGCTTTGCCGACTTTTGGCCTCGCCGTCAAAACGCATCCGTGATGCGGCTAGGGCCAGCGAAAAGTTTCAAAAAACGTTCACTGCGAAAGAAGGCGCGTTTTCGTCGGCATGGCATGGGTATCCGAGGTCTCTTCGGAAGATACCGCTGACGAACACCTCTGACAGAGCTTTCCTGACCGGAACTACACAAGGCTCGACCAGTTATTGCGTAATCAACAAAAAGGGGGTTACAGCAATGGCTGACAAAGAAATTCACGTTAGGAATTCCGGCGGAAGCGGCATGACCGCCATCGTCGCCATTATAGCGGTGGTCTTGATGGGGCTTGCCCTAATCTATTTCTTGAATGTTTTCGACGGCGGCAAAAAGACTATGGACGTAAACATCGATGCCCCGAAGATCGACCTCCCCAAAGTTGATGCGCCGAAGATAGACGTACCTGGCGTTGGCGAAGGGAATTAAGGTATCCAAGCAGAAGGGGCGCCGGTTTACCCGACGCCCCTTTTTCCATTCTCGATTAGGCGGGTCTAAAAATCGACCCACACACCGCCGCGGTAGTAGCCTCGTTTCGGGCCAGCATCGCGCCAGCGATACTTCTTCGTATCGATCTCCCAATCATCCTCGTAGATTTGAACCTTAACATCCGGCGGATAGGTGTGCCGTTCCTTCACCTTCCAGCAGTCGCCATCCTCGTTGCAAACCACAGCGGCAGAGGCCGCGCTGGTCATCAAAGCAAGGGCACCAACCGCGCTGATTGCGGCGTAGGCTAAGTGTTTCATCAAAGTACTCCTTCAATAATGCAGTGTGTGTTAAACGTCGGTCGAAGCTGACAGGTTCGCCTACGATGACGCTGTGCTACGGGAACTAACATTAGGAAGCCGCGTTCGAACGACAAGCTGGAGCGTCGTACTCCTCCTTAAACGCAGCTCCGGTTATGAGAGCCTTCTGAAAAAGCCCCGCATTGCGTCGTCGGGGCTTTTTCTTTTGCGCGCCGCTCGAGGCGTCGGTTCGCGCGCCCTCGGCTCAAGCGCAGGGGACGGTGAAAGCAGCTCCAGCGTCGGAACTGGGGCGTCTTCTGCCGGTGCCTCAGATGGCGCTGGAAACTCCGGAAAAACGCCTCCTGGTCACAGCAAAGGTAAGAAGGCCGGCTGGGAAGGTGGCAAACCTCCGGGACATGACAAGAACTGAGTTAGGCCGCGAAGTCCGGTCTGCTAATGCCTAGAAGTTCCGCTGGCCACACAACCCGCGGGGCTTCAATTTAAGGGAAACGCGGCAGTGAACAGACGTCATCAATCAGCTTCTGGCCAAGGCTTTATCGACTCACGGGACGTGCAAAAGGCACCGGCAGGCCAAGACATGGCCGCTCGTCCTCTTGAATCACATGTCGAGACGTTCGCCTGCTGGAAGTCCCTTCATTGGGAAGGCTATCGCGCTCAGAATATAGATACGCTGAACAGATGCGCGACATTTGCAAGTTGTCGCGGGGCGGCCTCGACGATTGGATTGCTGTTTAAGATCAGCGAAACCAAGGTCATTAATCCCGCCGAAAACCAGACAACGGGCGGCACACGCGTCTTCACCGGAAGACCGGAGGCGATCTTATTCATTGCTTTTCTCCCTCAGAACTCCGTCTGGAGAAAACAACGATCCGAAGCTTAGTCCAGTTCCGATGTCGCAGACCATTCCTAGCCCTCTAACCTCCCTTCACTCGGATGGGAACATTCTGCCGCATCGGGGCATTCGCTTTATAGAAAGGCCTCGATCAAATGCTGAAAGAGTTCGTGACGATCGCCTCCTCAATAGGAAACGCGATCAAAGAATGGCACGAGGTGGATGAGCAATCGCTGCCGGAATACCTTTGCAGATTGCTTGGCCGACTTGAGGAGGCGGAGCTTGCGAGCGTCGGCAAAAAGACACTTAACATTCACACTCGCTCGACGATTCACCCACTCCAAACTTAATTCACCTAGAAAGGGCCGTTGTTTCGTCAACGCCGCCTACCCAAAGGTGGCTTCGTACATTTCTACAGCTGCTCTGTAAGCCTCCCGCCCGGTTTTGAATGGGCCGTGCGGCTCCTCCTGAGGCAGCCCCACTCCTCCCTCCCAGTACCAGCCCTTCGTATCCTGAAATATTAGAAAGCTCGCTTTTGGCAGAGCGTGGTCGCCCGCATAATCCTCGTCGTCGCGATCTTTTTCCATTTCCGCAACGTGCCCGCCTAGGCGGCGCTTACCGATCATCAGTCTGATGCTGCGATCCGGGACGTGACTCTTCAGCGAGCTGGAGCCAATCTTTTTCGGCTCCCTTCCAAAGAGTTTCGACGAGTGGATCGCGGGCCTTAGCTGCTGCTGTGTGACAGGCTCTCGCGCGCTCCTCGTACTCGTTGGTTCTATCGCGGTTCATGCACTAAATAGACGCACGAAGGTCTAATTAGTTCTGCACAATGTGCAGTCGCTTCTGCAGCCTCGCTTCATCGCGTTGTGCTCGCGAGAAAGGGGGCTTAGTGACCACAATAACCGTGGACTGGTAACCCATGCGGACAAAGTGCAACCCCCACCGGAACCGGGTCATTCGCTGCCTGAAAGGCTATAAGAACCAAGAATAAGCCTAGTCCAATAGAAAGGGCGACCCAGATCCGGTCTTGACCTTGGTGAAACTCTATATCCTTACCATGCTCGTTAAACGCCAGACTGCTACTTTTAGTTTGGCTGCTAGTGCGCGGGTTACTGAAATGCCGAAAGCGACTTGCGAAAAGGCTGATTATCGGCACTCAACACTCTTCCAATTCAAGAACCTCTCGTCCTTGTCTGACCACTAGCACCCGGTCTCGATCGCGTTGTTCGCGCTTCCGCTCTGCCTCGACCTTGGGAGAATTGCTGTTTCGTATAGCCGACCGCCGCACTCGGCCATCGGACCTGTCATTGACAGGCTCCATCGGCAGCCACCTTGCCGTGTCGTGAGCAACTCTCGCCCCGACCATTGCGTTGTTTGAAAAAGCCCTCAAGGCGCCAGAGGTCGTCGCCAATGAATGAACGAGATATCCTTGATGACCAGCTGCATGACCAGCTCCGATTGGCGGAGCTGCGCCTCCTAGAGGCGGAGGAGCTTGTCGCAAAACAGCTCCGCGTAATTTGTGAGCTTGAAGCCAGCGGCCACGATACGACCGCTGCGCGGGAGCTCCTTGCGACCTGTGAGACGAATGTGCGGTTGCAAGAAGGAGAATGTGAGCGGCTACGGCGGGGGCTGGCAAATCTGGAATAGCAGCCACGCTCGGACCCTGTGATAAGATCCACTCCATGCCGGATTGGCGGATGCTCAAGGGACTAGTGGAGCGAGCTGCGGCTGATGTTGCATTCGCCGAGGCAAACATCTCCAAGCAACGGGCGGTGATAGCCAAGCTCCAAAGCGAAGGCCACGACACCAACCGCCGATAGAGAATTGCTCGCGCAACTCCTTAAGACGTTCGAAACGCTCGAGGGGGAGTGGCACCGCCTCCGCCGAGAGATGGACCATTTCCAGTGACGAGTGGTGCTTTTGCTGGGGCCATAGCGAGAGCGGCGAGGATTGGGGCCGTGGCCTTGCAAGCCGTGATAAGCTGCGGCGCATGAAGAGCATACAAACGCTCAAACACGATCTATGGCTTACTGAGGCGTATATCGCCCAAGGCGAGGCGAATATTGCCCAACAACGAACCTTAATGGCAGTGCTCGAAGCTAATGACCAAAACACAGCTTCTGCTAAAGAAGTGCTAGTTGACCTCGAGGGCAGCCTTCGGAGGCACCAGGCCGATCGAGATCGGCTGAGGCGTGAGTTAGACAAACTCGCGTAGTGCGGGCCGCTCATGGTCTAACCCCACGAGGGCTTAGAAAACCACCACGAGCCGAGACCTGGGGACGGCGCGCCACATGCGGTTTTTATCGGGCGGTCGAAAGTTTGTAAATTCATGCCTGGAACTCGCCGCACTCCACGTGCGAGAGGGCGACGAATTGCTCAAGGCACAGGCTGATCGTTTGACGGAAATCGAGGCAGAAGGCCGCGACGTATCCGCAGCGCGAGAACTTTTAAAACAAACCTGCGACCTACTTCGCCGGCAGCAGATGGACTGGGTGCGGATGACGCAAAAGGTCAAGGAGGGGTAGCGCCGCTCGCTCATGCGTGCGCCCTCCGGTTGAGGAAGGCGGGAGTTGTGAGGTCTAACTCCTGGGCGTCTGCTAAATTCCGAAGCCGAATTTTTGTCTTTGGCAGACAAGATGGAAAAGCCAGCCAGGATGGCTACGAAACCAAAGCGCAAATCTGACCGCAACAATGAGGATCGCTTTAAAAAGTTGGGGCGGCTGCAGGCAACTGGCGCCCCTCTTGCTCTGTCCAGCTTAAAAACTTCGACGCGGATTTTAGGCCGATGGAGCGCCACCAAGGGAGTAGAATAAAAAACATCACGGGCTGACTAACGGTGGGAGGATAAAATGTCCGTTTTAACCAAATTGCTGCTTCCTGCGATGTTGGTGTTCTGAGCCTTCTGGATCAACTCGGCGGCTGGCGCCGATCAAGCACCGTGTGCGACGGGATACATCCGGGTTTGCTCCTCAATTACTTACCCTGACGGCAGGAAAGGAAAGTCGAGTTGCTCCTGCGTCGCTTTGCCGAGACAGTTGTAAAGAGTGCCGACGGCGAACAGTTGGACCGGGCCATGGCTGACAAGCACCGGTCCGCCAGAGCAATTTCAGCCTTTACCAGGACTTCCCCCGGCTTTTAGCCCCATATGCCCGTATGAACCATAAGCTGCCCTTCTGGTGGATCAGACAAGCTTTGCAGCCGGTGGCCTAGATGGCGGAAGTAGAGCTGTCAGCGCATGGCGCCGTTGCGGGGCGCCAGCAACTTGTGCCTCTCCCCAATTTGCTATTTAGCTGACCTTTATATGACGGGATTTCGCCCGCTCTGCCGGACTCTCAGGACAGGTTTCGCCGATATTGGAAGTCGGAGGGGCTGCGCTGGCGCAAGGGGTGGAGCCCCTTTCAGCGGGAACCCAGCTACGCCACATCGCGTTTGACAACCCAGCTGAAGCATATGTCCTCCATGCGTAGCTTCAGGAAGATGAGAGCCGGTGGGAAAGCCCCCGTTCAGCCAAGGTTCGGGGCTTTTCCTTTTAACGTAGTGGCCGGCCCCCTTCACATTGCGGAACATGCGCCTCAAGGGCGGAGTTTCTTGAGCGCTGGTTAGGGCCAGCAGTTCACGCATTGAACGCGGGAGTCCCCGTGGACCCAAAGTCTGCGGGGGCTTCTGCTTCAAGCACGTATCTCGAGCCGATCTTTTGACGATGCAGGGTGCGAGGTGCACTAAAGGCGGGCGGACCCTTAGGCTGACCTTTCTAAGAATCCGAAAAGGATTCGGGGCGCCGAAGCGCCCCGTACTGCTGCAATAACGTTCAACAGCAGTAGTCAGCCTAGCAACAGTGACTCAGTCGCAGTACCACACCGGCCCAACGTTGAAGCACGCTCCCCAATAATCGGGTCGGTAGTAATAGCGGTGACGCCAGTAGCGGCCGCCATGATACCAGCCACGCCAATGACCGTATTGGCTCCCGTAACCGTAGCCTCTCCTGTGGCCGTAACCTCTCCAGTGACCGGGGCCTCTCCAATCACCGTGGCGCCTCCCGTCGCGCTGCCAATCTCCATGGCGTCGCCCGTCGTGCCGGCCATCACCGTCTCGTTGCCAGTCACCGCCGCGGCGTCCATCACCGTAACGCCCGCCGTCGCGGTATTCAGCCTCAAGCGTATTTGAGGCGGATATGTCCGGCAAATTCGATGCCGGTGAGGCAGGGAGGGCCCAAGCGGTGGAGAGTGTCATCACCGATAGAGCAGTTCCAAACAATGCAGCTTTGAGCATGGCCTCACTCCTTTCGGGGAAATGTCTAGTGAGGCCATCACTAAACGTCCACCAATGAACGGCTGCTGAACGTCCTTCGATGTTTCCCAATGCCAGCGTGCTTAGCCAGCTCTCCCATGCCGTTCAGTGATCGCTGGGAAGATGATGTCGTCGATCTGCAGCTCGCCTCTGGATCTGAGTTGTCCCGTCGAGTGGCATGCCTGACCGCTCCGAGAAAGCCCCCGACACTCCATGCCCGGGGCTTTCCCTTTTGCCATCAGCAAGATTGTGTATTCTCGACCCAATGCGGCCCATTCCGCAGATAGTTCCATTGTTCTTCCCTGGAGCCCCGGTCTCCCGACCGGGGCTTTCCAATTATATGTAGGGCTAAGCCCGACGGAATTGTCAGCCGAGGTTCGTGCGGTATGGACCCCCCTTTCGAGCGCATCGAACGCTTTCGGGCTAAACAAGCTCGTTACGCCAAGCCAGCCGCGCGGCATAAGAAGCGACCCCGAAAGGGGGCCGCTCCGTTTGCACGCTAGGTATTGGAGGCTACCCAAGTGCGACTATATCCACGACCCTTCTCGTGCAGGAGTCTACCAGCACCACGTCGTCACCCCAGAGAAAGTATTTGATCCCGCAACCACCTCTGACCACGATGATGTCGGGCGGGAGGTCATAGAGCACAATTGTCCCAGGAAGCGCGAAGCCAATTGAGACGGAAATCTCGCTCCGGTCGATAGCCTTCACTCTCGGCCGGTTCTGCCTGAAGTATGTCTTCGCCTTGCTGATCTGCTCCGGGTCTACTTTGGCGGTTTTTCCATCAGCACCTTCGGCGCCAGCCTTGGTGTCAGCCGTGGCTCCAGCCTTGTCCTCGGTAGCGGCCTCACCAGCTTTTTCATCCTTCATGCCAGCACCGGCTTTTTCGTCCTTCATGCCCGCCCGATCTTTTTCATCCTTCATGCCAGCACCGGCCTTTTCATTCTTCATTTCGGCTCCGGCTTTTTCCTCTTTCATTCCGCCGCCGGCTTTTTCATCCTTCATGCCAGCGCCGGCCTTTTCGTCCTTCATTCCGGCACCGGCCTTTTCATCTTTGCCAGCCTTGCCGCCGGCCTTGCCGTCCGGTTTTGCCGTCTCGGCTCCAGTTTCTTCGCGGGGCGCGGGCATCACGTCGGATCCGCCAGTCTCTCCACCGGAGGGGGGAGCAGCCGCAGGCGGTCCACCTGCTTCACCGCCACCATACTCCTGGGCTTGCGCGGCAGTGAGGCCGAGCGCGAGGATCACACCTGCAGCGCTCAGAAGCGATGCTCTGATGAGGTTCATGACTTTTTCTCCTTGGTATGAAATTGCTCGTTCGGGGGGATGAACGGGCTTTCGTTTTCAACATTGGAGCGTCGCGACTGTTCCCTAGCCGCAAAAAGAAGCCCGGCTTCGGAGAAGCCGGGCAGTTCCCAAGGAGTTCTAAACTAGCGTTTGGCCAATTATCCCTTCGGACCGAGATGCGGGTTGGTGTAGCGCGCATCCACGCAGCCCATGCCATTCCAGTACTTGTATTGGCCGCAGCTTGACGGACGGACCACGACAAGCGGTGCTGGAACGGCCTCACTCATCACGGCGCCGTCATACGGTTCCGCGGCAAGCGGCGCGGCGCCACGGTAATGACGACGATACATCGCTGCATTCGTCACTAGCGAGGGAGACTGTTGCGCCCACCCGGTGACGGGGCCAGCCTCAGCGCCATTCGGCGCGAATCCTGCGATTGCGAGCAGCAGCAACGAGATAGTTGCGGGTGCAAAAAGGGTACGCATGTTGATCTCCTTTCTTACAGCCCAAAGCGAGCCTGATGGGGCACTGAGGGCCGTTTTGCTAAACCCTCCCCTTTGTTAATCGGTTCTCTCCCTACCGTCGGCAAAACTATCCGCCGTCGACCGCGTACACGACGCGCCGGCTGTCAGGCTCGACCAGATAAACCCGGTCGCCGCCATACACATAGTGATAGGACCGCAATTCAGGTCCCCATGCTTCTGGCGCGGGGGCGAGTTCTACTTCGGCAGGGAGCGTGGCACCGATCACCACCTGTTCAGTGAAGCGATAGGCTCGGGGTGGGTTTTTCACCACCCACTCTCTGATGTCGCTCATGGACTGCGACGGAAGCTGTTTCTCGGTCGTTTCGATTGCTTGAGCTTGGCCTGCCAAAAGGCCCACGGCAAAAGCCGCAACGCAGAGTTCGCGTCTCATAGTTTTACTCCCAGGTTACTCCAGATGCTTCGGCCAACCGCTATGGGCTGGTTCTCTATGAGAACGCGACGCTGGTTCTGATAGTTGCGCGAGCGCGCGCCATTTTTCCCAGGCTCTTCGCAGGTGGCCGCGAGCGCTCCCATCGGGAACCCCACTGACAAAAGGGAGTTCATCGGTCCAGTCCTCAAAGCAAGGAGAAAATCGATGAAGAAGCTTTTGCCCGCTCTCGTTTTATCGGCGGCTCTGGCTGGCGGTGCATTTCCAGCCTCAGCTGTTGAAGAGAATACCCAATTCACAACGAGCATCCCGGCGGACGCCCTGAGTATCAGCCTCTATTACAATGAGGATGTGTACGACAGTCAGAACAACAAGATCGGCGACGTCAATGACATCCTGTTAGATAAAGGCGGCAATGTCCAAACGGCTATCATTGGAGTTGGTGGATTTCTCGGAGCCGGCGAGAAGGACGTCGCTGTTCCGTTCGAGGCCTTGAAACTGACCGAGAAGGACAACGACCGATATCTCGTGGTCAACGCGACCAAGGAAGCACTCGAGAAAGCGCCTGGTTATGTTTACAGCGACAAGGGCGTGTGGATCCCGGCAGAAGCAAAAAAAGAAGCGCAGTAGCGTCTCTCATCGGGCGCCTAATGCGAACGGGAGACCCGCGCCATGGCGCAGAGTCTCCTCGTGCTTCTGACAAGCTCATCTGACGCTTATTCCGGGCGCCGCATGGGGATCGAAAATCAGCGCTTCGAACAAATGGCTCGGCTTCGGCACTGCACTAGACGCGACTTTCTATCGCGCTCAGAATATAGATGCGCTGAACAGGTGCGCGACATTTGCAAGTTGTCGCAGGGCGGCCTCGACGATCGGATTGCTGTTTAAGATCAGCGAAACGAAGGTCATTAATCCCGCCGAAACCACACAACGGGCGGCACACGCGTCTTCACCGGAAGACCGGAGTGCAGCTTCACTGGCCGGCTTAGAATAGCAAGGGGCGCCAAGTCGTGCCTGGCGCCCCCAACTTCTCCCCCCGTAAAATGCGAATGGATAGGGCCTCGGATTGAGAGGCCACGCAAGTCACGCTGTGTTTCAGAGCTATGGAAAATGTGAAAAAGCGCCAGCTGAAGGAGCTGAGGACCTAGCAAAAAAGGCGCTGACATAAGGCTTGAGCGCAGTATAATTCTAATGCCGTCGGCCCTACGCCTCCCATACGCAACCTTGGTCGACGGACAACATGATGTGATCCCCAAACGTGGGGCGTCGGGTTCCCTACCGGCGCCCCATTTCTTTGCCTAAAGCGCGCCGGGCGCCCCCTCTTCAATAAGAAGCCCCAGAGACGTGGGCCTCCGGAGTTTCCGCTTCCACGGCAAGGCTAATTTGAGGATGAGCCGAACCGTGTCTCGGAGTGAACGTATTTTCTAATGCGGACGTTCCTAGGCCAAACTTAAACGAGGGATTGGAACCCCGTCAGCATAACTGCGTTCTGGCCACGGCTTGAGCAGACCGACGTCGCACTGCTCGACCGTATACTACTAAGAGCCCCACCTGTTCGCACCGAGTGGGGCTCTCTTAGTGTGATTGGGAGGGCTGATGGACGAAGAGCACTTCGAGGCTGTGGGCGAAAGCGGGACGGTTTACACCGTCATTAAGGAGACGCCCGTCGAGGCAGTTAGCACGCTCTCAGGGCCGCCGAGCGAAAGGCGTGGATCACCCAGGTATCGCCTGCTCGATGGTCGTGCACTTACCCCAGTCGAGGGCAAAGAATACACGTTCAAGATCCTCGATGATGGGGCCGAAATCCTCACGAGGCTTTGAAATAGGCGCGCTCCCGATAGATCGTGTAAGGTCTCACAAGGGAAGCTGTGGTGGGCAGCTCACATGGGCTGGGACCTAGACCAACTAAAGCGACTTATGAGACTGATCAAGCGTCAAGATCGCTTGGGGCGATCTTCGGCACAGCACCCCGCAACCTTGCGCAAGCGCGACGAGCGTCGCCTGTATGACGCAGAGATCGAAGAGATTAAGCGGGAAATTGATACATTGTCGCGCGAGATGCTGGGCGAGGACGACTACCAAGAGTATCTGCGCAGCACGCAAAACGACTGAAAAATGGGGAGGAAAGGAGAGGCGAGTTGCTCCTGCGTCGCACGACGCAACACGCCTAATCTCCCGGCGCGTTCGCAATAATTCATTCCGAATATAGGGAGCTAGACAGCGCAATGGGCTGTCTCTGCCAGGGACGGCGAGGGCCCGAAGTAGCTAAGGCCTTCGGGTAAGTCCTCTTAATCGGATTCCACACGGCATGAACGGGCGCTCATCAAGACTTGAGATCTTTCGCGAGAAGCTGACGAACCTTGGTGTCTCTCTTGCACGTCCGGCTGCATTCGTCATTTGGGCCATCTATGTGGCACTTTGGATTGCCTTCGATCGAGAAGCAGTTGATTTCCATGCTGTCGCCACCATGGCCACCTGGCTGATGACACTTTTTATCCAGCGCGCTGGGCATAGGGATACGCAAGCGATCCACGCCAAGCTGGACGAGCTTTTGCGATCCCACAATGCGGCAAGCAACGAACTCATCGAGCTTGATCAAGAAGAGCCGGAGGAGATCGAACGCCGCCGCGCTGAGAGTGCCCCAGGATAATCGGAGAAAAGGGGCGCCGGCCGAAGCGGCGCCCTTTGCGCAGCGCCAACAAGAAGTCTTAGTAGCGCCAGCGCCACGGGCGCATCGGATATCTCCAGGGACGACCGTAGTAGCCGCCGCAAGGAGCACACCAACATCCTCGCGGTCGGCAGACCCAAGTACGTCCATAGGGGCAACGCGCCCCCGGACGTCCACAGCCTACTTGTTGAATTGGCGAATAGCGATGGGATGGGGTCGCCAGCCTAGCTGGCCCGTAGGTCGCCCAATCTTGTTCGTTGAGATGCATATTGGGCCATCATGATGGCCCCATCCAGCGGATCACTAACGGCTGATACCAAAATCTGGCGAACGCGAGTGGGCAGCCATGGCATCAGCGGCTCCGCCAATCCCCCTATTAAGCTGATCCGGGACGCTCCAACGTCAACAAGCCGGTTGATCATCCGGACGGCGGCACTCGCTGCTTCCATGACCAAACTCACGGCGAGCGGATCCTCGGACGCCGCATAGTGAAAAACGAGGGGAGCCAGCTGGGCGTAAGACGCCGGAGATGCGCGTGAGGCAAAGACAACGATTCGCGAAGGGTCTGACTGGAAGCGGCCGAGAATGGCATCTGCGAGGGGTGTTTTCGCGGCTCTCCCATCATAGGCCCAAAGCGTGCGCCGCAACACCTCCCGGCCCATTCGTTGGCCGCCGGCCTCGTCGGAAATTTCAGCGCCCCAACCCGCAACGTTTATGCGTTGGCCATCGATCATAGCAAAACCGCAAGACCCAGTGCCGAGGACCAATATTGCCCCGTCTTCGCCTCCATGGGCTCCGAGCCACGCAATATATGCATCGCTATCAAGTTCAACTGAGGGAAACCGGCCAAATTCAGCGAGCAAAGCTGCGCACGCATCTTTATTGCCAGAACCCGCCAAACCCAATCCTAAGTGGGTCCGGTCCAGGAAACTGTCGTTGAGGCTGGCTGCCCTTTTTGCCGAGCCGATTGCACTGCGTATGGATTGTTTCGCAAGTCCCAGGTCTAGATGGATGTTCGCGGGGCCGCTCACGCCTTCGCCGAGTACGTCCCCTTGCTCGTTGCGAATGCGGGCCCGGCAGGTCGAGGCCCCGCCATCTACACCAATGAAAAAGTCTTCAGCCATGTCGATATCGCGATGAGTTTCAGCACAGGTTAGCTGGCAAAAACAAAAGAGATACTAATGTGGCGAAACTGCAGCGAGTTGATCGCCTGTCTCCTGTTCGACGCCCGCCACCCAAGTCCGGAGCACCGTCAGGCTTTGGGCTTCAAAACCCACCAAATCGGCTCGGTATCCCGGGGCGATTTTGCCGAGAACGTGACCAAGATTGAGGAACTCAGCTGGGTTGGTCGACGCAAACCTTAGGGCGTCCTCTAACCTAACTTGGAGAAGGTCGGTTGCATTGCGAACTGCGGATGCAGCGTCCAAAAACGCGCCGGCCAATCGTCCATCAGGACAGAGACACCGGCCGGCCATGACCTCAACTTCCGAGCCATAGAGGTCGAATTTCGCTTTCCGCCCCCCGACAGGCGGCATCGCATCGGTCACGAGCATGGGATGACCTAAACCACGCAGAGCGAGCCGAAGCATTGCGGGATCGACATGATAACCATCAACAATCATTCCAAACCACGCCTTGGGAGACTCAATGGCGGCGGCGATAGGTCCGGGTTCACGGCTCTCAAGCGGACGCATCGCATTAAACAAGTGAGTGAAACCGGTTAGGCCCTCCTCCATGGCCGCGCGCGTCTCACTATAAGTTGCCAACGAATGTCCGAGGGCGACGAGAACGCCGGCGCCTACTAGGGAGTTGATGAATCCTTGCGGGACCTGCTCTGGGGCAAGAGTGATAAGCCGGCCGGCCTTTCGGGGCGCGAGTAACAGCTCAATATCCGAGGCGGACGGTGAACGCATAAGCTTCACATCATGCACCCCGGCTTTTTCGGGGGAGAGATAGGGGCCTTCGAGATGTATTCCGAGGACACTCGGCTCCTGCTCGGCAACTATCTCCACCGCATCAATAGCGGCTCTCATTTTCTCAGGCGTATCTGTGAGAAAGGTTGGGAGGAAAGAAGTGGTGCCAAACCGTCGGTGAGCAGCAGCTATTTTTCTGATCGTATTAGGAGATGGATCGTCGTTGAACAGAACATCCGCCCCCCCATTAACTTGGATATCAATGAAACCCGGAGCCAACCAGGCGCCTGAAGGAAGCTCAGTGACACTGTCACACTTCAATTTAGATTGTGGCACCAAATCCAAAATGCAGGACCCGTTGACGACGACGGCGGCGTGATTGTGGGCTGTTCGTCCATCAAAAACGTGATCTGCTACAATCGCATGGGTCTTCGATAAGCTCATCTCGTTCGGGTAACTTTTGCGAGATGTCGCGGCCGGTCGACATCGATTCCGAGATATTCGGCCAACCGAATGATCTGCCCGTAAAAGCTTTGTATGAGGCAAACCGCATCAGTTTCCGGAAAGTCCGAACCTAGGGCGGCCAAATGATGCGAACGCCCAATTCTACATCCCGTCACAAAAACTAAGTTACTCTTGGCGGAGAGGTTGACCGCAAGTTCCTTGAGGCCATGGGCCGCCTGATCTGTTGGCATGAAAATGATGATCGGAAATTTGCTCGAAGTCAGCGCAACGTGACCATGCTGAAACTCGGCTGCACTAATCGCTTCTGCATGAATGTTACACACTTCCTTCAGCTTCAATGAAGCCTCTTGGGCAATTGCAAACGTCGATCCGCGTCCCAGCGTGATAAGGTTTTTGGCTTTGCAGAGTGTCTTGTGCGCACTCCAGTTGAGGCCACCGGCACTGATAAGGCGTTCGGGCAACCGTTCAAGCGCCTCCCCCATCGCTCCTAGCCCTGTCCACGATGCTACGAGGTAAAGTAGGGCACCAACCGATCCGATGAAGGTCTTCGTCGCCGCTATGCTAAGCTCTGGCCCCGCCCCCATCGGAAGGACCAGATCGGAACTCGCCGCCAATGGACTGTCTGTGTCATTGAGTATGGACACCGTAAATGCTCCGCTGTTCCTTGCAACCGTCGCGCACTCGACGAGATCGTCACTACGACCAGATTGGGAAATCGACAAAAAAAGCTGGCCGTTCAGATCAAAACGCTGGCGGTATAGCGTGACGATACTGGGAGCAGCTGCAGCGACAGGAATGCCGGTGTATCGTTCGATCAAGTGCTTTCCGAATGAGGCGGCATTTGCAGAACTGCCACGGGCGCAAGTCATTACGAGCCGTGGCGCCAAAGACTTCAGAGCGACAGAAAACTCTCGTAAACGTTCATCCAGAAGCTGGCGCTGACGACGGAGCACCTCTGGCGCTTCATGCAAATCAGCTTCCATTAGCGAGGGAGGCATAGGGGCGTCCGTCGTGCAGTTACAATTGGAGCTACCCGATCCGGGGTGAAGTGACTCGATCGCATTCCTGACTTAATAGTAGAGCGCAGAAGGGCTGCCCATGGATCCGAACCTATCGCTCGCCACTGAACACGCCAGTCCTAGATACTCCCAGATCGACGCCTGGCCTCCAGCGGCCATTTTAGAGGCAATGCTGGAGGCGCAATTGGCGGCCGTGGCTGCAGTACACGGCGCTCGGTCCGCGATCGAATCCGCAGCCGTTGCTGCTGAAGGTCGACTACGAAAACAGGGCCGGTTGGTCTATGTCGGCGCTGGGACTTCCGGCCGGCTAGCGATTTAGGACGGAGCTGAGCTCGCTCCAACCTTCGGATGGCCGCAGGATCGCCTCGTGCTGCTCCTGGCTGGCGGGGCTGACGCGTTGTTGAAATCCGTGGAGGGTGCCGAGGACGAAGTCAATCATGCAAGCGAGCTCCTGACGAAGCATGCGGTTGTCACCGATGATGTATTAATTGCAGTCGCTGCCAGTGGAACAACACCTTTCACATTGGAGTCTCTACGTATCGCGAAGCGGCGAGGCGCGCTGACAATTGGGATTGCTAACAACAAAGGAACGCCGATCCTGACCGAAGCAGATTGCGCAATCTGGCTCGACACAGGCCCCGAGCCAATCGCCGGTTCGACACGACTGAAGGCCGGCACCGCACAGAAGATCACGTTGAATACACTATCCTCGCTTCTCATGATCCTCTTGGGGAAAGTCCACGAGGGCTTGATGATCGACATGGTCATGGTGAACAAAAAGCTAGAGAAGCGCGGCGAACGCATTTTGGCGCAACTCAGTGGACGCAGTGAGGCTGATGTGCGCGGAGCACTTTTCGAGGCTCGCGGAAACATCAAAGTCGCGGCCTTAGTGCTCCAGGGCTGTGATCTAACTTCGGCAAAGCAATTGCTGGAACAAGCCGGCGGCCATCTGCGCGCTGCTCTAAACTTTTTGAAGTGATGGAGTGCTCCCAACTCTTATCTGTCACATACCCTTCGGGCACCACTTCCAAAGGGCTGATAGGTGCAGGTCGAGGGATCAAAGGAGTTATACATGCTCGCGCAAATATCGTGGTTGCACTTGGCTTGAAGCTCGCTTTCTGGCACCGCGGAAGCTCGATTAAGAGATGGAGATTGGGACGAGCTCAGATTTTTTTCGCATAACCTCCTGGGGCCGGCGTACGGCTGATACGTACAATCAGATAGCCGGAATGAGTCATAAGAGCGTGAACAAGCTTGATAGTCACACTGCAATTTGGTGTAGGACGCTTCCGTTGAGGAGGATGGGCTCGAGGCAGGGGCCATTTGCGATTCTCCAGAGCTAGCGGCTGCGCTCATAAAGCGGTTCCAGATTTCTGCTGGTAAAGACCCTCCTGTAACCTGCTTCATCGGCGTACGGTCGTCGTTGCCAACCCATACTCCCGTAACGAGGTGTTCATTGAATCCAATAAACCAAGCATCTCGGTAGTCCCCGCTCGTGCCGGTCTTACCAGCTGCAAATCCATCAAGCGCGGCGGCGCGCCCGGTACCGCTCTGGACGACGAGGCGGAGCAGTTCGATCAAATGCTCTCGACTTTGACCTAAGGACTGCGTTGGCCCCAACGGCGGCTTCGCCACCCTTGGAGCGCCTCCTTTCTCACTTCCAAGGTCTAGGATTCCCCAGGGCTCAACGCTCGCTTTATTGGCGAGCACGGAGGCGTAAGCACCCGTAAGGTCGAGCAGGCTTAGGTCAACTGCTCCTAAGGCCAAACTCGGTACCGCTGGAAGCCACTCATCAATACCTAGGTCGCGAGCTGCAGCAATGACCTCATTTAAGCCAACAGCCTGAGCTAAGCGTACCGCCGCCGTGTTAATGGATTTGGCGAACGCATCGGAGAGCAATACGCGGCCATAACGGCGGTCGCCGTAATTTTCTGGCTCCCAATCTTTGATGCTCAGCGGCGAGGCGTCGACGCTGTCATTTGGCGTGAAACCGTGCCGCAAGGCCGCAAGGTAGACAAACAACTTGAATGCCGAGCCGGCCTGACGCTTCGCGTCTACAGCGCGGTTGAACTGGCTTTCGCTATAATCCCGGCCACCCACAAGGGCGACCACGGCCCCATCGGGTCGCATCGACACCAGGGCCGCTTGCGAAGCGCCCTGCTCGCGCCCCGGACCATCAAGAATGTCGTTGATAGCCTGCTCAGCCAGGGCTTGGAGTTGTGGATCAAGGGTGGTTCTCACTAGTAGATTGCCAGATGAGGGATCGATCAGGTTCGCAGCATCCTTGGAGATCCAGTCTGCAAACCAAGAGCCTGCGCGGCCTACCGTCTCGGAGGTGTTAAGGACAGCAGGCTCAGCTTGAGCCTTCTTGGCCTTAGACGGCTCTAGCGAGCCCGTGGCCACCATGGTTTCAATGACGACATTGGCCCGCCTGCGCGCGAGCGCCAAATCTCGCGCCGGGTTGCAGCGCGAGGGGCATCGAATTAGCCCTGCCAACAGCGCTGCCTCGGCAAGACTGAGATCGGCGGGTCGTTTGTCAAAATAGAGTCTCGCTCCGGCCGAGAGGCCGTATGCTCCATTGCCCATGTAGACGCTGTTGAGATAACGGGTGAGGATTTCTTCCTTACTTATTCGTCTCTCAAGCCAGATAGCAACCAACGCCTCACGCATCTTGTCGATTAACCCACGGGAACGATGAAGCAGTCGGTTTTTGACAAGTTGCTGAGTGATCGTACTGCCACCCTCGACCACAGCACCTGCATCCAGATTGCGGTGCAGAGCCCGCAGCATTCCCTCCGGATCAACTCCCCAATGCCTGAAAAATCTTCGATCCTCGCTGCTGATTATCGCTTTGACGACAAGGCTCGACAAATCATCTGGGGTTAAGTCATTTGTCTTGAGCGGTCCTAGCCGGCCGAGCGGTTCGCCATTGGCCGCTTCGAGTATGAGTGAGGGCGTTTCCGTATTCCCTACGGGCCTTGCGAGCGGCGGGACATCGCGAAGAGCCCACGCGATGCCGGTCGCCAAAGCGGCTGCTCCCAAGCAGACGAATACAGCGAATAGCTGGAGAAAACCGAGCAAAACCCTGTTTGCAGTGCTGTGATCGCTGGATTGATCCGCCTTCTTGGCTGCACGACGCTCGGACCAGTAACGATGCCAAGACGAAAGCAGCGCAATCAAATCGCCGCGGAGAGCCCTGAGAAATTCTCTTCCTGCAACCGCAGAGCGGCTCTCTAGAGGGTTCTTAGAGGAATTTTCTGGACCGTCCTCGGGGGATGAAGGCCCTTCTTGTTGTTCTGACATCGAGCTTTTTGCTTTGTATGAAGCTTCCGGTAGGCATTGCAGGACTTCTCTAAAACGAGGATTGCTGCATTTCGTTTCTGAAGCTCTCGATACTCGTTTTACGTTCGGCTTTGCCAATTCAGCACCCGCTTGGAACTAGGCTGGCCGAGCAAAAGTTTTAAAAATAGGATTTACAAACCGGGAGCCGAAATGAGACGTGCGCTTCTTTCACTCTGGCTTGCTGGCGCCGGACTCTACCTCGGCAGCACTCTTCTCCTTACGGATTCGGTTAACTTTCAAGGGAATCCTTTTAGGTCATCCCCCGCTGACTCGCGACCACAACCCGGAAGCACTTTGCCCAGCTCCTCCGACCGCACGCCGCCAGTGACCGCTACCCAATCCGAGCAGTCGTCGATGGTTCACGAACCTGTATCAAACTCGAAGGCACTCTCGGCGAAGCAGGCTTCCCCTGAGCCGGCCAGGGAAATATCGGTAAAAGGGCTCGAGTCAGAAGGTTTATTCTCGGGGTTAAGGTTGCCAGCGCGGACGGCTGAGGACGCTGCAAAGAAGAACATAGAGCAGCGGCAAACGAGTGAGTCCAAGCCTCGATTAAAGCCTGCTAGCGCCCGCGAGGATCGATCCTCGGAAAACCGCGCTACCCTGGCCTCGACCCGAAAACGAGTTCGGAAGGAAATGACTGGGGAGGAGCTTACAGTCCGCGGCAAGTCCGAGCGCCATGTCAAAAAAGGAGTCCAGGCATCAGAGAAGGAAGAGGTTCAAAAAGAGTCGCCCCCTGCTGAACTGCTCAGCAGGAAACGGAGGCCGGACGAATATTCCGACCTGTCCTCCACGACAGACTTCGTTGCGCCAAGACGAGGTCCGCTCGGCTTGTTCGGAAGGCGTCGTATACTTCGCGAAGAAATGACCCCACCTGAGGAAGAGCTCCCGCCGACCATTTACGATTAGCCCGGCGGCCATATGAGGCCAAACGCATGTGGCCAGAACCTTCGGTCCCCGTGGCAGCATTGCAAAAACTCATGTTTTCTCTTCCACCGGCATCTGACCACAAGCGTAATGAGGGTCGCCTGCCGTACGGGGTCTTCGCATAGGTACGTTCCTGCTGCGGCAACCCCGGCTGCGCAGCTAGACAAGTGCGCAGCTGCTAGGGGAGACTTTTTGAGCAACCAGCATACCCCAGTATCGATCCGGCCTATCGGTCCATTCGACGCGGATCCCTGCGGAGAGATTATATATCGAGCGTTCAAAAGCTTCGCCGAGAGTCATGGATTTCCCCCTGACTTCGCGTCTGCCGATGCGGCCAAGCTGCTCGCATCCACTTTCATCGCGCATCCGTCGATTTCCGGTGTGGTGGCCGAAAGGAACGGGCAAGTGCTCGGCTCCAATTTTCTCGTTAAAACCGATGCGGTATACGGAATAGGGCCGATCACTGTCGAACCCTCGGCTCAAGGTCGAGGTATCGGCCGAAAGCTTATGCAGGCGGTTCTTACGCTCAGCGAAGACGCCGTTGGCATTCGTCTGGTGCAGGACGCTTTTAACACGCGATCCATTTCTCTTTATGCATCACTCGGCTTCGACACAAAGGAGCCGCTAATGCTGATGCTGGGCAAGCCTACGAGCAAACCGGCGGGCGGTTTCAATGTACGAGCTTTGTCGGTAGCAGATGTGGACACATGCTCGGCACTATACGAAGCCGTGCATGGGATAAGCCGCAGTGGTGAGGTATTGGACACGCTTACAATGTTCATGCCGCTAGGCGTGGAACGCGATGACGTGCTGACGGGGTATCTCACAGCCCCTACTTTTTGGCTTATGAATCACGGCGTGGCTCAGTCGGAGGAGGACTTGCGGGCTCTTATCCTCGGCGCCGCTGCCCTTTGTGCAGAGCCTCTTTCCTTTCTCCTGCCGATCAGACAGGCATCCTTCTTTCGCTGGTGCCTGACCGAGGGATTTAAGGTCGTTAAGCCCATGACGCTGATGGCAATGGGCAAGTACCAAGAGCCAAAAGGGTGTTTTTTTCCTTCGGTCCTATATTAACTGCTTCGGTTCAGTAGGCGGCGGTAGCGGGCTAGCCATACCGAAGAGGATTGAGTTCCCTGTGAGCTTGGGGCTGCTTGATCCCGTCCGCCCTCAAACCGGTAGTCGCATCTCCTTGCGCAGACTCTTGTCAAATGCAGCTTCGGGTACGAACCGTCGCAGAAAACTGACTTGTCGTGCCTTCTTTCCGGCTGCATAGCGCCTCCTCGGGGCGGCGGCAGTCGCAGCCTTCAACACAGTCTCGGCGACGACTTCGGGATCATCGCCTCTCTGTTTCATCGCCTCACGCATGACGTCTTTTGCTCCGGCTCGCGCCAAATCATAGACATCCAGCAATCGATCCGGAGTCGTGAGATTGTCCTCGAATACAGTGCGCGTATAGGCGGGTTCAACCAGCACCACCCGAATCCCGAATGCGCGCAATTCATGGTCGAGAGATTCGGAATAACCTTCAAGCGCATGCTTCGTTGAGGAATAGAGAGCCAAGTAGGGAGCCGGGATCAAACCCATCACCGAGCTCATATTGATAATCCTTCCGCTCTTCTGGCGTCGCATCGTCGGCAACACCGCGTTCGTCATTCGGAGCACGCCGAAGAGGTTAACATCAAACAACACCTGAGCTTGTGCGATCGAGGATTCCTCGGCACCCCCGAGCAATCCAACGCCGGCATTATTGACAAGGAGGTCAATTCTCCCGGCGTCGGATATCACCTCATCGACTAGCTTTGCGACAGAAGCATCATCGGTGACGTCTCCCATGAGCATGGTAATGCCGTCAGGGCTCTCCGTAACGCGGCGGCGGCTGGTTCCGAACACGCGAAAACCGGCGTTGTTCAGAGCCTTGGCCGTTGCTCGTCCAATGCCCGTAGATGCGCCCGTGACGAGGGCTACGCCAAGATCGGCTTTGCCAGGTCTTGAGCCTGAACTGGATGCGGACACGATGACCTCCATGCCATTTAGATTACGATCGCTATGATTGCATCAGATGGCGGTCGTCATTATATTTGTCAAGAGCCACTCTCATCCGGGTACCTGCGACATGCGCGTTTCCAAAGAACAAGCTGCTCAAAATCGCGAGCGAATTCTCAAGGCAGCTTCGCGCCTCATTCGAGAGCGCGGAATTTCCGGCGCCGGCGTTGATGCGCTGACTGAAGCTGCGGGGATGACCCACGGCAGCCTCTACAGTCAATTTGGTTCAAAGGACCGACTCGTTGAAGAAGCACTGGATTACGGGTTAGCGGAAAGCGCGCAACTGCTTGATGGCACGGCAACGCTCGAGGAATACACCGGTAATTACCTGACACGCTCCCACCGCGACGCGCCGGGCCGCGGCTGCCCCTTGGCAGCTTTGTCTTGTGAGATGTCGCATCAAAGCAGCGTTGTGAGACAGCGGTTCACGGATGGATTGCGAACAATGATCAAGCGATTGACCATTCGAATGAGCCCCGGGCTGAAGCAGCGGCAGCGTTATGAAGAGGCCCTCGCGACGGGCGCCTCACTGATCGGCGCACTCGTGCTCGCCCGCGCCGTGAATGACCCCAAACTTTCGGATGATATTCTCCGCGCAACGAAGAGCAGGTTGAAGCCTAGTCGCCCGTAGAATGCGTTTCAGTGCTGACCTGAGCTGCGGGTTCAGTTCATCCATCTTTCCGGTTCTTCAGTGGTGAGACACGCAACCGATCACGGCTTGGACTCTTCACAAGCCTTCAAGGTTCGCTCCTTTTTCTGACCGGCCGAATCAGCCTATAACCCGCCTTCAATGACGAACAGCCGAATTGCTGAATTCGCTGTAGGCCTTGTTGTTGGGGCTTTTGGCACGTCCTTTTTGTAAATGCAGCCGCTAGCTCTCGCACGAGTGGCTTCATGAAGAACGCGTTCTCAGGAGTGACGTTCACCTGCACTCCCATCGCATCGAGTTCTGCTGCAACAATAGGCCCGACCGCCGCTACGACGATGCGTTTTAAGCCTTGCTGCAGCTCCGCTTCTCGACCGCAGGCGCAGGCGACATCGCGAAACCGTCGAACCTGGGGCGCGCTTGTGAAGGCGATCGCGTCGATCTGGCCCGCAGCCATCTCGGCAATGACAGCGATCACGCGCGCGTCGTCGACCTCAGAAGCGTAAACATATGGAAGCACGGGATCTGTTTCCGCCCCGGCGCCTTCGAGGAACTTCAGAAGTCGCTCGTTGGCATTGCCGGGATATAGCTGCACGGCGACGCGACGTCCGGTGAGATCATGGCGTTCCAGCGCTGTGATGACACCTTCGGTCGTGGGCTGGTCGGCGAGCAGGTCCGCATCCAACCCGATCTCGCGCAGCGCGCGGACTGGCTTTGGCCCGCGCGTGATCTTCCGCGTCTCGGCGAGCGCAACTCGAACGGCCGGTTCCAGATCAATTCGGCGGGCGAAGCCAAGGAGCCGTCGCAGACCTTCACCCGTCATCAGGACGAGATCGTCACACTTTCCTTTCACGAAGCGGCGTAACCAGGCGTTTATGGGTACCGGATCAGGTGCATCGCGGATGGCGATCATTGGACAGGCGACGGTATCGGCACCGTGTTCTTCCAACATGCGGAGCAGATGGCCAAGCTCGCGCGTTTCCGGTACCACAATTCGTCGTCCGGTCAGCTCTTGCCTCATCGCCTAAGCTCTTTCGTCATGCTTGAGGCGGATGACGTACGTCGCCGCGTTGGTTGGACCGGCGCACATACAGGATTGTGGCCTCAGGGTGCTCAGCTTTGACCTTTAACGCAGCAATGAGCGCGTCTTCAGCGTCAACGACAATTCGGTCCGCCTTGCTTTTGACTCTAAGTCCGACAGTAAAGCGCCATGACATTTTTGACCTTCCTCAAAGCTAGGTTAGCCGTGCTCGGTCAGTCTTCTTCTTTTGTGCCGCCGATGACCCGGCCGGCGGAAATTAGGAACCAGGTCGTACCGCGCGCGCCCGGTTCCTATGCTCGCGCGCCATCGCCAGAAGCTCGTCCGACCGTTTGCCCTCGGTCTTAACCCCAAGTCGCTCTAGTTCAGCTTTGGCTTCAGCCACAAGCAGGTCGATCTTCGACGGGACTGTCTCCATGATTCTCAGTATGGGGGTCATTATGTTCAGATACCAGATCGACGGGCTGCCATATTCGAGCCGGCCCACTACCGGCTCCCGAGCCGAACCCGCCGCTGGATCCGCTCGGACGACCTCAGAGTGGCACCTGACTCGATGAATACGAGTGACGAGTATCGCGCTGCGGTCGCCGCGCCTCCAAAAATCCGAGCGGAACGCATTTCGCTTTTTCGACCGCCGAAGCGAGAACGACGGCTTCAGGCTGCCGACACACAGCGAGGACTCCAGCCTTTAACGATAGCGTAGATCGCCGGAATGACGATCAGCGTGAGCAGCGTCGATGAGACCATGCCGCCCATCATCGGCACGGCGATGCGCTGCATAACTTCCGCGCCGGTCCCATGCGCCCACATGATCGGCAGGAGGCCGGCGATGATGGCGGCGACCGTCATCATTTTTGGACGCACCCGCTCGACAGCTCCCGCCATGATGGCGGTGTGCAGGTCGTCGCGGGAGAAAAGACCCCCCTCCTCCGCACACCGCTGCCGAGCTTCCTTCAGCGCGCCGTCGAGATAGAGCAGCATCACGACGCCTGTTTCGGCGGCGACGCCGGCGAGGGCAATGAAACCGACGGCCGTGGCGACCGACAGGTTGAAGCCGAGCCACCACATCACCCAAAAGCCGCCGACAAGCGCGAACGGCACCGACAGCATAACGATCAGCGCCTCCGTCAAGCGCCGGAAGCTGAGGTAAAGCAACAGAAAGATGATGAGGAGGGTCAGGGGCACCACAATCTGAAGGCGCTCCTTAGCCCGCTGTAAATACTCGAACTGGCCGCTCCAGGTAGCGTAATAGCCCGGTGGAAATTGCACCTGGCTCGCCACCGCCTTCTGTGCTTCGGCGACGTAGCTGCCGATGTCGCGGTCGCGAAAATCGACGAAGATGTAGAGGACGAGCTGCCCGTCTTCGGTGCGAACGGTTGACGGCCCCTTCGCGCGCGCGACCTTCGCCACCTCACCGAGCGGCACCGTCCCGCCCTCAGGCGTCGGAATCAGCACCTCCTTGGCGATGGTTTCAGGGTCGCTGCGATAGTCGCGCGGATAGCGAATGCTCACATCGTAGCGCTCGCGCCCCTCCACCGTGGTGGTAATCGACTCCGCCCCAAGGGCCATGGCGATCACGTCCTGCACGTCCGACAGCATCAGACCATAACGGGCAAGCTGGTGCCGGTCGGGATCGATGTTGACGTAGTAGCCGCCGATCGCGCGCTCGGCATAAGCGCTGGTCGTTCCAGGCACCGTGCGTATCGCCGCCTCGATCTGACGCGCCAGCGCCTCCATTTCGATCAGATCCTTGCCGAATACTTTCACGCCGACCGGCGTGCGGATGCCGGTCGACAACATGTCGATACGGGCCTTGATCGGCATCGTCCAAGCATTGGAGACGCCCGGGAATTGTAATTCCCGATCCATTTCTCCGATCAGGCTGTCGATCGTCACTCCCGGACGCCATTCGCTTTCCGGCTTTAGATTGATGACCGTTTCGATCATCTCCGTCGGGGCCGGATCCGTAGCGGTGCCGGCGCGCCCGGCTTTTCCCCAAACCGACTCCACCTCGAGAAAACTCTTGATGATCTTGTTTTGAGTTTGGAGCAGCTCCGCCGCCTTAGTGACGGAGATGCCCGGTAACGTCGTCGGCATGTAGAAGAGCGTACCCTCGTTGAGATTGGGCATGAACTCGGTGCCGAGCTTCGATGCCGGCCAGAGGCTCGCGCCGAGCGCAAGCAGAGCCAGCAGGATGGTCGTCACCTTGAAGCGCAACGCGACCCTGATAACTGGGCGGTAGATCCAGATGAGGAAGCGGTTTACCGGATTCTTATGCTCGGGCAGAATGCGTCCGCGGATGAGAAGCACCATCAGCGCCGGCACCAACACGATGGAGAGGAATGCCGCTCCCGCCATGGCGAAGGTCTTTGTGTAAGCAAGCGGCTTGAACAGCCGCCCCTCCTGCGCCTCGAGCGCGAGGATCGGCAAGAAAGACACGGTGATGATGAGCAGGCTAAAGAACAGGGCGGGGCCGACTTCGACCGCCGCCTCGACGATGGTTTCGTGGCGCGGCTTTCCCAGCGGCGCACGTTCCAGCCGCTTATGGGCGTTCTCGACCATGACGATAGCCGCATCCACCATGGCGCCGATGGCGATGGCGATGCCGCCGAGACTCATGATGTTGGAGCTAAGGCCCAGCAGCCACATGAGGAGGTAGGCGATCAATACCCCAAGCGGCAGCGTGATGATGGCGACGAGCGCGCTTCGCGCATGCAGGAGAAAGACGATGCACACAAGCGCGACGATGAGGCTCTCCTCGATGAGCGTCCGTTTCAACGTGTCGATGGCGCGGTAAATAAGATCGGAGCGGTCGTAGACCGTCTCGATGCTCACGCCTTCGGGCAGGCTTGGAGCGAGCATGCCGATGCGGTCCTTCACGCCTCCGATCACCGAAAGCGGGTTTTCGCCAAAGCGCTGCAGCGCGATTCCGGACACGACTTCGCCCTCGCCGTTCAGTTCGGTGATGCCCCGGCGCTCATCAGGCACGAGCTCGACGCGGGCCACGTCTTTGAGCAACAACGGCACGCCGCCATCGTTCTTGACGACGATCTGTTCGAGGTCGGAAGGGCTCTTAATATAGCCGCGGCCACGGACGGCGAACTCGGTCTCGGACATCTCCACCGTCCGGCCGCCGACATCCATGTTGCTGTCGCGGATGACATCCCTCACGCGGGAGAGCGGGATGTTTAGTGCTTGCAGGCGCCTCGGATCGACGACGACGCTGTATTGCTTCACGAAGCCGCCGACGCTGGCGATCTCGGCAACGCCCGGCGCGCTAACAAGGCCGTACCGCACATACCAATCTTGGATCGTGCGGAGTTCGGCGAGGCTGTGCTGCGCGCCCCGAACGACATATTGAAAGACCCAGCCGACGCCGGTTGCGTCCGGCCCAAGGCTCGGGGCGATGCCGGCCGGGAGCCGGCGCGCCGCGGCGCTCAGATATTCGAGTACGCGTGAGCGCGCCCAGTAGATGTCGGTTCCCTCGTCGAAGATTACATAGACGAAGGACACGCCGAAGAAGGAGAAGCCGCGCACTACCCGCGCGCTGGGCACCGTCAGCATCGCGGTGGTGAGCGGATAGGTCACCTGGTCCTCGACCACCTGCGGCGCTTGTCCCGGATATTCCGTGTAGACGATCACCTGTACGTCGGAGAGATCGGGGATGGCATCGAGCGGCACGCGCGACAGCGCGTAGACGCCGGCTAGGGTAAGGAAGACAGTCCCCAGGCCGACGAGGAATAGGTTCCGCGCCGACCAGCGAATGATGGCGGCGATCATGGTGTCGCGCGCCCCTGATCGCCGCCGAAGCTCTGGAGCGCCGCCTTGAGATTACTTTCCGCGTCGATGAGGAAATTAGCCGAAACGACCACCTCCTCGCCTTCGCCTAGACCGTCCGTCACTTCCACATAGTTCTCGCCCCGGCGGCCGAGCTCGACGGTCCGGGGTTCGAAACGGCCTTCGCCTTTGGCGATGAGAACCACCTGCCGGGTGCCGCTATCGATCACCGCGCTGTAAGGGACCGCGACAACTGCGTCCTTTGGATGGGGATCGAGCATCACGTCGGCATACATGCCGGGCCGCATCTTCCCCTCCTCGTTTGGAAGCTCGATGCGGACCGAGACCGTGCGTGTCTCCGGCTTCATCAGTTCGGGATAGATGAACGTCACTTCACCTTCGTGCGGCTCGCCTGGGAAGCTCCTCAGCGTGACCCTCGCGCGCATACCAGGCGTGACGGCCGCGATATCAGACTCCGCGATGTCTGCGATCACCCATACCCGACGATGGTCGGCGATGCGGAACAGCTCGTCCCCGGCCGTAATCCGCTGACCCTGGATGACGCGCTTTTCGATGACGTCGCCGGTCGCCGGCGACGGCCAGTCGACGGTGCGTGGATTGCTCATGTTTTCGCGCACTTCGTCGATGCGGCGTTGGGACAGGCCGAGATTCCGCAATCGCTGCTCCGCCCCGTCCAGCGCCTCGGACGACCTCGCATCACGTCCCTCGGCGCGGACCGCGACCAGAAGATCGGCTTGCGCGAGCTGGATCTGCGGGCTGTAGAAGCGGAAGAGCGGTTCGTCTTTGGCGACATGCTGTCCGGTCTTGTTGACGAAGAGCTCCTCGACATATCCGTCGGAGCGGACCGTAACTATCCAGAGACGCGACTCGTCGTGGCGGACTGTACCGGCGCCGCGGAGGGAGCGCGTCACAGGGCGCTTTTGCACAATCTCAGTGCGCACGCCCGTCCGTTGAATTTTTTCGGGAGTGACGTTGACCGACGAGCTCCCGCTCTCCTCCTCCGCATAGACGGGGATGTAGTCCATACCCATTGAGTCCTTCTTCGGCACCGGCGAGGTGTCGGGATGACCCATCGGGTTGCGGTAATAGAGAACCTTGCGGCCTTGGTTTCGCCCTTCACGAAGCGGGGGCGCGCCGTGCGAGGGCTCGAGCGCCGAGACGATCAACCTCCGACCCGATTCCAAAATCGGGATGACCCTTGGCCATTCGTCGTAGGCGTAACTAGCGACCGTACCTGCGGCGATGCCGAGGACGGGGATGATGGCATAGTGCAGGCGTCGCATGGCGCGCCTCCTTTGATCGCATGCTGGTAGGCGGGCCCGGGCCGCGAGACGGCCAAAGCCAAGCTCTGCCGCCGCCGGGCATTCGCTTCGGCGGGACACGGCAGCATCAATGCGGGATCAAAGGCGTGGAGGCGGTAGTGGAGGATTATCGGATAGAGAAACGAAAAGCGCCGCAAGGCGAGACGGCTTAGAGAGCGCGACCCTCTCGGGCTCCAGCGAGCTAGCCGCTGCCAGCGTCCCGGGGAGGCTCGAACATTTCAGCACACAGGCCGGGTTCGAATCGCAATCGTTGGTCTTTTTCTCGCAAGGCTCGCCCTTGTGGCAGCACTCCATGTCTGCGGCAGCCTCGGCGTGCTGCGGCAGAACATGCGCCATCCCCCTCGCTAGCGGAAAAGCCGCGATCGAGAGTGCAAGCGAGGCGAGAATGACGGCCCGACAAAGACGCATCGCCCGATTATCGGCTCTTCGCTTCGAGGGTCAAGCGGTGTACAGCCGCGATGACTAACGATCCCGTGAAGCGCGTTGAGCTTGGGGCCAGTACCAGGTGCGAAATATCTGCGAGGTTAGGGCCACTAAATGGTGACGCCGAAGCGCGGCAGTAACCAAACCGCAAGAAGGTAAAGCGTGATTGTTAACGCACACCCGGCTCCGAGCGCAGGCCAAAAACCCAAGCCATGTCGCAAAAGGGCGGGAACAGTCAGAAACATCGGCAGGGTCGGCAGTACCAGCCAAAAGGTTCCTTGCGAGAGCGCCGCAATGCGCTCGGTATCGCCCGTATCTCGCCAGAGCCAGATCATGCTGAGGATCGAGACGAGAGGAAGCGAAACGATCAACGCTCCCCAGCTGGGGCTGCGCCGAGCTACTTCGGAAGCGGCACCGATAATGACGGCGGAAAGCGCCGCTTTGGCCAAAAGATACAGCATGGGTTGCTCCGAGGCACGACAACTCCACCTTACACCACGCTAGGCCGTAGAGATGGCCATCTTCTCTTCTTGTTTTCGCCGGACTGGCGGTTGCCAGAGCTTAAGTGCATCCTTTTGGGGTCAGCTTCGTCTTCTATAGTATCAAGAGCATGGAACGAGGTGATGGAGCGCCATGCGGCGGTTGTTGCCAGACTTCCTGCTGTGGGGGGAGCAGTAGCAGCTCCCTATGTGCGTTATTTTGCATAGTGCTTACTTTCGGTACTCCAAGACCCGCTCCCTTCCTGACGCATGCCGTCCAAATCTAAACGATTGCCCGATCCGGGGCACCGCCATCGTCGTTTTTGGTCGCGAACGCTCCCAACGGACTCCCAAAATTGGCTTAGCGATTAGGGGTGAGGAATCGCACGGGTGCGGACCGCGTCTCGGAGTAGTACCGCTTCCAGCGAGAAGGGCTGATGGATTCTTGTGGACAAGTGGGGTGAGTTTCTCAGGCGATTTTGGCCCGACACACCCGAATGTCCCGCTGCATTCACTACGTTCGTTCAGCGGCTTGGCTCGCCACCTGTCGTAGACCTATCCTAAGTGAAAGCCGGAGTCGGGCATTTCTAAAAAAGGGCCAGGACCATAGGAATTCCACTTCATTACAGTCTCGAGCTTCCACAGCGCTGCCTGCAGCTAATCGAAGAGCTTTGGCCCTATGCAGATAAGACCCGCCAAAGAGATCGGCCTCAGCTGGGGCCGCTTACAACAACGTTCCTCATTTCGATGTCCATCCCGATAATCAACCTGCCTGTGGAACGGATTGAGCGTTACCGGGACGCCCGCGAGGAAGGCTATGCCGACGACCGGCAACTTGATCCACGCATGACTACGGCCGTCACCACGGTCTTGGGAGGACATCCCTTCAATGAGGCCCCTTTCTTTGCTTCTGGCGCATGGAGATTCTCGCTAATCGCGATGAGCATTCACTTTTCAACATCGCCAAGCCGATCCCAGATGATTTGGCAGACGAGCTGAGTGTTGAACAGGCAGAGAAAGCCGCTGCTCAAATGCCGACCTCGCAATGGTGCAGCATTCTGCGTAACGCAATGGCGCATGGGGGTATCGCATATCTCAATGGTACAGGCCGGAGCAGCCTCGGAGAGCGTGTCGAAATGTACACATTCATAAGTGGCAAATTTGACGATCCTCATGACAAGCGAAAGCTCACAGCCCTGAATATCCTTCGCATCGGCGAGGCGAATTATCGCGCCTTCCTCCACAAATGGGTCGCGTGGCTTCAACAATCTGGATTAGCTGAGCGAACGGCTGCTTGATCCCAATGCGCTGTTATTTTCGGCGCAGCTTTGCCGAGCCCTGGACCGTTCGGGCGGGTTTCTAGAGTATTTTGAAGCTCGGCGAACTAACGATCTGCTTCCTCGCCAGTGTAACCCCCAAAACACGCACAAGTGACTACCTATTAGTAGTGCAATTCCGGCTTCTTCGGGGTGCCTTGGCGAGGCTTGGGTGAGAGCCGGATAACACTCGACCATGCAGCGGATTCGAAATTCGATGCATGTCATGATGCTATGCTGATGGTCGGCACCATCGGCTTTCTCGGAAGTGTGACCCCGGAAAGGGCCCAGTTAGAGATAAACCCGACGAAACGCGGCATTCATCCCCTGACGCGCGTGCTCTTGTTTCCATTCGGAGGACGATTCCGCCAATTCGTGGCGCAATTCCGGGCTTCTTGCTGGGGCTTTGGCAATCGTCGCAAGAGAGCCAGAAATCACGCGACTAGGTGGCTGAGAGCATCGGATTCGAAGTTCGACATACACCATGATGGTACGTTGATCGCGAGCACCATTAGCCCGTCGGCTAGTGTGACCCCCTAAATTGGCCATTAGAGATAAAGCGGGAAGAAAGCGCCCTTCTTCCGCTAAAAGGCGCTCTCTCTAATCACATGAGACAGAACCGCCGCCAATTGGTGGCGCAATTCGGGGCTTCTTGAAGAGTGATTGCCGCGTCTCGGAAGAGAGCCGAAAAACGCGCGACTGGCTGGCTGAGAGCATCAGATTCGAAGTTCGACACACATCATGATGCTCGACTGATCAGCAAATCCCGCTACTTACTGTTTCTCGGCGTGGGCGCGATAGAACGCGGGTGATTCATGGCGAGCTGGAGAACCCGCATTGCTTTTGTTCCATCTCGATCTGCTTCGTAATGCGGGTGGCGTTCTGTGCGTAGGCTTCCGTCACGGAGCCGCTGTTCACGGTCTTGCCAACCAGCGGACTGACTTCTGCGCAGAGGTGGAAAACATGCGGTATCGTGGACTTCTTGGCTCCGTCTTCCGGCGCGATCCAGTACACGACATCCTGACCAGCGGGGTGCGCCGGGTCCTTCGTCGCCTTAGCCACCGTGGCGGAGTCCGTGGCGATCTCCTGCGCCTGGGCGGCCACGTCGGGCGAACAGGCAGTGGTCGGCTGCCCCGCCCTAATCTGGGCCGCGCACGTGTTCATGTCCTGGGTGTACTGCTCGACCGATGGGGGGTCGTAGCTGACCCCTATCAGGGTCGCGAGCACGGCCAGCACAGCGCCGACGCCGCCGGCAATCTTCTTGCTCTGCGGGTCCATATTTTTGTCGGTGAAGATCAGGAGAACCAGCGGGAGGAAGGCAATCAGCGTGATGATCGCGCCGAGCTGGTTTTGAACGAAGAACCTGAACGTGTCGGATGCGCGAGCTGGGTCGTCCCTGTTGGCCGCCTTCCAAAGCAAGTTGCCAGCGATTGCGAAAATCGCGATCCCGACCAGAAGGCCGATTAGCAGCGGCAGGTTTCCGTGGTCGAACTTGTGCTGGTAGAATAAAACAATTCCGGCGATCTCGCCGCCGATGGCAACGACCCAGGAGAGTGCGGCGAAAAGGCGGAGACGCGCGGCGGCGGACTTCTGGCCCTGTGTTGCTTGCCAGTCCTTGGTAACGTCTGCGGCCGGCTTTTTGTTGGTCATGACCCAGTCCCCCCGACATCAACGCCGCTGCAGGGCGGCCGCAAATCGGAAGGCCACCCGCCTGGCACAGCGTCATCGCAAGAACGTTTTCGTCGCCTGCGTTAGCGACGTGGCGACAATGTAGGCGCGCCACGGCAGACACGGCAGACTAAGTCCTCCATCCATACTGCGCATGAGCGGATTCGTCCATATCCACGACGGGCAGACGCCGAGGCGGCGATGGCTCCGTTCGTCTTCATCCAGCTCGAACTTGGACGCTGCCTTCCTCGCTTTCTTCGCCGGATCAAGCCCAGCCATGAAGCCGGGTAAGCTCGACCATTATAGGAAATCTGGCCTGGGTTCAGGCAACCGGCCTGAGTAGACCCGTGCCCGGATGGCAGTTTATGTACTCGTAACGCTGGGCGGCAGCATCGAACACCGACACTTCGTGATAAAGACGCAGGTTCGGCAACTCCGCCACTTTCTTCAGGAAAATGCCGAAGATCTTCAAGTGCGTCGGATGAGATTCCGACCAACGCTCCAGGTCCGCCAGTGAACGCCAGTGGCTGACCCCGAATGTCTTATCTACGGGGCAACCGTGGGCGTCGATGTGCTGCACGTAACGATTGCTGTAGCAACCGACTTCGGCACCCTGATCGCGTAGAAAATCCATGCCCGCGCGCAACGTCGGCTCGATGTCTTCGAGGTAGATGCGGCGCTCTTCGCCTTGCGTGTCCGTCCAGTCCTGGCCCGAGCGGATGACTGCGAGGTTCTTGTGTCCGTGTACCGTCACGCGGCCGTTGCCGTAGTCTCGCCGCTAAGGTCGCCGCTCGGTGACATCGTGTCCGTTTGCGACAGTGGGATGCGGTCGCGCATCGAACCCCAGTAGCCGTGCTCCAGGATCTCGCCACTCACGCCGCCCATGACAACGCCGACTCCCTCAAGGTGTTTAGCCGAGCTGTAGGCCGTCTCGTACTGCTCGTCGCGCGGACTTAAGGTCTCGCGGAAAAAACCAACGCCGTCGCGCAGCCGCTCGTCTGCGTTCCACCACGCTTGGTTTTTGGGATTGTCGATCCAGCGCGAAAATTGCGTCGTGTTGCCCCAGTAGGCGACAGCGATCGCTGTGTCGTAGCCATGGCCATCGACACAGCGGACGGTGTCAATATGATCTGGCCCGTCGGGGAGATCGAAAAGCGCATTGACAGCCTTAAAGGCCGTTTCGAGCACCTTCCCGCCGCCGTGTAACTGCACGCCGAAATAGCCCATGACGACCTGCGTCATTGTCTGCGGGGCGCGCGCGGAGAATGCCGGATAGGGTGGTTGAAAGTCATCGCCTACGCGACGCGTCCGTGTCCGTGGGCATTTCAGGTGAGCATCGATTGCCGATTCCATAGCTTTTTCTCCCGAGCCGCGTCGGATCGAATCTGACACGCTCGGTGGCAATCTCGCTTGTCGCCGACTGCTCGTTGCTATTCAGAAACTGCTAAGTGCGCACCGCCAACGAGAAAAAGAGAGCACCGTCGGATGGACTCGACGGTCGAACTATCGTCCCGACATTCAGGGGTTGGCGGCTCGGGCCCCGATCTGCCGCGCCCGATAGGCGCTAGGGGTCATGCCCGTGGCGTCCCGAAACGCACGCGAGAAATTCGACGGTGAGGAGAAGCCCGTCGACAAAGCGATGTCCGAAACGGACCTATTGCGGTCTGCCAACATTCTCTTTGCAAGTTCTAGGCGCATTTGGCTTACAAACCGATGAGGACTCCTGCCGGATTTCGCCTTGAAAGATCGCGCAAAGTGCGCTGGGCTCATGCATGCCACGGTAGCAAGGTCAGCGACGGTAAAATTTTGCTCAATACTTGCGTTGATGAATTCCATTACGCGCGCCATGCGCCGGTCATCGATTGGCTTTTCCGAAGAGCGGAGAGGCTTCACGATCAGTGGAACTTCCGAATAGCGGCAAACGAGATAGGCTGAAAGTGACTGGCCAAGCGACTCGACGAGCAATCGGCCTGCGGACGTCTCTGTGTTCAATTCCTGGGCGATCGCTAGCGCGATCTGCTCGATGAAGGGATCATAGCTGATGGCTTCATAGCGAAGCGTCGCGCGGGCGGGATCGATGTCGAGATCCTGCAACATGCAGTCGGCGAACGGCTTGGCTGGAAGGAAGATATGGAGGCTATTCTCGACTGGCTCCCGGAAATGGATGAATTCCTCCCGTATCCCTGATGGACAAAGCCAGGTGGTACCGCGACGGCCCAGAGTGCTCTGTCGCAAGCCGCCCCCCTGTCGGTCGATTAGCGTGCGGCCGCCCAGCAATACGGCTACTTCCGTATCGCGAGGAAGAAGCGAAGGGAGTTCACCGGCTTCGTGGCTCCAACGCTCGGCGAGCACATTCGTCCATCCACGACCCGACGAAGAATCGTGTTGCCTGCCGGTGACGTATTTGAACGAGGCGTGCCCTTTTAAGCTCATCAGGACCAACATAGCGGCTACAACGCTGCGAGCTTACCCCGATTTGAGCCTTCTTGTTCTTTCTCTCCGCGGCGAGGGCTGCCCCTGTCGATCATTTTCGCGCGCATATGCATCTGCTCCCGGCGAAGTGTGACCCCCGAAAATGCGCAGTAGAGATAAAGTGGGAGAAGGGCGAGTTTTCAGCGCGGAAGCGTGCTCTCTAGCGTCGCATAGAGAGAATGCCCCTCATTCCGTGGCGTAATTCCGGGCTCTTTCGGGAGCACGTACCGAAGCCGCGGAGAGAGCCGAAAAACCTGCGACTAGTTGGCTGTGCTGGCAGTCTGCACCGAACTCGTCTCTGGAGCTCTTTCCTTGATAATCGGGAAAAATACAGGGAATTTCGCGATCCGCGTGTTGGGGTAGCGTCGATTACTGGCGGAATTCAGACAATCTACCCATTGATTCCCTGCTCGCGGAACAGGGAATTTTGAGCGGAGAACAGCGATCTCTTTCGTGCCAATCAGCCATGGAGCAGACTGTCGGACGGCTCCGCTCACTCCTCGTCGAGTTCCCGGCCCGGCCAGGTCTAGCTCATGCAATGCGATATCAATGCCCTCCCCCTTTTTTTTCCGTCGAAGTCCGCTCTGTGCGGCGCTTTCTTTTGCGGCGCGTAGCGATCTTGCCCACGTCAATGCAACGCGGCGCATGTTCCAGTCTCCTAATGAGCGCACCGAGTTTCCGGTTTATGTGGACACACTTCGGCAGTTCGGCGCGGTGAGATTGTCACCATCTGCAAGGCTGAGCTTGCCGAGCAAGGGCCGTTAGACACGCGAGCTTGCCATGCGAGTCATTCGGGCGAAGATCTGGACGAAGCCGACAAGGTGCTGCGCACATCTCGCAATCCGCATCGTTCAAGCGATGACGCTGCAACGAAAGCGCGCAAAGGTGGGAAGTCTTGGGAAAAGAGGCGGCGCCCTAGTGTGGCGCCTACCTATAGGCGAAAAGAGACGGTCCCAGAGTGAACGAGTGGGAGTTTCCTGCTGCTTTTGTGCTGGAAGCTGCTGCAGCTCCCGCAAGCGCACGAGTAGCGATTTAAGCGGCAGGGGCAAAGTTGCCTTGCTGGATGTCTCCTTCGCTGCACTGGTTAACTTTATTACCTGCTCGCGGGTCAACATGGGTTCGCCAATCATTCGCGTGATTAGTGTGAGTCGCGCCTACTACTCAAATCACTTTCTATGAAATAACCAGAAACGGCTACGGACCCCTTTGGTTTATTTGCTTGGTGCTTTTGCTACCGAATGCCGGAATTTACGCGGTGTGGTCCCGCAGGCCGCCCGGACGCAGGAGATGCTCCATGGAACATCATCTTCCTACTGCGCACGAGCCGAGCCCGAGGAAGAGTCGGGATTTGATTCTGAGGATGCTGTGGAGTTGAGAGTCGGCAGCGGTGGAGATCAGAGGCCCCATGATGATTGCCGGACCAGACCATGGCTTATGGATAAACGAAGGTGGAGGTCTGCAATGGCGAGAGCCGCATTGACTGCAAAGTGGCTGTCACAGCGATATCGGCCCGGTTGTCAGTCGTGTTTCTTTATAAGGTCGCTTACGAGAGTCTGCTTCGAGACAAAGAAACTTCTCATCGCTGACATGGTGTTGAAGTCGCCAAGTGTGACCGGTCCATAAATTTCCAGGATAGAAGCGTTGGCAAGCTCGCGGACACGATCTGCAAACGATTGTGCATCGTAAATCAATTTCCGCCGAACAACCTCTTTCATTGGGTCCACAATCAGTGACTGACCATTTCGTCGGATTGAATTTCGATTTTCGATTTCTGACAATGCACCAAACTCATCGAACGGCTGCGCGTGTGGCAGTTGACGATGGGCAGCCCATGCTTTCGATTGTAGAACCCTTCCCTTGAATTCTGCTTCGCTTAGATAGAGCCGCTTATCGATAGGATTGATCATTGGTCCTCAGTTTAGGCCATTCTTCTTTGCTAGCGCTCATGATTCAGATAGGAGTGGGTGATTCTGACAAACGGTCTTTTCTTACGCGAATACGCACATCGTCGCGATCACCCACACTCAGGTCTGAGAGCCAGCACTATTTGCGGCCGCCTTTTTTGGGACGTTGATGCCCGAGCGGTATTCCGAGTGTACGAGCCTTTTGTCTGAGCGCTCCGGCCGTACGCTTCAATGCTTTAGAGATGGTGTTGACGGGTGTTTTGGCTCGTGAGTGCTGTCTCAGTAGTCTTACGTCAGCGGGCGTCCAATCGCGCCTCGCTGCGCGCTTTTTCGTAACAGTTTTCGGCATCAATATTCCCTCTTGTGATCAGGCTCTGTATCACGAGCAGCCCGCAAATTCATCAGCGTTGAGCATGCCATGAAGCGTTGTCAATTTTTGATGCTGACAGAAAGTGCCTATCAACCGATTTGCGTCTTGCTCCGCTGGCGGTCGGGTTGCGGTGAAGATCTCTTGTAAAGCCATTCAAAGGCGCTTACATGTGAGCATCGACATTTGGCCGGACCATGTGGCCGTACCGCCTTCGCTAATTGCCAGGCGCACGTTCAGACCCTCCCAAAATCGACGAGTGAGCTCAGGCGCGCCATTGGCGTGGCTGGGAAGCTCTGACTGCACTAACTAAATAGCGAAGGATAACCCTATGACTAACGGCACAGTGAAATTCTACAACGTTCAAAAGGGATTCGGCTTCATTCAGCCGGAAGATGGCAGCACAGACGTGTTTGTTCATGCGACGGCGCTAGAGCGCGCGGGCATCAACAATATCGTCGAGGGCCAGAAGGTCTCCTTTGATACGCAATTGGATAACCGCAGCGGCAAGACTGCTGTTGGCAACATCGAGCTCGCGTAATCCTACTGGACGTCATGATTTGATGAATTGAGAGCCGTCCCCTCGGGGGCGGCTTGTTGGTTTTTTGGGCCACGGGCCCCGGGTCGTGACTGTCCGAGACGCTGACCCCCAATCGCGCGAGCACTGGAGTTCCCTATGAGCAGAGTAAACTATCAAACGGCCGCAGAATTGTTTCCGTCTCGTCGCGCATCCTTCAGGGGCCCAGTCAGGGGCACAGTTGGCTATCGGCGTTTTGATAGCGCTGCAGTAGCTATCAAATTCGCGATCGAGGACATGCCGAGTGAATTACTGCTGGGGGCTTTCCTTGAGGTTGGGGACGAGCGATTCTATTCCAGCGCCATTCGGGAACTGTACGAGAGTGACGATTATCCTTTAGCTCGCGACCGCACGAAATCGATATCGAAGGCTCGTAGAAAGCCTCCTGTGCGAAAGACCGCCGAGGAGTTGATGAACAAAATCCAACGCCGCGATTCCAACCTGAAACTCGAACAGAGCCGCGGCCGCGAGGCCATGGCGGCGAAGACCGAGCGGCTTCGTGAACTTCGATTGGCAAAGGAAGCCGAGGATAGAGAGGCTGCTGTCTCTGTGGCGCATGCAAAACCGGAGTCCGACACCGCGAAGCCGCAGCGGAGTCGACAGACTTAGTCATTAGACCATCTCCTGCTGCTGAAAATCTTTGCTCCAAAGCGACGGTAAAGTGGAGATCATGGCACTCGCTCGCGGCCATCGGCACACTAAATTGGAGCATGAACACGCGTTTACACCTGTGGTTCACCTGCTCACGCTAGCGGTTGCCAATCTTCTTTTTGTGGTGGCGGCACTTCTGACGTGGGGGCGCTTGCTTGCCCTACACAATCCACCCCAGCTCGCGCGTCTATTCCGAAAATGAGACGCGGCATTCTAAAAGCTGGAGAAGCCAATGGTCAGCCCCTCTCTGATGGTGAGTTCTGTGCTATTCTCGGTTCTGCTGCTGTTGACGTCTGCGAACCTAGTCCATGCGCGGATGGCCGGCCTGATGAGAGCTTGCAAGGACCAAAACGCGACCTGTTTACAGCAGTGCGAGAGCCGAGCTGAGAGAGCGGCTGCTGGGCGAAGAGCGGACGCATTGCTGGCGCGCCTCCACTTCCGCTAGTGACCCATAGCGGTCATTCCTACGAAAACACGCATCAGCGAGGTTAAGCCAGACTTTTGGGCTTAGTGTGAAGTTGCCGCGGCTAATGCCTTCTTCGCATCGATACGGATTTCTTCCAACTCAGAGAGTGCATCGTCCATAAACTCATCGATTTCAGCTTCGGTCATCAGGTGCGCTGAGATTGCAAGATCGGGAGCCCGGCTGAGGGCGCTCGACTTCACGTAGATCTGCACGTAGGCGGCGGCAGGACCAGGTTCGTGATCGCCGCCAGCCCGATGGAAATCGAACTTCCCCTTCGTCATTCCGGCCATTTTATCTACTCTCCGCCTCGCGGCCCGGACAATGCTCAGATCCCTTCGGTGTGAAAGCAGTTAACCCTCATGTGCTTTGTAAATGCCGCCGCGAGCTCCCGCACGAGTGGCTTCATGAAGAACGCTTTCTCAGGAGTAACGTTCACCTGCACTCCCATCGCCTGGAGCTCGGCTGCAACAATAGGCCCGGCCGCCGCTACGATGATGCGTTTTAAGCCTTTCCGCAGCTCCGCTTCTCGACCGAAGGCGCGGGCGACATCGCGAAACCGTCGAACCTGGGGCGCGCTTGTGAAGGCGATCGCATCGATCTGGCCCGCGGCCATCTCGGCAATGACAGCGATCACGCGCGCGTCGTCGACCTCAGAAGCGTAAACGTATGGGAGCACGGGATCCGCTTCCGCGCCGGCACCTTCGAGGAAATTCAGAAGTCGCTCGTTGGCATTGCCGGGATATAGCTGCACGGCGACGCGACGTCCGGTGAGATCATGGCGTTCCAGCGCTGTGATGACGCCTTCGGTCGTGGGCTGGTCGGCGAGCAGGTCCGCATCCAACCCGATCTCTCGCAGCGCGCGGACTGGCTTTGGCCCGCGCGTGATCTTCCGCGTCTCGGCGAGCGCAACTCGAACGGCCGGTTCCAGATCAATTCGGCGAGCGAAGCCAAGGAGCCGTCGCAAACCTTCACCCGTCATCAGACAAGATCGTCACACTTCCCTTTCACGAAGCGGCTAACCACGCGTTTATGGGTTCTGGATCAGGTGCATCGCGGATGGCGATCATTGGACAGGCGACGGTATCGGCACCGTGCTCTTCCAACATACGGAGCAGTTGGCTAAGTTCGCGCGTTTCCGGTACCAAAATTCGTCGTCCGGTCAGATCTTCCCTCATCGCCTAAGCTCATTCGTCATGCCCAAACCTTCATTCCACGCCGATGGCGGCCCAGCACAACCTCCGCCGCCCTGGGGCGCTCATCGATAGGGCGCGTCAAGGGAATATTCCTTGTGATGGCCCGCTCCCAGCGGTCGCCGTTCGCAAGTAGGTGCTCCTTGTTGTAGTAGAGTTCCTCGGGTGTCTCGGTCGCGAACTCGAAGTTTCAACCGGGCAGGCCTCCTGGCAGAAGCCGCAGTAAATGCATTTCATCATGTCGACGTCAAAACGGGTGGTCCGCCGCGTGCCGTCGTCGCGTCGCGGTCCCGCCTCGATCGTAATCGCCTGCGCCGGGCAGATCGCCTCGCACAGCTTGCAGGCGATGCAGCAATCCTCTCCATTCGGATAGCGCCGCAGCGCAAGCTCGCCTGCGAAAGCGGGGTGAGAGCGACCCCTTCTCAAACGGATAGTTCAGCGTCGCCCTCGGCTTGAAGAAGTACCGCATTGCCAGGAAGAACGCGGACACGAACTCAGTCAAAAAAATCGAGCGGGCCGCCTGGTCAAGCCTCCATGTTCTCGTCCTGTCGGTCTTCACCAGTTTAACCACACGCTCGAACATCTGGCGCTCGCCGGGTCTGCGACTGCTACTACCTCAGTTTGCAATAGAACCAGATTCCCCTGATGTTTTTGATCTCACTTTGCTTCTCGGACGCAGCTACATTGCGCTGTCCAGTTCTCAATCACCTGCGCCACGGTTTGGCGATAGCAGGCCGACCTTGTCAGGCTTGCCCTCCCATTCCTTGGCATCTGGAGGCGGCTCACGCTTTACGGTGATGTTTGGCCAGACCTGAGCATATTGCGCATTGATCTCGAGCCACTTTTCGAGTCCCGGCTCAGTGTCCGGCTTGATCGCATCAACCGGGCATTCCGGTTCGCAAACACCACAATCGATGCATTCATCCGGGTGGATGACGAGCATATTCTCACCCTCATAGAAGCAGTCGACCGGACACACCTCCACACAGTCCATGTACTTACATTTGATACAGCTTTCATTGACGATGTAGGTCAATTAAGCCTCCTTCCAGTTCCAGCTCACGGAGCGAAGGCGATCTCCATCGTGGAATTCATGCGTGATCATCCACGGCCAACGGCTCCGTGAGGATTTGAGGCGGGTGACGGCGGGTGACGTATGTCGCCGCGTTGGTTCGACCGGCGCACATACAGGATTGTGGCCTCAGGCCGCTCAGCTTTGACCTTTAATGCAGCAATGAGCGCGTCCTCAGCGTCAACGACAATTCGGTCCGCTTTGCTTTTGACTCTAAGTCCGACAGTAAACCGCCATGGACAATTTTTTGGCCTTCCTCAAAGCTAGGGTTAGGCGCTCGGTCGGTCTTCTTGTGTGCCGCCTATGACTTCGGCCGGCCGGGAATTAGGAACCAGGTCGCACCGCGCGGGCCCGGTTCCTCTGCTCGCGCGCCATCGCCAGAAGCTCGTCAGACCGTTTGCCCTCGGTATTGACTCCAAGGCGCTCTAGTTCAGCTTTGGCTTCAGCCACAAGCAGGTCGATCTTCGACGGGACTGTCTCCATGATACAGTATGGGGGTCGTTATGTTCAGATACCAGATCGCCGGGCTGCCAAATTCAAACCGGCCCACTACCGGCTCCCGAGCCGAACCCGCGGCTGGATCCGCTCGGACGACCTCGGAATGGCCAACTCGATAAAATACGAGTGACGAGTATCGCGCTGCGGTCGCCGCGCTTCCAAAAGTCCGACCATCCCAAGCGGAGTCAGAGTTGTAGTCACTTAACCGCTCAACCGCGCACCTAAGGCTGCAGCGCTTTGCGGGTGAAGGCAACGTTTAGGGATTCGCCGGAGCAGGTGATGGTGGCGCCTGCTCACCCAACGCTTTCTGCGCCCCGGACTCGGGCTTGGCAGCGTCCTTTCCCACAACGTGAGCCATACTAAGGCCGGATACAAACAAGACGGTACTAGTTATTGCCGCAGCGACTGCCAGCCAGCGCAGCGGACGGCGCCATGTGCCCCGGCTCGGCGCTCCAATCTGAAGGTGCGGCTGAGGTAGACGAAGAATGCGCTCGCCAGCCCTGCCGCGGAACCTGAGCCGAATACGATCATGCCCCCTCCCCAAATCGTTCGGCACTGTCCGCATCGTGGGCTGCCATAGATAGCGCCGCGAGAAGGGTGATGGCCGCCAAGCCGTTGAGCAGCACGATCATCGCTAGTCCCCGATGAGCTTACCGGTTGCTACCTTTCAAGAAAAAGGGGATCAACGATTGCGACATCCAGTTCCTCGCGGATGTCGAGTTCTGGCCCTTCGAAAACAGTCATGGTGTGACTTCCTTCGCTTTCAAGCCGAGAAGGGCCAACCCTTCAAACTCCGTGGCAGATGAGCCGACTTGGGCCGGCGTCCTTCGTTGCCGGCGACTACGATGATTTGGAAGTCGAGGCCTTAACCCGCCACACTGCGTTACCCACGTCGTCAGCGACCAACAATGAGCCGGCGGGATGCAAAGCAACGCCAACCGGTCGTCCGCGCGCCTGACCCTCTTCGTCAAGAAAGCCAGTAAGAAAGTCCAGTGGCTTCCCGTCGGGGCGTCCATTGTCAAAGGGCACAAAGACAACCTTGTATCCGCCGAAGGGAACTCGGTTCCACGATCCGTGCTCACCCACAAATGCTCCCTGGCGGAACGGATCTGGCAAAAGATCACCCACCGAAAAGGCAAGCCCCAGCGGCGCCACGTGATTGCCTAATGAGTAGTCCGGAACTAGCGCCTCGGATACACGCTGAGGGTTCTGCGGCTCGACACGGGCGTCGACATGTTGCCCCCAATAGCTGAACGGCCAGCCATAGAATCCACCGTCTTTCACTGACGTGAGGTAATCAGGAACAAGATCGCTTCCGAGCTCATCACGCTCATTCACGACAGTCCAAAGTTTACCCGTAGATGGCTCCCAAGCCATTCCCACGGGGTTGCGCAAACCTGAGGCGAAGACTCGGGACTTGCCGCTGCCCACGTCAATTTCAAGAATGACAGCGCGATCCTTTTCACGGTCCAGACCATTCTCGCCAACATTGCTGTTTGAGCCGACTCCTACGTAAAGCCGCGAACCATCAGGACTAGCTAAAAGCGTTTTCGTCCAATGGTGGTTAAGGGGACCAGCGGGAAGATCCGCTACCTTGACCGGCGCCGTATCGATTTTCGTGGCACCATCCTTGTATGGAAAGCGAAGAACTGTGTCTGTGTTCGCGACAAACAGATCTTCTCCAACGAGCGCCATACCAATGGGAGAATGGAGTTGATCGAGGAACACACTTCGAGTCTCGGCGACTCCATCCCTATCCGCGTCCCGCAGTAGCGTGATGCGATCCGGACTTTTAACAGCAGCACCGGCACGCTTCAGCGCCAAACGAAATATAGTGCCTTTAAGGCCCTTTCCTTCTTCTGGACGCTCAGGCGCGTTCGATTCAGCAACAAGTACGTCGCCATTGGGCAGTACGTATAGCCACCTGGGATGATCGAGATCGCGGGCAAGGGCATTCACTTCAAATCCCTGTGCGGCACGAGGCCGTTCGCCTTCGGCCCAACCGACCGCCTTAGCAATGTTGATGGTGGGAATAAGAGCCTCTGACGGCGCGGTTATAGTGGGCGTTGGGCCCGTTGTTGCCTGTTCGGGCAACCGCGCCTCGTCACCGCAGGCAGCTAGGGCGCAACAAATAAGCACCAATCCGGACAAGCTCCCGCAGGCGCCCATCCCTGTCTCAGTTCTTCCAAACAGCGCGCCTATTGATCTGCAACACCGACGCGATGGCGATAGACTAGTTCCCAACCCTTCCATCCCGTAAAAAGAAGTATGCACACCACGAGGAATGAGAGTGCGAGCCCCGTGGGCAAGATGGCGGCTTCCCCGGAGGTATAGCGAAGATACCAATTGAAAAGTTGGATAACTACGGCGACGACATTTCCGCCGGCATGCCACCAAACATCGTTTAAGGCGCGAATACGCGGTTCGCTCGCGACGTCGATCATTCCAAAGACCGCAGCCAAGGCGGCGCCCACAAGCCCCGCGCCTATCAACCATAGCGCTGCACTGGCCCAAAACGCACAGCGCAGCATCTGAATTAAGCTTGGCCGCCCCGCGATTTCGTTCCAACGCCCCGAGCACCCTCAAATATCGCAAGGTTCAAAACGCCAGCTACCACCAGCGCCCTCGACCGAAATAGCCGCCGCCGAAAAGAATCAAAACCAGCAAAATGATGATCAGGAGAGTGGTGGTGTCCATGCTGCTGCCCTCTAGACGTTGGAGTCGCACTAAGGACCAGGCTAACACAAAGGAGTGCGCAGTGCGCCGCACGAAAGTGAGCCCGGTGCTCCACAGCGCGAAGGGATCGCAATTTCAGCTGAGCACGTTCAGCCGCCGTTGGGGCGGTCTAGTTGGGCCCTCACTAAGCCGTGCCGCAAGGAAAGTTAGGTCATGCTTAAAAGCTGCCCTGTTTGAAACTGCTCTGTTGGTGATGACATTCTCCCCGCCTGGGCTCTCCCGCCCGCCGACATCAAACCTGTCGGACGTATTCGCCTCAAACCTACTCGAAGCTGACTAGGGGGCGCGGGAATTTGCCTAGCCTTTGCAAAATGAGCGACGTGTGAGCGTATTGGAAGCTGGGAGGGATTGAGATGCTCGAAAAGCCAGTTCACAAGTGGACCAAACAGGAACTCCTACAGCTGGAGCGTGGTTACCCGCTCGGCGAGGTATATGGGGACCAAATTCGTGCCGAGATAATCCGGCGCGCTGCTTTGAGGAATGAACGCTATCTCTTGGCCAGCGTTATCGTCGCGGCCATTTCAGCACTTGGATCGATGATAGCGGCAGTGGCGACTTTGATTGCCCTTTATCAACTCCGCTAGAGCCTGCCACATTCAGACTGGCACACTAACGTCGCCAGCAGCAGCCGCATCTTGGCCCTCGATCTAGGCTGCGGGTGATTGAAACAAAATGCCGCGTAGTACAGCGAACTTCTGCGTGGGTGGCGAAAGAAGGTTTTAGCTTGGCTATGCAACCGCCGCCGATGCGAATTATTTTCCCTTGGCAATCGCGGCCGAGCGCACTACGTCCAAACCTGAGCCGGCTGGAAAAGCGACCTTAAAACAGGCTCCTTTGCCCTCGGGATTGATACCGGCCGTCACCCTCCCGCCAAGTTGTTTTGTCAATATCTGTACAATCCGCATACCTAGTCCAGAAATGCTGGTTGCGGGATTAAAGCCGGATGGAAAGCCTGGCCCTTGATCGCAAACGATCAATTCCCAGACGTTGGAGCGGCTGTGGGTCAAGGTCACCGTAACCTTTCCTGAACCATGCTTAGCAGCATTGGTGACCAACTCATTCACGATCAAACCTACTGGCTGGATTGCGGTCGTTGGCAGCGATCCTTCGTCGCCTTCTACCTCGATAGGCACACCAAGAATGCCTGAGAGATCATCGCAGAGCCTCCGCAAATAGGTAACCGCGCCGACGTTGGCCGTATCGTCCTCGAGATGAAAATGGCGATGAACGCGCGCTACCGCGGCTACACGATTGGCGGCCATTTGCAGATGCTGCGTGCCGCATGGATCTGCGGATTTCTCCTGCATCCGCAAGAGCGCGGCCACAAACTGAAGACTATTCATGACCCGGTGGTCGATTTCACGTGTGAGCAGCTTTGTCTGTTCGAGTGCCTTCCCCGCTTGAGCCAAAGCCTTTATCGCGGAAAGCCGAAATTCCAATTGATCCATCACCAGCGATGCAAGATCCTTCAGATCCTCAATCTGAGCTTCATCAATGGCTCGTGGCTCCTTGTCGATGACGCACAACGTTCCAAGGTTGTAACCGTCGCTCGTACGCAACGGCACGCCAGCATAGAATCTCAGACCGAACTCGCCGGCGACCAGCGGATTAGCGAGAGACCGAATGTCTTTGGTGGCGTCGCCAAGAATGTGGGGATCAGGTCGCAAGATGGCTGACGCGCACAATCCGGGGTCACGACCTATCTGCTCGACGTTCACACCGTACCGGGACTTAAACCAAATGCGGTCGCGATCAACGATCGAGATTATTGAGATGGGCACGCCGAAGCGGCGAGCCGCCATTGCCGTGACGCGATCAAACGAGCCGTCAGATGGCGTATCCAGAATGTCATAGCGCTTGACGGCAGCCATGCGCTGGGGCTCGTCCAAAGGAATGATGGACGGCAAAACGTTTGAACTCACAGGGAACCTTCATCCTGGCCGCGACTTAGGGCGGCGGCCCAGCGCAATACATGAACAGACGGGCGAATATCCATGCCGATTGTGTCGGGGCCAAGAGAGCCTGCTAAGTCGGCGAGGTAACAAAACGAAAATTGTTCGAGTTTATATGCTAGCGTTCAGACTACATCGTACGCAGCACACGTTGTGACTCAACTTTGCATTCCGAACCAAATCAGAGACTAGAAGTTCCGCCTCTAAGGGGCCTCAGAAATCGAAGCGCCTGCTTGTGAGGTGGCGTCACACGGCGGGCTCGCGTGGACTTTCATCCCGGACCAATACCCGGAGTTTTGCAGGGTGACGATTACCCTAACCTATAACGAGAACGGCAATTTGCCGGCGTGTCTTGATCGGAGGTGGTTAGCTTGGAGGAGGCTGCTTAATGACTGCTGACGAGTTCGGTGAGGCGCGTTTACGCGCAGGCTTGTCGCTCGGTGTTTTTCCGAGTTGATGGCCTTGCGTCTTTGCCTCTGAGGCCCATTATTTCGCTGTTTTCTGCCGTTTCGTTTCGGAAAATACCGAAATTAACTATGCGCGAAAGTCCCCGGGCGGTCCTGGCTTTTCGAACTTTTGCTCCCCCTATCCCAATCAATCGCTGGAGCAATGAAACCGATCCGCTTTGTCATTATATGTGTTGCAGCGCGCGCCTGCTCAACGCCAGTCGCAGCAGATGATTGGGAGGATGAGAGCGGCAAATACTCGCGCGCTGATCGCCATGAGGAAGAATGGAGGGAGAGCAGACGCCGAGTCCGAGTGCCGCACGGCCATCTACCTCCGCCGGGCGAGTGCCGGAAGTGGGACCCCGACGCTCCGCCCGGTCACCAGCCGCCACCAGCAAAGTGCTGACTCAACTTATTCCTACAAGTGGTCTTGGCCCGCAAAACCAGACCTTATATCTCTGCCCTGAGTTACTTAGGTAGAGGACGGCTTTCGCTGTCCAGAATCCCAGACGGTCCATATGCAACATAAGTCAGCGCAGCATACCTCTCTGCATTTTGAAAAGTGAGGTCACCACTGCCGCTAAAAGTACCGCTTGCAACCTCAGCTTCCCGAAATTCGAAACCCTCGGGAAGAATGATGCGAGCCCGGTGCGGAGCGCCGGTCACTGGATTTCGTATCGGCACTATCTCCAGCTCCATAATGCCGGGAACTTTAAACCCGCCGATACGGGACTCAAGGTCGCAATGAAACGATATTGGCGCGAAGATTGGATCGAACTCCCGCGCGAGGGTGGCGCCATAAATGTTAAATACAGTTCCTGGACCCTGTTCTTTCCCCCCGAGAATCGACAGTAGCGCCTCGCGCTGACGCTCATCTGCGCGGACATCGATCACACCTTGTGCGATGCCGCCACCCTCATGCACTGGACCTGGCCATCGATACCGCGCAGCTATTATCAACCCGTCGAGTCGGATATCGCCGAACCACCCGGCTTCAATGAGATGCGCCTCAAGCCCTTCACAGGAGCCATTTGTCGGCCGCGCGTTAAACTCGCAGGGGCAACCGTAGTCGCAATTGCAGGACGCTATTTTTGGGCCTCGGATCTGCCAATCGATATAGGACATGATCGCCTTTTATTTGCCTTGGCCCTATGGGACCGACCACTCTCGGATCACGTAAGGATCACTGCCACCACGAAGGCAACCGCCGCCAGCGCGAGCAGGGCGGCAATCCACAAGGGCAGGGTTGTTGGGTTCATCGCACGGCCAGCGATAGGCCTTTTCTGAGATTACCACAGGCGCGGCGTTTGCGCGCATTCGTAGCGCCGGGCAACTGTGCGCTCCTTTTCATAACTAGCTGCCTAGTATTATTTTCCCAGGCCATGAGTGACGCAGTTGAGTATCTATATGCGCCGGGCGTGGACGCGGCCGAAGCCTTCGCCCGCACCAGCGGCTGGCGTCCGTCTGGCCGAGCCGCTTGGCTCAAAGCTGATGGCACGACTGTTTATCTAATTGCTCTTGAAGCCCAGCTTGCCGCGGTTCCGGCTGGCGCAAAGGTCCACCGCGTCAAACGCGGGTGACGGCGGTTCTAAACTTCACTTCGGCTTTAGCAGCCGGCGTCGTCGGCGAGCAGGAAGCGGACTTGTGGAAGCTTCAGCAGGTAGTCGTAGACCGCTTCGAGTTGGTGAGGTAGCGGGTCTACACGGCTGATTGACAATCCGAAGTAGGGGTCGAACTCGAACGCGATGCCGAGCGCATAAGCTTGGATACCCAACCGAAGGAGCGTTGCGTCTCCTGTGTAAGCGAGGGCAAGGTCTCGAATCGTCAGGGTAGCTAGCTGCTCCTGCGTGAGCGTGACGCGCCGAAATTGCTCAGAGCCCAGCCCAACTAGCCCTAGGACCCATGATTCGGCCCCATTCGGGCGAACGGTCTCAACGCGCATGGGCTCACTGAACAGTGAGCCAACGAGGACCTGACCTTCTTGTGGCTCCAGCAGCACCATTTTATCCGCTGTCTATCGATGGGCGCCGGCAGACCAAATGTGGGCCGGATAGGAACTGATACGCCAGCCTTTTACCAAACTCCAGGCAGTCAAGGTCCATTTGAATTGAGATTCCCTAGGAATTCGCAGGTCAATGCGCCAAGAGTGCGAGAGACCGCGAAAACGCAAGACTTGGTGGCTGGCCAGGCAGAATTCGAACTTTGAGATACAGAGACGACTGCCCCAAAATCAGAGACATTCCACTGGACTTCACCTGCAAAGGAAGCATTGGTGGTGGAGACGGACGAGACAGACTGACCTCTGTTCCGAGCACGCCCTCCGCCCGGCTTCAGTTCCGGGCTTGTGGTGGTGCAAGGGCCCCGATTGTGGGCATCGGATCACGAGGTCAATGGTGGATACCCCCCGCCACCGGTCTACCGAACACCCCGACGACAAACCCAGCGCCGACCCGGAGAGTTTGTCGTCTCGGCCATCGCGTCATGCCCTGGACGGCGCCAGTCTTGATGAACCCCGTCGCGAATGGCGTCGGCTTTACCGCAGCGAGCCGCCGAGGATCAGTCGCGACCTGCTGATGCGAGGGATCGGCTACCGCCTGCAGGAAATCCAACACGGAGGACTCGGCAAGACGACCCGTCGCAAGCTGAAGACGCTGGCGAAGATGTTCCGGGCCACAGGCCGGGTCGCCCCTGATCCCGGCCTCAGCCTGAAGCCGGGCGCCCGGCTGGTGCGCGAATGGCATGGCCGCACCCACACCGTCACGGTAGCGGAAGATGGATTCGAGTATGCCGGCACGACGTATCCGTCGCTCACGAAAATAGCCAAAAAGATCACAGGTGCTCATTGGTCGGGCCCCCGCTTCTTTGGCTTGAAAGCGGGCATCGCACCGCGCCCGAGCAGCGGAGACGACAATGGCTGACTTACAAAAGCGGCCGAGACCGTCTGCCAGAAAAATGCGATGCGCGATTTACACGCGAAAATCCTCGGAGGAAGGCCTAGAGCAGGCGTTCAACTCGCTCGATGCCCAGCGCGAAGCTTGCGCCGCCTTCATTCTCTCCCAGAAGCACGAAGGCTGGACGGTCTTGCCGACCTTGTATGACGACGGCGGCTTTTCCGGCGGCACCATGGACCGCCCTGCCCTGCAGCGACTCCTCGGAGACATCAGCGCGGGCAAGGTCGACGTGGTGGTTGTCTATAAGATCGACCGACTGACGCGTTCGCTGTTCGACTTCGCCAAGATCGTGGAAGCCTTCGACCCAAAGGGCGTGTCCTTCGTCTCGATAACTCAGCAATTCAACACAACCACAAGCATGGGACGACTGACCCTGAACGTCCTCCTGTCGTTTGCCCAGTTCGAGCGGGAAGTGGCAGGCGAACGAATCCGCGACAAGATCGCCGCTTCCAAGAAGAAGGGGATGTGGATGGGCGGACTGCCGTCGCTTGGTTATGACGTGCAGAACCGAAAGCTGGTCGTCAACGAGGAGGAAGCGCTCACCGTCGTCCATATCTTCCAACGTTATGGTCAGCTAAGATCGGTGCGTGCTCTACAGGCGGAGCTTGATAGCGCAGGAATCAGGAGTAAGCGGCGGAGTCTTTGCCGATGGTACTCAGGTTGGCGGCCAGAAACTGTCCCGCGGCGCCCTTTACCTGATGCTTCAAAACCGCATCTATCGGGGTGAGATCACGCACAAAGGCAGCGCCTATCCTGGAGAACATTCGGCGATTGTCGAGGAGGCGCTGTGGGACGAGGTCCAGGCGATTCTTGCCGAGAATCGGGTCAATCGCGCAGCGGGATCAGATGCAAAGCACCCAAGCCTCCTCGCCGGCCTGGCTTTTGATGAGGGCGGCGAACGACTGACGCCGAGCCATGCCGTCAAGAAGGGTACGCGATATCGGTACTATGTATCGGCGTCTCTCATCACTGCTACGGCCAAAGACCGATCAAAGGGACGGCGGATCCCGGCCGCCAATCTTGAGACCCTGGTCATCACCAGACTTCGAGACTTCCTTTCCGATCAAGGCGCAATTCTCGATGCCATCCGCGATGAATACGCTGATGGGGCTGGACAGAACCGACTGATCTGTCGTGGCCGGCAGATCGCAGGTGAACTCGGAACCCTGGCGCCAGACCAGATTAGAGCGACGCTGAAGACACTACTCAGCCGCGTCGACATCACGCCCGATCGGGTCGAGATCAATATCCGTTGGGGTAGCCTTGTCGAACTGCTCGGTGCGAAATCGATCGATCTGGGCATGCCAGGAGGCAAGTCTAACAACGAGTCCAACGATGTGCTGACGCTGACGGTGACGGCACGGCTGAAACGCGTCGGCCGCGAAATGAGAATGCTGGTCGAGAGTACAGATGACCAGACCACAGCCGATCCCGGCCTTCTAAGGATTGTCGCGCGGGCTCACGACATTCAGGAACGTCTAATGCAGAACACCGATCTGACCGTGCATCTTGTCGCCAGCCAGGAACGAGTCTCGGCAAACTACGTTTATCGCCTCTTACGTCTCCCCACGCTCGCGCCTGACATCATCGCTGCCATTATCAACGGCAAGAACCCGCCGCAGCTCACTGCCAAGAAGCTGATGCGGCTGACTCCGCAAATACCCCTCGACTGGACCGAACAACGGAAGCTGCTTGGCTTCCAGTAGCTTCCAATAATAAGGCGCGCTTTCGGTCGCCGGCCCTTCGCTCGTTCGAAGGCTAGCTAATAATTTGCGCGGTCACTGTCCACTAGGCGCCCACGCAAAAAAGTGAACCCCCGAAAGCCGCTCGGGAGACTTTTCGGTCGGGAACGACCCGGATCCGGCGCAAGACCGTCTCTGCCGTTTATGGCTCCGGCCGGGCAGCGAGAACCGCGCCCGATTTCGCGGGAAATCTGACCTGTCCAAATGACAAATAACTTTTCTATATCAATGACGTACATTGTGGCTGGGGCGCTAGGATTCGAACCTAGGATCACGGGACCAAAACCCGTTGCCTTACCACTTGGCCACGCCCCAATTCTTCGCCGGATCAAGCCCAGCCAATCGGCGGCAGAATAGATCGGATATGCTGGGCCGGCAGCCCTCCTAACAGCATCGAACCTCTCGGGCAACGCCGGGCGTTGAGGCGCCCAACGCCTCTTGACCCGCCAAGGCGCTATGCCGATCTTCGCCGGGACGGTGATCCAACCCGAATGGCGGGCGCGCCGAACAAGTTCGAAGGCTGACGCCGCTTCCTCGAGAGGTCGATCGATGCGCCTGATTTTCACCTTGGCCGCCGCGGCATTTCTAGCGTGCAGCGGGGCCCATGCCGCCAGCTTCGACTGCGCCAGGGCCTCAAAGCCGGACGAGCTTGCCATCTGCGCCAATCCCGCCCTCTCCGACCTCGATGTCGAGATGGCGACGCTCTACAGGGTGCGCATGGAGATCCCGATGATGATGGGGGCGAAGGGAGCGGCACAGGATGAGGAGGTCGCCTTCCTCGGGCGGCGAGGCGCCTGCGGCAAAAATGTCGCCTGCATTGCCGAAGCCTATCGCGAGCGCATCGCCACGCTGAAGCAGACGATCAACGCCGCCATGCGCGACTATTGCGTGAAGCTCGGGCTCTGCTGATGCGCCGGCTCCTCATGGCTTTCCTGCTCGCTCTTGCCACGCTGGCACCGGCGCGGGCGAAAGACGGCCTCGTCATCAATGTGCCTGTCGTCCTCAAAGAGGCGAAGGTCGTTTTCAACATGGACCACCTTGCTTCGACGGGAACACGCCCTTCGGCCTCGACTATATGCGGATCCTCGCCGAAGGCTTCACCGGCGATAAGACCGACTGGCAGATCGTCTCCATCTTTCACGGGGCGGCAGGATACATGCTGCTCGTCGACGCGAAATATAATGAGGTCCGCAACACTTCGGCCGGCAACCCCTATAAGGGGGCGGTCGCGGCCCTGCAAAAGGCCGGCGTCCGCTTCGAAGAGTGTGGCGAGACGGCGAAGCTGAATGGCTGGACGAACGCCGACCTGCTTGCCGGGGTCGAGGTGAATAGAGGCGCCAATTTTCGCATCGTTCAACTGGTCCAGTCCGGCTTCGTGCAAATCCAACCGTGATGGCCGTGCCCTGTCGCACTCTGTTGCGGGGCGCGCCGCGCGCGTTTATATACCGCTCCCACGAAAGCCAGCCGGAGTGTAGCGCAGCCTGGTAGCGCACCTCGTTCGGGACGAGGGGGTCGCAGGTTCGAATCCTGCCACTCCGACCACAAACTGTACGGTTTGCTGTTCGGTTTCCGGCCACACGGCGCTCCCGCATCGCCGCGTTCGGGATGGAGGCTAGCAGGTTCAAAAGCCATGGCAGCTCAGGCTGGCGGATATGGCGTTGGCGGCGTCGCCAACGTGACGAGATTGCCGTCCGGGTCGCGCAACTGCGCCAGCGTAGAATAGGAGCCCGGAAAATCGTTCCCAAGAGAGATGCCGAGACCCTGTAGCCGTTGCCGCTCCGTCTCGATGTCGCCGACGATCAGAAACAAGGCTCCATTACTTGCGAGATCGTCGTCGCTAACAAGTTGCAATCCGCCCTGAGCGAACAGGTCCCACTGGATCATAGTGTCCATCGGCCGATAGTCAGGTCGGCGACCGAGCAGCTTCGTATACCAGTTCTCCGCGGCAGCTAGATCGGTGGTGAGCAATGCAGAATAAATCTTCTGAAGCTTCATGGGGCCTCCGGCATGGGCGTAACGAGGCCGGAACGGGCGTCGATGGACTTTGTTCCGGCAGCTAAAGTCGAAGCAGGGGCTGTGGCGAAGACCGAGCGGGCCACATTTTTTGCAAATTCGGGTGAAAGGTTCGGCCTGCCGCGCGGAACCGGCGTGTCACCCGCCAATTGACTTAAGTCGCGGCCCTAAAAGGATTTCCCCAACAACATGTCTGCGGAGCTTGCCTTTAACCGAAGCGACGACGTCGAATACGGAGTTGCCGAGGAGGTCGTCCCGCAGGTTCGCCGCATCGTCGCGCCGAACCCGAGCCCCTATACTTTTCGCGGCACCAACACCTATCTCGTCGGGCGCGGCAATGTCGCCCTGATTGATCCGGGTCCCGCTGACGAGCGCCATCTCGCCGCAATCGCCAATTCGGTGCGCGGGGAACGCATCACCCATATTCTCGTCACGCATAGCCATCGCGATCATTGCGACGGCGCGAGGGCACTGCAGGATTTGCTCGGCGGCGAGATCTTGAGCTTTGGCCCAACCGACGGCTTGCGCGGCGCTGCGGCGCCCGGGCTTGGAGATGCGTTCATCGATGCGTCTTTCGCGCCGGATCGATGCATCGCCGACGGTGACGTGGTGAAGACCGGCAACATCGCGCTCGACGTGCTGCACACGCCCGGCCACGCTCCCGACCATCTCTGCTTTGCCCTCGTCGGTCAGCGGACCGTGTTCACCGGCGACCATGTGATGGGCTGGAACACGACGGTGATCGCCCCGCCCGAGGGCAACATGGCGAGCTTCCTGTCATCGCTCGAGAAGCTGCTGCACCGCCACGACAAGATTTTTCTGCCGGGTCACGGCGGCCGCGTGCAGACGCCGCAGCGTGTGGTGAGGGCCTATATGATGCACCGGCAATGGCGCGAGCAGACCATTCTTGCTTTTCTCGAGGACGGCGCTTCGACCATTCCCGACATCGTGGCCAAGATCTATGGCGGCCTCGATGCAGACCTCAAGGCGGCGGCCGCGCTCTCGGTGCTAGCGCATTTGGAGCATTTGATCAGTCGGGGCTTAGTAGCGGAAAGCCGCCCCGGTCGGACGGGGGCGCTGCTGGCGGGCGTCTATTCCGTTTCACCCGCCGCTTCTTCACCGGCTTCTTGAGCTGGGGCACGGCGCCGGTCTTCGGTTTAGGCTCGGCCTGCTCGAGGCTCGTCTTCTCCCCCTTCTCTAACGCCGCATGCACTTCTGCGAAGGCCGCGCGCACACGCTCGGCATTCTCGCCGAGATCGTGCGGGCCATAGCGCGAGGCGGAGCGCATATCGACTTCGGCGGTGTGCTCATCGCCCGCGACGCGCACGGCGATGTCGATGGGAAGCCCCATGATGAGCGTGTAGTCGGTGGCCTCGATGTGACCGGGCGCCCCGCCGGCCGGCGGCTCGGCGGCGACCACGGTCCAGCCGACGCGCTTCACCGCTTCATGCACAATCTCGAAGGTCTCCGTGACGGATCGCTCCAGCTCCAGCGGCTGCAGATCCGGATAGGCCCTTCTCTGCAAAGCGATCTCCGTCGGGTCCGGCGCTTGCGGCACGTTGGCGTCAGCCGGACGCTGAGCCGCAAGCTGGTTGAACTGAACTGGGTTGCTAGGGCTCGTATTCACGTCGGTCAGCCGCGGCAGGATCAATGCATGCGATAGGAACCAGGCCGGCACTGCGAGGCCGGCAAGGGCATAGGCGATGCCGGCGAGCGCGTCGCGCGCGCCGAGCTGCCCGCCGAACCAGATGCGCGCGAGCGCAAAGCCAGATACGCAAATCGCCAGAACGAGGCCTCCAAGCGCCACCATGAACAGATTGATGGCGGCCTGCGAGCCGAGCATGCCGAAGCGATGCAGAAGCACGGTCAGGATCAGAAGCTGCAGAAAAAAGAGCGCGATGCGGCGGGCCCAAATGCCCTCATGCACCGTCCTGCGGATGTAGATAGCGGTCACGCGTGCGCCCTTTCCGGCGGCACCATAGCCGAGTTCGGCAGCCGCCGCGACGAGCAAGCGCCCTAGCATTGCCGGATGGCGGGTTTGTGGTCGCGCGCGGTCAGGCCGCCGGCCCCGCCCCTTCCGCCTCGCCCCCCTTCAGGAGCCTGATGGCGCGGTCGATGGGGCTGAAAGAGCGGCGATGGTGGCAGCAGACGCCATGCAGCCTGATGGCGCGCGCATGCTCGGGCGTGCCGTAGCCCTTATTGCTTTCCCAGCCATAGCGCCGGTGGCGGCGCGCAAGCTTCACCATCATCCGGTCGCGCGTCACCTTCGCCACGATCGAAGCGGCGGCGATGGACAAAGAGAGACCATCTCCGCCGACAACCGCGCGGGCTTTGCAGGGAAAGCGTCGCGGAATGAGATTGCCGTCAATCAGTGCCGCGCCGATCGGCACCTGCAGCCCGCGATAGGCCGCGCGCATGCCCCACAGGCTCGCCTGCAGGATGTTGTCGCGATCGATGCGCCCGACCTGGCCGATGGCGATGGACACGCAGGCGAAGGCCACGATCTCCGAGTAACGTTCCTCACGCTCCGCCGCCGTCAGAACTTTCGAATCGTTGATGCCATCGGGAATGCGGTCCGGATCGAGGATGACGGCGGCGACGACCACCGGGCCCGCCCAGGGCCCGCGCCCAGCCTCGTCGATCCCGGCGACCGGCGCGCCGTGTTGATCCATCAGCTCCGCTTCGAGCTGAAAGCTCGGGCATGGGCGCGAATTAGGTTTGATCGTCTCGGCGATGGCCATGCCGAGACTTTTGCCAAGGCTGAGGGCTTTGGCAATGCACTCGCAAGGGGCGTCCGCGCTGCTTGTGGAAAAAGGCGCCGGAGTGGGGCTAAATCAAGCGGAGTTGCTGGCCCGGCAGCACCGGCGGCGTGAAGAGGTCGGTCCTGAGCTCGGCCTTTTCCTTGTTGAAGCCGAGCCTTTCGGCAGCCATTTCGAATTGGCGGCCGATCATCCAGGCATAGGGCCCGTCGCCGACCATGCGATCGCCCCATTCCGAATCATAGAGCTTGCCGCCGCGCGTCTGACGCATGAGCGAGATCACCCGGCTGGCGCGATCCGGGCAGTTCTCGCGCAGCCATTCCATGAAGAGCTCGCCGATCTCGAGCGGAAGCCGCAACAGCACGTAGCCGGCGCCCTTAACGCCGGCCGCGGCGCAGCGCTCGAGAATGCGCTCCATCTCCATGTCGTTGAGGCCGGGAATGACGGGCGCCACCATCACCGCGGTCGGAATGCCGGCCTCCGTCAGCCTCTCCAGGGTTTCGATGCGCTTGTCCGGCGTGCTCGCGCGCGGCTCCATCGCCCTTGCGAGCTTCCGGTCGAGCGTGGTGACCGACAGCGCCACCTTGACGAGGCCGCGCTCAGCCATGGGGCGGAGAATATCGAGGTCGCGCAAGACGAGCGCCGACTTCGTGACGATGCCGACGGGATGGTTGGCCGCCGACAGCACTTCGAGAATGCGGCGCATGATGCGATAGCGCCGCTCGATCGGCTGGTACGGATCGGTGTTGGTGCCGATCGCGATCGTGGCCGGCCGGTAGGACGGATCGGCCAGCTCTTTTTCGAGGGAGACAGCGGCATTCGTCTTGGCGAAGAGCTTCGTTTCGAAATCGAGCCCGGGGGAAAGGCCGAGAAATGCGTGGGTGGGCCGCGCGAAGCAATAAATGCAGCCATGCTCGCAGCCGCGATAAGGATTGATCGAGCGGTCGAAGCCGATATCGGGCGATTGGTTCCGCGTGATGATGCGGCGGGCCGGGACTTCCTGCACCTCGGTGCTGAGGGCCTCGAGTTCCTCGAGCGTGCCCCAACCGTCATCGGTTGGGAGATAAGAGAGCGGCTCGAACCGCCCGGACCGATTGGTGCCGGCCCCTCGCCCATTCCGGCGAAGCGCCGCCACTGCGGCCGAATCATGAGGGAGGCCTTCCAAATCTTCCGGTTTTCTCAGCGCTACACTCATGACGTTGATATAGGGTGGCGTCGTGAACAAATCAAGAACAAAGTTCCAGATGATTGTCGGCTGCACCGTCGGCGATATAGTTTCCGCCATGATTTCCGTGGTGATTCCGACCCTAAATTGCGCCGAGACTCTTCCGGCGACACTTTCGGCGCTGGTGCCGGCCGTGATCGGCAGCATCGTGCAGGAGGCGATCGTCGCCGATGGCGGATCAAGCGACGAGACGCTGGAAATCGCCGAAGCCGCCGGGACCGGCATCGTCACCGCGCCGAAGGGGCGCGGGAGCCAGATGCAAGCCGGCGCAGTCCCCGCTAAGGGCGATTGGCTGCTCTTTCTCTATCCAGACACATTGCTCGAACCCGGCTGGGAGATCGATGCCGAGAAATTCATGCGGGACGTGGCCTCCGGGCGGCGGCCACAAGCGGCGGCGGCTTTCCGTTTCTCCATTGACGATCAGGGATGGATGCCGCGCATCTTGGAGCGCTTCATCTCCATGCGCTGCTTCTTCTTGGCGATGCCTTGCGGCGATCAGGGCCTGCTGATCCCGCGCTCGCTCTATACGCGGGTCGGCGGATTCCGGCCGATGCCGCTTTTGGAAGACATCGACCTCGTCAGCCGCTTGAAGCGCCGCGAGCGCGTGATGCTGAGATCAAAGGCGGTGAAGATCGGCACGCGTTTTCAGCATGACGGGTATTTTCTTCGCCCGCTCCGCGACCTTCTTTGCTTGGGCCTTTATTATTTGCGCGTTCCGCCGCGTATCCTCACGCGTCTTTCCAGCTAAACGGCAAAGCGCCCCTACCCCTTCGCCTTCATTAGCCGCGGGATCACCTCGATGAAGCTGCAAGGGCGGTGGCGATTGTCGAGCTGATCCTTGAGGACGCCGTTCCACCCATCCTTGCAAGCTCCCGGCGAACCCGGCAGGCAAAAGATCAGCGTCCCCTTGGTCTGACCAGCACAGGCGCGAGACTGCAGGGTCGACGTGCCGATGGTCTTATAACTGACGAGATGGAAGATCGCCGAGAAGCCGTCGATCTCCTTCTCGAAGAGGGGCCTGAGCGCATCGGGCGTGACGTCGCGCGGCGCAAAGCCGGTGCCGCCGGTGGTGATGACGACATCGACCTCCGGCTCCTTGATCCATCTCTTCACCTGCTTCCGGATCTTCTTCACCTCGTCCGGCACGATGGTGTGGCCAACCACCCGATGACCGGCTTCGGAGATCATGGTGGTGAGGAGACGGCCCGATTTGTCGGTCTCCTGGTCGCGCGTATCGGAGACCGTCAAAACGGCGATGCGCAGCGGAATAAACGGTCTTGCGGTGTCAATGGTCATGGCGGAGAACCCGGTCCCGCGCGTTGGTCGAGGGCAGACTTGATCAGAAGGAGATCGCGCCAAGCGTAGCGTTTATGCGCGGGATTGCGCAACAGATAGGCCGGATGCAGCGTCGCAAGTGCCGGTATCGTGGCGGTGCCGTTATCATAGCTCTGCCACTTCCCGCGTAGCCGCATGATGCCCTCGGTGACGCCGAGCAGCGTCTTCGCCGCAGCGCCGCCGAGCAGCACCAGGATTTTCGGGCCAACCAGCTCGATTTGCCGCGCGAGGAACGGTGCGCAGGCCCCGATCTCCTCCGGTGTCGGCGTGCGGTTGCCGGGCGGACGCCAGTAGACGGTGTTGGTGATGTAGACCTCGTTCTCGTCGAGGCCGATCGCGGCAAGCATCCGGTCGAGCAGCTGCCCGGCGCGGCCGACGAAGGGCTTCCCTTGCAGATCCTCGTCGCGGCCGGGCGCTTCACCGACGAACATGACCCCGGCGCTTTCGCTTCCGCGCGCGAAGCAGAGCGATTTCGCCGTGCGCTTCAAAGCGCAGCCCTCGAAGCTTCCGACCAATGCTGCAAGCTCCGATAGGGACGCGGCTTCTGTCGCGACCGGGGATCTCTGGGCGCTTTTGCGGATCGGCGATGGGAGGGGCTCGCTTCGCGGCAAGCTCGCGCGTTCCGCCTGCGAGGCCGGTGCGACTGCCGAGGCGGCGAACCGATCCAGCGGCTCCTCGCCGATCGCCTCGTCCACGCCCATTTCGGCGTACCAGGCGAGCAGCGCGCGCAGATTTTCTTGATCAGCCTCGATGGTCATCGCTCCGCGCCGCGTCCATTTGACATTATCCGGGGAGATCGCCAATTGGGCAAACTCGCTTTTTCTCCTGCCCGTCAGGAGCGCGTCAGAGCCGCATCCGCGAAGGAGCCATTTCGCCGTGACCGACGAAATAGAACGCGAAACCATGGAGTTCGACGTGGTGATCGTCGGCGCCGGCCCCGCCGGCCTCGCAGCCGCGATCAAGCTGAAGCAGCTCGCCGCCGAGAAAGGCAGCGAGGTCTCCGTGGTCGTGCTCGAAAAGGGCTCGCAGGTCGGCGCGCATATCCTTTCGGGAGCGGTGATGGACCCCATCGCGCTCGATCGGCTCATTCCGGACTGGCGAAACCAAGACGCGCCGCTGAAAACACCAGTGAGTGCGGATCGCTTCTATTACCTCTTCGAGAAAGGGAGCATCCCCTTCCCGAACATTCTGATGCCGCCGCTGATGAACAATCATGGCTGCTACACCGGCAGCCTCGGCAACTCTCTGCCGCTGGCTCGCCGAGCAAGCCGAAGCCCTTGGCGTCGAGATCTATCCCGGCATCGCCGTCACCGAAGCGATTTTCGGGCCGAACGGAGAGGTAGAAGGCGTCATCACCGGGGATATGGGCGTCGCGCGGGACGGCTCGCATAAGGACAGCTACACGCCAGGCATCGCCCTTACCGGCAAATACACGCTGCTGGCCGAAGGTGCGCGCGGTTCGCTGTCGAAGCAGTTGATCCGCCGCTTCGATCTCGATTCGGGGAGCGAGCCGCAAAAATTCGGCATCGGGTTGAAGGAGCTCTGGGAGATCCCCAAGGAGAAGCACCGTCCCGGCTTCGTGCAGCACACGATGGGATGGCCGCTCGACGATGCCACCGGCGGAGGAACCTTCCTCTACCATTTCGACGAGAATCTCGTCTCCGTCGGCCTCGTCATGCATCTCAATTACGAGAATCCCTATCTCAACCCGTTCCAGGAATTTCAGCGGGCAAAGACTCACCCGAAGATCAGGCAGCATCTCGAAGGCGGAAAACGGATCAGCTACGGGGCGCGCGCAATAACCGAAGGCGGATGGCAATCGATCCCCAATCTCGTCTTTCCCGGTGGAGCGCTGATGGGCTGCTCCGCGGGCTTCATGAACGTGCCGCGGATCAAGGGCAGCCACAATGCGATGCTGAGCGGCATCGCCGCGGCGGAAGCCGCCTTCGAGGCGATCGCCGCCGGCCGCTCCCGCGACCTCCTCACCGCCTATCCTTCGAGCGTCCGTTCCGGCCCGATCGCCAACGACCTGAAGCGGGTCCGCAACGTCAAGCCCCTCTGGTCAAGGCTCGGGACGCGGCTCGGCGTCCTCGCCGGCGGCTTCGATATGTGGCTCAACACGCTCCTCCCCTTCCTCTCGCACACCTTGCGGCACCTGAAACCGGACTACGCGACGCTGAAGAAAGCGAGCACGGTGCAGCCGATCGCCTATCCGAAGCCGGACGGCGTCATCAGCTTCGACATTCTCTCCTCGGTGTTCCTGTCAGGCACCAACCACGCCGAGGACCAGCCGGTGCACCTGAAGCTCGCCGATCCGACCATCCCGATCCGCAAGAACCTGCCGGAATATGCGGAGCCGGCGCAGCGCTACTGCCCTGCCCTCGTCTATGAGGTGGTGGAGGAAGGCAATGAGCAGCGCTTCCAGATCAACGCGCAGAATTGCGTGCATTGCAAAACCTGCGACGTGAAGGACCCCGCCCAGAACATCAATTGGGTGCCGCCTGAGGGTGGCGATGGGCCCAATTACGTGAACATGTGACCAGGGAAAAAGCGCCGCAAATAGGCGCTTATGGAACTTCCGTCACAAACGCGCCGCCTTTGGCGGGCATGGAAGATTTGGGATTGCGGATGGAGTAAAAACGCTTAATCCTTTCCCAAGCCATGTAAAGCACCGCAATTGGGGCGGCGACGAGCCGGAAATTCATGCCGATTTTCGTTCGCAAGGCCTCGCGCCAATGGGCGTGGAGGACGGTTTTCCTAGCGGCATTGCTCGCCGCGCCAGCAGCCCATCCGGAGGTCGAGACCGGCGAGGCCGTGGACACCCTGCTCGGCAATTATCTTGCCGGCCGGCTGGCCCGCGACGAGCACGATACGACGGCGGCCGCCGACTTCTACTCAAAGGCCCTTGCCGGCGATCCCGACAATGAGTTGTTGCTCGAGCAGGCGTTCTTGCTCGTCACCGCCTCTGCCGATTGGGACCGCGCCATTCCGCTGGCGCGAGACCTCGTCAAGCATGAGCCGACTCACCGCATCGCTCAGTTCCTCCGCGGCTTGGAGGCCTTCAAGCGCGGCAATTATAAAGACGCCGACGAGCATTTCGCTGCCGCCCGGCAAGGGCCGATCGCCGATCTTGCTTCGACGCTGGCTCGGGCCTGGGTGCATCAAGCGACCGGCAAGACCGATAAGGCTCTCGCGACGCTGGATACGCTTGGCGACGCCGATTGGGCGCAATTCTATCAGCGCTATCACCGCGCCCTGATCGCCGACGTCGCCGGCAAGCACGACACCGCGCGGGTCGCTTTCGCCCAGGCCTTCAAGAAGAGCCCCAGTACGCTGCGCGTTGCCGACGCCTATGCGCGGCACGCCGTGAATTCGCAGAACCGCAAGCTCGCGCGGCAGACGCTCCGCACGCATTTCCTGAAGGGCGTGAAGCACCCGACGATGGAGGCGTTGCAGGCCGATATCGAGGAAGGCAAGACGCCGCCGCTGCTCGTCCCCTCCGCAGCCGATGGGCTTGCCGAGGTGTTTTACGGCATCGGCGATGCCCTCGCCGGCGAAGGCGGCTTGGACATGGGCATCATCTTCCTTCAATTCGCCCTCTACCTCGATCCGGATTTCGAGCTCGCCAATGTCGCGCTCGCTTCCGCATATGACAGCGCGAAGAAATACGAGCTCGAGCTCGCGGCATTCGACAAGGTGTCGCCGGCGTCGCCGCTGTGGCTCAGCGTGCAGATCCAGCGCGCCTTCGCGCTGAATTCGCTCGAGCGTGTCGATGAGGCCAGCGCATTGCTTCAGAAGATCATCGCCGACAACCCAAAAGACGCACGCCCGCTCGAAGCGCTTGGCAACATCCTCCGCTCGCGCGAGCGCTATGCCGATGCCCGGCAAAATTACGATCGCGCCATCACGCTGATCGGGAAGCCGGGCCGGGAGCATTGGTCGCTCTATTATGCCCGCGGTGTCTGCGGCGAGCGCATGAAGGATTGGCGTGCCGCGGAGCTCGACCTGAAGAAGGCGCTCGAGCTCTCCCCGGACGAGTCTTCGGTTCTCAACTACCTCGGCTATACCTGGGTCGATCAGAACGAGAATTTGAAGACCGCAATGGATTACATCCGCAAGGCGGTGAAGTTGAAACCCGATGACGGCTATTACGTCGACAGTCTCGGCTGGGCGTATTATCGATTGGGCGATATCAAGTCGGCCGTCGAGCATCTCGAGCGTGCCGTCGAACTGCGCCCTGACGATCCTGTCATCAACGACCATCTCGGCGATGCTTATTGGCAAGTCGGACGCAGGCTGGAGGCGAAATATCAATGGCAGCAGAGCCTGACGCTCAAGCCCGACAAGGACCTCCTGGTAACGGTGGAGAAGAAGCTCAAGGTCGGCCTCTCGGGGGGCGAGACCAAAGCGGCCAACACAATGCTCCCGCCGGACCCGAAGGTCGCGGAGTAGCCCCAACCCCCGCTCAACCGGGCACGGATGTTACTGGGACGGCGCCTGCGGATGCCGCTCCGATGGAGCTGGTGGATGTCGTTCCAACGGCCCTGAGCGATACCGCGAGCGCCAAGCTCAATCTCACGCTCGAAGTCGCTGGGCGCCGCCGGGACGGCTTTCACGAAATCCGCAGCCTGGTGGCGTTCACCGAGCTGTCCGACGACCTCGAATTCGAACCGGGGCAAGAACTCGAACTGTTGGTCGAGGGACCGTTCGCGGGCCTTCTTGACGGCGGCAACCTCGTCCTTGAGGCGGCAGAGGCGGCACGGAAAGTCTCCTCCGAGGTCATCCTTGGGCGCTTCCGCCTGCGGAAGAACCTCCCGGTTGCTGCCGGCCTCGGGGGCGGCTCGGCCGACGCTGCCGCCGCCTTGCGCATTCTCGGGATCGCCAACCCAGAAATTCTCGACCGCCGCAATTTGCGGGAGATCGCCTCCGAGATCGGCTCCGACGTCGTCGTCTGTCTCGACAGCCGCCCGGCGATGGTTCGAGGCAGGGGTGACGTCCTCCGCGGCTATCGCGGGCTGCCGCCTTGCGGCGTCTTGCTCGTCAATCCGGGCTTCCCGCTGTTGACGGCCGACGTCTACGCGGCGCTGAACGCCGAAGCGGTGCCGACCACGATCCAGGGCGACAGCGAGCTTCTCAATTTCGACGGCAACCTCGATATCCTCGTTGACTATTTGAAAACCAAGCCGAACGACCTCGAGCCGGTTGCGCTGGCTCTCGCGCCTGCGATCCGCGACGTTCTCACCGCGCTCCATCAGATCGAGGGCGTGAAATTTGCGCGCCTTTCAGGTAGTGGCCCGACCTGCTTTGCGCTGCTTCCCTCCTTCTATGAGGCAAAGAAAGCCGGCGCGCTGCTGCAGGCGAATTTTCCGCTTTGGTGGATCGCCGCCACCAGCCTTCGCCCGAGATAGCGACCGCGCCTAATATGGCCGTTCGACGCTGAAATCGACGGCGTCGAGAAGCGCAGCCTTAGCCTCGCCATCGGGGAAGATGGCGAGCCCGTCTCTGGCGATCGAGCCGTAATGACGCGCCCGTTCCATGGTGTCGGTCAAAGCTTGATGCTTCTGCATCAGCTCCATGGCTTCGGATAAATCGCCCTCGCGGATATCACCCTCCTGCAGCGTCCTCTGCCAGAAGGCCCGTTCGCGCGAATTGCCGCGCCGATAACAGAGGACGACGGGAAGCGTGATCTTGCCGTCGCGGAAATCGTCGCCGACGCTTTTGCCGAGCGCCGACGGCTCGCCCGAATAATCGAGCGCATCGTCCACGAGCTGGAAGGCGATACCGAGATTGCGGCCATAAGAGCGGAGACCGGCGGCTTCCGATTTCGGGCGGTCGGCGATCACGGCACCAACCTCGGCTGCGGAGGCGAACAGCGCCGCGGTCTTCGCATCGATCACCGCAAGATAATCGTCTTCGGTCGTTTCTGTGTTCTTGGCGGTGACGAGTTGCATCACCTCGCCCTCAGCGATGGTGGCGGCGGCATCGGAGAGGATGCGCAGCGCCCCGAGGGACCCGACATCCACCATCATCTTGAAGGCTTGTCCGAGGAGATAGTCACCGACGAGAACGCTTGCCTCATTGCCCCAGACGAGCCGGGCCGCGGTCTTGCCGCGGCGGAGATCGCTTTCGTCGACCACGTCGTCATGCAGAAGCGTTGCGGTGTGCATGAATTCGACGCTCGCGGCGAGGCGCAAATGCCCCTCCCCCGCATAGGAGCAGAGCTTGGCGCTGGCGAGTGTGAGCATCGGCCGCAAGCGCTTGCCGCCGGAATCGATGAGATGGCGTGCAAGCTCCGGAATAAGATCGACATTGGATCTCGCCCGGTCGAGGATGATGCGGTTGACATGCCGCATATCCTCCTCGACAAGCGCGACCAGTCGCGCGAGGCTCGCCTTCGGATCGCGTGCGTCGGAAAGCTGGACGACAATGCCCAAAAGTAGCTCCCTGGTTGGGCGGAAAAGGCCGATCGGAGGCGTATTGTCGGCGGAAGAGCGCCAAGGTCAAGTCGCTTGGATATGAAAGGTTTGTGGCGCCGATGAAGGAGCTGTTGCGCTCGAACGATCCAGTGCTGATCTCCTTTGTCAGCGCGCTGCTCGAAGGCGAAGGCATCAGTTTCATGGTGGCGGATACGAATATGAGCGTGCTCGAAGGCTCGATCGGCGCCTTGCCGCGTCGGGTTCTTGTCGATAGCGAAGCGGCGGATCGCGCGCGGCGCGTGCTCGAAGCGGCCGGTATCGGGAATGTCATTGCCGCCGACGACAAAAGCTGAAGAGCTTCCGGCCGGAACCACCCGCGACGGATTTCTCGGCGGCCGCTTACAAATCCTGCAACCGAGCAAAGGCCATCGCGCCGGAAGCGACGCTGTTCTGCTGCAAGCCGCGATCCCCGAGACGGCGCGCGGGAAGGCGCTCGATGCCGGCGCTGGCGTCGGCGTCGCCAGCCTTTGCCTCGCGGCCCGGGCTCCTCGCCTTCACGTCACCGCCGTCGAGATCGACGCTTCGCTCTGCGCGCTTGCGGAGCGAAACGCCGCCGCGAATGGACTCGCGAAGAGGGTCGCAATCGTCAATGCCGATGTCACGGCTTCGCGCCTTGCCGCGAAGGGAATCGAGCCTGACAGCTATGACGACGTGCTGGCCAATCCGCCTTACCACGCTTCCGGAAAAGTGCGCGCCGCGCCGGACGACGGAAAGGTGCTCGCGCATGTCATGCCGGAAGGCGCGCTCCTCGCTTGGGTCAAATTTCTCGCGCGGGTGACGGCAGCGAAGGGCCGGCTCACGCTCATTCACGTCCCCCAGAGTCTGCCCGAGCTGCTGCCGCTCATCGGAAAGCGCTTTGGCGAAATAGTCCTTTATCCGCTGTTCCCGCGCGCCGGAGAGGCGGCGCATCGCATCATCTTGCAGGCGCGGAAGGGCAGCCGAAGGGGCCTGCGTTTCCTGCCGGGACTTGTTCTGCACAACGCCGATGGCACCTACACGGCAGAGGCAGAGGGCGCACTGCGCGAAGGCAAAGGCCTGAACTTGACTACGGAATGAGAAGGGCTGCCGCCCGGGGGGAGAGCGGCAGCCCAGTTTTGCCCAAGCGGGGGAGGCGAGCTTGGGCTTCCGGGGTTCGTTAGCGGCAATATCTGTTGCCGCCGCGGAACACGGTCTCAAACACAAAGCGGTCGCGATAGTGATCCCAGACGCGGATGGTCACGGGACGGGGGCGCGAGAAGCAATTGTTCCATTGGCGGTGCCCATAACGCCCCCACTTTTTTTGGCCGAATCCGTAGCTATGTCCGGAATTGTAGCCGTGGTTGTAACCATGGCCCTTATAGCTATGCGCTTCCGCCGACGCGGCGCCGAAGGCGATTGCTAAAAAACCGGCGGCGGCGAGGAGGGTGGTCTTCAACATCGGGTCAGTCTCCAGTTTGGACGTTCCGTCCGTTGGCTTCCGAGCGGTCTCGACATCCGCTCATGGTCGCCGTTCTAACTGGAGGGCTCTGAACCGAAGCTGAGGCCCCTATTCATGTGCCGTTCAGCGGAGAAGGCTCAATGCCGGCTGCCAGCGCGCTCACGGCCGCGCCAGAAGGGGTAATGGGCGAAGGGCCGATGACCAGACGCGTGCGGTGCAAAGCCCCAGCCATAGCCGCGCCACTTTGGATAGACATAGACGATGGTCCGCAGCCATCGCAACGGCGCCATCCCGCAGCTGACGCGTCCGATGCGCCCGCAAATGAAGCGAGCAACAGAAGGGTCGCGGTCAGCACAGTCGTCGCAATTCCATGCATCGTGGTGCTCCTCAAAAAATGATGGTTCCTGGAACGGGTGCCGCTTCGAGCTGCTTAATCTAGGCCACGGCCCCCTTCCCTTGATTTGCCCTCGAAGCCTTGTAGGTTGAGCCCATGTTACCTCGTGACGACGCTTCGAACTCCAACCTTTTCGACCGCATGGCGACCCTGCTTCCGCCGGCTTGGACCGGCCGCGGCACGCTCATACCGGTGCTTCGCTTCGCCGGGCCGATCGGCATGGTGACGCCGCTCCGACCCGGCCTCAGCCTCGCGACGACCGCCGCCGCCATCGAAAAGGCATTCTCGATGGGAGGCGCCAAGGCCGTCGCCATCCAGATCAATTCGCCGGGCGGCTCGGCGGTTCAGTCGGTGCTGATCTATCGCCGCATCCGGGCGCTTGCCGCGGAGAAAAAGCTGAAAGTCTATGTCTTCGCCGAGGACATCGCCGCTTCCGGTGGCTATTTGCTCTCCCTCGCAGGCGACGAAATCTATGCCGATACGAGCTCTATCGTTGGCTCGATCGGCGTCATCACCGCGATGTTCGGCTTTAACGAGCTACTGGAGAAAATCGGCGTGCAGCGCCGCGTCTATACGGCCGGGGGGAGCAAAGACACGCTCGATCCGTTTCTTCCCGAAAAGGCTGAGGACGTCGAGCGCATCAAGGCGATCCAGCGCGACATCCACGCCGAGTTCAAAGCGCTGGTCAAATCCCGGCGCGGCGCCCGTATCGATGCTGCGGGTGATTCGCTTTTCACCGGTGAGTTCTGGTCCGGCAAGAAGGCGCTTGAGCTCGGGCTGATCGACGGATTAAGCGATCTTCGTACCAAGATGCGCGAGCTCTATGGCGACGAGGTCCGCTTCAAGCTTGTCTCCCCGTCGACGAGCTGGTTCCGCCCGAAACGCAGCGTGTCCGCCGGCGAGTCCGCCCTTCCCTTTGGCTTTGCCCCCGCCAATTTCGCCGGAGACCTCATCTCGGCAATCGAGGCGCGGGCGCTCTGGTCGCGATTTGGGATCTAGCCATGCCGCAAATCCTTATCATCCTTGCCGCCGGAGCCGCTGGCCTGCTCGCGCTGAACCGCTGGTACAAGGCCGAGCAGAAACGGATTGCCGCCGAACTCGCCCGGGCCAGTGATGCTTTGCGGCGGCGGGAGGTGGAGAGCGCCGTACCGCTCGTCCGCGACCCGGCAACCGGCGTCTATCGGCCAAAGCGCGGCTAGACCCCGCAACTTGACGCTTGCCTTCCCGCGCCTCATAGCGTCATTCGCTTTCGCGCGCCCTTTGCCTTCTCAGCCCTGATTCGCCGATGGGAAAACTCTCACAAACCGGCCGGCGCAACGCCCCGCCCTCCTTCCAGGATTTGATCCTTACGCTGGAGCGCTATTGGGCCGATCAAGGCTGCGTCATTCTCCAGCCTTATGACATCGAGATGGGTGCCGGCACCTTCCATCCCGCCACTGCTTTGCGGGCGCTTGGGCCGCTTCCATGGCGCGCGGCCTATGTGCAGCCATCGCGCCGCCCGAAGGACGGCCGTTACGGCGAGAACCCGAACCGGCTGCAGCATTACTACCAGTTTCAAGTGATCCTGAAGCCTTCGCCGCTCGACATTCAGGACCTCTATCTCGACAGTTTGCGCGCCATCGGTGTCGATCTCGACAATCACGATATCCGCTTCGTCGAGGACGATTGGGAAAGCCCGACGCTCGGCGCCTGGGGCCTCGGCTGGGAAGTGTGGTGCGACGGCATGGAGGTGTCGCAATTCACCTATTTCCAGCAGGTCGGCGGCTTCGACTGCGACCCGGCCTCTGGCGAGCTGACTTACGGATTAGAACGCCTCGCGATGTATGTGCAGGGCGTCGATCGCGTCTACGATCTCAATTTCAACGGGCGCGAGGGGGACGAGAAGATCACCTATGGCGACGTGTTCCTGCAATCCGAGAAGGAATATTCGCGCTACAATTTCGAGCATGCCGACACCGCCGCGCTGCTGAAACATTTCCGCGACGCGGAGGCCGAGTGCAAATCTCTCCTCGCGCGCGGCGATGCGGGCGAGAAGCATCTGATGGCGCTCCCCGCCTACGACCAGGTGATCAAGGCGTCTCACATCTTCAATCTGCTCGATGCGCGCGGCGTGATCTCGGTGACGGAGCGGCAGGGCTATATTTTGCGTGTGCGCGATCTCGCGCGGGACTGCTGCGCCGCATGGCTGAAGACCGAAGCAGGCGGCGCGCATCATGGCTGAGCTTCTGCTCGAGCTGTTCTCCGAGGAGATCCCCGCGCGGTTGCAGCCACGCGCCTCTGAAGATTTGGCGCGGCTCTTGGTTGAGGCGCTCGCCGCCGAGGGACTGAGTGGCGGCGAAGTTCGCAGCTTCGCGACGCCGCGACGCCTGACCGTCGTGATCGACGGGCTCCCGAAGGCATCCGCCGCCACGAGCGAAGAAAAGAAGGGTCCGCGCGTCGGATCCCCCGAAGCCGCGCTGCAGGGCTTTCTCAAAAGCGCCGGGCTCGCCTCCATCGATCAGGCGGAGATCCGGTCCGACAAGAAGGGCGACTTTTTCGTCGCTAAGATCGAGCGGGCGGGGCGTCCTACGGCGGACATCGTCGCCTCGGTGGTTCCCGGCGATCGTGCGCAATTTTCCCTGGCCGAAATCCATGCGCTGGGGTTCAGGGCGCTTGCGCTGGATCCGGCCGCTGCACTCCATCCTCTGCATCTTCGACCAGAAGGTGGTGCCCTTCGAGATCGACGGGATCGAAAGCGGCAAGGAAACGCGCGGCCACCGATTCATGGCGCCGAAGCCCTTCAAGGTGAAGGGCTTCGACGATTATGTGGAGAAGCTGCGCGCGGCTTATGTCGTGCTCGACGGCCAGGAGCGGCAATCGATCATCCTCGAAAAGGCGCGGAAGCTCGCGGCCAAGGAAGAGCTCATCCTCGTCGAGGACGCGGCGCTCCTCGCCGAAAATGCCGGGCTCACCGAATGGCCGGTGCCGCTGATCGGATCTTTCGACGAAGGCTTTCTCGAAGTGCCGCCGGAGGTGTTGTCCACCTCGATGAAGGCGCACCAAAAATGCTTCTCGCTCAAGCGCGGGGACCGGCTGGCAAATCGCTTCATCCTCGTCGCCAATATCGCCGCCAAGGACCGCGGCAAGGCCATCATTGCCGGCAATGAACGAGTAATCCGCGCCCGGCTCGCCGACGCGAAATTCTTCTTCGATCAGGACCGGAAGGTCTCGCTGGAAGACCGCGTGCCGAAGCTGAAGGAGATCGTCTTCCACGAGAAGCTCGGCACGCAATATGACCGCCTGCAGAGAGTGCGGATGCTCGCGCGAGAGATCGCGGACACGATCGGTGCCGAAGCCGACCTCGCCGAGCGCGCCGCCATCCTCGCCAAGACCGATCTCGTCACCGACATGGTCGGCGAATTTCCCGAGCTGCAGGGGATCATGGGGCGTTATTACGCGCTCGACCAGGAGGAGAACCCGGTCGTCGCGGATGCGATCGCCGCGCATTACAAGCCGCTCGGACCTTCGGATGAGGTGCCGCGCGATAAGGTGGCGATCGCCGTGGCGCTTGCCGACAAGCTCGACATGCTGGTCGGCTTCTGGGCGATCGATGAGAAGCCGACCGGATCAAAAGACCCTTACGCGCTTCGCCGCGCCGCGCTTGGCGTTATCCGCATCATCCTAGAGGCCGGTATCCGGCTGCATCTCGGCACGCCGCTTTCGGGCCATTTGGAACGCTACCGCAAGGGACTGGGAGCGAATTTCGGCGAAGCGTTCGACCGTGACGGCTTCAATGCGTTTTTTGCCGACAGACTAAAAGTCTATCTGCGGGATCGTGGCGCCCGTCACGACCTCATCGACTCCGTGTTTGCGCTCAGCAGCCGCGACGATCTCCTGATGACCGTCCGGCGGGTGGAAGCGCTCGGCCGCTTCCTCGACACCGAGGATGGGGGTCATCTGCTCACCGGCGCCAAGCGCGCGATGAACATCCTGCGCATCGAGGAGAAGAAAGACGGCCGCCGCTATAACCAAGTGCCCAACACGACGCTGCTGGAGCGCAATGAGGAGATCGAACTGGCCAGGATCGTCGATGAGGTGGAACGGCTCGCCTCGGATGCCGTGTCGCGCGAGGATTTCGAAGGCGCCATGAAAGCCATGGCGAAACTTCGCGCGCCGGTCGACGCCTTCTTCGACAATGTCACTGTCAATGTCGACGACGCGGCCTTAAGGGGAAACCGACTGCAGCTCCTAAATCGCATTCGCGCCGGCACGCTGGCGGTGGCCGATTTTTCCAAGATCGAGGGGTGATGCATGCGTCGGCAGGCGGCGCCTCAGCACCTGTTCGTCTACGGAACCTTGCGCTCCGAATTTCCCCATCCTCTGGCGCGACGCCTAAGCCTCGAGGCAAGGCTGATTGGCACGGGCTCAGCCTCCGGCACCCTCTATGCTTTGAGTCATTATCCGGGAGCGATCTTCCGGCCGGACGACCGGGACAGCGTCCTCGGCGAGGTCTATGCGCTTTCTCGCTCGTCGCGGCTGCTTGCGGAACTTGACGCCTATGAAGGCTCGCTTTTTCGCCGGGTAAGGATCGATGTGCGCCTCCCAAGCGGGAGAGCGATCGAGGCGTGGAGTTATGAGCTGACGGGCGCGCAAAATCCAGGCAGACGCATCGAGGGCGGAGATTTCATGCAACATCTCCGCCGCATTTCGCCCCGCCCCGTCCGGCAGTAGCGCTCATCGTTTGTGTCGAAGTGGGGGGCCAGCTAGAAGGGCAGGCTTGGCGCTGAGTGAGGCCAAGGAAGATGCAAAAGCCGAAAACGGCAAACGAAGCCGCGCGCTATATTTTCTCTTTTGGCGCCGGACGCGCCGAGGGCGATGCCGCGCAGCGTGAGCTGCTCGGAGGCAAAGGCGCCTATCTTGCCGAGATGTCGCGCCTTGGGCTGCCGGTGCCGCCCGGCTTCACCATCTCCACCGAGATGTGCATGGCCTATTACGAGGCCGGCCGCGCGCTTCCAGACACGTTGAAGCCGGAGGTGATGGCGGCGCTCGACGCCGTCGGCGAAATCTCCGGCTCGCGCTTCGGCGATGTGAAGAACCCCCTCCTCGTGTCGATACGCTCCGGCTCTCGCGCCTCCATGCCCGGCATGATGGATACGGTGCTCAATCTCGGCCTCAATGACGAGACGGTCGAGGGCCTGGCGTTGCGCACCAACGATCGGCGCTTTGCCTACGACACCTATCGGCGCTTCATTCAGATGTATAGCGACGTGGTGCTCGGCATCGACCACGATCTCTTCGAGGAGGTGCTGGAGAATTTCAAAAGCCTCGTCGGCCTCGAGCTCGACACCGAATTGAGCGCCGAGCAATGGACGAAGGTGGTAGAGCGCTTCAAAGCGCTGGTGGATGAGGAGCGCGGAGAGCCCTTCCCGCAAGACATTCACGATCAGCTTTGGGGCGCCATCGCCGCGGTATTCGGCTCCTGGAACAATGCCCGCGCCGTCGCCTATCGGCGGCTGCACGACATTCCCGAGGATTGGGGAACGGCCGTGACGGTGCAGGCGATGGTGTTCGGCAATATGGGCGAGCACAGCGCCACCGGCGTCGTCTTCACCCGCAACCCCTCGACCGGCGCGAACGAACTCTATGGCGAGTTCCTGGTGAACGCCCAAGGCGAGGATGTGGTGGCGGGTTTGCGCACGCCACAGGCCCTAAGCGAGAAGGCGAAAGCCGAGACGGGCGACCGGCGGCCATCGCTCGAATCCCTCATGCCCGAGGTATTCGCGGAATTGGCGAGGCTTTGCGGAAAACTGGAAACGCATTTCCACGATCTGCAGGACATCGAGTTCACCGTCGAGGAAGGAAAGCTCTGGCTGCTGCAAAGCCGGTCGGGAAAACGCAGTCTGCAGGCTGCGTTGAAAATCGCGGTCGACATGGCCGGCGAGGGCCTGATCGGACGGGAGCAGGCGGTTCTCGCCATCGAGGCCAACCAGCTCGACCAGCTTCTGCATCCGACCCTCGATCCGGAAGGCGCGCAACAGGTGCTGGCCACGGGGCTCCCCGCCTCCCCCGGCGCCGCGTCCGGGGAGCTCGTTTTCGATGCCGATGAGGCGGTTCACCTCAAGACCCAAGGCCATACCGTGATCCTCGCGCGCATCGAAACTTCGCCGGAGGATGTGCAGGGGATGCATGCGGCTGCCGGCATCCTCACCGCGCGTGGCGGGATGACGAGCCACGCCGCCGTAGTTGCCCGCGGCATGGGCCGGCCTTGCGTCGCCGGAGCCTCCTCGGTGCAGATCGATCTTGAGCGCGAAACGCTGCAGGCCGGCGGTGAACTGCTGCATAAGGGCGACATCGTCACCATCGACGGGTCGAGCGGCAAGCTCATCAAGGGGCGCGTGCCTTTGCGCGAGCCGGAACTCTCGGCCGATTTCTTGACGCTGATGGAATGGGCCGATGGCGTGCGGCGCATGAAAGTGCGGGCAAATGCCGACACGCCCGCCGACGCCGCGCAGGCCAAGGCCTTCGGCGCCGACGGCATCGGGCTTTGCCGGACCGAGCATATGTTCTTCGACGAGGACCGCATCATCGCCATGCGCGAGATGATCCTTGCCGAAGATGAGGAAGGCCGCAGGCGCGCACTCGCAAAGCTCCTGCCGATGCAAAGGGGCGATTTCATCGAGCTGTTCGAACTGATGGGGACATTGCCGGTCAGCATCCGCCTGCTCGATCCGCCGCTGCATGAATTTCTCCCGCATGGAGAGGCGGCCATCGCCGATGTCGCCGCCGCCATGGGCGTGAGCCCGGGGCGCCTCCGGCGGCGCGTCGCTGCGCTGCAGGAGTTCAACCCGATGCTCGGCCATCGCGGGTCGCGGCTTTTGGTGAGCTTTCCCGAGATCGCCGAGATGCAGGCGCGCGCCGTCTTCGAGGCGACGATCGAGGCCTCGCGCCGGCTCGGCCAATCCATCACGCCCGAGATCATGGTGCCGCTCGTCACGGCGCGGCAGGAGCTCGACCTCATCAAGAGCCGCATCATCAGCGTGGCGAAGGCGGTCGGCCACGAGCATGGCGTCGACCTGTCCTATTGATCGGCACCATGGTCGAATTGCCGCGTTCCTGTCTCAATGCCGGGGAAATCGGCGAAAGCGCCGACTTCTTCTCCTTCGGCACCAACGATCTGACGCAGACCACCTTCGGGCTTTCGCGCGACGATGCCGGGCGCTTTCTCGGCGAATACACAGATCGCGGCATCATCCAGCACGATCCGTTCGTGACCCTCGATCCCGCCGTCGGCGAGTTGATGCAGATCGCCGTCGCCCGCGGCCGAAAGGCTCACCCTGGCCTGAAAATAGGGATCTGCGGCGAGCATGGCGGAGATCCCGAATCAATTCGTTTCTGCGAAACGCTTGCCCTCGATTACGTCTCCTGCTCCCCCTATCGGGTGCCGGTGGCCCGGCTGGCCGCCGCCCAGGCGGCTTTACGGCTTAGGGTAAGGGCGGATTAACCAGATTGCGTAATCTTCATCCGGCTTTGCAGGCATCACAATTTCTTCTAAATTGTGAGCCAGCATAAGAGTTAATAAGACGGGTTTTCCGGGCAAGCCGGGTGGGGGATTCTAAAGCTAACCAACTGTTTTCCCACTCTTTTGCCGACTGAGACTGTTTGGGGACTGAAACGCGCGTGCCTCATAGGAGGCGCGGGCGAGGCGCTTGTGGGGCTCTTCACGGGTATTTTCCACAAGGGCACGGGATCTGACCCGGGAGGGAATATGGGCGTAAGCTCGCCTAGTCGGTTCTGGCACATCGCCGCCGTGCTGGCCCCCTTGCCTCTTATCGGGCTGGGCTACGCATCTATTCCCGGCAATCCAATCAGCTATCGCCTCGATCTTCTGCTCTCTGGAAGCGGGTCCGCGCATGCGATGAACGAGTTGCCGTCGGCTGACTGGCGCCCGTCGCTGCAGAGCTCGGCGCAGGCCCTCTTCCGGCAGAAAGGCAAAGGCCCGCGCGCCGATCAGCAGACAGCTGAGGCACAGACCGCCGCGCAAAGGCAATTCGCGGCTGCCAGCGTTTCCGACGTGACCGGCTCCGTCACCTCTACCACCGGCGAGCTCATTCGCGCCGCCAAGGCCGACCGGCTTGGCGGCGTCACCACGGCGCTCAGAACTGCAAACGCCGATGCCGGCGGCATGCTCTCTCTGCTCGATGCGCCGTCCCAGGCACTCTTCCTGCAACCCGCCATCGAAATGAGCCCCGCTCCGGAGACCATCGCCTACCGGCCGTCAAATGCGGGCCTCGGCTTCAAATCCAAAGGCGAAAGCCAGGCCGAGTTCGAGGAGCGCGAGCGCCGCTGCCTCGCGACGGCAATCTATTTCGAAGCGCGGGGCGAGCCGGAGCGCGGTCAGATCGCAGTCGGCCAGGTCATCATGAACCGCGTGCGCAGCCCGCAATTCCCGGAGACGATTTGCGGCGTCGTCTATCAGGGGCAAATGGCGCCTGGCTGCCAATTCTCCTTCGTCTGCGACGGCAAGACCGACATCCCGCGGAATGACGCGCAATGGGAGCAGGCACAGGACCTTTCGAAGAAGATCACCTCAGGGCAAGTGTGGCTGCCCGAAGTCGGGTATTCGACCTTCTACCATGCGAACTACGTCCGCCCGCGCTGGGCGAACGCCATGAACAAGATCGACAAGATCGGCCGCCACATCTTCTACAAGAAGCGGCACGAGCAGCCTTACATCGTCGAGGATTCGACCGCGGACAATATCGTCTCGGTGGCCTCCGTATCGGATGGCGGACTTAGCGGCGCCAGTCCAACCCTAAGTCTAGGCTTGGGGCCGAGTGAGTAAGCGCGCCGACCGAAATCAGGTCTACGCCGGTCTCAGCAATCTCCCGGACATTCTCTAGCGACACGCCGCCCGAGGCTTCGGCCAGCGCGCGCCCGGCGATGATGGCCACCGCCTCCGCCAATGCCGCTCTATCCATATTGTCGAGCAGCACGGCATCGACGGGAAAGGCGAGCGCTTCTTTCAGCTGTGCGATCGAATCGACCTCGACCTCGACCTTCACGAGGTGGCCAAGCCGCGCAAAGACCCGCTCAAGTGCCGCAGCGACGCCGCCGGCGGCGGCGATGTGATTGTCCTTCACCAGCACCGCGTCATAGAGCCCGAGGCGGTGATTCATGCCGCCGCCGGCACGCACCGCGTATTTCTCCAGCGCCCGCAATCCGGGGGTTGTCTTCCGCGTGCAAGCGATGCGCGCCTTGGTGCCGGAAACGGCTTCGACATAGCGGGCCGTCAGGCTGGCGATCCCGCTCAGCCGTGCCGAGAAAATTGAGCGCCGTGCGCTCAGCCGTGAGGAGGGCCCGCGCGTTACCCTCGACCGAGGCAATCACCGAGCCGCCTTCGACCCTGCCGCCATCGGGAACATGCTTGCTGAACCGGACCTCCGGATCGAGCGCGGCAAAGCTCGCCCTTGCCAGTTCCAGTGCCGGCGACGACGCCACTCTTGCGGGATACGATCTCAGCTTCGGAGGTGGCATCCACCGGCACGATGGAGTCGGTGGTGATGTCCCCAGCCTCGCCCAGATCTTCAGCGAGCGCGGCGGCAACCGCGCGCGCGACGATACCTTCGGGGAGGCGAAGCTCCGCTGCGGAACCGCTCATGCGCGGACGAAGGCGCGGGGTGCCGGCTCCACGCGCGAGACCGCCTCAGCCGCGATTCCCTCGGCGTCCGCGAGGGTGAGCGTCATCCGGCTAGCCAGCGCCAGGTCGGCCTGCGGATAGTCGCTCCGGAAATGCGCGCCGCGGCTTTCTTTGCGGGCAAGGCCGGCAGCCGTGATGAGCTTCGCCGCGATCAGCATATTGGCGAGCACTGGATCGGGGTCTGCGCCCCGTTCAAGGTGCGAGATCACACGCAGCGCGGCGACGAGCGAGCCTTCATCGCGGGTCAGCCCGACCTTTTCAGTCATCGTGCTGCGGAGGGTCCTGACGGCATCGGAATCCGTCTCCTCATGCGCCGGCACGAAGGCCGCCGCTTCGGTAGCAGCAATCGCACTTTGGCCAGCGCCGCTCCCAGCGACATCACGCGCGACGCGCGCGCCAAACACCACCGCTTCGAGCAGCGAATTGGAAGCAAGCCGATTTGCCCCATGCACGCCGGTGGAAGCGACCTCGCCGCAGGCCCACAGCCCCTCGACGGTGGTGCGTCCGTCGGCGTCGGTGAGGATCCCGCCCATGTGATAGTGGGCCGCCGGAGCGATCGGGATCGGCTCCCGCCGGGGATCGATAGCCGCGGCTTCGCATAGAGCGAAGACGGTGGGGAAGCGGTCGCTGAAGCTTTCGCCAAGCTTACGGCAATCGAGGAAAGCTCCGCGCCCGCTCATCACCTCGCGATAGACGCCGCGCGCCACGACGTCGCGAGGCCCAAGCTCGGCGTCCTCATGCAGCTTGCGCATGAAGCGCTCGCCGCGCGCATTGATGAGAAGAGCACCTTCGCCGCGCAACGCTTCGGTGGCGAGTGGCGCCGGGTCGCGCCCGATGGCAAGCGCGGTCGGATGGAATTGAACGAACTCCGCGTCCGCGATAGAGGCGCCGGCCCTCGCGGCGATGGCGATCCCCTCGCCACGCGATTCCCTCGGATTGGTGGTGACGGCAAAGAGCTGCCCGGCGCCGCCGGTTGCGAGGACGACAGCGGAGGCAGGAAGCTGCAGCCGCTCCGAAGCCACGCTCCCGGCCGTCGCCATCAATTCGACGCCGGCAATGGCGCCGCTGTCGTCAAGAATAAGATCGGTCGCCCGGAAGCCCTCGAGAACCTGGATGGACGGCGTATTGCGCGCCGCTTGCATGAGAGCGGCCATGATGGCGCGCCCGGCCGTGTCGCCCTTCACATGCAGAATGCGGCGCCGGCTGTGCGCGGCCTCGCGTGCCAGATCCAATTGGCCTTCGAGATCCTTGTCGAAGGGAACGCCGTAGCGGAGCAAATCCTCGATGCGGTCGCGCGCTTCGCGGGCCATGAGGAGGGCCATGCCGGCATCGACGATGCCGGCACCGGCCTTGATCGTATCGGCGGCATGCTCCTCCGGGCTGTCGCCTTCGGAAACCGCGGCGGCAATGCCGCCTTGCGCCCAGACGCTCGAGCCGCCCTCGCCGAGGGGGCCGGCCGAGACCACGGTCACCGGAAAGGGCGCGAGCTTCAGCGCGGTGAAAAGGCCGGCAAGCCCCGCACCGACGATGACGACACCCCCTCCCCGCTCATTGCGGGCCGGACTGCCGTGTCTCCGCATCGGACCGCCGCTCCCATCATTGCGGGCCGGAGTGCCGTGTCTCCGGCATCGGACCGCCGCTCTTATCTAATGGTTCAGATTGATCATGCGCTCGACCGCCGCGCGGGCGCGGTCGGCATACCGCCGGATCGATCGTCACTTCTTCTTTCAGGAAGACGAGCGACTCCAGGATCTTCGGCAGCGTGATGCGCTTCATATGCGGGCAGAGATTGCAGGGGCGCACAAATTCGACATTCGGCACCTCGACGGCGACATTGTCGCTCATCGAGCATTCGGTCACGAGCAACACCTTGCTCGGCCGATTGTCCTTCACCCATTTGATCATGCCGCTGGTCGAGCCGGTGAAGTCCGATTCGGCGATGACGTCCTGGTCGCATTCGGGATGGGCGATGATCTTCACGCCGGGATCGGCCTCGCGATAAGCGCGCAGCTCCTCGCCCGAGAAGCGCTCATGCACTTCGCAATGGCCCTTCCAGGTGATGATCTCGACCGAGGTCTGGGTCGCCACCCATTTCGCCAGAAACTCGTCGGGAAGTCAGGATGACGCGCGGCGCGCCGAGCGACTCCACCACGCGCACGGCGTTGGAAGACGTGCAGCAGATATCGCACTCCGCCTTCACATCGGCTGAGGTGTTCACATAGGTGACGACCGGCACGCCGGGGTACGCTTCGCGGAGCGCCCGAACATCGGCTGCTGTGATCGAAGCGGCAAGCGAGCAGCCGGCGCGCAGATCCGGGATGAGGACCATCTTGTCGGGATTGAGCAGCTTCGACGTCTCGGCCATGAAATGCACGCCGCCCTGCACGATGATGTCGGCGTCGCTCTTCGCCGCCTCGCGGGCAAGCTGGAGCGAATCGCCGACCACGTCGGCGACGCAATGGAAGATCTCCGGCGTCATGTAATTGTGCGCGAGCACGACCGCGTTGCGGGCGCGCTTCAGATCGTTGATCGCCTTGATGTAGGGCGCAAAGCCGGGCCATTCGATGGGGGGAATGACGCGCGACACCTTCTCGTAAAGATGCGCCGTCTCCCGCGCCACCTCGGGCGTGTAGGCGAGATCGGGGAGCAAGCCCGGTTCGAATGCGTGCACCGGTTGCGGTCTGATTCCGCCTTCAGGCGCCAGGGGCTGAAATTCCATCCGTTTCTCTCCCGTGCCAATAATGCTCATAATGAGCATATATGGGACGCTAAAACATCCGGCACAAGGCCGGCCCCCCGCAGATCTGCGTCTCAAGACTATAAGGCCGTCGGCCCCTGATTCCTAGGGCGCGAAATGTGCCCTTGCCAGATGTGCCTATGACACCGCTCGGAGCGAGACTGCCGTTCTAAGCCTTGGCGATGGCCAGACGGTGCCGCAGCAGGGCGTAGAGAACCACTGTGCCGGCGAGGAGACCTCCGGCAATGGCCGGCGCCTTCCAGTCACCGGTGCCGATGCGGACCGCCACCAAGCCGAGACAGACAAGGGCGCCAAGGGCCGGCACCGCCAAAGGCACTTCGAAATAGCCCTTCGGCTCCCCCTTCCGGCGCTTCAAGATGAAGAGCGCTCCATTCACCACGGCGAAGACGAGCAGCAGAAGGAGCACGGTGGCGGTCGCGAGTTCGGTGATGGTTCCGAACAATGCGAGCGGCGCCACGACGAGGAGAAGAACCACCACGGCGAGATGCGGCGTCCGCCGCTCGGTGTGCACCTCTCCGAGGCGCGCGGGCAGAAGCCCTTGCCGGGACATGCCATAGAGCAGGCGCGACGCCGTCACATAATTGACGAGCGCGGTGTTGCTGACCGCGAACATGGTGATGGCGGTGAAGATTATCGGCGGCAGTGCCGGCGCAGCGACCCGCATCACCTCGCCAATCGGCGCCGGGGCCTCAGCAAGCGTTTGCCATGGCACCACCGAAACGGCCGTGAAGGCAACGGAGATGTAGAGGACCGTGGCAAGCAACATGGCGAGCACGAGGCCGATCGGCACTGTCTTTTCCGGCTCGCGGCACTCCTCCGCGACGTTGAGCGTGTCCTCAAAGCCGATGAAGGCGAAGAAGGCGAGCACGGCACCGTGCAGGACGAGCAGCCATTCGCCGCCGCCCTCCTTCGCCGGAAACTCCAAATAGTCGACGCTTCCCCAATAAGAGAGCCCAACCGCGACGAGGAGAAGAAGCCCAGTCGCTTCGATCACGGTGCAAACGATATTGGCCCACATCGATTCGCGAATGCCGCGAAAGACGATGCCGGCTAGGAGGAGCAGGAAACCGAGCGCCAGCCACCAAAGGGGAATCGTTTCGAGCCCGAACAGCCCCGCGAAATTGGCGGCGAACACCCGCGATTGGGTGGCGATCGAGGTCAGCCCGGAGGCAACGAGGGTAAGGCCGAGCGTGAAGCTGAGGAGGGGCATGCCATAGGCCCGCTCGGTGACATAGACCGCGCCGGCGGCGCGCGGGTGGCGCGAGCCGAGCGAGGCGTAGCTGAGCGCGGTCAAAAGCGCCGCCGCCATGGCCACGGCAAAGGCCAGCCACACGGCATTGCCAACCTCGCCGGCAGCCTTGCCGATGAGACCGTAGATGCCGCCGCCGAGCATGCTGCCGAGCCCGTAGAGCGCAAGCTGAACCGGCCCGATGGTGCGCCGAAGCTGCGGCTGCTCCCCGCTCTCTTGGTCAGATTTTTTCAGAGGGTCCCCCGCAAGGCTGCGCCCATGCCAGGCCTCATCCTAGCTCTTTAATCGGGAACCTGTCTTGAACACCCACCAGATCACGCCGAGGCAGGCAAACAGAAAGACGAGGGTCATGACGAGGCTGAGCGCGACGCTGACATCGGCGGTGCCGAAGAAGCTCCAGCGGAAACCGCTGATCAAATAGACCACGGGGTTGAACAGGGTCACTGTCTGCCAAAAGGGCGGGAGAACGTCGATCGAGTAAAAGGTGCCGCCGAGAAAGGTGAGCGGGGTGAGGATAAGGAGCGGCACGACCTGCAGCTTTTCGAAGCCGTCGGCCCAAATGCCGAGCACGAATCCGAACAGGCTGAAAGCGACCGACGTCAGAACTAGGAAAGCGAGCATCCACACCGGGTGCTCGATATGCAGCGGCACGAAAAGTCCGGCTGTCGCCAGAATGATCAGGCCGAGGACGATGGATTTCGTCGCCGCCGCGCCGACATAACCGAGAACGATCTCGACGAAGGATACGGGCGCCGACAGAACCTCGTAGATGGTTCCGGAGAAGCGCGGAAAGTAGATGCCGAAGGAAGCGTTCATGACGCTTTGCGTCAGCAGCATCAGCATGATGAGGCCCGGCACCAGGAAGGCGCCGTAGCTCACCCCTTGGATCTCCTCCACGCGCGAGCCGATGGCGGCGCCGAACACGACAAAATAAAGCGACGTCGACACCACCGGCGAAACGATGCTCTGCCAGAAGGTGCGGCGCCAGCGCGCCATCTCGAAATTGTAGATCGCCTTGACCGCCGGAAAATTCATCGCCGCCCCCTCACGAGGTCGACGAAGATTTCCTCCAATGAGCTCTGCGTCGTGTGCAAATCCTTGAAGCGCACACCAGCCTGGCCGAGATCCTGGAGGAGGCCGGTGATGCCCGTGCGGTCTCCTTGGGTATCGTAGGTGTAGACGAGCTCATGGCCATCGGAGACCAGCGCGAGGTCGTGACGCGAAAGCTCCGGCGGCAGGGCTTCTAGCGGCTGATGCAGCTCGAGCGTCAGCTGCTTCTTGCCGAGCTTGTGCATCAGCATCTTCTTCTCCTCGACGATGACGATCTCGCCTTTTGAGATGACGCCGATGCGGTCGGCCATGTCCTCGGCTTCCTCGATGTAATGGGTGGTGAGGATGATGGTTACCCCCGACGCACGTAATGAACGCACCACCTCCCACATGTCCTGCCGCAGCTCCACATCGACGCCGGCCGTGGGCTCGTCGAGAAACAGCACCTCAGGTTCATGCGACAAGGCCTTGGCGATCAAGACCCTCCGCTTCATGCCGCCGGAAAGCGTCATCAGCCTGTTGTCGCGCTTTTCCCAAAGCGAAAGATCCTTGAGAATCTTTTCGATCAGGGCCGGGTTTTCGCGCTTGCCGAAGAGGCCGCGGCTGAAGCTGACCGTGGCCCACACCGTCTCGAATGCGTCGGTGGTCAGTTCCTGAGGCACGAGCCCGATCATCTTTCGCGAGGCGCGGGGCGAGGTAATGACATTATGGCCGCCGACCTCGACCGTTCCGGAAGATGGCGTGACGATGCCGCAAACGATGTTGATGAGGGTCGTCTTCCCCGCGCCGTTCGGCCCGAGCAGGGCAAAGATCTCGCCCTTGCGAATCGAAAGATCGATGCTTTTCAGCGCCTCGAAGCCAGTGGCATAGACCTTGGAAAGACCCTTAATCGAGATGATCGTGTCCGCGGCGGGATGTTCGACAGCGTCTTGCAATGCGCAGCCCTTCATGCGGTGGGAATGGGTGCCGGCGGCAGGCTGAGGGTTAGCCGGAAAAGTGGGCGCGCTCTAGCCCCCAATCCAGCCCGGAATAGGGCGGCTCCTTACGCCGCTCTTGGAGTTTCGCTCGGACGGAGCGATGCGTCGGTCTCGGCTTGGATCAAGGCCGCGAGCGCCGCGGAACTATCGGTGACGGGCGCCCAATCAAGTTGCCTGAGCGCGGAACTGTCGGCCACCTGCGGGCCGGACAGAATACGATAGGCTTCCGCATGCCCCATCGTGTGCAAGGCGCTTTTCAGGAGCGGCGCCGGCACCGGGAAGAGGCCGGGACGGCGGCCAAGGCCCCGCCGCATCGCCGCGATCATCTCAGCGACCGTCAGCGGCTCAGGGTCGGCGACAATGAACGGCCGTCTGAGTTGCGCCGGCGATTTAAGCACCCGCACCACCGCTTCCATCAGATTGTCGAGCGAAAGCAGCGACCGCTTTGCTTTCAGGCCGGCGAGCGGGAGCGGATAGGGCGCGCGAGCGAGATCGAGCAAGCGCGCCATGTTGCCCTTCACGCCGCGGCCATAAGCGAGCACCAGCCGAAGCGCGACCCAATCGAGATTTGTCGCGGCCAGTCCCTGCTCGGCCGCGAGTTTCGAACGGCCATAAGGATCGCTCGGCTCCGGCGATTGCGCTTCCGTGACGACACGCTCGGCCGTCGCGCCGCATTGCGCGCGGATCGAGGACAGGAATATGAAGCGCTTCACCTTCGCCCGTTCTGCCGCCCGCGCCAATTGGATCGTCGCCTCGGTATTGAGGAGGCGATAATCATCCTCCGGCAATCCGGACATGGCATGGGCGATGCCGGCCGAATGGATGACAGCGTCGACGCCAGACAGCGCCTCCGCCATATTGTAAGGCTTGGCGAGATCGCCGATCAGCACGCTGGCGCAGGGAACAGGCAACGTCGCCGGCCGCCGCAACAGCACCCGCAAGCGAAAGCCGCGCCGCGGCAATTCGTGCAAGAGATGCTGGCCGATGAATCCCGTGGCTCCGGTCAGCGCGACCAGCGGTTTATGTTTCGGGCTCAGTGTCGTAACGCGCCCTCAATAGGATCCGCGAAAGCCTAGCATTTACGCGTCATTGGGGCGATTTTTCGGGCGAGAGGCGCAGGATTTCGCCATTCCCGGAATCCGTCAGCACATAAATGGCGCCGTCCGGGCCTTGTGCCACATCCCGGATGCGCGCACCCATAGCGATGCGCTCTTCGCCCGTGACCTTTTCCCCATCAAGGGCGAGCTTCACGATGGCCATCGATGAGAGCCCGCCAATGAGGAGGTCGCCCTTCCAATCCGGAAACGCATCTCCAGTGTAGAAGGTCATTCCCGAAGGCGAGATCACCGGTGTCCAGTGGTAGATCGCATCGGCGAACTCCGGATGCGTCGGCGGATCGGCGATGTCGCGCCCATCGTAATGATCGCCCCAGCTGACGATCGGCCAGCCATGATTGGCGCCGGCTTTCGGAATGTTGAGCTCATCGCCTCCCCTCGGGCCAAACTCGACCGTCCAGAGTTTGCCGGTTTCGGGATGAATGGCGGCGCCTTGCACATGCCGATGCCCATATGACCAGATCTCGGGCTGCGCATCCTTCTGCGCGAGGAACGGATTGTCCTCCGGCACCGAGCCGTCGGGATTGATCCGCAACACCTTGCCGAGGTGATTGGAGAGGTCTTGCGCCGGATCGAACAGAAAGCGCTCGCCGGTGGTGATGAACAATTTCCCGTCCGGACTGAAGCGGAGGCGGGAACCGAGATGGAGCGTGTTGCCAACCTTCGGAACCTGCCGGAAGATGACCTTGACGTTCTCAAGTCCGGCATCGGTGAGTTTGCCCCTGGCAACGGCGGTCGAGGAGCCATCGGCACCCGGCTCCGCGAAAGCGAGGTAAACGATGCCGTTCGAGGCGAATTGCGGGTCAAGAGCGATGCCGAGCAGGCCGCCTTGGCCGCCGGCGGCGACCTTCGGCACGCCCGCGACGGGCTCCGAAACCTCGCCGTCCGCCGAGACGATACGCAGGTTTCCCGTCCGCTCCGAAACGAGCATGCGCCCGTCAGGAAGGAAGGCGAGGCTCCAGGGATAGTCGAGCCCCTTCGCGAAAGTCTCGACTTTGATGGGCCCAGCCTTGGTTTCAACCAGGCGGTTTTCCGCGGATACGGGTCCGGACGATGACCAAAGCAGCAGAAAAGCGAGAACACGGATACACAAGCGATTCTGTTGTTGATTAAGCATTTGGCCTTTAGTCCGGAGGGGTTTGACGAGAGAATATCGAATCAGAAAGCCCCGCGGCCGTAAAGTGGGCGATAGCGGAGCTAATCATTCGGCTAAAGAGCCGACGAGGACGTAATGATAACGCCGGCAACGAGTTCCCGTCCACAGGCAGCGCCGCGACCGAAAGCCCAGCATGTGGATGCTCAACCTGACAAATTTGCCGGGCCTGCTCTCCTTTGCGTCGTAATCCTCAATGGGTTGGCGGCGCTGGTGCTGCTTTCAGCTTTTGCCTTCGGTGTGAGCGACAACGAGAATTCAAAGCTCGTTTCGGCGATGCTGTTTTTCGGAAGCGGCGCGGTTGCCGCATTGCTGAGCGCCTTCATCGCTTATTACAACCGCATCCTGCATATCGAAGTGCCGGAGTTCTTGCGCCTTCGCTACATCCTCCGCATCGTCGCCATGCTTGCGGTGCTGGCGAGCGGCGCCTGCTTCCTGGTTGGCCTAAATCTCGCCGGGACGGCAAACATCAATCGCTCCAGCACGCATCCCAAGACGAAAAAGATACAAGGCCGTGACGGCGCTTCGATGCCCGCCGTGCTGCTGCCCGGCGAAGTGCAAGCAGCACTAAGCGCGGCCGGCTTTGACGCGGAGACCCGGCGCCGGCCGCTCTAGAACCACCTCACGCCGGAATCGATAGAGCCGGGCAGGACGGCCTCCGGTCGAGGTCGACACATTTCCGGTCGCCTCCACCAAGCCCCCCTGCTCCACCAACCGGCGGAAATTCTGTTTGTGCAGCAGCGTTCCGGAAATCGCCTCGACCGTCTGCTGCAGCTCGAGCAGGGTGAATTCCGGCGGCAGCAGCTCGAAGACCACCGGCCGGTATTTCAGCTTCCCGCGGAATTTGCCCATGGCAGTCGCAAGGATGCGGCGGTGATCGAAGGCCATCGGCCGTCCGAGCTCGGGCAGATCTTGCCATTGAGTGGCGGCGGCGCGGCCGTCGCGCTTCGCTTCCGGCAAGAGGCCGGCCTCATAGAGCAGCTCGTAACGCTCAAGCACCCTCTCCTCGTCAAATCCGGCGCCGAGGCCGAAAGAGACCTTCAACCGCTCGGTCCGGCGCAACGGGCGGGCGGGCTCATCCGGGAGCGGAGGCGTTTCTGCCCATCGCTTGAGCCGCGGCTCAATCTCTCGCGTTAGGATTTCGGGCTTCCCCTGTCGCCAATCCTCCCATGGGAAATAGCCGTACCAAGGAGACCAATGCGATCCGGCGAGATCCTCTCCTTGCGTGCGGGTAAGCGCGAGGTAGCCGATGGAGAGGATATGCGAAGCCGGATCGGTAGGCTCTGCGTGCCGGCCACGATCGCCGAACGTGTAAAGCTGCTCCACATAGCCGAGATCGAGCCCGGTCTGCTTTTTCACCCAGGTTCTGAGGCCGATCTCCAGCGTACGCTGCGCACGCGGAGCGAACGGGCCGAAGGGAAGCGTGTCCCAACTGCCCGGCGCGCGCGATTTAGGGCTGACCACGAGAATTTGCGGCTGCCGGTCTTGCACCGTGACGATCGCCGCATTCAGTCCAAGTTCGATCTGGGTGTCGGCCCTCGGCGAGCCCGCGCTGCCGGCCTCGCCCATATCGGTCAGAGAGGCGTCGCAGGCAGGGCGAAGACGCGCCCCTCCTCGGCGAATTGTCCGCGCCCGATGCTCTCGACCGCGGCAATCATCCGTCCCGAGCGGCCGAGCGCGGCATCGGCAAGAGCGACGAGGCGCCGGTTCGGGTAGGCGGTGGGAGAGGCGTCGCGCAAGACGCGGGCAAGCTCGAACTCGCTTCCCTCCTCATTCAGCGCGCAAAGCGAAATGAACGCCGCCGCGGTGGAGCGGCTGATGCCCGCCCAGCAATGAATGAGGAGCGGCGCCTTTCGGTCCCAGGAACGCGCGAATTGGACGAGCTCGGAGACGTGATCCTCGCAAGGGACGACAAGCCCGTCTTCCGGGTCGCAAATATCGTTCATCGCGAGCTTTAAGTGCCGATTGGGCAGGATATTGGCCGGCGTCGGAATTAGGGTCTCGCCGTTGATAAGTGTCACGAGATGGCCGACGCCGAATTTGGCGACGCTCGACTCAACCCGGCTGAGCGGCGAAACATAGATCATGTCGGTCGACCGCGAGGGCGCGGGCAGAACGTCTTCCTCGGGCCGCGTCTCTTCGGCGTCGCTGTCCCATTGCCGTTTTTGCCTTAGGCGCAATATCATCAGACCAACTCATGAAAGCGTTTGAGGAACTTCGCTTCCCCCGCCGCCGCGGGAGAGGGAACAAGACGCGTAAGCTTCGACACCAATGCCGGCTTCAGGCCACGCGGCTGCCCGAAGAAGCGCCGCGCCTCCTCTTGGGTGAAGCCGGCAAGCGCGGTCGCCTCGTAATAGGCGGCGATTCTATCGGCGCGTTTGATCAATTTCATGACCTCGACAGGAAGTTCGGCCGGGAGCCCAAACCGGATATGGATGGCCGCCAGCAGTCTTTCCTCGAAGGCTTTATAGTCGAGAGACAGCGCCGCCTTGAATGGGCTGATGAGGTCTCCGATCACATATTCGGGAGCGTCGTGGATGAGAGCCGCGAGGCGAAAGCGCTTGTCTAGCGACGTATTGAGCGCGCTCGCGACAGCCTCAACGATGAGACAATGCTCGGCGACGGAAAAAGCGTGATCGCCGATGGTCTGGCCGTTCCAGCGGGCGACGCGCGCGAGGCCATGCGCGACGTCTTCAACTTCGATGTCCAGCGGCGAAGGGTTGAGCAGGTCGAGACGGCGGCCACTCAGCATGCGTTGCCACGCGCGTGGCGCGTCCGCAGCGACACTCTGCATCGCTAGGCCTGGTCTTATGCCGTCAGCCAAGAACATGTCCTCTTAGCGCGTCCTGCCGCGCAGACGAGGTAAAGCAGGAACACATGGAAGGGTTGTGCATCCCGTGTCATTCATGGTTTCATCCTCGCTGGGCAATACCTGTCAATGGGGGGTTCCGCATGGCAAAGCTGCCGAGATTCTCGCTGTCGCACAATGATGACACCGGCAAATGGGAATTGAAGAAGGAAGGTCCCGGAGGGCAGGTCATCAAGAAATTCGCCACCAAGGCCGCGGCCACGAAGGGCGGCGTTCTCGAGAAAGCCGTCGGCGGGATGGGCTCGGTGCGGATCAGGTTGCGGAACGGCCGCATCCAGGAGGAGCGCACCTACCCCCGGAGCATGGACCCCCGCGGAAAAGGCTGAGCTTCTTTCGCTAGTCTCACGCATTTCGCATGCCTATGGCAGGCGACCAAATGGTCGTTTGCCATCCCCACCGCTTGCATAAAGGCATAGATGATAGTGGGACCGCAGAATTTGAAGCCCCGGGCCTTGAGTTCCTTGGATATTTTTCGGGAGATTTCCGTCTCCGCGGGGACCTCGGCAATCGTCTTGTGACGGTTCGGAATGGGATTTCCGTCGACGAAATCCCATAGAAACGCGGCAAATCCGTCGCCTTCCATGATCTCGAGCCAAGCGCGGGCCGAGAGGACCGCCCCGTCGATCTTCAAGCGGTTGCGGACGATGCCGGCGTTGTTCATTAGCGAGGCGATTTTTCTTTTGTCGTAGCGGGCGATCTTTTCGGGCGCGAAGCCATCGAAAGCAGCCCGAAACGCCTCGCGCTTCCGAAGAATAGTGATCCAAGAAAGGCCGGCCTGGAAGCCGTCCAGAACAAGCTTTTCGTAAAGGGCCCGGTCATCGGTCTCGGGAACGCCCCACTCCTCGTCGTGATAGGCGACATAGAGCGGATCGGTGCCCGGCCAGGGACATCGCTTCAATTCGGCGGCGCTCATTGCGCGACCGCCGAATTCGCGAAGCGCGCCCATTCCGGGATTCGCAGCGATATGGGTGTATCGCCGGCGAGCAGCGGTAGGCCTTTGGCTTTTGCTTCTTCCGCTCGGTCGAGCCGTATCAGGGCAAGCCCCCGCATGCCGCTCGTTGAGCCGACCATGCCAATCTCGGTACCGCCGGCGGCAATCGGCGTTCCTGTAGGGGGAATGCCGGTGTCGGCTTCGATCCCGACGATGCGCTTTCGCGCCGTGCCACGATGCTCCATCCGCGACACGACCTCCTGGCCCACGAAGCAGCCCTTTCTGAAATCGACGCCATGCAATTGGTCGAACAGGGCCTCATGCGGAAAGGTGTCGCCGAAGGCGTAATCGCGACCCCCCTCCGGGACGCCAAGCCCGATGCGGAAGGCGTGATACTCCGCTTCATTTCCTGGCGCACAAGGAAGAGCGGCGAGATCGGCATCTTCCGGCGTCAGCACGCGATGACCGAGATCCGGACGCCTCGGATCGGCATAGGAACGGAAGCCTGCGAGGGCGCCGCGCTCGCCGCCGCCCCAAACCGCCGCAACCTTCAGCGGCACGTCCTCGATCTCGATCTTTGCCCTGAGGCGATAGAACACCAGCCTTTGCCGCAGCGCCGCGGCGGCGTCCTTGCGGCATTCGAGGACGAACCCTCCCTCCTCGGGGACCACGAAAAAATCGAACAGAATTTTGCCCTGCGGCGAAAGGAGGCCGGCATGAATGGCTCTACCTCTCGCCGACCCCATCCATATTGTTGGTGATGAGGCCCTGAAGGAAGGCGCGAGCCTCCTCGCCGCGTACGCGGACGGCGCCTCTGTCGGGGAGCTCGGCCGCGCGGCACTCGTTCATGATCTGGCGTTCCGCTTGCAAGGCGATCAAGACTTATTTAAGCGGGCGTGAGCCTGCAAGCGCCAGACGAAAGCCGAATGGCCGACAAGATCGACCTCCTCATCAAAGGCGCAACCCTCGTCACTCCGGCGGGGGAAGGAATGGCGGATATCGCCATTGCCGCCGGGCGCATCGCCGCCATCGGCAGCCTCAGCTCCGCGAAGGCCGAAAAAACGCTCGACGCCAAGGGTCTGCATATCCTGCCCGGCGTGATCGACACGCAGGTCCATTTCCGCGAGCCAGGGCTCGACCATAAGGAAGATCTCCAATCCGGCAGTGTATCGGCAGTCCTCGGCGGCGTCACAGCCGTGTTCGAGATGCCGAATACACGCCCAGCAACCGTCACCGCCGAGGCGCTGGCCGACAAAGTGGCGCGGGCCACGGGGCGCATGCATTGCGACTTCGCCTTCTTCGTCGGCGCGACCAACGAGAATGTCGAGGAGCTTCCCATACTCGAACGCCTTCCCGGAGCGGCGGGCGTGAAAGTATTCATGGGCTCGTCCACGGGCGATCTGCTGGTCGACGATGAAGCGGTTCTTACGCGTGTCCTATCTGTCATCAACCGGCGCGCCTCCTTTCACGCCGAGGATGAGCCGAGGCTTCGGGCGCGTGCTTCGCTGCGCCGCGAGGGCGAGCCTGAAAGCCATCCCGAGTGGCGCGATCCGGAAGCTGCCCTCATTGCCACGACCAAGCTGTTGAGGATCGCATCGGCGACCGGCAAGCGGGTGCATGTCCTGCACGTCTCGACCGGCGATGAGATGAGGCTGCTTGCGCGTCATAAGCATCTCGCCAGCGTCGAGGTCACGCCGCAACATCTGACGCTCGCCGCGCCGGAGGCCTATCGGAGGCTCGGATCGAGGGCGCAGATGAATCCGCCCATTCGCGACGCCTCGCATCAAGAGGTTCTATGGTGGGGTCTCGAACAGGGCGTCGTCGACGTGCTCGGCTCGGATCACGCGCCGCACACGCTCGAAGAGAAGTCGCAAAGCTATCCCGCCTCTCCGTCCGGCATGCCTGGCGTGCAGACGCTTCTGCCGGTGATGCTCGATCACGTCGCCAAGGGGCGGCTCAGCCTTGCGCGCCTCGTGGATCTGACGAGCGCCGGCGCGCAACGCCTCTTCTCGATTGGCGGCAAGGGGCGCATCGCCGTCGGCTATGACGCCGATCTCACCATCGTCGATCTCGGCGCTGAGCGGCTGATCGAGGATGATTGGATCGGCAGCAAGGTCGGCTGGACGCCCTTCGCCGGCATGCGCGTGCAGGGATGGCCAATCGGCACCATCGTGCGCGGGCATATCGCCATGTGGGAGGGCGAGCTCGGCGAGGCGCGAGGGCGGCCGGTCCGCTTCGCGAACACCTATCCGCCGGTGTCGGAGCGCCGCTGAGCGCGCTCACGGCTATTTCATGAAATAGTGCCAGACGCCGTCGGCCCCGATGCCAGCCCGGTAATAGGTGTATTTGCCGCTTCTCTTCATGGCTTCCGCCTCGCTCGGAGGCACGATGCGGTAAAGCTCGACCTCCTGCGCCGGGGTGAGCTTGGAAAGGTCGAGTTCCGCAAGATAGGGCCAGACGAAAGTCACCTGCCCGTCTTCGCCCTTCTTCGCATAGCTCGAGCTGAAGACGTTCAGGATCGCGGCGAGGATGTCCCTCCCCTCGCCATCCACGGAATTCTTCTTCCAATAATCGATCGGATCGCCGACCTTTTCCTTGCTCAGCATCGGGCGAAGCTCGTTCTGCTCCAGCACCGCGCGCATCTCTTCGAGGTCTCCGGCCTGGGCGGCGACGACGATGTCGCGAAGCGTGTCTTGCGTTTCCTCCGGCAAGCGGTCCAGATCGGTCTCTCCCCTTCCGGCCTCACTTTGCCGATCGAGAGGCTCGAGCGGCGCGGGCTCGCTTGGCGCCGCTTCCAGGCTTTTGCTTTCCGAGGATGAAGCCGGCGAGCCGGCCGGCGCCGCGATTGCCGGATCCGGCAAGGCGTCATGTCTGCCCAGGGCGTAGACAATGAGTAACGTGGCCGCTACCAATGCCGCGAACACGGCCATCAACTTAGTGCGACGGTTCATGACTCCTCCCTTTGGCGTCCACCCACCGTCGCATCGCGCCGGTGACCAGCCGCAGAGATAGCGCTACTTGCCTCCCGGAACGGACATCGTCATCTCCGGCATCCATTTGATGCTTGCGGGGCTTGGCATAGGGCTGCTGGTAGCCGCACCGATCGGACCGGTCAACGTGCTCTGCATCCAGCGCGCGGTCACCAACGGTTTCTGGGGCGGCATCGCCGCGGGTCTTGGAGCGGTTCTCGGCGACGGGTTGCTCGCGGCAATCGCCGCCTTCAGCGTCACCGCCATTTCAGAGTTGATGATATCCCATTCAGGGGCCATCCAACTCTTCGGCGGCGCCTTGCTGATCATCTTCGGCATCGGCCTTCTGTTTGCGCGGCCGATGCTCATCGTCCAGCCCGGGCAGAAATCTCACCTCTGGGACCATTGGGGCATCATCCCGCAAACCTTTTTCCTGACCATCAGCAATCCGGGCGCCATCCTCGGCATGATTGCGCTCGTCGGCGGGCTTGGGCTCTCTGATCGGCGGGCTCGATACCTATCTTGAGGCGCTCATCCTCGTCGCCTCCATCATGGGCGGAAGCTTCCTCTGGTGGCTCGGCCTTTGCGAGCTGATCGCCACCATCCGGCACCGCCTCACCGAGAATCGGCTGAAGCTGATCAACCGCGTGGCCGGCACCATCCTTCTCAGCTTCGGAGCCGCGTTGGTGCTGCGCGAGTTGTGGCTCCGCTTCAGCTGAGAATCTGCGCCGAGCGCGTCAGCGTGAACTCGCCATGGCTGATGCGCTGCGACAAGCCGCCGGCCATTTTCGCCACGGCATCCTCGCCATAGGTCGAGACGAGATCGGCAAGCGCCGCGAAGAGCGCCGCATTGGCGAGCGTCTCCGGCGAAATGCCGTCATCCAGCGCTTCCTCCCAGGCATCGAGGATGTAGCGGAGCGCGGCTTCGCTTTGGATGTTGCGCTCGATCGGCTTGCCCTCCGCAAGAAGTGCCCTGTTTCCGGGACCTTTACATGGAGGACGCGCTTACCTGCCAATAAGGTGAACTAACGGTTAACCACGGCGCCTGCCGGGTTCCGGAGAAAAGCCTGGCGCGACCGTCAAAAGCCCCTCCAAACTAGGGCAAATCGGGTCAATACTAAGAACCTAGTATCGACCCTCACTTCCTCCCTCTGGCCATATCGCCGCTCAGAGAGGAAAAAAATGAACCCCGGATCAGCATTGCAGGCGATCCCCCGATGGACGTGGGAGAAAAGTCGAGCTTGGCGAAGTTGGCATGCCCGTACCAAAATTCGCTCTTTCGACCCCCGTCTTCCTGTCCCTCGAATTCCAACCCAAGGCGCGTTCATCATAACGCTTCTTAGACAGTACCGACCCAAGAGCATCGTCGAGCTGGGCTCTGGCGATAGCACGGCTTGGTTCGCGTCCTACGCAGGACGAGCGGGAGCCGATTTTGTGAGTTTCGATCAAAGTGCGGAGTATCAGGCGCAATGGATCGAGCAAGCACGGACATATGGGCCGGTGAAGTTTGTCGTATCAAAGTGCGTCGCATATGAGGACGGGAGAGCTCACTTTGAGAGCGATATTCCTGATGCCGAATTCGTGTTTGTTGACGGTCCTTCATGGAAATACGCGCAACCGGGAGGCCTACCGGAGCCCAGCCGCAGACGAAAAGTGATTGGCCTGGACGTACCGCGATTGCTTGAGCGGGGCGGGCGCCCGAAAGTAATCGTCGTTGATACACGCTTTGCTACAACAGACGCGATCCGCTCTGCTGCTGGCGGCAGTTACCGGTTTTTTCCCGAGTTTACCTACGCGCTACAGACACAAAATTGGCGCGGCGCGCTGGGGCTGAGGGAACAGACAGTTTTCGTCAGACGAGATTGAGCGCTTCGGAACCATGAGCGCCTCGCGTCGAACCAGCACTGTCAACGAATTTAACGGTTGATCATCGGGAACCAGCCCGTAGAGGGCGGGGGTGCCCGTTTTGCCCGTCTCTTCCGCCGCGGCTTCACTGGAGGCTCCGCCGCTTCCGGCGTCTCGCCTGCGGCCGGCTCCGCTGAAGCTGCTGCCGCCTGCCCTTCTGCCGGCTTTGCCTCAGGCTTTGGAGCAGCAGCTTGCTCTCCGGCGCCCGCTTCGGCCGGTTTTGCCTCCGGAGCTGCATTTGCCTCGGTCTTGCTGTCATTCGGCTTGCCGTCGGCCGGTTTATTCTCCGGCGGTTTATTCTCCGCCGGCTTTTCTCCCTCGGCACCCTCCAGCGAGGCGGCCGCCTCGCCCTGCTGCGGGTCCTCTGCCGCCGGGGCCGAGGCATAGGTCGGCTTCGCCAGCCCGTCGGTGATCTGCGAGGCCTCTGCAAGGAACCGTGTCACGGCGAGCGTCGCCGACGAGGTGCAGCTGCGGTAGGTGCGGCGATAGCCGCGATAGCCGTCATTGAAGCTGTTCACGAGCTTGGCGCGGCGGACGGCGGTCGACCCCTCATAACGCAACAGCTCTTTCATCTGATTGCGCCAAAGCTGCCCTTCCTGGGCGCCGCAGAGCTCGCGGAGGTAGTGGACGGCGCCCAAAATCTCGGCGAGCCGCAGCAATTTGTTATCGTAAGGCCTATCGTCCGGAGGAGGCGGCGCCGTGCTCTGTTTCGGCACGATGGGAGGGAGTTCGTCCCGAGGCGCCCTCGGTTTTGGCCGCGCCTTCGGCCGCTGGGCCGGCTGACCGCCGCCGAAGAAAGGGGACCAGAAGAACTGCGCTGCCGCGGGAGGCGACCAGGCCACCGCGCCTCCGACATAGAGGCCGAGGCCGAGCGCTAACGTGAGCAGCCGAGGGGCTACAACCTTCATGCGTTTCAAATACCGTGACTTGGCGGCGAAAGCTAGGCGTGGCGCGGCCCGGATACGGGAATGGCCCTAGATGACCTTGCCGGGATTGAGGATGCCGTTCGGGTCAAGCGCCTTCTTGATCCTCCGCATCATGTCGATTTCGAGCGGCTGCTTGGCGTGCTGAAGGAGATCGCGCTTCAACCGCCCGATGCCATGCTCGGCGCTGATCGACCCGCCGAGATCGAGCACGATTTCGTGCACGGCGGCATTCAGCGCCTCCCAATTGGCGAGGAAGATCTCGCGATCCATGCCGGCGGGCTGGCTCACATTGTAGTGGATGTTGCCGTCTCCAAGATGCCCGAAGGGCACCGGCCGGGCGCCCGGGATCATCAGCTCGACGAGTTGATCGGCGCGGGCGATGAATTCGGGGATGCTGGCAACCGGAACGGCGACGTCATGCTTGATGCTGCCGCCTTCGTGCTTCTGCACTTCGCTCATCTGTTCCCGCAAGCGCCAAAGCTCCTGACGCTGCATGAGCGAGGCAGCAAGGGCGGCGTCGGCGATCTCTCCTGCGGCAAGACCCTCGGCCAGTAAGATCTCGGCAAGGCGCGCCGCCTCCTCGCTATCCACGAGGCTAGAAAGCTCGAAGAGCAGGTACCAAGGGTGCTCGGAGGTGAGCGGATCGCGCGTGCCGTTTCCATGGCGAAGGACGAATTCAAGCGCCCGACGCGACATCAGCTCGAACGCGAAGACCGATGGCCCCGCGCGCGCAAGAACGCGGCTGAAGAAGCCGACCGCATCCTCGACCGAGCCTGCGCCGGCGAAGGCCGTCGCTGTCCCGGCAGGCCGCGGATAAAGGCGCAAGACGGCGGCGGTGATGATGCCGAGGGTCCCTTCCGAGCCGATGAAGAGATCCTTCAGATCGTAGCCGCTATTGTCCTTGCGCAGGCGCTTCAGGCCGTTCCAAACGCTGCCATCGGCGAGGACCACTTCGAGGCCGAGCGCGAGCTCGCGCGCGGAGCCATAGGTCAGCACCGAAAGGCCGCCGGCATTGGTCGCGAGGACACCGCCGATCTGGCAGCTGCCCTCAGAGGCAAGGCTCAAAGGAAAAAGCCGTCCCGAGCTCTCCGCCACGCCCCGCGCATTGGCGAGCACGACCCCCGCCTCAACGATCATCGTGTTCCCGGCAAGGTCGATGTCGCGCACGCGATTGAGGCGGCCAAGGCTCACCACAATTTCATTGCCGCTGCCGAGCGGAATCTGTCCGCCGACGAGACCGGTGTTGCCACCCTGCGGCACGATCGCCGTCTCAGTCTCGGTGGCAAGCTTGAGGATGGCCGACACCTCCTCGGTCGATCCGGGACGCAGCACGAGCGCAGCCTTGCCGAAATAGCGGTCACGCCATTCCACGAGGTAAGGCGCCATCATCTCCGGATCGCGGATGGCATGCTCTTCGCCGACGATGCGCGCGAAGGCATCGAGGACCGCCGGATGATCAGGAGCGCCTTCGCTTGTCATCTGGTCAGCACGCGCGCTGCCGGCGCGGTAGCTTTCGATCGATACTCGATGCTGCTCGCGGCAGCGGCACGCCGCAAGCGATCGTTCATCGCTTCGCCAAGGCCATGATCAGGGATCGGCATGACGGCGATGGCCCTTGCTCCGGCGGCATCGAGCTTTCGCAATGAGGCGAAGAACTTCGCTGCCGCCTCGCCGAGGTCCCCATGCGGGCTGAGATTGATGACCGGGCCCGCGAAGGCGGGTGCGTCCGGGCCAAAGGCGAGGAAGGCTTCGTCCGCTTCCGGCCAGGTTGCCATGAGACGGAGAGGCGTGCTCGGAGCATAATGAGCGGCGAGCCTTCCGGGTGACCCGGCCACCTCATCGGCAGCGGGCCTAAGCAAGGACCGCCCGAGATGCGCCTCGATCGTTTCGCGCGCAAGGGCGCCGGCGCGGAGCAACAGCAACGTGTCATTCTCGAAGCCGAGCACGGTCGATTCCAGACCGAGCATCGAAGGTCCCCCATCGAGGATCATGATTTCCGCGCCGAACTCCGCCTCGACATCGGCGGCGCTCGTTGGCGAGATGCGCCCCGACCGGTTGGCGCTTGGGGCCGCAATCGGCACCTTTGCCGCTTCGAGGAGCGACCGCGCCACCTTATGGCTCGGAGAGCGGAGCGCGATCGTGTCGAGGCCGGCGCTGACGAGGTCGGCGATCGCGCAATCGTGGCGGCGCGGCAGAACGAGGGTCAGCGGCCCCGGCCAGAAGGCAGCCATCAGCTTTCGCGCCAGATCGGAGACCTCAGCATAGGCTTCCGCCTCCTCGATCCCAGGCACATGCACAATCAGCGGATTGAAGCGGGGCCGCTCCTTTGCCGCGAAGATCTTAGCGACCGCAGCAGCGTCGAGCGCGTTGGCGCCGAGCCCATACACCGTCTCGGTTGGAATGGCGACGATTCCGCCCCCCGCCAATGCCTCGGCGGCACGGTGGATGGTCTCTACGCTGGCGGGGAAAATGGGCATTGCAAAGACCTTGGGCGGACCCATTTTCGGGTTTAAGAAGTGTCTAGACCGTTTTGGTTGGAGTCGAAACTATGCGCCGCGATGAGGCTATCGCTAGGCTGAAGAGGGCTGAAGCCTCTCTCCGCGCGAAGGGAGTTGGCGCCCTTTATATGTTTGGCTCGACCGCGCGAGACAACTCGCGGGTCGGCTCCGACGTGGACGTCTTCGTCGAACCTGAATCCGAGGAAGTTTTTGGCTTTCTACAGTATATGGACGCCTATGCGACGATCCAAGACGCGCTCGGGAAGGGCGTCGAGGTGGGTTATTCGACACGCGAAGGTTTGCTGCCCCACATTCGGACGCACATCGAAAAAGAAGCTATCCGCGTCTTCTGATGGCGCCGACTAAGAGCCCAAGACTTCGGCTCATTCACATCAGAGATGAAATTGACTCCTTGGCCGAGGCTTTGCGCGGTGCGAGTTTTGAGGACTATCGGAAGAGTTACGCTCTCCGACGCGCTACGGAGCGTGCCTTGCAGATCGTTTTAGAAGCAGCAAAGGCCCTGCCACCCGAGCTGCTCGCACGCCACCCAGAAACACCCTGGACCGCAATCATTGGGCTCGGAAATATTCTTCGCCACGAATATCAGTCGTTAGACGACCGCCGCCTTTGGGAAATTGTCGTTGTCCATCTGCCCCGGTTGCGTGAGGTCGTAGCGCGCATGATCGACGAGACACCTCCGAATTGAGAGCCCGTGGGCCGTTGACCCGCGCGAAGCCTCGGCCCACCATGACGCCCCATGCCGACGCTCCTCCTCACCCACCCGGACTGCCTAAAGCACGATACCGGCGACTATCACCCAGAGCGGGCCGAACGTTTGCGCGCCATCGAGAAAGCGCTCGCCCATGAGAGGTTCACAGCCTTACAGCGGCGGGAGGCGCCGATTGCCGATTTCGCGCCGATCGAGCGCCTGCACCCTGCCCCTTATTTGCAAACGATCCGCCGCGCGATTCCGGTGAAAGGCAATGCCTGGATCGATGCCGATACCGCCATGTCTCCGGGCAGCATGGACGCGGCGTTGCGCGCCGCCGGCGGCGCCGTGCACGCCGTTGACGAGGTGATGAGCGGAAGGGTGAAGAACGCATTCTGCGCGGTGCGGCCGCCCGGCCACCACGCCGAGCCCGATCGCGCCATGGGCTTTTGCCTCTTCAACAATATCGCCGTCGCCGCCCTGCATGCGCGCGACCGCCACGGGGCCGAACGCATCGCCGTGGTCGATTTCGACGTGCATCATGGCAATGGCACACAGGAGGCGTTTTGGTCGGACAAGAACCTGTTCTATGCCTCGACGCATCAAATGCCGCTCTTTCCGGGCACTGGCGCCGCCTCCGAGACCGGCCTGGGCAATATCGTCAACGCGCCGCTGCACCCAATGGACGGAAGCGACCGCTTCAGAGAGGCCTATATTTCCCGCATTCTTCCGGCGCTCGACGCCTTCCGGCCGGATTTCATTCTCATCTCGGCCGGTTTCGACGCGCATCGCGACGATCCGCTCGCCCAAATCCAGCTCGACGAGAAAGATTTCGCCTGGATCACCGAGAAGCTGGTGGAAGCGGCGGAGAAACACACCGGCGGCAAGCTCGTTTCCAGCCTGGAAGGCGGCTACGATTTAGAGGCGCTTTCGAGCTCGGTGGCCGCGCATGTGCAAGTTCTGATGCAGGCCTCCTCTTGAACCGCGCCGCCTCAGGGGTCTAAGCCTCCAATATGACGGAGACGGCAGATCACTCCGACATCAGGTCGATGAGCTTCGAGCAGGCGCTGAAGGAGCTCGAAGCCATCGTCGAGCGGTTGGAAAAGGGCAATGTCGAGCTCGAGGCCTCGATCCTCATTTATGAGCGCGGCGAGGCCTTGAAGGCGCATTGCGATGCGCTTTTGCGCAAAGCCGAGGCGAAGGTCGAGAAAATCTCGCTGAATTCCGGCGGCCAGCCGGTCGGCACCGAGCCCCTTGACGTCGGCGACTGAGCACTCCACTTGCACCATCGATGGGCCCATGGGAGCGCCCATGACAGATGAACGACCTGCTGATAGGCTGGCGCACTCTAGCGCCCGGGCCGAAAAGGCCGCCACAATAACGCCAACAGCTTCTTGCAATTCGTTCAGGGACTGAATGATCTCCGATAGCAGAACGCCCTTGCTCGACCGCGTGCGCGAGCCTCGCGATTTACGCGCGATCGAGGATACTGACCTCCCGCAGCTCGCGGCCGAACTCCGTCAGGAGACGATCGACGCCGTCTCCGTCACCGGTGGCCATCTCGGCGCCGGCCTCGGCGTCGTCGAGCTCACCCTCGCTTTGCACAAAGTCTTCGACACCCCGCATGACCGGCTGGTCTGGGATGTCGGCCATCAAAGCTATCCGCACAAGATCCTGACCGGACGCCGCGACCGCATCCTCACTTTGCGGCAAGGAAGCGGGCTCTCCGGCTTCTGCAAGCGGTCCGAAAGCGAATATGACACATTCGGTGCCGGCCACTCCTCGACCTCGATCTCCGCCGGTCTCGGCATGGCCGTCGCCCGCGACCTCGCCGGCGAGAAGCGAAACGTCGTTTGCGTGATCGGCGACGGCGCCATGAGCGCGGGGATGGCTTACGAGGCCATGAACAATGCCGGCGCCATGGATTCGCGCCTGATCGTCGTCCTCAACGACAACGACATGTCGATCGCGCCGCCGGTCGGCGCCATGAGCGCCTATCTCGCCCGCCTGATCTCCGGCGAGACTTACCGGCAGCTGCGCAATTGGGCGAAGCAGTTGGCGAAGCGCCTGCCGAAGAGCTGGGAGCGCCGCGCCGCCCGGGCCGAGGAATATACCCGCGGCTTTTGGACCGGCGGCACCCTCTTCGAGGAGATGGGCTTCTATTATGTCGGCCCGGTCGACGGGCACAATTTCGATCATTTGCTGCCGGTGCTGCGCAATGTCCGCGACACTGAGAACGGCCCGATCCTCGTGCATGTCGTCACGCAGAAGGGGAAGGGCTACGAACACGCCGAGAATTCGGCCGACAAGTTTCACGGCGTCGGCCGCTTCAACGTCGTCACCGGGACGCAGGAAGTCTCGAGCGGCGGCGCGCCGAGCTATACCAAGGTCTTTGCCAATGCCTTGATGGCGGAGGCAAGCGCCGATGAGAAGATCGTTGCGATCACCGCGGCGATGCCGTCAGGGACCGGCCTCGACCGCTTCGCGGAGACCTTCCCAGACCGCTGCTTCGATGTCGGCATCGCCGAGCAGCATGCGGTGACCTTTGCCGCCGGGCTTGCGACCGAGGGCTATAAGCCCTTCGTGGCGGTCTACTCGACCTTCCTGCAGCGCGCCTACGACCAGGTCGTGCACGATGTCGCCATCCAGCATCTGCCGGTGCGCTTCGCCATCGATCGCGCCGGCCTTGTCGGCGCTGACGGTCCGACCCATGCCGGTTCCTTTGACCTCGCCTACCTCGCCTGCCTGCCGGATTTCGTGCTGATGGCGGCAAGCGATGAAGCCGAACTCGTGCATATGGTGGCGACGGCGGCCGCCATCGACGACCGGCCTTCAGCCTTCCGCTATCCGCGCGGAGAAGGGACGGGAGTGGCGCTACCCGCTCGGGGCGAGGTTCTGCCGCTCGGCAAGGGCCGCATCCTGCGCGAGGGCTCGACGGTGGCCTTGCTGTCGCTCGGCACCCGCTTGCAGGAATGCCTCCGCGCCGCCGACCAGCTCGCGACCTTCGGCCTATCGGCAAGCGTCGCCGATGCGCGATTTGCAAAGCCCCTCGACGAAGAGCTGGTGCGCCAGCTCGCACGCCACCACGAAGTGCTGGTGACCGTCGAGGAAGGATCCGCCGGCGGCTTCGGCGCGCATGTGCTGCATTTCCTCGCCCGCGAGGGCCTTCTCGACCGCGGACTGAAAGTCCGCACGCTCACTTTGCCCGATCGTTTCATCGAGCATGACAAGCCGCAGAGCATGTATGAGCAAGCGGCGTTGAATGCGGGTGGGATCGTCGCCGCGGTCTTCGCCGCGCTCGGCAAGGATTCCTCCGAAGAGGCTATGGCCCGGGCCTAAGGGCTCCGCTCGTCAGCCGAGTTTGCAGCCTTCGGTGAAGCGCGAGACGGCCGCGGCGCGGCCCTCATCCGGCAGTGTCTCGCTCGCGGCGCCCATCTTCAGCGTCAGCGGTCCCGGCTCCTTCAGAACGTCGAGCAGCACTGCGATATCGATGTCGGAGGCCTCGCCGAAAGTGGTGCCGGTCGCATCGTTCTTCGCCACTTCGCCTTTGAGCGGTGCCTGCTTCTGCGCGGAGGCGACTTCGATGGTCAGGGGCTGGCCGGGTCTTCCACCGTCCACTTCCTTGTGCACATCGAGCACCGCCACCTGCATTTCGTTGAAGCAGGAGAGCATGAAGAGCGGATTTTTCGTTGGGTCGGCCGGACCGTAAGCGAGCGAGATGAGGTCGCCATTCGCGCGATCAATCCAAACGTTAGTTGCGCCAGCGACAGCGCTCTGGGCCGGCGTCGAGGCGAGAGCAAGGCCGGCAAGGAGAAGCTTGGCGAGAGGCATCATGAGAGGCGACCTCATAGCGTTAAGGGGCATTTGCGCCCTTCCGGGAAAAACCCCGCGGAAACGCCAGAAGTTCCCCCGAATCTACCTCTGGAGGGGCCGCGTTCTGATCCCCCGACGGCCATTCGAGCCTTGCGCATTGCGGAGCGCGAAGCCCATCTCCACGGGGGGACCGAAGCCCTTAAAATCGGGGTCGAATTCGTAATAATTGCAGGTGATCTCCTCGCCGGCGGCTATATCGTTCACCGCGAAACCCTTCTCGAAAATACGAAAATCGGTGTTCGCATTCTCGCTGTGGTTCATGAATTTGCCGTCGTCGCAATCAACGACGCGAACCCCGGGCATCCCGAGATGGGGGTAGCTGTAGCGCTCGAGGAATTCGCGCATGTGGATGGGAAGCTGCTCAAGCTCGGCGACGTGCACAAACACGTCGAATTTCGGGTTAAGCGCCCACATCAGACTTCCGGCTCGAATGAATTCTCCGGCAAAAACGCCGAGGCCCTGGATCTCGCTCGACGCGAGATAGGTGCGGACCAGCATCATGGTCAGGTCTCTCTGGGTGGGGCAGGCCTGACCGGTCGAGCCGGCCAGGCCGCGGGACTATGGGCGGGAATGCTCATGCAGGATGCACAAGGGCGAGCCCGCTCCTTCTGCGGCGCAGGCGCCGCGGACCGAGCTCGCGTTGCAAGGCGGCGATCCGCCGCTGGAGATAGGGCGAGAAGTGATCCCGGTACCGTTCCCACAGCGCCGGATCGCGCCAATCATCACCGGTGACGCGGCCGCGACAGGTCGCTGCGCCGCAGGCGCAGTCGAACTCGTCATAGGGCGAGCCGTCGCACATCGCGTAATCGATGGTGACCTCTTCGCCGGGCTCGATCGTCCGCATCGCCACGATGGCGATCTGTCCGTCGAGGCCGGCATTCGGATCGCAGCTGTGGTTGATGTAGTCAGGCGCCTCGTCGGGCCGGAGCGAGGCGAGGTAGAGATTTTCCTCGACCTGCACCGTGTGCATCCGGATCTCCGGGCTCAGCGATTCGAGTTCTTCGCCCGAAACGATGCGGCCGCTCCACACGGCAATGAGCTCGCCGGGCTCAATCAGCTCCCGGGCGATGACAGCGTTGCCGCCTGAAACGTCTCGATTTTGGACTTCGCACTTATCGGTAAGGTAAGCCGTATGACCTTGGCTCACGAGACCTCCGCGATTGCGCGCCGAGCGGGTACGCTTCGCAGTATGGTGTTGGCGTGCCGTCCGCTCCAGGTTCGACACGCGCGCGAGAGAATCTCAAAACGCGTGGGCGAGCATATGAGAAGCTACTTTGGCCATCTACAAAAAAATGCGGCTCGACCGAATTATGGTGGAAAGGGGGCTCGCCGCCACGCGCTCGCGCGCGGCAGACCTCATCCGCCTCGGAGCGGTGACGGTCGGCGGCATCGTCGCGGAAAAAGCCGGCATGCTACTCGCGCCGGACGCAGCGCTCGCTGTCGAGAGAGATGCCCTGCCCTATGTGTCCCGCGCCGGACTGAAGCTCGCCGCAGCGCTCGATGCCTTTGGTTTCGACCCAGCCGGCCGCGTCGCGCTCGACCTCGGCGCCTCGACCGGCGGCTTCACGGAAGTCTTGCTGGAACGCGGCGCCGAGCGGATCTTCGCCGTCGAAGTCGGGCACGGCCAGCTGCACGCTAAGCTTCGCGCCGACCGCCGAGTGGTCGCGCTTGAGGAGACCGACGCGCGCGCGCTCGATCGCACCATCATTCCGGAGCCGGTCGGGGCCATCACCGCCGATATGAGCTTCATCAGCCTCAGCAAGGCGTTGCCGGCGGCCCTCAAGCTCGCCGCGCGATGCGCCTGGCTCGTCGTGCTGGTGAAGCCGCAATTCGAGGCGGGGCCAAAGGCCGTGGGCAAAGGAGGCATCGTCCGCGACCCGCGCCATCGCGCCGAGGCCGTGGAAAATGTGCGGCGCTTTCTTGCCGAAGAGGCCGGCTGGACCGTGATCGGCGTGATCCCCTCCCCGCTCCAAGGCGCCGACGGCAATGAGGAGTTTCTGCTCGGGGCCGTTCGACCCGCCTGAGCCGGCTGACGCCCTAGCCTTTGCCGGTCTGGCCGCGGTGGCGGAGGTAATGATCGGCAAGAACGATGGCCAGCATGGCCTCGCCGATCGGAACGGCGCGGATGCCGACGCATGGATCGTGGCGGCCTTTGGTCGAGACCTCGGTCTCTTGGCCGGAGGCATCGACTGTACGGCGAGGGGTGAGGATCGAGGAAGTGGGCTTCACCGCAAAGCGCGCCACGACCGGCTGGCCGGTGGAGATGCCGCCAAGAATGCCCCCGGCCTTGTTGGACAGGAATTCCGGCGCGCCGCCGGGACCGTTGCGCATCTCGTCGGCATTCTCCTCGCCGGAGAGCGCGGCAGCGGCAAAGCCGGCGCCGATCTCGACGCCCTTGACCGCGTTGATGCTCATCAGCCCGCTGGCAATGTCTTGGTCGAGCTTGCCGTAGATTGGGGCGCCGAGGCCCGCGGGCACGCCTTCGGCGACGACTTCGATGATTGCCCCGCAGGACGAGCCGGCCTTCCGCACCTCATCGAGATAGGCCGCCCATTGCTCCGCCGGCTCGCGAATCCGGGCAGAAGAACGGGTTGCGATCCACCTCGGACCAGTCCCACCGCGCGCGGTCGATGGCGTGCGGTCCGACCTGCACCAAAGCGCCGCGAACGGTCATCCCCGGCACGATCTTGCGGGCGACGGCCCCGGCCGCCACGCGGCACGCAGTTTCCCGCGCGCTGGCGCGGCCGGAGCCCCGCCAATCCCTGAACCCATATTTGACGAGATAGGTGTAGTCGGCATGGCCCGGGCGGAACTTGTCCTTGATCTCCCCATAGTCTTTCGAGCGTGCATCCTCGTTCTCGATGAGGAGCGAGATCGGCGTGCCGGTGGTCATTTGCGCGCCGCTTTTCTCATCGGCGAAGACCCCCGAAAGGATCTGCACCCGATCGGGCTCTTGCCGCTGCGTGGTGAAGCGCGACTGGCCCGGGCGGCGCTTGTCGAGATAGGTCTGGATCTCGGCCGCCTCGAGCGGAATGCCTGGCGGGCAGCCGTCGACCACGCAGCCAATCGCCGACCCGTGGCTCTCACCCCAGGTGGTGACGCGGAAGAGATGGCCGAAGCTGTTATGCGACATGGCCTTCTTTAGCGCCCAGGTCCCTACTTTGTCATTACCGGGAGATGCCCCTCTCCCCTTGTGGGAGAGGGCTTCGCAAGTCGCATGGCGGGAAGGGTGAGGGGCGAATTCGCGAGCGGGGCATTTCAGACGCGGCTTCGCCGCTAACCCCTCACCGCGCACCAAGCGGCGCGCGTGCTCTCCCGCAAAGGGGAGAGCGGACAGTTGTGGGGAGAGTGCCAGCTATTCCTTAACCACGGAGATGTCGGGCGCGTCTTCGTTCTTCATGCCGACGACATGATAGCCGGCATCGATATGCAGGATCTCGCCGGTGACGCTCTTGCCGAGGTCGGAGAGGAAATAGAGGGCGCCGCCACCCACATCCTCGATGCTGACGGTGCGGCGAAGCGGCGAGTTATACTCGTTCCACTTTAGAATGTAGCGGAAGTCGGCAATGCCGGAGGCTGCGAGGGTCTTGATCGGCCCGGCCGAGATGGCGTTGACGCGAATGTTGTTCTTGCCGAGATCGGCGGCGAGGTAACGCACGCTCGAACTCGAGCGCCGCCTTGGCGACGCCCATGACGTTGTAATGCGGCATCACCTTCTCGGCGCCGTAATAGGTCAGCGTCAGGAGCGAGCCGCCGTCGGGCATGAGCTTCTCGGCGCGCTTCGCGAGCGCCGTAAAGGAGTAGCAAGAGATCAGCAGCGTCTGGGTGAAATTGTCCTTGCTGGTATCGACATAGCGTCCGTCGAGCTGCTCCTTGTCGGAGAAAGCGACACAATGGACGACGAAGTCGAGCCTGCCCCATTTCTTGGCAATCGCGTCGAAAACGGCATCGACGCTTGCATCGTCGGAGACGTCGCATGGCAGGATGAGATCGGAGCCGATCTCCTTCCCGAGCGGCTCGACGCGCTTCTTGATGGCCTCGCCCTGAAAGGTGAGAGCGATCTCGGCGCCTTGATCGTGGCAGGCCTTGGTGATGCCCCAGGCTATGGAACGGTTATTGGCCACGCCGAGCACGAGCCCGCGTTTTCCCGCCATCAGTCTTGCCGTTTCGGCCAAATCCGCCCTCCGCTTGGTAAATGCGGCGGCTTTATAGGCGGTGGCCCTGCGTGCCGGAAGCCCCGGCCTTCCCTTCACCTGGCAGCCGCGCCGTTCCTTTCAAGCATGGCACGGGTGCGATAAGAGGCGAGCCATGACCAGCAGAGGCGATGCCGCATATCTGGACGGAGAGCAGGCCTTCGCCGAGGCGATAGAGCCCTTCGGCCTGTTCGGATACTGGATGAGTGAGGCCGAGGCGTCGGAGTCCGTCGATCCAAATGCGATGGCGCTCGCCACGGTGGACGCCGAGGGCATGCCGAATTCCCGCATGGTGCTGCTCAAGGGCGCCGATGAGCGCGGCTTCGTCTTCTACACGAATTGCGGCAGCGCCAAGGGATTGGAGCTCGCGGAGACTCCGAAGGCGGCGATTCTCTTCTATTGGAAGAGCCTGCACCGGCAGATTCGCGCCAGGGGTCCGGTCGCGGCGGTTTCTGATGCGGAGGCCGACGCCTATTTCGCCTCGCGCTCGCGGGAGAGCCGCATTGGCGCCTGGGCTTCGGACCAATCCCGTCCCCTCGCCGAGCGGAGCGCGCTCGAGGCGCGCTATGACCGCTTCCTCGCCGAGTTCGACGGCCAGGACGTGCCGCGCCCGGCGCATTGGCACGGCTTTCGGCTGGTTCCCCTCGAGATGGAGTTCTGGCTCGGCCGAACGCACCGCCTGCATGACCGGCTCGCCTTTCGCCGCGCCTCCCCCGGCGCCCCTTGGGTCAAGACGCGCCTCTATCCTTAGTCGATGGCGCGATTTGACGTGCTATGATTGAACATGACCAAAGCCCTCGACCTTGCCATTTCGCGCGCCTTGGAGCTGCCCGAGCAAACTCAAGATCAACTCGGTCGAGAGCTCCTGGAGCGGATAGACACGCTTGAGAAGCTCCGTGCCGAAATTGACCTTGGTATCGCGGAACTCGATGCAGGGTTGGGTGAGGAGCTGAACATCGAGGAGGTCATCGCCCGCGCCAGAACCCAGCATGGCGGCTAGGTCTCTCATCTGGTCACCGAAAGCGAAGCAGGATCTTTACAAAATCTGGGAATATTATTCGGGCCTGGCGTCTGCCGTAATTGCCGACAAGCTGCTTCGCGAAATTGCAGTCAGTTCAGAGCGGCTCTCCCAGCACCCTTTCGCCGGCCGGTCTCGTAATGAGCTGCGACAGGGGCTCCGTTCAACTCGCGTACCGCCTTATTCCATTTTCTACCGGATTACCGACAACACCGTCGAAATCGTGCGCGTTCTGCATGAACGGCGGGACCTATCGGCGGCCTTGAAGCGGATAGGATTAAGCCGCCCTTTACCCCGAAGCCTTCAGCATGGCCCACCTTTGTATTGCGTAAAGCGGGTGGGTTATGCGTTCGGATGGGCCGGGAGCGGCAAGGCTGCCGCTCGACAAGATTATCGTCGGCGATTGCATCGAGGAGATGGGGCGTTTGCCGGAGGCAAGCGTCGATCTGATCTTCGCCGATCCCCCCTACAATCTGCAGATCACCAATGAATTGCTGCGGCCCAACAACAGCCGGGTCGACGGCGTCGCCGAGGATTGGGACAAATTCGCCAGCTTCGCGGCCTATGACGAATTCACCCGCGACTGGATCACCGCCTGCCGCCGCCTCTTGAAGCCGGACGGCGCCATCTGGGTGATCGGCAGCTACCACAACATCTTCCGCGTCGGGTCGCTGATGCAGGATCTCGGCTTCTGGATCCTCAACGACGTCATCTGGCGGAAGACGAACCCGATGCCGAATTTTCGTGGCCGGCGCTTCACCAATGCGCATGAGACGCTGATCTGGGCCGCGAAGAGGCCCGAAATCCCGCTATGCCTTCAACTACGATGCGATGAAGGCGCTGAACGACGAATTGCAGATGCGCTCCGACTGGCTGTTTCCGATCTGCTCCGGCCCGGAACGCTTGAAGGGTCAGGGCGGGCGAAAAACGCACCCGACGCAAAAGCCCGAGGCGCTGCTGCACCGCGTGCTCCTCGCTTCAACACAGAGGGGAGATGTGGTGCTCGATCCCTTCCTCGGCTCCGGAACAACGGCGGCCGTCGCAAAGCGCCTCGGGCGGCGCTTCATCGGCATCGAGCGCGACGAGGTTTATGCCGAGGCCGCACGCGCACGCCTCGATGCGGTCACCGAGATCGCGCCGGAGGGGCTGGCGATCCAACAAGGGAAGCGCGGCGAGGCCCGCATTCCCTTCGGCGCCCTCGTCGAGATCGGGCTGATCGCCCCCGGCACGACACTGTACGACGCGCGTGCCCGCCACGAGGCGAAAGTGCGCGCCGATGGCAGCATCGCTTGCGGCAAGCAGCAGGGCTCGATCCACAAGATCGGCGCGCATGTGCAAGGGGCCTCCGCCTGCAATGGCTGGACCTTCTGGCATTACGAGGCGGACGGCGCGCTCAGGCCGATCGACGCCTTGCGTGAAGTGGCAAGGGCGAGACTGGGGCCTTCGGCCTAGGCGCTTCCTTCTTCGCGAGCGCCGTGAAGGCATGCGCGAGGACTTTTCGCATCACGCTTGGCAGGGCGGCGCCGGCAAGATCGCGCCGGTGCACCCAGCGGCAGCGGGCGGGATCGGCGGCTATCGTTAGAGGCGCGGTCTGAGTGGCCTCGGTCGAGTACACCACCAGCTCCAGATGAAAATGCGTGAAGGTGTGGGAGATGCGGCCTGAAATCCGCTCCCACGCTCCCGACAGCGGCGCGTGGTCGAAGAGGCGCGCTTCCGCCGGCAAGGCGGCCTCCCAGGGCGTCGATGGCACTTCAAGCATGCCGCCGAGCAGCCCCTTCGGGGGCCGCTCCCGTAACAGGACACAGCCATCGGAGCGAAGAACAAGGAAGGCCGCGCCGCGACGCAAGGGCCGTTCCGGCTTCGCTTGCCGATAGGGCAGGACTTCCTGCAGTCCTGCGGCAAGGCCGGCGCAATCTTGCCTTACCGGGCATAGCCCGCACGACGGGCGCCGAGGCGTGCAGATCGAGGCACCAAGATCCATCATCGCTTGCGCGAAGTCGCCCGGCGCTGCCGATGGGACGAGCGATGCGGCAAGAGAGGCGATCTCCGCCTTGGCCTCGGGAAGAGGCGTCGTCACGCAAAAGAGCCGCGCCACCACGCGCTCAATATTGCCGTCGACGGGGGCGGCTTTGGCACCAAAGGCGATGGCGGCGATGGCCGCCGCCGTGTAGCCGCCGATGCCTGGAAGGGTGCGGAGCTCAGCCTCGGTCTCCGGGAAACGTCCACCGCGACGTTGCACCACCTCTTGCGCGCAAGCGTGCAGGTTGCGGGCGCGGGCGTAATAGCCGAGCCCTGCCCAGGCAGCGAGTACCTCGCCAAGCTCGGCGGCGGCGAGCGCCTGCATATTCGGGAAGCGCGTAAGAAAAGCGGCATAGCGCGGCAAGACCGCCTTCACGGTCGTTTGCTGCAGCATGATCTCGGAGAGCCACACAACGTAGGGATCTTGCCCGGCGCCCGGCGCCGCGCGCCAAGGAAGGATCCGCCGCTCGCGCGCATACCAATTCAGCAACGCTTCGGCGACATGCGCATGCCCTGTTGTGGGGCTCTCTGCCGTCATCCTTCTCAACCTCTGCCGATGGTGTAGACTCACCTGCCTCTGGCGCAAGGATTCGCTTGACGGCATCCACTGGGATCTCGAACCATGCCCGAGCAAGGCCGTAAGCCCCTATGGGGCGGCCCCAAGGCCATCGGCGCCTTTGCCACGCGGATGCTCGACCCTGTCGCGCGGGCGCGAGGGTTCGCCACCACGGCGATCTTGTCGGAATGGCCGGCCGTGGTCGGGGCCGACCTGGCGCAGTTCACGGTCCCAGAGCGCCTCGTTTGGCCGCGTAGGGTGGAGCACGAAGAGGCCCACACCCGGCAAAGCGCCTTTCGCCCCGACGGCGCCATGCTGGTGCTCCGGGTGGATGGCCCGCGCGCCATTGAGGTTCAGCACCGCGCCGAGCAGATCCTCGAGCGGGTGAATGCCTATTTCGGCTATCGAGCCGTGGCGCAATTGCGCTTTCTGCAAGCGCCGATCAAGCGCGAGACGCGCGGTCCTTCGACCCCGCCCGTCGAGGCCGAGGCCGCCGCCCATCTCAGGTATAAGCGACGAGAGCCTCTCCGCGGCGCTGGGCCGGCTCGGCGCCGGCGTGCGCGATCGCGGCACGCAGAGCTGACGCCAATCCCCACGCGAATATCCGCCCATCCGCCCGCTTGCTCTTGGCTCTAGAACCGGGCAAAGAGGGGCAAAGCGCGAGCACGAGGCGATGAAATGGCAGAAAAATCCACGGACAAGGCGAAGAAAGCGCGGGGGGCGACCTCAATTTCAGAGTCAAGCCGAGGTCCGAATAATTTGGTCTTGATCCTCGGCGTGGTGGCGCTTGCGGCTCTCGCCGCGTCCGCGCTGTATTATTTCGGCGACCGGCTGGGCCTGAGCGGCAAGGATGGGCAAGTCTCAGGCGTGCTGGCCCCAGGGCCGCTGCCGGACATGGCGCTCGGCTCGGCGAGCGCGCCCTACACCATCGTCGAATATGCCTCGATGACATGCCCGCATTGCGCGAACTTCCAATCAGACTCTTTTCCGAAAGTGAAGTCGGAATACATCGATACCGGAAAGGCGCGCTACATCTTCCGCGAATTTCCGATCGATGGCCTCGCGCTTGCAGCCTCGATGGTCGCCCGTTGCGTCGGAGCGGAGCGCTTTTTTCCCATGGTGGATGCCTTGTTTGAAACGCAGAAGACTTGGGCGGTTCCCGGAGCCGAGGGAAAAGAGAAGCTTCTGCAAGTGGCGCGGCAGGCCGGCATGTCCAAGCAAGAGTTCGACAAATGCCTGGAAGACAAGCAGCTGTTCGAGAATCTCGTAGAAATTCGCCGGCGCGCGCATGAGGAATATGGGGTCGACGGAACCCCCGCTTTCTTCGTCAACGGAAAGAAAATCGCGGGCGCGCACAGCTTTGAGGATCTCCAAGAGGCCCTCGGCGACAAACCTTCCGGGGATGAAAAGACCGGGGATCAGACCGAGAAGACCGGGGACGGACACGGCCATTAGCCACGACGCCGATGCGGCTATCTTCGACCGCGCTGCTAATTTTTATCGGCCTTAGCCTTACGGCTTGCGGCGGCGGCGCCGGAACGCAATCTACCGACAAAGCTCTCAACCAACCTGCTCCGGAAGAGCTGTTGCGCGACGGCCCGCTCGGGGAACGCTCCCTCGGCAGCAAAACCGCCCCTGTCACCGTCATCGAATACGCCTCCCTCACCTGTCCGCATTGCGCGAGCTTTCACCGCGACGTCTTCCCGCGCGTGAAGAGGGAATATATCGACACCGGCAAAATCCGTTACATCGTGCGTGAATTTCCCATCGGCCGCACCGCCGGCGCGGCGGCGATCATCAATCGCTGCGGTCCGGAGGAGAAATATTTCACCTTGTACGGCGAATTTCTCGCGCGCCAGAAAGAATGGGTCAGCCAAGAAGTTCGCCACCCTGCGATTTTCGAGGTTGCCAAGCGCACCGGCATGAGCCGCGAGACGTTTGACAAATGCATCACGAATCAAACCATTATCGACGGGCTCACCGAGGTGAAGGAGCGAGGACGGAAATTCGGCGTGATCGGAACGCCGACCTTCTTTGCCAATGGGCGTAAAGCCCAAGGAGTTGTCACCTACGAGGAGTTCAAGGCTCTGGTCGATCCGCAATCCTCCTCTTGAGGAATTGGCGCCAATCCCCTTGAAGCGCGCGTCGCCCATTTCACTCCTTAAGGTCTTGCCGTGAAGATCACCCGCCTTCGCCTCCTCGGATTTAAATCTTTCGCCGAGCCGGCAGAGATCGACATTCACAAAGGGCTCACCGGCGTCGTCGGGCCGAATGGCTGCGGCAAGTCGAACCTGCTCGAAGCAATACGCTGGGCGATGGGCGAGACGTCGCATAAAAGCATGCGCGGCAACGCGATGGACGACGTCATCTTTTCCGGCGCGCAGAACCGTCCGGCGCGCAATACGGCCGAGGTCACGCTGTTTGTCGACAACAGCGCTCGCCTCGCGCCGGCCGAGTTCAACGATTCGGACAGTCTGGAAATCACGCGGCGCATCGAGCGCGAAGCAGGCTCAGCCTATCGGGTGAACGGCAAGGATGTGCGCGCGCGGGATTTGCGCCTCCTATTCGAGGATGCGGCAACGGGGGCGCGCTCCCCTGCCCTCGTCCGTCAGGGGCGTATCGGCGAGATCGTCAGCGCCGCCCCGCAGGAGCGGCGCCGCATTTTGGAGGATGCAGCCGGGCATCGCCGGCCTGCACAGCCGCCGACATGAGGCCGAGCTTCGGCTGAAGGCCGCCGAAGCAAATCTCGAACGGCTCGGCGACATCATCGGCGAGCTTGCCAACCAGCTGCAGGCGCTGAAGCGCCAGGCGCGGCAAGCGCAGCGCTACCGCGAAATCTCCGGCAAAATCCGTGAGGTCGAGGCGCTCGAGCATCATCTCCGCTGGGTCACTGCTTGCGCGCATGTCGACGACGAGGAAGCGGCCTTTCAGTCCGCCCTCGCCAATGTCGCAAGCGAAACGCAAGCGGAAAGCGGAGCGCTTCGGATGCAAGCGAAATCGGCGGAGAAGTTGCAGCCTTTGCGGGCCGAGGAATTGACGCGCGCCGCGGCTCTACATCGCCTCGGCGCTGAACGGGAAGCGCTCGAGCGCGAGGAAGCGCGCGCCAAAACCCGCCAGACTGAATTGGAAACGCGCCTCGCCCAAGCGCTCGGCGACCGCGAGCGCGAACATGAGCAGATCGCCGAGGCGAGCGCCCAGCTCCGCCAACTGGAAGAAGAGGCAAAGCGCCTCACCGATTTGAGCGCTGAAGAGGATGTGGAGCCGCAGCTGCGCGCGGCGGCGGCAGAAACCGCGGCGGCGCTTGCGGAAGCCGAAGGCGCGCTGAGCGCCGCGACCGAGGACCTTGCCCGCGCCCGCGCCGAGCAGCGCCGCATCGAAACGGAGAAGACGGCGCTCGAAGCCCGCATCGCCAAGAACGAATTGCAGCTAAGCGATGTCGGCGAGGAACTGGCGAAGCTCGAAACTGGAGATCGCGCAAGCGCGTTGCTTGTCATCCTTCCATGGCGAGCTCGAGCGCCTCACGCAAGTTGCCGGCGCTTTGGAAGCCGAGCTTCTGAACGCGGAGGCCGGCGAAGAGCAGGCCCATCTCGCGGCCATGGAGAAGCGGAATGCGGCGGCCCAGGCCGTGCTCCATGCGCAGGAACTTCACACCGAGCTTGCGACCCTCTTGAAGCTGCTGAGGCCGGAAGGGGGCAGCGAGACGCGCCCGATCGCCGAGGATGTGCGGATCGAGCCGGGGTATCAGCGCGCGCTTGGCGCCGCTCTCGGCGAGGACCTGGAAGCGGCGAGCGAGGAGCGGGCGCCGGCCTTTTGGCGGCCGTTCGACATCGATACCTCGAATTACGCCCTGCCCAACGGCGCGCTTCCCTTGAGCCAATTCGTTTCGGGACCGGAGGTGCTGGCGCGGAGGCTCGGTCAGATCGGCATCGTCGCCCGCGAACTCGGTGATGAGCTGCAGACCCAATTGAAGCCAGGCCAAAGGCTGGTTTCGAAGGAAGGCGACCTTTGGCGCTGGGACGGCTACAGAGCCTCCCCTGAGGCGACAAAGGCGAGCGCCGCGCGCCTCGTCGAACGCGGGCGGCTCGAGGAGCTGAAGCGCGAAGCCTCGCAGGCGGAAGCGCGGGCCATTGCCGAAAATGGCGCGGCGGGAACGGCGGCCGAGCAGGCAAGAGCAGCGGCCGACGCGACCAGAAACTTGCGGCTGAAGGCCCGCGAGGTTCGCGGCGAGCTTGACCGGACGCGTGACGAGATCGCCGCGCTAGAGCACCAAAGCCTCCAGCAAAGTAAGCAAATCGGCGCTTTGTCGGAAGCGAAGACCCGCACGCTCTCCCTGCTCGATGAGTCGAGAGCCGCGCTTGAGCGGACGCTATCGGCTCAGCTTGAGTTAGCCGCTTTGGCCGGACTGGAAGATGGCCTCGAGCGCACGCGCCGCCATGCCGGCGAATGCCGTTCCGCGCATGCGCGCGCCGAGGCGGCTCTCGAAGGCTTCGAGCGAGAAGCACAGCTGCGGCAGATCCGTCAGAAGGAAATCTCCGCGGCAAAGGGCGTGTGGGACAACCGCGTCGCCAAGGCAAATGACCAGCTTTCGGTGCTCGAAGCGAGAGAGGCCGAAACGCGCGCCGATCTTGCCGAGCTTGCCAATCTTCCCGCCGAGATCGAAGAGCGTCGCCGCCGGCTGCTCGATGCCCTTTCCGAGGCGGAGGCCGAGCGGACAAGCGCCGCCAACGATGTCGCCTTTGCCGAAGCCGAGCTGAAAAGCCGCGACAAGGCTTTGCGCGAGGCGCAGGAGCGGCTTTCCGGCGCACGCGAATCGCGGGCGCGGATCGAGGCGAGGCTGGAATCGGCAAGGGAGCGCCGCAGCGAGACCGCGCACGCCATCAGCGAGCATTTGGGCTGCGCTCCCGAAGCGTGCCTCGAAATTGCCCGGCTGAAGCCCGGCAGTCCGCTTCCCTCCCTCGTCGAGGCGGAAGCGCGTGTGGCGAAGCTCAAAGGCGATCGCGAACGGTTAGGCGGGGTTAACCTCCGCGCCGAAGAGGAAGAGGCGGAGCTGCAATCCGCGCCTCGATGAGCTACAGCGCGAGAAGGCCGATGTGGAGCAGGCGATTGCCCGCCTCCGCCAGGGCATTTCCAATCTCAACCGCGAAGGCCGGAAGCGTCTGTTAGAGGCCTTCGACACCGTCAATGTGCATTTCCAGCGTCTCTTCCAGACGTTGTTTGCCGGCGGCAGCGCCGAGCTCCGCCTCGTCGAATCCGACGACCCGCTGCAATCCGGGCTCGATATCCTCGCCTGCCCGCCCGGAAAGCGCCTGCAGACGCTGACGCTGCTTTCCGGCGGCGAAAAGGCGCTGACGGCGCTCGCGCTGATCTTCGCAGTGTTCCTCACCAATCCGTCGCCGATCTGCGTGCTCGACGAGGTGGATGCGCCGCTCGACGATTCCAATGTCGAGCGCTTCTGCCAGATGATGGAAGAGATGGCGCGGGAGACGGAGACGCGTTTCCTCATCATCACCCATCATCCGCTCACCATGTCGCGCATGAGCCGGCTTTTCGGCGTGACCATGGCCGAGCGCGGGGTGAGCCAGCTCGTCTCGGTGGACCTCGAGACCGCCGAGCGCCTCCGCGACGCGAGCTGATCGGCCCACTGCAGGCCCCCGCCATTGGATCGGAATTCAAGCCTCATGACGCGCTCCGGGGCCTAGGGAAGCAGCGTCTTTTTCGGCCCATTTCCATTTCTTGACAGGCCTAAAGGGCCATACCTAAGGTGCGCGCCGAAGCTTGGGACCGGCCGGTCCTGAAGCCCGTTCCCCGAAGATCGAGAGCGACATGGCGGGAGCCGTCAAGGACCCCGGTCGCGGGTCAAGCGACCGCGAAACCGAGACCATTAAGCGGCGCTTGCACGATCTGGAGGGCCGGGTGCGGGATGCAAAGGCGCGCCACGAGCCCCCGTCCGTAAATGGCGGCAAGGCGCCGGGGGCGGCCATGGGCCAGGCCCTCAAGCTCGGCACCGAGATGATTGCCGGCGTTGCCGTCGGTGGCTTCATCGGCTGGTGGATGGATAAGTGGTTCGGCACGGCGCCGATCCTGTTGGTGGTGTTCCTCGTGCTCGGCGCCGCCGCGGGGATCATGAACGTGATACGGAACGCGTTAAGGAGTCAGGCCGAAGCGGGGCCGCTGCCCGGCAAGGACCTGCCTCCCGACGACGACGATTAGGAGGCTTTTTCGTGTTCGCAGCCTACGCGGCAGATGCGCATGGCGGTCATGGCGCCGAAGGCGGCATGCCGAACCCGATGCATCAATTCGAGATTCAGCGGCTCATTCCGCTCGATCTCTTCGGCTTCGACGCCTCCTTCACCAATTCCGCGCTCTTCATGGTGATCGCCGCCTGCCTCATCACCCTCTTCACCATTTTCGCCATGCGCCGGAAAGCACTCGTGCCCTCGCGGTCGCAATCGGTGGCGGAGCTCTCCTACGAATTCGTGGCGAATATGGTGCGCGACAATGTCGGCACCGAAGGGATGAAATATTTCCCCTTCGTCTTCACGCTGTTCATGTTCGTGCTGACGCTGAACATGCTCGGCATGCTGCCCTATTCCTTCACCGTCACCAGCCACATCATCGTAACCTTCGCGCTTGCTGCCTTCGTTTTCCTTGGCGTGACGCTGATCGGCTTCTGGAAGCACGGCATCAAATTCTTGAAGTTCTTCGTGCCGTCCGGCGTGCCCTTCGTCATGCTGCCGCTCCTCGTCATCATCGAGGTGATCTCCTATCTCACGCGGCCCGTAAGCCTTTCGGTGCGGCTCTTCGCCAATATGATGGCGGGGCACACCATGCTGAAAGTGTTCGGCGCCTTCGTCGTGGCGCTCGGCGTTCTTGGCGGCTGGGCGGCGCTTGCCTTCATGGTGGCCTTCACCGGCCTTGAGGTTCTCGTCGCGTTCCTTCAGGCCTATGTGTTCGCCATTCTCACCTGCATCTATCTCAACGACGCGCTGCATATGCATCATTGAGCGCAACCGACCCGTTTCATCAGCAACATCCGAACGTAAGGGGAGAAGACATGGATCCAGCAGCAGCAAAATTGATCGGCGCGGGGCTTGCCTCCATCGCGCTCGTCGGCGCCGGCGTCGGCATCGGCACCATCTTCGGCAATTATCTGCAAGGCGCGCTGCGCAACCCGTCTGCCGCGGCCGGGCAGTTTCCCAATCTGCTTCTCGGCTTTGCGTTGGCCGAAGCGACGGGTCTCTTCGGCCTCGTGGTGGCGCTGATCATCCTGTTCGTGTTCTAGGCTTTTAGGGGACACGGAACGTCATGCCGCAGCTCGACCCAACCCATTGGGGACCGCAGCTCATCTGGCTCGCCCTTACCTTCAGCATTCTCTATTTGCTGATGAAATATGTGGCGTTGCCCCGGATCGGCGGCGTCATCGAGATGCGGCAAAAGCGGATCGCTGGCGATCTCGAGGCGGCCGACCGGCTGCGCCGCGAGACGCAGGAGGCGATCGCCGCCTATGAACAGGCACTGGCCGAAGCCAAGGCGAAGGCGCACGCCATCGCCGAGGAAGGCCGCGCCAAGCTGAACGCCGAAATGGCGGCCGAGCGCGCCACGCTCGAGCGCGAGCTTGGCGGAAGGCAGGCCGAGGCCGAGAAGCGCATTCAGGCCGCGAAGAGCGATGCTCTCTCCGAGGTGAAGAACGTCGCCGCCGAGGCCGCGAGCGAGATCGTTCGCCGGCTGATCGGGACGGCGCCCTCGCAAGCGGAAGTCGCTTCGGCCATGGCCGAGACGCGCAAGGAGTAAGCATGCATATTCTCGCCACGCCCGAATTTTGGGTTGCTGCCTCCTTCTTTCTGTTCCTCGCGGCACTCGTCTATTTCGGCCTCCATAAGAAATTGGCGACTGCCCTCGACGCCCGCGCCGCCGTGATCGCCAAGGAGCTAGAGGATGCGCGGCGGTTGAAGGAGGAGGCCGAGAAAGTGCTCGCCGATTATCGCCGGCGCCAGAGCGAGGCCGTCGACGAAGCAAAGGACATCGTCGCCCTTGCCGCCAAAGAGGCAGCGGGATTTGCCGAGGAGACCCGGCGCTCGATGAAGGAGCAGTTCGAGCGGCGCATGCGCCTTGCCGAGGAAAAGATCGGCCGCGCCGAGGAGGATGCCGTGCGGGAAGTGAGAAGCGCGGCAGTCGATGCTGCCGTCGCCGCGGCGGAAGGCCTGATCTCGAAGAAGCTGACGCCGGACCTCGCCAAGAAGCTCGTCGCCGACGGCATCGATTCGGTCAAAACGAAGCTGAATTAGCGCCAGCTCCCCTCCAACCCCTTCGCAGTCATATCGCTAAGAAGGGTGATGCGCCTTGCGCGCCGCCGTCAGCCTGCGCGCGGAGTCAAGGCGACGAAGATCTTATAATCCTGCGGCCGCGAGCCGGTCGCGATCGAAAATGAGATCTGCTTCACCTCCGAGAAATACCCAACCGGATTCTCCTGCCCGAGCGCCGTTGCGAACCGCCCTGCGTCATTGGCGAGCACTTTCCGGTCTGAATCTGAGACTTTGACGCTATAGGGGAGGACCACCTGCCCGCCCTTGCCCTTCGGGCCGAGCATCACCCGGCCGGCAATGCCATATTTAACCGTCACCTGATTTCCGGTGATGGAGCATTCGCGCACGAGCTTTGTGATCTCGCCGCGGTGGATAACGGCTTTGGCGTCGTTTGCGTGGCCGGGCGTGTAAACGGTGAGGAGGCGGTCATGCGGCCAGGCGACGACCTGAGGGCAATTGAAGCTGCCACCGGCACTCTCCGGGGCATTGTGCACCGTTCCGTCGACCGGCAGCTCTGCTAGCGCGCCTGAGTTGGCGGCTGCCGTTCCGGAACCGGCCCCAGCATCGGAATCGGATTCGCTCGATCTAAAGGGGTTTGAAATGCTGGCGACTGCGCAGGCAGACAGCATCAGCGGGATCAGTACCATCCCCGTCGCGCGGCCAATTCTTCGCAGCCAGAGAGCGCCAGAACGCCTCAACTTGTCCCCGTCCCTCAGCTTGACATGCCGGGCCTCCGCGCCTGATATGCCGCGGGACGACCCACCCGCGGAGGCTTCGATGCGGGCCGCCGGCTCAAGATTTGAAGCCAACCTATCCCCATCTGGCAGGGCACCACAAGTCCCGATTAGGTAAGGATTTTTAGGCGGAATCCCGCTAGTTTCAGGGTTCTGATGACCATATCCGCACCGATCAGCCTCAAGACCAAAGCCCGCAATCTGACCATTTACCTCGCCGCCCCGCGCGGGTTCTGCGCCGGCGTCGACCGCGCGATTCAGATCGTTGAGCTCGCGCTCGAGAAATACGGGGCGCCCGTCTATGTGCGACATGAAATCGTTCACAACCGTTACGTGGTGGAATCCCTAAAGGCCAAGGGAGCCATTTTCGTGGAAGAGTTGGACGAAATCCCGGACACCGACGCTCCCGTGATCTTTTCCGCGCATGGGGTGGCGAAATCGGTTCCAGGCGCCGCATCGCGTCGGAATCTCTTTGTCCTCGATGCCACCTGTCCGCTCGTGTCCAAGGTGCATCTCGAGGCTGAGCGCCACCACGCGCTCGGCAGAGAAGTCCTGCTGATCGGCCATGCCGGGCACCCCGAGGTTCTCGGCACCATGGGTCAGTTGCCACAGGAAGCCGTGCATTTGATCGAGACGATCGACGACGTCATGCGCTTCATGCCGAGAGATCCGGAGCGGCTTGCCTATACCACCCAGACCACGCTCTCCGTTGACGACACCCGCGCGATCGTCGAGGCGTTGAAAACCCGCTTTCCGAACATGGTCGGCCCCCGCAAGGACGACATCTGCTATGCGACCACCAACCGGCAGGATGCGGTGAAGCGGATCGCTCCGAATTGCGACGCCATGATCGTCGTCGGCTCTCCCAACAGCTCGAATTCGCAACGCCTGGTCGAAGTCGCCCGCCGTGCCGGCTGCTCCTACGCGGTGCTGTTGCAATCGGCGCAAGAGATCGACTGGGACGCTTTCGGCGAAACGAGCCGCCTTGGCATCACGGCTGGAGCATCGGCGCCGGAGGTGCTGGTGGACGAAATCATCGACGCCTTCAAGGCGCGCTTTGCCGCGAAGGTAGAGATGGTCATCACCGCGACCGAGGACGTGGCCTTCAAGCTCCCGCGTGAGCTGAGGGAGCTCGCTGCTTCCTGACATGGCCGTATACACCGAGGTCGCCGACGAGGAGCTTGAAGAATTCATCGCGAGCTACGCGATCGGGGCGATGACGTCGTGCAAGGGCATCGCCGAGGGCGTCGAGAATTCGAACTATCTCCTGCAGACCGAGGTCGGGCGCTACATTCTCACCCTCTATGAGAAGCGCGTCTCGCCTGAGGATCTCCCCTTCTTCCTCGGCCTGATGGAGCACCTCGCCTCGCGCGGCATTGCTTGCCCTTTGCCGGTACGCGACCGGGAGGGCCGCTCGCTGAGGGAGCTTGCCGAGAGGCCGGCGGCGCTCATTACCTTTCTTGACGGCGTATCGGTGCGGCGCGCCTCGATCGAGCAATGCGGGAGCGTCGGCGACGCGCTTGCGCGGCTGCACCTTGCCGGCGAGGGCTTTTCGCCCGAACGATCGAACAGCCTTTCCCTGTCGGGCTGGTCGCAGCTTTTCGACGCCATTGAGGACAAGGCCGACGGCATCATTCCCGGCCTTGCCGAGGAAATCCGCACCGAGCTCGCCTTTTTAAAGAGCCGTTGGCCGGCCGATCTTCCGAAGGGGATCATTCACGCCGATCTCTTTCCGGACAATGTCCTTTTCCTCGGCAGCAGCGTCTCCGGCCTCATCGATTTTTATTTCGCTTGCAATGACATGCTCGCTTACGACATCGCCATCTGCCTCAACGCCTGGTGTTTCGAGGCGGATGCGAGCTTCAACGTCACCAAGGCGAGAGCCATGCTGCAAGGCTATCAACGGGTACGGCCGCTGCTGACCGAAGAGCTCGACGCCCTGCCGCAGCTCGCGCGCGGAGCAGCCACGCGCTTCCTCCTCACCCGCAGCTATGATTGGCTGAACACCGATGGGCAGGCGCTGGTGAAGCGCAAGGATCCCAACGAATATTTGCGGAAGCTCAGATTTCACCGCCGCGTGGCTTCCTATCGAGATTATGGCATCGACGGGGGAGCCGCGTGAGCGAGCTGCCGAAAGTGGTGATCCATACCGACGGAGCCTGTTCGGGAAATCCGGGGCCCGGGCGGCTGGGGCGTCGTGCTGCAATCGGGAGACCTCCGCAAAGAGCTGCAGGGCGGCGAGGCCGTGACCACCAATAATCGCATGGAGATCACCGCCGCCATCAAGGCGCTGGAGGCCCTGAAGCGGCCGGCCGAGGTCGATATCTATACCGACTCGAATTATCTGCGCGGCGGCATCACCAGCTGGATCAAGACTTGGAAGCGGAATGGCTGGCTGACCGCAGCGCGGAAGCCGGTCGCCAATGTCGAGCTCTGGCAAATGCTGGAAGAGGCAGCATTGCCGCATGCGGTGCGCTGGCATTGGGTGAGAGGCCATGACGGCCATGACGAGAATGAGCGCGCGGATGAGCTCGCGCGCCAGGGCATGGCGCCCTATCTCACCGGCCGGCGAAACGCCGAGCTTTAGCCCGGCGTTTTTGCGGCGCTAGAGCGCGGCGAGCAGCTTTTCCGCCGTGCTCGCTTCGGCAACGCCGGGAGAGTCCTCGATGTTCAGCGCTTTGACGACACCGTCATCCACGAGCATCGCATACCGCTTCGAGCGCGTGCCGAGGCCGATGCCGCTGCCGTCGAAATCGAGCCCAATCTTCTTGGTGAACTCCGCGTTGCCGTCCGACAGGAACAGTACCCTTCCCTGACCGCCCGTGGCTTTCGACCAGCTGTCGAGCACGAACGGGTCGTTGACGGCGACGCAGGCGACTGTCTGCACGCCCTTTTTCTTGAAGGCCTCGGCATTGTCGATGAAGCCGGGAAGGTGCTTCAGATGACAGGTTGGCGTAAAGGCGCCCGGCACGGCGAATAGCACGACCTTCTTGCCGGCAAAGACGTCTTCGGTCGTCAGCTTGTCGATGCCTTCAGGACCGAGAATGCGAAAGGTCGCCTCGGGCAAGCTGTCTCCGACGGCAATGCTCATGCTGCCTCCATGGGTGATCGTTTCCGTTGCCGGGACCATATCGGTTTGCGGCGAGAGGGCCAAGGCGGCGGGCAGCTTTACGAGCCGGGCCCCCCCACGACGATCGGCGCCTCCCGCGCGCCTCCGTCCCAGACAAGCGTCAGCATCAGCGCTTTTCCCTTGAGCGCCGCAGCTTCCTCTTCCGAGATGAAGGCAATCGAAAAGCGCTGCTTGCCTGCCTTAGGCGGCCCGAGCGGACGCGGCACGGAGACGGAAATATCCGGGGCGCTCGCGAAAACATCGGCGCCGGCCGCGCTTTGCGGAAACTCCGCCTCGACGATCAATTCCGGTTTCTTGCCCGTAAGTCTTGCTTCCACCTGACTGACGGCCGGCAATTCGCCTTCCTTCGCCGGTGCCGGGACGAGCGCGTTGAAGCGCTCCAGCAATAGGCTATCGCGTGTCGAGCTCAACTCCCTCTCCGCCGGCAAAGCGAGTGCGAGGGTGGCTTCGCTTGGAATGCAGAGCGTTTTGCAGATGCCGAAGGTGACGTTGAGTTTCAGCTCGACCGGCATACCTGGCGTTGCCGGCGTGATCTTCACCGGGAAGACGACCTCATCTTCATAGCCGATCGCGGTTCCGTCCCCGTCGGCAAATCGGATGGGAGCCGGATAGAGGATCACGGCCTCTTTGACATTCACCGAGCCGGACCAATCGAAGGACGGGGGAACGCCGGAATCTCCCGGATTGCTCCAATAGGTCTTCCAGCCAGGCGCAAGCCGAATATGCACGCCGGCAAGTTGTTCCGGTTGCGATCCATCGACGGAGCCGCTCACGAGCCGTACCTTGGAATAAGGCTGCTCGACCCAGTCCGACGCATGCGCGCGTGAGTCCGCGCTCGATTGTCCCACGATGAGGACCTGCGGACCGAGCGCCGCGGCAATGGCGGCAGCAGCGATGGCAAAAATATTTCGTGCCAAAATTCTTTCCCCTGCAGTTTTATTTTCCCCTGAGCGAATTTTAGCCGCGGATGCACGCCTCCGCGACCCGATCGCCGCACACAATGTCCTCACTCTTTTGTGACGGCAGAAAGCGCGAACCGCCGAAAGGCGCCTAACCCCTTCCCAATAAGCGGAGGGGCTCGTAGTCTTACAAGATGCCAAAACGAACCAAACGAAAACGCCAACGCGGCAGCTATCTCGACGGTAATCTCCTGATCGCCATGCCGAGCATGGGCGATCCTCGCTTTGCGCGCGCGGTGATCTATCTTTGCGCTCATTCGGCCGATGGCGCGATGGGCATCATCATCAATCAGCGTGCGCCGAATATCAGCTTCAAGGAACTGCTCGAGCAGCTGAATATCGCTCCCACTCAAGATCGCATCCGGCTGAAATCCGGCATCCACGGCATGGCCGTGCATCTTGGCGGGCCGGTAGAGACGGGCCGCGGCTTCGTGCTGCACAGCTCCGATTATTTCAAGGCCGACAGCACTCTCCCCATCGATGAGAGCGTTTGCCTTACCGCGACGATCGATATCTTACGCGACATCGCCAAGGGAACGGGCCCGGACAAGGCCCTGCTCGCGCTCGGCTATGCCGGCTGGGCGCCCGGTCAATTGGAAAACGAGATTCAGGCAAATGGCTGGCTGCATTGCAGCGGCGATCCGGAGCTGATCTTCGATTCCGAGATCGACAACAAATATAGGCGCGCCATGGATCTGATCGGCATCGATCCGATCCGGCTCGTCAACGACTCAGGTCACGCCTGAGCTCGGCGCCGTTGCGACGGCCGGGGCGACGGCTGCCGCCATCGGCGCCGAAGCCGGCATTTGCGGATGCGGGGACTTTCCGCGCTCATGCTGCACACGGCGCCGGTGCGACGCGAGCGCGCTCAGCAATTCTTCAACCTCCCGCGGCGGCATCGGCTCCCCGTAATAGAAGCCTTGCCCATATTCGCAGCCGATCGAGCGGAGATAGGTCGCGTCCTCGACAGTCTCGACGCCTTCGGCGATGACGCCGCGGCCTAGCTCATGCGCAAGCGCGATGACGGAGCGGAGCACGAGCGACCCCGAGCCGTCCACGCCCTTGTCTCTCACGAGAGATCGGTCGACCTTGATGAGCTCAACCGGGAAGCGATGCAGATAGCTCAGCGAACATGAGCCGGTGCCGAACTCGTCGAGCGCAAGGCCCGCTCCAAAGCCCTTCAGCCAGTTCAGCAGCTCGACCGTACGCTCCGGATTTTCCATGACGACGGCCTCTGAGATTTCGAGCTTCAATGTGCCCTTCGGCACGACCTCGCGGGCGAGAATCAGACGTATCTCCTGCACAAGGTCATGGCGGAAGAGCTGACGGCTCGTCACATTGACGCTGACGAAGAGCGGGTCGCGATCGCGCGGCAGCAAGCGGTGCCAACGCCCGGCTTCCGTGAGAGCCTTTCCCAATACATAGGTCCCGAGCTCGCCGATGAGACCCGTCTCCTCGGCAATGGGGAGAAATTCGTCGGCGGTCAGGGTTCCGCGGGTCGGATGCTCCCAGCGGAACAGCGCCTCAAAGCCGGCAAGCTGGTTGGAGGCGAGCCGCGTGATCGGCTGGTAAAGAACCTCGATCTGGTGGCGTTCGATCGCTTTGCGAAGGTCGTTCTCAAGCGGAAGCTTGCTTTCGTCCTCACTCCGCATCGAGGCGCTGAAGATCTCGATGCGGTCGGCGCCTTCGCGCTTCGCCCTGAGCATGGCGATCTCGGCCTCGCGCAATACGTCCGCCGCGGTCGGCTGCACGCCGTCATCGACCACGATGCCGACAGAGGCCGTGAGAACGATCTCCTTGCCGCTCAATTTCATCGGCGTCCGCAAGGCACGGCGCACGCGCTCCGCGAGCATGGCGATCTGCCGCGGGTCGGTCTCCGAGATCATGAGGATGGCGTATTGATCGCCACCCAAGCGGGCGAGCGTATCCTGGGCGTTGAGGTGACGCGCGAGCCGGCGGGCAATCGTCAGCAGCATGCTGTCGCCGATCGAAAGCCCGAGGCTCTTATTCACGTTCTTGAAGCGGTCGATGTCGATGAACATCACCGTCGGCCGGTTCCCAGCTCCCTCTCTCGCCCGCGTCATGGCGCCTTGCAGGCGGTCGACGAAGAGTTGGCGATTGGGCAGGCCGGTAAGGCTGTCATGCACCGCATCCTGCATCAGGCGCTCATGCGAGCGCTTGAGGCTGGTGACGTCGCGCATCAAGCCGACGCAGCGCAGAAGGCGCGTATTCTCGTTCGGGGTCGCGTGCCCGCGCAGCTCGTACCAGAGATAGCTGCCGTCCTGGCGCTTCAGCCGGAATTCGGTTTGCAGGTCGCCGCCCTTCTTTTCCTGCAGCGACCACAACATCATCCGGAATCGCTCCCGGTCGGCGGCGTGCATGCGCTGCAAGAAGCGATCGACGCTCGTTTCCATGGTGCCGGGCGGAACGCCAAGTGCCTCCTCGATCTGATTGGACACCGAGATCTGATCCTTGCTCGCATTCCATTGCCAGACAGCGGCGCCGGAGCCGTCGACGGCGAGCGATTTCAGATGGGTATGTCCGATCGGGCCGGCCGGCAGCGCGCCTGCCGTCTGAAAAGCGAATTGCGTGACGGTGAAGCCGAGGAGGACGAGGATAAGCACGAGACCGGCGGAAAGGCCGGAAACGACGAAATCGCCGGACAGGTTGCCGAGCACGATCATGGCGGCCGCGAATAGCCAGGCAAGCAGCAATAGCCAGCTCGGGACCAGCAGAAGCGCACGATCCTGCCCGCGAAGCGCGAGGTAGCCGACGAGGCAGGTCCCGACCCCGGCGATGACGAGCGCCGAGGCGCGGGCAAGGCCGGAAGCTAACGTCGGATCGACGAGGGCGATGGCGACAAGCGCGAATTGCGCGGCGATCCATCCCCAGAAGACCGTGCGGATCCAGCCATGCCACAGGCTGATGCGCAAGAAGATGTAGAGGAAGAGCACGATGCTCGCGGCAAGCATCGCCTCGGAGGCGGCGCGGTAAAGCGCCATGCGGTCGAGGTCGACGGGGAAGAGCTTGCTCCAAAAGCCGAAATCCACGCAGAAATAGGCAAGCGCCGACCAGGCGATGAGCGCCGTCGCGGGAAAGACGGCGCGATGATTGGCGGCAAAGATCGCCGTCAGGAAGATGGCGAGCAGTCCCGTGATCCCGAGCAGCACGCCGTTGAACAACATGCGGTCCTGCTGCTTCGCCTGATAGACATTCGGATCCCAAAGCGTGAGCCTGGGAATCTGGTGGGAATTCATTTCCGCCGCGAAGGTGACGGTCTGACCCGGTTCCAGACTCAAACGGAAGGTATCGGCGCGGTCGCTCTTCAACCGCTCGGGTCGAAAGCCGAGCGAAGGCGTAATGGTCGAGATGCGGGCGGAGTCGAGCTCCGGCCAAAGCACCCGGGAATTGGTGAGCATATAGCGCGGTGCTACGAGCCAGCGCGTGACGCGCTCTGCCGTTGGGTTGGTGAGCGCGAACACCACCCAGCCCGGATTTGAGCCGGGATTGCTTGCCTGCACAGCCATGCGGCCGATGATGCCGTCAGGCCCGGGGGCGGTATCGAGCTGCAGCCGGTCGCCCCGCCCTTCATGCACCTCGGCGAGAGCCGTGACGTCGATCCGGTCCTGATCGGGCCCGACCACGATCGGTTCCATGGCAAAGCTCGAGGTGGCCGAGACCAGCAGCGTATAGGCCGAGCAAGAGCACGGCCGCGTGCCAAAAGGGCACCCGAACCGCCGCGACCCGTCGCTCGAAGCGGCTCATTCTCTCACTCGCCGTCCCATCTTTGCACATCAGAGCCGCGGATCGTTGTCGACCAAAGCGTAAAGCAGGTGATCCTGCCAAACACCATTGATCTTGAGATAGCGGCGCGCCAGGCCTTCGCGGTGGAATCCGGTCCGCTCCAGGAGTTTGATGGAGGCCGCATTGGTGGGTAGGCAGGCTGCCTCGAGCCGATGCAATTCGAGCGAATCGAAGACGAAGGGGATGAGGGCGCGAACCGCGGCCGTCATGTAGCCACGGTGGGCATAGGGCGCGCCAATCCAATAGCCGAGCGTGCAGGCCTGGGTGACGCCGCGACGGACGTTGCAGAGCGTGACGCCGCCCACCAAGACCTTCGCCTCTCCGCAAAAGATGAACAGCGCATAGCCCAAATCCTCGCGCAGATCGCGCAGATAATGCCGCACGCGGCGCCGATAGGAGCCGCGGCTCAGCTCATCCACGGCCCAAAGCGGTTCCCAAGGACCGAGAAATTCCCGGCTCATCGCGCGCAACTCCGCCCATTCCGGATAGTCCGACATTTGCGGCGTACGCAACAACACGCGGTCCGATTGGATAACAGGGCCGATATCGCTCGAAGTCGCGGTCCTGAGGAGTGCCATCGGCGTCTACCTTCATGCCGCCTTGCTCGGGGGAAGCACGAACTTCGCCGCGTAGGCGTCGAATTTTGCGGCCTTCCGGATCGGCCCGACCGTCGCGAGGCTGACGGACGATTGCAGCAGGCGCTGAACTTGGCGCTGTATGTCGTCCAAGGTCACCTTCTCGACGCTTTCGATCAGTTCTTCGGTCGAAAGCGGCCGGCCATAGACGAGGATCTGCCGGGCAAGCTGCTCGGTCCTCGATCCGCTGCTTTCGAGCCCGGCGAGCAATCCCATCTTCACCTGCGCGCGCATGCGAGCGAGCTCATCCTCGCCAAATCCGGCATCGGCCGCGCGTGACAGCTCGTCATGGATGACGCCGAGCAGTTCGTCGGCGCGGTCTGGCGATGTCGCCGCATAGATGGCGAACATGCCGCTATCGGTAAGGCCAGAGGCGAAGGCGTAGATGGCATAGCAAAGGCCGCGCTTTTCCCGCACCTCCTGAAACAGACGCGAGGACATACCTCCGCCAAGCGCGCCGGCGCAAAGCTGCGCGGCGTAATAATCCGGGTGCTGGAACGGGAGGCCCTCGAAAGCGAGCACGAGATGCGTCTGCTCGAAGGTCTTCCGGGAATGCGAGAGGCCGCCATGATAATTCGCCGGCTGCGGAAGCGCAGACTTCCCCGCATCGAGGTCTTGCAGCAGCCTCTCCGCGGCTTCGACAAGCTTCTCATGCTCCACGGCGCCGGCCGCGGCGAGCACCATGCTTGGCGCGCGATAATGCGAGTGAAGATAGGTGCTGAGATGGGCGGGACTAAACGCCTTCACGCTTTTCGGCGTGCCGAGGATCGGCCGTCCCAAGGGCTGGTCGGGAAAAGCGAGCTCTTGCGCGAGGTCGAAGACCATATCCTCCGGCGAATTCGAAGGAGGCGGCGATCTCCTGCAAGATCACATCGCGCTCGCGCGCGAGCTCCATGTCGTCGAATGCCGGCTCAAGAATAATGTCGCTGAGAATGTCGAGTGCAAGCTCGAGGTCGGCGCGCAACACGCGGGCGTAATAGGCGGTGGAATCGACGCCGGTTGCGGCGTTGAGCTCGCCGCCGACCGCCTCGATCTCTTCAGCGATCTGAAGCGCGCTCCGCCGCTTCGTGCCCTTGAACGCCATATGCTCCAAAAAATGCGCGACGCCATGCTCCGAGGCGCCCTCGGAGCGACTTCCGGCGCCGACCCAAAGGCCGAGCGACACAGTCTCTACGTCGGGGCGGCCGTGGCTCACGACGGTCAGGCCGTTTGCCAGCTTGGAGATAGCGACGCTCACGCGCCAACCCCGCTCGTTTCCTTCGCGCGTGCAGTTTCGCGGCTACCGGACATTGCGGCCGCCGCACCCTTCTTCGCACGCTCGGAGATGAAGGCAGCAACGGCTGCGATGTCGTTCGGAAGGACGGTGACGCGCTCGTCTCGGGCGAGCTTTGCCTTCAGCCTCTCTGGCTGCTCCGGAACCGTGCCGGTGGCGCGCATGACCGCGTCGGGGAATTTCGCCGGATGCGCCGTCGAGAGCACCACCATCGGCCCCCTGACCTTCTCCCGGCGGGACGCGGCAACGCCGACGGCCGTGTGCGGATCGGCGAGGAACCCGGATTCCTCGTAAAGGCTCCTGATGGTCATCTCGGTTTCGCGTTCGTCGACGGCATGAGCGGCGAACAAAGAGCGCATGGCCTCAAGCTCGCGATCGCCTAGATGAAACGAGCCGCTCTCCCGGAGCGAACTCATCCTCTTCCGCACCTCGCGTGCATCGCGCCGGCCAAGCTCGAACAAAAGCCGCTCGAAATTGCTCGCAAGCTGAATGTCCATGCTCGGACTGGAGGTCGCGACGACGTGCCTCGGCTCGAAGATTCCCGTCACGAAGGTACGGGGCAAACTGTCATTGAGGTTCGTGGCAACAACGAGGCGTTCGATCGGTAGGCCCATCGCCTTGGCGGCATAAGCCGCGAAAATATCACCGAAATTTCCGGTCGGAACCGAGAAGGAGATGGAGCGTCCCGGCGCCCCGAGCGCCGCCGCAGCGGTGAAGTAATAGACGATCTGGGCGAGGATACGCGCGATGTTGATGGAGTTGACGCCGGTCAGGTTGAGGCCGTCGCGCAAGGTGCCGTCATTGAACAGCCCCTTCACCAGCGCCTGGCAGTCGTCGAAGGTGCCCTCGATCGCGAGGTTATGCACATTCGGCTCGGTGGCGGTCGTCATCTGCCGCCGCTGAACGTCGCTGACGCGACCCTTCGGGTGCAGGATGAAAATGTCGATCATTTCGAGGCCGCGATAGGCCTCGATCGCCGCCGCGCCCGTATCGCCGGACGTGGCGCCGACGACCGTCGCCGGTGTGCCCCGCCGCTCGAGCGCCTGATTCATGAGCCTTGCAAGGACTTGCATTGCAAGGTCCTTGAAGGCGAGCGTCGGCCCATGGAACAGCTCCAACACCCAGCTGTTGGAGCCGATCTGCCGCAACGGCGTCACCGCCGGGTGGTGAAAATCCCGATAGGCCTCGGCCAGCAATTCCTTCAGGCCGGCATCGCAAGGGTCCCCGCTCAGGAACGGCTTCAGGATCCTCGCGGCGGCTTCCGCATAGTCGAGCCCGGCAAAGGCGGCGATCTCATCCGGCGAAAAGCGCGGCCATACCTCCGGCATATAGAGGCCGCCGTCACGGGCGAGGCCGGCAAGCATCGCCCCTTCGAAGGTGAGCGGCGGCGCCTCGCCCCGGGTGCTGAGATAACGCAAAGACAGACCTCGATTTGCCTGAAAAGCAAGGAGAAACCTAGCGGTCCCGGCCTTCAGCCGCAACCTGGGCGGGCTCCCCCTGCTGGCGGAAGCGGGTGCGGAGAAAGACAAGGTAAATAACGAGCACGGCACCGGCGAGCAGGAACCAGGTGATCGCATATTGCAAATGATCGTTCTTGAAGGTGAGCCGCGTCTCGCCGCCCCGCGGCCACCCGCCCTTTGGCGTGGCGCTCGCCTCCGCCTCGACGAAGAAGGGCGCGAGATGCGGCCGGAGCGGGGGAGGCATGGTCGCAGTCAAGGCAGGAAGATCCCGCCAGAACCAGCGATTGTCGCCTGGAGCGTTGTCAGGCGTGAAGGGGGCCTGCTTCTCAGCAGAACGGAGTAGGCCCGTCACCTCTACGTTGCCCTGCACCTGCCCCTCGGGGCGCGCGCTCGGGTCCTTAAGGGCTGCCGGCACGAAACCCCGGTCAACGAGCACGACCGGCCCCTCCGGCGTTTTTAGCGGAGTGATGACGTGCCAGCCGGGCGCATTGCCGGATAGAGCATAGAGGTAACGCTCTTCTTGGTGATTGAAGGTACCTTCGGCACGGACGCGCAAATAGGAGATGTCTTCCCCACGCGCCGCCTGAGTGATGGCTTCTGCAAGGCTTACCGGCTCAGCCTTAGCTCGCGCCTCGATGTTGGCGATCAACGCTTCCTTCCATTCGAGCCGCTGCAATTGCCAAAGGCCAAGCCCAATGAGCCCGGCCAGCACGAAGGTCACGAACAGCGTGAAGAGGATCAGGGAGCGTGAACGCATCACTTTAGGTCTTTCGCAATCGCGTGCCCCAAAAGCGAAGGGGGCGGAGTTGCCCCCGCCCCCTCAAATAGCCCGGATCGTTGATGTTAGTGCGCCGGATAATTGCTCCCCGCACCCCAAATATAGATGCTGGTGAAGAGGAACAGCCAAACAACGTCGACGAAGTGCCAATACCAGGCGGCCGCCTCGAAACCGAAATGCAATTTCGGGGTGAAGGCGCCGCGCATCGCGCGAATGAGACAAACCGCAAGGAAAATGGTGCCGACGATCACATGGAAGCCGTGAAAGCCGGTCGCCATGAAGAAGGTAGAGCCATAGATGTGACCGGCGAAACCGAAGCCGGCATGCATGTATTCATAGGCCTGGCAGGCGGTGAACAGAACGCCGAGGACGACCGTGGCAGCGAGCCCGAGCACGAGACCGCGGCGATCGTTGTGCAGCAGCGCATGATGCGCCCAGGTCACGGTCGTGCCGGACAAGAGCAGAATCAGCGTGTTGACGAAGGGCAAGCCCCAAGGATTGAAGGTGTGCTGGAAATCGCCGAGGCCGGCGACGCCGGTGTCAGCGCTTGGAACCGGCGGCCACTGCCCGCCGAGCACTTGCGTCCGCGCATAGGTGACAGCATCGTCGGGATAAAGGGAGGCGTCGAAATAGGCCCAGAACCACGCGACGAAGAACATCACCTCGGACGCAATGAACAGGATCATCCCGTAGCGCAGGCTGATCTGCACCACCGGCGTTTCGTAGCCGGCTTTGGCCTCTTTGATCACGTCGCGCCACCAGCCGAACATGGTGACGATGATGATCAAAAAACCGGGAAGCGCGTACCAAAGCTGCGGATCGCCCGCTTTCTTGGTTACGAAATATTGGACCAGGCCAACCGTCAGGGCGAGGCCCCCAAGGGCGCCGACGATCGGCCAAGGGCTCGGATCGACGAGATGATAGTCATGCTGTTTGGCGTGCGCTTGTGCCATGGTCGCCTCCCGTTTCCTTTCCTTTCACGTGTGGCGCCAGGCGCCCCGTTTTAGCCCCTCAAGATCCGGATCTCTTGCTCTCGGCCGGCGCAGCGGCAACCCCCGGTTCGTCGCTGCGGTAGAATGTATAGGAGAGAGTGATCTCGGAGATATTCTTGGTGTCCTCGTCTTCGACGATCTTCGGATCGACGAAGAAGGTCACCGGCATTTCGACGCTTTGGCCGCCCGCGAGCGTCTGTTGCTTGAAGCAGAAGCACTCGATCTTCGTGAAGTAGCGGCCAGCCTGTTCCGGCACCACATTGAAATTGGCAGTGCCGCCGATCGGCGTGTCGGTCGAGTTCTCAGCCTTGAAGAAGGTGAGAGCGGTATCGCCGATCTTCACGTCGATCGACCGCTCGGTGGGCTTGAAGCTCCAGGCAAGCCCGGGATCAACATTAGCGTCGAAGCGGACCTTGATCGTGCGGTCGAGCACTTCGCCTGGCGCGCTCTCGGCGCGTTGCGGAACGCCGCCATAGCCGGTGGCCTCGCAGAACATGCGGTAAAGCGGGACGGCCGCGAAGGACAGTCCCACCATGAAGGCGGCGAAAGCGGCGAGCGACAGAGCCAGCGGCCCGTGGCGCTTCTTTCGGTTATCGCCGTCGCCGCTCATCGAGCCTCACTTGACCAAGGGATGGGCGACGTTGCCACCCAGCCTGACGATGGTGACCACGAAGAACAGGACGGCGAGCGCCGCGAGCGCCAACGCGATGGCGATAGATCGGGTGCGCTGCCGGCGTTTTCGCTCTTGTTCCGCATCTTGCATCAGAAAATCCGAAGGAGCGGGATCGAACTGCCGCTGAAGCCAAAGCCATGCTCAACGAGCAGCACCGCGAATAACAGGAACAGATAAAGCACCGAATAGGCGAAGAGGTTCTTTGCCGCCCGCTCCGCCTCAGGCCCTGTCCGTTCGGAATAGCAGGCATAGGCGAACATGATGAAGAACGCACCGAGGAAACCGGAGGCGACGAGATAGAGAGGGCCGCCAAGGCCGATGATCGCCGGCACGCAGCCGAGCGGCGCTAGGATGATGCTGTATAAGAGGATCTGCCGCCTGGTCTCGTCAGGGCCCCGCACCACAGGAAGCATGGGCACGCCGGCCAGCTCATAGTCGCGGCTCCGCAACAGTGCGAGCGCCCAGAAATGCGGCGGCGTCCAAATGAAGATGATCAGAAACAGCACAAAGCTTTCGAGGCTGACCTGATTGGTCGCGGCCGCCCAGCCGATCATCGGCGGAAGAGCGCCGGCTGCGCCGCCGATAACGATGTTCTGCGGCGTCCAGCGCTTCAGCCACATCGTATAAATGAGCACGTAGAAGACGATGGTGAAGGCAAGCAATGCCGCCGAAAGCCAATTCGCCATCAAGCCGAGACAGACCACCGATCCGCCGCTGAGTACGATGCCGAAGGTGCAAGCTTCCTCTGGCGTGACCTTGCCGCGGGGAATGGGCCGCGCCGCAGTCCGCGCCATCCGCGCATCGATATCGGCGTCGTACCACATATTTAGCGCGCCGGCGGCTCCGGCCCCGACCGCGATGCAGATCAACGCCGCGATGGCGAGGACGGGATGCATGCCATCGGGTGCCGCGACGAGGCCCACCAGCGCAGTGAAAACCACGAGGAACATCACTCGCGGCTTCATCAGCGCAAGATATTCGGCGACCTCGCCCCCATCGTGAGCGGCGAGCGGCCCGGTATTCGTGGTGACGGACAATTCGGCCATCCCGCTCATTTCCTTTGCGCCGGAAGCCCCCGGCAGGCGCGCGGCGTTCGCGCGCCCGCAGAACTTCTCGGCAGAGCCCCCTTCCCGGCCCTATTTGATGCGCGGCAACACTTCAAAGGTGTGGAAGGGCGGCGGCGACGACACGGTCCATTCGAGCGTGGTTGCCCCAACGCCCCACGGATTGGCGGGCGCCGGAACCCTGCGCATGAAGGCCTGCGCGATGCCGTACAAGAAGACGATGAAGCCGGCAAAGGCGATATAGGAGCCGACCGAGGAGATCATGTTCCATCCGGCGAAGGCGTCCGGATAGTCGGCGTAGCGGCGAGGCATGCCGGCAAGCCCGAGGAAATGCTGCGGGAAGAAGGTCATGTTGGTGCCGATGAACATCAGCCAGAAATGCAGCTTCCCGAGCGTCTCGTTGTACATGTAGCCGAACATCTTCGGGAACCAGTAATACCAGCCGCCGAAGATGGAGAAGACGGCGCCGAGCGACAGCACGTAATGGAAGTGCGCGACGACGTAGTAAGTGTCGTGCAACGACCGGTCGACGCCGGCATTGGCGAGCACGACACCGGTCACGCCGCCGATGGTGAAGAGGAAGATGAAGCCGAGCGCCCACAGCATCGGCACGCGGAACGATAGCGATCCGCCCCACATGGTTGCGATCCAGGAGAAGATTTTCACGCCGGTCGGAACCGCGATCACCATCGTGGCGAACACGAAATAAGCCTGCGTGTTCACGCTGATGCCTGCCGCGTACATGTGGTGGGCCCACACGACGAAGCCGATCACGCCGATGGCGACCATGGCATAGGCCATGCCGAGATAACCGAACACCGGCTTCCGCGAGAAGGTGGAGACGATCTGGCTGACCATGCCGAAGCCAGGCAGAATGAGGATGTACACCTCAGGATGGCCGAAGAACCAGAAGAGGTGCTGCCACAGCAGCGGGTCGCCGCCGTGAGCCGAATCGAAGAAGGCGGTGCCGAAATTGCGGTCCGTCAGCAGCATGGTGATGGCGCCAGCCAGCACCGGCAGCGACAGCAGCAGCAGGAAGGCGGTGATCAGCACCGACCAGACGAAGAGCGGCATCTTGTGCAGCGTCATGCCTGGCGCGCGCATGTTGAAAATGGTGGTGATGAAATTGATGGCGCCGAGGATCGAGGAGGCGCCGCCGAGATGCAGGGCGAAGATGGCGAAATCCATCGCCGGCCCGGGCGTGCCTTTGGTTGAGAGCGGCGCATAGATGGTCCAACCGCCGGCAACGCCGAGGCTGCCGGGAGGACCCGGCATAAACAGCGAGGTCACGAGGAGGACGAAGGCGGCCGCCAGCAGCCAGAAGGAGATGTTGTTCATGCGCGGGAAGGCCATGTCCGGCGCGCCGATCATCAGCGGCACCATCCAGTTGCCGAACCCGCCCATGGTCGAAGGCATGACCATGAAGAACACCATGACGAGGCCATGCGCGGTGACGAAGGCGTTGAAGACCTCCGGATTGCCGAAGATCTGCATGCCGGGCTCCATGAGCTCGGCGCGCATTCCCATGGACAACAGGCCGCCAATGATACCGCCGATCATGGCGAGTATCAGATACATCGTGCCGATGTCTTTGTGGTTGGTCGAATAGACCCACCGGCGCCAACCAGAAGGATGATCGTCGTGATGGGCGGCTTCGGCGTGGGCGTGTTGTGCCATCTTAGTCTTCCTTACCCTTCAATCTTCGTCTGACGGTCGCGCACGATCTGGCGGCGTTCTATTTCTCTACAGAAGCGACCTTGCTCTTGTCGCCGGCCGAGGCGGACTTGTTCTGAGAAAGCCACTCATTGAACTCTTCCTCCGTCACCACCTTAACGGCGATCGGCATGAAGGCGTGGTTGCGCCCGCACAGCTCTGAGCATTGGCCGTAAAAGGTGCCGGTGCGCTCGGCGCGGAACCAGGTCGTTTGCAGCCGGCCGGGGACGGCGTCGATCTTGATGCCGAAGGACGGCACGGCCCAGTCGTGAATCACGTCATTGGCCTTCACTTGCACGATGACGTTCTTGTTGACCGGCACCACGACCTCGCGGTCGACGGTGAGCAGGCGGGGCTGTCCGGGCTTCAGATTAGCGTCCTGTACCATCACCGATGCGAAGCTGATGCCGTGGTCCGGATATTCGTAAGACCAGAACCACTGGCTTCCCGTAGCTGTGATGGTGAGATCGGCCTTCGGAAAATCATACTGGGCGAAGAGCAGCCGGAAAGACGGGATGGCGATCGCGACGAGGATCAGGACAGGAACGATCGTCCAGGCGATCTCGAGCGGGGTGTTGTGCGTGGTCCGGGAGCTGTGAGGATGCCGTGCCTCATTAAACCGGAGGATCACATAGACCATCAGCGCGAGCACGAAGAGCGCCACGGCGATGATGATGACCGTCACATAATCATGGAAGACGGTGATTTGATCCATGATCGGCGAGGCGGATTTCTGGAAGCCCATCTGCCACGGCGAGGGCTGGCCATCGCCCGCAAGAGCGGTACCGAAAGGCAGTAGACTTGCGCCAGCTAAGATCAAACTCCGTGGATTAAAAATCGCCATTCCATCCCCTCCCGAGGGCTCAAGACTCCCCATCGCCCATGACCCAGTTTGCGCAACCGGTCAAATGGCCGATTAAAACACAACGACGTGGACGCTTGGGCATCCGACGCCTGTTGGCGTAAGACGGAGCGGCGCGTAATACGAGTGCTCGTGATTAAGGCGTCGCCCCCGGCTTTCTTCTTGCCCTCGAAGCCGCATTAGGAAACGGGTCCGCAGGCTTTTGTCGATTTCAAATCATAAAGGCTACGGCTTGGCAACACTCAAGATTTGGGCATGCTTGCGGCATAAGCTCGCTTAAGAAGTGGCAATGTGAGACTGGCTTACCGATGAGCCCAATGTCGAAATTTGGCCCCAATGCTCGGCGAAGGCGGATGATACTATTGCCCGCAACACCAGTTTCGGAGCGCTTTGCCCAAAATTGGGTCAAGGCCGATTCTTGGCGAGAAAATAGGCCAGAAGCTCCGATGCAGGAAACGACCCTTCCCTTCAAGTCACAGCGGCGGTTTCGATTCGCGCCATTGCTGGTCCTCGTGGCCGCGCTAGCGGCGTCCGCGGCGGCCGCGCAGGAGGGATCGCCGGAAGCGGCTGTCACGGGCCCTGGCAGCGTCGTCCGCAATACTTACGGTGCGTGGCAGGTGAGCTGCCGCACGCCTCCTGGGGCAAAAGAAGAAAAATGCGCACTTGTGCAAAGCGTCACCGCCGAGGATCGGCCGAATGTCGGGCTGACGGTCGTTTGCTATAAGGCGATCGGCGAGGACAAGAAATTGCTGCGGGTCGTCGTGCCGCTCGGCGTCCTCCTGCCGACGGGTCTTGGGTTGAAGATCGACAATCAGGATATCGGCAACGCGCCTTTCCTCAAATGCAGCAAGCGGGGCTGCATCGCCGAGGTCGTACTGCAAGATGACATCATCAAGAAGATGACAACCGGCAAGAATGCCATGTTCATCATCTTCGACACGCCGGAAGCCGGCATTGGCATTCCGATCTCCCTGCAAGGCTTTGGCGACGCGCTCGCCAGTCTGAAATAGACAAAAAAGGCCGGCGGTAACGAGTACCGCCGGCCAGCATCCGTCGGGGGACGGATTTGCCGCATCCCGTGCAGGGTTGAGCGGGAAGCGGCGACTTGACACCGAGGTAAGTATTGCGCGGGACGCTTTCAACCCGTCGCGACTAGAAGCACCGTTCCGCAAAGACCTTATCGATGTCGCCATCCCAACGTCCGGCGAAATCGGCGAGCAGCCGCTCGGCAGGCGTTTTGCCGCTGCTGACAATTTCGATCAGCGGCGCGAGATGAATGCTCTCATCGCGGCCGGCGGCGTTCTTGAGAGCGCGCCGCTTCAATCCCCCTTCGGCGATCGCGACCGCTTCGCGCGCGACCGGCAGCAGCGTGTCCCCGCGGAAGGGAGTGGCTAATCCGAATTTCGGCACCCGATCCCGTAAAGAGAGCCGCTCCTCCATGCTCCAATCCGCTACGAGCGCGAGCGCTTCGGCGAGAGTCTGGTCGTCGTAGAGAAGTCCGGTCCAAAAAGCCGGGAGCGCGACGAGGCCTTCGAGCGACGACGCGGTGTCGGCACCGCGCATCTCCAAAAAGCGCTTCAGCCTCACATCCGGGAAGAGCGTGGTGAGGTGGTCGGACCAATCGTCGATGGTCGGCCGCTCGCCCGGCAAGCGATCGAGCTTTCCTTCCAGGAAGTCGCGAAACGATGATCCGGAGACGTCGATGTAGCGCCCGTCGCGATAGACGAAATACATCGGGACATCGAGCGCATAATCGACGTAGCGCTCAAAGCCCATGCCGGTATCGAACGCGAAAGGCAGAATACCGGTGCGGTCGGCATCTGTGTCACGCCAAATCTCGGCGCGATAGGATCTGAAGCCGTTCGGTCTTCCTTGCGTGAAGGGCGAATTGGCGAAGAGCGCGGTGGCGAGCGGTTGCAGCGAGAGGCCGACGCGCATTTTAGCGACCATGTCGGCCTCATCGGCGAAGTCGAGATTGACCTGCACCGTCGAGGTTCGGAACATCATGTCGAGGCCGAGCTTGCCGACCTTCGGCATGTAGCTCTGCATGATCGCGTAGCGCGGCTTCGGCATCACCGGAATCTCGGCGAGACTCCATTTCGGTGAAAAGCCGAGACCGAGAAAACCGATGCCGAGCTCCTCTCCGACCTGCCGCACCTCATCGAGGTGCTCGCGCAGCTCCGCGTCCGTATCGTGGAGAGTCGGGAGCGGGGCGCCGGACAGCTCGAATTGGCCGCCGGGCTCGAGGCTGATGACACCGCCCTTCGGACAATCGGCGCGACCAAGCGCAATGAGGTTGTCCTGCTCGTAGAATTCCCTCCCAGCAGAATTTGCGCTCGAGGCCTTCCAGCAGCGAGTGGATGCCGACATCGCCTCCATAGGGAACGGGGCGATTTCCGTCGCGGAGAAAGCCGAATTTTTCGTGCTCGGTGCCGATGCGCCAATCGCTTCGCGGCTTCGATCCGGCCTCGAGATAGGCGACGAGCTCGTCTCGCGACGAGATCACGGGGCCAAGCGCCGAGGCTACGCGTGTCGACAATGGGTTAACTCCGGGGGCGGGACCGAACGGCCGGGCGCGAAGCCGCCGCTCGTGGCGCACTTATCCCCCCGGCCATACGGCACGCAAGGGCACCAATTTTGGGGCTCAACCGCCGTCACTTCCAGTCGCCAAGAACCGCATTCACCAGAGTGAGGGCGGCGACCGCGGCCGTATCGGCACGGAGCAGCCTTGGCCCAAGCGAGATGATGCGGACGAAGGGTTGCTTGCGAAGCAAGCTTCGCTCCTCATCCTCGAAGCCGCCCTCGGGGCCGATAAGAATTGCCAGCTGACCGGGCTTATCGCCCGCAAGAGCGGCAAGCGGAGAAGTAACCTCCGCTCCTTCATCGGCAAAGACGAGAAGCCGGGCCGGATCCCATGCAGCAAGGAGATCGTCGAGGCTCTCGGGTTTCCGGATTTCAGGGATGCGGAGGATCCCGCATTGCTCTGCGGCCTCGATGGCATTCGCGCGCAGCCGCTCCAAATTCACACGCTCGGCGATGGTGCGGCGGGTGATGACCGGTCGCAACATTGAAGCGCCCATCTCGGTGGCTTTCTGCGCCATATAGTCGAGACGCGCACGCTTCAGCGGCGCGAAGAGATAATGCAGATCTGGGCCTTTTGCTTGCGGTCTCGTTTGCTCGATGAGCTTCACCCGCGCCTTTTTTTTCGCCAAGGCTGCGAGGCTCCCGCGCCATTCGCCATCTTCCCCGTTGAAGAGCAGCACCCCCTCGCCGGCCTTGCATCGCAGCACCGTGATGAGATAGTGCGCCTGGGCTTGATCGAGCTCGATCTCGCCCAAGGTCTCCAGCCTCTGCTCGACGAACAGCCGTTGCGGCTTGGACGCCATGATGAAGAGGCTCCTTTCGAATGAAGCATGAGGGCGCCGGGATCCGACACATGCCACGACCGGCCCCTGAAGGCAAAAGCGTCGCGGACGCCTCCTCTGACAATCTCATAGACCGCTTCGCGCCGAAGCCGCTGCTTCCTTACCTCCGGCTTGCCAGGGCGGACCGGCCGACGGGATATTGGCTGCTTGCCATTCCCTGCTTCTGGGCGGTGTCGCTGGCGACACGAAGCCTCGGCGGCACCTATCCGGATCTTTGGCTATTGGTGGCCTTCTCCATCGGCGCGATAGCAATGCGCGCCGCGGGCTGCATTTACAACGACGTCATCGACCGCGACATCGACGCGCAAGTGGCGCGCACGAGGGAGAGGCCTCTGCCGAGCGGTGCGGTCAGCGTCAGAAGCGCGTCCTACCTCATGCTGGCGCTTTCGCTGATCGGGCTCGCGGCGCTCCTGTCTTTCAATGCCACCACCATCTGGCTCGGCCTCGCCGTGCTGCCGATCGTCGCCGTCTATCCGCTCGTGAAGCGGGTGAGCTTCTGGCCGCAAGCCGTGCTCGGGCTCGCCTTCAATTGGGGTGCTCTGCTCGGCTATGCCGCCGTGCTCGGGCGGCTCGAATGGGCCTCGATCGTCCTCTACGTCGCGGCGGTCGCATGGACCATCGGCTATGACACGATCTACGCGCATCAGGACCGCGAGGATGACGCGCTCCTCGGGCTGAAATCGACGGCGCTTAAATTCGGACAGCGGACCAAGCTCTGGGTCGCGTTCCTCTATGCTGTGGCTTGGCTCGGAATTACGCTTGCCGGCCTCTTATCCGGCGCGGAGATCGTGTTTCTTGTGGTGATGGGGGCGGCGGCCGCGCATCTGGCATGGCAGGTCGCTACGCTTGAGGTCGACGATGCCGAGAACTGCCTGACGCGCTTCCGCTCAAATCGCGATTTCGGCCTCATCGTCCTTGCCGCGATCCTGCTCGACATGGTGCTGGCGTCGAAGTTCTGACGGGGACCACAATAAGAAAGCCCCGGGGGCGAACCCGGGGCTTCCTTTTGACGCCTTGCTGTTAGCCTCCCAGCGGCCTTTATTGCCAAGATCCTGCCACACATCTTTTCCGAATGGCTTAATGGACGTTGTTAATGACTCGTATCCGCGCTTTCCTTCCAGCATGGTTGAGCGATTCTTTCCGCTAAAGGCATGACCTCGCTCAAATCCCTGAAACCCGCCTCCTCATCTGAGCTCGAAGGCGATCTCCAGCTCCTGAAAGGGGCCGTGCGGGACGCCGGCAAACTGGCGCTCGGCTATTTCCGCAAAGCCGTGGAGGTGAAGCGGAAGCTCGACGGTAGCGAGGTGAGCGAAGCCGACCTTGCGGTGGATGCCGAACTGAAGACCAGCCTCGGCTCGGAGCGGCCGTCCTATGGCTGGCTTTCGGAGGAGACCGAGGACGCGGCGGCGAGGCTCGACCGGCGGCTTGTGTGGATGGTCGACCCGATCGACGGCACCAACGCCTTTCTGCGCCACATTCCGGAATGGACGATCTCCGCTGCGCTCGTCGAAAACGGCATCCCCGTGCTCGGGGCCGTTTACAATCCCGCGACCGAGGAATTCTTCCATGCGATGCGCGGCGAAGGCGCTTTCCTCAATGACGAGCCGATCAGCGTCACCGGGCGAAGCGACCTTTCCGGCTCGCTCATCATTGCCAGTGGCGGCCTCTTCAAGAAGCGCATCTGGCAAACCCCCTGGCCGGAGGTAGAGACCCGCTGGGTCAATTCCGTCGCCTACCGCTTGGCGCGTGTCGCGCAAGGCCGCGCCGACGCGACCCTTTCCCTTTCCGCCAAGAGCGAATGGGATCTGGCCGCGGGAGTGCTGCTGCTCGAAGAGGCCGGCGGGACCGCCACGGATCATCGCGGCGAGACCTTCGTTTTCAACCGTCCCGTGCCGCGCTTTCAAAGCCTCATCGCCGCGCCGCCGAAATTGCACGCCAAGCTCGTCGAGCGAACGAGCCGCATAGACCTCTAGACGGGCTTCGGCTAAGTCGCCCCGGAGCCGCAGAAGGCGGTCGGGAGGGCGAGGCGAAATTGATCAAGGACGGCAGGAAGGTGGAGCAGAAACAGCTGCTTCATCTCGTTTTCGGCGGCGAGTTGACGAAGCTCGACAAGGTCGAGTTCAAGGACCTGAAGGCGCTCGACATCGTCGGCATCTATCCAAATTACGCGGAGGCCTTCATTGCCTGGCGGGACGCCGCGCAGCGCAGCGTTGACGACGCGCATATGCGCTATTTTATTGTTCATCTGCACCGCCTGCTCGATCCCGAACCGGAAAGCGTCGATTCACCAAGGAAATAGCCGGAAGGGCAGCCGGTTTTCGCCTTAATGCATCTGCTTCGGCCGTGTTAGAACGGCCTTCGAACAGCGGCGGGCAACGGGAATTTTTGCTTGAAAGACCAATTATTCAGCGATGCCATTGCCGTCACCCGGCGGCCCGACGAGCTGCAGGCGCATTACACGACCTGGGAGATCGTCGCGCGCATCTGGCATGGACATTTGCGCCCGCGCCTCGGCCTCCTGATCCTTGCCAGCCTCGCCATGCTGATCACGGCGGCGACCACCGGCGCCATTCCCTTCCTCATTCAGAGAACCGCGGACGATGTGTTCGTGGCGAAGAAAGAGGACATGGTCTATTGGATCACGGCGGCGATCGTCATCGTCACGATCCTGAAGGCGATTTCCGAATATGTCGCCGACGTCACCGTCGCCTATCTCGGGCATCGCTTCATCGCCGATCTTCGCATCTCGATGTTCGCGAAGCTCGCCAGCGCCGATCTCAACTTCATCCAGACGGTTCATTCCGGGCGGCTGCTTTCCGGCTTCCTCACCGACGCCAATCTGATCCGCCAGACAGCGAGCCGATCTCTCGTCACACTCGGCGAGAACTATCTGAAGGTGATCATCCTCGTCGGCACCATGTTCTACATGGATAGCCGCTTTGCCACGCTCATCCTCCTCTTCATGCCGATCGCCTGGTTCGTTCTCGGCCGCCAGCGGCGGAAGATGCGGAAATCGACCACGAAGTCGCTGCAGGAAACCGGAGACCTCTCGGCGCTGATCACCCAGACCTTGCGCGGCATGCGCATCGTGCGCGCCTATCGGCAGGAGCAGCATGAGGAAGATCGGGCAAGGTCCACCATCAATCGTGCACTGGAATTCACTATGCGCGGCACCCGTGCCCGCGCGCTATCGAGCCCGTCGATCGAGCTTCTGACCGGCGCCGGCTTTGCGCTCGCCATCTATTTCGCCGGCACCAAGGGCGTTCGCGGCGACCTCACCCTCGGTCATTTCATGGGCTTCATGACCGCCGCGCTTCTCATCTACGCGCCGTTGAAAAGCGCCGCGACGCTGCAAACCCAGTTGCAAGAGGGAGTTGCCGCGGCGAGCCGCGTCTTCGGCATCATCGACCGCGAAACGCGCCTCGTGGAAGCGGCGGATGCAAAACCGCTGATACTGAAGCGGGGCGAGATCGAATTCGACAATGTGACCTTCGCCTACACTCCGGAAGCCATCGTCCTGCGTGGCGTGGGCCTCAAAGTTCCGCCCGGCAAGACGGTTGCCCTCGTCGGGCCATCGGGCTCCGGCAAGAGCACGCTCGCCAATCTTTGCTTGCGCTTCTTCGACCCCGACAAAGGACGCGTGATCATCGACGGGCAGGACATATCCACCGTCACCATCGCGTCCTTGCGCGACGTCATCGCCCTCGTCACCCAGGATCCGGTGCTGTTCGACGATACGATCAGCGCCAACATCGCCTATGGCACGAAGGCAATGGACGAAGCGAAAGTTATCGCCGCCGCAAAGGCCGCGGCCGCCCATGACTTCATCACTTCGCTCCCGAAGGGCTACGACACGCGCGTTGGGGAAGCCGGATCGCTTCTCTCCGGCGGCGAGCGGCAACGCATCGCCATCGCCCGAGCGATCTATAAGGACGCTCCGATCCTTCTGCTCGATGAGCCGACGAGCTCGCTCGACAGCGAGGCCGAGGCGAAGGTGCAAGGCGCGCTCGAGGAGCTGATGCGCGGGCGCACGGTGTTGATGATCGCGCACCGGCTGTCGACGGTGAAGAAGGCCGACCTCATCTGCGTGCTCGACGAGGGCCGCATCGTCGAGATCGGCAGGCATGATGAACTCGTCGCCAAGGGCGGGCTTTATACGCGCTTGCATCGGACCCAGTTCGGCATCGCCGGCACCTCCTTTTCGGGCGAGGATGAAATTGTTGCCGTGGCAGGCAGTTAGCCGAGCGTCGGAGTGATTTGGTGAAACGCCTGCTCGACTCAAAGGCGGTTGTGTCGTTGGTTGGCGCCCTCGGCTCGAACTACATCCGCCTCATCGAAGCGACGAGCGAGGTCCGGCGCGATCCTCCCGACACCGACGCAAAGCTCCTCTCCCAACATCCTCAGATTTTCGCCATGTGGCATGGGCAGGGTCTCATGCTGCCGAGGATCAAGCCGAAGACCGTCGATGCCGATGTTGCCGTGATTGTCGGCAAGCACCGTGACGGCGAGATCATGGGCTCGGTGCTGAAGCGCTTCGGCCTGCTCTTGATCCGCGGCGCCGGCGCCGGCGGACGCCGGCGCGACCGCGGCGGCGCGGAGGCCTTGCGCGGCTCGCTCCGCGCGCTGAGGGATGGCGCTACGGTGGCGATGACCGCCGACGTGCCTCCGGGACCCGCGCGCCGCGCCGGCCTTGGCATCGTCACGCTGGCGCGGATGTCGGGACGGCCGATCGTTCCTTGCGCCATGGCCACCAGCCGCTTCATCGCCACCAAAAGCTGGAGCGCCTTCACCATCAACCTGCCCTTCTCGAAGCTCGGCATCGTCGTCGGGGATCCGATCCATGTCCCAAAGGATGCGGACGACGCGGCGCTTGAAGCTGCCCGGCAAGAGGTGGAACGCAGGTTAAATGCGGCGACGGAGCGGGCCTATGACCTTGTCGGCGCCGAGGACCCGCTGCCGGCGCGGAAGAAAGCGCCGCAGAAGACCGATACCTTGTCGCTGAAGATGTATCGCGCCGTGACCGACCTTGCGGCGCCATTCGTTCCGCTGATGCTTGCCTGGCGGACAAAGCGAGGGAAGGAAGAGAAAGCGCGGCTCGCGGAACGGTCAGGTAATCCCAGCCTGCCGCGGCCGCCGGGATTCCTCACTTGGTTTCACGCGGCGAGCGTCGGCGAGGCAAATGCGGCGCTGCCCGTCATTGAGGCGATGTTCGCGGAACGGCCAGAGGCGAAGATCCTCCTCACCACTGGCACCGTCACCTCGGCGCGGCTGGCGTGGTCGCGGCTGCCGAAAGGGGCAATGCATCAATATGTGCCGCTCGACCGCCAAACTTACGTGCAGCGCTTCCTGTCGCATTGGCGGCCGGACCTCGCCGTCTTCGTCGAATCCGAAATCTGGCCCAATCTCGTGCTGGAGACGAAGGCACGGAATATTCCGCTCATTCTCGTCAATGGGCGCATGTCGAGCCGCTCTTTCCGCCGCTGGCTGACACGTCCTGGCTTCAGCAAGCCGCTATTTTCCGCCTTCACGCTGGTGCTCGCCCAAAACAGTCCTTACGCCGAACGCTTCTCCTCGCTCGGCGCGGCGCGAACGGTCGATGCCGGAAACCTCAAAGCCGACGCCCCGCCTCCTCCGCTCGATCTCTCGAGCCACCGGCAGCTGGCGACGGCGCTGTCGGGACGGCCGGTGTGGCTCGCGGCGAGCACGCATGCCGGAGAGGACGACCTCGTGGCGCTCGCGCATCTTTCCATGAAGCGGAAGCACCCCGACCTCCTCACCGTGATCGTTCCACGCCATCCGGAGCGCGGGCCGGACATCGCCAAGATGCTGGAAGCGGAAGGCATGCGTGCCGCATTGCGCTCCGAAGGGAAGCTGCCCGACCCCGCCATCGACATTTACATCGCCGACACGATCGGCGAGCTCGGGCTCTTCTATAATCTGGTCGGCGTGGCTTTCGTCGGCGGATCGCTGGTGCCGCATGGCGGACAGAATCCGGTCGAGGCGATCAAGCTCGGCGCCGCGGTGCTCACCGGCCCGCATGTCCGCAATTTTGCCGATTCCTATGAGGAGCTGATCCAGTCAGGCGGCTGCGTCAGAGTTGAAGGGGCCGAGAGCCTTGCCGCTGAGGCGCTTCGCCTCCTCGACGATGCGCAGGCGCGTGCGACCTTGATGTCCCGCGCCGAGGCTGCGATCGCACGCATGGGCGGGGCTCTCCCCCGCACGCTTGCCGAGCTTGAAGTTTTCCTCCCGCCGAAGGCCACGCTTCAGCATGCGTCTTAACGCCCCTTTTTGGTGGTATCGCAAGCGCGGCACCATCGCCTCGCTGCTTGCGCCGGCAGGCCAGCTTTACGCCCGGCTCGCGGCGAGGCGCGCGGAGAAGGTCGCACCGCTGCGCGCCAAGCTGCCGGTGATCTGCATCGGCAATTTCACCGCCGGCGGCGGCGGCAAGACGCCGACGGCGATCGCCGTTGCCGCGATGCTGAAAAGCATGGGAGAGCTGCCATGCTTTCTCACCCGCGGCTATGGAGGCAAGAGAGAAGGGCCACTGCTCGTGCAGAAAGGCCAGACCGCCGAAGATGTTGGCGACGAGCCGCTGCTCCTCAACGAGCATGCGCCGACGGTGGTGTCCGCCGATCGCGCCAAAGGCGCGGAATACATTTCGGCATCTGTCCCGGAGGCGACGGTCATCGTCATGGATGACGGCTTCCAGAACCCTCAGATCAAAAAGGATTTCAGCCTCATCGTCGCCGATTCCTCTCTCGGCATCGGCAATGGCCTCACGATCCCGGCGGGTCCTTTGCGGGCGCCGTTAGAGGCGCAGCTCGGCAAGGCGGATGCGCTGCTCCTTATCGGCGAGGGCGTGCGGGCGGCGCCGCTCGCCAAGGCGTTCGAGGCGGCCGGCAAGCCGGTGCTGAAGGCGCGGAATGCTCCCCGCAGCGATGGGCGCTGGCTGACGGTGCTGCCGGTGATCGGCTTTGCCGGGATCGCCAATCCGAAGAAATTCTTCGACACGCTCTCGCAAAACGGGGCGCGTCTCTACGACACGCGTTCTTACCCGGATCATCATGTCTACACCGAGCGCCAGGCGGCACGGCTCTTGAGGGCCGCACGCCAATGGAATGCGATGCTGGTCACCACCGAGAAGGATTGGGTGCGGCTTCCGGAGGAGGATGGCAGTCCCTTAAGCGAACTCCGTTTCCGGTCGCGTCCGTTTCAGATTTTCGTGGAGTTCACCGAGCCTGAGCGGCTAATGGAATTGCTATCGGCAGCGCTGAAAACGCGGAAGGCAGAACTCAGCCGGCGGAGCTCTGAAGCGTCTCGCGGTAACGCTTGAGGGACGAGGCGGCGTCGACATAGGGCTCCTGCAGCTCGACGCTCCAATAGCGAAGATCCTCGATCGGGATCGCGCGTCCCGTAACGGCGCAGCGCACAAAATCGCCGGGCGTCAACACCTGCACTTCTCCATCGAGATAGCGGAGCTTCGCTTCGCCCTTGAAGCCGATATTGCGTTCGAAACGATTCATCTCACAGCCTGCAAATCAACGCGCCGAAACATTGGCACATCACCATAGCGCCCCCTCCGACGCGAGAGAAGCATTGCATTGCTAGAGCAACGAGCCCTGATTCTCGTCGCTCCCGCTTCGCCTCTTCTTCGCGGGCGTCGGCTTCCGCCCCGAACTCGTCGCCAATGCCGGGAGATGGCCATCGGCAAACTCAATGTCGAGGGACTCGCCGTTATTGACCTCCGCCGCGCGGCGAAGCATGCGTCCATATTGGTCGCGAATAAGCGTGAAGCCGCGCGCCAGGACATTGTGATAGCCGAGTGAGGCAAGAAGCTGTCCGCGCGCATCCAGCCGATCGCGCGCGCGGGCAACGCGACTTGTGAGCGCCCCGTCGGCGGTACGCGCGATCCTGGCGAGATGGCTGCGATGCGCGGTGGCGGCGTTCCGCAAGAGATGCGGCCTAAGGCGCGATCCCGCCCGCAACAGCTGCGCGCGATGCGCCTGAGCGTTTGCCCGTAAAGCGTGGCCGAGCGATCCGCTCACGCCATCGAAGCGCTGCCGCGGCAAAGCAAGGATATCGCTCCGGCGCGGAAGGCCTTTTCCGAGGGCGCTCAAGAACCCCCGCCGCCCCTCGATGAGCCGGGTAAGGCAACCGACGGCGCGGAGGCCGCAGCTCGTCACCTTGATGAGGAGCTCGCTCCGCACCGGAACGGCATATTCCGCCGCCGCTGTCGGCGTCGGCGCCCGGAAATCGGCGACAAGGTCGATGATGGTCCAATCCGTCTCATGTCCCACCGCCGAGATCAGCGGAATGGCGCTTGCCGCGGCCGCGCGGGCCACGATCTCCTCGTTGAATCCCCAGAGATCTTCGAGGCTGCCGCCGCCGCGCGCGACGATGATGAGATCCGGGCGCGGGACCGGAGACCCGATGACAAAAGCGTTGAAGCCGTGGATGGCGGCCGCAACCTCCGCCGCGCAGGTCTCGCCTTGCACCCGCACCGGCCAGACGAGCACGTGGCAGGGGAAGCGGTCGGCAAGACGGTGCAAAATATCGCGAATGACGGCGCCGGTCGGCGATGTCACGACGCCGACGATACGCGGCAGATAGGGAAGCGGGCGCTTCCGAGCGGCATCGAAAAGACCTTCGGACGCGAGCTGCCGCTTTCGCTGTTCGAGCAGCGCCATGAGCGCGCCGACGCCGGCCGGCTCGATCTGGTCGATGACGATCTGATAGCGGGATTTATCGGGATAGGTGGTGAGGCGCCCGGTGGCGACGACCTCCAAGCCTTGCTCGGGCTTGAATTTCAGCCGCTGAAAGCTCGAGCGCCAGATCACGGCATCGATGCAAGCCTTCTCGTCCTTCAGCGTGAAATAACAATGGCCGGAATTGTGCTGCCCGCGAAAGCCCGAGATCTCGCCGCGCAGCCGCACAAGGCCATAGGCGCTCTCCACCGTGCGCTTCAAAGCGAAGGCAAGCTCGGAGACCGAATATTCGACGAGATTGTCTTGTGGGGCCTTCAGGCCGGAATCCGCCATGTTCGAGCCATGTCCATTTCGTGCCGCCAGCGGCGCGTGCTAAGCACCGCCAGGGCAATGTCTTCCAGCAATATAGGCCGAGATAGCGGCCAACAAGCGGGACCCCGGCGAAATTGAACCTGCTCCTTATCGGCTCCGGCGGACGCGAGCATGCCCTTGCCTGGAAGCTGAAGCAAAGTCCCCTGCTCGACACGCTTTATTGCGTTCCCGGAAATGCCGGCATCGCCGAGATTGCCGACAGCGCCGCCATTGATGTTTCCGACCACGCGGCCGTAGCGCGCTTCTGCAAGGAATACGAGATCGGCCTTGTCGTCATCGGCCCGGAAGCGCCGCTGGTCGCCGGGCTGACCGACGATCTGGAAGCAGAAGGCATCAAAGTCTTCGGGCCGTCAGGAGCCGCCGCCCGGCTTGAAGGCTCCAAAGGCTTCACCAAAGACCTCTGCGCCAGAGCCGGAATTCCGACCGCCGCTTATGCCCGCTTCGACAACGCTATCGCGGCGAAGGACTATTGCGCGGGACATCGCTTGCCGCTGGTGGTGAAGGCGGACGGTCTTGCCGCCGGCAAAGGCGTGATCATCGCCGAAACGAAAGAAGAGGCGGAGGCGGCGATCGATGCCTGTTTCTCCGGAGCCTTCGGCGCCGCCGGCGCCGAATTCGTGATCGAGGAATTTTTGCAAGGCGAGGAAGCGAGCTTCTTCGCCCTGGTCGACGGCACCACGGCGCTGCCGCTCGCCACCGCGCAGGACCATAAGCGCGCCTTCGACGGAGATAAGGGCCCGAATACCGGCGGCATGGGCGCCTATTCGCCGGCGCCGATCATGACCGACGAGCTGTGCAGCCGCACGATGAAAGAGATCGTCGAGCCGACGGTGCGGACCTTGGCGGAAGAAGGCACGCCGTTCAAAGGCGTCCTCTATGCCGGGCTGATGATCGAGGACGGCGCGCCGAAGCTCATCGAATATAATGTCCGCTTCGGCGATCCCGAATGCCAGGTGCTGATGCTGCGGCTGAAATCCGATCTGCTGCCGGCGCTGCTCGCCATGGCCGAAGGCCGCCTCGGCGACACCGAGCTTCTCTGGCACGACGATCCGGCGCTCTGCGTGGTGATGGCGGCGAAAGGTTATCCGGGCGCCTATAGCAAAGGCTCCGAGATCAAGGGCTTGGACAAGGTTTCGGGCGACGACGGTGTCGCCGTCTTCCATGCCGGCACGCGCCGCGAGGGAACGGGGGTGCTGGCCGATGGGGGGCGCGTGCTCGGAATCACGGCCCGCGGCAAGGACATCGCCGCAGCGCGCGCGCGCGCCTATGCGGCTGTCGACAAAATCGACTGGCCGGAGGGGTTTTACCGGCGCGACATCGGCTGGCGCGCGCTCCGCGGCTAGTTCCCGAGGCAAAGTTGCAACAGCGGACGGACCCAATTTAGGGTAGTTTCGCGCTCATATGGGGGCGCGAATGAAACAATCCGTCCTTTCCTCTGTAGGCTATTCCGTTCTGCTCGCGGCGGGTCTTGCTCTTGCCGCGAGAGGCGGCGCGCTCGCGATCGAAGGGCCGGCGGCAGCGGGTCCGATCGGCGGCACCGACATTCGTTCAGCAATCATTCCTCCGCCCGGCCTCTATGGCGGCGCCATCTTCTTCGCTGCCGAGACTTTTGAATTCGTGGACGGGCATGGGGAGACGATCCCGGCCTTGCGCGATGCGAAGCTGAAAAAGCAAGTCGCTGCGCCCTTCCTCTATTTCGTGCCGGATGCGAAGGCGTTCGGCGGCTCGCTCGCGCTCGGCGCCGTGCTTCCCTTCGGACATCAATGCGGACATCTCTTCATCGGCGAGGAGACGGATTGCACGACCAGCGTTGGCGACCTCTATGCGGAGGTGCAGTGGTCGCGTTCCTTCGGAAAGCTGAGGCCGTCTAAATATTCCGGCGCCTATCCAATTTTCGAAGGGCTGACGACCTTGCTTGGCTTCGGCATGGTTTTTCCGGTCGGAGCCTATGATTTTTCGACGCCCACCAAGCAGGCCCTCAGCATCGGCACCAACATCTGGGATTTCGCGCCGCTCGTCGCCGTGACTTACACGACGGCACCGCTGATTGCCGAGGGCACCGAGATCAGCGCCAAATTCTACTGGAACAACTATCTCGAAAATCCCGACACGGACTATCTCACCGGCGATCTCCTCAATCTCGATTTTGCCATCACCGAGAAGATCGGGCGATTCCAGGTCGGCCTTGCCGGCTTTTATGTGGTGCAAATCGAGGACGATGAGCTCGACGGTGTTCCGATCGCGCCGGACGGACTGCGCGGCGAGATTCTCCAGCTTGGCGGCATCGTCGCCTACGATATGCCGTCGAGCGGCTCCGGCCTGAAATTCAAGGCGCTCACTTCCGCATTCGCGGAAAACACGCCGACTTATTGGTCGGCCGTGCTGACCTGGGGGAAGAAATTTTAAGGCTCTGGAACCTTAGCGGCGGGTGGCGAAGAAACGCCTGAGCAGCTCAGCGGCGCGGTTCTCGCCGATGCCGCCATAGACCTCCGGACGGTGATGGCAGGTGGGACTGTCGAAGAAGCGCACCCCATGCTCGACGGCGCCGCCTTTCGGATCGCCCGCGCCGAAATAAAGTCGCCGGATGCGGGCGAAGGAAATCGCCGCCGCGCACATGGCGCAAGGTTCGAGCGTCACATAGAGATCGCAGCCGCTGAGGCGTTCGCTGCCGAGCTTCGCGCAAGCCTCGCGGATGACGATGATCTCGGCATGCGCCGTAGGGTCGCGGTCGGCAAGCGTGCGGTTGCCGGCGCGGGCGATGATCTCGCCCCCTTCGCCGACCACCACGGCACCGACCGGCACCTCGCCGGCGGCACCTGCGGCCTCCGCCTCGGCAAGGGCAAGATCCATGGGGCGCTTGCCCGCGCGGTCCGCATCTGCAAGCCTCTCTTCAATCATGGGCGGGACGTTGCGCGCGAAGCGAAAGCCGGGTCAAGAGGCAAGGCCCCCGGCGGCACAGGCGAAGGCTGGGCCGATGCGCGTTGCGAAGGCCATTGCCCATGCCGGGCTTTGCTCCCGCCGCGACGCCGAAGCGCTGATCGCGCAAGGGCGCGTCGCCGTGAACGGCCAAAAGCTCGCTACGCCTGCCTTTGTGGTGAAGCCGGGCGATCGTGTCACCGTGGACGGGAAGCCCCTGCCCGAGCCGCAGGCCCCGCGGCTCTGGCGCTATCACAAGCCGAAAGGCCTTGTGACGAGCCACAAGGACCCGCAAGGCCGGAAGACGGTGTTCGAGGCCCTGCCGCCGGGCCTTCCGCGCGTCGTTTCCGTCGGACGCCTCGACCTCAATACCGAGGGCCTCCTCCTCCTCACCAATGATGGGGAGCTTGCCCGCCACCTGGAGCTGCCGAGCACCGGCTGGCTCCGGCGCTATCGCGTCAGGGCGCATGGCGAGGTGACCGAGGCGGACCTTGAGCGGATCAAAGACGGTATCGTCATCGACGGCGTGCGCTATGGGCCTGTCGAGGGCCGCATCGACCGGAAGCAAGGCAGCAATGTCTGGCTTAACCTCGCCTTGCGGGAGGGCAAGAACCGCGAAGTGAAGAAGCTTGCCGAAGCGATGGGGCTGCAAGTCAATCGCCTGATCCGCGTTTCTTTCGGACCGTTCATGCTCGGAGAGCTGGCCCCCGGCGCGTTGGAGGAGGTCAAAGCCCGCATCCTCGCCGACCAGCTCGGCCCAAGCATCGCCCCCGCGCTTGGGCTCCAGCTTCAGTCAACGCGAACGCTTGAAGCCGAAGCCGGCCCGGAGGCGTTAAGCGAAGCGACATGCGTATCGTAGCGGGACGCTTCCGCGGCGCCCAGATCGAAGCGCCGAAGGGCCTTTCGACGCGCCCAACCTCCGATCGCGTGCGCGAATCCCTGTTCAACGTGCTCGAACATGGTTCCCCTTCCTTCGAATTTGAGGGTGCGCGTGTCATCGATCTCTTCGCCGGGTCGGGGGCGCTCGGCCTTGAGGCGATATCGCGCGGCGCACGTTTCTGCCTGTTCGTCGAGGACGAGAGCGGGGCGCGCGCCGCCATCCGCCGCAACGTCGAGGCTTTGCGGCTCACCGGCGCCAGCAAGATCTGGCGCCGCGATGCCACGCATCTTGGCGAGCGCGGTACGCTGCAGGTTTTCGATCTAGCCTTTCTCGATCCGCCCTATGGGCAACGGCTGGCCGAGCGGGCGCTTCAAGCGCTCTGCGAAGGCGCATGGCTTCGCGCGGGGGCGATCGTCGTCGTGGAGGAGCGTGCCGGATCCACCATCGAACTGCCTGCTGGGCTCGAGCAGCTCGATCTCCGCATTTATGGCGATACGCAGATTCTCATCGCGGCCCTTGCAGGGTAGATTGAACCTGTGGTCGCTAGGAGGGTGATGCGAAGCCGAGGCCAGAAGATGCGAGCTCCGACCGTTCTCCGCGCCGCCTTGCTGGCCGTTCTGACCGTCGCGGCGGGAAGAGCGCATGCCTTCAATTCAGGCGTCTGGAGCGGCGCCGCCGAACGCGACGAGGCGGGGCGCTTCCTCGACTGCACCATGACCGCGCAGTCGCAAGCCGGCATCCTCATCGCCTTCGTCGTCAGCCGCGATTTCCAATGGGGCCTCGCGCTCGCGGATGAACGCTGGAGCCTCCCGGTCGGAGAGGTGCAGGACATTCGGCTCAAGATCGACGGCCTCGTCCCCATGAAGGCCTTCGCCAAGATGATCGATGCGCAAGGCATGCTGATCCCGTTCGAGAAGAACGACCTCGCGCTCGAAGCCCTCCGCCGCGCGAAGCATCTCGATATCGAGACGCCCGAGGGCACGTTTGGCTTCGCTCTCGACGGCTCCGGCGAGGCCTTCGACGCCCTTTCAGATTGCGTCAGGGAAAATTTGGCGGAAGAGAACGCTTCGGAGGGATCGATTGGATCGCGCGACGCCTCCCCTTAGGGGCCAGCACTCGCCGTCTCATTTCCGCTGAAACAGTTTCTCGATGTCGGCGAGCTTTAGCTCCACGTAAGTCGGGCGCCCGTGGTTGCACTGGCCCGAGAAGGGCGTCTCCTCCATATCGCGGAGGAGCGCGTTCATCTCCGCCGGAGCGAGCCTCCGGCCGGCGCGGATGCTGCCATGGCAAGCCATGGTCGAAAGAGTGCGGTCAAGGCGCTCGGCGAGCAGGAGTCCGCCCTCGCCTCCGAGAAGCTCCTCGCCGAGGTCCCGCAATAGCGCTTTCATGGAGCTGTTGCCGAGAAGCGCCGGAACCTCGCGCACGAGGAGCGCCGCCGGTCCGAATTTTTCCACGATGAGGCCGAGCCGTTCCAGCTCCTCGCCGCTTTCGGCAAGACGGTCCGCCGTCTCGGCTTCGAGTTCGACGACCTCGGGGATCAAGAGGATCTGCCGGGCGAGGCCGCCATTGGCGAGAGAGTGCTTCAGCCGCTCATAGACGAGGCGCTCATGCGCGGCGTGCTGATCGACGATGACGACGGAATTGTCGGTCTCGGCGATGATGAATGTCTCTCTGAGTTGCGCGAGCGCGGCGCCGAGCGGATAGGCCCGCGATCTCTCGTCGCTTTCGCGCTTGCGGCGCGGCGCCTGGCTGCGACATGGGCGAAAAAGGCGCTTGCGCCTCTTCGGATAGGCCGAAAGCCCGCGACGATGGCGCCGGCGCATCGAACGGACGAGAGGCCCTAGGCCAGGTCTGTCCCCTTGCCGCGGCCATGCGCAGCATCGCATCGGAGGAGAGGCTGGCGCTGGCGCGGTGTCCAGCCCGGGCAAGCGCACCGCTCAGAGCGGCAACGATCAAGGCACGCACCGTCTGCGTATCGCGGAAGCGGAGCTCGGTCTTTGCCGGATGTACATTGACGTCCACCTCTTCCGGCGGAAGCGTCAGGAACAAGGCCAGCATCGGGTAGCGCCCATGCGGCACGAGATCGCCATAGGCCGCGCGCACGGCGCCCTGCAGCAGCTTGTCCCGCACCGGCCTGCCATTGACGACGAGATATTGGCCGGCGGCGCTCGGACGATTGAGGGTGGGGAGGCCGCAAAAACCTGCAACCGCGATGCCATCGCGTTCCGCATGGAGCGGCAGCGCATCGGACACGAACTCATCGCCGAGAATGCGGCCGAGCCTTGCAAGGCGATGCTCCGTGACGCCGCCGGCACAAGGCTCGAGCCGAAGCGTGGTGCGGTCGCCCATGGTCAGCGTGAAGCCGATCTCCGGTGTCGCGAGCGCAAGCCGCTTCACCACATCGGCGATGGCGATATTTTCCGCGCGCTCGGATTTCATGAATTTCAGCCGCGCCGGCGTCGCGTAGAAGAGGTCGCGAACCTCGACCGAGGTGCCGGAGGGAATAGCCGCCGGCTTCACCTCGCTCTTCTGTCCGCCTTCCACCGCGATTTCATAGCCGCGCTCGGCGCCGCGGGCGCGGCTCTTGATCGTAAGCCGCGCCACCGCGCCGATGGACGGAAGCGCTTCGCCGCGAAAGCCCAAGGTCATTATGGAGGAAAGCCCGTCATCGGCGAGTTTCGAGGTCGCGTGCCGCTCGACCGCGAGGGCCAATTCGCCCCGGTCGATGCCACTGCCATCGTCGGCCACGCGGATGAGGCCGAGCCCGCCACCGGCTGCAACCACGTCGATGCGCGTGGCACCGGCGTCGATGCCGTTCTCGATCAGCTCCTTGACGACGCTCGCCGGCCGCTCGACGACCTCACCTGCGGCGATCCGGTTGACGAGGTTCGGCGGCAGCTGGCGTATCGCCATCGCGTCCCCCTGGCGCCTCACTCACTTAGATAGCGGCGCGTGATGATCTTGCCCGATTCGACGGCCGGCTGGTCGAATGGATCGATGTTCAACAAGGCGCCCGCCAGAATCGTCTCAAGCATGAAATGCATCATCAGCGCGCCGAGCGCGCGCTCGTCAAGCGTCTCGATGTCGATTGTGCGCACCGGCCGGCCGGCCTCCACCAGAGCTTGCGGTATAGCCCGCTGCTGCGCATCGACGAGATCGCCAACATGGCGGCCGGCGAGATAATCGGCCCTTGCAAGATTGGCGAGGTCCGGCGGCACCTTCGGCCCGCTTCCCGCCGGAGCCACGCGCAGCACGGTGATCAAATGCTGCGGCGCGCCGTCGAGATAGAGCTGCAGTTGGCTATGCTGGTCGACGGGCCCAAGTGCCGCGACCGGGGTCGTGCCCTCCCCCTGCTTGCCGAGGCTCTCGCCCCAAAGCTGCACATACCAGGCAGCGAAACGGGAGAGGCGATCAGAATAAGGGAGCATGACGCTTGCCTTGACGCCGCGCTCCTTGGCGAGGCCGATTGCCACAGCCGCCCCGACCGCCGGGGCAAAGTCCGACGGCTCGCTTGCGGCAAGGAGCGTAGCGACGACGCCTTGCGCGCCTTCCCGTAAGGCAACGGCATCGAGGCCGGAAGCGAGCGCCGGCAACAGGCCGACATTGGTGAGGCAGGAGAAGCGGCCGCCGATCCCGGTCTCGTGCGGAAGGGTCGGAATGAGCAGCGCCTCGCAGAGTTCGCGGAGGCCATTGGTCACGCCTTCGGCGCGAGGCTCGGTCAGCCCGATGAAGAGATCCGGGATGCGGCTGGCAAGTCCCGCTGCCCGCACTGCCTCGATGGCTGCAACGGCTTGCACGAGCGTCTCCGGCGTATTGCCGGATTTCGAAGTGAGCACGAAGCGCGTCCTGCCGAGATCGAGGCCGGAAAGCGCGCCCTCCAGAGTGTGAGGATCGAGATTGTCGTAGAAGCGGAGCGAGGGCCGCGAACCCCTCCCCATATTGCCGCCGGCGATGCCATATCCGGCGAGCTGAGCGATAGTCTGGCCGCCGAGGCTGGAGCCGCCGGTGCCGAAAAAGACGATCGTCTCGGCGCCCTCGGATAGAGCGGCGAGCGCTTCCTCTGCTTCATGCAGATCCTCGCGCCCTTCGGCGATCCGCAACAGCGGCAGAGAGCCGCTTGCATAGGCGTCACGCAAATCTTGCAGGCTGTCGCGGAGCCGCTCGAGATAGGTCGCGAGCGCGGCCGCGGAAAGACCCGCATCCCCGATCTCAGAATCGAGACAGCCTGAGACCGATTGCAGCAAGGATGCGTCCTCCGCAGTCATGACGTGGAACTAAAAATCAGCCAGGCGTGTCCTTGGCCTTAGCCTCGATCGGCTTGCCGACGATGGTCGTGATAAGCCGGTCCGCATCGAGCAACCGCTCTGCCACGCGGCTGATATCCGCAAGCGTGACCCGCTCAATGTAGGAGTTGCGATCGTTCACATAGCCGATGCCGAGTTCCTCGATCTGAATCCAGAGAAGCTGATTGGCGATGCTGGTCGAGGATTCGAAGCGGAGCGCGTAGGCCCCGGTCAGATAGGCTTTGGCGTCGGCCAGCTCTTCGGCGCTCGGGCCGTTCTCCGCGAGGCGCTTCAACTCGCTTTCGATTACATCGAGCGATTGGGCGACGCGTTCATTCTGCGTGGCGACATTGCCGATGAAGACCGGTCCATGCTGATAGGGATAGAGATTGGAGTGCACCGAATAAGCGAGGCCGCGCTTCTCTCGCACTTCTTCCATGAGCCTCGACGAGAAACCACCGCCGCCGATGATGTAATTGAGGACATAGGCGGCCATGAAGGCGTCGTCCTTACGCGAAAGTCCGCGCAAGCCGAACTGCGCCACCGATTGGGGCACATCCATCTCGATGACCTGGCGGGTGGGCCCGAGCGGCGGCTTCGCGTCGGCTATCGGCGTGAGTCGGGAATGCTTTGGCAGGGCGCCGAAGGTCGCGTCGAGCAAAGGGCCAAGCGTCTTCGCGTCGATATCGCCGACGACCGAAATCACCAGCTTATCCTGGGCGAAGACCTTGCCGACATAATCGATCAGATCTTCGCGCTGAATTTCGGCGATCGAGGCCATGGTGCCCTTGATCGGCCGCGCGTAAGGATGGTCGCGAAAGGCGAGCTGGTCCCAGGCGAGGGACGCCACCGATTCGGGATCGTTCTCGTCGAATTTCAGTCCGGCCAGAATTTGCGACCGAACCCGATCGAGCGCGGTCGTATCGAAACGCGGAGAGGTCAGTGCCAAGCGCAAGAGGCCAAAGGCCTCATCGCGATTCTCGGTGAGCATCTGCACATTGCCGAGCATCACGTCGCGCGCCGCGTCGAAATCGAAACGCATGGCGAGCGATTGCAGGCGCTCCTGAAACGTCATGGAATTGAGCTCGCCCGCGCCTTCGTCCATCATGCCGGAGACGAAATAGGCAAGGCCGTCCTTCCCGAGGGGATCCTGCGCGGCGCCGCCGCGAAAGGCAAAGCGCATGGCGATGAGCGGATTGTCGTGGCTCTCGACGAGCCAGGCTTCGATGCCGCCCGGGCTTATGACGCGTTCGATGTTCACGGATTTAGTCGCGCTTGCGGGCGAGGAGCCGAGAGCGATCGCCGCCGCGAACAGAACCCCGCCCGTGGCAGCGCCACCCCGCAAGAGGAAGCCGCGCATCCGGCTTAAGTCCTGCCTGAAGACGGGGCATCGGGGGGCTCTTGGCCGCTGCTTGTCTTTGCCGGGATCGGCAAAAGCACGCCGGTCACGGAACTCTGATCGACGAGATATTTGCGGGCGACTTTGCGAATGTCTTCGAGGCTCACCCTCTTCAAGCGATCGGGCCAGGATTGAACGTCGGCGACACTCATGCCGACCGACAATCGCCAACCATAGTGACGCGCGAGCCGGGACTGGCTGTCGGCGGTGTAGACGAATTCGGCGAGATAGGCATTGCGCGCCCGGTCCAGCTCTTCCTGCGTGATCCCGTCCTCGCGCACTTCCGCGATGACTGCGTCTATCGCCTTTTCGAGGTCCGGAGCGGACACGTTCGGCGACCCGATGGCGTGAAAGGCGAGCCGCCCCGAATCGAGGCCGGAATTGGAATACCAGCCGCCGGCGCTTGCCGCGATCTTCTGCTCGACCACGAGGCGCTTATAGATGCGGCTGACCGAGCCGCCGGCCGCCACCCGCATCAGAAGGTCCAAGGCCTCGGCCTCGCCTGGAGGTGCCGAGGCGTAACTCGGAACGAGGTAATAGCGCTGCACGGTCAACCGGCCGGCGCGCGGATCTTCGAGCGTGACCCGAACCGGCGCGGGATGGCCCGGCTCCTGCGGCCGCATGCGGCCATTCGCGCTCGTGTCGGATTGCAGCCTCCCGTAGGTCTCCTCGGCGAGCTTCCGCACCTCGTCGGCCTCGACGTCGCCGGCGACAATGAGGATCGCATTGTTCGGAGCGTAAAAGCGACGGTAGAAGCCGAGCGCGTCGTCTCGGTCGAGAGCGGCAATCTCATGCGCCCAACCGATGATCGGAATGCCATAAGGGTGGTTGGCGTAAAGCGCGGCCATCATCTGCTCTTGCAAGATGCTTTGCGGATCGTTGTCCACGCGCGAGCGGCGCTCCTCCAGGATGACGTCGCGTTCCGTCGTCACGTCTTGCTCACTCAAGCGCAGATTGGCCATGCGATCCGCTTCCATGCGCATCACCATCGGCAGATGCTGCTTGGCGACGCGCTGGAAGTAGGCAGTGACGTCATGATTGGTGAAGGCGTTGTCGTCGCCTCCATGCCGGGCGACGATCTTCGAAAACTGGCCGGAGGCAATTTCCTCCGTACCCTTGAACATCAGATGTTCGAGGAAATGAGCGATGCCCGAGGCTCCGCGCGGCTCGTCGGCGGCGCCGACCCGGTACCACACCATATGCGTCACCACGGCCGCGCGATGGTCGGGAATGACAACGACCTGCAAGCCGTTGGAGAGTTTGAACTCGGAAACGCTAGGAGCCGCCTTCGCTCCGTCGACGGCGATGGCCATTGCGACCGTTGCCAAGCCAAAGCCCGCGAAAAAAAGATGCGCCTTGAGATCGGGCGCACCGAACAGCTGATCCAACATCGACATCATCATCCGATTTGCGGCTCCGGGAGCGACGGAACTTATTTCAGCCCGCCCGCATGAGCGAGACGGCCTTTGTGGTTGCTCCCCATTTCAGACTTAGCGACGCTTTTTTCAAGCCGATTATGCCGCCGGAGGCAGCAAGAAGCTACTCGATCGTGCCCGACCCGGACATGTTGTCGTAGCTCTTAGGCGCTACCGGCTTGAACGGATCGTCCTCCGTCGGCGCAGGCGCGTTGAGGCTTTCGTCGACTGGCTTTTGCGGACCCTCGACATGCCGTTGCTCGCGGGTCCGATCGGACGCCGTCTTGTCGGTCGGATCCGGCTCCGGCACGTCAGGCGACTGTTCCTCGGTCGTCTTCTTGCCGAGGAGCTTATCGAGCAAGGTCGGCTTGCCGGCATAGGGGCTGATCGGATCGACGGCGACTTCTTTCTTCTTCTCCTCGGCTTCCTTGGCCGCAACCGCCTTTCTGCGGGCGGTGTCGGAATCGACCGGCCAGTCGGTGCGGCCGATGGCTGGAGCGCCCGGCGGCGGCAGGCGCTTCGTATCCGGCGGGATGACGAGCGGGGCGCGCGAGCTCATGCGCACATCCTCGCGCTTCATGTCGCCGGAAAGGCCCATATAGTCGAAGATCTTGCCCTGGAACTCGATGCCGCCGCAGCCGCCAAGGGCGAGCGTCAGCGAGAGGACTGGAAGCGACAGCCCCTTGCCGAGCAGCCGCGCTGCCTTGCTTCCGTAACGGCGCAAAATTCCCCCCAAAAATCCCGGCAAAACCCGACTTTTCTACATTTTAGAAGGGTTTGAGACCTTTTTGTGTCCCCCAAAAAGGGCCTCGTAGAGAAGTCCCACAACCCCAGCGACGATCGCCGTATCGGCGATATTGAACACATACCACCGTAAGCCGAAGGCGTGAAAGGAGAAGAAATCGGCGACGGCGCCATAGACCATCCGGTCGATGGCGTTGCCGATGGCCCCGCCAAGGATGAGGCCGATGGCGGCGGCGGCGAGCGGAGTTGTCACCCGGGCCAGCCACAGAATGAGGGCAAGCGCCGCGGCGAAGGCAAAAAGGATGAGGGCCCAGCGTCCAATGTCGCTGTGCTGCGGAAATAGGCCGTAACTGATGCCGGCGTTCCAGACGAGCACGAGGTCGAAGAAGGGGGTGATGCGGACCACACCCTTCGAACCGATATCGTAGACGTGAAGCATGTAGGCCTTGCTGGCTTGATCCGCGGCAAGGACGATGGCGGCGATGGCGAGCCCGAACAACGAGTGAGGGCCGCAGAACCACTCTCTGAGGCCCGCGGGCCGGTTGTCGTTTTGTGCTTCAGCCATAGGTTCGCCTCATGCGGCCTCGACCAGGCGTGCATCGAATTGACGGACGGCTTCGGCATCGCGCGGACTGAGTTCCGGAAACTCCGGGTCCGAACCCACCGTTTCGAGAATCTTCCACGATCGCGCGCATTTCGTCCCTTGCGCCGGCTGGAAGAGCACCGAGACCCCCTCCACATCGTCCAGGCGGAAAGCCTCATCGGGACCAGCACCAGCTTCGATCTCGATGCCGCTCGTGATCGAGATCTCGGCGAAGTCCATATCAGCCAGGACCGCGCGCAGATCCGCGTCGGCGACGAACACTTTCGGCGCCGCTTCCAGGCTCGAGCCGATCTGCCCCTCTTTCCGCTTGATCTCGAGCGCGCCGGTGACGACGCGGCGGATGGCGCGGAGCTTCCGCCACTTCTCGGACAGCGCATCGTCCCGCCACTCCGCCGGGATCGCCGGAAACTGCCGGAGATGCACCGAAGCCTGATCCCCCGGGAAGCGGATGAGCCAGGCCTCCTCCATGGTGAAGGCCAGCATTGGAGCGAGCCAGGCCGTCAGCGCTTCGAATAGGAGATCGAGAAGTCTGAGCGAAGCGCGGCGCGTGTCGCTCAAATAGGGCTCGCAATAAAGCGCGTCTTTGCGGATGTCGAAATAGAAGGCCGAGAGATCGTTGACGCAGAAATTGAACAGCGTCTGGAAGACGCGCTTGAAGTCGAACTCATTGTAGCCTGCCCGCACGACCGCATCGATCTCGACGAGGCGGGAGAGCATGTAGCGCTCCAACTCAGGCATCTCGGCCGGCGATATGGCAAGACCAGCGTCGTAATGCGCGAGATTGCCGAGGAGGAAGCGCAGCGTGTTTCTCAGCTTCCGGTAGGATTCCACATTCGCCTTGATGATCTCCTGGCCGATGCGGAGATCTTCGGCGTAGTCCGAGCTCATCGCCCAAAGGCGCAGAATCTCGGCGCCCGATTGGCGCATGACGTCTTGCGGCGCCACCACATTGCCGAAGGATTTCGACATCTTGCGGCCCTGCTCGTCCATCACGAAGCCATGCGTCAGGACCGCCTCATATGGCGCGCGGCCGCGTGTGCCGCAGGATTCCAGCAGCGAGGATTGGAACCAGCCCCGATGCTGATCGGAGCCTTCGAGATAGAGCGAGGCGGGCCACGTCAGGTCCGGCCGCTTTTCCAACAGGAAAGCATGGGTCGAGCCGGAATCGAACCAGACATCGAGGATGTCGTCGACTTTCTCCCAGCGCTCCGGATCCTCAACGAGGCCAGAGAGGAAGCGCTCCTTGGCGCCGGCTTCGAACCAAGCATCGGCGCCCTCGGTGCGAAAGGTCTCGACGATCCGCTGTATCAGCGCCTCTGAGCCGGCAAAGTCGCGGCCCGGGATGACTTCGCCGGTCTCGGTGTTACGGAACACGGTGATGGGGACGCCCCAGGCGCGCTGGCGCGATACCACCCAGTCGGGCCGCGTTTGGACCATGCCGCGGATACGGTTCTCGCCTTGTGGCGGCACCCATTGCGTATCGCCGATGGCGCGGAGCGCGCGCTCGCGCAAGGTGTCGTTGCCGCCGATGGGCGCATCGAGCGCGATGAACCATTGCGGCGTGTTGCGGAAAATGATCGGCTTTTGCGAGCGCCAGGAATGCGGATAGTCGTGCCGCAGCCGCCCGCGGGCGAGAAGCGCGCCAACCTCCTGCAAGGCTTCGATCACGGCGCGATTGGCATCGCCCTCGGCGCCCGACGCGTCGAGGACGCGCTTGCCGGCAAAGAGGCCGACATCCTCCGAATAGCGGCCGTCGGCATCGACGGTAAACGGCACTTCAATACCGTGACGCGTGCCAAGCTCGAAATCGTCCTGCCCATGCCCCGGCGCGATATGCACGAAGCCAGTGCCGGTATCTTCGGTGACGAAATCTCCCGGCAGCACCGGCACCGGAAAATCGTAGCTGCCTGCGGCGCCTGGATGACGGCGCAAGGGATGAGCGGCGATCAACCCTTTCGGATCGACGCTTCTGGTGCGGCGCCAAGCCTCAACGCGCGAAGCGTTGCGCACCGTCTCGGCGAGGACGTCGGCGATGACGAGCTTGTCGCCGGGGCGCGCCCAATTGTCCTCCGGCGCCTCAGTCACCTCGTAAAGGCCGTAGGTAATCTCGGGCGAGAAGGCGATGGCGCGGTTGCCGGGAAGGGTCCAGGGCGTCGTCGTCCAGATCACGATCGACGCGCCCTGCAGCTCGTCCGAAGTAGAGCTCTCGATCGGAAATTTTACGAAGAGCGTGGTTGAGGTGACCTCGCGATATTCGACTTCCGCCTCGGCAAGCGCCGTCTTCTCGACCACAGACCACATCACCGGCTTCGAGCCGCGATAGAGCGTCCCGTTCATGGCAAAGCGCATCAGCTCTCCGGCGATGGTCGCCTCGGCGTCGAAGCTCATCGTCGTATAGGGGTGCTCCCAATCGCCGATCACGCCGAGGCGCTGAAACTCGCTCCGCTGCACGTCGAGCCAATGCTGAGCATAAGCCCGGCATTCGCGGCGAAAGGCGATCATCGCCGCGGGGTCGGACAAATCCGGCTTTGAGCGCCCTTTGGAGCGATAATTCTCTTCCTCGATCTTCCATTCGATAGGCAGCCCGTGACAGTCCCAGCCGGGCACGTAATTGGCGTCCTTGCCCATCATTTGCTGCGAGCGGCTGATCACGTCTTTCAGGATCTTGTTCAGGGCGTGCCCGATATGCAGATGGCCGTTGGCGTAAGGTGGGCCGTCATGCAGGACGTATTTCGGGCGCCCCATCGCCTCCTCGCGCAGGCGGTCATAGAGGCGAAGCTCGTCCCAACGGGCGATGAGTTGCGGCTCGCGCTCGGGGAGGCCCGCCTTCATCGGAAAATCCGTGCGCGGCAGGAAGAGCGTCTTGCTCCAATCGCGGCCGATCTGCGGCGGCCTCGGCGCACGCGTTTCCATGGCCTTGGACGGCGCCGCCTGAGCGGAAGTCCGGCGACGCTGCGGTTTTCTTTCGGACCGGCTTTTTCGGCTTCGCGACCGCTGCGCGTATGGTCTTTTGGGCAGACGCGCCGCTTCGTTTGGCTTTGGTGGGAGCCGCTTTCTTTTTCGATGCCGAGGACGGCTTTGGCTGCGCGTTCTTGGCTTTTGCGGTCCGGGGCTTTGACGCCGACTTCGTTGTCTTCGACGCCTTCGGCGCCGGCCGCGTCGTTCCGGATTTCGGTTTCGCGGCCTTAGGCGAGGCGGGTTTGGCGGAAGCGCGGCGGACGGATTTCGCCGCCTTGACCCTCGGCTTAGGTTTAGCCGCTTTTGCCTTCGGCTTTGCTACGCGCTTTGGCGCGCGGCGCGACGATGCCGTCTTTGCTTTAGGTTTGGCTTTTTTTTGCATCGTCCCCGATCGGACTGTTGGTCTTCTGCCCGCGGCGCCTTCTAGCAACGGGCCTTAAGACAATCCAGTGGCGAAGGAATCCGCATCGGCGAGGGCGCGGCCGACGGGAAATTTCCGCAACGGATCTGATGCGTTGATCCGATCGAGAATGACGCGCGCGTCGTCGCAATCCTGCGACATCTGCTTCGCCAATTCGGCCGGCGTCGCAAATGACATATCCCCGCGAATCTTAGCGATGAATTCGACCTCGACTTCGGCGCCGTAGAGATCGCCGGCGAAGTCCAAAAGGTAGGCTTCGAGGACCGGCCGGCCGCCCCCGAAAGTGGGACGCGAGCCGATATAGCCGGCGGCATCGAATCTCCGCCCGTCATGATGGACGCGCATCGCATAGATGCCGTGTCCGACATCTTGACCGGGCATGAGCTCCAAATTGATGGTGGGAAAGCCGAGGCCCTTGCCACGGCCCTCCCCTCGCGCGACGCGGCCCCGCACGCGCCACCAATAGCCGAGGAGATCGGCGGCTTCGGCAATTTCGCCTTTGCTCAGATGGTCGCGCACACGGCTCGAGGAGAAGACGGCACCGCCCCCGGCAATCGGCTGCACCACCTCTACGTCGAAGCCAAGCGCCGCACCGAGACTTTTCAGTTCATCGGGACTGCCGGTGCGGCCTTTGCCGTAAGTGAAATCGTAGCCGACCACCACCGCCGAAGCGTCGAGACCGCTAGCGATCACATCACGGGCGAAAGTCTCGGAGCGCAAGGCCGCCAGAGCGGCGTCGAAGTCGATGACGATGGTTTGGTCGAGACCGAGCGCCTCGAACAGCTCAAGCTTGACCGGTAGCGGGGTGAGACGAAAGAAGGGCTCGTCCGGCGCGAAGAATTGGCGGGGATGCGGCTCGAAGATGACCGCGCCGGAGCGCCGACCCTCGTTTCTGGCGCGCGTTATCGCCTGCCCGAGTACGGCCTGATGACCGCGATGGACGCCGTCGAAATTGCCGATGGCGAGCACGGCGCCCTTTGCCGAAGACGGCACCTCCCGCCAGCCGGTGATGACGTCCATCCGTGCATTCCTCTTCGCCCTTAGGCTTGCTTCTCGCGGCGCGGCACCATCATGATCGCCTCTCCGTCGATGACGCTCTTGCCGTTGACGGCGCATTCGGTGACGAGCACGGCGCGCCCCTTCTCGGCATCGAGACTGGCAATGCGCGCTTTCGCGACCACCTCATCGCCGATGCGGACCGGGGCGCGAAACTTCAAGCTTTGCGACAGGTAAATGCAGCCGGGACCGGGCAGTTTGGTGCCGAGCACCGTGGAAATGAGGCTCGCGGTGAGGAAGCCATGGGCGATACGGCCTTTGAACATGGTGCCGGCCGCATAAGCATCGTCGAGATGCACCGGGTTCGTGTCGCCGGACAGTTCGGCGAAGGCCAAAACATCTTCATTGGTGATCGTCTTGGAGTAGCTCGCCTCCATGCCGACCTCCAATTCCTCGAAGAAATAGCCCTTCGCTGCGCCGTTCGTGTTCGTATCCATCAGCCCCCACTCCGATTTTCGCGCCGCAAAATAGCCGCGCCTCTATTGCGCTGCAACATCCCTCGCGGTGTCTACCACATGAGCGCCGGCAGAGCCGCGACCGGAGACGATCCGCCGCGAAACAGCTTCGAAAGAACGCGATCGTCGAGCGGCTGCGGTTCGACGTCTTTTTCTTCGATGCCCATATGCAAGCTGCTGGCGACGAAGACGGCGTCGATGCCGGCGGCGGCGGCGCCGGCGAGATCGGTCCGCACCCCATCGCCGATGGCGAGAACCTTGTTACGCGGCACTGTCTTGCCGGCAAGCTGATCCAGCGTTTCAAAGGCAAGCTTGTAGATCGGGAGATGCGGCTTGCCGGCATAAATCGCGCGACCGCCGAGCTCTTCGTATAATTGCGCAAGCGCTCCGGCGCAGTAGATGAGGCGGCCGTCGCGCTCGACCATGTGGTCGGGATTGGCGCAGAACATCACGAGGCCGCGATTGACGAGACCCGCCAGCAGCTCGCGATAATCGTCCGGGCTTTCATTCTCGTCGTCGAACAGACCCGTACAGACGATGAGCTCAGCCTGTCCCGGCTCGACGCGCGTAATGTTCAGGCCGGCGAAGATCGGCAGATCGCGCTTCGGGCCGAGATGATAGATGCGCGCGTCGGCGCGCTTTTCCAGCTCGCGCCTCGTGAGGTCGCCGGAAGAGATGGTGGCGTCGTAGGATTGATCCTTCACGCCGAAGTTTCGCAACTGCTGCCTTAGGCTGTCGCTCGGGCGCGGCGAGTTGGACAGCAAGAGAACGAGGCCCCCCTGCTCCCGAAATCTGCGCGTGGCCTCGACGGCCGGCGCGAAGGCACGCGCCCCGTTATGCATCACGCCCCAGATGTCGACGAGCCAGGCGGCGTAGTTCCCGCCCAATTCTTTGATCGAATCGATCACCGGAATGGATTTTGTGTCGACGGACATGCCGCCCCCGTAGGGTCTCGTGAAGGAATGGTCAATGCGGCGGATGCGGCGCGGCGGCTCTCGAATTTGCCGCTGCGACAGATGTGCAACGCGGCAGTGGGAGGGACGGTTGCGATCGGCTAGAGCGTCTCGGGCTCTTCCGTTTCGCTGAAAAGCTCGGCATCGAGCGGCAGCGGCGCCCCAAGCAGCCGGCCTTCGGCAAATTCGATGCCGTAATCACCGACGCCGGCGAGCGTTCGCGTATTCGAGATGCCCTCCACGATCAGCTTCAGATCGTAGCGGTCGAGAAAATCGACCATGTCGGCGGCCACAACCGGTGCATGCGCGACTTCGAGACCATGCAGGAACATGGCGGCATCGATCTTCAGGAAGCGGAAGAAGAAATCGCGTAAGCCCGCGTAATCGAGGTCGAAATCGGTGACCTCCTTCAGGCAGAAGCAGTAACCGAGCTTGCCGAGCATCCGCAGATTGCCAAGGCCAGCTTCTCCAAGCTCGGAGATCGCTCCTTGCGTAAATTCCAGGTAGACGTGCTCGGCGAGGCCGCCATTCGCCTCGAGGGTCTGTACCAGGGCCGGAAACGTCGCGCTGCTGAGAAGCGACTGCGCCGAAAGCGGAATGAAGATCGCCGTCAGCTTGGAGTTGGGCGGCAGCTGCTGCAAAAACTCCAGGCATTTGTTGAGCATGAGGGCATCGAGGCGCGGGAACAGCGTATCCTCGCGCGCGATTTGCAATTGCTTCTCCGTCAGCGGGACCGCCTCGGACTTGACCCGCATTCTCGGGACAGCGCTGCCAAAGCGAAGCGCGCGGTCGTTCAGGGAAATGATCGGGAAGAGATAGGGCGCGATTTGCTCGGTCCTCACCGCCCGGCGCAAAGCAAGCAGCGCGTCGTCGAACGGCATCTGCACCGCACCGAGATCGAGCGGCTCCGGCTCGCCGAGGATCAGATCGAGGGCCGGGTCGTCGACCATCATGGCGACCTTGTCGGCGGTCTTGCCGTCTGCGTCTGCGTCGGCTTCGATCTCCGAGACGGGCTCGGCAGAGGCGGCCGGTTCCTCGGCGGCGATCTCGGCCGCCGCTGTGCCTGCTGACGCAACCGCGTCGGCTGACGGGCTTGCCTCGTCCGGAGAGAGCTCGATTGCTTCTTCCGCCTCTTCGGCTTTTTCTTCCGGCGCGGCGGCGGCTTCTGGCGAAAGCTCGACCGCCTCCTCCGTCACAATCTCCGCGGTTTCGTCCTCGACGAGGACGATCTCCTCCTCGACTTCCACCGGCTCGGCTTCGACGAGGACCATCTCCTCAACCTCGGCAGCTTCGAGCGGCACCACCGCTGCAGCTGCTTCCTCGGCCGGCTGTTCGGTCTGGGCAGGTTCGCTCGCCTCGGCTACCCGAACCTCCTCGATCGGCGGGGCCTTTTCTTGCTTCGTGCCCCGAAGCAGAGCGTCGCGAATCTCGCCGAGATAGGGCTCGGCAGCATAAGGCGACTCCTCGGGTTCAGCTTCGACGTCCCCCTCCGCCCAGCCCTCATTCTCGGCAACCGCCTCGGCCTCGCTTTCGGCTTCGTCCTCGACGTCGGCAACGTCGTCATCAAGCGCCAAAGCCTCCTCGACGATGACCTCTTCCGTCGAAAACACGACGATGGATTCGACTGACTCCACTCTCTCGGCGACGCTTGCATGCAGCGACTGGGCTTGGCCCTCGCGCGTGCCGGCAGTGGCGACTATTTCGGCCGCCAGCCCCTGAATGAGAGCTTCGAGTGAGCGAAGCTCCGTTTGCACTTCTTCCCGCTGAGAGCGGGAGGCCGTTTGAAATTCCGTGCGGAGCTGCTCTTGGCGCTCCTTCTGGCGCTGCAATTCGGTGGAAAGGCGCACGAGATTGGCGCGGCCCGGCCGCGCATCGTCGTCCTCATATTGGCGCTCGAGGCGCCCGATGCGATCGTTCAGAAGCTGAACCTTGCCAAGGTCGTCCTGCAATCCGTCGAAGCGCTGCAGATCCGTGTCGAGGACAATGACCGCCTCTTCCAGTTCCTGCACGCGCGGATCGAGCGGCGATGAATGCAGCTCGCGCATGATCACGAAATGCGAGGAGGCCATCACCATGAAAAGCGCGCCTCCGGCGACGGCGCTCGCCATGAGGTCGACCCCCGAATTGGCGGCAAGCCCGACGGTGAAGGCGATCGCGGTGATGAACATCGCGAGCAGCACGACCAGATTGAGAAGGCGCGAGCCCCCGGCTCTCGATGACATGAGTTCGGACCTTAGAAAGGGTGAGTGGGGGAATCCTAAGGATTATCGCCGCAAGAGCCAAGGCCATATCGGCCCCCTGGCCCAGCAACTTTGGCCGCCGTCTCCTTGACAAAAAAGCCACCCCGCCGGTAGAAGCGGCCAGATTGGCACTCGATTCTAAGGAGTGCCAACCCGCAAGACCCTCACCCACAGGAGCCATACATGAAGTTTCGTCCCTTGCATGACCGCGTTGTGGTCAGGCGGCTCGAAGAAGAGCAGAAAACCAAAGGCGGTATCATCATCCCCGACACTGCCGCGGAGAAGCCTCAGACCGGCGAGGTCATTGCGGCGGGTCCTGGCGCGCGCGGCGAAGACGGAAAGCTTCTGCCCATGGGCGTGAAAGCCGGCGACAAGATCCTGTTCGGCAAATGGTCCGGAACCGAGGTGAAGATCGACGGTGAAGAGCTCCTGATCATGAAGGAGAGCGACATCATGGGGATCATGGGCTGACGCCCGAAAGGCGAAACGAGACAACATCCACCCTTGAAGGCTCGGCCTCAGGGTGACGAGAAGAAAACCGAAGGAGCGAATTCAACATGGCAGCGAAAGACGTCAAATTTGCCGCCGATGCGCGCGATCGCATGATGCGCGGCGTCGACATCCTGGCCAATGCCGTCAAGGTCACCCTCGGCCCGAAAGGCCGCAACGTCATCCTCGAGAAGTCGTTCGGAGCGCCCCGCACCACCAAGGACGGCGTAACGGTCGCCAAGGACATCGAGCTCGAGGATAAGTTCGAGAATATGGGCGCGCAGATGCTGCGCGAGGTTGCCTCCAAGACCAACGACACCGCCGGCGATGGCACCACCACCGCCACCCTGCTCGCTCAGGCGATCGTGCGCGAGGGCCTCAAATCCGTGGCCGCCGGCATGAACCCGATGGATCTGAAGCGCGGCATCGACAAGGCGGTCACCGAGGTCGTGGCCATGATCCAGAAGCAAGCGAAGAAGGTCAGCGGCTCGTCCGAGATCGCCCAGGTTGGCACCATCTCCGCCAATGGCGAAAAAGCGATCGGCAACATGATCGCCAAGGCCATGCAGAAGGTCGGCAATGAAGGCGTGATCACCGTCGAGGAGGCGAAGAGCCTCGAAAGCGAGCTCGAAGTCGTCGAAGGCATGCAGTTCGACCGCGGCTACATCTCGCCCTATTTTATCACCAATGCCGAGAAGATGGTTGCCGATCTCGAGAACCCGTACATCTTGATCTACGAGAAGAAGCTCTCCGGGCTGCAGGCGCTGCTGCCCCTTCTCGAGCAAGTGGTGCAGTCGGGACGTCCGCTTCTCGTCATCGCCGAAGACGTCGAGGGCGAGGCGCTTGCCACGCTCGTGGTCAACAAGCTGCGCGGCGGCTTGAAGGTCGCGGCGGTGAAGGCCCCCGGCTTCGGCGATCGCCGCAAGGCCATGCTGCAGGATATCGCCGTGCTCACCGGCGGCGAGCTGATCGCCGAGGATCTCGGCATCAAGCTCGAGAATGTCACCGTGCAGATGCTTGGACGGGCGAAGAAGGTCAACATCACCAAGGATGACACGACCATCGTCAACGGCGCCGGCAAGAAGCCCGACATCGAGGCGCGCATCGCCCAGATCAAGCAGCAGATCGAGGACACGACCTCCGACTACGACCGCGAGAAGCTGCAGGAGCGGCTGGCGAAGCTCGCCGGCGGCGTTGCGGTGATCAAGGTCGGCGGCGCCACCGAAGTCGAGGTGAAGGAGAAGAAGGACCGCGTCGACGACGCGCTCAACGCCACCCGCGCGGCGGTCGAAGAAGGCATCGTGCCCGGCGGCGGCGTTGCTCTCCTTTGGGCCTCGAAGGGCATCAAGGCGAAAGGCGACAACGAAGATCAGGACGCCGGCGTCAACATCATCCGCCGCGCCCTGCAGGCTCCGATCCGCCAGATCGCCGAGAATGCTGGCGTCGAAGGCTCGATCGTGGTCGGCAAGGTGCTCGATCAGAAATCGGCCAATTTCGGCTATGACGCCCAGACAGGAGAATATGGCGACCTCGTCGAGAAGGGCATCATCGACCCGGCGAAGGTCGTGCGCACGGCATTGCAAGACGCAGCGTCGGTCGCCGGCCTCCTCATCACCACCGAGGCGGGCGTTGCCGAGTCGCCGAAGAAGAAGGATGATCATCCGCATATGCCGGGCGGCGGCATGGGCGGCATGGACATGATGTGATCGCCTGAGATCGCACGACGAAAGCGAGGGGGCGGCCATTGGCCGCCCCCTTTTTTGTTCCGTGTTCCGCCAATGCTTACACAACGGTAAGTTTCGCCGCGAACCGGCGCGCACTATCGTGCCTGCCAGAAACCGCTAAATATTGCGGCCCGACATTCGCTCCGGAGAAATTTCAATTTGGCCGGCTTTCGCAACTCAGCCCGAGAATTCGCCCGCATCGCGGTGCCCTATTTCCAATCGGAGGATCGGCGGGCCGGTCGCATTTTGCTCTTCGCCGTCATCGCCCTGCAGCTGTTCCAGGTCTGGCTGAGCGTTCTCTTCAACGCCTGGTACAAGACGTTCTACGACGCATTGCAGAACAAGGACTGGGACATTTTCATCACCCAGCTCGGCGTCTTCAGTCTGCTCGCGACCGCGTTCATCGTCAGCGCCGTTTATCAGCTCTATCTGCAGCAATGGCTGCAGATCAGGTGGAGGAAATTCCTCACCAATCGCTATCTCGGCCGCTGGCTCGGCAACGGCACCCATTACCGCATGCGGCTGAAAGGCGACTTCGCCGACAATCCGGATCAGCGGATCGCCGACGACACCAGGCTCTTCGTCAACTCGACGCTCGATATCGGCATCGCTTTCCTCGGCTCCATCGTCACCCTGATTTCCTTCGTGGTGATCCTCTGGAACCTCTCGGCGGCGACGCCGCTCGTCATCGGCGATCGATCCTTCACCATTCCCGGCTACCTCGTCTGGGCCGCCCTTACCTACGCCGTAATCGGCACCTGGGTGACGCATCTCGTCGGCCGGCCTCTCATCAAGCTGAATTTCGATCAGCAGCGCTATGAAGCAGATTTCCGCTTCTCGCTGGTGCGGCTACGCGAAAATGCCGAAGAGATCACGTTGCTTGAGGGAGAGCCCGCCGAGGAGGAGAGGCTCCGCGATCGCTTCGGCCGCATCATGGCGAATTGGTATGCCCTCATGAGCCGGACGAAGCGGCTTACTTTTCTCACCGCCGGCTATTCGCAGATCGCGATCATCTTTCCCTTCGTGGTGGTGAGCCCCCTCTATTTCGCCGGCACCATGATGCTCGGCACGCTGATGCAGATCTCCTCCGCCTTCGGACAGGTGCAGAGCGCCCTGTCATTTTTCGTCAAGGCTTATTCCGAAATTGCCGATTGGAAGGCGGTTCTCGACCGGCTTTCAGGCTTCGATGCTTCCATCGATTGGGCGGAGTCGCTCGACGCAAAATCGCCGAGGGTCCAGCATGTCGGCGATGGCGGCGCGGCGCTTCACACGCGCGACCTCGTCGTGAGCCTGCCGAACGGAGAAGCGATCGTGCGCGTGCCGGAATTGACCATCTCCCCGGCCGAACGGGTGTTGGTCACCGGCCCCTCCGGTTCCGGCAAGACGAGCCTCTTCCGCGCGCTTGGCGGCGTCTGGCCGTTCGGCGCCGGGACCGTGCATGCGCCGAAGGAGGCGGACCTGCTGGTGCTGCCGCAGAAGCCTTACCTACCCCTCGGAACGCTGCGCGGTGCCCTCGCCTATCCCGGGTCCGACGACGCCTTCACCAAGGCCGAGCTTGAGGAAGTTCTGACGGCGGCCGGCCTTGCGCCGCTCAAGGACAGGCTGGAGGAGACGGCCTATTGGGCCGATCAGCTGTCGGTTGGCGAACAGCAGCGGCTCTCGATCGCCCGCGCCCTGTTGCAGAAGCCGGACTGGCTCTTTCTCGATGAAGCGACCGGCGCGCTCGACGAGAAATCCGAAGCCAACCTCTATCGCTTGCTGCTGGAAAGGCTGCCGCAAACCGCGATCGTCTCGATCGGGCATCGCTCGAGCCTCGTCGCCTTTCACAAGCGCTTCCTCGAGATGACGCCCGAGCGCGACGGGCTCAACCATCTTAAACCCGCATCCCCAGTGGGAAGCGGCGGGACGGACAAGTCGCTCGACGCGACCTTCGCCTGATCAGCCGCGGAGAGCGGCGCCGAGCCGTTCCGCAATCTGCCCGCGCAGCGCCTCGGCCTCGGCGCTCCATTCCGCGCCGCGCGCGGCAAAGAGACGTGCCTGCGACTCTAGAATGACGCCGTCCGGCAGCACCTTCAGGTGGTTGGCCTTTAGCGTCGTTCCCGTCGTGGTGATGTCGACGATCAACTCCGAGGTTCCGGCTGCCGGCGTGCCTTCGGTGGCGCCGACGCTTTCGACGATGCGATAGCCGGCGACGCCGTGACTGGCGAAGAACCGTCGCGTCAGATTCATATATTTCGTGGCGACGCGCAGGCGGCGCCCATGCCCGCGCGCAAATTGCACGGCGACATCTTCCAAATCGGCCATGCAAGTAACGTCAATCCAGCTGTCCGGCACCGCAACGACCACGTCGGCGCGGCCGAAGCCGAGCGGCGCCAGCGACTGCACCGCGGCGTCGGCATCGGCAATCGTCTCGCGGATCAGATCCTCGCCGGTGACGCCGAGATGCACGCGGCCCGTTCGGAGCTGGTGCACGATCTCGGCGGCGGAGAGGAACACCACCTCGACGCCCGCGAGGCCTTCGACGCGGCCGCGGTAGCCCCGCTCATGTCCGACTTTGCGCAAAGGGAGCGTGGCCCCCGCGAACAAAGCTTCGCAGGCGTCTTTCAGCCGGCCTTTGGAAGGCACTGCTAGGGAAAGGGTCGTTGTCATGACGCGCTCCTTTCCATAGCCGCGAGCAAACGCTCAGTGTGGATGGCGGCGCCGACCGCGGGTATGTCGCGCTTTGACCCGAGCGAGGCCAGCAGCCCGTCATAGCGGCCGCCGCCGGCGATCGGGTCGGTGCCGTTCCCCGGCGCTTCGATCTGAAACACCATGCCTGAGTAATATTCGAGGTCGCGGCCGAAAGAGGTGGCGAAGCGCGCATTCGCAAGGTCGATGCCGGCGTCGCGCAACCGATCGAAACGGCGCGCGAGCAGATAAAGCGATGGGCCGAGGTCCACCCCCGCGCCTTTGCCGACCATGCCGATGCGCTCGATTGCTTCCTCGACGGGAGCATCGACGCTCAAATAATAGTCGATGACGGTCGCCACCTCCTTCGGCAGCGGCTCGGCGCCGAAATCGGCGGCAAGGTCCAGCAGCCTCTCGGCGATCTCGCCAAGCGTGCGGTTGCCGGAATGCGGCCGTCCTCTCTCCTCGAGATAGGCGGCGAGACTCTCCTCGGCAGAGGCCTGATCCTTGCCGGCGAGAGCTGCCGCAAGTTCGGCGGCCTCGCCCTTTCCGTTGGGCCGCTCGCCCTTCGCCAGCCGGTCGAGCAGCACGTGGAAAGCAGGCGGACGCCAAAAATAATGACGAAGCTGCAGGCGCCATCGCTCCGGGAGCGAAAGCGCGTCGATCAGAGCGTAGAACAGCCCGATATCGCCGAAGCGCAGCCGCAGAGTGTTCGAGTCCGCTGCTCTGCACCGCCTGAAGCACGAGCGCGACGATCTCGACATCGGCCGCTTCGCGATCGGCGACGCCGTAGCATTCCACTCCCGCCTGCCGGAACTCGCGCGGACGGCCGCTCTTTCCGCCTTGCGGCTGAAAGCGAAAGGCCGGCCCGTTATAGCAATAACGCGCGGGGACATCGGCGCCGGGGTGACGTTCGAGATAGAGCCGCGAGACGGGCACGGTGAGATCCGGCCGGAGGCACAGCTCCTCGCCGGCAAGATCGGTGAAGACATAGGTGCGGCCGCGCAACGCCTCGCCGATCTGATCGAGAAAGATGTCGGCGGGCTGCAGGATTGACGGCGCGACGCGCTCATAGCCGGCGTTGCGAAACACATCGAGGAGCTTTGCCGCTTGCGCTTCCAGGGCCTCGAATTCGCGCGCCGATTCCGCGCTCATGGCTTTAGGCCTTGGTCCGATCTAGGACGCCGCGCACCGCCTCGACCAGCTTCTCTTCGGCAACGGAGAACTGCGCCTCGGCCTGCTTCTTCAGATATTCGTCGCGATCCTTGATGGCGGTCAGCTTGGCGCCAAGTGCGAGGTCCTTGATCTGCACCTCGCCTTTTGCCTTCTCATCGCCGCCCTGGATGATGGCGCAAGGCGCGCGCCGCTTGTCGGCATATTTCATCTGCGCCTTCAGGCCCGCTTCGCCGAGGTAAAGCTCGGCGCGGATGCCGGCGTCGCGCAACGTCTTCGTCATGCGCTGATAATCGGCGAGACGGTCGCGATCGAGCACGAGGACGACCACGGGACCTTTCGTCGTTTCCGCTGGGAGCGCGCCGAGAGTCTTCAGGCCAAACAGCAGCCGGGAGACGCCGATGGAGATGCCGGTGGCCGGCACCTTCTCGCCGGTGAAGCGTTCGACGAGGCCGTCATAGCGTCCGCCGCTCGCGACCGAGCCGAGCCTGATCTGCTGGCCGCGCTCATCGACGATGGGCGACAGCAGCTCCGCCTCGAAGACGGGCCCCGTGTAATATTCGAGCCCGCGCACGACGGAGGGATCGATTTTCACGCGGCCATCATCGTAGCCCGCGGCTTCCAGCAGCGAGCAGATCGATTTGAGCTCTCCGAGTCCTTCCCGCGCAATTTCCGCATCGGAAGCCAGCTGAAGTTGGTCGAGAATTGCCTGATTGGATCCAGAAAGCGGACAAGTCGAAGCGATGACTTTCTCGATCTCGGCTGCATTCAGTCCAGCTCCCTTTGTGACGTCGCCGCTCTCGTCCTTTCGGCCTGGCCCAAGCAGCGCACGGACGCCGTCCTCGCCAAGGCGATCGAATTTGTCGATGGCGCGGAGAACCCCTAATCGCTTACCGGCGTTCGACGCTCCGCCCAAGCCGATCGACTTCCAGAACGCCGTCCAACAGCTTTCGGTTGTTGACCTTCACCACATATTGCCCGCGCGGCACGCCGAGCGCCTCCAGCGTGTCGGCGGCGAGCATGCAGAGCTCGGCGTCGGCGGCGACCGATGAAGCGCCGACCGTGTCGGCATCGAATTGCGTGAATTGGCGGAAGCGGCCAGGGCCCGGCTTTTCGTTCCGCCACACCGGTCCCGTCTGATAGCGGCGGAACGGCTTCGGCAGGCCCTGATAATTCTCGGCGACGTAGCGGGCAAGCGGCGCGGTGAGGTCGTAGCGGAGCGACAGCCATTGCTCGTCGTCATCCTTGAAGGAGAACACCCCCTCATTCGGCCGGTCCTGATCTGGGAGGAACTTGCCGAGCGCGTCCGAATATTCGAGCGCCGGCGTGTCGAGCGGCTCAAACCCATAGGATTCGAACACGCGCCGAATGGTGGCGAGCATTTGCTCCGTCGCGCGGATTTCCCCCGCGGGCGTGTCGAAAAGCCCCTTCGGCAGGCGGGCCTCGGGGCGGACCGGCTCGTTCTTTTCACTCATGGGATTAATTCTGACGCTGCGCGAATAAGGCGCAAAATGCACTTATCGCGGCTTCTACCGCATCGCTCCGAGCCCAGCAAGCCGAGCGGTTTAGACGGTGGCGGCCCTGGTCGAGGCGGCGAGCTCGATGAGGGCTTGGATCGGGTGGACCTGCGATTTCAGCCCTTCGAGCTGCTTCGGGCATGGCCCGCCGGTCGCCCAATCGAGGAGTTCCACCGTGTGCACGATCGGCACCGGGCAGCCGCGCTGCAGCTGGGTGATGCAGCCAATATTGCCGGTGGCGACGATATCTGGCCTGGTCGTCTCGATATTGGCGAGCTTCCGGTCGCGCAATTCCCGCGACAATTCCGGCTGCAGCAAATTGTAGGTGCCCGCCGAGCCGCAGCAGATATGCCCTTCGGGGATGTCGACCACGGTGAAGCCGGATTGCTCGATGAGCCCGCGCGGCACCTCGTGCAGGCCCTGGCCGTGCTGCAGCGAGCAGGCTGAATGATAAGCGACGCGAAGGCTGGTCCAGGCGAGCGGCGGCAACAGGCCGATCTCGTGCAGGAATTCGGAGATGTCGCGGGCGAGCGCCGACATCTCGGCGGCCCTCGTTGCATAGCCGCGATCCCGCGCCAGCAGATGCCCATAATCCTTCACCATGGTGCCGCAACCGGACGCCGTCATGATGATCGCATCGAGCTTGCCGCCGCGCATGCTCGCCGACCAGGCATCGACATTCCGACGCGCGAGGCTTTGCGCGTCCCGCTCGCGTCCGAGGTGATAGGCGAGCGCGCCGCAGCAGGACGCCTCGTCCTTCGCAAGGATCACCTCGACGCCGTGCCGCTGCAGCAGCCTGATGGCGGCGCGATTGATGGAGGGCTGCAAGGCATCCTGCACGCAGCCCTGCACAAGGGCCACGCGCTTTATCGCCTTCCGCTCCGGCCGGTAGACCCTGCGAAGCTCGGGCGCCTTGATACGCGGCAGCACCGATGGAGCAAGCTCAAGCGCCGCCGCAGCCGTCGGGAAGCCGAGCATGCCGATCACACGCCGGAAGGGGCGCGCCGCCCAAGCTAGCAACAGCGCCAGCCGAAAACGCGTCGGGCTCGGCAAGATATTTGCGAGGAGCCGCCGGCGCATGCGCACCGCAGAGGGGCGGGCACCGGCTTGCTCGATACGGACATTGGCGAGGTCAATCAGATGCATGTAGTCGACGCCGCTCGGGCAGGTGCTCATGCAGGACAGGCAAGAGAGGCAACGGTCGAGATGCTCGACGGTGGGCGCGGTGATCTTGTTCTGCTCGAGCATCTCCTTGATGAGGTAAATGCGGCCGCGCGGAGAATCGCGCTCGTCGCCGAGCAGCACATAAGTCGGGCAAGTGGCGGTGCAGAAGCCGCAATGCACGCAGCGGCGGAGCAGCTCATCCGCTCTCGCGATCGTCGGGTCCTTCAGCTGCAGCTCTGAGAAATCGGTGTGCACGGCATCAGACTCCGGGATACATCCGGCCGGGATTGAGAATACCGCCGGGATCGAACGCCGCCTTCAATTTTCGCGTCAGCGCCGATAGCGAAGGTTCGAGCGGCTGGAACATGTCGAGCGTGGCACGCGTCGGCCGATCGGCCCGAATCAGCGTCGCATGTCCTCCAAATTCGGAAACGGCGCGCCTGATCTCGACGGCGCCGGCATCGGAGGTGAGCGACGTATCGAGCCAGACGAGCCCGCCGGACCAGTCATAAACGACGCGGGTATCGATGTTGCGCGAGATGGCCTTCACCAATTTCGCAGCCCCCGTGGGCGTCGTGGAAATTCGCCATAGCGGCCGATCGGAGCCGGCATACATGCGAAGGCTCCTGATCTCTTCCCAAAAGGCGCGGCTTCGCGCCGTGTCGAGCTCAAGCCATGGCGAATAAGCGGCAAGCAGCTCCCGCAGGCGGCCGATGCGATATCGCGCCGAGCTCGGAAAGCTTTCGACGCGAATAGCGGTGACGGCGGCGCGCGCCTTCTTCACGTCCTGGTCGGAGAGTTTGTCGACCAGCTCCGACTGGATATGCACCGTCCCGGAAACTTCGAACGGGGTTCCGTGCGAAAGGCACATCGCCTCGATCGCCGTCAGGTCCGGAAGCCCGAGGCACAACAAGGTGCGCGTTTCGCTCGCGATCGGAACGACCTTCATGGTCACTTCGGTCATGATGGCGAGCGTTCCCCAAGAGCCGGCCACCGCCTTGCAGAGATCGTAGCCGGTGACGTTCTTCTTGACGCGTCCGCCGGATTTGAAGATTTCGCCCCAGCCATTGACGCATTGAATGCCGAGCAAATGATCGCGGGCGGCTCCGGAAAGGATCCGGCGGCTGCCCGATAAATTGGTGGCGAAGACGCCGCCGATGGAGGATTGGCCCGGCTGGCCCCCAAGCGCTGGACCGAGATCGATCGGCTCGAAGGCGAGCTGCTGCCCATGTTCGGAAAGGACGTGCTCGATCTCGGCGACCGGCGTCCCCGCAGCCGCCGAGAGGACGAGCTCGGATGGCTCGTAAAGGGTGATGCCCCTTAAGCGCTCGCTGCTGATGATGGACGCCGACTGAATGAAGCGCCCAACTTCATATTTGGAGCCGCGGCCGCGCACTTCGAGCGGAATCTTTGCCCCTTCCGCCTCGGCGACCAGATCGGCGAGCTCCTGGACCGATTCCGGAGCTTGAAAACCAAGGCGTAGGGTCTGTTGGCTCACGTCGCCTCCCGACCCTCCAGAGGAAACACCTTGCCCGGGTTGAGAAACCAGTTGGGGTCGAAAGCGCTCTTCACCCGCATCTGCTGCCCGAGATCGGCGGCGGAGAATTGCAGGCCCATCAGCTCGCGCTTCTCGAGCCCGACGCCATGCTCGCCGGTCAAACAGCCGCCGAGATCGACGCACATTTTGAGGATCTCGGCGCCGCAGCGCTCGGCGCGGTCGATGTCGCCTGGGTCCTTGGAATCGTAGAGGATCAGCGGATGCAGGTTGCCGTCGCCGGCGTGAAAGATGTTGGCGACGCGAAAGCGGTAGCGCTTGCAGATCTCGCCGATCTCGACGAGCGCTTCGGACAGCCGCGCCAAGGGAATGACGCCATCCATGCAATAATAGTCCGAGATCTGGCCGATGGCCCCGAAGGCGGCTTTGCGGCCCTTCCAGATGGCCACGCTTTCCTCGGGGGAGCGGCTCGCGCGCAGCACGAGCGGATCGAAGGAATCGGCGATGTCGGTGATGCTCTCGATCTGGCTCTCGACCTCGTCCTCGGAGCCGGAGACTTCGACGATGAGAAGCGCCTCCACGTCGAGCGGATAGCCGGCGCCCGCGAAATTCTCGCAGACCTCGATGGCGGGCTTGTCCATGAACTCGATGGCGACCGGGATCACACCGGCAGCGATGATGCCCGCGACGCAAGATCCCGCCGCTGCCGCCGAGCCGAAGCCGATGAGCATCGGACGCGAGCTTTCCGGCAACGCCGTCAGCCTGACCGTCGCCTCGGTGACGATGCAGAATTGACCTTCCGAGCCCGTGATCAAGCCGAGGAAGTCGTAGCCCGGCGCGTCAAGATGATCGCCACCGATGTCGATCACCTCTCCGTCGATGGTCACGATGCGCAGCGCGAGGATATGGTTGGTGGTGACGCCGTATTTCAGGCAATGCGCGCCGCCGGCGTTGGTGGCGATGTTGCCGCCGAGCGTGCAGGCGAGCTGACTCGAAGGATCGGGCGCGTAGAAAAAGCCGAGGGGCGCAGCTGCGGTCGAAATCGCAAGGTTGGTGATGCCGGCCTCGACGCGCGCGGTCCGATTGGTGGTGCTGATCGACAGCACGCGATTCATGCGCGAAAGGCCGATCACGATTAAATCTTCGAGCGGCAGCGCTCCGCCGCAAAGCGAGGTTCCGGCTCCCCGCGGCACGACTTTGATCTTCCGGTCGCGGCAGAAGCGCAGGAGCTTCGCCACCTCCTCGGTGCTCCGCGGCAGGACCACGGCAAGCGGCAGGCAGCGATAGGCGGTGAGCGCGTCGGTCTCGAAGGTGCTGCGCCCTTCCTTGTCGGCGATGAGCACCGCCTCGGGGACGAGCTTCGCCAGATGCCGAAGGATTTCGCCCCGCCGCCGAAGAACGCCCGCATCCGGCTCTGGAAGGGTAAGCAGCGACATAAGGGCTCCGGATAGCGTCGGAAGCGGCGCAAGACCTAGCGTCTTGTTTCGCATGCCCTCCCCGCATCGGCAATATCGAGGAGGCTCTAAGCCGGCCGCGGCCGGAACTTCACTTTCGCGATGCGGGTTTAATTTGACCGCTCGCCCCTACAAGGCCCGCAAGGGCCGGTAGGATTTCCGGGCATTTACGAAGGATCGTCGAGCGACCCAGCCAGGCGGGGACTTACGGGGCCCGCCCTCTAGCAAGGGAGTTATCGAATGCGCAAAGCCTTCACTGTCTCCATTTGTTTGGCCGCTACCGCCCTCCTCACCCAGGCGGCGCTTGCCGCCGACGCCGAAAAGGGCAAGGCCGCCTTCACCGCAAAATGCGCTCTGTGTCACCAGGTCGGCGACGCAGCCCAGAACGGCGTCGGACCCCAACTCAAGGGCATCGCTGGCCGAAAGGCGGCGAGCGTCGCCGACTTCCCGGGCTACTCGGCCAAGATGAAAGAGCTCGGCGCGGGAGGCTTCACCTGGACCGACGAGCATATCGACAAATGGATCGCCGATCCGAAGGCGATGATCCCGGATTCGCCGATGGCCCTCGCCTTTCCGGGCATTCCCGACGCGAATGAGCGCGCCGACATCATTGCCTATTTGAAGACGCAGTAGACAAAGCGCGGCTTAAGGAGCGGTCGCTGTCGACGCCGGCACCTGCTTGGCGTCCGCCGGCGCTTGCGGGTTTGAGGCTGCGGGCGGGGATGTGCCTCCGGGGGGCCCACCCTTCCCGCGCTCCGCAATGAACCTTTCCAGATCTAAAAAGACCGTCTGAAAGAGGAAGTCGTTTTCTCCCTCATCCTTCGCGATTTTTGCCCAGGTCTCGCGAAATGCGGCAAGCACCTTGTCGGGCAAGGTTTCGATTTTGACCCCCTTCTTTTTGAAGGCCTCTAAGGCATCGGCCCGCAGGCGGAGATTTGACTTCCCGCGTTTGATCGAGGAGATCCCGGCAGGCCGTTTCGATCAGGGTCTGCTGCGCTGGCGACATTTTCTGCCATCTGATCTTTGTTGATCAAAAGCTCCATCACGGTCTCCGGCTGATGCCAGCCCGGCTCATAGATGAGCTTTGCCTGCGCCGGCAGTTTGGTCAGAGCGTCGGCCGCCGGGGTCAGCAGTTCGGCCCCATCGATCTCTTTTTTACCCAAGGCGGCCTCAACTGCACTGCCGCCGACGAGCATGGCTTCGGCGCCGAGCTCAAGCATCACGCGGCCGCCGAGGCCGAAGATGCGCATGCGAAAGCCCTTGAGGTCTTCGGGCTTCTCCAGCTCCTTGCCGAACCAGCCGGCTGTCTCGGCGCCCGCGAAGGCGCAAGGGAGGACATGTACCGACGAGCCGGCCTGGTCGTACATATCCTGATAGAGCTTTCGCCCGCCGCCCTGCCTGTACCAAGCGGCGTAGGTCTCGGCGTCCGGGCCGAAGGGAAATCCGGCGAAGAGAGCGCCGGCGGGGAGCTTTGCGGCCCAGAGGCCCGCCGTGGCGAAGCCTGCATCGACCTTCCCACTCGATACCTTGTCGAGGATTTGATGCGGCTGCGTCCCGTCGCCCGGTTCCTTGATGCGGAGCTCGATGCTCCCGCCCGAGCGCTCTTTCACCATCTTGGCGAGCGTTCTTGCCGGCTGTCCGAACCCGGGCAGATGCGAGCCATAGGCGATCGGCATGATGAGCGTTTCAGGGGTGCCGGCGGCGCTCGCAAAACCGGCCACCCCGGCAAGCGCCAATAGCCCGAGACCGGCCGCGGTGGATCGCCCTTGCACCGTTTCTCCCGAATTCGCCTTGATCCCTCGGGGCGAATGCTACATCGGGCCACCCTGCTCGGCCAGCGGGGGACGCCAGGGAGGACATGTTCCCGATGCCTTATTCAGCCCGCTTTTCTGCCGTTTATGAACAAACTGACGGCAGACCGGCGGCTTGAAGGTGGCCGTTGGCTTCGGATATGGTGCGCTGCGCGCCGAGCGCGAAGAGCCGATCGGTTGGGTTCGGCCCGGGAGCGCCGGCAGGGGGAAGCCCGTTCATGCGTTATGCCGTTTGGCTGATCGAGCAGCCGCGCTGGTTCAAGCGGGCGCTCCTCATCCTCAACGACATCGCCATGCTCACCCTCGCGCTGTGGGCGGCCTATTCCTTACGCCTCGGCGAATTTTACGTGCCCGATACGCTGGGCAAGGTACTTCTCTTCATCGCCGCACCGCTCATCGGCGCCTTCACATTCTATATGCGGGGACTCTACAAGCTCGTCACCCGCTTCATCGGAGCCGAAGGCACGACGCGGATCTATGTCGCGGTCATCATCGCGGTGCTCGTTTGGGCGCTGCTGGTGCTGATGACCGGCGTGAAGCCGCATCCGCGATCCGTCGTCGTCATCTACGGCATCATTGCCGCCGGCCTCATTCGCCTGACGCGGCAATGGGCCGGGGCCTGGCTCCTCAGCGGAGCGCCCGAGCACAAACCCGCGACCTTCACCGAGCGCAAGAACGTCATCATCTATGGCGCCGGCAATATGGGCGTTCAGCTGCTGCGCGCCATGAGCGAGACCGGCCAGCATCAAGTGGTTGCCTTCATCGACAACAATCCCTCGCTCGCCGGGCAGCTCGTGCACGGGGTGAAGGTGCTGCGGCCGGGCAAGATCGGCAAAGTGATCGCCATAGAGAACGTCAAAGAGGTGCTGCTCGCCATGCCGTCAGCATTGCGCAGCGAGCGACGCGCGGCCATCCGGCGCCTCGAGGAATTTCCCGTTCTCGTAAAGACGCTTCCAGCCTTGGAGGAGATCGCCGCCGGGCGGGTCGAAGTGAGCGATCTCCGGCCGATCGAAGTGGAAGACCTTCTCGGCCGCGACCCTGTGGCCCCCGATCTCGACCTCCTCTCGGCGCATGTGAAGGACAAGGTCGTGATGATCACCGGCGCCGGGGGATCGATCGGCTCCGAGCTCAGCCGCCAACTGCTCGACCTTGGGCCGAAGACGCTCATCTTGTTCGAGCTATCCGAGGCGGCGCTGTATGAGATCGAAATGGAGATGGATGACAGGAAGCGGCAGCTCGCCAACGAGGCCGGCGTCTCGACGATCTCCGACACCAAGGTCGTGTCGGTGCTCGGCTCGGTCCTCGACCGGAGGCTCCTTTCCCGCACCATCCGCAACCATGGCGTCGAGGTGATCTATCACGCCGCCGCCTACAAGCATGTGCCGATCGTCGAGGAGAACCCGTTCGCCGGTGTCCAGAACAACACCTTCGGCACGCTGGCACTTGCCGAAACCGCCAAGGAGCTCGGCGTCGAGAGGATCGTGCTCGTTTCCAGCGACAAGGCCGTCAGGCCGACCAATGTGATGGGCGCCAGCAAGCGGCTCGCCGAGCTCATCTTGCAGGCGCTTGGCGGAGCAAGCGCCGTCGACGATCTTCACCATGGTCCGCTTCGGCAACGTGCTCGATTCCTCCGGCTCCGTCGTGCAGCGTTTCCGCAACCAGATCCAGGACGGCGGACCGGTGACCGTCACCCATCCGGAGATCATCCGCTATTTCATGTCGATCCCCGAAGCCGCCCAGCTCGTCATTCAGGCCGGCGCCATGGCGGGCGGCGGCGAAGTGTTCGTGCTCGACATGGGCACGCCGGTGAAGATCGACGATCTCGCCCGCACCATGATCCGCCTTTCCGGCCTCGAAGCTCCGCGACGAGCGCAACCCCGACGGCGATATCGCCATCGAATATGTCGGCCTCAGGCGCGGAGAAAAGCTCTATGAGGAGCTTCTCATCGGCGAGAACACCACCGGCACCAGCCACCCGCGCATCTTCAAGAACTCGGAACCGTCCCTCTCGCATGCCGAGCTCGCGGCGGCACTTGAACGTCTCGATGACGCGATCCGCCGCGAGGACGAGGCGGAGCTGCAGGAGGCGCTGCGCGCCACGGTCGAGGGATATGCGCCGAGCAAACCCGGTCCGCAGCCGGCCGTGAAGGCGGACTGGCAGCCGGTCTCCCGCGCTTTGCATTGACGAAAAAATGCCGGCCGGCTCGGTCTTAGGCGCGGTCCTCGTCGTTGCCGGTGCCGCGGCCCTCGCCAGCCTTTTGATCCTCGCGATAAAGCCGCTGCTGATCCGCTATCTGCTCGCCCATCCGAATGCGCGCTCCTCGCACCGGGCGCCGACCCCGCAAGGCGCCGGCCTCGCCGTTATCGTTGCGATGTTGCTCGTCTTCGGCGCCGCCTCGCTGATGATTGGGGTGGCCGGCGCCGGGTCGCTCCTGCCCCTGCTCTTCGCCGCCCTCGGTCTTTCGCTTCTCGGCCTCGCCGACGATGCGCGTGCGCTTCCCGTGTCATGGCGGTTTGCCGGGCAATTCGCCGCCGCGATGCTGATGCTGCTGAGCCTTCCCGAAAAGCTGCACCTATTTCCGGAGCTGGTGCCTCTGCCGATCGAGCGTGCGCTGATGGTGGTTGGAACCGTGTGGTTCATCAACGCCGTCAATTTCCTCGACGGCATCGACTGGATCACGGCGGCGCAAATCGTTCCAATGACGCTCGGCATCGCCGCCATCGCTTGGCTTGGCGCGGCACCCGCCAATATCGGGCTGCTGGCGCTCGCGCTTCTCGGCGCGATGATCGGCTTCGCCATCTTCAACAAGCACCCGGCGAAAGTGTTTCTCGGCGATGCCGGCAGCCTGCCGATCGGCCTCCTCCTCGCCTTCATGCTCATCGTCGTCGCGGGAAGCGATGTCGTCGCCGCGCTGTTGCTCGGCCTTTACACCCTCGCGGACGCGACGATCACGCTCCTCCGCCGCGCCGCCAGGCGAGAGGCACTCTTCACCGCGCATCGCTCAACATTTCTATCAGCAGGCCGTCATCGGTGGGATGACGCCGCCGCAAGTGACGGCACGCATCTTCCTGCTCGAGCTTCTGCTTGCGGGCCTCGCTCTCGCCGCGGCAGTGACGCCGTCGACAATGACAGACCTGATCCTGCTGGCGCTGGGCGTGTCGGCGACAGGGCTATTGCTGGCGTCGCTGGCGCGCGGAGCGTCGGCCTAACGGTTCGGCGGGACCAGCGACCGATAGAGCGCCACGATCTCTTCGCCGATGCGCGCCGACGAAAACTTCGCTTCCACAAGCTCCCGCGCGCGCTTCCCAAAGCGGGAGCGCATTTCCGCATCTCCCGCCATGCGCATCATCGCGGCGGCCAGCGCCTCCGCATCGTCGACGGGCACGGTAAGCGCCGTCTCCCCCTCGATGGCAATCTCCCGGCAGCCCGGCGTGTCGGTGGCGACCATCGGCCTTCCGCAGGCGCCTGCCTCGAGCAGGCTCTTCGGCAGGCCTTCGCGGCGCGACGCAAGTACGGCAAAATGCGCGCGTTCCCACACCTGCCTGATGTCTTCGACATGGCCGAGCCATTCGACGCCGTAGGCGCTGGCAAATTCGCGTAGTTGCTCCGGCGCGAGCGATCCCGGATTTTCCGGGTCGCAATCGCCGGCGAGCAGCAGCTTCAGCCCGGCGCCGCGCTCATTGGCGATCGACAGCGCCTGCACCAGCGAGTGCACGCCCTTATCCGCAAGCATCCGCCCCGCATAGGCGGCGGTGATGGGCGGCGGCGGGTCCGGCAACGGCACTAACTTTTCGATGTCGACGCCGGATCCCGGAATGACGAACACGCCACCCGCCGGAACGCCAAGCTCCAGCACGAAGCGCCGGTCGTCCGGATTTTGCACGATGGTGCGGCTGTTATCCCGTTTCAGCAGCGCCTGCAGCGCCCGGCGCACGCCCTCGCGCGTGAGCGCGCCGCCATGATCGCCGAGGAAAAACGTGCCAAGGCCGGTGACGCCGTTGACCACAGTGATATCGGGAAGGCCGAGGCAGGCGACCGAGCCGAGCAGAACCGGCTTCAGCGAGACATTGTGGACGAGCTGCGGCTCCAGCGCCCGCAACAATTTCCTCAACTCGAGGATACCGGTGAAGCTGCCGATGGGCGAAAGGCTGCCGCGCTGCCATTGCAACGGATGAACGGTGAAGCCCTCCCGCTCGATCTCCGCTTTCCCGCTCTTGATTCGCGTCGCGACATGAACATCATAGCCGGCCGCCTTCGCCGCTCGCGCCATCGGCAGGCGGTGCGAGAGGAAATACCAATCCTCGGTGACGACATAGAGCAGGCGGGCTGACATGGGCTTCAGTTCTACCAGCCCTGCCTACAGGGTGGAAAGCATGCGAAGTCGGCGACGGCTATTCCTTGCAGAACTAATCGCAACTTTAGGCTAATGAGACGACCGGCACGCGGATCGCCAAGCTAAACTAGGAAGGCCATGTTTCCGATCTCTGACGACAATCCCCGCAGGCAGACCCCTTACGTCACCTGGTCCATCATCGGCTGTTGCGTGCTCGTCTTTCTCTGGCAGTTCTCGCTCGGTCAGGAGCAAGGCCAGATTGCCGTTTACCGCTACGGGATGATCCCGGCGCGCCTCTTCGGCGATGCGGATCTGAAGCCGGAGCTTATCGCCATTCCCGCCTGGACCACCGTGCTGACCTCCATGTTCATGCATGGCGGCTGGCTGCATCTCGGCCTCAACATGCTGTTCCTCTACATCTTCGGCGACAATGTCGAAGAATCGATGGGGCATTGGCGCTATTTGCTTTTCTACATCGTCTGCGGTGTCGCGGCGGCGCTGGCGCAGGCGCTGGTGAGCCCTGCCTCCAACATCCCGATGGTTGGCGCGAGCGGCGCGATCTCCGGTGTGCTCGGGGCTTATGCCTTGCTGCATCCGCGCGCCACCGTGCGCGTCCTCATCGTGCTCGGCCTATTCGTCACCATCGCGCATATCCCCGCGATGTTCGCGCTCGGCGTCTGGTTCCTCACACAGATCGGCAGCGTGTTCTTTTCGAGCGCCGATCAGCCCGGCGTCGCCTTCTGGGCGCATATTGGCGGCTTCGTCGCCGGGCTCGCCCTCGTCTATTTCTTCAAGCGGCCGGACGTCGCCTTGTTGCAGCCGCCAATCTCGCGTGCCTTCGGGCTTGAAGGAAAACGGGGCCCCTGGAGCTAGCTCCGGAATAGCGACGGCCCCGGCGATAAGGCCAGGGCCGCTGCGAAAATCGTACGAAGTCGCGAGTCTTATCCCGCGTTGCCGCCCGTGGGAGCGTCGATCTTCGGCGCCTCGACATTGATATCGACGGTCTTGTCGGCGCCGAAATCTCCGGCGAAGAAGATGAGGAGGATCGCCGCCACCGTCGTGAGCAAGATGCCGGCAACCAGACCGAGCCCGGCACCGCCATTCCCTGACACATGGACTTCTTTGTCAGCCATTTGGTTGCCTCCATTCGTTAGAAAAGGAACTTGCCGGGAGGGTCGAGGTTCCGTGACGCGGCACGATCTGAAAATCTTGCGCGACATCGTTAACGGCACCTTTGAAGTCTCGCCGAAAAAGGGCCGGCGACGAACGGAATGCTCGCTCTCACCTCGGCGAGACCTCGCCAAGGTGACCTTCTGGTAACCGGTCGGGGCGTAACTTTGTCCTTGGTCCCGAACGCCAGGGTGTTGTGTTTTGCGTATAATCCTTGCCATCGCGGCGACGGCGCTCGCCGGTTCGCTGCTTGCCTGCTCCCGCTCGCAGCCGCAAGCGGACTATTCTTCGAACTCGCTCGAGCCGTCCGAGCCGATGCTGCAGGCTCCATTGCGCGGCCAGGACGACCCGGGCTATCTGCCCCCGCCGCCCGACGGCGATTATTCCCAAGATTATCCACCGCCGACCGGGCCCGACGCCTATCGCTCTCGAGACTATGCGCCACCGCCTGGGCCAGACGCTTACGGCTCCCGGGATTATCGCCCGCAGCCGGGCCCAGCCTATCGCTCCCGAGGCTATTCCCCGCCGCCGGATTCCTATTCCGGCGCCGGCGCAGCCGCGCCAGGGTCATCGCGCATGGTGTGGCGCGCCTCGCCGCGCTGGGCCGAGATCAGAAAGGGAGAAGGCAGCCCTCCCCCGCGCCGCAAGAATGAACCGGACAGCTTCGAGGCGGCGCGCGATAAGGCTGACGATGTCGGCGTCGAGAACCTCACCTCAGACGACATCTCCGGACTGACGCCCGAACAGCTGAAGCTGCTGAGGGGCTATTAGGCGCGCAAGCGATCCTCCCGGCGCTCACCGAGTTTGCAACGAAGCCGCGCTTCCCTCGTTACCGTCAGGGTAATGTCAGGCCGGCAACGGCATGATCGGCTTCATGCACAATAAGCGTTCGACATTCGGTCATTGCCGCGAAAGGCAGAGGAAGCCATTTGCGATGCCATCGCCGCAACGCCTCCCCCGCCTGGCCGTGATCCTCTTGGGGATGGTCTGCCTGCCGATAAGCCCTACCCTCGCCGAGCCTACCTGGGCAGACGCGCAGAAAATCTTCTCTGCACGCTGCACCGTCTGCCATTCCGGCAAAGACGCGCCGCTCGGCTTGCAGCTCGACACATTCGATGGCGCAATGAAGGGAAGTGCGCGCGGTCCCGTTCTCAAATCCAAGAACGCCAAAGAGAGCGAGCTGATCCGCAGGGTGAAGGGCGAGAGTCAGCCGCGCATGCCGCTGATCGGCGATCCTTTGAGCGCCGAGGAAATAGCGAGCCTGGAAGCATGGGTGGCTGCCGGGCTTCCCGCCGGTGAGGCCGCCGTGCCGGCAGCGACTTCCCCCGAGAAAGCGAGGCCCCTCGATCCGAATCAGCCCCCGACCTTCACCGAGGTAGAATCGATCTTCCTGAAACGATGCGCGAAATGCCACAAGGATAATGGCATCATGGGCGCGCCGCCCGAGGGTCTACGCCTCGACAGCTACGCGAATATCATCGCCGGAGGGGAGCGCGTGGCACTCATCCCGGGCAAGCCGGACCATAGCGAGATCCTCCGGCGCGTCGAAGGAAAGGCCGAGCCGAGAATGCCGTTTGACGGACCGCCTTGGCTCGAGCCGGAGGATATTGCGTTGCTGAGACGATGGATCGCCGACGGCGCGAAGGACAAAGACGGCAAACCTGCGCCGATCCCTGTCGGCCGCGAGATCCGCTTCCGCGGCAAGATGACGGGACCATCCGCGGTCGACCGCGCGCCGTTCCTCTCGTCGGAAGAAACCCGCATCGACGATGAACTGCAGCCAGGAGACCAGATCGAGGTCAGAGGCACCGTCGATGCGGAGGGTGATGTCCGGGCGACGCGGCTCCGGCAACGATGAGAGCACGCCACGCTGCGCCCTCGGCGCGAGGTCTTCCACGCAGCCTTCGCATCGCAGCCCTGGCCGGCGCCATCGTCGCCGCGCTTGGCGGCTGCGACGGCAAGGACGAAGCCTCGATCAGCGCCCTTCTCCAGCACATCGAGAGGGGCTCGGCCCCTTCCGACGATTTCGATGGCGTGCGCCGCTTCATCCGCGCGCACAGCATTCACCGCAACAATGAGGAGCTGAAGGCGATCCGGGAAGAACGCGGCTTCGCCCGCGAAATGCTGAAGCACGTCAATGGTGAGAGGAAAGAGCCGGTGCCGATGCTGTGCGGGGCGCGGGCGTGGCTGCAGCACGATCTCTTAGAGGCGATGGGCTATGACGCGCGGGTGGTGAATATCTTCGACGCGGAGAGCAAGAGCTCGCACACCTTCGCCGAAGTCTTCAATGCGGCGACGAAGCGCTGGGAAACCACCGATTCCGACTACAACATCTTCTGGCGCGAGGCAGGCGGGGAAGCGCGGGTCGCCATCACCGAATATGCGCCGAAGCGCGTCGATGAGATCGAGCCTTGCAACGATGACGGTTGCGGGTGGCAGGTGGCGAAAAAGGCGAAGAGGCTACCGCCGCTCTTCGATCGCGTAGAGATAAACGAATGAAGCAGTAGGTTAAGCATACTGCAAGTTGGGCTATCGATCGGCTAAGTCCTCCTCCTCCCACTTGTAAAGTCGTTCAAAAAAGCTTACCTTTACCCATCGACATTTGGCCGGACCATATGGCCGTTCCGCCTTCGCTCATTGCAGGCGTTCCGTTCAGACCCTCCCAAAGATCGACCAATGAGTTTCCGGGCGCCGTTCATAGCGGCGGCCGAGCCTCGGACTACACTGACTAATCAACGAAGGACAATTCTATGACTAAAGGCACAGTGAAATTCTACAACGCGCAAAAGGGTTTCGGCTTCATTCAGCCGGACGATGGCGGCAATGACGTGTTTGTTCATGCCACGGCGCTCGAGCGCGCGGGCATCCACAGTCTTGTCGAGGGCCAGAAGGTCTCTTTTGACACGCAAGTAGATAGCCGCAGCGGCAAGACTGCTGTTGGCAACATCCAGGCCGCCTAGTCTCACTCGACTATGTGACCTGCGATGAATTGAGAGCCGCCCCCTCGGGGGCGGCTTGTTGGTTTAGGGACCGGACCAGATTAGCCGGTCCCGAACCGGCAAGGCGCGCCCAGCTCGCACAAGCACTGGAGTTCCCATGAGTAAAATGAACTATCTGACGGCCGCGGAATTGTTTCCGTCTCGCCGCGTATCCTTCAGGGGCTCAGTGGGCTATCGGCGTTTTGATAGCGCTGCAACGGCTATCAAATTTGCGATCGAGGAGATGCCAGGGGAATTGCTGTTGGGGGCTTTCCTTGAGGTTGGGGACGAACGATTCGATTCCAGCGCCATCCGTCAACTGTATGAGAGTGACGATTATCCCTTAATTCGCGACCGTAGGAGATCGACCCCCATGAACGCTGCCGGAAAGCCTGCCGCGAGAAGGAATGCCGAGGCGCTGATGGACAAAATCCAACGCCGCGACTCTAACCTGAAATTCGAGGAGACCCGCAGCCGGGAGGCACTGGCCGCGAAGACCCAGCGGCTGCGCGAACTTCGGTTGGCGAAGGAAGCCGAGGACAAAGAGGCTGCGGCTTCAGCGGAGAATGCGGCGAAGGAGCTCAACACGGCAAAGCCGAAGCGGAGCCGGCAGACTTAGTCCGACTTACCCACTTGATCCGCGCGCCTCGTCAAAGGCGGCGATGGAAAGCACCTTCAAGGTCTGAATTGCGAGCGATTTTCGGCAGCGTCTAAGAGTCGTGTTCGGGAAGCTTAACAGGGGAGCGGTGTTCTGAGCATTCCACCATTTCCTCTATCTCCCCAGCCAGGCGAGACCACATGGCTTCCGCTTTCTGGAAGGACTTCTTAGTGTCCTTGTCTCTAGCGGTCTCGGCTGCTTGACCGCATTCCTGGGCGTGCCTTCGGCATTCTATGGCCTTTTCTTTCATCCGCCCTCAACCCAATCACAGCGAAGTCCGTTCTGAAGGAACCGCTCAACCTTCAAACGCCTTCGAGTCCGTAGTCCAAGCCGCAATCGCGAAGGCGGGCCAGCCACGAGACCGACGCTAACACATTCTCGCTGTGTCCGTCCGAATAACGGGGCGCCAATCCGTCGGGGACGAGGATGGCAACGATCCAGACAAGGCTCCTCCGCTCGGTCAACATCATGAAGCAGTTCGGCGCCGATTAGGGACAGGTTTGGAGCCCCCTTTGTCTCAATCAGGAGCCCCCGCAGACCTTCAGCCCACGGGCTCCCATGCCATGCGTGAACTGCTGGCTTTTGCCCAGCGTATTAAGAACGCAGCTTTGGCCTTCCTGTTTCCGAAAACGAGGCGCGCCAGCACTTGCCTAACTGAATCAAAATGTACCTCAGGCGCCGAAACTTCCGCCCTCACGTGGGTGTTAAGAAAGATACGAAAGCGCACCTCACGTCTTGCCTCCTCTAAAGGCACCGAGCCTTAATCCCTACCCCAATCCACCGAAGTTACGTAGCTCCTATCGGACTCGTGATTGGTCTCGGAGAACGGCCTCACAAATTCGGACGCGCATGCGACAGGACCTAGCCGCTCGTCAAACGGGAAAGTGAAATGGAAGCTCCGCACCTAGAGCGCAAGCTGGTCGCAATTCTCGCGGCCGACATCAAGGATTTCAGCAGCCACATGGAGCGCGACGAGGTCGGGACGCTTAGCGTTCTCTCCAGTCATCGGCTGATAATCGATGCTTGCATTAGCGAGTTTGGCGGCAGGATCACGAGCACCGCAGGAGATTCAGTCCTCGCAGAATTTGCAAGTGTGGTTTCAGTAATTAACTGCGCGGTGAAAATTCAGGATTTACTTGCCACCGAGAATGGCCTGCTAGAGGAAGCCCGGCGGCTGTTTCTGCGCATCGGAATTAATGTCGGCGATGTCATGATGAAGGATGGCGACATTTTTGGAGATGGCGTTAACATCGCAGCGCGGTTGGAATCGCTCGCGGATCCCGGCGGCATTTGCGTTTCTCGCGGTGTACGCGATCATTTGCGCAGCCACCCAATCGCGTTCGAAGACCTCGGCGAACAAAAAGTAAAAAACATTGCCCAACCAGTACGCGCCTTCAAAGTCAGAGCTGGGGAAGGTTCGGCGAAAATTGCGATTGATCCGGTGTTGGAAGTTCCGCAAGCGGACGGCCCTACTCTATCCCCTTCTGCAGCACATGATGAGGTTGAGATCGAACTTGCCTTCTGGGATAGCATTAAGGAAAGCGGAAGCGTTGTTGAGCTAGAGGCATATCTAGAGCGCTATCCAAACGGTCCCTTCGCTGTACTCGCGCAGTCTCGGCGCGATGCGCTGATCGGCGCAGACAAGAGCGACGGCACGTCTACCAGAGCGGATGAAGAAACTCTCGCCGTGGAACTGGCGTTCTGGGAAGCCGCTAAGGACAGCGGCAACTCCGACGAACTCGAGGCCTATCTTCAACGCTATCCCACCGGCGAGTTCGTCGCGCTGGCGAAAGCCCGACTCGAAACCCTGCAAACTGTAACGGAACTAGGCGGCGTTGCAGCGAACGACGAGGTTACGGAAGCCGAGCTCACTTTCTGGAACAGCGTCAAGGACAGCGGAAATCCGGATATGTTTCGTGCCTATCTCAATAAGTATCCTGACGGCACTTACGCGGAACTAGCTCGGATCAACATCGACGTTGAAGTGCAGTAGGTTCAGCGGCCCTGCGACATCTGAGCATGCGCCGTCCTGGTCGAGGAACCGCGCTGATCACAAGGCATTTATCGTCTACGCTTGGCCTCTGACCAGTTCGGAAAATCAATGTTCAGCTTATGGATGAAGTCCGCATTTGAAGCCGCGCGTCTCTGTCAGGAGATGCAGGAAGTGATTGGCTTGCGCATGATTAGGCTGTCGCAAGGAGGCGCCGGCGCTCGAGCGGAGGCTCACCGGATGGTGACCGAAAAGAGTGCTGCTTTCACCGAGGCAGGCCTCAGCCTCGCAACTGGCGCATCAATGAAGAAGGTGGCCCAGCGATATCGCAGCCACATAAGAGCCAATAGACGACGGCTCTCACGTTAGCGAAGCGCCTTAGCCGGGTTACCGGCATTCACCCGAACCCCCTAGTTCCACGCGCCCGTTATGGGCTTGCGCGGCCGTTGAAGTGGGTCAACGTCGCAAGTCGAAGCTCTTCAGGATCGTTGATGCCTTGTTCGACGAGATCCAAGAGTCGAGTGATCACCGCAGTCCTCAAGCCGTCGCGGGCGTGCTGATCAGCAATGGTTCCGGCCAGAGTTTCCCAAACTTCGCCCAAAACGCCTTCGATCGCTCGAAGGGACTGCTCGTCGTAATATCCGGATGGGTGTTGGGAGCCCATAACTCCTACCTTTGCTGTCGCAGGCGGGAGTGCAGCGATGGGCTCTCTCAGTCACCAGGGCCTGTTATGGTTATGTGCCGGTGATAGAGAGATTATGCGCTTACGGCATGACAATAGCGAGTCATTCATTTTCCGCGGGAAACCAAGCTGGTTCGGACAGGCCCTGAAGCCGGTCAATTTCTCGCTTTGCCGCCCGCAGCGCCGTCACCCTGCTTGGATGACCTTCGGAGACAGGTTGCGAAAGGATAGGGCGCTCGGGGGTTATTGGCTCCGTCCTGCTCGACCACGAAGACCCCTCAAGCGACAGTATGATCCGATAGCCGCGGTAGTGCGCCCTGGCTGACATGAGCTGCTCCGATTGAGCTCAGAAGCAGGGCCTTACCGGCTGATGGGCTGTGGAGGTTGGTGAAGAGTAACCTCCCTCCATGGCGGCTGTTCCAAATTAAGTCGCGTAGCCGGGAGGACAAAGAAGAGCACCAAGTTGGCGCCGGCGTGAGTCTTCAGGGGCGTGACTAACCTCGAAAGTGGTTCATCGTGCCCGTTCGGAGCTCATCGGGATCCGTGATGCCCTGGCCGATGAGGAGGAAGATTCGATTGATGACCGCCGTCCTGAAGGCCTCGTAGTCTGGCTGATCAAAGCTGATCTTTCCGACCCTTGGCCAAACGTTGCGAAAGACGCGTTCGACCAACTTAAGGCCACGCTCGTCGAGATGACGTCGGAGATATCTTGAATTCATAATTTTCACCTATGGCCCAACCTACCGCGAAGAAAAAGCCCCGCTATGCGCTTGCGGGGCTCTCTCCAAGAGAATGCTAGGAACTGCTTGGGAGGGCATAGGGGTCCTAGCTTTAATACAACTCCCAACAGCTGCTGCCGTTCCGCAGTAAGGAGGAAAAGGTCGCCAGCGGCGCCCCTGATCACTTCCTGCCAGGAAGCTTGCGAGCGTTACTTGCTGTCCCTTCGGCGGGAAGCTCTGGCGCTTGATAAAGATGGTACCGCTGACTGGAGTTGAACCAGTGACCTCTTGATCCACAGTCAAGCGCTCTAACCAACTGAGCTACAGCGGCGTTCGGGTGTTCGTCCGGAACCTATGCGGCGAAGCAGGCGCTTGCAAGCTCACCCGGCCGCAAGCCTCGTCCCCAAAAAAGAAATGGCCCGGATGAACCGGGCCATAACACTCTCTACATCATGCGCGCTACGACAGACGCCCGAGGCGCCGCCGACGCTAGTTCTTGCGAACCGTCTCGATAGACCGGCTCATCTGCGCCTTGATCGGCTCGGCGGTATCGGCCGCGATTTTCGCGGACAGCGCCCTGATCTCGGTCGCCTGATTGGCGAAAGTCTCGAACTGGCTGCGGATATAAGCCGATTGCAGCTCGGCGATCTCGCCGAGATTCTTGGCACCCGCCAGATCCCTGGCGAAATCGAAGCCGGAGTTCAGATTCCGCTGGGCGATGTCGATCAGCTTGCGGTTGAATGCGGTCGCGCCCTGGCCGGCCGCATCGAAGGAGCGCTCCAGCGCGTCAACCGCCTCTTCGAGCGCATCCTTGCCGCGCTCATAAGCCTGGCGGGTCTGCGTGACCGTCTTCTCGGCAAGAGCGCGCACGCTCTCCGGCACGGTCGTATCGAACGAAATCTTTTCGAAATTAGCGGCCGTCTTGCGGAAGGTTTTCTTGGCCTCCTGGGCCGCGGCTTCTACGGAAATATTGTCAGTCATTGTGTGGACCTTTCGGCTTGGGGGTTCGGAAATTTTGGCCCGGCGCTTTGACATCGCGTTCACTTTCCGCGGGATACGGCTCATCTGCGGGTGGACCGTTGCTGCAATGCAATATAAATGCTGCGTCGCAAAAATGCAAGCCCAGGCCATCAAAAAGCGACGATCTTCTATTGCTCTTTGTCGCCGAGCAGGGCACGACAATAGACAGTATCTCGTGGATGAGTTGCCTTGGCACCACGACCTCTAGAGAAGCGGCGTTTGCAGCCGGTTGATTCGTTCGGACGGCCAGACGACGTTGTTTCGGCGGACCGGTCACGGTCGGAACGCGCCCATGGCTGATCCTGCCAAGACCCGCGGATCGCCCAAGGGCAGCCGCAATCGAGACCTTTTCGGGCCTATCGCTCTTTCCCCCCTTCGCGTGTCCGCCGGCAAAGAAGCGCCTGTCGACCTCACACCCGCGAAAGGTCCCGCGGCGTCAGCGGAGGATCCGGCGAAGCGTGCCGACATGGCCGCTGCCGCCCCATCCGACAGCGACAAGCTGCAATTCCTGGCCATGGTCAGCCACGAAGTGCGGACACCGCTGAATTCGATCCTCGGCTTCGCCGAACTGATGCTCGAGGAACAATTCGGGCCGATCGGCAATGCGCGCTACCGCAGCTACATTGAGGACATTCACCAGAGCGGGCTCTACGCGCTCAGCCTCTTGAACGATCTGCTCGACATCTCGAAGATCGAGGCGGGGCAATTCGAGCTCGATTTTGCGCCGGTTGAGCTCTCTGCGCTGGTGGAATGGTGCGTGTCTAGCCTCAGCCCACTCGCGCATCGGGAAGGCATCGCGCTTCGCGTGTCGCTCGAACCGGCGGTGCCGCCCGTGCTCGCCGATCCAAGGCGGCTGAAGCAAATCCTCCTCAACCTCCTTTCTAATGCGGTGAAGTTCACGGGATCGGGCGGCCGGGTGACGGTCTCGACCAAGGTTCTCGGCAGCGGGGACCTACGTTTGCGCGTGCGCGACAATGGCGTCGGCATGAGCAAGGAGGAGGTCGCGTTTTCACTGCAACCCTTCAAGCAGCTCGCCACCGCGCCCCGCGAGCGGACCGGAACCGGCCTTGGGCTGCCCCTTGCCAAAGCCCTTGTCGAGGCGAATGGCGCGCGCCTTTCCTTCACCAGCAAAAAGGGCGAAGGAACCACAGCGGATGTGATCTTTCCGCGCGATCGGCTCGTCTCCCGCTAAATCAAACGTGTCACCAGGCCGCACGTGCCCGCCACCGTCATTAAATCTTCAAAACTACATTCGCGCTTTCCAAGTTACACATGGGACTTCTGCCAATCGAGGCGCACTATTCTGACTATTACCTCAATCAAGGAGCTTAGAAGGCTTCTAAACTAACGAAAACCTTCAATTCGCCATTGACTTTTTCGGCCACGTTTCTAGCTTCGAGCATCACTCGCCATCAGGCGAGTTCCGATGTCGGGGCCTTGACCCCCGGTCTATTGGAGGTTTGCAAATGCTTTTCGCGCGGGCGGCCAGCTCTTGGGCCGCGTCTTCCCTTTTCGCCCTCCTGCTTTTGCCGTCGCAAGGCGCTCGTGCCGCCGACGCGGGCGAGGTGAATATCTATTCCTACCGCCAGCCCTATCTCATCGAGCCGCTCCTCGCCGATTTCACCAAGCAGACGGGGATCAAGACCAACGTCATCTTCGCCAAAAAAGGTCTGATCGAACGGATGGAAGCGGAGGGCCGCAACAGCCCCGCCGACGTGCTTCTCACCGTCGATATCGGCAATCTGATGCAGGCCAAGAATGCGGATGTGGGACAGCCGATCCAGTCCGAGCCGCTGAAGGAAGCGATCCCGGCCGCCTATCGCGATGATGACGCGATCTGGTGGGCGCTCACGCGCCGCGCCCGCGTCGTCTATGCGTCCAAGGACCGCGTGAAGCAGGACGACATCACTTATGAGGAACTCGCCGATCCGAAATGGCGCGGCAAGATCTGCGTCCGGCCCGGCCAGCATGTGTACAACGTCGCCCTGATCGCCTCGATGATCGCGGCGCATGGCGAGGAATGGACGGAAGGCTGGCTTAAGAGCGTGAAAGACAATCTGGCGCGGAAGCCGGCGGGCGACGATCGCCTGCAGGTGAAGGGCGTCTTCTCCGGCGAATGCGATCTCGCCATCGGCAACACCTATTACATGGGCGCGATGCTGAAGAACGATAAAGAGCCGGAGCAGAAGGAGTGGGCGGAATCGGTGAAGATCCTCTTCCCGAACAGCAAAGACCGGGGCACGCATGTCAACGTCTCGGGCGCGCTCGTGGCGAAGCACGCGCCAAACAAAGACAATGCCGTCAAGCTTCTGGAATTTCTCGCCTCCGACACGGGGCAGCAAGATTATGCCGAGATCAACAACGAGTATCCCGTAAAGGATGGAATAGCTTGGTCGCCGCTCGTGCAGTCCTGGGGCACATTCAAGGCCGATCCGATCTCTCTCACCGAGATTGCCAAGCTGCGCAAAACGGCGAGCGAGCTCGTCGATAAAGTCGGCTTCGACGACGGCCCGAGCTCGTGAGGGAAACGAGATGACCATTCACAACAAGATCGAAATGCATGCAACGCGCGGCGAGACGCGCCTCACCGGCGCCGAATGGCTTGTCGGCGTGGGCTTCCGCTGCTGGCTCGCCGGCTACGACACCGGCAATATCGGCTGTTGGGAAAAAGGCTGGAACGCCTATGCGAGGGCGCTCGGCACGGAACGGGCGAAGCGCACCGTGACGGAACTCGCCTGCTGGGTGCGCGCCGTTCGCAGCTCCGCGTCGCGCACGATCGAATATTATCCCGTGAATTGCGCCGTCTTCTGCCGCGACGAATGCATGGCGATCTCGCTGATTGCCGCCTCTCAGCATCATCGCTGCCCGGCCATGCGGGCTTGCGCCTTCGCGCTGACAGGGTCCGACCTCGTGCAGCCGGTGATCGACGCGGCGAATGCCTTTGCCGACGCCATGCAGGAGGCCGAGCAGTTCCTTTCGCCGGAGGCCGTGGCGGCGCTCGCTGCCGGTCACGACGAAAGTTACAAGCGCCCGAGCGCGCGGCACTGACATGCAAGGGGCGGGAGCCGCACCCCCCGCACCGCAAGCCGCCAACGGTACCAAAGGTGGCGAAGGCCGGCCCCGAGCCATGAAGCTTGCCGGAGACGGCGTTCTCGGCTGGATCGCGGCTTCGCTTCTGATTGCGATCATCGCCATTTTGCCGCTCGCGGCCGTGGGCATGATCGCGCTCGGCTCGAGCGGAGACACTTGGCCCCACCTCGTCAGTTACGTCCTCCCCCGCGCCGGCCGCGACACCTTCTTGCTGATGTTGGGTGTCGGTGCTTCGACGCTCGTGATCGGCACCGGCACGGCCTGGCTCGTCACCATGTACAGTTTTCCGGGGCGGAAGCTGTTCGCGTGGCTTTTGCTCTTGCCGCTGGCGGTCCCGACTTACATCATCGCCTTCTCCTATCTTGAGCTCTTCGATTATTCGGGATCGCTGCAGAGCTCGCTCCGGCAGCTGTTCGGCTGGGAAAGCGCCCGCGACTATTGGTTTCCGCAAGTGAGAAGCCTTGGCGGCGCCATCTTCGTCATGAGCGCCGTGCTCTACCCTTACGTCTACATTACCGCCCGGGCGAGCTTCCTTGCTCAATCGGTCTGCGTGCTGGAGGTCAGCAGGACGCTCGGCCGTAGCGGCGCCGCGACCTTCTTCGAGGTTGCGTTGCCGCTGGCGCGCCCTGCGCTTGCTGCCGGCGTGGCGCTGGCGCTGATGGAGACGCTCAACGATATCGGCGCGGTGGAGTTTCTCGGCGTGCGCACGTTGACCGTTGCCGTCTACGATACCTGGCTCGACCGCAACAGCCTCTCGGGCGCGGCGCAGATCGCTTGTGTCATGCTGGCAGTCGTGTTCGCGCTTTTGTTCGCCGAGCGGGCGTTACGGTCAGGACGCCGGTTTCACCACACGACCGGCCGTTACCGGCATTTGCCGGATGAGCAGCTCGGCGGGATCAGCGGCGCATCTGCCGCGCTTGCTTGCAGCTTGCCGATCCTCTTCGGCTTCGTCCTCCCGGCCGCGCTCCTGATGCAATCCTCCTTCCGCCGTTTTACCGATGCCGTCACACCCGAATTCTGGCAGGCGGCGATGCACAGCCTTGCGATTTCTTCGGCGGCGGCGGCGGTCGCGGTCGGGGCCGCCCTCATTCTGTCTTATGCGCGGCGGCAAGCCCGATCGAGGCTTATCCGCGTTTTGAACGTCGCGCCATCGGTCAGCTACGCCGTTCCCGGAACCGTGCTGGCGATCGGCATCCTCATTCCGCTTGCCATTATCGATAATGGCCTCGACGCCTTTGCGAGGGAGATCTTCGGCGTCAAACTCGGCCTCCTCCTTTCGGGAAGCGTTTTTGCGATCGTGCTCGCCTGTTCCATCCGTTTTCTCGCTGCTTCCCTCGGCGCGGTTGAAGCAGGCTTTGGCAAGATCTCCCGCAACACGGACGCGGCAGCGCGCACCCTCGGCGCCTCGGCCGGCGAGCTCCTCCGCCGCGTGCATTTGCCGATGTTGCGCCCTGCCCTTGGCGCCGCCGCGCTCCTCGTCTTCGTCGATTCGATGAAGGAGCTGCCGGCGACGCTGCTGTTGCGGCCATTCAATTTCGACACCCTCGCCACCCAGGTCTTCACTCTCGTTTCGCTCTACCGCTATGAGGAGGCCGCGCTCGCCTCGCTCTTGATCGTCGCCACCAGCCTCGTGCCGCTTTTCCTCCTGCATGGCATCATCGTTGCCGGACGCCCGGGCTTTGCTTCGGGCAGCGAGCGTCCGGCGCCCGCGGCATGGGCCACCAGCTGAAAAATCCTATTGGAACCAAAGGGGGCGGCTCGCAAATTCCGGCCATCCGGGCTAAAAGGTCATGGGGTAGATGTGAGTCCGGGGCACCGCTCAGGCGGTGGATGCTAAGGGGATGAAGCCTAGCCAGCTGCCATGGAGGTGGCTTCTTCTCGGCGCAGTCGCGGTGTCCTTGATCGGAGTTGCGACCGCGCCATGGCTGTTCAGCGACAGATCGCGCTTTGCCGACGCCGTTGCCAGCCGGCTTTCCGAATGGTCTGGGGGACAGGCACGCTTCACCGGCCCGGTGAAGGTGAGCATCTTCCCCGAGATCTCCGTCCGCGGACCGCTCGAATTGAGCGGCAGCGGGCGGCTTCCATTCCTGCGTAAGATCGAAATCAGAGAAGCAAAGGCCTCCCTCGATCTTCCCTCGCTGTTGCGAGGGAACGTGGCGATCGATGTCCTGCGGATCGCGAGACCGAAGATCTACCTGAACACAACTCTCGCTGCTCCGGCGGCAGCGCCGGAAAACGTCTCACGCCTTCTCTCGCATCTTCCGGTGCGGGCTCTGTCGATCCGCAACGGCAAGCTCTATCAAGGCGTGCAGCCGATCAAAGGCATCCACGCCAATGTCGACGCCGGCCAAGAGAATGGCGGCCTCACCATTCGCGGCGGCTTTTCTTACGACAAGGAGCGCGTCCGGTTTGCCGTGGAGAGCGGGGCGCCAAGCTTGTCCGAAGCGACCGAGCGCGTGCCAGTGGCGATCTCGGTGAGCTCGACGCTACTTCGCGGAAAGCTGAACGGGACTGCATCCTTCGGCGAGGCCTTCGAGCTTAACGGCGGCGTCGAAGCGCGGATCGAGGATGTACGGCAATTCTTGCGCTGGGTCGGATACGAGGTTCCGGAGGGGAATGGCCTGAAGGCGCTCGATCTTGCCGGTATCCTTCATTTTAGCGGCGCTACTTTCGCCTTAGACGAGGGCGTGTTCACGCTGGACGGAAACCGGGCGATCGGCGTGCTTGCCTTCAGCGCCAACGCCCGGCCCCGCATCGAGGGCACCCTCGCCTTCGATCAGCTCCTGCTCGATTCCTACCTCGGCAATCGCGCCGACGCTGCGGCCAGCGCCGGCAGCCATGTCGCCGAGCCGCCATTGGATTGGCTCTTCCGCCATCTCGATGCGGACTTACGAATTTCGGCGAACGCAATCTCGGCGGCAGCTTATGAGCTCGGGAGCGGCGGATTTACCGTGACCGCGCGAAACGGCTCGGTGACCGGCGAAGTCGGCGAGGTAGAACTTTGCGGGGGACGCGCCTCCGGCCGCGTGGACCTCGGCCTCGCTCCGGGAGCGGCCGCGCTTGATGTCACCGCTTCGATGCACGAGGTGGCTTTGCAGCCCTGCCTCGCGCCGCTTTCGCTCGGCGAGATGCTCCGCGGTGTTGGCGATCTCTCCATCAAACTTTCGACCAAGGGATGGTCGAACTCCGACCTCCTGGAGAATCTCGGCGGGAGCTTGAAACTGACCGCTCGCGCGGGTGCGGTGCCGCTCGATTTGCCGCGCCTCCTTGCCGCCACGACACCGGTCGAGGTCTCGGGTTGGCGCGACGGCGGCAGTACCGGCTTTGACGAATTGCAGGCGAATTGCACGCTCGCTGCCGGCAAATTGCAGTGTCAGAGCCTCAACCTTCGGGCAGGCGAGGAGAGCCTCGCCGTGGCGGGCGACGTCGATCTACCGAGAGCAAGTATGAATTGGAGCGTGTCGCAGAATGACACCGCACTCTCCGGCGCTTCCGTGCCACGGCCGAAAACAAAACCTGCACTCTCCATTCGCGGGCCGCTGTCGCAGCCGTCGATTCGACGAACCGATCGCGCGGCTGTGGGCGAAGGAGTGGACCCAGCCAGAAAATCGAACGAGATTCAGCCTCACTGACCTCCCGAGGCGTTGTCGATAGCATGAGATTTTCTACGAGCCTTTCCAGCATGCGCGGTGTCGTGAGCGTTTCCGCCCGGCTTTGCGCGGCGCTGTCTGCGATTGTTGTGGCCTTTGCGTTTCCAGGCGTGGGCAACAGCCAACAGGGCAGCGCGTTGCGGATCGCCACTTGGGGCGGCGCTTATCTGCAATCGCAGGAGGCCGCCTATTTCCGCCCCTTCACGCAGGAGTCCGGCATCGCCGTCGAGACCCAAATCTATGATGGAACACTTCCGGCCATCAAAGGCGCGATCGAGGGCAGTTCGCCTGTCGATGTCATCGACGTCTCTCGCGCTACGCTCGACACGCTTTGCCGTGACGGCCAGCTGGAAACGATCCCGGCCTCGGTCGCCGTGGCAGGGCCCGAGGGACAAACCGCGAGCGAGGACTATCTGTCCTCGGGACTGTCCTCTTGCGGCGTCGCCAGCGTTGCCTGGTCGGCGGCGGTCGCTTACGACCGGCAGGCTCTCAAGACACCGCCCGGCAAAATTTCCGACTTGTTCGACTTGAAGCGCTTCCCAGGCAAACGAGCCCTGCCGAAGACCGCGCGCTACACGCTCGAATTCGCATTGCAGGCGGATGGCGTGGCGCCGGCCGACGTCTACACCACGCTCGGGACGCCGGAGGGCGTGGACCGGGCGTTCGCCGCGCTCGAAAAGATCAAGGGTCAGGTGCTTTGGTGGACCAGCCCCCAACAACCTATCGCCTGGCTCGTGCAGAAGAAAGCCGCGATGGCGGTCGGCTATTCCGGGCGCCTCTTTCGCGCGATCGTCGGTGCTAAGCACCTCGATATTTTATGGGACGGCCAGATCTATGACGTCGATCATTGGGCCATCCCGAAATCGGCCCCGAACAAGGACGCGGCGAACAAATTCCTCGCCTTTGCCAGCGCGCCGTCGCGGATGGCGGCACAGGCTGAGCTCATCGCTTATGGCCCGATGCGAAAATCGGCGATCGGCCTCGTCGGCAAGCATCCGGCGATCGGTGTCGAGATGAAGCGCTTTCTGCCGACCGCAGCTGAGAATTTCGCCAACGCCTTGCCGTTCGACGCCGCCTGGTGGGCGCAGAATGGCGAACCGCTCGAAGCGCGCTTCGCCGCTTGGCTCGCAAAGCAAGCCGAAGCGCCGGTGACGAGCGCGGCGCCGGAAAAGCCGAAGGCCTCCCCACCGCAGCCGAGACGGCCGCAAGCGCAACAACGCCGGCGGCAGCCTCAGTTTTTCCGCGACTAGCCTTTCGCGAAAGCTGGGGAGAAGCGAAGTCGCGTTTGCTTTGACATAAATCCTACGTCATTCTGTCGTCTCGGAGACGGCCCGCGACGCGGTGCGTCTCTCCGACACGGAATGCATTACCAGCGCGCTTCGCCGGACTTTGGTGTGACAGCGCAAAGAAAGCTGCACTGCCGGCACGCGGGGGCCGGCAGTGCTTTTTGTTTCAGAACGGCCGATAGATGCCGAGCGACACATAGCCGCTCGGCTCGCTCTCGAGATAATTGCCGGTATACCCGCCGGACAACGTCACCTGCAGATCGCTGAACTCGACGCGGCCAAATCCGCCGGCGCGCCCCGCATCATATTCCTGATTGCCGAGCGCCCCGCCCTCGAGCCCGAGCGTCAATCTCGGACCAAGCCGATAGCCGACCCGCGCGAGGCTCCAATAATCCTCAAAGGCAGTGCCATAGGCCGCGTCCAGGGAAGCGACCCATCGCGGTGAAATCTCGTACCAGCTCTCCGCGACCACCCTTGCGCCAAGTTCGCTCCCCTGCACCGAGTTGAAAGGATCGCGTGGGTGAACCCTTTGCTCGACGGCCTCGATCCCGCCGAAGAGCTTCAGGGTGAGCGAGCCGGTGCGCAGCTGATATCCGATGAGCGCCGCGCCGAAGAGCGACTCGCCCTCGAAGGTTAGAACGCTGGGCGCGCCTCCGGCGAAGCCGTCCCGGTGATAGTCGTAATCGCCGAGACTTCCGACAGCACGGAGCCGCCAGCCGCTCTCATAGAGTCCGTTGCGGAAGGCATAGCCAACGCCCAGATAACCACTCTGAGCGTTGTCCGTGGCTTCGAACCCCGTGAACAGCTCAACGTGGCGATCCTCGCTCGCTTCTGCTGTGACCGGCAGAATGCCGCACAGGCAAAAGCCTGCGGCACGAAGCGCACGACGAGCCATCGTCCCGATGGCGGGAAGTATTGAGGCACCATAAACCACGGCCACACCCGGCCGCCGCATCGGTGCTCATTTGCGCATCCGCGTTGACGGAATACTACATAAAAGCGAGTCACTGATACGTGTGCAATTTATCTTACAACAACTTCCAATTGAGATTCTCTAAGATAAGCGTGTTTTGTTCTACACAGATCTCCGATGAAATCTGAAAGCTTCCAATCCTGGCTCAGCACCGATGCAAGCGGGCTTTATTGCCGGCCGGGGGATTTTCACGTCGACCCAAGCGTGCCCGTGGAGCGCGCAATCATCACGCATGCGCATTCGGATCACGCCCGGGCGGGGCATGAGCATGTGCTGGCAACAAGCGAGACCATCGCCATCATGCAAGCGAGGCTCGGTGCTGCCGCGCGGGCCGGCACCCAGGCTCTCGCCTTTGGCGAGCGGCTGAAGATCGGTGAAGTGGAAGTACGGCTCGAGCCGGCCGGGCATGTGCTCGGCAGCGCGCAGGTGGTGATCGAATGGCGCGGCCGCCGCGCCGTCGTCTCCGGCGATTATAAGCGCGTGCGGGATCCGACGACGACCCCGTTCGAGCCGGTCCCTTGCGACCTCTTCATCACCGAAGCGACCTTCGCGCTGCCCGTCTTCCGCCATGGCGATCCCACCGCCGAGGTGGCAAAGCTGCTTCGCTCCGTGGCCCAATTTCCCGAGCGAACCCACGTCGTCGGCGCCTATGGCCTCGGCAAATGTCAGCGGCTGATCGCGATGCTGCGCGAGGCCGGCCACGATGAGCCCATCTATTTGCACGGGGCGTTGCTTTCCTGCTGCGAGATTTACGAGCGCTGCGGCGTGCCCCTCGGCACGCTGCGGCCGGCGACCGGCGCTTCGCGCGATGAGGTGCGTGGCAGGATCGTGCTCGCGCCGCCTTCGGCCATCTCCGACCGCTGGTCGCGGCGGTTTCCGGAGGCGCTTACCGCTTTCGCCTCGGGATGGATGCGCGTTCGCGCGCGGGCGCGTCAGCAAGGCGTCGAGCTGCCGCTTGTCATTTCGGATCACGCCGATTGGGACGAGCTCATCCGCACTATCGACGAAACCGGCGCACCCGAAGTGTGGGTGACGCATGGCCGCGAAGAAGCGCTGCTCTATCACCTTCAGAAGGCCGGTAAGCGCGGCCGAGCGCTCGCCCTGATCGGCCGCGAGGATGAGGATTGATGAAGGCCTTTGCCGCCTTGCTCGACCGGCTCGCTTACACGCCCTCGCGCAACGACAAGCTTCGCCTGCTTTCCGACTATTTCGCCGCGACGCCGGATCCGGATCGCGGCTGGGCACTCGCGGCGCTGACGGACGGGCTCTTCTTCAGGCTTCCGCTGCGCCGCATCCTGATCGAGATGATCGAGCCTCGCGTTGATCCGGTGCTGTTCGGCTTGTCGCGCGACTATGTCGGCGACACCGCCGAGACCATCGCTCTGATTTGGCCGGGCGCCGCCGATATGCTCGACCCGCCCCGGCTTGACGATGTGGTGCAAAGGCTACTCCTCGCCGGATCGAACGAAGTTCCCGATCTGTTGGCGCGCTGGCTCGACGGCTTGGATGCGACCGGCCGCTGGGCCCTTCTCAAGCTCGTCACCGGCGCTTTGCGCGTCGGCGTATCGGCGCGTTTGGCAAAGACGGCGCTGGCAAACTGGTCTGGGCAGCCGCTCGCCGAGATCGAGGAGGTCTGGCACGGCGTGCGGCCTCCCTATCTCGACCTCTTCGCCTGGCTGTCGGGCAAAGATCCCCGTCCCGATGTTGGGTCGAAGCCGATCTTCAGGCCTTTGATGCTGTCGCATCAGGTCGAGGAGAAAGAGCTCGCCAAAATCGATCCGGCCGAGTTCGTTGCCGAATGGAAATGGGACGGCATTCGCGTGCAGGCGGTGCATCAGGCCGGCGAGCGGCGGCTCTTTTCCCGGACCGGCGACGATATCTCCGGCGCCTTTCCCGATGTGGTCGACGCGCTTCCTCCGGGCGTGGTGCTGGACGGCGAGCTACTCGTGTTACGAAACGGCGAAGTCGCGCCCTTCAACGATTTGCAGCAGCGGCTGAACCGAAAGGCCGTTACCCCTGCAATGCTGAAGTCGCACCCGGCGCATATCCGCCTTTACGATATTCTCGTCGAGGAAGAGGAAGATCTGCGTCCCCTCCCCTTCATCGAGCGAAGAGCCCGGCTCGAAGCCTGGCATGCGCGTCATCAGCCACCGCGCACCGACGTCTCGGAGATCGTCGCCTTCGAGCGCATCGAGGAGCTGGAAATTCTATGGGCGAATGCGCGCGACACCGGCATCGAAGGCTTGATGCTGAAGCGGAAAGACAGCCCCTATATCGCCGGCCGGCCGAAGGGGCACTGGTTCAAATGGAAGCGCGCGCCGCTGACCTTCGACGCCGTGCTGATGTATGCGCAGCGCGGCAGCGGCAAGCGATCGTCTTACTATTCGGACTATACGTTTGGCGCCTGGCGGGACGGCGAGAATGGCGAGCCGGAGCTCGTGCCGGTCGGCAAGTCCTATTTCGGCTTCACCGATCAGGAGCTGCGGCAGCTCGATTCCTTCGTCCGCAACAACACCATCGAGCGTTTTGGCCCTGTCCGCTCCGTCGAACCGAAGCTCGTCTTCGAGGTCGCCTTCGATTCCGTGCATCGTTCCAGCCGGCATAAGTCCGGCGTCGCTATGCGCTTTCCGCGCATCAGCCGCATCCGCTGGGACAAGCCGGCCAAGGAGGCGGACCGGCTGGAGACCTTGATGGCGATGATCCCGGAGTAGCGATCGATAGCGCTAGATTCAGACCTCCCAGCCGGGCGCGGGAACGACTTCTTGGAAGGCCTTCTGCAGGGCCGCGCCCCACGCCTCGCGAATGGAGCGGAGATAGGGGTCCGCCCCTTCGAGGCGCATGCGCAAACCATTCATCAGAGAATCGCGGCGATAGACGAGGACATCGATGGGCGGCCCGACGGAAACATTCGATCGCATGGTCGAATTGAAGGAAATCAGCGCGCACTTCACAGCGTCATCGAGTTTCGTGTCGTGCCGGATGATGCGGTCGAGGATCGGCTTCCCGTATTTCACTTCGCCGATCTGGAAATAGATCGTGTCTCCCATTGCCTCTATGAAATTGCCGGCGTCGTAGATTTGGAACAGCCGCAGCTGGCCGCCCTTCAATTGCCCCGCCAGAATGAAGGAGGCGGTGAAATCGACGTCACGCTGCTGCAGATAGCCGCCGTCGGTCTTGTGCATTTCGCGAAGCGCGGCGCCGACCGCCCGCGCCGCCGCGAACATCGATCCGACCGCCCAGAGATCCTTGTCTGGATCGCCGCTTTCGAGCCATTCTCCGAGAAGGCTCATCACCCCTTGCGTGAGCGAGAGATTACCGGCGGTCAGGAGAGCGAAGAAGCGCTCTCCCGGCTTCTCGATGATGTGCATCTTGCCGAAAGTAGAGACGCGGTCGATGCCGGCATTGGTGCGCGAGTTGGACGCGAGCACCACCCCCTGATCGAGCAGGATACCGACGCAGTAGGTCACGAGCCCCCCTTATTGCACCTGCTGCTGCGAGAAAGGAGGGAACCTGACCGAATAGGTCATGACCTCGACGCCGCCGCCGCTCCGCACCCCCGTTATGGGACAGGCCTCCGAATAGTCGAGACCCATCGCCGTCCTAATATAGGATTCCTTCGCGCTGCAACGGTTCGAAGGATCGAAGCTCACCCAGCCAAGATCCGGCACATAAGCATCCGCCCAGGCATGGCTTGCCGCCTGCGCGCCGTGATCGACCCCTTCCGCCAAATAGCCGCTGACGTAACGGGCAGGCACACCGAGCACGCGGCAGACGGCGCAGAAGATGTGGGCGTGGTCCTGACAGACGCCGCTTCCTTGCTGCAAGGCTTCGGCTCCGGTCGTCCGCACATGCGTTTCGCCTTTCACATAATCGACGGCGCCGGCGATGGAGAGCATGATCTCGTGCAGCGTCCCGATCCTGTCGCCGCCGATCCTCGCCTTGAAGCCCGCGGCGAATTCCCGGATCGGCGGAGCGGCGATGGTGTAAGGCGTCTCGCGCAAATAAAGGCCGAGGGGCAATTCGTCCGAGGCAAGGCCGAGCACGCCGCTCGTCTCGCGCGTGCGCACAAGCCCGCTGACCTTGATCGCGAGGTCGGAGACGGCCCGCGTCACGGTCAGGGTGTGACAGCGGTTCCCATATTGATCCTGCCATTCATGCGTGAGGGCGTCGGGGCAAGACAGGCGCCACGCCTCCACCGATTGCGTACGCCCCGAGACCGGCGTCATGCGCAGATATTGCGTGCTGGAGAGCAGCGGCTCCGAATAGGCGTAAGACGTCGTATGTTCGACCCGGATCAGCATGGTCAGGCGGCTCCGGCGACGGCGAGCGGGACCATGAGGAAGTCCTCCTGGATTTGCGCTCCGAGCGCATCGTTCTGAGCATTGAAAGTGGTGAGAAACTCGTGCAGGCCGGAGCGGAAGATTTGGTCGATGCGCCCATATTTCAGCTGCGCATGCGTTTGCCCGGCGAGATTGCGACATTCCAGCAGCTTCTTGCCAGTCAGCTCATCCAGGGTGCCGATCAGGTTCTGATAGCAATGGTGCAATGAGCGCGGCATGTCCTCGCGCAAGATCAGCAGCTCGGCGATCCGCCAAGGATAGACGGTGTCGTGATAGACGTTGCGATAGGCGCGGAAGGCACCGACCGAGCGCAGTAAGGCGCCCCATTGGTAGTAGTCGACGTAGCCGCCGACCTGCTCTCCTTCCGGCAGCAGCACGTGATATTTCACGTCGAGGATGCGGGCGGTGTTGTCGGCGCGCTCGATGAAGGTGCCGAGGCGGATGAAGCGAAACGCATCGTCATGCAGGAGCGTGCCGAACACCACGCCGCGAAAGAGGTGCGAGCGTTCCTTCACCCAGTCGAAAAAATCGCGATAGCCCCAGCGCTTCAGGCCGTCAAAATCGAGATTCTGCACCGTTAGCCACGTCGAATTGAGGCTCTCCCAAGCCTCGCTCGAAATCGCGGTGCGCTGGGCGCGGGCATTCTCGCGCGCTAAGCGGATCAGCGACCAGATGCTGCCGGCATTTTCCGGCTCGAGCGCCACATAGCGGATAATGGTCTCGTGGTTGAGCGCGTCATAGAGCTCGTGAAAACGGCCGGAGCCCGGAGCGATGGCGAGGATTGGCTCGAAATGCAGCGCCTGCTTGTCGATGCTCGAGGGCAGCAGCGACATGCGGAAGCTGACATCGAGCATGCGCGCGGTGTTCTCGGCGCGCTCCATGTCCCGCGCCATCCAGAAGAGATTCTCGGCTGTCCGGCTCAGCATGCGGGTCGCTCCAAGACCCAAGTGTCCTTCGTGCCGCCGCCCTGGCTTGAATTGACGACAAGCGACCCCTCCACGAGGGCGACGCGGGTGAGCCCACCGGGAATGACGCTCGTGTCCTTGCCTGACAGAACGAAGGGGCGGAGATCGACGTGCCTCGGAACGATCTCGGATCCGATCAGGGTCGGCGCGGTCGAGAGGGCTAGCGTCGGCTGTGCGATGAAGCTCTCCGGGTTCTGCATGACGCGCGCCCAATAAGCCTCGCGCTCTGCCGCGGTCGATGCCGGGCCGATCAGCATGCCGTAACCGCCGGAGCCCTGCACCTCCTTCACCACGAGGTTTTGGAGGTTATGGAATACGTGCTGTCGCTGCTTCGGGTCGCGCAGCATATAGGTGTGGACGTTGTTCAGGATCGCGTGTTCGGCGAGATAGAACTCGATCATGCGCGGCAGGTAGCAATACATGGCCTTGTCGTCGGCGACGCCGGTCCCGAGCGCATTGGCAAGCGTGACGCGTCCGGTCCGGATCACCGAGAGAAGCCCCGGCACGCCGAGAACAGATTGCGTGTTGAATGCCAGGGGATCGATGAATTCGTCGTCGATGCGGCGATAGATCACGTCGACCTTGCGCGGGCCTTCCGTCGTTCGCATCCAGACGAAGCCGTCGCGCACGAAGAGATCGCCGCCTTCGACGAGCTCGACCCCCATTTGCTCGGCCAGAAACACATGCTCGAAATAGGCGCTGTTGTAGCGGCCGGGCGTGAGCAGAACGACGACGGGATCATCGGCACCGCCCGGCGCGACCTCGCGCAGATTCTCAAGGAGTTGCTCCGGATAATTGCCGACGGGCGAGATCGACTGCCCCGAGAAAGCGTCGGGAAAGAGCCGCATCATGATCTCGCGATTTTCGAGCACGTAAGAGACGCCGGAGGGCGTCCGCACATTGTCTTCGAGCACAAAGAAGTCGCTCTCCCCGGTGCGGATCAAATCGATGCCGGCGATGTGCGCGTAAACGCGGTTCGGCGGCTCGATGCCGTGCATCTGCGGCCGGTAGGCGGGATTGAGATACACGAACTCTGCCGGAACGAGCCCCGCCTTGATGATCTCCTGCTCGTGATAGATGTCGTGCAGAAAGGCATTGATCGCCTTCACCCGCTGGATGCAGCCTCGCTCTACCAGCGACCATTCCTCGCGCGACAGGATGCGGGGAATGAGATCGAAGGGGATGAGCCGCTCGGTCGAGCCGCCATCGGCGTAGACGGCGAAGGTGATGCCTAGCCTGCGGAACAGCTCCTCGGCGGCCGCCTGCTTCGTGACCAGGGAATCGATGGAAAGACCGTCGAGCAGCTCGGCGAAACTGCCATAGGCCGGTCTGATGCCGCCATCCGGCGAGCGCATCTCGTCGAAGAACCGGCGGGAGATGGCAAGCGGCTCGGCGTCCACGCGCAATTCCAATCGTTCGACCAAACTCAAAGTAGGAACGCGCTCCCCGTTTCTGTGGTCATGAATGCTTGCCAATCCTAGGCCGATGGCGCGCGGATGAGCAATGTCGGCGTTTGCCTATAATTTGACCATTCGGCCTCTTGTTCGACCAATGCACGCCGATGTGCGGCGCGGCATCGGGGCTGCTAATCAGGGCAACCATGATCGAGACGGCGCTGACGACTTTTGCGACATTCTTCGCGGTGATGGGACCGATCGATTCCTCGGTGCTGCTCGCCGCGCTGACCCCACATGCGACACGTTCGGAGCGCCGGGCGATTGCGCTGAAGGCCGCGGCGATCGCAACCGTGATCGTGCTGCTCTTCGCGCTGTTCGGCAATGCGGTCCTCAAGCAGCTCGGTGTCACGCTGCCGGCCCTCCAAGTCGCGGGCGGCATCATCCTCTTCGTCATCGCGATGGAGATGACCCTGTCGCGGCACCCCTCGCCGTTCCGGCTGTCGCCGAAGGAAAGCGAGGAGGCGGAGAATAAGGCGGAGGCGCATGCCGAGATCGCCGTCTTTCCGATGGCGACACCGCTCCTTGCCGGTCCCGGCGCCATGACGAGCGCCATCGTGCTTGCCGCCAATACCAATGGCGATCCAGAGCGTCTCGCCGCCGTCGTATTGGCGATCCTGGCGGTGATGGCGGTCACGCTCGCCTGCCTGCTTCTCGCGCAGGAGATGAATCACCTGATCGGCGTCACCGCGCGAAAAGTCATCGTCCGCGTCTTCGGCGTGCTGCTTTCCGCCATCGCCGTGCAATCGATTTTCACCGGCGTCACCGCCGCGAGAATTTTTCACTGATCGGGCCGACGGGCCGCAAAGGAGAACAGCATGCGTGTCGTTCAAGTTCGTGAGCCTAAAGCGCCGCTCGAACTCGTCGAACGGGAAATTCCGAACCCGGGTCCCGGTCAGGTGAGGATCAAGGTCGAGGCCTGCGGCATTTGTCATAGCGATGCCTTTGTCGTCGACGGCACCTTCCCAGGCATTCGCTACCCTGCCGTGCCGGGGCACGAGGTTGCCGGCCGCATCGATGCGATCGGGCAGGGCGTGACCAGTTGGCAGGTCGGGCAGCGGGTCGGCGTCGGCTGGCATGGCGGCCATTGCAATCGCTGCGTCAATTGCCGTCGCGGCGATTTCATCCTCTGCCTCGAAATGAAAGTGCCGGGGATCAGCTATGACGGCGGCTATGCCGATTACATGCTGGCGCCGATCGAGGCGCTCGCCGCCATCCCCGAGGATCTCGCTGCCATCGATGCGGCGCCGCTCCTCTGCGCCGGCATCACCACCTACAACGCGCTCCGCCACAGCGGCGCGAAACCCGGCGACGTCGTCGCCATTCAGGGGATCGGCGGGCTCGGCCATCTCGGCGTGCAGTTCGCCGCCAAGATGGGCTTTCACACCGTCGCCATCGCCCGCGGCCAGGACAAGGCCAATCTCGCCATATCGCTTGGCGCGCATCGCTACATCGACAGCGAATCCGAAGATGCGGTGAAAGTGCTGACCGGCCTTGGCGGCGCCAAAGTGATCCTTTCGACGGTGACGAGCTCGAAGGCAATGAGCGCTCTGATCGACGGCCTCGGTGCCGACGGCAAGCTGCTGGTGGTCGGCGCCTCGATCGAACCGATCGAGGTCACGCCGCTGCAATTGATCATGCAGCGCCGCTCGGTCGCCGGCTGGCCGTCGGGAACGGCGTCGGATTCGGAAGATACGATGGACTTCAGCGTGCTGACCGGCGTCCGTCCGATGATCGAGACCTATCCGCTCGAAAAGGCGAAAGAGGGCTATGAGCGGATGATCAGCGGACGCTCGCGCTTCCGGGTGGTCCTCGTCCCTTAGCCCTTCCGGTCAGCCCTCAAGATTTCGTGGCCGGAGCGAGGTCGCCGCGGCGGCGCGACGTCAGCGCCCAAGTAAGGAGAACGAGAAGCGCCGCCACGAGCGCCGAGAGTGCCGCCGCGCCGAACACCAGCCACGGCCGCGCGGCGCTCAGAACCTCCGCCTCGTCGATCTCGGCGAGGAGCACGAAGGCGTGGCCGCCGAAATCGACCGGGGCGAAAACGGACAGCACCGGGATGCCGCGATAGTCCTTGACGATTTTCGCGCCGCTTTTCCCGCTCTGGCCTTCGCGCACCGAGACGCTGTCCACCCTCACTTCGAGGTTCGTGGGCTTCTCGCTGAAGCGCGACTGGCTGCGCATCAAACCGTCTGCCCCCACGAGATAGGTCTCGCCGGACGCACCCATGCCGGCGGTGAAGTAGAGGAGATCGTTGAGCGGCTCGGCCGGAATTTGCACGGCGAACACGCCGATCACCTGGCCGTCCTTCTTGATGGCGCGGGCGGCGAAAGCGGCGGGCTTGTCGGCGCTCGGCGGATATTTGGCGAAGTCCGAGATGGCCGCCGCGTCCGGCTCGGCGACCGCGCGGCGAAACGCCTCCGCTAGCGGGCTGCGGCGGTAGGGACCGGTCTTCAGATTGGTGGCGAAATCGATTTCCTTCTTCACGCTGTAGACGATGTCGCCGCGGGTGCTGATCAGGAACACGTCGTGATAGGCGAAATGAGCGCGGAAGCGCCGAGCCCAGCCGTGAAGCGCTTGATGATAGCCGCCGTAATAAGAGCGGTCCTCCGCTGTCTCAAGCTTCTCCCGCTCGCCGGCCGGAAACGGATTGGACTGAACATAGAGATATTGAAGCGTCTTCCGCGCGTCCGTATCGAGCGCTCCGAAGGCGAACGCCAAATTTTCCATCGCCTCGACGACGCGAGGGTTGTCGCTCGCGGCGATCACATCGGCGCGGATGGAGCTGAGATAGTCCTCGAGCGCTGCCTGCCTCAATTCGTGGAACAGCCGGAGCCGCGCAAAGGCGTCCGTCAAGGCGGCCTGCCGGAGATGGCTCTCGGCGGCAAGGCCGCCGGCCATTGCGGCCGCTAGAGCGGCAGCGAGCACCGCGACCCAAAGAACGCTCCGCCATCCCAATGCGCGCGCCATGCGGCTTAAGCCCCGGCCGGGGCGCCGGCGCCCGCGAAGCGCGCCGATTGCCGAGCGGTCTCCGCTCTCTCGAGCTGAAGCCGCCGGTCCTTGATGGCGTCCTCGACGGCGTCATAGGTGAAATTGAAAAGAGTAAATTCCGAGGCATTGATATGCCCGCGTTCGGTCGCCTGCACGATCCGGCTCACAAATTCGGCAAGCTCGGCGTTGCAACGATCGAGCGTGGCAAAGTCCGGTGCGTCCCGGGCAGCCTTGGCGAGCGCGATCAGCTCTCGATTATAGGCGTCCATGAAGCGCTTCCGCCGGCGCGAGGCGAGGTGCAGGAAGAGCGAGGAGATGATGACCACGAGCGACACCATGAGGGCGACAATCTCGGCGTTCGCCTGAAAGAAGGACGGCTTGTCGCGATCCCAGAACGACCACACGCCCGCATGGATCGGCAGGCTCGACTCGCCGGTGCGTTGCGGCGCGGCGATGGCGCCTGCAAGCGGGACGATGTCCATCAGCTCACGGCGATTTTCGAACAGCACCGAGGCGATCTTGGCGATGACCTCGTCCGGCACGTCGGCATGCGCGACCAGGAGCTGCTTCACCGCAATCGTCGGCTGATCGCCGTTGGGGATCGCGGGGCGCCCGTTATACGAGCCCTCGGGAATCAAACCCTGTTCGAAGGTGGGATGGCGAAGACGGAGTGCCGCCGCCTGCGGTATGGGAAGCACCTTGCCGCCGACCGCCTGAATCAGTCGGAGGATCGAGGGATCCCCGGGAGCGCGCACGCGGAAGAGCGCGTCCACGTCGCCGTTCATGAGCAGCCAGTCCGTGGTCTGCTCGGTTCCGGTAAAGACTTTCAGGCTCTCCGGCTTTAAATCGTAATGCTTGGCGAGGACCCAGAAGGATTTATATTCGCCGCTTTTTTCCGGCGGCAGCGCGATGCGCTTACCGGAGAGATCGCCGATGCTTTCTATGCCGCTTTCGGGCCGCACCACGATCTGGAAGCTGTCCGGATAGAGCTCGGCGATGAGCCGCGCATTTCGCCCCGATGCCTGATCGGCCTGCGCCGTCGCAAGCTGCACGGCCCCTTGGTCGAGTAGCGCGGCGTTCTGCAGCGAGCCGCGCGTCTCGAAAACTTCGAGAGTGAGATCCGGATGCAGCCGTTCCGTCACCTGTTTGAGGGCTTCGGCAACGGCAAAGGCTTGACCGGAGCGTTGGCCCGCCGCGATTAAGAGCCGATGCTCGCGCGAGGCGTCGAGATAATAGAGCGCGAAAAGGCCGGCGCCGAAAACCGCCAGCGTCGCGGCGACAAAGCTGCGCGTACGCATTTCCGCGCCTGCCTCCCGATGTCCGGCGGTCGCGCTCCTGACCGCAGATCACACTATATGGCGCTTACCCGTCACTCCGCAGGAGCGGGAAGCGCTTTCGGCTCGCCGCGCGGGCGCCGCGCAAATTTCCGCATCACGACATAAAACACAGGCGTGAAGATCAGCCCAAAGATGGTGACGCCGATCATGCCATAGAAGACCGCGGTGCCGAGCGATTGGCGCATCTCGGAGCCGGGGCCCGTGGCGATCACGAGCGGCAGCACGCCTAGGATAAAGGCGAAGGACGTCATCAGGATCGGCCGCAGGCGCACCCGCGCGGCCTCGGCGGCCGCCTGGAAACGATCCTGACCGGTTTCCTCGTTTTGCCGCGCGAACTCCACGATCAGAATTGCATTTTTGGCGGCAAGACCGATCAAAACGACGAACCCGACCTGGGCGAGGATATTCACGTCCATGCCGCGCAAGACGAGACCGCCGACGGCCGCAAGCAAGCACATCGGCACGATGAGAATGACGGCAAGCGGCAGAGTCCAGCTTTCATATTGCGCGGCGAGCAGCAGGAACACGAAGACCACCGAAGCGAGGAAGACGTAGATCGCCGTATTGCCGGCCAGCTGCTCCTGCAGGGCGATTTCCGTCCATTGAAAGGCATAGCCGTCAGGCAGCAGCTTTTGCGCGATCTGCTCCATCGCCGCGATGCCGTAGCCCGATGAATAGCCGGGCTGCACACCGCCCTGCACGGCGGCGGCGGGGAACAGGTTGAAATGCTCGACGCGGTAAGGTCCCGTGATGTCGCGGAAGGAAGCGACAGAGCCAAGCGGCACCATTTCGCCGCTCGAATTCCGCGTCTTCAGCTCCGAGATGGAATGCAGATCCTGCCGGAAATTGCCGTCGGCTTGCGCAGTGACGCGGTAGGTGCGGCCGAGAAAGTTGAAGTCGTTGACATATTGCGAGCCGAGATAGACTTCCAGCGTCTCGAACACGCTATCCGGCCTCACCCCCAACATCTCCGCTCTCACACGGTCGATATCGGCCCACACCTTTGGCGTGCGGGTGTTGAAGGTGGTGAAGATGTTTGCGAGGCCAGGCGTCTGATTGGCGGCTCCGACGATGCTCTGTGCAACCTGCTCGAGCTGCGAGAGGTCGCCTCCGCGAATGTCCTGCACCTCCATCTTGAAGCCGCCCGTAGTGCCGATACCGCGCACTGGCGGCGGCGAGACGCTGAAAAGCAGCCCATCCTTGATCGCCTGAAACTTCTTATTGAGGTTGGCCATGACGACATTGGCGCTTAGCCCGTTCTCGGCGCGCTCTTCGAACGGATCGAGCGTGCTGAAAATCACCGCTGCGCTCGGCGAGCTGGTGAAGGTGGTGCCGTCGAGGCCGATGATGGGCACGGCATGGGCGACACCCGGCTCTTCCAGCACGATCTTAGTCACCTGACGCGACACCTCGTCGGTGCGAGCGAGCGATGCACCTGGCGGAAGCTGCACGACGTTGATGAGATAACCCTGATCCTGTTGCGGGATGAAGCCGGTCGGCGCCCGGGTGAACTCGAAAACGGTGAGAGCGATCAGTCCCGCATAGATGACGACCATGATCAACGAGATGCGCACCAGCCTCCGCGTCATGAGGCCGTAGCGCGTCGACAGCCAATCGAAGCCGCGGTTGAAGCCGTTAAAGAACGCAAAGATCGGGCGCGTCCAGATGCTGCGTTTGCCGGTATGCGGCTCGTGCGGCTTGAAGAGCAGCGCGCAAAGCGCCGGACTTAAAGTCAGTGACACGAGAAGAGAGATCACCGTCGAGGTGGCGATAGTAACGGCGAATTGCCGGAAGAACTGACCAAGGATGCCGGTGAGAAAGACCGAAGGGATGAACACCGCGGTCAAGACTAGCGCGATGGCGACAAGCGCGCCGCCAACCTCTTCCATGGTCCGATAGGCGGCCTCGCGCGGACTGAGGCCCTCGCGGATGTTTCGCTCGACATTCTCAACGACGACGATGGCATCGTCGACGACGATACCGATGGCGAGCAGAAGCCCGAACAGAGAGAGATTGTTGAGCGAATAGCCGAGCGCCGCGAGCACGGTGAGCGTTCCGATAAGCGACACGGGAATCGCCACGATGGGAACGATCGAGGCGCGCCAAGTCTGCAGGAACAGCACAATGACAATGACGACGAGGATCACCGCCTCGACCATCGTCTCCAGCACGGCCCGCACCGATTGGGCGATGAACTCCGTGGGATTGTAGATGATCGTATATTTGAGCCCGCTCGGGAAGGATTTGGAGAGCTCCTCCATCTTGCCGATGACTTGCTCGGCGGTCTGGAGCGCATTCGAGCCCGGACGCTGGAAGATGCCGAGCGGAATTGCCACCCTTTCGTCGAGATAGCCGTTGCGGCCGTAATCGGCGGCGCCAAGCTCAACCCGGCCGACATCGCTGACGCGCACCACGCGGCCGTCCTCGCCGGATTTGACGATGATATTGGCGAAGGTCTCAGGATCGGTGAGACGGCCTTGCGTCTCGACGTTCAGCTGGAAGGCGCCGGGTGTCGGCACCGGCGGCTGGTTGATGACGCCGGCCGCCACCTGCACGTTTTGGCCGCGTAACGCCGCCACCACATCGCCGGCGGTGAGATTACGGATCGCCAGCTTCTCTGGGTCAAGCCAAATGCGCATCGAATAATCGCGCGCGCCGAAGATCGTCACATTGCCCACGCCGTCAATGCGCGTGAGCACGTCCTTCACATGCAGGGTGGCGTAGTTCGAAATGTAGAGCTGATCTCGCGAATCGTCGGGCGACAGAAGATGGATGACCATCATCAGATCGGGCGACTGCTTCGTCACCGTCACGCCGATGGCACGCACCTGTTCAGGCAACCGCGGCTGGGCGATCGCCACGCGGTTTTGCACCAGCACCTGCGCGATATCGAGATTGGTGCCGAGCTTGAACGTCACTGTCAGCGCCATGGCGCCGTCGCTTGTCGCTTGCGACGTCATGTACAGCATGTTGTCGACGCCGTTGATTTCCTGCTCGAGCGGCGTGGCGACGGTCTTGGCGACGATGTCGGCGGAGGCGCCCGGATATTGCGCCGTTACCGAGATCGAAGGCGGCGCGATTTCGGGATATTGCGCGAGCGGCAGCCCGAAATAGGCGATGGCCCCGACCAGCGTGATCAGGATCGAGACGACGGCCGCGAAGATCGGCCGGTCGATGAAGAAATGCGAAAGCCTCATTGAAGTGCTGCCGTCATAGCTTCGGCACCGCAGCCTTGTCGACGGAGCCTTCCTCCGGCGTCACTTTCTGTCCGGGCCGGGCGCGCAGCAAGCCGACAACGATGACATCGTCGCTCGGCTCGATGCCGCTTCTAACGATGCGGAGGTTGCCGTCATAGACAGGCCCGAGTTCCACCGGTTTCGGCACCACCGTGCCGTCTTTGGTGACGGTGAAAAGGAGCTTGGTAGACTGGTCGGTAACGACCGCAGCGTCGGGCACGAGCATCGCATCGTGCGGCTGCGACATCGGCACCCGGACGCGACCGAACTGGCCAGGCGTGATGAAAAAGTCCGGATTCGGGAAAGCTGCACGCACGCGTATGGTGCCGGTCGACCGGTCATATTGATTGTCGACGAAATCGATGTGACCTTCCATCGACCAATTCTTCTCATCCATGAGCTGGCCTTCCACCGCGACCTTTTCATCGCGCACGGAAGGAAGCTTCCCCTTCGCCATTAGGCGCTTATAGGTCATGCCGTCGGCCTCGCTCACATTGAAGAAGAAATGCATCGGATCGAGCGAAACGATGCTCGTGAGGAGGGTCGGCTGCCCCGTAGTGCCGCCGATGACCAAATTCCCGACACTCAGCTCGTGCCGGCTCACGCGTCCTGCGATCGGCGCTGTCACGCGCGTATAAGCGAGGTTCAGCTCCGCCTGATTGACAGCGGAAATCGCGCCGACACGGCCGGCCGTCGCCGTATTCACCTGCGCGACGCGCTCATCATAGGTCTCTTCGGTCGCGTAGTTCTTCTTGCGCAGCTCTTCGGTGCGATCGAGCTGCGCCTTCGCCAGCTGAAGATTTGCTTCGGACTGAACGAGATCGGCGCGCGCGGATTCAAGCGCGAGTTCGTAGGGCTTCGGCTCGATGACGAAGAGGAGATCGCCCTTCTTCACGATCTGGCCGTCGGTGAAGTTGATGGATTCGAGATAGCCGGAAACGCGGGCGCGCACGTCGACGGAGTTGACCGCCACAAACTGGCCGGTGAATTCCTTCCATTCCACGATCTCTTTGACGAGCGGCTTCGCGACCGTCACCGCCGGCGGAGGTGGCGCGGCAGGCGCCTCCTGCGAGGGTTGGAGCCCCGCCCATTGGGTCCGCAGGAAGCCCCAATAGTTCCAGATGAGCGCGGCGGCACCCGCGGCGAGCAGGAGGACAATCAGCCAGCCAAGGCCTCGTCGCGAGCGGGGTGGCGCGGCTTCAACCGGCGGAGGGGGAGGAACTGGCGCAGCCTTGCGCCTTGACCTCCCGCGCGCGCGTTCCGCTTCGGCCTCGAACGTTTCCTGAGTCATTTGCGAGCTCCCGCCAAGGCAACGCCGCCCGGCAACGGCAGGAGCTTAGCGGCGAACGGATTTAAGGCAAACAGCACTCTTGCATCGCGTCGATTGGCCCGGAGGCCTTGAAATCCCGAGTCCGACGCCCACCCGCTGCCGGGCATAGGGCGGTCCAAGCCGGTGACTGCCGAAAGCCCATGCGATAGAACAGAGCATGCCCCGTCCTTCGCAGAGAGTTCCGCGTAGCATTTGGCGGTCGGATGGATACGCCACGACCGAGCGCGCGATCCCGGAAGAGACCGCCATCGCCTTTACCTACAACACCGCCTCCTATGCGGTGATGATGGCGACGCCGCGCGACCTCGAAGATTTCGCTGTCGGCTTCAGCCTCACGGAAGGGGTCATCGCCTCCGCCGATGCGATCGACGATCTCGAGATCGTCGAAGAGGAGATCGGCATCGAGCTTCGGCTGTGGCTGAAGGCACCCGACGCCGCGGAGTTTCTCGGCCGGCGGAGGCAAATCGCGGGGCCGACCGGCTGCGGCTTGTGCGGTATCGAGAGCCTGACCGCCGCCATGAAGGAACCGCCCCGCGTGGGCGAAGGTCTCGTCTTTACGCCGGAGCAGATCATGGCGGCGGTGGAGTCTCTCTACCCGCTACAGACGCTCAATCAGGAAACCCGCGCCGTGCACGCGGCGGGCTTTTGGGATCCCGCCCACGGCCTCGTTGCCGCGCGCGAAGATGTCGGGCGTCACAACGCGCTCGATAAGCTTGCCGGCGCGCTCGCCCGGGAAGGCGCGACGGCGGCAGGCGGCCTCATCATTCTGACCAGCCGCGTCTCCGTCGAGATGGTGCAGAAATCGGCGGCGATCGGTGCGCCGACCATTGTCGCCGTTTCGGCGCCGACGGCGCTTGCGGTCCGCATGGCGGAGGCGTCGGGGATGACGCTTGCGGCCATCGCCAGGAAAGACGGGTTCGAGATCTTCACCAACCCGCACCGCATCGAGGGAGCGGCGGCGGAGGGACGCCTCGCTCCTCTCAAGCAGGATTAGCTTCATCTTCATCGCGATCCGAGACGGAGATGCGCGAGGATGAAATCCGCCATGCCGCCGATGTCGTCGAGGTGAAACACCGGAAGGCCGTCCTTTTCATCGCCAGGCCGGTCGGAGGCGATGGCGATGATTTCCGGCGAGCTCCCGGCGAGCGGCTCGCGCGAGGTGGCTCCGTCTCGGCGGATTTCGATTTTCGGGAAGGGCTCGCGCTTATAGCCCTCCACCAGAATGAGATCGCAAGGACCGGCCGCACCGAGAATATCGGCCAGGGCAAGCTCCGGCTCTTCGCCGAGTTCATGCATCAGCGCCCAGCGCCTTTTTGAGGAAAGGATCACGCGCCGCGCGCCGGCCTCACGCAATTTGTAGGAATCGCGGCCCGGCTGATCGATGTCGAAGCTCTCATGCGCGTGTTTCACCGCGCAGATCGCATAGCCGCGCTCTGTCAGTTCGGCGACGAGGCGCGCGGCGAGCGTCGTCTTGCCGGAATTTTTCCAGCCGGTGACGCCGAAAACGGGTGGGCTCATGCCGCCCTCCCCTGCATCAGCTTTTCCGCGGCGGCAAGATCTTCCGGCCGGTTGATATTGAAGAAGGGATCGACCTTCGTGCCGTCGATCTCGATTGGTGGGAAATCCACGAATGTGGCGCCCTGATGCTCGACGAATTGACCAACCTTGCGCGACCCGCGGTCCAGCGAATGCTCAAGCTCGGAAAGAAGCGAGAGCGGCCAGAGGCCGAACACGGGGTGGGTACCCGTTTCCGAGCGGGCGATGAGGAGCTTCGCGTCCGGCCCTTCGAGCGCACGGTCAAACCTCGCCACGAGATCCTGCGGAAAAAACGGCGTATCGGCCGCCGCGGTCAACACGAAGCGGCGATCTGGTCGGTTCTCCTTCGTCCATGCGAGCGCGGCATGCACGCCGGCCAAAGGCCCGGCATAGTCGCCAAGGCGATCCTCGATCACCGGGATGCCGAAGCGCGCAAAGCGCGCCGGATCGCCATTGGCATTCAATATCAGTTCGGCAATCTGCGGCCGCAAGCGCTCAATGATGTGCTCGAGCATCGGCCGTCCCGAAAGGGGCAGCAGGCATTTGTCGCCGCCGCCCATGCGGCTAGATTTGCCGCCCGCCAGCAAAACGCCGACCGCATCCTCGGAAAGACTCATGCGAAATATCTAGGCGAAGGCATGGGACGCTGTCACGCGCCCGTAGGAGGCGCCAACAGGACGCGTTGCGCGGAAACGCGCCACGCGCAATATGCGCCCATGTCCGGGAAGCCGCTCGCCATCCTCGTTATCGATGAGAACCGCATCCGCGCCTCGATCATCGAGGCGGGCTTGCGGGAGAGCGGGCATGACAATGTCACCGTGGTGCATGAGCTGACCGGCATCGCCAAGACCATCGAGGCGGTCGGCCCGGACGTCATCGTCATCGACCTCGGCAACCCCAATCGCGACATGCTGGAGAACATGTTTCAGCTCTCCCGCTCCGTGCAGCGCCCCATCGCCATGTTTGTCGACAGCGCCGACAGCGCCTCCATCGAGGCTGCCGTCGATGCCGGCGTCTCGGCTTACGTCGTCGACGGGCTGAAGCAGGAACGGGTGAAGCCGATCCTCGATATGGCCATCAGCCGCTTTAACGCCTTTTCGAGGCTTACCCGCGAGCTCGACGAAGCGCGCGGCGAGCTCGAGAACCGTAAGGTGATCGACCGAGCCAAGGGAATCCTCATGAAATCGCGCAGACTGTCGGAGGACGAGGCCTATGCGCTGCTCCGCAAGACGGCCATGAACCAGAATCGGAAGATCGCGGAAATCGCGCAGAGCCTGATCACCGCCGCGGGCCTCCTCGACGGGGAAGAGCCATGAGCGAACGAACGGTGATCACCGCCGGCTTCATGCCGCTGCTCGACAGCGCCATCCTCGTCGCCGCCAAGGAGAAAGGCTTCGCCGAGGCGGAGAATCTCGATCTCATTCTCAATCGCGAAAGCTCTTGGGCGAATATCCGCGACCGGCTCGCCGTCGGGCACTTTCAGGTCGCGCAGATGCTGGCGCCGATGCCGATTGCCTGCAATCTCGGCCTGACCCCGCTGGCGGCGCCGACCATCGCGCCGATGGCGCTCGGCCTCGGCGGCAATGCGGTGACAGTGGCAAACGCCCTTTGGCAGCAAATGGAAAGCCATGGAGCGAAGGCCGATCTCGACCCGCTGATGGCCGGCAAAGCCCTTAAAACGGTCGTCGCGGAAAGGGCGCGCGCCGGGAAAGCTCCTTTGCGCTTCGGGGTCGTTCATCCCCATTCCGGGCATAATTACGAATTGCGCTATTGGCTCGCAGCAAGCGGCATCGATCCTGACCGCGACGTTGAAATCGTCATTCTGCCGCCGCCGTTGATGGCCGACGCGCTCGGCTCTGAAAGCATCGACGGCTATTGCGTCGGCGAGCCGTGGAACACGGCAGCAACAGTCCTTGGCTCCGGGCGCCTCGTCACCGTCAAAGCAGCCATTTGGCGGGGCAGCCCCGAAAAGGTGCTCGGCGTGCATGCGCGCTGGGCGGAGGACAATCCCGAGGCGCTCGCGGCGCTTCTCCGCGCGCTTTACCGGGCGGCGCTCTGGTGCGCCGATCCGCGCAATAGGGAGGAGCTTGCCCAGCTTCTCTCCAGTCCCGGCTATGTGGACAGACCGGTGGATTGGATGCTGCCGGCGCTGACCGGACATATCCGGACCGGAGGCGACCCCGACATATATGTCGAAGAGTTCTTCCAGCCTTTCGCCAAGGCCGCGACCTTCCCCTGGCGAAGTCACGCGCTTTGGTTCTACACGCAGATGGTCCGCTGGGGTCAGGTGCGGCACGATAAGCGGAACGAAGAGATCGCGCGCGAGACCTATCGGCCGGATCTCTACCGGTCGGCGCTCGGTCCGCTCGGAGTGGCCCTACCCGGCGCCAACTCGAAAGTAGAGGGAGCGCTCAAGGCGCCGACGCCCGTTGGCTCTGCTGGCGCCAGCCTCGTTCTTGGTCCGGACGGCTTCTTCGATGGAAACCTGTTCGATCCGGACAAGATCGACGACTATATCGCGAGCCAGTCGCCTAATCATTAGGCAACCGCATCGTCTGCTTATCGATTAGCCATCAGCGGCGGCAATTGCCGCCACATTGGTCTTGCGGCGGGGCACCTCAGGCGCGCGACTCGCGAAAAACCCTTCTAATTCCGCGATTTCCCGCACTGCACAAAGTCTGGCACGAATCCTGCGTGAGATGTTGGAAGGCGTCCAATGACGGGCGCCGCCCGGCAAAGCTGCCGACTCAGACGTTCGCTTGGCCCATGCGGGACGGCGAGCATCTGACGGCAGCTTTTCTTTTGGACCTGCAGCATCGCCTTGGAGCCAAGAATGCTTTCAACAACGAAACGACCGCCCGATCCCGGAAATGCGGGGTCGCGGGCGCTCTGGCTTTCGACCGCCGCCTTTACCGTCTGTTTCGCCGTCTGGACGATCTTCTCGATCATCGGCATCCGCATCAAGGACCAGCTCGGCCTCAGCGAGACCGAGTTCGGGCTCCTGATCGGCACGCCGATTCTTACCGGCTCGCTGGTGCGCATCCTGCTCGGCGTCTGGACCAGCCGTTATGGCGGCAGGGTCGTCTACACCGCGACAATGCTCTCGGCAGCGCTCGCCACCTTCCTCCTCGCTTATGCCGACAGCTTCACCGAGGTGCTGATCGCCGCGCTTGGCGTCGGCCTCGCCGGCGGGTCTTTCGCCGTCGGCGTCACCTATGTCTCGCCCTTCTTCCCGCCGCAGAAGCAAGGAACCGCGCTCGGCATTTTCGGGGCCGGCAATGTCGGCGCCGCGGTGACAAAGTTCCTCGCTCCCTTCGTGCTGCTTGCCTTCGGCTGGGAGGTTGTGGCCCAGCTTTGGGCATTCGTCCTCGCCATCATTGCCATCGCCTTTTGGTTCGCCGCCCCCGCCGATCCAGTGGCAACCCCCGCCGGCAAGCGCAAAGGCTTCCTGCAGGAATTTGCGGCGCTGAAGCACGTCCAGGTTTGGAGATTTGCGCTCTATTATTTCTTCACCTTCGGCGCCTTCGTCGCTTTGGCGCTCTGGCTGCCGCGCTACCTGATGGGCGTCTATGGCTTCGACCTCGCCATGGCCGGCATCGTCGCCGCGTCCTTCTCGGTCCCGGGCAGTATCTTCAGGGCTTATGGCGGCGTCCTCTCCGACCGCGTGGGCGCGCGCACCGTCATGCACTGGACTTTCTGGGTTTCGGCGTCGGTCACGCTCGTGCTGTCCATGCCGCCGGCGACCATTCTCCTCAATGGCGACGGCGGGCAGGTGGCGATGCATGTTGCCGTCGGACCGGTGAGCTTCATCGCCCTCATCTTCGTGCTCGGCTTTTTCATGAGCCTCGGCAAGGCGGCGGTCTACAAGCACATCCCGGTCTATTACCCGAACGACGTCGGCGCCGTCGGCGGCCTGGTCGGAATGATCGGCGGTCTCGGTGGTTTCATTCTGCCGATCGCCTTCGGCGCTCTTCACGATCTGACCGGCCTTTGGACGAGCTGCTTCATGCTGCTCTTCCTCATCGTCATCGGCTCGCTGATCTGGATGTCGCTCGCCATCCGGAAGATGGAACGTCGACCTTCCGACATTCCAGCCTCCAGCGCCATCGGTCTCGACGAAGCCGCGACGGCAGGAGCGACGCCATGACCGAGAAACTCGTCATCATCGGCAATGGCATGGCGCCGGGCAGAATGCTCGAACATCTCTTCGAGGAGGCGCCAGGCCGCTATGCGGTAACCATTTTCAACGCCGAGCCGCGCGTCAATTACGACCGCATCATGCTGTCGCCCGTCCTCTCAGGCGAGAAGGACTATGAGGAGATCATCATCCATGGCGATGGCTGGTACATCAAAAACGGCATCATGCTTTACAAAGGCCACAAGGTCGTCGCCGTCGACCGCGAGGCGAAGACGGTCACCTCAAATCACGGGGTGACCGAGAGTTACGACAAGCTTGTCATCGCTACCGGCTCGACGCCGATCGTGCTGCCGGTGCCGGGAGCGAACCTCCCGGGCGTCCTCACCTATCGCGATCTCGACGATGTCAACGCCATGCTGCTTGCGGCTCAATCGCGGGCAAAAGCCGTGGTGATCGGCGGCGGCCTACTCGGGTTGGAAGCCGCTGCAGGCCTCGAAGCGCAAGGCATGGATACGACGGTTCTGCATCTGATGCCGACGCTGATGGAGCGGCAGCTCGATCCGGCCGCCGGTTATCTCTTGCAGAAATCGCTCGAATCCCGCGGCATCAAGGTCGTCACCAAGGCCGATACCAAGGCCATCCTCGGGGAGCGCCGGGTTGAAGGCATCGAGCTTCGCGACGGGTCCGTCATCCCGGCGACGCTGGTGGTGATGGCCATCGGCATCCGCCCCAGCACCTCTCTCGGCAAGGAGGCAGGCCTCGAAATCAATCGCGGCATTGTCGTCGACGAGGCATTGCGCAGCTCCGATCCTGACATTTTCGCCATCGGCGAATGTGCCGAGGTCGACGGACATACATACGGGCTGGTCGCGCCGCTTTACGAAATGGCGCGCGTCGCGGCGGCACATCTCGCCGGCAAGACAGACGCCCGCTTCGTGCATGGCGATACGCCGACCAAGCTGAAGGTCACCGGCATCGACGTCTATTCCGTCGGCGATTTCGCCGATGGCGCCGACCGCGAGGAGATCGTGCTCCGCGACGCGTCGGCCGGCATCTACAAGCGCCTGGTGCTGAAGGAGAACCGCATCATCGGCACGGTCCTCTTCGGGGACATCGCTGATGGAGCCTGGTTCAACGACCTGAAAAAAAAGGAAGTCGACATCGCGGAGATGCGCGACACCTTGATCTTCGGCCAAGCCTATCAGGGAGGTGCCCCCCTGGACCCTATGGCGGCCGTTGCAGCCTTGCCGGATGATGCGGAGATCTGCGGCTGTAACGGCGTGTGTAAGGGAAAGATCACCGGCGCAATTTCTTCGATAGGGCTCACCTCTCTCGACGATGTGCGCGCGCATACGAAGGCGTCCGCGTCCTGCGGCAGCTGTACCGGGCTCGTCGAGCAGCTCCTGAAGCTCAGTCTCGGCGAGACCTACAATCCAGCGGCAGTGCAGCCCATGTGCGCCTGCACGCCCCTCGGGCATGACGATGTGCGCCGGCTCATCAAGGCCATGCAGCTTCGAACCATCCCGCAGGTGATGCAGGAGCTGGAATGGAAGAGCTCTTGCGGCTGCGCCAAATGCCGCCCTGCCCTCAATTATTATCTCGTCTGCGAATGGCCCGGCGACTATGCCGACGACTATCAATCGCGCTTCATCAATGAGCGCGTGCACGCCAACATCCAAAAGGACGGCACCTACTCCGTCGTCCCGCGCATGTGGGGCGGCATGACAAGCTCGGCCGAACTCCGCGCCATCGCCGATGTCGTCGACAAATTCGGCATTCCGAGCGTGAAGGTCACCGGCGGCCAGCGCATCGACATGCTCGGCGTGAAGAAGGAGGATTTGCCCGCCGTCTGGGCGGATCTCGGCAAGGCCGGCTTCGTCTCCGGCCACGCTTATGCGAAGGGCCTCCGCACGGTGAAGACTTGCGTCGGCTCAGATTGGTGCCGCTTCGGCACGCAGGACTCGACCGGCCTCGGCATCCGTATCGAGAAATTCATGTGGGGATCGTGGACGCCCGCCAAAGTGAAGATGGGCGTCTCGGGCTGTCCGCGAAATTGCGCCGAAGCGACCTGCAAGGATGTCGGCGTGGTGTGCGTCGAGTCCGGCTACGAGATCCATTTCGCCGGCGCCGCCGGGCTCGACGTGAGGCAGACCGAGGTGCTCGGTCTCGTCAAGACCGAGGAAGAGGCGATCGAAGTGATCGCCGCGCTCGTGCAAATGTATCGCGAGCAGGGCCGCTACCTCGAACGCATCTATAAATGGGCAAAGCGGGTCGGCACCGAGGAAATCCGCCGCCAGATCCTGGCCGATGAGGAGAAGCGGCGAGCCTATTACGACCGCTTCGTCCATTCGCAAGAATTTGCGCAAGTCGACCCCTGGTCGGAGCGCGCTTCCGGCAAGGACAAGCACGAATTCAAGCCAATGGCCGCTATCGGCTTCATGCAGGCCGCGGAGTGACCGCCATGTCCTGGATCAAGATCGGCCGCATCCACGATATTCCAAGACGCGGCGCGCGTTGCGTCGCGACGCCGCAAGGGAAGATCGCCATCTTCCGCACAGGCGACGATCGGGTCTTCGCCATCAAGGACCAGTGCCCGCATAAAGGGGGCCCGCTCAGCCAAGGCATCGTGCACGGCACCTCGGTCACCTGTCCTCTCCACAATTGGGTGATCTCGCTCGAAACCGGCAAGGCGCTTGGCGCCGACGAGGGCGCGGTCCCGACCATCCCCGTTAGGATAGATGACGGCGAGCTTTTCATTTCGCTCGAGGCGATGCGGAGCCGCGCCGCGTGATGAAGCGGCGGCTCGATCCTGGCTTGGTGCGCACCACCTGCCCTTATTGCGGCGTCGGCTGCGGCGTGCTCGCCAAAACCTCGCCGGACGCTACGGCAGAGATCAGCGGCGACCCCGATCACCCGGCGAATTTCGGACGCCTCTGCTCCAAGGGATCGGCGCTTGGCGAAACCATCGGCCTCAGCGGTCGCCTTCTGCATCCGGAGATCGAGGGGCGCCGCGCGAGTTGGGACGAGGCGCTCGGCCTTGTCGCAACGACGTTCTCGAAGGCCATCGCCGAGCACGGGCCGGACTCGGTCGCTTTCTATGTCTCCGGCCAGCTTCTCACCGAGGATTATTACGTCGCCAACAAGCTGATGAAGGGCTTCATCGGCTCGGCCAACATCGACACGAATTCGCGCCTTTGCATGGCCTCGGCCGTTGCCGGGCACCGCCGCGCTTTCGGGGCAGATGTGGTCCCGGGAAACTACGCCGATCTCGAGGAAGCAGACCTTGTCGTGCTTGTCGGCTCGAACCTCGCTTGGTGTCATCCGGTCCTGTTCCAGCGCTTGACGGCGGCGAAGGAGGCCCGGCCGGAGATGAAGATCGTGCTTATCGATCCTCGCCGCACCATGAGCGCGGAGATCGCCGATCTGCATCTTCCCATCCGCGCCGACGGCGATGTCGCGCTCTTCTCAGGTCTGCTCGCCTTTCTCGCTGAGCAGGGCCGCATCGATGCGCGCTACGTCCGCGAGCACACCCACGGCTTCGACTCCGCGGTCGAAGCAGCGCGCGGCTCTACTCTGGAACAGATCGCGCAGGCGACGGGACTTACCTCCGAGGCCATCCTCGCTTTCTACCGGCTGTTCGCCGCCACCGAGAAGACCGTCACCGTTTTCAGCCAAGGCGTGAACCAGTCCGTTGAGGGCACGGACAAGGTCAACGCCATCATCAATTGCCATCTCGCCACCGGCCGCATCGGCCGGCCGGGCATGGGGCCGTTTTCCGTGACGGGCCAGCCGAACGCCATGGGCGGTCGCGAGGTCGGCGCGCTGTCGAACCTCCTCGCCGCGCATATGGAGATCGACAATCCGACGCATCGCGATCGCCTGCGCCGCTTCTGGAACGCGCCGAGGATCGCCGAGAGGGCGGGCCTGAAAGCGGTGGACCTTTTCCGGGCGGTTTCCGAGGGACGGATCAAGGCGCTGTGGATCATGGCGACCAACCCGGCGGACTCGATGCCGGATGCGCGCTTCGTCGAGGACGCGCTGAAGATTTGCCCGTTCGTGGTCGTGTCCGATGTCGTGCAAGAGACCGACACCATCCGTCATGCGCGCGTCAAGCTGCCGGCAGCCGCCTGGGGAGAGAAGGACGGGACCGTCACCAATTCCGAGCGGCGCATCTCGCGGCAGCGCGCCTTCCTGCCGCTTCCCGGCGAGGCGAAACCGGACTGGTGGATCATCTCCGAAGTGGCGACGCGGATGGGCTTTGCTCACGCCTTTTCCTATCGGGGCGCCGCCGACATTTTCGCCGAGCATGCCGCGCTTTCCGTCTTCGAGAATGATGGCAGCCGCGCCTTTGATATCGGCGCTTACGCAAATCTCGACGCACGCGGCTATGACGGACTTCGGCCCTTCCAATGGCCGCAAGCGAAGGGTGAAGCATCGCAGCCGCGATTTTTTTCCGCCGGCGGTTTTTACACCGGCGACGGCAAGGCCCGCATCCTGGCGCTCAGCCCGAAGCAAGCGCCATCGCTGAAGCTCGATCGGCCTTTCATCCTCAACACCGGCCGCGTCCGCGATCATTGGCACACAATGACCCGCACGGGCCGCAGCCCGCGCCTGTCGCAGCACCTTGCCGAGCCCTTCGCCGAGATCAATCCGGAAGACGCCCGCCTGCTCGGCATCGCGGACGCCGATCTCGTGCGCATCGTAAGCGATAGCGGCGCGATCCTGGTACGGGCGCTCATCTCGGCCGGACAGCGGCGCGGCACGGTGTTCGTGCCGATGCATTGGAACGATCAATTCGCCGGAAGTGCCCGCGTCGACATCCTCGTGCCGCCGGTCACCGATCCGCATTCGGGGCAGCCGGCGCTGAAGAATGCGCCGGTCGGCGTCGAACGCTTTCAGGCCGGGGCTTATGGCTTTGCGGTGCTGCGGGAGAGGCCGGCGCGGATCGAGGCCGATTATTGGGCGATCAGCGTGTGTGAGGGCGGTTGGCGCCTCGAATTCGCGTTGGCGGATGCCCCGAACGATTGGCGGAATTTCGCCCTCGGGCTTCTGGCCGTCGCCCCGGATGCCGCCTTGCTCGGCTATCACGACCGCGCCTCCGCCCAGCACCGCTTCGCCCTCTTCGATGACGACCGGCTGCTCGTGGCGCTGTTTCTGGCATCGGGGCCGGTCGCCGTCTCGCGCGCCTGGGCTTGCGAGCAACTCACCGCTCAACATGCGAGCCGCCGCGCGCGGCTTGCGATCCTAGCTGGACGGCCGGGCGCCGGCCGCGACGATCGCGGCGCCATCATCTGCTCCTGCTTCGGCATTGGCAGCAACGATATCGCCGCCGCTGTTGCCGCCGGCTGCCGTTCCATCGCGGCCATCGGCAAGGCGACCAAGGCGGGGACGAATTGCGGCTCCTGCAGGAGCGACATCAAGCGCTTGATCGCGAGGCATGCGGTCTCGCCCGAGCCATCTCAAGCCGAGTCACTCTTGGTCGAAGTCAGTGTCTGAGCGAAGGGCAGAATGAAGAAGCAATATGCGCGAAGTGCATTTTCCGTAATTTCGAACAACCGTCCTTGCAGCGGCATTGCTGATCGCTGCCGGGCTCGGAATCACGACAGGACCGGCGGCCGCCGCAGATCTCGGCGAAGAGTGCTGCGCCGATCTCGAAGAGCGCGTTGCGGAGCTCGAGGCAACGCACAGCCCGCCGCACTGGCAAAGTCTCCGTGACGCTCACCGGCCATGTGGCGAAGCAAATCATGTTTTGGGACGACGGCGAGGACAGCGGCGCTTACGTGACCGATCTCGGCCCGACCCAGGCGAGCAATTTCAGGATCACCGGCCAGGCCAAATTCGGGCGTGACTGGACGGCGGGCTACATGATCCGCATCCAGGATCTGACCAACAACACCATCGGCCTCAGCCAGCTCGTCAATGCCGACGATCAAGGCCTCAATGTGCAGATGTCGAACTGGTTCGTCGCCAGCGAGAACTACGGCAAGCTGACCGTCGGCAAGCAGGCTCTCGCTTCGAAGAGCGCCGTCATGTTCACCGATCTTTCCGGCACGCAGCTCATTTCCAGTTACGTGCTGTTCGACGGCGGCGGCTTTTTCTTGCGGCAGAACGGCACCCTCTTCCCGGTCCGCTGGGGCGATCTCGGCTATTGCTACTCGCAGCAGCGCCGCTGGGGCGGCGATTGCGACGGCATCGTCATGACCGGCGTGCGCTACGACACGCCAATGTTCAAAGGACTGTCCTTCTCTGCAAGCTACGGAGAGGACAGCGATTGGGAGGTCGCCGGCCGCTACAACGGGAACATGGCCGGCTTCAAGATCGCGCTCGGCATCGGCTATTCGGAGAACACTGATGTCACCACCCAGCCGCCGCCGATCTCCCTCGACAAGCGCTCACACTATTTCCAAGCCGGCGGCTACGCGGAGCATCTGGAGACGGGCCTCTTTCTGCACGGCGCCTATGGCGAGGAGGACAATGACACCCGCATCTTCAGCGGCATCGAGGCGCCCGACAGCCACCATTATTATGTGAAAGGCGGCATTCGCCGGCCTTGGACGAGCCACGGCGCCACCATCGTCTGGGGCGAGTATGGGCAATATCTCGACCAGATGGGCCCTGCGGCGCTCAATGCCGGCATCACCGATAGCGAATTCACCCGTTGGGGCTTAGGCGTCGCGCAGGAATTCGACCGCGCGGCCCTCACGCTCTGGATCAAATTCCGCGAGCATGAGGGAGAGGTCGCAGGCGGCCCCTTCGCCGGCGACCTCGATTCCTTCCGCTATGTCACCAGCGGCGGCATCATAAATTTCTGACGCCTGTGCCGGCGTCTCGTTCAAGTGAAGAGCTGAACCAAGCCGCGGATGCTGAGGAGGATAATGACGGCGCCGACCAGCAGCATCAGCGGCTTATCGGGAATGGTCTTGGCCATATAGGCGGCGAGCGGCGCGGCAAGAGCGCCGCCAAGAATGAGCCCCGCGATGATCGGCCAGAGATCGAGCCCGATCGTGCCGATGAAGGTGATCGATATCACCAAGGCGACGAAGAACTCGGCGGCGTTGACGGAGCCGATCGTGTATCGCGGCGTCGCGCCCTGACCAAGCAAGGTCGAGGTGACGATGGGCCCCCAGCCGCCGCCGCCGGCAGCATCGAGAAAGCCGCCGCCGAAGCCGAGCGGCACGACCCATGCCGGCCGCGTCGAGGGCGTCCCGTTGCCGGTGAACGCCTTCCACAGAATCCAGATGCCCATCAAAAGGAGGTAGCCGGTGATGATCGGCTTCACGGTATCGATGGGCAATTCCGTCAAAACATAGGCGCCGATGGCGCCGCCGATCATTCCCGGAATGGCCAATCTGACGACCATGGGCCAGCGAACATTGCCGAATTTCCAATGTGAAATTCCGGAAACGCCAGTGGTGAAGACTTCAGCGGCGTGGACGCTTGCGCTTGCCGTGGCCGGGGCAATGCCGAAGCTAAGCAGCACGCTGGTCGCGGACAGGCCATAGGCCATGCCCACGGCGCCGTCGATCATTTGCGCGGCGAAGCCGATCGCAACGAATAGAACGAAATCTTCCCACATGCAGAATTCCCCCGACTTTCTTATCGGCCGGCCGGCCAGTTTCGGCCCTCCCGATACAGCCAATTCCCGCCGGGATAAAGAACCGGGAGCGCCGCAGCGTTCCAGAAAGCGGAAATTATTAGCGAATTTAACGGGTTAGATGTTCGTCAGCGATTGGCGAGACTCCGCCCCAGATCCAGAGTTTTGATCGCGCCGCCGCCGATCGCCAGCGCCGTCCCATCCGGCGAGAAGGCGAGGCCATTCACCACATGCGACGGCTCATTGACCGTAAGGCGGAGTGCTCCGGTCGCCGGATCCCAGATCTTCAACACATGCTCGTCCGCCGAAACGAGCAAGGCACCGTCGGGCGAAAATTTTAGATCGTCGATCTCCCACTCCTTGGGACCGTGCTCCAATGTCTGTAGCAAGGCGCCGGTCTTGACGTCCCAAATCTTCAGGAGATTGTCGGTCGCCGTCGCCGCCCGGCTCCAATCGGGCGAAAACGCCATCGCATCCACATAATTGGGATGATCCGAAAAGGCGGCGACCTTCTCGCCGGTCTCCGCGTTCCAGATGCTGACGCCGTCGGCCCAACCTGAGGACGCGATCTGCGCGCCGTCCGGCGAAAAGGCGACGGCATTCGCCGTGTAGGTTTGGCCCTTGATGTCGCGCAGCAACTCGCCCGTTTGCACGTTCCAAATGCGGACGGTGTTGTCGGCGCTCCCCGACGCCAATTTTGTCCCATCGGCGGAAAATGCCAGCGCTTCGATGCTGCCCGTATGCCCTTCGAGCTTCCGCTTCAGCTCGCCGGATTTCGCGTCGCGCAAGCCGACGATCTTGTCCTCGCCACCGCTCGCGATCAGGGACCCGTCAGGAGAAACAGCGACCTGAAACACAGGGCCCTCATGGGCCTTGAAGTCGGTGAGAGGCTTTCCGCCGGCTACATCCCAGAGGCCCACTCTCCCATCGTGAAAGCTGACAGCAAGAACGGCTCCATCCGGCGAGAAGTCGATGTCCCAGATGAGGCTCGGGTCGCCTTCGAAACTCCGCAAAGCGTCGGCTGCCAAGGTGGCCGCGGCGCCTTCGTTCGCCGGAAGGGGAGGAGTGGCGGCAGCGGGCGATGCCTGCTTGACCGGCGCCGCGGATTTGACCGGCGCCGGGGAATGGATGCGAACGACATGGTCTTTCGTGATCTCGCCGGTCGAGTTCTCGATCGTGACCTCGACGACCGCATCCGGACTGACGACGCCGACGCTGCCGGTCCCTACCTGCACCTCCGCCTTCGTGGCGGGATCGATTGAGAAGAAACTGACCTTGTCCCCGGCGTTCGGGAGAAGCTCGAAGGGGATGACGATGCTCGCTTTGCTCCCGTGCGTTTCGCGCACGGTTCCGCCGATATCTTCGGCAGATGCGGTGCCGGGAGCCAGCGTCAGGCAAAGTCCGAAGATGATCAGTCGGAACATGTCAGCCTCCGATGTTCCATGTCGCAGCCGCATTGAGGCGGATGCCCAGCGAGGGCCAAGCGGGCGGCGCTGACGCGCATAATACCATTTTGGTGGCATCCTCGGCGAGGCCGGCCGAGTGTGGCTAGAAGGGGAAGAAGCTCCAGGGACGGCGCGGCTGTTGCCGTGTTTGGCGCGTTTGTGCCCCCTGGCGCGGGATCGAGGTGGCCGCCCAGGCGCCGGCGGGATCGGACCCCCTCACAAGGACTTTGGTCCGCCCCATGCCGTTTGCTTGCACGAGCTGAAACAACGTCCTTGCATTCGAGAGCGAAAGCCGGACGCAGCCATGCGAGCGCGGCGTGCCAAGGCCCGGGTGGTCCGAACCGTGAATGGCGTGCCCCCGGCTGGTGAAGAAGATCGAATGCGGCATGCCCGCATTGTCCCATTCTCGCGAATAGTGCATGGGCACCAAGCGGGAGGGCGAATAGGAGCCGGCCGGCGTGGAATAGCCGGACGCCCCCGTCGATACAGGCCAGCGATAGCGAACCTGTCCGTCGACTGCCACCGTCATGGTTTGCGTCGGTTTGCTGATACTGATCACGACATTGGCGATCGCTACTTCGCTTGCCGCGCTGACGAGAATGGCGGCGAGCAGCAGAGTAGCTCGGATGTGCAGGCGCCCCATTTCTCCCCCCACGCAGAGTGTCCGCGAGTTTATTTCGAGTCGAGCTATCCACACAAGAATTGGCGGAGCCGCCACGACATACCGGATATGGCCGTGGGGGCGAACCTAACTCTCGCGCGCCTCGCCTTTGAAATAAGTGCCAATTTGCCGCCGAACCTTGTCCCGGTTCCGAGAATCTATTAATTCAGTAGAAATTATAGGCTTTTTACGCCCTCGATGATCTCACAGAAGGCCAGATACGCGCTCCGCGCGCTGATTGCGTTGGCTCGGTCCGAGTCGATGATGATCGCGGATATCGCCGAGCAGCAGCAGATCCCGCGCAAATTTCTCGAGCAAATCCTCCTCGACCTGAAACATCAGGGCATCGTGTCGAGCCGCCGGGGCCGGCTCGGGGGGTATGGCCTATTGCTGCCTTCCGACCAGATCACTTTTGGCCGAATTCTGCGCATTATCGATGGCCCGATCGCCCCCCTTCCCTGTCTCAGCCGGGTCGCTTACCGGCGCTGCGCCGACTGCAAAAGTGAGGCAAATTGCGAGATCAGGCGCGTTTTCGCCCAAGTGGCGGAGTCGGCAAGGGAAGTCCTCGACCGAACCACCATCGCCGAGGCGGTAACCTCAAGCTGGGGAAACGGATCCTCCCGGCGGCCTAAAACGGCGGGCAAGCGCACCGCCTGACGAAAAACCATTCTCTCAACCGCCGATTTTTCGCGGACCGCGTTTCGTCTTCGCCGCAAAGAATGACCTTTGGTTGCTTGAAAAACACTACTGATTTGATAGGGTTTTAGGGGTTGAACGAGAGGAGATCCCTGACATGACGAGCTTTTCCCGCACCTTCGGCCCTGCCGCATTGGTGCTTGCGTTGTCGGCCGGCACTGCCATGGCCGAAACGACCTTATTGAACGTGTCCTACGACCCCACCCGCGAGCTCTACAAGGAGGTGAACGACGCGTTCATCGCCAAGTGGAAAAGCGAGTCCGGCGAGGATTTGAAGATCGAACAGTCGCACGGCGGCTCGGGCAAGCAGGCGCGATCCGTGGTCGACGGTCTGAAGGCCGACGTCGTGACCCTCGCTTTGCAGGGCGACATCGACCAAGTCGCCAAGGCCGGGCTGATCAAAGAAGATTGGCGCGGCAGGCTCGGCAACAACAGCTCTCCCTATACCTCCACGATCGTCTTCCTCGTCAGGAAGGGAAATCCCAAGGGCCTGAAGGATTGGGATGACCTCGTAAAGCCGGGCGTGCAGGTGATCACGCCGAACCCGAAGACCTCCGGCGGCGCTCGCTGGAACTACCTCGCCGCCTGGGCCTTCGCCGACGGCAAATACGGTCATGACGAGGAGAAGAATAAGGACTTCGTCGCGAAGCTTTACGCCAACGTTCCGGTGCTCGACACCGGCGCCCGCGGCTCGACGACCACTTTCGCGCAGCGCGGTCTCGGCGACGTGCTTCTCGCCTGGGAAAACGAAGCGTTTCTCGCGCTGAAGGAACTTGGCGAAGACAAATTCGACATCGTCGTGCCGTCGCTCTCGATCAAGGCCGAGCCCCCGGTCACGGTCGTCGACAAGGTCGTCGATGAAAAGGGCACGCGCAAAGTCGCAGAGGCCTATCTGAACTTCCTCTACACCCCGGAAGCTCAGAAGGTCATCGCCAAGCACTTCTACCGGCCTTCCGATCCGAAATCTGCGGATCCCAAGGATCTTGCCCGGTTCACCGACGTGAAGCTCGTCCAGATTGACGATCCTCTGTTCGGAGGGTGGGCGAAGGCGCAGCCGAAGCACTTCGCCGAGGGCGCCATCTTCGATCAAATTTATCAGCCTAAGACCACGAATTAGAGAGCTCTCATGGCCGCCTCCCCCGGCCTTGCGTTGAAGCGGCCGAGCGCCATCCCAGGTTTTGGGTTGGCGCTCGGCTTCACTTTGACCTATCTCGGCCTTATCGTTCTCGTTCCGTTAGCAGCGATGGTGCTGAAGGCATCCTCCCTCGGTTTTGCCGGTTTTTGGGAGGTCGTCAGCGGACCTCGTACCTTCGCCGCGCTGCGGCTGAGTTTCGGCACCTCGTTCATCGCCGCGGCGGTGAATGTCGTTTTCGGCGTGATCATCGCCTGGGTGCTGGTGCGCTACCGCTTTCCGGGACGACGCATCTTCGACGCCATCGTCGATCTGCCATTCGCGTTGCCGACGGCCGTCGCCGGCATCGCCTTGACGGCGCTCTACGCTCCGAATGGCTGGATCGGACAGTGGCTCGCGCCTCTCGGCGTGCAAATCGCCTATACGCCGCTCGGCATTCTCATTGCGCTGATTTTCATCGGGCTTCCTTTCGTCGTGCGCACGGTGCAGCCGGTGCTCGAGGAATTCGATCGCGAGATCGAAGAAGCTGCCGCGACTCTCGGCGCAAGCCGCAGGCAAACGGTCTTCAGCGTAATGCTCCCGGCTCTCCTTCCGGCAATTCTCACCGGCTTTGCGCTCGCTCTCGCGCGCGCGGTGGGAGAATACGGCTCTGTCATCTTCATCGCCGGAAACATCCCTTACGTCTCCGAGATCGCGCCCCTCCTTATCGTCATTCGCCTCGAAGAATTCGGCTACGCGCAAGCGACGGCGATCGGAACCGCGATGCTCCTCATCTCCTTCGCGCTGCTCCTCGTCGTGCATGCAGCGCAAGCCTGGCAAAGACGGAGATTTGCCGATGACTGATGCCGCCATCGCCCCTCTCCTAGGCCGCGAGATTCGCGGCGCGGCCGTGACCACCGAGAGTCCCACGACGCGCTATGTCCTCATCGGCATTGCCGTGCTTTTTCTTGCGCTATTCCTGCTGCTGCCCCTCGCGGCCGTTTTTGTCGAAGCCTTCCGCGCCGGCCTCGGCGCCTATTTCAGTGCGATCACGGAGCCGGACGCGGTTTCGGCCATCAAGCTGACGCTCATCGTCGCCGCCATCGCCGTTCCGGCGAATCTGATCTTTGGCCTCGCCGCCTCATGGGCCATCGCCAAATTCGAATTCCGCGGCAAGAGCATCGTCAACAGCATGATCGACCTGCCCTTTTCGGTCTCTCCGGTGATCGCAGGTTTGATCTATGTGCTGCTGTTCGGAGCGCAGGGATATTTCGGGCATTTACTGCAAAGCCAAGGGCTGCAGATCATCTTCGCGCTGCCGGGCCTCGTGCTCGCGACCGTCTTCGTCACCTTCCCTTTTATCGCCCGCGAACTCGTGCCCTTGATGCAAGAACAGGGCACGCAGGACGAAGAGGCGGCGCTGTCGCTTGGCGCCAGCGGCTGGAAGACCTTTTTCAAGGTGACGCTGCCGAACATCAAATGGGCGCTGCTCTACGGCGTCGTCCTTTGCAACGCGCGCGCGATGGGCGAGTTCGGTGCCGTGTCGGTGGTATCAGGCCATATCAGAGGCCAGACCAACACCATGCCGCTGCATGTGGAGGTTCTTTACAACGAATATAATTTCGCCGCGGCTTTCGCCGTCGCTTCCTTGCTCGCGCTCTTGGCGCTCGTCACGCTCTTCATCAAAATCGGCCTCGAATGGCGCTACGCCGATCAGATTTCCGCGGCGCGGCGCCACTAGGAGAAAAAACATGGACGCCCTGGTCTCAAATGAGTTCAACTCCATTCAGAGCCGGAGGAAGCAATCCCCTCTGCATTGGGAGCGAGCCGTGGATGTGAAGATCGAGGACGTCGTTCGTACCTTCGGGGCGACCGCCGCTCTGCACGGCGTTTCTCTCGACATTCAGGCCGGAGAGCTCATCGCTTTGCTCGGGCCGTCCGGTTCCGGTAAGACCACGCTGCTGCGCATCTTGGCCGGGCTGGATGTGCCCAGCTCGGGTCGCGTGCTCTTCGACGGAGAAGACGCGCTGAGGCTGACGGTGCAGGAGCGGAATGTCGGCCTCGTCTTCCAGAATTACGCTCTCTTCAAACATATGAACGTCCTGCAGAATGTCGGCTTCGGCCTCAGAGTGCGGCCGCGCTCGCGAAGGCCCGCGAAACAGGAAATCGAAGACCGCGCAGGCGAATTGCTCGATTTCGTGCAGCTCTCCGGTCTCGGGGGCCGTTATCCGAACCAACTCTCCGGCGGACAGCGCCAGCGCGTCGCCTTTGCGAGAGCGCTCGCCATCGAACCCCGTGTTCTCCTTCTCGACGAACCGTTCGGAGCGCTCGACGCCAAGGTACGGCGCGATCTCCGCAGATGGTTGCGCGAAGTCCACGATCGCACCGGGCACACGACGGTGTTCGTCACCCACGACCAGGAAGAGGCGCTCGAGCTTGCGGACCGGGTCGTGGTTCTCAATCACGGCCGCATCGAACAGGTCGGCACGCCCGACGAGATCTACAATTCACCGGCATCGCCCTTCGTTTTCTCTTTCATCGGAGAATCGAGCGAGCTGCCGGTCCGCGTCGAGCAGGAGATGGTGTTCTTGGACGATTATCGCCTCGGCCTTGACGCCAAGGGCTATGCGGATGGACCGGCCCGCCTCTTCTTCCGCCCGCAGGATGTCGAACTCGGCGACGGCGCCGACGGCCGCATTCCGGGAATCGTCGGCAGTGTCAGGCGGCATGGCGGCGTTCGCCGGGCGGATCTTGAGCTCGGCGAAAGCCGGCATCGGGTCGAGGTCGAGCTCCCTCAGGCTTCCGGCCGTTTCGACACGGGTCGCGTTTCCATCCTCCCGCGCCGCTGGCGGCTCTATCCCGAAAGCGCACGCGTGTAGTGTGAGCCACGCTGAAACGCGGGCAGCGCCTTTCAAGTCCTGCCCGCGATAAGCGTCTTGTGTGGAGGCCATCGCCGCGGGCAATTCCTCTTCCTGCCGGAGACGCTGCGCGGCTCCGAACAACCCTTCTCCTGCGCAGCCAAAAACGAGAATGCGATTTCCCTTCAAGGCCGGAATTCGCAAAGCTACGGCATTGATTCCCTACCTAATCCATAGAGAATAAAGCGTTACTCTTTGAGGGGAGCGGGGGAATGAAGCGGACAACCAGCCTTACACATCTATTGTTTGGAGGCGTCAGCGCCATTGCGCTCACGACCTTGCCGGGACTACCGGCGCATGCCAGCGACACGGTCGCCTTGCAGGCCGAGATCGCGGCGATGAAATCGGCCATCAAGCAGTTGCAGCGGCAAGTGGATCAAGCTCAGGCGCAAGCCGCGGCAGCCTCTGCGACAGCCGCAAGCGCCAAGGGTTCCGGCGACGACCTCGACCTAAAGGTCAAGTGGAGGGGCGCGCCTGAGCTTTCGAGCGGCGACGGCAAGTTCAAAATGAAAGTCCGCGGCCGGGTGCAGACCGAATTCAACAGCATCGACCAGGATGAAGCGCGGACCGGGCGCCCTGACGTCAATGCCGCCGAGATCCGGCGGGCACGCCTTGGCGTCGAAGGCGTCGTTTGGGGGGATGTCGGCTACATCGCCGAGGTCGACTTCGCCAACGACGTGACGGCGCTGAAGGATGCCTATGTGGAATATACCGGCCTCGCGAAAGGTCTGTCCTTGCGCGCCGGCAACTTCAAGACCCCGAACGGGCTCGAGGAGATGACGAGCGGCAATTACCTGACCTTTCTGGAGCGTGCGGCTTTCACGGAAGCCTGGGGCCTCGACCGTCAGATCGGCGGCGGCGCCATCTATACGCAAGACCATTTCACGCTATCGGCGGGCATTTTCGGCCCATTGCCGGTCAATGACGAATTGTTCCTTGAAGACGTGAAAACAGTGGCAGCCCGGGCAACGGTCGCGCCGATCAACAATGAAACGACGACCTTGCATTTCGGCGGAAGCTGGCGTGAGCGCGAAGGCGCCGAGGATCTGCGCAGCAATCCGATAGCGGCGAACGATCAGCTCTTCCGCTACCGTACGCGCGGTGCGGATCTGCATCTCGCCGATCGCTTCATCTCCACGCCGCAAATTTTCAATCAAGACACCTTCTGGGGCGCGGAGGCACTCTTCATCTGGAAAGGGTTCTCTGTGCAGGGCGAATACACCGAATTGTCGCCCGACATCGGCGATGCCTTCGTAGGTTCGGATCCGAACTATACGGGTGGTATGTCGAGGCGAATTTGTTCCTCACCGGCGAAAGGCAGAATTATTCGAAGGGCGTGATCGGCCGGCCCAAGGTGAAGAACCCCGTCTATCAAGGCGGCTATGGCGCCTGGCAGGTGGCCGCCCGTTATGACGTTCTCGATCTGACGGACGAAGCCACGACGATCGCGGCTTGCACCTTGTGCGGCGAGCAGAAGACCTGGCTCGTCGGAGTAAATTGGTGGCTAAACGATTATTCGCGTCTGCAATTCAGCTACAGCCAATCGGACATTGAAGGCGGAGCCTTAGGAGGAGCAAACGCAAATGACGGCGCAACCATTCAAGGCTTCGGGGCGCGCGCTCAAGTCGACTGGTAGGGACTACTTCCGATCTCGATGACGAGGGGGGCCGTCCCTGAGACGGCCCCCTTTCATTTGTTCAGCATTCGCAAGATCAAGGTCATGAACAAGCGTCAGCCCACGATTTGCATTGTCGGTGGCGGATTCACCGGCGCGGTGGCGGCGATCGCATTGCTACATCGCCATCATCGCCCCTTCGACCTCGTCATCGTCGAAGGCAGCCCGGCCCTCGGCCGCGGCGTGGCGTTTGGCGGCCATCATCCATTGCATCTGTTGAATGTCAGGACGCGCGACCTTTCCGTCTTTCCCGATCGGCCCGGCGACTTTTTGAATTGGGTCTTCCTCCAGCTCGGTCAGGGCGAAGACGACATGTCCCTGCATGAGGGTCTCGCGCACAGCTTTCTGCCGCGACAGATGTTCGGCGCCTATACGCGCCAGCGCCTGTTCGAAGCCATCGATAAAAGGCGGGATGTCAGCAGCACCATTCTCGATGGCGTCGTGACCTCTTGCCGGAAGCAGGGACAGCGCTTTCTCGTCAAGGTGGAGGGGAGAGAGGCCTTCGGAGCCGACATCGTGATGCTTGCCACCGCCTATGGCTTCCGCGACCGGAAAGCCTCGGGCCCCTTGACGCCGTTCGATGTCGTTCCGCCGGCTCAGTTGATGAAGGCAAGGACAGCCGTCTTCGTGGGCTCCGGCCTCGGTATGGTCGATGCGCTGGCAGCGGCGAGGCGCGACGGCTTTACGGGAACGGCAACCGTCATCTCCCGGCGCGGCCTGTTGCCGAAGCCGCATGCGGCAAAGGGCGTTGTGCCGCTGCAGGTGGCTTTGCCTTCGTCGAAGAGCGTCGCGCGCATGGCCTCGGCAGTCCGCATTGCTTGCGAAGCCGCCGCGGCGCATGGAACTCCCTGGCAGGCCGTGTTCAACGGATTGCGGCCGCAGGTCCAGGCGATTTGGCAGGGGTTGCAGGTCGAAGAACAATCGCGATTCTTGCGGCATCTCCGTTCCTTCTGGGACGCGCACCGGCATCGCCTGCCGTCGGAGGTGCATGCAAAACTTCAAGCCGAGTTCGACCGCGGGCAAGCGATCTTCATCAAGGGCAACGTCAAGGACATCCGTCGCGAGAATGAAGCGTTCAAGATCGAGATCGTGCGCCGCGGGACGGCCCGCAGCGAACTGATCCAGGCGGACCTCGCCTTCGATTGCACGGGGCATCGGCCGGACCTTGCCTCCCCCTCATTTCGGGCCTCTTCGCCGCTGGCCTCGCCTCGCCCGACCCGCACGGGCTCGGCCTCGCCGCGATGCCGGACGGCCGCGCTATCGGCGCGGGCGGGATCCCGACCAAGGACCTCTTCGCGCTCGGCCCCCTATGCCAGGGCACCTTGTGGGAAATCACCTCCGTCCCGGAGATCGTCGCGCAAGCAGAGGCTGCCGCGACAGCGATTTTGTCAGCTGCCGAAACCGAGCCCTACTGCTCCGAAAAGGTCCGGTCGCTGCAAAGCGGAAGCAGTGTGACTTCGAACAATTCGCAGTCCGCAAGCGTACGTGTTGCTGCCCGAAAAGACGTTCATGTCGCGAGCAGGCCTCTCGTTCGGCGAGGCTGAAAAAGTCGAATTTCAAAAACGACCTGCCACCTCTCCCATATCAAATACGGATAGTTTCTAGGGCTTAAGAGAGAAATTGTTGTCGGGTTGGATTTGGAACGTTTGCCATTGATAAAGCAGTGAAAGAAGCCCCCCATGGCACTGGAACTATGTGTGTTAGGGAGGAAGACGTAATGACCAAAAAAGTGGTCGCTTTGGTTTCGGTTCTGATGTTTATGGCGACGCCCGTCCTTGCCGACTGGGCTGGCAGCTTCAAGGCTGTCGACAGCGATAGTAGCGGCACGATCAGCCGCGCGGAATGGGATGCGGGCGGCAGCAAGGTCGACCCGACTTACAATCCGACCCTTCAGACGATGGACACCAACAACGATAACAGCGTCGATGCCGACGAATGGGCAGCTGCGGAAGGCATGAAGAAGGCCATCGGCAAGGGCTGCAAGGCGTCCGACAAGTCCTGGTGCCCGTGCCAGAACAATTCTTCGGATCCGGAGTGCCAGAAGTAAGCTTCTAGCGCGCGATCTACCGGAATCTGCTTCCAAAGGCGGTTGGCGAGAGCCAATCGCCTTTGTCTTTTGGCGGGCCGCGCAGCCGCCGGAACTGAACTCGCCATGTATCCGTGAACGCGGCCTGTTGGTAACCTTGACGCGCAAACGAAACTGCGATCGCGCGTCAGAGGGAGCAGCAGCTTGGCCGAGACTTTCGATGTCGTGATTGCTGGGGGAGGCGCGGCGGGCCTGAGCGCCGCGCTGGTGCTCAGCCGCTGCCGGCGCAGCGTGCTTCTCTGCGACGAGGGCAGCCCACGCAACCGGGCATCGCATGCCGCACATTGCCTGCTCGGCAATGAAGGTATCGCGCCCGCCGATCTCCTCGCAAAGGGCCGGCGCGAATTGCGGGCTTACGGCCAAGCCGTGTTGCGGGCGGACAAGATCGTCTCAATCATCCGGCAAGAAACAGCGTTCGCCGTCGAATGTGCGAGCGGATATGCGGCGACTGCGCGGAAGGTGCTGCTGACCACGGGGCTGAAGGATCGCGTGCCGGACATCGAGAATATCGAAAAATTCTACGGACGAAGCGTCCACCATTGTCCCTATTGCGACGGTTACGAGAATAGCGGCAAGCGCGTCGCGGTTTACGGCGACGGCGACCAAGGGGCCGGGCTCGCCCTCATGATGAAACAGTGGACGCCAGATGTGATCCTCTGCGCCGGCGATGACGTTTCACCCGGAATGCGCTCGCGGCTCGACGCCCACGGCATCGAAATCGTCTCGAAGAGAATCGTGAGGCTGGATGGGGACGATGATGGACGCCTGCACCAAATCGTTCTCGACGACGGCCATAAGCTCGCTTGCGCGGCGCTGTTCTTCTCCACCGGCTGCGCACAGCAATCCGATCTATGGCAAAAGCTCGGATGCCGGCGGGATGAGAAAGGCGGCATCATTTCCGATGCGGTTACCGAGGAGAGCAGCACGCCCGGGGTTTATGTCGCGGGCGACGCCTCTCGCGATGTTCTTCTCTTGGCGGTCGCCATTGCCGAGGGAGCAAAGGCCGCCGTGGCGATAAACCGGGCTCTGCTCAAGGATGCCGGACTGGGTTAGGTTGTCCGCCACCCGCCCTCGCCTTCGCCGTGTTCATGGACTTGCGGGCGTGCGTACCGGTCTTCCTGGACAGAACGCGGGGGCACAGCGACACAAGAAAGAATGGTGCCCAGGGGCGGATTTGAACCACCGACACGCGGATTTTCAGTCCGCTGCTCTACCAACTGAGCTACCTGGGCATCTGATGCGGCATCGCCGGGACGGGCCCGGCGGCACGCGCTCCGGCGAAGCTCTGGCTTATAGAAAATCGCTTCTTGGCTGTCGAGCGTTTCGCCCTAGAGGTCTTCGTCCTCTTCCGGCGTCTTGCCGATCGGCTCGCCGGGGACCACGTAGCGGCCCTCGAGCCAGCGGCTCAAATCGATGTCGGCGCATTTCCTGCTGCAGAAGGGCCGATATTCGGCCATGACCGGCTTGCCGCAGACCGGGCACTTTCCAGGCGCCCCTTTCGGTCTCCGCGCCTTCGTGCCCGATCCGGGCGGCTTCGAGATCACTCCGTGTCGATCTCGCTGAGATTTGGCCAAAAGGCGCTCACCGGGAAACCCTCGCCCTTCAGCAATGTCACCACTTCGGTGAGGGGCAGGCCGACGACATTCGTATAAGAGCCGATGAGCTTCACGACGAAGCCGCCGGCGATGCCTTGAATGCCGTAGGCGCCCGCCTTGCCCCTCCATTCGCCGCTCGCGATGTAGTCGCGGATCTCGGCATCGGACAAGTTGCGGAACCGGACCCGCGTCTCCACCACCCGGTCGCGGACACGATCGTCGGGCGTCACGACGCAGACGGCGCTATAGACGCGATGGTTGCGGCCGCGAAGCCGCTCCAGCGTCTCCGTCGCGCGAGCGCCTTCCTCCGGCGTCCCGAGGATGCGCCTGCCTACGGCGACCGTGGTGTCGGCCGTGACGATGAACGCCTTGGCGTATTCCGGCTCGCCCCGCACGACCTTTTTCGCCGCCTCGGCCTTGATGCGCGCGACCCGGCGCACATAGTGGCGCGGCGCCTCGCCTTTGATGGGCGATTCGTCGATCGTCACCGGCCGGAGCGCATCGGGCATGATGCCGACTTGCTCGAGCAAAGCGAGCCGCCGCGGCGATCCGGAGGAGAGCACGAGCTTCGGCCGATAGCCCGGCGCGCGCGCGGGCGCACGCTGCGCGCTCGCGAGCCGGCTCCGGATGAGAGAAGGCTCGTTCTCGGCGCTTCTCGCACCGAGCTTATTTAAACCGGTACGTAATCCGTCCCTTAGTGAGATCATAAGGCGTCATCTCGACCAGAACTTTGTCGCCGGCAAGCACGCGGATGCGGTTCTTGCGCATACGCCCCGCCGTATGGGCGATGATCTCGTGGTCGTTCTCGAGCTTCACCCTGAAGGTGGCATTCGGAAGCAACTCCGTCACCACCCCCGGAAATTCCAGCATCTCTTCCTTGGCCATAAATCTCCTTCCGGCCTTGCACGTTGCGCGGGAGAATGGTCGTCGCGGGCGGCAAAATCAAGAAGGATTCCAGGCGCTCAGCGCCATAAGCGCTTAATTCACGGCAGACGCGGCCTGATCCTCTCAGACGGTCGGCGCTCCCGCGATCGGAAAGCGCCGCTTGAGGCGCTGAAACAGACCATCGCGCACGGCGCAGTAGGCGGCGAGGATCTGCTCGCGATTTCCGCTCGTCAGTGTTGGATCCGGTGTCGGCCAATATTCCACCTCTATGGCAAAGGTTTCCGCCATTTCCAGGGCCTGATGATGGGCCGCGGCCATCGGTGAAGGCACGGAGTTCGGGCTACAGGCGAAGAGGACCGCGCCGGCAGATCGGAGCGCCCTCCGGCAAGGATCATCCCTTCCAATGGAGTGCGCAGATCAGTGTGAATAGGCGTCTTGCCGTTTGCAGATCGATAAGGACCTTCCCCTTCAAGCGATCCTTCAGCAGCGTGCTGCCCTCATCGTGGAGCCCCCGCCGACCCATATCGATCGCCTCGATGCGCGAAGGCGGCGCCGTCTTGACCGCCTGGTAGTAGCTCTCGCACATCAGGAAATAGTCTTTGACGATGCGGCGGAAGGGCGAGAGCGACAGCATGATTTGCTGGATCGGCGCGCGGTTGCTGTCGCCCACGGTAAAAACGAGGCGGTTCTCTGAGACCGAGAGATGCAAAGTATAGGGGCCGCCCGCATGGCCCTCGAGCGCGAAGGAATTCTTCTCGATAAGGTCGAAGATCGCCACCTCCCGCTCATGATCCGCATCGGCAGACATACTGCCGATCGATTCTTCGTCGAGGGTCACCTCGATGAGTCGCGTCTGCTCGGGGGACAGCTCCTCCTGCTGCTCGGCCACCTTACTTCTCCCCGAGATTGAGGCGGATGGCGACCGAGCGGCGATGCGCTTCCAGCCCCTCAGCGTTTGCAAGAATCATCGCGGCCGGCCCGAGCGCCCGCAACGCTTCGGCGTCGAGCTTCAGAATAGAGGTGCGCTTCATGAAGTCGATCACGCCAAGCCCCGAGGCAAAGCGCGCGCTTCGCGCGGTGGGCAGCACATGATTTGGGCCGGCGACATAATCGCCGATGACTTCCGGCGTGTGGCGGCCGAGAAACAGCGCGCCGGCATTGCGAACCCTATCCCCAAGCCCTTCCGGGTCTGAGGTGGCAATCTCAAGATGCTCCGGCGCCAGCCGGTCTGCGAGCGCGGGAGCTTCGTTCATGTCATCAACGATGATGATGGCTCCGAAGTTCTCCCAGCTCGATCTCGCCATCGGAGCGCGAGGGAGCGAGGCGAGCTGCGCCTCGACGGCCTCCGCCACTCTTTTTGCCCAGGCTGCATCGTCGGTAATCAGGATGGATTGGGCCGCTTCGTCATGCTCGGCTTGTGCCAAGAGGTCGGCGGCGATCCAGGCCGGATCGTTGTCCTTGTCGGCGATGACGACGACCTCCGACGGGCCGGCAATCATATCGATCCCCACCGTGCCAAACACTTGGCGCTTCGCCGCCGCGACATAAGCATTGCCGGGGCCGACGATCTTGACGACCGGCGCAATCGTCTCAGTGCCAAAGGCGAGCGCGGCGACGGCCTGGGCGCCCCCGACGCGATAGATTTCATGCACGCCGGCAAGTTCCGCCGCGACCAGCACAAGCGGGTTCAGTTTCCCATCAGGCGCCGGGACCACCATGACGATGCGGCGCACGCCGGCGACTTGCGCGGGAATGGCGTTCATCAGGACGGAGCTCGGATAGCTCGCGCTGCCTCCCGGCACATAGAGGCCGGCGGAATTGACCGCGGTCCAGCGCGAGCCGAGCGTCGCCCCCTGCGCGTCCGTATAGATGTCGTCGGCAGGCAGCTGGCGGCGGTGATAGTCGAGGATGCGGTCGCTGGCGAGGTTAAGCGCCGCCATCGTTTCCGCATCCACCTGCGAGCGGGCGGCGGCGATTTCCTCCGGCGCGATGCGGAGCCCGGCGCGCCGAAGATCAACTCGGTCGAAGCGCAAGGAAAGATCGAACAGCGCCGCGTCTTTCTCGTCGCGCACACGCGCGATGATGTCCGCGACGGCGTCGTTCACGTCGCGTGAGGACTCCCGCTTTGCGGTCAGGAGGTCCCTGAAGCGGGCTTCGAAGTCCGGAGCCCTCGTCTCAAGCCAGGCGGCCATGGGGTGTGCCGGAGCGTCTATGCCGCTGTATCGCCAGGCTCGGCACCGGGATGGTGCGGCCTGGAGCGCGCGCGCCAGGATGGTCCGAGGTCGGCGAGTTCCGCCTCAATGCATTCGACTTTCAGGCGAATAGAGGCGCCGCCGGAAAAGGTCATCACCACATAACCGGCCGGATGATCCTCCGGCTCGAAGCGGATGGTGAGCAGCGACAACACACGGTCGGTCTGGGACGGCTTCACCTCCCGAAGCTGCGCCCCGAGAACGCGTTCGAAGCGAAGCGCCGCGCGCCGCCTTTCATTCTCGTTCTTTTCGGTTTTCGTCTTCGCCGGCTTTCTCCCAATTGAAGCGATTGAGGACGGCGGCGAAGCGTTTGCGCGACGGCTGATAGGCCATCTCTCCGACGGTGACGATTGCGTCCTGCAGATGAGACGAAATCACGTCGAGATCTTCATCGTCGAGCGCAACGAGTTTCAGAGGCGTCGTGGCCATTTGCGGCATACCTTGTGACTTCAAAATTGGAGTGACGGCGTACTAACACCGGCCGGCACTGAGACGTAGCAGCCGGACGATGGCGTGGAAACCGTGGAAAAATCCACTAACTCGACAAACGCTCGATATGGGCACCGCATTGCCGGAGTTTTTCCTCGATCCGCTCGAAACCGCGGTCGAGATGGTAGACGCGGCCGATCACGGTCTCGCCTTGCGCGGCAAGACCGGCAATCACGAGAGACACAGACGCCCTGAGATCGGTCGCCATAACCTGTGCGCCGCGGAGGCCGTCGACCCCCGTCACCATTGCCGTATCGCCCTTCAGCTCGATGCGGGCGCCAAGCCGGGCCAATTCCTGCACATGCATGAAGCGGTTCTCGAAGATCGTCTCTCTGAGGGTCGAGGTGCCCTTCGCAAGGCACATCAGAGCCATCAGCTGCGCCTGCAGATCGGTGGGAAAGCCCGGGAAGGGCGCGGTGTCTACCGTAACCGGATCGAGGCCATGGCCGTTTCGGGAGACTTTCAAGCCCGTAGCGGTTTCCTCGATCTTTACGCCGCTCAAGCGCAAGGTGGCGATGGCCTCATGCAGGAGATCCGCGCGGGCGCCTTCCAGCAGAACCTCGCCGCCAGTAATGGCGGCCGCCATCGCATAGGTGCCCGTTTCGATGCGGTCGGCAAGGACGGTGTGCTCCGCCCCATGCAGGTCCGGCACGCCTTCGATGACCAAGGTCGAAGTGCCGATGCCTTCGATCTTCGCTCCCATCTTGGTGAGGCAGGTGGCGAGATCCATTACCTCTGGCTCCCGCGCCGCATTCTCGATCACGGTCTCGCCCTTGGCGCGAACCGCGGCCATCAGAATGTTGTGCGTGGCGCCGACGGACACCTTCGGAAAGGAAATGCGCGTCCCGCGTAGGCCCTTCTTGGCCTTGGCGACGACATAGCCGCCCTCGAGCTCGATTTCGGCGCCGAGCGCCTTCAGGGCCTCCAGGTGCAGATCCACGGGCCGCGTTCCGATGGCGCAGCCGCCGGGAAGGGAAACCTTGGCCTCGCCGAGCCGGGCAAGCAGCGGCCCGAGGATCCAGAAGCTCGCGCGCATGCGCGAGACCAGCTCATAAGGGGCAGTCGTGTCGACGATGTCGGAGGCCGAAAGCTTATAGGTCTGGCCGTCGCTCGTCCGCTGCCCGATCTTCTTGCCGACGACCATGAGGTCGACGCCGTGATTGCCGAGGATGCGGGCGAGCAGCGTGACGTCCGCGAGGGTCGGGACATTGCGCAAGGTAAGGGTCTCGCGGGTCAGCAAGCTCGCGATCATCAGCGGCAACGCCGCGTTCTTGGCCCCGCTGATGGGAATTGTTCCGTAAAGACGCTCGCCGCCTAAGATGCGAATGCGGTCCATGGCACTACCCCGCTCGTTCTTGGCGCGAAACCGTTATGCAGAAAAGCGATCTCACCCCAGCCCCGTACACCACCGCGACAACCCGGAAACGGAACAACGGTTCCAGGATCCCTCTCGCAGGGCCAACATTCCATTTTGCCCCGCCCCATCCTGGGCCGCAAGCACGGCATACCCATGCCGCCGAGGCTAAGAGTCCGGCCGCGGCGGCTTCTCGGGGCGAAATTCGGACGCCTCCCTCTCGCGCGCCTGCGCTTTGCGCTTGCGGAGGTTGGCCCGAAGCGCTTCGGCCTTTTCCGCCTGCCGGTCCATGCTGGCGGCGCGCCGGCGTTCCGCTTGCTATCCTCTTCCGCCATGCTCGCTCGGCTCGGGTTTCGGACGGCGGCTGCCCTTGCGGCAACCGTTTCACTGTGCCAGGGTCGCGCCGGCTTGAGGCGCGCGTTATATTACCACCTTAGCCAGCCCTCTTTCAGGCCGATATGCCGCCGTAGCTCAGTGGTAGAGCACGTCATTGGTAATGACGGGGTCAGTAGTTCAATCCTACTCGGCGGCACCATTCATCGGCAGTGGGTGCGAGGCGCTGTCCGGCCCCTTACCTTAGATTTCGACAAGGACCGGGATCCCCGCGGAGCGGAGTAAGATCGCCGTCTCCTGCGCACGTCGATGGAACTCGGAATTGTCGGCGGGAGAACCGCCGAGATCGGCGCAAAGACCGCGGGCGAGAAGCTCACGGGTGAGGACGAAGACATTGTCGCCGGTGCTGGCGGCACCGGCCTGTGCCCAAGTGATGACGCCGCCGGCGACGGTCGCGCCATTCACCGCATCGACGAGCACGAAGCCGCCAGTCGCGGGCAGGTCGGCGAAGAGATCGAGCGCCGCCGGCCTGCCGAGCAGAATGCGGCAATCGGCGATGTCGTTGGTGCCGCAGCTATGGGCGGGGCTCGTCGCCAGCGTCTCGAAATCGACTAGCGCCGAGATGCTCACGCTCGTCACCGGCGTAAGGTCGGTTGCAGTGCGGAGGAGATAGCCGGCTTCCGGATCGAAGGGCGTCTCCGACAGCCAGACGAGCCGCGCCTCGATGACATCGGCGTTGACCGGGCGCCGAACGACTTCCGACAGCACCGCTCCGCGAGAAATGTCGAGCTCGGTATCGAGCTCGATTGCGACGGCGTCGCCTTTACGGGCGACAGGCAAATCTCCATCCATGGTGGAGATACGGCGCACCGTGGCGCCGAGACCGCTTCTTGCATCGACGATGCGGTCACCGGGTCGAACCGTCCCGCCGGCCACCGTGCCGGCATAGCCCCGAAAGTCGGCCGCTCGCAGCACGAGCTGCACCGGCATACGGAAGGGCGCGTCAGCCGCCTCATTCGCAACGCTGAGGCTGTCGAGATGCTCGAGCAAGGAGGGCCCCCGATACCAAGACATGTTCGGGGACCGCCACGCGACATTGTCGCCGGTCAGGGCTCCAACCGGAATCGCCGCGACTTGCGAGAAATTGAATCCGGCGGCCATAGTCAAAAAGTCCGCCTCGATCTCGCGGAAGCGCTGCTCGGACCAATCGACGAGGTCCATCTTGTTGACGGCGAGCACGATCTTCTTGATGCCGACCAGATTGCAGATGGCGGCATGCCGGCGTGTCTGGCGCTTGGCGCCGTGACGGGCATCCACGAGCAGGATGGCAACGTCGGCATGCGACGCGCCCGTCGCCATGTTGCGGGTATATTGCTCGTGACCGGGCGCATCGATGATGATGAAGCGGCGCCCCGGCGTTTCGAAATAACGCCAGGCAATGTCGATGGTGATGCCCTGCTCGCGCTCAGCCTGCAATCCGTCGAGCAGCAAGCTGAAATCGATCTTCTCCCCGTTCAGGGGACGGCCCTGCGAGGCCTGCATGATGGCCGTCCGCTGATCCTCGGCAACGCCTGCGGAATCCCACAACAGCCTGCCGATCAGGGTGGATTTTCCATCGTCCACCGATCCGCAGGTCAAAAGCTTGAGCATGGCGCCGCCCTTCGCGGCCTCAGCCGGCGAAGGCACCAAGTCTTCTTTCAGCGCAGCGACATGCATCAGAAATATCCTTCGCGTTTCTTCATTTCCATCGCCCCGGCCTGGTCGTGGTCGATGAGCCGGCCTGCCCTCTCGGAATATTTAGCGGCCAGAACCTCGGTCACGATGGAATCGAGATCGTCGGCATCGGATTCGACCGCCGCGGTCAGCGGCCAGCAGCCAAGCGTGCGGAAGCGGATCTTTCTCGATTGCGGCGTCTCGCCGGGGAGAAACCGCATGCGGTCGTCATCGACCATGAGCAACTGCCCATCGCGCTCAACCACAGGGCGATCCGCGGCAAAATAAAGCGGCACCACGTCAAGCTTCTCGAGCGCGATGTAGCGCCAGACATCGCCTTCGGTCCAATTCGACAGCGGGAAGACACGCACCGTTTCGCCCTTGCCGAGTCGCCCGTTCAGCAAGGTCCACATCTCCGGGCGCTGCAGCCGCGGCTCCCAGCGATGACCCGGAGCGCGGAAGGAAAACACCCGCTCCTTGGCACGCGAGGCCTCTTCGTCGCGGCGCGCGCCGCCGAACGCCGCATCGAACCCGCCGACATCGAGCGCGGCCTTCAGCGCCTGCGTCTTCATGATGTCGGTGTAGATGGAGGGCGGATGATCGAAGGGGTTGATGCCGCGCGCGAGGCCGTCATGGTTCGTATGCACGATCAGCTCAAGACCGAGCTCCTTCGCCGTCCTGTCCCGGAACTCGATCATTTCCCTGAACTTCCAGGTGGTGTCGATGTGCAACAGTGGAAAAGGCAGCTTCGCCGGCCAGAACGCCTTGCGAGCCAGGTGCAGCAGTACGGTCGAATCCTTGCCGATCGAATAGAGCAGCACCGGATTGCGGAACTGCGCCGCCGCCTCGCGGAGGATGTGGATGCTCTCGGCTTCGAGCAGCTTCAAATGCGATGTCAGCGCGGTCATGCGGCCTTCCCTTCCCGGCGCGGGTTGAGATGCAGCCCGCATTCCTTCTTCTCTTCGTTTTCCCACCACCAGCGTCCGGCGCGCGGATGCTCTCCGGCTTGAATGGCGCGCGTGCAAGGCGCGCAGCCGATCGATACAAAACCCCGCGCATGCAGCGGATTGACCGGAATGTTGTGCTTGGCGATGTAAGCGGTCAGCTGTTGCGTCGACCAATCGGCGACCGGATTGACCTTGATCAGGCCCCGCTCTTCGTCGAACGCCGCCAGCGGGACTTCCGCTCGCGCATCCGAATGCTCGCGGCGAAGGCCGCTAATCCAACCGCCGGCGCCGTCCAGCTCGCGATTGAGCGGCCGCACTTTGCGGATTTCGCAGCAGGACTTCCGGTTGTCGACCGATTGACGGAAGCCGAACACGCCGTCGCGCGCGACGAGGGCGTCGACGTCCTTCGCTTCCGGCGTCACCAGCCTGATGCGCAAACCGTAGCGGAGTTCCGACAGCTCGACGGTGTCGAGCACCTCGGGGAACAGCCGTCCCGTATCGAGCGTGAAGATGTCGATATCGGCGTCCACTTCGGCGATCGCGTTGAGGATCGCCTGATCTTCGAGGCCAAGGCTCGTTGAAAAAGCAATGCGGCCCTCGATGGCACGCCGAAGCTCGGCGATGCGCTCTGGTAGCGACTCCATGCGTTCGAGCTTCGCGTTCAGCTCCTCAGCCTTCCGCTTCGTCACGTCGCGCCGCATCAGCTGCGGGTTGCGGAAGCCGGGCTGATAGAGATGACGGATGCGGGTCAGCGCGCCAGACCAGGTCTCGACATCATTGGCATCGGTGATCTCGGCGGTGTCGAACCCGGAGCGAAGAAGATATGGGGCGACGTCGGGAATGAGATAGCCGACCGCCCGAAGCTCGCCCTTGAAGCCGTGCCGCTCTCGGAGCAGCACTGCGAGTGAATGGCCGCGGCCATCGCCAAAGCCGGGAAAGCGGATGGCAATGACGCCGCCATTCGCCGCGGCCTCGGCTAACGTCGCCGCATCCGCGGTCGGCTCGAGCACGACACCCGGCTCGCCGCTGGAAGGCACCAGCTTTCCGGAGGCAAGATCAAGCAGCGCCATAGAGTGCCTCCTTGAATGGCGCGGGGCCGATCCGCCGCCAGGTGGCGAGAAAATCTTCCTCGCCTTCGCGGTTTTTCAGATAGGTGGAGACGATCGTGTCGATCACATCCGGCACGGCTTCCGCGCGGAAGCCGGGGCCGATGATGGTGCCGATCGAGGCGCCGTCCTTCGGGTTGCCGCCGAGCGTGATCTGGTAAAGCTCGGTGCCTTTCTTGTCGACGCCGAGAATGCCGATATTGCCGGAATGGTGATGCCCGCAGGCATTGATGCAGCCGGACATGTTGAGCCGCAGCGGCCCGATATCCTCTTGCCGCTTCAAATCCTCGAAGCGCTTGGCGATCTCCTTGGCGATCGGGATCGAACGGGCGTTGGCGAGATTGCAATAATCGAGCCCCGGGCAGCAGATCATGTCGCCGATCAGGTCGGCATTGGCGGTGGCAAGCTCCGCGCCGACCAGCGCGTCGTAGAGCTTCGGCAGGTCCGACCGCGCGACATGCGGAAGGACGATGTTCTGCGTATAGGTCACACGCGCCTCGCCGAGGCTGTAGCGCTCGGCAAGATCGGCCATGAAATCCATCGCATCCGAGTTCGCATCGCCGGGCGTTTGTCCCGGCTCCTTCAAGGAGATGACGACGATTCCGTAGCCGGGAACCCGATGCTGCTTCACATTATGCCGGAGCCAATCGGCAAATGCCGGATCTGACCGGCGCCGCTGCTCGACGCTCTCGTCGGTGATGGGCCGAGGCGTCAGATTTGGCGGGGCGAAATAGGCATTGATGCGCGCATATTCTGCCGCTGGCAGATCGACCGCATCTTTGCGCGTCGCTTCCCAATCTGCCTCGACCGCCTCGCGGAATTTGTCGATGCCGAGATGATTGACGAGGATCTTGATGCGCGCCTTGTTCAGATTGTCGCGCCGGCCATAGAGGTTGTACACGCGCAAGATCGACTCGATGTAGGAGAGGAGGTGCTCCTTCTCAAGGAAAGGCCTGATCTCGAGGCCGACATAGGGCGTGCGTCCCATGCCGCCGCCGACGAACACGCGAAAGCCGTTGCGGCCATTCGGTCCTTTGATGATGCGAAGGCCGATGTCGTGGAAGGCGATGGCGGCACGATCCTCGGCCGCGCCAGACACGGCGATTTTGAATTTCCGCGGCAGCCAGCTGAACTCCGGATGCAGCGTCGACCATTGCCGCAAGATCTCGCACCAGACCCGCGGGTCTTCGAGCTCGTCATGCGCGGCGCCGGCAAAAGGATCGGCGGTGACGTTGCGCACGCAATTCCCGCTTGTCTGAATGCAATGCATCTCGACATCGGCAAGCGCCTTCAGGATCTCCGGCACATCGACGAGCTTGATCCAGTGAAATTGCAGGTTCTGGCGCGTGGTGAAATGCCCGTAGCCGCGATCCCAGCGTCTGCCGATCATGGCAAGCTGGCGCAATTGCTTCGGCGAGAGAACGCCATAGGGGATGGCGATGCGCAGCATATAGGCATGCAGCTGCAGATAGAGCCCGTTGCGGAGTCTGAGCGGACGGAATTCGTCCTCCGTCAACTTGCCGGCAAGCCGCCGCCCGACCTGTTCGCGAAACTGATCCACGCGTTCATGCACGAAGGCGTGGTCGAATTCGTCATAGCGGTACATCGTACCAATCCTTCGTCAATGTCGTGCGATGGGCGGCGCGGATGCGCTCGCGCACGGAAAGGGGAACGGGAACGCCGTCATTGATTGCGACGTCCATGGGATAGACGGCCACGACCTTACGGTCGGCGACGGCCTTCGACGCGACGCTCTCAAGCGCCTTCGTCTCTTCCTCGGAGTTGGCGACGCCCGCTCCGGCTATCTCCTCGACCCATTCGCCGCCCGCGGCGAGATAGACGACGAGGCCATCGGTCAGGCGATTGGCGGTGATGACGCTAGGCATAAGCACGCCTCACCTCCGGCATCGCAAGGATGTCTTCAACGGCGTCGGCATCGGCGAAACCCGCGACCTCGCCAAAGATCAGAATGGCCGGGCTGTTCAGTCCGAGGCGCTCGGGAGCGACCGCGAGATCGGCGAAGCTCGTCAGGAGGCGGCGCTCGTCCGCGCGGCTTGCATTCTCGACCGCGACCACCGGGCAGTCGCCCCCCCACCCGGCGTCGAGCAAGCGCTTTGCCACGAGCCCGGCGGTGCTGACGCCCATATAGACGACGAGCGTATTCTCTCCGGGCTTCAGCGAGCTGAAGTCGAGATGCGCGAAATCGGGCTCATCGCCCTCGGCCTCATGCCCCGAAATGAAGGTGACGCTGTGCGAGCGGTGACGGTCGGTCAGCGGCATTTTTAGGCTGGCGGCGGCGGCAAGCGACGCCGTGATGCCCGGAACGATCTCGAAATCGATGCCGGCTTTGCGGAGCGCGGCGATTTCCTCCCCTGCCCGGCCGAAGACCAGCGGATCGCCGCCCTTCAGCCGCACGACCGTCTGCCCGGCGAGCGCGCGCTCGACCATCAGCCCTTCGATCTCGGCTTGCGGAACGCTGTGATCGCCCTTCGATTTGCCGACGGGAATCAGCTCCACCTCGCGGCGGGCGTGATTCAGCACGTCCTTGCCGACGAGGCGGTCATAGAGAATGACGTCAGCCGATTTCAGCGCGGCAACCGCCTTCAGGGTCAAGAGGTCGGGATCGCCAGGGCCGCCGCCGACGAGCAGCACCCGGCCTTTGGCCGGCCCGGCCGCGGCGGCCTCATCGATCGCCGCCCCAATCAGCTGCCTCGCCTTCACCTCGTCGCCGGCAAGAGCCGCCTCGGAAACCTCGCCGTCAAAGACGCCCTCCCAGAATTTGCGGCGTGCGCGTCCCGCCGGCAGCGTGTTCGCCACGGCCTCGCGGAATTCGCCAGCGAGCCTTGCAAGATTATCGAGCTTCGGATGCAGCTCGCGCTCCAGCCAAGCGCGCAGCCGTTGCGCGAGGACGGGCGAAACGCCCTCCGTGCCGATCGCCACCGTGACCTCGCCGCGATCGACGATCGCCGGCATCACGAAGCTACAGAGCTCCGGACGATCCGGAACGTTGACGGGAACGCCGAGCGCCCGGGCGATCGCCGCGATGCGGCGATCCTCCTCGTCCTCGCCGGTCGCGGCCACGACGAGCGGCCGTCCGCGCACTTGATCGACGCCAGGCCGCGGCTCGATGAGAGCGATGCGGCCGTCGCGCAGGAATTCCTCCAGTTCCGCCACGACCCGGTCCGCGGCGACGCCCACGATGGGAGCGCGCTTCAGGAGGAGGCGGACTTTGATGGCCGCAAGCTCGCCCCCGCCGACAACCAGCGGCGGCTTACGGTCCATGCTGACAAAGATCGGAAAGGTCCGCATCGCTAACTTCCCATAGCGGCGCGCGCGGGCGCGGATTCGGTGATGCTCTCCGGCGCAAGCTCGAGGGTCAGTCCGTCGAGCTCCGGCGCCATGATGATCTGGCAGCAGAGGCGCGATCGCTCATCGACATGGAAGGCGCCGTCCAGCATTTCGAGCTCCTCGGAGCTCGCCGCCGGCAGCTTCGACACCCACTCCTCACCCACCCAGACATGGCAGGTTGCGCAAGCGCAAGCGCCGCCGCACTCGCCTTTGATCGGCAAGCCCCAATCGCGGATCACTTCCATCACCCGCCAGCCTTCCAGCGCCTCGAGGCGATGGCTGCTTCCGTCGGGCATGCGCACCAGAACGAACATGGCGTTAGGCCACCTTCAACAGACGTTGCAGCTCGGAAGAGGACGTCGTGTATTGGAAACGCAGCTTCTTGCCGGGATGCACATAGGCATGCGCGGCTTGCGCCATCAGCGCCGCCTCATGGAAGCCCGACAGGATCAGCTTAAGCTTGCCCGGATAAGTGTTGATGTCGCCGATGGCAAAGATGGCGTTGGTGCTCGTCTCGAATTTCTCGGTGTCCACCGGGATCAGATTCTCATGCAGATTGAGCCCGAAATTGGCGATCGGCCCGAGCTTCATGGTCAGCCCGAAGAAGGGCAGCAGTGCCTCGCCAGGTAGATCGACGAGCGACCCATCGGCGCGTTTCAGCACGACGGCTTCCAAATTACCGCTATTGCCTTTGAGCCCCGCCGGCTGGCCGAGCTCGAAGCGGACGAGGCCCTGTGCCTCAAGATCCCGCATCTTGCGCACCGTGTCCGGAGCGGCGCGGAATTCGTCCCGGCGATGCACGAGCGTCAGTGACTTCGCGAGCGGCGCGAGATTGACGGTCCAATCGAGCGCCGAATCGCCGCCACCGGCAATGATGAGATCCTTGCCGCGAAGGGTTTCCATACGCCGCACCGAATAGATGACGGCGCCGGTTTCCTCATACGCCTCGATGCCGGGGATTGGAGGACGCTTCGGCACGAAGCTGCCGCCGCCGGCGGCAACAATGAGCACCGGCGCGTCGAGAACCGTGCCCGTGTCCGTCGTGAGGCGCCAACGGCCGTCAGCCGTCCTATCAAGCGCAGCGCCCATTTCGCCGAAATGGAATACGGGCTCGAAGGGGCTGATCTGCTCGAGCAAACGGTCGGTGAGCTCCTGCCCGGTGCAGACCGGAACGCCGGGAATGTCATAGATCGGCTTCTCGGGATAAAGCTCGGCGCATTGGCCGCCCGGCTTATCCAGAATGTCGACAAGGTGCGCTTTCAGGCCGGCCAAGCCGAGCTGAAACACCGCGAACAACCCAACAGGGCCCGCTCCAATAATAATGACGTCGGTGCTAGCGCCGTTTTCAGCCATTTCTTGTCCCGATGATGTTCCGCCGCAAACCGAAGATAATGGAATATCATTCTGCAAAAAAGTAATATAACTCGAAAAGCCGCAAATTCATTCCTAAGCGGTAAAGATAGGAGTAATATTTTCCAAATTGGCACCCAGACGCAATCGATAACGCCCCTCGCACCCGCTCAGGAGAAAGACTTTCCAATCAGCCGCGCGGAACCGGACTATTTGCCTTTCACCAGCGCATCCCGGATTTGCTCGAGGAGTTGCACCTCTTTGGAGGGAGGCGGCTCTGTCTGCGGCACCTCTTCCTGCTTCCGGCGCAGCCGGTTCATGCCCTTGATGGCCATGAACAGCACGAAGGCCACGATCAAAAAGCTGATCACGTTGTTGACGAAGACGCCGAGATTCAGGGTTGGCGCACCCGCCTGGCGCGCAAGGGCGAGCGAGGCGTAGTCCTTCCCGTCGAGCGCGAAGAAAATGTTGCTGAAATCGACGCCGCCGGTAACGACCCCGATCGGCGGCATGATGATGTCGTCGACAAGCGATTTGACGATAATCGAGAAGGCGGCACCGATGATGATGCCGACGGCCATGTCGACCACATTGCCTCGCAGCGCAAATTCCTTGAACTCCTTGAGCATGACTCCCTCCTAACGGACGCGCTGTTCGCCGGTGGATCGCAGGGACCGATCCTAACCGAAGAACACCATAATCGCTTCCCGGGTTTGCAAGCGAGCCCCCGGCTGATACTGCATGGAACGCTTGGCGGCGCCCCGAGTGCCATGTCGGGGGGGTAATCGAGGAGGGGTGGGTGTCGGAACGGTCTGCGCAAGGTCGGTACCGGTTGCGCACGACGTCCATTGCCGTCCTCACCCTTGCCGTCGTCTTGGGCACGATCAGCGCCGTGGTGCAAAACGCGACGGCGCTCGATCAAATCAGTCTTCTCGGTTTTCCGCTCGGCTTCTATCTTCTGGCTCAGGGCCTTTTGATCGGCTTCGTCGCTGCCGGATTCTGGGTGACAAGCCTGCAAAATCGCGCGGACATTGCTTTCATCGAAAGCGACGAGGTGTAGGCCCTTGCTTCCCTCCTCGCTTCGGCAATCGACCAATCCGCATCTGGCGGCGCATCACGGCATCGTCGCGAGCGCCTTCATATCGCTGGTGATCACGCTCGCCGTGTTCGAGCAACTCGGCTGGTCGCGCGAAACCCTCGCCGAGGCCATGATCGCCATCCCGCTCCTCTTCTATCTCTCCATCGCGCTCGCGACACGCAGCGTCGATATTCGAGAATTCTTTACCTGCCGCCGGCGCGTTCCCGCATTCTTCAACGGCGCCGTGTTGGCCGCGATCGTCATCGGCGGCACCGGCTTCTTCGCTTATTCCGGCGCCCTGTTCCTCGTCGGATATGACGCGCTGCCGATCGGGCTCGGTTGGACGGCGGGCCTTCTCGCCTCCATCGTGCTGTTCGTGCCGTTTCTGCGGAAGGCAGGCGCCTATACCATCCCCTCGTTCCTCGGCATGCGCTTCCGCTCGCGGCAAGTGCGCCTGACCGCGAGCCTGTTGCAGTTGCCGCCGCTGACGCTACTGCTCGCGGCGGAGATAAAAATCGCCGTTTTCGTCACCACATTCCTGATCCCGATTCCGGCGGGCCTCGCCGTGCTCGGCATCACCGTCCTCCTCTCTCTCATCGTCTTGGCCGGAGGAATGCGGTCCGTGACCTGGACGTCGACCGCCCAATTCGTGGTCGCCGGCGTCGCTTTTGCGGCACCCCTCCTCATCGTTTCCGTGCTCGTGACCAGTTTGCCGCTGCCGCAGCTCACCTACGGAGAGGCCTTCGTCCCTCTGCAGCGGTCGGAGATCGTCATCGGCGGAGGTCCAATATCCGCCGACATTCCGGCCGCAGCGCTGCCGTCGGAACTTCCGCAGCCGAACCAAAAGCCTTTCCTGCAGGCCTTCGGCGCCCTGAAGGAGTTTTCCTTCATCGCCGTCGTCCTTTGCCTCGTGCTCGGCACCGCGGCGATGCCGAGCCTGCTGGTGCGGAGCGGGACGACACCATCCATTCCCGATCAGCGCCGATCGGTTGCTTGGGCGGTGCTCCTTGTTGCCTTGTTTGTCGCGAGCGCGCCTGCGCTCGCGGTGTTCGCGAAGCTGCTCGTGCTGCAGGATTTTGCGCAATCCTCCGCTGCCGGAACCATGCCAGCTTGGCTCGATGAGTTGCGCAATTACGGCGTCATCGTCGCCAATGATTTGAATGCGGACGGCGCCATTGCCGGCAAGGAGCTGTTTTTTGCGCGCGACGGCGTGCCCTTCATCCTCCCCTTTGCGGCGCAGCTTCCCTTCATCTGCACCATCCTCATTGCCGTGGCCGGCCTTGCGCTTGCCCTCGCCGCGGCATCGTCCCATCTCTTCGCGCTTGCCGGCAGCCTCGCCGAAGATATCGGCGGTGTTTTCGACCCCGACCGCAATATGCTTCCGCGCCTGGTCGCTGTCTGGGCCGCGATCGTCGCGACGGCGCTTGGCGCCGCCGTGTTCCTTTCCATCGCGAGCATCGACGTTCTGCATATTGCGATGACCGCCTTCGCTCTTGTCGCCGCAACTTTCTTCCCGGTCCTATTCCTCGCCATCTGGTGGAAGGGATGTACAGGCGGCGGCGCCATGGCGGCGCTCGCCGTCGGCTTTGGCAGCATGATGATCGGCCTGTTGTTTGGGGCCACTCTCGGTTCGGGCGATATCGCCGCGTCGGCGACGGCGGCGCTCCTCGCCGCATTGTTCGCAATCATCGCCGGCCTGATCGCCAGTCAGCTCGGTTCGAAGCCGACGCCGCAGGAGGCAGCCGATTTTGCCGAATTGCGCGATCCGAGCGGTGAAGCCCTTTATGATCGGCCGCAGCTTCGCGCGCGCGAGGCCGAATGAGACTTTCGACTCGCGCTTGATGCAAGAGCAACTTCGATGAGAGATTTTCATCCCCGGGCGCCGCGCCTGTCGCTTTTTCCGGACGCGTCCCCCTATCGGATGGGCCGGCTGCAAGTCTCCGATTTGCACGACCTCTATTTCGAGGAATGCGGCAACCCCTTCGGCAAGCCTGCCGTCTTGCTGCATGGCGGCCCGGGCGGCGGATCGAACCCGATGATGCGCCGCTATCACGATCCTGAGCGCTACCGTATTGTCTTGTTCGATCAGCGCGGCTGCGGGCGATCGACGCCACATGCGTCGCTCGACGAGAACACCACCTGGCATCTCGTCGAGGATATCGAGTCCTTGCGCGAGCATCTGGGGATCGAGCGTTGGCAAGTGTTCGGCGGGTCGTGGGGTTCCACGCTTGCCCTCGCCTACGCTGAGACGCATCCGGAGCGAGTGACGGATCTGATCTTGCGCGGCATCTTCACGCTTCGCCGCGCCGAGCTTGAATGGTTCTACCAAGAAGGCTGCAGCTGGATTTATCCAGAGGCCTTCGAGGAATTCCTCCGCCCCATCCCCCTCGAAGAGCGGGGTGACATGATCTCAGCTTATCACCGCCGCCTCACCGATCCCGATCAGCGCGTGCAGCTCGAAGCGGCGCGCGCCTGGAGCGCCTGGGAAGGTAAGACGCTCTCGCTACTGCCGGATGCCGACCGCGTCCGGCGATTTTCCGAGGACGCCTACGCGCTCGCCTTCGGCCGCATCGAGTGCCACTATTTCAAGCATGGCGGTTTCTTCGACGCCGACGATCAGCTGATCCGCTCCGCGGACCGCCTAAAGTCCATCCCCGGCGTGATCGTGCATGGCCGCTACGACGTCGTCACCCCGGTAAAGACCGCCTTCGACCTCGCCGCCGCCTGGCCGGAAGCGGATCTCTGCATCGTTCCCGACGCGGGCCACGCGATGACCGAAACCGGCATCGTGCATGAGCTGGTGAGCGCCACCAACCGCTTCGCCACTCGATAGCGCTCAGCGGCCCCGCCCGAGAAAACTCAGCGCGATGCGGCGCTCATGCGGCGCGTCGCGGTGCTCGATGAGATAGACGCCCTGCCAGGTGCCAAGCACCATGTTCCCGTCCACGACTGGAATGGACAGGCTGACATCGGTCAGCATCGCCTTGATATGGCTCGGCATGTCGTCGGGCCCTTCCTCGGAATGATGATAGCGCCGGTCTCCTGGGGCCAGGATCTCGAACGCATCCAATAGATCGCGGCGGACATTCGGATCGGCGTTCTCCTGGATCGTGAGCGAGGCAGAGGTGTGGCAGACGAAAACCGTCAGAACGCCCTCGGCGGCCGAAATCGCGTCGAGCCAGCGGCGCAACTCGTCGGTGATCTCGACGAAGCCCTTGCCGCGCGTCTTGATGCGGAGCTGATGGCTGCCTTGCAGGAATCCATTCATGTTTCGCGCCTCCGATCTCCCGCTGCCGTCTCAGAAAGACTCATCGTTTAACGCGATTTTTACCGCACTTTGAGAGGGTGGAATGAGTTTCGGTCGCGCGTCACCTCCACCCTCGAGGGCATTCCCACGGGCGGCTGTGCCGACGCCTTCGCCGGGGGAACAGCATGGCTGCGGAAGCAATGCGGCGGCCGACAGGCCGCGAGGACATTAGTGGGCATGGGGCATCATACTCCGCCGCCCGCGCGGATCAGGAGCCGATCGAACGGCTCCTCCGCCGTCTCGTCGATCGTGTCGAGCTCGTCGAACGCCGCTATGGCGAGACCATCGAAGAGCTGCAGGGCCGCCTCGGCCATTACTCAGAACGGGCCGACACCCTTGCGGCGGCAACATCGCCCGAAGAATCCGACACTTTGGAGCGGCTTCGCCGGCAGCTTTCCTCGCTCGCCGACCGGCTCGGACAGCCAAAAGAGCCAAAACCTGCCGCCGGCGGATTGGAGAGTTCTGAATCGGGCTTTGACCGGGCCGCCAAGGAAAATGGCGGCACCGTTCGCGTTCGCCCTTCGCCACCTCAGGAGAATGCCGGCGCATTCGACTTTCCGCCCCTCTTCGCCGAGCGGGCGAAGCAGCAGATCAGTCCGATGCCGGAGGCGGCCGACCCGCCGATCGGCGGCGCCGAGCTCGACCGGCGCCTCGGCGAGGTCGCGAGCCGCCTCGAACGCTCCATCAGCGAGGCCATCCCCATCGTTGCCATCGAATCCCTCGACCGGCGCATGCGGGAGCTGGCCCATCGCTTCGATGCGGCGCTCGAGCAGAGCCCGCGTCTTGAGACGCTGAAGCACCTGGAAGGCCAGATTTCCGGCATTGAAGAGCAGGTGGCCCGGCTCGAAGGCCATATGTCCCGCATCGGCTTGGTCGAAGGCGAGCTGCAGAGCCTTTTGCAACTTTTCGAGGGCACCCCCGCGCATCTCGCCGAGGCAGCCCGCGAAGCCGCCAAGGAAGCGGCGCAGCTGCTAGCCCGCGAGGGAGGCGACGCCGCCGCCGTCGAGCGCCTCGACGCCATTCACCGGGACCTCGTGGCGATGAAGGACCGGAGCGACGAGACCGGCATGCGCATGGTCGATACGCTCGCCGCCGTGCACGATTCGCTGCGTGCGCTCGTTACTCAGCTGGATCGCAACGGCCAAGCGCCCGCAACCGACGCTGCGGCTCCGGATGCCGATAACACCAACTCGGAATCGTCTGTTGGCGCAAAGGGTGCGCCTATTTCGTTTGAGCATGGAAGCCTTGGAAGCGTTCTTGGCCGTCGCCCTCGGGATACCGCTGGCCCCGCCACGACGACGTCAACCGAAACTGCTTCCCCAACCGCAGCCACCGAGACAGCCGAGGAGGGCTCCGAAAAGCCCTGCATCGACGATTTCGTTGCCGCGGCACGACGCGCCGCCGAAGCTGCCGCCACTCAGGAGTCCGGAGCATTGGCGGCATTGAACGCGCTTGCCGCCGCCTCGGGGCAGGAGCAGCGGCGGAAGCGCCCGAGCCTCGCCATTTGGACCGCCATCGTCCTCGTCCTTTGCGCGGCGTTCCTCTATTTCCGTTTCCAGCCGCATATCGAGCCGTTGCTCTCGCCGGCCGCAACCGCGCCGACCTCACCCGTCCAGACGGGAACGGCGACGGGATCGAAGAGCCAGCCGAACGGCCTGGGGCAGCCGGCGCTTCCCGCCCTGCCGAGCGCCTTGACGCCCCCTTCGTCACGATCCGAGCCCGCCGCCCCGGTCGTTCCAACCGCGGCGCCGGAGGCGCCGGAAGAATTGCCCTGGCGCACGGAGATCATCCCGGCGGAAGTCCACTCGATCGCCGTCGGACAAGCGATGTTCCCGCATCGCGACTAGACGCTTCGCCCGCCGCGAGGGCGTCCCCCGCTCTTTCTCTTCGATTCTGACCGCCCGATATTGACTTCGGCGGGGCCTCCGAACACCTTGCTGAGGCACGAGAATTGCGGGTCCATGCTCCAGATTTATCTGCCCGTCGCCGAGATGTCGGTGAACCTCCTGGTCATGCTGGGGCTCGGCGCGGCTGTGGGCTTTCTCTCCGGCATGTTCGGCGTCGGCGGCGGCTTCCTGCTGACCCCGCTTCTGATGTTCTCAGGCATTCCCCCTGCCATTGCGGTCGCGACCGGCGCTAACCAGATCGTCGCCTCCTCCGTCTCGGGCACGCTGGTGCAATGGCGCAGAGGAAATGTCGATCTCCGCATGGGCGCCATCCTCATTGCTGGCGGCCTCGTCGGCGCTTTTGCCGGTGTTCTGCTCGTTCGAGTCCTGAGCGAAGTCGGATATGCGGACGTCTTCATCTCGCTTGTCTACGTGACTTTCCTGACGGTGATCGGGTCGCTGATGCTGGCGGAGAGCGTCCGGGCCATCTTGCGGACGCGCAAAGGGCTGCCGGCCGTAAGCCGCAGGCCCGGCGAGCATACTTGGATCCACGGCCTGCCGCTGAAGATGCGCTTTCCGCGCTCCCGGCTCTATATCAGCGCCATCCCCCCGCTAGTCATCGGCGCCGTCGTCGGGCTCCTCGCTTCGATCCTCGGCGTCGGCGGCGGGTTCATCGTGGTGCCGGCCATGATCTACCTCCTGCGCGTGCCGACCAATATCAGCATCGGCACGTCGCTGTTTCAGATCATCTTCGTCACCGCGTCCGTAACCATCCTTTATGCCACCCTCAATCAGTCACTCGACGCGCTGCTTGCCGCCATCCTCATCGTCGGCGGCGTGATCGGCGGCCAATATGGGGCCGCGGCCGGGCAAAGATTGAAGGGCGAGCATTTGCGGCTCATTCTCGCTCTGATGGTGCTTGCCGTCGGAGCGCGCCTCCTGATCGGCCTCGTGCTGCCGCCTGACGATTTCTTCAGCCTCTCCGAGATGAGCGCGGGATCGTGATGCGGCACCTCGCACCCGTCATCGCGGTCCTCTTCCTCACGCTGTTGCCCTCCTCCGTGGCGGCGCAAAGCGATGAGCGCGAGACGGTGCAGTCCGACGTCTCGACCCGGGAGATCTCGATCCAATCGAACTTCACCGGGATCGAGATCGTGCTGTTCGGCTCCATCGATTTCACGCGAGCCCCTTCCCCCGCGCAGTCCCCCTACGATGTCGTCATGGTGGTGCGCGGGCCGCCCAAATCAGCGGTGGTGTGGCGGAAGGAGCGGGTCGCCGGCATCTGGGTCAACAGCAAATCCGAAACCTTTCCGGAAGTGCCGACCTTCTACGCGGTGCTCGCCTCACGCTCCTTGCGCGCCGTCGCTCCGGAGGAAACGCTGGAGCAGCTCGGCATCGGCTTTAACAATATTGACTTCAACCGGCCCGACGACCGGCGAGACCGCAAGACGCTCTATCGCGCCGCGCTGATCCGCCTGAAGAAGGAAAGCCATTTGTTTCAGGAGTCCGACAATGGCGTCACTTTCATCGGCCGCAGCCTGTTTCGCGGCAGCGTCAGACTCCCCGTAAACGTGCCGATGGGACGCTACACGACGCAGGTGTTCCTGTTTCGGGACGGCAAGCTGTTGAGCGAGAGCCAGAACAGCCTGCAGGTGAACAAGGTCGGCCTCGAGCGCTTTGCCTATACGCTCGCCTTCGAGCACCCGTTCCTATACGGCGTGATGGCGGTCTTGATGGCGGTGACGGGCGGCCTTTTGGCGTGGGCCTTCTTCCGCAGGGCGTGAGGACACTCAGTCCGGAAGCAGCATGCTCGCTTGCAGCGGATAGACGGCCGAGCGTCCCGCCATCCAAGCCTTCAGCCGCTGCGCAATGAAGAGAGAGCCGAACGCCTCGTCGAGCACGTTCAAGCCTCCGGTGTAAGCGCCGAAGGCCGGCATGACGATGCGAATGCCATCCGTTGCGAAGCATTTTCTGCGGATGCCTTCTCCGCGCCAGGCAATCTTCGCGACAGGGTGCAGATGGCCGGCAATTTCCGGTGTCGCCGCCGGGGCAGAGGGCTCATGACGCAGCGTCACGCCGCAAATGTCGAGGCTCTCGCACACCGTTCCGCCGATGCTCGCCGGCAGCTCCGGATCGTGGTTGCCGAGCACCCAATACCATTCACGGCCATGCTGAAGCGCGAAGAGCTCCTCCCGATCGGCACGGTCAATGACAATCGGCCAATTCGCTGCGATGGAAACTGTCTCCGAGTGCCACCACCCGCCGCGGCGCGCAATTGGCGATAAGAGCGCCGAGACGCCGGAGCGTCGTGCGTGTGTCGTAAGGCGGGAGCAGCATGCCGCGCGCCGCGAAGGCCGCGCCCTTCTCGAAATGGAGATCGGCAACGATCAGCGTCGCCTCGCTCTCCCAATAAAGCGCACCCGGGGAAAGCGGCGTGAAAATATGACCGCCGATGCTGATTTCCGTCAGGCGCGTAGAGGCGGCGTTTGAACTATGCCGTATTGTGAGGAATTGCATTTTCCCCCAACGCCTCCGCTACCAACTCCTCGACCGCCTCCCGCAGCAGGTCTTCGCTCGCCTCGCCGGGAATCCTTTCGCGGCCGATTTCCAGCATCGCCGGGACCGCGAGCGGCGAGACCCGATCGAGAGGAATATGCCTGATTCTCCCGCGGATGCGCCGCAAAAAGCCCCCGAGCCGGGCGACATCGAGGAGACCGGTGGCGGCATCGGCGAAGGCGGCCTTCAGCAGAATGTGGTCCGGTTCGTGCTCGCGTAACACGTCATAGATGAGGTCGGAGGAGACCGTCATCTGGCGTCCGGTCTTTTCCTGGCCCGGATGCCGTCTTTCGATCAGCCCGGAGATGATGGCGCAGACGCGGAACGACCGTTTCATCAGGCTGGATTCGGCGAGCCAGGCATCGAGATCGTCGCCGAGCATGTCTTCATCGAACAGCGCGGCAAGATCGAGGCGCCCGTCGGCGATCATGTCCCCCATATCGGAAAGACCCCATACCGCCAGCGCATATTCGTTGGCGACAAAGCCGAGCGGGCGAGCATAGCTGCGTTCCAGCCGTCTGGTGAGCAGCATGCCGAGGCTTTGATGCGCGAGCCGCCCCTCGAAGGGATAGCAGACGAGATAGTGCTTCTTTCCGCGCGGAAAGGTTTCGACGAGGATTTCATCGGCGTCAGGCACGATCGAGACCTCTGCCTGGATGCGCAGCCAGTCTGAGACTTGCTCCGGCAGCTGCCGCCAATGATCGGGATCGGCAAGGAGGCGCCGCACGCGGTCGGCGAGGTAGGTCGAGAGCGGAAATTTACCGCCTTCATAGCTCGGCACCTTTGGCTCGGCGGCATGCGAGCGGGTGACGATGGCGTCATTCTCGCGCAAGCCTTCGAAGCGGAGCACCTGGCCGGCGAAGACGAAGCTATCGCCCGGGACCAGCTGCTCGATGAACCATTCCTCCACCTCGCCGAGCACCCGGCCCCCCGCGAGGACCGAAGACGGCTTCAGCGCCCCGCCCTTGGCGCGCGCGAGACGTACCCTCAGCATCGGCGCCTCGACGATGGTGCCGACATTCAAGCGGTATTGCTGCGCAATCCGGGGATGCGAGACGCGGTAGCGGCCATCGGGGTTTCGCTTCAGCTTGGCATAGCGGTCATAGTTGGAGAGCGCGTAGCCGCCGGTGGCGACAAATTGCACGACCTTGTCGAACCCTTCCCGCGTCAACCCCTGATAGGGCGCCGCGCTCGTGACCTCGCGATAAAACGCCTCAGGATCGAAGGGCGCCGAGCAAGCCATGCCGAGAATGTGCTGGGCGAGAACGTCGAGGGCGCCGGGCCGCGCGGGCGGCGTGTCTTGCGCGCCCTCGCCCGCCGCTTCGAGCGCCGCCTGACATTCCACCACCTCGAAACGGTTGGCCGGCACCAGCAGCGCTTTGCTCGGCTCTTCCAGCCGGTGGTTCGAGCGGCCGATGCGCTGGGCAAGGCGGCTTGCGCCCTTCGGCGCGCCGACATTGATGACGAGATCGACATCGCCCCAGTCGATGCCGAGATCGAGCGTCGACGTGCAGACCACCGCCCGCAATTTGCCGGCGACCATGGCCGCCTCAACCTTCCTCCGCTGGGCGACGTCGAGCGAGCCGTGATGGAGCGCAATCGGCAGGTTCAGATCGTTGTAGCGCCACAACGCATGAAACAGCATCTCCGCTTGCGAGCGCGTGTTGACGAAGATGAGGGAGAGGCGATGCGTCTTGATCGCCTCATAGATTTCGCCGAGCGCGTAGCGCGCCGAATGCCCCGCCCAGGGCAGATCCTGTTCGGAATGAAGGATGGAGATGTCGGCTTTGGCCGCGCCTCCCGCTTCGACGATCTCCGCGAAGCGCGTCCGCTCCTGCCCCTCCTGGCCGACGAGATAGGCGGCAAGCTCCGACGGCCGCGCCACGGTCGCGGAGAGGCCGATGGCGTTCAGGCGCGGCGCGATGCTTCGAAGCCGGGCGAGATCGAGCGCGAGCAAATCGCCGCGTTTCGATCCCGACAGCGCATGCAATTCGTCAATGACGACATTGCGCAGATTGCCGAACAGCTCGCTTGCCCGCTCATGAGCAAGCATCAAAGCGATCTGCTCCGGCGTCGTGAGGAGAATATGCGGCGGCTCGACCCGCTGGCGCGCGCGGCGCGAAGGGGGCGTGTCGCCGGTGCGCGTTTCCAGCTTTATCGGCAGCCCCATCTCGGCAACGGGAGTTGCGAGGTTGCGGGCAACGTCGACAGCCAGCGCCTTCAGCGGCGAGACATAAAGCGTGTGCAGCCCATCGGGTGGGATCCCGTGCTCGGTGAGCGCGACAAGGCTTGGCAGGAAGCCGGCGAGCGTCTTGCCGCCGCCGGTCGGGGCGATCAGCAAGGTGTCCTTGCCCTCGCGGGCCAGCTCCAAGAGACGCAGCTGATGCGGCCTCGGGGTCCAACCGCGCGCCGCAAACCAGCCTCGGAACGGCTCCGGCAGCAGGGCTTCCGCCGGCGAGGCCGGAATTCCGGCCTCCGCTTTATTTTTCTGTGGCTTGACCTTGCCCAACTCCTTCACCAATTCTCCTTCACTCTATGGCCTGCTGGCTAGCTGGCAGCCTCTGATCGAAGCGGGAGCTGAGTGATGGAACGTTTTTTTGGCGGCAATCCGGGCCTCGTCATTTTGCGGCTCGCGATCCTGTCCCTGGTTGTCGGCGTCGTTCTCGCCGCTCTCGGCTTCAGCCCCTTCGACATCATCGAAAGCATCCGCGAACTGATCGCCCGCATCTACGATATGGGATTTGCGGCGGTCGAGAAGGCCATGCGCTACTTCCTGCTCGGCGCCGTCATCGTCTTCCCAATCTGGTTCATCGCGCGGGTCTTGAAGGTGGTGGGCCGTGGCGGGCGCACTGCGCTGCTTGAGCCGGACTCCCAAAGCCGGGCTCGGGGATTATAGCGGCCGCTCCGCCCAATCATCGGCCTTGCGCCCAACAAGCGTAGCGAGGCTCTCGCTGCCCGCTTCTGCCATCGCCTTCAGCAGCGACTGCTTGATGCGACCGATCAGGCTCGGGCCCTGAAACACGAGGCCGGTATAGATCTGCAGCAGGCTGGCGCCGGCTTCGATCTTGGCGACGGCCGTTTCGCCTGAATCGATGCCGCCTACCCCGATCAACGGAAGCTTCCCTGTCGTCAGCCGGTGGATGCGGGCAAGCATCCTCGTCGAGCGGGAAAAGAGCGGCGCTCCGGAAACGCCGCCTTGCTCCGCGGCGAATGCCGCATCGTTTAGTCCCTCGCGCGACAGGGTCGTGTTGGAGACGATGATGCCGTCGACACTATGTGTCTCGATCACCGCGACAATGTCCGGAAGATCCGCATCGGGAATGTCGGGCGACAGCTTGACGAGGAGCGGCGGCGCCTTCCCCTCCCCGCGCCGCGCTTCTTGCACCCGCGCCAGCAACTCACCGAGCGCTTCCGGCGATTGCAAATCGCGCAGGCCCGGCGTGTTCGGCGAGGATATGTTGATGGTGAGGTAATCGGCGACGCTGCACATGCGGACGATACCGGCCACGTAATCGGCAATGCGGTCGGGACTGTCGCGGTTCGCGCCGATATTCACGCCGACAATGCCGCGCCTTCCTGATTGAAGCCGGGCAAAAGCGCTGTCCTGACCCTCATTGTTGAAGCCGAGGCGATTGATCACCGCCCGGTCGGCGCCAGAGCGGAAGATACGCGGCGAAGGATTGCCGCTTTGCGCGCGCGGCGTGAGAGTTCCGACCTCCACGAAGCCGAAGCCCATCGCGAGCAGCGGCGTGAAGACACGCGCATTTTTGTCGAACCCCGCCGCCATGCCGAGCGGGTTCGGGAACCGCAAGCCGAGAACATCGCAGGCGAGGCGCGGGTCATCCGGCGAAGAGCGCGGGTAAACGCCGAGCTCCAGGCCCTTCACCGCAAGCTCATGCGCCCTTTCGGGGTCAAGCGCATGCAGGAAAGACCGGCCAAGATCGAAAATCGCGCTCAACTCGCCACCTCCGCCGGTAGCTCATGCCGTCGGTCCTCGCCGAGCGGAAGCTCTTTTATCCAGAGCACATGTTCGAGCTCGAGCGGCGCGTAGAGATGCGGGAAGAGTTCCCCGCCCCGCGACGGCTCCCATTTCAGGCGATCGCCGAGGAGCGTTGCCTCCACCGCCAACAGCAGAAGATCGGCCTCACCAGGGAAATGCTTCTCCAGCGTTCCGGCGACCTGTGAAGCCACGGAAAGGTGGATGAAGCCGTCGCGGATATCGTCCGCGGAGCCATCGAAGCGGCCGGCTTTTCGAGCCGCGGCGAGGGAAGCCCGGCTCATGATCTTATAGACGGTCTCGGCCATGCTGGAGCGGCACCCTAACGGCGCGCCAACCCCGCGCCAAGCCGCGCTTGCCGCAACCCCTTCGCCCGCCTCGACCAACGGCAATCAGCCGCGGCCGCCCGACCGCAAAGCAGTGGACAACACAAACGAATAAGTCATAATTCCTAGTGTTAGGTATAATTTCTCCTGTGGGACATTCCGAGGCAGCCATGCTCACCCATGGAAAGGTTTGGGCTGCCATCGACGCGCTGGCGCGGCGCTATCGCCTCTCGGCCTCTGGCCTTGCCAAAAGGGCCGGCCTCGACGCCACGGCCTTCAACCTTTCGAAGCGCGTAACGCCCGAAGGGCGGCCGCGTTGGCCGACCACCGAAAGCCTCGCCAAGGTGCTGAAGGCGACCGGCGCCACGCTCGATGAGTTCGTCGATCTGGTCGATTCGCAAAGCGCCATCCCGCGTCAGTCGCAGCGGCCCATTCCGCTGATCGGCCTCACGCAAGCTGGTGGCGGCGGCTTCTTCGACGATGGCGGCTTCCCGGTGGGAGGGGGCTGGGATCAGATCCGGTTTCCTCGCGTCGATGACGGCAACGCCTATGCGCTCGAAGTCACCGGCGACAGTATGGAGCCGCTTTACCGGGACGGGGATATCCTCATCGTCTCGCCGAACTCAGCGCCGCGCAAAGGCGACCGCGTGGTCGTCCGCACCATTGAGGGGCAAGTGATGGCGAAGGTTTTGGTTCGCCGCACGGCCAAGACGATTGAGCTTGCCTCCTTCAATCCCGCCCACGCCAACTTGGTGTTTCCCGTGGAACGGGTGGAGTGGCTCGCTCGCATCGTCTGGGCCAGCCAATAGGCGGTCGAAGAAAAAGCCCGGCTGACTGAGCCGGGCTCATCTTTACGCTGCTACTGACGCAGCCTTTTCGCGGGGATTGCAAGGGCAGAGGGGCACTGCCGGCGGCTGCGTTTTCCATTAAATGCATTTGGCCCGATTTGGTTCCGGGCTCTTAGCCAGATTTTCTGCCGTAGTTTGGACCCCCCTTTTGCAAGGAGAGGCTTCATCTAGGCCTGGAAGCGAGCGACCGAGGGAAGTATAGGAGCCATATGCATTTTCTGGCTCTCATCTTCAGTCTCTGGCTGGCGGGATCGGTGGTTGCGGAGGCGGCAGACGAGCCGGCCAAAGCTGCGGATGAGCCGGCGAAAGCGGCGCCCGCCGAAAAATGCCTCATCGCCGAAGTGAATCCGGTGACCGGCGCCGTCTATTGCATCAAGCCCCCAGGCGCTCCCGTCGAGGCGCCGCCGGCCGCCGACACCCCTTGCAAGCCGCACGCGCGGATGCAGGAGGAGTGGACTTGGCAACCGAACTGCAAGCCCTGAGGCCGTTTAGGCAAGCTCTCCGGCGAGAGCACGGCCAATGAGCGCCCGGGTCTCCTTCAGGCCGTAAAGCTCGACGAAGGAGCCGAAGCGCGGTCCCTGCGTCTGGCCAAGCAGCACCTCATAAAGGGCGAGGAACCAGTCCCGTAGCGGCTCAAAGCCGTGTTCCTTGCCGATGGCATAGACCTCCGACTGGATCTGTTCGGCTGACGCTCCCTCCGGCAGAGCGGAGAGGCGCCCTTCGAGATCGAGGAGCGCGGCGCGCTCTTGCTCCGTCGGCGCGCGGTAACGCTTCGCCGGCTTTACGAAATCGTGGAAGTAGCGAATGGCATAGCCGACCAGCTGGTCGAGCAGGGGAAATTTCTCCGCCGTCGCTTCCGGCGCGTAGCGGCGGATGAAGCCCCAGAGCACCTCCTTCTCCTCGGAATTCGAAGCTGAGGCGAGATTGAGAAGGAGCGCAAAGCTGATCGGCAGCTCCGCCTCTGGCGGCTCGCCCGCATGGATGTGCCAGACCGGGTCGGCGAGCTTTGCCTCAAGCCCCTCACTCGGGAAGGCGGCAAGGTGCGCGACATATTCGTCCACGGCGCGCGGGATCACGTCGAAATAGAGCCGCTTCGCCTTTTTCGGGCTTTGATACATGTAAAGTCCGAGGCTTTCCGGGCTTGCGTAAGAGAGCCACTCCTCGATCGTCAGCCCATTGCCGCGGGATTTCGAGATCTTCTCGCCTCTCTCGTCGAGGAAGAGTTCGTAGATGAAGCCTTCCGGCTGTTGCGCGCCGAGAATGCGGCAGATCTGCCCCGACAGGCGCACCGAATCGATCAAATCCTTGCCGGCCATTTCGTAATCGACGCCGAGCGCCGCCCACCGCATGGCCCAATCCGCCTTCCATTGCAGCTTGCAATGTCCGCTTGTGACCGAGAGCTGGGTAAGCGTTCCCGAATCCGGTTCCTTATAGAGAATGGTGCCGGAGGCGAGGTCGCGATCGATGATCGGAACCTGCAGCACGTGGCCGGTGACCGGCGAGATCGGCAGGAAGGGGCTGTAGGTCGCGCGCCGGTCGGGACCGAGCGTCGGCAGGATGACGTCGCGGATCGCGTCGTAATGTTCGAGCACCTTCAGCAGCGTCTTGTCGAAGCGGCCGCTGCGATAGCATTCGGTGGCCGACAAGAACTCATATTCGAAACCGAAAGTATCGAGAAAGGCGCGCAGCCGCGCATTGTTATGCTGGCCGAAGCTCGGATGATCGCCGAACGGATCCGGCACCGCGGTGAGCGGCTTGCCGAGATGCTCCGCCACCATCTCCTTATTCGGGATGTTGTCGGGGACTTTGCGCAAGCCGTCCATGTCGTCGGAGAAGCAGATGAGCCGCGTCGGGATTTTGTCCTCGGTGAGGACGCGGAAGGCATGGCGCACGAAGGTGGTGCGGACCACCTCGCCGAAGGTCCCGATATGCGGAAGTCCGCTCGGCCCGTAGCCGGTTTCAAAGATGATGGCGCCGGTCGGCTTCGGGATCCGCTTCAGCCGGCTCAGCACCTTCCTCGCTTCTTCGAAGGGCCATGCCTTGCTCACATGGGCATAGGCAAGAAGCTGCGAATCGATCTCGAGCTTTGGCGTTTGCTCGCCGCCCTGCGGGGCACTGCTTGTCGTTTTTGTTGGGTTTTGCATGCAATTGCCGGTGAAGCGGTCGGGCCGACAATTTTCACAAATTCACCGAAAGCGCCAGCTTTGCTCCACACTTTTCCTTGAGAAGAGCAGCTCCAATCCACGCTTGCCGGGCTTTCGGCAATTCACTACGGTCCGGCCCGATCGAAATTGGAGGGAAATCTGGTATGGCGAAGCCGCTTAGCCATCACGAGGCGCTGATCTACGCGATGGTGACCGTCTCGGCCGTGGATCGGGCCATGACCGACGCCGAGTTCGGGCGGATCGGCGAAATCGTTTCGCACCTCCCGGTCTTTGCGGAATACGACAAGGAGAGGCTGATCGAGACTGCTCAGGGCTGTGGCGAAATCCTCAGCGCCGATGGCGGGCTGCACAACATTCTCGACATCATCCGGAAGGCGTTGCCCAAAAAACTGCACGAAACCGCCTATGCGGTCGCGCTCGAAGTTGCCGCGGCCGATCAGGAGGTGACCGCGGAGGAAACCCGCTTCCTCGAACTCCTTAGCGAAGCGCTGGAAATCGACAGGCTGACAAGGGCCGCCATCGAGCGGGGCGTGCGGGCCCGCAACATGGTTCTATAGGGCGCTTTGCTCCTCGCGATTCTTTAGGGAACAGATGCCGGCAGGCGGCCGTTTCAGCTAGGCTTTTGCGCGAGACGATTTGAGCCAAGGAGGCCGAGATGATGAATTGGACGAGGTCCGAGTCGGGCCCCAGCCGCTACCTTAAGGGGCTGGACCTCGACGAATTTCAGGACCAGCTTGACGGCCTCAAATCTTCCTTGCGGGACATCACCGCCTCCTTCGGTAAGGTCGCCAACCGGCAATGGGACCGCACGCGCAACCTCGCATCCAGCACCGCCGACGACGCCGAAGAGCTGATGAAAGATCATCTTGCGGCCTCGCTGCTCGTCGCTTTGGGAGTCGGCATCGTCGTCGGCTACATGATCCGGCGCGGAAAATAGGCACAAGCTTCACTGCCCCTCGCCTCGCGCTTCGAAAGCGCGCAACGCCATGAGCATTCCGCGCAGCCTCGATGAGCTGCCGGTTCCTCCCGGGACGCTACCGATGGAGGCGAAGCTCGTAGCCGAACTTCCGACAGGTGACGACTGGCAATTCGAGCCGAAATGGGACGGCTTCCGTTGCCTTGCCTTCCGCACCGGCAATGAGGTGGACCTGCAGGCGAAGTCCGGCAAGCCGCTCGCGCGCTATTTCCCGGACGTGGTGGCCCTGCTGCGGCAGCTGCCGCAGAAATGCTTCGTTCTCGACGGCGAGCTGGCGGTTCCCGTCGGCGGCGCTTTTTCCTTCGATGCCCTACTTGCCCGCCTTCATCCAGCGGCCTCGCGCATCGAACGCTTATCGAGCGAGACCCCGGCAATCTTCGTTCTGTTCGACATCCTCGTCGGCGATCGCGGAACGAGCCTGATCGAAGCCCCACTGACGCAGCGCCGCACAGATCTCGAAGCTTTTTTCGATGCCGCGGGCAAACATTCGCGGCTGAAGCTTTCACCTTATACGCACAGCCGCGACCAGGCCGAGGCCTGGCTTCGTGCAGGCGGGGCCGCGCTCGACGGCGTCATCGCCAAGCTGCGAGATGGGCCTTACTCTCCCGGCGAGCGAGCCATGCTGAAGGTAAAGCTGCGGCGCACCGCGGATTGCGTGGTCGGCGGATTTCGCTATCGCACCGGGACGAAAGAGGTCGGGTCGCTTCTGCTTGGTCTCTACAACGCCGAAGGAAAGCTCGATCATGTCGGCTTCACCGCCACCATCACCAATAAGGATCGTCCGGCGCTGACCAAAAAGCTGAAGGCGCTGGAGAAGCCCCCCGGTTTCACCGGCGACGCTCCTGGCGGACCGAGCCGCTGGAGCACCGAGCGGTCAAGTCAATGGGTTCCTCTCGATCCGAAGCTCGTGGTTGAGGTCGAATATGATCAGGTGACCGGCCAACGGTTCCGGCACGGCGCCGCGCTCGTCCGCTTTCGGCCCGACAAAAATCCAAAACAGTGCCGGCTTGAGCAAATCGAGCCGGCGGGCGCCCCGGCGAAAATCGTCACGGCGATGCTCAAATCCTGAAGTGCGATCTTCAGGCGCTCCGCGCCGCCAGCCGCAGCCGCGGTTGCGAGCGGGTCGCGGCCAAGACGCGCTGGCGCTTCCGCAAGCGCGACGCGTCCATCAGCATCTGTGCCGCCCAGCGATAGACGTTCCGCTCGCGGATCAGCTCGCGCATCAGACGCATGCGCTCGCGCTGCTCCCGCTCCGGCATGGTTATGGCCCGCTCCAGCGCCTCCGCCATGGCCGACGTATCGTAAGGATTGACGATCAGCGCCTCGGAGAGCTCGCGCGAGGCCCCGGCGAAGCTGGAGAGAAGCAAAACCCCCTGCTCGTCATCGCGTGAGGCCACGAATTCTTTCGCGACCAAATTCATGCCGTCATGCAGGCTTGAGACGACGCAGGCATCCGCCGCGCGGAACAGCTCATAGACCTCGTCCGGCGAGTGGTGGCGAACGACGAGCAGGATCGGCTTGTAGTTTTCCGATCCATGCCGCTCGTTGATGTCGTTGGCGAGGTTCAGTCCTTCGCTTTGCAGGTCGCTATAATTGGTTAGGCGGCCGCGCGTGGGCGCCGCGGCCTGGACGAAGACGAGTCTCCCCCGCCAGCTTGGATTGCGGGTGAGCAGATCGTCGACGGCGAGCATGCGGTCGAGAATGCCCTTCGTGTAGTCGAAGCGCTCGATGCCGGCGAGAAGCACGGTGTTTTCAGGCAGGCCGTAACGCTCTCGCACTCGTCTTCTGCACTCCTCGACCGGCGCCTGCGCGGCGAGCGCGGCAGGCGGCCATTCGATGGAGATGGGATAGGGCCGCACCAGCGTCTCGAGTCCCCGCCTCGTGACGGAGACTTTCTCACGGTCGATCCGGCTCTCGATGAAGCGGTCGGCCGCCTCGAGGAAATTGTTGCAGTGAAACTGCGTGTGGAAGCCGAGGATGGTGCTCCCTAGAAGCCCGTCGATGATCTGCTCGCGCCAAGGGCAAATACTGAAGGTTTCGGAATTCGGCCAGGGAATATGCCAGAAGGTGATGATGGTGGCCTTCGGCAGGCGGTCGCGGATCATCCGCGGCAGAAGCGCAAAGTGATAGTCCTGGACGAGGATGACCGGGTCTTCCTGCGTCGCTTCTTTCGCCACCGCGTCGGCGAAGCGCTCATTGATGGTGACGTAATATTGCCAGTCCGACTTCACGAAACACTGGCCGGACGAAGGCGATGTGGCACAACGGCCAAAGGCCTTCATTGGCGAAGCCGTAATAATAGCCGTCCTGCTCTTCATCGGTGAGCCAGATGCGCCGCAGCGTGTAGGCCGGCGCTTCCGGCGGCACCGGCACGCGGTCGGCGGAATCGACGGTCTCCCGATCGGCGGTTCCGCTCCATGCGCGATCCAGGTTCCGCCACAGGCGCGCATCACCGGCTCGACGGCCGCGACTAAGCCGCTTGCGGGGATCTGCAGGTCGATCTCGCCATTTGTTCGGTTGTGGATGTAGGGCTCGCGGTTGGAAACGACGAGCACCTGCGTCGCGGGCAATTCCTCTTCGAGCAGCTGGCGCAGCGTGGACGGCGACCACTCGACCTTGATGCCGTCGGCATAACGGCGCTCCACATTCACGTCGCTGAGCAGCGACCGCAGCTCGCGGTCGAAGAACTGATTTTCCTGATTGTCGTCGAGCGGGGGCGAAAAACCGAGCCTTGCGTCTTCGATCTGAGCCTTGATCGCCCTGAGCCATCCCCGCTGCAGCCCGAGAACAATGGCGGCGGAGAGCAGCCCAAGGCCGCCGGCAATGCCGAGCAATGCCAAGGCGACATAGAATTGCGCTTCGCGCGCGCGCTGATCGACGAACTGGAAATCGTGGAAGAGAACGACATGTCCGCGCCGCTCTCCCGCCGTGATAGGAAACACGCTGGCGAGATAGCGCCGGCCGTCGATCCGCAGATTGGCGAAGGTCTCCTCCTTCAGCCTCGGCAGCTGTTGGCAGTTGTAATCCTTCGGCCCGATCGTCGTCGTGAAGGCCAGATCTCCTTTTTCATCGCAGAATCCGACCGCGACGAGCTTCCCGTCCTCCGCGAGGCGATCGAGATAGGGCACGATGCGGAGCGTCCCGCCCGACACGCTGATGGCATTGGCAACGCGGTCTTCGATGGAGCGGAAAACAAGCCGCGATCGGAGCTCGACATCCCGCCGCGACCAGCCTTCGACGATCGCCGTCACGAGCGGCGTTACGGCGATGAGAATGAGCACCACCGCCGCCGCGCCGACTGCCGCATAACGAATGAGGGGTTGCCGGAGCCACGCGGGCATCACGTTGCCTCCCAAGCCCGGGAGAGACGCATGGCGGCCAGAATGATCCCGACCATCGAATAGGTCTGCGGAAAATTGCCCCAGAGCGTGTTGTCGGAGGGGTCGAGGTCTTCGGAGAGGAGCCCGACATGGTTGCGTGAGGCAAGAACGGCCTCGAACAATTGCCTCGCCTCGCCGATCCGGCCGATGGCCGCTAGCGCCTCCACGTACCATAAGGTGCAAAGGATGAAGGTCATGGACGGCTCGCCGAAATCGTCGGCCTCGCTGTAACGCAACATGTGGCCGCCTCGAACGAGCTGCTGCCCAAGCGTCTCAACCGTGGCGATGAATCGAGGATCCATCGCATCGACGAGGCCTAGTCTCTGTAGCAGGAGCACGCTCGCATCGACGGCACTACCGTCCAAACTCTCAACGAAGGTGTTCCGTTCGGCATTCCAGGCGCGACGAAGAATGGTCTCCCGCAACCCGTCCGCCGAGGTCTGCCAAGTGGCAGCCGCCTCATCGAGGCCGAGGCGCTGCGCGATCTTTGCGAGCCGGTTGCAGGCCGCCCAGCACAAAGCTGCCGAATAAGTGTGCACGCGCGCGCGCCCGCGAAACTCCCAGATGCCGGCATCGGGTTGCAGCGCGTTCGCGAGAGCAAGCTTGCCGAGGGATTCAAGCATGGAGAAAAGCGAAGCATCGCCCTTTATCGGCAGGCGCTCATCGAAGAACATGAGCGATGCCGCCAAGATGACGCTGCCATAGACGTCGTGCTGGATCTGATTGGCGGCGGCGTTGCCGACCCGCACCGGGCCGTAGCCCTTATATCCTTTGAGGCTGTCGACGATCCGCTCGTCGAGCGGCTGATCGGGGACAATGGCATAGACCGGCTTCAGCGACTCGCCGCGCTCCATGGCGACAATGTTGGTGACATATTCGATGAAGCGCTCCGTCGTGCGTGTGACGCCGAGGCGATTAAGCGCGTGCACGGTGAAATAGGCGTCGCGCAGCCAGCAAAATCGGTAGTCCCAATTCCGCTCCGTGCCCGGCACTTCCGGGATCGAGGTCGTAAGCGCCGCGACAACGGCGCCGGTGTCCTCGTAGCTGCAAAGCTTCAGCGTAATGGCTGCGCGGATCACGGCCTCTTGCCATTCGAAGGGGACCGAGAGCTGGGCCACCCATTCGAGCCAGTAATCCCGCGTGAGATCGTAAAACTCCCGAAAGATCCGCGCCGGCGCGTCGGGCAGGCTCTCATCGGCATGGATGACGAAGGTCATCGGGCGCGACAGGACAAAGGCGCTTTCATTGGCGATGAGCGTGGTGGGGCCGTCCGTCGTCAGGCGGATCGAGCCCGCCTCCGTCACATAACGGATGTGGTTGGAGCCGGGGATGAGAGAGGCTTTGAACCGTCCATAATCCATGCGTGGACGAATGAGCGGCCGAATGCGGCACAGTCCCTCCATCCGCTCGACATGGCGGATCAACATCGGCGCGCGGAAGGTGCGGCCGAATTGGCGGAAGCGCGGCGCAAAATCGGTGATGACGAAGGAAGCTCCCGACGGCGCGCGATGAATGGTGCGGACGATGCCGGTGTTGCGGTCGTAGGATTGCTCGGTGACGGCCCCCTCCTCCTCGAACTCGATGGAGAAATAGCCGCTCTCCGGATCGTCGCCGTCGAGGAGAGAGCAAAACACGGGATCGCCGTCGATGCGCGGCCAGCAGGCCCAGACGATGCGGGCGCGCTTATCCAGCAGCGCCGCCACATTGCAATTGCCGATCAGGGCTAGATCGAGGGACGTCATGCCCGGAGCTGATCCGCAAGAGCGTGCAGCCAGCCGCGAACTTCGGCGGGGCCGCCGAAATCGACGCTGCCGTTGCGAAAATGTTCACCGCGAACCTTGAGCCCAAGACCGCCGAGGCCAACCGCCGCGGCAAGAGCGGTCTCATCCGGCATGTCGTCGCCGATCATGACGGGGAGGCGGTCGCGAAAAGGCGGAAGCCTCATCATCCTTTCCAGCGCCGTTCCCTTGGTCGACTGCTCCGGAACGAGCTCAAGAACCCGGCGTCCATGCGAGAGGACGAACCCGCTCGCATGCAGGTCGAGGATCCGTCGAAGCTCGTCCTCGAGAACTTTCTCGAGACTAGGGACGGCGCGATAGTGAACGGCAATCGAAAGGCCCTTATCCTCGAAGAGAGTGCCTGAGTGACTTTCGGCTAGCCTCTCGACGTCCTGCCGCAGATGCGCCGGAACGGCTTCTGCCATCGATGCGATGTCGCCGTCAGGCTCCGCTCGGATCTCCGAGCCGTGCACCCCGGCAGCCGGGAGCTTGAGGGGCGCGAGCAGCCGGTCGACATCGGCAATCTTTCGTCCGGTGAGAACTGCGACCGCGCCCCCCAGCGAGTCTTGCAGGCTTCGCAACGTCTCGACGAGGCCAAGCGGCGTCGTCACCGCCGTCGGCTCCGAGGCGATGTCGAGAATGGTTCCATCGAGGTCGAGGAAGAGCGCGATCCTTCTCGCCTCGTCGACCGCCGGAGACAGTTTTACTTCCCTCACGAGACCCATCGCGATGCGCAATTCTCTATTGTCTGCTCAAACGCACCCGAACCGATGCCGCTCATTGATTATGTTTATCAACGTGCTCGCGGCGGATTCGATCCGGCCGACACGTCGGCACATCGCTTATTAGCGGGAATTCCTCTCAAACTGAACCCGCGCGCCGACGCTCCTGCTGCCCTGGCGGCAGTGACCAATTTCTAGGCAAGAAATTTCGAGAAGAATAGGAGTATCCCATGCACGAGGCCAACGACGACTGTCGCCGCCACGAAGAGGCTTACCACCCCGATCACGAGGCCGATGATGATCGCGACACCATCCTTCTCGGAAATGGCAAGTCCGAGAATGGCAATGGAAAAGGCGGGAAGCCAGTTGCCGAAGGGGATCGGCAGCGTGAGCACGACCGTCAGCACGAGAAGGCCGAAGCCGATGATCCTTTCCCCGTGCCAGGACAGCAAGGGCGTGAGCCGCGGCCGCAAGACAGCCTCGGCGCGTTCGAGATAGGGAATTGAGCGTTTGAGGACCGCTTCGAAGCTTGCCCGTGGCATCGAGCGCTTGGCCAGCCAATTCGGAAACCAAGGCTCGTGCCGTCCCCAGAAGAGCTGCGCCGCGAGCAGCACCAGCGGAACGCCGAGCACGGCCGAGAGCAGCGGGATGTTCAGCGGCACGAGGTTCGGCAGGGCGAACACGAAAATCAGCATGCCGAAGCCGCGGTCGCCGAGCGCGTCGCGGAGATCCCCAAGGCTGACCGGCGCCGCTCCGAGCGAGGCGGCATAGTCCCGGAGCACGACCGACGTCCGCCGTGTATCGGCCGGCGGCGGCGATTGCGATCCTTCCGCCCCACCTCCCAGAATTTCGTCTGTCCCGGCACCCTTGCCTCCTTTGGGGGAGGCAGGGCCCGGTTGGGCGCGCGGTATCGACATGCTGTCCGTCATGGCAGAGGCCTAGCCTCCTCGCCAGGTCTCGGTAAGGCGTCAATGTGACACTTGCTATGGGCCACGCGTCGAAAAAGGAATCGGCGTTCAGCGGGCGCTGGCAGTCACAAGGGCGCAACACGCGCTGACATCACGCTGGTAGATAAGTGGCTGCGAGCTGTGCCGGCCTAGCGGCGCATCAGCTTCATAGCGCCGGTGTAGAGCGCGCCGCCGATGACGCAAGGCACAGCGATATAGATCTGGCCGAGGGCGCTCGCCGCGACGCAGCCCGTGGCGATGGCGATCGAGCCGGCCGTTGCCGCTTTCGACATGCCGGCTTCGTTGCCTGCCTGCACTTTCTGCGCATCGGCAACGGCGCCATATTGGTCTTTCCGAACCTTTTCCGATTCGAAAAGCTCGGCAGCCTGGATTACTTCTTTGAGAGGCTCAGCGATATCTTTCGGCTGCCGCTGATATTCGGCGCGATAGAGGTCGAGGAGATCGCGGTTCTTCTCGGCATAGGAGGCAAGCGTCCATTTCGCCGTTGCACCGACGGTGATCTTGTTGACGGCGCTCGGATCCGTTTTCCACCCTGACCAGATCTTGCCCCAAGAAAAGCGGCCGTCATCTTTCTGCCGCGACCATTTCAGGCTCTCGATGATCTTCACCACTGGCTGATACTGCCCGGTCGCGACGTAATAGCCCCACAGCGTATAGACGACCGGCGAGCCGTCGCTGAGGTCGGCCTCCATGAGCGTCGGCGCTTTGCCCGAGAGATAGGAATCGATCAGCGGATGCCGAAGCGGCATCTTGCTGCGATATTTTTCCATCAGCTCGCGCCAATCCGGGCGCCCCGAAAAGGCAATGGCGCGGATCAGGACCGCCTGTTCCTTGTCCGGCATCGGCAGCATTTTCGAGATGAGCCCCGGGCCATCCTTCGGATTCTTGCCGAGCACGCCGGCGATAAAGCCGGTGCAGAAGCCCGCCTTCTCCTCATCCTGAAACAGGCCAAGGTCGCGCATGGCGCGGACCGCTGCCGGAACCTTCCAGGGGGTCGGGCGGCGGCTGTAATTGTACAGCCATTCGAGCAGCTGCTCCGGCGATCCAAAGCCACCCGACATCGGCGCCTGGGCCTCCATCGGCAGCTCTTGCGCCTCAGGGGCAGCTCTCGGTTCGGCGACGATTGGCGGCTCGGAGGGTTCGACGGCAGAGAGATTGGGCTGCTGCGCCACCGGGGTCGGCGGCTTCGGCGCCACAGCCTCGAAGGTGGAGGTATATTGCGCCGGCGCCAGCCGATGCGGATCGACCGGTTCTGGCTGCTTGACCACGGTTTGCGTCTGCGCCGGGGGGCCGCCCGCATTTTGCGCTTGGCTGAGGCTAGGGTAAACGCACCCCATCGCGCCAAAGGCCGCGCAAAGGAGCATTGCACGTACGGTCATTAGTCCTCTATCCCTCGGCCAAAGCAGACTAAATTAATAACCCCGTGGAGCCCTTCCGCCAAGGCTCCGGCACCCTGAGCATCAGAAGTTTCGTGGCATTTTCAGGGCCATGCCCGGCACCCTAGAGCGCTCCGGCATGGATCGCGCCGAGAGCGAAATCGATCCTTCGCCTTTCCGCGCGGCAATCGAACGAAATTTCACCGATCCTGCGTTAGGGCGGACAGCAATTCCGAGCCTGGCACAAATTGCCCGCAAATGTGGAAAGCTCTGAAAAAACAGGTTCGGAGGTCCCGAAACATCGGCATCATGGCCCCTGCACCGCGATATCGGGGGCGCCACGCGCGTCGATGTCGCAAATCTGCATCGATAGGGGGCATCCATGGCAACTGCCGCATCCGCGAAAGTCTCCGCGCCTAACAAGCGGGCTGAAATCCTCAGCGAGATTTTGGCCGAGAATTGGTGGGCCGTCGGCCTCCGCGGCCTCTTCGGTATCGCCTTCGGCATCATCTGCCTGCTTGCGCCCGCCACCGCCATTCTCGCGCTCGTGGTGCTGTTCTCGGCCTATATGCTCGTCGACGGCGCCTTTGCGATTGCGTGCGGCATCAAAGCGGCCAGAAGCGGCGAGCGCTGGGGCCTATTGATCCTCGAAGGCGTGGTCGACATTGCCGCCGGTGCAATCGCCTTCCTTTGGCCCACCATCACGGCCTTCGCTTTCGTGCTTCTCATCGCTGTCTGGGCCATCATCTCGGGCGCGTTGATGCTGGCGGCCGCCTTCTCGCTCAAAATCGAGCATGGCCGTTGGTGGCTCGCGCTTGGCGCCATCGCTTCGCTCATCTTCGGCATCGTCCTCATCCTCGCGCCTGTCGCCGGCGCGATCGTTCTCACCTGGTGGCTCGGAGCTTATGCCGTTGTGTTTGGCGGGGTCCTCCTCGTGCTCGCCTTCCAGCTGCATTCCCGCAACGAGGAAAAAGCGAAACGGCCCGCGGCGAAAAAGGCCGGACGCTGACCGCCGGCATTCCAAAGCTGACGCTTCCATCAGGCGTGAGCGTGCCGAGGCTTGGCCTCGGCACCTGGCGTATGGGCGAGAGCCGCCGTCAGCGGGAGCGCGAGATCGCGGCGCTCCGCTTAGGGATCGAGCTCGGCATGGCGGTGATCGACACCGCCGAGATGTATGCCGATGGCGAGGCCGAAACGATCGTCCGCGAGGCGATCAAGGGCCAGCGCGACAACGTCTTCATCGTCAGCAAGGTGCTGCCGCAAAACGCCTCGCATGCCGCCACGCTCGCAGCTTGCGGGCGGAGCCTTGAGCGGCTCGGGATCGAGACCATCGACCTCTATTTGCTGCATTGGCGGGGTCACTATCCGTTGCAGGACACGCTGTCTGCGTTTCAGGAACTACAGCGCGACGGATATATCGCCGCCTGGGGCGTGAGTAATTTCGACGTCGAGGACATGGAGGAGTTGTTCGCACTCAAAGGAGGCGACGCCGCTGCCACCAATCAAGTCCTCTACAATCTTGGCCGTCGCGGCATTGAAGCCGGTCTCCTACCCTGGTCTCGCGCCCGCTCCATCCCGATCATGGCTTATTCGCCGATCGACCAGGGACGCATCTTGCTGAATGCCGCTTTGAACCGCATCGCCGCGCGACATAGCGCCAGCGCCGCGCAGATCGCGCTTGCATTCCTTCTGCGGCAGGAAGATCTGATCGTGATCCCGAAAGCGTCCGACGAAACGCATATTCGCGAAAATTTCGACGCGCTGCAGATCGTCCTCACCCCCGACGATCTGGCAGAGCTCGATGCATCCTTTCCGCCCCCGCGCCGGAAGCGGCCGCTCGAAACGCTGTGAGAGCTCTTCTCGCCACCGCCCCCGTCATCAAGCCTTCACGCAAATTCGCTTCTGGATGCCATAAGCGCGCAAGCGCTGTGAGTCGCTTAGAGCCGCGCGAGGACGGAATGACATTCGCTTGGGCGCCTTGGATCATTCTCTTCGTCGCTATTCTGTTCGAGGTCGCCGGCACGACCTCGATGAAGCTGTCGCGCGGCTTTGCGGAGTTGTGGCCTTCGATCGGCGTGTTCATTTTCTACATTGCAGCGGCGGCGGCAGTAATTCTTGCCTTGAAAAGGCTGGAGCTGTCGGTCGCCTATGCCATCTGGTCCGGGGTCGGCACCGCGCTGACCACTCTCATCGGCATCGCTTATTTTCGAGAGCCGGTCACGGCGATGAAGCTCGCTTCGCTCGCGCTTGTGGTGCTCGGCGTGATTGGTTTGTGCTTCGCGGGAAAATCCGCGGCTGAGCAGAAAGCGCTAGAAAAAGCTCATCGGGAAATAGCGCAGGAATAGGCCCTCATAGCGCCCGGACGCGTGCACCTGCTCGAGTGCGTAATTGAGGATGTCGACGAATTTCCGGTTGCCCTTCTTCACTGCGATACCGACGCCCTCGCCAAAGAATTTCGCGTCGAAATAGGGGCCGCCGCGGAATTCGCAGCATTGCTCGCTCATCACCCCGTTCAGCCAGAAAGTGAGCCCCACCCCGTCGCCGAATGAGAACTCCGCCTGTCCCGCCTTGACGGCGTTCTGCGCATCTTCCGCGGTATCGAACAGAACCAGCTCCGCCTCCGGAAAATATTGGCGGAGATAAGCTTCGTGACCGGTGCCCTTCTGCACCGCGATCTTCACGCCATCGACGGTCTCGGGACGCACATCCCGCAACTCGCTTCCCTTCTTGCCGATGAAGCGCGCCGGCGTCGCATAATAGCGCTGGGTGAAATCGGCCTTCTTCACAGCATCGGCATTGATGCGGATGGAAGCGATCGCCGCGTCGGCTTCGTCATTGGCGAGGCTCGTGAAGAGCTCGTCCCAATCCGCCGCTTCGACCTGGCATTCGACATTCAAGGCTTCGCAAATGGCCCGCGCCATATCCACGTTGAAGCCGGTGAGCGCGCCCTCCTCATCGTAATAGTGGAAGGGCGGATAGTCGCTGTCGGTGACAAATCTCAGCCGCTCGAGGCCGCGAAGATCCGGCTTCGCGCGAAACACTTCGCCACGCCAGAGATCGGGGACGATTTCGTTCTTCGCCGGCTGCTGTGATTTGACGGCGTCGCTCTGTGCCGGAGCGGGCGCCTGCGCGAAGGGTGCGTCGTGAGGGATCGCTATGAGCGTCAACGCCGCCAGGCAGCCGAGCCGCGCAATCGCTGCGATAAGCCGATGTGTTTTGCGTGAGAGCACGCACCCTTTTACCGGGCCCGCCGTCCTTCCGCCAGACACCGGAGCGTCTATTAGAAGTTGTAGTAAACCGTTCTGTCTCTACTTACACGGGCAGTGATTTCTCTGCTCGCGATAACGGTTGATCTTGTCTCTCCTCTACAACTTAAAGATACTCGTCCTATAGTTGTGGGGGACACCAAGTGCAGTCGGCGTCGGCGCTCCAATTCGTTGGAACGCATGTCCGTGGCGGATGGCCCGGGCAGCGGCCCCAATCTGACTGCGCATTTCTAGCCGGCACGCTGGTCAATTCCGCCACGCTTGCACGGGCCGAGACGCTAGCGGCGCGCTGGGGCGTCTCGCCGGCGGAGGTTCTTATCGCGGCAGGGTGGATTACCCCCGAAGCTTATGCGCGCGCTCTTGCGGATCATCACGGCCTCTCCTTCTGGCAAGCACCGATCTCGGACCGCGCCGCGCCGGTAAACCGAGGCGCAAATTTCCGCGACGCGCTTGCCGAAGGCGTCTTGCGTGAATTTGGGACGCATGGCGCCGTTCTCGTTGGGCCGGAGCCGTCGCGAGCGCACTCTCTCTTTAGCCTCGATCATCAATTTGCTCGGGAGCAGCTTGCGCTCGCTTCGCCGCGAGAGATGCGCTCGGCAATATGCCGATCCTACGCACCGCAATTGATGCGGGGAGCCGTCGAGGGGCTTCACGCCCGCGCGCCGGAGCAAAGTGCGCGATCGCGCTTCGCGCCGTGGCAGCTGGCGGTGATCTGCGCCGTTCTTGCGGTCCTCCTTGCCGCGATTCTGGTCGAGCCGCTCGGCGTCGTGCGGTTTGTGTCCTATCTGCTCGTGGTTCTGTTCGTGCCGGTGATTGCCATTAGGCTGCTGGCGCTTTGCGATCTCGCATTCGGGCGGCACTCTCCAGCCGAACATCGTCAAGCGCGGATCCCCGATGCAGACCTCCCGATCTACACGGTGCTCGTGGCGCTTTATCGCGAGGCGAAAGTTCTGCCGGCACTTGTCGAGAGTTTGACCAAACTCGACTACCCCGCCGCTAAGTTAGATCTGAAGCTCGTGCTTGAGGCATCCGACGCCGACACCATCGCCGCGGCGAGCACGCTGATACTGCCGGGCAATGTCGAGATCGTGGTGGTGCCGGACTGCGAACCGCGCACCAAACCGAAGGCACTGAATTACGCGCTGCCGATGGCCCGCGGAGAATATCTCGTGATCTTCGACGCCGAGGATCGTCCTGAGCGGGATCAGCTGCGGAAGGCGCTTGCCGCATTCCGCGACGGCCCCCCGAACCTCGCTTGCGTGCAAGGGCGGCTCAATCTCTACAATGCGCGGGAGAATTGGCTGACGCGCCACTTCACCATCGAATACACGGCGTTGTTTGACGGTCTCCTCCCGGCACTCGACCGGATGGGGCTGCCCTTCCCGCTCGGCGGCACCTCGAACCATTTCCGCATCTCGGCGTTGCGATGGCTCTGCGCTTGGGACCCCTTCAACGTCACCGAAGATGCAGACCTCGGAACGCGCCTCGCCCGCCACGGCTATGTGTGCGGCACCATCCAATCCACGACCTATGAGGAGGCGCCGATCCGCTTCCCGGTCTGGCTGCGGCAGCGCACGCGCTGGCTGAAGGGCTATATCCAGACCTGGCTCGTGCATATGCGCCGCCCTTTGCGTCTTTGGCGGGAGCTTGGCCCGGCGGGCTTCCTCGCCTTTCAGGTGATGGTGGGTGGGACGGTCCTGTCCGCTTTGGTGCATCCCTGGTTCTACGCGCTTCTCGCTTTCGATCTCTGGACGGGGTCCTTCGGCACGGTTCCGGCGGGCGCGTCGGGGGTGTTCCTTTGGACCATGGCCTGCACAAGCCTCGTGCTCGGCTATGCGGTCGGCCTCGGCACCGGCCTCATCGCCATTCGCCGGCGCGGCTACGCCTTCTTAATGCGGGAGGTGCCGTTGATGCCGATTTATTGGCTGCTGGTTTCGGCCGCGGCCTATCGGGCCTTGGCGCAGCTCATCACCGCCCCGTTCAAATGGGAGAAAACCGAGCACGGCCTGAGCCCGTCGCGCGCGGCCGGCGTAAGCAGCATTGTGTAGGGTTTACGATTCTCTGCCGTGGTAGGGTTGAGCGGATGCGGCCTACGATGGGTCCGAGGAGCAGAGCGCTATGGTTGGACACTGCCTAAAAGTGCTGGCCGGAGTTGCGGCCCTGGCGACGGTCTTGCTGGCCTCAGACGCGGAGGCTTGGGTCAAAACAAAATGCGCTGATAGTATGAAGGCCGGTTGTCGGGTGAAAGTATGCTTCAAATGGAGGTGCGTCAGCACGCCTTCTGGCGAAAGGTGTGAGAGGGGCGCGAGGACGGAGGTGGCGCAAAGCTGCCCAAGCCAAAGCACCATCGATCCTCAGTAGGTGATAAATGCGGGAGGATAAAATGTCCGGCCTGACCAAATTGCTGCTTCCTACGATCTTGGTCTTGGGAATCTTCTGGTTCAATCCGGCCGCCGGTGCCGATCAAGCACCATGTGCGACCGGATACATCCGAGTTTGCTCCTCGATCACTTACGCCGACGGGCGAAAAGGAGAGGCGAGCTGTTCATGCGTCGCACGGCGTAACACGCCCAACCTCCCCGCCCGTTCCCAATAATTCCTGCTGACTGGTGCTGGTGCGGTTGCTACCGAATTCCAGATAGGCGCGGGAGTTGCGAGAAGTTCAGCCGCCGCTGCGATACACTTCGCGGGTGGATTGGTCCCGCTCCTTCCGGGTTGCGGCGTCTTTGCGCCGGCGGCGCCAGGTTATCATCGAATAAATCAGGACACCCGCGAGCAGCGCTACACCTGCCACAGTGAGGATGGGCCAAAGCCCGCCAGCGATATCCATGATCTGCACTCCCTAATGAAACGGGCCGGATCAATAACGCTTCGGCCAACGCCATTGTTTCCTAGTGATGCAGACTTCGAGCTTACGCCAATCGCTCCGAATTGAGCCTTAGCTGTAGAAGGTCGGAACAGATCCTCAGGGGCTTAAAGCGGCGCCGCGTAAATCTCTCCAAGCAGCGCCTTCGCAATCGTGGTGGCGGGATCCCGGCCGTCGGCCGCCGGCGCTAGGTTCGTCCACACGATCAGCGTCACCTTGTTCACGGGATCGCTGCCCATGAAGGTGTTGAAGCCCGGCAATTCGCCGGTATGGCCGTACATCGGACCGAACTTCGCGATGCCGAGGCCGTAGAGCGGACCGTCCGGCTTGTCGCTCGTCGGGCGAAAGCTTGCCATCCTGATCTTCTGCATCTCCGGATTGAGGAGCTTGCCATTGGTCATTGCCTCGACCCAATCGGCGAGGTCCGGCGCGGTGGATATGCCGGCACCGGCGGCCCAGCCCCAGGACGGATTGTTGTCCGTCTGGTCGTTCGGCTTCAGCGTGCCTTTGTTCGCATAAAATATCAGGTCGGGCGGAATGGCGTTGGTCGCAAGCGTGATGATGTTGTTGGTGTACATGTAGCCGCGCGGATGCGGCGCCGGGATCGCGTTCGAATCCTTCGGCGGCAGCAGCGTATCGTCGAGGCCGAGCGGCCCGAACAAGCGGTCCTTGAAGATCGTCTCGAGCGGCTTGCCGTCGATCTTTTCGGCGATCAGGCCGAGCAGCACCGTGTTGGTGTTGGAATATGTGTAGCCTTTGTCGGGCGCGAAATAGGGCGGCAGCGGATAGGCGATGGCGAGGAGCTCGTCGGGCTGCCACACGCGGAGCGGTTCATTGTCGAGCTCGATGTTCAGCGCATAGGTCGTCGAATAGTTAAAGAGCCCGCTCCGCATATTGAGCAGCTGCTCGATCGTGATGTTCTCGCCATTCGGCACGTCAGGCCGATATTTGGAGACCGGATCGTCGAGCGCGATCTTGCCCTCCTGCACCATTTGCAGGATCGCGGTGCCGGTCCAGGTCTTGGTGTTCGATCCGACGCGGATATGGTCTTTGACCGTCACCGGCGTCGGATCGTCGAGGCCGCGCTTGCCGTAGGTCGCGGTGAACTCGCCTTCCGGCGTACGGAGCAGCATCACGGCGCCGGGCACGTTCATTTCGCCCGCAAGCTTGGCGAGTGTCGCTTCGAGTTCCGATTGGTTGACCGGCTTTAACGCCGACTGCGCGGAGGCGGGCGTCAGAAAGAAAGATGTTGCGGCAAGCACGACACCGATCGCGGCCAAACCGGCTCGCAGCGCGAAAGGAGAAGCCTGTGTCATCGGTCCCTCTTTGATCCGGGCCACGGTAGGCGGATTGGAGCGGGTGAAGGGAATCGAACCCTCGACACGTAGCTTGGGAAGCTACTGCTCTACCACTGAGCTACACCCGCGCTCCTTACGAGAATAGCACGCCGGGCGGGCCCCGCAAAAAGCCGAAGCCATCACAGCGTTGTGCCCCAGCTCCGGCGAGCTATGGCTGCTTGAAATGTTTCGAGAGCTTCAGCCCTTGCGCCTGGTAGTGCGAGCCGATGCGTTCGCCATAAAGCTGATCGGGAATCTCGGTGAGGCGGTCGTAAACGAGGCGTCCGACGATCTGCCCGTCTTCGAGGATGAAGGGGATATCGAGACTGCGCACTTCCAGCACCGCCTTTGCCGCCGGCGCTCCGCCTTCGACATAGCCGAAGCCGGGATCGAAGAAGCCGGCATAATGCACGCGATACTCGCCGATCAGCGGATCGAAGGGCGCCATCTCCGCCACATAGGCCGGCGGCACCGACACGCTCTCCTTGGAAGCGAGGATGTAGAATTCGTGCGGGTCGAGCACGAGCCGCCGGTCCGATCCCGGGCGCACCTCCTCCCAGAATTGGGCGACCTCGTAGCCGCCGATCTCGTCGACATCGACGACGCCGGCATAGCGGCGGGCGCGATAGCCGACGAGGCCGGAGCTTTGCGCCGGCGTGAGGCTGACGCGGAGGTTAAGGCCTTCGCGGATTGCCGCCTCCCCTTCGACGAGCGGAACGCTGGAGTGAATCTCGCGAAGGGCGCGGTCGCGCACCCGGCCCGGCCGTTCATCCGCGTTCAGTTGCTGGCCGATGCGGCGCAGAAACCTGATCTGACTGAGGCGCGATCCGTAGCGCACTTTGATTGAGAAGGTGCGCGGGCAGATCTCGGCGAAGAGCGGACCGCTATAGCCTTCCTCGACGGCGTCGAAACTGTTCTGACGGTCGGCGATGAGGCGCGTGAAGACGTCGATGCGGCCGATCGAGCTTTTGGGGTTGGCGAAGGCGGCTATGGTCGCTCGCAGGTCCAGTTGCTCGATCAGCGGCACGAGATAAACGCAGCCGGCCTCCAGAACCGCTCCACGCGTGAGGTCGATCTCGTGAAATTTCAGCTCGGCCAGTTTTTCGCGCACGGTGGCGTTTGGCCCCGGCAGGAAGCTGGCGCGGATGCGATAGGCGACCTTGCCAAGCCGGAGATCGAGGCTCGCCGGCTGGATCTGGTCCGGCTCGATGTCGGGCGCAGCCTTGATCTCGCCCGAGTCGATCAGCGCGCGGAGCGACTGGCTCGGTAGAATGCCGGTGCGGTTGAGCGGGGTCTTCAAGGCCGCCGCTTCTTGCGTCCGCCGCCCTTCCGGACCGCTCTCGAACAGCTTCCCCGTCTCGCCAGCCTGCTCCATGACCTTTCATGACAGTTGCGAGGCAGCGCGTCATCATGCCGGCGCCCTTCTCCCCCGGATTCACAAAGGGGGCGCACGGCATTCCCCGCAAGGCCGCTGAACCGTGATAAAATGCGTGGGGCATTTTTCTGGGGGGACTGCATGCTGATCGGACTTTTGGCGCTGACGACCGCCGCTCTCTTCACCGGCGTCGCCTTCTACATCAATTTTGCCGAGCAACCAGCCCGGCTGGTGCTCGAGGACCAGCCGCTCCTCGCCGTCTGGAAGATCGCCTACCGACGGGGCTTTGCCTTGCAGGCGCCGCTCGCGGCGCTCGGCTTCCTGTTCGGCTTCCTTGCCTGGTTCGTGCTCGATTCCGGGATTTTCCTGATCGGCAGCCTCTTGATGCTCGCCAATTGGCCCTGGACGCTGATCGCCCTGTCGCCGACCAACAACGCGCTCCTCAACACCGACCCGCTCGAGGCCGGCCCCGAAGTCCGAGCGCTGACCGTCAAGTGGAGCAAACTGCATCAGGTCCGGACCATTCTTGGCGGCCTTGCCCTGCTCTGCTTCCTGCTCGGCCTCAGCGTGCAATAGCGCGGCCTAAAAGCGTCTCGGGCTTGACGCCGTCCCGTTCCGAGATTTAATGGCGCCTCTCGTGGTGATTTGGCCGGCCGGCTTGCAGCCACGTTAAACAAGTCGCTAAAAGGGCCGCGTGAGCAATCCCGGTCTTTGGCGGCGGCCAAGGTCGGGTTTTTTTGTGCCTATTGCTCCGAATCCGGGAGGACGACGATGACGCCCAAGGACAAGCACCGCAAGAGCGGGAAGCGCGAGCTTGGCGCGGCGACGAAGCTCGTTCACGGCGGGACTGTGAGGAGCAGCTTCGGCGAAACCTCCGAGGCCCTCTTTCTCAATTCCGGCTATGTGTATGACAGCGCCGAGCAGGCGGAGGCCCGCTTCAAGGGCGATGAGGACGGCTACGTCTATAGCCGCTACGCCAACCCGACCGTCTCGATGTTCGAAGAGCGGATGTGCCTGCTCGAAGGCGCCGAGGCCGCGCGCGGCACGGCGAGCGGCATGGCCGCCGTCGCCGCGTCCCTCCTCTGCCATGTGAAAGCCGGCGATCACGTCGCCTCGGCGCGGGCGCTGTTCGGAAGCTGCCGCTATATCGTCGAGGATCTGATGCCGCGCTATGGCATCACGACGACGCTCATCGACGGACGCGATCTCGACGCTTGGGAGAAGGCAATCACGCCGAAAACCAAGGCCGTGTTTTTCGAAACGCCGACCAACCCGGTGTTGGAGCTCGTCGATATCGAGAAGGTGTCCGAGCTCGCGCATCGCGTCGGCGCGCTCGTCGTCGTCGACAATGTGTTCGCGACTCCGGTGCTGCAGCGGCCGATGCCGCTTGGCGCCGACGTCGTCGTCTATTCGGCGACGAAGCACATCGACGGCCATGGGCGCTGTCTCGGCGGCGTCGTTCTCGGCACGAAGGAATTCATCGAAGAGAAGCTGCATAATTACATCAAGCACACCGGCCCCTCGATGAGCCCCTTCAATGCCTGGGTGATGCTGAAGGGACTTGAGAGCCTTGATGTGCGCGTGGCGCGGCAGGTCGCCTCGGCGGCGGAGATCGCCGACTTCCTCAGCGATCGCAAGGAAATCGTGCGCGTGTTTTATCCGGGCCGTTCCGACCACCCGCAGGCCGAGCTGGCAAAGCGCCAAATGCAAGGCGGCGGTCCGATGGTGGCGCTGGAATTGAAGGGCGCCAAGGAAACAGCCTTCCGCTTCCTGAATGCGCTGCAGATCTTCAAGATCAGCAACAATCTCGGGGACGCGAAGAGCCTCGCGACGCATCCTGCCACCACCACGCATCAGCGGCTGACGCCGGAGCAGCGCGCCGAACTCGGAATTTTGGACAGCACCGTACGGCTTTCGATTGGGCTTGAGGATCTCGAGGATCTAAAAGCCGATATCGAGCAAGCCTTGGCCGCTACCGGCCGCTGAAGCCGGCGCGCGGCTTGCCTCCGGCGCATTGCCTGTGCCACCCTTCCGGCAGATGCGTATTATGCTGTGAGGTTCGAAAAATGTGCCGGAACATCAAGACCCTCTACAATTTCGCGCCCCCGGCCACCGATGACGAGATCCGCGCCTCGGCGCTGCAATTCGTGCGGAAGTTGAGCGGCTTCAATCGACCGTCAAAGGCGAATGAGCTCGCCTTCATCAACGCCGTCGACAAGGTGGCCGAAGCCGCGCAGGAGCTGATGGATTCGCTCGTCACCAACGCGCCGCCACGCGACCGGGAGATCGAAGCGGCGAAGGCCAAGCTGCGCTCCGCCGAGCGTTACCGCACCGTCCAGGCCGTCCCGCGCGGATAGTCCCGTGTCTTTGAGCGCGCGCGCAAAGACCGCGTTCAGCCCCGAGCCTAATCTGCTTGCCGAGACGCGGCAGCTGCTCGGCCGGCTCGTCGCCTTCGACACCACAAGCCATCGATCGAATTTGCCGCTGATCGAGTTCGTGCGGTCCTATCTCGCCGGGCTTGGCATTCAATCGGAGCTGACGCCTTCCGGCGACGGCAACAAGGCCAGCCTGTTCGCCACGATGGGCCCTCCCGCCGAGGGCGGGATAGGTCTCTCGAGTCACAGCGATTGCGTTCCCGTTGAAAGGCAAGACTGGTCGAGCGATCCCTTCACGCTGTCGTTACGCGACGGCCGGCTTTACGGGCGCGGCACATGCGACATGAAAGGCTTTCTTGCCTGCACCCTCGCAGCAATCCCGCTGTTCCAATCGCAGGACTTGAAGCAGCCGGTGCACATCCTCCTGTCCTACGACGAGGAGGTGGGCTGCACGGGCGTGCGCCCGCTGATCGCCCGGCTTGGGCGCGATTTGCCGCGCCCGCGCGCGATAATCGTGGGCGAGCCGAGCGGCATGGGCGTGATCGACGCGCATAAGCGTATCGATGCCTACCGCACGATGGTCACCGGCCGCGAAGCCCATTCCAGCATGCCGCAGCTCGGGGTGAATGCGATCGCCATCGCCGCGCAATTGATCTGCGAGCTCGAGCGGACCGGCGCGAGCCTTGAAGAGGAATTGCGCGAGGAGCGTTTCGATCCGCCGGTATCCACTATTCAAGTCGGACTGATCGAAGGCGGCACGGCGACCAATATCGTGCCGCGATCCTGCAGCTTCCGCTGGCAGGTTCGGAGCTTGCCGGGAGCCGATTCCGACGCCGTTCCGTCGCGGCTTGCTGCGTATGCCGAGACGCTGCTGCCGGCGATGCGTCAGGTGGCGAAACACGCCACCATTGAAACGCGCCGCGAGGGAAGCGTGCCGGCCTTTCTCGCCAAACCGGATTCCGAGGCGGTCTCCTTGGCGCTTAAGCTTGCCGGCGCCAATGAAACGCACGCCGTCTCCTACGCCACCGAGGCCGGCCTCTTCGAAGAGGCCGGATGCCCAAGCGTCATCTGCGGCCCCGGCGACATCGCGCAAGCGCATGCCGCCGACGAGTTCGTCAGCCTTGAGCAGCTTGAAGCCTGTCTTTCGTTTTTGACGAAGCTCGGCGAGACGCTTAGCCGTTAATCGCCGCCAGGCTCTTCTGTCTTGGCGAAGGCAGAAGCATCGAAGCGATAGCGGCTATTGCAGAACTCGCACGTCACCCACACCTCGCCGTCGACCACCATGTCTTCGAGGTCGTCCTTCGAGAAGCGCTCAAGGAGCTCCTCGACCCGCTCCCGCGAGCAGCTGCAATAGGTCTCGAGCGACGTGGCCGGAAAAGCGCGCACCTGCTCTTCGTGAAAGAGGCTGTAGAGCAGCCGGTCCGGGGCCAACAGCGGATCGAGCAGCTCGTGATCCTCGACGGTCTCGGCGAGCGCGCTCGCCCTGGTCCAATCCTCTTCCTCTAAGCTCGGCTTACCTCCGCCGAGGCCGCCCTCGCGGGTCAGCTTCTGCACGAGGAGGCCGCCGGCGCGCCAGCTCCAAGCGCCGCCACCCCCTCCGCCGCGATAATGCTTGGCGACAGCGAGCCGGATGAAGGTCGGCAGCTGCTCGGACTGCCGGAAATAAGTTGCCGCCACTTCGGTCAGGCTTTCGCCCTCGAGCGGGACCACCCCCTGGTAGCGCTCGGTCTCGGCGCCGCGGTCGATGGTCATGGCAAAATGGCCCTGGCCCAAAATATCGGAGAGAGAGGCGGCCTCCGGGTCAAGCGCCTCGAGCTTCTCGGCGGAATAGCGGGCATATCCCCGCAGCTGACCGGGAACCTGGTAATCGGCGACGAGCAGATCGACGGGACCGTCGGTGGTCGCCTGCACGATGAGCTTCCCGTCGGATTTCAGCGCGGCGCCGAGCAGCGCCGTCAGCGCCACGGCCTCGCCGAGGAGCTTCGACACGGGCTCGGGATAATCATGCCGAGAGAGGATCGTATCCACCACCGGACCGAGCTTCACGAGGCGGCCGAACACATCGGCCTGCTCGGCCTGAAAGGGCAAAATCAAATCGTCGGCGGGAATCACGAGCTCGATACGGCCCTCGGAACTCTCGGCCATTACTGCGCCCTGGCCCGCGCAGCGGCTCCCGGGAGGGCTTCGACATTGGCCGCTTCACCCGGCTTTGACGCCAAGGCTTCCGCCGGGTCGAGGCACCAAGCAAGGATCGCCTTCTGCACGTGCAAGCGGTTCTCCGCTTCGTCCCACACCGCCGATTGCGGACCGTCGATCACCTCGGCGGTCACCTCGTCGCCGCGATGGGCGGGGAGGCAATGCATGAAGATCGCGTCGGGCTTGGCGAGAGCCATGATCCGGCTGTCGACCTGATAAGGCTTCAGCAAATTCTTGCGCTTTTTCTTGTCTTCGCCGTCCGACATCGAGACCCAGACATCGGTGACGATACAATCGGCGCCTTTGGCCGCGGCCGCCGGGTCATGGACGATCTCAACCGACGCGCCCTCGCTTGTCGCCCACGCCATCAGCTCCGGCGAAGGCTTGAACTTCTTCGGGCAACCGATCCTCAGGGTGAAGCCGAAGCGGGCGGCAGCATGCACCCAGGACACCAGCACATTGTTGGCATCGCCGAGCCAAGCGACGGTGCGGCCCGCGATCGGACCTTTTGTCTCCTCGAACGTCATCACATCCGCCATCACCTGACAGGGATGCGAGTGCGGGGTGAGGCCGTTGATCACGGGAATGGAGGCGTGCTCGGCGAGCTCGAGCAGCGTCTCATGGAGGCCGGCGCGGAGCACGATCGCGTCGACATAGCGCGACAGCACCCGCGCCGTGTCGGCAATCGTCTCGCCGCGGCCAAGCTGCATGTCGTTGCGGCTCAGCATGATCGAGGTTCCACCAAGTTCGAGCATCCCCACCTCGAAGGAAACGCGCGTTCTTGTCGAGGGTTGTTCGAAGATCATGCCGAGAACGGAGCCAGGGCGAATGACGGGCGCATCGACCGGGCGCCGGCGATGCCTCTCGGCCTTCATCGCTGCAGCATGGTCGAGCATCGCGCGCAGCGTCCCGGTGGAAAGCGCGTCGATATCGAGAAAATGCCTCGGCTCCATTGATCCGATACTCCGACTAAGCGTGAACCGTGGCGCCGATCTTCAGCTTGAGACAGGCGGCCTCGATCTTCTTGCAGGCAAGATCGATCTCGCCCTCGCCGACGATGAGGGGCGGCAGGAGCCGGACCACATTGTCCCCCGCCTGCACCGCCAGCAGCCTTTCGGCCGCGAAGGCGCTCAGCAGCGCCTGATTGGGAATGCGGGCCTTGAGGCCGATCATGAGGCCCTGGCCCCTGATTTCCTCGATGAGGTCGTCATGCTCGTCCCGGATCGCAGCCAAGCGCTGCTTCAGCCGCAACCCCATCTTGGCCACGCGGTCGAGAAAGCCAGGCGCCAGCACGACATCGAGCACGGCGTTGGCGACGGCCATGGCAAGCGGGTTGCCGCCAAAGGTCGAGCCATGGCTGCCGGGCGTCATGCAGGCCCCGACCTCCTCGGTCGTGAGACATGCGCCGACGGGGAAGCCGCCACCAAGCCCCTTGGCGCTTGCGAGAATGTCCGGCGTGATATTCGCCCATTCATGCGCGAAGAAGCGGCCGGTACGGCCAATGCCGGTTTGCACCTCGTCGAGAAGGAGCAGGATGCCTTTTTCATCGCATAGCGCCCTGAGCTCGCGCAGGAACGGCCAGGAGACCTCGCGCATGCCACCTTCGCCCATGATGGGCTCGATCAAGATGCCTGCCGTCTCCGGCCCGATGGCAGCCTCGACGGCGGCAATGTCGCCGAGCGTGACTTTGTCGAAGCCTTCGACCGGCGGACCGAATCCCTCCAGGTGCTTCACCTGGCCACCGGCCGCGACGGTCGCCAAAGTGCGGCCGTGAAAGGCGCCGTCGAAAGTGACGAGGCGGTAGCGCTCTGCCGCGCCGCGCGAGGCGTGGTAGCGGCGCGCCATTTTGATCGCGCATTCGACCGCCTCGGCGCCCGAATTGCAGAAGAAAACCCGGTCGGCGAAGCTCGCCTGGCAGAGCCGGACCGCGAGCCTTTCCTGCTGCGGAATCCGGTGCAGATTGGCAACGTGCCAAACCTTTCGGGCTTGGTCGCTCAGCGCTTCGACGAGATGCGGATGCGCGTGTCCGAGCGCCGTGACGGCAACGCCGCACGAAAAGTCCAGATACGCCTCTCCGTCCTCGGTAAAGAGGTAGGCGCCGTCGCCCCACTCGAAGGCGAGATCGCTGCGGGCGTAGGTCGAAAGCAGGGGAGGTTTCGACACGGAAGCCAGGCCCAAAACAAAAATTGCCGCCAGCTGGCGGCACCAATGAATTCAAGAGCTTTAGGTCTCGGGCTATCCCCTGTCAATTCAAGCCATGCACCCTCTATCCAACGCTCGTCCACGCATTCATGCACCCCTGCATTTGTTTTCTGTCTGAAGACATGGCAGATTCATTTGTCCGGTGGATAACGGAGGCTCAAGCGTTGGCGGACGCTTGCCGGTGTCTCCCGGATGTTGTAGGGTTGTAATCGCTCAGCCACAACATATTGTTTGTGCGGCGTTGCGCCTGGGCGATCCAACTCAGCAGTACATCAGCGTTCCTCACCGTCTCATGACGAGACGGGGGGATTCTGAGTCTAACGAGGAGGCCACAATGGCTTGGAATGAGGAAAGAGTAGAACTGCTGAAACGGCTCTGGGCCGAAGGGCTCAGCGCCAGCCAGATCGCGAGTCGCTTAGGCGGAGTGACACGCAATGCGGTGATCGGAAAAGTGCATCGTCTCGGCCTATCGGGCCGGGCGACGAGCACACGCTCCGTGAGCCCGCGCCCGCGGCGAATGCATGCGCCGCGACAACACCGCACCCCCGCCGTCATGTACGGCACGCGCGGCAACCTTGCTCTGAAACCGTCCTTCCATGAGGAGGTTGAGCCGGAGCCCGCGCCAGTGCAGGAGCTTTTCATCCCGCCCGAAGAGCGCGCGACGATCCTCAGCCTGAAAGAGGCAATGTGCCGCTGGCCGGTCGGGGATCCGAGCGCCGAGGATTTCTATTTCTGCGGCCGGAAGACGAGCGGATCGGTCCCTTATTGCGAACACCATGCGCGGGTCGCCTATCAGGCGGTTCCGTCTCGGCGTCGCGAGAAGACCGCCGCAATCGGCTAGATCACCTTGAGATTGATCGGGGGGAAGGGAGGCGCCCGTTCGGCGCCTTCTTTCCTTTCGAGGCTCAGACCTTCTCAGGGAGCCTGTCGGCGAAGGCATAGCCCGCCCCGCGCACGGTGCGCACGGGATCGGCTTCCGTTTCGTGCATCATGGCCTTCCGCAGCCGCCCGATATGCACATCCACGGTGCGCTCATCGACATAGACGTTGCGGCCCCAGACGCCGTCCAGCAATTGCGTCCGGCTAAAAACGCGTCCCGGACTTTGCATGAGAAATTCGAGTAGCCGAAACTCTGTCGGGCCGAGATGCACCAGCCGGCCATTGCGCATGACCCGATGCGACTCGCGGTCGAGCTCGATATCGCCGCCGCTCAACACCGAGGCGATCCGCTCCGGATTGGTGCGCCTGAGGATCGCGCGCACGCGCGCCATCAGCTCAGGGAGGGAGAAGGGCTTCACCACATAATCGTCGGCGCCCGTGGTGAGGCCGCGAATGCGGTCGTTCTCTTCGCTCCGCGCCGTCAAGAGGATGATCGGGATTGAACGGCTGTCTTTGCCGGTGCGAAGCCGCCGGCAGAGTTCGAGCCCGGAGGTGCCTGGAAGCATCCAATCGAGCACGATCAGGTCCGGCGTGCTTTCGGCAATGGCGATCTCGGCCTCGTCGCCGCGATGGACGACATCGACGGCAAATCCTTCAGCCTCGAGGTTGTAGCGAAGGAGAAGCGCCAACGGCTCTTCATCTTCGACGACAAGAACCTTGGCACGAGGATTGATGGCGGTCGCGCTCATAGCTTACCCCGCGGATCTCAATGCCACCGGCGTCGAGCTCGTATTGTCGCCCTTCGGTCTCTGATCGGTGATGGCGCGGCCATTCACCAGGAAATACACGGTCTCGGCGATATTGGTGGCATGATCGCCGATGCGTTCGATGTTCTTCGCCCCGAACAAGAGATGGGTGCAAAGGCCGATATTGCGGGGATCCTCCATCATATAGGTCAAAGTCTCGCGAAACAGCGAGTTGTACATGGCGTCGATCTCTTCGTCCTTGTACCAGACCTGCAAAGCGCGATCCGCGTCGCGTTCGATGTAGGCGCCAAGCACCTCTTTCAGCTGACCGAGAGAAAGCTCGCCCATATGCTTCAGGCCGAGCATCAGCTGCTTCGGCTGCTGCTCGCGCACCACCGCCAGCGCGCGCTTGGCGATATTCTTACCGAGATCGCCGATGCGTTCGAGATCCGTGGAAATGTGCAAGGCCGCCATGATCTGGCGCAGGTCGTAGGCCATCGGCTGCCGCCGCGCGATCATGGTAATCGCCTGCTCCTCGATCTCCTTGTCCAGCGCGTCGATGCTCTCATCCTGCTGGATGGTCTTGGCGGCGAGGTCGGGGTCGCGCGCCTGCAGTGCATCGATGGACTGGCCGACGATCTGCTCGGCGAGGCCGCCCATCTTGGCGATCTTGTTGTTGAGCGCGGAGAGCTCTTCCTCATATGACCGGACGATGTGTTCGTGCGTATCCATTTTGCTTCTCCTCGAGAGCGAAAATCGTCTAGCCGAAGCGGCCGGTGATGTAGTCTTGCGTCTTCTCGAGCCGCGGATTGGTGAACATCTCGGTGGTGTCGCCCTCTTCGATGAGGTAGCCCATGTGGAAAAAGGCCGTGCGCTGCGAAACGCGTGCCGCCTGCTGCATCGAATGGGTGACGATGACGATGCAGTAATTCTGCTTCAGCTCTTCCATCAGCGCCTCGATGCGAGCCGTGGCGATCGGGTCGAGCGCCGAGCAAGGCTCATCCATGAGGATGACTTCGGGGTTCACCGAAATCGCCCTCGCGATGCAGAGTTTTTGCTGCTGGCCGCCGGAAAGGCTCGTGCCGGTATCGTTCAGCCGATCTTTCACTTCTTCGAACAGACCTGCCTTTTTCAGGCTGGTCACGACGATCTCCTCGAGCTCCGACTTCGAGTTGGCGAGGCCGTGGATGCGGGGTCCGTAAGCGACATTCTCGAAGATGGATTTCGGAAACGGATTTGGCTTTTGGAAGACCATGCCAACCGCTGCACGAAGCTGCACAGGGTCGACGGTCGGGGCGTAGATATTGTCGCCATCGAGCTCGATCGTGCCAGTGACCCGGCAGCTTTCGATGACGTCATTCATTCGGTTGAGACAGCGGAGGAACGTTGATTTGCCGCATCCCGAAGGACCGATCAGGGACGTGACCGAGCGGTCGCGAATTTTAAGCGAGATGTCGTACAGCGCCTGATTCGCGCCGTAGAACACATTGACGTCGCGCGCCGAGAATCTTGATCTCGTGTTCCTCCGCCGGAGCGTTCTTCGCATCTTCCATAATAGTCGTTCGTATTTGGATCGCTGGATGCGTCTCCACCTTTGCTTCCACGACGCAACCTCCTTCTACCATTTCCGTTCGAATTTTTGCCGCAAACACAATTGCGACCAGGTTCATCACGACGAGAAAGGCGAGCAACACCACGGTGGCGCCGCTGCGGTTCTCGCTCACAAACCCGCGCTCGGGACTGTCCGCCCAACTGATAAATTTGTGTCGGCAGCGTGGTCGCCGGCTCGAGCCGCGTCTTCGATAGCTCGAGAATGAAGGCGCTCATTCCGATCAGGAGCAAGGGCGCGGTTTCTCCGAGCGCATGCACCATGCCAATGATGGTGCCAGTTATAATGCCAGGCATGGCGAGCGGCAGCACATGATGCAGCGATGACTTGATCTTGGAAGCGCCGACGCCTAGCGCCGCCTCCTCAATGGATGGCGGAACGGCCTTCAGCGCGGCGCGCGTCGCGATGATGATTGTCGGCAGCGTGACGAACGCGAGAACCATGCCGCCCACTAGAGGTGTCGAACTCGGCAAGCCGAAAAAGCCAAGAAACACCGCAAGGCCAAGCAGGCCGAATACGACCGACGGGACGGCCGCCAGATTATTGATATTGACTTCGATGAGGTCAGTCAGCCGGTTCTTGGGGGCGAACTCCTCAAGATAGACCGCAGCAGATATACCGATTGGGAAGCTCAGCCCAAAGCAGACGAGCAGCATCAGGAAGGTGCCAGTGATGGCTCCAGCGAGACCGGCTCGCTCCGGGAACCTGCTGTCGGCATTGAAGAACAGTTCCCAGTTGAACGGCGTGTGGACCATGCCGTGCTTAACCATCGTGTCGAAGGCGGCGATCTGAAGGGGCGAGAAGCGCGGGTTGAGCCCCATCGGCTTCTCGCCCTTCGCGAGAATCCGGTACGGAGCTTCGAACGGAAGAAGGACTTGGATGGTCCTGCCGATCAAGTTCGGATCCGCCTCAACCTGTGCCTTGAGGACGTCGGGAGCATTCGGGGCGAGCATCGCAAACAAGGCCTGATCGCTTACTGCTGGCAGATAGGATCGAAGGCTCTCCGTCGTCATTGCCGCGAAGTCCCCGCTTAAAGGGGGCCCCTTCTCGATCTTCGAAGGGTCGACATAAACCTCGACCTTCAGCTCTGCGCCGGCCGCCTCATTGACCACGAGCCCCCGGCTCTGAAGGAGTTCGAACCAGCGCGTCTGTGTCTGGGAGAGAGCGTCAACATCGCGCGGGATGACACCCTTATTGAGCTGGTCATAGGGGTCCGAGAGCGCGATTGGGAGCGTGATACGCTTGCCGATGCTGTCGGGATGCGAAACCACATAGTCGCGAATGATATAGGCCGCGTCGGACGTCAAAATCTTTGAGATCTGGGTCTTTTGCTTGTCGCTTTCGGCCTTCGGATAAAGCGTCGTCAGCAACTCACGGACGATGGCGCGGAAGTTTCCTTTCGCGGGGTTGCTCGCTTCGACCTTCGAGGGATCGATATAAACTTCGAAATCGACCTTCGACTGCACGAAGGCGGTGTACCCGTTCGCTATGATCGAACTGAGCAGGATTCCCAGCAGCCCAATTGCCAGCGCAATGGCAAAAATTCCGTAGGCTTGAAGCCGCCAGTTCGCTGCATAGCGCCTGCGGACGCGGCGCATCGCTGCCTCGGAGGCCGAGTCGAGCGCCCCGCGCGATCTTATCGTCTGAGCCTCAGTCATACTTTTCCCGATATTTGCGAACGATACGGAGCGCGATGATGTTCAGCGTCAGCGTCACCAAGAACAGAACGAGACCCAACGCGAATGCTGCGAGAGTCTTCGGATTGTCGAATTCTGTGTCGCCGATCAAAAGCGTGACGATCTGCACCGTGACGGTTGTCACCGGCTCGAGCGGATTGACCGTCAGAGAGGCGATAATGCCGGCGGCCATAACCACGATCATGGTCTCGCCTATGGCGCGGCTGGCGGCGAGCAGCACGCCTCCCATGATGCCGGGAAGGGCAGCAGGGAGAAGCACCTTGGTGATGGTCTCGCCCTGGGTGGCGCCCATTGCGTAAGAGCCGTCACGCATGGAGCGCGGCACCGCGGCGATGGCATCATCAGACAGCGACGAAACGAAGGGGATGATCATGATGCCCATCACCACCCCAGCGGCGAGCGCGCTGTTCGGCGCGATGGGAATGCCGATCATCTCACCGAAATTGCGCATGGCGGGCGCCACGGTAAGAACGGCGAAGAAACCGTAGACCACGGTGGGAATGCCGGCGAGAAGCTCCATCAGCGGTTTGACCAAGGCCCGGAATTTTGGGTTGGCGTATTCGGTCAGATAAATCGCTGAGTACAGCCCGGTCGGGATGGCGACCAGCATAGCAATCGCGGAAATCAGAAGGGTGCCGGTGAAGACGGGGATGGCGCCAAAGGCTCCTCCGGCCGTAACTTGCCCCTCGCGGATCGGAATCTGCGGCTCCCACCGCAGGCCGAAGAAGAATTCAAGTGGCGAGACTCGCTCAAAAAAGCGCAACGTCTCGAACAGGAGCGAGAGCACGATACCGAGGGTCGTCAGAATGGCGATGAGAGAGCAGGCCATCATGAGACCGCTCAAGACTCGTTCAGTGCCGTGGCGGGCGCGAAACTCGGGGCCTATGCGGGACCGGGCGATGCTAAAGCCGAGAATGGCGGCGGCGAGCACGACGACAAGCATCGCGTAGCGCGAGATTGCGCCCCAGCTCTCGTAGCGCTCAGCGGCCGCGAGGACGACTGGGCTCGGTTCCCCGAAAGTGTTGCCTGCAGCAACGGATCTTATTTCGCTAAGGAGGAAATCGATCCGCCCCTCATCCATGCCCTGGGTGGTGCCGATCGGGAGGCTAGCCAGCAGCAATTGGTCGATCACCAGCCCTTGCAAGAAAAGCCATGTGAGCAGGATCAAGGCCGCCGGAAGCCCGATCCAGGCCGCCACAAACGCGCCGTGATAGGTTGGCCGGGAATGCAGGTCCTGCTGCCGCCCGCCGACGGCGGCAAGCGCCCGACTCCGGCCGGCCCAATAGCCGACTACGGCGAGCGCCAGTAGAGCGAGCAGGATGTAGACAAACATTTCCGCCCCGCTTCTCCTTAAGAGTAAGAGCTATCGAGGCGCGGCACGCGAGAGAGCCGCGCCTCGATTTTTGTTTTCTGACCTTAGGACGTGGGAGCTTCCATCTTCGCGGCCTTCGTCGCCCGTTCCTGCATCTCCTTGAGAGCCTCGGAGCTCAGAACCACCAAGCCGCGCTCATGCAGATAGCCTTCCGCACCCATGGATTCGTCGCTGGTGTATTCAGCGATGAAATCGTCCATGCCCGGGATGACCTTGCGATGGGCGTTCTTGATGTAGATGAACAAGGGCCGCGACAAACCATAGCTCTTGTCGGCAATGGTTTCGAAGCTCGGCTCGACACCGCTGATATTCACCCCCGTCAGTTTGTCGGCGTTCTCGTAAAGGAACGAATAGCCAAAGATGCCGACAGCATTGGGGTCAGCTTCGATGCGCTGAACGATCAGGTTGTCGTTCTCGCCGGCCTCGATGAAGGGGCCGTCCTGACGCATCGGCGTGCACTTTGCCTTAAGAAGCTTTTCAAAGTCCTCCTTCGAGAGGCTCTCTTTCTGCTTCTTGAAATAGTCGAGGCCCTTGCAGCCTTCGTGCATGGCAAGCTCGACGAAGGCATCCCGCGTGCCGGAGGTCGGCGGGGGGCCGTAAGCGATGATGGGCTGATCAGGAAGCGCTTTGTCGACCTCGCTCCACTTCTTGTAGGGATTTGGGACGAGCTTGTCGCCTTCCGGCACCTCGGAGGCGAGCGCCAGGAAAATCTGCTCGTTGGTCAGATCCAAGGGCTTCGCCTTCTTTGAGGCCGCAATGGACAGTCCGTCATAACCGATCAGGATCTCCGTGACGTCGGTGACGCCATTCTTCGTGCAAAGCTCGAATTCCGACTTCTTCATCGCGCGAGAAGCGCCGGTGATGTCGGGATTGCCCTCGCCGACGCCCTGGCAAAAGGCTTTCATGCCCCCGCCCGTGCCGGTGGATTCGACGACCGGTGACTTCCCACCCGATTTCTTGCCGAATTCCTCGGCCACGGCCTGGGTGTAAGGGAAGACCGTCGAAGAGCCGACGATCTTAATCTGATCACGGGCCAAAGCAGGCGCGGCTGCCACGAGCGCGGCGCTCATGGATACGGCTGCCGCGAAGCTTGCAGCGGCCGTGTGTGACTTGAAGCTCATAATGCTCTCCCTGTGTGTCTTGGGGGCTTCGGGCCATCAGCGGCCCTGCGGCGGGGCCCTCCCCACCGGCGGGGGCAGCGTTAACGCCGCGCATTAAAGCTACTATGTCACTTATATGACAGGTACATGACACTCGCTGGGCTCGGTGTTCCGGGGTTCACACGCGTGCTGTTTCCTTTCGGTTTTTTAACGTGAGCAAGGCCTACGAGAGATGTTAATAACCGGCCGTCCAGAGGCGGCTTTGGGGCGCCGGCGCTAGCGGTGTCCCGGGTTGGCAGGAGCATTCACGTCTTCCGCTCGCCGGCGGGCCGCTCCACAAAATCGAAGACGGAGGATATTCACGGGGCTCGAAAGGGCCATCCGCTGGGAGGACATCAATGCAAGGCTTGGTCGAGGCAACCAATTTACGGAAGTGCTTCGGCGGCATCGTTGCCGTCGACGACATTTCACTGTCCGTACGCCAGGGAGAGGTCCTCGGATTTCTCGGTCCGAACGGCGCCGGAAAATCGACCACGATGAAGATGATCACGGGCTTCCTTGCTCCGGATCGGGGAACGTCGAAGATCTGCGGTCTCGACGTAGAGAAAGACCCGATCGCCGCCAAGCGCAAGCTTGGCTACCTCCCCGAAGGCGCGCCGCTCTATGCCGAGATGACCACGAGCGCATTCCTTTCCTTCATCGCCGAGATGCGCGGCTTCGACGGCAAGAAGCGGAAGGAAAGGATCGGCTGGGCGGCCGAAAGAACCGGGCTTGGCCCGGTTTTCAATCAGCGCATCGAAACGCTCTCCAAGGGCTTCAAGCGGCGCGTCGGGCTCGCGCAGGCCATCCTTCACGATCCGCCCGTCCTCATCATGGACGAGCCGACGGACGGGCTCGACCCCAACCAAAAGCATCACGTGCGCGAATTGATCAAAGAGATGGCGCCGGAGAAGGCGATCATCATCTCAACGCACATCCTGGAAGAGGTCGAAGCCGTCTGCAGCCGAGCGGTCATCATCAGTCATGGCCGCATCGTCGCCGATGGGACCGCCGAGGATCTCATGCGCCGCGTGCCCTATCACGGGGCCGTCCTCATCCGCGTTGCGAAAAGCAAGAAAAAGTCCGTTCTCGACGCACTCGCCGCGCATCCCAGCCTCGCTCGCATCGAGACGGTGGCGGAGGTGGACGGCCAGATCGACCTTCGCGCCATTCCGGCGAACGGAGCGCCGATCGCCGGAGAGGTCGCTTCGACCCTGCGAAGCAAAAAAATTGCGGTGGACGAACTTTTCGTCGAGCGCGGCAAGCTCGACGATGTCTTCCGCGAGATCACCATGCCTGAGGACAGTGCCCGCAATGCGTGACTTCATCCGCAAGACCGCGATCATCGCCAAGCGCGAATTCGCCGCTTATTTCTCCACGCCGCTCGCCACCGTCTTTCTCATCGTGTTCGTTGCGCTTGGCGGGGCGCTTACTTTCTATGTCGGCGATTTCTTCGACCGGGGCATGGCGGACCTCTACCCCTTCTTCGCCTATCAGCCTTGGCTCTATCTCATCTTCGTGCCGGCGGTCGCCATGCGCCTTTGGGCCGAAGAGCGAAAGTCCGGAACAGTTGAGCTATTAATGACGATGCCGATCTCCCCGTGGTCGGCGGTCCTCGGCAAGTTCTTCGCGGCTTGGGCATTCATCGCCGTCGCGCTCGCCCTCACCTTCCCGATCTGGATCACGGTGAACCTGCTCGGCGATCCCGACAATGGCGTCATCCTCACCAGCTATCTCGGAAGCCTCTTGATGGCCGGGGCGTTTCTCGCCATCGGCGCCTTCGTCTCGGCGCTCACCAAGAACCAGGTCATCGCCTTCATCCTCACCGCCACGCTCTGCTTCCTCTTCCTCATGAGCGGTGTCGATCTCGTGCAGAACGGGCTTCGTGCCTGGGCGCCGCCCATCGTCACCGAGGCCGTCGCCTTCATGAGCCTCCTCACGCATTTTAAGCAGATCGCCCGCGGTGTCGTGGAAGCGCCGACGGTGATTCTGTTCGTCTCGCTGATCGTCTTTTTTCTGTTCGCCAGCATGATCGCCATCGACCAACGGAAGGCCGCTTAAGGGTAGATCGACGATGACCACAACGCCCACAAAGACCCGCTCTCGCATCGGCCAGGCCTGGGACCGTTTCGCCGCCCGTTGCAATTCGCTCAGCCGGCCGGCGCTCGCCTGGGGAGGCCTGGCGCTCGCCGGCGTGATCCTCCTGTCGGTCAATCTCATTTCTTCGATCGAATTACGGGATTGGCAAGCGGACCTAACCGAAGAGCGACTGTTCACGATCTCGGACGGAACCCGCGAGGTGCTGCGCAAGATCGAGGAGCCGATTTCGGTGCGGCTCTATTTCTCGAAGCGGCTCGGGGAGGCCTCCCCGGTCTATGCCCGCTATTTCAACCGCGTGCAGCGGATGATCGAGCGCTTCGGCGACATCGCCGGCGGCAAGCTGGAGATCTCCTACATCGATCCGGAGGCTTTCTCGCAGGAAGAGGACGCGGCGGTCGCCGCCGGCCTCAGAAAGGTGGCCTTCAACGCCGAGGGCGAGGTCGGATATTTCGGCCTGTCGGCGGCGAACTCGACCGACAATCAGGAAACGATCCCGTTTTTCTATTCGGACCGGGAGAGCTTTCTCGAATACGACCTCGCCAAGCTCGTTCACAACCTCGCCAATCCGAAAAAGCGCGTGGTGGGAATCATCACCGGCCTGCCTATCGGCGGGGCTCAGAATGAGACGACCGGCCAGACCATGCCGCCTTGGGCGATCATGACGCAGATCGGCGAGCTGTTCGACGTTCGCATGCTCAATCAGACGGTGAAGACCATTCCGCCCGACGTCGATGTGCTCCTCGTGGTGCAGCCGACGGAACTGACCCCGGAGGCTACTTACGCTATCGACCAATTCGCTCTCGCGGGCGGCAGGTCACTCGTCCTCGTCGATCCTGTTTCAGAGGTGTCGCAATTCACCAATGTCGGAGGCGACAAGAAGGGCCTCGAGGAGATTGCCAAGGTGCTGGACGCGTGGGGCCTCGAGTTCGACCGGAAAGCGGTTGCCGCCGACATCGCCCATGCAAGGCGCGTCAGGTTCGGCCAAGGGGGCGAAACGGTGACGGCCTATGTCGGCTGGCTCGGCCTCGGTGCTGCGAGCATGGCGAAGGAGGATGTGCTTGCCGCCGGCGTCGAGACGCTCAATTTCGCCTCGGCCGGCATCCTGAAGCCGAAGAAGGACGCCGGGACGACTATCACGCCGATCGTGCGCACGAGTTCGCAAGCGATGCAGATCGGAATCACCGATGTCGGCGCCAGAGCCAATCCCGCGAAGCTCTTGCAAGACTATAAGCCGGGCGGAACGCCCTTCATGCTCATGGCCCGGGTCTCGGGCGAGGCCAAATCCGCCTTCCCGGACGGACCGCCGAAGGGCGGCGCTGCAAGCAAGCCGGCTGAGGCGAAGGAACCCGCGAAGGACGAGAAAACAGCCGAGGCGAAACCCACGCACCTCGCCTCCGGCAATATCAATGCCATCGTCGTCGCCGACACGGATCTGATGGCCGACCCGTTTTGGACCGAGCCGCGTGAGATGCTCGGACAGCGGGTGATGGTGCCGAACGCGCAAAACGCCGCGTTGATCATCGGCGCGCTGGAAAATTTGTCTGGCAGCGAGTTCTCTGATCGCCTTGCGTGGCCGCGGCGTGGCCAACCGGCCTTTCACCAAAGTGGAGGATTTGCGCCGCGCCGCCGAGCGCCGCTTCCGGGAGAGCGAACAGAAGCTCACCCAGAGGCTGACCGAACTGCAAGGCGAGATCGCCAAGCTCGAATCCTCCAGCGACGGCGCGCTCGTGCTTGCCGCCAACGACGCCGAGACGGCCGCCAAAGTCCGTGCCGAAATGCTGCAGACGCGGCGGGAGCTTCGCGACGTGAAACTCGCCTTGCGGCGCGACATCGACCGTCTCGACGGCTGGCTCAAATTCGCCAATATCGCGCTCGTGCCGCTTCTCATAGGCGCCGGCGGATTGATGTGGTCGATGCGGCGCGGGAAACGCGACAAACGCAAGACGGGCGACGCCGGATCGGAGAAGCAACCATGACCCCACGCAGTTTCGCCGCCCTCGCCATCGCCGCCATCGTGTCCCTCGCGGCCGCGGTGACGCTCTACACTTCGTCGATCGAGTGGTCGCGCGCGAGCCGCAGCGGTGCTCCCCTCTTTCCCGAACTGCAGCATAAGGCTCCGGAGATTGCGGTCATCGAGGTCGAGCAGGGGAAAGAGAAGATCACGTTGAAGCGCGACGGCGAGCAATGGGTGCTCAGCGAGCATGATGCGTTTCCGGCGGCGAAGGAGAAGGTGACCGCGCTGCTCGCCGGCTTGAGCCGCGCCGAGCTCGTCGAACCGAAGACGCGCAAGGATAACCGTTATGCAATCCTCGAGGTGGAAGATCCCACGGGCGCGGATGCGAAATCGCATTTGGTGCGCTTCCTCGACGCCGAGGGCAAAGTCTTGGCCGAGACGATCGTGGGGAAAAGGCGTCCCGATGCCTTCGGGACGGGGCAAGGCGGAACCTATGTCCGCAAGAGGAATGACGAGCAGGCCTGGCTGGCCAATGCCGCGCTGGAGTCGGGCACCGACCTGAAAAGCTGGCTCGACCCGCATCTCTTTGCCACGCGCGCCGAAAGCGTGAAGCAAGTCGAAGTGCAGATGCCTGGCGAGGAGGCGCTGAAGATCCAGCGGGATACCGAGCGCTCGGGTCACACCCTTGCCGAAATCCCCGAAGGCATGAAGTTGAAATATGTGAACATCGTCGACAACCTTGTCTCCGCAGCCAGCAGCCTCGAATTCGAGGATGTGCGGAAGCAACGTGAGCCGTCGCCCGGAGAGGATGTCAGCACTGTGGTGATGGAGGTCGAAGGCGGGCTAAAGGTCAATTTGCAGCTCAAGCGGAAAGACGGCGCCACCTGGATGAGTTTGGAGGCGAGCGGCGAGGGCGACGTGAAACAGGTTGCCGACGAATTGATGGCCCGCGCAAAAGGCTGGGAGTTCCGCATCTCAGAGAGCCGCGCGAAAGAGATCCTCAAGCGCCGCGACGACCTCTTGGAGCGCGTCTCGTCCTGAAGTTAGGGCGATGCGCCGTCACTCGGCGGCGGCCCGTGCCGGCAGGTTTTCTCGCGCGGGATCGAGGATAACGGTGAAGTTCGATCCCTTCCCGGCTTGCGAGGAAATGGAGAGCTCGCCGCGATGGCGGTTGAGGATGTGCTTGACGATGGCAAGCCCAAGCCCGGTCCCTCCCTTCTCCCGGCTCGCGGCGACGTCGATCCGGTAAAATCGCTCCGTCAGCCGCGGCAGATGCTCGGGCGCGATGCCCTGCCCTTGGTCGATCACCGAGACGGCGTAACGGTTCGGCTGTTGCCCGGCGGCGCCGAGCTGCGGCTCGACCCGCACGATGCCGCCCCGCAAGCCGTAGCGAAGCGCATTCTGGATGAGGTTCTGAAAAACCTGGACGAGTTCGTCGCGATCTCCGCGCACGATGGCTGCTTGCGGAAAGCGTCCAACTTTCAGCGTTGCGCCGAATTGGCGCGCCACCGGGTCCAACGCATCGCGGACGTGATCCAGCACCTCGTTCAAATCGACACGCCCGCTTGGCGGCACATGCGCATTCATCTCGACCCGCGACAGCGATAGCAGCGCGTCGATGAGCCGCGTCATCCTCGATGCCTGCTCCGCCATGATGGCGAGAAAGCGCTCGCGCGCTCCCGGGTCTTCCTTGGCGGTGCCCTGCAGGGTCTCGATGAAGCCGCGCAAGGAGGCGAGCGGCGTCCGGAGCTCGTGGCTGGCATTGGCGATGAAATCGGCGCGCATCTGATTGATGCGTTCCACCTCGGTGAGGTCGCGCAACAGCACGAGGATGTGCCGGTCGGGAGCACGTCCGACCGGCGCAACGGTTGCCGCCATGCGCCTGCCGACCGGCACGCGCTCCGAGTAAAGGACGGTCACGGACCGATTGCGCATGGGCGCGCCGCTCACCGCATCGAGAAATTCGGGCGTGCGGATAACGGAGGCGATGTGGCTGCCCTGCCGCAAAGACAAAAACAGTCCGCGCGCGGCGGGATTGCAATAGAGCACATGACCGGCTGGGCTGAGCAGGATGGCGGGATCAGGCAGCGCCCCGGCCACAGCCTGCATATGCGTGACCCCGCGCGCCGACGCGGTGATCTGTTCGGCGATGGTGGTCGCGACCTGGTCCGCCCCATGCCGGGGAAGCAGCAACACGGAAAGGATGAAGCCGGCGACGCCGGCAAGGGCGAATGGGAAAGTGAGACCTGCCACCGCCATGAGCGAGGTCATGATCACAGCGACGGCGATGATCAGCCAGAGGGACGCTCTCAGTCGTGCAACAAGCTCGCCGATACCGCGCGCGAAAGCGGAAACTATTCTCTTCGGCAGGCTCAGAGCCCGGGCTATTGCGCTGCGCTCGGCGTTATCGTTCAAGGCGGTACCCCTATTAGGTCCCAAATCCTTCTGGTGGCGGCGTCATGACACTGCTCTCCGGCGCCTAGACGCGCTTCATGACACGGCGATGACAGAACGAGAAGCATCAAGGCCGATCGTCCGCAAAGTGTAACGAACACGCCGCAAAATACGCCTGATTCCGCCCTCCCGTCATCAATTTGAAGAGCCACGCTTTCATGCCAATGCGCATGAGCGGGGACCGCATGAGAGCGCTGACTGCCGTCATAATATTGCCGTCACACTTTCGGTGTCGGCAGCGCGGGCGGCCGAGCAGTCGAGCCTTTCGCCGCTTGGCTGTCCTCCTTCGAAGACGATCACAGCACCGAACCCGGCGGCGGGACTGATTCTGGTCGATAGCGGGCCGATGCAAACGGTACGCGTCGCCGGGCCGTTCGAGGAGCCACGCGCGGTCGCGTTTTTGCCCGATGGCCGCTACCTGGTCGCCGAGCATCCCGGACGCCTCCAGCTGGTGACGCCTGGGCTCGGCAAGAGCGAAGTGAGCGGCGTTCCTGAAGTTCTCCGCATCGGCCATGGCGGCCTTCTCGATATTGCGCTCGATCCGGAATTCGCGTCGAACGACGTGCTCTACCTTTCCTATATGCAGGGAACGAAGGACGCCTCGGTGCTGCGCGTCTCGCGTGCCAAGCTCGATCTGCCCAATCGCGCCCTCGTCGACACCAAAATGATCTTCGAATCGACGGCCCATTCTCAGCACGATCAGATCGGCGGGCGCCTGGCCGTGACGCCGGAGGGCTATCTATTTCTATCGGTAGGCGACCGCTGGAAGGGAGAGTTGGCCCAAAATCTCGGCGATGACGAAGGATCGATCATCCGCATCCGCACCGACGGCTCGATCCCAAAAGACAATCCCTTCAGATCGACGCCGGGTGCGCGCCCGGAAATCTGGAGCTATGGCCATCGCAACCCGCAAGGTCTCGCTTACAATCCCGTCTCCGGCCGGCTGTGGTCGGACGAGCACGGGCCGCAAGGCGGAGACGAGATCAACCTCATCCTCGGAGGACGGAATTACGGTTGGCCAAACATCAGCTACGGCACTGACTATTCGGGCCGGCCCGCGGCGAGCGCGACTGCCAAACCCGAAAATGAGCAGCCGGTGCATTATTGGGCACCGCTTTCGGTGGCGCCTTCAGGGCTTGCCGTCGAAGCGCGACCTTTCGGTGAGGTGCTTTGGATCAGCACCCTCGGAGGTCAGATGCTCATTCGGGTCAGCATCGGGGCGAATTGCGCGATCAAGGCCCGGCATTTTTTGAAGGAGCGCCTCGGGCGGATACGCGATGTGCGCCTCGACCCATCGGGCACCCTCTACATCTTAACCGACGGCGGAGAGGGCACGCTTTATCGCATCGACCGCGACGGCAGCGGCGACGACGACCCTTCCCATCTCTAGCTCAACGCGACAATCCTTTGGCGGCAAGCTCCTCGAGGTAGGAATGCCACCTTATTTCCGCGCCCTCGCCAAGCTCGTGCAGATAGGTCCAAGTATAGAGGCCGGTATCGTGCCCATCGTCGAAGACGATCCGCGCGGCGTAGGTGCCGACCGGCTCCAAGCGAACGATCGTCACGGCGCGCTTACCTGGAACCGTGACGCGTTCCTCGGCGCTGTGCCCCTGGACTTCGGCGCTCGGGCTCATCACGCGCAGGAGCTCGGCCGGAAGGTCGAAGGTGCCACCGTCATCGAAGGTGACCCGCAAGGCGTTGCGGTCCTTATTGACCCGCAGCTCGACGGGCCAGGGGGTATTTTCCACGGACGCCTCTAACCGAGATCGATCTTGCCCTCGACAACGTGATTGAGGCCGGTTCCCGGCGCGGTGATGACCGCCTTGATCTGGAGCGCGCCCTTGCCGCCGAGCCCCTCGTCGCGAACGATTTGCTCGATCGCCTGCTGGGAGGTGACGCCGACCTCTTTCAGAAATTTGCGCATCGACATGTTGAATTTGTTCTCGTCCATCAGCCTCTCCTTGAGCGGCCTCGCATGTTATGGGAAGCAAGTTCTATATTAGGCGTGAAAGACCGGGCCCGTCACCCTCTCGAACCGGAAACCTTGCCACGAAACGCAAAACGGCCAAGAAAAAAGACATGAAGAAGAAGCGCGGCCCAAAGCGCCGCGATACCATCGCCATGGGACTGAAGGATCCGCGTTTCGCCAGGCGCGTGGTGAAGAGCGCCAAGCTTTACAGCCGGAAATCGAAGCAAATGGCTGAGCCAGAGATCGAGCCATGACGCAAGACATGCCAGCTCTGATCAATTCGTTCGGCCGACGCATCAGCTATGTGCGCGTTTCCGTCACGGACCGCTGCGATTTCCGCTGCGTCTATTGCATGCCGGAGGCGATGTCCTTCCTGCCGCGCAAGCATCTCCTGTCGCTCGAGGAGCTCGACCGGCTGATCGGGGCACTGATCGCCAAGGGTATACGGAAGGTGCGGCTCACGGGCGGCGAGCCGCTGGTCCGCAAGAATGTGATGTGGCTGATCCGGTCGTTGTCCCGGCATCTCGGCGGAGCTCTCGACGAGCTTACCCTCACCACGAATGGCAGCCAGCTGGCGCGTTATGCCGATGAGCTCGCCGATGCCGGCATCCGCCGCATCAATGTCTCGCTCGACACGCTCGACCCGGCAAAATTCAAGGTCATTACCCGCTGGGGCGATTTCGCCAACGTCATGGACGGCATCGATGCGGGCGTTCGCGCCGGTCTCCGCATCAAAATCAATGCCGTGGCCCTTCGCGGCGTCAATGACGACGAGATCGAGGAACTGCTCCGCTACTGCCATGGGCGCGGCTTCGACCTCACCCTGATCGAGACGATGCCGATGGGAGACACCGGCAGCGACCGGACCGAGCAATATCTGCCGCTCAGCCTCGTTCGCGCGCGCCTCGAGGAGCGGTTTACGCTCACCGATGTGCCGTTCCGGACCGGGGGTCCGGCGCGCTATGTGCATGTGTCGGAGACCGGCGGCCGGCTCGGCTTCATCACGCCAATGACGCATAATTTCTGCGAGGCCTGCAACCGCGTGCGCGTGACCTGCACCGGCACACTCTACATGTGTCTTGGGCAGGAGGACGCGGTCGATCTCCGGACCCCGCTCAGGGCGAGCGAGTCGGACCATCTGCTGCACGCCGCCATCGACCGTGCCATCGCCGCGAAGCCGAAAGGGCACGATTTCGTCATCGAGCGCGGCGGGCGCCCGGCCCTTGGCCGCACCATGTCGACCACCGGCGGATAAGCGCGAGGCGCCTCAGCGTCTGTTGGTGCTCTGGCCGGCGCTCGCCGGCTTCCCAAACAAGAAGCCAAAGGGGCCACGTCCGGCACCCCGATTTGGCTGTTGGGCAATGGGCCGGCGCACGATTGCCGGCCGCGTCGTTCTTGGCGCAATCGCGGCGCGCTGCCTAGCCGGTTCGCGCCGCTTTGTTACCGCGCGAGATTGAACCGGTGGGGCCTTGGCGGCATGAGCCTTGCGGGCGGCGGCAGCGGGAGCCGCGGGTTTAACGTCGATCGCTGCAACCGCTTCGCCCGGAGCTTCGCGCACCTCGACCGTCTCAGGCAGCAGCGCGTGGTGTATGGAGTCCGGCGCGGAGCTTTGATCGAGGGTTTCGCGCGGTGCGAGACTGGCAAGCGGCGTGACGTTGAGAGGCTCCGAAGCCAACCGCGCCGCCTCCGGCTCCGGAAGTTGGAGCGCACCCTTATCTGCGCTGGCGATCGGCACATCCGGCCGCGGCAGCTTTCCGAGAGACGCCGTGGTGAGGGGATCGCTCTGTTTGGCGGCGATCTTCAACAGCGGCTGTTCTTCCACCGCCGCCGGGGCGCTCGCTGCCGCCACGGCAAGGCGATTGTCAGGCGAAGGATCGGCCGGCAGAACGACAAGATGGGGTAGCAGCGTGGCAATGCAGAGCCCGTGCACGACGCCCGCGCCGAGCACGCATAAAGGCAGCGTAATGGACGGTCGTTCTGTCAATGTTGCCGCGTCGTGGGAATGACAGGCTTTGGCCTCGTCCTGCCTTCCCAATCAATCGCTTACCTGAGTCGCGCCCCTAAGCCAACTCAAGCTTCCATGACGATGGCGGGCGCGGCGCGGCGACCGCCGCCCTTAAGGCGCTCGAGCTCAGCCCAGGTCCGGCCGGCGATCTCGGCATAGGCCTTGGCAGGCGCAGAGCTCGGATCGCTGACGGTGATCGGCTTGCCGCTGTCAGACGTCTCCCTGACGATTATGGTCAGAGGCACTTCGCCGAGGAAGGGGACGCCGAGACGCTCCGCCTCGGCTTTTGCCCCGCCATGGCCGAAAATGTCCGAGCGCTCTCCGCAATGCGGGCAGAGAAACGTGCTCATATTCTCCACGATGCCGAGCACCGGCACGTCCACCTTGCGGAACATGTTGAGGCCCTTTCGCGCATCGATCAGCGCGAGGTCCTGCGGGGTGGAGACGATCACTGCTCCCGCGAGCGGCACCTGCTGCGCCATGGTGAGCTGCGCGTCTCCCGTTCCAGGCGGAAGATCGACCACGAGAATGTCGAGCTCGCCCCAAGCAACATCCTTCAGCATCTGCGAGAGCGCCGACATCACCATCGGTCCCCGCCAAATCATCGGCGTCTCCTCGTCGACGAGGAAGCCCATGGACATGACGTTCAGTCCATAGGCTTGCATCGGAGCGAGCTTGCCGTCCGCCGTTTGTTGCGGCTTCCCATGAATGCCGAGAAGCTTCGGCATCGACGGGCCGTAAATATCGGCGTCGAGGAGCCCGATTTTGAGGCCGCGCGCTTTCAACGCCAGTGCCAGATTGACGGCGGTGGTCGATTTGCCCACGCCGCCCTTCCCCGAGGCTACGGCGACGATTTGGGCAACGCCGGGAATGGCTCCGGCCCGCTGACGGGCTGCCTGCGCTGCGCCTGGCGCGGCAGCGGAGGCCGGCCGCGGCGCGGCGCGCCTGGCGCCGTTTCCGGAAGGTCCGCTTCCCGGCGCCCGGTCGGCGGTTAGGGTGACGGTGGCGGCGTCGATGCCTGGGATTTCCTTGACGAGCCTTTCCGTCGTCCGGCGCAAGGCCTCGAATTCATCCACCTGAGACGGATCGACCGATATGGCGAAATAGACCTTGCCGCGCTGAATGACGATTTCGGAGATGAGGCCGAGCGAGACGATGTCCTTGTCGGAACCCGGCGCATAGATGCGCCGGAGGACTTCGAGCACCCGTTCCTTCGAGACTGCTTCTGCCATGTGGGGCTATCTAGCGCCGGCCCCTTGAAAAAACCAACCGCTGACAAACCAATCTTTTCTCACGCGAAATTCAGGGATCCGTCCCGGCGGGGGACGGTGGTCAAACCTTCGTTAACCCCGGTCTGGCAAATGAGGAGCAGCGGCGTCGCAGCCTCATTAAGCCAACCGCGCTTCCAAGAATGACGAGGGGTCGATGAGCAGCCTGGCGGTTTCCTCCCTGGCCAACGACGTCAGACGAGCCGAACTTGAGAGGCATATCTTCTTCGCACGGCAGTTCCTTCGCCGCCTCGAGCGCGCTGAGGAATTGCGCGACATCACCATGGTGTTGCGCTCGGCCTCTTCCGGACCCGCGCTCGCCATCATTCAGATGGCCCGCGAACTCTCGCAAGCGAAAGTCTCAGCCAGAATTATCGTCGCGCGACTGGAGCCGGAAGCCGACCTCATGGGGCTCTTCGCGAGCTTACGGACGCTATCTCCCGCCGCCCCCGCCAAGGAGCTGCTCCGCTGGGCGCGCAATCCGCGCTTGCTCGATGCGCATGAGCAGGCAAGCTATGGAGAGAGAATGTGCTGGTCGGGCGACCAGATGCGGCGCGAAGCCGACAAGAAGAACGCTCTTAGCCTCTTCACCGAGGATGCGCTCGAGGCGCCGCGCTTGGCGCGCTCCGCCTTTGCCGCTCTATGGCAGACTTCGAGCCCGATCGCCGAACAGCACCTCGTCAAGCGCGGGACACAAAAGCCTTCCGGCTCCTATAGCGGCGACGCTTCGCGCCTCGCGCAGCTCGCCTTGTTTCGGACAGCGCTGCAAGGCTGGCCGGTGATCCGCCACTAAAGCGCGCTCCAGACAAGCGGCGTGCAGCACAGACAAGCAATCGCCTGCACGGATCGACCGCGCGGACCAAAAGCGACGATCAGAATTCGGTGTTGAAGTGGTAGGTCACCCGTCCGCGCACCACCGTCAAATCCGGCTCATGATGCGCAGAAAACGGCTCCGTTCCGGCAAGAAATTTGTCGTCGCTGTTGCCGAAGAGGTAATAGAGGCCTTCGACACCGAGGCTGAGGCTCGGCAGCACGCGGAAATCGATGCCGCCGCCGACGACAAAGCCGAACTCGTCATAGCTCTGGGTGTAGTTGAAGCTTCCCAGGCTCAGCGTCGTCACCGTGAAATCGGTGTCGCCGCTGACATAGGCGACGCCGCCGGTGCCGTAGACGGCGACATAGTCTCCGGCGAATCCCAGCTTACCGCGGAAGCTGCCGAGGAAGCTGACGCTGTCGGAAAATGTCGCGTCCGCCTCGACGCCCCAAAGGATCGACGCACCGACCATGACATAGCCGGCATGCACGCCGCCGATCACGTCATCGCTGGTTTCGGTCGAGACGCCGGTCAAATCTTGAAGCGGCCCGAGATCCCGGATGCTAATGCTCAATTCGTTGAATGAGCCGCCGACATTGCCGCCGATATAGAAGCCGGACCAGGTCGAATCGCGTGCAATCGAGCCCGGCTGGTCGACTGTCTGCCAGTCGTCGACCGCATGCGCCGGCGTTGCGCTTAGCGCGACCCCCAGCACAAACATGAAACGTGCCGCATGTGTCATCGGCAGCCCCCAATCTTCATGTCTCGCGCACGCTGCCGATCTGCAGAATCGTGCGGAGCCCTGTTAGTTCGAAGATAGCGCCTTGCCCTACCTGCCGAAACCGGCGTCGTTCTCCGATCGGGCCCGCAAAGGTCAATATCGCTGCCGCTGTTGCCTAAAAGCAACAGCTTAAGGCTTGTCCCGGCCGATTTCGATATCGACGCCCTTATTCCTCGTGATTTCGCCCTCGAATCCCGGGACATCGATCGTCACCACCGGCTTATCGACGACCCGCTCATAATAGAAATAAGCGAGGACGCCGGCGATGACCACAGCCGCACCCACAATCAGGCCAATCGCAAAATTGTTGCGCCCGCCACCGAGGTTTTCGGCCATTTCGGTCCTCCCTTGCCTCCCAACAAACGAGCTTCGCGCAACGGGGTTCCGTTCGATTTCCCGGCGTTCAGTCTTCGGCCCGTTTCTTTGACCTGGCCCGGGTCTTCCGAGCCGCCGTCGACCCGGCGGCTAAACCCGGATTCCTTTCGGCGGCCTCCACATCCCTGACCATGGCCTTGGCGATTTCCAATTCACCCATCACCACCGAGGTCGCGCCGTGCCGGACGAGATGCTCCACTTCCTCCCCGGAATGGGCCCGGGCGACAATGAGCAGGCGCGGATTGGCGGCCCGCGCTTGCTCGACAACCTGGCCGCCCTCGAACGCATCGGGGATCGTGACGAGCAGGCAACGCGCTTCCCCGAGATTGGCTGCGCTCAGAACGTCCGGATCGGCGGCGTTGCCAATGATGGTGTCGACCCCCTTCTCCCTCAGGCTCGCGATCGCTTCCTCATGGTCCGAGATGATGAGAAGCGGAGGCGCTTTCGTCATCAGCGCGGCGCTGACCTCACTGCCGACACGACCATGCCCGACGAGCACGACGTGGTTCGAGAGCGAGGTCGGGACGATCGGCTCTCGCGGAACCTCCTTGGACGGGGCTGCGGGCGGCTCCGCAGTTCCCACTGGCTTGCCGCGACGGGTCGACAGCATGTCGAGACCGGTGAAGAGGAACGGATTGACGAAGATCGAGATGAGCGCGCCGGCAAGGATGAGGCTGCGTCCCTCTTCGGGAAGGACGCCGAGCGTTACTCCGAGACCGGCGAGAATGAAGGAGAATTCCCCGATCTGCGCGAGGCTGACCGAGACAAGCGTGGCCGTCGAGTTGGGATAGCCAAAGGCCCTTATGATGAGAAAGGCCGCGAGCGACTTGCCGAGAAGAATGATGAGCACCGTGGCAAGCACCGCCAGCGGCGCCTCGACGAGAATCGCCGGATTAAACAGCATGCCGACCGACACGAAGAAGATGACCGCGAAGGCGTCGCGGAGCGGGATGGTTTCCCGCGCGGCCTGCTCGCTCAACGTCGACTCCGCCATCACCATGCCGGCGAAGAAAGCGCCGAGAGCGAAGGACACGCCGAACAGCTCCGCCGCCGCAAAGGCGGTGCCGAGCGCGATCACAAGCACCGAAAGCCGGAACAACTCGCGCGAGCCGGTATGCGCCATGTAGTGCAACAGCCAGGGGATGGTGCGCTTGCCGATCACCAGCATCACGGCGACGAAGGCAGCGATCTTGGCGAGGGTGATGGCCGTCGCTTCCGCAACCTCCGAGATCGGCGCGGCCGTCCCGGCTTCGGCGAGCAGAAGGGAAGTGAGAGGCGGCAAGAGAACAAGCGTCACGATCATGACGATGTCCTCGACGATCAACCAGCCGACGGCGATGCGGCCGCGCTCTGTCTCAACGAGACGCCGCTCCTGCAGCGCGCGCAAGAGCACCACGGTGCTCGCCACCGATAGCGCCAGGCCGAAGACCAATCCTGCCGGAAGCGACCAGCCGAGCCAATGCGCAAGGCCAACGCCGAGGATCGTCGCCGATGCGATCTGCACCACGGCGCCCGGCACGGCGATGGCGCGCACGGACATCAGGTCCTTGAGCGAGAAATGCAGCCCGACCCCGAACATCAGGAGGATGACGCCGATCTCGGCGAGCTCATTGGCGAGCTGCTGGTCGGCGACAAAGCCCGGCGTCGCCGGCCCGATCAGGACACCGGCGGCGAGATAGCCGATCAAAGGCGGCAGCTTCAGCCGATGGGCGACCGCGCCGAGCGCCCAGGCGAGCGCCAAGGCAATGACGATGGTGGAGATGAGCGGATGGTGCATCCCCGCCTCTTAAGCGGTGCTTGGCGCTTCGGCCAGATGCGCGCTTCCCTTGGCGGCAGCTTCTTCCTTCGATTCCTCTCGCTCCGGCAGCTCCAAGCGGCGGACGTCTTCGATCATCGCCTTGGCGATTTCGAATTCGCCCATGACAACATCAGATGCGCCATGCGCCGCTAGATGCGCCACCTCCTCATCGGAATGCGCCCGCGCGACGATCAAGAGGTTCGCATTCGCGGCGCGCGCTTGCTCCACCACCTGCCCGCCTTCGAAGGCATCTGGAATGGCGACAAGGAGACAGCATGCCTCGGCGAGATTGGCCGCCTTCATAATCTCCGGATCGGCGGCATTGCCGGCGATGGCCTCGATATGCTGCTTGCGAAGCTCCGCCGCGGCGTCTTCGTCGTTCTCGATAATGAGGAGCGGCGTTCTCGACTTTCGTAAAGCTTCGCTGACGACGCTCCCCACCCGCCCATGCCCGACAAGCACGACGTGGTTCTTAAGCTTCGTGACTGGAAGCGGCTCGCGTTCTTCTTCCTCCGGCTGAACTTCCGCGGCGGGAACCTCGCTCCGCGCTTTTCGCCAGGCCACTGCCCTGGCAAGACCCTCTATCAGCAAAGGATTGACCAAGATCGACAGGATGGCGCCGGCCAGGATCAGGTCGCGAGCGGCTTCCGGCAGGACATCGAGTGCAATGCCCTTCCCCGCTAGGATGAAGGAGAACTCCCCGATCTGCGCCAAGGAGATTGCGATGCCGAGCGCGACAGAGGATGAATGCCCGAACAGGCGCACGGCGAGGTAAGCGGCTGCCGACTTGGCGATGATGATCACAAACAAAGTGGCGAACAGCGCCGCCGGCGCCTCGAAAAGGATCTTCGGGTCGAACAGCATGCCGACCGAGACGAAGAACAGAACGGCAAAGGCATCGCGTAAGGGTAGTGATTCCTGCGCCGCCTGTTGGCTCAGCCGGGATTCGCTCAAGATCATGCCGGCGAAGAAAGCGCCAAGCGCGAGCGAAACCCCAAAGAGCTCGGCAGCAAGAAAGGCGAAGCCGAGAGCGATCGACAGCACCGCCAGCCGGAACAGCTCGCGGCTGCCGGTATGGGCGACATAGTGTAGGACGGCGGGGATCAGCTTCCGGCCGATCAGGAACATGACGATCGCGAAGCCGGCGATCTTGCCGACGGTGATCGCCACGGTTCGGAGGAGAGGCGCTTGCCCTTCAGAGGCGCCGGCGGCTTCCGCGAAGACCGGAAGCAGCACGAGCACCAGCACCATGGCGATGTCCTGAACGACCAGCCAGCCGACGGTGATGCGGCCGCGCTCGTGATCGAGAAGCCGGCGTTCCTGCAGGAGGCGGAGCAGCACCACGGTGCTCGCGATCGACAGGGCGATGCCGAAGATGATGCCCGCCGCCAGCGGCCAGCCCTGCCACCAGCCGATCGCCATTCCGAGCGGCACCGCCGCGAGGCCCTGCGCCAGTGCGCCCGAGATCGCGATCGCCCGGACCGATAACAGTTCGTTCAGCGAGAAATGCAGCCCGACGCCGAACATCAGCAGGATCACGCCGATCTCGGCCAGCTGGTTGGCGACGCCCTGATCCGCAACGAAACCGGGCGTAAAAGGCCCGATGGCGATGCCGGCGATCAGATAGCCGACAAGCGGCGGCAATCTTAAGCGCTGGGCGAGCACTCCGAAGGAGAAGGCGAGCACCAGGCCGACGACCAGCGTAGAGATTAGGGGCGACGCGTGCGGCATGGAATGACGGCTTGATCTTCCGTGGGAACCCGATTTCAGATTAATGCGTTAGAGGGGCCGCGCTGCAAGGACTTTGGCGCGGGGGAGTGGTCGAGACTCGCGGTGCCCACTCATCCGATGGCTTCGCCAGCGTCTCGGCAGCGATCCGGACGGAGCCAGCCGCCGAAATTTGGCCGCCGCCCCTTTGTATTATTACAAGCTCTCTTAAGCGGGATCGAAGCCCCGCTCTTGCCCAAGAACGGACCGGATCGAGAAGATGAAGCTTGTAACCGCGTTAAGAAGGCTTCGCCAGGACCGGCCCTGGCTCGCCATGGGGCTGGCCCTCGCAATCTTTCTGTTCGCGGTCGCCGTGCGCTTTCTCGTCGGCGATTCCCTTCGCGACGTTCCCTTCATCACGCTGTTTCCCGCTATTCTGATTGCCGCGCTTATTGGCGGCTTGCGGGCCGGAATCATCGTTACGATCCTGTCCGGCCTCGCGGCCTGGTATTGGTTCGTCCCTCCCGAAAACAGCTTCGCCCTTTCCGTGCCCGGCGGCGTCTTGAGCATGCTGTTCTTCCTCGTTACCGCCAGCATCCAGCTTTACGTCATCCGGACGCTGAATCTGGCGGTCGACGAGTTGTCGGTCGAGCGCGATCAAAGCGCGGTGATGTTTCAGGAGCTGCAACATCGGGTGGCGAACAATCTGCAATTTGTCGCCGCGCTGTTGAGATTGCAGCGGCGAACCGCTGCCGCCAATCCCGCCACTGTGCTCGAAGTCGCCGAACGCCGGCTGGAGCTGATGGCCCGCATCCACAGGCGGCTTTATGATCCCGCCGCCACCCGCACGCCGGTCAGCGAATATTTTCGCGGGCTTTGCACCGAACTCGTCGAGGCAACCGGCGCTAAGAACGTCGTCTGCGTGGTCGAAACGGCGCCGGTCAATTTCGATATCAGGCGCCTAATGATGCTGTCTTTGTTGCTGAATGAGATCGTCACCAATTCGCTGAAGCACGCTTTTTCGGAAGGGCAAATCGGCACGATCTCCATTCGCCTCGACGAGGACGCAAATCGCTATTCGCTTATTGTCAGCGACGACGGACGAGGTCTCGCACTGAGCGCGCCGGCGCTCGAGGGCCTCGGCTTCAGCATCATGCGCGATCTCGCCGCGCAGCTTGGCGGTGAAATCACCTTCTCGGGCGAAAAGGGAATGACGACGCGCATTATCTTCCCGATGGCGGCTTGATCTGCCGGTTCGCAATCGCGTCGATTTTTCAGGCAGCACGAACCGTCATTGCCTCGACGGCGCTTTGGACCAGCCGGTCGAGGTTCCGCTCCCCGTTCTGTGCCGCGGTCATAATGTGTTGGGCCAAAATCTGGCGCGCAATGCTCCTCGCCGATTCGGTGATCCCAATCCGGTTCGAAGCCAGCAGATTTTGCCAAGCCGCCTCGAACGCCGTCGACAAATTGTCAACGATTTCAGGGGCGAAGAAGCCGTCTTCGAATAATTGAGTAGGAATTTCAATTCCTCCCATGCCGAATCTTCTTCGGATGAACCTTAAATGCGCGATTACAATTGCCGGTTCCACGATCTCCGTCAATAAAATCATCGAAATACATCGCAAGACTTACTCTATGCTTGTTACTCTGTGACAAACTCCGAAGCCTTTATCCACATGTGATGAAAGAGGCGACTTGACTAACTACCCTACACACCGCACATTCCGCATAGTTAGTAATGCCCTGAATGCGGAGGGGTGTGATGGCCCAAGAGCGATTTCGCGGTGAGCGCCTGCAAATAATGCTGACCGAAGAAGAACTGAATGCCGTGGACGATTTTCGCTTCAAGCACCGCATGCCAAGCCGCGCGGCGGCAGTTCGGGAAATTCTGAAGCGAGGCCTTTTGGCCGAAGGATTTAGTCTGGCCTCGCCCGGAACGAAATCGTCCGATTTCGGCGTGATGCCTGGGGGCGATAGTCAGGCGAATGGCTGGGACTCGGCTGAGCCGACCCCATAGAGGCCCCGGCCCGCCGAGAATGTCGACAAATTAAAAGAGGCCCCGGGACTAAATCCGTCGGGGCCTCTTCGCGAGCGCTGGTCATGCTCTCAAGGCAGGCCTACGGAGGAGATGTGGGGGGCCTGACTTACACTTGCCTCACAAACGCGGACCGGAACGGCCCGGTTCCTCCCTCCGGCAATCGCCACTTTGCGTGGGCTCGAATCGGCAAGGCTCCAGCGCCGCCTGCATGCCGCTTCGGCCCTCCCGATCGTAAACGGCCTCGCCGGCGAGGATCGTCAGGACCGACATCAAAAGGAGGCCGACGGCGCCTGCCAAGGCCGGCCAGCTTCGGCCGGTGGGTTCCCTGCGCGTGTGAAAATAGATCTGCGACATAGGTCTTAAACGCAGACGGACGGGCGAGGTTTGCAACAAAATCGCTTATTTGATCGCTATAAGGGGCGTGTCCCCCAGTCTCTAACGGCCAGAGCGAGGGACGATTTCAGCCACCTCGATGGAGCCGCCGGCGCCGAGGTGTGGGCAGCTCTGAGCCATTTCCACGGCAGCGTCGAGATTGTCGGCGGTGACGAAGCTCAGCCCCATGACAGGATTTGGCCCGCCGCCAGTGCCGACGGCGCCGTCAGGCTCGATCGTTCGTGCGTTGGTGATCGGATTGTTGCTCCCTTCGAACGCGCCGCCGAGACCGTCCATCCATGCTTTCCAGGCATGGGCCAGCTCAGACTGTTCGGTCTCGCTCTTCGGCAAGCTGACGCCATGATAGGCCAGCAGATAGGTCGGCATTGTCTACTCCTCTGCTCCTAAAGCCCTGGGGAAGCGTCGCAGCGACTGCGGTCGATCTGCGACATGCGCATACAACGCGAACAGGCCCGTGCCGGTTTGCGTCGGATCACTCAAATTGAATGGATCGCGCGATGAGGAATGGGTCGAGGAGATGACGGGCGCTTGCCTTGCATGTCACGCCAGCATAGGCCTGCTCCGACCATGGTTGCTGATCACGACAGCTACATAGCGGAGGCTCCTGAAGACCTTCGGCCCCTGCTAGTTCGGCTGCGCGCTCAACTTGCCCGCGCTCTGCCTGACGCCGAAGAAGTCATCGCCTATAAAATGCCAGGGTTCAGGATCGGAAAATCCATCATCGCGGGTTATGCGGCGTTCAGTAAGCAATGCGGCCTCTATCTAGCTCCTTCCGCCATCAAGTCGCATGCCGACGACATTGCCGCGGCCGGGCTTAAGTTCACCAAGACTGGTGTTACCTTCTCGCCGAGCCAGCCAATCCCTGACGGGCTCGTTGAGAAACTCGCCCTGGCTTCTAGAAGGGATCAGAATCTCTGAGCGTCCGTTTGGGGTTTCAGCCCAATCGAAGTCCAGATCGCAAATTTGACGGATGGTGGATTAGTGGCGCGCCGGGCAGGATTCGAACCCACGACCCCCAAATTCGTAGTCTGGTGCTCTATCCAACTGAGCTACCGGCGCATCTCGCCCTAAACGTGAAGGCTCGCGGCCCGGCACGCTAAGCCTATGGGCGGCGCGCCTCGGGCATGAGGTCTATGCGAGCGTACCTAATCGCTCGGCACGTATAAGGCAAGACCGAAGGGTGGCGAGCAACCAAGCGCTGCGAGTGCGCGTTGAACCGCAAATCACATCGCCAGCCAGAGGTGCTTGTCCCCATGTCGCAATTGCTATTGGCCGCGGTTCCCGCGGTGTTGTTTGCCGCTGTCAGCGCCCTCACGGGCTTCTCCAATGCCAAGGCGGAAGTTGTGAAAACCGAAGGCCTCGAATTGAATGTCGAAAGCTTGGCAAAGCTCGACAACCCTTGGGGCATGGCCTTCCTCCCGGACGGCAAACTCCTGATCACCGAGAAGCCGGGCCGGCTCCGCATCTATGAGAACGGCAAATTGTCGGAGCCGATCGCCGGCGTGCCGGAAGTCGATTACCGCGGCCAGGGCGGCCTTCTCGACGTCACCGTCGACCCGAATTTCAGCACGAACAGCTACGTCTACCTCTCCTACGCGGAGCCCGCGAAAGAGCAGCCGAAGGATGCGAAGGACGAGCGCGATCCCCGCATCGGCAACGAGCAGGATCTGAAGGATGTGACGCTGAAGGGATTGGCCGTCGCGCGCGGCGTCCTCGATGGGAATGCGTTGAAGGACGTCGAGGTGATCTGGCGGCAAGAGCCGAAAATGATCGGCCGCGGCCATTTCGGCGGCCGCATCGTCTTTGCCCCGGACGGCACGCTGTTCATCACTTCCGGAGAGCGTCAGCGCTTCACCCCGGCGCAGGATCTCTCCTCCAATGCCGGCAAGGTCGTGCGCATCAATCCGGACGGCTCCGTTCCTAAGGACAACGCGCTCGCCGGCAAGGAGGGGCGGCCGGACATTTACTCGATCGGACACCGCAATCCCTTGAGCGCAGCCATCAATCCCGCGACCGAGAAGCTTTGGATCGTCGAGATGGGCCCGAAGGGCGGCGACGAGCTGAATGTCATCGAGAAGGGCGCGGATTACGGCTGGCCGGCCGTATCGGACGGCGACCATTACAACGACGAGCCGATCCCCGATCACAAGACCCGGCCCGAATTCAAGACGGCGATCAAGGTCTGGACGCCCGTGATCTCGCCGTCCGGCATGATCTTCTATGGCGGCGACCTGTTCCCCGACTGGCGCGGCAATGCGCTGATCGGTGCTCTTTCCGGCGAAGCGATCGTTCGGCTCAAAGTCGATGGCGACACCGTCACGGCGGAAGAGAAGATCGACATGGGTCGCCGCATCCGGGATGTGATCGAGGCGCCCGACGGCGCCATCCTCGCGCTTGGCGATGAGGACAATGCCGAACTTCTGCGGCTGACGCCGAAGAAGGGCTCCACTCCGGCCGCAGCCGGCGAGCCCACGGGCGACAAGGCATTGCCTTAGGCGCTGCGGCGCCTTGCGCGCGGAAGCTCGACGACGCGGTCTGGAATTTTGATGCGGAATCTGGCTCCGCCCTCATTGCCGATAAGGGCGACCTCGCCGCCATGTGCGGCGATGAGCTCCGCCGAGATGGCAAGGCCAAGACCCGTGCCGTCTTTGCGGGCGACGCTCTGAAAGGCTTCGAAGAGGTGCGCCCTCGCCCGCTCCGGCAGGCCCGGTCCGCTGTCGCTCACATCGATGATGGTGACGGCACCTTCGCGCTTTGCGCTGACGGCGACCTCGCCTTGGCCATCCGCGCGGCTCTCGAGCGCCTGCACCGCATTCCGGCAGAGATTTGAGAGGACGCGATAGAGCTGGTCGCGATCGGCGTCGACGTTCAAATTCGGCTCGATCTCGACCCGCCATTCGACCGCACCGGGACGCGGCAAGCCCAATCCTTCGCCGACCTCAGTCACGAGAGGCAGGAGCGGAAAAAGCTTACGTTTCGGCGGCATCTCCTGGGCGTGCCCGAAATCGAGCGTGCGCGCGCAAAGCCTGATGGCGCGGTCGAGCGAGGCGATCAGCTTCGGCAGCGATTGTTGAACGCGGGCATCCTTGACGCTGCGCAAGCGGTCGGAGAGGAGTTGCGCGCTCGACAGCATGTTGCGGAGGTCGTGACTGATCTTGCTGACGGCAAGTCCGAGGGCCGCGAGCCGGTTCTTCTGATTTAAGAGACTAGCCAGCTCCTTCTGCATCCCCGACAATTCGCGCTCGGCCGTGCCGAACTCGTCGTGCCGTCCCGATGGCTCGATAATTCTCGTCGGATCTTCCGGCCGTTCGCCGAACCTGACCATGTTCGCGGTGAGCTTCATCATCGGCCGCACGAGAAGCGCATTCAGCGTCACATAGACCAAGGCCGCCGTGATGATGGAAATGATGATCGAGATGGCCAGAATATCGAGGCCATAGCGGATCATCGCCGCACGGAGCGGCGCTTCCTCGATCACCACCTCGACGAAACCATCTAAGCCCGGCGTCGGCTGACCGATGACGCGGATGACCCTGTTCTTCCCGTTGGCGTAAACCATCAACGCATCGCGCATGAGCGTGAGCAAATTCGCCTCGCGCAAATCGTAGGCGGCGTCGATCTCGCCGGGCATGTCTTCTTCGAGGATCAGCCGGCGCGACTCCGCCCGCTTGACCGCGATCGCCTTTACCTTGGCGCTGCGCAGCACGTCGTCGCGCAGCATTTTCGGCAATTGCCCGCCGGGCGCGGCTTCGGCGACGAGGGCGGCGATCTGCCCGTCCTCGACCCGCTCCAACAGCCATTGGCGGCGGAAGCTCGAGACCGACGGCACGAAGACGAGAATTTCGGCCACCATCACGAACAAAATAGTGAGCAAGAGGAGCTTGCCGGAAAGGCCCGGCACGAAGCGGCCGTGGCGATCCGCGCGCGCCTTTGAGCTTGGAGCGTCCTCCTTCGAGTCGGAACTCATGCGCTTCAGCAATGGTCAGGGATGAAGGGTGCGAAAATCTTAGCCTAGCCAGCGGAGGAAATCGACGGTCCAGCGCAACCAGCGGCTCCGCAAAGTGGGCTGGTAATAGGCGTAGCCGACCCTCTTCGAGATTTCCGACAGGGTGGGGTACGGGAAGATGAGGTCGGTCAGCTCTTCGATGCGCATCTGCCGCTGCAACGCCATCACCCAAACTTGGATCAGCTCGCCGGCGGCGGGCCCGACGATGGTGCAGCCGAGAATTTCGCCTCTCGGACGAACGATCGCCTTGATGAAGCCATGGGTCGTATGCTCGGCTTGCGCGCGGTCATTGTCGGCGAAAGGCCAGCGGAAGATGCGGATGCGCCGGTAGCGCTTCCGCGCTTCGTACTCGGTCAGCCCCACATGGGCGAGTTCCGGGTCGGTGAACGTCACGCGCGGAATAGGCGACGCGCTCGCCTTCGGCCGGCGCCTGAACAGCGCATTCTTGATGACGATGCTCGCATGGTAGTTTGCAAGATGCGTGTATTGCTCGCCGCCGATCGCATCCCCGATCGCATAGATCCGCCAATTGGTCGTCTTCAGCTGCTCGTTCACCTTGATGCCGTCACCGACAAGACGAACGCCGGCGCGCTCGAGATTGAGGCCCTTCAAATTGGGCTTCCGGCCGGCCGCGACGAGCAAATGGCTTCCGGTTATGGCAATGGTTTCGCCCTGCCTGCCGATATGCACGCTGATGCCTTCGGCACTCGCTTTAACGCGCTCCACACGCGTGCCGGAATGCATGACGATCCCATGCGCGGCAAGCCTATCGATAACGACGCGGCTCGCTTCAGGATCCTCCTGGCCGAGGAAGGCGGCCGCATCCACGACCGTGACCTTGGCGCCAAGGAGGCGATGCGCCTGCGCCAATTCGAGGCCGATCGGCCCGCCGCCGAGAACGATCAGATGCTGCACCTTCTCGGTGACGTCGAAGATGGTCTCGTTGGTGTAATAGGCGACGCTGTCGAGGCCCGGAACAGGGGGGATGACTGGAGACGAACCCGTCGCCACCACGAAGCGGCGGGCGCGAATGAGGTAGTGGCCGGCTTCGACGGTCCTTCGGTCGAAAAAGCTGGCCTTCGCCCGGATGACGCGGACGCCAAGCCCGGTGAAACGCTCCATGGAATCGTTAGGAGCGATGCCGCCGATTACGCCATGCACGTAGTCATGGACTTTGCCGGCGTTGACCTCCCAATCCTTGGCTTCAATACCGAAAATTTCCGCCGATCTGATCGCTTCGGCCCGTTTTCCCGCCGCGAGCAATGCCTTCGACGGCACGCAGCCATAATTAAGGCTGTCTCCGCCCATGCGGCCTTTTTCGATCAGCACCACGGGGACGCCGAGCTGAGCTGCGGACGCGGCGACAGAGAGGCCGCCTGACCCAGCGCCGATGACGCAAAGGTCCGGCCTGAGAACCTCCTCCATACGGCCACTCCCCCGGTTAGAGCGTTGTCCCTCGGAACCCCTTCACCGCTAGGAGGGGCAATTCCGAGAGCCACGAGACCGCCGATGAGCCCCGGCGCCGACAGCGCACCTCGCTCAACCCGACAGCGCCTCACTTTCCGCATCCTCTCCCAGTTTGGCAAGGCAGGATTGGCAAGCAATAGTTCTAGGCGTGACGCCGTGAGCGCGTTTGGTTAAGAAACGTCGTCCACCCAGGGATCGCCAATGGCAAGAGCCGACGCCACATGGGGCGCCTGGTGGCGGTACTATTTGACTTAGACGCTCGGCTTCCCTTATAAGCCGCCACTTCGGCCGTCGGAGAGATCCCGTGAAGCGCACTTATCAACCCTCGAGGCTTGTCCGCAAAAGGCGCCACGGCTTTCGTGCGCGCATGGCGACGACGGGCGGCCGCAAGGTGCTTGCACGGCGCCGAGCCAAGGGGCGCAAGCGTCTTTCCGCCTAGCCGGCGCTTAGCGCCCTCCCGGCCGCGACGGTGACCGCGATCGGACGCCTCAAAACCCGCGCTGAATATTTGCAGGTCAGGAGCGGTACGCGTTTTGCCGCACCCTCTTTCGTGCTGCAGGCGCGTGCGCGGGTCGCAGCCAGCACCATTCCGGAAAACATCGCCCGTTTCGGCTTCACCGCGACGAAAGGCCTCGGTAATGCCGTCACGCGCAACCGGGCACGGAGGCGCCTGAAAGAGGCGGTACGGCTTGTGGGCCCGCCACACGCCCGGCCGGGCTACGATTATGTCTTGATCGCTCGCGAAGGCGCGCTAGAACGGCACTTCACCGAGCTTACCAAGGATCTGGAACGGGCGCTCAGCAGGGTTCATCAAGCGCCGAGGCCGTAATTTGGCTCTGACCTTGGCATCGACACCTTCCTTCCCAGCCAAGCGATGCGAGAGCCGCGCGGCCCTTAGCGACAGCGACGGACTACGAGACGGACATGGACGAGAATAATCGCAATTTCATCCTCGCCATCGTGCTGTCGATCGCCGTCCTGTTCGTCTGGCAGCATTTCTTCATGCCGACGCCGCCGAAGCCGGATCCGCAGCAGACGGCGCAGCAGCAACAGCCGCAGCAGCCGACGCCGGCGCAACCCGGAACGCCGCAGCCGGGAGGAATGGGCGCTCCGGCCCCGCAGGCGCCTGCTGGGCAAGCCCCGGCAAAGACGCGAGCGGAGGCACTTGGCGGCACCGAGCGCATCCCGATCGACACGCCGAGCCTCAAAGGCTCGATCAATCTTAAAGGCGCCCGCATCGACGATCTCGTCCTGAAGAAATATCGGGAGACCGTCGAGCCAAACAGCCCGAATGTCGTGCTTCTCTCACCCGCCGGCAGCCCGGACGCCTATTACGCCGAGAAGGGCTTCGTCGCCGACACGGGTCAGGATATTCCGCTCCCCGGCTCGGACACGGTGTGGAAGGCGGAAGGCTCAACTTCCCTCACGCCGCAATCGCCGGTGACGCTCACATACGATAACGGCAAGGGTCTCGTCTTCACCCGCACCATCGGCGTCGACGAGAACTACATGTTCACGGTCACCGACGCCGTTAAGAATTCCGGCTCTGCGGCAACCACGCTCCACCCTTACGCGCTCGTCTCGCGTCACGGCATGCCGCATGTGCAGGGCTTCTTCATCCTGCATGAGGGCCTTGTCGGCGTCGTCGATGGGAGCCTCGAAGAGATCGCTTACCAGACCGCGACGGAGAATCCGCCGACCACCTTCAAGACCAAATCCGGCTGGCTCGGCATTACCGACAAATATTGGGCTTCGACGGTCATTCCCGAGCAGGGGAAATCGTTCGAAGCGCGCTTTTCCGGATCTGGATCCGGCCCCTCGGCCCGCTTCCAGGCCGACTATCTCATGGAGCCGCTCGTCGTTGCTCCGGGAGCGACAGCGGAGAGCAAGGGCTACATCTTCGCCGGCGCAAAAGAGGTGGGCGTCGTCGATGGATACGCCGAGCGCTACGGCATTCCGAAATTCGACCTCCTCATCGATTGGGGCTGGTTCTATTTCCTGACGAAGCCGATGTTTTTCGCGCTCGATTATTTCTTCAAGCTCGTCGGCAATTTCGGGGTCGCCATTCTGATCGTCACGCTGCTCATCAAGCTCGTGCTCTTCCCGCTCGCGAACAAATCCTACGTCTCGATGAGCAAGATGAAGAAGCTGCAGCCGGAATTCGAGCGGCTGAAAGAGCGCTACGGCGACGACCGCATGCGCATGCAGCAAGCGATGATGGACCTTTACCGAAAGGAGAAGGTCAACCCCGCCTCGGGCTGCCTGCCCATCCTCGTGCAGATCCCCGTATTCTTCGCGCTGTACAAGGTCCTGTTCGTCACCATCGAGATGCGGCACGCGCCGTTTTTCGGCTGGATCAAGGATTTGTCGGCTCCTGACCCGACAAGCGTCTTCAACCTGTTCGGGCTGCTTCCCTTCGATCCGGCGCAGATCCCCGTGATCGGGGTCTTTCTCATGGTCGGCGCTTGGCCACTGCTCATGGGCATCACCATGTGGGTGCAGATGAAGCTGAACCCGGCTCCGCCAGACCCGGTGCAGCAGAAAATCTTCGCCTGGATGCCGGTCGTTTTCACCTTCCTGCTTGCGAGCTTCCCGGCCGGCCTCGTGATCTATTGGGCGTGGAACAACCTGCTCTCAGTCCTGCAGCAGGCATTCATCATGCACCGCCAAGGCGTGGAGATTCCGCTGCTCGAAAATCTCGGCATCAAGAACAACAAGAAAAGCGCCAAGGGCGAGACCGAGAGGCTGAGGCGCGTCCATACGATTCGTCATTGCCCGCGATGGCGCGGCAATCCAGTATTGGAAAGCCTATCCCCTTAGCCGACCGCGGCGGATACTGGATCGCCGGGTCAAGCCCGGCGATGACAATGGCTGAACAGCGCAGCGAGATTGCCAAAGGCGAGGCGCTGTTTCGCGCGCCCTGCAGCTTTATCAAGGGCGTGAAGAGCGCCGAGGGGCTGCCGGAAGGCGGACCGCCGGAGGTCGCCTTTGCCGGCCGCTCCAATGTCGGAAAATCGAGCCTTATCAATGCGCTGACCGGGCAGAAGAGCCTTGCCCGGGTCTCGGTGACGCCGGGGCGGACCCGCGAGCTCAATTTCTTCAGCCTCGGACACTCCGGCGAGCTCACGCTCGTGGACATGCCGGGTTATGGCTATGCGCGCGCCCCGAAATCGGAGGTGAAGGCCTGGACACGGCTCATCAAGGATTACTTACGGGGTCGGCGCGAGCTGAAACGCGCCTTCGTTCTGATCGATGCGCGTCACGGCCTGAAGGACAGCGACCGCGAGGTCATGACGCTGATGGACGAGGCCGCTGTCTCCTACGCCGCCGTCCTTACCAAGGCCGATAAGCTGAAGGCCGGCGAGCTTGCCGAAACGATCGAGCAGGTCGCGGCCGAGCTCGCAAAACGGCCCGCCTCCTATCCGGGCGTGATCGCCACCTCGGCCCGAACCGGCCTCGGCATTCCCGAACTTCGTGCCGCCGTCGCCGGGGTGCTGGGCTAGCCATTTGTGACAGCGTAACGCCGAAGGCACCGCCCGACGCCTTTGCTCTTTTGACCCCCGCAAGCCCCGGCTATAAGGCGCTCGTGGCAGATATGAGCGATTCATCCGGAAAGCTGAAGCAAACGCCCGCGCCCGCCGAGGCGGAGGCCGCGCTCGCCTATGCCAAGGCGAAGATCCTTTCCGAAGCCCTCCCCTTCATGCAGCGCTATGACAGCGCGACCGTCGTCGTGAAATATGGCGGCCATGCCATGGGCGATACTCAACTGTCTCGCGATTTCGCCCGCGACGTCGTCATGCTGAAACAGGCCGGCGTCAATCCGGTGGTCGTTCATGGCGGTGGCCCGCAGATCGGCATGCTCCTCGACCGGCTCAACATCCGCTCCGAGTTTCATGGGGGCTTGCGCGTTACCGACCGCGAGACCGTGGAAGTGGTGGAGATGGTCCTCGCCGGCTCCGTGAACAAAGAGATCGTCGCCGCAATTAACGCGGAGGGCGGCCGCGCCGTCGGCATCTCCGGCAAGGACGCCAATCTCATGCGCGGCCGGAAGATCGAGCGGCGCTTCCGGGATCCGGATTCGAACGACGAACGCATCGTCGATCTCGGCTTCACCGGCGAGCCGGTCGCCGTCGATCCGCATATCGTCGATGTCATCACGAAGTCGGACCTTATCCCGGTCATCGCCCCGATTGGGGCCGGGCCCGAGGGGGAGACGCTGAATATCAACGCCGACACTTTTGCCGGGGCGCTTGCCTCGGCCATGAAGGCGAAGCGCCTCCTGCTTCTTACCGACGTTGCCGGCGTTCTCGGCAAGGACGGTCAGCTGATCAAATCGCTGACCACGGCTGAGGCCCAAGCGCTGATCGAGGACGGCACCATATCTGGCGGCATGATCCCGAAGATCGAAAGCTGCCTCGATGTCATCGCCGAAGGCGTTGAGGCTGTCGTCATCCTCAACGGCAAGGTCCCGCACGCTCTGCTTCTTGAGCTGTTCACCCAGCATGGCGCCGGCACGCTGATCGAAAGGCGCCGCCGGAAATCGGATCGCAGGGGGCAAGCGTGATGCCGGAGGCGCAGACCGAGGCTCGCGGCTTCGACCATGTCGAAGCCTGGATTTTCGACCTCGACAACACGCTCTACCCTGCCGACTGCAATCTCTTCGCCGAGATCGACACGCGCATGGGGACATTCATCGCCGACCGCTTCGGCATCTCCCTCGATGCAGCGCAACGCATGCGAAAGGCCTATTACTACGAATATGGAACGACGCTGGCCGGGCTGATGCAGCGGCATCAAATCTGCCCGGACAGTTTCCTCGACTACGTTCACGACATCGATCTCAGCGTCGTTGCCCCGGCCCCGGAGCTCGTCCGCGCCATCGCCGACCTGCCGGGCCGCAAATTCATCTTCACCAATGGGTCGCGGCAGCATGCCGAGGGCGTGATGACGCGGCTTGGGCTCGAGGCCAGCTTCGACGGCATCTTCGACATCCGCTCCGCCGATTTCGTGCCGAAGCCGGAGCCGGACTGCTACCAGCGTTTCTTGCGGGCGCATGGGATCGCCGGCAGCGAAGCGGCCATGTTCGACGATTTGCCGCAGAATTTGCGGGAGCCGCACGCGCTCGGCATGACCACCGTGCTTGTCGCCTGCGCCCCAACCGACCACCCCGACCACCAATCCATCTCCGGATGGACCGCGCTGCCCTCTTACATCGATCATCGCACCGAAGCGCTTACGCCCTTTCTTGAGCCTCTTGGCGCAAGCCGGCGCCGTTCACGAGGCGGAAGCGCGGAGCGGGTATTGGCCGGCTGCGGCGCATCGCAGGATTGAGCAGGGACCATGACGCACGAACATCTCAAGAATTTCATCGACAGCGCCTTCGAGCATGCGGCGGAGATCACGCCGAAGACGGATGGCGTGGTGCGCGATGCCGTCGACGAGGCGCTGGACCTGCTCGACAAGGGGGAGGTGCGCGTCGCCGAGAAGGTCGACGGCCAATGGATCGTGCATCAATGGCTAAAGAAAGCGATCCTGCTCTCCTTCCGCCTGAACGACCCGCGCAAGATGGATGGCGGCCCGGACGGGAGCAGCTGGTACGACAAGGTGCCGACGAAGTTCGCGAAGTGGAAGGCGAAGGACTTCAAGCAAGCGGGCTTCCGGGCGGTGCCGGGCGCCGTCGTCCGCCGCTCTGCCTATATCGCGCCGGGCGTCGTGCTGATGCCCTCCTTCGTCAATCTCGGCGCGCGCGTCGACAGCGGCACCATGGTCGACACCTGGGCAACGGTCGGCTCCTGCGCGCAAATCGGCAAGAATGTGCACATCTCCGGCGGCGCCGGCATCGGCGGCGTGCTCGAGCCGCTGCAGGCGAACCCGGTGATCATCGAGGATAATTGCTTCATCGGCGCCCGTGCCGAGGTGGCTGAAGGCGTCGTCGTCGGCGAGGGCTCCGTGCTTTCCATGGGCGTCTATCTCGGGCAGTCGACGAAGATCGTGAACCGGGCGACCGGCGAGGTGTTTCAGGGCCGCGTTCCCCCTTATTCGGTCGTCGTGTCCGGCACCATGCCGGGCAGGCTGATGCCCGATGGCACGCCGGGGCCGTCACTCTATTGCGCCGTGATCGTGAAGACCGTCGATGAAGGCACGCGGTCCAAAACCTCCATAAACGAGCTGCTGCGCGACTAAGCGCGACCGGGGGCTGGCGCTTTGGCCGCACGACCCTCACCGCCAACTGCATAAGTCGCTATAGAGGGCCGCGCTGGAGCCGCCCCGGCAATGACCACTCCTTCCTCAACTACGATCGCGCTTGCGCAAGAGCTGATCCGCTGCCCGAGCGTCACGCCCGCCGATGCCGGGGCGCTGGACGTGCTCGAAGGCATATTGTCTGGCGCCGGCTTCAACTGTCATCGCCTCCCCTTCGAGGAAAGCGGCACGCCACGCGTCGACAATCTCTATGCCCGCATTGGCGAAGGTGCTCCGCATCTCTGCTTCGCCGGCCATACCGACGTCGTCCCGCCGGGAGAGGAGACGCGGTGGCGGCACCCTCCCTTTGCCGGCACCATCGAGGATGGCGTGCTCTATGGCAGGGGCGCCTCGGACATGAAGGGCGCCGTTGCCGCCTTCACAGCGGCGGCGATCGACTTTATCGAAGCGCGGCGCGGCAGGCTATCCGGTTCGATCAGCCTGCTCATCACGGGCGACGAGGAAGGTCCCGCCGTCAACGGTACGCAGAAGGTGCTGGACTGGATGGCCGCGCATGCGGAGCGCCCGGACCACGCCCTTGTCGGTGAGCCCACCAATTCGACGCGGCTCGGCGAATCCATCAAGATTGGGCGGCGCGGCAGCGTCAATGGCAGGCTCGTCGTTTCCGGCGTGCAGGGTCATGTCGCCTATCCGCACCTAGCGAAAAACCCGCTAAGGGGTTTGATCGCGGTGCTCGCAAAATTCTACGAAGCGCCCCTCGATGCCGGCAGCGAGCATTTCACGCCGTCGAATTTCGAGGTGACGAGCATCGACGTCGGCAATCCGACGACCAACGTCATCCCGGCGCGGGCCGAAGCGCTGTTCAATATCCGTTACAACGACCGGCACACGCCTGCGGCCTTGCAGGCGAGGCTGCAAGAGGCCGCGGCGGCGGTGCTGGAAGCGAGCGGTCTGGAATTTTCGCTACATTTCGAGCCGCCAAGTCATGCCTTCGTGACCGAACCCGGCCCGCTGGTCGAAACCTTGCGGCAAGCGGTGCGCGACATCACCGGCCTCGATCCGAGGCTTGCCACCGACGGCGGAACATCCGATGCGCGCTTCATCAAGGATGTCTGCCCCGTGGTCGAGTTCGGGCTGCTGACGGGGACCATTCACAAGGTCGACGAGCACGCTGCGGTCTCCGACATTGAGCAGCTTACCGCCATCTACCGGCGCTTCCTCGAACTCTATTTCGAAACGCTCACGGCCGAAGATGCCGGCTGATCCCCGCCCCATCGGCGTCTTCGATTCCGGCATGGGCGGGCTCACGGTGCTCCGCGCGCTGACGAAGCGGCTGCCGCATGAGCGCTTCGTCTATCTCGGCGATACGGCGCGACTGCCCTATGGCACGAAGAGCGCCGAGACGGTGGAGGCCTATGCGCTGCAGGCGACACGGCTTCTCGTTGCCGAAGGCGTGAAGATGGTAGTGATCGCCTGCAACACCGCTTCTTCCGTGGCGCTGCGGAGCCTTGCGCAAGCGCTCGCACCCCTCCCCGTGATCGGGGTGATCGAACCCGGCGCGCGCGCCGGCGTTGCCGCCACGCGCAACCAGGCGATCGCCGTGCTCGCGACCGAAGGGACGGTAAAGGGCGGCGCCTATCCCCGCGCAATCCACGCGCTCGCGCCGAAAATGCGTGTGGTGCAGCAGCCTTGCCAGGTCTTCGTCGCGCTCGCCGAAGAGGGCTGGACGGACTCCCCTGTGGCGGTTGAGGCGGCCAGGCATTATCTCGAGCCGCTGTTTCGCGGCAATGACGCGCCCGATACCATCGTGCTCGGCTGCACGCATTTTCCGGTTCTGGCGGGCTGCCATCCGACAGACGGTCGGCGATGGCGTGGCCATTGTCGATTTTGCCGAGACGACGGCGGAAGCCGTGGCCGAGGCCATCTCGTTGATTGGGATCGAAGGCGATGGGGAAGCGGCTTTGCGTTTCTTCGCGACGGATTCACCGGAGCGTTTTGCGCGGGTCGGCGCCACCTTTCTCGGGCGGCCTATCGCCGAGGCCGAAGTCGAACTCGTCGATCTGCGCTTCACCACCTAATGCACGGCCTCGCGCGACGCGAGCGCCGGTCACACATTCGGCGTCGGCGTGTTGTCCGGTAGCGCAGAGGATGCGGTGGTTGGATCCGGCGGCGGCGGAGGCATCGGCGGCTTATCGGCGGCGCTGCCGACATCCTTGAAAAGACCTCCGAGCCAACCCCGGCCGAGCAGCGCCAGCACCAACAGCGCGTAAACGAGACCACCGGCGACGACGAGGACGGCGAGCGCCGATTCTTCGCGGAAAGAGGGAAGCCCCGCCAACGCCTCCTGCAAATATCGCTCGCCGAAATAGAGCGCGGCGGCGAGGAGAGCGCCGGCGAGCAGCAGCTTTGCCACCGGCCTCAGCCCCGCGCCGGATATGGCGAAGCCCTGCCGCCGCGCGAAGACTGCCAGCAAGGTGAGATTGATCCAGGCGCCGACGCTCGTCGCCAGCGCGAGCCCAACTTGCGCCAGCGAGCCCATCAGCAGGATCTTCAACCCGATATTCACGGCAGCGGCGAGAAGGGCGGCGATGACGGGCGTCGCCGTGTCGCCGCGGGCATAGAAGGGCGCCGTGAAGCTCCGCATCATCACGAAGGGCAAAAGACCGATCGAATAGGCGGCGAGTGTCGCGCCGGCCGCAGCGGCGTCAGCACCGGTAAAGGCGCCACGCGCGAAGAGGGCGCGCATGATCAGCTCCGGAATAGCGAAGGCCGCCGCGGCGGCGGGTACCGCCAGCAGCAACGCCAATTGAATGCCCCGCGCCTGCGCGGACGCCGCGCCGCGGAAATCGCCGGCCGCAATGCGCCGCGACATTTCCGGCAAGAGGACCGTGCCGACGGCGATGCCGACAACGCCGATGGGCAGTTGATTGATGCGGTCGGCGTAATAGAGGGCGGAGAGCGCTCCGGTCGGCAGGAAGGACGCGATCACCGTGTCGGCGAAGAGCGCCAGCTGCACGCCGCCCGCCCCGATGACGGCCGGTCCGAGCGCCTTCAGGAACCGGCGGGTCGGCTCGTTGAGCTTTGGCATCCGCAAGCGAATGCCGACCCCATGCAGCTGTGCGTCGACGCCGACCAAAACCGTCTGTGCCACCCCGGCGGCAAGCACGCCCCAAGCCGCCGCGTGGCCGGCGCCTTCGAAGAAGGGCGCCAGCAACAGGGTCGCGATCAGCGAGAAATTGAGCAGGATCGGCGCTGCGGCGGCGGCGGCGAAACGCTGATTGGCGTTCAGCACGCCGGCGAGCAGCGTCTCCAACGACACGAGGGCGAGATAAGGAAAGGTGATGCGCGTCAGCGCGACGGCGAGCTCAAACCGCTCTGGGTCGTCCATCAAACCCGGTGCGAGAAGCCCCACCACCCATGGCGTGAACAGAAATGCCAGCGCGAGAAGCGCAAGATTTATGGCCGTCAGCGCCGCGGCAATTTGGTCGGCGAAGAGCTTGGCGGCATCGATCCCCGCCTGCTCTAGGGTGCGGGCATAGGCCGGGACGAAGGCCGCTGCGAAGGCCCCTTCGGCGAAGATGGCGCGAAAATGGTTCGGCAGCCTGAAGGCGACGAAGAAGGCATCGGCGATCGGTCCCGCGCCGAGAACGGCGGCCATCACCACGTCGCGGACAAAGCCGGTGAGGCGCGACAGAAGCGTAAGCCCGCCGACGGTGGCGATGCGCTTGATCATTGCTGTTCGAAATGCCTGCGCTGCGCGTCGGGCTGCATTGCCGGCGCCGCCTCCTGACGGAAAGCTCCTAACCTAGCGGGACAGCTTCTGTCCAATTCGGCACGCGCGCCCGCGAGATCAATAATCGACCTTAACGAGATAGAGCCCGTCCGGTGGTGCCACGACGCCGCAGGCGCTCCGATCGCACGCCGCGAGCGCCTGTTCCAGATCCGCCGCGCTCCATTTGCCTTCGCCCACAAGCTTCAGCGAGCCGACCATGGACCGCACCTGGTTGTGCAGAAACGACCGCGCCGAGGTTTCGACGCGGATGACCTCGCCGTGGCGTTCGACGGAGATCGCATTCAACGTCTTCACCGGCGAAACGGCCTGGCACTCGGCTGAGCGGAACGTCGTGAAGTCATGCTGCCCCACCAAGACCTGCGCGGCATTGCGCATGGCCTCGACGTCTAGGGGGCGGAAGATGCCCCAGGCGCGTCCGCGCTCAAGGGCCAAAGGGCCCCTTCGGTCGATGATGCGGTAAAGGTAGTGGCGGGCTCTCGCTGAAAAACGGGCATCGAACCCGTCCGGAGCCGCCTCGCAAGCGAGCACCGAGATGGGATCCGGGCGCAACTGCGCGTTGACCGCGTCGCGCACGATGCCGGCATCCCATTCGCGGGCGAGATCGACATGCGCCACTTGGCCGAGCGCATGCACGCCGGCATCGGTACGTCCGGCTCCGCGCGGCACCGCCTCTTCCCCGGAAAAGGCCGTGATGGCTTCGGCTAGCCGCCCCTGCACCGACATCGCGTTCGGCTGCAACTGCCAGCCGACAAACGGGCCTCCGTCATATTCGAGAATGAGCTTGTAGCGGGGCATCAGGAAACCGTCATTCCCTGCCGAAGCGGCAGTCCGCGCAAGAAATCCGCGGCTTCCATGGGTCGCTTGCCTGCCCGTTGCAGTTTGAGCAGTCGCACCGCCCCGGTGCCGCAGGCAATCGTGAGACTGTCGTCGAGAAGCGCGCCCGGCTCCCCCTCGCCTTCGACACGCGTCGAGCGCAAAGCGCGGACGCGCTCTGCCCTGTCCCCGACCCTCAATTCGAACCAGGCGCCCGGAAACGGTGAGAGGCCCCGGATCAGATTGTGCACGTCCTTGGCCGGTTCAGACCAGTCGATTCGGGTCTCGGGTGGCACGATCTTCTTGGCATAGCTCGGCGCTCCCTCCTGCTCGCGGCAGGTCAATGCACCACTTTCAAGCGACGCGAGCGCCTCCACCATCAGCCGTGCCCCCTCCTCGGCCATCCGGTCGTGCAATTCCCCGGCCGTCTCGTCAGCGCCGATTGAAAGCCGCTGCTCCAGGCAAACGGGGCCCGTGTCGAGGCCTTCGCCAATGCGCATGATGCCGACGCCGCTTTCGGGGTCGCCGGCGATGATCGCGCGTTGGATCGGGGCAGCACCACGCCAGCGCGGCAACAGAGAGGCGTGCAGGTTGAGGCAGCCGTGGCGCGGCGCGACGATGACCGGGTTCGGAAGCAGGAGACCGTAGGCAACCACGACGGCCACCTCGGCGCCGAGCGCATCAAAGCGCGCCTGCTCGGCGGAGTTGTTCAGGCTTACGGGGGCATGCACCGCGACGCCCCGCTCCTCCGCTAGCGACTGCACCGGAGATTTCCGAAGGTCGAGCCCGCGCCCTGCCGGACGTGGCGGCTGCGTATAAACCGCGGCAAGGTTGTGGCCTGCAGCGAGCAGGCCCCGAAGCGTCGGGACGGCAAAATCCGGCGTTCCCATGAAAACGATGCGCATGCCGGCCTTATGTCATTGCCGGAGCGGTTACGGCAATCGTGGGCGCTAAAGCGCCTTGTCGGCGCGCTTCTGCTTCGAGAGCCGCTTCACGACCATGTCGCGCTTCAGCCGCGACAGATAGTCGATGAAAAGCACGCCGTTCAGATGATCGATCTCGTGCTGAACGAGCGTCGACCAAATGCCTTCGAGCGTCCGCTCTTGCGGCTTGCCTGCCTCATCGAGATAAGCGACGCGCGTCACCGACGGCCGCTCGACCTCGGCGGTGACGTCGGGGATCGACAGGCACCCTTCCTCATGCATGCGGAATTGCGCTGACCGCTCGACGATATCCGGATTGATCATGATGAGCGGCGTCTTCGGCTCCTCGTCGCGCGAGGGATCCATCACGATTAGACGCCGCGACACGCCGACCTGCGGTGCCGCAAGCCCAATTCCGGGCGCGTCATACATGGTGGCGAGCATGTCCTCCGCAAGTCGCAGGAGGCCGTCATCGATCCGCTCGACGGGAAGCGCTTCTTTCCGCAGCACAGGGTCCGGGAGCGTGATGATGGGGAGTAAAGCCATGGCGGGCTGACTTAGAGACGGCGGCCGGAAGGGTCAACTGTTCCTGTTTTGGTCCGGCTCGGCCTGCGAATTGGCTATAGCTAAGCGCATGACATTCGAACCGATTCGCGTCGGAAGCGTCGTATTGCAGCCGATGGAGGTGCTGCTTGCCCTTCTCGGCCTCACCGCGCTTGCGCTCGTCCTCCTCGTCATTGTCCTTGGCCTCCATGCGAGCCGGCGGCGGCGCGAGGCGAAGGGCCAAGAGGTGCAGCTCTCCGAGCTAAAGGGCCGCCTGCAGGCGCTCGCAGAGCTCAGCGTCACGCGCCACGGGGAACTGGCCCGCGTCGTCAACGAACGGCTCGACCGGATGACGCATCGGGTCGGCTCCGATCTCACCGAGACGGCGCGGAAGACGAGCGATTCGATCTCGAAGCTCTATGAACGGCTCGTGGTCATCGACTCGGCGCAGAAGAACCTCACCGAATTGTCGACCAACATGGTCTCGCTGCAGGAGATTCTCGCCAACAAGCAAGCGCGCGGCGCTTTCGGCCAGATCCGCATGGAGGCGATCATCCAGGACGGGCTGGCGAAGGGATCCTTCACCTTTCAGGCGACGCTCTCCAACGGCAAGCGTCCCGACTGCGTGCTGCATCTGCCGAATACCAAAGCCGGTCTCGTGATCGACGCCAAATTTCCGCTCGAGGGCTTCGAGGCCTTGCGATTGGCGCGGCGTCCGGAAGAAAAGAAGGAAGCCGCACGGCGCGTCCGCATCGATGTCGGCAAGCATTTGGAGCATATGGCCGAGCGCTATTTCATCGCCGGCGAGACGCAGGATACGGCTATCCTCTTCGTGCCGTCGGAGGCGATCTACGCCGAACTTGCCGAGCATTTTTCCGATCTCATACAGAAGGCCCATCGCGCGCGCATCGTGATTTGCGCCCCGAACATGCTGATGCTCGCGGTGCAGACCATGCAGGCGATCCTCAAGGATGTGAAAATGCGCGAGCAGGCGCATCTCATTCAGGGCGAGGTTTCGCGGCTGATGGAGGATATGGGGCGTTTCCGCGAACGGGTCCTCGACCTGCAGCGCCATTTCGGGCAGGCGAATCAGGACATCGAAAAGATCCTCACCTCATCGCAACGGATCTCTGCCCGCGGAGCGAAGATCGAGAATTTGGAGTTCGAGGACGAGAAGCAACGTGTTGCGACCAATGATGAGGCCGCGCCGCTTGCCGCGTCGGCTTCGTCCCGCTCGGGCAATTCCGCGCCTGCTCCCGCGGAACGGCGCCGCATCGCCATCGTCCGGGCCCAGGCCGATTTGCTCGCCGGCGAGTAGCGGCTCGACATGCTCGATCAAATCCTCGTCGGCAGCGCCACCAGCCTTCTCAATCTCGTCATTCACGCCGTGATGCTGGCGGTGGTCGCGAGGACTGTCGCGGAGCTGTCATCGCGAAGCGCAAAGGCCCCGCATATCCTGCAGGACATCCTCGTCATCGTCGCGATCGGCACCTTGCTGGTGATGACGCATTTTCTCGAAGTGCTCGTTTGGGCCGGCACCTATGCGTTGTTCGACGTCGCGCCGCCCGGCACGGATCTCGTCTATTTCGCCTTCGGCAATTACACGACCCTCGGCTTCGGAGATGTTCTGCCGCTTCCGCATCGGCGATTGCTGGCTCCGATGACGGCGCTGAACGGCATCCTCCTTATTGGCTGGTCGACAGCGCTGGTCGTCGCCATTTTGCGCCGCTCGGTGCCGGCCAAGGATGAGAGCCGCGCTTAGTCTAGGGTGCCTCGGCCGACGCGCTGCGATTTCCTTCACCGAGCCGCTTTCCGCGCCATGCGGTCAGCAGCCCGCGTTTCGGCGCCAGGAGGAAGGCAAGAACGAAAAGGCTTGCTTGCACGAGAACGATGCAGGCACCGGTCGCGGCGTCGATGTGAAAGCTCAGCAGTGTCCCCGCCACGCTGGAGAAAATCGCGGTGGCGGACGCGATCAGAAGCATCCAATCGAAGCGGTCGGTGAGAAGGAAAGCCGTCGCGCCCGGCGCAATCAGCATGGCGATGACGAGAATGATGCCGACCGCCTTCAACGAACTCACGATGGTGAGCGCCAAGAGGATCAGCAGCCCATAATGCAGCACCTTCACCGGAAGGCCTATGGCGCGGGCGTGGTTCGGATCGAAGCAATAGAGCAGGAGATCGCGGCGCTTGAAGAGCACGATGAGCAGCGTCCCGCCGGCGACGATTGCCGTCTCGATCAGGTCGCGCGGGCTGACGCCAAGGACGTTGCCGAACAAAATGTGGTTCAGATGCTGGTCGGTCTCCACCCTTGTGAAGAGCACGAGCCCGAAGCCGAACATGCCGGAGAAGACGACACCCATCACGGTGTCCTCTTTGATGCGGCTGTTCTCCTTCAAATAACCCGTCAGCAGCGCGCAGGAGAGACCGGCAACGAAGGCGCCGAGCGCGAAGGGAAGCCCAATCACATAAGCGACGACAATGCCCGGCAGAACCGCATGTGAGATGGCATCGCCCATCAGCGACCAGCCCTTCAGCACGAGGTAGCAGGAGAGGACGGCGCAAACGGCTCCGACGAATATGGAGACGACAAGCGCCCGCTGCATGAAGGGATAGCTCAGCGGCAGAGTGATCCAGTTCAGCAACGCATTCATGCCGGTGCCCCTCCGGCTAGCCTTGCGCGGCGGGCGGCGAGCACCCCGTATTTCGGCGCGAGGAAGAAGGCAGCAAGAAAGACGATCATCTGCAGCGTGACGATCACGCCGCCGGTGGCGCCGTCGAGGAAATAGCTGAGATAGGCCCCGGCAAAGCTCGTCCCTGCGCCGATTGCCATGGCAATGAGGATGAGGCGGGGGAAGCGGTCGGTCAGGAGATAGGCCGTCGCCCCGGGCGTCACCACCATGGCGATGACGAGGCAGGCGCCGACCGTCTGCAGCGCGGCGACCGTGCAAGCGGCAAGCAGCGTGAAAAAGAGAATTTTCAGCCACCGCGGGTTCAGCCCGATACTGCGGGCGTGACTTTCGTCGAAGAACGCCACCATCAGGTCCTTCCATTTTAGCGCTAGGATGGCGAGCGAGACGGCGGAAATCGCCACGACCTGCACGACATCCTCATCAGAGATGGCGAGGATGTTGCCGAGAACGATGGTCTGCACGCTCACCGAGGTCGGCCAAATGGAGACGAGCAGCAGCCCGAGCGCGAAGAGCGCGGTGAAGACGAGACCGATGATCGCGTCCTCACGCAATTTCGTGTGTTCCTTGACGAAGCCCATGCCGGCGGCAGCGAGGATTCCGGCGACAAAGGCGCCGGCGGAAAAGGGAAGGCCGAGAATTGCCGCCGCGGCGACGCCCGGCACGATGGAATGGGCAAGTGCATCGCCCATCAGCGACCAGCCCTTCAGCATGAGAAAGGCGGAGAGGAAGGCGCAAGTCGCGCCGACAAGCGCGCTCACCCACATCGCCTTCACCATATAGTCGTAACCGAAGGGGACCAGCAGCTCCGCTATCACCGGCGCTTCCTCTTCGGCTTTGCGGCCTTCTCTCCGCGCTCCTGCGTGTCTTCGCCGTAAATCACGAGCGGCCGCTCATCGTCGGTGAGAACGGTCAGCTTCCGCGGATCGCGATCCTCATGCAGCGCCCGTCCCGAGAGGCTGAAGCGCCGAAGCACGCCGCCGAAGGCGCGTTCGAGGTTCTTTTGCGTAAAGACCTCTTCCGTCGGCCCTGCCGCGAGCACGGTCCGATTGAGCAGCACCACCTCGTCGCAAAAATCCGGCACGCTGCCGAGATTGTGCGTGGAGACCAGCATCAAATGACCGCTCCCGCTCAACTCGCGCAAGAGAGCGATGATCGCCGTCTCGGTGCTGACATCGATGCCGGTGAAGGGCTCGTCGAGCAGGATGATGCTCGCTTCCTGCGCAAGCGCCCTCGCAAGAAAGACGCGCTTTTTTTGACCGCCGCTCAATTCGCCGATCTGCCGCTTGCGGTAGTCGTCCATGCCGACGCGCTTCAAGGCATTGTCGACGATGCGACGATCCTCGGCGGATGGGATGCGTAAGAAATTCATGTGGCCATAGCGGCCCATCATCACCACGTCCTCGACGAGGACGGGGAAATTCCAGTCGACGTCCTCGCTCTGCGGGACATAGGCGACGAGATTGCGTTTCACCGCCTCGTCGACGGGGAGGCCGCACAGCTTCACCTCTCCGGACGCTGGCCGGACGAAACCCATGATGGCCTTGAAGATGGTGGATTTGCCGCTGCCATTGACGCCGACAAGGCCGCAAATGGTGCCGGCGCTTATGGCGAAGGACGCATCCTGCACTGCGGTGTGGCCGTTCGGATAGGTTACGGTCAGATCGCGCAGCATGATGCTCGGTTCGGAGCAAGGCGGCGCCTTCGCCGCAGCCTGCACACGGTCGCTATCCAGCGGCATTCTCAAATCCTTTTGCGATGGTTTCGACCGTCGTTTTCAGAAGCTCGAGATAAGTCGGGACGGGACCGTCCGCCTCGCTGAGGGAATCGACGTAAAGCACGCCGCCATAGCGGGCGCCCGTCTCCTTCGCCACTTGCTTCGCGGCGCGATCGGAGATCGTGCTCTCGCTGAACACGACCGGAATACCGTTGGCGCGAACGAGATCGATCACTTTCCGCACCTGCTGCGGTGTCCCCTGCTCGTCGGCGTTGATCGGCCAGAGATAGGCTTCGCGCATGCCATAGTCGCGGGCGAGGTAGCTGAACGCCCCCTCGCTCGAGACGAGCCAGCGCTTCTCCTCCGGGATGGCTTCCAGGCGTTTTCTCAGCGGCTCGTCCAATGCCTTGATCTTGGCGATGTAAGCTTCGGCATTACGGTTATAGGCTTCGGCATTGGCGGGATCGTGTTTGACGAGCGCCTTGCGGATATTCTCCACATAGAGAAGCGCATTCGCCGGCGACATCCAGGCATGCGGATTGGGCTTTCCGGTATAGGGCCCCTCGCGAATGCCCATCGGCTCGACGCCATCCGAAACGACGGCGCTCGGCACGTCGCTGACATTCTGGAGAAACTTTTCGAACCAGCGCTCGAGGTTGAAGCCGTTCCAAAGGACGAGGTCGGCATCCTGCGCCTTCACGACGTCGAGCGGCGTCGGCTGATAATCGTGGATCTCGGCGCCTGGCTTCGTGATGGATTCGACCACCGCTTTATCGCCAGCGATGTTCTGAGCGATGTCCTTGATCACCGTGAAGGTTGTTACGACCTTGAACGGCCCGCTACCGGAGTCGGTCTTTTCGGCCGGTCCGCATCCCGCCTGGACCCCCAGCACAACGAGAGTGGCCGCGACCGACAGACACGACCGCCATGAGTGACTTCGAAACATCCAGCAATCCTTGTGAATTCAGGCCTTCATCAGGATAATTGCAGTTGCAACTCATTTGCAAGTAAAATAAGGCGAGATCCCCGCATATTTCAAGGACGAGCAACATTTTTCGCGAACGCACCTCATGTGAGTCAGCCCTCTCCTTCGTCATGGCCGGGCTTGTCCCGGCCATCCACGTCTGACTTGCAGAAGATTCATGCGCGTGGATGCCCGGCACTTCGGCCGGGCATGACGAAGGAAGGATGGGTACCGCCGCACGAGCGATCGCCGCTCCCTCCTTGCTGGATCCTGGCCTTCGCCAGGATGACCGGCGAGCGCACTCCATCGCTCAAGTTAAGAGCGCTTCTTGGCGCGGCGCCGCTTGGCACGGGCCGCTGCCTTTGCCTGGCGCTCGCCCCATTTCATGCCTTCGAACTTCATGCCGTCGAGATCGAGGAAGAATACGGCATAATAGTCGTCGTAATATTCGCCGGCCGGATCGATGATCCTCATCTTCTCCTTTCGCAGGAACGCCTGCAGAGCGTCGACATCCTTCCGGCTGCGAAGCTCGAAGGCATAATGATGGAGGCCGATGCCTCCGATGCGATATTTGCGCTTACGCTCCTTCGCATCGGCGGGGCCGATCCAGAGGCGCGTCTTGCCGTTCGTCCAGCCGATGGCGTTTTCGAACTCATCGAGGATCTTGAAGCCGAGAAAGCCGAGCAGCTTCGAATAGAACGCCTTCGACTTTTCGTAATTGCTCACCCGCAAAACGATGTGATCAATTCCGACGACGCGCGCCATGCCCTCTCTCCGATTCCGAAACTGGATAACGCCGCCGGACGCCATTCGTCGCCAGCCTCTTCGAATTTCGCAAAGCCGTGCATGACTGATGCGGGCGCGGCTGGTATGACTTCTTCGAGTTAGGCGGGAGATTCCCTTTGGCCGAAGCGCAGCGCAGTTGGACGGAGATTCTGTTCACCAGGAAGATGCTGACCTGCATCTTCTTGGGGTTTTCCTCGGGAATGCCTCTTTATGTCCTTGTCTCGCTGGTGCCGGCTTGGCTGCGCAGCAACGATGTGAACCTCGCCACCATCGGTCTCTTCGCCCTCGTCGGGCTGCCCTATACCTGGAAGTTCCTATGGTCGCCTTTGATGGACCGCTACAAGCTGCCCTTCCTCGGACGCCGGCGCGGTTGGGCGGTTCTGGTGCAGCTCGGGCTGCTCTTTTCGATCGGGGTGTTGGGCCAATTCGACCCTTCCACTTCACTGCAAACGATTGTCGCCGTCGTTTTCATCGTCGCCCTGTTTGGAGCCAGCCAGGACATCGTCATCGACGCCTACCGGCGTGAACTCCTCGCCGACGATGAGCTGGGGACCGGTACTTCCATCTGGGTCAATGCCTACCGGCTTTCGGGTCTGGTGCCCGGCTCGCTGGCACTGATCCTCGCGGACTACCTGCCATGGACGGTGGTGTTTTGGGTCACCGCATTGTTCATGCTGGTCGGCATCGCCACGACTTTGCTGATCAAGGAAGTAAGCGATGACGAGCTTGCGCCACGCACCCTGCGGGAGGCCGTCATAAACCCCTTCGTGGAGTTTTTCAGCCGCGACGGACTCATGGCTGGCTTGGCGATCCTGGCTTTCTTGTTTCTCTACAAATTGGGGGACAACATGGCCACGGCGCTCGCGACGCCCTTTTATCTCGATATGGGCTACAGCCTGAGCGAGATCGGCTCGGTGGCGAAAGCCGCCGGCCTGTGGGCCAGCATTGCCGGGGGCACGCTGGGCGGGATCATCATGCTCAAGCTGAGCATCAACCGGGCCCTGTGGCTCTTCGGTTTTGCGCAGATGATCACCATCCTTCCCTTCGTGTGGCTGAGCCAAGCAGGCCATAATCTGTGGGGACTCTTCGTCGTGGTCAGCGGCGAGTATCTGGGAATCGGTCTTGGTACGATTGCGCTGACGGCCTTCATGGCGAGGGAAACCAGCAGGGCCTTTACGGCCACTCAATTTGCTCTGTTCAGCAGCTTCATCGCGGTTCCGCGCACGGTCGCGAATGCCTCGACCGGATTCATCGTGGAAGCCCTGGGCTGGACGCAGTTCTTCATATTCTGCACCGTCATAGCGATCCCCGGCATGCTGATGTTGCTGAAGGTGGCGCCCTGGAACGAGAGGCGGCTGGGCGACCCCGGAGAAATCGAGCGGCGCGAGCGGATAGAAAGCAAGCTCCCCGTGAAGCCTTAAAAAGGCTTCCGCGCCTTCACCGCCGCGGCCAAGGTGCCTTCGTCGAGATAGTCGAGCTCGCCGCCGATCGGCACGCCATGTGCGAGACGCGAAATGGTGAGATCGGGCGCCGAGAGCTGGTCGGTCAGATAATGCGCTGTTGATTGGCCCTCGACGGTCGCGTTCAGCGCCAGCAGCACCTCTTTCACCTCAGGGGCGCGTGCGCGTTCGACCAGCTTCGCAATCGACAGATCTTCCGGGCCGACGCCGTCGAGCGGCGAGAGCGTGCCGCCAAGCACGTGGTAAAGTCCGTTCAGCACGCCGGCGCGTTCAAGCGCCCAAAGATCGCCGACCTCTTCGACAACGCAAATCAGGAACCGGTCGCGGCCCTCGTCGCGGCAGAGAGTGCAGGGACTGAGCGTGTCGATATTTCCGCAGGTGTCGCAGGTGAGAATCGCATCGCGCGCTTCCGTCAGCGCTGCGGCGAGCGGCGCGAGGAGTTGCTCCTTCTTCTTCACGAGCTGCAGCGCGGCGCGGCGCGCCGAGCGCGGCCCGAGGCCCGGCAGGCGCGCGAGAAGCTGAACCAGCCGCTCGATCTCGGCGCTCGCCGCCGCTCTTGCCATTATGCGCGCCCATAGGGGCGGTGCCGTAGCCGCTTGCTCTCCCCTCCCCCCTTGCGGGGGAGGGATAGGGAGGGGGGTCGCACTAAGGAGATAGCATCGGCGTTTACCCCCCTCCGCTCGAGCGTTGCCCGAGCGTGCTCCCCCTCAAGGGGGGAGCGGGAATATGTGCAGGTCGGACGCATCAGAAGAGCTTCAGCCCGGGAGGCAGCGGAAGGCCGCCGGTCAGCTTCTGCATCTTCTCCTGAACGACGGATTTAACCTTGGCTTTTGCGTCCGAATGGGCCGCCACGACTAAATCTTCAAGGATCTCGCCCTCGCCCGGCTTCAGCAGTGAGGGATCGATCTTCAGCCCCACCAGGTCGCCCTTACCGGACAAGGTCACGGACACGAGCCCGCCGCCGGATCGCCCTTCGATCCGGGTCTGCTCGATCTCAGCCTGCAGCTCACCCATCCGGCTCTGCAGCTCCTGCGCCTGTTTCATCATGTTGCTGAAATTCTTCATGGGTCGGTCCCGTCATCCTTGAAATCGATCTCGCTCGGCCCGTCTTGGTTCGCGGCCGGGGCCTTCGGCTCGTAAGCGCGCACCGCAGCGATCTGCGCATCCGGAAATTGCGCCAGCACCGCCTTCACCTCGGGATGCTCGCGGATGCGTTCGAGCTCGCGCGCCTCCCGGGCCCGACGCTGGACACCGAGGGGCTCCTCGCCCGCCTCGCCGCTCAGGACCACGATCCACACCCGTCCCGTCCAGGTCCTGAGTTTGCGCATCAGTTCCTGCCCCAACTCCTTCGGCGCCTGCGGCAGTGGATTGAGCTCGATCTGACCGGGACGGAAACGGACGAGGCGCACTTGCTCGCTGAGCGCGTGCTTCAATCGCAAATCCCGCATGTCCGTGGCGAGCGCCACCACTTCGGCGAAACTGCGCGGGTCCGCACCGGAGGGAATGTCGAGCTCTTCCTCGGGAGCCTCCGGCTCAGGCGGGTTGATTTCGGTCGGAACCGCCTGCGCGATTTCGGCCTTTACCGGCTGGCGCGTTACCCCTTCGCTTGCATTTCGCGGCGGTGCCTTTCGCTCCTCAGTGCCGCTGTCCAAGCGCCGAACGAGATCGGACGGCGTCGGCAGATCGGCGGCATAAGCCAGCCGCACCAGAACCATATCGGCGGCGGCCTCAGGCCGCGGCGAGGCGCGCACTTCCTCATATCCCTTCAGCAACATCTGCCAGGCGCGGGCGAGCACCGGCATCGAGAGCCGCGACGCAAGATCGGCGGCGCGGGTCCGCTCCGCTTCGCTCGCGGAAGGATCGGCGCTGCCGGCGGCCTTGACGAGCGTCACGGCATGCACCGCCTCGGCAAGATCGGCGATGATCTGGGCGGGCTCGGCCCCATCCGCGGCGAGCGCCGAGAGGCCCGAGAGCGCTTCCCCGGTTTCCCCCTTGAGCACAGTCTCGAGCAGATCGAAGACGCGGCCTCGATCGGCAAGGCCGAGCAATCCGCGCACGGCGTCCGTCTCCACCCGTCCCGAGCCGAAAGCAATCGCCCGATCGAGGACGGACAAGGCGTCCCGCACCGAGCCTTCCGCCGCGCGCGCAATCAAAAGGAGTGCGTCGCGCTTCGCCTCGGCGCCTTCAAGCTCGGCGATGCGGGCGAGATGCTCGGCAAGCGGCTCGATCTCGATGCGCTTGAGATCGAAACGCTGGCAACGCGACAGCACTGTCACCGGCACTTTGCGCGCTTCGGTCGTGGCGAAAATGAACTTCACATGCTCCGGCGGCTCTTCGAGCGTCTTAAGCAGGCCGTTGAAGGCCTGCTTCGACAGCATGTGCACCTCATCGATGATGTAGACTTTGTAGCGGGCGGTGTTCGGCTTGTAATGCGCGCTGTCGATCAGCTCGCGGATGTCGTCGATGCCGGTATGCGACGCCGCGTCCATCTCCACGACGTCGAGATGCCGGCTTTCGAGGATGGCGCGGCAATGTTCGCCTTCCGCGTCAATGTCGAGCGTGGGTCCCCCGCCCGCCGGCGTCGTGTAATTGAGCGCGCGAGCGATCAGCCTTGCGGTCGTCGTCTTGCCGACGCCGCGCACGCCGGTGAGCATATAGGCTTGCGCGATGCGACCCGAGGCGAAGGCATTCCGCAAGGTCGTGACCATTGCGTCCTGCCCGATCAGCTCGGAGAAGAGCTTCGGCCGGTATTTCCGCGCAAGCGCGAGGTGGGCCACCTGCTGCGTCGTCGATTGGTCTGTTGTCTCGGCCATCGCCATCGAGTTTAGCACCAGATCGTGGCCATGCCTGGGGGTAGATCCGGAACTTGGATCCTGTCAGCGCGAGCGGTGTGATGGGTGGGAGACTGAGCGAACAACCCGCGCAAAACTCGTTAGGGCTGCTTCCTTCCGGACCTGACCCGGTTGGCGAGGAGCGCGCCTGCTGCCAGCCTCCCAAGAAGTATATCGGCGATGGAGCGGAAAGAGGCAACCCGCCCCGAGGCTATCCTGCTTTGAGGTCGGCGCGGAACGGATTTGCCGGATAGGTGCCGAGGATGTGGACCTCGGTCGAGTAAAAGGCGAGCTCTTCCATCGCGAGCGCGACCAGCCGCTCATCCGGGTGCCCTTCGATATCGGCATAGAACATGGTCGCGTTGAAGGTGCCCTCGAGCTGATAGGATTCCAGCTTCGTCATATTGACGCCGTTGGTCGCGAAGCCTCCAAGCGCCTTGTAAAGCGCGGCGGGAACGTTGCGCACGCGGAAGACGAAGGTGGTGATCACCGGGCCGTCGCCTGCTTTGGCGTGATCGGGTTCGGCGGCAAGCACCACGAAACGGGTGGTGTTGTGGTGGGCGTCCTCGATATCCGCCCTCGCGATCGCAAGGCCATAAATTTCGGCGGCAAGAGCCGAGGCGATGACTGCGCGGCTGCGGTCTTGCGTGTCACGCAATTCGCGGGCGGAACCGGCCGTATCGGCTTCCGGCACAGGCTGCAGCCGAAGCTCGCGGATCGCCTTCCGGCATTGGCCGAGCGCCATGGTGTGGCTGTGCACGGTCTTAAGTTCCTCGGCGCGCACATTCGGCAAAGTCAAAAGCTGATGGCGAATGCGCTCGAATCGTTCGGCGACGATGTAGAGGCCGGAATCGGGCAGAAGGTGATGAATGTCGGCGACACGGCCGGCGACAGAGTTTTCGATGGGAATCATGGCGAGGATCGCCTCGCCATTCTTCACCGCCGCGAGCGCATCCTCGAAGGTGGGGCACGGCAGCGGCTCCAACTGAGGGTAAGCGTCGCGGCAGGCGAGATGCGAATTCGCGCCCGGCTCGCCCTGGAAAGCGATTTTCTGCTTTTCGGCCATCGATCGCCGTCCCTGAGATGCCGCAACCGCGCGGAAATTTGAAAGAGCGCGTGCGACTTAGCATTCCCCCACTTTCGATGGGAGGGGGGACCCGCCGAAGCCCTTAACGCGATCCCGCAAGGAGTTCACGGGCACGCGCAAGATCGGCCGGCGTATCGACGCCGAGCGGAACCGTGTCTACGAGGCCGACATCGATGCGCATTCCGGCTTCAAGCGCCCGAAGCTGCTCCAGCCGCTCGCGCTTTTCGAGCGGCGATGGCGGCAGGGAAACGAAACGCGCCAGCGCCTCCCTACGGAAGGCATAGAGCCCGATATGGTGGAAGAGAGGCCCCTCCCCTGACGGCGCCGTCGCCCGCGTGAAATAAAGCGCCCGCAAGAGATCGCCGGACGCATATGGCGTGCCGACCACCTTGACGACGTTGGGATTGTCCCGCTCCTCCTGCCGCTCGATCTTGGCCGCGACCGTGCCGACATCGGCACCTTCGCGTAGCGCCTCCAGGCACGCGCGCACGACCTCCGGCTCGAGCGTCGGCAGGTCGCCTTGCAGGTTGACGATGGTGTCGAAGGAGGCGCCGGGATCGCACCGTTCGGCCGCCTCGAAAACCCGGTCGGAGCCACTCGGGTGGTCGGCGCGGGTCAGGATCGCCTCCCCGCCGGCCTTCCGCACCGCCTCGCAAATCGGCTCGGCATCGGCAGCGACCACGACCGGGCCGCAATCAGCCTCAACGGCCCGGCGCCAAACATGCACGATCATGGCCTCCCCGGCGATGTCGGCGAGCGGCTTGTCGGGCAGTCTCGTTGCCTTCAATCTGGCGGGGATAACGAGAAGGGTTTCAGGCATGGCGGCCGAGATAACACGGCCCGCGAGCACCCTCTAGTGCTTGGCAGGCCGGAAGCCCTCGGTTACAACAACCGCCTACGATTTCATGCTGCGGGCAAGAGCTAATAAAATTGGCCTCTGCATCCGGGGGGAACACAGGACATGAATTCTTACCGATTTAATCAGATCGCCATGGCCGTGCTCGGCGCGCTTCTGCTGATTTTCGGCACGCGGACGATCATCCAGATCGCCTTCGAGGAGCATAAACCGGAAAAACCGGGCCACGAAGTCGCCAAGAAGGACGAGGCAAAGCCGGGAGCCGAGGGGACCGGCAAGGAAGGCGCCGCTCCCGCCGGAGGCGGCGACAACAATGCCGCGGTTGCGGCGCTCGTCGCCAAGGCCGATCCCGCCAAGGGCGAAGGCGCGGCCGCCATGTGCAAGGCCTGCCATTCCGTCGACAAGGACGCGGCGAGCCCGATCGGACCACCCCTCTACAATGTCGTCGGGCGCAAGATCGCCTCTGTCGAGGGCTTCAACTATTCGCCGGCGTTGAAAGCGAAAGCGGGCGAGGTCTGGGACTACGCCCATCTCGACGCCATGATCCACAACCCCGCGCAATATGCGCCGGGAACGATGATGGCCTTCCCGGGCATTCCGGATGCGGCCCAGCGCGCCGACGTCATCGCTTGGCTGCGGACGAAGGCAGACAAGCCCTTCCCCCTGCCTGAAGGCGGGGCTGCCGCGCCGGCAGCGGAAGAGAAGCCTGCCGAAGCCGCGCCTCCCGCCGCGGAGGAGAAGCCGGCTGAGGCCGCGCCTCCCGCTGCTGAGGAAGCACCCGCCGAAGCTACGCCGCCTGCCGCTGAGGAAAAGCCGGCCGAAGCGGCGCCTCCCGCTGCTGAGGAAGCGCCTGCCGAAGCCACGCCGCCAGCCGCTGGGGAGCGCCTGCCGAAGCTACGCGCCGGCCGAGCAGGCCCCTGCGGAAGCCGCACCGCCTGCTGCTGAGCAAGCGCCTGCTGAAGCCGCACCGCCTGCCGCTGAGGAAGCGCCTGCTGAAGCTACGCCGCCTGCTGCCGAGCAGGCCCCAGCCGAAGCCGCACCGCCTGCCGCTGAGGCAAGCGCCTGCTGAAGCTACACCGCCTGCCGCTGAGGAAGCGCCTGCGGAAGCCGCACCGCCGGCAACCGAGGCACCTGCAGAAGCCGCGCCGCCCGCAGCGGAGCAAGCTCCTCCGGAAGCCACACCGCCTGCTGCCGAGCAGGCTCCTGCCGAGGAGCCCGCAGCGCCTGCCGAGGAGCCCGCTGCTCCGGCTGAGGAGCCGAAAGCTGCTCCAGGCGCCGACATGGCGCCGCCTTCCACGGAGACGCAGCCGCAGGCCTGTCGCTCCCGAGGAACCCGCAGCCGCTCCTGAAGCAGCCGCTCCGGCGGCAGAGGAACCGGCAGCCGCGGCTCCGGCACCATCGGAGACGGCGCCGAGCACCGGTGGCGACGATCTCGCCTCGCAGCCGCAGCCGGTCTATCCGGACGGCGAGCCGCCCGCGGCCTCCGCCGCGCCGGCAGGTACTGGAGCAGCACCGGCTCCGGCCGACCTCTCGTCGCAGCCGCAGCCGGTCACTCCGGACGGGGCGGCGCAATAGGGTAGCGAAGCCCCCGGTCGAAGGGGGGCGAACGCCAAGCGGACGACACGCGTTGCGGGCCAACATGAGCGAATCTTCATGTTGGCCCGACGCTTTCGCGTGCTAAAGCCAGGGCCCAAACCGGAGCAAAAAAGGCGAAAGCCGGCTCCGCGAGCAGCCCCCTATTGGGGTTTGCGGCATCCTCCAACCCTTGAGGCGCGCTGGCTTGATGTCCCCTCGTTTTGCCTTTGCCCTTCTTCTCTCCGCTCTGACCCTCGGCCCCGCCCTCGCGCAGACAGAACCCACACGCCACCACGCCTTGTCGCTGATCGGCGAGCCGAAATACCCAGCGGATTTCTCGCATTTCGACTACGTCAATGCAGAGGCGCCGAAGGGCGGTGTCGTCCGGCTCGGCGATGTCGGCTCCTTCGACAGCCTCAACCCCATTCTTTACAAGGGCGAGCCGGCCGCAGGGCTCGGCCTCGTTTATGAGAGCCTCATGGCCGACAGCCTGGAGGAATCCTCGACGTCTTACGGCTTGATCGCCGAATGGGCCTCTTACCCTCCCGATTTTTCCTCCGTCACTTTCAAGCTCAGAGACGGAGCGCGCTGGCATGACGGCAAGCCGATTACGCCGGAAGACGTGATCTATAGTCTCGAGATCAACAAGGCCGCCAATCCGCGTATGGGCCTCTACTACAAGAACGTCTCGCGCGCCGAGATGACCGGTCCGAACGAGGTGACTTTCACCTTCGATGTGAAGGGCAATCGCGAGCTGCCGATGATCATGGGACAGCTCACTATCCTGCCGAAACATTATTGGACGGGCACCGACGCGAGCGGCAACAAACGCGATCCGCTGAAGACGACGCTCGAGCCGCCGCTTGGATCCGGCCCCTACCGCATCAAGCATGTGAGCCCGGGGCGGACGATTTCCTATGAGCGGGTCGCCGATTATTGGGGGAAAGATCTTCCCGTCTCGCGCGGCTATTGGAATTTCGACGAGATCCGCTTCGATTCCTATCGCGACCAGACCGTGAGCTTTGAAAGCTTCAAGGCCGACAATCTCGACCTGCATAACGAAACGAGCGCCAAGGGCTGGGCGACGGCCTACGATTTCGCCGCCGTCGAGAACGGCAAGGTGAAGCGGCAGGAGGTGGAGATCAAGTCGGCCAAGCCGATGCAGAGCTTCGTCTTCAATCTCAGACGCCCGCAATTTCAGGACCGGCGGGTGCGGCGCGCCTTCAACCTCGCCTTCGATTTCGAATGGGCGAACAAGAACCTCTTCTATGGGCAATATGCGCGGGTCGGGAGCTATTTCGAGGGAAGCGAGCTTGCTTCGCCAAAGGCGCTCCCCGAAGGCCGCGAGCTCGAAATATTGACCGAGGTGAAGGACCAGCTTCCGTCGGAAGTGTTCACCGAAATCTACGCTAATCCGGTGAACAACAATCCGGACGACCTCCGCAACAATTTGCGGGAGGCGGTGCGGCTGCTGAAGGAGGCAGGCTACGAGATCAAAGGCGGCAAGCTGGTCCACGCGAAGACCGGACAGCCTCTGCAGGTGGAGTTTCTGCTGAACTCGCCCTTGTTCGAGCGCATCGTCCAGCCTTACGCCGGCAACCTAAAGCGCCTCGGCATCGATGCGACGTTGCGCATGGTCGACAGCGCGCAATATACGCGCCGGCTCGACCGTTTCGATTACGACATCGTCGTCGGCAATTTCGCGCAGTCGGAATCCCCCGGGAACGAGCAGCGCGATTATTGGGGTTCGGAGGCGGCCGATCGGGAAGGCAGCCAGAATTTGATCGGCATCAAGGACCCGGCCATCGACAAGCTCATCGACAAAGTGATTTTCGCCAAGGACAGGGAGGAGCTCGTGGCGGCGACGCGCGCGCTCGACCGGGCGCTCCTTTGGAACGAGTTCGTCGTTCCGCAATGGTTCTCGCCCCATGTGAGGCTGGCTTATTGGAACCGGTTCGGTCAGCCGCAAACATTGCCGTCGCTGACGCCTGGCTTCATGCAGGTTTGGTGGTATGACAGTGAAAAGGCCGGCAATCTCCGCAACCCGTCGGGGCGTTGATGAAACGATCGGTGCTGCACGCGGCTATCGCCGTCGCGGCGCTCGCCGCAGCTGCGGCGGGGCCATCGTCTTGGGCAGCCGGGCCGAAGCACGGCATCTCGGCCTTCGGCGAGCTTGGCTATCCTGAGGGCTTCGAATCCTTCGCCTATGTCAATCCGGAAGCGCCGAAGGGAGGAACCCTCTCCCTCGTCGGCTGGGGCGGCGTCACGACTTTCGACAGCCTGAACAATTACATCCTGAAAGGCGACGCCGCGCAGGGCCTCGAGCTGATCTTCGACTCGCTGATGGCGGCCGCGCAGGACGAGCCCGACGCCTATTACGGCCTCGTCGCCGAGAGCGCGGAGGTCGCCGATGACGGCATGTCGGTAACCTTCAAGCTTCGTCCGGAAGCGAAATTCTCCAACGGCAATCCGCTCACCGCCGACGACGTCGTCTTCTCGCTGAACATCCTGAAGTCGAAAGGCCATCCGATCTACGCTCAGATGCTGCAGGATGTGGTGAAGGCCGACTCCCTCGACGCTCGCACCGTTCGCTACCAATTTCGTGGAGAGCTGACGCGCGATCTGCCGATCGCGGTCGCGTCGCTGCCGATCTTCTCGAAGACATTCTACGCAACGCGCGATTTCGGCGAGACGACGCTCGAGCCGCCGATCGGCTCCGGTCCCTACACTGTCGGCACCGTGCGGCAGGGACGGAGCATCGCTTATAAGCGCAATCCCGATTATTGGGCGAAAGATCTCCCCGTCAATCGCGGGCGCTGGAACTTCGACGATATCCGCTTCGAATATTTCCGCGACCGCACGGCCGGCATGGAAGCCTTCAAGGCCGGCGCCTACGATTTCCGCGAGGAATTCACCTCCAAGGTCTGGGCCACGGAATATGGCTTCCCGGCAATTCGCGCCGGCCGGGTGAAGAAGGAAGTTCTGCCCGACGAGACGCCGTCCGGAACGCAAGGTTTCTTCCTCAACACCCGCCGCGAAGCGCTGAAGGATCCCCTGGTTCGGAAGGCGCTCGACCTCGCCTTCGATTTCGAATGGACCAACCGCAACGTCTTTTACAACCTCTATACGCGCACCGAGAGTTACTTCGAGAACTCCGCCATGAAGGCCGAGGGCGAGCCGTCGGATGTCGAAAAGGCGCTGCTCAACAATCTCGGCGTCCCTGTGCCGAAGGACGCGTCAGGGGCGGCTTATATGCCCTCCAAGTCGGACGGCACCGGCGGCATCCGCGCCAAGCTGCAGGAAGCGGGAAAGCTGCTCGATGAGGCCGGCTGGAAGATGCAAGGCGGCGTCCGCAAGAACGATAAGGGCGAGCGCCTGAAGATCGAGATTTTGAGCTTCGAGCCGAGCTTTGAGCGCATCATTTCGCCTTACGTGCAGAATTTGCGGATGCTCGGCATCGATGCCTCGCTGCGCATGGTCGACCCGGCGCAATATCAGCGCCGCCTCAAGAGCTTCGATTTCGACATAACGACCCAGCGCTATGTGATGCGGAACACGCCCGGCGTCGAATTGCGCAGCTATTTCGGCTCCGCAGCGGCGAAGATGGATGGATCGCTCAATCTTGCCGGGATCGACGATCCGGCGGTCGATGCGCTGATCGAGAAGGTCGTTGGTGCCAAAACCCGCGCCGAGCTCGAGACGGCGGCCAAAGCCCTCGATCGGGTCTTGCGCGCTGGACATTATTGGGTCCCGCACTGGTACAAGGCGTCGCATCACGTCGCTTATTGGGACAAATTCTCCCGTCCCGAGGAAAAGCCCCGCTTCGATCGCGGCGTGCTCGACACATGGTGGTTCGATGAGGCGAAGGCGGCAAATCTGGCCGCTGCCGGCGGTCCGGCGGCGAAGGCCGCGAGCCAAGGAGAAGGTGCGCCGGACTCTCGCCGAGCCTATGTTGTGCTCGGACTTTTCGCCGTCATACTCCTAGCCGGGTTCTTTTTCATGCGATCCCGCAGGGCCGGCCGCAAAACATGATCGCCTATATCTTACGCCGCGTGATGCTCATCGTGCCGACCATGCTCGGCATCATGTTCGTGACCTTCCTCGTGGTCCAATTCGCTCCCGGCGGTCCGGTCGAGCGCATCATCGCCCAGCTCTCCGGCACCGACGTCGGCGCGACGGCGAGATTCACGGGCGGAGGCAGCGAAGTCGGCGCGGGCCGCGGGCCTGGCGCGATGCCGGGAGACGTCTCGGCGCCGTCCAAATATCGGGGCGCGCAAGGCCTCGACCCTGAATTCATCAAGAGCCTCGAAAAGCAATTCGGCTTCGACAAGCCGGCCTATGAGCGCTTCGCGATGCTGATCTGGAATTATCTGCGCTTCGATTTCGGCGAGAGCTATTTCCGCGATACGAGCGTGCTGCAGCTCGTGGCCGAGCGATTGCCGGTTTCGATCTCGCTCGGAATTTGGATGACGCTGATCTCATATCTCATCTCGATCCCGCTCGGCATCCGCAAAGCCATCAGCGACGGCTCCCGTTTCGATGTGTGGACGAGTACCGTGATCGTCGTCGGCTATGCCATTCCCGGCTTTTTGTTCGCGGTGTTCCTGATCGTTTTGTTTGCCGGAGGATCGTTCTTCCAGATCTTTCCCTTGCGTGGCCTCGTGTCCGAGAATTGGTGGCAACTCTCCTGGCCGGAGCGCATCCTCGATTATTTCTGGCATCTCGCGTTGCCGCTGGCGGCGATGGTGGTGTCGGCCTTCGCGACGCTCACCTTCCTCACCAAGAACTCGTTCCTCGATGAGATCCGCAAGCAATATGTGACGACGGCACGCGCCAAGGGCCTGACCGAACACCAAGCGCTCTACGGCCATGTCTTCCGCAATGCGATGCTGATCATCATCGCGGGCTTCCCGGGCGCCTTCATCAGCTCGTTCTTCGCCGGCGCGCTTCTCATCGAGACGATCTTCTCGCTCGAAGGCCTCGGCCTCCTTGGCTTCGAATTGATCATGAACCGGGATTATCCCGTCGTGTTCGCCACGGTGTACATCTTCTCGCTGATGGGCCTCGTCATCAATTTGGTCTCCGACCTCACCTATACGTGGGTCGATCCCCGCATCGACTTCGAGACGCGGGAGGTCTGACGGAGATGGACGCGCCGACGGACGCCGCGGTCATCGAGCAGGTCGCCGCCGAAGGGCCGGGCTGGTGGCGGTTGTCGCCGCTCAACTGGCGGCGCTGGCAGAGCTTCAAAGCCCATCGCCGCGGCTATTGGTCGTTGTGGATCTTCCTCGTTCTGTTTTTCATCAGTCTCTTCGCCGAATTCATCGCCAACGACCGGCCGCTGCTCGTCAAATATGACGGCGAATATTATTTCCCGATCTTCAAGGCTTACCCTGAGACGGCGTTCGGCGGCATTTTCGAGACGGAGGCCGTTTACCGCGATCCCGCGGTGAAGGAGATGATCGCCCAGAAGCAAGGTTGGATCCTCTGGCCGCCGATCCCCTACTCCTACGACACGCCTAACAAAAATCCCCCGATGGCCTTTCCGGTGAAGCCGACCTGGCTGCTGAATGCGGAGGATTGCAAGAACGCCCTCGAGCAGGGCTTTCACCCTTGCGACAAGGATCTTGAGTGGAACTGGCTCGGCACCGACGACCAGGGGCGCGATGTCGTCGCCCGCGTCATCTACGGCTTCCGCATCTCGGTTCTCTTCGGGCTCATCCTAACGATCCTATCCTCGATCATCGGCGTCGCGGCTGGCGCCGTTCAGGGCTTTTTCGGCGGCTGGACCGATCTCCTCTTTCAGCGCTTCATCGAGATCTGGACGTCGGTTCCGCAACTCTACCTTCTCATCATCGTCGCCGCCGTGATCGAACCGAGCTTCTGGATTCTGCTCGGTATCCTGCTCGCTTTTTCCTGGGTGGCGCTCGTCGGCGTCGTCCGCGCCGAATTCCTGCGCGCCCGCAATTTCGAATATGTCACCGCGGCCCGGGCGCTTGGCCTCTCGAACCTCAAGATCATCTTCAAGCATTTGCTGCCGAATGCGATGGTGGCGACGCTCACCTTCATGCCCTTCATCCTCAACGGCTCGATCAGCACGCTGACATCGCTCGACTTTCTCGGCGTCGGCCTACCGCCCGGATCGCCCTCGCTCGGCGAGTTGCTGGCGCAAGGGAAGGACAATTTGCAAGCGCCATGGCTCGGCCTCACGGCATTTTTCGTCATCGCCATCATGCTCAGCCTTCTGATCTTCATCGGCGAAGCGGTTCGCGACGCCTTCGATCCGCGCAAATCCTTCGCCTGACCGATGCACGGCTCCCACGATCACGGCCCCGTCGGCGCTCGCGAAAACAAGAGCGAGTGGCGCCTCGGCGTCGCCGCGCTGATAACGGGCCTTTTCATGTTTGCGGAGGTGGCCGGCGGCATTGTTTCCGGCTCGCTGGCCCTCATCGCCGACGCCGGCCACATGCTGACCGACTTCGCTTCGCTGTCGCTGGCTTGGTTCGGCTTCCGCCTCGCCCGCCGCCCCGCCGATTGGAAACGAACTTACGGTTTCGACCGCTTCCAAATCCTGATCGCCTTCGTCAACGGGCTTGCCCTTTTCGTCATTGCCGCCTGGATCGCTTATGAGGCGTATGAGCGCCTTGCCGATCCTCAACCGGTGCTCGGCGGCGTGATGATCGGCGTCGCCGTAGCCGGGCTTGCCGTCAATCTCGGTGCCTTTGCGCTTCTGCGCGGCGCCGACCGTGACAACCTCAATGTGCGGGGCGCCGCGATCCATGTGCTCGGCGATCTGCTCGGCTCCGTCGCCGCGCTCATCGCCGGGGCCGTCATCCTCTTCACCGGCTGGACGCCGATCGATCCGCTGCTGTCGGTCCTCGTCGCCGCCATCATCGTTTATAGCGGCTGGAAGGTGGTCGCGGCCGCCGGGCATATCCTGCTGGAAGGCGCGCCCCGCGAGCTCGACACCCGGCGCATCGGCCCCGACCTCGTCGCGCATGTGCCGGGCGTCGTCGGCGTGCATCACGTGCATGTCTGGTCGATCACGCAAGAGCGGAGCATGGTGACGCTGCATGCCTGCATCGCCGAGGGGGAAAGCTCAGACCTGCTGGTCAAGGAGATGAAACGGCGACTGCATGATCGCTTCGGCCTCGACCATGCCACCATCGAGGTGGAGCGCGGCGAATGTGCCGATGCTGCCGCGCCGCATCAGCATGGACAAACGGCGGAGTTGAAGGGAACAGCATGAGCAAAGCAAAATCCGCCGACACCGACGCAACTCTGCTCGCCGTCGAAAATCTCTCCGTCGATTTCCACGGCAGCGGCGGCAAGGTCACCCATGCGGTGAAGAATGTTTCCTTCGACATCGCCAAGGGCGAAACCGTGGCGCTGGTCGGGGAATCGGGATCCGGCAAAACCGTGAGCGCCCTCTCGATCCTGAAGCTCCTCCCCTACCCCGCCGCGTCTCACCCTTCCGGCCGGATCTTGTTCAAGAACGAGGATCTGATGGCGCTGCCGCCGGGCGAGCTTCGGCATGTGCGCGGCAATCAGATCTCCATGATCTTTCAGGAACCGATGACCTCGCTCAATCCGTTGCACACGGTCGAGCAACAGATCGGCGAGGTCTTGCGCATTCATCGGAAGCTTGGTCCCGAGACGGTCCGCGGCCGCGTCATCGAGCTCCTCAAAAAGGTCGGCATCGACGATCCGAAGGGGAGGCTGCAATCCTATCCGCACCAGCTCTCGGGCGGGCAGCGTCAGCGCGTGATGATCGCCATGGCGCTCGCCAATGAGCCGGACCTCCTCATCGCCGACGAGCCGACCACCGCCCTCGATGTCACCATCCAAGCGCAGATCCTCGAACTCCTCCTCAAGCTCAAAAGCGAATTCAACATGGCCATGCTGCTCATCACCCACGATCTCGGAATCGTGCGGAAGATGGCGGACCGCGTCTGCGTGATGAATGACGGCAAGATCGTCGAGCGCGGAAAAACAAGCGCGATCTTCTCCGCGCCGAAGCATCGCTACACCAAGCATCTCCTCGCCTCGGAACCGAAGGGCTCGCCGCCGCCGGAGAACCCGGACGCACCGACAATCGTCGAGGCGAAGGGCTTGCGCGTGTGGTTCCCGATCCGGCGCGGATTCCTCCGGCGGACCGTCGGACACATCAAGGCCGTGGACGGGATCGACCTTTCGGTGAAGGAAGGCCAGACGCTCGGCGTCGTCGGCGAGTCCGGCTCGGGCAAGACGACGCTCGGCCTCGCCATCATCAGGCTGATCGCCAGCGAAGGGCCGATCGTCTATCTCGGCAACCGTATCGACGGCTACGATTCGAAGCGCATGCGGCCTTTGCGACGCGACATGCAGATCGTCTTCCAGGATCCCTACGGCTCCCTCTCCCCGCGTCTTTCGGTGGGGCAGATCGTCGAGGAAGGGCTGCTCATCCAGAAACCGGACCTCAGCAAGGTCGAAAGGCGGTTACGGGTCTCGCAGGCCCTGAAGGAAGTGGGACTCGACCCGGCCTCGCAGGACCGCTACCCGCATGAATTTTCCGGCGGTCAGCGTCAGCGTATCGCCATTGCCCGCGCGCTGGTGCTCGAGCCGAAATTCCTGATTCTCGATGAGCCGACCAGTGCGCTGGACGTTTCGGTGCAAGCGCAGATCGTCGATCTCCTCCGCGATCTGCAGAGCCGGCATAAGCTCGCTTATCTCTTCATCAGCCACGATCTGAAAGTGGTGCGGGCGCTCGCCAACTCGGTCATCGTGTTGCGTCGCGGCAAAGTCGTGGAGAAGGGGCCGGCGAGCGCGATTTTCGAGAAGCCGAAGTCGGAATATACGAAGGCGCTGCTCGCTGCCGCCTTTGAGCTCGAAGCAAAGCGAACCGGAGCGGTTGCCAGCTAATCGCAGCTAGGTCCGTTGCGATTTCCGAAGCGGAACTCGCGCTCGCTCCGGACGTTCTTTACCCGGACAAAAATTAAAGGAAAACGGACCATGCGCGGGATTCTTTTATGGCTGATTGGGATTCCGATCCCGATCATCATTCTGCTCTATCTGTTCAACGTGCTCTAAGCTCCTCCCTTCTCCTCCTAGGAGCCTCATGCCGGGCTCTGCTCCCCCTTGGGTGGCAGAGCTCGACGTGTTGGACCCATCATAAGGCTCAGGCTTAATTCAGTCCGGCAGCCGGCGCGCGACGACAATCTCCCCGCCCCCGCTTGCCGCAATGCGCGCCCGCGCTTCCGCCAGCGGCTCAACGACCACGGCCATCTGATACGCGCTTGCATGCAGGAGCGTGGTCGCGTCCGCCATGATGCCGACATGCCCGTCCCAGAAGACGAGATCGCCTCGCGTTAACGATCCCCCCTTCCAGTCGAAGGGGTCGCCGAGCGAAGTCGCCTGCATGTCCGCATCGCGCGGGCAAGCGATGCCGGCGGACTCGCAGGCGAGTTGCACCAACCCTGAGCAATCGACGCCGATGCTGCTGCGGCCGCCCCAAAGATAGGGCGTCCCGGCGAAAGCCGCTGCCACGTCGACGAAATCGTCGGCAAACTCATCGAGCCTGCGGGCATGAACGGACGGCACGAAGCCGCCGGTCGAAAGGATGAGAAAGCGCCCGTCCTCGCCTTTGGCGGCGAAGGTTGCGTTCATCGACAGACAGAGATATCGGCGGGGCTTTGATGTCCGGCACCGGAAACACGTAGGATGCGAAGCGCCGCGATGCGGTGCGTCGGCGCGAAAATCGAAGCCCTCAAGCCCTCGCTCGGCACATAGCCGACATAGCCGTCCCGCGAGAGCTGCGCCCAGGCCCAACCCTCCTCCTCATCGAAGAGGAGAAGCGTTTCCCCGAACAGCGCTTCGGTATCGAGCGGCGCATCGAGGCGAGGCTCGCGGCGGAGAGGCAGAAGCGGGGCGTGCACCTGCCGCAGCGCGCCTTCCACATAGCGCGCCGCCACCACAAGGCCGCGGAGTGTTTCGGAAGCAAGATCCTGACGATAGGCATGCAGCCGCCGGTCAGGGGCCGGCCTTTCGCTCACGCGGCGAACTCGCGCTGTAGATAGGCAAAGAGGGCGCGCGCCGCTTGCGGCTCGCCGCCTTGCGGCCGCCCCGGCTGCTCGCGCGGCACCCAGCCGAAAATGTCGAGATGAACGAAGCGCTTCGCCTGCTTGACGAAGCGCTTCAGGAATAGCGCCGCCATCACCGAGCCCGCATAGGACCCTTCGGCGATGTGGTTCACATCGGCGATGCTGCTTTTCAGGAGCTTATCGTAAGGCGCCCAGAACGGCATTCGCCACAGCGGGTCTCCGACCGCCGCGGCGCCCGCCAGGAGTTTCGCCGCCATCTCCTCGTCGTTCGAATAGAGAGGCGGCAGGTCAGGCCCGAGCGCGACCCGCGCGGCGCCGGTCAGGGTGGCGATGGTGATGAGATAATCGGGAGCTTCTTCATCCGCGAGGCTGATGGCGTCGGCGAGCACCAGGCGGCCTTCCGCATCGGTGTTACCGATCTCGACTGTCATGCCGTTGCGGGATTTCAGCACATCGCCCGGCCTGAAGGCGTTTCCGGCAATGGCATTGTCGGCGGCCGGGATCAGCACGCGCAGGCGCACGGGCAGCTTCGCCTGCATCACGAGATGCGCGAGCGCGAGCGCCGTTGCGGCCCCTCCCATGTCCTTCTTCATCAGGGTCATGGCGCTCGAGGGTTTGATGTCGAGGCCGCCTGTGTCGAAGCAGATGCCCTTGCCGATGATGGTAACTTTCGGCGCGTTCTCGGCGCCGAAATGGAGGTCGATCAGGCGCGGCGGCCGGTCGCTCGCGCGTCCGACCGCATGGATCATCGGCAAATTCTCGGAAAGCAGACCGACCCCCGTCGTGACTTTGATCGAGGCGCCATGCTCCGAGGCAAGGTCGCGCGCCGCCGCCTCAAGCTCCGCCGGACCGAAATCGTTGGCCGGCGTGTTGATGAGGTCGCGGCCGAAATAGACGGCCTCGGCCAAGGCAAGGACGCGGTCGCGATCGGCACCCTTTGGAAGCACGAGGCGCTTCGGCTCGGCGCCGTTCTCGGATCGATACCGTCCGAAGCGATAGGCGCCGAGGAGCCAAGAAACGGCCGCCAGCTCAGGATCCGGCAGATCCGAGGCGAAACGATAATCTCCCGCGGGCAGCGCGGTTGGCAGCGTCCCGGCAAGGAGGGGCGTTTCCTCGGCCCAATTCTCGCCGCCTGTCCCGAGCAAGACGCCGCCGACGCCGCCGGAGGCGTCCGGGAGCAGCAGGACCGAGCCGGCGCTCGGCCTCCAGCCGCGCTCCTTGACCCATTTCCGGTCGGCCGCGCTCAAGTCAGCAAGGGCATCGTCGCCGAGGGAGGAAAGGAGCCGGACGGGACGAGCGGGCGCGCCCTCCTCGAGGAGCAGTTCGCCCAATTCGCGCCGCGATCTTGGCAGGGTTCTGAACGACATTGCGAGACAAGCAGGTCTTGATGGCCGCTCTCATTAATGGCAGGGGAGCCACTTCGTGACAACGCAAGACGGGAAGCTCATGCCGGCAGCCAATTACACGCTCGTCATCGGGGACAAGAACCTCTCCTCTTGGAGCCTCCGGCCCTGGCTCGCCATGGCGCATCTCGGCATCCCCTTCGAGGAAGAGCGGATCAGGCTACGTCAGCCCGAGAGCAAGGCGGCGATCCTCCATCACTCCCCGTCCGGGAAGGTGCCGGCCCTAAAGACGAACGGCCTCGTCGTCTGCGACAGCCTCGCCATCCTCGAATATCTCGCCGATGCTCATCCGGGCTTGAGCCTCTGGCCGGCCGCTGCCGAGGCGCGGGCACTCGCGAGGGCCGTCTCGGCCGAGATGCATTCCGGCTTTGCAACGCTCCGCAACGAGATGCCGATGGATCTCACCTCGCGCCTTCCCACCCCGCCGATCGGTCCTGAGCTCGGCAACGATATCCGCCGGATCGTGGCGATCTGGCGCGAGCTTCGTCATGCCTATGGCTCGGGAGGTCCGTTCCTGTTCGGCACCTTCTCGGCCGCTGACGCCATGTATGCGCCGGTCGCGACGCGCTTCCGCACCTATGGCGTCGACCTTGCCGAGTTCGGGGATGACGGGCGAGCGGCAGACTATGTCGAGACGATCTTCGCGATGCCGGCGATGGCGGAATGGGAAGGCGGCGCCCGCGAAGAGCTCGCCTCCCGCGCCGCCGTCTGAACAGGGCGTTACTGAACCCCGGCTTTCGCCGGAATGACGGCGCTCTGAAAAATAGGCCGCGCCCAAAGATCGTATTCGTCCGACGCCTCGACCTCTGCCCTCAGCCTGTCGCCGGCGGCAAGGCCCATCGCGCCGGTAAGATAGACATTGCCGTCGATCTCCGGTGCATCCCAGGCAGAGCGCGCCACCGCGCCTTCAGCGTCGACCGCGTCGACGATCACCTCGATGGTCTCGCCGACACGGCTTTCCAGCAGCGCCGCGCTGATGGCCTGCTGCCGCTCCATGAGGCGCGCGTAACGCTCCTGCTTCACCTCTTCCGGCACTTGGCCTGGAAGCGCGTTGGCACGAGCGCCATCCACATTCTCATATTTGAAGCAGCCGACGCGGTTGAGTTTCGCTTCGTCCAGCCAATCGAGCAGCAGCTCGAAATCCTCTTCCGTTTCGCCTGGAAAGCCGACGATGAAGGTGGAGCGGATGGCAAGCTCGGGACAGACATCGCGCCAGGCAGCGATGCGCGCCAGCGTCTTTTCCTGATGCGCGGGTCGGCGCATTTTCTTCAACACCGCCGGGCTCGCATGCTGGAAGGGGATGTCGAGGTATGGGAGCACCTTCCCTTCCGCCATCAGCGGCAGCACGCGATCGACATGCGGGTAGGGGTATACATAGTGAAGCCGCACCCAGGCGCCGAGGCTGCCGAGCGTCTCGGCGAGCGTGATGAAGCGCGCCTCGCGCTCCTCCCCCTTCCACACGCTTTTCGCGTAGCCGATGTCGAGGCCATAGGCGCTCGTATCCTGCGAGATGACGAGCAGCTCCTTGACGCCGGCGGCGACGAGTTTCTCGGCTTCGCGCATCACATCGGCGAGGGGACGGCTCTGCAGCTTCCCGCGCAAGTCGGGGATGATGCAGAAGCTGCAGGCATTGTTGCAGCCTTCGGAAATCTTCAGATAGGCGTAATGGCGCGGCGTCAGTCTGATGCCTTCCGGCGGCAGCAGATCGAAGAAGGGATCGTGCGGCTGCGGCACGGCCTTGTGCACTTCCGCCACCACAGCCTCATATTGATGCGGGCCGGTGACGGCGAGCACGTCCGGGTAGCGGTCGCGGATACGGTCTGACTCGACACCGAGGCAACCCGTGACAATGACCTTGCCATTCTCGGCGAGCGCCTCGCCGATGGCCGCGAGCGACTCCTCTTTCGCGCTGTTGAGGAAGCCGCAAGTGTTGACCACGACCGCGTCGGCGCCGTCATAGCTCGGCGAGAGGTCGTAGCCTTCCGCGCGAAGCCTGGTGATGATGCGCTCGGAATCGACCAGCGCCTTCGGACAGCCAAGGCTGACAAAGCCGATCTTCGGCGTTTTCGCGCGGGCGGGTTTGCGGGCACGAGCCTGCTTCACGGGCGGCGACGATTTTGCGGCGAGCGGCATGGGCGCCCTTATAGGAAAAACGGACGCCCCTGTCTCTCGTCACCCTTTCGAGGGCCGAAGGCGAATAATCCTCGCCGCTCTAATTCGCGCCCATCAGGGTCTCGTGCCGGCGTTGCCGGGGAATGGCTTGCCACCAATATTCCATCGACCCGTTGAAGGTGTTGCGGTCTACCGGTCCTTTGATCCCCGGCACATGACCCGTCGTGGAGAACTGCCAAAAAAGCCAAGGCCGGTTCCGGTAGCGCCGATGCGGCTCGGCGGCCACCGAGCGGAGCCAATAATTGTAACCGCGGAAATGCCCTTCCATCACCTCGCGATGAAAGGTGATGTCCGTGTAGATGATCGGGCGCTTGCCGGTATGTCTCTCCATCGCCTCTAGGAGGATGGTGATCTTTTCCCGGGCGAGCCGCGCCGGGATTTTCTTCGGACAGTTGCGGGAATGTCCGTTCCATTCGAGATCGAGGACCGGCGGCAGCGCGTCCGGCTCGTTCGGCACGTTGAGGACGAACCAAAGGGCCTGCTCATGCGCGGGCCGGCACCAATAGACCATGTGATAGGCACCACGCGGGATGCCGACGCGCTTGGCCCCTTGCCAATTGCGGTGGAATTTCGGGTCGAGATAGTCGCCGCCCTCGGTCGCCTTGATGAAGACGAAGTCGGTGCCGGCGGCGCGCACGCTTTCCCACTCGATATTGCCTTGCCAATTGGAGACGTCGATGCCCTGCACCGGCATGCGGTGGGCGCGGGAGACGCCTTCATGCGGCTTCCGGTCGGAAAGCCGTTGGCCCGCCGAAGCGAGCTCCGCGCAGCCGAGAATCGATATTGCCCCGATCGCCAGCAGAAACGCCCGGCGCAACGCGTGACGCGTATCCCTCAAAGCCCGCACCCAACTCGTGAACCCGCTCGCCTAATAAGGCCCGGAGGGGGTTAACAATTCGTCGGCTTGAAAGAACAATCGGAGGGTGGTTGAGGTGGCCGTAGGCCTAGCGGAGGATGTCTTCCATCTCCTCGTCGGCCTCTTCGGCCGGGGCTTCCGGCTGTGGCGCCGCAGCTTCAGGCGCGGCCTCGCCGGCAGGAGATGCCTCCTCGGCCGACCCTGAATTGTCCCCATCGATGCGCACCGAGCCGAGGAACCGGCCGATCGCCTCGCCGACCGGCTTCCCCTTCAGCTTCTTCTGCAGAATCTCGCCGATCTGATTGACGGTGCGGCCGGCCTGTTCAGGGCTGCCGAACATCTCGCCGATCTCCGGTCTGATGGAGGGCTTTTCGAAGGGGCCTTCGATGCGGACCGGAATTGAGAGGCCGGCGAGATCGTTGGCGCCTCCGCGTCCCTTCGCCCCCGCCACCACCTTCGGATGGGTGAGAAAATCCACCGTCCCGGTCACGAGATCGACCGTCCCGCGCGCCTTCAGCTCGAGCAGCGGGCTGTTCATTTCCAGATCGTGAGTCTCGGCGACGCCGCTCGCCATGCGGAAGCTGGCGCCGAGATCGGTGAAGGCGGTCTTGGCGCCGGGACCTTGATTGACGTCCGGGATGCTGCCGGCACCGAGGCTGGCGATCATCTCGGTGAGATTGATGCCTTCGATCGAGCCTTCGGCGATGTCGAGGTTGCCCGACCCCGACAGCGAATGCTTGATCGCCTGACCGCTGCTGCCGTCGCCCTTCAATTCCAGCTCGAGATTGATCAGGCCGGAAATGAGGTTGAAGCCGCCTGCCGCCGAGAGAAGCGGCTGAGCGGACACGCCCTCCAGCGTCACATTGGCGGTGAAGGTGGGCTTGCCCTTGGCACCATCGATGCTGAGCTTGCCGCGTCCCTCGCCCTCGTAAAGCTTCACGCTGCCGAGATCGGCGTCGAGCACGCCATCGCGCAAAGTGAAGCTGAGCGTGGAGGGACCCATGACCACACGTTCGAGCTTGGTCTCGGCGAGGTTCACGTTCACTTCCGCGTCGAACCCCGAGGGCAACACCGTCGGTTCCGCATTCGGTAGGGCTGCCGAGGTCTGAACCGTTCCACTCTCCTCCGCGACCGCTTCTTGTGCCGGACGCTTTTGGATTTCCTGGAAGGTCCCGGCCTTCGGTTTCGTGAACCAGTCGGGCGCACCGCCTTGAGTGCCAGGGGATGGCGACGGTTCGGCCGGAGGCGGCTGCATGACCGGCGCGGGCTCGGCCGGCGAGGACGGCGCCCCTGTTGACGTGACGAAGGGCGTAAGGTCGAGCGTCTCGACCGCAATCGCCGCCCTCACCTTCGGCTTCGCGCCGGTAAGGTCGACGACCGCCTGCCCCTGCCCCGTGACGTGGCTGAGCGCAACGCGCGCCTCCGTCAGCGAGACCTCATCCTTGCTCCAGGTAACGCGGCCTTTGAGCTCTCCATCTTCACCGCCGCCCGCCCGAGGTTCCTGGCGGAGCCAGGCGATGACCGAAGGAAGCGACTGCGACTTCGCGATGAAATCACCTTCGCCTTTGAACTCCGGCCGCGAATAGACATGGCCGCCGAAGCCAACGTCGATCGCCTCCGTGTCGAGCTGCAGATCGACCCGCGCCGATTTCTCGGCTTTGAGGTCGGCGGGCGTTGCGAGCTTGAAATCGAAACCGACCCGGGTGCCATCCCAATCGAGATCGCCTTTCGCCGTCAGCGGATCGGCGAGACGCGGCAGGCTGAGCGCGGCATTGATCTTCTCGATGCGACGCTCTTCGCCATTCTCGCCGAGGAGGCGGATCGTGCCCTCTTCGATGCGCACATCGTTCAGGCGGATCTCGCGTTTCGGCTTACCGCCGCCGGCCGCCTGCGCCGCGATGAAGCGCGGAGCCGCCGAAGCGAAGTCACGCTCGGAGGGTTGCAGCGCGCCATGCTTCTCTTCGCTGCCGGAGCTCGACGGCAGACGCACCGTGAGAACGGGCCGCTCCATGACCACGCGCTCGGCGTCAACGTTGCGACTGACGAGCTGGCCGTAACTGACGTCGAGAGAAAGGCGGGCGACGGAAAGATCCGGGGCCGCGGGGTGACCGGGATCGGAAATCTCCACATCGGTGAGGACGATATGCGGTTTCGGCAGGAAGAGAACGGAGGTCGTGCCGTTCACTTTCAGCTCGCGGCCGCTCTGCTCTCTGACGCGTTCGGCCACCCGCTCGCGGACCGCGCTTGCGGAAAGGAAGAGATTGAGCCCCAAGACTGCGAGGAGGAGCAGCGCCACAACGCCGCCAACGATCTTCAGCAGCAACTTCATTCTGATCGTTCAATCTTTCCGTTGCGAAGACATACGACGCTGACGCCCGGGCGTCTCACATTCAAAACAATGGCTTTGAGGCGATGGCATCAAGCCGTTTCGGCACGCGATGCGGGAATCACCTTAGTCCGACAATAAGGTAAGATTGGGCCGAAGCCTTGATCTGGCAATACGCGCCTCAACGTACAAGGATCGCGTGATTGTCCCAATGATAGGGTGTCGACCGCCGCGCGGCCTCTTCCTGCTCTTCGGCTTCGACCAGCCAGCCATTGCCGCTGGTGAGGAGAAAGCGCGCTTGATGCCGCGTCGGCGCAACGCCGCAACCGTCGGCAAGCTCGGACGAGCCGAGATAGCGGCGCGTGCGCGCATCGAAATAGGTGATGAGGCCCGCCTTCGGCGAGGAGGCGGCGATGATCTCACCCGCCGAATCCGCCGTGACGGAACCGACATAGTTCTTCAGCGAGGACTGAATCTCGGCCGGAGCAGCGGCGAGGCGTGGCGCCTCGCCACGCCGGTGGAAACCGACAAGCGCCGGATGGTCCTCTTCGGGCCCGCGATATTGGCAGCCGAAGACGACGCTATCGCGCCCTGCGAGCGCAAGGTGCCGGATCGAGAGTTGATGCAAAGCGGCGTCGAGCAAATGCTCTTCGACGATGTCGCCGGTGCCGAGATCGAGATAGACGAGCGACGGCTGCATCTCCGGAATGTTCAATTCCTTCGACCCCGAGTCCGGGTGTGTACGGATGCCGCCATTGGCAATCACGAGCGTGCGGCCGTCCGCCATGAGGGCGATGTCGTGCGGCTCGACCCCGCCCGCTGAGAACTCGGCGATCTGCCGATAGCCGTCAGTCGCGTCGCGAATGCCGATGATCCCCTTCGCCGACGCATAGTCGTTCTCGGTCGTGTAGAGGAGCTTGCCGTCGGCGGAGAACACGCCATGGCCGAAGAAATGCCGCCCCTCTTTTGCGGCGAACCAGATCGGCGAACCGCCATGCGCCGGCACCGCGACGCCAAATTGCCCCGGCCTTCGCGCAAAGGCGACCCACTCGCCGCTCCCTGGGCGGAGAGCGATGTCGTGACCCCGTCCCGGCAGATCGACCGAGCGGACGTCCCCCTCCAAGGAAAACATCGCCGCGGAATAAGTGCCGCGATCGTCCCGCCTTGCGGCGGCGAAGAGGCCATCATCGCGCGCCTCGGCCATCAACAATGATGGCTTTGCGAGAAGCGTCACGCCGCCAGCGGCGGCGAGGAGCAACTGGCGGCGATCGATGCGCATGTCTCAATCTCCATCCATGGCGTTGAAGCCGAAGGAGAGATCGGCACCCTCCCCGATCATCTCGCCTGCCGTCGTCGCGGCGCTCTTCAAGGAGACGCGCAACGCTTCGAGCCGCGCGCGCTCCTCGTCATTCTGCACGGCATCGGCGAGCGGCATGGTCATGCCGCGCAGCACGTCGGCATCGTGATCGAGATCGAAGATGATGGACTTTTCGACGCCGGCCGATTGCTCGTGCACGATGCGGTCGAAACCGCTTCCGGTGAAGAGTTCGATGATGCCTTGCAGATTGCCGGCCATGTTGGCGTAGCTCTGCCCGCTTCGCCAGAAGGGTGCGAGCCTCGGCCGCGCCTCATCGGCTTTCGCGCCGAGCATCTTTCCCAATTTTTGATCGCGCACCCATTCGATGCCGGCGCTGAGCGCCTTGAACAATTCGAGCGTCACCTCTTTCGCCGAGCGATAAGCGGTGCTGGCAGGGCCCGGCTTGAGGAAGGAATCGGCCTCCGGCGCCCCCTCCGCCCATTGCGTCACGATCTCCGCGGCGAGGGCGTGGATGTTTGCGGCAACGGCCGAAGCGAAGCGGCAGCGGAAGCCCGTTTCGTCCCCCGCTTTGGCAAAATCCTCGGAGCCTTCGGCATAAAGGAGATATTCGAGCGCCGGCAGCCCCTGCAGCGCGACGCTCTTTTTGGCGAGGGTGGCTTCCTCGGTCACGCTCGCATCGCTCTTCGCGAGCGCCGCGCGGATCTGTTTCGCCCCAAGCCCCTTCGCGTCCGGCCAGTAGAAGATGCGCTCATAACGGTGCTCTTTCGCGACCGGGCCGAAACGGATGGGCTCGACCCTGCTCCATGCCTCGACCGTATCGACGAATACCTTTTTTGCCTCGGAGAGCGCAGCATCGGAAGGCGTCTTGCAAAGTTCCTGCACCGACGGGTTCAGGGCGGCGGCGGCCTCCGCGAAGCGCGCATAGCCGGGGCGGATGTAGTTTTCGAGTGCATCGCGGGCGAGCGCCCCATGATCGATCTCGGCCTTCGCCCCCTGCACACAGAGCGCCGACAGAATGAGCGCGAGAACGAGCCTCCTCATAGCGAATTGACGAAAGCGATCAGGCGCTCGCGATCCTCTTTCGACAGCGCGGCGAAACGGTCGCGGGTGCCCTCCGCCTCGCCGCCATGCCAGAGGATCGCCTCTTTCACGCTGCGCGCGCGACCGTCATGCAGAAACATGGTGTGGCCGTTGACGGTCTCCGTCAGCCCGATGCCCCAGAGCGGCGCCGTCCGCCATTCCCGCCCCGAAGCCTGAGCCTCGGGCCGATTGTCGGCGAGGCCGTCGCCCATGTCGTGCAGAAGGAGGTCGGTGTAGGGCCAGATCGTCTGCTTGGAGAGATGCGGCTGGCCCGGCAGGTCGCCCGTCTCGAATTTCGCCTGGTGACATCCGGCGCAGCCGATCGAATTGAACAAGGCCTTGCCCTTCAGCACTTCCGGATTGGAGGGATCGCGCCGCGCCGGCACGGCAAGATTATGCGAGTAGAAGGACACGAGCTTGAACAGCTCATCGCCAAGCTCCGCATCCTGCTGCTTCGCGGAATTGCCGTTCGGCGCGTCGCGGCACTCCTTCTGCGCCTCGGTGCAATCCCCCGAAGCGGTGCGGATCATGGTGGAGGAGAGGCCGATATCGTTGGCCGCGGCCTCGGCCGTTTGCTGGTCGATGCTCGGCACGCCGGCCTTCCACCCAAAGCGCCCAAGCGTCAGCTTGTCGCCTTCACGCGACCAGACGCGGTTCGGCCTCCCGGAAAGGCCGTCGCCGTCGGCATCGTCGGGATCGGCATTGGCAAGGATGCGATCCTCTGGGATGGCCTCCAGCAGCCCTAGCCCGATCATTTGCGGCGCGATGCGCGGGCTCATCATCACGTCGCGCGCAAGCTCCCCATAGCCAAGGTCGGCAATCGCATAATGCGGGGTTCTGAGGTTGACGGTTTCGCCGCCCGCGAGCGTGACGGGTTGTTCCTCATAGGTGACGGCAATTCGCCCCTCCGCCTTGTGGCCTTGGATGGCGAGGTCCTGCAGCTGATGCCCGTAGATGGGGTCCGGAATGGCGTTCACCTTCACGGGAGAGGTCGCTTCCTCCTCATGTTGCGGCGTGACCGAGAGCCGCATCACCATCGAATGGCTCTCCTCGTCGGCAATGCCGGGCGTCATGGGAGGATGACCTCGGCCGTCTTTCAGATGGCAGGCTTGGCAGGCGCGGGAATTGAACAAGGGCCCGAGCCCGTCGGAGGATTGGGTGGACGCGGGCGAGGAGACCCAATTCTTGCGGAAGATGGCATTGCCGATCTTGAAGTCGAACTCGCGCTTAAAATCCATATTGCCGGAGGCGTGGGAGAAAGCGTTGGCGTTGTCCACGCTCCCCTTCGAGGTCGCGCCGCCACCGGGCCTGTCCTCTCCGGGCTCGAGGAGCGCAATCGCGTCGGCGATCTTTTCCGGCTTCGCAGGCGCTTCACTTCCCGCACCCACGATTGCCCCTGTCAGCAGCGGCAGCGAAACGCCGAGCAGGATCGCCGCGGCGAGTATTCCCTTCCGCGGTGAAGCTTTCGGCGCACCCGGCGCTACGGGAGTTTGGCGGGCGGCAAGTCTGTAGGACTGCGAGAACAATTGCTCTTCGTCAAAGTGATGTGGCTCGCCAATACGGCGGCGGCGGTTCCGGCGCGATGGCCCCGAACTGTAGCAGACCTTCGGATGCGCCGCGGACCGGCGCGGCACGGCGCGGCGATTTCTCGCGCCGAGCGCTCACCTCAGCGCAGAGATGCGAAGTGGCAACGCCGATAGCAACGGCGTCAGGTCGCCGGCCGAGGCGCCAGCGAGGCCAATGCCGACAATTGCCGGAAGCGCCGATCTATTGCCCCTCCAGCACCTTTTCCGGGCTGTCCAGGCTGTCCGAGCCCTCGAATTCGATGGTCTTCAGCTCCAGCGCGGCGACGGCTCGCTCGATCGCCTTCGTCTGGTCGAGCAGCGAATTGACGACCTTCTGCACCGTCGCGTTGCCCTCTTCATTCCCCTCGCCGATCATCTGATCGTAGCTCTCGACCATGATGCCGCGGTCATAGAGCGTGCCCATGGCGTCCATGGTGGCAGCAAGCTTCGCGCGCATCTCGGTATCGGCCTCCGCCGATTTCGCCTTGACGAGATCGGCGACGCTCGGCCCCGAAATCACGGTGCCGTCCACGCGGCGGTAGCGGCCGAGATAGACATTGCGCATGCCGAGGGCATCGAAATAGTGCGAGGCGAAGGTGTTGTCGGAGAAGCAATCATGCTCCTCCTCCGGATCGTGCAGCATGAGGCCGAGCTTCATGCGCTCGCCGGCCAGTTCGCCGTAAGAAAGGCTGCCGAGCCCGGTCAGGATCGCCGTCAGGCCGGCTTCGTCCGAACCGTCGACGATGGTTTTACGGGCCTCGCCTCCCTCGCCCCATTGCGCGGTCATCCAGGCGAGATCGGATATGAGGAGATCGGTGACGGTGCGGAGATAAGCGACCCGCCGCTCGCAATTGCCGCCCGTGCATTTCTTCACGTCGAAATCGCTCGCCGGACGGTTGCCGGCGCCAGGCTCGGTGCCGTTCAGATCCTGCCCCCAAAGCAAGAACTCGATCGCGTGATAACCGGTGGCGACATTCGCCTCGACGCCGCCGGCTTCCTGCAGCTCGTCGGACAAAAGCTCCGTCGTGATGGTTTCAGCTTCGATCTTCTTGCCGCCGACGGTGAAGGAAGCATTGGCGATCACATTGGCGACGTAGAAATCGTTCTCCGGCGACTCCGCCCCATAAGACTCGGCCACATAGTCGAGGAGGCCCTCATCGAGCGGCCAGGCATTCACCTTGCCCTCCCAATCGTCGACGATCGAATTGCCGAAGCGGTAGGCCTCGGTCTGCATGTAGGGAATGCGGGCGGCGACCCAGGCGGCGCGCGCGGCGATCAAGCTGTCCTGGTTCGGCTGCTCCAAGAGGCGGTCGATGGCGAGCTTCAGGGTCTTCGCCGTGGCGAGCGAGTCGCCATAGGCCGCCTCGGCGATGTCGGCATAAATCTTGAGCACCTCCTTCGCGGACGCTGCCGTGGCGGTGGGTTCGGCCACAGCCGGCATGGAGACCAGGCTCGCAAGCAGAAGGGCTGCGGCGATCCGCGCTCGGGGCGAGAAAGACATTATCGGCACCTCTTTGTTGAGACGGTCGCGCTTAGGTCGCATCCCATGCTTGGACAGACCGAACCTAGACGAAAGGGTGCGACGGTCCAGAACCCGTTAGGGCGCTGGACCATCGCGAGGTTGAGATTGAGAAAGCGCCTCCGGGGGTCGCCGACGACGCTTGCTAAGAACTCCAACTCAGGGAAAGCCGGAAGCTCTTGCGCGCAACCTAGCTCGGACCCTAGGATGCATGAAGTGAAATATTCTCAGCAGAAATATTGCATTTCATGCATCTAAAAGAGGTCGACGCCAATCTGTTGGTGATCCTCGACGCGCTCCTCCTCGATGCGAGCGTGACAAGGGCGGCCGAACGTCTCGGCCGCAGCGCCTCGGCGATAAGCCACGCATTGGCCAAATTGCGCGAAATTTTTGCCGATGAGCTGTTCGTCCGCGCCGGGCAGCGCCTCGTTCCGACCGCAAGGGCATTGGAGCTCGCGCCAACGGTGCATGTCATCCTCGCCGGCATGGAGAGCCTCCTGCGGCCGACCAAGCCCTTCGATCCGCGCGAGGCCGACCGCGACTTTTCCGTCCTTTCGAGCGAGGTCGGGGAATTGGTGCTCGTGCAGCCGCTCCAATCCAAGCTCGAAGCTGCCGCGCCGTCGGTTCGCGTCCGCTGGGCCCCGGGCCGGAGCGACAAGGCGATCGAGGCGCTTCGCCAGGGGCGCGCCCATTTCGTCATCGACATCGAGCACACGCCTCTCCCGGCCCCCGATATTCGTATGCTCGATCTGTTCGAAGACAGCCTGGTGGCGCTTGCCCGTCCCGGCCATCCCCTGGGCAAGGCTGATCTGGAGCTTGAGGATTTTGCCGCCAGCGAACATATCGCCGTCAGCGCCCTTCCCGCGCTTTCCTTGATCGAGCGGGAGCTGGTGAAGAGACGGCTCGCCTGCAGCACGCGGGCGCAGGTCTCTTCGCTCCTTGCCGGGATCTTGCTGGCCCTCGAAAGCGACGCGCTCCTGACCCTTCCCGCTTCGCTCGCCATGGCGATCGAGCGGCGCTTCGGGCTTCGGCCCGTTGGACAGCCGCTGCGCAGCCTCAAGCTCCCATTTCGGCTGCTGTGGCATTCGAGCTACGATCGCGACGAATGCCATCATTGGGTGCGCAACGAGATCGCCGCGCTGGCGCAGGAGCGCCGCCCGGCCTGACGGCGGGGGCGCAAAAAAAATTCCCGCGCCGGAGCTTCTCCCCTCTCGTTTCAGTCATAAACGCATCCTAAGTTTTGCGGCGCATCCCGCCGCGCTGAAGGCGGGACCCCGGAGGAACGAAATGAGCGCATATGTCCGAGCCGGCCTCGTCGCCGCGCTCGTTTTTTTTGTCACCACTCCCCTTAAATCGGCCGAGAACGACTTTCGCGACAAGTCCCTCGACGACGCCGCAATCGCCCTGAAAGCGGAGTTGAAGGAAGAGGCGGGCGCGGTCGAGGAGCCGATCGCCGAAGTGAAAAGCGCGGCGGAAACCGCCGCCGGTGCCAACGATTTGCCCGGCGCCGCTGCCCTCTACGCCAAGATCGTCACCGCCGCGCCGGAGGATAGCCAGGCTTGGCGCCGCCTCGCCGATCTTTGGCTCAGCATTCCGAAGACCGAGGAAGACGACGGCAGCGCGCGCTACGAGCAAGCGACCACCGCCGCTTACATCGCCTACCAGGTCGCCGCCGATCCGTTGGGCAAAGCCGATGCCCTTGCCACGCTCGCCGCCGCTTACGGCAAGCGCGAGCAATGGCGACCGGCTCTGAACGCGCTCGCACTTGCCGCAAAAATCGACGCGAAGCCCGAGCGCAAGACCGCCTATCAGCAGCTGCGCGAGAAATGGGGCTTCCGGGTTTCCAACTACACCGTCGATTCCGACGCCGCGTCCCCGCGCGCCTGCTTCCAATTCAGCGAAACCCTGCCGAAGCGCACCGACTTTTCGCCCTTCATAGCGGTCGCCGGCGAGGACAAGCCGGCGCTCTCCGTCGACGACCAGCAGCTTTGCGTCGAAGGCCTGAAACACGGCGAGACCTACGGGATCTCCTTGCGCGACGGGCTTCCCTCGACCGTCGGCGAAAATCTGCTGAAGACGGCGGACTTCACCATCTATGTCCGCGACCGCAGCCCCTTCGTGCGTCTTGCCGGCAAGGCCTATGTGCTGCCGCGCACCGGTCAGGAGGGCATCCCGCTTGTCAGCGTCAATACCGAGAGCGTGAAGGTCACCATCTACCGCATCGGCGACCGCAACCTCATCGATTCCGTGCTCGGCGGGAATTTCGAGCGGAATCTCTATTCCTATGCCTTGAACGAGATCGCCGACCAGAAAGGCCAGAAGATCTGGACCGGCGACCTCGACGTCGAAAAGGAGCTGAACGCCGAGGTCACGACGAATTTTCCGGTGAACGAAGCCATCCCCGAGCTACGGCCCGGACTCTATGTGCTCGCCGCGGCGCCCGCGGGCCTGCCGCAGGACGATTACGGCGAGCGCGCGACGCAATGGTTCGTCGTGTCGGATCTCGGCCTTACCGCCTATTCCGGTGCGGACGGCATCCACGCCTTCGTCAATTCGCTGGCGACCACGGCACCGGTCGGCGGTGTCGAGCTGCGACTGGTGGCGCGCAACAACGAGATCCTCGCCAGGAAATCGACGGAAGCAAATGGCGCTGTCACCTTCGAGCCTGGCCTGGCGCGGGGCGAGGGCGGGCTTGAGCCGGCTGTCATCGTCGCCTCCAGCACTGCCGGCGATTACGCCTTTCTGAACATCGTTCAGAGCCCCTTCGATCTCACCGATCGCGGTGTCGCGGGACGCGATGCGCCGCAGGGCCTCGACGCTTACGTCTATACCGAGCGTGGCGTTTATCGGACCGGCGAAACCGTGCATGTAACGGCGCTCCTCCGGAATGCCGAAAGCGCGGCCGCGACCGGTGTGCCGCTGACCCTCGTCGTCACCCGCTCCGACGGCATGGAATATCGCCGCAGCGTCGTTCCGGATCAGGGGCTTGGTGGACGCTCGCTGAGCGTGCCGATCATCTCTTCCGCGCCGACCGGCACCTGGCGCGTCGCCGCTTATACAGACCCGAAGCGTCCCCCCGTCGGACAAGCGTCCTTCCTCGTCGAAGATTACGTGCCCGAGCGGCTGGAGTTCGACCTCACGACCAAAGCGAAATCGATCTCCACCGCAACGCCGGCCGAGATCGAAGTCGATGGCCGCTTCCTCTATGGCGCTCCGGCGTCCGGCCTGACGCTCGATGGAGAGTTGCGCATCAGCAGGGTCTCGGAGCTTCCCGCTCATCCCGGCTTTTCCTTCGGGCAGGATGTGGACGATCAAGATCCCGGCACCGAGATCATTCCGCTCGCCGATCTTCCCGACACCGACGCGGCCGGCAAAGCTCGTTTCGAAGCCGCACTCACCGAGCTGCCGGCATCGACGCGTCCCCTGCAGGCTCAGATCCTTGTGCGCATGGCGGAGCCCGGGGGCCGCGCGGTCGAACGGACGCTGACGCTCCCGGTGACGCCGCCGGCTCCCATGATCGGCATCAAGCCGCTCTTCAGCGGCAAGTCGCTTGGCGAATCCGCGACCGCCTCCTTCGAAATCATCGTCGCCGCGCCCGGCGGCGAGGCGAGCGCTGAAAAGGGACTGAAGTGGCAGCTGCTGCGCATCGATTCCCGCTACCAATGGTATCAAAGCAGCGGCTATTGGCAGTATGAGCCGGTGAAGGTCACCCGCCGCGTCGCCGACGGCGTGATCGACGTTGCCCCAGGGCAGCCCGCGCGCATCTCCGTGCCGGTCACTTGGGGCCGCTATCGCCTCGAAGTGACGAGCGCCAATCCCGAAGGACCTTCATCGAGCGTCGGCTTCGACTTCGGCTGGTACGCCGAGGCGAGCGCCGATACGCCTGATCTCCTCGAGATCGCGCTGGACAAGCCGGAATACCGCGCAGGCGAGACCATGACGGTCGCCGTGACGGCGCGGAGCGCCGGCGAAGTGACGCTGTCGGTGATGAGCGACAAATTGCTCGCCACCACGACCGCGACGGTCGAGGCCGGCAACGCGAAGCTCCCGCTTAAAGTCGGGGCTGATTGGGGTCCGGGCGCCTATGTCGTGGCAACGCTCCGCCGCCGTCTCGATGTGGCCGCGAAGCGCATGCCTGGCCGGGCGATCGGCGTTGCCTGGTTCGGCATCGACAAGCAGGCCCGCACCGTCGGCGTCTCTCTCGACCTGCCTGAGCGCATCCGCCCCGACACGACTCTGCGCGTGCCGATCAAATTGACGGGCCTCGCCGCGGGCGAAGAGGCGCGCGTGGTGATCGCCGCCGTCGATGTCGGCATCCTCAATCTGACCAACTACAAGGCGCCGGCGCCAGACGATTATTATCTCGGACAACGGAAGCTCGGCACCGAGATCCGCGACCTTTACGGCCAGCTGATCGACGGCATGCAGGGAACACGCGGGCAAATTCGATCCGGCGGCGATGGCGGCGACGCCACGCTGCAAGGCAGCCCGCCCTCGCAAGCGCCGCTCGCGCTTTATTCCGGCATCGTCACGGTCGGACCGGACGGCACTGCCGAAGCGAGCTTCGACATTCCCGCCTTCACCGGAACCGTGCGCGTGATGGCGGCCGCCTGGAGCAAGACCCAAGTCGGGCATGCCTCCGGCGACGTCGTGGTTCGCGATCCCGTCGTGGTGACGGCCACGCTGCCGCGCTTCCTCCTGCATGGGGATAAGAGCACGCTCAACGTCCAACTCGACAATGTGGACGGGATGAGCGGCGATTATCGCGTCGCCATCGCGTCCGAGGGCCCCGTCAGCCTTGCCGATGCGGAAAAGACCCTCAGCCTCGACGTAAAACAGCGAAGCGGGCTGAGCCTGCCGATCGAAGCGAAAGGCACTGGAACGGCAAGCGTCACCGTCACGGTGTCGGGTCCCGGCGACCTCGTTCTTGAGCGGAGCTATGCGCTTGCCGTGAAACCGGCGGCGCAGATCCTGGCGCGACGGAGCGTTAGGCCGCTCGCGGCAGGACAAAGTTTGACACTGTCGGCGGACCTCTTCGCCGATTTCGTGCCGGGGACGGGCAGCCTCGCGCTCTCCGTCACGCCGACGGCAGCGCTCGACGTGGCGACGCTGCTCGCCGCGCTCGACCGTTATCCGCTCGGCTGCACCGAGCAAATGGTCAGCCGCGCGCTCCCGCTACTTTATGCGAACGAGCTCTCGGTCAGCCTCAATCTCGGCGCCGACGCGACTATCGACCAGCGCATCACGGCAGCCATCGAGACGGTGCTCGCCCGCCAGGGACCTGAGGGCGGCTTCGGGCTTTGGGCACCGGGCGGCGAAGATCCGTGGCTCGACGCCTACGTCACCGACTTCCTCACGCGCGCTCGCGCTCGCGGCTTCACGGTTCCAGACACCGCCTTCAAGCTCGCGATCGACCGCTTGCGGAATTATGTCGGCACGGCGCCGAACCCTGAAAGCGATGGCGGTCTCGCCCTCGCCTATGGGCTCTACGTTCTTGCCAGCAACGGGACCGCGCCCTTGGGCGACCTCCGCTATCTCGCCGACGCCAAGATCGACGCGCTCAAAACCGCGACGGCAAAGGCGGAGATCGGCGCCGCTCTCGCCATGCTCGGCGACCGGCCCCGCGCCGAGAAGGCGTTCGAGGCTGCGCTCCGGTCCTTACCCAAGGATCCGAAGCTGGAGCCTGTGCGCACCGATTTCGGTTCGCCCTTGCGCGATGCCGCGACGCTCGTGACGCTCGCCGCCGAAGGCTCCGCCCCGCAATCCATCCTCATCAAGGCGACGGCGCGCGTGGGCGAGGCGCGCAACCTCGTCATGCGCACCTCGACACAAGAGGATGCCTGGCTCGTGCTCGCGGCTCGGGCGCTCGGCAAGCAGGCCGTCAGCCTCGATGTCGATGCGGGCACGAAGAGCGGTCCTTACTACGCCAATTTCACGGAGGCCCATCTCAATAAGAGCGACGTCTCGATCACCAATAAAGGCGAAGGAAATGTCGACGCCGTGATCACCGTCAGCGGCTCGCCCTTGAGCCCCGAGCCTCCGGCCGAAAGCGGCTTTGCCATCGAGCGCAGCTATTACCGGTTGGACGGAACGCCGGCGGACCCGGCCGAGGCGAAGCAGAACGACCGTCTTGTCGCGGTAGTGACCATCACGGAGCCGAAGCCGCAATTCGGCCGGGTGGCGCTGATCGACTATCTGCCTTCCGGCTTTGAGATCGACAATCCGCAGCTCGTCGCTTCCGGCGAGGCGGGCGGCTTCGCCTGGCTCACGGGCATTGTCGAACCGGCGCATAAGGAGTTCCGCGACGACCGCTTCGCCGCGGCCTTCAACCGCTCATCGAACGACCCGGTGACATTCTCGGTCGCTTATGTGGTGCGCGCCGTGTCCCCCGGAACCTATACGCTGCCTCAGGCGATCATAGAGGACATGTATGTCCCGGACCGCTTCGGGCGGACCGGGACGGGGATCGTTAAGGTCGGCACCGCCAGATGAGCCAGCCTGATGCAGGCGGGACGCGCGAGCGTCCCGCGGACGTGAATGCGCAGCGGGATACGGGGCGGCAGGCGAAAGCACGTTTCCCCTATCGCCGCATGTGGCTATCGGCGGCTGTTGGACTTGCCGCTCTCGGCTGCATCGGCATCGGCGCCCTCTGGGGACTGATCGAATCCTTCGGACCGGCGCCGCTGGGGCGGGGACTTGAGTTCTCCCGCACGGTTCTCGACCGTAAAGGCGAACTTCTCCGGTCCTATCTCACCAGCGACGGCCGCTGGCGCTTGCCCGCCAATCGCCATCTCGTCGACACCCGCTATCTCGACGTGCTGCTTGCCTATGAAGACAAGCGCTTCTTCGATCATCGCGGCGTCGATCCTCGCGCGATGCTGCGCGCCGCGTTCCAGCTCGCACGCAACGGCTATATCGTCTCCGGCGGATCGACCATCACCATGCAGCTCGCGCGTCTGCTCGAGCCGCGCGCGCAACGTTCGCTCTACGTAAAGCTGCGGGAATCGATCCGCGCCATTCAGATCGAGCGAGCGCTGACCAAGGACCAGATCCTCTCGCTCTACCTCACGCTCGCCCCTTATGGCGGCAATCTTGAGGGCATTCGCGCGGCATCGCTCGCTTATTTCGGCAAGGAGCCGCAGCGGCTGACGCTCGGCGAAGCCGCCCTCCTCGTCGCCTTGCCGCAATCGCCGGAGTACCGGCGGCCCGACCGCAAGCATGAAGCGGCAAAGAGCGCGCGCGACCGCGTGCTCGACCGCATGGGCCGCTACGGCCTTTTCACGCAGGACGAGATTGCACGCGCAAAGCTGGAGCCGGTGCCGACGAAACGCCGCAGCTTGCCGATGATCGCGCCGCACGCCTCGGACGATGCGATGGCGACGGTCCGGGGCGCGCAAGAGATAAGGCTGACCATTGACGGTTCGCTGCAGCGCCGTCTCGAAAAGCTCTCCCGCGAGCATGCGGAGCTGCTCGGAGCCGACATGTCGGTGGCCATTCTCGCCGTCGAGAATGCAACCGGAGCCACAATCGCCAAAATCTCCTCGCCTTATTATTTCGACCTCCGCCGCGCCGGTCAGGTCGATCTCGCGAATGCGGTGCGGTCCCCGGGCTCGACGCTGAAGCCGTTCATCTACGGTCTCGGCTTCGAGGACGGCGTGATCCACCCCGAAACCCTGATCGAGGATCGGCCGCTTCGCTATCCGGGCTATGCGCCCGAGAATTTCGACCTGACCTTCCAAGGCACGGTCACCGTGCGGCGCGCCTTGCAGCAATCTCTGAATGTGCCGGCGGTTGCGGTGCTGGAAGAGATTGGGCCGCCGCGCCTCGCGGCCCGCTTGCGGGAAGCCGGCGCCGATCTCCGTCTGCCGCGGCAGGAAGCGCCGGGCCTCGCGCTTGGCCTTGGCGGCGTCGGTGTCAGCCTGTCTGATCTCACCATGCTGTATGTCGGGCTCGCACGGCAGGGCTCGGCCATTCCCCTGCATGAGATCGCCGAGATCGACGGAACGGCGATTGCCGGTACCGCCGCGGAGACCGATGCGCACCGCCTGCTCGACCCTATTGCGGCGTGGTATGTCGGGCGCATCCTTCTGGGCACGCCGCCGCCGGACAATGCCACCGGCGGCCGCATCGCCTTTAAGACCGGCACGAGCTACGGCTATCGCGACGCTTGGGCGATCGGCTTCAACGGTGGCCTGACGATTGGGGTGTGGGTCGGCCGTCCCGATGGTGCGCCGGTCGCGGGCCTTTCCGGGCGAAGCGCCGCAGCGCCGCTTCTTTTTGAAGCTTTCGCCCGCATCTATGAGCGTGCCGCGCCGCTTCCGCCGGCGCCGAAAGGCGCGCTTGTCGCCACCACCGCGAAATTGCCGTCGCCGCTCCGCCGCTTCGGCGCACGCCATGTTGCGCAATCGCTTTTCGTGAAGCCGCCGAGCATCGTCTTTCCGCCGAACGGAGCGAGCCTCGAACTTCCCTTAGGCGGAGCGGCTGAGGAAAATCTTCTTCCCATCAAGATCGTCGGCGGCTCCCCGCCAATGACCGTCCTCCTCGACGGCGTTCCTTTAGAAACGAGCAGCGGCGCTCGCGACCTCTTCTTCGCGCCGGAAGGCCCCGGCTTTGTCCGCTTGACGGTAACGGACGCGACCGGCGCCGCCGACAGCGTCGTCATCCGGCTTCAGCAGTAGCGGTCGGTTTACAGAACTCAGCGCTATTTTTTCCGTGCCGCAGTCCTGCGTGTCGAGGTTTTGCGGCTCGCAGTTTTCCGCGTAGCGGTCTTCCGTGCTGCGGGTCTCCGCGAGGCGGTGCTGCGTGTCGCGGTCTTGCGTGCTCCGGTCCGGCGCGTCGAAGCCTTCCGCGCCGTCGTCTTACGCGCACCTGCGCGTGACGATGTCTTGCGGGCCGCCGGCTTGCGTGTGCCTGCGCGCGACGATGTCTTGCTGGCCGAACTTTTGCGCGAGGACGCCGATTTCGATCGCGACTTCGACACGCGCTCGGGTTTGCCCTTGCGCTTCGTCGAGGCCATCTTGTCGAGCTCCTTCTCGCTCATCGATTTATACATGCTGCGCGAGGCACCCCGCAGCTTGCTCTTGCTCGTCTTGCCGCGCTTCGCCGAAAGAGCCGCTCCGGCCGCCTTCTGTTGTGCGCCTGATTTTGCTGGCATCGCTTTCAACCCTTTCATTCTGCTGACGGAAAAACGCCAGCACGGCTGTAGCGTTCCGTGCCCTTCGGCTCTCACAGCAAGGCGACTAACGCCCGGCTACTTCCTCTCACCCTAATCTGGCCATGCTGAACTGCTTCGCGTAAGAACCGCGAGGGAGACGCAAAGAGGGTCTGATGTCGTCAATCGCTGCCGGCCGCGCAGCGCCCGCCACGCGGCGCGCGCCCTTGTTGACGGCGCTTTTCTTTCTCTCGCCTTCACTCACTGCGATCGCGCCGCGACTTCGCGCCATTCCTTTTCCTGCTCATCGGACTGACCCTGATCGTGCTCGCCTTGCGGCGCGGCCGGTCCTGGCGGAGTTTTTTGACGCCGAGCGTCGCCTTCTACGCGCTTCTTGCCGTCGCGCTTTACGCTCTTTTGAGCGCGCTTTGGTCCGATGACCCGTCCGCCTCCGTCGAGAAAGCCTCGACGCTGCTGGCGGCAATTTTCCTCGCCTTCGCCGCGCTCGCGGCATTGCCGGCCCTCGATGGAGATGAGGTTCGCCGCATCGCGAGCGCCTTCGTCGCCGGCTCGCTGGCCGCCGCCGCCTTCGTGCTTGTCGAGGTGCTGACCTCCGGCGCTTTGACCCGCGCCGCCTTGACGGCCGCTCCCTTGCTGCAGCCGAAATCGACGAAGCATATTTTCGTCGACAAGGGCGTTGTTACGTTTCTCGGGCCGTCCGAGTTCAATCAGAACGCCGCCATGCTGTCTTTCCAGGTCTGGCCGGGCTTGCTGGCGCTGTACAAACTTACCGAAGGAAAACGGTACAGAGCCCTGCTGCTCGCCGGCTTCTTCTTGGCGCTAGCCGTGCCGATCCTCCTGTCCGAGCACGATTCCTCTCAGCTCGGACTTTTCATTGCCCTGCCAATACTGCTCGTCGCCTGGTTTTGGCCGCTCAAGACCATAAAGGCTCTTGCCATCGCCTGGTGCCTTGGCTTTGCGATCGTGATCCCGCTCGACATGCTCGCTTACCGCGCCGAACTGCATCAGGCGAAATGGCTGTCGGCCTCGGCGCGCGCGCGGGTGATCCTGTGGCAATACACGGCCGAACGGGTGCTCGAGAATCCCTTTCTCGGCATCGGCGCCGACTCGACCGCGAAGGTTAGGGACGAGCAGATCGGCAGACCGAAAAAGCCGAAGGGCTTTGTCTTCAGGCGCAGCACCGGACAGCATGCGCACAGCATCTTCCTGCAGAGTTGGTACGAGCTTGGGCTGTTCGGTGCGATCCTGATGGCGATTGCCGGCGCTGCCGTCGCTTTAAGCATGCAGCAACTGCCGCGCCTCGCGCAGCCCTTCGCTGCGGCCGCCTTTGCCAGCTTCATGACCATCGCCGGCCTTGCCTGGGGCATGTGGCAGGTCTGGCTCCTTTGCGCGATGGCCCTCGTGCCGATCTATCTCACCCTCGCAGCAGCACCGTTCCGCGAGAAAGAGAGCCCAATTAAGGGACATCAGCCCATCGGGGCCTTGGAGCAGCCTTGACGAAGGCACCGCATCTGTCCCACGAACGGAGCCATGGCGCCGCCCGCTAAGAAGCTGCACATCACCACCTACGGGTGCCAGATGAACGTCTACGATTCCGAGCGCATGAGTGAGGCGCTGGGAGCGGCCGGCTATGAGCAGACTGGAGAGATCGGCGAAGCGGATCTCGTCATCCTCAACACCTGCCACATTCGCGAAAAGGCCGCCGAGAAGGTGTATTCCGAGCTCGGGCGCATTCGCCAGGCGAAAGACCGCCGCCGCTCGGCCGGCGGTGAGATGCGGATCGCCGTCGCCGGTTGCGTGGCGCAAGCGGAAGGCGCGCTCATGCTGAAGCGGGCGCCGCAAGTCGATCTCGTCGTCGGACCGCAAAGCTACCATCAGCTTCCCGATCTCCTCGCCCGCGCCGATGAAGGCGAGCGCATCGTCGCCACTGATTTTCCGGCGGCGGAGAAATTCCTGTCGCTGCCGCAGCGTCCCGCTTCGCGTTCCAACCCTTCCGCCTTCGTCACCGTGCAGGAAGGTTGCGACAAATTCTGCAGTTTCTGCGTCGTGCCTTATACGCGCGGTGCCGAATATTCCCGCGCGTCCGCCGCCATCCTTGCCGAGACCGAGAAGCTCGTTCGCGCCGGCGTCCGCGAGATCACTTTGCTTGGCCAGAACGTCAATGCCTATCGCGGCGAGGACGGCGACGGCTCCACCTCAACGCTCGCGGATTTGCTCCGGCAGCTCGCCCGCATCCCCGAGATCGAGCGCCTCCGCTACACGACCAGCCATCCACGCGACATGGACGACGAGCTGATCGCCTTGCATGGCGAAGAGGCGAAGCTGATGCCTTGTCTGCATTTGCCGTTCCAGGCGGGGGCAGACCGCATCCTCAAGGCGATGAACCGCAAACACACAGCCTCCGACTATATCGAGATCGTGCAGCGGATCCGCAAAGCAAGACCAGACATCGCGCTATCGACGGACATCATCGTGGGCTTTCCCGGGGAGAGCGACGCGGATTTCGAGGACACCATCTCGCTCGTGCAAACCATCGGCTTCGCCCGCGCCTTCTCTTTCAAATATAGCGCCAGGCCGGGCACACCCGCGGCCGAGCTTCCCGATCAGGTTCCTGACGCGGTTGCGAAGGAGCGCCTCGCCCGGCTGCAGCGCCTTCTCGAAACACAGGCCCGCGCCTTCGATGCGGCGACCGTCGGGCGCCGGGTTGGCGTCCTCTTCGAGCGGGCGGGGCGGAAACCCGGACAAATCGCCGGGCGTTCGCCCTATCTGCAGGCTGTCCACAGCGAAGGCCCGGCGTCCTTGATCGGCCAAATCGCGGAGGTTGACATTGTGCGCGCGGGGCCGAACAGTCTTACAGGGATCATCAAATCGGAGTTTGAATGGCGCGAACCAGTTCAGGCGGCCGTGTGACCGGCAAAGCCAGCGGACGGAGACCGCCATTGAATTGTGGTCGCAAGGCAGCGTCCAAGAAACGCGGAAGCCCTTCCCTTCCCAATGGTCGCGAGGAACCGCTCGTCGTGTTCTTCGACGACATGGAGCTTGTGCGCGATCTCCTCGGAAATTACGACGCCAATCTCGCGGTGATCGAGGACAAGCTCGGCGTTGAAGCCGTCGTCAACGGCAATGCCGTCAGCCTCCGCGGAACGGACGAATCCCGGGAGACCGCCAAGATCGTATTGGAGGAGTTGTACGAGCGGCTCGCGCAAGGCGAAGCCATCGGCGTCGGCGAAGTTACTGGCGCCATCCGGCATGCGCGCGATTCAGACACCGGGCGCGCGACCGACGGCCATGAGGCAAGAGCGCCATCGGCCGTGCAGATCCGTACGCGGAAAAGGCTGATCACCGGGCGCACTCCGGCGCAAAGCGTCTACATGTCCGCGCTCGAGAGCCACGATCTCGTTTTCGCCACGGGTCCGGCCGGGACAGGCAAAACCTATCTCGCCGTCGCCTTTGCCGCCGCCTGCCTCGAAAATGGCAGCTGCGAGCGGCTGGTGCTGTCGCGCCCCGCGGTGGAAGCAGGCGAACGGCTCGGCTTCTTGCCCGGCGATATGCGCGAAAAGGTCGACCCCTATCTGCGGCCGCTTTACGACGCGCTTTACGATGTTCTGCCGCCCGAGCGGGTGGAGCGCGGGCTCGAAAGCGGCACCATCGAGATCGCGCCGCTCGCCTTCATGCGCGGCCGCACGCTGTCGCATTCGATCATCATTCTCGACGAGGCGCAGAATTGCACGACCGTGCAGATGAAAATGTTCCTCACCCGGCTCGGCGACGGCAGCAAGATGATCGTCACCGGCGACCCGACGCAGATCGATCTGCCGCCCGGCAAGGATTCCGGATTGCTGGAGGCGGTCTCGATCCTCAAGGGCATCGACGAGATATCTCATATCGCCTTCACCGGCGCCGACGTGGTTCGCCGCGAGCTCGTCGGCAAGATCGTCAACGCCTATGAGGCGGCACCGAAGAAAGGTGCGCGCCGTGGCTGACCCTGGCCCCAGTTGCAGCGATCCTTCTCTCCTCGAGGTGGAGGTCGTCCGCCGCGCCCAAGACTGGGACCGCTTGAATGTCTCCGACGCCACGCTCGAAAGCGCCGCCAAGGCCGCTTTCGCCGCGGCAGTCTCCAAGACCCCCGAGCGTGTCGAGGCGATCATTCTTCTGACCGATGATGCGGAGATGCGGCAGCTGAACCGCAATTTCCGCGGCAAGGATGCGGCAACTAACGTTCTGTCCTTCCCGGCGGCGCCGCTTCCGCAAGCGGCCGACCCCTCCCCGCTCGGCGACATCGTGCTTGCCGCCGGCACGGTGGAACGCGAAGCGATGGCCGAAGGCATCGCCGCCGCCGACCGCGCCACGCATCTTGTCGTTCACGGCATGCTGCACCTCCTCGGCTTTGACCACGAGCAAGATGCGGACGCCGAACGAATGGAAGCTCTGGAGGCTGAAATTCTTGCCGGCCTCGGCATCGCCAATCCTTACGCGGACATAACGGCGCCGCAACGCGCGGAGGTATGACATGACGAATACCCGACTGAGCCAGGGCGAGATCGAGCCCGCCGGCCAGCCGGACGACGAGCCATCCTGGGTCGAGCGGCTCCTGGCGCGCTTCGGCCTCGGCGAGGCTCCGGATTTGCGCGAGGTCATCGAGGATGCCCTCAGCCGCAACAAATCCGATGTCGACGATTTCAGCCTGCAGGAGCGGACCATGCTCCTCAACATCCTCCGCTTCGGCAAGCTGACGGTGGAGGACGTGATGCTCCCGCGAGCCGACATCATAGCGGTGGGGGAGGAAACGAGCGTCGGCGAGGTGATGCGGGTGTTTCGCCAGGCCGAGCATTCGCGGCTGCCGATCTATCGCGAGACGCTCGACGATCCGAAAGGCATGATCCACATCCGCGATCTGATGAGCTGGATCACCAGCGAGGCGGAATTGAGCGGCGGAGCGGGCTTCGATCTCGGCAAGGTCGACCTCACGCGTCCGATCGGCACCATCAACATCACGCGCGAGCTTCTTTATGTGCCGCCTTCGATGCCGGTGCTCGACCTGCTTCTCAAGATGCAGGCCTCGCGGCTGCACCTCGCGCTCGTCGTTGACGAATATGGCGGCACCGACGGCCTCGTCACCATCGAGGATCTCGTCGAGGAGGTGGTCGGCGAGATCGACGACGAACACGATGTCGACGAAGAACCGCTGATCCGCGAGGACCCGCGCCTTGGACTTGTCGCCGATGCACGCATGGCGATCGAGGATCTGGAAGAACGCCTCGGCGAGCGGCTTGTGTCTCCCGAGCAGGAGGAAGACATCGATACGCTTGGCGGCTTGGTGTTCTCGCTGTCAGGGCGCATTCCGGCGCGCGGCGAACGCGTGCTGCATCCGAGCGGCATCGAATTTGAGGTGCTCGAGGCCAATACGAGACGCATCAAGACGCTGCGCATTCACGTCGCCGACAAATCCGTTCCGGCCCCGGCCGTGTAGGTCCAACAGGTCTGCCTCCCGAGCAGCGCTGTGCGTGACCTGAGAGGCGCTTGCCTCGAAGGGAAAACGCGACCAAGCATGAGGCATGAACGTTTCTCCCACGCAGGGCCGAAATTGGAGATGGCTGGCGCGCATCGACGCCTTCGCGCGTGATGCCGGAGCCCTCAGCGGCTGGAAGCGCGCCGCGTTGGCGGCGGGCGCCGGCGCCATCTCGGTCCTCGCATTTGCGCCGATGCATTTCTGGCCGGTGCTGTTCGTCAGCTTCGGTGTTCTCGTCTGGCTTCTCGACGGCTGCGCCGAGAGACATGACACGCTTGCGGCGAAACTCCGCTCAGCGGCGATTTCCGGATTCTGGTTCGGCTTCGGCTATTTCTTCACCGGCCTCTATTGGATGGGCGAGGCTTTTCTCGTCGAGCCCTGGCGGCATGGTTGGCTGCTGCCATTCGCGATGACGCTGCTGCCAGCGGGCATGGGGCTATTCTATGCGGCGGCCACGGCGCTCACGATGCTGCTCTGGCGCCCGGGAGCGGCGCGCGTCTTCGCGCTCGCCATCGCCTTTGGCCTGGCCGAGTATGCGCGCGGCCATGTCCTCACCGGCCTCCCATGGAATCTGACCGGCTACGGATTGGCCGCCAACATCGCCATCATGCAGTCCGCCGCCTTGTTCGGCGCCTATGCTCTCAGCCTCATCGCCGTGCTCTTCTTCGCCGCGCCTTTCGCGATCTTCGCATCGGGCACTACGCCTGCCCGCCGAAGAGGTTGCACCATTCTCGCCGCCTCCCTCCTCGTAGCTTATTGCGCGGCAATGTTTTGGGGCGAGGCGAGGCTCGCTTCAGCTTCAACCGATGACACCGGCGTGTCGTTGCGCATCGTGCAAGCGAATGTCGATCAGGCAAATAAATGGCGTCCGGAGAACAGCGCGGAGATTTTCGGGGACTATCTCAGGCTGACCCGCTCTGCCGGAGGTCCGGCGAAGCCGGCCGGCACGGCGCCCTCGCTCGTGATTTGGCCAGAGACCGCCGTTCCATTCCTCCTGGCCGATTTGCCTGACGCGCTCGCCGCCATCGGCGATGCGTTGCCGGACGGAACGAGGCTGATCGTCGGCTCGCCGCGCCTCGAAACGACACGCGACGCGTCCGGAGGTCTGATTGCAGAACGGATCTACAACAGCCTCTTCGTCGTCGACGATGCAGGAGCGATGAGTGCGACCTACGACAAGATCCACCTCGTCCCCTTCGGCGAATTTCTTCCCTTCCAGGACTTCATGGAAAGCCTTGGGATCATGCAATTGACGGGGATCAGAGGCGGCTTCAGCCGCGGAACAGGCCCGCGTCTCGTGGAAGTTCCCGGCGCCCCGGTCGCGGGCCCGCTCATTTGCTACGAGATCATTTTTCCGGACGAGATCGTCGAAGCCGGGCGCCGTCCCGGCTGGCTCATCAATCTGACCAACGACGCCTGGTTCGGCACGAGCGCGGGACCCTATCAGCATTTTTATCAGGCGCGCTTCCGGGCCATCGAGCAGGGTCTTCCGGTCGTGCGGGCGGCGAATACCGGGATCTCCGCCATCATCGATCCTCACGGACGCATTCGCGGCGAGCTCGGTCTCGGCGAGGAAGGAGTTCTCGACGGCACGCTGCCGGCCGCGCTCCCGGCCACGCCCTTCGCGCTTTGGGGACGATGGATCGAGCTTGCGACGCTCCTCTTCGCACTTGCCGCTTGGGGCGCGACACGGCGCCGAGCCTGAGACGGAAGCCTTTGGTTTTGTTGGCTTCATTGGCGCTGCCGCGACAATGATGCATGGCACGCTGCTTGACGGAGGTGCGGGCCGAACCTATGAACGTCAAGTTGCCAAACGGCATATCCGAAGCGTGTGTGGCAGGGGGTCGGCCATGCATCACTCTACTAAGACATCCTAAGAGCTGCGACGGACGTATGGCAGGCAAGAAGCCTAATCCCGTCGATCAGCATGTTGGCAGCCGGGTGCGATTGCGCCGGATGCTGCTCGGCATGAGCCAAGAGCGGCTTGGCGAAAGCATGGATCTCACCTTCCAGCAGGTGCAGAAATACGAGAAGGGCGTGAACCGCATCGGCGCGAGCCGCCTGTTTCAAATCTCGAACATTCTGGATGTGCCGGTGCAGTTCTTCTTCGAAGAGGCTCCGCTTGCGGAAGTTCGCAAGCCGCAAGGAATGGCAGAGGCGGATTCGGAGGCCTTCATCCTCGAATTTCTCAATAGCCGCGAAGGCCTCGAGCTCAACCGCGCCTTCGTCAAGATCGCCGATCCGAAGGTTCGCAAAAGTGTCGTCGATCTTGTGCGCGCGCTGAGCGGCCGCGACCGCGACGGATCCGACGACTGACGGGGTCTTTGCTGCGCCGCCCTTGACCGCTTGTCGCTCTCTTGCGACAACCCGCGCGAGCTTAAAGCGGCATTTCCACGACAGCATTGAGGGGGACAGGCAGTGTCTCGGGGAAGCTATCTTTTCACCAGCGAGTCCGTGTCGGAGGGCCACCCCGACAAGGTGTGCGATCGCATTTCCGATGCGGTCGTCGACCTCTATCTTGCCGCCGATCCCCTCTCCCGCGTCGCCATCGAAACGATGGTCACCACCAACCGCATCGTCTTGGCCGGCGAGGTGCGCGGTCCGGAATTGGTGACGCCTTCGCTGATCGAGGAAGCTGCACGCCGCGCCGTGCGCGAGATCGGCTATGAGCAAGACGGCTTCCATTGGAAGAACGCGAAGTTCGATTTCTATGTGCATGAGCAGTCCGCCGACATCGCCATGGGCGTCGACGCCGACGCTGGCGCGGAGAAAGACGAAGGCGCCGGCGACCAAGGCATCATGTTCGGCTATGCCTGCCGCGAAACCGAAAGTCTGATGCCGGCGCCGATCTATTACGCGCACCGCATCCTGCATGAGATGGCGAAGGCGCGGCACGCGGGCTCGGCTCCCGAGCTTGGACCCGACGCCAAGAGCCAGGTGACGCTCCAATATGACAACGGCTCGCCCGTCCACGCCGATTCGATCGTCGTCTCGACCCAGCATTCCGAGGATGTCGGGCAAGACCGTGTGAAGGACATCGTTCGCGCCTTTGTCGACGACGTGATGCCGAAAGACTGGGTGCGTGGCGACACGAAATTTTACGTCAATCCCACCGGCCGCTTCGTGATCGGCGGCCCGGACGGCGATTCCGGACTGACCGGACGCAAGATCATCGTCGATACTTATGGCGGAGCAGCCCCGCATGGCGGCGGCGCTTTCTCCGGCAAGGACCCGACCAAGGTCGACCGTTCCGCGGCCTATGCTGCGCGCTATCTTGCAAAGAACGTCGTCGCGGCAGGTCTTGCTGACCGCTGCACGCTGCAAGTCTCCTACGCCATCGGCGTTTCCGAACCGCTATCGCTCTATGTCGATCTGCACGGCACCGGCAGCATTGCCGAGTTGCGGCTGGAGGAAGCTTTGCGGCGCGTGATGGATCTCTCCCCACGCGGCATTCGCGAGCATCTTGGCCTCAGCCGCCCGATTTACGAGCGGACGGCGGCTTACGGCCATTTCGGCCGGCAGCCCGACAATGACGGCGGCTTCTCCTGGGAGCGCCTCGATCTCGTCGAGCCGATCCGCGCCGAGCTCAGCTAGAGGCTGAAATTAGGATTTCGGCGCGAGGAAGCCGGGCATCACGGCAGACTGTCTCACCCAATCAGCGATGAGCTTTTCGTCGATCTCATCCCCTTCGCGGATGTCGAGATAGCGCGTGTTCTTGTCCTTGCTCGGACCCGGCGGCACGGGCTTCAGCGAGGTGCCGTGGAAGAACGCGACCTTCACATATTTGTCGAAGCAGTGGATGCCGAGGAAGTAGCCATTGCCCTCGGCGCCATAGAAGGGCGAGTTCCATTTGATCGCCTTCTGCACATTCGGAAGTGCGCGCATAATGATGGCATCGAGCCGCTTGCCGACATCGCTCTTCCAGCCCGGCATTGCGGCGATATAGGCCTGCACCGGAGCGTCGCCGTCCCCTTTTGCGATTTGCGGGTTGCCGCCCGAGAGAAGCCGGACCTTCCCATTCTGTGCGGCAGGCTTTGATCTCGCCTTCGGCGCGGCTTTCTTCGCTGTCTTCTTCGCGACGGGCGTTCGGGGCGATTTCGCGCCTTTCGATGCGGCGCGCTTTGCCTTCGGTGCGGCTTTGGCCTTTCCGCTCTCTCGCATCTCTAGGCTCCTCACTTCGTCGTGCTGAATGGAGCTAGGGGCTCAATCCATGCCCGCCAAGACCTGCTCCAGATTTGTCATGAACGCCGCCCAGCCGCCCTTCGCCCCGGCATAGGCTTGCTTCTGATCGGCACGGAAGCCCGACTGCTCCATGCGGAGGCGCGTGCCACCGCTCGTCGGCGTCAGCGTCCAAGCAACGACGCTTTCAAGCCCGAACGCGGCCCAGCTGTAGGACAGCCTCCTGCTCGGCTCGAGCTCCAGGACCTGACACTCGACCTCACCCCATTCGGCGCGAAAATTGAAGCGATGGTCGACGGCCGGCTTGAAGTCGTTCTTCATCAGCCACTCTTCGATGAGATGCGGCTGCGTGAGCGCGCGCCAAATCTTCTCCGGCGGATGCGGTATGTCGCGCTCGACGACGACGGTGAGCGTTTCGGCCGCTGTTTCGGTCATTGATCCATCCTTTTCAGCAGATCTTCGAGATCGTCGAACCGGTTTTGCCAGAAGCCGGTCATGTCGCTTGCCCAGTCGATCAAAGCGGCAAGCGCACCGAGCTGCGCGCTGTAATGCGTCTGGCGCCCTTCATGGCGGTCGCGCACCAGCCCCGCTTGCTTCAGGATCGCAAGGTGCTTTGAAACCGCCGGCTGCGAAACGCCCGCTTGCGCCGTCAGCGCTCCGACCGTCTGCTCGCCTTCGCGGCACAATCGCTCGAAAATGCCCCGCCGGGTGGGGTCGGCGAGCGTCCGGAAAAGCACATCCTGAGCGGTTTGCACTTGCGATCAATAACCCCCTGGCTATTGATTTATTCATAACCATCGGGATATGTGTGCGTCAAGCGGAAAGGATGTAAAGCGGCGGAAGCTGCGATTTTTCACCCGAAAGAGGCTCGATTGCACGACGCTCCGGCGCTTCGCTCCTATGGCCGCCGCAAGGCGAGGCCGCTCAGCGAGCGCCAAGAGCGTCTGCTGCGCGACCTACTTCCCGGCTTGCGCCTCTCCCCGCGCGGCGATCCGCCGGTCCAGCTCGCAACTCTGTTCGAGGCACCGGTCTCCGACATCTGGCTCGAGATCGGCTTCGGCTCCGGCGAGCACCTGCTCTGGCAGGCCGAGCGCCACCGCAACGTCGGATTCATCGGCTGCGAGCCCTTCATTAATGGCGTGGCGAGCCTCGTCGGCAAGATCGAAGCGGCCACCCTCGGCCGCATTCTCATTCATGACGACGACGCACGCGACGTGCTTCGCTGGCTCCCGCGCGCCTCGCTTCAGCGCATCTTTCTGCTCTTCCCCGATCCCTGGCCGAAGAAGCGGCACGCAAAGCGCCGCCTCCTCGACAAGGCGACAACAGCGGAATTTGCCCGTCTGCTTCGTCCCGGCGGTGAATTCCGATTTGCCTCGGACAGCAGCGACTATGCCGGAGAAGCTATGGCGGAGATCACCGCGAGCGGGGCGTTCGAATGGACGGCGCGGCGCGCAAAGGATTGGAGAGAACGGCCGGCAGACTGGCCCGCGACACGGTACGAGGCCAAAGCCTTGAAGGCCGGACGGAAGCCGGCGTACCTGATCTTTCGACGCATCGTGGGCTGACGGGCGTCTTCCGGAAACCCGCGGATTTCCCGGCGTTAAGCACGCTGCCCACCGCCGACGAATTCCGGCCGCGCGCCTTGAAACGAGGTTGAAACCTCGTATATTACGGCCGAACTCATGATTGGTTTTAGTCAGGAGTGGGCGCTTCGCCCGCTCCTTTTTGTTAGGCGCTCCGCCTTTTCCATTGCCTTGGCGGACGTCGTGGCCGAGAGCCGATGTCGAGCCGGAATTCGAACGCAGATCGCCGCTTCTCGCGAGAGACGGGCGTTGCCCGTGAGATCGCCGATCTCGCCGAGCCCGCCATCGAGGAACTGGGTTTTCGCCTTGTGCGCGTCAAGATCTCCGGCCGCGACGGCGGCACCGTGCAGGTCATGGCGGAACGTGCGGAAGGGCAGATGACGATCGACGATTGCGCAGCCATCAGCCGCAAAGTCTCGGCGTTGCTGGAAACCCGCGACCCGATGCCGGGCGGTTATCGTTTGGAGGTTTCGTCGCCGGGGATCGACCGCCCGCTGGTGCGGCCTTCGGATTTCGAGGCTTCGGTCGGACAAGAGGCGAAGCTGGAATTGAAAGAGCTCGTCGACGGACGGAAACGATTCAGGGGCCGCATCGAAGGCGTCGAGAACGGAGAAGCACTTCTGCGCATCGAGCTTCCCGGCGAGGCCGAGCCACAGACCATCGGTATCCCTTTTTCGATGATCCATGATGCAAAGCTCGTTGCGGATCAGGCTTCGTTTCGCGCCGATCTTGCGGCGAAAAAGACCCATTAGGAATTCGGCGGCATCCGCCTGAAGAGAAATTGAGACGCTAGGAGGCAAGACGGAAATGGCTCAGGCAGGCGTAAGCGCCAACAGGCTGGAGCTTCTGCAGATCGCCGACGCGGTGGCACGCGAGAAGGCCATCGATCGGCAGGTCGTGATCATGGCGATGGAAGACGCCATTCAGAAGGCGGCGAAATCGCGCTACGGCAGCGAGAATGAAATCCGCGCCGAAGTCGATCCGAAGACCGGCGAGATCAGACTGGCCCGCCTGCTCGAAGTCGTCGAGGACGTGGTGATGGAGGCAACGCAGATCGCCCTCACGGAGGCGCGGCGGCGCAACCCCGCGGCACAGGTCGGCGATTTCATCGCCGAGGAACTGCCGCCCCTCGATTTCGGTCGGGTCGCCGCCCAGAACGCCAAGCAAGTGATCGTGCAGAAGGTGCGCGAGGCCGAGCGCGAGCGCCAATTCGAAGAATTTAAGGACCGGGTCAGCTCGATCGTGGTCGGCGTCGTCAAGCGCGTCGAATATGGCAACGTCATCGTCGATCTGGGGCGAGCTGAAGCCATTGTCCGGCGCGATGAAACGCTGCCGCGTGAGAGCTTCCGTTACGGCGACCGCATCCGCGCTTATGTCTACGACGTCCGGCGGGAGCAGCGGGGTCCGCAGATCTTCCTGTCGCGGACGCATCCCGAATTCATGAAGGAGCTGTTCAAACAGGAAGTTCCTGAGGTTTACGACGGGATCGTCACCATCAAATCCGTGGCCCGGGATCCCGGAAGCCGCGCCAAGATCGCCGTCGTGTCGCGAGACGCTTCCATCGACCCGGTCGGCGCCTGCGTCGGCATGCGCGGCAGCCGCGTGCAAGCGGTGGTGAACGAGCTCCAGGGCGAGAAGATCGACATCATTCAATGGTCGCAAGACGCCGCCACCTTCATCGTCAATGCGCTGGCACCAGCCGAGGTGGTGAAAGTCGTGCTCGACGAGGATGCAGAACGCATCGAAGTGGTGGTGCCGGATGCGCAGCTGTCGCTGGCCATCGGCCGCAAAGGCCAGAATGTGCGGCTCGCCTCGCAGCTGACCGGCTGGGACATCGACATCATGACCGAGGCTTCGGAATCGGAGCGCCGCCAAGCGGAGTTCGCCGAGCGCTCGCAAACCTTCATGGAAGCGCTCGATGTCGACGAAGTGATCGCCCAGCTGCTGGCCTCCGAAGGCTTCAGCTCGGTCGAAGAAGTGGCCTTTGTGGAAGCGTCGGAAATCGCATCGATCGAAGGCTTCGACGAGAACACTGCCGCCGAGATTCAGGATCGCGCCCGCGAGCATCTCGAAAAGATCGAGGCGGAGCAGGATGCGAAGCGGAAAGAGCTCGGCGTCAGCGACGACGTCGCCGTCCTCCCAAGCCTGACCACGGCCATGCTCGTGGCGCTCGGCGAGAACGGCGTGAAGACCGTCGAAGATCTGGCCGATTGCGCGACCGACGATCTCATCGGCTGGAACGAGCGCAAGGACAAGGAATCCATTCATCATGACGGCTTTCTCGATGCTTTCAGCATCGGGCGGGCCGAGGCCGAGCAGATGATCCTCGCCGCCCGTGTCAAAGCCGGGTGGATCGAAGAGCCCGTCGCGGAGGAAGTCGAAGTCGAGGAAGTCGAAGCCGAAGGGGACGACGGCGACGACGGGACTGCCCCCGAGGGCACCGAGGAGGAAGGCGACGACGGGACTGCCCCCGAGGGCACCGAGGAGGAAGGTGACGCTCGGTCATGAGCGTCGCCTATGACAATGGAAGGCACTTAGATTGCGGCAGGCGCTTATCGAAACCGCGGAGGATGAAATTGCTGCCGGCGACGGCAGCCGCCGCTGCGCGCTGAGCCGCAAGAGCCTGCCGAAAGAGGATTTGATCCGCTTCGTCCGCGGTCCGGACGGAGAGCTTGTCCCCGACCTTAAAGAGCGCCTTCCCGGCCGCGGCGTCTGGATCGAGGCGCGTAAGACTGCCGTGGCGGATGCGGCGAAGCGCAATGCCTTTGCAAGAAGCCTGAAGGCCGAAATTCGCACCCCGGCGGACATTGCTGACCGGGTGGACCTGCTCTTGCAGGAAACAGCGCTTTCCGCTCTCGCTCTCGCCAACAAGGCCGGAGAGGCGGTGTTCGGCACCGCCAAAATCGAGGAAGCCGTCGCCAAAGGCCGCGTTCTGGCGCTCATCCATGCGAGCGACGCCGCTGCCGATGGCTGCCGTAAGCTGGATGCGAAATTGCGCGCCAAATCGGGCAGCAAGGCGGCCCCGGCGATAACCCTATTTTCGTCCGACGAATTGGGTTTGGCATCCGGGCGCTCAAATGTGATACATGCAGCCGTGATCCAGGGTGGAGCGGCTGCAAGATTTCTAGCCGCTGTCTCGCGCCTCGACCGCTACCGCGGAAGCGACGCGCCTTTGTCAATCGAACTGGATCAGCTACGGACAGGGAATGAGCGAAATCAACGAGACTGAGGACAAGACCACACGCGGTCCTAAAAAAATGACGCTGAATCTGCGGCGCACGGTCGAAAGCGGCCATGTGCGGCAGAGCTTCAGCCACGGGCGCTCAAAGTCCGTATTGGTCGAAAAGAAGAAGCGCCGTGCCGTCGGCGGGACGTCTTCCGCGCAAGCCGCGGAGGAAGCAGCTCCCAAGGCGGCAAACACTCAAGCCCTGGAAACTCCGGCCCGCGGGCGGGATCAGAGCGCCGAGCAGCGCCGCTCGGGCGTGGTTTTGCGCGCCCTTTCCGATGAGGAAAAGGACGCACGCTTAAAGGCGTTGCAGGATTCTCGCGTGCGCGATGCGGATGAGCGCGAGCGTGCCCGTGTCGATGCCGAGCGCCGTGAAGTGACCGATGGCGAGCGCGAGCGCGAGCAGCAAGAGGCGCAGGAACGTCAAAAGAAGGAAGAAGAGCGCCGCGACGCCGATACCGAGGCCCGCCGCAAGGGCGAAGAGACCGCGCGCAAGCACCTTCCGACGAAACCTGCGGAAGAGGAGGAGGCCCCCCGCACAGCCGACGCGCGCCACAAGAAAGAGCGAACTGTTGCTCCGCGTCGCGGCGAGGAGCGCGTGCGCGGCAGGCTCACAATCACGAATGCCCTCGACGAGGAGCAGCGCCAGCGCAGCCTTGCTTCGCTGAAGCGCCACCGCGAGCGGCAGAAGAAGCAAGTCGCGCCGCAAGGGCAGCAGAAGATTCAGCGCGAAGTCGTCATCCCGGAAGCGATCACCATCCAGGAGCTCGCCAATCGCATGGCCGAGCGCGGCGTCGATGTCATCAAATTTCTGATGAAAGACGGCGAGATGCGTAAAATCACCGACGTTCTCGATGGCGACACCGCCCAGATCATCGCCGAGGAATTCGGCCATCTGGCGCGCCGCGTGTCGGAGGCGGATGTCGAGGAAGGTTTCATCGGCGGCGAGGACAGCGCCGACGACGTACAGCCTCGTGCGGCGGTCGTCACCATCATGGGTCACGTCGACCATGGCAAGACCTCGCTTCTCGACGCCATCCGCGCGACGAACGTCGTGAGCCAAGAGGCCGGCGGCATCACCCAGCATATCGGGGCCTATCAGGTCGAGACGCCTGGCGGTCAGACGGTCACCTTCATCGATACTCCAGGTCACGCGGCGTTTACCGCCATGCGCGCCCGCGGCGCCAAGGTGACCGACATTGTCGTGCTGGTCGTCGCGGCCGATGACGGCGTCAAGCCGCAGACGGTCGAGGCCATCAATCACGCGAAGGCGGCAGCGGTTCCGCTCATCGTCGCCATCAACAAGATCGACAAGCAAGGCGCCGACCCGCAGCGCGTCCGCACCGAGCTCCTCAGCCACGAGATCGTCGTCGAAAGCCTCGGCGGTGACACTTTGGAGATCGAGGTGTCGGCGCTGAAGAAGACCGGCCTCGAGCGGCTGCTCGAAGCCATTCTGCTGCAGGCCGAGGTGTTGGAGCTTAGGGCCAATCCCGACCGCCCCGCCGAAGGCGTGATCGTCGAGGCGAAGCTCGAGCGGGGCCGCGGTCCCGTCGGCACGGCGCTCATTCAGCGCGGCAGCCTCAATCTCGGCGATCTGATCGTCGCGGGCTCCGCCTGGGGCCGCGTGCGGGCGCTCATCAACGATCTCGGCGAGCAGGTGAAGAGCGCCGGTCCCTCGGTCCCGGTCGAGGTTCTCGGCTTCGATTCAGCGCCCGAGGCCGGCGACCAATTCGCCGTGGTCGAGAACGAGGCCCGGGCGCGTGAGATCACCAACTATCGTCAGCGCGAGCGCCGCAAGCGCCAGGCGGTTGCCGGCCAGCGCGGATCGCTCGAGCAGATGATGAATCAGCTGAAAGCCTCCGGCACCAAGGAGTTCACGCTGCTCGTGAAAGGTGATGTGCAGGGCTCGGTCGAAGCAATCGTGTCCGCGCTCGATAAGCTCGGAACGGACGAAGTCCGCGCTCGCATCATCCATGCCGGCGTCGGCGGCATCACCGAATCCGATGTAGGACTTGCGTCCACCTCAGGCGCGGTGCTCCTCGGCTTCAACGTCCGAGCCAATTCTCAAGCACGTGACGCAGCGGAACGCGAAGGCGTCGAGATCCGCTATTACGCTGTCATCTACGATCTCGTCGACGACGTAAAACTGGCGATGTCCGGCCTGCTCGCGCCGACGATGCGCGAGACGTTCCTCGGCAATGCTGAGATCCTCGAAGTTTTCGCCATTACCAAGGTCGGCAAGGTCGCCGGCTGCCGCGTCACCGAAGGCAAGGTGGAGCGCGGCGCGCATGTGCGGCTGATCCGCGACAACGTCGTCATCCACGAAGGCAAGCTTTCCACCCTCAAGCGCTTCAAAGACGAAGTGCGCGAAGTGATCGCCGGCCAGGAATGCGGCATGGCCTTTGAGAATTATCAGGACATGCGGCAAGGCGACATGATCGAGTGCTTCCAGGTCGAGCAGGTCAAGCGCTCGCTGTAACAGAAACTCTCATGGCCGAAGTGCCGCGCCGCCCTTCAGGGACGCATCAGCTTGCGTCTTGAGCGGCGTGAGACTTCAGGCAACCGCCGCATCAGGCTGAATTCATGACCGACTCCCGGAGAGAGAAAGGGCCGTCGCAGCGCCAACTGAAAGTCGGCGAGCTGATCCGGCATGCGCTTGCCGAGATCTTTGCGCGCGGAGAAATTGCTGACGACGTCGTCAACGCTGCCTCGCTGACAGTCTCCGAAGTTCGCATGAGCCCGGATCTAAAACTGGCCACGGCCTTCGTGATGCCGCTTGGGGGTGAGGGCGCGGCGGAGGCGGTGGCCCATCTCGACCAGCATAAGCGCTTCCTGCGCGGGGAGCTGGCGCGCAAGGTGAACCTCAAATTCATGCCTGAGATCCGGTTCAAGCTCGATGCCTCCTTCGAGGCATCGCGCCGCATCGACGAGTTGCTCGCATCGCCCGAGGTTCGGCGCGATCTCGACGGCGAGGATTGATCTTCCGCGCCAAGCAGCCCTCGGGCCGGCGGCGCGCTTTCGGAGGGGGGATAGACGAAGTGGGACGGCGAAAAGGCGCGCCAATTCACGGCTGGCTCGTCCTCGACAAGCCGCAAGGAATAACGTCGACGCAGGCCGTCAACCGCGCCCGTCATCTCTTCGATGCGGCGAAGGCCGGTCACGCCGGCACCCTCGATCCGCTTGCAACCGGCGTTCTGCCGATCGCCTTCGGTGAAGCCACGAAAACGGTGCCCTTCGCGGTGGACGGCACCAAGACCTACCGCTTCGAGGTCCGTTTCGGGGTCGCGACCGACAGCGACGATGCCGACGGCAAGGTCACGGCCGAGGGCGGCCGCATCCCGTCGACGGAGGAGATCGAAGCTGCGCTGCCCGCCCTCACCGGCAATATCACGCAGATTCCCCCCCGCTTCTCGGCACTGAAAGTCGCCGGGGAGCGCGCTTACGACCTTGCCCGCGAGGAGCGGGACTTTGAACTTGCCCCGCGCGAGGCCTTTATCGGCGCTCTCCGGCTCATCGACGTGCCGGATGCGGAAAGCGTCACGCTCGAGGCCGAATGCGGAAAGGGGACCTATGTCAGGGCGCTTGCCCGGGACCTCGGCCAGGCGCTCGGCACCTTCGGACACGTGAAATCCCTGCGTCGGACGAGGGTCGGCGCCTTTGCCGCGGAGGCCGCGACCCCCCTAGCAATGCTCGATGAGATCAGACATAGTGCCGCCGGCCGCGAGGCGCTTTTGCGCCTTTTACGGCCCGTGGAGACAGCGCTGGACGACATCCCGGCGCTCGCCATCAGCGGGCAAGACGCGGCCAGGCTCAAGAGAGGTCAACCCGTGCTGATCAAAGGCCGGGATGCACCCATTCTCAACGGGCCAGCTTACGCCACGTCGCGGGGAATTCTCGTGGCGGTTGGTGAGATCAACCAAGGCGAATTGCGCCCGACCCGCGTCTTCAATCTTTAGCGGCCGGACCTCGCGAAAATCAGGAGAACCCGATGTCGATTAGCGCTGTGCGCAAGCAAGAACTTATTTCGGACTATGCGACGAAGGAAGGCGACACCGGTTCGCCGGAAGTGCAAGTGGCGATCCTCACCGAGAGAATTGCCAATCTTACCGACCACTTCAAAACCCACAAAAAAGACAACCATTCGCGGCGCGGTTTGCTGAAACTCGTCAGCCAGCGCCGCCGGCTGCTCGACTACGTCAAGGCCAGTGATGGCGATCGCTATCAGAAGCTCATCAACCGCCTTGGCATCCGCCGCTAATGCGAGACGCATGTTGTCGGCCTAAAGGCCTGATCAATTCCATGAACGACCCGAGCCTTCGCATCAGGGAGCCTGCTCGGGCGCAACCTCTCCCTGCCTGTTGAGATCCGCTCATGTTTTCCAAGCACACAGTTGAAATCGAATGGGGCGGTCGCCCCTTGAGGCTCGAGACCGGGCGCATCGCCCGTCAGGCCGACGGCGCCGTCCTTGCTCAATATGGCGGTACGAGCGTGCTCGCCACCGCCGTCGCCATGAAGGAGCCGCGCCCCGGCATCGACTTCTTCCCGCTGACCGTCAACTACCAGGAAAAAACCTACGCCGCCGGCAAGATCCCCGGCGGCTATTTCAAGCGCGAAGGCCGTCCGACCGAAAAGGAAACGCTGACCTCGCGCCTCATCGACCGGCCGATCCGCCCGCTCTTCGTCGACGGCTTTCGCAACGAGACGCAGATCGTCGCGACCGTGCTCTCCCACGACATGGAGAACGATCCCGACATCGTCGCCCTGGTGGCGACCTCCGCGGCACTCACGCTTTCCGGCATCCCGTTCCGGGGACCGATCGGGGCCGCGAGGGTCGGCTATGTGGACGGGCAGTACGTGCTCAATCCGAGCATCGATCAGATGAAGGAGAGCGCCCTCGACTTGGTCGTCGCCGGGACGACGAGCGCCGTGCTGATGGTCGAATCGGAGGCGAAAGAGCTTCCCGAGGAGCTGATGCTTGGCGCGGTCATGTTCGGACACCGGAATTTTCAGCCGATCATCGAAGCGATCGTGAAGCTCGCCGAGCACGCTGCCAAGGAGCCTTGGGAGCTCAAAACCGATGAGAGCGGCGCCGAGCTTTTGGCGAAGATCCGCCTCGTCGCCGAAGCCGATCTCCGCGATGCCTATAAGATCGCGGGCAAGCAGGACCGCCGCGACAAGGTCAAGTCAGTCAAGGAACGGGCGATTGTCTCGCTTGTGCCCGAAGGAGAAGACCCAGCCTCGGTTTCGAAGCTATCCTCCGCCTTCAAGGATCTCGAGAAGGACGTGGTCCGCTCCAACATTCTCACCACCAGCCGCCGCATCGACGGCCGCGATCTCACCACCGTGCGTCCCATCGATTGCGAGGTGGGCATCCTGCCGCGCACGCATGGCAGCGCGCTCTTCACCCGCGGCGAGACGCAGGCGATCGTGGTGACGACGCTCGGGACGGGCGAGGATGAGCAATATATCGACGCGCTGGAGGGGACCTATAAGGAGACCTTCCTGCTCCACTACAATTTCCCGCCCTACTCGGTGGGCGAAGCAGGACGCATGGGCTCGCCCGGACGCAGAGAGATCGGCCACGGCAAGTTGGCTTGGCGGGCGATCCGGCCGGTGCTGCCGGACCGCGAGAGCTTCCCTTATACGATCCGCGTCGTGTCTGAGATCACCGAGTCGAACGGCTCCTCCTCCATGGCCACCGTCTGCGGCACGTCGCTCGCGCTGATGGATGGCGGCGTTCCCTTGCGACGTCCGGTAGCCGGCATCGCCATGGGCCTGATCAAGGAGGGCGACAATTTCGCCGTCCTCTCCGACATCCTCGGCGATGAGGACCATCTCGGCGACATGGACTTCAAGGTGGCCGGCACGTCTGACGGCGTCACCTCGCTACAGATGGACATCAAGATCACGGGCATCACCGAGGAGATCATGAAGGTCGCCCTCGACCAGGCCCGCGAGGGACGTCTGCACATCCTCGGCGAGATGAACAAGGCGCTGAACACCGCTCGTCCCGAGCTTGGTGAGCATGCGCCGCGCATCGAGACGATCCACATCCCGACCGACAAGATCCGCGAGGTCATCGGCTCGGGCGGCTCCGTCATCCGCGGCATCGTCGAGGAGACCGGCGCCAAGATCGACATCTCCGACGACGGCACCGTCAAGATCGCCTCCGCCAATGCCGAGTCGATCCGCGGCGCCATTGCCCGCATCAAGGGGATCGCCGCCGAGCCCGAGGTCGGCGAGATCTATCGCGGCAAGGTGGTGAAAGTGATGGAGTTCGGCGCCTTCGTGAATTTCTTCGGCGCCAAGGACGGCCTCGTGCACATCTCGCAGCTGTCCGATGGGCGGCCGAAGGCGGTGACGGACGTCGTCAAGGAAGGCGATATGGTCTGGGTGAAGCTGCTCGGTTTCGACGATCGGGGCAAGGTGAGATTGTCGATGAAAATCGTCGACCAGGAAACCGGCGCCGAATTGCAAAAGGCTGAGGCGAGCTAAGCGGCCTCAATACCGATCGCTTCAATCTGAAATGCCCGGCTCTTGCCGGGCATTTTTTTTGGTCTCGCAAAGGCAGTTGACGGGGCGCCTACTTCTTTCTGCAGCGCCAGCCGATGATGAAATATTGATTGTTCGTTTTCTGCCAATCGGTGGCCTTGTCGCCCGCCGACCTCAAACAGACCACGACGTCATCGGCGTTCGAATTCGGCACGACTTTCTCGGTGCAATTCTTCGGGTCCGACAGCAGGCAGTAAAGGACAACCAACTCGGCCATTTCAATGCCCTTTCCAAAGGCAGCGATCGCTTATTACTGCGCAGCCTCGCGCGGAGGTTTCTCGCGTTCGACCTCTTGCTCCCGCTCAGGCCGCTCGCTCTTTTCCTTCTCCAGCGCTTTCAGATTATCCAGGTGCGGCATGGCAATGGTCGAATAGCCGCAATCGACAAAATGCACTTCTCCCGTCACCGCGCCAGACAGATCGGAGAGGAGATAAAGCGCCGCGCCACCGACCTCGTCGAGATGCGGCGAGCGGCGCATCGGTGAATTCTGCTGCTGGAAATGGAACAGAGTGCGCGCGTCGGAGATGCCGGCGCCGGCAAGGGTGCGCATCGGACCGGCGGAGAGCGCGTTCACCCTGATGCCCTGCGGGCCGAAATCCGAAGCGAGATAGCGGACGCTGGCTTCCAGCGCCGCCTTGGCCACGCCCATGACGTTGTAGCAGGGAACGACCCGTGTCGAGCCACCATAGGTCAAGGTGAGCAGCGAGCCCCCATTCGGCATCAGCTCGGAAGCGAGCTTGCAGATCTCGGTGAAGGAGAAACAGGAGATCACCATCGTGTGGGTGAAATTGGCGCGCGTCGTATCGCAATAATGCCCCTTCAGCTCGTTGCGATCGGAGAAGGCGAGCGCGTGCACGACGAAATCGAGCGAACCCCATTTCTTTCGGATCGCCTCGAAGACGCGTTTGACGCTGTCGAGATCCTCGACATCAGCCTCTTCGATGATTTTCGCCCCGATCGATTCGGCAAGCGGAACGGCGCGTCGGCCGAAAGCCCCGCCCTGATAGGAAAAGGCGAGCTCGGCGCCCTGGCCGTGCAGCACGCGCGCGATGCCCCAGGCGATGGAACGCTCATTGGCGACACCCATCACCAAGCCTCTTTTTCCCGCCAGCAGCGGGCCCGGCACCGCGATATCTCTTGTTGTTGTCATGATCCGTACTCTGTTCTTGGACGCAACCGTCGCTCCTATCTCGTTCCGTCGTAGCGGCGGAACACCAGCGTCGCGTTCGTGCCACCGAAGCCGAAGCTGTTGGACATCACGCTGTTGATCTCGACATTGTCTATGCGCTTCCGGGCAATCGGCATGTCGGCGACGGCCGGATCGATGGTCTCGATATTGGCGGATTCGCAGACAAAGCCGTTATTCATCATCAGCAGCGAATAGATCGCTTCATGCACGCCGGCAGCGCCAAGCGAATGGCCGGTCAGTGATTTGGTCGCGCTGATCGGCGGCGCCTTGTCGCCGAACACCGCGCGGATCGCTTCGATCTCCTTGATGTCGCCGATGGGCGTCGAGGTGGCGTGCGGGTTGATGTAATCGATCTCGCCGGCAGCGGACCCGTCGAGCGCCATGCGCATGCAGCGGACCGCGCCCTCGCCGGAAGGCTGCACCATGTCGTAGCCGTCCGAGGTCGCGCCGTAACCGGTGAGCTCGGCATAGATCTTGGCGCCGCGGGCGCGCGCATGCTCGAGCTCCTCCAGAACCACGACGCCGGCACCGCCGGCGATGACAAAGCCGTCGCGCGCGGCGTCATAAGCGCGGCTCGCTTTCTCCGGCGTGTCGTTGAAATCGGAAGACATGGCGTTCATGGAGTCGAAGAGGACCGACAGCGTCCAGTCCAGCTCCTCGCCTCCGCCGGCGAAGACAATGTCCTGTTTGCCCCATTGGATCAGCTCGCCGCCATTGCCGATGCAATGTGCCGAGGTGGAGCAGGCCGATGAGATGGAATAGCTCGCGCCTTTGATGTGATAAGGCGTCGACAGGGTGGCGGAATTCGTGGACGACATCGCCTTCGGCACCTCGAAAGGCCCCACTTTCTTCGGCCCTTTCGAACGCGTGGTGTCGGCGGATTGAACGATGGCCCTCGTCGAGGGGCCGCCCGAGCCCATGATCAGGCCGGTGCGCTCATTCGAGACATCGCCCTCCTCGAGCCCGGCGTCGCGGATCGCCTGCTCCATGGCGATATAGTTCCAGGCGGCGCCGGATCCCATGAAGCGGCGCACCTTCCGGTCGATCATCTGTTCCCAATCGGCCCTCGGTTGGCCATGCACCTGGCAGCGGAAACCGAGCTCGGCGTAGGTGTCGGCCTTTACGAGGCCGGACTTCCCCTCGCGCAGTGAGGCGAGCACCTCCTGCGCGTTGTTGCCAATGGGCGAAACGATGCCCATGCCGGTCACAACCACACGTCTCATAGCCAGTCCTTAATCTCGCGCCATGTCGTCTGATGGCGCGGGGGTTATCGTTCTGCGGGCGTCAGGCGCCTGCGACAGCCGTGTCATCGGCCTGAAACAGGCCAACGCGCAAATCCTTCGCCGTGTAAATCGTCTCGCCGTCGGCTTTCAGGTATCCATCGCCGGTGCCGAGCGTGAATTTCCGCCGGATCACGCGCTTTAGCTCGACGATATATTCAAGCTTAGCCATGGTCGGCAGCACCATGCCTGTGAATTTCACCTCGCCGACGCTGAGCGCGCGGCCCTTGCCGGGAGCGCCGAGCCAGCCGAGAAAGAAGCCGAGCAGCTGCCATAGCGCGTCGAGGCCGAGGCATCCGGGCATGACCGGGTCGTCCTTGAAGTGGCAGGGAAAGAACCACAGATCAGGCCTCACATCGAGCTCGGCGACAATACGGCCATGGCCATGCTCGCCGCCTTTCTCCTCCACCTGCGAAATGCGATCGAACATCAGCATCGGCGGCAGCGGCAGTTTCGCGTTGCCGGGCCCGAATAGCTCGCCGCGCGCGCAGGCAAGCAAATCCTCATAACTGAACTGGACCTGCTTCGTCATAATCACCTTTCCATGCCGCTGGCTCGCCCGATCGGCGCCGGCCGTTTCCTATCACAGACGGTGTCGCTCTTCCAGAAACAGGCGATTCGGGCCTTTCGGCCTGCCGGACCTTGCCGCAGGTTCCCGCCGGTGCGGTCGTTGCAGGCCCATGATCTTCCCCATATATTGCGGTGACATGGCGCATCCCACCACGAACCAAGACATCGCAGAGCGGCTGCGGGCGGCGGGCCTAAGACCCACCCGGCAGCGCGTCTCGCTGGCACGTCTCCTTTTCGAAGGCGGCGACCGGCATGTCTCGGCCGAATTGCTGCATGAGGAAGCGCTGAGCCAGAACGTGCCGGTCTCGCTCGCCACCGTCTACAATACCCTGCACCAATTCACGCAAGTCGGGCTATTGCGGGAAGTCGCGGTCGAAGGCGCTAAGGCCTATTTCGACACCAATACGTCGAACCACTATCATTTCTTCTGCGAAGACACCGGCAAGCTGATGGATATCGAGACCGGCGGCATTCGCATCGAGGGAATTCCGAAGGCTCCGGAGGGCATGGCCGTCTCCCGCGTCGATGTCCTCGTGCGCTTGGTCGATACGCGCCGGCGCTAAGCCGTTCTCCTATTTCACCAACTCGTCCCGATAGACGCCCCAAAGCTTATCCTGCTGCACGTAGCCGGACACGTCGTCGATCGACAATTCGCACCATTCGCCGTCGCAAGAGAGCACGTTGCCGAGGACGTTCGATTCGAGCTTCGCGCTCGCTCCCGACTGCGCCGATCGCCGGTTGTAAAGCGGCACGCTTTCCTTGCCCTTCGACCAAGGAGCGATGAGCACGGTGCGGCGGCCGCTTAACAGGCTGTGAAACACCCAGCCATCGGCACCCTCGCTGTCGCGAACCCGCCGCCAATTCTCGGATTCGGCGATGATCTCCACCGGCAAGCCGGCACGGTTGAACACCCAGACGATGGCTTGATCGGCGCTTGGCCCTTTCCGCACGTTAACCTTATTGGATTTGAGGCTCACGAAACGGGGGACCGGCAGGCTGTTGCGCTTGCCGAGCTTTGCTGTCGCGCCCTCTTCGAGGCCTTGCGAATGACCCGGCGAGGCAAGGCCAAAGAAAAGCCCCGCGCCAAATGCGATCGTCAGCCCCGCCCGATGCCACATTCTTCTCTCCAGACCTTACCCGCCGGGAGGCATAGGCCATTGCCCCGGCGAAATGATTCGTCCTCATCGCGCCAAGATGACGCTTATCTCCCGGTGCCGCTTCTGTTAGACAAGGCGTGCGCGGCCCTCTATTTCCGGGCCCTATACGCGCCTGCTGGGGGTCCCTCCTACCCTCGGGCATCCTAAACTGGGAAAGATAATGGACTCCGAACGCTCCACCGTTATCGTCACGCGCAAGCTCCCCGATGTGGTGGAGACGCGCTTACGCGAATTATTCGACGCGCAGCTCAATCTTGAAGATAAGCCTTTCAGCCGTGAAGAGCTGATCCAGGCCCTCAAAACCGCGACCGTCCTCGTACCGACCGTCACCGACCGCATCGATCGCGGCGCCTTGAGCCAGGCCGGACCGCAATTGAAGCTGATCGCCCAGTTCGGAACCGGCGTCGACAATATCGACCTCGAAACAGCGCGCAATCGCAACATCATCGTTACCAACACGCCGGGCGTGCTGACCGAGGACACGGCCGACATGACCATGGCGCTGCTGCTTGCGGTGCCGCGCCGGCTGACCGAGGGCGCCGTTCTCCTCAAGGCCGGCAACAGCGAATGGCACGGCTGGTCGCCGACCTGGATGCTCGGCCATCGCATCTATGGAAAGCGGCTCGGCATCGTCGGCATGGGGCGCATCGGCCAGGCGGTCGCTCGGCGTGCGCGCGCCTTCGGCCTGCAGGTCCATTATCACAACCGGCGCCGCGTCGCGGCCGAGATCGAGCGGTCGCTGGAGGCGACCTATTGGGACAGCCTCGACCAGATGCTGGCCCGCATGGACATCATCTCGGTGAATTGCCCGCACACGCCGGCGACGTATCATCTGCTTTCGGCACGGCGCCTCGCGCTCCTGAAGCCGAGCGCTTATGTGGTCAACACCGCGCGCGGCGAGGTGATCGACGAGAACGCGCTCGCGCGCATGATCGAGAGCGGCCAGCTTGCCGGCGCAGGCCTCGACGTGTTCGAGCACGAGCCCGCGGTCAATCCGAAGCTGTTGAAGAGCGACAAGGTCGTCGTGCTGCCGCATATGGGCTCCGCCACGCTCGAGGGCCGCGTCGATATGGGCGAGAAGGTCATCATCAACATCAAGACCTTCTTCGACGGCCACGCCCCACCGGACCGCGTGCACCCGGCGATGTTCTGATCACGCGCGGCGGATTGCGTCGGACACATGCTCGGGGCGGAAGCCCATGCCGACCAGCCGCGCCGGAATCCGGCGGAGCCAAGGGAAACGCGTAAGGGCTTTGGCGAAGAATGGCGGCCGAAATCGTGTCGTCGATCGGAGCGCCGGATAGACGAACCGGTTCTGCGCCAGGATCTGAAAAGACTGCGTCATCTTCGTCGGCCATTCGCGCCGGCGCTGGACTTTGCGTAAGATGTCGAGCGGGACCGGTCCCTGCTTGAGAGGCTCGGCAAGAATATTGGCGGTGGCAACGGCATCCTGAATGGCGAGATTGATGCCCACCCCGCCGACCGGCGACATGGCGTGTGCAGCATCCCCGATCACCAGCAGCCCAGGCTTACACCAATCGCGCAGCCGATCGACGCGCACGGTCAGTAAGCTAACGTCATCCCAAGAGGCGATCTCCGCCACACGATCGGCGAGCGCGGGATTGATCTCCACGATGCTCTGACGAAAAGCTGGAAGGCCCTTTTTCTGCACCTCGGCGATGCCGCCTTTCGGGATGACATAGGCGCATTGCCAATAATCGCCGCGGTCGAGCATGACGAAGAAACGGCCGGCCTCGATGCGTCCGAGGGCCTGGCTTCCATCTCCCGGCTTCTTCGAAAGGCGCATCCACAACACGTCGATCGGCGCGCCGAGATCCTCGACCTCCAGGCCGGCAAGGTCGCGCAGCCGCGAATTGCGGCCGTCGGCGGCGACCACGAGATCGGCTTTCACCTCCATCTCTCCGTCCGGAACCCTCACCCTCACGCCCGTGACCGTCTCGCCGTCCTTCACGAAATCCGTCGCTTCGGCCTGCATGTGGAGATGAAAGCCGGGATAGAGACGCCCTTGATCGGCGAGAAAATCGAGGAAATCCCATTGCGGCATGAAGGCGATGTAGGGACAGCGAACCGGCAGATGCGAGAAATCGGCAAGCACGACGCGCTCGCCGCCGATCTCGCCGGCTAGCTCTTGCACCTTCTGATGCGGAAGCGCGAGAAACTGCTCCAAGAGGCCAAGCTCCGCCATTACCTCCAGCGTCGAGGGGTGGATCGTATCGCCACGAAAATCGCGCAAGAAATCGGCGTGCTTTTCCAGCACCACCACATCGATGCCGGCGCGGGCGAGGAGGAAGCCGAGCATCATGCCGGCCGGTCCGCCGCCGGCAATGCAGCATTGGGTCGTCAGAGTTTTGGTGGGCATGTGTCTCTTCTCCGGCGAGCGGCCTAAACCCCTGCATCTGCCAGCGCCGGCTCGGCGCGGTGATGGGAGAGATCCCGGAACCTCGGCGTCGTCCCGTTCAGGGGATTGTCCGGGTCGAAAGCATAGTCGATGAGCCGGAAGCGCGCGGGCAACGCGTCGTAAATGAGCAGCCTTCCGACGAGGCCTTCGCCAAGGCGCAACAGCTCCTTCACCACTTCGACCGCGGCGAGCGTGCCGATCACGCCGGCGACGGCGCCGAGAATCCCGGCTTCCGAGCAAGGAGCAACCGTGCCGGGCGGCGGCGGCTCCGGAAACAGGCAGCGATAGGACGGCTGCGGCCGTCCCTCGGCGTGCCTCTCGAAAGCACGGAAGGTGGTGACATAGCCGTCGAAGGGGCCGACCGCCGCCGAGATCAACGGCCGCTTCGCAAAAAAGCAGGCATCGTTGACGAGGTAGCGCGTGGCAAAATTGTCGGAGCCATCGGCGACGAGGTCATATTGCGAGACGATATCGAGTGCGTTCTCGGCGACGAGACGCGTCGAATAGAGCCGCGTCTCGACATGCGGATTCAATCTCTCGATGGCGGCTGCGGCGCTCCGCGTCTTCGACCTGTCGACGCTTTCCGTATCGTGGACGATCTGCCGCTGCAGATTGTCGAGAGAGACGCGGTCGTCATCGATGATGCCGATGGTGCCGACGCCCGCCGCAGCAAGGTACAAAAGCATCGGCGAGCCAAGCCCGCCGGCGCCCACCACGAGCACGCGCGAGGCTTTCAGCCTTTGCTGGCCTTCGCCGCCGATCTCCTTCAGCACCAGCTGACGCCGGTAGCGCTCGATCTCCTCAGGCTCAAGCATAGTGCATATCTATGCCATCTCCTTCCGGGCTTCCACCGACAGGCATGTCATTCCGGCGAAAGCCGGAAACGGACATTCTGCGCGTGAGGAGTGAAACAGTCGCCCCCCTCACCCGGCTGGTTGCCTCAGGCAACCAGCCACCCTCTCCCGCAAGGGGAGAGGGTTTGGATCGAAGCTGCCATGAAACCCTCTCCCTCGATGGGAGAGGGTGTCTCGCGGACTTGTCCGCGAGACGGGTGAGGGTGAGGTCATGCTACCCCGTGGAGCCAAACCCACCAGAGCCACGCTCCGTCGCGCCGAGGTCGGCGGCAAGTTCGATGCGCACCTGCTGGATGGGAGCGATGACGAGCTGGGCGATGCGCAAGCCCCGGCTGACGGTGAAGGTGTCGGCGCCGAGATTCACGAGCAGCACCTTCACCTCGCCGCGATAATCGGCGTCGATGGTGCCCGGGCTGTTGAGGAGCGTAATCCCATGCTTCAGCGCGAGGCCCGAGCGGGGCCGCACCTGCCCCTCATGGCCGGGAGGAAGCTCGAGGATAAAGCCGGTGGGCACGAGCGCTCGCGCGCCCGGCAGCAGCTCGAGCGGCGCCTCATCGGAAACCGCGGCGACCAGATCGAGGCCGGCGGCGAGCGGGGATTGATAGGCTGGAAGTTCGAGACCCTCGCCATGCGGCAGCCGAAGGATGCGCGCGATCACGCCTCTCTCGCCCGTCATTCGGCGGCGGGCCGGAGCTTTGTGAGCGTTTCGCCGGCGCGCGCGAGCAGGAGCTCGGCCACTTCCTCTTTTCGCATTTCCGGCCAATCCTCAACACCGCCGGGGGTGACGAGATGCACCTTGGTAAGGTCGCCGCCCATGATGCCGGTGGTTGGACCGACGTCATTGGCGACGATCCAGTCGGCGCCTTTGCCCGCGCGTTTCGCCGCCGCATTGGCGATGAGGTTCTCGGTCTCGGCCGCAAAGCCGATGACGAGCTGAGGACGCTTCGCACCGAGCGAGCAGAGCGTCGCCAGAATGTCCGGATTGCGCGCAAGCTTGAGCGTGGTGCCGCTCTCCCCCTCCTGCTTCTTGATCTTCTGTGCCGCTTCGGCTTCGGCGCGCCAATCGGCAACGGCCGCAGCGCAAATGGCGATGTCGGCGGGAAGCGCATTCAGCACCGCGGCAAGCATCTCTTCGCCGGTCTCCACGCTCACAACCTTCACGCCGGCGGGTGCCGGCAATGCGACAGGGCCTGTCACCAGCGTCACTTCGGCGCCGAGCGCAGCGGCCGCGCGCGCAAGCGCGTGGCCCTGCTTGCCGGAGGAGCGGTTGGCGAGATAGCGCACGGGATCGATCGGCTCATGCGTCGGCCCGGAGGTGACGATCACCCGCCTGCCGCGGAGCGAAGGCCCGCGCGCCGTGCGCGAAACGACACGAAGGCCGGACGCCCCATCGCCCTTCAAGAGACCCGCCGCGGCTTCGACAATCTCCACCGGCTCGGCCATGCGGCCGAGGCCATATTCGCCGCAAGCCATCTCGCCCTCGCCGGGGCCGACGATATGAATGCCGTCCTCTTGCAGCCGAGCGATGTTCCGCCTTGTCGCCGCATGCTCCCACATGCGCACATTCATCGCCGGTGCCGCGAGCACGGGCTTGTCGGTGGCAAGCAGCACGGCCGTGGCGAGATCGCCGGCGAGGCCATGCGCCATCTTGGCGAGAAGATCGGCGGTCGCCGGCGCCACCACCACGAGATCCGCATCGCGCGACAGGCGTATATGCCCGATCTCGGCCTCGTCCTTGAGGTCGAAAAGGTCGGTGAAAACCTTCTCCTCGCAAAGCACGGACAGGGAGAGAGGCGTGACGAATTCCGCGCCGCCGCGTGTAAGGATGGCGCGCACGCTGGCGCCGCGCTCCTTGAAGCGGCGGACGAGATCGAGGCTCTTATAGGCGGCGATGCCGCCGCCGACGACGAGCAGGATGCGGGTTCCGTTCATCTGCTGCCCTGTTACAGCTACACGCCCATGCGGGCCGCGGAAATCAATCAAAACAGCAGCGTCAGCGCAATGACCGCGAGCGCCACGGCCCCGAGCCAAAGGGCGAGCCGGTTGGCGCGGCTTTGCCGGCTTTGCGCCTCGGCGAGCCGCTCGACGGTGTGATCGTCAAGCCGTAGCCCCTCCTCGGCCATGGCCGACAAAGCCTCCGCCGTCCGCTCCGCTCGGCCGAGCAGCCGCGGAAATTCGCCTACCAATTTGCCGACAGACGCCGCGCCTTCGGCGGCGGCCTCGATCTGAGCCTCGGGGCCGAGCTCGTCCTGCATCCAGCCTTTCACCACGGGCTCGGCAACGACCCACATATTGAGTCCCGGATCGAGGCTCCGGCCAACGCCCTCGACCACGACCATGGTCTTTTGCAGGAGCAAGAGCTCCGGCCTCGTCTGCATGTCGAACACTTCGGTATATTGCAGCAATTGCCCGAGCAGCTGCGCCATCGAGATCTCGTTGGCGGGACGGTCGAAGATCGGCTCACCGATGGCCCTGAGGGCCTGAGCGAAAAGCTCGACCGAATGCCGCCGTCGGAACGTAACCCGCGTCGAAATGCACCTCGGCGACGCGGCGATAATTGCGGGTGATGAAGCCATGCAGGATCTCGGCGAGAAAGCGCCGCTCCTTCATCCCGAGCCGGCCCATGATGCCGAAATCGACCGCGACGATGCGGCCGCGCAAATCGACGAACAGATTTCCGGGATGCATGTCGGCATGGAAAAAGCCGTCGCGCATGGCGTGGCGGAGAAAGGTTTGGATCAGCCGCGCGCCGATCGCTTTCAGATCATGACCTTGGGCCTTTAAGGCGACATGGTCGGAAATGGGAATGCCGTCGATCCATTCGAGCGTCAGCACCCGGCGCGAGCTCCGGCTCCAATCGATAGTGGGAACGCGGAAGCCGGGATCGTCCTTCGAATTCTCCGCCATCTCGGAGATGGCGGCCGCCTCCATGCGCAGATCCATTTCGATGGCGACGGATTTCGCCAGCGTATCCACCACGGCGCGCGGACGCAGACGCCGCGATGGCGCGTGCAGCCGCTCGATCATGTTGGCGGCGAAGAAATAGGCGTCGAGATCGCGATTGAAACGCCGTTCGATGCCGGGCCGCAAGATCTTCACGGCCAAGGGTTTGAGCGTTCCGTCCTCTTTTCTTACGGCCACCTTATGCACCTGGGCGATGGACGCGGCGGCGACCGGAGGGCCGAACTCGGCGAAGAGCCGCTCGACTGGCGCGCCAAGCTCGTCTTCGACGGTCTTTCGCGCCTCGTTTTGCGGGAAGGGCGGCAGACGGTCTTGTAACGTGGCAAGGTCGGCGGCGAGATCGCGGCCGATGATGTCGTCTCGGGTCGCGAGAAATTGCCCGAGCTTGATGTAGGAGGGCCCGAGCGAGGTGAGCGCCTCCGACAGCCTCACTGTATTGGCGGGCTCGCCGGCCATCGCGTCGGTCGCGTTGCCTTCGGCTGCGCCATTCGCTTTCCGGCGGCGGAGCGGAGCCGTCATGCGGCCGAACAGAGCGAGCGGCGGCGGCAGCTTCGAATCTTCCGGGAAAACGCGCGCGCCCGACCAGGCGATCACCGCTCCTGCCCGCGCCAGCCGCGCAATATGTGCGATCGCGTTCATCTGCCCGTCTCAGAATGTGTGACGCCAGCCCCCTCACCCGGCCGGTTGCTACGCAACCGCCCGCCCTCTCCCCTTAGGGGAGAGGGGTTGGAGTGCTTCGCTTCACGGTCTTGCAGGCAGCAATATTCCCTCTCCCCGATGGGGAGAGGGTGGCTCGAAGGCGCCTGGCGCGTTCGAGCCGGGTGAGGGGGAATTTTCGGTACAATGTTGACCATCAGAGCCGCCAGCCGGAGTGGATCGCGGCGATACCGCCGGTGACATTACGGTAGCGCACGCGCTCGAAGCCCGCTTTCTCGATCAGGCAAATGAAGCTCTTCTGATCCGGAAAGCGGCGAATGCTCTCGACCAAATAGCGATAGGCCGCTTGGTCGCCGGCGACGGCGCCGCCAAGCGTTGGGATCACATTCATGGAGTAAGTTTCGTAGAGGCGGTCGAGGATCGGCATCTCGACTGCCGAGAATTCGAGGCAGAGGAACCGCCCTCCCGGTTTCAGCACGCGATAGGCCTCGGCGAGCGCCCGCTCGATATGCGTGACATTGCGAATGCCGAAGCCGATCGTGTAGGCCTCGAAGCTCTTCGACGCGAAGGGCAGTCCTTCCGCATTTGCCTGCACGAAGGCGGGGCGTTTGGCGGGAAAGGGCCGCTCGCGGCCTGCCTTGATCATCTCCGGGCTGATGTCGCAGATCACCGCGGAGCCTCCCTCCCCCGCAACATCGAGAAAGCGCGAGGCAAGATCCCCGGTGCCGCCGGCAACGTCGATGAGCCGATAGGGTGCGCTACCCTTCGGCGGCGCCAGCCAGGCGATGACATCGTCCTTCCAAAGCCGGTGCAGGCCCCCCGACATCAGATCGTTCATGAGGTCGTAGCGGGGGGCGACGCTGGCAAAGACCTCGTTGACCCGGGCCTGCCGCGCTTCCTCGGCTACCGGCGCGAAGCCGAAGCTTGTTTGCCCCTTAGGCCCGCGCTCCTCTCGGTTCTCCATGCGCCGGACAATAGCGCATGGCCCGGAAGCAAGCTATTGTTGCACCGCAGCGTATTTCTGTTGCGATGCGAAGGAACGGCTGAAGATGCCGGAGCTTCCCGAGGTAGAGACGGTGCGGCTGGGGCTTCACCCCGTGCTGGTCGGCAACCGGATTCGCGCCGTCGAGCAGCGGCGCCCGGACCTGCGCTTTCCGTTGCCGGAGCGGTTCGCCGAGAAGCTGACCGGCCGGAAAGTGCTCGGGCTCGACCGGCGCGCCAAATATCTCTTGGCGCGGCTCGATGACGGCGCTGTCCTTGTCATGCATCTCGGCATGACGGGCCGCTTCAGCATCGCCCGGCCGAACGCGCCGGAGATCGACCTTCCCCTCGACGATGAGACCGGCCCGATAGAGTCGCCTGAGGCCACCGCAGACGCTGCGCCTTTCCCGAAGCACGAGCACATCGTCTTCCATTTGGCCGACGGAACCGACATCCGCTACAGCGATGCCCGCCGCTTCGGTTACATGGACCTTATTCAGGGCGCAGAGCTGGAGAGCCATGCTCTGTTCAAGGGCCTCGGCATCGAGCCCTTGAGCGATGCCTTCACCTCAGAATGGCTTGCCGCCCGGTTGAAGGGAAAGAAGGCGCCGATCAAGCCGGCGCTCGTCGACCAGCGGCTGATCGCCGGGCTCGGCAACATCTATGCTTGCGAGGCCCTATTCCGCGCCGGGCTCTCGCCGCTCCGGCCCGCCGGGACGATCGCCACGGCAACCGGCAAGCCCACGAAGAAAACCGAGGGCTTGGTAGACGGGGTCAAGGCCGTCATCGCCGAAGCGGTGAAAGCCGGCGGCTCGTCGCTCCGCGACTACGTTCAGGCGGACGGCAAACTCGGCAGCTTTCAGCACAGTTTCAAAGTGTATGGGCGCGAAGGAAAGGCCTGCAAAAGAAAAGGCTGTCGCGGCACCGTCGGCCGCATCGTCCAGGGAGGACGCTCCACCTTTTATTGTCCAACCTGCCAACGATAAGGAACGCCGCCATGTTCGTCGAGGAACTGAGCAGAAGCGAAGCCACACATGCCTATGAGACGATCCTCGTCACCACCGAAGGGAAGGTGGGGCTGATCAAGCTCAACAGGCCACAAGCGCTGAATGCGCTGAACACGCAGCTCATCACCGAACTGAACCGCGCGCTTGACCGCTTCGAGATCGATTCCGGAATCTCTTGTGTCGTCATCACCGGCAGCGAAAAGGCCTTTGCCGCCGGCGTCGACATCAAGGAGATGCACACAAAGTCGTTTGTGGAAGCCTATGGCAGCGATTTTCTCGCACCCTTCGACCGCATCGCCAGCTTCCGGAAGCCCACCATCGCTGCCGTTTCAGGCTATGCGCTTGGCGGCGGCTGCGAACTCGCCATGGCCTGCGATTTCATCATCGCGGCGGAAAATGCCAGCTTTGGTCAACCGGAAATCACGCTCGGCATCATGCCCGGTAACGGCGGCACACAAAGGCTGCCGCGTGCCGTCGGCAAGGCAAAGGCGATGGAGCTTTGCCTCACCGGGCGCCGCATGGATGCCGCCGAGGCGGAGCGCTCCGGGCTCGTCAGCCGCGTCGTGCCGACCGCCGATCTCCTTTTCGATGCGATGCGCGTTGCGGCGAAAATCGCGAGCCTCCCGCGCCACGTTTCCATGATGATCAAGGAGGCGATCAATCGCGGCTTTGCCACGACGCTCGCCGAAGGCTCACGCTTCGAGCGCGGCCAGTTCTATTCGCTATTTGCGACCGAGGATCAGAAAGAAGGGATGGCCGCCTTCATCGATAAGCGGACGCCTGACTTCAGGGACCGTTAGGCCCGCCGGCCGGCGGGAGGATCGCGCCTCTAGGTTGAGGGGGCAGCGCCGGAACGCTCAGGCGGCGAGCAGATCGTCCTCGAGGCTCGGCTCGCGCGGCTCGACCACGCCGCTAATATGCTCACCGCTCAGCAAATAGAGCGTCACGAAAGGCTGCCCGGCGATGCCATTCCGCCTGTCGACGCAGAGGATTTGCGATTCGCTGATATTGAACCGGCCCTCTTCAGTCACGAGAAGCATTTGTTTTTTCCCTGCCAATGGGTTGTCTGGCACATCAACGCGGCAGGGGGCTTCCGGTTCGGCGGGTGCAGTGCGAAAAGGCGCAGATTTTTTCAGGCCGGGTCACACCCGATAGTAGTCGCGATACCAGGCAACGAAGCGCTGCACGCCAAGCTCGATCGGCGTGGCCGGCTCGAAGCCGACGGCAGCCTTCAGCGCCGTGACGTCGGCATAGGTCTCGGCCACGTCCCCTGGCTGCGGCGGCAACATTTCCATCGCCGCCTTCTTGCCGACTTCCTTCTCGATCAGGGAGATGTAGTCGAGCAGCGCGACCGGCCGGTGATTGCCGATATTGTAGATCCTATATGGGGCCGACGAGCCGGCCGGATCGGGATCTTCGGGGTTCCAGCCCGCCTCAGGCGTCGCCACCGTGTCGAGCGTGCGCACCACCCCCTCCACCACATCGTCGATATAGGTGAAGTCGCGCGCGTGATGGCCGAAGCTGAAAACCTGGATCGGACGCTCTTCGAGGATGTTGCGCGTGAACAAGAAGAGCGACATGTCGGGCCGTCCCCAGGGACCGTAAACGGTGAAGAACCGCAATCCCGTCGTCGGCAGCCCATAAAGGTGCGAATAGGAATGCGCCATCAGCTCGTTCGCCTTTTTGGTGGCTCCGTAAAGGCTGACGGGATGATCGACATTGTCGCTGACGGTGAAAGGCAGCCTGCGGTTGGCGCCATAGACTGAGCTCGATGAGGCGTAGACGAGGTGCTCGACGCCATGATGGCGGCATCCTTCGAGCACATGCAGCGTGCCGGTGATGTTCGACTCGATATAAGCGTGAGGGTGGTCGAGCGAGTAGCGGACACCCGCCTGGGCCGCGAGGTGGATGACCCGCTCGGGCTTCACCTCCGCGAAAACGGCATTCATCGCCTCTTTGTCGGCAAGCTCGGCGTGAGTGAAACGGAAGCCGGACAGAGCCTTCAGCTGGTTGAGGCGCGCTTCTTTGAGCGAGACGTCGTAATAGGGATTGAGGTTGTCGAGGCCGACAACCTCATCGCCGCGCCCGAGCAGCCTTTTTGCCGTGTGAAAGCCGATAAAGCCGGCGGCGCCGGTGACAAGAACCCGCATCGTTACCGTTCGCCTTTGTTGGTGCCGGGCATGGGCCGGGATCAAGAGCCATCTGAGGGCCGAACTGTCAATGCGGCGAAGGCGGCCTCAAAACTGCAAGAACGCGAGCGTTGACGCTGCCAAAACCGCTCGCTATAGACCGCGCTTCTCTATCAGGCGCGAGATGTGCCTTTATCGGCCGCCTTTGGCCGAACCTAGGAATCCGAGAGCATGGCCAATACGAGATCGGCAAAGAAGGCCGCCCGCCAGACCGAGCGCCGCACCGCCGCCAACAAAACACGCCGTACCCGCATGCGGAGCTCTGCGCGGAAGGTGGAGGAGGCGATCGCTTCCGGCAATCGCGAGACCGCGCTGGAGGCCCTGAAGGCCGCCGAGCCGGTGCTGCTTCGGACCGCGCAAAAGGGCCTCGTCCATAAAAAGACGGTGTCCCGCAAGGTTTCGCGCCTTTCAAAGCGCGTTGCCGCGATGGCCAAGGCCTAACAAAAAACCTGTTCGTTGTTTCGAAGTGACAGCCGCACCGCGCGAAGCGCGTCCGCGCCGCTGTCCTGTCTCAAAACGGTGACGGTATCTCAACCGTTTCATGGCGCCGCAATCGCCGCGCTCGTCTCGCACAGCTTCCTCCCATAAAAAAATTTACCGGCGGGGTTGTCGCCTCGCGCCCAGGGTCCGACGATTCAGCGTTGCCGGACAGAGGGTTGGGATGGCCCCTCAACGAACCGCTTAAGGTTGGAATTTGGGGAATTTCTGCGCCTCCCTCGCTTGATCAGCGCGAGCGCCCTGTGTATAGTTCATCCATCCGAACGGGGCAGTTTCCCCTCCTGACAATTAAGCGTTTCGGCCCGGTGTTAGCCGGGACAAAATAGTTTTGTCTTCTATTTCAGGTAGGTGGAAATGTTGTGCACAGTATAAGCGTAACCTGTGTGCGGGGATGGGTGGTGACTAGGCGTAACCCCCAGATTTAGTAGCAAACGCTCAATCTGTACTTTGCAAGTGCTGTTGCAGCAATAGAGGACGTGTCTTTGGTCGAACCCGGCGCAGACAGTTCGGTCGACGATGTTGACGTCGCCTCGGCCTGGGAGCGGCTTCAGTCGAAGCCTGGCGCCCAGCTGGTCGATGTCCGCACGCGCGCCGAATGGACCTATGTCGGAATTCCGGATCTCAGCCCGTTCGGCAAGCGGGCGCTGCTCGTGGAATGGCAGACCTTTCCTGACCAGTCCGTGGACCCGCGTTTCGTCGAGCGTCTCGCCGGGGAGCTTAACGCCCTCGGGGTCAAGCTCGGGGACGACCTCTATTTTATCTGCCGTTCGGGTAGCCGCAGCTTGGCTGCGGCAAGGGCAATGGCCTCGGCGGGATACGGTGCCTGTCACAACGTCGCGGGTGGGTTTGAAGGCCCCCTCGACGATGAGCGGCACCGGGGCTCCGTGGAGGGTTGGAAGGCGGCAGGTCTTCCCTGGCTGCAGAGTTAAAGTGGCCTTCCATGGGCGGGTCGAAGATTTTTGCGTCGGTTTTGTAGACTGCTTTCGAGTACTGCGTGCGGTGCGTAACGGCGCTAACGGGAATGATGGGGAATATAAGAACCGTGGCACAGCGAGAGCAGTTTACCGCCCCTGGCGATGTTTGGGGGCGGATCAAAAGCCGGCTACGTGCGGAACTGGGCGAGGACGTCTTTGCGAGCTGGTTTAGAGGCGTCGAGCTCGAGCGCGTAGATGAAGACTGCGCCCACCTGACGGTGGCGACGCGCTTCCTCCGAAATTGGCTGAGGTCGCATTATTACGACTTTGTCCTCAGGCTCTTGCGGGCCGAATGGCCCGATGTCGAGCGCATCGAATTCAAGGTCAGGCAGCCGCATTTCACTCAGGAGCCTGCGAAAGAGGCTCCCCGCGCCAAGTTCAGCCCCGAGCCCATCGGCGATGAGCGCGCTTCGGTACCGATGCCGCTGCGCACCGGCTATGGCGGCTTCGAGGGCTCCCCGCTCGATCCGAGGCTGACCTTCGCGACATTTCTTGTCGGCGTTTCCAACCGACTTTCGCATGCCGCGGCACAGGAGGTGGCGACCGCCTTCTCGACCCCGCAGCAGCTGTTCAACCCGCTGTTCGTGCATGGCAATGTCGGTCTCGGCAAGACCCACCTGCTGCACGCCATCTCGTGGGACGTGAAGAAGCGGAAGCCGGAGGCGCAGGTCCTCTACCTCACCGCGGAGCGCTTCATGTCAGGCTTCGTACAGGCGTTGCGCGCCCGCGACGCCCTCGCTTTCAAGGAGAAGCTTCGCAAGATCGATATTCTCCTCATCGACGACATGGAATTTCTTCAAGGTCCGACCATCCAGCAGGAATTCTGTCATACCCTCAATTCGCTGATCGACGGCGGGCGCCAAGTCGTCGTCGCCGCCGACCGGGCCCCGACGCAGCTCGACAAGCTCGACATGCGCATGCGGTCGCGCCTTGGCGGCGGTCTCGTCGCTGAAATTGGGGCGATGGACCACGATCTTCGCCACAAGATCCTGACGAAGCGTGCCACCGAGGCTTGCTCCGAGACGAAGGGCTTGCAGATTTCCGAGACCGTCCTCGGTTTCCTCGCGGAGCGGCTCACCGAAAGCGGCCGCGAGCTCGAAGGGGCGATCCACCGGCTGCGGGCGAGCTATCAGCTGACCGACGAGCCCGTTACCATCGAGATCGCCGAGCACATTGTCCGGGACCTCATGCGCGGCGCCGAGCCTCGCCGGGTACGGATCGACGACATTTTGCGGACCGTCTCGAAACATTATGGGGTCAACCGGGGCGATTTGCTCTCCGGCCGCCGCAACCGCTCCATCGTGCGGCCGCGGCAGATCGGCATGTATCTGGCAAAGCTTCTCACCGCCCGCTCCCTCCCCGAAATCGGGCGCAGATTCGGGAACCGCGATCACACCACGGTCCTGCACGCCATCCGGAAGATCGAGCAATTGATGTCCGACGACAATCAGCTGCGGGAGGAAGTGGAGCTTCTGAAGCGGCTGTTGCGGGACTAGAGCGGGGGTTTGGCGATGGTGTGGCGTCGCTTCCCCGCACTTGCAAATTGGCCGCTATCGCGTCACCTTCAGACAGAGTTTCTCGCATTTCCGCCGGGCCGGAGCCGCCGGACAGTCCTCAAAAATCGCGCTGGCTGACCCATGCAACTGACCATCGATAAGCCGAGCCTGACGAAGGCGCTCGCCCATGTGGCGAGCGTTGTGGAACGCCGCAACACCATCCCGATCCTGTCGAATGTGCATCTCGCCGCCGACAAGAACGAGTTGAAGCTCACCTCTACCGATCTCGACATGGAGATCGTGGAGACGGTCGCTTGCCGTTCGAAAGGCTCCGGCTCGACCACCGTGCCGGCGCATATGCTCCACGACATCGTCCGGAAGCTCCCCGATGGGGTGGATATCGAGCTTGTGCGGGATGGCGATCAGGGCCGGCTGGTCATTTCCTGCGGCCAAGCCCGTTTCTCGCTGCAAACGCTGCCTTCAGACGATTTCCCGAGCCTCAGCGTGGACGATCTCGGCCATTCCTTCCAACTTACGCCGGCCGATCTGAAGCGGCTGATCGACAAGACGCGCTTCGCCATTTCGACCGAAGAAACGCGCTACTACCTGAACGGCATCTATCTCCATGCCGCGGCAAGCGATGGAAAGCCCACTCTTCGCGCGGTGGCGACCGATGGCCATCGGCTGGCGCAGGCCGAACTGCCGTTGCCGCAAGGCGCCAAGGACATGCCGGGCGTCATCGTCCCGCGCAAAACAGTTTCGGAGCTCGTGAAGCTCGTCGAGGGCGGAGACGAAGAAGTCCGAATCGAGCTCTCGCCATCCAAGATCAGGGTTTCGACGGCGCGTGTGGTGCTGACCTCGAAGCTGATCGACGGCACCTTCCCGGATTACGAACGCGTCATCCCGCAAGGGAACGACAAGAAGATGGAGGTCGACAACCACACTTTCGCCGAGGCCGTGGATCGCGTCTCCACTTTGTCGAGCGACAAGGGCCGGGCGGTGAAGCTCAGCATCGGCGACGGCCGTCTCACGCTTTCGGTCAACAATCCCGACAGCGGCAGCGCCAATGAAGAAATCCCGGTCGAATACGGCTCCGACCCGCTCGAGATCGGCTTCAATGCGCGATATCTCCTCGATATTTCCGGACAGTTGGAAAGCGGCACGGCCGAATTCAGCCTCGCCGATCCCGGATCCCCGACGCTGATCCGGGATGGCGCCGATGTGTCGTCGCTCTACGTCCTCATGCCGATGCGGGTATGAGGCCGGCGCCGCGCTCGGCCCACGAACCGTCTCTCTTCGCGGCGATGGACGACGCCCCGGCAAAAGGCTCCCAACCAGGCGGCGCCAATCGCCTTTTCGTCGCGGACCTGAAGCTCACCAATTTCCGCAACTATGAGCGCCTCGCGCTAAGTCTCGATGCGCGCCCCGTGGTGCTGATCGGGGATAACGGCGTCGGCAAGACCAATCTCCTAGAAGCCGTGTCGCTGCTCGGGCCAGGTCAGGGCCTGCGCGGACGGGCTTATGCGGAGCTTGCGCGGAAAGGCGCCGATAGCGGTTGGGCGATCGCCGCGCGGATGTACTCGCTCGGCGGAGAGGTCGACATCGGCACCGGCTACGGACTTACCGCCGGTGAGGAAGAAACCGGCCGCACCGTGCGCATCGCCGGCAAGGAGCAGGGATCGAGCGCTCTTGCCGATTACGTTCAGCTCGTCTGGGTGATCCCGGAGATGGACGGCCTCTTCACGGGCCCGGCTTCCGAGCGGCGGCGCTTTCTCGATCGGCTCACCCTTGCCATCGATCCGAAGATGCGCGTCCCGCGCGGCCGCTTCGAGCGCGCCATGCGCCAGCGGAACCGGCTGTTCCAGATCAGGGAAGGATCTCCATCGCATTTTGCAGGGCTCGAGGAGCAAATGGGAGAAGCGGCTGTTGCCATTGCCGCCGCGCGCCTCGAGGCCATCGCCAGGCTCTCTGGCCTCATCGAAGCGACGAGACATGAGCGTCCTGATAGCCCCTTCCCCTTTGCCGTGCTGCAGCTCGAGGGAACGCTCGAAAATGCCCTGCGCGAGCGGGCGGCGGTCGAGGTCGAGGATGATTATGTCAGCCTCCTCAGCGAAACGCGGGAGCGTGATCGGGCCGCCGGACGGGCCCTTGTCGGACCCCATCTCAGCGACCTCAATGTCGTTCACGGCCCCAAAAACGCGCACGCCTCCGACTGCTCCTCGGGCGAGCAAAAAGCCCTTCTCGTCGGCCTCGTGCTCGCCAAGGCGCGCCTCATTCAATCCCTCTCCGGCGCCACCCCGCTCGTCCTCCTCGACGAGGTCGCGGCGCATCTCGACGAGACCCGAAGAATGGCGCTTTTTGGGGAAATTTTGGACCTTGGAGCCCAGGCCTGGATGACCGGGACCGACCGCCCCTTCTTCGCGTCCATCGCGTCGCAGTCCCAGATTTTGACGGTGAATCGGGGTATAATCAGCGCCTGATGCGGGCGCAGCGCAGCCCCTCTCAAAACCGCAGAAAAACCAGGTAAAAAATGACGCGAGCGACAGAACGAAAAGAAGCCAAAAGCTCGGACTATGGCGCCGAGTTCGATCAAGGTCCTGAAGGGCCTCGACGCCGTGCGGAAGCGCCCCGGCATGTATATCGGCGATACCGATGACGGCTCCGGCCTACACCACATGGTTTATGAAGTGGTCGACAACGCCATCGATGAGGCGCTGGCCGGTTATAGCGACGAGATCCTCGTCACCCTCAATCCTGACGGCTCGGTGACAGTCGAGGATAATGGCCGCGGCATTCCGACCGAGATCCACAAGGGCGAAGGCGTCTCCGCGGCGGAAGTGATCATGACGCAGCTGCATGCGGGCGGCAAATTCGACCAGAACTCGTACAAGGTCTCCGGCGGTTTGCACGGGGTCGGCGTGTCTGTCGTGAACGCGCTGTCCTCGAAGCTCGAACTGACCATCTGGCGGAACGGCAAGGAGCATTTCATGCGCTTTGCCGAGGGTGTTCCCGAGTCCCCGCTCGCCGAGATCGGCCTGACGGAACGGACCGGAACCCGCGTCAGCTTCGTGCCGAGCACCAAGACCTTCACCATGGTCGAGTTCGACTATGCGACGCTCGAGCATCGTTTGCGCGAGCTCGCCTTTCTGAATTCTGGCGTCCGCATCGTGCTGTCCGACCATCGCGGGGTCGAGCCGAAAAGCGAAGAATTGCGCTACGAGGGCGGGCTGCACGCTTTCGTCCGCTTTCTCGACCGCACCAAGCATCCCCTCATCCAGGCGCCGATCGTTCTCATCAAGGAGCAGGATCGGATCGTGGTGGAGGCAGCCTTGTGGTGGAACGACAGCTACCACGAGAACGTGCTTTGCTTTACCAACAACATCCCGCAGCGCGACGGCGGCACGCATCTCGCCGGCTTCCGCGCGGCGCTCACCCGCACCGTCAACACTTACGCCGCCGAATCCGGCATCGCCAAGAAAGAGAAAGTGGCGCTGACAGGCGACGATGCACGCGAAGGGCTCACCTGCGTGCTGTCGGTGAAGGTGCCGGACCCGAAATTTTCCAGTCAGACGAAGGACAAGCTCGTGTCCTCGGAGGTGCGCCCCGTGGTCGAGGGCGTCATGGCCGATGCGCTGTCGCAATGGTTCGAGGAGAATCCGGGCGAGGCGCGGCTCGTGGTGCAGAAGATCGTCGAGGCTGCGGCCGCGCGTGAGGCCGCCCGCAAAGCCCGCGAGCTGACGCGGCGGAAGGGTGCGCTCGACGTCGCTTCGCTCCCCGGCAAGCTCGCCGATTGCCAGGAACGCGATCCGGCCAAATCGGAGCTGTTCCTCGTCGAGGGCGATTCCGCCGGCGGCAGCGCCAAGCAAGCACGCGACCGCGCTTTCCAGGCCGTGCTCCCGTTACGCGGCAAGATCCTCAATGTGGAGCGTGCGCGCTTCGACAAAATGCTGTCGAGCCAGGAAATCGGCACGCTGATCACGGCGCTCGGCACCGGCATCGGCCGCGACGATTTCGACCTCGCGAAGCTCCGCTACCACAGGGTCATCATCATGACCGACGCCGATGTGGACGGCGCGCATATCCGCACATTGCTGCTGACCTTTTTTTACCGGCAGATGCCGCAGCTCGTCGATGCCGGCCATCTCTTCATCGCCCAGCCGCCGCTCTACAAAGTGAAGCGCGGCAATCAGGAGCGCTACATCAAGGACGAGAAGGGGCTCGAGGATTATCTCGTCGGCGAGGGCCTGGAGGATGCCATCCTCGTCTCCGCCGACGGCGAAACGCGGGCCGGCGCCGATCTTCGCGACGTCGTCGACACCGCGCGGAAAGTGAGCGGCATCCTGAGGGGATTGCACTCCCGCTATCCGCGCTTCGTCGTCGAGCAGGCCGCGATCGCCGGGGCGCTGTCGCCGAGAGTTCTGAACGCAAAGCAAGCGCAAGCCGCCGCCGCCTATATCGCCAAGCGCCTCGACGCTCTCTCAGAGGAGACCGAGCGCGGCTGGCATGGCGAGGCGCTGCCCGAAGGTGGGTTGCGTTTTTGGCGCGAGCTGCGTGGCGTGATGGAGAGCCATCTCATCGACGGGCCGTTCATTGCCTCGGCCGACGCACTGAAGCTCGACCATTATGCGGCGCATTTGCAGGAGGTCTATACGAAGCCCGCGACGCTGAAGCGGAAGGATTCGGGCGGCGCCGTGCACGGCCCCTCCGACCTTCTCAATGCGGTGATGACCGCCGGCCGCAAGGGCCTCAGCCTGCAACGCTATAAGGGCCTCGGCGAGATGAATCCCGATCAGCTCTGGGAGACGACGCTCGACCTCGACACACGCACCATCCTGCAAGTGAAGGTCGGCGAGCTCGATGAGGCGGATGAGATCTTCTCGCGGTTGATGGGCGACGTGGTCGAGCCCCGGCGCGAATTCATCCAGGCCAATGCCCTGCAAGTCGCCAATCTGGATGTTTGATAGGCTATGTTGCGGGATAGCCGTGATATAATGCGGCGTCTCGAGCAGGACGGATTTGAATTCGTGTCAGCTAAAGGCTCGCATCACAAATTCGTTCATCCAGTTTCGCGCCGGGTTGTCATCGTTCCGCACCCGCGTCGAGATCTGCCCCAGGGCACTCTGCGCGCGATCTATGCGCAGGCGGGGTGGGAGAAGGACTAGCACCAAGTGGCTCATTACATCGCTCTCATCCACAAAGAAACAAAATCGAGCTACGGCATATCTTTTCCCGACGTTCCGGGGGTGGTCACTGCGGCGGAGAGCCTCGATGCCGCCCTTGCGCAGGCAGCTGAAGTCCTCGCCTTTGCAGCGGAAGATTGGGCTGAGTTGACCGGAACGCCCTTTCCTAAGCCCCGCACCCTCGACGCTTTGAGAGCGGATGAAAGCTTTGCGGCGATGGCCGAAGAGGCCGTTGTTGCAGCTGTGCCTCTCACTCTTACGGTCGGCCAAGCGGCGTAGCCCGCTAAACCCGCGCTAGCCCTTCCCGCCGAGCTCCGCGAGGCGCTTCTGCGCTTCTTCAGCCAGCAGCTTCGTCAATTCATAGGCCGGAAGAGCGCGGGCGAGGCCCGCCGCCTGGCCGGCATAGAGCGGCGTGAAGTCCGCCGAGCCGCGCGGTTCGGCCGCGGCGCGGAGCGGCAAGCAGCGGGCCGAGCGCCGTCGGGAAGGGCGGAGCATCGGCCGAGACCGGCCCCATGCTGCGAGCAAACCTATTGAGGATCACGCGCGCCGGCCGCCCGCTGAAGACGTTGCTGACCACCGTATCGTCGGCTTCCGCCTTCTCGATCGCCGCGCGATGCACCGCCGAAACCTCCGCCTCTTGGCAGAGGAGATAGGCGGTGCCGATCTGCACGCCGGCGGCGCCGAGCGCGAAGGCAGCAGCGATGCCGCGCCCATCGGCGATGCCACCGGCGGCGATCACCGGCAGCTCAACGGCGTCGGCGATCTGCGGCACGAGCGCCATGCCGCCGATCACCGCTTCCTCTCCTTCGAAATTGAAGGTGGCGCGATGCCCGCCCGCCTCCGCGCCTTGGGCGATGATGGCGTCGGCGCCCTTTGATGCGAGCCAGCGCGCCTCTCGCGGCGACGTCGCCGAGCTGATGATCTTGCAGCCGCGGGAGCGGAGATGCGCGACGATCGGCGGCGAGGGTAAGCCGAAATGGAAGCTGACTACCGGCGGGGCGAGATCGTCGAGACAATCCGCCATTTCGATGCTGAAAGGCTTCCGGCGCGGCCCTGAATGCACATCAGGCGGCTCGATGCCGAGCTCGTCATAGAAGGGCTTCAGGCGCAGGATCCACGCGGCGCGCTTTTCGGTCTCCTCTGCCGGATCGTGATGGCAGAAGAAGTTCAGGTTGAAGGGCTTGTCGGTGAGCTCGCGAAGGCGCCGCACCGAATTATGCACGTCCTCGCAAGAGAAGGTGGCGCAGCCGAGCGAGCCGAGGCCCCCCGCCTCGCTCACCGCCGCGGCAAGCTCCGGCGTCGTCTCCCCGGCCATCGGTGCCTGCACGATCGGAATGTCGATGCCGAAAAGGTCGAGCAATCTGCGGTCCGGCCATGTCGTCATGTCGGCTGCGTTCCTCCCATTCGCAACGGGCCCCGCCGGGGCAACATCTTTTCTCCCGAATGTTCCTCGGTTTTCGATGGGATACCTTAACCCGGCGTCAAGCTGCCAAGCCTAGCATCCGGACGTAAGGGGTTGGAGCCCGGTGCATCGGGCTCGCGGGGGCGAGGTCTCATGGCGACGCAGCGGCGGTCGGAACGGCGAATTGAGCCAAGCTTCGGCGCGCCCCGCAAGACCACGTCGGCTCGAGGAAAACCGGGCGCGCGGAAGCCACGGCGGAAGAAAAGGCGAAGTTCCAGCCGCAACTTCGGCCATCGGGCGCTCCGCTTTGCTCTGAAGGCAGGAGCCGCCATCGCCGCCTTGATGCTGGTCGCGATTGCCGGAACGCTCTGTTTCTACCTCTGGCGCTTGCCGGACCCGGCGCTGCTCGCCCTCGACGACCGGCCGCCGAACATCACCATCGTCGCGGCGGACGGCACCGTGCTCGCCGAGCGGGGCTTGCGCCGTGGCAGCGTGCAGCTCGAAAAGCTGCCGCGTCACCTCATCCAGGCGGTGCTCGCGGCGGAGGATCGCCGCTTCTATTCGCATCCGGGCATCGATCCCATCGGCGTCGGGCGGGCGGCATTCCGCAATCTGCTGGCCGGCGACATCGTCGAAGGCGGCTCGACCATCACCCAGCAGCTCGCCAAGAATTTGTTTCTGACTTCGGATCGTACGTTCACGCGGAAGCTCGAAGAGGCCGTCTATGCCGGTTGGCTGGAATATTCCTTCAGCAAGGACGAGATCCTCGAGCTCTACCTCAACCGCGTCTATTTCGGCGCCGGCGCCTATGGCATCGACGCCGCAGCGCGGCGCTATTTCGGCAAGCCGGCGGAGGAGCTGAACGTCCCGCAAGCGGCGTTGCTCGCCGGCCTCTTGAAAGCGCCGTCGCGCGATGCTCCGACCCGCAATGTGTCGAGAGCCGCCGCCCGCATGGATGTGGTCCTCGACGTGATGGTCGATGCCGGTTTCCTTGCTCCCGAAAAGGCGCGCCGCGCCGCCCGCGAGCCCTTGCGCCTTGCCGCGCTCGGAGATGAGACAGGCTACCCCTTCGCGGTGGATTGGGTCGTCGCGCAGCTCGACGATCTCGTCGGTGAAAGAAGTGGCGACCTTATCGTCGAGACCACCATCGATGCGGGCTTGCAGCGAAAGTCGCAAAGCGCGCTCCGCCGCCTGCTCGACGAAGAGGGGCCCGAGCATCGCGCCTCCGAAGGTGCGGTTGTGGTTCTCGACCCGAATGGCGCCGTGCGGGCCCTGATCGGCGGTCGCTCCTATCAGACAAGTCAATTCGACCGGGCGACTCGCGCGCTGCGGCAGCCGGGCTCCGCCTTCAAGGCCTTCGTCTATCTCGCCGCGCTGGAAGCCGGATACACGCCGAATTCGGTGGCCGAGGATGCGCCGATCCGCGTCGGAGGATGGACGCCGCAAAATCACGGGCACGATTATCGCGGCGCGATGTCGCTCAGGGACAGCTTCGCCCTCTCCTCAAACTCCGTCGCCGTAAGGATCGCGGAGACCGTCGGCCGCCGGCGCGTCGTGCGCACCGCGCAGCGTCTCGGTATCGCCTCCGAGCTGCATCAAAACCCCTCCATCGCGCTCGGCACGGCCGAGGTGACGCCGCTCGAGCTGACCGCCGCCTACGCGCCCTTCGCCAATGGCGGAGAAGCGATCAGGCCCTATGGCATCCGCAGGATTCGCGACGCGGAAGGGCGCGTGCTCTATGCCCGGAAAGCCCCCAAGCGCGAGATGGTCGTCGCCGCGTCGCATGTCGCCTCGATGAACGAGCTGATGCGGGCGACGGTCAGGAGCGGCACCGGCCGAAAGGCCGCCCTCCCGAACCAAGATGCCGGCGGGAAGACGGGGACGAGCCAGAATTCGCGCGACGCCTGGTTCGTCGGCTACACGCCCTATTACGTCGCCGGCGTTTGGATCGGCAATGATGACGGCGCCACGATGCGCAACGTGACCGGCGGCACGCTGCCCGCGCAGCTCTGGCACGAGATCATGCTCTCTGCGCATGAGGATAAGCCGCCGGCAGAATTGCCGGGGCGCTCACGCTGGTTCGACGAGGCAAGGCTGCCTTGGAACGGCGGCGCGGCTCGTGAAGGCGGCGAAGTGCTGCTGCGCCGCGTCCTCGGGCTTTTCGGCGGCGGCTAGAGCCGAACCGTATCCTCTTAAGACGAAGCTCTATTCGATGCTGCGCGACGGCGGCCGTCCGCGGGCCGTAGCCGTCATGCTCTCGGCGCCATAGCGGTGGAGGCTCGCTCCATGTTTGCGGAGCCAGGTCTTCGCCTCGTCATGGCGGGGCATGGTGCGCGCCACCAGGGCCCAGAAGCGCGGCCCGTGATTCATATGCGCAAGATGCGCGACTTCATGCGCGGCGAGATAATCGAGCACGAAGGATGGAGCGAGCACGAGCCGCCACGAGAATGACAGGGCGCCGGTGGTGGAGCACGATCCCCAGCGGGTGGTCTGGTCGCGCACGAAGATGCGGGAGGGCTCAAGGCCAAGCCTCCCGGCATGAGTTGCGACGCGGGCGCGAAGGTCGAGATGCGCCTGCCGCTTCAGCCAATCGAGGAGCCGCCTCGGCGCGTGCTCTGGCTCTCCGGCGACAATCAGATGCGGAAGCTTCCGCCGCGATAGGCGCGAGCCTTGCGGCCAGACGGGAGCCGCATCGGCGTCGTCCGCGGCTTCAATCCAGACAACGCCGCGGCGCCGGACGGATCCTGCGAAACGGAGATGGTGCGCGTAACCGCGCAGCGGCACTACCGCGCCTTGCGTGAAGGGGACCGGCTCGGAGAGACCGGCAAGCCGCTCCTTCAGCCAATCGAGATGTCGCGATAGAAACTCGTCGGCATCGGCGTAGCTGGAATAGATCGGCATGGTGAGCATGGCACCGCGCCGCGCTTCGTTCACCTGCAGACTGAAGCGTCGCGCTCGGCTGCTGCGCCGAAGCACGACCGGAAGCCCCAGCCCTCTGATCTTGACCTCGATCTCCCGGCTGCCGGGCTTCAAACGCTTGAGCATGACACTGTTCCCTGCCCCGATCGCAAGGACGCACGATTCGGGGACCGCTACGATAGCACAGACCTCGGGGGTGGCACTCCTAACGAGGAATTATAGGCTCAAGGAACGTGCGAAGAGGCCTCTGCGGCTCTGGTGTAGCGCAATAAAATCGCGGATTTTCGGCAATATTTCAGCGCGGAAGCGGGAACCGTTGAAAACGCCGTAATGGCCGGAGCCGGCCTGGAGATGATGCGCCCGGAGCGCGTGCGGGAGGTTCCTGCACAACCTATGGGCGGCATAAGTCTGCCCCACGCCGGTAATATCGTCCTTCTCGCCCTCCACGGTCATCAGCGCCACGCGGCGGATCTTGGCAGGGTCCACCTGCCGGCTCCGATGCCGCATCTGGCCGAGCGGAAGCCTATGCTCGAGGAAGACGGTCTCGATCGTCTGCAGGTAGAAATCGGCGTCGAGATCCATCACCGCCAGGAATTCATCGTAGAACTCGCGATGCTTCTCCGCCGAATCTCCGTCGCCCCGGATGAGGTTCTGAAAATGGTGTCTGTGGGCGGTCAAATGCCGGTCGAGATTCATGCCCATGAAGCCGCTCAACTGCAAAAATCCCGGGTAGACGCGCCGCATCATCCCCTGATGCGGCCACGGCACTTGCGTGATGACGTTCTGCTCGAACCAGGCGAGGCTCTTGCCTTGCGCGAAGCAATTGACTTCGGTGGGATTGATACGCGTGTCGATCGGGCCGGCCATCAGGGTCATTGAGCGCGGCACGTAGCGGTCGCGCACGGCCTCCATCAGCGCAACCGCGGCAAACACCGGCACCGTCGGCTGGCAGACGGCGACAATGTGCACGTTGCCGCGAAAATAGCGCACAAATTCAACGATATAATCGATATATTCGTCGAGGCCGAAAGGGCCCGCGTCACGCGGCACGCGCCTCGCATCCTCCCATTCGGTGACATAGACGTCGTGATCGGGAAGCATGTCCCGCACGGTTCCCCGAAGGAGCGTCGGGAAGTGCCCCGCCATCGGCGCGACAAGCAACACCTTCGGATCGAGCCGGCCGCGGCCCTCCGGAATCTGCCGCTCGAAATGCAGGAGGTTGCAGAAGGGCTTGGCGATCAGCCGGTGCTCCCGGACGGCCACCTCCTTGCCATCGACCTTGGTCGTGGCGATACCCCAGTCCGGCCTTTGGTAGCGCCGGGTCGAACGCTCGAAGAGCTCGAGCGCCGCCGCGGCGCCGCGGCCGAGAGCCGTGTGCGAGGCGGGATTGAGCGGATTCCGGAATAGGAGCCGGTAGGCATCCGCCGCGGCGCGGGCGGGGGTCCACGCCGCTTGGTTCAGTTCAAACAGATGATAAAGCATCAAGTCGCCTCCAACCCGCACAACATGCAGTTTATGCTGCATTGCAAACGGAGTTGGTGATTCTATGTTGCATTGCAACGTCAAATGGCCGCAGGAGCCGCTTTGGCTTGAAACCTACAAGTACCGGCCGACCTTTTCCGCCATTTTTTCGGGGCTGGTGCCATAGGCGATATGGTCCAGATAGGTGCCGTCGGGACCCATCAGATAGACCAGAGCCGAGTGATCGATGCTGTAATCCGCCGGCGAGTCCTTGTTCGCTATCTTGGAATAGGCCACCCGATAGGCCTTGGCGGCGGCCGCGACGCTCTCCGGAGAGCCGGAAAGGCCGACAAACTCGTCGCCGAAGCTTTTCACGTAACGCGCCACGGTCTCCGGCGTGTCCCGTTCCGGGTCGAGGGTAATGAAGACCGGCACCACCTCCTTCGCCTTATCGCCGAGGCGGTCGAGGGCCTGCGACATGACCTGAAGCTCGGCGGGACAGATATCGGGACAGTTGGTGAAGCCGAAGAAGACGAGCATGTGCCGGCCGCGAAAGTCCTTGTCGGTGACGGTCTTGCCGCCTTCGCCCATAAGCGAGAACGGACCGCCGATCAGCGCCGTGCCGCTCGACTGAACAGGCTGTCCCGGCGGCGTGGTGAAAGCGAAGAGCGCGGCCGCGGCGAGCCCGCCAATCAGGAAGCCTCCCAGGATAAACGCAAATAATCTGGCGTTCATTCATTCACCCAATTGCAGCAGCGTGCCGTTGATGCGGGCGCTGCGCAAAAACCAGCTGAAGGCGAGATAGCCCACGACAAAATAGACGGCGTTGAGGCCGAGCGCCCACCAAAGCGTGCCGGCATCGAAAGTGCCGTTGAGGAGAATGGAGCGCATGCCCTCGAATACATGTGTTGGCGGAAGTGCAAGCGCCACGGGCTGCAGCCATACGGGCAGCACCGACACGGGATAGTAGACGCAGGACAGCGGCAGCAGAATGAAGGCGAGCGACCAGGCGAGCTCCTCGGCACCGAGCCCATAGCGGAGGATCACGCCCGCCGAAATCAATCCGAGCGCCCAGCTCGTGAGCGTGAGCACCGCGAAGAAGGCGGCGAGCGCGAGGCCAAGACCGAGCAGGTTGAAGCCGAAGATGAAATAAGCGGCGAGCGCCACCGGGGCCATGCTGACGAGAAGCCTGAGGACACTCCAGGCGGCGAGCGCAGCAACAAGCTCGAACGGCCGCAACGGACTCGTCAGCAGATTGCCGAGATTGCGCGACCACATCTCCTCGATGAAGGTCGTGGAGAAGCCGATCTTCGAGCGGAAGAGGATATCCCAGAGGAGCACGGCGCCGATCAGCACACCGGCCGCCTGCACCACCGGGCTTTGTGTCTGGGAGAGGTATTCCTGCAGGAACCCCCAAGTGAGCATCTGCAGGAAGGGCCAATAGACCAGCTCGACCAGCCTGATCCCGGAGCTGCGCAAAAGATAGGTGTAGCGCAGCACCATCGCGCCGATGCGCCTGAGCGAAGCGCCAATGCCCGTCGCGGGCAATAGCATCGGCACGTCACTGGCCGTCTCCGCCGTCAGCGTCATGACACGCTGCGCCTCTCGCTGTCGCTGCGGACAGTCTTGGGCTCATCGGCACGGCGCGCGCGGCCACGCACCACATCGAGAAACACCTCCTCGAGCGTCTCGCGGCCATAGATCTCGATGAGAGATTGCGGCGTCCCGTCTTCGAGGATGCGCCCCGCCGCGAGCAGAATGACGCGATCGGCAAGACGCTCGACCTCCGCCATATTGTGCGAGGCGAAAAGAATGGTTGCTCCGCGCCCTCGCGCATAATCCTTCAGCTTCTGCCGCACCCAATCCGCCGTATCCGGATCGAGCGAGGCGGTCGGCTCGTCGAGCAGCAATAGCTCCGGCGCATTGAGGAGCGCCTTGGCAAGGCCGACGCGGGTCTTCTGCCCGGCCGACAGCTTTCCGGTCTGCCGGTCGAGCAGCGAGGCGATCTGCAGCTCCGATGCCAGGCGCTCGATGCGCCCGGACCGGTCGGCGATACCATAAAGCCCCGCATAAACGGTCAAATTCTGCCGGACCGTGAGCCGCATCGGCAGGTCGACATAAGGGCTCTGGAAATTAATCCGCTGCGCCACGCGATATCGTTCCGTCGCCATATCGGCGCCGAACACCCGCACCTCCCCCGAACTCGGCACCACGAGACCGAGCAGCATGGAGATGGTCGTGGTCTTGCCGGCACCGTTGCCGCCGAGCAAAGCCACCGTCATGCGCGGCTTTAGCCTGAAGTCGATATGGTCCACTGCGGTGACGGAGCCGTATTGCTTGGTGAGGTCCCGCACCGAAACGGGACAACTCTCATCAATGGCGGCAGAATCGGAAAAGCCGTGCGAAGGCGCCCGCTCGTTCATCGCAGAGCTTCCGCGGAAACGCCGTTTGCCGGAATGGCATTTGCTCGCTCCATGCTAGGCTTCACCTATGGATCTGTTCGACGATAGTCAAACCGGGCCGCGCCCGGCGGTGCAGGAATGGCTGCATCGCGGCGAAAGCCGGCTCCGGCTGCACACCATCGTCAGGCTGCGCTGGCTGGCCGTGCTCGGTCAGACGGTGACGGTGCTAGCGGTTTATTGGCTGATGAGCATCGACCTGCCGATCGGCGCGTGCCTCGCCGTCATTGCGCTGTCCGCCTGGCTCAATGTCGCGCTCCGCATTCGTTACCCGGCGAGCCAGAGACTGCAAAGCAAATATGCCCTGTTGATGTTGGGCTATGACATTTTGCAGCTCGGCGCCCTTCTCTATCTCACCGGCGGCTTGGCGAACCCCTTCGCCTTTCTGCTGATTGCGCCGGTGACGGTCTCAGCCTCGACGCTGCCGCCGCGCATCACCTTCGCGCTTGGAGGGCTCGCCCTTCTCGTCGCGACGCTGCTCGTCAAATATCACTTGCCGCTGCCTTGGTTCCACCATCTGCGCTTCGAATTGCCGCTGACCTACGTGCTCGGCATCTGGGTCGCGGTGGTGCTCGGCATCCTCTTCATCGGCTTTTATACTTGGCGCACCGCCGAGGAAGCCCGCCGCATGGCCGAGGCGCTCGCCGCCACCGAGCTCGTGCTGGCGCGCGAGCAGAAGCTCTCGGCTCTCGACGGCCTTGCCGCCGCGGCCGCGCATGGCCTCGGCACGCCGCTCGCCACCATCGCCGTCGTCGCCAAGGAATTGCTGCGCGGCGCCAAGGAGGCCGACCCGCATTACGACGATCTCATGCTGTTGCGGACGCAAGCCGAGCGCTGCCGGACCATTCTCGCCGAGCTCGCCGCGATGGGCGAGCAGACCGACCTCATCGTCTCGCGGCTATCGGTGATGCATTTGATCGAGGAGGTCGTGGCCCCGCACCGCCTCGTCTCCGTCCCCATCGAGGTGAAGAGCCAAGCGGCGGGATCAGGCAATCCCCAGGAGCCGGTGATGCAGCGGAACCCCGGGGTCATTTACGGCCTCGGCAACCTTCTGGAGAATGCGGTGGATTTCGCCGCGAGCAAAGTCGAGGTGGCGCCGAGCTGGACGGAAGACGAGGTAAAGATCGTCATCGCCGATGACGGTCCGGGATTCTCCCCGCCGTGCTGGAGCAGCTCGGCGAGCCCTTCGTCACCACCCGCCCCGCGCATGAGCGAAGGCCAGAAGGCTCCGACGAGCATGAGGGCATGGGCCTTGGCTTTTTCATTGCGAAGACGCTGCTTGAGCGATCAGGGGCGCGGATCGAGCTTGCCAATCGGCCAACACCTCCCGGGGGAGCGGTGGTGAGCGTCGCTTGGAGCCGCGCGCGGTTCGAGGAGCGGAGCGAGCTACTCGCGCCTGCGCGTGTTGCCCCGCTCCCAAGCCCTGAAGTGGAAGCAGCGCCGCTTGCCTAAATCTTTGCCAGCGCCTACCTCTTAACCAGTTCGCTCGCCCGCACCATCTCCCCTTCGGTGGAGAAAGGGTCACCATGGAAAACACGCAGACCTGGCCTGTTCCGCAGGACAACACCCTGCTGATCGTCGATGACGACCGCGCCTTTCTGACGCGTCTTGCGCGCGCGATGGAAAGCCGCGGCTTCGCCGTCGAGACGGCCCCGAGCGTCGAGGAGGGCCTCACCCTCCTCCGCAAGCGGCCGCCCGCCTTCGCCGTGGTCGACATGCGCCTCGACGATGGCAGCGGCATCGATGTGATCGCCGCACTTAAAGATGTGCGCCCCGAAGCCCGCGCCGTGGTGTTGACGGGCTATGGCAATATCGCGACCGCGGTCACGGCCGTGAAGCTTGGCGCGGTGGATTACCTCGCAAAGCCGGCTGATGCCGACGATGTTTACCAGGCGCTGCTGGCGCCTTCGAACGCGAAAGCCCCGCCGCCGGAAAATCCGATGTCGGCAGACCGCGTGCGCTGGGAGCACATCCAGCGCGTCTACGAGCTTTGCAACCGGAACGTCTCGGAGACCGCCCGGCGGCTGAACATGCACCGCCGCACGCTGCAGCGCATCCTCGCGAAGCGCGCGCCGAAATAATCGACGCGCGATCGTCATTGTTCAAGCACATGCCCCCTCACCCGGCTCGGTCGCAAAAATGCGCCCGCGCCACCCTCTCCCACGAGGGGAGAGGGAATAGATAACCACAGCTGGTGATCTATCGCTCTCCCCTTGTGGGAGAGCACGCGAGGGCGAAGCCCGAGCGGTGAGGGGTTAGCGACGCGCGAGCGTCGCGTTGTCTTAGGTCTTACCCGTTTTTATTTATAGTCCGCAGCCGGGGTCGAGGTGCCATTGCAGGCGGAGCGCAGAGGATCGCGCGAAGGCCAGCAGCATCGCCTTCCGCCGCGCCGCGTTGAGGCGTTCCTCCAGCGGCTCCCTCACGATCTCGGCGCCAAACCTGTCCGCGAGCACGAGCCCAGCTTCGGCCGGGAGCACATCGCACGGAAAGTCCGCAGACACGCCGAAATAGAGCCGGTCGCAAAAGGGCCGATATTCCGGCCATTTTCCATCCGTCTGAAAATCGATCAAACAGGATTTGATCTCGACGATCCAGATCTCGCCGCCAGGCGTCAGCGAGACAACATCCGCCCGGCGTCCATTGCCGAGCGAGAGCTCGGTGACCACGGCGTGACCGCGTGCGCGCAAGGCGCGGCAGATGCCGCGTTGCAGCTCGGCCGCCACCGGGGATTGCCGCCGGTCGAAGGAAACAACATTGTCGCCCAGATCGAATTCATCCACGCGTGGATTTCGTTCCGCCATCACACAATCCTCACAGAGTTGTGCATGGTGATCCAATCCTCCTGCCGGAACAAGGGTGGTATAGCGGAGGTTCAAAATGATGGGTTTTGGGCGAGGGACAGTCATGAGTGCTCGCGAAGCAACGCTGCTTCATCCGAATCGGTCTGCAGCTTTCGGCTCGCTGCATGAGCGGCTGAGCGAGTCGCGCCGCCTCTCGCTGCGATTGGCGGAGCGGTTGAGCGACGAGGATCAGGTCGTGCAGGCGAATGACGATGCAAGCCCGACCAAATGGCACCTTGCGCACACGACGTGGTTCTTCGAAGCGTTTCTGCTGAAGCCCTTCCTCCCGGGCTACCGGATTTTCGACGAGGCTTTCGAATATTGCTTCAACTCCTATTACGAGACCGTCGGCCCGCGTCACCCTCGCGCCAGCCGCGGGCTTCTCACCCGCCCCTCCGCGGCAGGCGGTGCGGGACTACCGCGCTCATGTCGACGCGGCGCTCGATAGGCTGCTCGGCCGCCCGCTGCCGCCGAGAGCCGCCGACCTCGCCGAGCTCGGCATCAATCACGAGCAGCAGCATCAGGAGCTCCTGCTCACCGATATTCTCAGCCTATTCGCCGCCCAGCCCTTAAAGCCGGCCTATGCCGAGGCCGATCCCGGCATCGCGCTTGGCGAGGCCGTGCCGCTGTCCTTCGAGTCTTTCCCGGGCGGTGTCGTCAAGGTCGGACATCGCGGCGATGGCTTTGCCTATGACAATGAAGGGCCGCGCCATGAAGCGCTGCTCCGGCCCTTTAAGCTCGCCAATCGCTGCGTGACGAATGCCGAATGGATCTCCTTCATCGAGGATGGCGGCTATGCGACCCCGACGCTGTGGCTCGCCGATGGCTGGGCGACGGTGAAGACGCAAGGCTGGGACGCGCCGCTCTATTGGGAGAAAGCGGAAGGCGGCTTCATGCAGATGACCCTCCTCGGTTTCCGTCCCGTCGACCCCGCCTCTCCCGTCTGCCATGTCAGCTTTTACGAGGCCGACGCTTTTGCGCGCTGGGCCGGCTACCGCTTGCCGACCGAGTTCGAATGGGAGAATGCGGCGAGCGCTTGCGCGCTCGAAGGACGGACGCTCGACGCCGGCAATTTTCGCCCGCTCCCCGCCGCTTCTGCCTCGGGCTTGCAGCAGCTCTACGGCGATGTCTGGGAATGGACGGGAAGCGCCTACCTCCCCTATCCCGGCTTCAAGGCCGCGCCGGGCGCCGTCGGCGAATATAACGGCAAGTTCATGTGCAATCAGTTCGTGCTGCGCGGCGGTTCTTTCGCGACACCGAAAGGCCATATCCGCAAGACTTATCGCAATTTCTTTTACCCGCATCAGCGCTGGCAGTTCATGGGGCTGCGTCTCGCGGGAGACGCATGATGGACGGGGAAGCAAGGAGATATTCGGCGGGCCGCGAGCCGCGTTTCACGGGAAACGCGCGTGGAGCAGAGACAGAGGCGAGGAGCGATTTCGCCGAGGCCGTGCTGCGGGGCTTCGCCCGGAGGCCGCGCAGCCTTCCCTGCCGCTTCCTCTACGATGCTCGCGGCGCCGAGCTTTTCGAAGAGATCACCAAGCTTCCGGAATATTATCCGACGCGAACCGAGACGGCGCTGCTGCAATCATATGCAGGCGAAATCGCGGGGCGTGCGGCGGCGTTCGCGTGCTGATCGAGTTCGGCTCCGGGTCCAGCCGCAAGACCGATCTCTTGCTCCGAGCTTTGAGCGACCTCGAAGCCTATATTCCGATCGACATCGCTTCCGAGAGTTTGCAAGACGCCGCAAAGCGCCTGTCTCGACGGCATAAACGCCTTGCGATCATGCCCGTGGTCGCCGACTTCACTTCGAGCCCGGCCTTGCCTGCGCAAACTCCGGATGGGCCGAGGCTCGGCGTGTTCTTCGGCTCGACCATCGGCAATTTCACGCATGAAGACGCGCGCAGCTTCCTTGCCAATGCCGGGCGGATGCTGGGGCAAAGCGGCCTCCTTCTCATCGGCGTCGATCTCAAGAAGAGCGAGCGGCGCCTGGTCGAGGCCTATAATGATGCAAGCGGGATCACCGCCGCCTTCAATCTCAATCTGCTCACACGCATAAACCGCGAGCTTGGCGGCACATTCGACATCGCCCGCTTCTCGCATGATGCCGTCTGGAACGCCGCGAAAGGCCGCATCGAGATGTATCTCGTGAGCGAGGCCGAACAGATCGCGCATGTGAACGGGCGCGGCTTCAGCTTCGCCAAGGGCGAGCGCATTCACACCGAGAACGCGCATAAATATTCCGTGCCGGAGTTTCAGTCGCTCGCCGCCTCCGCGGGTTGGCGTCCTGTCGATGTCTGGACCGATGCGGAGCGGCTCTTCAGCCTGCATCTGCTGCGCCGCTAATATTCGTCCCCTGGAATCGCAGGTTTCGCTGATTATATGAGGCTGAATTGATGATTTTCAGTCTGGGAGGCTCGATGCTCGATACCAAGCGTTTGCTCGATCAATTTCTCGGCGGTCCGAATATGGGACAGGACCAACTTCCGCAAACGCATCAGGGCCAGCGCGGTGGGGGCGGTTTGAACGATCTCATGGGCAGCGCGCAGTCGATGCTTGGCGGCAATCTCGGCGGCATCGGCGGCGGCGCCATCGCCGGCGGCCTCGCTGCGATCCTGCTCGGCTCCAAGACCGGCAGAAAGCTCGCGGGCAATGCCGTCGCTTATGGCGGGATGGCCGCGCTCGGCGCGCTCGCTTATCGCGCCTACCAAAATTACCAGGCCGGCAAGGCGCCCTCCGCATCCGCGGCAACGCTGTCGGCCGATGTTGCGGCCCTGCCGCCGCCGGAAGGAACGCCCTTCAATCCGAAAAGCGAAGCCGCGCAGCAATCGCTCGCGCGCAATCTTCTCCGCGCCATGATCGCGGCCGCCAAGGCCGACGGACATATCGATGCCGCCGAGCAGGCCAACATCTTCGCGCAGATGGACCAGCTCACTCTTTCCTCCGAGGAGAAGGCTTTCGTCGTCGACGAACTGCGGCGTCCGCTCGACATCGATGCGGTGGCAAGCGGCGTCAACTCGCCGGAGGAAGCCGCCGAAATCTACACGGCCTCGCTGCTCGCCATCGATGTGGATAACGCCGCCGAGCGCGGCTATCTCGGTATGCTCGCCGCCAGGTTAAATCTGGACGAGAAGCTCGTCGCGCATCTGCATGCGACCATCGAAGGCGCGACCGAGAAGGCTCCTGCCTAAGAGCTTCGCCAAGGAGGTCGCTGAAATGCTCAGGCTTCCCTGGGCTCAACGACTTCCACCTTGTCATGGCCGGGCTTGTCCCGGCCATCCACGACAACACTTGCCGCAACTCAGACGTGGATGCCCGGCACTTCGGCCGGGCATGACGAGTGCGTAGGTGAGAGACGGCAATCTAACGGCCTCAAACCACAGCGTTCAGCTTGCCAGAGGCTGAGCGGTTCGGCATGGTGCGCCCCTTCAAACCAAAGGAGCGAGACTTGCCCGACCTCCCTTCCGGCAATGCGGTGATCGGCCAATCAGGCGGGCCGACAGCGGTGATCAATCAGTCTCTGGCCGGCGTGGTCGAAGGCTTGCAGCGCGGACTTTCTCAGACCGGCAAGGTGAAGCGCATCCTCGGCGCGCGCCATGGCGTGCGCGGATTGGTGAAGGATGGTGACGACGGACTCGTCGACCTCACCGATATTTCCGCCGAGAGGCTGGAGGCCGTCGCCGGCACGCCTTCCGCGGCCCTCGGCTCCACCCGCGACAAGCCGGATGAGACCTATTGCCGGAAGATCCTCGACGGCTGCCGCAAGTACGATATCCGCTATTTCTTCTATATCGGCGGCAACGATTCCGCCGACACCTGCCGCATCGTCAGCGAGAAGGCCGCGGAAGCCGGTTATGAGCTTCGCTGCTTTCATGTGCCGAAGACGATCGACAACGACCTCCTCGAAAACGATCACACGCCGGGATTTCCCTCCGCCGCGCGCTATGTGACGCTCGCCCATATGGGCGATGCGCTCGACAATGCGAGCCTCGGCGGCATCAAGATCAATGTGGTGATGGGGCGTGGGGCGGGCTTTCTCACCGCCGCGGCTTCGCTGGCGCGCGGTGCCGCGAGCAATGGCGGCGCGCCGGCGGACCGTCCGGCGCCGCATCTCATCTACCTGCCGGAGGTTCCCTTCTCGACCGACGCGTTCCTCGCCGATGTCGACAAAGTCTATGCGAAGCTCGGCCGCTGCCAGATCGCCGTCAGCGAAGGCATTCGCGACGAAAATGGCGCCGAGATCGGGCCGAAGCTGATGCGCCGCGAAGGCGAGGTCGATCAACATGGCAACGTGCAGCTTTCTGGCTCGGGCGCGCTCGGCGACGGTCTCGCCGACCTCGTGAAGGCCGGCCTCACGCCGAAAGGCGGAAAGGCGCCGCGCGTGCGCGCCGACACTTTCGGTTATCTGCAGCGCTGCTGGCCCTACACGTCTCCGGTGGATGCCGAAGAGGCGCGCCGTGTGGGGCGCTATGCCGCCGAGCTTGCCGCCAAGGGCGATGCCGGCGCCTCCGTCATCCTCGTCCGCGTGCCGAACCCGTCAGGCGCCTACCGAAGCGAATGCGCGCGGGCGGATCTTTCCGCCGTCGCCCGGCGGACGCGGCATGTGCCGGCCGAGTTCATTTCCGGAAGCAATGACGTCAGCGCGGCCTTCGAGGCCTATTGCCGGCCGCTGATCGGCGACGTGCCGACGCTCGCGCGGCTGTAGCCACAGCTTCTTCGTCATCGCCGGGCTTGACCCGGCGATCCAGGGCCGCTTGCTCAGAGCCTGTGACCCTGGATGCCCGGCTCAAGGCCGGGCATGACTTAAATTGGAAGGTTTACGCCTCGACCAGCTCCCGCACGTAATTCGGGAGCGCGAAGGCGGCGGCATGCACGTCGGGCCGCCAATAGCGGGTCGGGAAGCGTCCCGCCTCTTCATAGCGCCGCTCGATACGGCCGACCTTCCGGTGCCTGAGCTTCGGATTGTCGGAAGCCCAGCCATAGGACATCGGACCTCCGAAATAGGAGGGCGTGGTCGCCAGGAATGCGTAGGCGTCCTTGAACAGGTCCCGGAAGAAACCGACGCTCTGCACCAGCTCTCCCGATTGCAGGAAGGGTAGCCCGTTTTGCGTGACGAGAACGCCGCCGGGCTTCAGCGCCTTGGCGCAGTCCGTGTAGAACTCCTTCGTGAAGAGGACGGCGCCCGGCCCGATCGGATCGGTCGAGTCCACCATGATCACGTCGAAGCGGTCGCTGGTCTCGGCCACGAACTTCGTGCCGTCGGCGATGACGATCCGCGTGCGCGGGTCGTCAAAGGCTCCTGCCGAAATATCCGGGAAATGCTCGCGGCAGAGATCGATGACGCTCCGATCGATCTCGCAAAGCGTCACCTCTTTCAGCTCGGGATGCTTCAGCGCCTCCCGCAGCACGCCGCCATCGCCCCCGCCAACGATGAGCGCGCGCTTCGCCTTGCCATGGGCGAAGAGCGGCACATGCGACATCATCTCGTGATAGACGAACTCGTCCTTCGTGGAGAGCTGCACCACGCCGTCGAGCATCATGACCCGCCCGAATTCGAGCGTTTCGAAGATGATCAGTTGCTGGTGCTCGGTCTCGCTGTCGAAGAGGACGCGCTCGGCCTTCAGGCGTGTCCGGAAGCCCCGGTGAAGCGTTTCTTCGACCCAGCGGTCCATCTGTTCATTTCCTTGCCGCGCAGATGCTCTTTCACCACCACCCGTTGAGGCGAGAAGGCCTCTTTCAGGACGTCGATGGCTCTTCGCGGATTTGTTTCTCCGCACATAAAGACATCGAGCGCGGCATAGCCATATTCCGGCCAGCTATGAATTGAGATGTGCGATTCCGCCAGCACAGCCACCCCCGACACTCCGCCATTCGGGGTGAAGTGGTGCAGATGAATGTGCAGGAGCGTCGCGCCGGCTACTTCGACGCAGCGGCGCAGCGTGGTCTCGATATGCTCTAGGTCGTCGAGCCTTTCCGCCCGAACGAGATCGATGATGAGATGAGTGCCAGCGTAGCTGACTCCATCTCGCTCACAGAAAAAATCCTTGCGCCCGTCCTCAAGAGAGGCGAGGCACCCAGAATGCTTTTCTTCCGTTTGGGCGGTGCTTGAACCACGATCCAAGTCCATCCCCAATTGGAAGAGGGCGTCATCGGACATGGCGTCCTCCCCAACCAGCAGATGTTCCAATTTATAAACGACGCGCTATGTACACCCATGCAGCCGCGATGCAAGAAGTTTTTGGCCGGTGCGGCACTGTCGGCCTAAATAATCTCCTCTGCGACTCCGACATCCTTGCCGGCGCGCCGGCAGCTCGAACATGGGCGCCGAATCGCCAAGAAGCGCAAATGAGGGCCGATACATGCCTCTAAGGGTCCTAATAGGGCGTATCTTCTGCCTCGCCGCCGGCCTCCTCTGTCTCGCCGCCGAGGAGTCGCGCGCCGCCGAAGCCCTTCCGCGACTCGGTGTCACGCTGGCCGAGACTTCGGTCTCCGGTCTCTCCTCCGGGGCGTATATGGCCGGTCAGATGCAAGTCGCTCATTCGAAGAATATCGTCGGCGCGGCGCTCGTCGCCGGCGGTCCTTATGGCTGCGCCGAGACTGCTTCGAGCCAGCTCTTCCCTTATTGGCCCGTCGTCGTCTGGCAGAATACGACACAGGCGACGAATGGCTGCATGCAGGTGAGCTTTGGCCTCCCCGATCCCGAGCGCCTCGCGGAGCGCGCAGAAGATCTGGCAAGTGACGGCAAGATCGATCCCTTGAGCGGGCTCGCCGCCGACAAGATCTATCTCTTCTCCGGCGACAAGGACGATGTCGTCCGGCGGGAGGTCGTAGAGGCGGCGAAACGCTTCTATGAAGCGGCGGGCGTGCCGCCGGGACAGATCGCCTTCATCCAGCGGCCAGGCGGCCATGCCTTCCTTACCGAGGAAGAAGGCGGCGCCTGCGGCCTCTCCGAAAAGCCCTATATCAGCGATTGCGACTACGATCAGGCCAAAGCCATCCTGGAATGGATCTACGGCCCGCTCGCCGAGCCGGCCGCCGAGCCGGAAGGCCAGTTCCGCGTCTTCGACCAGTCGCCCTTCGATGACGGGCTGCCGAACGGCCTTGCCGCCGAAGGCGTCGTCTATGTGCCGAAGGCTTGCGCCGAGGGCCCTGACTGCCGGCTGCACATCGCCTTTCACGGCTGCGGCCAGGCCCGCGAGGCGATTGGCGACGCTTTCATCGACAAGAGCGGTTTTGCCCGGTACGCCGACACAAATCGGCTCGTGATCCTCTTCCCGCAGATCAAGGCGAGTCTCGTCAATCCAAAGGGCTGCTGGGATTGGTGGGGCTATACCGGCATCGACTATCTCGACAAGGATGCCGAGCAGATCTCGGCGGTTTGGAAGATGGCCGAAACGCTCGCGGGACGCCCATGACAGGCGTGACATGACAGCTGGGTTCCAGAACCGGATCGTGGCGCTCGCCCGGCGGCTCTCAATCGGCCGCATCCTGCGCTATGCCGATTTGTGGGCCCGCTATGCCTTCCGGCGCGGCGCCTCGGCTTTACGGGCAACATCAGACGGGGCGAAGGTTGAGAATGCGATCCCGGCGGCGCTGCAATCCAATTTCAAGGAAGGCAAACGCCTCACCGTCGCCTCCTGGTTTCCTATCGATGATGCCAACAGCCGCCTTCACCAGGCCATCCTCGCAAGCGCCGCCGGGGCGCGTGCGGAGCTCGGGCTTCCGCCGGACATCATCGAGCGCGTCATGAGGCTTAAGGGGTCGTCGGACCTCGCCGCTGCCGTGGATGCGGAGATGGCAAAGGGCGCCGCCGCGGAAAGCGTCAATACCGCCCTCTACATCCTCTTGCTGCGGCGGCTCCCGGCACTCTCAGAGCAAACCATGATCGCCTCGCGGCATCCACGCACCGCCCTGATCGCCATCCGCTCCGGCGACGAATACCGGAAGCAGGGGCGCCGGTTGGCCGTGAGCTGAGCCGCATGCTCTATATCGACGTCGGCAATACCTTGCGGGGCGGGCTCCGGACCGGCATCCAGCGCGTCGTTCGCTCGCTCGCCTTCGAGCTCGCCAAAGACCGCACCGATGTCCGCCTCACCGCCTTCGATCCCGCGAGTGACAGGTATTATGCGCTCGCGCGGGCGGACCTCATCCGCACCGGCGGGTCCATGGCGGAGATCGGCGAGCCCGACCGCCGCTATTTCAACCTCGACGCCATCCAGCCCGGCGACATCTTCCTTGAGCCGGATTCGACCTGGTCGGAGCCGGTCCCGCGCGGGGATTTGTTCAGGCGGCTCAAGGCAAAGGGCGCGATCGTCGTCATCCTCAACCACGACGTCATCCCCGTGCTGCTGCCCGAGGTGTGCCACCCCAATACGCTGATTTCCTTCTCAGAGGCCATCGCCGACCATTTGCAATATGCGGATTACGCGCTGGCGACCTCGCACGGCGTGGAGAAGGATCTGCAAGACACAGCGAAGCTCTATCTCGGCCGCGCGCTCGCGACCCGCGTGATCCGGCTCGGCGCCGATTTCGACCTTGCGGCAGAGGCTGAAAACAATGGCGAGAATGGCGCTGCCATCGCGGTCGCCTTTCCCGAGCTTTCGTCGCTGCGTTATTTGCTCGCGGTGGGGACCATCGAACCGCGCAAGAATTACGAGGCCTTGCTGCAAGCCTTCGACCGGCTGAACGCGGAGGACGCAGCGCTCGTCGTCGTCGGGCGTCAAGGCTGGATGAGCGAAGCCTTCGTCGCCGCGCTGCAGCGTCATCCGCAATTCGGCAAGCGGATTTTCTGGTACACCGGCGTCGAGGACAGCGCGCTGATGGCGCTCTATCGCGGCGCCTATGCCGCCGTGCTGCCGTCCCATTATGAGGGCTACGGCCTGCCGGCGGTGGAGGCGCTCAGGCATGGCTGCCCGACCATCGTCTCCGATGCCGGCTCGCTGCCGGAGGTGACGGGCGGACATGCCGAGATCTTCGCTCGCGCCGATCCTGACGCGTTGTTCGCGGTTCTTAATCGTCTTTATCGCGACGAAAGCTTCCGCGCCGATCTCTTGGCGCGCGCCGTCTCCTTCCGCCCGACATCATGGCGCGAGGCCGGCGACAGCGTGAAGGCGGCGCTCGACGAGATCGCGGTTGGGCATCGGCACAAATTCGACGCCCCGCTGCGGCAGCTGGTCTACCTCTCCACCAACGCCGAAATCCTCGCGCTGTCGCTCGCATCAATGCGGCGGCACCTTCCTTTCATCGAACGCATCGTCGTGCTCACCAAGGGAATCGCAAAGGCGGAGGTCGAGGCGGCCGCGCGGAAGCACTTCGCCGAGGCCGTCATCCTCACCGACGAGGAATTGCCAGGCGCCGAATTGGCGACCGCGGAGCATCAGCCGCGCAACACCTGGCTCCGCAAGCTCCTCTATCGGCATCCCGCGATCGAACCGAACTTTCTGGTGGCCGACGAGGATTATCTCGTACTGAAACCGATTGCCGCCGAGCGCTTCATGAAGGAGGGCGTCCATACCGGCCATTATTTCCTCGAGGATATGGGCGGCTGGCTCGCCGGTTCCCCGACGATCACAAGCTACGATCGCGGCATCCGCAATGCTTGGAAATTGCTCAAAGAAGCCGCCTATCCTACACGCGGCTATGCGAGCCACATGCCGCAAGTGCTGAATAAGAGCCTCGTCAACGAAATCTACGACCGGCTGGTGGTCTCGCCGGAGCAGGCTTGGCTCGATGAATGGTCGATCTATTTCAACATCGCCGGCGCGCTCTATCCGCGACATTTCACGGCGAAACCTTATGCGGCGCTCGGCTGGCCGATGCGCACCGGCGATTGGTATCCGGAGATCGTGCCTGAGGATTTCGCCTTCGAGAATTACTACAAGGAGAATTACGAGGCCGGCGGCCTCTTTGCCGGACTGGAGCCCTTGGGCGACCTCGAAACGAAATCGGCGCGCACGCGGCAAGCTTTCGCCCAAGCGAAATATGTCGAGTTCGACGGCGGCGGTGCGCATGCGCCCGCGCCGCTTGCCCTCATCGTCGGCGAGGACCGCCTCACCTTCATCAATGAGGGGACCGTCCTCGCCGGACGCGGCAATGTGCGGCGCATCTTGCTGATCAATGGTTGCGGCGCTGCGAACCCGCCGCACGGAACGCTCGAAATGTTCATGACGGAGCCGCTCGGCGCCCCGATCCGCGGAGAAAGCATCATACTCGGCGAGGTTTGCTGGATCCCCCTCATTCCGCCGGAACGGCCGGGCCTCTATTCCATTCGCTTCTTCGCCGCGATCGAGGATGGAAGGCGGCTGGAGACACAAGGACTGTTGACGATCGTCGCGGCTGAGCCTCAACACGCAGACAGACATTGAAGGAGACCGAGCATGAGTTTGGAAATCGGCGACAAGGCCCCTGATTTCGCCATGCCGACAGATGGCGGCGGCAAGGTTTCGCTGAAAAGCCTGAAGGGAAAGCCGGTCGTGCTCTATTTCTATCCGAAGGACGATACCTCGGGCTGCACGGCCGAGGCCTGCGCGTTCCGCGACACTCTCCCCGATTTCTCAAAGCTCGATGCGACGGTGATCGGCGTCTCGCGCGATTCGGTCGAGAGCCACCGAAAGTTCAGAGAGAAATATCAACTCTCCTTTCCGCTTGCCTCCGACACCGACGGCAGCGTGACGGAAGCCTATGGCGTCTGGGGCGAGAAGAGCATGTATGGCCGCAAATATATGGGCATCGAGCGCTCGACCTTCCTCATCGACAAGACCGGCATCATCCGCGCCATCTGGCGGAAAGTGAAAGTGCCGGGCCACGCCGCGGAAGTGCTAGACGCGCTCTCGAAGCTCTCCTGATCTTCCCTACTCGACGAAGAAGGTGACGCGGTCGATGCCCGTATTCCCGTTCGCCGGGTCATAGGCATAGACCGTCGCCTCGTATAGGCCGGCCTCGGCAAGTTTCAGCGTCGCCGCGAATTGGCTGGTTTTGCCGGCGAAAGCGAGCGGCACCGTCCGTTCCTTCTTGCCGTTCCGCGACAGGATGGCGGCGACCTCATATTTGTCCGCGTCCCAGATGCCGCCGGAATCGAGCGGGCAGCCGCACATGGTGGTGACGTTGGCTTTCAGCGTCACCTCCGGCCTCCCCTCGAAGCGGATATGCGTCGGCGGGTCGAGCACGTCCACGACGAGACCCGGCATCTCCAGTACCCAGCCATCGCCGCCATTGATGTGCTTGCCGGGGACGACCCATTGCTCCGCCGAGACCGTTACCGCCGATTGTCTCTGCGCCAGCGGCCCGAAGGCGGTCGCCTCGATGAGGCGCGGCCGGTCGAGATCGAGCGTGGTCGCGAATTTCGCCGACCCTTCGGTCGAGATGGCAACCCCGCGCTGGCGCGGCGCGCCCATGATCTTCTCCGTGTCGCCGGTCGAGCCCTCGGTGAGGCCGGTGGCCAGCATCTCGCCGGTATCGGCGTCGCGCAGGACGATGCGCGCGCCGCCCATGCTCGTTCCCACGAACTTTGCGTCCTTCGACAGGACGCGAATGACGATCTCAGTCGGCTCGGCGAGACCTGGCCCCGTGAGGAGCATGAGAGCCAAGGCAAAAGTCGCAAATGTCTTGAGCGGTAGCATCGGGCAGACTCCTCTTCGGCCTCCCGCGATTTTCGCAAAGTCCGGAAGGGCCATTGCTCGATCATGCTTCTCCTGCTTGGTGACTGTAGAACCGTTTCACCTATTCGGCACCATGCGGCAGGAAGCGAAAACCCGGACCGGCGCCGCTGCGGCGACGCAAGCTGCTGATTTGCAAACGAAATCCCAGCGCGGCCGTATCGCCTCGATCGATATCCTGCGCGGGCTGGTCATCGCCTTGATGGCGCTCGATCATGCCCGCGACTTTTTCGGCGGCGGCGATTTCAATCCGCGCGATGTGACAGAGCCCGCCCTCTTCCTCACCCGCTGGATCACGCATCTTTGCGCTCCGACCTTCGTCCTTCTCGCCGGCATGTCCGCCTTCCTCTATGGACGGGGCAGAACGCGCGGAGAGCTGAGCCGCTTTCTCCTCACACGTGGCATCTGGCTGATCCTGATCGAATTCACCCTCGTGAATTTCGCCTGGAGCTTCGAATTCGCCATTCCGCTTCGGCTCTATGCCGGCGTGATTTTCGTCATCGGCGCCTCGATGCTCTGCCTCGCCGCGCTGATCCATCTGCCGCGCGCGGCCATCGCAACCATCGCCATCATGCTGATCGCTGGACACAACCTGTTCGACGGTGTGCGCGCGGAAGAGTTGGGGGTCGGTGCCGCGCTCTGGCATTTCCTGCACGATCCCGGGCGTATCGATCTCGGCGGTGGAGGAACGTTCTACACGCTCTACACGCTGATCCCCTGGGTGGGCGTCATGGCGGCCGGCTACGCGCTCGGACCCATCATGACGCTCGCACCGGAAGCGCGCCGCCGGACTCTCCTCTCCCTCGGCATCGCGCTCCTCGTGGGGTTTGTGCTGCTGCGCGCCAGCAATCTCTATGGCGATCCCGCGCCATGGCAGGCGCAAGAGTCACTTCGTGGCGACGCTGCTCGCCTTCCTCAATTGCGAAAAATATCCGCCATCCTTGCTGTTCTTGCTGATGACGTTGGGGCCGGCCTTGCTGCTGCTGGCTGCGTTCGAGAATGTCCGCGGGCGGTTGGCGGGATGGCTCTCAGTATTCGGCGAGGTGCCGTTCTTCTTCTACGTGATCCATCTTTATGTGCTGCATGGCGCAGCGGTGCTCGCAGGTGTCGTTCTCAGCGGGACGTTCGATCGGGAGCCGCAGCTGGGCGCGAGCCTGCCCACGATTTACGCGATCTGGCTCGCCGCGCTTCTCTTACTCTATCCGCTCTCCCTCATGGTTCGCGCGGCTGAAGGCGCGGCAAAGCGGATGGTGGTGGCGCTATCTGTAAGCCGCGCGTCAGAGCAAGGATTTGGCGTAGAGATCCGTGCGGCGGTCGCGGAAGAAGCCCCAATCGGCGCGATAGGCCTCGCTCTCGTCGAGATCGAAGCTGTGCAGCAGCACCCCCTCTTCCCCATCGCCGAGGCTCGCGACGATTTCGCCGCGATGATCCGCCATGAAGCTATGGCCGTAATATTTTTGCTCTGCCGCGCCATTCCGTTCGAGGCCGACGCGATTTGCGGCGACGATCGGGACCGCATTGGCCACCGCATGCCCCTGCATCGCCCGCTGCCATTGCAGATGCGTATCGAGCGCGGAATCGTAAGGCTCGGAGCCGATGGCTGAGGGATAGAGCAGGATCTCGGCGCCTTCGAGCATCATGGCGCGCGCCGTCTCCGGATACCATTGATCCCAGCAAATGCCGACGCCGATGGTCCCCACCTTCGTCTTCCAGGCTTTGAAGCCGGTGTCGCCGGGCCGGAAATAATATTTCTCCTGATAGCCGGGCCCGTCGGGAATATGGCTCTTGCGATAGATGCCGAGGATCTCGCCATCGGCATCGGCGATCGCCACGCTGTTGTAATAGCGCGGGCCGTCCTTCTCGAAGAAGGAGATGGGAATGACGATGCGAAGCTCGCGCGCGAGGCCAGAGAGCGCCCGCACGGCATCATGCTCGCCGGCCGGTTGCGCGAGCTGAAACCATTTCGGATCCTGCTCAGTCGGGAAATAAAGGCTCTGAAACAGCTCCGAGGGAAGCACCAATTGCGCGCCGCTCGCTGCCGCTTCGCGGACCAGCGTCTCGGTCTTGGCGATGTTCTCGCCAGCGTCCGGTCCATAGGAGGCCTGTATTGCCGCGACGGTGAGAGGAGGTCTTGCCATCAGCGCGGCACCTGCGTCGTGATGCAGTGAAAAGAGCCGCCGCCGGCATCGCCGCCTCCGATGAGGCCATGCGATGGGATGCCGACCACGCGGTGGGCGGGGAACGCGCCCTGCAGAACCGCTAGCGCCGTCTCTTGCGTCGCCGTGCCATAGACCGGAACGACGACGACGCCATTGGCGATGACGAAATTCAGATGCGATGCCGGCGCAACGCCGCCGAGGCTGTCGCGAACGAGGCCCGGCCCCGGAACGCGGATCACCTCCAGCCGCCGCCCCTCCGCGTCCGTCGCCCCTTCCAGCAGCCTTGCGATGCCGTCGAGCGTCGCGGCATTCGGATCATCCGGACCAGAGGGATCTTGGCAGACGACGCGGGCCGGGCCGATGAAGCGGGCAAGGTTGTCGATATGGCCGTCGGTGTGGTCGTTCTCGAGGCCCTCATCGATCCAGATGATCTTCCGCGCGCCGAAGGCCTCTTCGAGCGCCGCTTCGGCGTCTTTAATGGTCCAGCCATTCCGGTTCGGATTTAACAGCGTCTGCCGCGTCGTCAGCACGGTGCCCTTCGCCGTCCTGCTCCACCGCCCCGCCCTCGAGCACGAAGGGAAAGCGTCGCAGCTGGGCTCCCGCATCGCGGGCGATGTCTTCGCCGGTAAAGGCATCGTCGGGAAGATCGAATTTTCCGCCCCATGAATTCGTCTCAAAGCCGATGGCGGCTGTGCCGTCCGAACCCTGGCCGAAGATCGGGCCGGTATCGCGCAGCCAGATGTCGGAATAGCGCGCACTCACCAGCGCCGCCGCGTCGCCAAGAGACGCGCGAGCTGACATCTCCGCTTCCGGGCCGTTGACCAACACGCGCACCTCATTTGTGGGGCAAAGCGCCTTCACGAGGGCGGCGACGTCGCGACGCGGCGGTTCGAGGTCGCCGTTCCATTCGCGCGCGTCGGCGGGCCAGGCCGTATAGACCGCTCTCTGCGGCGCCCATTCCGGCACCACCGCGAAGCGGCTCTTGGCAAGCAGGGTTGTCATGGCCCCTTTATGGAGCGGCGCGCCGCCGGATCAAGTGGCGGCGCTGCTAGGGCCATGGAGAAGATCGTGCGCCGCCTAAGCTTCAGCGCATTGCCGCGCCGGTCACCAGCTCGGACGAGAGCTCGCGAAGCTCACGCGCTTGCGCTGCAAACACGCTGGATTGCTCCCGCCAATAGGCCAGCTGCAATTGCACCGATTGCAGCGGCGTCTCCGCCCGCGCCAGCTTCCGCGCAAGATCGAGCCCGGAGCTGACATTCCGGCGCATCATGTCGAGGATCGTGCCGTTGACGGCCAGCATGCCGAGCCCGGCGCTCGCAAAAGATGTCTGCATCCCGGCGAAGGCCTCCGCGAGCTGTTCGGTCCGTTCCTCGGCAGCGACTCGTTTCTCCGATTGCGGTTCGGAAGTCCTGAGCGAAGCCGCGCCGCCGCCGACGCGCGCGCGGTGTCCCGAACCGCCGGACGGCCGGCTTCGGCGGCTCCGTTTTTCTGCGGGGTGCGGATGGGGGCGGCGGCTTGTCCGTCTTCCGCGTCACGCCCGCAGGCGCTTTCTTCTTCGAGCTCATCTTTGAGTCTCCCATCTTCCGCGAAGGAGGGTCTTCCTCCCGTTCTCCCCTAGAGACTAGGGCGAAGGGGTCAAGCGATCCCTGAAGCGAAAAGTCGCAAGGAATGTCTCCCAACACCGTCATGCCCAGCCGAGTGCCGGGCATCCACGACCGCTTAAATCAAGACGTGGATGGCCGGGACAAGCCCGGCCATGACGCGTTGAGACTGCACCTGGACCCCGGCCTTCGCCGAGGTGACGATTGCCCTTAAGCCGATTTGATCTGCTTCGCCTTGTCGAGCAGCGCTTGCGCCTGACGGATCGAGGCGATGTCGATCAGGCGGCCGTCGAGCGACACGGCGCCCTTACCCTCCTTCGCCGCCTGCTCCATCGCCTCGACGATGCGCTTCGCCTTAGTGACCTCGGCCTCCGACGGGGTGAACACCTCATTGGCGAGATCGACTTGCGAGGGATGGATGGCCCATTTGCCTTCGAAGCCGAGCACGGCGGCGCGTTTCGCCGCGGCGCGATAGCCGTCGGGATCGGAGAAATCGCCAAACGGCCCGTCGATCGGACGCAGGCCATAGGCGCGGCAGGCGACCATCATGCGCGACAGCGCGAAATGCCACGGGTCGCCCCAATGATAAGCGCGCTTGCCGCCCTCATCCTTGTCGGTGAGCACGCCATAATCCGGGTGTGGGCCGCCGATGCCGACCGTGCGGGCGCGGGTCGACGCGGCATAATCGGCGACGCCGAAGCTCATTGCTTCGAGGCGCTTCGAGCTTTGCGCGATCGCCTCCACATTGGCCATGCCGAGCGCCGTCTCGATCAGCACCTCGAAGCCGATGCGCTTCTCGCGCTTCTTATATTGCTCGATCTGCGTGACCAGCATGTCGATGGCGTAGACGTCCTGCGGCACGCCGGTTTTGGGGATCAGGATCATGTCGAGACGCGGACAATTCTCGACGATGTCGACCACGTCGCGATAGGCGTAATGGGTGTCGAGACCATTGATGCGGATCATCATGGTCTTCGCGCCCCAATCGAGATCGTTGAGGCCCTGGACGATATTCTTGCGGGCCTGCTCCTTGTCGTCGGGCGCGACGGCGTCTTCGAGGTCGAGGAAGATGATGTCGGCGCCGCCTTTGGCCGCCTTCTCGAACAGCGAGGTGTTCGACCCCGGCACGGCAAGCTCGGAGCGGTGCAGGCGCGGCGTGGCCTGTTGGATCAAGGTAAAGCTCATACTCGTTTCCTTTCCCTCAATGGATGGACTTGGTTAGCGTGAATGGGGCCTGACTTCATCCCTCCCCTTGACGGGGAGGGTGGCGAGCCGGCGCTTGCGCCGGATCGCCGGGTGGGGTGATGGGCTCAGCATAAGACCCCCACCCCGACGCCGCCTTGCGGCGTCGGACCTCCCCGCGAGGGGGAGGTATGGGAGCGTGCTGTTTCCCTCTGCTCATGAAACTCGTTATCCCGTAGCGCCGAGGCCGGCGGCGATGGTGTTGATGGAGAGGAGCAGCGCCTGCTTATAGCGCTCGCGCTCCTCTTCCGAAGGGGCGTTGCGGAAGCGGCGGAGCAGCTCCACCTGCTCGCGGCTGACCCCGTTGATGGTCGGCAGGCGATCGCTCAACGTGGCGCGGAAACCGAGAAACCGCTTTCCGATCTCGTCGTCTCCAGTCACCTTGCACACCATGTCGCGGGTCAGCGCATATTCGGCCTCGATCATGGGGAAGATCGTCTGCCGCGTTTCCGCGTCCGGGACAAGCCTCGAATATTCGCGGGCGATGTCCAAATCGACGAGAAGCAGGATTTTCTCCACCTCGTCCAGGATCAGGCGAAAGAGGCGCGTCTCCTTGAACATGCGGCGGAGCATGGCGAGGCCCTCCTCCCCCCGCACCTGGCAAAAGCTCTGCAGCGCGCTGCCGACGCCGTACCAGCCGGTGATCATGTGCCGGTTCTGCGCCCAGGCGAACACCCAGGGAATGGCGCGAAGATCGGCGAGGCTGCGGGCGCCGAAGCGGCGCGCGGGCCTCGAGCCGATATTGAGGAGCGAGATCTCCTCGAGCGGGCTCGCCGCTTGAAAATAGGGAACGAGATGCGGGTCGGAGACGAGCCGCGTATAGGCGGCGCGCGAAGCCCCTGAAAGCGCCTCCAGCGCGTCGTCTATTTCGGCGCTCGGCTTCAGCGCCTCCTCGGTCTCGCTCTTCAGGGCGTGCTCGAATACACTCGCAGCGAGCAGTTCCATCTGATAGCCGGCCGTTCCGCAATTCGCATATTTGAAGGAGACGACCTCGCCCTGCTCGGTCACGCGGAAGCGTCCGCGGATGGAACCGGCGGGCTGCGCGGCGATGGCCCGCCCGGTCGGCGCGCCGCCGCGGCTCACCGAGCCGCCCCGCCCATGGAAGAAAGCGATGCGCACGCCGGTCTCCGCGCCAAGCTCGGTCAGCTTCACTTGCGCTTTATACAGTTCCCAATTGGAGGCGATGAAGCCGCCATCCTTGTTGAAGTCGGAATAGCCGATCATCACTTCCTGCACGCCACCCTGCCAATTGGTGCTGCGCCTCACCATCGGCACGGAGAGGAGCTCGCGCATGATCTTCGGCGCCGCGCGCAGATCCTCGATCGTCTCGAAGAGGGGCACGATCGGCAGCGGGCAGATCTCGGTGCCTGCCTCGTCGAGAAACACGCCGGCTTCTTTCGCTAAGAGATAGACGCCGAGAATGTCGGCGACGGACCTCGTCATGCTGAGGATGAAGCTGCCGAAGGCTTCGCGGTCGAGCTTGCCGCGCATCTCCGGAATGAGACGCAACATCGACAGCGTTTCCTCGGCCTCCGAAGGAAGGACGCGAAGCCACTCGCGCTCGGGGGCGGCCCAGCTCTTCGACGATCCAGGCCTTCCAGGCATCGGAGCGTGGGTCGGGCGCATCGCCCGCGCCTTCGGCTTTACGCGCGCGCCAGAGCGCCTGCAGCGCTTCGGTCGTGCGCGTCGTGTTTTCGCGTAAATCGAGCCGGACCGTGGAGAAGCGGAAGATCTGCACGGCGAAGCGCAGCGGCCGCACCACATCGGCGGCAATCGAACCGAAATTTGCCTCTTCCAGCGCGTTTTCCAGCACACGCAGATCGACGATCAGCTCATCGGCGCTCTGATAGGACGGACGGCCAGTCGGCGGCTCCTTCCCTTCGGCACGGAGCATGGTGGCGTCGAGCTTCCGCAACAGGCAGGTCAGATATTGACGATAGGCCTCGCCCGGGTTGCGGGCGCTGATGGCGGCCGCATCGCCGCTCGAGGCAAGCTCGCGGGTGAGCTCGGCGCGGAAGCTCGGCGGCACCTTTGCCGAGCGTTCCGTCACGGACAGCGCCTTGCCGAGCTCGATGAGCTTCCCGCGATAATGCCGGAGCGAAGCGAGCGCGTTCTGGCTCAGCGTCGTGCGCGTTACCTCGGTGGTGACGAAGGGGTTGCCGTCGCGGTCGCCGCCGATCCAGGATCCGAATTGGAAGAAGGGCGGAACGTCGATCCCGCTGCCGGGATAGCTCTCTCTCAGCGCCGCCTCGAACAGGCCGAGCATTTTCGGCGCAGTCTCGAACAGCGTCTCGTCGAAGAAATGAAGGCCGCGCAGCACCTCGTGCTCGACCGACGGCTTTTCCAGATGCAATTCCCCGGTCATCCAGACGAGCTCGATCTGATCGCGCAGGAGATCGATGAAGTCCTCCGCGCTCTCGCTCGGTCCAGCGCGGATTTTCAAGCTCGAGCAGCAGGAGATAAATGCGCCGGTATTTCTCCAGCACCGTGACGCGCTTCAATTCCGTCGGATGCGCGGTCAGCACGGGGCGGATGCGCAAGCTCGCTACCAGCTTTTGGATCTCGGCCGCGCTGACGCCATTTTGCGCAGCCTCGCCAAGCACTTGGCTGAAGGTCCCGCGCAGCTTCTCGCGACCTCGCTCGCGCTCGATCTGCCGGCGCCGGCGCATGGCGGCGTTCTGCTCGGCGATTGAGGAGAGCTGGAACCATATCCCTTGCGCCTGCAGCGCCCGTGCCATGATCTCGGGGCTGAGCTTTGCCACCGGAGCGCCGCCCCTCAGCACGGCTTCGACCTCGGGATGATGCTTCCGCACCACATCGAGGAGGAGCCCGAAGAGGAGATCTGCCGCTTGGCGCGTGGACGTGCCCGCGATGAGAGGAACAGGCGATGCCGCCTCACCCTCGGTGCCAAGCTGCTGCACGTCGTCCTTCATCCTTTAGCCCGCTACTCTTTCCCGAAATGCGAGACCGTTTGCGCGCATCCGGAAAGGCAAACGCCGCCGATCCGGAAACCGAACCGGGGCGATTAAAAAATTCAAGTGCCGAAAGGAGAAGGGCGGAGTTGGCGCGGGCGAAGCCGAGCTTCGCCCGCCGTCTCGCAAACCTACGCTCTTGCTTCCGGCCGGCCGGAAAGCACGCTTTTCACTGTCGTGCCGAACTCGCTCGGATTCGGCGCAACCGTTAGGCCGCAGGCGCGCATGATTTCCGCCTTCTCCGCGGCGCTATCGCCGGCCGCCGAGATGATGGCCCCGGCATGGCCCATGCGGCGGCCCTTCGGCGCCGTGAGACCCGCCACGAAGCCGACCACCGGCTTCGACATATTGTCCTTGATCCATTCGGAGGCCTCGGCCTCCTGCGGACCGCCGATCTCGCCGATGAGCAATACCGCCTCGGTCTCCGGATCCTCTTCGAACAGCTGCAGATGATCGAGGAAGGAGGAGCCGTTGATCGGATCGCCGCCGATGCCGACAGAGGTCGTGATGCCGATGCCGACCGCCTTCATCTGCGAGGCAGCCTCGTAGCCGAGCGTGCCGGAACGCGAGATCACGCCGACCTTGCCTTGCAGATAGATGTGCCCCGGCATGATGCCGAGCATCGCCTTGCCGGGGCTGATGATACCCGCGCAATTCGGGCCGACCATCACCGGGCGCCGATCTTTCGGATAGCGCATCATGTAGCGCTTCACCCGCATCATGTCCTGCGCCGGGATGCCGTCGGTGATCGAGCAGATCAGCCTGATGCCGGCATCAGCCGCCTCCATGATGGCGTCGGCGCAAAAAGCCGGCGCCACGAAGGTGATGGAGGTGGTGGCGCCGGTCTCGGCGACAGCATCCTTCACCGTGTTGAACACGGGAATGCCTTGATGCTTGGTCCCGCCCTTGCCGGGCGTCACGCCGCCGACAACGTTGGAGCCGTATTCGACCATCTCCTTCGTGTGGAAGGAGCCTTTGTCGCCCGTCATGCCTTGGACGATGATCGGGGTCTTTTCGTCGATAAGAATGCTCATTCTTTACTCCTGCCGCTCTAGGCCGTCGCTCTGGCGCGCTGTTCGGTGGCGTTGCAGGCATCGACCGCCTTCTGCGCGGCCTCGGCCAGCGTCTCGGCGGTGATCAGCTTCAAGCCGCTCTCGGCCAGGATCTTGCGGCCTTCTTCCACATTGGTGCCGGCGAGGCGCACGACGAGCGGCACCTTCACATCGACCTGCTGGCAGGCCTGCACCACGCCCTTCGCCACCCAATCGCAGCGATTGATGCCGGCGAAGATGTTGACGAGCACCGCCTGCACCTTCGCGTCCGATAGGACGAGCTTCAGCGCCGTTGCGATACGCTCCGGGCTCGCGCCGCCGCCGACATCGAGGAAGTTCGCCGGATTGCCGCCGGCGTGCTTGATCATGTCCATGGTGGCCATGGCGAGGCCGGCGCCATTGACGATGCAGCCGATTTCACCGTCGAGGCCGATATAGTTGAGATTGTGCTCGGCGGCTTGCGCCTCGCGCGGATCCTGCTGCGAAGGATCGTGCATGTCGGCGACGCTGTGGCGCCGGAACAGGGCGTTGTCGTCGAAGGACATCTTCGCATCGAGCGCGAGCACTCTGTCGTCCTTGGTGACGACGAGCGGGTTGATCTCGAGCATGGTCGCGTCGCGATCGCGGAAGGCGCGATAGGCGTTCATGATGGTCGAAACCACGCGCTGCACCTGCTTGATGTTGAGCCCGAGCGCGAAGGCAAGCTCGCGCGCCTGGAAGGCCTGAAGACCCACGGCCGGCTCGACCAGCACCTGAAGGATGGCTTCCGGCTCGGTCTTGGCGATCTCTTCGATCTCCATGCCGCCGCGCTGCGAGGCGATCACGCGGATGCGCTCGGCCTTCCGATCCAGCACGTAGCCGAGATAGAGCTCGCGGTCGAAGGGCTCTGCCACTTCGATATAGACGCGCTGCACCGGCTTCCCGTCGGGGCCGGTCTGCAACGTGACCAGCCGCTTGCCGAGCATGTCGGACGCGGCCTCGCGAACCTCGTGATAGGTCTTGCAGAGCTTGATGCCGCCGGCCTTACCGCGCGCGCCGGCATGGATCTGCGCCTTGACGGCCCAATTCCAGCCGCCAAGCTCGGTCGCGGCGTAGACCGCCTGATCCGGACTGAAAGCGACGGCGCCCTTCGGCACGGGAACCCCGAACTGCGCGAGCAACTCCTTCGCTTGGTACTCGTGGACGTCCACCTTCATCCTCCCTTAGATTTTCAAGCCGGCGAACCAGCGAGCCTCAGCTCAACTTGCCTTTCACCAGCGCATAGGCTGCCTCAGTTGTTCCTTCCGCCCCGGCGAGGAGCGTCTCCAGTTCCGCAAGCTTAGCGTCCGTGTAGTCTTTGTCAGTGATGATTTTCGCGTTCGTATAAACATTCAGCGCCGCACTTCGCAGTGCAGCATAAGCGGCCAGCACGGCGACGCCGGCGTCGGAGATCACGCCGACATTGCCCTTGTCCGACGCCACGGCGCCGAGATCGATGACCTTTCGTGCCGCGCGGCAGCAGGCGAGCGGCACGTCGGTCGCCTGCTTCAGCGCCGCCTGAATGGCGGCGGTGCGGGCGGTCTTCTCTTCATCCGACTCTTTCGGCATGCCATAGGCGGCCATCACCATGTCGAAAGCCTTCACGTCGTCCTGAATCATGCCGGTCAGTTCGCCGCGGAGCGCCTCTGCCTTCGCCAGAAGGCCGCGCATCTCGTCTTCCACCTCGGCATATTTCTTCTTGCCGATGGTGAGATTGCACACCATCGAGACGAGGGCCGCGCCCATGCCGCCGATGATGGCGGCGGCGCTCCCGCCTCCGGGCGTCGCGTTCTGGCTGGCGAGCTCCTCGAGGAAGCGCTCAACAGTCTGGTCTTTGATGGCCGTCATCACGCCCATTCCTTCGCAAGCGCGTAAATTTCTTCCGCGTCCAGCACTTTGTCGGAGGCTTCGAACATCTGTCCGATGCAGCCCCGGTGCAGCTTCAGCTTCAAGCCGCCGATGCCGAGCGCGCCGAAGCAAATCTTGCCCGAGCGCTCCTTCGCCTTGTCGGTGGCTTCGACGCCGATGATGCCGAGCGGCGGCTGCGCGTTCACATCGGCAAGCATCTCGATGCTCGAATTTTCCTGCCAGGCTTCGGCCGGCAGCAGCTGCACACCGATGGCGCCGGCGGCGAACACGATTTGCGCACCCTTCACGGCTTTCACCCGGGCAGCGTCATCGGCTGCCTCGATGGGCGTCACCTTGGTGCCGAAGCGCTTCTCGACGGCCGCGGCTGCGCTCTCCGACCGCTCCTTGGAGCGTGAGGTGAGGCTCACTTCCGCGCCCTCCTTGGCGAGGAAAGCGGCCGCGCGCATGCCGACCGGGCCGGTGCCGGCGAGCACCACGGCCTTCTTGCCCTTGACGCTGCCGGCCTTGACGAGCAGCGCCACGCCGGCCGCCGCCGTCGTGTTCGAACCATTGGAATCGAGCATCGCCGAGACGCGGAACGGTCCGAAGAATTTCTTCCGCACCGCTTCGAACAGCGCCTCGCCCTTCCCCATATCGCCGCCGCCGACGAAGATCGCCGTGTTCTGCTTGTCCTTGCCGCCGCGGGTGAAGATCGTGCCGTCGACGAGCGGTCCGACATTGTCGGGCGTCACCCCCGCATAACCGGCAACGCGGTCGGCGCCCCCGTCATAGGCGACCACGGTGTCGAAGACGCTGGTGAAGGGATCTGTGTCGAACAGGAACAACAACTTCTTCATGCGCGCACCCTCTACTCGACCACGTTGCGCGGAGTGCCGGCGACGAAGGCCTCGATATTGTCGATGAGCTGATCGGCAAGGATCTGCATCGCTTCGCGGCTCGCCCAGGCGACATGCGGGGTGATGATCAGATTGGGAAGCCTGAGATCGAGAAGGACGTTCCCTTCTTTCGGCGGCTCCTTGATCAGCACGTCGAATCCTGCGCCGGCGATGGTGCCGTTCATCAATGCCTCGGCGAGCGCCGCCTCATCGACGAGGCCGCCGCGCGCCGTATTGATGAGGATGGCGGTCGGCTTCATCATCTTCAGCTCTTTCGCCCCGATCAAATTCTTGGTCTCGGGCGTGAGCGGAACATGCAACGTAATGACGTCGCTTTCCTTAAGGATGGTCTCGAAATCGACCAGCCCCTCCTGCGGAACGACATCGAAAGGCAGGATGCGCATGCCGAGACATTCGGCGCGCTTCGCCACCGACTTGCCGATCGCGCCATAGCCGACGACGCCCATGGTCGAACCGGCGATGTCACGGATGGGGTGGTCGAAGAAGCAGAACTGATCGACCTTCCCCCAGCGGCCCGCGCGCACATCCTCGATATAGGCGACGAGGTTGCGGCGAAGCGCGAACATCAACGCGATCACATGCTCCGGCACCGTGTTGAAGGCGTAATTGCGGATATTGACGACTGTGATGCCGTTTTCCTTGCAATAGGCCTTGTCGACGACATCGGTGCCGGTCGCGGCGACGGCGATCAGCTTCAGCTTCGGCAGCTGTTTCAGAACGTCGGCGCGCATCGGCACCTTGTTGATGATGGCGATGCTCGCATCCTTAAGACGCTCGACGATCTCATTCGGCGTCCACGTGGATTCATGTTCCGTGTAGCTGTGCGGAAAGTTCGGCTTCCGCACATCTGCGCCCACCAACTCGCGATCGAGAAACACGATCGAATGCTGCACTGACGTCACCCCCACTCGCTTCTCCCCCTCCCAAACGCAACGCGCCGATGCCGGGGAGCCGTTTCGTCCACCGTCCACGATAAAGGGACGGCCCACGCTTATTCTATTGGCGGCGATGCGCCTAGCCGCCCGGAACGAGCGGCCTAAAAAGCTATTCCGCCGCGACCGGCTTTGCCGCCGCCTCGGCGTTGCCGCGGAAATGCGCTTGAGCTGCGCCCACGCCCGTGCCGAGCGCAACGTCGATGCCGACGTCGCGCATGGCCATCTCGGCGCCGGCAATGGCGCCAAGCAGCATCAGCTCGTTCAGATCGCCGAGATGTCCGATGCGGAACAGCTTGCCGGCGACCTCCGAAAGCCCGGCGCCGAGCGCCAAATTGTAGCGCTTATAAGCGACATCAATCACGTCGCCCCCGTTGAACCCAGGAGGAACCATGATGGCGGTGACGGTGTCGGAATGCCATTTCGGGTCCTTGGCGCAGAGCTTCAGCCCCCAGGCGGCGACGGCCGCGCGCGTTCCCCCGGCAAGCCGGCGATGCCGCGCGTAAACATTCTCAAGACCTTCCTCTTCGAGGATGTCGAGCGCCTCGCGGAGGCCATAGAGCATCGTAAGCGCCGGGGTGTACGGGAAATATCCCGTCGCGTTGGCGCGCGCATGATCGGCCAGGGTGAAATAGCCGCGCGCGCAATTCCCGTCCTTCATCGCGGCAAGCGCCTTCCGGCTCGCGCCGAGGATGGCGAGGCCCGCCGGCATCATCAGCCCCTTTTGCGAGCCGGTGATAGCGAGGTCGACGCCCCATTCGTCCATGCGAAAATCGATGCTGCCGATGGAGCTGACGCCGTCGACATAGAGAAGTGCCGGATGTCCGGCCGCGTCGATGGCGCGGCGCACCGCGGCGATGTCGCTCGTGACGCCGGTGGCCGTCTCATTGTGAACGACCATCACGCCTTTGATCTCGTGGTTCTTGTCGGCTCGGAGCGCCTCTTCGATGCGCTCAGGCGAGGCGCCCGTGCCCCATTCCTCTTCCAGCACGCTCACTTGCAGGCCGTGACGGCGCGCAAGCTCGATCCAAAGATGGCTGAATTGGCCGAAACGGGCGGCGAGCAGCTTGTCTCCGGGAGCGCAAGTGTTGGTGAGCGCCGCTTCCCAGGCGCCGGTGCCGCTCGAGGGAAGAAGAAAGACCTGCCCGTCCTTGGTCTTGAAGACTTTCTTCAAGCGCTCGAAGAGCGGCAGAGTGAGCTTTGGAAAGTCTGAGGAGCGGTGATCTTCCATGGCGACGTGCATCGCCCGCAAAATGCGGTCCGGCACGTTCGTCGGGCCCGGAACGAACAAGAAATTTCGGCCCGGCTTCCTAGCTCCAGACATTCCGTCTCCTCCACTGGGGCTGATTTCCCTCTAGGCAGGCCTGCCCAAGAGTTGGGCGGGGAATAGCGCCCGCTGGAAATCCTGGCAACCCCTTTGCTTTTCTAGAACAGGCCGGTAATTCGCCCGTCTGAAGCAAGTTCGATGTTGTTCGCCGCCGGGACCTTGGGAAGACCCGGCATGGTCATGATGTCCCCGCAAACAACCACGACGAATTCAGCGCCGGCCGAGAGGCGCACTTCGCGAATGGGGATGACGTGGCCGGACGGCGCGCCTTTGGCGTCGGGATTGGTCGAGAAGCTATATTGAGTCTTCGCGACGCAGATCGGGAAATTGCCGAAGCCTTCTTTCTCGAGCTCGGCGAAGCGATCGCGAACGCTCTTATCTGCGGTGATGTCCGAAGCGCCGTAGATCTCGCGGGCGATGGTGCGGACTTTCTCCCAAAGCGGCATCTCATCCGGATAGAGCGGCTTGAATTTCGAGGGCTGCGTCTCGATCGTCTTCACGACGGCGCGGGCGAGGTCCTCGGCACCGGCGCCGCCATTCGCCCAATGATCGGCGGTGACGCATTCCACCCCGAGCTTTTGGCAAAGCTCGTCGAGCTTGCCCATCTCCGCCTTCGTGTCGCTGGAAAAGCGGTTGATCGAGACGAGCACGGGAGCCCCGTATTTCCTTAAATTTTGCACGTGGCGCTCGAGATTGGCGAAGCCTTTTTCCACGGCCTCGACATTCTCGCGCTTCAGGTCGTCCTTCGCCACGCCGCCATGCATTTTCAACGCGCGGATGGTGGCGACGAGCACGATGCAATCCGGAGTCAGGCCCGCCTTCCGGCATTTGATGTCCAGGAATTTCTCAGCGCCGAGATCGGCGCCGAACCCTGCTTCCGTCACCACATAATCGCCAATCTTCAGCGCCGCCTTGGTGGCGATCACCGAATTGCAGCCATGGGCGATGTTGGCGAAGGGGCCGCCATGAATGAAGGCGGGATTGTTCTCGAGCGTCTGCACGAGATTGGGCGCCAGCGCGTCTTTGAGGAGCGCCGCCATCGAGCCGGCGGCGTGCAGATCGCTCGCCTTCACGGCCTTCTTGTCGCGCGTCTGGCCGATCTGGATCTGTCCGAGCCGGCGCTGGAGATCGGCAAGGTCGGCGGCGAGGCAGAAGATGGCCATCACCTCGCTCGCGACCGTGATGTCGAAGCCGGCCTCGCGCGGGAATCCGTTGGTCGCGCCGCCAAGCGAGGAGACAATCTGCCGCAAGGCGCGGTCGTTCATGTCGACGGCCCGGCGCCAGGTCACGCGGCGGGCGTCGATGTCGAGCTTGTTGCCCCAATAAATATGATTGTCGATCATCGCCGCGAGGAGATTATTGGCGGCGCCGATGGCGTGGAAATCGCCGGTGAAGTGCAGATTGATGTCTTCCATCGGCACGACTTGCGCATAGCCGCCGCCGGCCGCGCCGCCCTTCACCCCGAAGCAGGGCCCGAGCGAGGGCTCGCGGACGCAGATCACCGCGCGCTTGCCGATGGCATTCAGGGCATCGCCGAGGCCCACCGTGGTCGTGGTTTTGCCTTCGCCCGCCGGGGTCGGGGTGATGGCCGTGACAAGGATCAACTTGCCGTCGGGCTTGTCTTTGAGCGACCCGATATAGTCTAGCGAAATCTTCGCCTTGTAATGGCCGTAGGGGAGAACATGCTCGGCCGGTATATCGAGCCTCTCAGCTGCGATCTCGACGATCGGCCGCATGTTTGCGGCCTGGCTGATCTCGATATCAGACTTCGGATTCTGATGTTGGTCGCTGGAACGCGTGCCCTTTTTCTCGGCACCTTCTTGCGATTGCGCTGACATAAGCCACAGACCCTCGGAGTTTCCGCCCGACTTGCCACTCGATTGGGCAACCTAATTCATTCACTTGCCTTCTTGCAATCGTCTGTGCAGGTTCGGCGCCTCACGGCGGGGAGACTGAAATGACGCCATCAGAGTTGCTGCGGGCCATGTTCACGGCGGCGGTCGATGCCGCGCAGCCCTCGCTCTGCCTCCCCGGCCATCTGCCCGAGCGGCCGAAAGGCCGCACCATCGTCATCGGCGCCGGCAAGGCCTCGGGAGCGATGGCAAAGGCGGTCGAGGATCATTGGGAGGGGCCGCTCGAAGGCCTCGTCGTCACCCGCTACGGTCACCGCTTGCCGACCTCGCGCATCGAGGTGGTCGAAGCCTCTCATCCGGTCCCCGACGCCGCCGGACGCGAGGCGGCGGGGCGCATATTGAGTCTGGTGCAGGGGCTCACCGCCGACGACCTCGTCCTCTGCCTCATCTCCGGCGGCGGTTCGGCACTCCTTTCGCTTCCCGCCGAGGGGCTGACGCTCGACGACAAGCAGGCGCTGAACAAGGCGCTTCTGAAAAGCGGCGCCACCATCGGCGAAATGAATGTCGTGCGGAAGCACCTCTCCGCCATCAAGGGCGGCCGGCTTGCGGTCGCCGCGGCCCCCGCGAGGGTTGTCGCGCTGATGATCTCCGACGTGCCCGGCGATGACCCCTCCATCATCGCCTCGGGACCGACCGTTCCCGACGCTTCCACCAACGCCGATGCCCTTCGGATCATCGAGAAATACAACATCGCGGTTCCGCCTTCGGTGCTGGCGCGGCTGAAGAGCGGCGAGGCGGAGACGCCGAAGCCGGGAGATCCGCGCTTTGCCCGAGTCGAAAATGTGATGATCGCGACGCCGCAGGCCTCGCTCGAAGCCGCCGCAATGGTCGCGCGCAAAGCCGGCGTCATTCCAGTCATTCTCGGCAATTCCATCGAAGGCGAGGCGCGCGACGTCGGCCTCGTGCATGCCGGCATCGCCCGCCAATGCGCCGAGCACGGCCAGCCGGGGAGGCCGCCTTGCGTGCTCCTCTCCGGCGGCGAAACCACCGTCACCCTGAAGGGCAACGGCAAGGGCGGCCGCAACACGGAGTTCCTGCTCGCGCTTGCCATCGCGCTCGAAGGCCGGCCGGGCATCCACGCGCTCGCCGGCGACACGGACGGCATTGACGGTTCGGAGGATAATGCCGGGGCGCTCATCTCTCCCGACACGCTGGCGCGGGCGGAGGCGAGCGGGATCGACGCCAAGGCGCTGCTGGCCGACAACGACCCTTACGGTTTCTTCGCGGCCCTCGGCGATCTCCTCATGACCGGCCCGACTCTCACCAACGTCAACGATTTCCGCGCCGTTCTGATCGGGAAATGAGCGGCCGCTTGCTGCGCTTTCTCTCGTCATGCCCGGCAGTAGTGCCGGGCATCAAAATCTTTGCGAGCTGGTCACCCTCACCCGCCTCGCGGCCTTCGGCCGTTCGGCACCCTCTCCCATCAAGGGAGAGGGTTTGTAACGGCGTGTGATTTTACCCTCTCCCCTCGCGGGAGAGGGTGGCGAGAGGCGAGCGGATGCGAGGCTCTCGCCGGGTGAGGGGGAGCCTGGACCCCCGTCCGCGCCCTGCTTATGAAGGAACTTCTAAACGCACGCGGCGAATGGAGTGAAACGCCGCCAACTGCGGTAGAATGGTCCCACTCTTCGGGGAGGGTCTCGCAATGGACAGGCAGTTCTGGATTTCCGGCATTCTCGTTTCGGTGCTGGCATTTGCGTTTGGCTTCGTCGTGCACGGCGTGCTTCTCGCCGGCGATTACGCGCCGCTTGCCGGCAGCCTCTACCGGACCACTGAGGAGGCGCAAGGTTACCTCCCCTATCTGATCGTCGCGCATCTCCTCTTCGGCTTTGCCTTCACCTGGATCTACCGGCAAGGAAAAACGCCAGGCGAGCCATGGCTCAGCCAGGGCGCGCGCTTTGGCGTCGCGGTCGTCGCGCTGATGACGATCCCGATGTATCTCATTTATTACGCCGTGCAGCCGACGCCCGGGATGCTTGTTGCGAAACAGATCCTCTTCGACGGCGTCAGTACCGTGCTGCTCGGGATTGCCGCGGCCTATCTGAATCGGTCGCCGGGCGAGGCGTGACGGCGCTTCGTCACCGCGCGAAAATTCTTTCCTGCTAAGGCGCAGCAGCGGCGGCTGGTCGGTGGCGGAAATCGTCATCGGCCCGACCGACGTCGTTTGGGATTGGTGGCGTCAGCAATATCGCCTGCCCGCCGCCCTGTCCGGCCCCTAAGCCTTCCCGCGCGTCCGCGCGCGCGGCTTTCCGCCGGTAAGCCCTTCCCGCAGCGCCACGATTTCGGCTTTGAGCGATTTTATCTCGGCGACGATCGGCTCCGCCTGTCTGCGCTCGGCCGCGCGCTCCGCCTCGCGTTCAGCCTCCCGCTCATCGGCTGAAGCTTTGTCATGCTCCTCCTGCATCGCATTGACGATGATGCCGATGAAGAGATTGAGCACCCAGAAGGTCGTGATGATGATGAAGGGGATGAAGAACAAAAGCGCGTAGGGATGCTTTTCGCGCACCGGGTTGACGACGTCGTTGGTCCAGCCCTCGAGCGTCATGATGGTGAAGAGTGTGTAGAGCGAATTGCCGAGCGTGCCGAACAGCTCCGGAAATTCGCGGCCATACAAATTCACCGCCATGACCGCGCAGACATAAAAGACGAGCGCGATCAGCAAGAGGATCGAGCCCATCCCCGGCAGCGCCCGGATCAAGCCACCGACGACGCGCTGCAGGCTGGGGACCGCCGTGATCAGCCGCAACAGCCGCAACACGCGAAGCGCGCGAAGCACGGAGAATTTCTCTGTGGCTGGCGCGAGCGCGATGCCGACCACGATCACGTCGAAGATGTTCCAACCGTCGCGGAAGAAGGCGCCGCGCTGTACCGCGAAGCGCGCCAGGATCTCGACGACGAAAATGCCGATGATGATGCGGTCGACCACCGCGAGCAGCGGCCCGTAGCTCGCCATGATGGATTGGCTGGTCTCGAGACCTAGCGTGACCGCGTTGAGGATGATCAGCCCCGTGATGATCTGGTCCGTCCGCGGGTGGTTCATGAACTTGGCAAGACGGTCCAGCAACGATGCCTCCTGGTTGGATGTCGCCGGCGGCGGCCGGCCTCGGAGAGAGTGGGCCTATTTAGGTGAGAAACAAGGAACGGCGCAAAGCTATCCCGCAAAATTTCTACAAACGGACACACAATCACTCCACGCGCAGTATCGGCGCGCCTGGCCCGCAGAGGTTTCGAGAAGCGGACCGGCGGGCGCTCGCGAGAATGTGAGCGGCGCATGCGAATAGCATCGCGGCAACAGCGCGCGTAGGAAAGACGCTCGGCTGAATTTCGCAGTTGCGAATTGGGATCGAGACGCTAGTCTTTAGGCCTCGCGGCTGCCATGAGCGGTCGCAGGCGGCGGAGGCCGCCATCGAACGGCCAAGGTTTTGCCGCCGATGGCGCTGTCTCCAGCGGCGAAGGGGCCGCAAAGCAAAAAGAGCAAGTCGCGCCGGCTCGGCGGGTGTGGCGGACACTCGAAGAGGGAAAATCGAAATATGCTTCGACGTGCTGGCCTCGGCATTTTCGTTGGAGCGATGCTCGCGTCCGCGGCAGCCACGGCCGGGCCCGCCCTTGTCTTCGAGCCCACCGGCGGCACCGTCTTCTATTCCGAGGATCCCGACAAGCTGTGGTTTCCGGCTTCGCTGACGAAGCTGATGACGGCCTATGTGAGCTTCAAGGCGGTGAAGGCCGGCAGGCTCAACATGGACGCGAAGATGACCTGCTCGAAAAAGGCGACGCTGCAGGCGCCTACCAAGCTAGGCCTGCCGGTTGGCGGGCAGATTACGCTGAAGAACGGCCTGCAGATCTTGATCGTCAAATCCGCCAACGATGTCGCCGTCATGATCGCCGAGACCGTTGCAGGCAGCGAAGAAGCCTTCGTCGCGGAAATGAACCTCGTCGCCCAGCAGCTCGGCATGACGCGGACGCATTTCGCCAATGCCAACGGCCTGCCGAACGAAGAGCAAATATCGACAGCCCGCGACCTCGCCAAGCTCACCCGGGCCATCATTCTCGAATTTCCGGAGCATGCCGAGTTTTTCTCCATGGAGAGCGTGCAGGTCGGCAAGAGGACGATGCGCAGCCATAACGGGCTGTTGCGCTCGTTCCGCGGCGCCGACGGCATGAAGACCGGCTTCATCTGCGATTCCGGCTTCAACGTGGTTGCGAGCGCGACGCGCGAAGGCCGCAGGCTCGTCGCCGTGGTGCTCGGCGAACCTTCCGTCGCCATCCGCACCGATCGCGCCGCCAATCTGCTCGAGAACGGCTTCAAGCGCTATTTCTGGAAGTCGGTTTTCGGAAACACCCTCGACAGGCTCGACGCCCATGCAGTCTTGAGCAGCGAGCTGACCCATCTTCGCGAGGACGTTTGCGGCCCAAAACGCGCAAAGAAGAAGCGGCGGCGGAGCCGCTCGGCCGGTCGATAGCACCGGGGCTTCGTATTCAGTTCACACCGCCATCGTCATGGCCGGGCTTGTCCCGGCCATCCACGACAGCATATCCGCCCAGATCAGACGCGGAACCTTGCGAAGTCGCAAAAACAACCCCTCACCCTTTCCGCCATTGCTCGCGCTCCTCTCGACGCGCCACCGCTTCGCTGCCTGAGCGCTCGCGCTCGCGGCGGAAAGCCCTCTCCCGCAAGGGCAGAGGGGATGCTGGTTAAAACGACGAGCCCGGCTGTTTGAGGAAGGCGATCTCCTCCGCCGTCGAGTCGCGCCCGAGGATGGCGTTCCGATGCGGGAAACGCCCGAAGCGATCGATGATCGCCTTGTGCCTCGCGGCGAAGTCGCGCTCGACCGGCTTTCCGAGCGCCTCGAACAATTCCACCGACTGCGCTTGATCGGCCACATCTTCCGCGTGCTGAAACGGCATATACAGAAAGGCGCGACGGTCGGCATCGAGCTTCGCATCGAAACCTTGCGGCGATGGCGCGCTTGGAGAGCGCAAGCGCGGCCGCATCGGTCGCGAAGGATCGTTTATCGTTGCGGAACATGTTGCGCGGGAATTGGTCGAGGACGATCACCGCGGCAAGGCAGCCTTCGGGACTTGCCAGCCAATCGTCCGGCACCCTCTCGCTGAGAGCCTGGTAGGTATCCCGAAAGCGGGTCGCGATGCGCTCGTCGAGAGCGACGTCCTTGCGGAACCAATCCTTCGTCGAAAGCTCGCCGAACCAAAACTGCAATATCTCTGCCGGGGTGGCCACGCTCATCGTCATAACCTCAAACGTTCGGCGCCGCCGCGATCGCCGCCTTGATAAGAGTGATCGCCGCCGGCGAGTCCCAATCGGCGGGGCCGACGAGGCGGCCCATCTCCTTGCCGTCGCGATCGATGAGGAGCGTCGTCGGCATGCCGATAGCTCTTACGACGCTGAACAGCTTGCCGGTGGGATCGGTGTAGAGACGTAAATTCCTGGCGCCGGTTTCGTCGAGAAACTTCTTCGCCTTCTCGGCGGCGTTGCGCTCGATGTTGATCGCCACGACCTCGAAATCCTTCCCGCCAAGTTCCTTCTCCAGCCGATCCAGCATCGGCATTTCCTCGCGGCAGGGAATGCACCAGGTCGCCCAGAGATTGAGGAGGACGATTTTTCCCTTCCAATCGGCGAGCGCCCTCTTTGCCCCATCCGGGCCGGAGAATTCGATGTCCGGCAGGGGCTGAGGAGTAGTTTTGGCGACGAAGGTGGCCATCGGCCCTTTGTTCAAGCCGGCAAGGGGGCCCGGCGCTCCGCCTGCGGGCTGGCCGGTAACCTCGTTTGCGGCTTGAGGAATCCGGCCATTGTCAGGGGGGGCGAGAGTCGAAATATACCGTTCCGAACCCGACGATCGCCGCGAGCAGCGTTGCGACAATGATCGCCGTCGATCTGTCGTGGCCGCGTTTTGCGCGTCTATTCACGTTTTTCTCGCGCCTCGTCCCGAAAAGGCCTGCGTCGTGACCAACAAAATGTGGGGCGGCCGCTTTCAGCTGAGCCCCGCCGCGATCATGGAGGAGATAAATGCCTCCATCGACTTCGACAAGCGTCTCTGGCGCCACGACATTCTTGCGTCGAAGGCGCATGCCGAGATGCTCGGCGCCACCGGCATCATCGGGGCCGATGAGGCGGCGAAGATCGTCAGCGGTCTCGACCGCATTGCCGGCGAGATCGAAAGCGGCAAGTTCGAGTTCAAGCGCGCGCTCGAGGACATTCACCTCAATGTCGAAAGCCGGCTTGCCGAGCTGATCGGCCCGGTTGCCGGCAAGCTGCACACCGCCCGCTCGCGCAACGATCAGGTCGCGACCGATTTCCGGCTCTATCTCCGGGACGAGATCGACGATGTCGATGTCCTGCTTTCCGGGTTGCAGCTCGGCCTCGCCGAAAAAGCGGCGGCGGAAGCGGCGACGATAATGCCTGGGTTCACGCATCTGCAGACGGCGCAGCCCGTCACCTTCGGCCATCACTGCCTCGCTTATGTGGAGATGTTCGGCCGGGACCGGGGCCGCTTTGCCGATGCGCGGAAGCGGCTCAACGAGTCGCCGCTCGGCTCGGCGGCGCTCGCCGGCACGGGCTTTCCCATCGACCGCGACATGACGGCCGGCGCGCTCGGCTTTGCGCGGCCGACCGCCAATTCGCTCGACGCCGTGTCGGATCGCGACTTCGTGCTCGAAGTGCTCGCTGCCGCCTCGATCGCCGCCATGCATCTGTCGCGCCTCGCCGAGGAGATCGTGCTTTGGACCTCGCCGCAATTCGGCTTCGCCAAGCTTTCTGACCGGTTCTCCACCGGCTCCTCGATCATGCCGCAAAAGCGCAACCCAGATGCGGCCGAGCTCATTCGCGGCAAGACGGGCCGGATTTCGGGAGCGTTCGTCGGCCTGTTGATGGTGATGAAGGCGCTGCCGCTCGCCTATGCCAAGGATATGCAGGAGGACAAAGAGCCGCTCTTCGAGGCGCTCGCCACCTTGAAGCTGTCGCTCGCCGCGATGGCCGGCATGGTCGAGGATCTCGAGCCGGACCGTAAGGCGATGCGGAAGGCCGCCGCCCGCGGCCATGCCACCGCCACCGACCTTGCCGACTGGCTTGTGCGGGAGGCCGGCCTGCCCTTCCGCGAGGCGCATCATGTCACCGGGCGCATCGTCGCGCTCGCCGACGAGAAGGGCGGGACCCTCTCCCGGCTAAGCCTGGCCGACCTCCAGAAGGTCGAGCCGCGAATCACCGAGGGCGTATTTTCGGTCCTGGAGGTGTCGAGATCGGCAAAAAGCCGGACGAGTTATGGCGGAACTGCCCCGCAAAATGTGCGGCGGGAGGCCAGGCGGTGGATAAAGCGTTTGAAGAAGGACGGGTTGACGGGCTAAGCTACCGGAAAAGGGCCGCCAACGGCCCTGTCTATTGGGGCACGACCATGGGAAGCGCGCTGCGCGTCCTCATTGCCATTGGGATGATCCTCGCCGTCGGCCTCAGCGCCTGCGGCAAGCGCGGCTCCTTGGACCGGCCAAGGCCATCATACCCTGAGGTAAAGGCCGATCCCGCCACCAAGATGTCGCAAGCCCCGGCGCGGCGCCTTTGGATTGACCGACTGCTCGGGGCTCCATAAGCCTCTCCCATGCACCACTTCACCTACCGGCGGGGCCGCCTCCATGCCGAGGCGGTTGACCTTGCGCGTCTCGCCGATGAGGTGGGGACGCCCTTCTATTGCTATTCGACTGCAACGCTGATCCGGCACTACCGCGTCTTCGCAGATGCATTCGCGGGCATGGAGTCGCTCGTCTGCTATTCGGTGAAGGCGAACTCAAATCTCGGCGTTTTGGCGACGCTCGCCGGCGAAGGCGCCGGCATGGATGTGGTCTCCGAAGGCGAGCTTCGGCGCGCGCTGGCGGCCGGCGTCCCGCCGGAGAAGATCGCCTTTTCGGGCGTCGGCAAGACGCGCGAGGAGATGGCCTTCGCGCTTCGTCACGGCATCTTCGCCTTCAATGTGGAATCCGAGCCCGAGCTGCGCGCTCTGAGCGAGGTCGCAAGCGCAGCCGGCACGGAGGCGCGCATCGCCTTTCGCGTCAATCCCGATGTCGACGCGAAGACCCATCACAAGATCGCCACCGGCAAGGCCGAGAACAAATTCGGCGTCTCCTTCCCTTCCGCCTTACCGCTCTACCGGCTCGCGCGCGATCTACCGAGCATCCGCGCTTCCGGCGTGCACATGCATATCGGCAGCCAGATCACCGAGCTTGAGCCCTTCCGCAATGCCTTCCTCCTCTTGAAGGAGCTGGTGCAGACGCTGCGTGGCGAAGGATTCGACATCGAATTCGTCAATCTCGGCGGTGGATTGGGCGTCCCCTATCGAAGCGATGCCCCTCCCCCGCCCTTGCCGCAGGACTATGCCCGCATCGTGCGGGACTCGGTCGGCGATCTCGGCGTCCGGCTTCTCTTCGAGCCAGGCCGCATGATCGCGGCGAATGCCGGCATCCTCGTCTCGCACGTGCTCTACGTGAAGCATGGTGGGCCGAAGAGCTTCACCATCGTCGATGCCGCCATGAACGATCTCATCCGCCCGACCTTGTATGAGGCCTATCACGAGATCTGGCCGGTGGCACAACCTGCCGTGGGCGGCGCCACAATGGTGACTGACGTGGTCGGGCCTGTCTGCGAGACCGGCGATTATCTCGCCGAGGAGCGGCTTTTGCCGGAGCTCCTCGCGGGCGATCTCATTGCCGTGATGACGGCCGGAGCCTATGGCGCGGTGCTGTCCTCCCAGTATAATAGCCGCCTCTTGGTCCCCGAGGTGCTTGTCGCGGACAATCGTTACGCAGTCACCCGGCCAAGACCGAGCTATGAGGCGATGCTGGCGGCGGAGACGCTGCCCGAATGGCTGGCAGGCCGCAGGAGCTAAACCGGGCCTCGCTCAGGCCTCTTTCGCTCCCACATAATCCGCCTGTTGCCGCGATGTGCTATTGATTGGCGATGAAGCGTACCGACCCTCACGACAAGAGCCGATCCCGAGCCGAGAAATCGCTTGGCCGCAGCTTTGAGCGGCGGGTCCGGCTGAGCTGGTTTTCGCTTCTCGCCGAGCGCCTCTGGGAGGCACTGCTCTGGCCGTTCTTAGTGATTGCCTCATTCTTGATCCTGACGCTGTTCGACGTTTGGGGCTACCTGCCGCCGCTCTTCCATCGCGGGCTGCTCTTCGCTTTCGGCATTGCCCTTCTCATCTCGCTGTTTCCGCTTGTGCGGCTGCCTATCCCCGGGCGGGAAGAGGCGCTCCGCCGCCTCGAGCAGAATTCCGGCATCAAGCACCGGCCCGCCACCTCCTATGAGGATAATCTCACCGTTACAGCGCGAAGGCCGGCGACACGGCGCAGATCTGGGCGCTGCACCGGCAGCGCCTCGCCAAGCTGCTCGCGAGATTGAAGCCGAGCTGGCCCGCGCCACGCACCGACCGCAAAGATCCTTACGCCATTCGCGCCGCCCTCTTCCTCGTGCTGATCGTCGCCGCGCTCGCGGCCGGCCCGAATGTTTGGAACCGGCTGACTACGGCGTTGGCGCCGGCGCCTTCCGGACAGCCAACGCTTCTCCGCCTCGACGCATGGGTGACGCCGCCCGTTTACACCGGCCTCGCCCCGATCGTGCTCGCCGATGGAAGGGAGCAAGTCGGAACGGGCGCCGAGAGCTTTCGCGCCTTGACCGTCCCGGAGGGCAGCCAGCTGATCGTGCGCGCTTATGCGCCGCAAGGCGAAAGCGTCATGGTGCTGACCGATACCGGAAAGAAGGGGACCGAGACCACCGCCGCCACGCCGAAGACGAGCGTCAAGCAGGGCCTTTCCGAGTTCAACCTCACCCTCGGCGCGCCTGGTTCCGCCGAGGTGCAAGTTGGCGGAGCGATGGTGGCGAAGTGGCGCTTCGAGCTGATCGAGGATGAGCCGCCGAGCATCGCCCTGGTCGGCCAGCCGACGACGACGCCGCGCGCGGCGCTGCGACTGAACTTCCGGGCCGCCGACGACCACGGCGTAGCGAGTGCCGATGCGCGTTTTGCGCTGGCGGAGGCGACCACCGAAGATTTGGCTCCGATAGCTCCCAAGCCAGCGGCGAAGACCGATCCGCTACGCGAGCCTCCGAAGATGCCGATCCAGCTGCCCAGGATGAACGCCAAGGAATTGGAAGGCCACGCCACGCAGGATTTGACCGGCCATCCCTGGGCGGGCCTGAAAGTGAAGATGACCCTGTTCGCGCGCGATCAGGCCGAGCAGACGGGCGCCAGCGAGGTTTACCAATTCGTTCTGCCGGAGCGGAAATTCACCAAGCCTCTCGCCAAGGCAATCGTCGAGCAGCGGAAGATGCTGGTGCGGAAGCCGCACCGGGCCGACCTCGTGGCGCGCGCACTCGATGCGCTGACGATCGGCGCCGAGCACACCTTCGACAAGCCGTCGATCTATCTCTCCATCCGCAATGCCTATTGGCGCTTGAAGACCGACCTCACGCCGGAAGGTGTCGCAAGCGTCGCCGATCAGCTTTGGACCATCGCGCTTCGCATCGAGGATGGTGACTTGCCGCGCGCCGAGCGCGATCTCAGATCCGCGCAGGAAGAGCTGATGAAGGCGCTGCAGGCGAATGCCTCGCCGGAGGAGATCCAGAAGCTGGTGGAGGAATTGCGCAACGCACTCGGCCAATATCTGCAGGAGCTGGCGCAACAGCAGCAGCAAAAGGGCAACATGCCCCCGCAGGAGTCGAAGGACGGCGATCAGCTCGTATCGCAGCAGGACTTCGACAAGATGCTGAAGAATATCGAAGAGCTGGCGAAGTCCGGATCGAAGGATCTGGCGCAGCAGATGCTGAGCGAGCTGAAGGACATTCTCGACCGCCTGCAGACCGGCAACTTCCCCGACAACGCGCAGCAGCAGCGCGCCGCCGAGATGATGAAGGATCTGAACGATCTCGCCTCCAAGCAGCAGAAGCTGATGGACGAAACCTTCAATGCGAGGCGAAAGGAGCAGGGCAACGAGAAGCAGGCCTTCGAGGTCAGCCCTCCAGGCCAGCCGATGGAGTTCGGCCCCGGCATGTTCATGGATCAAGAGTTTCCGCCACAGCAAGGGCAAGACGATAAAGGCGGCCAGCAGGGGCCCGATCAGCCCGGTGAAAGCGCGCAAGGACGCTCAGGCGGCCAAGGCAAGATGGGGCAGAGTAGTGCGCGCCCCAAGGGACAAGGGCGGTTCGACGATCTCGGCAAGCGTCAGTCGGAGCTCCGCGATACCTTGCAAGGCCTTATCGACCGTTTCCGCGGCGAGGGCGCCAACGCCCCCGACCAGTTCAACAATGCCGGCGACGCCATGGGCGAGGCGAAGGACGCGCTCGATGATGAAGATCTCGACCGCGCCGCCGAGGAGCAGGGCCGCGCCCTCGAGCAGCTTCGCGAGGGAGCGCAGTCGCTTGCCGAGCAAATGATGCAGGCAAACGACAATCAGGAAGGCCAGGCCCAAGGCGAGAGCGGACGGGATCCTCTCGGGCGTCCCGACCGGTCGAACCGGCCGGACCTCGGTCTCAGCGTGAAGGTTCCGGATCAGATCGACATCCAGCGCGCGCGCGAGGTGCTGGACGAGCTCCGGCGCCGTCTTGGCGATCCGTCGCGGCCGGCCATCGAGCTCGACTATTTGGAGCGGCTCATCCGCTCCTATTGATCGCGCTTCGCGTCTTCCTCTGCCACTTCCCCAATATAGGGTAGCTCGCGGAAGCGATTGTGCAGATCCATGCCGTAGCCGACGACGAAGATCGGCGGGCAAACAAAGCCGCTGAAATCGGAGCGGATGGGAACGGCCCGGGGCACCTGCTTGTCGACGAGGACGCAGGTGAGGACGTGGCGCGCACCCTTCTCAATTATCCTCTCCTTGGCGAAAGCGAGCGTGCGCCCTGAATCAAGGATGTCGTCGATGAGGACGACGTCCCGGCCGCGAACCTCGCTCTCAATATCGCGTAGGACGCGGACTTCGCCCTTGGAGGCCTTACCTCCGTCGTAGGAGGCGAGGTAGATAAAATCGATCTCCGGCCGAAGCCCCTTCCCATGCAGCGCCCGCACGAGATCGGCGGCGAAGACGAAACTGCCCTTCAGCACGGCGACGACGATGGGATCGTCCAGCCCCGCGCCGGCGATCTCGCCGGCGATTTCGCGCACGCGGGCGCCAATCCTCTCGGCGCTGTAGAGCGGCTTCACGGCATTCGCCGCAAGACCGGCCATCGCGTCAGCTCGCTTTTTGGAAACGGACCTCGAGGCTGGCGACCGGCTGAGGCGGCGCCGGAATGGAAATCGTAAAGGGCGCCGAGGCGCCGCCCGCGATCGGGGCAATCTCGGTGGCAAAGGCCGAGACTTGCTGACCCTCCGGTCCAATCAGCGCGACGAGCACCGGGGGCGGCGAAATCTCATCGGAGGTTTGATTCACGATCTGCCCCTCGACCATCATCACCGGAGATTCGATGTTGGTGGCGTCCCACGAAAATTGCACATCCTGGAGATCGAGAGACGGCGATCCCGAATAAAGCCGCGAGGCCCCGGGCAGGATCGATACGACCGTCGATGGCGCCAGAGCGACAAAGGCAAAGAGCAAGACGAGAAAGAGCGTGAGCGCTCCCCAGCCGATCGCCACCGGCGGCGGCACCTTAGCGAGTCGGCCGGCGAGGGAAATCGCCGACGGCCGCTCCTCCGCCCCATAATTCGCGTCGGACGTATAGGAGCCGTATTCCTGTCCCCACTCTTGCCCTTGCGCATATTGGTCGGCGCCGGCGGCGCGGCCGGCATCGGCCTGGAAATCGTCCGGCCCGTCGAAAGACGCGTCCTGGCGATTGGCCGGGGGGGAGAATTGCGGCCCCGTGCCATATCCGCTCGGCTGGCCGTAAGCGCCTGGACCGGCCTGAGAGGGCCTAGGCGGCTGTGCCGGCTGCGCGCCCGGCGCTTGCGGCCAGGATGGAGGCATAGGCGAGCGCGGTTGGGGCTGGGGCGGCGCGGCCTCGCGGGGCGGGGCCTCGCGCGGCGGCATTGGCGCGGCGGAGCCGGCCGCAGCAGTCGCCTGCCAGACATGGCTGCATTTGCTGCAGCGGACCTTGCGGCCTTCCGGCGGAAGGGCCGCAGCGATTTCATAACGAGTTTGGCAATTCGGACAAATGATTAACGTCGCCATCGTTTATACCGGGACCTCTCGCGACGGGCGTCGCGCCGTTTTCATGTTAATGCATTGATAGCGGAGGGTGAGTTCAGCATAAAGACCAAGTTGGGTGGAATGAAAAGAGGGTCGAGGGCGCCGCGTGATTCGATTTGACAGGGTCGGATTGCGCTATGGCAGCGGTCCCGAAATCTTGCGCGACATCACCTTTCACCTGCTTCCCGGTTCGTTTCACTTTCTCACCGGACCCTCCGGCGCCGGCAAGACGACGCTGCTGCGCCTGTTGTTCATGTCACTGAAGCCGACCCGCGGTCTCATCACCATCTTCGGGAAAAACGTCTCCGACATAACGCGTGCGAACAAGGCAGAGATGCGGCGCCGTATCGGTATCGTCTTTCAGGATTTTCGCCTGCTCGACCATCTGACCACCTGGGAGAACGTCGCTCTCCCCTTGCGGGTTCTCGGCAAGCGGGAAGAAGATTATCGCGAGGATGTCACCGAGCTCCTGCGCTGGGTCGGGCTTGGCGAACGCATGCACGCTTATCCCGAGGTGCTGTCCGGCGGCGAGAAGCAACGCGCGGCGATTGCGCGCGCCGTGATCGGGCGCCCGGAACTGTTGCTTGCGGATGAGCCGACGGGCAACGTCGATCCGCTCATTGCCGACCGCCTGTTGAAGCTGTTCGTCGAGCTCAATCGCCTCGGCACCTCCGTCGTCATCGCCACCCACGATTATGCGCTGATGCGGCGCGTCGAGGTTCCTCGCCTTGTCTTGCATGACGGCCATCTGGTGACGCAATGACGCCAGCCAGCATCATCGCCGACCTTCGGGCTTATCCTTGGCGCAGCCTCCTCACCGGGCTCGTGCCGCCGCGATTTTTCAGGTTTATGCCGGCGGCGCTGCAGACGACGGCGCCGCCGATCGTGCCGCCGGCCTCGATCGCCGGGAATGCGCTGACGGTGGTGATCGCCATCATGTCCTTCCTCGCCTGCCTGACCGCCGGGGCGGTCTACATGATCAACCGGTCGGCGCAGGCCTGGGTCCAGGACATCACCAGCGAGATCACGGTTGAGCTCAGCCCGGTGAACGCCGCCGACATCGATCAGAAAGTGACGCTCGTCTCGCTGTTTCTCGCGAAGCAAAAAGGCGTCACCGAGGTTAAGCCGATCAGCCCCGAAGATTCGGCGCGGCTGCTCGAGCCATGGCTCGGCAAGAGCGACGCCATCTCTGCCCTCCCGGTACCGCGCCTCATCGCCGTCGAGATCGACCGGTCGGATCCCCCCGACCTCAAAGCCGTCGGCGAAGCGCTGAAGGCGAATTTCGACGGCGTCTCGCTCGACGACCACCGGAGGTGGCGGTCGGAGATCCGCACCTTGACGGGGTCGGCCGCGGTGCTCGGCCTAGCCGTGCTGATGCTTGTCGGCGCGGCCACCGTGGCGGTGATCGTATCGGCAACAAGGAGCGCCATGGCCTCAAATCGCGAGATCATCGAGGTGCTGCATTATGTCGGCGCGCAGGAGCATTTTATCAGCGGCGAATTCGAACGGCACTTTCTCGGGCTCGGCGTTCGCGCCAGCCTCGTCGGTGCCGTCGCGGCCGGGCTCGTGTTCCTGGTCTTGCCGTTTCTCCTCGGCCTCCTTGGCGGCGGCGGCATGGCCGCGGCGGAAGCCAACCGGCTGATCGGCACCGGCCGGCTCGATCTTGGCGGCTATTTCCTCTTCGTCCTCATCGTCTTCGTGGTTGCCGCCCTTTGCATGATGACATCGCGGCTCGGGGTGCTTCGCCTCTTGAAATCCTATGCCTAGGCGTTGACCGGAGCCGCCCCGCGAAGCCAATTTCCTGCCGCATCGATTGCCCTTATTCTTCCCGCCCTGGGCGACGATCGGAACGACGATGCGAAGCGCACGACTTTCGGTGATGGCATTGAGACTCCTGGTCCGCGCCATGAGGCTACTTTTCAACGCGCTGCTGGTGCTGGCCGTCGCGCTGACCGTCGGATTCTTCGTCTTTGTCGGCGCCGTCGACCGGAAGCAGCGCGGGCCGATAGAATCGGCGGACGGCATCGCCGTGCTCACCGGCGGCAAGGCCCGCATCGATGAGGCGATGAAGCTTCTGACTGCCGGCAAAGGGAAGCGAGTTCTTATCTCGGGCGTCTATCACGCGACCTCGAAGCAAGCCTTGATGGAGATCGCGAAATATGGAGACGAGCTCTTCTCCTGCTGCGTGGATATCGACAAGGAAGCCTTGAACACGATCGACAATGCCACCGAGACGAGCCGATGGGTGGCAAAGCACGGCTATCAATCCATTATAGTCGTCACCTCCGCCTATCACATGCCGCGCGCGCTCGCGGAGCTTGGACGCGTGATGCCGGATGTGCGGCTCGAGCCCTACCCGGTGATCGTCAATCCCGCGAGGCTTGAACGCTGGTGGAAGGATCGCGGCATCTTCAGAGTGCTGCTCAAGGAGTATGTGAAGTTTTTGCCCGCCATCGGCCGGCTCGCCGCGACCCAAGTGGTGAGCAAGGTCCTCACCGGCACCACCACGACCCCGCTCAAAGATGCCTCAGAGCCGTGAGCACGGCGCCAGCATGGCGCGGTCGCTCCTCTTCAATCTCCTCTTCTACGTCACCACCACGGCCTTCGTGCTGCTTGGCAGCCCGCTGCTGTTGGCGCCGCGGCGATGGGCCATGGCCGCGCTCGCCGTCCATGCGCGCTTCGAGCTTTGGCTGCTGCGCGTGATCGTCGGCACTCAGGTCGAGGTCAGGGGCCGCGAGAATTTGCCCGAGGGGCCGTGCCTCGTCGCAGCAAAGCATCAATCGGCTTGGGAGACTTTCGCCCTCATCCCCTATTTCCGCGATCCGGCCCTCTTCATGAAGCGGGAGCTGTTCCTCATCCCCTTCCATGGCTGGTTCTCGCGCAAGTTTCAGATGATCCCCGTCGACCGCGACAAGGGGCCGGCGGCCTTGCGCGGCATGCTGAAAGAGGCGCGGAAGCGAATTGCCGATGGGCGGCAGATCATTATTTTCCCGGAAGGGACGCGCCGGGCGCCTGGCGCGCCGCCCGACTATAAGACCGGCATCGCGCTCCTCTATCAGGGCCTTGGGGTGCCGTGCCTGCCGGTCGCCCTCAATTCCGGGCTCTTCTGGCCAAGGCGCAGTCTGATTCGCCGGCCGGGGACGATCATTGTCGAATTTCTCGACCCAATTCCGCCCGGCCTGCCGAAGGCCGAGTTCCTCGACCGGCTGAAAACAGCCATCGAAGCCGCCTCCAACCGCCTTCTTGTGGAGGAAACAGAGCGGGAACCCCACGGCGCGGATGCCGTTAACGCTTCGGTAACTTGATCCGTCGCAAGGTTCAGTTCTAGTTTTGTTCCGGGATTCGAACGGAGCCAATCTTGAAAATGTTAACGGCAGCCCCATTTCAGCGGGCGGCCGCCAAGGCGGAGTAAGGGTGATGTGGACGCGCCAAGCAGAGATGAACGGTAATAAAGGTTGGGGCCCGGCCGATGAGCCGGCGCTCGTTTGCGCGGAGGCCCCCTTCGCGCAAGCCTTCCATTATTGGCGCGGGGCCACCGGCCGCCGCTATCTGCACAGCGTCTACTCGCTAATCGGCTGCCCGGCGCTGCCGCAAGCCAATTACATCCTCGTTCGCCGCCATTCCGACGGATCTCGCTCCCCCTTGCAGATCGGGCAGACCCGCGACGATGCCGTGACCCTCAACCTCGCGCATCTCCGCCACATCGGGGCAAAGCTCGGGGCGAACGAAGTGCACATCCATCTGCTGGCCGAGGCGCCCGAGCAGCGCTCGCAAGTTGAGACCGACCTCAAGGCCGCGCAATTCGTGCGGCTGGCGGCCAACGCGGCTTAGTTCCGGGAACGCTAGAGAACTTTTCCCCGGTTTCGCCTAGGAACTCCGCCTTCCTCCCAACGTTGACCCCTGGAAGGGCTGCGCTGAATGACCGCAGCCTCTTAACCTGAGTTCACCCTCCAGGAGGACATCATGGCATTTCGGTGCTTCTCCCTTATTTCCTTATTCGCCGGGGTAAGCCTCGCCGCCGGCGTTGCGATTGCCGCAGAAAGTGCCGCGCCCGCCAAGGCGCCAGACCAAGCCGCAGCACAAGATTCTCAGAAAGCCGCCTGCAAGCGACGCGAAAGCGCCCGCCGCGCCGGCCGGACAAGCCGCTGCAGGCAAGGACGCCGCTGCCGGCGCAGCCGCTCCCCAGGGCGATCAGAAGGCCGCTGCCGGCGCTCCGGTGGCGGCGGCACGCCGCAGGCGACAGCCGAGGCGGCCGAGAAGGGATCGCTCAAGAGTTCCATTTCCGATCCGAAGCAAGCTGCCGCAGAAGGCCAGAAGGTGTTCATGGCCGCCGGCTGCAATGGCTGTCACGGCGGCTCAGGCGGCGGCGGTATGGGCCCGCCCCTCACCAATCAGGTTTGGATCTATGGCAGCGACGACGACACGCTGTTCCGTCTTGTTGCATTAGGCAGCGACGCCTTGCAGAAGCAGGGCTACAAGCGCAAAGGCTCCGAGAGCGTGGTCGGGCCGATGCCGCCCCATGGCACGATCGTCAAAAGCGATGAGGACCTCTGGAAAATCATCGCCTGGATCCGCGAGATCAATCCAAGCTCAGCCCAGGCGCCGTCAACGGCAGCGACGGGCGGCGGCGGCACCCCACCACCGCAATAACGCGACTTAAGACGCCGGACGTCCGCCAAGCAGGCGGGGGTCCGGCGTTTTTGCGTCTGGCTGGCGTCGCTCCCCTTCAGCGCAACCCTGCCTGCGGCGATGGCAACGGCTTTGCGCTAGGCCCCGGTTTCGTTAATGTCGGCAGCGGAGGCGAGTCGCGAGCCGCGGGCTCTGTTATGCGCCGTCCGAGCAGAGGTTCGGAATGCCGGAGTTCGACCCCCTCCTCCTGTCGCGCATCCAATTTGCCTTCACCGTTTCCTTTCACATCCTCTTTCCGTCCTTCACCATCGGACTAGCCGCTTGGCTGCTGGTTCTTGAGCTCTTGTGGCTCAGGACCGGGAAGCCGGTCTATATCGAGATCGCCCGGCACTGGACGAAGATCTTCGCCGTCTCCTTCGGCATGGGCGTCGTGTCGGGCGTCGTGCTCTCTTACGAGTTCGGGACGAATTGGAGCGAGTTCTCGCGCCGCGGGGGCAATGTCATCGGCCCCTTGATGTCTTACGAGGTCCTGACCGCCTTCTTTCTCGAGGCGGGCTTTCTCGGCATCATGCTCTTCGGCCGGAAGGTCGTGCCGAAAGGCGTGCATCTCTTCGCCACGGCGATGGTGGCGCTCGGCACCGTCATCTCCGCCTTCTGGATCCTGTCGGCGAATAGCTGGATGCAAACTCCGGCAGGGCACTATGTCGACGATAAGGGCGTGCTGCATGTCGCCGATTGGTGGCAGGTGATCTTCAATCCGTCCTTCCCCTACCGCTTCTCGCATATGGTCGCGGCCGCCTATCTCACCACCGCCTTCGCGGTCGGCGGCGTCGGCGCCTGGTACGTCCTGAAAGGGCGGAACGTGCCGCATGGGCGCGTCATGCTCGGCATGGCGCTGAGCCTCGCCGTTTGGCTCGCGCCGCTGCAGCTCTTCATCGGCGATCTGCATGGGCTGAATACGCGAGAGCACCAGCCGGCGAAGGTCGCAGCGATCGAGGCGCATTGGGAAACGCAAAGGGGTGCGCCTCTCATCCTCTTCGCCTGGCCGGATGCGAAGACTGAAAGCAACCATTTCGAGATCGCCGTGCCGAAGCTCGGCAGCTTCATCCTCACCCATGATTGGGATGGGGAGATCAGGGGGCTGAAATCCTTCCCACCGGAAAACCGGCCGAACCCGGTCATCCCCTTTTTCTCCTTCCGCGTCATGGTCGGCATCGGCCTGCTCATGATCGGGCTGGCGGCTTGCGGCGCCCTCCTCTGGCTGACGGGCCGGCTTTACACGACGCAATGGTATTTGCGCGCCATGGCGCTCGCCTCGCCGCTCGGCTTTGTCGCCGTGCTCGCCGGCTGGTTCGTGGCCGAGACCGGCAGGCAGCCCTGGACCGTCTATGGCATCCTCCGCACCGCCGATTCGGTCTCGCCCGTGCCGGGGGCTAGCGTCCTCGCCTCGCTCATTCTCTTCGTCATCGCCTATGGCATCGTGTTCGGAGCCGGGGTCTATTACATTTTGAAGCTCATCCGCCGCGGCCCCGAAGAAACGCCGCCGGTTCCGCAAGCGGATGAAGCCGACCTTTCGCATCGGCCGATGGCGGCGGCGGGCAACCCATGAATAGCGCGGCCACAGCCAGCCAGATGACGGAGTTCCTCCCGGTCATCCTGCCGCTCGTCTGGGGCGCGATCCTCGCCTTCGCCGTGTTCCTTTATGTGCTGCTCGGCGGCTACGATCTCGGCCTCGGCGTGCTGTTTCTGATCGCGCCGGGCGATGAAGACCGCGACATGATGATGGGATCGGTTGCGCCCTTTTGGGATGGAAACGAGACGTGGCTCGTGCTCGGCGGAGGTGGATTGCTCGCCGCCTTTCCGCTGGCTTATGCCATCATCCTGCCTGCGGTTTATTTGCCGATCATTCTGATGCTGATCGGGCTGATCCTGCGCGGGGTCGCCTTCGAGTTCCGCTTCAAATCTTCGCGCTATCGCTGGGCCTGGGATCTCGCCTTCAGCCTCGGCTCGATCATTGCGGCGCTCATGCAGGGCGCCATCCTCGGCGCCTTCGTGCAGGGCTTCACGGTCGTCGACAACCAATTCCAGGGGGGAGCCTTCGACTGGCTGACCCCCTTCTCCGCCGTCACCGCCATCGCCCTCACCTCCGGCTATGTGCTCCTTTCTTGCGGCTGGATGATCATGAAGGGCGACGAGGTCCTGCGCGGATGGGCTTATGACGTCGCGCCATTTGCCCTCATCGCCGTCGCCTTCTTCATCGCGCTGTTCAGCGCCTGGACGCCGTTGCTCAATCCCGAAATCGCCGCGCGCTGGTTCAGCCCGCCGAACCTCGTAATGCTGAGCCCGGTGCCGATCTTCACCGCCGCCGCGATCGGCGCACTCTGGCTGTCGCTGAAGCGGCGGCTGCGTTATGCGCCCTTCCTGCTGGCGATGGCCATCTTTCTATTGGGCTATACGGGACTGGCGGTGAGCCTCTTCCCCTACATCATCCCGCCGTCGATCACGCTTTGGGACGCGGCGGCCGCGCCGAAATCGCAGCTATTCATGCTCTATGGCACGATCCCGCTGCTCCCGATCATCGTCGGCTATACCGCCTATTCCTATTATGCGCTTTGGCGCGCCGCCGGGCATGAGGGCTATCACTGAGCCGAAACGGTCGTGTTACCCGCGCGCGGCGAGATCGCGCTGCCGCAAACGATTCTTCAGCCGCACGATCCTCTCATAGGATTGCTCGATGCGCGTGCGATCGATGCGGCCGTCGCGCACCGCTGCGAGGATGATGGCGCGGACTTTCACGCCAAGCTGCGCATCCTGAAATTTGACGTTGGAGAAGATGAAAAGGTCGATGCCGGCATTGATCGCCGTCACGACGCTCTCTTCGAGCGAATGGCCGTCGCGCACCGCTCCCATTTCCATGTCGTCGCTCACCACCACGCCGTGAAAGCCGACACTTCGATCGTCGCGTAAAATGTCGATGGCGCGCTTCGACAGCGATGCCGGCAAGCGGCCGTCGCTGAAGCGCGGATGGAGGAGGTGCCCGACCATGACCATGTCCAGCATCTTCGCCTTGGCGAGCTCCGCGTATGGGCGAAGCTCCTCCTCCTTCCAAGTGCGGCTGATGTCGGGGAGGATCTTGTGGCTGTCCTCGTAGCTGGAGCCATGCCCGGGAAAGTGCTTCGCCGCGGTGAGGATGTTCGCCTTCCGATGCGCGGCGATGAAGGCCTCGGCAAACTTTGCGACCGCCTCCGGATCTGAGCCGAAGCTGCGTTGACGCTTATTGATCACCCGGTTCCAGGGATTGAGGCTGAGATCGACGACGGGGCCGAAATTGAGGTTGATTCCCGCCTTGGCGAGATCTGCCGCCATGCCGTCATAGAGCCGCTCGGCGGCCTCCGGCGCGCGCAGCTTCGGATCCTGCCCGACCTTTCGGGCCGATGGAAAATCCGCATAGCCGTTATGCGGCCCGAGCCGCTGCACGATTCCCCCCTCCTGGTCGATGGCGATGAGCGGCGTGAGCGCCGGGCCGGACGCGCCAAGGAAGGTGGTGAGGGCCTGAAGCTGATGCGGCGAGCGGATGTTATCGGGAAAGAGCACGATGCCGCCGATGGTTCCGTTCTCGAGCTGGGCGCGGGCCGCCTTCACGCCCGCATCCGCCGGCGAGGTGCCTTCAAAACCGACCAGCAGCATTTGCCCGGCCATGCGCTGCAGGACTTCATCCTGGCTAAGCGACGGGCCAAGCGTTGCCGTGTGCAGGAGATCGGCCGTGGAACGGCCGGTGGGGCCGGGTGTGCCGCTCGATCCGTTGAGGGCCAATGCGAGCGCGAGCGCCGCCGCCATCATGCCGAAATTCGTCTTGCGGAACATTCTGGGTTGTCCTGTAGGGGCTCGTAACAGCGGCACTTGCCGGAAGGTAGCTGCGAACCTTGGCCCGACGAGGGTTACTTAAGGGTTTTTCCTCCGGCTCCCAATGCTGTGAAGCCTCCGGATTTTATCTGGACTGGCGGCCCGCTTGCTCCGTAGATTTTACCTATGACGCTATCGACATTGCATCGACGCGTTATTGTCGCGGCGCTGTTCGGCGCGATCTCTTGCGCTTTCGCCGGCGCTGCCCGCGCGGAACCGAAGGCGCCGAGCGAGGAAGAGAGCGCCGATGTCGTTTTCGCCAAGGCCTTTATCGGCACGATCTACCAGGGCGATCTTGAGCTTGACGGCTGGACCGATCTCGGCGGCGGCCTCATCACGCCGCCTTTCTTTATCCGCCACTACCGGCGCGAGGCGGACCGGACCTATCTGGTGCTAACCGCCAAGGAAGTGGCGAAAGCGACGAAGGACGTCCCGGCGCGCCTCGTCGTGACCGACGCGCTGATCGTATCGCCGCCGCAGGCAGGCGCCGAATTCATCATTTCCTGCGTGAAGGGCAAGGACGAGATGCTGCGTTATCTCGGCGTCGCCAAAGGCTCTCCCGACGCCGAATGGTGGTCCGACGTCCGCAAGGCCTGGGAGATCTCCGTCGAGACGGGGCTCATTCAGACGACGAAGCCGAAAGGCGTCCGCTGCACGAATGTGAGCGACTGACAGTCGCGCCTCACTCGGCGCGTCGAAAATTCCCCTTCAACCGATCAGCCGCGCTTGACATATCCACTCTCGATGCTTATTACTTAACCTAATGGTTAAGTTTTATGACAATCAGCTCGACCGCACCTTTGCGGCGCTTTCCGATCCGACGCGGCGCGCCATGCTCGCCCAGTTGAGCAGCGGCGAAAGCGTCACGGTCAGCGAGCTGGCGAAGCCTTTTTCCATGTCGCTGCCGGCCGTGCTGAAACATCTCGACGTCCTCTCCGATGCAGGCCTCATCCAGCGCAGCAAGACCGGGCGCGTCGTCGCCTGCACATTCACGCCCGAGCCTATGGAAGACGCCATGAACTGGCTGAACCGTTACCTGCGTTTCTGGTCCGAGCAGCTCGACCGTCTCGCAGCCTTTGTGGAGGAAAACGCATGTCCGCCCAGCCGCAAACAGCAATCAAGCCAAGCCTCACCCTCAAACGTCGTCTCGCTGCGGCGCCGGAAAAAGTCTACGCCGCCTGGACGGACCCCCAGAAAATCGTGAATTGGTTCGGGCCGGATGCCGGCCCGGTGAAGAACGCAAGCCTCGACGTGCGCGAAGGCGGCGGCTACGCCATCGAATTCTCCACCGAAGACGGCGAGGAGCACCATGTCAGCGGCACCTATCGCGAGGTGGTGCCGAACGAAAAGCTCGTCTTCAGCTGGATGTGGCGCACGATGCCCGAGCGTCAATCTCTGGTCACGGTTCTGATCAAGCCTGATGGCGACGGCGCACTCCTCACCCTCATCCACGAGCAATTCTTCGACGAGGTCACGCGCGACCGCCATGAATATGGCTGGACCGGCTGCCTCAACAAGCTCGAAGCCTATTTGGCGTAACCCGAAGGAGAGCGACATGGAGAACTGGTCGCATGGCAGCTTCTGCTGGAACGAATTGATGGCGAAGGACGTCGAGCGGGCCAAGAAGTTCTATGGCGCAACGATTGGCTGGAGCTTCGATGCGATGCCGATGCCCGATGGCGGCACTTATTGGACCGCGAAGCTCGGGGACAAGATGGTCGCCGGCATCTTCGAATTGAAGGGCGAATGCATGGAGCAAATGCCGGAAGCGTGGATGCCTTACGTCGCCGTCGACGATGTCGATGCCCGCGTCGAGAAGGCCTTGGCGGCTGGGGGCACGCTCATGCGCCCGGTCTTCGATGTTCCCGGCGTCGGCCGTATCGGCATTTTACGCGAGCCGGGCGGGGCCATGGTCGGCTGGATGACGCCCGTGTAGCGCCGACCGCAGTTTCAAACATCAACCTAGGGAGACCCCCCATGACGACCCATGACACGAAGCTCATCGCCGAGGCCCAAATCCGCGACCTCATCCAGAGCTGGCAGAGCGCCGCCGCGTCGCGCGACCTCGACAAGGTCATGTCGCATTACGCGCCCGACATCCTCTCCTTCGATGCCATCGGGCTGCTCCAATATAAGGGGCGTGATGCCTACAAAAAGCACTGGCAGGCCTGCTTCGAGATGTGCCCGAACAGCGAAGGCTTCTTCGAGATCAACGATCTTGCCGTCACCGCCGGCGATGAGATCGGCTTCGCCCATTATCTCGCAAGCTGCGGCGGCCCCGGCCCCGACGGCGAGGTCAAGGCCGGCTTTATGCGCGGGACCGTTTGTTGCCGCAAAGTCGATGGAAAATGGCTGGTCGCACATGAGCACCTGTCGGTGCCGTTCGACATGGAAAGCGGGAAAGCACTGACCGAACTCACCCCTTAAGGGCAACCCCCTGACCATCGAGGAGCATAGTCAATGCAGCTTGCCCCCCAGAAGATCACTCCTTGCCTTTGGTACAATACCGAGGCGGAGGAGGCCGCGAAATTCTACGTCTCGGTGTTCAAGGATTCACGCATCGGCAGCGTCTCGCATTATGCCAACGAAGGGCAGGACATTCACGGCAAGCCCGCAGGCTCGGTGATGGCGGTCCAGTTCTTCCTGTCCGGACACGAATTCGTCGCCCTGAATGGCGGACCCCATTTCAAATTCGACGAGGCGATCTCCTTCCAGATCCATTGCGATAATCAAGAGGAGATCGACTATTTCTGGTCGAAGCTCAGCGCGGGCGGGCAAGAAGGCCCCTGCGGCTGGCTGAAGGACAAATTCGGTCTGTCCTGGCAGGTGACCCCCACCGTGCTGCTGCAAATGCTCATGGATCCCGATCCGCGCAAAGTGGAGCGGGTGACGCGCGCCTTCCTGCAGATGCAGAAATTCGACATCGCCGCGCTCGAACGCGTTTATCGCGGCGAAGCCACTTAGGTCTGAAGACGGACGATCAACGGAGGAAATATGCAAGTCGAACCCTATCTCCAATTCGACGGCCGCTGCGAAGAGGCGCTCGATTTCTACAAGAAGGCGATCGGAGCGCAGGTCGATTTCCTCATGCGCTTCGGCGACAGCCCGGAGCCATGCCCCCCGGAAGAGATGCCGACCAGCATGGCGGACAAGGTGATGCATTCGAGCTTCCGCGTCGGCGGAACGCGGGTGATGGCCTCCGACGGCTATTGCAAGGGCGCGCCGAAATTCGACGGCTTCTCGCTGGCGCTGCAGGCGAAGGACAAGGCGGAAGCTCAACGCCTGTTCGATGCCCTCAGCGATGGCGGCAAAATGGAGATGCCGCTTTGCGAGACCTTCTTCTCGCCGGCCTTCGGGGTGCTGACCGACCGCTTCGGCGTTTCTTGGATGATCGTCGTCGAGCAGAAGGCAGCCGCCGCAAGCGCGGCTTAAGCTCGCTCAAATTGGAGGAAACAACATGCCCTATGTCGATGGATTCCTTGTCGCCGTTCCGAAGAAAAACATAGACGCCTATAGGCGCCTTGCGCGGAAGGCCGGCAAGATTTGGAAGGAGCATGGCGCGCTCGAATTCAAAGAATGCGTCGCCGACGACGTGAAGAAGGGGAAATGGACCTCCTTCCCCCGTGCCGTGAAGCTGAAGCCGAACGAGACGGTCGTCTTCTCCTACATCGTCTACCGGTCGCGGAAGGATCGGGACCGCATCAACGCCAAGGTGATGAAGGACCCGCGCCTAGGCGGCATGGACATGAAGGACATGCCTTTCGACGGCAAGCGCATGATCTGGGGAGGGTTCAAGACCATCGTCGATCTCTAGGCTTCGCGGCCCCTTGCCGCGCCGGTGAGGGATGAGCGACAATCCCGGCGCGGCAATGAATCGCGATTCTGGAACAGTTGAAGTGCCGATGCAGTCATGCTTGTTGCGCTGAGCGTTCTTGCGGCGGTCGGCGCAGGACTCATTGCCGGCTTTTTCTTCGCCTTCTCGATATGCGTGATGGAAGCGCTAGGACGGCTGCAGCCCGCCATGGGGATGGCGGCGATGCAGTCGATCAACGTGGTCGTTCTTAACCCCATGTTTTTGGGTGTATTTTTCGGCACGGCCATCATCTGCATCGTGCTCTCGACTGCGTCGCTCTTGATGTGGCCGCTGCCGGGAACAGGCCTTCTGATCGCCGGCAGCCTCTTCTACCTCGTCGGCTCCATCCTCGTGACGGTGGCCGCCAACGTCCCGCTCAACAACAAGCTGGCGGTCGCCGAACGGCATAGCCTCGAGGGCCATGACATCTGGGCCCGCTACCGCTCGCGCTGGACAGTATGGAATCACATCCGCACTGCCGCTTCTTTGCTTGCGATGTTCGCCTTCATGCTGGCGGCGCTCGAGCTGCCGTGACCGAAGTGGCGCCTTAAGCGGGTCTCCCCTCGATAACGCAGATTGGGCCGGGCGTCGTCACGATGCGCTCGAGTTTCAGTCCGGCCGAAGCGAAGAGATCGGCGAATTCCTCGCGGCTGCGCTCTCTGCCGCCGACGGTCATGACCAGCATCTCGATGTCGAGCATCTTGGCGGGGGAGAAGCCCGGCTCGTCGGTCATGACGAGCTCGAAGGCAAGGAAGCGCCCGTCGGGCGGCAGCTGCTTGCGCACCAGCCGCAGGATCGTGCGGCAATGCTCGTCGCTCCAATCGTGCAGGATGTGCTTCATCATGTAGGCGTCGCAGCCTTGCGGAACCATCTCGAAAAAGCTCCCCGCTTCGGCGCTGAGGCGTCCGTCCGACGCGGCGATGCGATCCGCGGGGAGGTTCGCCACCACTTCCGGCAGATCGAACAGCACGCCCTCAAGATCCGGATAGCGCTTCAGAATCGAAAGAAGGAGGATGCCCTGCCCGCCGCCGATATCGGCGATGCGTTTGATCCCGCTGAAATCGTAGGCCGATAGGATGGCTTGCGAGGCGTTGGCGGAGCCGTTGGTCATCGCCCGCTGAAAGGTCTCGGCCTTCTCCGGATGGTCGGCAAACCAATCGAAGACCTGCTTGCCGAAGGCGGCGGTGAAGGCATCGCCGCCGGTGCGAATGCTGTCGCCGATATGCGCATAGGCTTTGATCGCCCAATCGTCGCCGAGCATCATCGCCGTGTAGCGCATCGAGCCGGGCGTATCCGTCTGCAGCACCTTGCCGATCGGCGTGAGCGCGAAGCGCTTTCCCTGCTCCTCGCGAAATACGCCGAAGGCAGCGAGCATGCGCATCACGCGGTAAAGCGATGGAGCATGCGCCCCGACCTTCGATGCGAGGTCTTCGACCGCAACAGGCTCCGTGCCCATGTGATCGGCAATTCCGAGCCTTGCAATCGCGGCAAGCGACGCCGTGAGCTGCTTGCCGAAGAGGAGCTGCATCATCACGCCCTGCGGCGGAGGGACGATTTCTGATTTCGGATCCTGCATGAGCCCTTCCCCTCTGTGGAACACCTTCCTCGCCTCACTGAGGCGCGGCGAAGGCCCCCACCGGTTCTTGCCGTATCTGCGCCAGGAGTTCTTCCACCTTCGGCAAAATTCCCTCGACGATCTTCGCGACACCCTCCGCATTTGGGTGGATGCCGTCCGGAAAGCTGAGTTTCTCGTCGAGCGCGACCCCCTCCAAAAAAAACGGATAGAGGAGAAGATCGTGCTTTTCGGCGAGATCCCTGTACATGGCGCGGAACGCCTCGACATAGTCCTGGCCGAGATTTCGCGGCGCCTCCATTCCGGCGAGCAGGAGCGGCAAGCGCCGCGCCTTGATGTGGATGATAAGCTCTTCGAGCTTTTCTCGCGTCGCCGCGACATCGAGGCCAGCGAGCGCGTCATTGGCACCAAGCTCTAGGATGACGGCGCTTGCCTCCAAAGGGATGGACCAGTCAACCCGCGCTAGGCCGGAGGCGACAGTATCCCCCGAGACGCCGGCATTGATCACACTGATCTCCTTGCCGCGCGCCCGGAGCGCCGCTTCGAGCTGGGCCGGGAAGGCGTCTTTTGCCGGCAGGTTCCAGCCGGCCGTAAGACTGTCGCCGAGGGCGACGATCACCGGCCCGGTCTTAGCCGGCTCTTCCCGTTGTGCTTCTTTTGGCTGCATCGGTGGCGCCGCCGAGAAATTTACCGCAAGGATGGCGAAGAAGGAGTGCCACGCCGAGGGCAGACACCGCCAGAAGCCAGCGCATCATTTTTTGACCTCTTTGCTCTTCTTAATTGCGGCGCCCGCTCTCATGTGAAGGGTCGAAGACCGGATCCATGGATCAATCCTTGCAACATTCGCTCACTCCGATCGTCCGCTTGCGAGACGTGCATGTCACTCTTGCCTCGCGCGCGGGACCTGTTTCCATTCTCCGCGGCCTCGATCTAGAGGTGATGCCGGGCGAAGCCGTGGCGGTTGTGGGGCGAAGCGGTGCCGGAAAATCGACGCTGCTCATGGTGATCGCCGGGCTCGAAAGGGCCTCGAGCGGTTCCGTATCGGTGCTCGATGCTGATTATGCAAGCCTTGACGAGGACGACCTCGCGCGACTGCGTGCCGTGAATATCGGCATCGTCTTCCAATCCTTCCACCTCGTGCCGACGATGACGGCGCTCGAGAATGTCGCGTTGCCGCTTGAGTTTCTCGACCGGGCGGACGCCTTCGAGGCGGCGCGGTCCGCTCTCGCAGATGTCGGCCTGTCGCATCGGGAAGAGCACTTTCCAGGGCAGCTCTCCGGAGGAGAGCAGCAGCGTGTCGCCTTGGCGAGAGCGCTCGCGCCACGGCCAGCGATATTGCTCGCCGACGAGCCCACCGGAAATCTCGACCTCGCGACCGGCGCCACCGTGATGGACCTTCTGTTCGATTTGCGCGAACGCATGGGCGCCACTCTCCTCCTCATCACCCATGACCGCGCGCTGACGCGGCGCTGCCATCGCGTCGTCAGCCTCGCCGATGGGCGCATCGTCAAGGAAGGCGCAAAGCGCCGCGCGCTGCCGTGACGGCCGAAGCTCTCCCCGTCCGGCGCGCCCCGTGGCCTAAGCCACCCCTCGCCCTCAGGATCGCGCTCCGCGAGCTCCGCGCCGGCGCCGGCGGCCTCACCATCTTCGTGCTTTCCATCGCGCTCGGAGTTGCCGCTGTCGCCGCCATCGGGTCCTTGGCCGCCTCCTTCGACAAGGCACTCGCCCGTCAAGGACGGCTGCTCGTCGGCGGTGACCTGTCCTTCGAGCGCGTGCATCGCGCCGCGAGCGCGGAAGAGCGCGCGGCCATGGCCGCCGAGGGGGTGGTCAGCGAATCGGCGAGCTTACGGGCGATGGCGCGCGTTCCTGGCGGCAGGAGCGCGCTCGTCGAATTGAAGGCCGTCGATGACGCCTATCCTCACTATGGAGAGGTTATCATCGCCGAAGCGGGCGAAGCGGCCGACCCGACACCATGGAGAAAGGCCGGCACCATTCTGGTCGAGCGCCCGCTCCTCGATCGGCTCGGACTTAAGATCGGCAGCCAGACTTACGATCGGCGAGACCATGGTGGAGGTCGGCGGTGTTCTCGGACAGCAGCCCGACCGATTGGCCGACCGGATCGGCTACGGGCCGAAGGTGCTGCTGTCGCTCGAGACGTTGAAGCGCACCGGCCTCGTGCAGCCGGGCAGCCTTGTCCGCTTCATTTATCGCTTAAAGTTGAACGACGGACGCGGCGAGTCGAAGCCGGCGCTGAAAGAGGCGCGGCGCGCCTTTCAGGCGAAATTTCCCGAGGGCGGCTTCAACATCAAGGACTGGACCGACCCCGCGCCTTCGCTTCGCCGCGAAGTCGACCGTTTCGCCCAATTCGTGAGTCTTGTCGGGCTTGCCGCGCTGCTGCTTGGCGGCATCGGCGTCGGCAATGCCATCGGCAGCTACATGGCGAAGAAGCGCATGGTGATCGCGACCTTCAAATCGCTTGGCGCCTCAACCCCGCTCGTGCTTCGCGCCTATCTGCTGCAATCGTTGCTGCTGGCGAGCATCGGCATCGGCGCGGGCCTGCTGCTCGGCGCGCTCGCGCCGGCAATGATCGCCGCCGTTTATGGCGAGGAACTGCCTGTCGTGCTCGCGACCGAACCGCATCCGGCCTCGCTGCTCGCCGCCGCTGGTGCCGGGCTTCTCACCACGCTTCTCTTCGTGCTCCTCCCTCTCGGACGCGCGAGCGCCGTACCGCCCGCGGTCCTTATGCGCGCGCCACTTTCAAATGAGGAGAAGCCGGTATCCTTCCGCTACGTCGCCGCGGCCGCCTTCTGTGCCCTCGCCCTTGTCGCGCTCGGCCTTGCGGCATCGGAGGAACGGGCGCTGACTTCCGCCATCATCGGCGGTATCGCCGCCGCGTTTCTCCTCCTTTGGGGATTTGGCCTCGCGATACAGAAGCTCGCCTTCCGCTTCCGGCGCTCGCGCATCCCAGAATGGCGGCTTGCGCTCGCGAGCATGGGAGGGCCGGGATCGATCGCAAAGCAAGTCTCGGTGTCGCTCGGCCTCGGTCTCGGCTTTCTTGTCGCCATCGCCCTCGTACAGCGCTCGCTCCTTTCCGAGCTCGATGGCGGGCTCAAAGCCGACGCACCGGCCTATTACTTCCTCGATATCGACACGAAAGATCTCGACGTCTTTCGTAAGGTCGTGCTGACCGCCGAGCCGAAGGCGAAGCTCGCGGATGCGCCCATGCTCCGCGGCCGCATCGTCGCGCTGAAGGGCGTGCCGGTGGAAAAGGTGAAGGCCGCGCCGGAGCATCGCTGGGTTCTCTCCAGCGACCGCGGCCTTACCTATACCGATACCGTTCCCGCCGATTCGGTCATCGTCGCCGGAAGCTGGTGGGAGAAGGGATATTCGGGACCGCCGCTTGTTTCCTTCGACGCCGAGGCGGCGGAGGGGCTTGGCCTGAAGGTCGGCGATAAGGTCACCGTCAATGTGCTCGGCCGCAATATCGAAGCGAGCATCGCCAGCCTCCGCAAAATCGATTGGGAATCGCTCGCCATCAATTTCGTCATGGTGTTCACGCCGAACACGCTCGCCGGAGCGCCGCATCGCGCATTGACCACGCTCGAATTGCCAAAAGGCTTCTCCCAGGCCGGAGAGGCAAGGCTCGTGCAGGCCATCGCGGACAAATTCCCGCTCGTCACCGCCATCAAGATCAGCGAGGTCGTCGACGCGGCGAAGGAGCTCCTCGGCAAGGTCATGTCCGCCATCCGGGTGACGGCAGGCGCCATCCTCGCCATCGGCGCGCTGGTTTTGACCGGCGCCATCCTGACGAGCCAGGACCGGCGCAAATATGAGGCCGTGCTGTTCAAGACGCTCGGCGCCACCCGCCGCCGCATCCTCTTGGCGCAGCTCTTGGAATTCGGACTGCTCGGGATGGCTACCGCGGTCTTTGCCGCGGCGGCGGGAGCGCTTGCCGCCTGGGCGCTGTCGAAATGGGCGTTCGATGTCGACTTCGTCTGGTCTGGGTTCGCCGTCGGGGAGACTGTGCTCCTCGCGCTCGTGCTCATGCTCGCCATCGGAAGCGCCGTGTCCTGGCGGGTGCTGTCGGCCAAAGCGGCTCCCTATCTCCGCGGCGAATGACAGCCCAATGAAATTTGCCCCGGGCGCGGCCGCCAGCGGTGCGGCGGCTTGCGCAGGGGGGCGGAAGCAACCATATTCTCGGTCAAAATGCCCGTCGAAGGGCTTTTGTAAACGCTTGCTAGGGTGAAAGGACCATCTAATGGCGGATCTCGATAGACGTTATGCGCAAGGGACGACCCTCGGTCGCGCCGAAACCGGCGTCATCGACCAGGGCCTGCGCGCCTACATGCTCCGCGTCTACAATTATATGGCGCTGGGGGTCGGCATCACGGGCGTCGTTGCCTATCTGACCTTCATGTTTGCCGTGCAGAGCACGGAGCCATTGGCGCTCACGCCGTTCGGCGAATTTATGTTCACCAGCCCCTTCAAATGGGTGGTGATTCTCGCTCCGCTCGGCATGGTGTTCTTCCTGTCGGCGCGGATGAACTCAATGAGCCTTTCCGGCGCGCAAATGGCCTTCTGGGTGTTTGCCGGCCTGATGGGGCTGTCGCTCGCCTCGATCTTTTTGGTCTATGCGCATGGCAGCATCGCTCGCGTATTCTTCATCACCGCGGCGTCCTTCGGCGCTCTGAGTCTTTACGGCTACACGACGCAGAAGGATCTCTCCGGCTGGGGCTCGTTCCTGTTCATGGGCCTGATCGGCGTGGTGCTCGCAAGCCTCGTCAATCTCTTCCTTGGCTCGACCGCGCTGCAATTTGCGATCTCGGTGGTCGGCGTGCTCGTGTTTGCAGGCCTCACCGCCTACGACACGCAGCAGATCAAGGAGATGTACTATGTCGGGGACGACGGCACCGTCGCCGGCCGCAAGGCCATCATGGGCGCGCTGCGGCTCTACCTCGACTTCATCAACCTGTTCATGATGCTTCTGCAGCTCTTCGGCGACCGCCGCTAGCAGCTAACGGGCACGACTGCGAAGGCCCCGGCGTTTTGCCGGGGCCTTTTGCTTTTGTCCTGTCGGGAGAGACGCGTCATCATACCTCCCCTTGACGGGGAGGTCGGCGCACACCTGGTGTGCGCCGGGTGGGGTGATGGCGAACGAGATCGCTCGTCGGTTCAGGCAGAAAATGACACAGCAGGAGGTCAGGCTCTGGCTCCATCTCCGCGAATTGCGCCGGCGGGGAATTCACTTCCGCAGACAGGTCCCGATCGACGGCTACATCGTCGACTTCGCTTGCTACCATCCTAAAATCGTCATTGAGATCGATGGCGGACAGCACGCACTCCGTTTCCGTGCGCGGCGCGACCGGATCCGCAATTCCTACCTTTGCCGTAATGGCTTTCGGGTTTTTCGTTTCTGGAACAATGAGATCGATAGCAATATCGAGGCTGTGTTGACACTGATAGCGGCTGCGGTTGCAGATTATCCCCCCACCCCGACGCCGCCAAAAGCGGCGTCGTCCCTCCCCGCCAGGGGGAGGGATAAAGTCGATTGAATTGCCGGAGAAGTCAGGCTTCGACGAGGCGGAGGCCGCGATCGAGCGCCCGCAAGACCCGGGCAAGGTCGTGGCCGCGCTTCAGGATGAGGCCGGTCGCGGCGATGACGCTATAGGCGCCCTGCCGCCGCGCGAGTTTCGGCGCTTTCTCAATGCGATAGAGCGGAACTTCCGTGGTCCGCCGGAAGACCGAGAACACGGCCTTCTCCCGAAGCGTGTCGATGGCGTAGTCCCGCCATTCGCCGCTTCTCACTTTCCGTCCATAGACGCTGAGTATCTGAGCCAACTCTTCACGGTCGAAGGCGATACTGCCACGCCGGCTCTCGGCTTGTTGGATGCGGCCGCCGGCCATCGGAGCCAGCGGCAAAACTATTGGCTCGCTTTCGCTCAAATCGCGCCTCCTGTGATCGAAGCGTCATGATGGCTTGGACCCAGGGCGAATTCAAGCTGGGTCCACGGAAGCCACACGCTTTGTAACAACAAGAAATGGAAATCACACTAATGCCAAAGTTCAGCCCCGGGCGAGCCCCAAAACTCCGTATCATCAGCCTCGTTGCCTCTCGGCCCGGTCCAGACGGAGGCTTCGGAATCTCAGCCCCCCAGCCCCCCGGGGTCTCGTGTCGGACCGGGCCATTTCTGGCCAAATCCAACAGCCGCCAGGCAGCTTCCCGCGAAACGCTCCAAATCACGGCGTAAAGGACGCGGCCCCCAAGATCGGCCCGAGCTTCTCGACCTGCAGCAGCACGAAAAGCTGATCGCCGCCCATCGTTTTCAGCTCGCTGAGCGGCCATTTGAGGCTGGTCGCAGCACCGTCCCACATGCCGATGGGCGTCAGCTCCCGCACCGGATGATGGTAGGCAACCTCGCGGCCGCGATTCTCGCCGCGGGCGATAGCGACCTTCTCGATCTCCTTGGAGATCGCTAGCCATACCGTGGCGGAGCGCCGGTCGGACTGGTCGGGAGCGTTGCCGATCTCGACGACCAAAGTGTCGCCTTCTTTTCGCGCCGTCACCGGGACTTTGACATTCACGAGCCGCTTCCGCGCACCCGCGACGGCGGCGAGCACCGAGTTTTCGTCGGCGCCATTGGCGTGGCTCAAGCCGTCGATCACCATTTGCGGCGTGTAGACGCGGCCATCGCCGCGGGCGCGGGCATAGCCGCGCTGGCGTTCGCTGTGAGCGGGACGCGCGAGCGTATCCCGCCAGCCGAGATAATCCCAATAATCGATGGAGAAGGAGAGCGCGATGACGTCCGGACGCTTGGTCAGACGCCCGAGGAAGGCATCCGCCGGCGGGCAGGACGAGCAGCCCTGGCTGGTGAACAGCTCGATCACGCAAGGCTGCTCTGCGCTTGCTGCCCTGCTCTCATCGCCGGCCACAAATCCGGTGGCGAGCGAAGTGGCGATGAGAAGAATAGCGGCGAGCGGAGCCAGTCTCATGCTGCCTAGATTGCCGGAAACGCGGGTGGAAAGCTGGCGCAAAACGCCGCAACAAAAGTCACAACTCGGTGAGTGACAAAAATGCAAATGCGCCGTGGCCGTCAATCGCGCTGCCGCAAAAGCAGCAAATCGTGAGCGCCGCATGCGCGCTGCTCATGGCTGCCTCGCCAGATTGCGCAGCACGTAATGCAAGATACCGCCATTGCGGTAATAATCGAGCTCGTCGAAGGTATCGATGCGGACCCGCAAGGGAACGGCGCGTTTCTCGCCGCCGGCATAGGCAATATCCGCCTCGATCCATTGTCCTGGCTTCATCTCACCGAGACCGACGAGGCTCACACGTTCGACGCCCGTCAGTTCGAGCGACTGCCACGACATGCCTTCCGCAAAGGCGAGCGGCAGCACGCCCATGCCGATGAGATTGGAGCGATGGATCCGCTCGAAGCTTTCGGCGACCACCGCGCGAAGGCCGAGAAGACGGGCGCCCTTCGCGGCCCAGTCGCGCGAGGAGCCGGTGCCGTATTCTTTTCCGGCAAAGAGGACGAGAGGGACGCGCTCATCGGCGTAGCGCATCGCCGCATCGTAGATGCTCATCGTCTCCCCCGACGGGAAATGCCGCGTGAAGCCGCCCTCGACGCCCGGCACCATCTGATTCTTGATGCGCGTATTGGCGAAGGTGCCGCGCATCATCACTTCGTGATTGCCGCGCCGGGAGCCGTAGGAATTGAAGTCAGCCTGCGCGACGCCATGCTCGGTGAGATATTGCCCAGCGGGGCTGTTCAACCTGATGCTTCCCGCGGGGGAGATGTGGTCGGTGGTGATCGAATCGAGGAGGAGGGCGAGGATGCGCGCATCGACGATGTCGGTGACCGGAGCCGGCGCCTGTTTCAGGTCGATGAAATAAGGCGGGTTCTGCACATAGGTCGAGGCCGGATCCCAATCATAGGTGAGGCCGCCGCTGATCTTGATCGCCTGCCATTCCTCGTCGCCCTCGAAGACGTTCTTGTAGCGGCGGCGGAACATCGAGGTCTCCACCGCCTTCCGCACCGCCTTGGCGATCACCTTTGACGAGGGCCAGATGTCCTTCAGATAGACGGGCTCGCCGGCGCGGTCCGTGCCGATCGGATCGCGCGTCAGATCGGTAAAGAGCGAGCCGGCAAGCGCATAAGCGACGACGAGCGGCGGCGAAGCGAGATAATTCGCGCGCACGTCGTGATTGACGCGTCCTTCGAAATTGCGGTTGCCGGAGAGCACCGAGGCGACCGCCAAACCATGCTCGTGGATGGTCTTCGAGATTTCGTCGGGCAGCGGCCCGGAATTGCCGATGCAGGTGGTGCAGCCATAGCCGACGAGGTTGAAGCCGAGCGCGTCGAGATCCTGCTGCAGCCCGGCCTTCTCCAAATAGTCCGACACGACCTGCGAGCCCGGCGCGAGCGAAGTCTTGACCCACGGCTTCGTCTGCAGCCCGCGCTTCACCGCATTCTGCGCGAGCAATCCCGCCGCCACCATGACGTAAGGGTTGGAGGTGTTGGTGCAAGAGGTGATCGCGGCGATGACAACGTCGCCATGGCCGAGCGAGAAATTATGCCCGCTGACCGGCACTCTTTTCCCGGCCTCGGACGCCTTTCCATATTCCTTGTCGAGCGCCGCGGCGAATGATTGGGGCGCCTCGGCGAGCGGGACGCGATCCTGCGGACGCCGCGGTCCGGCGAGCGACGGCTCGACCTCGGCAAGGTCGAGGGAGATCGTCTCGGTGAAGGACGGGTCCGGCGTTTCCTTGTCGCGGAAGAGGCCCTGCGCCCTGGCATAGCTGGCGACGAGCGCGACGCGCGACTTCTTCCTGTCGGTCGCCTCGAGATAATTGAGCGTCTCGTCGTCGATGGGGAAGAAGCCGCAGGTCGCGCCATATTCCGGCGCCATATTGGCGATGGTGGCGCGGTCCTCCAGCGGCAGATTGGCGAGCCCGTCACCATAAAACTCCACGAACTTCCCGACGACGCCGAGCCGCCGCAGCCGCTCCGTCACTGTGAGCACGAGATCGGTGGCGGTGACGCCCTCTTTCAGCTTGCCGGTGATGCGGAAGCCGACCACCTCCGGGATCAGCATCGAGATCGGCTGACCGAGCATGGCGGCTTCGGCCTCGATACCGCCGACGCCCCAGCCGAGCACCGAAAGTCCGTTCACCATGGTGGTATGGCTGTCGGTGCCGACCAGCGTGTCCGGAAAGGCGAGCTTGCCGTCGCCATTGGCCGCCTTCGTCCACACTGTCTGCGACAGATATTCGAGATTCACCTGGTGGCAGATGCCGGTGCCTGGCGGCACGACGCGGAAATTGTCGAAGGCGCTCGCGCCCCAGCGGAGGAAAGCGTAGCGCTCGGCGTTCCGCTCATATTCCTTCTCTTCGTTGATGTGGAAGGCGTTCGGCGAGCCGAAAGCGTCGACCATCACCGAATGATCGATCACGAGATCGACCGGCACGAGCGGGTTGATCTTCCGCGCATCGCCGCCGAGAAGCTGCATCGCGTCGCGCATGGCGGCGAGATCGACGACGGCCGGCACGCCGGTGAAATCCTGCATGAGGACACGCGCGGGACGGAAGGCGATTTCGCGGTCGCTCTTGCCGCTATGCACCCATTCCGCAACCGCGCGGATATCGTCGGATGTAACCGAGCGGCCATCCTCGTGACGGAGCAGGTTTTCGAGCAGAACCTTCAGCGAAGCCGGCAGTCGCGAGATGCCCTTAAGCCCGTTTGCCTCGGCTTCCTGCAGACTGAAATAGTCGTAGGTCCGCTTGCCGACTTCGAGCGTGCGGCGGCATTTGAAGCTGTCGAGCGAGGACTCGGTGAGCGATGCCAATAAAAATCTCCCAGGCGCAAAGCCTTGCGGCACAAAATGAGGCGGCCGGCAACCGACATGCAATGGCGCGGCCAATCGCTCGGCGGACATTCGCGCCCGCTGACGCCGGCCGACCAGACTGTTGGAAGCGCGCCTGCCTCTATATAAAAGCCCTGGCGACGGGGACACAATGCGCCAAAGGTGCCCTCGCGCATTCCTTCGGCTGCCTCCCTTCGGATCATCATTCGCATCAATTCCGGGCACATGCCGCAAGACATCACGCTTCTCGCTCATGAGATCGGCTGCCGGCGTGGCGGTCGACTGCTCTTCTCGGGTCTCAGCTTTTCGCTTCGCGCCGGCGAAGCACTGCTCGTCAGCGGTCCGAATGGCGCCGGCAAGACGAGCCTGTTGCGGCAGATCGGCGGCCTCTTGCCGCTCGACGGAGGCTGCGTCGAGGCGGGCGACAAATCGGTGCCGCTACCGGAGCTCTGCCACTATGTCGGCCACGCCAATGCTTTGAAGGCCGCCCTCTCACCCCGGGAGAATGTTCGTTTCTGGGCCGATTTCCTCGAAGGACAGAGCGGCGATATGGAAAGGGCGATGGAGCGTTTCGGCCTTAAGCCGATCGCCGACCTGCCCGCCGGCCTCCTCTCCGCAGGCCAAAAGCGCAGGCTGTCTCTCCTCCGCCTCTTCGCCGCCAAACGCCCGATCTGGCTGCTCGATGAGCCGTCGGTGTCGCTCGACGCCGCGTCGGTGAAGACGCTCGAAGCGGCAGTGAAGGAGCATCTCAATGACGGCGGCATCGCCATCGTCGCCAGCCACATCCCCTTGAAGCTCCGTTTCTCGCAAAGGCTCGAGCTCGGGCAGATGGCAGCAGCATGAGACCGCTCTTCGCGCTGCTCCGCCGCGACCTCCTGCTTGCCTGGCGCGAAGGCGGCACGATCGGCACCGCGCTCGGCTTCTATCTCGTCGTCGTCGCCATCACCCCGCTTGCGCTCGGGCCGGATCTCAACCTCTTGCAGCGCATCGCACCAGGCATCCTTTGGGTGTCGTTGCTGCTGGCGAGCCTCCTGTCAGCCGACCGCATCTTCCACAATGATTACGAGGATGGCAGCCTCGACGTGCTGGCGACCGGGCCTTTGCCCTTGCCGCTCGTCGCTTTCGCCAAGAGCCTCGCGCATTGGCTCACGACCGGCATTCCGCTCGCTCTGCTCGCGCCGCTCCTCGGGCTGATGCTCAATCTGCCGCTGCAATCCTCGCCGCTTCTCGTCGCGGCAATGCTCGTCGGAACGCCGGCGTTGAGTTTCGTCGCCGCCATCGGCGCCAGCCTGACGCTCGGCCTTCGCCGGAGCGGCATTCTCGTCGCGCTTCTGGTGCTGCCGCTCTATGTGCCGGTGCTGATCTTCGGCGTCGCGACCGTCTCTGCCGCGACCGTGGGGCCCGCCTCGCCATGGCCGCCCTTCCTCATGCTCTGCGCCTTGTCTCTCGCCAGCCTCGTGCTTGCGCCTCTCGCCGCCGCCGCGGCGCTCCGTGCGGCGCTCCGGTGAACGACCATCGGTGAATTGCGCTTCGGTAGCAAAGGAACTACACCGACTGCCATGCCAGCCTTAGCGAGCCTCGCCAATCCGACGCGATTTCTTAGCCATCGCCGACCGCGTCATTCCTTGGCTTGCGGCGCTCGTCTTCCTGCTTCTCGGCGTCGGCCTCTACCTTTCTTTCTTCGTCGCGCCGCCCGACTATCAGCAAGGCGAGACGGTGCGCATCATGTTCATCCACGTTCCTTCCGCCTGGCTCGCCATGTTCGGCTATACGCTGATCGCCATCGCCAGCATCGGCTCGCTGATCTGGCGCCATCCGCTCGCCGACGTCGCCGCGAAGACCGCCGCTCCGATCGGCGCCACCTTCACCTTCCTCGCCCTCGTCACCGGCTCGCTCTGGGGCAAGCCGATGTGGGGCACCTATTGGGTCTGGGACGCGCGCCTCACCTCGGTGCTGGTGCTGTTCCTGCTCTATCTCGGCCTGATCGCGCTTTGGCAGGCGATCGAGGAGCCGGGCCGTGCCGGCCGCGCCGCCGCCATCCTCGCGCTGGTCGGCTTCGTCAATGTGCCGATCATCAAATTCTCGGTGGATTGGTGGAACACGCTGCATCAGCCGGCGAGCGTGTTCCGCATGGGCGGACCGACCATCGATGCATCGATGCTCACGCCGCTTCTCGTCATGGCCGCCGGCTTCACCGCCCTCTTCGTGCTTCTGCATCTCATCGCCATGCGCGCCGAGATCCTGCGCCGCCGCGTGCAGGCGCTGCGGCAGGTGCATGTCGAGCAGTTCGCCTCAGCTTAAGCGCCCGCCAAAACCATGCCCGATCTCGGTCCCCACGCGTCGTTCATCTGGGCCGCCTATGGCCTCACCGTGCTCGCGGTCGGGGCGCTCGCCGCGTTCGTTCTGACCGACGATCGCCGCCAGCGCGCCCTCCTCGCCGAGCTTGAGCGGCGCGGCATCAGGCGCCGTTCGGCGTCCACGCCCGCAGCGGCGCCGAAGCCAAAGCCCGCGAGTGCTGCGGCGAAACCGATTGCGAAAGCGGCAGCGCCGAAGAAGCCTTCCAAGGCGCGACCGCGCCGGGCTGCCGCCCCGCGCCGAAAGTCGAAATCATGAGCGAGGCTGGCCCTCGCGCCTTTTGGCGGCGCTTTGGTCCGGCGCTACCCTTTTTGCTTTTCGTCGGCCTTGCGGGTCTCTTCTGGTACGCGCTTGAGAGTGGGGATCCCTCGCGCCTCCCCTCGGCGCTGATCGGCAAGCCCGTCCCCGATTTCTCGCTGCCGCCGATCGAGGGCATGGCGGAAGGGACCGGCGGCGCGCAGGGCTTCACCGACGAGGATTTGGCGAAGGGCTCGCCGACCATTTTGAATGTTTGGGCCTCCTGGTGCGTCCCGTGCCATCAGGAACATCCGCTGCTGATGCAGCTTGCGAAGGAGCCCGGCCTAAGGCTCTACGGCATCAATTATAAAGACGAGCCGGCAGGCGCCCGCCGCTTCCTTGGCCGCTACGGTAATCCATTCGCGCGGGTGGGCGCCGACCGCAGCGGGCGCGCTGCCATCGATTTCGGCGTTTATGGCGTGCCGGAAACCTATGTCATCGGCGGCGACGGCAAGATCGTCTATCGCCATGTAGGTCCGCTCACCGAGGCGAGCATCAAGCAGAAGCTGATGCCATTGCTGCAGCAGACTTCAACCGGCGGAAAATGACTTCCTCTCGTAGAGGATGACCCAACATTCCCCTCCCCCCTTGTGGGGGAGGGTTAGGGAGGGGGGTCAAAAAAAAGCTCCGTCAGCACTTATTGGCCGCCACCCCCCTTCGGCTCGCAGACGCTCGCCTGCTCCCCCTCAAGGGGGGAGCGGGAGACAAATTCGGTCGTGCCAAGTTAGCTACTTTCGGACCGAGGAGACGATGCGCGTCAGCGAATCGAGGAACTCTTCGCGCTTTGCGGGGGGCAGCGCCTCGAGCAGCCGCGAATCCGCTGCCGCAGCTCCCGGCTCGGCATCGCGCAACGCCTTCCACCCTTGCGAGGTCAGCTTTATGGCGTAAGCGCGCGCATCGTTCTTCGCTCTGCGCCGATGCAGGAGCCCGCGGTCGATCAATCTTGCGACGATATCGGCGAGAGTCGATCTATCGATGCCGGTCCGATCGACGAGATCCGTCTGGGTCAGCCCCTCTTCGAGCGCCACCTCCGACAGAACCGCGAATTGCCGCGCGGTTACGCCGGCCGGTCTCGCCTCGTTTTGGAAAATGTCGGTTGCACATTGGCCCGCGCGATGGATGAGATGAATTGCGGAGCGGTCGAGCTGTTTGTCATTCCTATAAGTCATTCACAACACCGGAGTTCCCCGATCAGCAATTCTGACCGTTGCTTGCTCTAACCCGAAACGGAACGTCAGGTTGTCGCTTCCGGTTCCTTGCTTTCCGACTTTTCTCGATCTTCGCCGTCATCGTCCCCCAAGCCATAGCGCTGCAGAAGCGGAAGTTGCGCAAAAGCGAAGATAAACGTCAGCGGCAAAAATCCGAACGCCTTGAAGCTCACCCAAATATCGGTCGAAAAGTTCCGCCAGACGATCTCGTTGATGAGCGCCATGACGACGAAGAACAGCGCCCAGCGAATGGTGAGTATCCGCCATCCTTCTTCTTGCAGCCGCAATGTGGAGCCGAGAAGAAGCTCGAGCAGCGGCTTCTTCATAAGATATCCGGCCCCGAGCACCACGGCGAAAATCAGATAAACAAGAGTTGGCTTGATCTTGATGAAAGTTTCATCGCGAAGATAAAGCGTAAGCGTGCCGAAGATGAGGACGACGACGCCGCTGACGAGCGGCATCACCGGCAATTTGCCGTAGCGCCATTGCGCGAAGCCGAGCGAGATCAAGGTCGCCGCCATGAAGGCGCCGGTAGCGGCGTAGATGCCGGCGACCGCGTTCCCCGCGAAGAAGACGAGCAACGGTCCGAGCTCGATGACGAACTTCTCGAACGGAGAAGCCTTCTCGGGCGTGGGGCGTTTCTTGCCTGCTGCCGGTATTCTTCGCTTAGGCTGCTTTTGCATTCTTCACATCTAGCCCGGCGATAGCGCGGGCGAAATCCTGCGCGTCGAAGGGGCGCAGATCCTCGATGCCTTCGCCAATGCCGATGGCGTTGACCGGAATGCCGAAGCGCTCGGCGATGGCGACGAGGATGCCGCCGCGCGCGCTGCCATCGAGCTTCGTGAGGACGATGCCGGTCACGCCGGCAATCTCGCGAAAGATCTCCACCTGCGAGAGAGCATTCTGGCCGGTAGTCGCGTCGAGCACGAGCAGAACCCCATGCGGCGCGTCCGCGTCGAGCTTCTTCAAGACGCGGACGATCTTGGCGAGCTCGGCCATGAGATCGGATTTATTCTGCAGCCGGCCGGCAGTGTCGATGATGAGAACATCGCGGCCCTCGGCCTTGGCGCGTTCAAGCGCCTCATAGGCGATGCCGGCGGGATCGGCGCCGACATTCTTCGTCACGACCTCCGCGCCGACGCGCCCGCCCCACACTTTCAGCTGATCGATGGCCGCGGCCCGGAAGGTGTCGGCGGCGGCCAGCAGCACTCTCTTACCGTCCTTGATCAAGAGATGGGCGAGTTTTGCCGCCGTCGTCGTCTTTCCCGTGCCGTTCACGCCGACAAGGAGGATAACTTGCGGTGCCGCCGCTTTCGAAAGCGCGAGCGGCTTTGCCACCGGCTGCAGCACCGAGGCGATTTCGGCGGCGAGCACTTCACGCAGCTCTTCAGGCGAGATGCCGCGCTCGAAGCGTCCGCCGGCGAGCTTCCCGCGGATACGCGCCGCCATGCCGACGCCGAGATCGGATTTGATGAGCGCGGCCTCGATCTCGTCGAGCGTGTCCTCGTCCAATTTCCGGCGGGTGAGCACGGAAGCGAGATTGTCGCCGAGCGCCGCCGAGCTTCGCGACAGCCCTTCGCGCAGTTCCGAGAACCAACCGCGCCGGGCGGCAGAGCGCGGCGCTGGGCTTGCCGCCACATCGTTCCGCGCCCGGTCCTCGGCGGGAGCGACCGGGGACTTGCCTGAAGCGCCCTTCTCGCGCGTTCCGGCCGGTTTTTCTTCAGGTGCCGGAGCGGTGGGACCCGCTGGAGGGGGCACCTCGCCTTCGCCTTCGGGGGTCTTCTGCTTGCGCTTCGCCGGCTCCCTCTCCGGTTTCGGGGCGTTCGGGCCATCGCCGGCAGGAGTCTCGGGTCCCTTCTCGCGCTTCTTGGGAGACCGTTCTTCCGGAGGCGCCGCTCACCAGGCACTTCTTTCGGGCCGGCGGGAGGCGGCGCCTTCGGCGCAGTGGCAGTGGCCGCCTTCTTCGGCGGCCGCTTCTGCTCTGGTGGCTCCTTTTGGCCTGGCTTCGGAGCCGGAGGCTCTTTTTTGGCCGGACTATCGTTTGGCGGGTCTTTTTGCGCCGGGGGTTCCGCTGGGCTGTCCGCCGGCCCGCCGCCGAACAACCGATTCCAGAAGCCTCCCTTTTTATCTCCGCCGCTCATGCACGCACTCCCGCGATCAACGCGGCGTTGTCATGCCCTTTGACCACCGCCTTGATCAAACTCCCCGATGGCGCGCCGGTTTCGAGTTTGACGGGCGTGAAATCGGCCGCGCGGCCCCTCGCTTCCGTCTCCATCAGCACGTCAATCTGGCGTCCCTTCGCGTTCTGGAGATGACGGTGAAGCACTTCGGCGCCCTTCGCGCGCAACGCCGCCGCGCGCTCGGCGATGACCGAGCCATGCAGCTGCCTCATGCGCGCCGCCGGCGTTCCCGGGCGAGGCGAAAACGGGAAGACATGCAGAAAGGTGAGCCCGCAATCGTCGATCAGCGACAGCGAGTTCTGGAACATCTCTTCGCTCTCGGTGGGAAAACCGGCGATCAGATCCGCGCCGAACACGATGTCAGGACGACGACGCCGCAGCTCCTCGCAGAAGCGGACGGAATCGGCGCGTAGATGGCGCCGCTTCATGCGCTTCAGCGTGAGGTCGTCTCCAGCCTGAAGCGACAGATGCAGATGCGGCATCAGCCGTTCTTCCTCGGCGATCAGCGCGACCAGCGTCGGATCGGTCTCGACGGAATCGAGCGAGGAGAGCCGCAGCCGCTTTAGCTCCGGCACCAGCTTCAGAACCTTCTCCACTAATTTGCCGAGGGTGATCTCGCCCGGCAGGTCGGCGCCATAGGCGGTGATGTCAACGCCGGTGAGGACGATCTCGGCGTAGCCGTTCTCGACCAGCTTCCGCACCTGCGCGACCACCTCTCCCGCCGGCACCGAGCGCGACGGCCCGCGGCCGAAGGGAATGATGCAGAAGGTGCAGCGGTGGTCGCAGCCATTCTGGATTTGCACATAGGCGCGCGCCTGACCGCCGAAGCCCTCAATCAGATGACCCGCGGTCTCCCGCACCGACATGATGTCGTTGACCTTCACCCGCTCGCCGTCCTCTTCGGTCAGCGCTTCGAAGGTCCGGCACTCGGTCTTTTCCTGATTGCCGATCACGTGATCGACCTCGGCCATCGCGGCGAATTTCTGCGGATCGAGCTGCGCGGCGCAGCCGGTGACAACGATCTTGGCGCCGGGATTATCGCGGCGAGGCCTTACGGATCGCCTGCCTTGCTTGGCGCACGCTCTCGGCCGTCACCGCGCAAGTGTTGACGATCACGGCGCGCGTCAGGCCCGCCGCTTCCGCATGCTTGCGCATGACCTCCGATTCATAGGCATTCAGCCTGCAACCGAAGGTGATGATCTCGATTTTCGACATTGCCGGGCTCTTAGCACGAAAGGCGAACCCCTTCACCCCCCAGGGCCCGCAACATTCCGCTCTCCCCTTGTGGGAGAGGGTCGTTACCCGGCCTCGGCAGCAGCGCAGGGGGAAGCGTGCCCTCATAATCGAGCGCATAGGCTCCGGTCATCGTCACATGGCCGTCGCTCTCGCGCCATTCGATGAGGAGGTCGCCGCCGGGAAGTGCGACCTTCGCCTTCCGGCCAATGAGCCCGCGACGAGCGGCGGCCACCGTCGAGGCGCAAGCCGCGGTGCCGCAAGCCTGCGTGAGGCCGGCGCCCCGCTCCCAGGTCCGCACCTTCAGACTTTCCGGGCCGGTCACTTCCGCGAGCGAGATGTTGGCGCGCTCAGGGAAGAGCGGATGATGCTCGAGCGCGGGGCCGAAGCCGGCAAGGTCATGCGCCTCGACATCGGCAACGAAGAAGATGCAATGCGGATTTCCGACATTGACGGCTGAGGCGAGGCCGAGGCCGTTGGCCCTGGGATCCGAAAAGTCGGCGTCGATGCTGCCGGTGTCGGGGAAGGGTTGGGCCAAGGGAATTTCATCCCAGCCGAAATGCGGCGCGCCCATATCGACGCTGACAGTGCCGTTCTCATTAACGCGAGCGGTCAGCACGCCGCCCTCCGTCTCAATGCTGACACGAGGCATGCCGCGTTCGGCGGCGAGGATCGCCGCGACACAGCGGGCGGCATTGCCGCAGGCACCGACCTCACTGCCGTCGGCATTCCAGATGCGCATGAAGGCATCGGCGCGATGCGACGGCTCTATGGCGATGACCTGATCGCAGCCGATGCCGTCACGGCGGTCGGCGATCGCCACAGCTTGCCGCGGCCGAAGCGCCATCCGATGCCGGCGCGCATCGAGCACGACGAAATCGTTGCCGAGGCCGTTCATCTTGCGGAAGGAGATGGCGTCGTTCATGAGTTCAGACCAGTTATTCGCCTCTATATGGCCTTCCTAGTGAAAGCCTGCCAGGGCCAGACCGGTGAACATCAGCGGCAGAGATGAACAACCGCAAAGACGATCCTGTTAACGCGCTCGTGCCGCATAGCTTGACCGCGACCAATCGCAGGAAGCGGATCGGGACCGCTCGCCGGCAAGACCTTCATGGTCAAGGATCTTTTCGCGCTTCGAGGCCGCAAGGTCTCGAACGGCAATCCGTGACTGGTACGCGGCGGCGGAGCCGGCGACCGAGACGGCGCCCGCCATCGCCCAGCTTCTCGATGCCGGCGCGACTCTCACCGGCATCACCATTTGCGACGAGCTGTTCTACAGCGTGCTCGGCACCAACATTCACTACGGCACCCCGGTGAATGCGCGCGCGCCGGAGCGCGTCTGCGGCGGCTCCTCCTGCGGCTCAGCGGCCGCGGTCGCCGCCGGCCTTTGCGACTTTGCCCTTGGCAGCGATACCGGCGGGTCGATCCGCGTGCCCGGCTTCCTTCTGCGGGCTTTACGGCCTCCGCCCGACGCATGGCCGCATCGACATTGCCGGCGTCACGCCGATGGCTCCCAGCTACGACACGATCGGGCCGCTGGCGCGCGACGCCGACATCCTCGCCGATATCGCACGTTTGCTGCTGCGGAGCCCGTCGGTGGAAGCGCCGCTCGAGCGCATCATCGTCGCCAAAGACATGTTCGCGCGCGCCGAGGCGCCGGTTGCCACCGCATCGCGGGAGGCGCTCGAACGGCTGGCACACGCGCTGCCGCCGCTCGAACCCATGGAGATTGCCGGCACCGAGATCGCCGCCTGGGCCGATGCCTTTCGGATCATCCAGGCTTCGGAAATTCAAACCACGCTGATGCCATTTGCCTTGGCGCATGCGGAGCATCTGGCGCCCGGCATCCGCGAGCGCTTCGAAATGGCCGCGCGCGTGACACCGGAAGAGGCGGATGCCGCAGGAGAGGTGCGGGCCGAGATCACAGAGAAGCTGCGAGCGCTTCTTTCTCCAGGCACGCTGCTCGTGATGCCAACGACGCCGACGCTGCCGCCGCTGCGCGAAATCCCGGACGGCCCCGCTACCGGCCCTTTCCGCGCGCTGACCCTCGGCAGCACCTGCCTCGCCGGCCATGCCGGCCTGCCGCAAATCTCCATTCCCGCCGCTGAGGCCGAAGGATGCCCCGTAGGGCTCTCTTTTATCGGCTGGGCCAATGGCGATGAAGCCTTGCTCGACCTTGCCGTGCGGCTGCAGCCACTGCTGGCCCAGCCTTGACTTGAAGGCCACAACCGCAGAAATTGCCGGCGAATTCAGTGGCAGCTCGTTCGATGAGCCGCCGCCCTGCACATTTTTGTTGTGCTACCCCTTTCCGGCTTATGCGCTCAAGTAGCGCGAAGCGCGGTAGCGCACATAGAAGGGAGGCAGGGGGGTCAACACCCGACAGCGCGGATGCGCCCTCGGGTGCGTTTTGGTTTGGAATAAGACTGGGACCGCCAGATGTTTGAGACACTCTCGGACCGCCTGTCGTCGATCCTCGACAAGCTCACCCGCAGGGGCGCGCTCGGCGAGGCCGACGTCAATGAGGCGATGCGCGAGGTGCGCCGCGCCCTGCTCGAAGCCGACGTCGCGCTCGACGTCGTGCGCGATTTCGTCGAGGCGGTGAGAGAGAAGGCGGTCGGCCAGGAGGTGGTGCGCTCCATCACGCCTGGGCAGATGGTCATCAAGATCGTGCATGACGAGCTCGTGGCGATGCTCGGCGCCGAGACGGTGCCCATCGATCTTGTCGCCACTCCGCCCGTGGTGATGATGCTGGTCGGCTTGCAGGGCTCCGGCAAGACGACGACCACGGCGAAGCTCGGCCGGCGCCTCGCCGCGCGCGAGAAGAAGAAAGTGATGATGGCCTCGCTCGATACGCGGAGGCCGGCGGCGCAGGAACAGCTCCGCGTTCTCGGCGAGCAGACGGGCATCGCCACCCTCGCCATCGTCGAAGGGCAATCGCCCGCGGAAATTACGCGCCGGGCGCTCGACGCCGCCAAGCGCGGCGGCATCGACGTGCTGCTGCTCGACACTGCGGGGCGCACCCATATCGACGAAGTTTTGATGGCGGAGACGGCGGAGATCGCCGGCATCGCCAAGCCGCATGAGACGTTGCTCGTGGCCGACGCGCTGACCGGTCAGGACGCCGTCAATCTCGCCCGCAATTTCGACGAGCGGTTGCCGCTCACCGGCATCGTGCTGACCCGCGTCGACGGCGACGGCCGCGGAGGCGCGGCGCTGTCGATGCGCGCCGTCACCGGCAAGCCGATCAAGCTGATGGGCGTCGGCGAAAAGCTCGACGCGCTCGAGGAATTCGATCCCTCCCGCATCGCCGGCCGCATCCTCGGCATGGGCGACGTGGTCGGTCTCGTCGAGAAGGCGATCGAGAATGTCGAGTTCGACAAAGCGGAGAAGATCGCGCAGAAGGTGCGGAAAGGCGCCTTCGATCTCGAGGACATGGCCGAGCAGCTGCGCCAGGTGCAGAAGCTCGGCGGCATGGGCGGCGTGCTCAACATGCTGCCCGGCATCGGCAAGATCAAAAAGCAGATCAGCGCCGCCAATCTCGACGAGGGCCTCCTGAACCGTCAGCAGGCGATCATCGGCTCGATGACCCGCGCCGAGCGCAAAAATCCGAAGCTGCTGAATGCCTCGCGCCGGAAGCGCGTCGCGGCTGGCTCGGGAACGAGCGTGCCGGAGGTGAATAAGGTCGTCAAAGCGCACCGGCAGATGGCCGACATGATGAAGCAGATGGGAAAGAAGCGCGGCATGCTCGGCTCGCTGTTCGGCGGCGGCCCCCCGCCGGACCTTCCCGCCGAATTGCCGGCTGCGTCCTCGCAAGGCCTGCCGCCGCTGCCGCCTGGCGGCCTGCCGGGTCTGCCCGGCGGTTTTCCCGGCTTAGGCGGACTTCCGCGGGGCGTCCCCGGCCTTCCAGGCATCCCGCGCGGCGTGCCGGGCCTGCCGAAATCGAAAAAGCGATGAGAGTTTCGATATTTCACCCCCTCACCCCGGCGAGCGGAGCTCGCCACCCCTCTCCCCGAGGGGAGAGGGCTTTCTGCCGCGATCTTGCGGGGCGAAGCCTCGCAAGTCGCATGGCGGAAAGGGTGAGGGGTAACAACATTGAGAAGGAGAAAACGAAATGTCACTGAAGATCAGACTGTCGCGGGCCGGCGCGAAGAAGCGGCCCTTCTACCGGATCGTGGTCGCCGATTCGCGCAGCCCGCGCGACGGCCGCTACATCGAGAAGCTCGGCACCTATAACCCGCTGCTGCCGCGCGATGCCGCCGACCGGGTGGTGCTCGCCAAGGAGCGGATCGAGCATTGGCTGAAGCAGGGCGCGCAGCCGACCGACCGCGTGCTCCGCTTCCTCGACAAGGAGGGAATGGCGAAGCGCGATGCGCGGTCGAACCCCTCCAAGGCTCAGCCCGGCAAGAAGCGCGTCGAGCGCGAAGAGGCTAAGCGCGCGGCTGAGGAAGAGAAGGCAAAGAAGGCCGCCGAGGCTGCTGCCGCTCCTCCTCCCGAGCCCGAGGCCGAGGCAGCGCCGGCCGAAGCCGAAGCTCCAGCCTCCGAGTAACTTGTCCCGCCGCCCGCCCCGGAACTCTGTCCTATCGCTCCCCCCTTGTGGGGGAGCACGTTCGTGCGAAGCGCGAACGGAGGGGGGTGAGCAAAACCTCATTGTCGGGACCCCCCTCCCTACCCTCCCCCGCAAGGGGGGAGGGAAATGAGCGACGACAGCGACAATCGAGGCGAAGACTCTCGAAGCGATCTCGTGCTGCTCGGTGAGATCGGCCGCCCGCAAGGACTGAAGGGCGAGTTGCGCCTGCGGTCGTTCACGCAGATGCCGCAGGCGATCGCCGATTACGGCCCGCTGCAGGACGAAACAGGCGCCGTGTTTTTCGAGATCGCGGCGCTGCGCAGCGAAGCGAAGGGCCTCGTCGCCCGGCTGAAGGGGGTGGCGACACGCGAAGAGGCGGAGGCGCTCACCGGCACGAAGCTCTATGTGCCGCGCGACCGGCTCCCGGAGGCCGGCGAGGAGGAATGGTATTGTGCCGACCTTGTTGGCCTCGCGGCACTCGATACGGCCGGCGCGCGGCTCGGCACCGTCACCGCCATCCACAATTTCGGTGCCGGCGATATCGTCGAGATCGCGCGTGAGACGGGCGGCGAGACGATGCTTCTGCCCTTCACCGAGGCGACCGTTCCGGAAGTCGATTTGAAGGGCGGCTATTTGCGCGTCGTGCCGCTTGAGGATGTCGGCGATTAGCGAGCGCTTGCGGCAATTCGGCTCCTGCCACAAGCTCGCTCACAAACAGCAAGCACGGTTAAATCCACGGCCGCTGCATGAATGAAGCCGCCGCCAATCTCTCTCCCGCCCGCAATTGGTTGCGGCCGCTCGCGCGTTTCGCCGAATTCGGCACCGCCGGCTATCCGCGCCCCGTGCGCCGGCGCCTCGCCATCGTCAATGCGATGGCACTCCTTATCGCCCTCTTCTCGATCGTTTACGCCTTGTTGTTCGCCGCGCACGGGGTCGACACATATCGAGACCTGATCGTCGTCAATCTGCTGCTCGCGGCGGTCGCCGCGCTTGCCCCGCTCGCCCACCGCATCAACGACGTTGCCGCCGCTCTTCTGATCGCGACCGCCGAATATGTCGCGCTGTTCTTCTTCGTGCGCACGCTCGGGCACGATTCAGGCATCCAGCTGAATTACATCGTCGCGGCCGCCGTCGCCTTTGCCATTTACGGCCTTTCGCATCTCCGCCTCGTCGTCGCCGTCATCCTCGCCGGGCTGGCCTTGCATCTTCTCACCTGGTTTCTGTTTCCGCCGGAACGCGCGCTCGCCGCCGCCGATCCCGCGCTTCTCGCCAATCTCTATGTCTCTTCGGCGATCACCACCTTTTCCATCGTCGCGCTCGTCGTGTTCTACGCCTTCATGCTGGCGGACCGGGCCCGGTCCGAGGCCGACGCGCTGCTGCACAGCATCTTGCCCGAAGCTATCGCCGAGCGGCTGAAGGAGAAGCCCGGCGACACGGCCGCTGACAGCGTGGGCGAGGCCTCGGTCTTGTTCAGCGACCTCGTCGGCTTCACGGAGATGGCGCAAGGGCTCGGCGCCGAACGCACGGTGGCGCTGCTCGACGCCATCGTCACCGAGTTCGACCGGCTGGCCGCCGAGCATGGCGTGGAGAAGATCAAGACCACGGGCGACGGCTATATGGCTGTTGCCGGCGTCAGCCACCGCCAGGACGATCATCTCGCTCGACTTGCGCGATTTGCGCTGCTCTTGCCGCAGACGGTATCGCGGCTTTCGGCGGCACATGGCGTCAGTTTGGAGATCAGGATCGGCATCGCCACCGGCCCGATGATGGCCGGCATTATCGGCGCCGACCGATTCTCCTATGATGTGTGGGGCGAGACGGTGAACCTCGCCGCGCGGCTCGAGCAGCATGGGCTGCCTGGAGAAATTCAGCTGTCCGGCCTTGCAAAGGATCTGGCCTGTGAGTCGTTCATCCTCGAGCCGCGGGGCAGCATCGACGTGAAAGGCATCGGCACGGTGGCGACGTTCCTGTTGAAGGGCATGCGCGAAGGAGCCCCTTCATGAGCGCGTGGAAGGCCGCGATCCTCACATTGTACCCGGAGATGTTTCCGGGGCCGCTTGGGCTGAGCCTCGCCGGTAGAGCGCTCGCCGACGGCAGATGGGCGCTGTCGGTCACCGACATCCGCGACTTTGCCACCGACAAGCACCGCTCCGTCGACGACACGCCGGCAGGCGGCGGCGCCGGCATGGTGATGCGCGCCGACATCGCCGCCCGCGCCATCGACGCCGCGCGCGCGACCATGCCCGCGGCTGCGCCCACCATCTACCTTTCGCCGCGGGGCGAACCGTTGACGCAAGCGCGCGCCCGCGAGATCGCTGCCGGGCCCGGCGCCATCCTCCTATGCGGACGTTTCGAAGGGGTGGATGAGCGGGTACTCGAGGCGCGCGGCATCGAGGAAGTCTCCATCGGCGATTATGTTCTTTCCGGGGGCGAGCTCGCCGCCATGGTGCTGCATCGATGCCTGCGTGCGCCTCCTGCCCGGGGTGGCCGGCAACGAGGTCTCGCTCGACGAAGAGAGCTTTGCGGCGGGCCTTCTCGAATATCCGCAATTTACCCGCCCCCGCGACTTCGAAGGCCGGGCCATCCCCGAAATTCTGCTCTCGGGCGATCACGAGAAGATCGCCAGATGGCGGCGCGAGCAGGCCGAGAAGCTGACGCAGGAACGCCGCCCGGATTTGTGGGAGAAGCGGAAGAAGCCCTAGAGCGTCCTCATGGTGAGGAGCGGCCGAAGGCCGCGTCTCGAACCATGAGGCCCATCCTTCGAGACGGCCGCCCTCGGCGGCCTCCTCAGGATGAGGATGAACTCCTCCCTCCCCCTGCAAGGGGGAGGGCCGGGGTGGGGGTCAAGCACCAAGCAGCAAACCCCACCCGGCGCGCACAACGCGCCACCCTCCCCTTTTCAAGGGGAGGGAATCTGGAGCGTGTGTCCTCCCTCCCCCTGCAAGGGGGAGGGCCGGGGTGGGGGTCAGGGCACCAAGCAGCGAACCCCACCCGGCGCGCATAACGCGCGCCACCCTCCCCTTTTCAAGGGGAGGGAATCTGGAGCGTGTGTCCCCCTCCCCCTGCAAGGGGGAGGGCCGGGGTGGGGTCAGCACCAAGTAGCGAACCCCACCCGGCGCGCTTAACGCGCGCCACCCTCCCCTTTCCAAGGGGAGGGTGATTGGGGCAAATCCTCGACAAGCCCCGCCCCTTCCGCTAGGAACAGGCGCGGCGCGCATTCCGCCCGCAGCTTCAACCCAGGATCAATCAAAAAGAATGGCGTTCGCTATCAGGCTTATGGCCGGGCAGGCGCCCCACCGAAAGGCATTCGACCATGAATATCATCGAGCAGCTCGAGAAAGAGCAGGCCGCTGCCCTCGCTAAAAAGCGCAAGATTCCCGAATTCGGCCCCGGCGATACGCTCAGGGTGAACGTCAAGGTGGTCGAAGGCGACCGCTCCCGCGTGCAGGCCTATGAAGGCGTCTGCATCGGCCGCGCCGGCGGCGGCATCAATGAGAATTTCACCGTGCGCAAGATCTCCTATGGCGAAGGCGTCGAGCGCGTCTTCCCCGTGCATTCGCCGCTAATCGACTCCATCGAGGTCGTGCGGCGCGGACGCGTGCGGCGCGCGAAGCTCTATTATCTCCGCGGCCGCCGCGGCAAGTCGGCGCGCATCGCCGAGAAGCAGGTGGCGCGCCCCGGCAAGCAGGAAGCCTTCAAGGGCTTCAAGCGGCCGAAGGGCGACCCGGACGATCTGAAGCTCATCACCGGCATCACGCCTGAGATCGAGGCGAAGCTGAACAAGCTCGGGCTGATCAAATTCGAGCAGATCGCCAATCTCACCGATGACGAGATCGAGAAGCTCGACGAGACGCTGAAGCTGAACGGCGCCGTCGAGCGCGACGATTGGACGGCGAAGGCCGTCGAGCTGATGGCGGAGACGACGGCCGGCGAAGTGCCTGTTGGCGACGACGATGACGGCGAGGGCGACTCAGACAAGACCCCCGCAAAGGCCAAGGCTCCCAAAGCCGCCAAAGCCAAGCCCGAGAAGAAGGGCAAAAAGGGCTAGCCTCCTAGCCGAGTTTACCGGGGTTTCCGATGACTCTTTCGATGTATCAGGCGTCGGTTCCCGTTTTCGTGCGAATGCTCGGGACCCTCTCGAAGATCATCGGCAAGGCCGCCGATTATGCCGCTTCCCGCAAGATCGAGCCCTCCGTTCTGATCAATGCGCGGCTCGCGCCCGACATGCTTCCCCTGTCGAACCAGGTGCAAATCGCTTCCGACATGGCGCTCCGTGGCGCCGCGAGGCTCGCGGGAGTCGAATTTCCGAGCAACCCCGACATAGAAGCCAGTTTCGCTGAACTTCAGGAGCGCATCGAAAAGGCGCTCGAATTCGTGCAGGCGCTGTCCGCCGGCCAGATCGATGGCAGCGAGGATAAGGCGATCACGATCACACTGCGCGACGGCGACATGACCTTCACCGGGCAGGACTATCTGTTGAATTTTGTCCTGCCGAACCTCTACTTCCACGTCACCGCCGCTTATCTCATTCTCCGCCATAACGGGATGGACCTCGGCAAGCGCGACTTCCTCGACATCTGAGTTGCCTCGCCGTCGCGCCACCACCTTCATTCGCTCCTCTTTGTCATCGCCCGGCTCGACCGGGCGATCCAGTAACCCGAGGGTTCGCGCCTAATCGACGGCTCGGTGGCTACTGGATTCCCGCTTTCGCGGGAATGACACCGGGGCCTGCAGCGCGGGTCTGGAAAATTCTTAAGGTCAGCGCTATTTGTCGTGAACTGAGAATTCTTCTAATTCCGACGAAACCCAACAAAATCACCAAAATGGCGAAGCCGCGCACCCTCTACGACAAGATCTGGGACGACCATCTGGTGCATGAGGCGCCGGACGGCACGGCCCTTCTCTATATCGACCGCCATCTCGTGCATGAGGTGACGAGCCCGCAGGCCTTCGAGGGCTTGCGCATGACGGGGCGGAAGGTGCGCGCGCCGGAGAAGACGCTCGCCGTCGTCGATCACAACGTGCCGACGTCCGACCGGTCGCAGGGCATCGAGGACCCGGAATCGGCGCTGCAGGTGGCGACGCTCGCCGAGAATGCGCGCGATTTCGGCATCGAATATTACCATGAGCGCGACCGCCGCCAGGGCATCGTGCATGTCGTCGGGCCGGAGCAGGGCTTCACCCTCCCCGGCACCACCATCGTCTGCGGCGATTCCCACACCTCCACGCATGGCGCCTTCGGCGCGCTCGCGCATGGCATCGGCACGTCCGAGGTCGAGCATGTGCTCGCGACGCAAACGCTGATCCAGAAGAAGGCGAAGAATATGCGCGTGCGCGTGGACGGCACGCTGAAAGACGGCGTCACGGCGAAGGACATCATCCTCGCCATCATCGGCGAGATCGGCACCGCCGGCGGCACCGGCCACGTCATCGAATATGCCGGCGAGGCGGTGCGCGCGCTCTCCATGGAAGGGCGCATGACCATCTGCAACATGTCGATCGAGGGCGGCGCCCGCGCCGGCCTGATCGCGCCGGATGAGAGGACCTTCGACTACATCAAGGGCCGCCCGCGCGCGCCGAAGGCCGGCGCCTTCGAGATGGCGCGGCGCGATTGGGAGCGGCTCTATTCCGATGAGGGCGCCGCGTTCGATTCAGAGATCGTGCTGCATGCCGAGCGGCTGCCGCCGCTCGTCACCTGGGGCACGAGCCCGGAGCAGGTCGTCTCGATCACGGGACATGTGCCGCGCCCGGATGAGATCGCCGACGAGACGAAGCGCAAAGCCGCGATGCGCTCGCTCGATTATATGGGGCTGCAGGGCGGCGAGAAGATCACCGACATCAAGCTCGACCGCATCTTCATCGGCTCCTGCACCAATGGCCGCATCGAGGATTTGCGCGAAGTGGCGAAGGTCGTCGCCGGCCGGCATGTGCATGCCGATATCAGCGCCATGATCGTCCCCGGCTCCGGCCTCGTGAAAGAGCAGGCGGAATCCGAAGGCCTCGACAAGATCTTCAAGGATGCGGGCTTCGATTGGCGGGAGCCCGGCTGCTCCATGTGCCTCGGCATGAACCCGGATCAGCTTAGCCCTCGCGAGCGCTGCGCCTCGACCTCGAACCGCAATTTCGAGGGCCGGCAGGGGCGCCTCGGCCGCACGCATCTCGTCTCGCCGGTGATGGCGGCGGCGGCGGCGATCGCCGGACGCTTCGTCGACATCCGCGAATTTCATTGAGCCTCGACGCCGATCCGGCCTTGCCGCGAATCCTCCCTCTGCCCTGCGGGGAGAGGGCGGGGTGAGGGGCGTTCACGCGTCGACCTCAGCCTTGCCCCCTCACGCCGCGCCTCCGGCGCGACCTCTCCCCGCCGGGGAGAGGTGTGATACGGACGATGAGCGGCACCTCCAGCGATTGGTCAGACAAGCATGCGCCCTCGCTCGCCGAATTTGAGGAGATGGCCGACGCCGCCTTCAAGCGCCTGCCGGATCGATTTCGCGAGATGTGCGGCGACCTCGTCATCCGCATCGAAGATTTTCCCGCCGACGATGTGCTCGAGCAGATGAAGATCGAATCCGAGTTTGAACTCCTCGGCCTCTATCACGGCGTCGATCTTGCCCGCCAAAGCGTGCTCGACGTCACCGCCATGCCGGAGATGGTGTTCCTCTATCGCCGCCCGATCCTCGATTATTGGAGCGAGCATGAGGAGACGCTCGGCGACATCGTCACGCATGTGCTCGTGCATGAGATCGGCCACCATTTCGGCCTTTCCGATGCCGATATGGAGGCGATCGAGAAAGAGGCGGCGGCCTGACGTTTCCGGGTTGACGCCTCAGCGCCGCCCCGACCACACTCCACCCGCGCGGGCGGCGAGCACCCCACGAAAGAAGCTGGCGAGGACGGATGACGATGGGCTGGGCTGCCCGCTTACGGGTTATTTTTGCGCTTGGCGTGGCGCTATCCGCCGCAGGTAGCCTGCAACCGGCAGCCGGCATCGAGAAGGATAAGATCGTTTCCGCAGGCCGGCTCGTGATCGAGGGGCGTCGGCTCTCCTGCGGCAGCACAAAAACCCTGCTACGCGATTTTCAGGGCTTCGCCGTCTCCTCGACGGTGATCATGCTCAATATGGAAGCGCTGAAGCCGCTGCCGCGCCAGGTGCAATGGCTGATCTATTATCATGAATGCGGGCATATCCGTTACGGGCCGAACGAAACGGCGGCGGATTGCTATGCGGTGCGGCGCGCGCGGCGCGAGGGCTGGCTCAACGATCAGGTCCTCAGCGACATCTGCTCCGCCTTCAATGTCGCGGGCCACGGGCCCGTGCACCCAGACCCGCAGGCGCGTTGCAGCCAGCTTCGTCAATGTTTTGCCAAAAAGGGCGTTACCGCCCGCGAGGGACGCCGTTAAGCTTCCCACAGCCATTCATGCGAAGGCCGATTGCGAAACGCGCGCCACGCCCGTAATCTGATCCCAATGAGGGAATTAGCGACAGTGCGGGGGGCGGTCGTCTGCCTCCTTGGTCTATGCGTATATGCGTTCTCGCCGGCCCCGGCCGAGGCGCAGGAAATGGTGTTTCGCGGTGGGCCGGGCGGCCCCACCATCCAGCAATATCTCAAAGATGCCGGGCCGGAGGCGAAGCTTATCGCGCATGGCAGCCTCTCCATCGACGGGCGCCCGATCAATTGCGGCAAGCGGCCAACCGTCCTCAATGACAAATTCGACAGTTGGGGGGGTGCCTTTCCGGGCTTCCTCATCCTCAACACGCAGAAGATCGACGGCCTCTCCACTGCCGTGAAGCTCTACATCTACAGCCATGAATGCGGGCACCAATTCGAAGGCCCGGATGAGACGAAGGCGGACCTCTTCGCCATCCGCCGCGGGGTCAGATGGGGCTGGCTCGATGCCGGGGGCATGGAAGAGATCTGCGCTTTCATTTCCACCTTGAAGGGCGATGCCGTGCACCCGCCCGGCCCGAAGCGCTGCGACACCATGCGCCGGCATTATCAAAGGCTGATCGAAAGCGGCGGCACGAGAGCGGTCAGCGCGCCGCCATCCTCGTCCTCGCGGGTGAAGGCGCATACGCTCGCGCCGGAATAGGCGTCACGCTCTTTGAGCGCCTAGAAGATCCAGGCGATCATCAGCCAGAACACCACGAAGAAGATCAAAAAGCCGAGGATCGTGAAAGGCAGCTCGCCGAATATGGCGTCGCCGCCGGAGAAGATCGTCATGATCAGAATGGCGCCGAAGGAGACAAAGAAGGCGATCACCGCCGCGTCTTTGAGGCTGAGGCCGCTGGCAAAGGGATCTGAGCCGGAAAACCAGCCGGTAAAATAATAAAGCGCCGCAAATCCCATGGCGATCAGCAGGACAATGGCAATGCTGGAGGCGAGCAGCAGCCGCGTCGCTTCCTTGCGGTCGCGGAGATCGCTTGGGCCAGCCATAGGCTAGACGCTGCTCGCCGGAGCGGCGGGCGCCTCGTCGAGCTCCTGCGCTTTTCGGATCGCATCGCGGATCTGGTGAGGATCCGGCATGTCCTTGACGGAGAATTCCGGCTCGTCGCCGGCGGTGGCGATCTCCACCGTGCCGACACCGAGAATGCGGTTGACGAAGCCTTGCGTCACGCGCACCGAGCGAACGTGGCGCAGCGAAACCGAGGTGCGGTCCTTGCTGAGGATGCCCTGCTCGTAGGTGATGTCATGCTCGGTGACGATAAGCGCCGTCATGCGCGTCTTCACATACCAGTAAAGGAGGATGATCACGCCGAGCCCGAAGGCGGCGATCAAGAGGACGGCTCCGGCGAACAGAAAGGGGTGCGCCCGGAACATGGCCGGATGCGCCTCATACAGAACTTGGCCAGCCATCGGCGTTTCCTCCTCCGAAGCACGAGGGGCGACCATAAAGGCTGCCCCGGAGCCTGAAAAGCGAACTCTTTGGGCTCAACTGCCTTCGAGCCCGGACGGCCGTCCACTGGTCAGCCGCCTTACGCGAGGCTAAAGAAGAATGCCGCCGCTCACGCTTCGGAACATCGCCATGGAGAAATTCACAACGCTGACGGGCATCGCCGCGCCCTTCCCGCTGATCAATGTCGACACCGACATGATCATCCCGAAGCAATATCTGAAAACCATCAAGCGCACCGGCCTCGGCCAGGGGCTGTTTGCCGAGATGCGCTACGACGAAGCGGGCAACGCGAAAGCAGATTTCGTGCTGCACCGGCCGCCCTACGACAAGGCGACCATCCTGATCGCCGGAGACAATTTCGGTTGCGGATCCTCGCGCGAGCATGCCCCCTGGGCGCTCCTCGATTTCGGCTTCCGCTGCCTCATCGCGCCGTCATTCGCGGACATCTTCTACAATAATTGCTTCAAGAACGGGATCTTGCCGATCAAGCTGCCCCAGGCAGAGGTGGACAAGCTCCTCGACGATGCCTCGCGTGGGGCAAACGCCACCATCACGGTTGATCTGCCCAGTCAGGAAATCAGGGGCCCGGACGGTGGTGTGATCCGTTTCGAGATCGACCCATTCCTCAAGCGCTGCCTGTTGGAAGGTCTCGATGATATCGGGCTGACGATGGAGAAGGCGGACGCCATCGCTTCCTTCGAGGCGAGAACGCGCGTCGAGCGCCCCTGGGTCTAGGCCGGGCGCGAGCCTATTCGAAGGGGATGGCCTCGGTCTTTTCTTCGAGGATCGGCTTGCCGTCGCGCAACACCTTCACATCCGCGATGTAACCGCCTTGCGGCCAGCCGCCTGCCGGCGTTCCGGTCTTTCCGGCCTGCAGGAGAACCCGCTCTTTGTCCTCGGAAAGCGTCTCGGTGTTGTGCATCAGCGACTTGCCGTCGAGCACGAGCCGCACCTCGACGATGTCGCCCATTTTCAGATTGCCGACCAGCGCGTGCGCGACGCCTCCGCTATTGAAGCGCGGGGCCGGCAGTTTCGCTCCGCCCGCGACCTCCTCTTCGGTCACGGCATGGTCGGCAAGACCGAGCGCGATCAGCTTCACCTCTTCCGCGCCGAGTGCAGCGGGCGAACTGAGTTGCAGAAAGAGGCCGGCGGCGACCGCGAGAAGAGACAGGCGTAGGGCACTTGTCAGCATTTGACACTCCGGTTAGGCAATCGCGGCGATTTCCTAGCATAGGGCGGGCACGAATTCATGGCTTCCTTCAAACTCTTATTGCTTCCCGGCGACGGCATTGGACCCGAGGTGATGGCCGAGGTCGCCCGTCTCATCGGCTGGGTCAACGACCATGGCCTTGCCAGCATCGAGACGGAGACGGACCTCGTCGGTGGCTGCGCTTACGATGCGCATGGAGAGGCCATCTCCGACGCAACCATGCAGCGCGCCTTGGCCGCGGATGCGGTGATGCTCGGGGCCGTAGGGGGACCGAAATGGGACGGCGTGCCCTACGATCAACGGCCTGAGGCGGGCCTCCTCAGGCTGCGCAAGGACCTTGAGCTCTTCGCCAATCTCCGCCCTGCCATCTGTTATCCGGCGCTTGCCGACGCGTCGTCCCTGAAGCGCGACAGGGTCGAAGGTCTCGACATTATGATCGTGCGCGAGCTGACCGGGGGCGTCTATTTCGGCGAGCCGAAGGAGATCACGGATCTCGGCGGCGGACAGAAGCGCGCCGTCGACACGCAGATCTACGAGACTTACGAAATCGAACGCATCGCCGCGGTCGCTTTCGAGCTGGCACGGAAGCGCCGCAACCTCGTGCACTCCGCCGAGAAGCGGAATGTGATGAAGACCGGCGTGTTGTGGAACGAGGTGGTCACGCGCCTGCATCGCGACCGCTACTCAGACGTCACTCTGCAGCACATCCTCGCCGATAATTGCGCCATGCAATTGGTGCGGTCCCCGAAGCAGTTCGACGTCATCGTCACCGACAATCTCTTCGGCGACATTCTTTCTGATGAGGCGGCGATGCTGACCGGCTCGCTCGGCATGCTGCCTTCCGCTTCCCTCGGCGCCGCCGATGGAAAGGGCCGCCGCAAGGCACTCTACGAGCCCGTGCATGGCTCCGCCCCAGACATCGCCGGCAAGGGCATCGCCAATCCAATCGCCACCATCGCGAGCTTCGCCATGGCGCTGCGCTATTCCTTCGAATTGGGCGAGCTCGCCGACAAGATCGAGGCCGCCATTGCGGCGGTGCTCGATGAAGGCCTCCGCACGGCCGATATCGCGCAAGAGGGCTGCCGCACCGTCGGCACCGCAGAAATGGGAAGCGCCGTCATCGCCGCGCTCGACCGGACGGCGTAGTCTTACGCCAAACGCCGCCAATGCACATATTTCATGCGGGGTGGCGCTCGTGACTTGGAGGGACCGTCAATGAGGCGTTTGCGGATATGGCTTGCGGCGGGAGTGGTGGCGCTTGCCGCCGGCGGATCGCTCGCCGAGGAAACTGGTCAGGCCGGCACCTCGAATGAAGCTTCGAGCACCAAGGACGAGCCGCTCACACCTGAGGAGAAGGCCGAGAAGGAGGCGCGGAAAGCCTGCAAGGTCGAGATCTGCGGGGTTTTGGCCAGCAAGGATGCAAATGGCGCCGATATCTCCTGCGCCATCGTCAAGACTTGGCGGGAGAAGGATATCGGCAAGATGCTCGGCGGCCGCTTCGAATGGCCCTGGGGCAACGCCGTCTGCCAATCGAAGCTTGAGCTGAAGCGCGCCGATCTTGCCCGCGCCATGAGTGAGGACAGCGCCGAGGTTGCGCTCGGCAATCAGAAGATCCGTTGCACACTCGCGCAAAAGGGGGACGCTGCGCCCTACGAGGTCGACGTCTCGATCGCGCCGAAGGTCTCGTTCGAGAAGGGAAAGGCGGTCAAAGCGAAGCTGAACTGGGGCGAAGCGTCTGGCCCGATGCTCGTCTACGCACTCATCTATGCGGGAACCGGCGCAGATAACTCCGCCAATGTCCTCGGGCCGCAGGTCGTGCGCATGGTGAACGAATTCACCGGGAAGAAATGCGCGGAGGTGCGGAAAGAGCAGTCAGGAGCGCGCGGCGCCTTAGGTTCCGACTTTCGGTTCGGCACTCGTCCGCGCGGTCGTAACGCTGCTGCAGCAGCCATAGCGGCACGAGCAGCGCAAAGCAGAGGGCAAAGAAAAGCTCGCCGATCTCTTCCTCGCTGCCCGTCGGCCAGTCGAACCAAGCAAGCAACGCGCCGAGAAGAAACCCAAGGGCTAAGGCGGGCGGCGGCACCACGAGAAGCAGCTTTCGAAAGAGCGCGCGCGGTCCCTTACAGGCATTGAGCAAGGGAAGGACGACGCCGTAAATCAGCAGGACCACAGCGGCAATTTTCCGCGTCGTCGTCAGGAGATAATTGTTGCTGCGCAGATAATGCTGCACGACGTTGTGCACGTTGGTTTCCTTCTGGTCGCTGTAGTCCTGCCAGAACGCGCCAGGCTGGATCTGCAGGGCTCTCTGGCCCCAGCTGATTTCCTCAAGCGCCATCAGCCCCGAGAAGATCGCGAATAGAGCGAGGAAAAGGCGCGCCCAGCGGAGCGGCTCCGGCAGCTTCAGAAGCGCGACCAGCGATATGAGGGCCGCGAGGAAAAGGAGGCCCGCCGTCAGCCTTTCGACTACGCCGTCCTCGCGCAGAAGCTTGAGATAGAGCGGTCCGCCTCTCGTCGAGAGATCCATCAGGAAAATGGCGAGGGCAGCGGCGGCGACAAGCAGAAAGAGAAGCGTCGCGCCGATGCTGGCGCGGCCGTAGGGGGTGGCGGGGGATGAGATCTTCATTCAGGGCGTGCGATTAACGGTTCGAGGAGGCGCCTTGGCAAAGGCACGCTGCAATTTCACCGAAGCCTCCGGTATGAAGTTCAGGCAGGCGGCTCGCGACGGCCGACACCATTGCCGTTTCCTTTCTTCGGCCCCTTTGGGCGCGGCTCCTACCAGCCCGGTCTTCCTCCCGCGACTTTACAATCAGGTGTCGTTCCCCGTAAATCGCCCGAAGATTTGCGTATCGCATGGGATTTTTGAGGAGCCAAACTCGTATGGGTTACAAAGTCGCCGTCGTCGGCGCGACCGGCAATGTCGGGCGCGAAATGCTCAACATCCTCGCCGAGCGGGAATTTCCGGCGGACGAAGTCTTCGCCATCGCCTCGCGCCGCTCGACCGGGGTGGAGGTCTCCTATGGCGACCGCCGGATCAAATGCCGTGACCTGGAGAGCTTCGACTTTCGCGGCGTCGATTTCGTTCTGATGTCTGCGGGCTCCAGCGTCTCAAAGGAGTGGTCGCCGCGTATCGGCGCGCAAGGCTCCCTCGTCATCGACAATTCCTCCTGCTGGCGGTACGACCCCGACGTTCCGCTTATCGTACCGGAAGTGAATGCCAACGCCGTCGAGGGCTTCAGAAAGAAGAACATTATCGCCAATCCGAACTGCTCGACCGCGCAGCTCGTCGTCGTGCTGAAGCCTTTGCATGATCTTGCCCGCATCACCCGCGTCGTCTGCGCCACCTATCAGTCCGTCTCCGGAGCCGGCAAGGAGGCGATGGACGAGCTCTGGAATCAGACCAAGGGCATTTTCGTCACCGACCCGCCGACGCCGAAGATCTTCACGAAGCAGATCGCCTTCAACGTCATTCCTCACATCGACGTCTTCATGGAAGACGGCATGACCAAGGAAGAATGGAAGATGATGGTCGAGACGAAGAAGATCCTCGACCCGAAGATCAAGCTGACCGCCACTTGCGTGCGCGTTCCGGTGTTCGTCGGCCATTCCGAGGCGGTGAATATCGAGTTCGAGAAGCCGATCACCGCCGAGGAGGCGCGCGAGGTGCTGCGCGAATCTCCTGGTGTCCTCGTTGTCGATAAGCGGGAGCCTGGCGGCTACGTCACGCCGATCGAATGCGTCGGGGATTTCGCGACTTATGTGTCGCGCATCCGCGAGGATCAGACCGCCGACAACGCGCTGTCCCTGTGGATCGTTTCCGACAATCTGCGCAAAGGGGCGGCGCTCAACACGGTGCAGATCGCCGAACTGATCATCAACCGCAATCTGCTCGACAAGGCGTCCGGCGCGAAGCAAGGCTCGCGTCAGGCTGCGACCGCGCATTGACGAAACGCGGGAACCGGCAAGCCTGACGGGGGGATGAGATGCTGCTGTCTGGCCGGCCGCGAGAAGAAGGCGGCCTAGGCGGACACCGTCTCCGGATCGATCAGCGCTGTGAAGCGGTCGCGCTCCTCGTCGAGCGAAAGGAGCGTGCCGCTGGCAATATCGAAATGAAGCCCGTGGATTGAGAGAAGCCGCGATTCCTCGCGATGGCGTACCGCCGGGAACGTGCGCAGATGCGCGATCGAAGAGCGGATTGCCGCAAGCTCGAATGCTGTCTCACGCCCAAATTCGAATATTTCGGTGTCTCGCACCTCGAGATCATCCAACAGCGTCAGCCAACGGCCGATGAAGCTGTCGCTGGGCGCCGTGTCGGAGGCACGGTCGCGATAGGCGGCAACGCCACCGCAATGGGAATGGCCGAGCACGATGAGATGCGGAACCTTCAGGGCCAGCACCGCAAATTCTATTGCGGCACTCGTCCCGTGATAGCGGCCCTCGGGCTCGTAAGGCGGGACGAGATTGGCCACGTTGCGGAGGATAAAGAGCTCGCCAGGACCCGCGTCGAAAATGGCTGAGACATCCACGCGCGCATCGCAGCAAGCAATCACCATGCCGTTGGGGATCTGCCCGCGCTCGGCGAGCTGAATATAGCGCCCGCGCTCCGGCGCGTGACGGTCGCGCAGGAAACGGCGGTGGCCCTCCAGCAGATTGCGCGGCAGATGCATGCTGCGGTCTCCCTCCTCGTTTGCGGCGCCCACAACATTCCAGCCGCCCTCGCCCTTGTCCAGCAGGACACGAGGCGGCAAAAGCTCACAGATGGATGGGGCGGCCTTCGACGGCGAGGGCCGCCTCTTTCACCGCTTCGTTCAACGTGGGGTGCGCGTGGCAGATGCGGGCGAGATCCTCGGCCGATCCGCCGAATTCCATGAGCACCGCGGCTTCGGCGATCATCGTGCCGGCATCGGCGCCGAGAATATGGACGCCGAGCACGCGGTCGGTCTTCGCATCGGCGAGCACTTTCACGAAGCCTTCAATGGTGCGGTTGACTTTGGCGCGGCCATTGGCGGCGAAGGGGAACTTGCCGATCTTGTAAGCGATGCCCGCTTCTTTCAGCTCTTCCTCATTCTTGCCGACCGAGGCGACCTCAGGCGCTGTGTAGATGACGCTCGGGATCGCGTCGTAATTCACATGCCCGGCCTGCCCGGCGAGGGTCTCGGCGACGGCGATCCCTTCCTCCTCAGCTTTGTGCGCGAGCATCGGCCCGGCGATCACGTCGCCGATGGCGTAGATGCCAGGGACATTAGTCGCGAAGCGCTCATCGACGCTGATGCGGCCGCGATTGTCCGTCTTCACGCCGATCTCAGCGAGGCCGAGGCCTTCTGTGTTCGGCACGCGCCCGACGGCAACGAGGACCACATCCGCCTCGAGCGTCTCCTGCGCGCCGCCGGCTGCCGGTTCGAGCGTCAGCCTGCAGCCATGGTCTGAGGTTTCGACGCTTGCCACCTTTGTCGATAGCCGGAAGGCGATGCCTTGTTTCGCCAGGATGCGCTGAAAGGCGGCGGCCATCTCGCCATCGAGCCCGGGCGCGATGCGATCGAGCATCTCGACGACCGTCACCTCAGAGCCGAGCCGGCGCCAAACCGAGCCGAGCTCAAGTCCGATATAGCCGGCGCCGATCACCACCAGCCGGCGCGGAACTTCAGGCAGCGACAGCGCGCCGGTCGACGACACGATGCGTTTCTCGTCGATGGCGATGCCCGGGATCGCGGCGACCTCGGAGCCGGTGGCAACCACGATCGCCTTCGCCTCCACACTTTGCTTCTCGCCATTGATGAAGGCGACCTCGACCTTGCCGGGTTCAGCGATACGGCCGGTCCCGTGGAAATGGTCGATCTTGTTCTTGCGGAGGAGAAATGCGACGCCATCGACATTGCCTTTAACGCCCTCGTCCTTGAAGGCCAGCATGGCGGCAAGATCGAGCTCAGGTTTTGCCCTAATGCCCATAGCGGCGAAACCCTCCGCCGCCTCGGCGAAGCGCTCGCTCGCATGCAGCAGCGCCTTGGAAGGAATGCAGCCGACATTCAGGCAAGTGCCGCCATGCGTCGCACGTTTCTCGACGATTGCGACTTTCATGCCGAGCTGAGCGGCGCGGATGGCGCAGACATAGCCGCCAGGGCCCGAGCCGATGACGATCAAATCGTATTGCGGCATAAGAGGTGAGTCCTACTAAAGGTCGAGCACGAGCCGCTTCGGATCTTCGATCGCGTCCTTCACATGCACGAGGAAAGTGACGGCCTCCTTGCCGTCGACCAAGCGGTGATCGTAGGACAGCGCCAGATACATCATCGGCCGCGCCACGATCTGACCGCCGCGCACCACGGCGCGCTCTTCGATGCGATGCATGCCGAGAATGCCGGATTGCGGCGCGTTGAGGATCGGGGTCGAGAGCAGCGAGCCGTAGATCCCGCCATTGGAGATGGTGAAGGTTCCACCTTGCATCTCTTCCAGCGCGAGGCGGCTCTCACGCGCGCGCGTCCCGAAATCGGCAATCGCCTTTTCGATCTCGGCGAGGCTCAGACGGTCGGCGTCGCGGATGACGGGAACGACGAGCCCGCGCTCGGTCCCGACCGCGACCCCGATATGGTAGTAATTCTTGAAGATAATGTCGGTGCCGTCGATCTCGGCGTTCACCGCCGGCACGTCCTTGAGCGCCTGGGCGCAGGCTTTGACGAAAAAGCCCATCAGCCCGAGCTTGACTTCGTGCTTCTGCTCGAAGGCCTCGCGATATTCGCGGCGAAACGCCATCACCGCGCTCATATCCACATCGTTGAAGGTGGTGAGCATGGCAGCGTGGTCTTGCGCTTCCTTTAGCCGCTTGGCGATGGTCTGCCGCAGCCGCGTCATGCGCACCCGCTCCTCGCGCGCCTCATCATCGGCGGCGATCGGCGCGCGGGGACCGGGCTCCGGCCTCTGCCGGGGCTCGCGCGCCAGCAGTGCCGCGGCGGCAGGTCCCGCCTCGCTCGCCGGAGCGGCCTTGGCCGGGTCTTGCGCGAGCACGTCTTGCTTCAGGATCTGCCCGCGACGGCCGGAGCCTTCGATGGAGCGAGGATCGAGGCCGGCCTCGGCGAGATATTTCCGGGCCGCGGGCGAAGGAAGCATTTCGCTTCCATGCCCGTTCTCGCTCACTTCTTCGCGCGGCGTCGGTTCGCGCTCGAGTGCCGCAGGCTCAGTCGGCGGGGGCGCGGGATTTACCGAAGGTGGTGCAGCCGGTTGCGGCGCGGCGGTCTCCATAGGAGCGCTCTCCGCCGGGGACGGCTCGGCTGGAGGCGACGGTTCCGAACGCTCCGGAGCCCTAGCGTCAGGAGCTTCCGCCTTCGCCTCGCCATCGCTGATCGAGCCGAGACGCGCGCCGACTGACACCGTCTCCCCGACCTTGACGGCAATCTCCGACAACACGCCAGCGACCGGCGCCGGGACCTCCACCGTGACCTTGTCGGTTTCGAGCTCCACCAAGGGCTCGTCGGCCGCCACGGCCTCACCGGCCGCCTTTAGCCAATGGCCGACCGTCGCTTCGGTGATGGACTCCCCCAGTGCCGGGACCCGGATTTCCGTCGGCATTAACGCCCTCTCCTAACCCAAAGCTTCTTCAAGCAAATTGCGCAGCTCGTCTTGATGCTTGCGGGAGTGTCCGGTGGCGGTGGCCGCCGAGGCCGGACGCCCGGCATAGCGGACCCTCCGATGCCGCGCCTCGATGTGATCGAGCACCCATTCGAGGTTCGGCTGCATGAAGCTCCAGGCGCCCATATTCTTCGGCTCTTCCTGACACCAGACGATCACGGCCTCCGGAAAACGCGACAGCTCCTGAATGAGCGCGCGCGCCGGGAAGGGGTAAAGCTGCTCGACGCGCAACAGATAGATGTCGTCTACACCCCGCTTTTGGCGCTCGTCGAGCAAATCGTAATAGACCTTGCCGGAACAGAGAACGACACGCCTGATCTCGGCATCCGGCTTCAGCTTCACATTCTCGTCGGGCCGGAGCTGCGCGTCGTCCCAAAGCAGCCGGTGGAAGCTCGTCCCCGGACCGAACTCCGACAGATTGGATAGCACGCGCTTGTGACGCAGCAGCGATTTCGGCGTCATCAAAATGAGCGGCTTGCGGAATTGCCGATGCAGCTGCCGGCGAAGTATGTGGAAATAATTCGCCGGCGTCGTGCAATTGGCGATCTGCCAATTGTCTTCGGCTGAGAGCTGGAGGAAGCGCTCGAGGCGCGCGGAGGAGTGCTCAGGGCCCTGCCCCTCATAGCCATGCGGGAGCAGCATCACGAGGCCCGACATGCGCAGCCATTTCCGCTCGCCGGAGGAGATGAACTGGTCGACGACGACCTGCGCGCCATTGGCGAAATCGCCGAATTGCGCCTCCCACAGCACGAGCGCGTTCGGCTCGGCGAGGCTGTAGCCATATTCGAAGCCGAGCACCGCCTCCTCCGACAGCATCGAATTGATGACTTCGAAGGGCGCCTGGTCTTTGGCGATGTGCTTCAGCGGCGTGTATTTCTTTTCGTTGAGCTGATCCATCAGCACCGCATGGCGCTGCGAGAAGGTGCCGCGCTCGCAATCCTGCCCCGAAAGGCGCACGCGAAAGCCCTCGGTCACCAACGTGCCGAAGGCGAGGGCCTCAGCCGTAGCCCAATCGATGCCGGCGCCGTCCTCAATCGTCTTCCGACGGGCGGCAAGGATGCGGGCGACGGTCTTATGCGGCGTGAAATTTCTCGGGATGTGGGCGAGACGGCGGCCCACTTCCTTCAGCGTATCGACCTCCACCCCGGTATCGCCGCGGCGCGCGCCTTCATCGGCAAAGCCGATCCCCGACCATTTGCCGTCGAGCCAGTCCGCCCGGTTCGGCTTATAGGAATTGGCCGCGGAAAATTCCTCCTCAAGGAGCGCACGGAAGTCCGCATAAAGGCGGTCGACATCGGCCTGGGTGAGCAGGCCCTCGCCGATCAGCCGCGTCGCATAGATCTGCGCGACGCGCGGATGTTCGCGGATGCGCGCATACATCAGAGGCTGCGTGAAAGACGGCTCATCCGCCTCGTTATGGCCGTGGCGGCGATAGCAGAACATGTCGATGACGACGGGCTTGCCGAAACGCTGACGAAACTCGGAGGCGATCTTCGTCACATGCACCACCGCTTCCGGATCATCGCCATTCACGTGGAAGATCGGGGCATCGATCATCTTCGCGACATCCGACGGGTAGGGCGAAGAGCGCGCAAAGCGGGGCGCGGTGGTAAAGCCGATTTGATTGTTGACGATGAAATGCAAGGAGCCGCCGGTGCGGTGGCCTCGGAGGCCCGACAGCCCAAAGCATTCGGCGACGACGCCCTGGCCCGCGAAGGCCGCGTCACCATGCAGAAACAGCGGCAGCACCTCACGCCTTTCACTGTCATGGCGCTGATCCTGCTTCGCCCGCACCTTTCCGAGCACCACGGGATCGACGATCTCAAGATGCGAAGGATTGGCGGTGAGCGATAGATGCACCTGGTTCCCGTCGAATTCGCGGTCGGAGGAGGCGCCGAGATGATATTTCACGTCGCCGGATCCCTCGACGTCGTCTGGCTGCGATGAGCCGCCGCGGAACTCGTTGAAGATCGCGCGGTAGGGCTTTGCCATGACATTGGCGAGCACGTTGAGGCGGCCGCGATGCGGCATGCCGATGACGATCTCCTTCACGCCAAGATTGCCGCTCCGCTTGATGACCTGTTCGAGCGCCGGAATGACGGATTCCGCGCCATCGAGGCCGAAACGCTTGGTGCCGGTATATTTGACGTCGAGGAAGCGTTCGAAGGTCTCCCCCTCAATCAGCTTCTTCAGGATCGCCTTCTTGCCTTCAGGCGTGAAGACCGGTTCCGAGCCCTCGACGCGCTCCTGGATCCAGTGCCGCTGCTCGGGGTCGGAGATGTGCATATATTCAACGCCGATATGGCCGCCATAAGTGCGCTTCAGGATGTCGAGCACCTGCCGGAGCGTGCCAAATTCGAGCCCGAGCGCGCCGCCGATATAGATGGGCCGGTCGTAATCGGACTTGGCGAAGCCATAGGTTCGCGGCTTCAGCTCTGGATGCTCGCGGCGGATTGAGAGTTCGAGCGGATCGAGCTTTGCAACGAGGTGCCCGCGCGTCCGGTAATTGCGGATGAGCATGCGGGCGCGGAGCGTGTCTCGCGCGGCGGCGACGGCCTGTTCCTCGGTGAAAGCGCGCGGCACCTGCAGACCAGCGCCATCTGTCACGCCAGGCTGCCAGGAGGGGCCCCTCGCCTCCGCCAGCACTTCTTCCGGACTGTCACCGAGGCTCGCGAAAAAGGCCTGCCAATTCGGCCCGACCGAGCGCGGATCCTGCAAATATCTGGCGTGGAGGTCGGCGAGATAGGCGGCGTTCGAGCCGCCGAGAAACGACGTGTGGGCAAACACGTCGTTCAAAGGGTGTCTCGTCATCTTGCGATCGATCCTGCCGGTTCGCGCGAGGACCGGCCTTGCCGGGCAAAAGCGGCTGTTCTTTGGCGCCGGCCTACCTAGTCATGTAGGATACCGGCAAGCGTCGTGCCAAGGCTTGCGGGCGAATTGGCGACGGCAATGCCGGCATCGCGCATTGCCTCAATCTTGTGCTTCGCATCGCCCTTGCCGCCTGAAATTACGGCGCCGGCATGGCCCATGCGGCGTCCGGGCGGCGCGCTCACGCCGGCGATGAAGCCCACCACCGGCTTGTCGCTCTTAGCAGCCGCGAGGAAAGCTGCAGCCTCCTCCTCGGCGCTGCCGCCGATCTCCCCGATCATGATGATGGCTTCGGTCTCATCGTCTTCGAGGAACAGCGACAGGCAATCGACGAAGCTCGTGCCGTTTACCGGGTCGCCGCCGATGCCGATGCAGGTCGATTGTCCAAACCCGGCGGCGGTGGTCTGCGCGACCGCCTCATAGGTGAGGGTTCCGGAGCGAGAGACGATACCGACCTTGCCGGGCCGGTGAATGTGCCCGGGCATGATGCCGATTTTGCATTGGTCGGGGGTGATGATGCCGGGGCAGTTCGGCCCGATCAGGCGCGTGCCGCTGTTCGCAAGCGCCCGCTTCACACGGATCATGTCGAGAACCGGGACCCCTTCGGTGATGCAGACGACAAGGGGGATGCCGGCGTCGATCGCCTCGAGGATGGCGTCGGCGGCAAAGGGCGGCGGCACATAGACGGCGCTCGCGTCCGCTCCCGTCTCGCGTCACCGCCTCCTTGACGGTATCGAACACCGGAAGGCCAAGATGCGTGCTGCCGCCCTTACCCGGCGTGATGCCGCCGACCATGCGCGTGCCGTAAGCGATTGCCTGCTCGGAATGGAACGTGCCTTGAGCGCCGGTGAAGCCCTGGCAAATGACGCGGGTGTTTTTATCGACGAGGACGGCCATGGGCTCTCGGGTTTACGTGCTGCGTCAGGCCGCTTTTCCGACTTCGGCAACGATCTTCTTCGCCGCATCGTCGAGGTCGTCGGCCGGAATGATGGCAAGGCCTGAATCGGCAAGAAGCTCCTTGCCGCGTTCGACGTTGGTGCCTTCGAGGCGCACCACGAGCGGCACCTCGATATGGGTCTCGCGCGCAGCGGCGATGATGCCTTCGGCGATCGTGTCGCAACGCATGATGCCGCCGAAGATATTGACCAAGACGCCTTTCACATGCGGATCGGACAGGATGATCTTGAAGGCCTGCGCCACGCGCTCCTTCGTCGCGCCGCCGCCGACATCGAGGAAATTGGCTGGCTCACCGCCGTAGAGCTTGATGATGTCCATGGTCGCCATGGCAAGGCCGGCGCCGTTGACCATGCAGCCGATGGTGCCGTCGAGCTTCACGTAAGACAGATCGTGGCGCGCAGCCTCGACCTCCGCCGGCTCTTCCTGCTCCCAATCGCGCAATTCGGCGATGTCGGGATGACGAAAGAGGGCGTTGTCGTCAAAGCCGATCTTGGCGTCGAGGCAGACGAGCCTGCCCTCCTTGGTGACGACGAGCGGATTGATCTCGATCAGGCTCGCATCCTTCTCGACGAAAAGGCGGTAGAGAGATTGCACGAGTGCCGCGCATTGCTTCGCCTCCGCGCCACTCAGCTTCAGCGCCGCAGCGATGATGCGTCCGTGAAAGGCGCTGACGCCGGCCGCCGGATCGACGGTCAGCGTCGTGATTTTCTCCGGCGTCTTCGCCGCCACCTCTTCGATGTTCACGCCGCCTTCCGTCGAAGCGATGAAGGCGACACGGCCGGAATCGCGGTCGACGAGCAGCGACAAATAGAGCTCGCGCCCGATGGAGGTATCCTCGACCACATAGATCTTGCGGACAGGGCGTCCCTTCGGTCCCGTCTGTGGCGTGACGAGCGGCTTGCCTATGAGGCGGCCGGCGATCTCATGCGCTTCGTCCGATGACTTCACAAGCTTGATGCCGCCGCCCTTGCCGCGCCCCCCGGCATGGATCTGCGCTTTGACGACCCAGATGTCGCCCTTCAGCGACTTGGTCGCGGCGCCCGCCTCTTCGGCCGTCGCGACGACGTGACCGTCGGCAACGTTGGCGCCATAGGCGCGCAGCAGGGCTTTCGCCTGATATTCGTGGATGTTCATCGAGAGGGACGGTCCGTCTGGCCCGCTTAAGCTGCGAGGCCCGGCGCGATCCTCTGGCAAAGCTCGACGAGGGTTTTCACTGCCTCCACCGACTTCATGAAGGCTTCGCGCTCATGCGAGGTGAGGTCGAGCTCGATGACGCGTTCGACGCCCTTCGCGCTGATCACAACCGGCACGCCGGCATAGAGGCCCTTCACATTATATTCGCCATTGAGATAGGCGGCGCAAGGCAGCACGCGCTTCTTGTCCTTGAGGTAGGACTCGGCCATTTCCAGCGCGGCGGCGGCGGGGGCGTAATAGGCGGAGCCCGTCTTCAAGAGGCCGACGATCTCGGCGCCGCCGTCGCGGGTGCGCTGCACGATCTCGTCGAGGCGCTTCTGCGTGATCCAGCGCATCTTGACGAGGTCGGGAAGCGGAACGCCGGCCACGGTCGAATAGCGCACGATCGGCACCATGGTGTCGCCGTGGCCGCCAAGGACCATCGCGGTGATGTCCTCGGGAGACACGTCGAATTCCTGGGACAGGAAAAACCGGAAGCGCGCCGAGTCGAGAATGCCGGCCATGCCGACGACTTTGTTGCGCGGAAGGCCGCTCGTTTTCTGCAGGGCCCAGACCATCGCGTCGAGCGGGTTGGTGACGCAAATGACAAAGGCGTCGGGAGCGTATTTGCGCAAACCCGCGCCAACCTGCTCCATCACCCGGAGATTGATCTCGAGGAGGTCGTCGCGGCTCATGCCGGGCTTCCGCGGCACGCCGGCGGTGACGATCACAACGTCGGAATCCTTGATATCGGAATATTCGTTGGCGCCCTTGATCTTGGGGCTATAGCCCTCGACCGGCGCTGCTTGCCCGAGATCCAGCGACTTTCCCTGCGGGACGCCATCGACCACGTCGAAAAGGATGACCTCGCCGAGATTCCTCAAGCCCGCAAGATGCGCGAGCGTGCCGCCGATCTGCCCAGCCCCGATCAGCGCAATACGACTGCCCGCCATGATGCTGCTCCCTCTCCTAGCCTGATGGAAAGACCCGCTCCGGCCGCGGGCCGGGCGTTCCGGGCCTTTCGTTAACGGCAATCTTGGCGGGGCGCAAGCCGGGGAGGCATTCGTCTTGCCGCATCCCCGAACGGCTAAAGGCGTCGGTGGCGGCCGGCCAGATAGGCTTCAGACCGCATTTCCATCAGCCGCGAGGCCGTTCTCGCAAAGGCAGTTCCCCCGTCGCCGTCCAAGTGCAGTTCCTCGGGCTCGGCTTCCGCCGAAGCGATCAGGCCGACGCCATTGTCATAAAGCGCGTCAATCAGGGTAACGAGCCGGCGGGCCGCGTTGCGCTTTTCAGGTCCGAGCGAGGGAATGTTGTCAATCATCAGCGTGTGAAAGGAATGTGCGATGCGCTGATAGTCGAGCGGCCCAAGCGGCGCTTCGCAAAGATCGGCGAATGGAAAGCGCGCGACCCCAAGCGCGGTCTCCGGGACGGCGATGTTGCGCCCTTTGACGACCAGGCTCTGAGGAACGCCCCTTTTCTGACCCGTCAGCCTCAGCCAGCACGCATCCATCGCGGTGCGCGCGCTTTCGTCGGCGGGGACAAAATAGAGATCGCCTCCCGTTAGCCTTTCGAGCCGGTAGTCTTTCGCGGCTTCGACCTCGAGAATCTCCATGCGCTCTTCGATCATGCGGATGAAGGGCTGAAAGAGCTGCCGGTTGAGGCCGCCGCGATAAAGATCCCGGGGCGCGCTGTTGGAGGTTGCCACCATCACCACGCCGCGATCGAAAAGATGCCGGAACAGTCGCCCCACGATCATGGCGTCGGCGATGTCGGTGATTTCCAGCTCGTCGAAGCAGAGAAGCGCAGCTTCGGCGGCGATCTTCTCGGCCGCCATCTCGACCGGATCGGCGGCATTTCTACGCGCGAGATCGATGCTCTCATGCGCTTCGGCCATGAACTCCTGAAAATGCAAGCGGCGCTTCGGACCGAATTTCACCTCTTCGAAGAAGAGATCGAGCAGCAAGGTTTTGCCGCGTCCGACGCCGCCGAAAAGATAGAGCCCGACGGGCGTCTCCCGGCGCTTACGCGAAAAAGGGCTGAGCACCCTCCCGAACCGTTTCACCGATGATTGCGCAAGATCGGCGCCGAGGCGTTGCAATTTCTCGGCGGCGTGCAGCTGCGCGGGATCGGGCTTTAGCTCGCCCGACTCCACCAGCCTCCGATAACGCTCGAATGTGCCCCCGCTCATCGCCCCTTCTTAGCAGGGGACAGTCAGAAGGCACCCTCCTTGAGCGGCCGACCGGTTGGGCTATTCTTCAAGGACAGCGAGCGAATTGGGACGCACGCGCATGGAAAAAGCTAAAGCACGAAAGGCCGACGGCATCGGCGAGGACGATTTCGAGGAGGACATCAACGTCTCCGGCGTACCTCTCATCGTCTGGGCTGTTCGGCTCTGCCTGTTTTTGCTGCTGCAGGGCGGCATCGTGCTCGCGGCTTTCGCCTATTACGGGTTTGGGGCGGATCCGCAGAGCTTCGGGCCGGGCTTCAGGCTCGATCCCATTCACGCGACGATCAACGCCGTCTGGGGTCTTGCAGGAAGCGCCATCGGCTTTTTCCTGCCGCGATTTTCGATCGATTTCGCGCTCGCCTTCGCGATGTTCTTTACGGCCTTTGCCGGCTTCGGCACCTTTTCGCCGGACCAGCTCGGGCTGATGCTCAGTTTCGGCGACAATGTGCTGAATTGGTCGCTGGCGCTCGCCGCTTGGGCGGTGAGCATCTATGCCCTCTGCCAGGACGCGCTGCATTCCGGCCCGGCGGTGAAGTAAAGCGGCATGCAGCACGCAAGCGCGCGCTGCTCACCCGGCGCTGCTCGCTTCGAAGCGCAGGCTAATCGAGATTGATCTGCGCATCCGCGCCCGGCGATTCGGCGGGCGTTTCAGGCTGGACGATGAGCGGAACGCGGCGATCCATGGCGTTTTCACCCGCCACATTCGCGACGGGGCCCGTGCCAATGATGTCCGCATGCGTCTTCGGCGAGGCGATCGGATCGGCAGGGTCGCCGATGTCGCTCCCGTCAAGATCAACCCCCGCATAGGCGGGAGCCGCCAGACCGGTCAGCAGGATGAGCGAACAACCCAATGTTTTTAAGGTTTTGCCCCGCATAAGGCACCTCCTTCGCTTCCTTCCCAACTAATAAGAACGGGCGAAGTGGTGGCGTGGTTCCTCTGAAGCGAAGAAAATCGCTGCGATCTTGGGGAATTCGCCACTTTTTGCGCTCAGACTCTGGAAAATGCGGAAAATCGAGGAATTCCCATACTGATGCAGATGGTTCGATTGCTGATCCCCTTTACCGTCGCAGCAGCGGTCCTTGCCCTTAGCGGCTGTCAGAGCGGCCCAAAGGTCAGTCCGTTCGACAGCGTGGAGCGCATGGTCGAGTCCGACCCGGCCAAACCCTATCTCGGAATGAGCAAGGCAGAGGTCATCGCTTGCGCGGGGTCGCCGGCGAGCACCTACGGCACCAAGACGGGCGAGACCCTGGTCTTTCGCTATAGCGGCGCAGGCCCGGTTCCGGGCCAGAAACCCGACAAGGCGAACGAAGAGGAAGACAAGGGGCGCTCCCCGTTGAGCCGGAAAAAATCGGACAAGGGCTGGACCTGCAGTGCCAGCCTCGTCTTCGAAGGCGGAAAGCTGTCCCGGGTCACCTTTGCGCATAAAGACGCCGTGAGCCCTTATGAGCAGAAGAAGAACGCGAAGACCGGCGAGAAGACCTATGTCACGCCGCCGCCGCCTTGCGCCTTTTCCTTGCCGAGCTGCCCGAGGGGCTGACGGGCTTTATTCTGGGCGGTGGCAGACGGCCTCGATATTGTTGCCGTCCGCATCGAAGACGAAGGCCGCGTAATAGGTCTCGTGATATTGCGGCCTGAGGCCTGGGGCCCCGTTATCCTTGGCCCCAGCGCCAACGCCGCCCGATAGAAAGCGTCCACAGCGGCGCGGGTCTCAGCCACGAAGGCGGCGTGGATCGGCCCGCTCGGCGCCTTGCCGCCGCCGATCCAGAAGGACGGTTTCCCGGTTTGAAAATCGGCCTCCTCCCCGGGCGGGCCAAAGCCGATGGCGGGTTCGCCCCCGGTCTCCTCCGCCGAAACCTCCATGACGATGCCGTAGCCGAGCGGGGCGAGGCATTTCAGGTAGAACTCGGTCGCCTGGGCCACATCGCGCACGGTTATGCCCAAATGGTCGATCATCTCCCGGAACCTCCGGCCCCAGTTCTAGTTGTGAACGCCGAAAACCTGACTATTCGCTGCGTTCCACCAGCTGGCGCTTCAGCCCAGAGATGGCGCGTGCCGGGTTTAGCCCTTTCGGGCAGGCCTTGGTGCAGTTCAGGATCGTGTGGCAGCGATAGAGCCGGAACGGATCTTCGAGCTGATCGAGCCGGTCGCCGGTGCGCTCGTCGCGGCTGTCATCGATCCAGCGGCTCGCCTGCAACAGGATCGCCGGCCCGAGATAGCGGTCGCTGTTCCACCAATAAGACGGACAGGCCGTCGAGCAGCAAGCGCAGAGAATGCACTCGTAAAGGCCATCGAGCTTCTCCCGGTCCTCGCGCGATTGCTGCCACTCCTTCTGCGGCGTGGGCGAGTCGGTCTGAAGCCAAGGCTCGATCGAGCGGAGCTGGGCGTAGAAATGTGTGAGATCGGGCACCAGGTCCTTCACCACCGGCATATGCGGCAGAGGATAGACTGCCACCGACTCCGGCGCATCGTCCGCATGCAGCGTGCAAGCGAGCGTGTTGGTGCCGCCGATATTCATCGAACAAGAGCCGCACACGCCTTCGCGGCAGGAGCGGCGGAAGGTTAGGGTCGCATCGACGTTGTTCTTGATCCAGATCAGCGCGTCGAGAACCATCGGGCCGCAATCGCGCATATCGACCCAATAAGTGTCGATGCGCGGATTGTCGCCCGTCTCGGGGTCGTAGCGATAGATTCGGTATTCGCGCCAGCGGCCCTCCTCCGCGTCTTTCGGCGGCGGATTCCAGGCCTTGCCTTTCGTGATCTTCGAGTTTCGCGGCAGCGTGAACTGAACCATCGTTTATTCCGTCGTCCTCAAGGCCGGGAGGCACGTAACTCAATAGACGCGCTCTTTCGGCTCGATATAGGCGATCTCGTTTGAGAGCGTGAAATTGTGCACCGGCCGGAAGTCGAGCCGCACGGATTGCGTCTCGTAATTGGCATAAGACAAAGTGTGCTTCATCCAATTGGCGTCGTCGCGCTTCGGGAAGTCCTCACGCGCATGCGCGCCCCGGCTTTCCTCGCGCGCCAGCGCGCCCACCACCGTCACCGCGGCTTGCGAGATCAGATTGTCGAATTCGAGCGTCTCGATGAGATCCGTGTTCCAGATAAGCGAGCGGTCGGTGACGTGAATGTCCGCGCTCTCCTCCCACACTTCACCGATTTTGCGCACGCCGTCCTGCATCACTTCGGCGGTGCGGAACACGGCGCAATCTTGCTGCATGGTCTTTTGCATTTTCAGCCGGAGCTTTGCCGTCGGCGTGCCGCCTGAGGCGTAGCGGAAGCGGTCAAGGCGCGTAAGCGCCTCTTCGCCGGCGCCCTTCGGCAGCTCGGGCATGGCGCCGTTCCGCTTGACGATCTCGGCGGCGCGCTCCGCCGCGGCGCGTCCGAAGACGACGAGATCGATCAACGAATTGGAGCCGAGCCGGTTTGCGCCATGCACCGAGGCGCAGGCGGCTTCGCCGACCGCGAAGAGGCCAGGCACCGTCGCGTCGGGATCGCCGCTTCGCGGACGCACGACCTCGCCATGTAGATTGGTGGGGATGCCGCCCATATTGTAATGCACCGTCGGCAGCACCGGGATCGGCGCGCGGGTGAGATCGACGCCCGCGAAAATGCGAGCGGATTCGGTAATGCCCGGCAGCCGCTCGGCCAGCATCTTCGGATCGAGATGGCTGAGATTGAGGTGCATATGGTCCTTGTCCGGACCGACGCCCCTCCCCTCCCGCACCTCGATCGTGATGGCGCGGGAGACAACGTCGCGCGAGGCAAGATCCTTGGCGCTCGGCGCATAGCGCTCCATGAAGCGCTCGCCCTCGGAATTGGTGAGGAAGCCGCCCTCGCCGCGCGCCCCTTCGGTGATGAGAACGCCGGCGCCGAAAATACCGGTCGGGTGGAATTGCACGAACTCCATGTCCTGCAAGGGAAGGCCGGCGCGCAGCACCATGGCGTTGCCGTCGCCAGTGCAGATATGCGCCGAGGTGCAGGAGAAATAGGCGCGGCCATAGCCGCCGGTGGCGAGGATGACCTCATGGGCGCGGAAGCGATGCATCGTCCCGTCCTGCAGCGAAAGCGCCACCACGCCGCGGCAGGTGCCCTCATCGTCCATGATGAGATCGATGGCGAAATATTCGATGAAGAACTCGGCCGAATGGCGGAGCGCCTGGCCATACATGGTGTGCAGCATGGCGTGGCCGGTGCGGTCGGCGGCGGCGCAAGTTCGCATCGCCTGCCCTTTGCCGAAATTTGTGGTCATGCCGCCAAAGGCGCGCTGCAGGATGCGTCCCTCATCGGTGCGCGAAAAGGGCACGCCCCAATGTTCGAGCTCGTAAACCGCTTCCGGCGCGCTCCGGCAGAGATATTCGATGGCGTCCTGGTCGCCGAGCCAGTCGGAGCCCTTGACGGTGTCGTACATATGCCAGCGCCAATCGTCCGGGCCCATATTGCCGAGCGCCGCGGCGATGCCGCCTTGCGCCGCCACGGTATGCGAGCGCGTCGGAAACACCTTGGTGATGCAGGCGGTGCGCAAGCCCGCCTCGCTCGCGCCGACGACGGCGCGAAGCCCCGCGCCGCCGGCGCCGATCACCACCACGTCGTAGCTGTGATCGATCAACGGATAGGCACGCCCATTGATGCTCGGCGCCTGGCCCGGAGTTGCGTCTTGCGGCATCGTCTAGCTTCCGAGGCTGATCTTCACGAGGGCGTAGGCCGAAGCAAGGCCGACGCCGAAGGCGAAAAAGGTGACGAGCAGGATCGCCCCGACCTTGGCCAGCTCGTTATGCACATAATCCTCGATGATCTCTTTCAGTCCGATGCGCATATGCACCGAGGCGGAGAGGACGAGGGCGAGCATCGCCAGCGCAACGGCCGGCTGCGCGAAATAAGCGCGCACCGTCGCGTAATCCGCGCCGGCATAGGCCGCGATCGACACGATGAGGAAAATGACCAGCGGAATATTGGCGATTGCCGTAAGCCGCTGCCGCCAAAAAGTCTCCGTGCCGCGACGAGCAGAGCCGAGACCCCGCACTTTGCCGAGCGGTGTCGCCATCACGCGTCCCCCCGCAGCCAATAGCCGACACCCCAAAGGAGGAAGGTCAGCAGGGTGGAACCGAGAATGGTGCCCCAAGCGAGGAATTCGATGCTGACTTTGTCGAGAGCGGCGCCCGTATCCCAGACGAGGTGGCGGATGCCGCCAAGCATGTGGTGGATCAGCGACCAGCTATAAAGAAAGAGAATGAGGCGGCCGGGGAGGCTGCCTAACACTTCCTCGACCGTGGCATAGGCTTCCGGTCCCGAGCTGATGGCGATCAGCCACCAGGCGAGCAGAACGAAGCCGGTCGCGTTCGCCGCACCAGAGATGCGATGCGCGATCGACATCATCATGGTCAGCATCGGCCGGTAAATTTGCAAATGCGGCGATAGCGGCCGCTGCGCGTCCGTCGTGTTGCGCATGAATTGCCTGCCCGACCCCCGGAAGACTTGGGTCAGTCATAGCTTACCCCCTGAGGAGCGGCAATCGAAGGGGACGCGGCGAATTGCGCGTGCCGGCGGGACGCTCCTCACCCTGAGGAGCGAGCGTCTCGAAGGTCCTCACCCTGAGGAGCGAGCGCCAGCGAGCGTCTCGAAGGGTGGCATGCTTCGAGACGCGGCCTGCCGGCCGCTCCTCAGCATGAGGCTGGCTATTTCGCCACGACCCCGCAGGCGAGACGGTCGCCGGCATGGCCTGCCGGGTCGCTTTTGTAATCGTCAGCCCCGTGGTGAATGACGAGGGCGGAGCCGTCTTCGTCGAGGAGGGCGCGCTCGCCATCGACGGTGACGAGGCCATTCAGCACTTCAACGACGAGCTTGCCGCCTTCGGGCACGTGCACATTCGGCATATCGCCGGCATGCGGCCCTTCGCGGTTCAGAAAGCCGTGCTTGGTCTTGTCGGGATTGTAGTGGCTGCCAGCCGATTTGAAGTCGGGCCCTTCGCATTTCCCTGTCTCATGAATGTGGAAGCCGTGTTCGCCGGCAGGGACGCCATCGAGGTTGAGCTTGATGAGGACACCGTTCGGGGTATCGGTAAGTTCGGCGCTGCCGACCTCCTTGCCCTGCCCATCCTTCATCGCGACGGAGGCCGCCACCGCGCCGCAAAGGTGAGCCGCCAGCATCATGCTTCCGGCAAACGCAAACGCCCCGTAAGCCCGGTTCGATCTCATTCGGTTCTCCTTTTCGCGGTTACCAGCAGGCCCAGACGCGAATGATAACGAAGTTCGTCGGGATTGGGTCCCTATCTCGCAGCCCTCCTGCCGTCACCCCGGCGTGGCGTGTGCTCAGCGGGGCAACGCCACCCAGTAATCGAGATCGAGGACGACCCCGTCCTCATAGCTGCTATCGGCACGCTGGCCGGGAAAATCCGCGCAATTGCGGTCCTTGACAGCGAAGGTGCGAAGCCGCAGCGCCCCCATGTCGCCGCGGCCCGGGAGCTCGGCTTTGTCGAGCACTTCGCTCCAGGCATAGATTGTGTCGCCGGCAAAGCTCGGGGCGACATGCCGCCCGCCATTGATGGCGGCGAGGTGGAAGGCGTTGGCAAGCCCGTTGAAGCTGAGCGCCCGGGCGATGGAGATGACGTGGCCGCCATAGACGATACGGCGCTTGAAGCGGCCTTGCGCCTCGATGTGCTGATTGAAATGGACGCGGGCGGTGTTCTGAAACAGGCGCGTGGCGAGCTGGTGCTCGGCCTCCTCGATCGTCTGGCCGTCGACGTGATCGATCTTGTCGCCCGCCGCGTAATCGCCCCAACGCTTCGCTGAGCCGGCCAGAGCAAAATCGTAGACCTTTGTGTTCAGCCGCGGCAGCGCCTCGCCGAGCCTTGCCGCATCGACTTGGGCGATAAGCTCCGGGACATGCGGCTCTGGCGCCGGCGAGGCCTCGTCGCGCTTATTCACCATCACCCAGCGGGAGAAGGTCAGCACCGGCTCCCCGTGCTGATTGCGCCCCGTCGAACGCACATAGACGGTGCCGTTTTTGCGGTTGGAATTCTCCTTCAGCCCGACGACCTCGGTGGTGGAGGCGAGCGTGTCGCCCGGATAGACGGGCTTCAGGAACCGAAGGTCGGCATAGCCGAGATTGGCGATGGCGTTCCGGGAGATATCGGGCACCGTCTTTCCGAGCACGATGTGAAACACCAGCATGTCGTCGATCGGCGCTTCCGGATAGCCGATCGACTTCGCGAAGGCGTCCGAGGACTGCACGGCGAAGCGCGAGCCATAAAGTGCGGTGAAAAGGCTGACATCGCCGACAGTGACCGTCCGCGGCGCGGCGTGGACAATGGTCTGGCCGAGGGTGAAATCTTCGAAGAAATTGCCGGCGCTTTCTCGCAAAGCAGCGGCGGTGGCAGTGGCGTCATTCATCGCTTGATCAGCACCCGCATGTTCTTGACGGGGCGGACCATAGGGGCAGGCCGCTGTCCTGTCACCCCGCGGCGCAGGCACCGAGGGATGCAAAGCAGGAGCGCGTTTACCACCCCGCCGGCAGCGATCCCCTCCTTTACTGCGCCTTAAGACATCGCCCGTAACTTAACGAAGTCAGGAGCTGCGCCATGTCGGCTCCTTCACCGAATCTTGCACGGATTAGCTTCGCTGTTGCGGACTGGTCCAAAGGACGGGCAGCGCCAATGTATGCCAGGGCAACCAATTTCGAGACTTCGCCATTCACGTCCGACGAGGATTTGGAGAAGCTGGCCCTCGCCGCGGCGGAGACCATCAAGCTCCTCGCCGCCGAGCGGCGGTCGCTCTACGCCCAGAACAGCGCTTTGGAGCGCGAGCTGGCCCGGACGAAGGCGCAGATCGCCTTGATCCGCGACACCTACCGGAAGCTTGCCAACGAATTCCTCAATCAGCTGCAGCGCGTCGAGGAAGTGGTCAGCGAGGCCACGAAGCATGCGACCGGCAGCGTCAACGACGACACTAAGCAGGAGCACGAGGAGCAGGAAGCGGCCGAGACGCCGGCTCCCGCGCGCACGCCCCTTGCCGTTCATTCCAGCCTATTCGCACAGCCCGCGTCCGCGAGCCCGGAGCGATCAGCGGAAAGCGCCGTACGCTCCGCCTTCTTCGGATCTGGACGATCCGGTGTAGACCCCGAGGTTCCAGCGGGACCGGATCCGCCGCAGCAGCCCTATCAAAATTACGGTTAGTCAAAGAAAAGCCCCCGAAAACCGATTTCGGGGGCTTTTTCGTTGCTTTGCGGCCGCCTACGTAAGGAGGTCGGCGCAAAAAGAGACGGCCCCCGCTTTCGCGAGGGCCGTTACTTTCCAAACTCTGACGATCGGCTGATTAAGCGCGATCCAGCTCGGCCGGAAGATAGCTCGTCACTTCCATACCAGCCTCAGACTCGGTGATCTCGGGTTTCATCCACTCTTTCATGGTCGTCTCCTTCGGTGAACCTAGAAGCATTAATATGCTGATAGGCCATGAGAACCGCATGAACTCGTTCATGAACGGATTCTGACAGTGAGATTAAGATAAGCCTCTACAGCGTGCAATTCGGCCATTTTCCAATTGTGCCCTCGCCGTTAGCGGAAGAGCACCAGCGATTTCTCGAGCGTAATCCAGATGCCCCAGGCGAGCGGTATGCCCACCGCCGCCCAGGCAAGGACCGCCCGCATATCGAGGCCGGCGACTGAGCGGGCTTGCGGTGCCTCCCGCTCCGGCGTCTTGACCTTCGCCTGCAGGGCCTGAACCTCCTCGTCCTTCATGAACCACTTTCTTGTCCAAGGGGCGAATGAAGAGGTTGGCGATGAAGCCAACCACGAGCATCCCGGCAAGGACATAAAAGATCGGGTGGTAGATCTCCGCCGCGGGAACGCCCTCCGCCACACGCTGATCGTGCATGTAGTTGACGATCACAGGCCCCAAGATCCCCGCCGTTGACCAGGCCGTCAGCAAGCGACCGTGGATGGCGCCGACGAATTGGGTGCCGAACACATCGGCAAGATAAGCGGGGACGGTGGCAAAGCCGCCCCCATACATCGAAGCGATAATGCACATGGCTGCGGCGAAGACCGCCAGCATGCCGAGTGTCGCCAGCGTCGGCGCCGAGGCGTAGCAGAGAAAGCCGAGCGCGAAGAAGGTGTAATAGGTCATCTTCCGCCCGATCTTATCGGACAGCGACGCCCAGGAGATGCGGCCGGCAATATTGAACAGCGAGAACAGTCCGACGAAGGCGGCGCCCACCAGCGCCGCTTGCGCCTTCTGCGCATCGCTGAACTGACCGAAGGCGACCGAAGGATCGCCGAACAGATGTCCGCCGAAGGTCTCCTGCAGCATCGGCGATGCTGCGCCGATGATGCCGATGCCGGCGGACACGTTGAGGCAAAGCACCGTCCAGATCAGCCAGAACTGCACCGTCTTATGCGCGTCGCGCAGATGCACATGCCCGTCGGCGATCATGGCCCGATTGTTGACCAGCGGCGTCCAGCCCTCCGGCTTCCAGCCGGGCGGCGGCAGCCGATAGCCGAAGGCGCCGCCGAGCATGAACACGAAATAGATGAGACCCATCGTCACGAAGGTCTCCCACACGCCGACCGAGGTCGGGGTGGCGTAGTAATTCATCAGCATGGTCGCGAGCGGCGAGCCGATCATGGCCCCGCCGCCGAAGCCCATGATGGCCATGCCGGTTGCCATGCCGCGGCGGTCCGGAAACCATTTGATCAGCGTCGAGACGGGCGAGATGTAGCCGAGCCCGAGGCCGATGCCGCCGATGATGCCGGAGCCGAGCCACAACAGCCAAAGCTGGTGGATGTAGACGCCGACCGCGGAGATCATCAGGCCGCCGCACCAGCACAGCGCGGAGACGACGCCGGCGCGCCGCGGACCCACCCGCTCGAGCCAGCCGCCCCAGATGGCGGCGGAGGCGCCGAGCAGCACGAAGAAGAGCGTGTACATCCAGCCGAGATCGAATTGCGTCCAATCGCAATCGGTGGCGAACAGCGCGTTGCCCGTAATGGCGAGCTTGCCGAGGAAAGTGGTGGCATCGCCCGGGCAGGGGATCGGCTTATCGAGGCCCTGCGCCACACCGACCGCGCGCCCAAGCGGCAGCCAGAACACGCTGAACCCGTAGGCCATGCCGATGCAGAGATGGATGCCGAGCGCGGCCGGCGGGACCAGCCATCGGTTGTAGTTCGGCGGCGCGATGATGCGCTCCTTATCGAGCAGCCCGACGCGGTCCGCCGTCCCTTGCATCGCCGCCATGACGCTTCTCCCCTAGGCCAGCCTTTTGCCCCAATTTTTGGCGGCTACTCTGGACGGGGTTGCCCATGATCGCAACCCCTGCGCACGGTTCTGTGAGGTGCGAAGATGGATTAGTTCGTTCGAGGCGTGGGCGTCACCAGCAAGGACGCAATGAGCGCGGCGAAGCCCGCCAGTTGCAGAGCGCCGTTCGCTGCCTGGCCCCCTTCCCACGACGTTCGCCAATGCACCCAATCGTCGGGGATCGGACCGTTCACCCATTTCGTCAATTCCACATTCGCCGGGTAGACGGTAAGCCACCAAACGATGAGCCCGGCGGCGAAGAGCAATGCGGCCGCGAAGACGAGAGAGAAGCCGTGCGCGTTTGTCCGGCGCAAAAGGAGCGCGAGGACCAGCAGACTGATGAGAGCTGCGATTTGCAGGAGAATGCCGATCGCGCCCGACAATCCGAAGAAGCCGCCTTGCGTGGTCGCTCCCACCCAAAGGAATTGATCCCAGGCTTGGCGCGCCGGAAGCTGGAGGAGAGTTCCGACCGCAACGGAAAGCGACAGCGCCGCGAGCAGGGTGACGGCAAAACGAATGCTGGCAAACGGCATAATGTTGGTCTTCTTGTTCTTCCTGGCGAAGCGTGAGGGTGCACAGCTTCCGCCGTCATAGGGCTTTGCGCAAGGCCCGTGCGGCTCCCTCCACGTCCCCCCTTACCGGCCAGGTCCCATTGGCAAAAAATACGGGCCTTGGCGGGGGGAACCTGAACCTCTTTGGCAGGTTGTCCGAACACAAATGCGAGGCGCTTCGGACGATCCCCCTCCCCGTCCGCAATGCCGCGTTGGCGGAACGCCTCGCCCTAAGGCCCAAGGAGCCCCCCATGAAAACGTCCACGCTCACCACCATTGGCGCCGCGGCAGCCTTGTCGCTCGCGCTCGGCTTCGCGTCACCCACGTTTGCTCAAACTTCCCCGGACATGCCGGCGCCGGACGCCGGAGCCCCGGCTGCCGCAGCAGGCGGCGAATCCGGCGCTATGCCTATGCCTGCTCCGAAGGAAGGCGGCGCCATGTCACGTGACGGCGCCCCGGCGGATGGCGCAGAGGCCGTTCCCACCGACCGGCCCGCAGGCGCAAGCCGCCAGGATAAGGCCATGCCGGGCGCAGCCGGCGGTGACAAGGCCGCCGCTGGAGCCGACAAGAAGGGTGACCGCGCCGCGGAAACCGAGAAAAGCGGCGCCGCCGGCGACATGAAGAAAGACGGCGATCGTGCCGGCAAAATGAAGGAAGACGACGCCACCAAGACCGGCGCCGCCGACAAGGCCGACAGGAAAGGCGATCGCGGCGAAGGCAAATCGGCCAAGATCGGCTCCGAGCAGAAATCGAAGATCACGTCCTACTTCAAAAGCAACAAGCCGAACGTGAAGGTGATCGATAAGAGCAGTGTGAACATCTCGGTCGGCATCGCCGTTCCGGGCACGGTCCACCTGCACCCGATCCCGGCCGACGTTATCGTCGTCGCCGGCGACTGCTCGGTGCTCTTCTTCCTTTGGGGACCCGACCTCGTCCTCGTCGATTCTTGCACGCGCCAAGTCGTGGATATCATCCCCGGCATCGCCTAAGCCCGAGCGAGACTTAAGCTGGGAGAGGGCCCTTCGGGGCTCTCTCTTTTTTGTGCCGCGGTTCCGGACGCGTCTACGCTCTGGGATGAGACCGGGCGTAGGTCGAGAGCAGATGCTCGCGGTCGACCTCGGTATAGCCTTGCGTGGTCGAGAGGCTGGCGTGGCCGAGCAGCTCCTGAATGGCGCGAAGGTCGGCGCCGGCGCCAAGGAGATGCGTGGCGAAGGAGTGGCGGAGCGCATGCGGCGTCGCGGTCTCCGGCAGGCCGAGCGCGCCGCGGGCGCGAGCAATCGTCAGCTGAATGATGCGCGGCGAGAGCCGCTTTCCGCGCGCGCCGACGAAGAGGGGATCGTCGGATCCTAGCCGCATGGGGCAGAGCGCGAGGTAGCCTTCGATCGCTTCGCGCACCACCGGCAGCACGGGCACGATGCGCGTCTTCTCGCCTTTGCCTTTCACGCGCAGCATGTCTTGTCCGCGCGCCGGCGCATCCTTCTTAGCGAGCGACAGCGCCTCGGAGATGCGAAGACCCGCGCCATAGAGCAACGCGAGGACGGCGGTGTCGCGGGCGATGATCCAGTCGGGCGCGTCGGGCGAAGCGATGTCGGGCGATTCCACGAGCGCCATGGCCTTTGGCGCCGTGAGCGGCTTCGGCACGGAATGCGGGATCTTCGGCAAGGACACGGCGCGGATCGCATCGTTCTTGCCGAAGCCGCGCCGCTCCAGGAAGCGGTAGAACATCCTGAGCGCACTTAAGGTACGCGACAGGCTGCGGCTGCCGACCCCCTCGCCACGCCGCTCGGCGAGAAAGGCACGCACGTCGCGCGCGGCAATGCCGAGCAATTGCGGCATGTCGGGCTTCGCCTGCAGCAGCGCGGCGAGAAAGCCGAGAAATTGCCGTAAGTCGCGCGCGTAAGCCTCGGCGGTGAGCGGCGAGAGCCGCCGCTCGAGCGACAAATAGTCGAACCAGTCCTGCACCGCCTCTTTGACGAGCGGCGTGCCTTGCATCCCGGCGCTTGAGATATCTTTCGGCAAGGAAGCCGCTTCCTTCTTGCGGCGCGAGCGACTCACGCAGCTTCCGCCTAGTATAGGGAATCGCTCCTTCGCATCCCTTAACTTCAACAGGGGCCGTTCTGTCTAAAGCCGCGACCACGACCAAGCCAAAGCCGGCAGGAGCCAGCACCGCGAGCCCGAAAACCGCGCCGGTGCTGCTGCCCTTCGCCCTGCCGGGGGCCTACGACTATTCGCTCCCGCCCGGGATGGAGGCGGCGCCAGGGCAGTTCGTCATCGTGCCGCTCGGAACCGTGGAGCGGATCGGCGCCGTCTGGATGCGCGAGGAAAGAGGCTCGCCCGAGATCGAGCAAAAGAAACTTCGCGAGATCATCGAGATCCTCGACGACGTGCCGAAGCTGCCGCGCATCTCGATGGAGTTCGCCGAATGGGTGGCGAATTACACGCTGTCTCCACCCGGCATGGTCTTGCGCATGATGATGAGCGCCTCACGCGCTTTCTCGCCGCCGGCGCCGCATTACGGCGTGCGGCTTATAGGCCCACCGCCGGAGCGCATGACGCCGGCGCGCATGCGCGTGATCGAGGCCGCGGGCAACGGCCTTATCTGGTCGAAAGCCGGTCTTGCCGACACCGCCGGGGTGAGCCCCGGCGTCATCGACGGCCTTGTGGATGCCGGCACGCTCATGTCCGAGGAACTCCGCCTCTTCGCGCCGCAGGGTTTCGACCTTGCGCCGGAGCGGTCGCGCCTCTCGCCCGAGCAGGCGGAAGCGGCCGGCGAATTGCAGGCGCATCTCGGCGCGGGCTTCGGCGTGACCCTGCTCGATGGCGTCACTGGCTCCGGCAAGACCGAAGTTTATTTCGAGGCAATCGCCGAGACGCTGCGCAAGGGCAAGCAGGCGCTGGTGCTGATGCCGGAGATCGCGCTGACCAGCCAATTCATCACCCGCTGCGAGGAGCGTTTCGGCGCCCGCCCGGCCGAATGGCATTCCGATGTCGGCGCGCCGATGCGCGGGCGCGTCTGGCGCGCGGTCGCCGAGGGCGAGGCGAAGCTCGTGGTCGGCGCCCGCTCCGCCCTCTTCCTTCCCTTCCTCGAGCTCGGCCTGATCGTCGTCGATGAAGAGCATGACCAGAGCTACAAGCAGGAGGAGCGCGTCGCCTATCAGGCGCGGGACATGGCGGTGGTGCGGGCTTCGCTCGGGCGCATCCCGGTGATCCTGTCGTCGGCCACGCCGTCGATCGAGAGCCTCGTCAATGCGAGCCAAGGGCGCTACCGGCATATCAAGCTCGGCACGCGCTATAAGGCGGCCGGTCTCCCCGCACTCGCCGCTATCGACATGCGCGCCGATCCGCCGGACCGCGGCAAATGGCTGTCGCCGAAGCTCGTGGAGGCCGTGGGCGAAACGCTGGCGCGCGGCGAGCAGGCGCTGCTCTTCCTCAATCGCCGCGGCTATGCGCCCGTCACCCTATGCCGCGCTTGCGGCTTCAAATTCGAATGCCCGAATTGCTCCGCCTGGCTCGTGGAGCACCGATTCCGCCGCCGGCTCGAATGCCACCATTGCGGCACGCATGTGCCGGTGCCGGAGACCTGCCCGAAATGCGGCGCCGAGCATTCGCTCGTGCCCTGCGGGCCGGGCGTCGAGCGCATCGCCGAGGAGGTGGCGGAGCTTTTCCCCGAGGCGCGGCGCGCGATCCTCTCCAGCGACCTGGCGCCAAACCTTACCGAACTCCGCGAGACCTTGCGGGAGATCGAGGAGCGCGAGATCGACATCGTCATCGGCACCCAGCTCGTCGCCAAGGGACATCACTTTCCGGGGCTCGCGCTGGTCGGCGTGGTCGATGCCGATCTTGGCCTCGCGCAAGCTGACCCCCGCGCCGCGGAACGCTGCTTTCAGTTGCTCAATCAGGTGACGGGCCGCGCCGGGCGCGACGCCATCCCGGGCCGGGGCCTCGTGCAGACCTATATGCCGGAGCACCCGGTGATCGCCGCGCTCGTCTCCGGCGACCGCGACGCCTTCCTCGCCCGCGAGATCGAAGCGCGGAAAGAGGCGATGCTGCCCCCCTTCGGGCGGCTGGCGGCGCTCCTCGTCACGGCTAGCGCGCGAGAAGCAGCGGAGGGTTATGCACGAAGCTTGGCGCGCGCGGCGCCGGCGGCGCAGAAGATCCAGGTGCTCGGGCCCGCCGAGGCGCCGCTCGCGGTGATCCGCGGCCGCCACCGCTTTCGGCTCTTGGTCAAGGCCACGCGCGAAGCCGATCTGCAGGCATATTTGCGCCTATGGCTGCGCGAGGCGCCGAAGCCGAAGGGCGACGTCCGCCTCGCCGTGGACGTCGATCCTTATGGGTTTTTGTAGAGTTCTCGTCTCCCCCATTTGGGGTAGAGCTCCAACGGTTGGCTCTGTTGCTCATTCGCAATAGTGTGACTCAAAAACAACCAACGCCCCTTGTGGAGCAAGTCATCTCTCGCCGTAAGCTTGCGCAAATTCAGTTTTCACACGGAGGGCGTGAGATGCGCGAACTAACCCCAGAAGAACTAAAAGACGTTTCCGGCGGAATATTTGGACCGGTGAAGCACGTGATATCGGAAGCCCTAAAACCGGGCTGGCTACCGATCCAAGTGATCGTCGACCTTCCGAAGTTGATTGGCTTCGGAAAGTAGTCGCCACCGCCACGACCGAATGCTGAGCGTCTGAGCCGCGATCGCCCGCGAATACGTCGGCGCGAATATTCTGAGAAGCGCCCCGGGGAAAGAAGAAGCCCCGGCCTGGTGGATCGTTTCCGGCCGGGGCTTCCCTCTCACCATTAGGAGAGACCCCTCGGCTCAGGGATAAAGCCAAGGGTAGCGCCTTTATACCACAACTTGCGGAGGTCGTGGCGACGCGTTGAAGACCTGAGCGGAGGGTCGTCTTGGCCCTCCTTACCCCGCCAAGGCGCGCCGCGAGATGCGCGCAACGCGCCGCTTATTGCGCCCTCAGCACCCATGTGTTAGAGGCTGCCGCGGGGCTTTCCGGGGGCCGGCATCCGCTCTTTTCCAAGCGGTTGACGCGGAAGCTCCAATCCCAGAATTTCTGGCTTTTCGGGGTCGAGGCGCTTCCTGCTGGGGCGCCCGCTCGTGAAGGGAAAGGCATCGGTCTGAGGTGGCAGGCGAGACAGACACACCCTCCGGCGTGGCCGGCCGCTACGCAACCGCCCTCTTCGAGCTTGCCCTCGAGGAAAAGTCGCTCGAGGACGTCGAGGCGAAGCTCGATCGCTTCGAGCAAGCGCTCGACGCGGTCGAAGACCTCAACCGCCTCGTCAAGAGCCCCGTTTTTACCCCCGACGAACAGCTCCGCGCCATCTCCGCCGTCCTCGACGAGATCGCGATCGACGGGCTGACTGCCAATTTCCTGAAGCTCATCGCCAAGAACCGCCGCCTCTTCGCCGCGCCGGAGATGATCAAGGCGTTCCGCATGCTTCTCGCCAAGCACCGGGGGCAGATGAGCGCCGAAGTAATTTCCGCGGTGAAGCTCGAAGACGGTCAGATCAGAGCGCTGAAGACGGCGCTTAAATCCGCGCTCGACAAGGACGTGCAGCTGGAAGAGCGGGTTGACCCCGCGCTTCTTGGCGGTCTCATCGTCAGGATCGGCAGCCGCATGATCGACACGTCGCTCCGCACGAAACTCAACAGTCTGAAACACGTCATGAAAGAGGTTGGCTGATGGACATCAGGGCCGCCGAGATCTCCGCGATCCTCAAGGAGCAGATCAAGAATTTTGGCCAGGAGGCGGAAGTTTCCGAGATCGGTCAGGTGCTGTCGGTCGGCGACGGCATCGCCCGCGTCTACGGCCTCGACAATTGCCAGGCCGGCGAGATGGTCGAATTCGCCGACGGCACGCAAGGCATGGCGCTGAACCTCGAAGTCGACAATGTCGGCATCGTGATTTTCGGCGACGACCGCCACATCAAGGAAGGCGGCGTCGTGAAGCGCACCGGCGCCATCGTCGAGGTGCCGGTCGGCAAGGGCCTCCTTGGCCGCGTCGTCGACGCTCTCGGCAATCCGATCGACGGCAAGGGCCCGATCGAGTCCGACGAGAAGCGCCGCGTGGACGTGAAGGCTCCCGGCATCATTCCCCGGCAGTCGGTGCATCAGCCGATGCAGACCGGCCTGAAGGCCATCGATGCGCTGATCCCGGTCGGCCGCGGCCAGCGCGAGCTGATCATCGGCGACCGCCAGACCGGCAAGACCGCCATCATTCTCGACACCATCCTCAATCAGAAATCGGTGAATGCGGCAGGCGATGAGAGCGCCAAGCTTTATTGCATCTATGTCGCCATCGGCCAGAAGCGCTCGACCGTCGCGCAATTCGTGAAGGTGCTCGAAGACAACGGCGCCATGGAATATTCGACCGTGGTCGCGGCGACCGCGTCGGATCCGGCGCCGATGCAATATCTTGCGCCCTTCGCCGGCTGCGCCATGGGCGAGTATTACCGCGACAACGGCATGCATGCGGTGATTTTCTACGATGATCTGTCGAAGCAGGCCGTCGCCTACCGGCAGATGTCTCTGCTGCTTCGCCGTCCGCCGGGACGCGAAGCCTATCCGGGCGACGTGTTCTATCTGCATTCCCGCCTGCTTGAGCGCGCGGCGAAGCTGAACAAGGACAATGGCTCCGGCTCGCTCACCGCGCTGCCCGTGATCGAAACGCAGGCGAATGACGTGTCCGCCTACATCCCCACCAACGTCATCTCCATCACCGACGGTCAGATCTTCCTCGAGACGGATCTTTTCTACCAAGGCATCCGCCCGGCGGTGAATGTCGGCCTCTCGGTGTCGCGCGTCGGCTCCGCCGCGCAGGTGAAGGCGATGAAGCAGGTGGCCGGCAAGATCAAGGGCGAGCTCGCGCAATATCGCGAAATGGCGGCCTTCGCGCAGTTCGGCTCCGATCTCGACGCCACCACGCAGCGACTCCTCAATCGCGGCGCGCGTCTCACCGAGCTTTTGAAGCAGCCCCAATTCTCGCCGTTGAAGGTCGAGGAGCAGGTGGTGGTGATCTATGCCGGCGTGAACGGCTATCTCGACACCATCGCCGTGAAGGACGTGCAGCGCTTCGAGGCGGAGTTGCTCCGCTATATGCGCGGCGAGCACAAGGATGTGCTCGATTCGATCCGCGACCAGAAGGAAATCTCCAAAGAGACCGGCGACAAGCTGAAAGCGGCGGTCGACAAATTCGCCAAGGCCTTCGCATGATGTTTGCGGTGGCCCGTGGCAGCTTTGCCTTCCGCTCCCCCCTTGCGGGGGAGCACGTTCGCGCCTTTCGCGAACGGGGGCGGTAAATCCACGGCCTCCCCTATCCGGTCCGACCCCGCTCCCGAGCCCTCTCCCCACAAGGGGGGAGAGGATTGTGTCGCTCATGGCGGTCGAGTGCGTGCCATGCCCTCGCTGAAAGAACTTCGCAATCGCATCGCCTCGGTCAAGGCGACGCAGAAGATCACCAAGGCCATGCAGATGGTGGCCGCGGCGAAGCTCCGGCGCGCTCAAAACGCCGCCGAGGCGGCCCGGCCTTACGCAACCCGCATGGAAGCGGTGCTCGCCAACCTCATGACCGCCCTGAAGGACGGCGAGGGCGGACCGCCGCTGATGGTCGGGACAGGGCAAGACAAGGTCCACCTCTTCGTCGTCTGCACGGCCGAGCGCGGCCTTTGCGGCGCATTCAATTCTTCGATCGTGCGCCTCGCCCGCGACCACGCCTTCCGGCTGATCTCGGAAGGCAAAGAGGTCAAGTTTCTGTGCGTCGGCAAGAAGGGCTTCGACCAGCTGAAGCGCCAATTCGCATCGCGGATCGTCGAGGTGATCGAGCTTCGCGGCGTCAAGCAGCTCGGCTTCGAGAATGCGCAGAAGATCGCCGAGAGGGTGCTCGCCCTATATGCGGAAGGGGCCTTCGACGTGGCGACGCTCTATTTCGCGCGCTTCCGCTCGGTCATCAGTCAGATCCCCACCGCGCAGCAGATCATTCCCGCAGTGGTTCCGCCGGACGCCGCCAAGGCCGAGGCGGCGCTTGGCGGAGCAGTCTATGAATATGAGCCGGGCGAAGCCGAAATTCTCGCCGATCTCTTGCCGCTGAATATTTCCGTGCAGATCCTTCGGGCGCTGCTCGAAAACGCGGCGTCTGAGCAAGGCGCCCGCATGAGCGCGATGGACAACGCCACCCGCAATGCCGGCGACATGATCGGCCGGCTGACCCTGAAATATAACCGCACCCGCCAGGCGATGATCACCAAAGAGCTGATTGAGATCATCTCCGGCGCGGAGGCGCTGTAACAACCGTCGTAGAGGAACCTATTATGGCGAACAAAGCCTCCGTGAAGACGCAGCAGCGTGGCAGCGACGCGAAGGAGCCGCGCGCGGCGCGGAAATCTCCGGTGATCGCGGAGACGAAGAAGCAGGAGCGGAAGATCGACGCCGGCAAGGGATCGAAGGGTCATGTCCGGCAGGTCATGGGCGCCGTCGTCGACGTGCAGTTTACCGGCAATCTGCCCGAGATCCTGAATGCGCTCGAGACCGACAACCAGGGCAACCGCTTGGTGCTCGAAGTCGCCCAGCATCTCGGCGAGAACACGGTCCGCACCATCGCCATGGACGCGACCGAAGGCCTCGTCCGTGGCCAGGAAGTGGTCGATACCGGCGAGGCGATCGCCGTCCCGGTCGGCGAGGAGACGCTCGGCCGCATCATGAATGTCGTCGGCGAAGCGGTCGACGAAGCCGGCCCGATCAAGACCGCCGACAAGCGCCCGATCCACCAGCCGGCGCCTTCCTATGTCGACCAGTCCACGGAAGCGGAAATTCTCGTCACCGGCATCAAGGTCGTCGACCTCCTCGCTCCTTACGCGAAAGGCGGCAAGATCGGCCTCTTCGGCGGCGCCGGCGTCGGGAAGACGGTGCTGATCATGGAGCTGATCAACAACGTCGCCAAGGCGCATGGCGGCTATTCGGTGTTCGCCGGCGTCGGCGAGCGCACCCGCGAGGGCAACGACCTCTATCACGAGATGATCGAGTCCGGGGTGAACAAGGATCCACGCAAGGACGGCAGCGCGGCAGGATCAAAATGCGCCCTCGTCTATGGCCAGATGAACGAGCCGCCCGGAGCGCGCGCCCGCGTCGGCCTCTCGGGCTTGACGGTCGCAGAATATTTCCGCGACCAGGGCCAGGACGTGCTGTTCTTCGTCGACAACATCTTCCGCTTCACGCAAGCGGGCTCGGAAGTCTCGGCGTTGCTCGGCCGCATTCCTTCGGCCGTGGGCTATCAGCCGACGCTCGCCACCGACATGGGCGCATTGCAGGAGCGCATCACCACGACGCAGAAGGGCTCCATCACCTCGGTGCAGGCAATCTACGTGCCCGCCGACGATCTGACCGACCCTGCGCCTGCCACCTCCTTCGCGCATCTTGACGCGACGACCGTGCTGTCGCGTTCGATCGCCGAGAAGGGCATCTACCCGGCCGTGGATCCGCTCGATTCAACGTCCCGCATGCTCGATCCGCGCATCGTCGGCGAAGAGCATTATGCGATTGCCCGCCGCGTGCAGGAGATCCTGCAGCGCTACAAGGCCTTGCAGGACATCATCGCCATTCTCGGCATGGACGAACTTTCTGAAGAGGACAAGGTCGCCGTGGCGCGCGCCCGCAAGATCGAGCGCTTCCTCTCGCAGCCCTTCCATGTGGCCGAGGTCTTTACCGGCTCGCCCGGCGTGTTCGTGCAGCTTTCCGACACGATCAAGGCCTTCAAGGGCCTTTGCGAGGGCGAGTACGACCATCTGCCGGAGCCCGCCTTCTACATGGTCGGCACCATCGAGGAAGCCGTGGCGAAGGCAGAGCGGCTCGCGGCCGAGGCGGCGTAAATGGCCGAGACCTTCCAGTTCGAGCTGGTGTCGCCGGAGCGCTTGCTTCTCTCCGAGGAGGTGGAGCAGGTCGTCGTTCCCGGCTCTGAGGGCGACTTCACCATGCTGCCACGGCATGCTCCGCTCCTCACCGCGCTTCGGCCCGGGCTTCTCGAGATCGGCGCCGGCTCGGGACGCCGCCGTTTCTTCGTGCGGGGCGGCTTCGCTGAGGTCTCTCCGGCCGGGCTGACGGTTCTCGCTTCGACCGCCATCGATCTTGAGGATTTGGACCGGGCCGCGCTCGATCAGGCGATCAGGGACGCCGAGGAGGACGTGACCGACGCCAGGGACGATGCGGAACGTGACAGCCGCCGGACCCAGCTCGACCAATTGCGGCAAGTCCAGGCGACGCTCAGCCTTTAAATCGGCGCCCGGAGGCGACGATGCTCGGCACCCGGCCAGATTGGTGTGCCGCTTGGGGACAGTCACCTTCAGCAAATGCAAGCAGTGGCATCTTGCCGTTAGAGCGGGACGCCAAGTCCTGCTATAAGCGCCCTCGGGAATTGCGCTCGAGGGCGGGAAATGCACGAACCGGTAGAGGGCAGAAAGCCGCGCTCACTCACCTTCGGTTTGGAGCGGCTCGGACTCACTGCGCTCCGCTTCCCAAAGATCGCCGCCGCCCTCATCGTAGTCGCCACCATCATCGCCTTTTTCGGCATCTCACGGCTGCAGGTCGACGATTCGCTGTCCGAGCTGTTCCGCAGCGATACCCAGGAATTTCGCGACTACGAGCTCATCTCCGAGCGCTTTCCCTCCAGCGAATATGACGTCCTCATCGTCGTCACCGGGGACAAGCTGTTGGAGCGGGACTCGATCACCGCTCTCCGGAATTTAATCACTGAGCTGCAATTCGTGGAGGGGATGACCGGCGTCGTCTCCCTCTTCTCCGCCCGGCAGCCGCCCGAACCCGGAAAGATTCCGGGGCCCGTTTTTCCGGCGGAGCTGCCGACCGGCGCGGAATACGAGAAGCTCATCGCCGAGGTCCGCAAGAACGAGATCATTCAGGGCAAGTTCCTGTCGGACGACGGAACTCTCTCGCTGATCCTGCTTGCCCTCGACCGCAACGTCGTCGCGAGCAAAGGCCTGAACTCGGTGGTCGAGCAGATCCGCGACACAGCCTCGGAGTTTCTGAAAGGCACCGGCCTTGGCATGAAACTCTCCGGCGCGCCGGTCATGCAGCTCGAGATCAGGAACGCCGTCGAGCGCGACCGCAACCTCTATAACGCGCTCGGCTTCGCCTTTGCCGCGATCATCGCTTATGCCTTTTTCCGGCGCGTCAGCCTCATGCTCATCGCCGCGCTTCCACCGGTGATCGCCATCATCTGGTCGCTGGGCCTCTTCGGCTGGCTCGGCTTCAAGCTCAACCTCTTCCTCAACGTCATGATCCCGTTGATCATGGTGCTCGGTTTTTCCGATTCCATGCAGCTGACCGTGGCGATGCGAAACCGCCTGATGGACGGCGACCGCCGCATGAAGGCGGCCCGCTATTCGGTGAATGTCGTCGGACCGGCTTGCGTTCTGGCCACCGCCACCGCGGCCTTCTCCTTCATCGCCTTGCTGCTCGCCGATTCCGCTCTCATCCGCACCTTCGGGGTCGCCGGCGCACTTTCCACGGTGATCGCCTTCGTGGCCGGCATCACCCTCGTTCCGCTTTTGACCCGCGCGCTGATCGGCCGGAACACGCGGGGTTTTGTCACGAAGTTACAAACCCACGATTGGGCCATGAACGGGCTGAAGACGCTTTGCGGACGCATCGCGTCCATCGGCGTCGCCTACCCGAAGATCGTTCTGTCGCTCGGCCTTCTCCTCGTGATCGCCTTTGGCGCGATTTATACGACTCTGCCTCCACGCTACCGGCTGGCAGATCAAGTCCCCGACCGGGAACAGGCCGTCGCCGCGAGCGCCGAGCTCGACGAGAAGCTCACCGGCGCAAATCCGCTGCATGTCATGGTGGACTGGCCACAGGGAAAGTCCCTTTACGACCCCGACGTGCTGAACGTCCTCGCCGAGATCCATGCCGTGGTGGAGACCCAGTCCGGCGTCGGCAATGTCTGGTCGGTCGAGACGTTGCGCCGCTGGCTGGCGCGGAGCGGCGAGGACACCCCGGAAAAGCTGAAAGAATATATGGGCATCCTGCCCGAATATCTGACCAACCGTTTCATCGCCGAAAAACACAACTCCGCGGTGGTCACGGGGCGCATCCCCGACGTCGACATCAGCGATCTCCTGCCGGTCATCGAGAAGCTCGACAAGGCGTTAGTGACGGTGCGAGAAGCGCATCCCGATTATCGCGTGGTGGTAACGGGGCTATCGGCGATCGCGGCGCGCAACAGCGCCGAGATGATCGCCAAGCTGAATGCCGGCCTCACTTACGAGATCGTGCTGATCTGCCTTTTCCTGGGGCTTGCCTTCCGTTCATTGATGGTGAGCTTCGTCAGCATTTTGCCCAACCTATTCCCGGTATTCTCGGCCGGCGCGGTTCTCGCGGCGAGCGGCGAAGGTCTGCAATTTGCCAGCATCGTCGCCCTGATCGTGTCCTTCGGGCTCTCCTTGAATGCCACGGTGCATTACCTCAACCGACTGCGCCTCGAAGATGCGCCGGGGGTCGATCCTGCCATCGGCGTCGAACGCGCCACCATTTTGATTGGACCGGCGCTCGTGCTGACATCGCTGATTCTCGCCTTCGGGCTTGGAGTCACCATGCTCTCCGATCTGCCGTCGCTGCGGCTGTTCGGAAAATTGGCGGCGATGACTTTGATTGCGGCGCTGATCGGCGATCTGATCCTGCTGCCGGCCAGCGTTCTGCTCTATCGCCGCTATATTTCCGGCTGGCGGAGCAGGCGCGCCTCTTCCTCGGCGCGGGATATCAGCGGGGCGAATTCGCGCAACACCGCCTCATAGACATGGCGTTTGAACGGGACGACGAGATTCAGAAGCGCGCCGGCCGCCACCCAGCGCCAAGCGTCGAATTCGGGAGCGTGTCCTTGCCGGCTGCCAAGATCGATGTCGGCATCCTCGCCTTCGAACCGCGCCGCGAACCAAAGCTGCGTCTGGCCACGGAAACGGCCCTCCCAAGCGACGCCAACTAATCCGCTGGGCAGATCGTAATCGTACCAACGGTCGGCGTGGCGCAAGAAGAGCGCCTGTGTCACTCCCGTTTCTTCTTCTAAGCTCCCGCCTCGCCGCGCCTTCGGGATTTTCGCCCTCTTCGAGGCCGCCTTGCGGCATTTGCCACCAATCCCCCTCGCCTTCCGGCGCGGCTTTACGCTCGGCACGCCGGCCGACGAAAATCCGTCCTTCCCGATTGATGAGCATGACGCCGACGCAAGGCCTGAGGGGCAGCTCGGCCTTCGCGACCATTTAGGATCAGCTTTGCTGCTGCGAGCGCACGGCGGCGCTGACTGGTATGAGCACGAGGCCCTTGCCGTCGAGCTGTCCCGCCCAATCGGCGACCTGTTTGATGGTCTCGGGCTTCGCGCTCGCGACGCCGATGGCGGCGCCTTGCGCCCGCGCCAACGCCTCGAGTTGCGACAGGGCCTTAGCGATTTCCTCGGCGCCTGAAAGAGAATCGATTCGGATGTTCGCGGCCGAATGGCTGAGCCCGAGGGCACGGGCGACGTCCCGCCCGGCGGAACCCTCGGCCTTGGCGTCTTCAACGAAGAGCAATCCGCGCGATTTGATCTCCTCGAGCACCGGCAGGAGCGAGTCGCGATTGGCAATGAATTTCGATCCCCGCGCATTCGTCACGCCGACATAGCCGGTGAAGCGCGACATCAGCCATTGCAGGCGCTTCATGTTCTCGGCCGGCGGCAGGCTGGTGAGAAGCGTGTGCGGTCCCGGATCGCTGGTCGGATAGTCTGCGGGTTCGAGCGGGACCTCCAACAAAACCTCGTGACCAGCCCCCCGAGCCTTATCGACACCCTCTTGCGGATCCCTTGTGTAAGCTCCGTAGGCGAGGCTGACCGCCGCCGGGAGCTTCATCACCAATTCCATCGTCTCGGCATCGGCGCCGCCCATGCCGTCAACCAACAGTGCCACGCGCGGCGGGAGCTCCAACGTCGCTTTCGAGGCGTAAGGAGAAGGCCGGCTATAGACGTCGAGCGCCTTCCGGCCATCGGCGGCCACTCTCGGCAGCGGGCCGTAGCGGCTCTCTTCGACAAGCTCGGCAACAGGCGCCGCTCTCAGAGCGTCGTTTCCTCCAGCAGGCCCGGTCGGTTCGATGGGTCCGATTCTGGCGTCACGCAAGGGTGCTGGCGCCATCGGAGGTGCGGACTGAAGCTGCACGGCAGGCTCGCCTGGCGCCGCTGCGTCAGGCGCAGGTGCCGGTGCCTGTGAATCCGTCGGCGGGGCGATGCCAAACCCCGGCGGCAGCTCGAAGGGAGATGTAACGGGCGCGGATGCCGGCTCCTCAGGCATCCCTTCGGGCTTCGGCGGCGGCGTGACGGCGAGGGTCACGACCGGACCGTCGGGGTCGGCGCTAGGCCCGGGCGAGACAGCGAACCAAACGATGAGCGCCGTCAACAGAACGAAAACGGCCGCGGCCGTGATGGCAAGGGCCTTCATTTTTGCCCGCTTCTCCCGCCTCTACCTAGACCCGCGACAAGACAATGGCGGCTCAGTTGGCCTCGGCCTTTTTCTTGGTGCCGGTGTCGACCGATTTCGTGCCTCGAAGTATTCCGAGGGCATATTGCAGCTGGGTGTCCTTTTCTTTCTCAGGCGCGACATAGGAGGAGCTTCCGGACTCTTCTTCGTCCTTTTCGCCTTCTTCTTCGCCTTCACCCTTTAGATGGCCGCGCAGATCGGCTTCGCCGCGCATCGATTGCGACGCCAGCTTCTTCTTCATGTCTTCGGGAAGCTCTTCTTCGACCACCTGGTCGGGATCGATGCCCTTTGCCTGAATGGAGCGCCCGGAAGGGGTGTAATAACGGGCGGTGGTGAGCCGCAAGGCGCCGTTGCTGCCGAGCGGGATGATGGTCTGCACCGACCCCTTGCCGAAGGAGCGGGTGCCGATCACCGTCGCGCGGCGATGGTCTTGCAGTGCGCCCGCCACGATCTCAGACGCGGAGGCCGAGCCGCCATTGATCAAAACGACGATCTTCTGCCCGTCGGTGATGTCACCCGGCCTCGCGTTGGAGCGCTGCGTCTCCTCGAGGTTACGGCCCTTGGTGAGCACGATCGCGCCCTGATCGAGGAACGCGTCGGAGACGGAGATCGCCTGGTCGAGCAGCCCGCCGGGATTGTTGCGGAGGTCGATCACGAAGCCTTTCAGCTTCGGCCCGATCTTCTTGCGCAGATCCTCGATCGCCTTTTGCAGATTGGCGGTGGTTTGCTCGTTGAAGGTCGTGACGCGGATATAGCCGACGTCGCCTTCGTCGCTAAACTTGACCGGGTTGATGTGGATCACGTCGCGGACGACTTTGACCTCGAAGGGATCGTCGACGCCCTTGCGAACGATGGTGAGCGTGATCCCCGAATTGACCGGGCCACGCATCTTCTCGACCGCCTCTTGCAGCGTGAGGCCGTGGATCTGCTCCTTGTCGAGATGCGTGATGAGATCTCCGCTCTGCAGTCCGGCGCGGGCGGCAGGCGTATCTTCGATCGGTGCCACCACCTTGACGACGCCATTCTCCATGGTGACTTCGATTCCGAGGCCGCCGAACTCGCCCCGCGTTTGCACCTGCATGTCGCGGAAGTGTTTCGGGTTCAAATAGGCGGAATGGGGGTCAAGCGCGGTAAGCATGCCGTTGATCGCGGATTCGATGATCTTCGCGTCTTCTGGCTTTTCGACATAGTCGGCGCGCACGCGCTCGAGCACCTCACCGAACAGATCGAGCTGCCGGTAGATTTCCGAGTTGGAGCCTGAGGCTGCCTGGCCCCGCGCCAAGCCGACCACCGTCGAACCGGCGGCAAGCACGGCCAAAACCAGAAGAGTCCACAGCGCGTATTCGGATTTCCGCATCATCCTTGTACCTTCTCGGAAGCCCCGGCCCACCACGGCCCGGGGTCTATTGGCGCACCGTCCTTTCGCAATTCGACGTATAGGACGGGGCGCGAATCGCGGCCTTCTCGCTCGGCCGCCGCGGCCGTCGAGGTCATGACCGCGATCGGCTCGCCGGCGAGGACGAACTGGCCGACACTGACATCTATACGGCCCATTCCCGCAAGCAGCAGATGATAGCCTCCGCCTGCGTTGAGGATCAAGAGTTGCCCATAGGACCGGAACTTACCGGCATAGACCACCCAGCCGTCGGTGGGAGCGACGATGCGGGCTTCGTGCCGGCTCCGGAGCGAAACCCCTTTGGTTGCGCCGCCGATCCCATCGCCGTCTCCGAAGTTTTTGACCCGGGTGCCCTGCACCGGTAGCCGTAAGCTCCCCTTCGACGCCTCGAAGGGCTGTGACGGCTTCATTCGGCCGGGACTGGCAAAAGCCACCTTTTGCGGGTCCGGCTTGATTTCGACCAGCTTCTCGCTTCCCGGCGATTGCTGTGCCTGCTGGCGGGCGCGTAGCGCCTTCTCGGCCGCAAGCTCGGCGTCATATTGGGCGATCTCGGCCTTGGCGATGCGGTCCTCGATACGCCCGATCAAGTCATTGAGCTCGGTGACCTCGACAGCCTGTTCCTCGGCCGTCCGGCGGGCGGCGACGAGCTCCGACTCCGTCTCCTGGAGCTTGTTTTTCTTCTCCTCCAGCAAACGATCGAGGCTGTTGCGTTCGAGCTTCAGCCGATCCGCCTCCTGCTTTTCCGCATCGCGCTGGACGCGGATACCGTTCTCCAGCTGCTCCAGCCCTTCGAGTTCCTTGGTCAGGTTGTCGGCCTGGTATTTCAGCTCGGGGAACACGTCGGCGAGCAGCATCGCGCTCCGCACCATGGCGAGCGCATCGTCACGGCGGGTGACGAGTACCGGCGGCGGTGTCCGGCCGATCCTCTGCATGGCGCTCAGCATTTTAACGATGGTTCCCTTCCGCTCAGTGATGGACTTCTTCACGGTGTCGACTTGGCCGGTCAGGTCGGTCAGCTTCACCTCCGTCTCGGAGAGTTTCGCTTCGCTGTCCTGAACGCGAGTGCCGGCCTCGATCAATTCCGCATTCAGCTTGGCGCGAGCCTCGGTGAGGCTCTCCACATCCTTGGCGAGGCCCTTCTCCTGCTCGCGGCTGGATTGAAGCCCTTGCGAGGTCTCCTCAAGCTTCTTCTTCGCCTCCTCCGGGGAAAGGTCGTCCTCGGCAAAAGCTATGTGGGGAAGCCGGACTGAAAACGCAAAGACCAGCGCACTCATCAAGACAAGCTGCGAGGCGAGCTCAAGCGAGCGTCTGAAGGGCGCCATTCGCTTCACCGGCTGCTCTCCCCGCGTCCCGCTAAACCTCGCCCTAAGGGACACGCCCGGGCGTCACCGAAGCGGAGCGGTGAGGCGGAATCAAGGCTCTGCCGGATTAAAGCTTGTCCATCAGCCGCGGTGATAGGGATGGCCGGCGACAATGGTCATCGCCCGGTAGATCTGTTCAGCAAGCACGATCCGGGCGAGGCCATGCGGCAGCGTCATCCGCCCGAGCGAAAGCCGCAGATCGGCACGCGCGATCGCCTCCGAGGCAAGGCCTTCGGCCCCGCCGATGAGGAAGGCAAGGCCCGGTGCGCCCCGGTCGCGAAACTGGACGACGCTGCGTGCGAAATCCTCGCTGTCGATGGTCTCGCCGGCCGGATCGAGGCACACAAGTTTGTGATTGGGGGGCACCCGGCTCAGCATGGCGATGCCGTCCGCCGCGGTGCGGGCGGCGGGCGTCGGCCCGCGCGATTCCGGAACTTCAAGTACGGAGACGGGCGTCAGCCCCACCTTCCGCCCCATCGTTTCGGCGCGCTCGACATAATGGGCGAAGAGGTCCCGCTCGGGCCCCTGCTTCAGCTTTCCGACGGCAGCGATCAGGAGCCGCATGGCGCGACCTTCACAAAGTCAGTTCGAGAGTGGACGGGTGTCAGACCACCATGCGCTCCATCGGCCGGTCGGCGGACCACATCTTCTCCAGATTGTAGAACTCGCGCACTTCCGGCCGGAAGATATGGACGATGATGTCCCCCGCGTCGATCAGCACCCAATCGCATTGGGGAAGGCCTTCGACGCGTGTACGCCCGTAGCCTTCGTCCTTCAATCTCTTGACGAGGTGATCGGCAACGGCGCCGACATGCCGTTGCGAGCGTCCCGAGGCCACGACCATTTGGTCGCCGATCGAGGTTTTGCCCTTGAGGTCGATACAGACGACATCCTCTGCCTTGGCGTTGTCGAGGGTGTCGAGCACGACGTCGAGGAGGTGGTTCGGCTGGGCGCGAAATGACGCCAGGCCGGAGGGAGGCGTACCCTTAACAGTACCCTCTCTGGGTGAGCGCATGTTTTGGTGGATGTCCTTCTATCATTGCACCTGCCGAAGCGGGACCGCGGTTGCAACGCTTGGAGCGGAGCTTGGTTGCCGCTTCTGGACTAAAGATAGTCTGCGTCGCCTGATTCTTTCAATAGCCAGACTTGCTTGGCGTTTTTCCCATTTCCTCCCGGAGCGCCGAGGAGGAAAGCGGGGAAAGGGGCACCGTGATCAGGCTCCAGGCCGGGGGGTCGAGCTGGGCCAGCCCACGCGAATCGGATTCTTCGATGCGGGCGAAGGCCAAGCGTTGGGCGGCGCGGCTGGCGAGCGCCTTCAGCCGGTAGCCGGGCCGATCGAACACCGCGATGGGGACAAGCCGGGCGAGTTCCTCCCATCCCCGCCATAGATGTAAGGAGGCAAGATTGTCGGCGCCCATCAGCCAGACGAAGCGGACGCCGGGGAAACGCCGCTTCAGATATTTCACCGTGTCGACGGTATAGGGGCTGCCGTGCGCCGCCTCGAAGCCGGTCACGACGATTTTCGGGTGGTTGGCGACCTCCGCCGCCGCCGCGACGCGTTTGCCCAAACTCGGGAGCGGCACCGACTGCTTCAGCGGGTTGCCGGGGCTGACCAGCCACCACACCTGATCGAGGCCTAGCCGCTGCAGTGCGGCGAGGCTGATGCGGCGATGCGCGGCGTGCGCGGGGTTGAAGGAGCCGCCGAGCAGCCCGATGCGCATGCCGGGCGCCGCGAGCGGCACTTTGAGATGTTTCCCCCTCTCCCCGTTGGGGAGAGGGCTGGGGTGAGGGGGTTCTTGTGCTGCCATCAGCCCCCCCTCACCCGAGCGCTTCGCGCTCGACCTCTCCCCCTCGGGGAGAGGTGACCGAATCGAACTTTCGGGCGCCGGAATTCAAGGGCGGGTCTGGCCGGAGCCGTGCACGACATATTTGAAGGTCGTGAGCTGCTCGAGCCCAACCGGGCCGCGGGCGTGGAACCGGCCGGTGGCGATGCCGATCTCGGCGCCCATGCCGAATTCCCCGCCATCGGCGAATTGCGTCGAAGCATTGTGCAAAACGATGGCGCTGTCGACGCGCGCAAGGAAATGCTCGGCGGCTTCGGCATCGTCGGTGACGATCGCTTCGGTGTGCTGCGACCCGTATTGGGCGATGTGCTCTATCGCGGCATCGAGGCCGTCCACGACCTTCGCCGCGATGATGGGCGCAAGATATTCCTTCGGCCAATCCTCTTCACTCGCGGGCTTCACGCGGGTGTCGGCTTGTTGCGTCTCCGCATCGCCGCGCACCTCGCAGCCGGCCTCGATCAGCATCGTCACGAGCGGAGCTAAAAGCGCGGGCGCCGCCGCGCGATCGACGAGCAGCGTTTCCGCCGCGCCGCAGACCCCCGTGCGCCGCATCTTCGCATTCAGGACGATCTTCTTCGCCATCTCCGCATCGGCGGGTGCATGCACATAGACGTGGCAGACGCCTTCGAGATGCGCGAAGACCGGCACGCGCGCCTCCTCCTGCACGCGGGCGACGAGGCTTTTGCCGCCCCGCGGCACGATCACATCGATGCTTCCGCCAAGCCCGCCAAGCATCAGGCCCACGGCCTCGCGATCGACGCTCGGCACGATCTGAATGGCTGCCTCCGAAAGACCCACCTCCTTCAGCGCCTCGGTCATCAGATTGCAGATGACGAGCGAGGTGAGAAAGCTTTCCGACCCGCCGCGGAGGATCACCGCATTTCCGGATTTGAGGCAAAGGCCGGCGGCATCCGCCGTCACGTTCGGCCGGCTCTCATAAATGATGCCGATGACGCCGAGCGGCACGCGCACCCGCGAAATTTTCAGGCCGTTCGGGCGCGTCCAGGACGCCATCACTTGCCCGACGGGATCGGCAAGCTCGGCGATATCGCGAAGTCCCTTCGCCATCGCCGCGACCCGCGCTTCGTTCAGCATGAGCCGGTCGATAAAGGCGCTGTCGCGACCCTTTGTCTTGGCCGCGTCGACGTCGCCGCGATTGGCTTCAAGAATAGCGGTGGCGCGTGCCTCAAGCTTGTCTGCCATGGCGCGGAGCGCGGCGTTCTTGGCGTCGGTCGAAGCGCGCGCAAGCTCGCCCGCGGCCTCGCGCGCAAGCTTCCCCATATAGAGCAGCATCGGCTCGATGCTTGTCGCCGCCTGATTGGCAAGAATCGCCATGCTTCTAACTCTTTCGATTCAGAACCAGATCGTCGCGATGGATCAGCTCCGGATGTCCACGGTAGCCGAGAATCTGCTCCAATTCACCGCTCTTCCGCCCGATCATCTGCCGCGCTTCGCTGTGATCGTAAGCGGCAAGCCCGCGTCCGAGCTCGGCGCCCTCGCCATTCCGGATCAGCACCGCGTCGCCCTTCTCGAACAAGCCCTCGACCTTCGTCACCCCGGCTGGCAGCAAGCTCTTGCCGCTGAGGAGCGCCGTAGCGGCCCCGCTATCGACCGTGACGCTGCCGCGCGGCTCGAGCGCGCCGGCGATCCAGCGCTTTCGGGCAGCGAAAGGATCGGCATGGGCGAGAAACCAAGTCGAGGCGCCACCCTCCGCAAGCGATTTTAGCGGATTGAGGATTTTACCGCTGGCGATCACCATGTCGGTGCCGCCGGCCACGGCGATCTTCGCCGCCTCGACCTTCGTCACCATGCCTCCGCGCGACAGCTCGGAGCCGACGTCGCCCGCCATCGCCTCGATCTCCGGGGTGATCTCGCGCACCTCATCGAGACGGCGGCAATCGGCGCCGGATCCCGGCGGTGCTGTATAGAAGCCGTCGACGTCGGAGAGCAGCACGAGACAATCGGCGCTCATCATTGTGGCGACGCGGGCGGCGAGCCGATCGTTGTCGCCATAGCGGATCTCGCTCGTCGCCACCGTGTCATTCTCGTTCACGACAGGAACGGCCCCGAGCTTCAGGAGCGTCGTGATCGTGTTGCGCGCATTGAGATAGCGCCGCCGCTCTTCGGTGTCGCCAAGCGTCAGCAACACTTGCGCCGCGACGAGCCCACGCGCGCGGAAGGCATCTTCATAGGCATGCGCCAATCCGATCTGCCCGACCGCCGCGGCCGCCTGGCTATCGGCAAGCTTCAAGGGACCCTTGGGCAAATCCAAGGCATTCCGGCCAAGAGCGATGGCGCCGGAGGAGACGACGATGACGTCCCGCCCGTCTTTTTTCAGGCGCGCGATGTCGTCCGAGAGCGAGGAAAGCCAGTCGCCCTTCAGCTTGCCGGTCGCGCCTTCGACGAGCAGCGAGGAGCCGATCTTCACCACCAGGCGCTTTGCGTCGGTCCATTCGCGTCTCATGGCCGCCACTCCGCTTCCTGCGGCTCGGGTTCCGGCTCGGCCCTGCCTTCGCGCACGACCTTCGCAAGCGCCCGCAGAGCCTCCTGCACGCCCTTGCCTGAGACGGCCGAAAGCTTGAACGGCTTCTCCCCGGCTATTTTCGCGAGCGCTTTCGCTTTCTTCTCGAGCTCGGCGGCCGGCACGGCGTCGATCTTCGACAGAGCCAGGATTTCGGGTTTTTCGGCGAGCCCCGCCCCATAGGCTTCAAGCTCTCCGCGGATGATCTCATAGGCTTCCACCGGATCGTCGAGCGTTGCATCGACGAGATGAAGAAGCACCGCACAGCGCTCCACATGTCCGAGGAAGCGGTCGCCGATGCCGGCGCCCTCATGCGCGCCTTCAATCAGCCCTGGAATGTCGGCGAGCACGAAATCGGTCGTATCGACGCGTACCACGCCGAGATTTGGATGCAGCGTGGTGAAGGGATAGTCGGCGATCTTTGGTTTCGCCGCGCTGACGGAAGCGAGGAAGGTCGATTTGCCGGCATTCGGCAGCCCGACGATTCCGGCATCGGCGATCAACTTCAGCCGCAGCCAGATCGTCATCTCCACCCCGGGCTGGCCGGGATTTGCGCGCCTCGGCGCCTGATTGGTCGAGGATTTGAAGCGCACATTGCCGAAGCCGCCATTGCCGCCGCGCGCCAGCACGACGCGGTCGCCGGGCTCGGTGAGATCGGCGATGAGCGTTTCGCCGTCCTCTTCGAGGATCTCGGTCCCAGGAGGCAGCTTCAGAATCACGTCGGCGCCCTTGGCGCCGCTGCGATTTTGTCCCATGCCGTGGCCGCCCCGCTTCGCCTTGAAATGCTGCTGATAGCGATAGTCGAGGAGCGTATTCAGATTGGCGACGCATTCGACGATAACATCGCCGCCCTTGCCGCCATCGCCGCCGTCAGGTCCGCCGAATTCGATGAATTTCTCACGGCGAAAGCTGATGGAGCCGTTGCCGCCATCGCCGGAGCGGACATAGACCTTGGCTTGATCGAGGAACTGCATGGGACTGCTCTTGAGACAAAAACCGCGCCTCCTTTAGCGGAGGACGACCCGTCTCGTCTGCGAAAAGGCCTCTTAGCGCAAATCGCCCGGCGACCCCAACTCTTCGCCCGCCGGCAGGCTCTGCCGGACACCCCCGCCATGGAACGCCATAGCGCGGTCCCGCTCGAGCCGGTAGGTGAGGCAGCGGGTCCTGAGGCCCCGGGCAGCGCAGCGGCGCCGGATCTCGCCCGTGGCTTCGAAGCCGAGCTTTGAGATCACGCGCGCCGAGGCCGGGTTGTCGGCAAAATGGCTGGCAATGACATAGGCGTAATCCTCGTGGGCGAAGATGAGGCCGATCATCGCCCGTGCCGCCTCCGTGGCGTAACCCTTTCCCCAATAGGGGCGGCCGATCCAATAGCCCATCTCGGCATGATCGCGCGCGAGCGCCCGGTAGCCGATGCAGCCGATCAGCTCGCTACCGAGATCGATGGCGAAGGCGATGCCTTCCTCGCCCTTATGCAACCCGCCGATCCAGCTTGCGGCCATCTCCTCGCTATAAGGATGCGGGATCGTGCCGGTCATGCTCGCGACTTCAAAGTCGCCGGCGAGCGACGCGATGCGGCTCGCATCGGCCTGAATCGGCGATCTAAGGAGCAGTCGGTCGGTCTTGAGGATCATGCACAAAGCCCGCCATAGGTGACGGGCTTCTGCAAGTCTGAATTTGAAAAGGCGTTGAGCGTGAAGCGCTAATGCATCTTCACGGAGACGTAGACGCGGCCCTTATGCTTGGTCGCGTACTCGACCTCACCGTCGCGAAGCGCGAAAAGGGTGTGGTCGGTGCCCATGCCGACGCCTTCGCCGGGGTGCCATTTGGTGCCGCGCTGGCGAACGATGATGTTGCCCGCGATCACGCTCTGGCCGCCCGACTTTTTGACGCCGAGCCTGCGACCGGCTGAATCGCGGCCGTTGCGCGACGATCCGCCTGCTTTCTTATGTGCCATGGCTTGCTCCTCTACTTCTTCTTCGGCTTTGCGGCCGGCTTTTTCGCCGGGGCCTTGGCTGCCGCCTTTGCGGCCGGCTTCTTAGCCGGGGCGGCTTTCTTCGCCTCTGGCTTCTTCGCCGGCGTCTTTTTCGCCTCGGGTTTCGGCTTCACGTCCGCCTCGGCCTCAACCTTTCCCGGCTTCGGCTCCGCCGCTTTCGGCTGCGGCCGCGCTGCCTTCGTCATCGAGGGCTTCTTGCCGTCGGTGAGAATCTCGGTGATGCGAAGCAGCGTCATCTCCTGGCGATGACCCTTCTTGCGGCGATAATTCTTGCGGCGCTTCTTCTTGAAGACGACGATCTTATCGGCGCGCGTTTGCTCAAGCACCTCGGCGGCGACAAGCGCGCCTGCGATCGTGGGGCCTCCCGCCTTGGGGCTCTCATCGGCGCTACCGAGCAGCAGCACCTCGGCAAGCTCGACGATGTCGCCAGGCGCGCCGGCAATCTTCTCGATCTTGATGATATCGTTCGGCGCCACGCGATATTGCTTGCCGCCCGTGCGAATGACCGCGAACATGTCCCTAACTCTCGTCCTTGCTCTTGGCTTGGAGATCCTGCCGGCCGGCGGCGTCGCGCCAAGGCAGGGCCCTAAAAACTTGGGGCGGAAAGGGCGAAAAGCCGCCTAATCCGCCAAGCGGCGCACTATATAAATCGAGAACCGGAAGTCAATGCGCCGCTGGCGCCCTTCGAGAAGTTGCCGTTTTCAGCCTTCGGGGCTAGAAGGGCGGGCCTTGCTTCGCCGACAAGCAATTCTTGGAGAGGTGCCGGAGTGGTCGAACGGGGCGGTCTCGAAAACCGTTGAGCGCGCAAGCGTTCCGAGGGTTCGAATCCCTCCCTCTCCGCCAGGTTTATTGCTGCCGAGGTCCGAAAATCACCGTCCTGCTGAGGCTCCAGACCCGGCTGCGCCGGCGCGCGCTTCTTGCT
>CAWAZB010000004.1:37500-303324 GCA_963786425.1 uncultured Alphaproteobacteria bacterium | reverse complement strand
CGGCCCGATCATCAAGATATTATAGGCAATTAAAAGGCCCGAAGCGGTTGGACTAGGTTTCAAGTTAGTATGGACAAAAACATAGTTTTCAAAAAAATCCGAAGCAGGAATGTCCGCGCGTATAAGCTTTACCAGCTAGAACAACAGTGTTAAAGGGCCCAGGCATCAACAATGCGGAGGTAACCCGAAATGACTATTGCAAACAAAACTGCTGATCACGAACAAGGCCTTAAAGATGTCGCGAAATCGCGCCCTCTTCCTTTCAAACTTTACAAGTCGTCCTCTCAGGTTGGCCGATTCAAGCCCTTCAAAGCGCACCCGGGCTTACATAGGGAGCTCCTGAAGAGCAGGCCTCGTACTTGAAGGCTTTGGCATCCGATGAGAGGGCTTGGGCGAAGCGCTTGGCTAAAGAGGCAGAAAAAGCTGCTCGCTCAGCTTCTGTGACGGAGGCTACAGCCAGGAGAGCCGTTTCATCCACTCGGAAAAAGTTCTAAGCCACCGATGCCGCGAGCTTACTCATATCTGCGCATGTCCACGCAGGCGCAGCTGCAAGGTGATAGTCTACGTCGCCAGGATGATCCCTCGCATGCGTACGCCTCCCGAATGGGATGGGAGCTGCTCGAAGAGGATCAGCTCAGGGACATCGGAGTTTCTGCATTCAAAGGCGCGAATGCCACCGGTGGAGCGCTGGGAAGATTTCTTCAGGCAATCCAAAATGGAAAGGTCGAACCGGGGTCAATTTTGCTGATCGAGTTGCTCGATCGACTCAGCCGCCAAGAACTATCCAAGGGTCTGACCCTCTTCCTACAGATCATCAATGCCGGGGTGAGAATAGTCACGCTGGCGGACGAACGGACTTATACCTCAGAGAGCGACATCGCCGATCTTCTGTTCTCGGTAGTCGCTTTTAGCCGGGCGCATGAAGAATCACGCACCAAAAGTTATCGTGTCAAAGCTGCTTGGGCCAACAAGCGGGAAAGGGTTGCCGAGTGCAAGCTTACGGCTCGGTGTCCGGGTTGGCTAAAACTGTCAGAAGATAGGCGAAGCTTTCGAATTATCTCCGAGCGAGCAGAGGTCGTAGGACAAATTTTTGAAGAGAGCGCAGCAGGGATCGGCAATTATTCAATTGCTAGACGCTTCAACAGAGCCGCCACTCCGCCCTTTGGCAGAGCGCGCGGATGGCGCACATCTTCCATTGCGAAAATTCTTAGCAGTCGCGCCGTCCTTGGTGAGTTCCAGCCGTGCAGCCTTACGAATGGCAAGCGGGTCCCCGAAGGGAATCCGATTAGCGGATACTTTCCGCAGGTTATTTCGGAACAGCTGTTTTACCGGGCACAGAACGCGAGAATTCAGCGGCGCACGGGCGGAGGTGGACGACGAGGATCCGGGGTAAGCAATCTCTTTTCCAAGCTAGCGCGCTGTCTTTATTGCGGCTCGGCCATGATGTTCGTGAACAAGGGCTCCCGGCCGAAGGGCGGTACTTATCTTGTTTGTGACTCTGAAAGGCGAGGGTTGGGCTGCACCAGCAGTGGATGGCGGTATGATCATTTCGAGGCATCATTCCTCGCATTTGTCGAGGAGGTCGATCTAGCTTCACTAGTGCAATCTGAAACGCAGGCGTTGCGGCGGCGAGAGCTATCCAACGAGCTTTCGGCGCTAGAGGGTCGATTGGCGTCATGCGAACAGCAGATTGAGAGGACAATTGCCCTCTGCGCATCTGTGGAGGCGGCCACCGAGATTGTCAGCCGAAGAGTCGAAGACCTGGCAAAACAACGCTTGGAGTTGCTCGATCTCGTCGCAAAAACACGACGCGAACAGGATCATCTAAGTTCGCAATTGACCGGCTTTTACGAAAGCAAAGAAGACATCAAGTCGCTGATTGAGAAGCTGCAGCGGTCAGGCGACGCTGACACTTACAAGCTCCGCTCGCTAATCGCGTCTCGGCTCCAATCCCTCGTAGCGGACTTAGTCATAGCGTCCCATGGATCTGGCCCGCTGGTGCGAGACCGCATTAGCTGGCTTGAGGATCATGATGATTTAGCAGGAGCTGCACTTGCTCGGAAAAGGTTAGAGGACGCAGCAGAACACCTGCCGTTCTTTTTGGTATCCTTCAAACATGGGGGTGCTGTTCAAGCTGTGTACCCTAGTTCCAACGACCCTTTTGCCTCCGAAGAACGGTTTCCTATCTCAGTTGATCAGAAGAATGGTCGACCTTCCATTGATAATTGAAAGAATAAATTGTAGTATTTGTGAGAAATTCTTTTGATAAAAATTCCGTTCCTTTAATTCTTGATTTTAAAGCTTGCTATTCCGGTTTAGCGGAGTTAATGTCGCAATAAGTTCAACAATATTGCGAGGTTATTCTTATGGCAATAGATTTAGATGAAAATTCTATTTGCGAGTTCAAGTCCCCAATCGCCACACTTATCGAGAAAGTCTGTCTTACTGGGCTCGAAATTGCCCGCGAGTTTGCTCAGGCCGAGAAATGCCTCTCAAAAAAGGATTTCAGGGTCTTACATGCCCATTTTAGCCTTAGCTACTCTACCGCTCGCAAGCTGGTGAAAGTAGGAGACTCTCAGCGAATCCGGGACCACGAACAACAGCTCAGGCATCTTGGCGTCGACGCTTGGTCGACCCTGCATGAGATCGTCAAGCTAGACGAGCAAGATTTCGAGAGATTCTCAGCCCGTTACTTATCTGCAGAGGAGCCTCGGCCCTTCATGCGGTCTGACGTAGAACGAATGAAAACCAGCGTGGCCGCTAAAACGGGTGGCTTCTCACTTTTAGCAGCTGTGGAAGTGGACGCTGCTTGTCTGAATGACGATGAGATTCTATCGGCGGCCTATGAGCAAGTCGGCGCCTTTACCCGAAACCTCAAGTCACTTTCAGGAGTCCGGGTGAGATCGACCCATCTTTTGTCAAGAATTGAAGCGCAGCAAGACGCACTTTTCTTTCAAGATCTCGGAGATCGGTAGCCGACGAATGGACCTATGAAGTGGCACATGTGCCATTTCATAGACCCTGCGAAGCTCGCCAACGGTAGGAAGGCGAAGCCCACGCATCAAGTTCATCAAGTTCTGACTCAGGGATTTCCAAACGCTCAGCCGCCTGCTGAGCAGTGAGGCCTCTTTGTTCTCTGGCCCAAACGAGAACTTCTTTATTAACAGGAACGTTCGTCACGAGTCCGATGAGTCCCATTACAAAAGCCTAGCGAAAAGAGCAAAGCGTGCCCTCGCGCTTCGCTCCGCGGATGCGGTGAGCCATGTGCCACGCCTTTGTAAGCCACACGAAGCGTGCGGTGCAACTGGGAGCGGTGAACCCGATTATTGCTGGCCCGCCAGCAAAGGGTGTTCTCCAGCTTCTTCACGGCGGTGGCCTCATCGGCCGGATAGGTGTTATCGGCAGTGCAGTTTGCAGGAGGCAAATCAACCACCTTAATAAATATGTAATTATTAATGGAGTCAGACTATCAGCTTGAATAAAATCGCCAAAATGAGAACCAAACTTAGCTAGCCGGAAGAAGGAAATGAATTTATACTACTATTGATCGAATTTTATAGGAGTATCGCGGGTGCCCCAGGCTACTGTTCTCACCGAGACAGAAGTAAAACGAGTTTTCCGAATCATAGAAAGCACCCGCAACGCGGACCGGAATCGAGCCGCTTTTGCCTTATCAATCTATGCAGGAATGCGGGTTGGTGAAATTGCGGCGATTAAAATTAGCGACGTGGCAACTTCAGAGGGGGAGATTCGCCGCGAGATAAAGCTGAGTCCAGCCCAAACCAAGGGAGACAAAGGCAGGACCGTAGTAGTGTCGAAGCGAGCGCAGACTGAGCTGGGCCGCTATCTTGACAAGCGCAAACCGCTTCAGCCTAAGGCCCCCCTTATTCCGTCCGAGAGAGGCGGGAAGTCATTTTCGAATGTGACGCTATCGATGCTGTTTAAGCACGTTTATCAGCTAGCCGGCATTCGTACATCATCTCATTCGGGGCGCAGAACGTATGCCACGCGGCTAAATTCGCAGGGGGTTGGCATGCGCACCATCCAACAGCTCATGGGCCATAAGCACATCTCGACCACTGCACTTTATTGCGATGTCTCCGACGAGATGCTGCGGCAAGCGGTGGAATTGGTGTAATCTCTTTAGTAGAATTGGAAATTCCACGCCGTGGGAGCGTCGCATGAGGTTGCAGTCGCTCATCTGCTTGCTTTTGCTAGTCGTGGCTATGGGTACAGCTACGGCTCAAAGCCCATCACTTGGCGAGTCCGAAGCCCTGTTTGCCAAGTACATCGGGGAGAGAGCCCCCGCTGTGGAGTAGGGAAGGATTTCTTGAGGTCGCAAGCACTAAAAGGCTAAGCGTTCGAAAAACCTTGGGCCAGCAGCACAGCGAACTGCGTAACCTTTCACCCCACTAAACTGTAACGCTGTCAGAAGAAAAAAACGCTTCGAAGCTTACCCTCACCTCTTCATTTTCCAAATTTTTACTGAAAGCGCGAGGATCGGACGTACTATTTCTAGAATTTCAGTCTACGCATAAGTCGAGTGCTTGGAAATTCCGAATAAATTTTTGGCGTTCGGCTTAATTGTTCCTGTCTTGCTTAGAATTTTGAAATACTGATGATGTTTTTAAGCAATAAATCTATTAATACTAAGTAGCTTAGCTCATCTGTGGCCATAGAACATAATATTTTTTGGCATTAACGAATTACGTCAATAACACATATTTGGACTACTGCAGATTATAATACTTAAATAGCTAATTTGGACAATACTCAATACTAGGCTGCAAAAGGCTTTTGCATCGACAGTTAAATATTTTACGACTGATCCCCAACCCTTTAGGATGGCCAAAGAGACAACTAGGTGCCGGTAATTGGATTGTTAAATTAATCCCAGTCTATGCAGTCACCCCAAGTTTCAAAGCCAGTCTTCTGCCTGAACTTGAGAATGTAGGAAATCCACGTTTGGTCTACATCGAATAAGGCGCACACACCCCTGCCCGAGCCCCAATCGGTTTTCGACCAACAATTTCGGACCGCCCCTTCAAACTGGACGGGGGACATATGGGCTGGTGGCTCAATTGCAGCGTGGACGTGGAAGTGCCCCAGCTCGTCCTTTTCGACAATTGGAATTACTTTTAGTCGCGCTTGGTGCCTGCGACGAGCGTGATTTCCATAGCATTGCCGGTTTAGCAGCTTCAGAAAATGCTGCACATTCTGCTTAGCTAGAAACTCGTCGATTTTGCTCAAAAAGCCGTGACAAAACAGATACTTCTGCAGGTTCAAAGTCAGCGCGCAAACGGACGACCAGCCCGAGACATTGAATTGGGGTAGGAAGCGCAAAGTCGAAACCAGGGAAGACGAACAATAGACCAATACAAAACCTGTCGTGTTGAGAGTTTGGAAGCATACCGCAAATTCAGCGCGAAGAAACTGCAGTGGATCGCCGCGCTACGCTTGTGGTGTATTTGTATTTAGTCGCGTTTCGCCCTCAGAATCCAACATTAACGAAATTTAATGTTAAGGATTTGGGCCCGGGCTACGATCGGCTTTAGGAGTGTAGCCACCATGAATCTACTTTTCCCGCAACAGCGCTTATAATCTCCTTAAGTGACGGAACCCGTTTACACGTGAATTCGAACATGCGCCCCCGGTTCTATCCTCGACGGTTGGCGATGAACACGAAAAAGCTCAGCCTGGGCACAAAAATTCCAACGGTTAAGCCATTCTCTATCCGTTCAAAACGCATGCAGAGGGGGGATGATTGTCCATGATATGGCGGACAGCGAACCCACCTGTACATTTTGTGCAGTGCAATAAATCCTAGCCAGAACTCGCGCTTTCGAGCAGCTGCTCGGTGCGAAGTCATTTGAACAGGTTGTAGCGATTCAGTCTGAATACGCAAAAACGGCATATGATGGCTATGTTGCTCAGTGGGCCAAGCTCGGCGAGATGTATGCCGGTCTGGCGCGCAACGCCTACAAGCCCGTTGAGCAAGCCGCCGCCAAGGCTGGATCGCCCAACCGTCTTCGTAGCGCCTAATTGAGATAAAAGGCCTGCGGTTCGAACTCAGGTCTTTTTTTATGCCCTCAAGTTATGGGTGGCGCTTTAGCACCTTCGTGCAAACCTTTAGGCAAAGTGTTGAGGCAGGCGTCGAGGATTTCTTCTAATCGGTAGGGCTTGGGAAAGAAGACGCTGCGATCGACGTTGCGCGGCGGCTCGATGGAATAGCCTGAAGCGTAGAGGACACGAATGTTGGGCCTATGCGCCCGAAAGCGTTCGGCAACGTCCCAGCCATTCAGCTGGCCTCCGAGTCGGATGTCAGTGAAGAGCACATCCAATTGCTGGTCTTTGCCGTTGATATAGGAGACTGCCTCTTCGCCGCTTGCTGCCTCGATCACACGACAGCCATTGGTCCGCAAATAATGCGCGATAAGGTCGCGAATGAGCCATTCGTCCTCGACGACGAGGACGACGGGGGCAAGTGTTTGGCTGTGGTCCAACCCGTCTCCGTATTCGGGCCGAGAAGCAGGCCCTGCACGATGAAGTCGCAGAGATCTCAACACCTCAGGAAATGCTCAGTTCCGTACAAATGTACGAAAGCATTCGCATGAAACCAATAAAATAAATCGGGCCTTTGAGTATCTAATGGTGAAGAAAGGGCCTAACCTTAGTTATCGCTTGCCACACAGCCTGGGCGCAGGCGACCGGGAGTCAGCTATTCGTGCTCTTGCCCACCCATTAGGGGGAGGAGACAGAGCATGGACTTCCAACCCGCTTCCACTTTCAAACGGAACCAAGTTTTAGGCGCGCTCTCGCCCGATGATTTTGGCTTGATTGCGCCTCACCTCGAGCCGGTCGCATTGGGCTTGAGGAAAGTCCTCGAGCCAGCAAACAAACCGATAAAATACAGTTACTTTCTCGAGTCCGGGCTTGGTTCCGTCGTTGCCCGTGCAAAGAACGGTCACCGCCTCGAAGTGGGCATCATTGGCCGCGAAGGCATGACGGGTCTGGCGATCGTGACCGGTAACGACCGCTCTCCCAACGAGACCTTCATCCAAGTTCAAGGGAACGGCTCCCGGATCTCCTCCGGAGCTCTGCGCGATGGCATTCAAAAGAGCCGCACGTTGCACACGGTGATGCTCAATTACGTGCATGCCTTCATGATCCAGACGGCGCACACGGCGCTTTCAAACGGTACGGCTTCCTTGGAACAGCGCCTCGCGCGATGGCTGCTTATGGCGCAGGACCGTCTGGGCGGCGACGAGGTCCCTCTCACGCATGAATTCCTGTCGCTCATGCTCGGCGTTCGGCGAGCAGGCGTAACCGTGTCATTGAATCAGCTGTGTCGGAAAGGCTTCGTCCGCTTGTTGAGAGGGCGGATACAGGTGGCCGATCGCCGAGGCCTCATTAGCGCTGCCAATGGGAGCTACGGCATACCTGAAGCCGCCAAGAAGCGAAGACCTTCCTAAACCCGGTTGCGCTTGGCCGGAAGCCCCGGAGTGGGTCTCCAGGGCCTCCTCTACGCGGGCAATTCGCAGGGCATTGCATCCCCGCGTGTGTTCGACGTACCGAAGGAAATTGAGTTCCCTGTGGCTTGAGCCTTTCCGGCTGCATAGCGCCTCCTCGGGGCGGCGGCAGTCGCGGCCTTTAACACAGTAACCATCGGGGAACGCTTACAGAAATATCCGGCCCGCCTCCGAGCAAGCGACGACCCCCCATCCGTCGGCATAGGCTTGCGCAATCCCCCTTGGCGACCTCGCGTGCGCGACGGCAAGCTTCACGCCAAAGCCGTCGCAGTTCGGCGTGTAAAGATATTCTAGTTAGAATGAGCCTGAGTAAGCCTCTTCGACCTAGCTGACATTGCTTTCCGCAGAAGCCGCGACAAAGATTTAGCTGAATACGGTTTACGTAGCAGTTCGAAGTCGCTGCCCTGACCTTCGGCCAAAACATCGCTGTAGCCGGACGTCAGAATCACGGGGAGCGCCGGTCGAAGCCGCCGCAGCTTGTTGGCCAGATCTACTCCGCTCATGCCTCCCGGCATGACGACGTCGGAGAAGACGACGTCAAATTCCTCACCGTCGCCTTCGATGAGGCGTAGAGCCTCAACGCCGTTCTCGGCCCAAGTGGTCGTGTAGCCAAAATCGGACAGCAACTGCAGCGCAAATTCTCCAACCTCCCGATTATCTTCCACGATGAGTACGTGACCGCCTCCGATGGCCCTCTCAGGAGTTGATGGGACTTCTATGCTCGGTGCGGGCCGCAGACCGGGATCTGCCATCGGCAACCGGAGGGTCACTCTGGTCCCCCTTCCAAGGCTGCTCTCAACTTGGATGTCTCCGCCGGACTGTTTGACGAATCCGTAGACCTGCGACAGTCCAAGACCCGTCCCCTTTCCTACCTCTTTGGTTGTGAAGAAAGGCTCGAAAATGTGGTCGAGATGCGAGGGATCAATACCTTTGCCTTGGTCGACAAGCGCTATCTCGATAACGTTCGATTCGGACTCGCTACCTGGTTGCGATTGCGGGGAGACTGCGATCAAGATTTCGCCTTCACCATTCATCGCATCGCGCGCGTTAGCCGCGACATTAATCAGAGCGGTCTCGAATTGATTTAAGTCAGCGTGGATAAAATAGCTCGCGCAAGCGAATTCCGTTCTGATCTCGATCCGCGCCCCGACCACCGGTCGGAGAAATTCGACCGTACGCCGTACAATCTCCACGACGTCAAACACCGACGCTTTGAGTGGCTGTCGCCGTGAAAATGCAAGGAGCTGCGATGTTAGGTTCGCCGCCCGATCCGTAGTTTCGCTGATCGCATCCATGTATCGGCGCCGCTTTTCATCTGGCAGCCCGGGCTTGCGAAGCAAGTTCATACCGGAGCGGATAACCGTTAGGAGATTGTTGAAATCGTGCGCGACCCCGCCGGTCAACTGGCCAATCGCTTCCATCTTTTGCGATTGGCGGAACGCAGCTTCAACTTGATCACGCTCAGCTACTGCGGCTGCTACTCGCCGTTCCAGCTCTTCTTCGGTGGCGCGCTGCCCGCTGATGTCCACGTTGGTACCAAACCAGCGCAGAATTTGTCCGTCGTCGTCGCGAATGGGGACGACTCGCGTGAGAAACGGTCGAAACTTTCCATCGGCCCCCTTTAGGGGAAAGACCATTTCAAAGTGCTCGCCGGTGGCGATTGAGTGTCGCCACCTCTCCAGAACGGCAGGTAAAGCTTTCGGATCATGGACCGATTCCCAGCCCCACCCCTCCTGCGTCTCCGGCGGCATCCCGGTGTATTCATACCAACGGCGATTGTACCAAAAGATATGTCCGTCCGGATAAGCCATCCAACACAGGGTTGGGATGTTGTCGGCCAAGGCCGAAAACTCTCCACCTCTGAGTCGGAGTTCCCGCTCAGTCCGCTTGTGATCCTCGATCTCGCGCTGCGCCGCCTCAAATAGACGGGCATTGTCCATTGCAATGGCAGCTTGAGCCGCAATTCCGACGATGGTTCGTTCAATAGGCTCGGTGAAGACTCCTGGCTTGGAGTGACCGAAGAACAGCCCTCCCAGCACATTGCCGCCACGGGATCTAACCGGCACCGCCAAATAGCTTCGAACCGGGAGATGACCCTTGGGCATCCCGGAGTTCGGCTTATTCTTTCCGTAGCGCGGATCTTTGGTGATATCGTCGGACCTGACGATTGCTTCTCCTTTGAAAGTGGGAGCAAAGACCCCAGTGTTTCGCGGCATGGGGAATTTTTCAAACGCGGAATGATCTACGCCGGAGAGCGCGTAGAGCATGTATTGTTCACCGGCCTGGTTGATCACATTGTAGAAAAAGGCGCCGAATTCGGCTCCCGTAAGTTCGACCCCAGCGTCTGTGACAAGTTGAACAATTGTCTTTGAGTCGAGCTCGGCAGCAATTGTCTTTCCGGTGCTATTGAGGATCTCAAGGGTACGAGCTTGCTCGGCCACGGCCTTCTCGGCGGCACGACGTTCGCTGATATCGAGAAAAGTGCAGATCGCGCCCTGCAGTTGACCATCGCGTTTTATGGGCCGAACCCAATACTCAGCCGGAAAGCTGGACCCATCGCGTCGAAAGAATATTTCATTATCGCGATGCGCATGCTCGCCCGTTCTCGTGGCGAGATTCATGGGGCATTCTGTGTCTGGATAGCGTGAACCATCGGGACGAGTGCGGTGAATGATGTCGTCAATTCTCGTCCCAATCACCTCATCAACGTGATTAAAGCCGAGCATTCTTAGACAGGCGGCATTGCAAAGTGTCGTTGTGCCTTCGCAATCGACGGAATAGAAGGCATCCGCAGCGGAATCGAGAAGCAAGCGAAGATGACTGTGAATTTCCTTTCGCCGCAGAATTTCAGACCGCAAAGTCTGTTCCGTTTGCCAACGTTGAATTGTAACGGCGGCTTGGCTGGCGGCAACGCGCAGGAGCAGTTGCTCGGTTTCTGTGGGAAATCCAAATCGGCGACACAGAGCCACCAGTATCGAACTCGGCTCTTTTCCGATAGCCACAGAAGAGCCATACAGTAAACCTTCTCTCGGATGGTCAAACTCAAATTGCACATTCGCCTTGCGCCAATCCGGCGTCAGGTCGGTAAGAAGAATTGGAGTTGAGGTGGTGCGATTGTGACATTGGACCACATCCAACGCGTGATCGGGAAGAGAGACGCATGCAAAGTCTGCGTCAAGAATACTGACGACAAGCTGCGCTAGGCTGGTCGCTACCTGCTCAGCATTTGCATTGATCCAGATACCAGGGAGGCCGGATAATGCGACGATGTCTCGCAAGCATCGTCGCAACTCCGTTTCAGTGTCTTCTAGCCGGTCATTCTGCGGCAGAGCTCGCGTAGCAACCATAACGCACCAATCAATGGGTACGACGGCTCAACTCGCTTAGAAATTCGTCGGGGGGTACGTAGAACGGGTTCTCTTGCAGGACACCTCCGACAATCACCTGGGGGTGGGTACGCATGATGTCCATGACGACTGGCGCGCTAAACTTATTGAGATCGTATGTGCACACGACCACGTCATCATAGTTGGGAAGAAACTTGTTCAACCGGGTTTCGTACTCGACGATATCGTGCACTCCGGGAAGATCGTTGAGGGCCCACTCCATATTGGCCCAAAGTCGTGTCATCCCGAAGCCCTGAGCCCGGCCGTTATTCAGGACAGATTGAATGAGTTCCAGCATTGCGTCTTGATCGAAGCGGTTCCGCCGCAGATAGGCATCCTCCCAAGGACGCAGTTCTAGCTGTCCCTCGCGTTCGGCTTGCTCGACGTTGACACCGCCGGCGGCAAGTCGCTGACGGCGCTCTGCGAGATGGGCCTTGTCGACAACCTGAAATAACCGGTCTCCGGCCTCCTCTCCGGATTTTGAGAAAGGTAGGAGCAACTCGTATTCTTCGTCGCGGCTGTGGAAGAAAGCGCACGCGTGGCAGGGGCAGCCAAATGTTGACTGTCCGATTTGAACCTGTCGTGACATGTGTGACCCCCCAATACCTGTAAGCCGCGCAAACGCCTGGGCAGCACACCTAAACGCTCCAGGTCGCTATAAGTTCCAAACTCCTGAGGCCCCCTTCGGTGGTGTAATTGTCGGTGCGATCCTGTTCGGAACCGGGATGGCGATCTCCTTCCCAACATTAGCAATCAGTCGCAGTACCACACCGGCCCGACGTTGAAGCATGCGCCCCAATAATGGGGTCGGTAGTAATAGCGGTGACGCCAGTAGCGTCCACCATAATAATAGCCACGCCAATGACCGTAGCGTCTCCAGTCACCGTGGCCTCTCCAGTGACCATGACCTCTCCAGTGACGGTGGCCTCTCCAGTCACCGGGCCTCCTATCACCATCGCGCCGCCAGTCGCCATGGCGTCGCCCATCCCGATCACGTTGCCAATCATCACCGCGTCGTCCATCACCGTAACGCCCGCCGTCGCGGTACTCATCTTCGAGCATGTTTGAGGCGGATACGTCCGGGCAGATTTGATGCCGGCGAGGCAGGGAGAGCCCAAGCGGTGGAGAGTGACATCACCGACAGAGCAGTTCCAAACAGAGCAGCTATAAACATGACCTTATTTTCTCCGAGCAGCTTAGTGAGGGCCATCCTAAACCTCCTAATGAACGTCACTTTGAGAGCTTGGACCCCCCGCATAGGCGCCTCCGCGCTCGAGATGCTGTCGGGGTGCCGGCCAAAGAGCTGGGGCTCAGTCGCGTATCAGCAACTAATATCAGCCGATGCTTTCAGCGCTCGTTCGGCCGATGTTTGGTGTTGTCGAGGGGATCAGCATGGGTTCGCAGGCACTTTTCTGCACTTCGAACAAAAATCCTTGCCGCACAGCTAAACGTTTGCGCCGACCGCTATCTGTCTCTTTGGCGTTCTTGAGTTTGAGGTCGGCGTCAAGTGAATGAAGTGGCTTCAAACCGATTCCTGGGATAGCGGGACGCCTATTGTGCACAAAGATCGTGGCCAGCCTCAATCGGGAGATCCACACAGGGGCTTGCCGATGACAAGCCAGGGTGATCGCAGGCGATGACGGTATCCACCACGCATGAGCCCTACGCTCCCGCCGTGAACACGCAGAGCACAATGGCAACACCTCAAGGCATTGCTGGCAAGGCAATGCCGGGTGGTTCCTCGCATGAGGTTCACTTACAATGCTAGTTCCAAAAGCCGGCTTCAGCCCGCCCTTTCCCCAGGGGAACTTCGGTTCGTCAGTCGACGGCAGCACCATCCAGCCGGGCGTCCTGCCGCCGATCTTAATTGGCCAACAAGCAGCCTTCAAAATCAGCTGAGGTCCACGCTTTTCTCGCGGCCAAGCTGAGCCCTTGGCGGGATTTTACCCCAAACTCGAGGTGCGAGCGAACTTTGAGAGGATAGCAACCCTCGGCTTCGCCGGCGTCTGCATGTGAGCATCCTCGTGCGCTCCATTCCCGTTGACCAGGCAGTTCAATTAAACGGATAATGGTCAATTAGGGGCCGACAATGAGCTAGGCGCCGGGTCAACTCAGAGCGTGATTATGACCGCAGGCAGACTTTTTGTATCGCTTCTCGGGGCTCTCTTGGTAGCCCAAACAGCGTTTGGCCAAGACGCGCATGAGCACTTCCATACCGCGGAAGCCCTCACCGCAGTGCATTTTCCGATAAGCTGCAACTCGGTGCAAAGTGAATTCAATCGCGCGGTCACGCAGCTTCATTCTTTTGGCTACGAGCCCGCACGCCGAGACTTCTTAGCTATCGCAGACCAAGACCCGAACTGTGCAATGGCTTGGTGGGGCGTAGCTATGACCTACTTCCACCAGTATTGGGACCAGCCCACGCCGACCGACATGTCCGCCGGCCGCGCCGCTGCTGAACATGCCGCAAAACAGGGCGCCAGAACGGCTCGCGAGCATGCTTACATTGCTGCAATAAACATCATTTACCGCGATGCCGACTCCACCTCCTACATCAATCGGGCAACAGCTTATAAAACGGCGATGCAAAAGCTGGCCGCCGATTATCCGGAGGATCACGAAGCTTCTATTTTTTATGCCCTCGCCCTTCTCGCTACGCGGAAATCCAACGATCCGAGCCATACCAGTGAAAAAGAGGCGGGGGAAATTCTGAATCGACTGTTGCCTCAGCATCCAGGGCATCCTGGTATCGTTCACTACCTAATCCATGCCTTCGACTATCCGCAACTGGCGGAACTGGCTCTGCCAGCAGCCCGCATTTATGCGAAACTCGCCCCGGACTCCCCACATGCTCTTCACATGCCCTCCCATATTTTCACACGGCTTGGTTTGTGGGAGGAGTCGATCTCTTCGAATCTTGCCGTCGCGCGAGTTGCCACCCAGCAGACGGCGCGAACCGATCCAGGTGCTGTCGCGTTCGAGCAGCTCCACGCTAGCGACTATTTGATATACGCCTATCTCCAGCGGGGAGAGGGCGCCAGGGCGTTGGAGATTGTCAAAAAGATGATGAGCGTGCAAAGCATCGACGATCCGAACTTCGCTGCTGCACATGCACTGGTAACAGGGCCGGCGCGTTATGCCGTGGAGCGACGGGACTGGTATGCCGCTTCAGCATTGCAACTGCCAACTGTGGAGCTTCGGTGGGAGAATTATCCCTATGCCAGGGCGAACACATACTATGCCAAGGCTCTCGGCAACGCCCGGCTTGGCAACATAGAGCCGGCGCAAGACGCCTTGCACGAACTCGCCGACCTCCAAGTAGTCCTGTCGGACAAACCTCCCCGCGGCCCATACGACTGGGCAGGAAGACTCGAAGCGATGCGCTTAGCTGCGACAGGCTGGCTCGCTTTTGCTGAACGTCGCCCGGAAGAGGCGATGCGACTCCTAACACAGGCAGCTGAACTTGAGGAGCGAGTTGGGAAGCATGCGGTTACCCCCGGCCCGATTCTTCCGGCTCGTGAGCAGCTCGGTGATCTTCTACTTGAGATCGAACGTCCAGAGGAGGCATTGGCTGCGTTTGAGAGGGCTCTTGCTGACGCGCCCAATCGCCTCAACGGCTTGGCAGGTGCGGCACGGGCCGCCCAACTCTCCGGCAAGGAAGCTAAAGCCAAACAGTATTACGCAGATCTCCGATCCCTCTGCCGTCCGTCAGCATGTCAAAGGCCTCCGGTCCAGCCCTTACCGTTTTGACTTCAATCGCGGGCGACTAAATAGTTCGGCAGCGGTTTTGACCTCCCCCTCGCAACATGCGCTGATGTGCAGCACATCACCAACATTTGGCATTTGGCCGCCTTTTAATGGCACCCTCGCTCTGCAACTTCCCATTTCTTGCAAATCCGCGGGGCCGCGATCAAGCGCATCGGTCTCAATCCTCCCGACCCCTCTGGCGGCCTTTAGTTCTCTCCGGGCTGCTTCGGTGCGTCTTCGGGAATGGTGATAATGCAGTCGCCGTCGCCCGTGGCCACCGCCGCCGACGAGTTTTCAGAGGCGCCAGTAATCACGCTGCTGCTTGCCCCTCGGAGCCTTCAGAGGCGCCAGTAATCACGCTGCTGCTTGCCCCGCCATTGCCACTATGCACCGTGACAAGTTAGGTGCATTCGTTTCTGCGGTGACTTTGCCGCATAGCGGGTAAATCCGCACGGCACGATGAACGGTCGGCCGCACTCCCCTCGGCTACTTTGGGTCGAACTGGCTATGTGCGGATGTCGGGCACGTTAACCGAGCGCTCAAGCTCCAGTTTCAATCTTAGAGTGAAGCACGTCAAGTCGAGTGTCGACGTCACTTCAATGCTGCCGCCGTGCGCTTTGGCAATTTCGGAGGCGATATAAAGGCCCAGACCTAAACCCTGCTGGCTCGGCCGCACCTCGCCCCGCGAAAAGGGAGAGAACAGGCGTTCCATCGCATCGGTTGGAATCGGATTTCCCTTATTCCACACGGCAAGCTCGAAATGCTCTTCGGTTTTTGCAACGACCGTCACAGGCTCGCCCTCCGCCCCATACGTCAAGGCGTTACCCAAGAGATTAGAAAATAACTGGCTGATGCGTATCGGATCGGCCAATACCGGTTTGGTCAATTCAAACCTCGTCTTGATGATCCTTTCCGGATAAACGGTTTGCAGTTCGTCGACTACTTGCTGCAACGTTGGCCCAAGCGGCTGAGCGGACAGCGTCAGGTTTATGCCTCCGCCGAGGCGCCCACGCGCGAAGTCGAGCACATTGTCGATCAGGCTTGCCATTCGTATAACGCTCTTCTGCATCGTGAGAACAACAGAATGAACCCGATCCTCCGAGCTCGATTTGTCAATTAACCGTATACCTGCAGCGATAGACGCGAGAGGGTTGCGCAGGTCGTGTCCCAGCACTGCGATGAACTGCTCGCGGAGCTTGGCCTCCTCCCTTTGCAAGGTCAACGCACTGTCGCTGCGTAACTGAGCGGCTACCGCTTCCGCCACCCGCGTCTCTAGAGTATCGGTAAACATCTTGAGTTCGTCGCGCGCGTTCAGCAGCTCGCGCTCGTAACGGCGCCGGTCGGTCGCGTTGAAGATCGTGAGCCGGATGAATTGAAGCCTTCCATCCGCGTCGATCCGCTCCGCCGCGTTAACGAGAACCGGAAAGGATTCACCGTTTTTTTTTACAAGATTGAGCGCCACTTCGTGGAAAAACCCTTGCATCCGCAGCAGCGGCGCGAAGTGTGTTTCGTAGAAGATGCGGCCGGCGACATTGAGAAGTTCGTGCAGCCGCCTTCCGATCAGCTCGTTCGGGCCGTAACCCGTCCAGCGGCCGAGCGTCTTGATTGGCTTTGGCGATTCGCCCATCCGCCTGAAGCGAGAGATATCCGCAAGGGGCGTTCTCGTAGAGGTCTTCCAGATCCTCTTGAATATGGTCAAGATCTGACAAAGCGACGCATCGCCGAGATCACCTCGTCCGGGGCGCTCAAATTCGGGCAGTGACCGGTGGCTTTGAGGATCGTGAGCTCACTGTTCGGCATTTGCTTGTGCATGTACTCGCCCACCGCTATCGGGGCGATCACGTCCTCGCTGCATTGAAGAATAAGTGCGGGGATCGCGGCCTTTGGTAGGTCGGAACGGTTGTCAGAGCTGAACGTCACCCTGGCAAATTCCTTGGCGATGTCTGGATCCGTCCGACAGAAGCTGTTGGTGAGCTCCTCCCCAAGCTCTGGCCGGTTGGCATTGCCGATGATCACCGGCGCCATACTTTTGGCCCAGCCCATGTAATTGTCGCCAAGAAATTCCAAAAGTTCGGCGATCTGATCCTGCTGGAAACCGCCGACGTAGCCGTCATCGTCGATATAGCGAGGTGAGGGCCCCACCATGACGAGGCGCTTGAACATGTCTGGGGCCTCGAAAGACGCAAGTAATCCGATCATCGCGCTGACAGAATGCCCGACAAAGACGGAGCCTTTCAATCCAAGTTCGATGCCGATCTCGACAACATCTTTCGCGTAGCCCGCGAGGCTGGAGTATTTTTGCGGATCGTAGGCACTGAGGTCAGACCCGCCCGCGCCCACATGGTCGAAGAGGACGATGCGAAACTGGTCCTCAAACGCGGGAGCGACGTGCCGCCACATGTTCTGATCGCAGCCGAATCCATGGGCGAACATCATCGCCGTGGAACCGGCGCCGCTGATCCGGACGTTGTTGCGAGCGACGGCTGGCATAACTCTCCAGATACGTGAAATATACTCGGTGCTCGGTACCATATAGATCGCGCGTCTGAGGGGATCAAACGAGTAAGCCTAAGGTACCGGTCTGCTAGCACGGCACCAAAGTCGGAATTTCTAAGCGAGCGATGCTGATACGTGGTTCACCGTCTATGACTTGCAAATCCGCGGAGCCGAGATCAAACGCATCGGTCTCAATCCTCCCGACCCCTCTGGCGGCCTTTAGTTCTCTCCGGGCTGCTTCGGCGCGTCTTCGGGAATGGTGATAATGCAGTCGCCGTCGCTCGTGGCCACCTGCCGCCGACGAGTTCTCAGAACCGCCAGTAGTCACGCTGCTGCTCGCACCGCCATTGCCGCTATGAACCGTGACAGAGTTAGGAGCATTGGTTTCTGCGGTGACTTTGCCGCCGCCCGCAGTTACGCGGCTTGAAAGGGTGCCATCACCACTGCTTCTCTGACGGACAATTTTGCAAGGACGCCCTCGTTCATCAACTTGGGCCGTCGTGGATGCGCTCGATCCAGTCGCGGCGGCACTGCTTTGCTCTGCGGCGGCGGTATTAGCGGCGAGCATGCCTAGGATAATGTAAAGCACCAGCATGTGGAATTCTTTCTGAGATAGGAGAGGCGCCATGCGCGCGGTGCGCAAAGCGCCTCTCGGTTAGGAGCTAATTCATGTCCTTGCCGGAAGGTTTATTCTCCTTGCCTGCCTTTTTGCCTTTGTCGTGACCGGGCGGTGTCCCACCCACTCCGTAGCCTTTACCTTTTCCTGCGGACGAGCCGCCCGTTCCTACGCTAGAGGCAGCGCCGCTGTCTCCGCTTCCTGCAGCGGAGCCGCCGGTGCCGACAGAAGAGCTACTTTCGCCTCCGCCCGCGCTAGAGCCGCCGGTTCCAACCGTGGAGGAGGAGCCGTCGCCGTCGCTACCGCCAGCAGCGGAGCCGCCGGTGCCAACAGAAGAGCTACTTTCGCCTCCGCCCGCGCTAGAGCCGCCGGTTCCAACCGTGGAGGAGGAGCCGTCGGCGTCGCTACCGCCAGCAGCGGAGCCGCCGGTGCCAACAGAAGAGCTACTTTCGCCTCCGCCCGCGCTAGAGCCGCCCGTACCTACGCTAGAGGCAGAGCCGCTGTCGCCGCTTCCGGCTGCGGAACCCCCGGTGCCAACAGAAGAGCTGCTTTCACCGCTGCCGGCGCTAGACCCGCCAGTTCCAACCGTGGAAGAGGAGCCGCTGTCATCGCTGCCCGCCGCCGATCCTCCGGTCCCAATGGTGCTGCTACTCTCGCCGCCACCTGCGCTCGAACCGCCGGTTCCAACTGTAGAGGAGGAGCCGTCCCCATCGCTGCCACCTGCAGCTGAGCCGCCCGTTCCGATGGTGCTGCTGCTTTCGCCGCCACCGGCGCTAGAGCCGCCAGTGCCGACGGTGCTGCTAGATTGGGCAAACACCATTGTGGCAGAGCCAGTCAAGAAAGTAGCAGCAAGAAGTGCTGTCCTCAGTTGCCTCAAGTTCATTTGTTATCTCCTTTGTTCAAACTCTTCCTGCGCGGCGCCGAAACGCCTTTGCGTGGGTCTCCCCAGTCCTGACCAAACGTATTGGCGGAGAGACCGGTTCAGGCTGTTGGTAAAAATTTGCGATCCCGGCGAAACCCGTGGCACCAGACAAAGTTCTTCAGACCGAGGAACAAGGGAGATTCAAATGCCCATCAAACATCTCAAGGTCATGCTGACCGCCGCGTTCATTTTAGGAAATGTTACGTGGGCGCACGCTCAGACTGCGTCGACGTCTGGAACCGGAGCAGCGACCGATTCCAGCGGAACGGTCGGGAGCGGCGGTAGCGGAGCGGCTGGCGACACTTCCGCCTCCAGCGTTGGTACAGGCGGCACCTCCACCGGGGAGGATGGAACGACCTCTTCATCTATCGGTAGCGCGGGATCAGCGGCGGGTGGCGACAAAAACACCAGCACGACGAAGACCCAGGAAAACTCGAACATGCTGCACGGTAAGTCGCAGGCTAAGGCGAAGGATCAGGGCGGCACTTGGAGCAAATCAAAAACGCAGACGAAGGTGAAGCAGGGCGAAGAACTGTCCTCGCGGACAAAGAGCATGTCGCACGAGCCAGGGGGCCCTCCGGCGAAGTCGAAAACCACCACGAACGTTGAGGTAGAGTAACAGCACGCTCAGAAAGGTTGTCTGTGACCAAGGGCACCAGATGGCGCGGTCTCCTGGGATAGACCACCGGGGTCTAAATAAAGGGCGAGGCCCTGGTCGATTGCACCAAAACGACATTTCATCGGCAAAAAAGGTTTAATTGCCCATAACATGAACAAAAGAGAGATACCCGAAGCCTAACCTAGGGGCCTCTTCCGACTGGCCCAGCCCTCGCAAATCCCCGGGCAACGCGTAGGTTTTGCCCCTAGAAATTTTTACAGCTTCATGGAACGGTGAGGCCGGTATATCTATTTTCGGCACGCCATAGAGTTGCTCGACCAAGCAGGAGGACCACATGACCATGCAGATGCCATCCTCCCTCAGATTTGGGAGCAGCTTTGCTTCGACGCAAGCCCAGTGTCGAGCGGTACGATTTCGAAGACTTCTTCGAGAATGGTGCCTTGGCCCTACACCTCGTCGCTGCCGACGGAACCATCCTGCATGCCAATAGGGCAGAGCTCGAGCTCTTGGGTTATGAGCCAGAAGATTACATCGGTCGGAATATTGCGGAGTTCCATCTGGATCAGTGAGGTGATCGAGGATATCCTCTCACGCTTAACCAAGGGGGAACGCTTACAGAAATATCCGGCCCGCCTCAGAGCAAGCGACGGCTCCGTGAAAGAGGTCGAGATTACCTCAAGCGTAAATTTCAAGAACGGGCAGTTTATCAATACCCGATGCTTTACCGTTGATGTGACGGACTTGGTCCGAGCCCGGCAGGAAATGCGGCGCAAGGATGAGACGTTCCGGCAGGTCCTGGATGCTCTGCCTGCTGCCGTGTACATGACCGACGCGGCGGGAATGAATTACATACTTCAATCAAGCCGCCTCCGATTTTGCGGGTCGGGAACCGGAACTCGGAAAGGACGAGTGGTGTGTGACGTTCAGACTTCGCACTCCAGACGGCCAGCCACTTCCTTTTGAGCAGTGCCCAATGGCGATTGCTTTAAAGGAAAATCGACCAGTGCGCGGCGTGGAGGCTGTTGCCGAAAAACCTGATGGGACGCTCGTCCCCTTCGTGCCGTTTCCGACCCCTTTGCGCGACGAGGCCGGAAGGCTCGTGGGTGCCGTGAATATGCTCATCGACATCAGCGATAGAAAGCAGTCTGAGGCGCACCAACGTATGCTCCTCGATGAGCTAAATCACCGCGTGAAGAATAATCTGCAGATGCTGCACGGTCTCTTATTGACGTCACTACGGGAGACGTCAAATTCCGAGGCCCGCGCTGTCTTAGGTGATGCAAGCCAACGTGTTGGTGCTTTGGCAGCAGCTCAAAGGCTGCTCTACACGGAAAAGAACCCGCGCACCTTCAGCAAAAGACAGTTTGTTGAAGCGGTCTGCGAGGCTGCCCGCCAGTCTTTTGATAAAGACATCCGGATAAAAATTTCAACGGGCGATGGGTTCCTCTCTAATGAGGCATCCATGCCTCTAGCTTTGATCCTCAACGAACTCCTTACCAACGCAGCAAAGCATGGCGTAAACGGACGAGGGGAGGGTGAGATCGAGGTCAGCCTTAGACGCTTAGAGGATGGGATCGAGCTTACGGTTCAAGATCACGGTCCAGGTTTTGAACTTAATCCTTCCGGGAAACGTTCTTCAGGTCTTGGGCTCGTGAGGGGAATGGTAAGGCAGCTCGCGGGGACATTCACAGTGGAGAATAATGGTGGGGCTCGTTGTGTTATCCGCTTCCCTGGGTATCACGCCTGATGCCGCCTCAAACGGGAGTGCAGGGTTCTTCTGCGCTTAGAACGAGGACTGCGGCCAAGCCCACTTTCGGGCCCGCGGGTCGCGAGGGTAGTGAGGTTACTCGAGCGCCACGCATTCTTATCATTGAGGATGATTATTTCGTGGCACTGGAGCTAGAGGACCATTTGACCTCTGCGGGATTTGATGTTGTCGGTGTATCTGCGACTGCGGAAGATGCTCTGGTTCTAGCGGCAAATCAGATGCCGGAGCTTGCAATCGTCGATATCCGGCTTGCCGGACCGGCCGACGGCATCCACGCAGCCGAGCGACTATTGAAGGACTACAAAATTCGTTCGATATTTGCGACGGCCCATTCGGATGACGTCACCAAAAAAAGGGGAGCAGCCGCGCAGCCACTAGCCTGGCTGGAGAAACCTTATCGTCCCGAAGCTTTAATAGGTTTGATTAATAGCGCTTTAAGCGAGAAGGACGACTAAGCCAGCTGCTCCATCGACCGCCTAGATACGGGGCGAAGGATGAGTGAACTCGGTCATGCCGCCTGCCAGCCAATCCACCTAGCCCGAGCAAGCCAAGCAAACCAATCCATCCCCAGTCCATGTCGTCGTCGGCGCGATCGGCTGTCGTGACTGTTCTATCGTCGCGGTCGTCCGCAGCACGATCCTGGGCTTGAACTGCGCCGGCATTAAGTGCTGCGAGAGCGGCTAAACCAACGAATGCGGATCGAATTGTTTTCATCTCCAAACCTCCAACGGATCCATCAGAATAAAATTCAGTAACTACTTACTGCTCTGGAACCCATGCCTCTTGAGGTTTGTTCCGGATGGCCGGAGACGCCCCCCTTTGTCAAACATTCACGACTACAGCGACGAGCAGCTACAGGATCTCGCGAACTCTGAGGTCGGAGAGCGCAAAAAAGCCATTGCGACCGAAATCCTTAGGAGACGTCGGGAGGCGCGCTGGAACGGTTGGGCCCAAAGGCACCCCTACTTGGCCGCTATTCTGTTCCCGGTAAGGTGGCTGCTTAGGTAAATGCGGTGAGTTAGGAGATAGCGCGGCCGCAAGCAGCAGAGATCCCTGGTTCAATTTGTTGAGCGAACTATCGGCATCTGGCTTTTAGCCGAAGTTGGTCGCGATGGATTAGGGCTTCGGCTCGGCGACGTTTGCACTAGCGCTGGGGAGGGTTGTCCTGTCCCGGACTGCGAGGTCCCGTTCCTGGATTGCTAGGACCAGGAGTTCCTTGCCCGGGATTACCCGGATTTCCCTGACCTGGGTTATGAGGTCCAGGCTGTCCCTGTCCTGGCTTCGGTTGGTTGGGCTGATCTTGCCCCGGCTTGTTAGGATCGCCTTGGGGGTTCTGAGGGCCGTTTCCCATTTTTCTTGTCCTTTGTGTTGCGTTCCACAGGAACCGCCAGCTCCCAATCAAAGTTCCTCCGCTACTCGGCTCATCGAGTCTCATTTTCCTACAGGTCCAAAATTGGGAACCCCAAAGGAGAACGCGTTATGAATCGCTTGCTAACCACCACCGCCGTTACGGTCCTTCTCGGACTAACCCCGGCTTTAGCGGCCGACACCAGCGCGGACACTTCCAGTGGCGCCAAAGTGCAAAGTTCGGCTCCTCCATCCTCTGGTGCTGCAGAGGCCAACAAGCCGGCTGACGGCAGCGTAACGAGTGCCGATCCTTCAACCGGTGCCAAGGAGCAAAGCTCTGCGCCTGAGGGGTCTTCAGCCGCCGACAAGTCAAAGCCGAACCCGTCCCTTGGCGCATCTCAGATGGGCAATCAGGACAGCATGAAGAAGTCAGGAGCTTCGAAGATGAGCTCTGATGGTTCGGGTGTCGATATGAGCACTCCGCAGCCCTCGCCGGGTATCGAACCGACAACACCCCAAGGGTAAGAATTTCTGCAACTGATGTGTTTACCGGGGGTCCGTGATGGCCCCCTTCTTTTGATGCGTAGACGCAAAGAAGCCCTAGAGCATAGGGGGGCTCCAGGGCTTCTTGTTTTTCTCACGCGGCAGGAGGAGGAGGGCCTTGAGCCGCGCGTTGTTTGAATGAACACCCCCCACAGCAATCAGGTTCCTTACGGCTTCAGCAACTCGGCAGCTTCGCGGTGCCGCGAGCGATGCGCCGCGCTTTATCCCTTGGTTAGCACTTGAGCGACTTTGGCATCCCGCCATCGGAGTCGCGGCAGCGAACACTTCTGCGGCTCGATCTCAACTATGAAGCCGTTGTTTTCCGAGGCTATCTCGATTTTGTAGCCTTTGTAATCGAAGCCTTTTGTCATGGGCGGATGCACTCCTACCGCCGGGCGGCCAAGCCTCTTTGGGCCATAACATGCCGGCGATAAGAATGTTTCGAAAGAGCTGCTTCCAAAAACAGCCGCGCCTGCCGTTTTCAATGCTGGCGATTGCATTAGCTAACGCAACTTTCGCAGCTTAAAAGCTCTCTGCCGCGTCCACGTCACCGGCACGGCTGAACATATTCTCCCAACCCTCACGAAGCTCTGAAGGAATAGCGTCTGTTCGCTTTGGTGGCCGCCGCTCGTAGTTAGCCACCCGGGGGCGGCGCAGGCGCATGTGGAGAGTGCGGAGCCAACTGCGTTCGCTTGGGCTTAATCGCGGGTCCTTTTCGTCGATCATTAGTTCAAATCCTTGGCATGAGCCGGTCCGCCCCGGGCCTCGTTGAACCTCGCGATGATGGCGCGGCATGTTGCTAGAGGCTCGGCCCTATCGGGAGAAAATCAGACGCTGTTGCAGCAGGCGCCAAACTCTTCGCTATTCATCCCACGCAGTGTAGACTGATACCTTACGAGCTTCGGGCAATCGGTAGTCCTGAGAGGTCACCCAATGTTTCGAACGCACCTCACATGGCTAGGCTTCGTGTCAGTTGCCGCATTGATGGCAACCGCCGCTGGCGGCATGGAGCCGCACAAAGCTGTCACAGCTGATGCAATCAAATGGGCAGCAGCGCCACCGGCCTTACCTCCCGGCGCGCAGGCTGCCGTTCTTTATGGCGATCCCTCCAAAGAAGGTGTTTTCGCGATGCGGCTGAAAATGCCAAAGGGCTATCAGATCCCGCCGCACACACATCCCAAGCCTGAGATCGTCACCGTCATCTCAGGAGAAGCTCTCCTTGGTACGGGTGAGAAAGCCGATCGTAGTGACACTCAGCGCTTACCTGCTGGAGCTTTCATCGCCGTGTCCCCCGGAATGGCGCATTACGCCATCGCCGAACAGGACTCAGTCGTGCAGCTAAACAGCGTTGGCCCGTGGGAGATCAAATACGTCAATCCGGCCGACGACCCGCGAAAAAAAACTCCATAAGAAGCGTCGAGTGAAGACAATCCTCGTTATCCTCGCTCTCCTCGGGGTGTTAGGGGCTGCTGCAGCAGTGGCCGTGTATGGATGGCAAGTAACGGCCGACGTGGAGATGAGTGTTCACGGCTACATAGCGATGGCCCTAGGCATCCTGTTCTCGATCGTCGTTGGCTGTGGGCTTATGGCCCTAATGTTTTACAGCAGCCGTCGTGTGGTGCGAAATTTGGCGTGTGTAGAGCTCCGAGCAGAGGATGAAACCCGCAACGAGATAATCGTATCCGCACGCTTTGCCTTCACGTCTGGGCCCGACCAAAATCAAGACCAGACGGATGCCGACATTGAGAGAAGGGCCCGCCAGGCCTTAAGAGACGCGGCGCAATTCTTGCGAGAATAACCTATCTCAAGCGCAGCACGGGTGCCGGACATCTGGCCGCCCCTTCCTTTGTTTATCTCACTGACGTGCCGGCGGTGTATTTCCGGCCGAACAGGCCCATCGACAGGTCTCGGAACTTTCAGTGAACGGAGCAGCGTCGTGAAGCTAGTACTTGTTGCGCTCGGGTCCTTCCTAATTGTTCTCACGGCGCTGTCGCACGTCCGAAGTGCAGAGTGGTGGATTCGTATTGCCGACTTTCCTCGGGTTCAAATCGCGTTTGCTCTGGCACTCGTCGGCGGAATCTTCTTTTGCTATTTCGGCGTAGCAAGCGCTCTCGATGCAATTTTCGGCCTCGCGCTCGTCGGGAGCCTCTTCTATCAGTCCTTCCGGATCTTTCCCTACACACGGCTGGCGCCGCGCCAGGTTCTAAACGCCTCCCCAGGAGATCCTTCCTGGGTGATCCGAATTTTGATCTCGAATGTGCTGATGGAAAATCGGCGAGACGCAGACCTGTTGGCACTCGTGCACGAGTGTAGCCCCGACATTATTCTTTTGGTGGAAACCGATGCTTGGTGGGATGAGCGCTTGCGAGTGCTTGATGACAGCTACCCGCATTCAATTAAGCAGCCTCAGAGCAACGCCTACGGAATGCACCTTTTCTCGAGGCTCGACCTAGCCGCGTCGCAGGTCCGGTTTCTGATTGAGGACAGCGTCCCTTCAATCCGCACAGAGGTTAAGCTGGGCTCCGGCCGCCACATAGTGTTCTACGGCATTCATCCCCGGCCGCCAGAGCCAAAGCAGGATACAGAAGAACGTGACGCCGAACTTTTAGTCGTCGGCCGCGAGGTGAAGGAAAGTGGCAGGCCAGCAATCATCGCCGGCGATCTCAACGACGTGGCCTGGTCTAACACCACGCGGCTTTTCCAGCGTATCAGCGGCATGCTCGATCCCCGTCGCGGACGCGGCATGTTCAGCACCTTCCACGCCAACTACCCTTTTTTCCGATGGCCTCTGGATCACGTCCTCCATGATGCGTCGTTCACGCTGGTGCGGCTGCTACGTCTTCGCAACATCGGCTCCGACCATTTCCCTATCCTGGTCGAGCTGAAATACGAGCCGATGGCGCTTGAGGAGCAGAAGTCGCCGGAAGCCAGCAGCGAAGACCTAAGTGAAGCGCGGGATCGGATCTCAGAAGGTCAAAAGGTCGCCGCAGGTTAGGAGCCGGAACGACCCGCCTCTTCTCGAGCCGCGCCGTCTATCAAGCAGGTCTCGCCCAATGGGGAAGCACGCCGAAGAGCAAGGAAAGGGCACCTATTCCGGCTATTATACCTCGCCTGAGAAGTACCATGTCGACTGGGCGAGGTCAGCTCGAAGAAAGACGCGAAAGCTCACGTTGGCGCCTCTACCTAACTCCGTACGTAAGAAAGCTGGTTTAATTGCCCATAATATGAAGAGATGATGGCCGCCCGCGGCGGCAACCTCGAGCGCTCGCTTCGCGCTCTCCTGTCCCTTGATGTCCTTGAGGTCCGGCATCGGCTCGCCGCGCTCATCCGCGTTCGGGAGAGGGCGCCGCAAGGTCTGCAGGCCTTTGAAGTGATTGACGAGCTGCAGCAGATTTTGCGGCGCGAGGATCGGCATCTCGGCGGAAGCCCAGGCAGCCTCGGCGCCGGAGCTTTGCGGACAGATCAGCCCCTTGCCGAGGGCATTGGCACCGATCGCGGCGGGGAGGGCGCCGGCGACCGGGGCGATCGAGCCGTCCAGCGACAGCTCGCCGAGGACGCCGAAGCTTTCGAGCGCGTCAGGGGCAATGGCGCCGACGGCTGCCATCAAACCGAGTGCGATCGGCAAGTCGTAATGGCTCCCCTCTTTGGGGAGATCGGCGGGAGCAAGATTGACGGTGATGCGTTTCGGCGGCAGCGCGAGGCCGATGGCATTGAGGGCGCCACGGACGCGCTCCCGGCTTTCCGCCACCGCTTTGTCCGGAAGGCCGACGATGGCAAAGGCGGGGAGGCCCGGGCTGATCTGAACCTGGACGTCGACGGCGCGGGCTTCGATGCCCTCGAAGGCGACGGTCGTGATCCGCGCGAACATGGAAAGCCCCCAACCTGGGCGACGTTACCCGCGGAGCACTCTACTCAAGCTTGTATGGAGGCGCAAGAACAATAAGCGAACATTCAGCCCGCGGGCGGGTTAGCCGGCGGCCTTGCGCGGGCGCCTATTCGCTTTCACCTTCGCCTCGACCACGTCCCAGATCATGGCGGCGATGTCCGCGCCGCCGAAATTGGCGATCTGACGGATGCCGGTCGGCGAGGTGACGTTGATCTCGGTGAGATAGGGGCCGATCACGTCGATGCCGACAAAGATCAACCCGCGCTTCTTCAGTTCTGGCGCAAGCCTTGCGCAGATCTCCTTGTCCCTGGCCGTCAGCGTGACGGGCTCCGCGGTGCCGCCGACATGCAGATTGGAGCGGGTCTCGTCCGGCGCCGGGACGCGGTTGATTGCGCCGGCGACCTCGCCGTCGACGAGGATGATGCGCTTGTCGCCCGTGCGCACTTCAGGAAGATAGCGCTGCACCATCAGCGGCTCGCGGAAGGTCTGACCAAGGAGCTCGATCAGCGAGTTGAGATTGGTGTCGCTCGGCGGAATGTGGAACACGGCCGCCCCGCCATTGCCGTAGAGCGGCTTGACCACGATGTCCTTATGCGTGTCGCGGAAGGCGCGGATGGCGTCGGGCGAGCGGGTGACGAGCGTCGGCGGCATCAGATCGAGAAAATCGAGCACGAAGACTTTCTCCGGCGCGTTGCGCACGGCCACCGGATCGTTGACCACAAGCGTCTTCGGGTGGATGCGCTCCAAGAGGTGTGTCGTGGTGATATAGGCCATGTCGAAAGGCGGATCTTGGCGGAGATGCACGACATCGAAGCCGGAGAGATCCTCCTCGCGGGGATGAGCAAGGCGGTAATGGTCGCCTGGCTTGTCCTCGACGGTGAGACTGTGGCCGAACGCCACGAGCTTCCCATCCTTCAGCGTGAGATTGTTGGGCGTGTAGTAGAAAACGTCATGCCCGCGCCATTGCGCTTCCAGCAAGAGCGCAAAGGTCGAATCCCCACGAATATCGATGCGTTCGATGGGGTCCATCTGAAAGGCGACTTTGAGGGCCATGGTCGAGGTTTATAGGCTGAGTTCGGAGGCCGCTCCACTCTCTTAGATCTGAAAGGCGTCGGCGAGGTGACGGGGAAAGGCCCAGCGTCCCGCGAGAACGACGTCGAAGCTCATCTCGAAACCGGAAAATCTCGGATGCCCGGCCAGCCAATATTGCGCGGCACGCATAATCCGCCGCCGCGAACGCGTGGGGATCGCAAAGCCGGCATCTTCGAAGCGGCGCCGCTGCTTCACTTCGACGAAGCGCAAGCGCTTCCCTTTCAGCGCCACAAGATCGATCTCGCCGACCGGCGTCTTATAGCGCCGCGCGAGGATGCGGTGCCCCTTCAGCCGAAGCATGAGGGCGGCCGTCGCTTCGGCCAGGAGTCCGGCGCGATAGGCCTTGAGGCGCCGCTCCCGCATCGCTAGCGGTCGTTGCGTTCGAGCTCGAGGCCGAGCTCGTAGACGCGGCTGCGCTTCACCTTCAGCCGCTCGGCGACGCTGCGCACGGCGTCGCGGAATGTCTCGCGGGAGAGCGCCTGTTCGAGATCCTCTATGATCGCCGCGTCCTCGACATGGAATTCTTCGGGGTCCGGCGGGGCGACGAGAAGCACGAATTCGCCGCGCTCTTCATTGGCGTCTCCCATCTGAGTGACCAGGTCCGGCAATCTGCCGCGGAAATGCGCCTCATGCAGCTTCGTCAGCTCCTTCGCCACGACTGCTTCCCGCGTGCCGAAGATCGCGGCCATGTCGGCGAGCGTCGGCGCGATGCGCGGACCCGTCTCGAAGAAGATGAGCGTCGCCGGCACCTTCTTTAGCTCCTCCAGCCGGTTGCGCCGGGCTCCGCTCTTAGGGGGGAGGAACCCCGCGAAGAGAAAAGTGTCGGTCGGAAGTCCGGCGCTCGACAGCGCAGCGGTCGCGGCCGAAGCGCCAGGGATGCTGGTCACGAGGAGGTCCGCCTCGACCGCCTCGCGCACGAGCTTGTAACCGGGATCGGAAATGAGCGGCGTTCCGGCGTCGGAGATGAGGGCGACGGAAAAGCCGGCGCGCATGCGGGCGAGCAATCTTGGCCGTTCGCGCGCCGCATTATGATCGTGGTAAGGCGTCAACTCGCTCTTGATGCCGAAATGCGAGAGCAGCTTCTTCGAATGGCGCGTGTCCTCGGCCGCAACGAGGTCGGCTCGCGCCAGCACTGACAGCGCGCGCAAAGTAATGTCGCCGAGATTGCCGATCGGCGTGGCGACGAGATAGAGCCCCGGTGCAAGCGGGGCATACAGATGTTCGGCAAGCGTCTCACTCGCACGCTGGAGAAGCGATGCGTGCGCGCTGCTTACACTTTCCTCTTGCGGCGATTTCTGCATCGAACGCGCTCGTCCTCGACGAAGGCTCCCGGCCGTAGCGTGTGCTTTACCGGCCTAGCATGATATAGTGACGTGGCGCCCATCAAGATTGAGCCATAGTTGCAGTCGAGATTTAGTTGCGGGCGCTTTTCGGTCCGCCTCGGGGCTGAGTTCCGGCCGCCGAGGATTTTCGACCGCCCTCGAGCGGCATCTGGGCGGCAATTGGCGACAAGGGAATAATGTCTTTTCCGATCAAGATCGGCTCTTGCCTGCATGCGGCGAAGCTCGTTTTCGCCGGTCTCGCCCTCGGCTTCATTGCCTCCTGCGGCACCTCCGGTGGCGACGGGTCGGGGCCGCAGCTTCCCATGGCCGGCGGCGGTGGTGGCGGGGTGAAGGTCGCGCTGCTGCTGCCGATCAGCGGCTCAGGCAACACGCCCTCGGTGGCGAAAGCTCTGAAGCAAGCGGCCGAGCTTGCCCTGTTCGATTTCGATAACCCGGCCATCACGCTGGTGCCGAAGGATACCGGCGGCAGCCCAAGCGGGGCGAGGGCCGCGGCCGAAAGTGCGGTCAGCGAAGGCGCAGAATTGATCGTCGGCCCGCTCTTCGCGCAGGAGGTGACGGCGGCGGCGCCGGTCGCGCGTTCGGCGGGTGTCCCAATGGTGGCGCTTTCCAGCGACCAGAAGGTCGCCGGAGACGGCGTTTATCTCCTCAGCTTCCTTGCAGGGCGCGATGTGCCGAGAATTGTCTCCTACGCCATGGCGCAAGGGAAGCGGAATTTCGCCGTGCTCGTTCCGCAATCGCCCTATGGCCGGCTCGCCGAGGAGGCGTTCGCGCGAAGCGTGTCGCAGGCGGGTGGCCGCACGACAATACGCGCGAGTTTCGCCGCCGGAGATACCGGCGCCATGCTCGGCCCGCTGCGGCAGGTGGCAAACGCCGTCAAATCGGGCCAAGGGGTGGATGCGGTCTTTCTGCCGGCGAGCCCGGAGGATCTGCAATCGCTGGCGCCGCTCCTTGCCTCCAACGACCTCACCAGCGCGCGGGTCCAGTTCCTCGGCACCGGGCAGTGGGATTCGCCGTCGCTCGGCCGAGAGAAGGCGCTGGTCGGCGGCTGGTACGCCGCGCCGGACCCGAAGGGCTGGAGCAATTTTTCGGCGAGCTATCAGCGCACTTACGGCTCCCCGCCGCCGCGCATCGCCAGCCTCGGCTATGACGCCATCAGTCTCGCCGTGACCCTGTCGCAAAATCCGCGCGGCGAGCGCTACACCATGGCGCAGCTGACGCGGCCAAGCGGCTTTTCGGGGGTCGACGGCCTTTTCCGTTTGCTGCCTGACGGCACCAGCGAACGCGGCCTCGCAATATTGCAATTGCGCGAATTCGGTCCGCAGGTGATCCAGCCCGCGCCGAACAGCTTCGCCAGCGCGCAATATTAGGCGGTCAGTTCGAGCAGCAGCCGATCAAGCACCAGCCGTCCCGCCGGTGTCGCCGCTAAGTGTCGCCGCGCGTCTCGACAAGGCCTTCTGCAGCCAGCTCCTCGATGCGCGCCTTCGGCAGAACCCGTCCGTCGATCCCGGCAACGCGGCGAAGATCGACGCCTTCCGAGAGGCGGAGCGCCATCAGCAGATATTCGTCTGCCGCCTCCGATGCCGCCAGGCTTTCCTCTGTTTCGATGCCATGACCTACGGTTTCGACCGCCTGCAGCCAGGCTTCCGGCGATTTCCGCGTCGCCATCGCGTGCTTCCGCTCCTGACGCGTGATGCGGGCGTGCGCGCCGGGGCCAACACCGGCATAATCGTAGCCGCGCCAATAAAGCATGTTGTGCCGGGATTTGGCGCCGGGCCGCGCGTGATTTGAGACCTCATAGGCGGGAAGGCCGGCCTTCTCGCAAAGCTCCTGCGTAAGCGTGTAAAGCTCCTGCGCGCTTTCGCTGCTCGGAATGCGCAAAGTACCGGCGGCGTGCCGCGCGGCAAAGGGCGTGCCCTCCTCGATGGTGAGCTGATAGAGCGACAGATGCTCGCCGGCATGATCGAGCGCGCGGCCAAGCTCCTCGCGCCAAGCGGCAGGGGTCTGCCCGGTCCGGGCATAGATGAGATCGAAGGAGACGCGGTCGAAATTCCGCTTGGCGATGGCTAGCGCGGCGAGCGCTTCCTCGGCCGAATGCATGCGGCCGAGCGATCTCAGGTCGGGATCGTTGAGAGCCTGCACGCCGAGCGAAACGCGGTTGACGCCCGCGGCGCGGTAGCCGCTGAAGCGCTCCGCTTCGACGCTGGTCGGATTTGCCTCGAGGGTGATTTCGACATCCGGCGAGACGGACCAGAGCCGTGCGATCTCATCGAGGATTGCCGCGACCGTGCGCGCCTCCATCAGCGACGGCGTGCCGCCGCCGAAGAAAATGCTGGTCACTTGCCGCGATGGGGCGAGGGCAGCGAAATGCCGGAGCTCGGCGAGATAGGCGGCGACGAACCGCTTCTGATCGACGCCGCCATGGCGGACATGCGAGTTGAAATCGCAATAGGGGCATTTGGCGAGGCAGAAGGGCCAATGCACATAAACGCCGAACGGCTCCTGTTCGTGGGAAAGCAGCGCAGCGCTCTCTTCCCTCCCCCCTTGTGGGGGAGGGATAGGGAGGGGGGTGTTACCCCCCTCCGCGCGCTGAAGACGCGCGCGTGCTCCCCCGCAAGGGGGGAGCGGGGAATGAACTTCGTTGCTGTGCTCGCGCATAGCCATCACTTCAGGGCCGCCATCAGCTTCTCGAAAGCGCGCGCCCGATGCGACATGGCATGCTTCCGCTCCGGGTCCATCTCGCCGAAGGCTTCGGTATGGCCTTCGGGAACGAAGATCGGATCATAGCCGAAACCGCGATTGCCGCGCGGGGGCCAAATGATGGAGCCGAACACCTTTCCTTCGAACACCTGCACCGTGCCATCCGGTGCCGCAAGCGCCAGCGCGCAGGTGAAATTGGCGCGGCGGTCGCTCGCGCCTGTCCGCTCCAGCTCTTCCTGCACGCGCTGCATTGCAAGGCCGAAATCTTTGGCATTGCCACCCCAGCGGGCCGAATGGATCCCCGGCTGGCCCCCAAGCGCGGCGACCTCGAGGCCCGAATTGTCGGAAAGAGCAGGGAGTCCCGTTGCCTTGGAGGCAGCGAGCGCCTTGATCGTCGCGTTTTCGGCAAAGGTGCTGCCGGTCTCTTCCGGCTCCGGCAGGTTCAGCTCGGAGGCCGCTACCACGTCGATGCCGAAAGGTTGCAGGAGCTCTGCGATCTCCCGCACCTTTCCCGGATTATGGCTGGCGATCAGGAGACGATTTCCCGGCCGCAGATCAATGGGCATCAGGCAACAGCGAGCTTCTGCAGCTGCACGATCTCGGCGATGCCGCGCCTCGCAAGCGCCATGAGGGCATCGAATTGTTCTTGCGTGAAGGCTTCCATCTCCGCCGTGCCCTGCACCTCGACGATGCCGCCGCCGCCGGTCATGACGAAATTCGCATCGGCCTGCGCCGACGAATCCTCGGCATAGTCGAGGTCGAGAACCGCCTCGCCGGCATAGAGGCCGCAAGAAACTGCCGCTACGTGGTCTCGCAGCGCCCCGTCCTTCACCATGTTGCGCGCCTTCATCCAGGCGACGGCATCGTGGAGCGCGATCCAGGCGCCGCTGATCGCCGCCGTGCGCGTCCCGCCATCTGCCTGCAGCACGTCGCAATCGACGGTGATCTGGCGCTCGCCGAATTTCGTCAGGTCGGCGACGGCACGAAGCGAGCGGCCGATCAAGCGCTGAATTTCCTGGCTGCGGCCGGATTGCTTGCCGATGCTCGCTTCCCGCCGCGTGCGTTCATTGGTGGCGCGCGGCAGCATGCCATATTCGGCGGTGACCCAACCCTTGCCCGTCCCTTTCAGCCAGCCCGGCACCGGCTCGCCGACGCTTGCGGTACAGAGCACATGCGTTTCGCCAAATCGCACGAGGCAAGAGCCCTCGGCGTGGCGGGAAAAGCCGCGCTCGAAGCTGATGGGCCGCAACGCATCGGCGGCGCGTCTCGAAGGACGTGAAATAGCGCCTCTCCTTGGGATGATTTGCGCGCACCCTAGAGGAGGCGCCGCCGGGGGGAAAGCCCTACTTCGCCGAACCGGCACTTGAGGGGAGGCCCGCCCCCCTTTACGAGATTGCAAGCGATGCGGCGCCTTGCCGCGAGAGGGACGGAATGCCGGCATCGGCGCCAGAAAATGACAGAAGCGGCCCTGACATACAGGGCGCGACGCCGATGATCGCCCAATATTTGGAGATCAAGGCGGCGAACTCCGATTGCCTTCTTTTCTACCGCATGGGCGATTTTTACGAGCTGTTCTTCGAGGACGCTTCCATCGCGTCGCGGGCGCTCGGCATCGCGCTGACGAAGCGCGGCAAGCATCTCGGCGAGGACATTCCGATGTGCGGCGTGCCGGTGCATGCCGCCGACGACTATTTGCAGCGGCTGATCGCGACGGGTCATCGCGTCGCGGTCTGCGAGCAGATCGAAGACCCTGCCGAAGCGCGGAAGCGCGGGCCGAAAGCGGTGGTCCGGCGAGACGTGGTGCGCCTCGTCACGCCCGGCACGCTGACCGAGGATAGCCTCCTCGATTCGCGCAGCCATAATTTCCTCACCGCCCTGTTCGGCGCGCCGCGAGGCGAGAATGGCGAGAGGGGTTTTGCGCTCGCATCGCTCGACATCTCGACCGGCGAATTGCTGACGGCGATCGTGCGGGAGGGGGATCTTGCCGGCGATCTCACGAGGCTGGCCCCTCGCGAAATTCTGATCGGCGACGATCAGGCCGGAGACCGGTTCCTGCGCACCTCCGTGCAGCATTGCGGCGCGGCCTTCACCTCGGTGCCGCGTGCGCATTTCGACTCGACGCGCGGCGAGCGCGCATTGAAGGCAAGGCTCGGTGTCGCCACGCTCGACGGCATCGGCGAATTCGCGAAGGCGGAGCTCGCCGCGCTTGGCGCGCTCCTCACTTATGTCGAGATCACGCAAGTGGGGCAGTTGCCGCTGCTCCGCGCGCCTCGCCGGGAAGCTGAAGGCAGCCTCCTCATCATCGATGCCGCGACGCGCGGAAGCCTGGAATTGGTGCGGTCAAATCAGGGATCCCGCTCGGGAAGCCTGCTCGGGGTCATCGACCGGACGGTGACGAGCGCGGGCGCGCGCGAGCTTGCCGGCCGCATCACCGCTCCGCTCACCGACGCAAGCGCGATCAATGCGCGTCTCGACGCCGTCGGCTATTTCGCAGGACGCCCGCGGCTCCGATCGCTGTTGCGCGAGGAGATGAAGGCGTTGCCGGACATTGCCCGCGCCTTGTCGCGCCTATCTCTCCGCCGCGGCGGTCCGCGCGATCTCGGCGCGGTGCGGGGCGCGATCTCCGGCGCCCGCAAGCTCGCCGCGCTGCTCAACAAGGACGCAGAGGGGTTGGGCCTGCCAACCGAGCTGTCGGGGGCCCTCGTCAGGTTGAGCGCGGCACCGCCGGAATTGGAGCAAGAGCTCGCACACGCGCTCGCCGACGCGCTCCCAATCAACAAGAGCGACGGCGGCTTCGTGCAAGACGGCTTCGATGCCAATCTCGACGAGCAGCGGAAATTGCGGGATGGCAGCCGCCAGGTCATCGCCGGGCTGCAGGGGCGCTACGCCGATGCGACCGGCATCAAATCGCTGAAGGTGCGGCACAACAATGTGCTCGGCTATTTCGTCGAGGTCACGGCGACCCATGCCGCGAGCATCTCGAATGCACCCCACGCGCAGGCCTTCATCCACAGGCAAACGCTCGCCAATGTCATGCGCTTCACGACAGAGGAATTGGCGGCGCTCGACTCACGCATCACCGCCGCGGCTGATAGGGCGTTAGCGCTTGAGATCGAGATCTTCGCGCGTCTTTGCGAAAGCGTGCTCGCTTCGGAGCGCCTCCTGTCCGAGGCGGGCGCGGCGCTTGCCGAACTCGACGCTCATGCCGCCCTCGCCGAGCTCGCCGTCGAGCAGCGCTACGTCCGTCCTCTAATCGACTCCGCGCACCGCCTCGTCATCGAGGAGGGGCGGCATCCGATCGTCGAGCAGATGCTGGCAAAGGGGGATAGCGCTGCCTTCGTCGGCAACGACCTTCGCCTCGACGGAAGCGAGACGGAAGGACCGCGCATTCTCCTCGTCACCGGTCCCAATATGGCCGGAAAATCCACCTTTCTCCGGCAAAATGCATTGATCGTCGTGCTCGCCCAAGCCGGGTCTTTCGTGCCGGCGAAAGCCGCGGAGATCGGCATCGTCGACCGCCTGTTCAGCCGCGTCGGCGCCGCCGACGATCTCGCGCGCGGACGTTCGACCTTCATGGTCGAGATGGTGGAGACGGCCGCTATCCTCAATCAGGCGAGCGAGCGGTCCTTCGTCATTCTGGATGAGATCGGCCGCGGCACGGCGACCTTCGACGGCCTGTCGATCGCTTGGGCGGCGCTCGAATATCTGCACGACGTCAATCGCTGCCGCGTGGTGTTCGCCACGCATTATCACGAGCTGACGGCGCTCGCCGAACGCCTGCCCCGCGCGGCCAATGCCACCGTTGAAGTGAAGGAGTGGAAGGACGACATCGTCTTTCTCTACCGCGTCGTCGCCGGCGCGGCGGACCGCTCCTACGGCATTCACGTGGCAAAGCTCGCCGGTCTGCCGGCGCCGGTGCTTGCCCGTGCCGGCGAAGTGCTGGCGAAACTCGAGCAGAATGCGAGCCGCAAGGGCCAGGCGCAATTGGCCGACGACCTCCCGCTGTTCAGCGCCGCCCGGACCGACCCTCCCGGCATGAAGGAGCCTTCGCCGCTCGAAGCCGCAATCGAGGCGTTGCGGCCGGATGCGATGACCCCCCGACAGGCACTTGAGGCGATCTACACGCTGAAGGGCCTCTTGGACCCCCCGGAATCCTGATTTTCGGATGTGCTAGAGTTTCGCCCGATGGACCAGCCTGTCGCCAAGCCGGCGCCCTATTTCGACTTCGAAGCCTTGCGCCGTGAAACCTCGGAGCTCGCGGCGCTGCATGCCGGACAGGAAGGCGCGCTTCGCGCCGCGCTGCTGGAGCGGCTGCGGCGGCTGGTGGACGAAGCGCGGGGCGAGGCAAAGCGCCAGCTCGAGCGTGACGGCGACGGCCGCGCCTGCGCCGAGGGGCTGAGCGCCTTTCAGGACGCGCTGATCCGGCTCGCTTACGAGTTTATCACCAACCACGTCTATGCCGCCAAGATCCCGTCCGCGGCCGAGCGCATGGCGATCGTCGCGCAAGGCGGCTACGGGCGCGGGATGCTGGCGCCGGGATCGGACATCGATCTCCTCTTCCTCCTTCCCTACAAGCAAACCGCCTGGGGCGAGAGCGTCGCCGAATATATGCTGTACCTCCTTTGGGACCTCGGCTTCAAAGTCGGCCACGCCACCCGCACCGTCGACCAATGCGTGCGCCTCTCGCTCAACGACATGACCATCCGCACGGCGCTTCTCGATGCGCGGTTGATCCTCGGCGAGGCGCCGCTCTTCGCCGAATTTCAGCGCCGCTTTCGTGACGATGTGCTCGAAGGTAATGCGCGGCCTTTCATCGATGCGAAGCTCGAAGAGCAGAATCTGCGCCACGCCCGTGCCGGCGCGTCGCGCTATCTCGTCGAGCCCAACGTCAAAGACGGAAAGGGCGGCTTGCGGGATCTGCACACATTGCACTGGCTTGCGAAGCACCTTTATCCGGACAAGGCTGAAGAGGATTTCGTCGAGGCGGGCGTCTTCACCTATGCCGAATATCGCAGCTTCCGCCGCTGCGAGGCGTTCCTTTGGGCGGTCCGCTGCCATCTCCATTTTCTGACGGGACGCCCGGAAGAGCGGCTGAGCTTCGACGTGCAGCAGCAAATGGCCGAGAAGCTTGGCTATAACGAGCGTGCTGGCCTCCGCGCCGTCGAACGTTTCATGAAGCACTATTTCCTGGTGGCGAAAGAAGTCGGGCAGCTGACCCGCATCGTTTGCTCGGCGCTGGAGATCAAACAGCTGAAATCGCTCCCTTCGATCGGCACGCTCCTCTCGCCTTTCGGCTGGCGGAAGCGCGCAAGGCTGAGGCGCACCACCGATTTCCGCATCGAGAATGGCCGCATCAACGCCGCTCACAAGGGCATTTTCGCCAAGGACCCCGTCAATTTTATCCGCCTCTTCCTCGTCGCCGACGAGCAGCAGGCGACGCTCGGCCCGGGGGTCTTGCGGCTCATCCGCTCCAATTTGCGGCTGATCGACGACGCGTTGCGGCAGAATCCGGCGGCGAACAAGCTGTTCCTGCGCCTTCTCACCGATGCCCGCAATCCCGAGGCGGCCTTGCGCAGCATGAACGAGGCCGGCGTGCTCGGGGCATTCATTCCCGAATTCGGCCGCGTGGTCTCGATGATGCAGTTCAACATGTATCATCACTTCACGGTGGACGAGCATCTGATCCGCACCATCGGCTTCCTCTCCGGGATCGAGCGCGGCGCCTATTCTTACGAGCATCCCGTCTCGTCCGAAGTGATGGGCACCATCGACAACCGGCGCGCGCTCTATGTCGCCGCGCTTCTGCACGACATCGCCAAGGGCCGGGACGAGGATCATTCCATCGCCGGAGCGCGGATCGCGCGCGAGCTTGGGCCCCGCTTCGGGCTTTCTCCTTCCGAGACGGAGACCGTCTCATGGCTCGTCGAGCAGCATCTGCAGATGAGCACATTTCGCGCAAAGCCGCGATCTCAACGATCCGAAAACGCTTCGCGATTTCGCCGACCTTGTGCAAAGTCGGGAGCGATTGAAGCTCCTTCTGATCCTCACGGTCGCCGACCTTCGCGCCGTCGGCCCGGGAGTATGGACGGGCTGGAAGGGACAACTGCTGCGCACGCTCTATTTCGACACCGAGCCCATGCTCGGCGGCGGACATACGACCCTTACCCGCATCGAGCGGGTGTCGCGGGCGCAACAGGCCTTGCGCGAAAAGCTGGCGGATTGGCCGGAGCGGGAATTGGACCGCTTCATCGAGCGCCATTATCCTCCCTATTGGCTCCGAACCGATCTCGACGTGATTGCCGAGCACGCGAAGCTCGTCCGCGACGCGGAAGCAAAGGGCAAGGTCCTCACCACGCATGTCTCGACCGATGAATTTCGCGGCGTGACCGAAATCACCTTGCTCGCGCCGAACCATCCGCGGCTGCTTGCCATGGCGGCTGGGGCTTGCGCCGGCGCAGGCGCGAATATCGTCGACGCGCAAATCTCGACCACCCGCGATGGCATGGCGCTCGACACCATCCACCTCGAGCGCGAATTCGACCAGGCTGAGGACGAAGAGCGGCGTGCCAAGAAGATCGGCGCCACCATCGAGCGCCTCTTGCGCGGCGAAGCGCGGCTCGACGATGTGGTGGCGAATAAGAAGAAGCCGAAGGCGCGCCTCTCCGCCTTTAGCGTCGAGCCGCAGGTCATCCTCGATAACACCCTGTCGGACGCGCTCACCGTGATCGAGATCAACGGCCTAGACCGTCCCGGCTTCCTCTATGACGTGACGCGCGCGATCTCCGATCTCAATCTCGATATCGGCTCGGCGCATATCGCCACCTTCGGCGAAAAGGCGGTCGACGTGTTCTACGTCACCGATCTCACCGGCAAGAAGATCACGAGCTCCACCCGCGAACAGGCCATCCGCGAGCGTCTCACGAAGACGCTGCAATCGCGTGAGGCGCCGGCCCGCGTGGTCGCCTGAAGAAGCGCCTAGGTCCCCCCGAGCATGAGCCTTTATCGAGCTTCAGTCACTGTCGGCGCCATGACGGGAGTGAGCCGCATTCTCGGCTTCGTGCGCGACGTGTTGGTCGCCGCGGTGCTCGGAGCGGGTCCCGTGGCCGACGCCTTCTTCGTGGCGTTCCGCATTCCCAACCTCTTTCGCCGCATCTTCGCCGAGGGGGCGTTCAGCGCCGCCTTCATTCCGCTTTTCGCCAAGCGGCAGCACGGGGAAGGCGGCGAAGTCGCCGGGAGGATTTTCGCCGAGCAGGCTCTTGCCGGGCTGACGCTCGCCTTGATCATTCTCACGATCCTCGGCGAAATTTTCATGTATTGGATCATCGTGGCGCTTGCGCCGGGCTTCGTGGCGGATCCAGCGAAGCTCGAACTCTCGGTCCTGCTGGCGCGCATCGCGCTGCCCTATCTCCTCTGCATGTCGCTGGTCGCGCTTTATGCCGGCATCCTGAACTCGCTCGGGAAGTTCGCCGCCGCCGCCTTTGCTCCGAGCCTCCTCAATGTCGTTCTCATTCTGGTGCTGGTCGGCGTGATCTTCTTCGGCGAGGGGGAGGAGAAATATCAGGCCGGCATCTGGCTTGCTTGGGGCGTCGCCCTTTCCGGAATATTGCAGGTGCTCGTCGTCGGCATCGCTGCGGCGCGTGCCGGTATGCGCCTCTCTCCACGCTGGCCTTGCTTTAACGAAGACATGAAGAGGCTGCTCGCGCTCGGCACGCCCGCGGTCATCGCCGGCGGCGTGACGCAGATCACGGTGATCCTCACCACCATCATCGCCTCGCTGCAGGATCGGGTGGTGTCCTGGCTCTATTACGCGGACCGGCTCTTCCAGCTGCCGCTCGGCATGATCGGCATCGCCATCAGCGTCGCGCTCCTTCCGGATCTCAGCCGCAAGATCAGGGCCGACGATCGTGCCGCCGCGCTCGAAAGCGAGAATCGCGCGCTGGAAGCCGCCCTCCTTCTCACGCTGCCCGCTTCCGTGGCTCTCTTCGTCGCGGCGCAGCCCATCGTCAGCGTCCTCTTCCAGCGGGGCGCCTTCACCGCGACGGACGCCGCGGCGACGGGGTCCATGCTGGCCGCGCTTGCCCTCGGTTTGCCGGCTTTCGTTCTCGTCAGGGTGCTACAACCTGGCTTCTTCGCCCGCGAGGATACCAAAGCGCCGATGCTCTATTCCGGCATCGGCATGGGGGCGAACGCGATCTTCAGCCTTGCGCTCTTTTTGGTGATGGGCCCCGTCGGCATTGCGCTTGGCACCGCCATTGCCGGTTGGCTGCAGGTCACATTGCTCGCCCGCACGCTCAGACGGCGCGGCGATTTCATCCTCGACAAAACGTTCCGCCGCCGCGCACCGGCGATTTGTATTTCGAGCGTCATCATGGGGGCGGTGCTTTGGCTCCTCACCGGCGTTTTCGAGGCGTGGATGGTGCCGGCAAATCCGACACTGTTCCGCGTCACCGGCCTCGCCGCGCTTGTCGGGGGAGGCCTTCTTGTTTACGCCGTCGCCGCCGAATGGCTTGGCGCGACGTCCTTCCGTCCGTTCCTCAAATCTTTGACGAAACGCAAGCCTGCGTGAGCGGCCCACGGGAATCGCGGGTTGCTTGCGCGCTCATTTCCCCCGCGCCATAAGACGGCACGATCGAAGCGGGGCGACGGGATGCAAGAAGCGAAAAGCCCGGCAGGGCAGAAGACCAAGACACGCGTCTTTTCCGGCGTGCAGCCGACCGGCAATCTGCATCTCGGCAATTATCTCGGCGCCATTACCCGCTTCGTGGCGCTGCAGGCCAAGCATGAATGCCTTTATTGCGTCGTCGATCTGCACGCCATTACGGTTTTCCAGGATCCGGACGAGCTGAAGCGGAATACGCGCGAGGTGACCGCGGCCTTCATCGCCGCCGGCATCGACCCTTCCCGCCAGATCGTTTTCAATCAGAGCCAAGTCTCCGGCCATGCTGAGCTTGCCTGGATCTTCAATTGCGTCGCGCGCATCGGCTGGCTGAACCGCATGACGCAATTCAAGGAGAAAGCTGGCAAGGACCGCGAGAACGCCTCTGCGGGGCTTTACGTCTATCCGAACCTCATGGCGGCCGACATCCTCCTCTACCACGCGACGCATGTGCCGGTCGGCGAGGACCAGAAGCAGCATCTGGAGCTCGCACGCGACATCGCGCAGAAATTCAACAACGATTTCGCGGGCGCTATCGCGAGAGCCGGCTATGAGGATGGATTTTTTCCGTTGCCCGAGCCGCTGATCGCCGGTCCCGCCACCCGCGTCATGAGTTTTCGCGACGGCACCAAGAAAATGTCGAAATCGGATCCGTCCGACATGACGCGCATCAATCTGACCGACGACGCCGACACCATTGCGAAGAAAATCCGCAAAGCGAAGACTGATCCCGAGCCGCTTCCGTCGGAGACAGCGGGGCTCAAGGCGCGTCCCGAGGCCGAGAATCTCGTCGGCATCTATGCCGCTCTTGCCGACACCGACGAGGAGTCCGTGCTTCGCGACCACGGTAATTCGACCTTCTCGCGCTTCAAGGACGCGCTTGCGGAGCTCGCCTCTTCCCGTCTGGTGCCGATCGGAGACGAGATGCGCCGTTTGATGGCCGATCCCGCCGAGATCGACCGCATCCTTGAGGATGGCGCGCGGCGCGCGCATGGCGTGGCCGACCCCATTCTCGCCAAGACGAAGGACATTGTCGGCTTCATCCGGAGCTAGCCTGTCGCGCTTTAGCGGGGGCGACAAAGCTTCCGACTAATGGCAGCATGCGAACCCATGTCGGACGAGAAAGAAGGTTTGGTGACGCCACCGCCGGCCGCCGCGGACGCGGCGGAGATGCGCAAGCTCCGGCAGATCTTCACCGAAGGGCACAAGCGCAAATTTCTCGTGGTCGTCGACGAGACGCCGGAATGCGAGAGCGCGCTCGCCTTCGCCGCGAGCCGGGCGCAGCGCACCAATGGGCAGCTCGCGCTCCTCTATGTCATCGACCCGGGCCTCGATTTTCAGCACTGGCTCGGCGTCGAAGAGGTTGCGCGCGAGGAGGGACACAACAAGGCCCGCGCCGTGTTTCGGCTGTTCGGGCGGAAGCTGCGGGCAATGGGATTCGAGGATCTGGCGCCGGAAGAGATCGTCCGCGAGGGGATCAAGGCTGAGGAGATCACGAAGCTGATCGAGGAAGATCAGGATATCGGCGTCCTGGTCCTCGGCGCCTCGAAGGACCCTTCCGGCCCCGGGCCGCTTGTCTCGACGCTGGCCGGCGGCAGGCTGGCGGGGACCTTTCCGGTGCCGATTACACTTGTCCCCGGCCATCTCGGAATTGACGAAATCCTGGCGCTCGCCTGATATCTTGACTTCGAGGGTGCCGGGGCCAAGTATACCTAGAATAGTTCTAAATTGCCGCCTCGGCGGCGAAAGAGGCGATCATGTTCATCCAGACCGAAGCGACGCCAAACCCGGCGACCTTGAAATTTCTCCCCGGCCGTCCCGTGCTCGGGGACGGAACGCTGGAATTCCGCGCCGGCGAGGAGACTGAGGACTCGCCGCTCGCCCAGCGCCTGTTCGAGATCGAAGGCGTGACCGGCGTCTTTTTCGGCTCCGATTTCATCAGCGTCACCAAGGGTGAGGGCGAATGGCAGCATCTGAAGCCCGCCATCCTCGGCGCGATCATGGAGCATTATGTCTCCGGCGATCCGGTGACCCGGGGCACGCAAGACACCTCCGGCGAGGAGCAGGGCGAGTTCTTCGCCCCAGAGGACCGCGAGACGGTCGACACCATCAAGGAGCTGCTGGAGACGCGCGTTCGTCCTGCGGTCGCGCAGGATGGCGGCGACATCACCTTCCAGGGATACCGGGAGGGCATCGTCTATTTGCATATGCGCGGCGCTTGCTCCGGCTGCCCGAGCTCGACGGCGACCTTGCGCCATGGCATCGAGAATCTGCTCCGGCACTTCATTCCGGAGGTGCAGGAGGTCCGTCCGGTTTGAGCGAGACGCGAAAGCCGGAGGGGCAACGGGCAAATGGCGGAAGTGCCGCGGATCGCAATGAGGCATTGCCGGAACGGTGCCTCGACCAGCTTTTCATAAGCGCGCGCACGCATGTTAAATGGCAGGACCGCGACGTCCCGGATGCGCTGCTGCATGAGCTTGTGGAGCTTCTGAAGCTCGGTCCAACCTCGGCCAATTCCAGTCCCGCACGGTTTCTGTTCCTGAAATCGCCTGCCGCCAAAGAGCGGCTGCAGCTGTTTCTCTCCGAGGGCAATAAGTCGAAGACCATGGCCGCGCCGGTCTGCGCCATCATCGGCTACGACCTCGATTTCTACGAGCACCTGCCGCGCCTCTTTCCGCATACCAATGCGAAAAGCTGGTTCGAGGGCAAGGACGCGAAAATCCAGGAGACGGCCTTCCGCAACGGCAGCCTGCAGGGCGCCTATCTCATCCTCGCCGCCCGGGCGCTCGGGCTCGATTGCGGTCCGATGTCCGGCTTCGACAATCGCGGCGTCGATGGCGAATTCTTCGCAAGCACCAACATCAGGTCGAATTTTCTCTGCAATCTCGGCTATGGGGATGCGGGCGCGTTGCGTCCCCGGTCGCCGCGCTTCTCCTTCGAAGACATCGCCAGCATCCTCTAATCGATAGAATGAACATCCTCGCGCTTGAGACCAGCATGGGCAATTGCAGCGTCGCCTTGCGCAAAGCAGATGGCGGCGCCCCGAAGGTTTTTTTCCGCGAGGAAGCAATGGCGAAGGGTCATGCCGAGGCGCTGATGCCGATGGTCGACGAGATCATGCGGGAGGCTAAGGTCGATTTCTCCGAGCTGCGGCTGGTGGCCACGACGCTCGGGCCCGGAAGCTTCACCGGCGTCCGCATCGCCATCGCCGCCGCGCGCGCCTTCGCCCTCGTGACGCCGGCAAAGCTTTGGGGAATCGATACGCTCAGCGTGCTCGCGGCATCGGCGCTCCGGCGAGGCTGTTGCCGTGATGGCGCGACATCGCTCGCCATCGCGGTCGATGCGAGAGCCGGGCAAAACTATTTCGGTCTCTACGGCGCGGATGGAGAAAAGCGCGAAGGTCCGCTCCTCCTGAGCTACGAGGACGCCACCGCGCGGCTGCCGGAGAAAAACACCGTCGCCGTCGGAAGCGGTGCGGGTCTCTTGGCCGCTGCCGCCGCGCGCAGGGGCCTCATCATCGAAACAGCCCTCGAGGATCTGCAGCCGGACGCCGCGATCCTGGCTGAGCTTGCCGCGACGGCAAAGGACACGCTTGCGACGCTTCGCCCGCTCTATCTCCGTCCCCCGGATGCAAAACCGCAAAGCGGGCCTTCGCTCCGGCAATGATGCCGTCGACGGACGAAACCCATGTCTGGCAGGCGGGGCCGGCTGACGCGATCACCGTCGCGGCCTTGCATGCGTCGAGCTTCGATCGCGCCTGGCCGCCGGAAGAGATGGCGCAATTCCTGTCCGCCCCGGGCTGTATCGTTCTCCTCGCGGCTCACAAGGATGGACAATCCGCGAGCGGCATGATCATCATGCGGAAGGCCGGCGATGAAGCCGAGATCCTCACTCTCGCCGTGCACCCCTCCTTCCGGCGGCGTGGGCTCGGACGCGCCTTGCTCGCCGAGGCCGTCAAAGCGGCACGCGATGCCGGCGCCCAAGCTCTGTTCCTTGAGGTGGAGGGGGGGAACGAAGCCGCCCGCGGGCTCTATAATTTGATTGGCGCGATCGAAGTCGGACGTCGCGCGCGCTATTACGAGTTTGGTTCCGATGCGCTCATCTTCAGCCTTGCTCTTTGAGGCCTGGCTGCCAATGATGTTCGCCAAATCCGAGGTTCTCAGCCAAGCAACCATGGCTAAGACAGCAAGACGGGAGAGCAAGCTCGAGCGCCTTTGCGCCGAGCGCGGCATGCGCATGACCGGCCAGCGCAGGGTGATCGCGAGCGTGCTTTCCGAGGCCGGCGATCATCCCGACGTGGAGGAAGTGCATCGGCCGGGCAGCCGCGCGCGATCCCCGCATCTCGCTGTCGACCGTCTACCGCACCGTGCGGCTTCTGGAAGGCGCCGGCATCATCGAGCGGCACGAATTCGGAGACGGCAGGGCGCGTTACGAGCCAGTCGGTCACGGGCATCACGATCACCTCATCAATGTCTCCACGGGAGAGGTGATCGAGTTCAAGAACGAGCAGATCGAGCGCCTGCAGGAAAACGTCGCGCGCGAGCTCGGCTTCCGGCTGATCGGGCATCGGCTTGAGCTCTTCGGCATTCCTCTCAAGAATGGGAAATAGCATCGCCCGATGAGAGGTTTGCGTGCCTTCTTCGTGCTGGCGGCGTTTTTTGCCTTCACGCTCCCGCTGATGCCGCTGCAGCTCCTGTTCCTGTGGACCGGGTCGCGTTTCGCCCGCACCTTTCCGCATTGGTATCACCGGCAAGTCTGCCGCATCATCGGCATTCGTCTGCATATCGACGGCAGCATCGCCCGCGAGAACGGCGTGCTCATCATCTCCAATCACGTCTCCTGGCTCGACATCACCGTTCTATCCGCCGTAGCGCCTGTTTCATTCGTGGCGAAGCAGGAAGTCGCGTCCTGGCCTTTCGTCAGCTGGCTCGCGAAGTTGCAGCGCTCCGTCTTCATCGACCGCACCCGGCGCTCGGAAGTCACCGACAAGGCCAATGAGATTCTCGAGAGGCTGCAGGCCGGCGATCACATCGTGCTGTTCGCGGAAGGCACCTCGAGCGACGGCAACGGCATCGTTCCGTTCAAGACGCCGCTCTTTGCTGCCGCGAAGCCTTCAGGCGGCGCGCCGCTTGGCGGCGACATTTGCGCGCAGACGCTCGCGCTCACCTACACCAAGCTGCACGGCATCCCGCTCTGCCGGCGCGGACGCCCCGTGGTCGCCTGGTATGGCGACATGGATCTTGCCAGCCACGCCTGGAAGCTTCTTGGACTTGGCCCGCTCGACGCCGAGATCCGCATCGGCCCGCCCGTCCCGCTCGACGAATTCGCCGACCGGAAGGCGCTTGCGCGTTATGCCGAGCAGCAGGTGCGCAGCGATCTCGCCGTGCTGCTGCGCGGCCGCTCTGTCTCGAAATCGGTAAGGTAGTTATTTGACGCGTCGTGGCCGCAGGGCTTGCGGCGGTGCCGAGGTGACGAAGCTTCCATCGTGAAGCCTCCGCACGTGGTCGTTGCGGACTGCACCATTCAGCGTCGCTCTGATGCCCTGATCGGCATCGTCGATCTCGGCATAAACGCCGTCCTGCAGGGCGAAATTGATGAGATCCTCCTGCGACAGCGGCCCGAATTCGTTGAGCTTCTTGAGGACGAAATCGATCGCCGAGGAGCTGCCCGGACTGCGTCGGCGCGGATAGGGTCAGAACATTGTCGCGCCGTGGCGGGATCTGTGGCGGGATCTCCGGAGGACGGCGCTGATCGAACTCGGCGGCCCGGCGCTGCTCGGCTTCATTCACCCGCTTCTGCTCAGCGTCGAGCATTCTGCGATGCTCGGCCTGGATCAATTTCCCGATGGCGCCGAGCTCGGCTTTCAGGTCGGTGATTCTTTCGTCGCGCTCCTTTTGGAGCTGCCCGATCACCTTCTCGAAATGCGCGTAAGCAAGGTTGATCTGCTCTTCGATCAGCCTGACGCGTTCCTGAAGGTCACCACGAATATCACGCATTACCGACACCTCTTGCCGCCGCATCCACTTTATTCCGAGCGCACGTCAACGGCGTGGGGCCCACAAAGGTTCCCCAAGCCCTCGACACTGCGGCAACGGCGCCCGTGACGCAAGCCTCATCGCTTCGCCCCGGCCGGCGCCTTGCCGCGGCGAGGGGCGCGCGCCGGCCGCGTTTCCGGCAGAAATGCTGCAAGAAGGCCGAGCGCAGGGAGAAAGGCGCAAACATGGTAAACGAAATCGATGGAAGTATGGTCGGCGAGCCAGCCGAGAATTGCCGCGCCGATGCCGGCCACCCCGAAGGCGAGGCCGAAGAAGAGGCCCGCGACCATGCCGACGCGTCCGGGCAAGAGCCCTTGTGCATAGACGATGATGGCCGGATGGGCCGAGGCGATAATGACCCCGATGACGACGCTGAGGGTGGCCGTCCAGAATAGGTCGGCATAGGGCAGAAGCAGCGCGAAAGGGAGGCTTCCGACGATGGACCACCAGATCACGCGGCGCGTGCCGATGCGGTCGCCGATCGGTCCGCCAATCACCGTCCCCGCCGCGACAGCGCCGAGAAACACGAAGAGATAGATCTGCGCGCTTTGCACCGAGAGGCCGAATGTCTCGATCAGATAGAATGTGTAGAAGCTGGCGATGCTCGCGAGATAAAAGTGCTTCGAGAAAGTCAGCGCCATGAGGATCAAAATGGCGCGGCGCACTTCGCTCTTGGCAAGTTCGGCGATCGCCTCTCTCTCGCCGGCCTTCGTGGCGCCGTTGAGCTTGATGGTGCGCCCATACCAGGCGCCGATGCCGGCCAGCATCAGCATGCCGAGAAGCGCGATCAGCGAGAAATAAGCGAGGCTCGACTGCCCGTTCGGTAGGACGATGAAGGCGGCGAGCAGCGGCCCGATGGCTGTGCCGAAATTGCCGCCGACTTGAAACACAGATTGCGCCATGCCGTGGCGTCCGCCGGAGGCGAGCCGCGCCACGCGCGAGGATTCCGGGTGAAACACCGAAGAGCCCATGCCGATCAGCGCGGCGGCGGCGATGATGGCGAGATAGGTGGTGGCGAAGGCCATCACCAGGAGGCCGATCAGCGAAGAGGCCATGCCGAGCACGAGCGAATAGGGCGTGGGATAGCGGTCCGTGTAATAGCCGACGACCGGCTGCAGCAGCGACGCCGTGCATTGGAAGGTGAAGGTGATGATGCCGATCTGCGCGAAATCGAGCGCGAGTGACGATTTCAGCATCGGATAGATCGCCATGATCAGCGACTGGATGACGTCGTTCAGGAGATGGCAGAAGCTGATCGCGGCGAGCACGGCAACGGCGGCGCCTTCCCGGCTGCCGCTCCCCTGCGAGGAGGCCGGTGCGCTTCCCGCGCTCGGCGCGCGCGTCTTTCTGCGTTCAGCCATTTGCATCGGTCCGTAACAGTTCGAATGGCAGACATGGTCCAAAGCCATTCGCTCTGGCAAGGAGTCAATTGTCTCAGGGAGGAAGTGCCGCTTAGCGCGCCAGCGCTTCGGCCACCGGCACGAACTTCATGTCGAGGGCCTCGGCCACTGCCGCATGCGTCACGACGCCATTATGGATGTTGAGGCCGGCGGCAAGATGCGGGTCTTCGGCGAGTGCCCGCCGCAAGCCCTTGCCGGCAAGTTCGAGCACGAAGGGCGACGTCGCGCTTGAAAGCGCAAAGGTCGATGTGCGGGCGACGGCGCCCGGCATGTTGGTCACGCAATAATGCACGACCCCGTCGACGACATAGGTCGGATCGGAATGCGTGGTCGGATGCGACGTCTCCGAGCAGCCGCCCTGATCGATCGAGACATCGACGAGCACCGATCCCGGCTTCATCGTCTTGATCGTCTCGGCGGTGATGAGCTTCGGCGCCTTGCCGCCGGGGACCAACACCGCGCCGATGATGAGGTCGGCGCGGCGGCAGAGCGTTTCGATCGCTTGCGGTACGGAGAAGACCGTCCTCAGCCGCGGCCCAAGCTGCGCGGAGGCGCGGCGGAGCGTTTCCAGCTGATGCGCTGCGACGGTCACGATGGCGCCCATGCCGAGCGCGATCTGCGCCGCGTTGGTGCCGACCACGCCACTGCCGAGCACCAGCACATCGGCGGGCGGCACGCCGGGCACACCGCCAAGCAGCACGCCGCGGCCGCCATTGGCCTTTTCGAGGCAATGCGCGCCGACTTGCGTCGCCATTCGGCCGGCGACTTCCGACATCGGCGTCAGCAGCGGCAGCGATCCGTCGCGTCCCGTCACGGTCTCATAAGCGATGGCGGTAACGCCCGAGGCGAGGAGGTCTTCGGCTTGCGCGCGGTCGGCGGCGAGGTGAAGATAGGTGAAGAGAATTTGCCCGCGCCGCAGCTTGGCGCGTTCCTCCGCCAGCGGCTCCTTCACCTTCACGATCATCTCGGCCTTGGCGAACACCTCGTCGGCGTTCGGCGCGATCTCCGCGCCCGCCTGGAGATAGGCGTCGTCGCCGATTTCAGCGCCGACACCGGCCGCGCGCTGCACGAGGACGCGATGGCCCGCCCTCACCAATTCGCGTACCGTCGCCGGGATGAGGCCGACGCGATATTCGTGGTCCTTGGTCTCCTTCGGAACGCCGATCAGCATTTCGCCACCTATAATGTCGTTCCTGGCCTAAATTTGGGGGCTGAAAAGGCTCCCCTGCAAGGGGGACAACGTCTCGCTTGTGAGGATCGGTCCTTCGTCGCGGTCGCAAACGAACGAGTTGGCATAGGAAGGCGTTGGAGCGAAGGACCGGATTAGCGGCAATGCATGAACTGCTTGTTCTGAAACTTCTCGTTCTGATCGCCGTCGCCAATGCGACGCCGGTGGCGGCTAAGCTCATCTTCGGGAATGCGTTTGCGCAGCCGCTCGACGGGAACGCAAAATTTTTCGACGGGCGGCCGCTATTCGGGGCGTCAAAAACCGTGCGCGGCGTGCTCCTCGCAATCCTCGTCACGGCGGCGGCAGCGCCACTACTTGGGTTTAGCTTCGCCCTCGGAGCCGTGGTCGGCGCCCTTGCAATGGCAGGCGATCTTTTCTCGAGCTTCATCAAGCGCCGGCTCGGGCGTGCGCCGAGCAGCAGAGCGATCGGCCTGGATCAGATTCCCAAATCCCTGTTTCCGCTCTTCGGCGCCTTATTCTTCTTGCCTTTGACGATCATCGACGTGGCGGCGGTCGTTTTCTTATTCGCCGCCGGCGAACTCTTGCTGTCGCCGATCCTGTACAAGCTCAATCTGCGCGATCGCCCTTATTGATCTTCGCCGCTAACCGCGGTGAAGCTGATGCAGGGTGATTTCCGGGCGGCAATTGAAGCGCGCCGTCACGATCGAGCATCCGGCGCCAACCGACGTGTATCCTTGCATTTCTCCATGCTGCCAGTGCCCAGCGCCTTTCGATCGCGGCAGGACTGAATCGAGCGTGATGGGAATGCCGCCCGGCAGGCAAATTTGACCGCCATGCGTATGACCGGCCAGCATGAGGTTGAAGCCCGCTTGCTCCGCCTGGCTGTAGATCTCAGGCGTGTGCGAGATCAAAATTGAGAAGCCGGCTTTCGGCACCGATTGCAAAGCCCTCTCGATATTCTCCATGCGATAGAAATGCGCGTCGTCGACGCCGGTGACGTGAATGGTCTCACCGGAGCGCTCCATGGCGATGCTTTCGTTGAGGAGCATCGTCACGCCCATCGCTTCAAGCTCCGGCACCATGAGAATGGTGTCGTGATTGCCAAGCACGCCATAGATTGGCGCGTTCAGCCGCTCGACGATACCCGCCGTATCCTTCAAAGCCGCGGCGAAGGGGCCGCAGGTCGCGCCGCGGAAATCGCCGGTGATGATGCAGATGTCGTAGCTGAGACCGGAGACGAGCTCGGCAACACGGCGCATCGCCGGCTGGGACATGTCCGCATGCAGGTCGCTGAGATGGAGGATGGCGAATCCATCGAAGGCGTTCGGCAGCGCGGGGAACGAGAAGCGGGTGCGCCGCAGCTCCACATCTGCCGCATTCCTGGCGCCACGCCGGTAGAGGCCCGTCGCCAGCAAGGCGCCGCGGATCAGCGAATGCGACAGCCGCGAATTCTCGAAATGGAAGAAATTCAGGCCCTGGCCGAAGATCTGCGCTTCATGATCCCGCTCGATGGTAAGGCGCGCTTGCGTGTAGGCGCTGCCGAAGCGCTCTTCGAGCTTCGCCACCAATTGCTGATCCCCTTCGACAGGGGGCTGTTCGCGGGTAGAGGTCAGCATCGACCTTGCGGAGCGGCGCGCAGCCGGCTCGAGCAAAAAATTCCGTCTGTCCGAACGGGACCCTCTTAAGCGCGCTCTATCGGCCAGAGTTCTGGCCGAAACAAGGCCCTCTCTCGCTGAGGGTTCGTCAGCCGGTGATTGTGCCGAAGAGGTAACACCCGGGGAAGTTGACATCAAGCGATGCCGTTGGCACACTCCGGCGCCGTCCAAGGAACGGGCACATCATGCCGAAGGGAGCGCCATACAGCCAGCGGCCGCTGGACTTCGTCCAGAAGGTCGAGGGTCTGCAGAGCTACGAGGAGATCTGCTCCGCGGTCACCGACGAGCTCGCCTGGTTCGGCTTTACCTGCGTCACCAGCTTCATGATGCCCGGCCCGGGCGAGCCCTTCAAAAAGGGCGTCCACCTCAATACCCGGCCGCAGGATTACATCGATCGCTATGAGGAGAAGAATTACGTCGTCCGCGATCCCGTAGTGACCGAGCTCCGTCACTCGGTGCGCCCCTTCTCCTGGAGCGACGTGATGAAGCGGCGGAATCTCACCCGGGGGGATCGCCGCATCATTGAAGAAGCGCGCGAATTCGACGTGAATGACGGTCTCATCATCCCGATCGTTACCCTCTCGGGCGGCATGTCGGTGTTCAGCCCTTGCGGGCGCAATCCGGATCTTTCGCCTGACGCAAGGCGGGCCGTGGAGCTGATCTCGCTTTACAGCCATGAGGCGCTGAAGCGGAAGCTTTTGGAGCAGAGCCGCTTCAAGGAAGTTCACACGCCTCTGACGCCGCGCGAGCGCGAGGTGATGCGCTGGGTCGCCGCCGGCAAATCCGATATCGAGATCGCCGAAATCCTCTCGATCGCTCCTCCAACCGTCACGCTGCATGTCGAGCGGGCGAAGCGGAAGCTCGACGCCTTCCGGCGTACTTTCGCCGTGGTGAAGGCCGTGCGCTGCGGCGAGATCACCATCTAACACCTTAAATTCGCTCGCGAAAAAGGGTCAATACTAAGAAGCTAGTATCCCCTCCCCGCCCTCGCTCTGGCCTACTCCCTTCGCACAGCAAAGGGGACCGGCCATGGTCGAAATCATTGAGGGTAAAGACAAGGATCTCTATCCGGACGTCTTCGAGCGCATCTTCCGGGCGCGGTACGAGACCTTCGTTCTGAACCGCTGCTGGTCGTTGCCGACGCGTTGCGGCAAGGAAATCGATCAATACGACAATGACAATGCCGTCTATCTCGTCGATTTCGACAGGGACGGGCATCTCCAAGGCTCGGTGCGCCTGACGCCGACGGTCTCCAGCTCCCTAACCGCCGACTACTACCCGCATCTTTGCAATGAAGCGTTCTCGCCGCGCGATCCCTTCATCTATGAGGGAACGCGCTACATCGCCTCGCCGCGGGAGAAGTCGCCGCACAATCAGCGGCTCGTCAAGGCGCGCATCCTCGGCGCCATGACGGAATGGGCTTGGTGTTTCGGCATCAGGCACATCCAGACGGTGATCGACGCCGCGCTCTTCAAAAGCTTCAAAGAGATCAACTCCGAGACCTTCGCGCTCGGGGCCGCGCATCCTTATGGCGGCGGCCGCGGCGTGCCTGGCGGGGGCAATTGCCTTGCCATCCGGCTCCCTTGCACCGAGCAGGCGATTGCCGAGATCCGGGACTATGGCGGCCTCGAAGCCTCGCCGGCGCCGGACGCCTTCGCTTACGCGATGCACCGCCCGATCCTGAAAAAGGTCGCATAATTTCAACCAGACCAGGAGGTCTTCCCATGGCTCACCTCGCTCGCACCATCACCCAGGACGAAATCGCCGCCTACAAACAGGCCGGCGTCGTCCTCCTCAAAGGCGTGCTCAGTCTCGAAACCGTCAACAGCTTGCGCGGCGCCATCGACCGCGTCGTCCGCACCCTCGATCAAAGCCCGAGCGGCTACGATTTCACGAAGATCCTGAGGGCGACTGAGCAGGGCGATTTCGATCAGCTGCGCGCCATGAGCGGCGGGCAATACGATCTCGAAGCCATCATGGATTATGTGAAATCGACCGGGAAGCCGCTGCTCGCCGACGCCGATTCCGATCACCGCGACGGCGCTTATTTCATCGACACCGGCATCGCCGCCAAATTGAAATCTTATCGGCAGGTCTGCGTTTCCGGAACGCTCCCCGACATCGCCGGTCAATTGCTGCAGACCGAAACGGTCCGCTTCTTCGGCGATCAGGTTTTCGTCAAGGAGCCGAACACGCCCGGCAAGACCGCCTTCCACCAAGACGCGCCCTATTTCGAGATCGACGGCGAGCAATGCTGCGTGATGTGGGTGCCGGTCGATCCCGTCACCCTCGAGAACGGCGCCATGCAATATTGGCGCGGCTCGCATCGCGACGGAAAGCTCTACAAGCCGAATGTGTTCATCTCGCAAGCCCCGCTCCCGGGGTCTGAGGGACACGACCTTCCCGATATCGACAACAACATCGACGATTTCGACATCATCCATTTCGATGTCGAGCCCGGCGACGTTCTCGTTCACCATTACCGGACCATTCACGGCACGGGCGGCAATAAGAGCCGCTATCAGGTGCGCCGCGCGGCATCGATCCGCTATTGCGGCGACGACATCCGCTTCAAGGAGCGCGCTTGGGCGCCGCGCCAGCTGCACCACACCTATCGCTTGCAGAACGGGGATCCGCTGTCGGGCAACGACTTCCCATTGGTGTGGCGCCGGCGGCCGCAGGAGCAGGCGGCGTGAAGCGAGGCCAAGACAAAGAGACCAGGAACGGAAACGGTGGGGACGGGATCGATTACGAAGATCCCGATCCCACCGAGGATTTTCCGCAATGGTCGAAGACCATCATTCTCCTGCTCGACTATGCGATGATCGAGGGGATAAGGCGGGGGATGCACATGTTCGTGCATCTCTTGGATTCGGCGCGCGTCGAGCTGCAGGCGCAGGTCGCGCAATCGGCTGCGGAGATCGATAGGCAGGAGAAAGAGAGCAAAGCCGCCAGCGAGCGGCGGCGGCGGAGCGTCTCTTGAGCCTTAATTCTTGCCGTTGCGGCGCGCGGCAATGTCCTCGATCAGCCCCATGACCGAGCGGCGGAGCTTGTTCTCTTGGATTTGCGCGAATGCCTTCGCGACACGCAGCGCCTGCGGATCGGAGATCAGCTCGAGTGGGGAAACGTCGTTGATCGCCTCAGGTCCGGCCCCTTCGAAGAAGGCATGGACCGGCACGTCCAGCGCTTCGGCGATCTGCATCAGGCGGCTGGCGCCGACGCGGTTCGCGCCCTTCTCGTATTTCTGAATCTGCTGGAAGGTGATCCCAAGCTGATCGGCGAGCGCGGTCTGCGACATGTTCTTGGCGAGGCGCCTGATCCGGATGTTGCGTCCGACGACGACGTCGGTCTGATGCGGTCCCTTTTTCTGCACGTTCGATCCCCGCAATTTCCCCATGAGCCAGTCTATATCATTGCAATATCTTTGCACAATTTAGGCGAGCCGAGCCGGCCATTATGCCCGCTCGATAGAAAAATGGTGGAGAAGCCGCGTTTTGCTCGGCGAGGGTGCGAATTGGCCGCAGGCCGATGAGGCTTAAGAGCGCCGTCTCTAGCGGCCCTCGCGGTGGCCCTCATTCGGGGTGTTCTGCTTGATGTTTTCGCGCTGCCCCTCCTGGTCGGAGATCTGGGCGCTTTTTTTGTCCTCGGCTTTGTCCGGCCGGGTGGCGCTCTCTTTGGGACGCCCTTTGGGGCTGCGGCTCTGAGGGGGAACGGGAGGGGCTTTGCTTGTCATGCCATTGATAACGGCGCCGCCATGAGCGAGTTCCCGCGGGTCCCGCCCTTCATTCGGCGCAATGCAATTGCCGATAGCCTTCCTGGCGGAGAGGGAGGGATTTCGAACCCTCGAGACGGTTGCCCGCCTACACGCGTTCCAGGCGTGCGCCTTCGACCACTCGGCCACCTCTCCTTAAAGGCAAGAGCGGCGCACTATAGCTAAGCGGCCTCGCGCTTCAAGCAAGCCGGGGACGGCCGGCGCCGGCTCGCCTATTTTTTCTCTTCGGGAGGGCAATCGGGGCCGAGATATTTCCCGTCGATGGTCACGCCAATGCGCGGCGGCATGCCGGGCGGAGGCGGATCGAAGGTCATCTTCACCTGTGCGCGGTAACGGGTATCGAAACTGCCGGTGAAGGCGCCGCTGATCGTTTGCTTGCTGGAGCCGTGCTCGCAGATCACGTCGACGATGGTGGTGTCGACCCCGTCAGAGGTTACCTTCGGCGCCGAGCATTTGCCGTCCGCGGGGGCGAGGATGCTGTCATCGTCATCGATGCAGGCCTTGGTAACGAGCGTGCCTGTCCCGGCGCCAACGGTGCTCAGCTCCCAAAGGCCGGGCTTCCGTTTTGGGACCTCGGCCGCCGAGGCAGGACCCGTCGCGGCAGGCACGAGCATGAGCGCGGCCGCTGCCGCCAGCAGAATCTTCTTATGCATGCGATCCTCCTCGCGAGGCTGACTGAAAAAGTCGCTTCCGCCCTCGTCTCTGCCACGGCCATGGCCCAGCGCGAAGGGAAGGTTTCCCGGAAAACCCCTGGACGCCATCCCGAGTTTTCGGAAAGGATTGAGCAGCCGTGATTTGAACGTGATCGACTGATCCCTTAAATAGGGGTCATCACTAAATGGGTGCGCGCGCATGCTTCTATTGCGTATTCTCGGCGTGTGGCTGCTTCTGCTCGCCATGGTCGCCGCTGTCATCGATGCGACCAAGAGCTTGGCCGGCGGCGGCGATTGGGCAGTCACGCCGCTCATCAGCCAATGGGCGAGCCTGAGCCCGGAGACCTTGGCTGCCGTCAAATCGGCGGTCGAGAGCAATCTCGGCTCTTATGCCTGGGATCCGTTCTTTACCGAGATCCTGAATACCCCCACCTGGGCACTTTTCGGCGTACTCGGGCTGACGTTCTACTGGCTCGGGCGGAAGCGCGCCCCGCGGGAGGTGTTCATCAACTGAAGACGCATCGACTGTGCGCGGCCGTTAGAACCACCTCAGCCGCATGGAGCAATCCGATATGTTCACGTTGAAGCGAAAGCCGCTTGATTTGCCGACCCCGGCGACCGCGCTTCCCGGCCGGTCTCAGCCGATCCCGACAGCAGACCGACATTTTGTCAGCGGGGCTCCCTTGAAGGGTCCCTATCCCGAGGGTTTTGAGCGGGCGATGTTCGGGCTTGGCTGCTTCTGGGGGGCGGAGCGAAAATTCTGGAGCGTTCCGGGCGTCTACGTCACCGCCGTCGGTTATGCGGGCGGCGCGACGCCGAACCCGAGCTATGAGGAAGTCTGCAGCGGCAGGACCGGTCACAACGAGGCGGTCTTCGTCGTGTACGATCCGAAGGTCATCAGCTATGGCGAGCTCTTGAAGCTGTTCTTCGAGAGTCACGACCCGACGCAAGGCATGCGGCAGGGAAATGACGTCGGCACGCAATATCGCTCCGGCATCTATGTCTATTCCGACGAGCAGCGGCGCGAGGCGGAGGCGGCGAAGGAGAGCTACGGAGCCGCTTTGCGTGAGCGCGGCTACGGGCCCGTCACGACGGAGATTTTGCCGGCGCCGGAGTTCTATTTCGCCGAGGATTATCACCAGCAATATCTCGCCAAGAATCCGCGCGGCTATTGCGGGCTCGGCGGCACCGGCGTCGCCTGCCAGATCGGGACCGGCGTCGACGCGTAAGACGCGTTACGCTCCGGCTTAGGCAAGATCGATCGCGTAGCGCTTTAGATCATCGAGATCGACGATTGCGAGGGTCGCCTCATGGGTGGCGCCGAGGATCACTCTCGGCGCCATTCCCGCTTCAAACGCCTCCTGCCAACGCGCGGCGCAGAGGCACCAGCGGTCGCCGGGGACAAGTCCCGGAAAATCGAATTCCGGATGCGGCGTCGAAAGATCGTTGCCGCGCGATCGCGAGAAGGCGAGGAACTCCGCCGTCACCTCGATGCAGACAGTATGCAGCCCAAGGTCCTCCGGCCCGGTATGGCAGCACCCGGATCGGTAGAAGCCGGTCAGCGGGCGCTCGGAGCAGGATTTCAGCGCCTCGCCGAAGACATTGCGCTGTGGGCGGGCGCCTGAGCTGGAGCGTTCTTGCATCGATATTTTCTCGTCCAATAGTGAGGGCTTGGCCGACTTAAAGCCGCGGCTTCCGGTCGGGCAGGGGGACCGTGCCGGGGATCGGATCGAAATTGGCGGGCTTTTTGCCGGAGAGCTGCGCCTTCAGCACCTGCAAGGCGACAGGATCCAAGCGCGGCAGTGGCGGCCCGGCGTCCTTACTGGCAACGGCAGCCATCGCGGCCGGCGCCGACCCGTCGGAAACGATCGCCACGCCGCCGGCATTCAGGATGGTTTTGCAGTCGGCCGGAAGGTCGGCGACGGTGAGCGGAGATTTCTTCTTCGGCGGCGGCGCGCCTGGCTTCGGCGGAACCGGTGCATGCAGCGCGGCCGACCGGAGCATCTTGTACCATTCCTCCAGTTCCTTCCCGCATCCGTCCTCGCCGGTCGTCGGCTTCTGGTTGTCGCATCCGGCGGCTCCCGGCGGACAGGCGAGGCGCACATGGAAATGATAAAAGTGGTTCCACCAGGGCCGGACCTTGCCAAGCCAGCCGCGATCCTTCCCCGCGCCTTCGCACAGCGCTTTCTTGATCGCGGGATGAACGAAGATGCGGCTGAGTTGCGGGGAGGACGCCGCGCGCTTGATGAGCTTCAGATGTGTCGGGGTCCATATCGCCGGATCGACACTGAACGGATCTTTCAGCATCGACACGGCGATTTTATCCTCGCGCTCTTCTTTGGTGAGGATCCGATCCGGCATCGGTGTCAGCCAGATATCCGCATCGAGGCCGATTTGGTGGCTGGTATGTCCGGTCAACATCGGCCCGCCGCGCGCTTGCGACAAATCGCCGACAAGAAGGCCCGGCCAGCCATCTTTCTCGCGCGCTTCCTTCGCCAGCTTCTCGAGATAGGCGATGAGGCGGGGATGGCCGAAATTGCGGTTGCGCGACAGGCGCATCACCTGCCAGGCGGGACCGTTGATGGGAAGCGCGACGCCGCCTGCCAGGCACCCCTTGTTGTAGGCGCCGATGGCGCGCGCAGCGAGCGGTGCGGGCTCGGTGATCGAGCCGAACAGCATCTTGGCGGGAGGGCCCTTCGGCGCGGCCTTCTTCTTTGCCGGAGCCTTTGGTCTCGGCTTGGCGGTTGACGCCGCGCCGGCGAATGACGGCCGCATCTCCGCCGAAACGGTGCCGCATGCGAATAGGAGCGCGAGGCAGAACGCCAAGCTTCGCATGATCTTTGATCCCTCCGTGCCCGGCCGGAACCTAGCATAAATCTTGGCGGCAATGGGGGCGCCAGAAACCGATCGGCACGCCGAATTGCTCGCCCGTTTAGACGGCGTTCAGAGCTCTCACGCTAGAGTGAGAGAAGATCATAGCGGGGAGATCAGAAGGATGAGAATCGATCGGTGCTTGGCACGGCGCTCCCGGCTTTCAGCGCTCATTGCGGCTTTGCTGTTCGCGCCGACGGGCGCCGACGCAGGCGTCACGGCCAACATCAATCTCTCCAGCCAGCGCATGGATGTTTATGTGCAAGGGCAGCCGCGTCATTCCTGGTCCGTCTCGACCGCAAGGCGCGGCTACCGCACGCCGGTCGGAACCTTCAGGCCGCAAGCAATGAAGGTTTGGCACCGCTCGACGATCTATGACGGCTCGCCGATGCCGCATTCGATCTTCTTCTCCGGCAATTATGCGATCCACGGCTCGTATCACGTCAAATCGCTCGGCCGGCCCGCATCGCATGGCTGCGTGCGCCTGCATCCGCGGAATGCCGCGGCGCTCTATTCGCTCGTGCGCAGATACGGAGCCGGCAACACGGTGATCAGGATCACCCCGTAAGGCGACTTCGCGCGGACGGTCCTACCTCCCGCAATTCGAAGGCGGCGGCGCGCCGCGGAAGCGATCCGCGGCCCAATCCAGCATGTAGCCAACGCTGTTCTTGGCCGCGAAGGTATGGCTGACCCCAGGCATGGTCACATAGTGCACGGGTGTTCCCTGCCGGCAGAGCGCGATGGCGAATTGCTTGGTAATATTCGGCCGCACGGTGGTGTCCGCGGTGCCTTGGGCGATGAAAACCGGTGCCGTTTGCCGAACCTTGCCCGGCGTGTTGCGCGCCATGTAAGAACTCCAGGGCTGGACCTCGGTCGGATCGACGATGAGGAATTTCTCGTGCTGCAGCGGCTGCTCCGCCCGGTCGATAGCGAGGAATTCCGGAAGCGATTCGATGCAGTCGGTGGCGATCCGGCGGAAGACCGGCATTGCCGCCGGCTCGATCACGCCATTCAGCGACTGTTTGTAGAATCGCGACCAGGCATAGAGCACCATGGAAGTCAGTTCTCTGCCCGTCGAGGTCGGCCGGTCTGCCTCGAACAGTTCGCCGAGATAAGTCGCCGGCGCGGCGGCGGAGACCCCAACGAGCTTCAAATCCGGCGCATAGCGGCGCGACATCTGCCCGGTGAACAACGAAGCGTGACCGCCTTGGCTATGACCCCAAACGACATAGCGGTTGGTTGCGCCGGTGCGCGGCAGATTGCGCGCGGCCCGAACCGAATCGATCACCGCGCGCGCTTCGCTTTCGCCGACGAGGAAGGGGTGGATGCCTGGCGTGCCAAGCCCGGGATAATCGGTGGCGACGACAACGTAACCGCGTCTCAGCATCTGCGGCAGGCCGAACAGCATGCCGGCATTGTCCGGCATCAGCGAGGGGGCGCAGGCGGGAACGACGCCGGTGGTGGGGTGTGCCCAGGCGATGACGTTGCGGCCGCCTGCCGGCGCCGGCCCGGCTGGAAAATAGATGGCGCCCGACACGGCGATCGGTCTGCCGTTGATGTCGGTGGAGCGGTAGAGGATGCGGAAGGCCTCGGAATTTCCCGGCCCGCCGCCGACCAGCGGCCAAACGCGGATGATGGATCCGGGCTTTCCGGGAAGATCGCCGGGTCGAACCTCGGTGACCGCCTCGGCATTGCTTCCGCCGAACACAAAAGCGACTGAAAACACGCCGGCGCGCAAGATGCGCGTCAGAACAGACGGGTAGCCCATTCCTCACCCCCTCACTTTTCGTCGCGGATGATAGCTGCGCCTTGGCGGCGCGCCAATCGGAAGACCCATCCTTTCGCCAAATTCCTAACCTTGAGCTTAAGGACGGTTCCGGTCAGAATTGCCCGCAACGGCCACCGGCTCGTTTTTAGGCCTCTTCGCCGGCGCTTTTCCCAGAACAACAAGCGGGGAATTTTTCGAATGTCATCTGGAGCAACCACGCTCGACGCCTTTTTCAACCGCATTGGCGGCTTTTCAACCCCATTCTCGCTCGAGCTTCCGGGCGGCGACCGCCGCGCCTTCGGTCAGGGCCAGCCGGAATTCTCGGTCGCCTTGCGCAACGACAAGGCGCTGAAAGCCTTGCGCACCCTCGATGAGGGCGACATCGCCGAGGCCTATCTCCAGGGCGATATCGACATCGAGGGCGACATGCTGAAGCCGTTCGCGCTTCGGGCGTCCCTCGACGACCGGCATCCCATGGTGGCGGCGTGGCGGTTCATCCAGCCGCTCCTTTTCGGGCAGGTCTATACCAACAAGCGCGCCATCGCCTCGCATTACAACGCCGACCCGAAGCTGTTCCTGAGCTTCCTCGATCCGGTATTTCCCGCTTACAGCCAAGGCATCTACGAGAAGGACGATGAGCCGCTCTCCCGTGCGCTCGAGCGGAAATTCGATTGGGCCATCGAAAAATGCGAGCTGAAGCCCGGCAGCCGCGTGCTGGAGATCGGCCCGGGCTGGGGCGCGTTCGCGGGACATGCGCTGCAAGCCGGCGTGCGCTTCACCGGCATCACCAATTCGGAGGTGTCGCAATCCTACTTGCGCAACAAGCTGTCAAATTTCGGCGACCAGTTCGATATCGTCCTCACCGATTTCTACGATTTCGAGCCCAAGGAGAAATTCGACGCCATCGTCATCATGGGCGTCATCGAGCATCTGCCGAATTATCTGCGCGTCCTTCGCAAATTCTTGACATTGCTGAAGCCAGGCGGCCGCGTGTTCCTCGACGGAAGCGCGGCGCGGAAGAAATATGAGCTGTCGACCTTCATGGTCCGGCACATCTATCCGGGCAATCACTCCTTCCTGGTGCTCGACGACTTTCTCAACAAGCTCAACAAGACCGAGTTCGAACTGCAGGAGGTGCACGACGATCGCTGGAGCTATTTCCTCACCTTCCGGCAATGGGCGCTCAATCTCGACGCCAACAAGGATTACGTTCAGCGCAGCTTCGGCGATTTCGAATTCCGCAAATTCCGCCTCTACCTCTGGGGCGCTGCCTATGAGTTTCTGGCGCGCAACCTCGATTGCTACCGGCTGATCCTCTCCAAGCCGAAAGAGGCGGCGTGATGCCGCTCTCGCGGCGACAGGCGTTGTCTGCGGCCGGTTCGGCGCTGGCGCTTGGCGCCGTCATCGGCACCCGCGCCTTCGCAGCGCCGGCATCCCCAGAGAAGAGCGTCGATCCGGACGCCGCCTTGCAGCAGCTTGAGAGAGGGCAATGAGCGTTTTGCCGCCGGCAGTTCGCTGTACACCGATTACTCCGCCAAGACAGCCGCGAGCGTCGGGATCCGTAACCCTATCGCCGCCATCCTCAGCTGTTCGGATGCACGTGTGCCGGCGGAGATCATCTTCGATCAGGCGCCGGGCGATCTCTTCGTGTTGCGGAGCGCCGGCAATGTCCTCGACCAAAGCGTTGCGGCCGGCCTCGATTACGCCGTGCATTTCCTCAAAGTGCCAATCATCCTCGTGCTCGGACACTCAGATTGCGGCGTCGTGACGCTCGCAACGCAATTGGTGAGGATGCGCAAGGAACTGCCTGAGCCGCTTGCCGGCCTCATCAAATCGATCGAGACGGCTGTCATCACCGCGCATGCGCGGCATCCCCGCGACATGGCCGCCGCCGCCATCGAGGAAAACGTCAAGCTGGCGGTGAAGCGGCTCGGCAAGGATTCGACGATCCTCTCCGAAGCGCTGGCCGCGAGTAAGGTCCGCGCGGCGGGCGGCCTCTTCGACCACGCCACCGGCAAGGTGACATTTCTCTAGGTTCTGGCGCCGCCGGAACGAGCGCGGCCTGCCTTACGGGCAGACCATCCGCCAGCGGCCGACAACCGGAATGCGCCGCCAATGGCAGCCGGGGTAGAGCGGCTCGCCGAGGTCGGGCGCATTTGGCGGAAGGCGGTTCGGCCCGGTGTAGTCCGGCAGCCAAACACACCGGAGCGGCCCGCATTTCCAGCCGGCATTCTCCACCACCGAACTCTTCGCTCCAGCCGGCGCTGCATCGGCCGGAAGCTGCGCCGCGTCTGCCGGCTGTGCCGCGAGCACGAAGCCCGCGAGGAAGAGGGCCGGCAGGATGACCCGTTTCATGATCGCTACTCCTTGAACTGAGACCTACGACACCTGTCAGCGGTCTAACGCAGCTGCGGGCCAGGGGTCCATAGTCGCGACCCGATTTCCTTAAGCGCGGCGGCAACCGCGGCCGCGCCTGGAAATTAATCCTCGGCCGCCCCTATCGGTGCTATGTCCATCCGTCGGGCGCGGCATGCCCTGACGGCCCATTCTGGGCAGCGTTCTCGGAGTTCGGGATGGTCGCGCGCAACCCCTTGCCCATTTTCACCTCCGGGTCCGAGGGCCGCGTCGCCCTCCTGCAGGGCCTCCTCATCGCCACCATCGTCATCGCCGCCCTCTATGTCGGGCGCGAGGTGCTGCTGCCGCTTGTCGTCGCCATTCTTCTCAGCTTCGTGCTGACGCCGCCGCTGCTACTGCTTCGCCGGCTGAAGGTGCCGCATGTGCCGGCGGTGCTGCTGGTGGTGTCGCTCGGCACCGCCGTGATCTTCGGCCTCGGCTGGATCCTCTTCCAACAGGCAACGCATCTCGCCGAGAATTTGCCTCGCTACCAATATGTCCTCGCTCAAAAAGTGAAGACCTTGCGGCAATCGGCGGAGTCTTCCGGCTTCATCGAAAAGGCCGAGGAAGCCGTCAAAAGCATCGAGGATCTCGCAAGGCCGGACGATGGATTGGAGGAGGTGCAGCCCGGAGCGGCGGTCCCGAACGCAAAAGAGGAGCGCGAGCCGCTGCCGGTCGAGATCCGGCCGACGGAGCCAAGGCCGCTCGAGATCATCCGCGAGATTGCCGGCACCGTGCTGCCGCCGCTCGCGACCGCCGGCCTGATCGTCCTCTTCGTGATTTTCATCCTGATGCAGCGCGAGGATCTGCGCGACCGGCTCGTGCGCTTGATGGCGCCGTCCGACCTGCAGCGCTCCACCGCAACTATGAACGATGCCGCGAAGCGGCTCAGCCGGTACTTCCTCAGCCAGGTGCTGATCAACGCCAGCTTCGGCGCCTTCATCGGCGTCGTGCTGTGGCTGATGGGCGTTCCAAGCCCATTCGGCTTCGGCATCTTCGCCATGCTGATGCGCTTCGTGCCCTATATCGGCTCCTTCCTCGCCGCCGCCCCGCCGATGCTGCTTGCCGCCGTCGTCGATCCCGGCTGGAGCACCGTGTTGATGGTGGGCGGGGTGTTTCTCCTGTCCGAGCTCGTGATGGGCCAAGTGGTGGAGCCGCTCGTCTATGGCCACGGCACCGGCCTTTCCCCCATCGCCGTGATCCTCGCCACCGTGTTTTGGACTTGGCTCTGGGGGCCGCTCGGTCTCTTGCTCGCAATGCCGCTCACCGTTCTCCTCGTGGTGCTCGGACGGCATGTCGAGGAATTGAGATTCTTCGAGGTGCTGCTCGGCGATGCGCCCGCGCTGACACCGGCGCAAGGATTCTATCAGCGGACGCTGATCGGCGATCCCGCCGAGGCCACCTATCACGCCGAGGTGAGCCTCAAATCCGGAAATCCCCTCGTTTCCTACCTCGACGATGTGGCGCTCGAAGGCTTGCGTCTCGCGCAGCGCGACGCCGATCGTGGCTCGCTCGATCAGGAGCGCATGCAGCGCATCAAAGCGACCATCGCCGAAGTGATGGAGGATCTTTCCGAATATGAGCCGCGGCGCTGGTTCCGGAAAGTCGTCGAGCAGCCCATCCCGAGCGAGGAAGCGACCGGTCTTGCATCGCTCGACCTCGCCGAACAGGAGGCAAAGGAGGAGGGCTTGCGGATCCTCGAGCCGGCCGAGCTTGCGCCCGGCTGGAACGAGGATGAAGCCATCCTCTGCGTCGGCGCGCGCACGCCACTCGATGAGGCGGCGGCGGCGATGCTTGCCGGCGTGCTCGCAAGATACGGGCTGAAAGTGACGATCTTGGGCGATGCTCTTTCGCCAGGCACCATGGTGTCCCTGGAATCGAAAAAGACGAAGCTCGTCTGTCTGTCCTATCTCGCTGCGGGCGGCGGCGAGACGCAAATCCGCTATCTCGTCCGGCGGCTGCGGCGGCTGTTGCCCGAGGGCGCGATCGTTGTCATCGGCTATTGGACGGGCGATGCCGAAGGAAGCGCATTTAGGGCGGTGGAGAAAACAGCCGAGGCCGACGCTTATGCGACGAGCCTGACCGACGCCGCCGAGTTCTGTCTCAAAGCGGCGCAAGGGCAGTTCCCGGAAAAGGGAAAGGCGTCGCCGCCGGTTAGCCCTCCGCCCGGCGCAGAACCGGCGCGTGCAGGCGCCCAAAAGCAAGAGCGAAAACCCCGCCAAGACCAAGGGAAGCCGCAAGGAAAAGGAGCGGCGCCTCGAACCCACCCGTCCTCCCCATCAGCCAGCCGATCACCACGGGACCGATAAAGCCGCCGCAATTGCCGATCGAGTTGATGAGGGCAAAGCCGCCGGCGGCTCCAGAGCCGGTGAGGAGCGCGGCCGGCAGCGACCAGAAGGTGCCGATGGCGGCATAGATGCCAAGCGCCGCGAGCGACAGCGAGACGACCGCGAGCAGCAGATCCTCGGTATGCGCGGACCAGAGAAAGGCGGCTGCGGAAACAAACAGCGAGATGGCGATATGCCAGACGCGCTCGCCGGTCTTGTCGGAATGCCAGCCGACCGCGACCATGCCGATGGCGGCGACGAGATAGGGAATGGCGGCCACAAAGCCGACATTCAGATTTGAAAGGCCGAAGCCTTTCAGCAATTGCGGCATCCAATAGCCGATGCCGTACAGCCCGATGACGAGGCCGAGATAGGCTAAAGCGAGCAGCGCGAAGCTCGGACTTGTCACCGCCTGCCGTAGCCCCTGATAGCCATGCATTCGCGCCTGGTCGGCCTCTGCGGCGAGTTGCGCTTCGAGTGCGCTGCTTTCGCTCTCGCTCAGCCATTTGGCATCGCGCGGGCGGTCGGGAAGGAGCCGGAGCGCCAAGAAGCCGAGAAGAATCGCCGGCAGCCCTTCGATGATGAAGAGCCATTGCCACCCCGTGAGACCGCCGAGGCCGTCGAGGGTGAGAAGCGCCCCGGACACCGGACCGCCGATGATCGTCGCGATCGGGATCGCCGCCATGAACACCGAGACGATGCGGGCGCGGGTCCGGCGCGGGAACCAATAAGTGAGGTAGAGGACGATCCCCGGAAAAAATCCTGCTTCGGCGATGCCGAGCAGGAAGCGCAAGAGATAGAAGCTCGTCTCGCCGGCAACTGCCGCCATGGCGGTCGCCAATATTCCCCAGCTGATCATAATGCGCGCGATCCAGATGCGCGCGCCGAAACGCTGCAACGCGAAATTGCTCGGCACTTCGAAAAGGATATAGCCGACGAAGAAAATGCCGACGCCGAAGCCGAAGATCTCGGGCGTGAAGCCGAGATCGTCATTCATGGCGAGCGCGGCAAAGCCGACATTGACACGGTCGAGAAAATTGACCGCATAGGCCGCGCAAAGAAAAGGAATGAGGCGGAGAGCCGCTTTGCGAATGGCGCTGTCGGCCGCTCGTTCCACTGAAAGCGGCCTATGCGCCCTGCATGGCGTGCCCTGATGCCTTCAGGTTCGGATAGGACGAGCGGAGAGGACTATCGGCTGAGGCGAAGCTTCGCCGAGCCGATGCTGCTCGTCACGGTGATGGAGATCGACTTGCCGCTATGGGTCAGTTGGACTTGGCCGGCGCCCTTATGGCTCGTGCTCTCGACGGATCCGGTGTAGCGGCTTCCGCCCGCGCTCGAAATCTTGCCGACGAGATCGTAGCGTCCGTTCTCGGTCGCGCAGGACGACGTGAAGGTGTAAGCCGATCCTCCCGCCTTCGTATAACGGACCCGGCAACGCACCTGATCGGTCGAGCCCTTAAAGGTGACCGTGCCGGTCCCGCTCCACGAGCCTTCCAACGAGGCGGCGGACGCGTCCGTCGCTCCGAACTGAAGCGCGACAGCGGCGGCAAAGAAGATGGCCCAAGCAATACGCATGATAACTCCCTAGAAGTTCGTGCCCCTGACTAGCGCCTAATCTAGGCATCTTGAGTGTCGGAGAAAAGACCGGGCTGCTTTCTTTAATCTCGTTGTCCCCAAGCCGGCGCCGGGGAAGTCTCCCGAATCTCGCCGGATCGGTTGTAGCAGGGCCGACCGGCCGCAAGTCCTTAATTTCCGTCCATCTTCAGCGCCGCGATGAAGGCTTCTTGCGGGATATCGACCTTGCCGAAGCTGCGCATCTTCTTCTTTCCCGCCTTCTGCTTCTCGAGCAGCTTCCGCTTGCGGGTGATGTCGCCGCCATAGCATTTGGCGGTCACGTCCTTTCTGAGCGCGCTGATCGTCTCGCGCGCGATCACCTTCGAGCCGATGGCAGCCTGGATCGGAATCTTGAAGAGGTGGCGCGGGATGAGGTCCTTCAGCTTCTCCACCATGGCGCGGCCGCGCGAATCGGCGCGCGCGCGATTGACGATCACCGACAGCGCATCCACCGGCTCATTGTTGACGAGCAGCGACATCTTCACGAGGTCGCCCTCTTCATAACCGATGATGTGATAGTCGAAGGAGGCGTAGCCGCGCGACACCGATTTCAGCCTATCGTAGAAATCGAACACCACTTCGTTCAGCGGCAGCTCGTAAACGAGCATGGCGCGCTGACCCGCATAGCTCAGATTTTTTTGCCGGCCGCGCCGGTCCTCGCAGAGCTTGAGGACCGATCCAAGATGCTCGTCCGGAACGAGGATGGTCGCCTCGATCCAAGGCTCCTCGATCTTGGCGATGCGCGGCGTCTCCGGCATGTCGGCCGGATTGTGCAATTCCTGCATCTCGCCGTCCGTCAGATAGACGCGATAGATGACCGACGGAGCCGTGGCGATGAGGTCGATGTCGAATTCGCGCTCGAGCCGCTCGCGGATGATCTCAAGGTGCAAGAGGCCGAGAAAGCCGCAGCGGAAGCCGAAGCCGAGCGCGGCGGAGGTCTCCATCTCATAGCTGAAGCTCGCATCGTTCAGCCTGAGCTTGCCGACCGCTTCGCGCAATCCCTCGAACTCGCTGGAATCGACCGGGAACAGCCCGCAGAACACGACCGGCTGCGCCGGCTTGAAGCCGGAGAGGGGAGCGGTAGCTGGACGCCGCTCATCGGTGACCGTGTCGCCGACGCGCGTGTCGGCCACCTGCCGGATCGAGGCGGTGAAGAAGCCGATCTCGCCGGGCCCGAGCGCATTCCGCATCTCCTGCTTCGGGCGGAAGATGCCGACGCGGTCGATCTGATAGGCGCCGCCCGTGGACATCAGCCTGATGCGCTGTCCTTTCGAGAGCGTGCCTTCGAAGATGCGCACCAGCACGACAACGCCGAGATAAGCGTCGTACCAGCTGTCGACGAGGAGCGCCTTTAGCGGCTTTCCCGCGTCGCCCTTCGGCGGCGGCAGCCGCGTGATGATGGCTTCCAGCACATCCTCGACGCCACGGCCGGTCTTGGCGGAGATTTCGAGCGCCTCATGCGCGTCGAGCCCGATCACATCCTCGATCTGCTGCCGCACCCGCTCCGGCTCGGAGGCGGGGAGGTCGATCTTGTTGAGGACCGGCACCACCTCGTGATTGTTCTCGAGCGCCTGGTAGACGTTGGCCAGCGTCTGCGCTTCGACCCCTTGCGTCGCGTCCACCACCAGGAGCGAGCCTTCGCAGGCCGCGAGGCTCCGGTTCACCTCATAGGCGAAATCGACATGCCCCGGCGTGTCGATGAGGTTCAGCTCGTAAAGCTGGCCGTCGCGCGCCCGGTAGTCGAGGCGGACCGTCTGCGCCTTGATGGTGATGCCGCGCTCGCGCTCGATCTCCATCGAATCCAGCACCTGCTCCTTCATCTCGCGCGCCGTGAGGCCACCGCAAAGCTGGATGAGCCGATCGGCAAGCGTCGACTTGCCGTGATCGATATGGGCGATGATGGAGAAGTTGCGGATGCGCGACAGCGCTACCGAGCCGGAGTCACTCATGGGCGGCTTGGTAGTCGAGCGGCGATGATGCGGTCAAGCGATGGCCGATAGAGGCGGGCAAGGGCGCAACGCCCCCTTTAGGGCAGCCATAGACAAAAGGAAGCAGGCTGAACGAGCAGTTGACCGCCTGCGGTTCCCGTTGCTATTCGCCATCTTGTGATGCCGCATCACAAAACGGGGGACAAACATATGTTTCAGAAATTTCTTTTAGTTGCTGTCGCCGGCCTTTTCGCCGTCGCTTTGACGTCCGTTGCGTCCGAGCCGGCGCATGCCTTCGGCTTCAAAAAGAATGGGTGCCTGAAGGCTGCGAAGATCGCGCATCCCGGCAAGCTGAAGCCGAAGCTCGCCTGCGTGTTCAACGCCGGAAAGAAGAAGGCCTAGAATTTGGGGGCATCCGAAGCCAATGCGCGGCGGATGACCCCCATTTCTCTTGCTGGCTGCCACGTAAGCGCCGCAAAAAAATCAGATTTCGCGTCTTTTTCTCCTGCGGCGCCCGGGAACAACCCGCGCCGACGGGCCGTTGACTGAATAGCTCGACGGCCACGAGCGAATTTCCAAACAACCAGACGGAGTAGTCGAATGCTGAAGAGAATTCTTATTGCTGCTGCCATGACCGGCGCCGTCGCCGCAATCGCCGTACCCGTGCAGGTCGATACGGCCGAAGCGCGTCCGGGCTGTTTCGCTTCGGCTCGCGCCGCGGTCCCCGGCTTTAGCTTCGCGACCTTCAAGCAGCGTCGCGAGTTGCGCAAGGCTTGCCGCGCCCAGAATAAGGCGCATAAGGCGATGTCGAAGGCCGCCAAAGCCTAAGTCACGCCGATTGAATGCTGAAACAAGATCCGGGGTGAAAGCCCCGGATCTTTTTTATGCGTCCTGGGGATTCGGCGTCAGGACGATTTTTCGCCCCAGATCTCGGCAAGCCGGCCGACGCGGCCGCAGCCTCTCTTATAGAGCTCGTACCGGACCGGATTCAGGGTGTGATAGTTCTGGTGGTAATCCTCCGCCGCAACGAAGGTCGTGGCGGGCTTTACGTCCGTCGTCACGCCCTGCCTGAAGCGATCTGAGATCTCCTGCTTCGTCGCTTTGGCCTGCTGGACCTCATCCTCGGTCCCGGTAAAGATCACCGTGCGATAGGCCGGGCCCTCGTCGCAGAACTGACCCCGCGCGTTGAACGGATCGATGCTGTGCCAATAGGCGTCGAGCAGCTTTGCGTAGCTGACCTTGGCGGGGTCGTAGGTCACCTTCACCGCCTCCACATAGCCTTCATGGTCGCCATAGGTCGGGTTCGGCTTGGTGCCCCCGGCATAGCCAGAGACCGTCTCCGTGACGCCGTCGACCGCGTCGAAGGTCTTCTCGACCGACCAGAAGCAGCCGCCGGCGAAAACCGCCGTTGCCCCCGGATTCGGCGCGGCGTTGCCGGTCCGATTCTCCGTTAGCGAAAGGATGGCGGCCGAAAGAGCCGCAATCGCCAAAACCGCAAGCGTCGTGCTGACACGCTTCATCTCGTAATCCTCCCCATAATCCCGAGCTGAAGAATAAGCGCGGGGAGCGCGGCGGCAACGGCCTCTCGCGCGGCTGTGATTCGAAGTGATGCCCCTTCTTCCGGTGTGACGACGCGGCGTTTTCCGCTATCTGGAGGCATGCAGCGTCTTGCGACGCCTTCCTCTGAAATGCGGCCGGCCTACGATGCGGTGGTGGTCGGCTCCGGCTATGGCGGCGGCGTCTGCGCGGCGCGGCTGGCCGAGGCCGGGCTCAGCGTCTGCGTCATCGAGCGCGGGCGCGAGGTCGTGACCGGAGAATTTCCGAGCCGCCTGCCGGAGCTTCGCCGCGAGCTGCAGGTGAACGGGCCGCGGAGCCGGAGCGGCAGCGCCACGGGGCTCTACGATTTTCGCCTCGGATCGGACATCCATGTTCTTGTTGGCTGCGGCCTTGGCGGCGGTTCTCTGATCAACGCCGCGGTGGCGCTCCGCCCGGACGCCCGCGTCTTCGCCGATCCGGTCTGGCCGGAGGAGATGCGCGGCGACATTCTTCTCGATGAGGGCTTTGCCCGCGCGGCCGCGATGCTGCGTCCAGAGCGCGATCCGCGCGCCGCAGAGCGCACCAAATTCCGGGCGCTGGAAACGGCAGGCGCAAGCCTCGGAAAGCCCTTCGCCGCTCCGGTGGTCGTCAATTTCGAGGAGACAGTCACGCAGCCCGCCTGCACGCTGTGCGGCGACTGCTGCTCCGGCTGCAATGTCGGCGCCAAGAACACCGTCGCGCTGACTTATCTTCCCGCCGCCAAGGCGCATGGCGCCGAGATTTTCACCGAGATCGCCGTCACGCGCCTCGCCAAGGAGGGTGAGCATTGGCGCCTCTATTTCGCGCCGAGCGGCGCCGACGCCGAGAGCGCTTCGGGGAGCGTCGAGGCGAAGACCGTGATCCTCTCCGCCGGGACCCTCGGCTCCACCGAGATCTTGCTCCGCTCGCGCGCGCACGGCCTCGCTTTGTCGGATCGGCTGGGGGAGCGCTTTTCGGCGAATGGCGACATCATCGCTTTCGCGCTTGGCGGCGAGACGCGCGTCAACGGCATCGGCGTCGGCTATCCGCCGAAATTCGCCGAGGACACGATCGGCGCCTGCGTTTCCGGCGAGATCGAGCTGAACGATGCGACCTCGCTCGACCGCAGCATGTTCATCCAGGAAGGCGTGTTGCCCTCGGCGCTGGCGCCACTCCTGCCGGTCTTCTTCCTGTCGGGCGGCAGGCTGCTCAGCGCCGCGCAAAGCCTGATCCAGGGCGTTTATCGCGGGCCCTTACAGAGCCTCTACACTTTTTTCGTGGTGTCGCATGACGACGCGAAGGGCCGCATCGTTCTCGATGGCGAAGCGGCGCAGGTGGAATGGCCCGGTGTCGCCGAGCAGCCGGTCTATGCCCGCGTTGACGAGGCCTTGCGCACGATCGCCGAGGCCGCCGGAGCCCGTTACATCAAGAGCCCGCTTGCCGTGACGACGGTGGGTGCGAAGCCCGCCACCGCGCATCCGCTTGGCGGCTGCGGCATCGGGGAGAGCGAGAGCAGCGGCGTCGTCAATCACAAGGGACAAGTGTTCGACGGCAAAGGCGGCGTGCATCGAGGCCTTTATGTCTGTGATGGCGCCATCATTCCGCGCTCGATCGGCGTCAACCCGCTTTTCACCATCACCGCGCTTGCCGAGCGCGCGATGATCCATTTCGCGCGCGACCACAATCTCGGCTTCGACCCCCAGTCGCGCTAGCGTCGCTCGCTGAACTAAAACGCCTCTTCATTCCGGCGAAAGCCGGAATCCAATTCCCCCTCACCCGGCGAAAGCCTCGCCTTCGCTCGCCTCTCGCCACCCTCTCCCGCGAGGGGAGAGGGGTTCTAGGGTGTATGCGACTACTACGTTGCTTCCCTCTCCCTTGATGGGAGAGGGTGCCTGGCGAGCCGAAGGCTCGCAAGGCGGGTGAGGGTGGTTGCCCGTGGATGGCCGGGACAAGCCCGGCCATGACGAGATTGAGAGTTCACCTCCCGCACCTCTTTGTCATTCCGGCGAAAGCGGGTTTTCCCTCTCCCCTTGAGGGAGAGGGCTTTCCGCCGCGAGCGCGAAGCGCGCGCAATGGCGGAAAGGGTGAGGGGTTAAGCTTTAGCGACGCGGCTTCGCCGCTTACCCCTCACCGCTCCGGCTCCCACACAAAGTGTGTTCGCCTTCGCGTGCTCTCCCACAAGGGGAGAGCGGGGAGATCGTTGCGATCGCACCAAGTCTTTAACCCCGCAATTCGCCGCCGGTGCTCTTTTGCACCGAGGCGACGATCTTCGCCGCCACCGCTTCGATCTCGGCATCGGTCAGCGTCTTCTCGCGCGGCTGCAACGTCACCTCGATGGCGAGCGACTTTTTTCCCTTCGGCACGCCGGTGCCGGTGAAAATATCGAACACGCCGACATGCGAGATCAGCGCCCGGTCGGCGCTCATGGCCGCACGCACGATCTCAGCCGCCGCAACGTCGCGGTCGAGAAGGAAGGCGAAGTCCCGCTTCACCGGCTGCAGATCTGAGGCGTCAAGCGCGGGTTTGGAGAGGCCTTTTCGCTTCGCTGGGGGGATCGCGTCGAGATAAAGCTCAAAGCCCGCGACCGCGGCGTCGATGCCGAGCTTTGCCAAAAGCTCCGGGTGCAATTCGCCGAAGACGCCGAGCGTGACCTTCGGTCCGAGCTTTAGAGCGCCGGAGCGTCCGGGATGGAACCAGTCCGGCGCCTCGCGTGCCACGGTGAGGTTGGTTTGGTCGAGGCCGAGCGCGGCGAGCGCGGCCACCGCGTCCGCCTTTACCGCAAACACATCGGCTTCGGGCGCGTCGCCTGACCATTGCCGGCCGCTACCGGAGAGCGCCGATCTGCCGAAGCGAAGGCCTGAAGCGGCGGCGAATTGATCCTCCGGCTTCTGCCCGCGATAGGCCTGGCCGAGCTCGAAGAGCGCGCCATCGGCAAAGCCGCGGTCCTTGTTGCGCTTCGCCGCGGCGATGAGACCCGGCAGGAGCCCGGGACGCATGACGGCAAGTTCCGTCGAGATCGGGTTGGACAGGGTCAGCTCCGCCGCCCCGCCGCCGAACAGCTTCGCTTGGTCGGGCGGGATGAAGGACCAGGTCACCGCTTCGACAAACCCGCGCGAAGCAAGCGCGCGGCGCACACGCCGCTGCCGCGCTTGTGCTTCGGTGAGCACGGGGCGGGCGACGCCGGACGCGCGGGGCATCGCCGTCGCGGGAACGCTGTCGACGCCGACGAACCGCACCACCTCTTCGACGAGGTCGACCGGCGCGGCGATGTCGGGCCGCCAGCTGGGCGGCACCGCCTTCAGTTTCGGCGGCTTCCCCTCAAGGCCGATGCCGAGCGAGCTGAGGCGGCGTTTGATCTCGCTATCCTTCAGCTCGAGCCCGCTGAGGCGCTGAACGAGCCTCGGATCGAATTTGAACGGAGCGTTCGGCTTCGGCGGCTTGCCGGCGATCTCGGTGCGGCCAGGCTCGCCGCCGCAGATGTCGAGCACCATTTGCGAGGCAAGTTCGAGCCCCGGCACCACGAAGTCCGGATCGACGCCGCGCTCGAAACGGAAGCGCGCATCGGATTGAATGCCGAGCTTCCGCCCGGTGCGCGCGGTGCGCTTCGGATCGAAATAGGCGGATTCGATGAAGACGTTGACGGTCGCCTCGGTGCAGCCAGTCTCTTCGCCGCCGATCACGCCGCCAAGGCCGAGCACTTTCTTCTCGTCGGCGATGACGCACATCTCCGCATCGACCTCGTAGCTCTTGCCGTCGAGCGCGGCGAAGCTTTCGCCTTTTCGGCCGAGCCGCGCGCGGATCGCGCCGTCTAGCTTGTCGGCGTCATAGACATGCAGCGGCCTGCCGCGGTCGAAGGAGATGAAATTGGTGATATCGACGAGGGTGTTGATGGGGCGAAGGCCGACCGCCTTCAGCCGCCGCTGCAGCCAGTCGGGGCTCGGTCCGTTCTTGACGCCGCGGATCAGGCGGCCGGCAAAGAGCGGGCAGGCGCTCGCATTGTCCTTGTCGAAATCGAGCTTAATCGGGATTGAATTGGCGAAGCGGCCTTTCACCGGCTTCTGCGCATCTGGCTTCAATTTGCCGAGCCCGGCTGCTGCGAGGTCGCGGGCGATGCCGCGCACGCCGGTGCAATCGGCGCGGTTCGGCGTGATGGCGATCTCGATGATTGGAGCGTCAAGGCCGAGCGCCTTCGCCGCCGGGCTGCCGAGCTTCGCCTTGCCGGCAAGCTCGATAATGCCGTGATGCTCGTCGGAAAGTTCGAGCTCCCGCTCAGACAGCAGCATGCCGTTCGACTCGACGCCGCGGATCTTCGCCTTGGTGAGGGTGAGGTCGATGCCGGGCACATAGGAACCGACCGGCGCGAACACGCCTTTCAGCCCGGCCCGCGCGTTCGGCGCGCCGCAGACGACCTGCAAGCGCTCCTTGCCGGTGTCGACCTCACAAACGGACAGCTTGTCGGCATCCGGGATGCCGCTCGCAAGTGACGATCTCGGCGACGGTGAAGGGCGCAAGTGTCGCCGCGGGATCGTCGATGCTCTCGACTTCGAGACCGATGCGCGTCAGCGTTTCGGCGATCTCGTCGAGGCTCGCCTTGGTGTCGAGATGCTCCTTCAGCCAGGAGAGCGTAAACTTCATCGTTTCCCTCGCGGCGCCCAATCCCCTCCCCCCTTGTGGGGGAGGGTAGGGAGGGGGGTTTCTTCGAATTGTGCCGAAGGTAGCTGACCCCCCTCCGACTGCGCGATGCGCAGTCGTGCTCCCCCACAAGGGGGGAGCGGGGCTCGCATCACGCTCAACAGATTTTGAAGCACGCCGCTGAGATTGGTCAGAATCTCGTTATTTGGAATGCGGACCACCCGGAAGCCCTGGCTCCTCAACCAACGATCGCGACGTGCATCGCGGACCGCTTGCCGCCCTGAATAATGCTGCCCGCCATCGACTTCAACGACGATGCCGTGACCATGACAAGCGAAATCAAGGACATAGGGACCGAGGGGAACTTGGCGGCGAAAGCCGAACCCGTTGAGCCGGTGCGCTCGCAGGGCGTACCAAAGTTTTCGTTCGGCGGGAGTCAACGAGCGTCGGAATGAACGCACATGATCGCGTCTGGCTTGTGTGACGTGGGCATGTGGCATGATTGCGGTACTCAAACTTAAGGCTTGGTGCGGCGGCGAAGGATGTTGGTGCCGTTGGAATTCGGGAGAAAGCCCCATTTGGCGTAAAACGGCTCAAGCTCGGGCAGGCAGTGCAGCTCGAGACTCTCAATGTCCTTGATATCTGGGTGGCTCGTCACCGCCTCGATCAGAAGCTTGCCGAGATCGCCACCGCGAAACTCGGGTGCGACGATCACGTCGTAGAGCGTTCCGCGATAAACACGGTCGGTGATGACACGCGCAAATGCCACCAGCCTCTCCGACGATGTCTCGACGAGGCCGAAGACGAAATCGGAATGGCGGAGCATCTTCCGCACATCGGCGGTCGCGCGGCCCTTCGACCACCACTCATTCTGATAAAGCGCGACAAGCGTGTCGATCTGCGCGTCGGATAAATTGCCGACAAGGCGATAGGCCGCGCCATCGTCGCGCGGCAGCGCGGCTCTGGCGGGCATGTTCATGTCGAAAGGCCGCCGGCAAGCGTCGGTACGGAAAGCGGCAGGAAGCCGTAATGCTTCAGCCAGCGGAGATCTGCGGCGAAGAAAGCGCGAAGATCGGGCATGCCGTATTTCAGCATGGCGAGGCGGTCGATGCCGACTCCGAAAGCGAAGCCCTGATAGCGGTCCGGGTCGAGCCCGACATTTTTCAAGACGTTCGGATGCACCATGCCGCAGCCGAGAATTTCGAGCCATTCCTCGCCTTCGCCGATGCGGATCTCGTCGCCGATTTTGGCGTAGCCGATATCCACCTCCATCGACGGCTCGGTGAAGGGGAAGTGGCTGGCGCGGAAGCGCATCTTCACTTGCGGAATCTCGAAAAACGCCTTGCAGAATTCCTCCAGCACCCATTTCAGATGGCCAAGATGCGTTTCCTCGTCGATGACGAGGCCCTCGACCTGGTGAAACATCGGCGTGTGCGTCTGATCTGAATCGCTGCGATAGACGCGGCCGGGCGCGATGATGCGGAGCGGAGGCTTTTCCGCGAGCATGGTGCGGATCTGCACCGGGCTCGTATGCGTGCGGAGCACCGGGCGGACGCCGTCAGGCCCTTCCGGCAGATAGAAGGTGTCGTGATCCTGCCGGGCGGGATGCTCGGGCGGGATGTTGAGCGCCGTGAAATTGTTGAAGTCGGTCTCGATGTCGGGGCCTTCGGCGATCGAGAAGCCCATATCGGCGAAGATCTCGGTGATCTCGTCGATCACCTGGCTGACAGGGTGGATGCGCCCTTCTTGAAGGGGCCCCTGCCGCACCGGGAGGGTGACGTCGGCGCGCTCCTCCGCCAGCCTCTCACCGAGCGCGGCGGAAGAGAGCGCCTGCCGCTTTGCTTCAAGCGCGCCGGCGACCTTGTCCTTCAACCGGTTGACGGCTTGGCCGAAATCTTTCCGGGCTTCGGGCGGAAGCTGGCCGAGGCGCTGCATCAGCTCGGAAACGCGGCCCTTCCGCCCAAGCGCCTGCACGCGGATTTCTTCAAGACCGGCGAGGTCGGAGGCGCCCTCGATGGCCCCGATCAGCTCGGTTTCGAGCGTGTCGAGGGAGGGCGTTTCGGACGCTTCAGTCTGACCGGTGGCATTTTCTGACAGGCGCGTGTCGGACGGCATGGCGTCCCGCTCCTTACGGCCGGCAATAGGCTTCGAGACGAGCGCTTAAGCCCTTGCCGCCGCCGAGGCGGCCTCGACGAGGCCCTTGAAGGTCTGCGGCTCGTGCACCGCGATATCGGCGAGCACCTTGCGGTCGAGCGTGATGCCGGCCTTGTTGAGCCCATCAATGAAGCGGCCATAGGTGATGCCGTTCAGCCGCGCCGCCGCGTTGATGCGCTGGATCCAAAGCGCGCGGAAAGTGCGCTTTTTCACCTTGCGGTCGCGATAGGCGTATTGGCCGGCCTTCTCCACCGCCTGGCGGGCGATGCGGATGGTATTCTTGCGGCGGCCGTAATAGCCCTTGGCCGCCTTGAGCACCTTGCGGTGGCGGGCATGGCTGGTAACGCCGCGTTTCACACGGGACATGGGTGCCTCCTTGAAATTCCAGCCTAAAGCCTAGCGGCCATAGGGGAGAAAATTCTGCTTCACGATCTTTGCGTCTTCTTCCGACAGGACCATCGTCCCCCGCGTATTGCGGATGAATTTGTTGGGCCGATTGATCATGCCGTGACGCTTGCGCGAGGCTTGGCACTTGACCTTGCCCGACGCGGTTAGCCTGAAGCGCTTTTTGGCACCGCTCTTGGTCTTGAGCTTGGGCATTTTGCTTCCTTTTGGAAAGCCGCTAGGAGCAACACGTCCCGCGGCTCATTTTGATGGGTTGAAGCATGGAAGCCGCCACGGCATGCCCCGCCGGGCGGCTCCTACTAGCGCGGTCTTATAGTGGGGTTCCTCGCCGGAAGGCAAGCTGCTCCGTTACCTCGGGGCGAGCACCATGACCATCTGCCGCCCCTCCAGCCGGGGCTCGGATTCGACCTTGGCGATGAGGGTGGTGTCCTGCTTCACCCGCTCGAGCAGGCGGGTGCCAAGCTCCATATGCGCCATTTCCCGTCCGCGAAAACGCAAAGTGACCTTCACCTTGTCGCCTTCCTCGAAAAAACGCAGGATCGACCGCATCTTCACGTCGTAATCGTGAATGTCGATGTTCGGCCGCATCTTGATTTCCTTGATCTCGACGGTGCGCTGTTTCTTGCGCGCTTCGGCGGCCTTTTTCTGCGCCTGATATTTGTATTTGCCGAAATCGAGGATCTTGCAGACCGGCGGCTCCGAATTCGGCGAGATCTCGACGAGATCGAGCCCTGCCTCGGCGGCGCGCGCCAGCGCTTCGGCGGTGGCGACCACCCCGACATTGTTGCCGGTCGCATCGATGAGTTGGATGTTTGGAACGTCAATGCCCTCGTTGATACGGGGCCCCTCCCGGTTGGGAGTGAGTTTCATCGGCCGTCTTGAGATGTGTGTTTCTCCTCTGTTGTGGAACGGCAATAGCTACGCCCCGCCGGCGGCGTTCGGCCGGCGGGCGAGGTCTATAAGAGGGGCCAACCCGCAAGACAAGTCAAGCGAGTGAGACCGGATCGGCTTTGAGTTTTTTCTTTTCTGCGGCATGGTGATCACGGTTCTGAGGGAAAACCGGTGCGTGCCGCAGCTCTGCTCGCATTGTCGATCGTGGTCGTAGAAGCGCCTCCGCTCATGGCTCAAGCCGAAGAGCGTTGTTTGTCCTTTTCCGGAACCTCCGACGCCATCCGTAAATCGAACGCCGTCGAGGCGGCGCTCGAATCCCTGCGCAAGGCCATCGAGGAATGGAAGGTGGAAACCAGGACCCCCGGACCGTTCACGGCCACGCCCGAAAGGCCGCAGCCGGTGCCCTATTGGCGCAGCAGCGTCCGCCAATCGCTCTTCCTGCCGCCGGACGTCATCTCCGATACGACGCATACGATTTGCTGGAGAGGCGTTTTCTCGCCGGTGGTCTGCACGTCGGGGACGAAGCTTTGCTGGTCGGTGGGCCTCCCAGGCCAAGCCGGCACGCTACCGCCTCTCCCGGAAACGAGCCGCTAGATCCGTGCCGAGCAGATCGTCGTAAACCGCGAGCGTCTTCTCTTGCATTCGGCTGAGCGTGAAGCGCGTCGTGGCAAAACTCCTCGCGCGGGCGCCAATGGCTGCCTTCTCCGCGCCGCTCATCGGCAGAATCTCGGCAAGCCGGCGCGACAGCGCTTCGACGTCGCCGGCCGGCACGAGCCATCCGCTAAATCCCTCGGGATCATCATCCGGCGCGATGATGGTCTCAGGAGAAGCGCCGATGTCCGGCACGATCACCGGACAGCCCATCGCCTGCGCTTCGATGCTGGTCCGTCCGAAGGTTTCCGGCACGGTGGAGACGGTAACCGTCACATGCGCGGTGAGATAGGCCTTCGGCATTTCCCGGCAATGGCCGACGAGCCTGACTTTGCCGGCGAGCCCATGGGTCGAGATGAGAGAGAGGAGCTCTTGGCGATATACCTCACTCCCTTCGCCGGCGAGCACGATGGTGACGTTGTCGAGCCGCCCTTCGTCTTGCAGTTTCGCCACCGCGGCGATCAGCTGCCGCTGTCCCTTGCCGCGGGTGAGCCTCGCCGCGTGCAGCACGATCTTGTCTCCCTCCGGCACGCCCCAGCTCGCGCGAAGCGCATCGACCGCCTCCTGCGTAAATTTGGACGGGTCGTATTCGCGCGCATCGACGCCGCGATGGATGACTTTGATGCGATCCATGGCCCGTGGCTCGCGGCGCCCGATCAGCAATGCCGTGTAGTTCGAATTGGCGATCACGCGATCGCCCTTCGCCATGACGCCATTGTAGGCGGCCTTGATCCGTCCGACTTCGCGATAGGCGCCGTGATAGGTGGTTACGAAGGGCCGCTTCGTACGCTTCGCGGCAAGATACGCGCTCCAGGCCGGCGCGCGGCTCCTCGCGTGAATAAGATCGATGCCGCGCTCGGCGACGATCCGCGCGATCTTGCCGGCATTGGCATAGATGGTCAGCGGGTTCTTGCTTGCGGCGGGGAGGAGGATGACTTCGCCTCCCGCGGCCCTGATTGCCTCAGCCATGCGGCCGCCTTCGCTGACGACGATTGCCTTCGCCCCGGCTTCGAGCAAAGCCTGGGAGATCTCGACGGTGGTGAGCTCGGTCCCTCCGGCATCGAGGCGCGGCACGACCTGCAATATGGTCACCATGAAACGAGCTCGTTCCCCTATTCGTGGCGAGGATGGTCTTAGGATGGAGAGAGACGCACCGCAATTCCTGAAGCTCGGCGCAGGCGAACGCGCCATCGCCTATCGCCTCGAAAAGGGCTCGCCGGCGAAAACGCCGCTTCTCTGGTTGCCCGGTTTCCTGTCGGACATGGACAGCACCAAGGCGCTTGCTGTCGCGGATTGGGCCAGGGGACACGGCCATAGCATGCTTCGCTTTGACTATTCCGGCCACGGGCTTTCGAGCGGAGATGTCGAACACGCTTCGATCGGCGATTGGCTGGAGGAGACGTCAGCCATCTTCAGATTGCTGGACACGGAAGCGCCGCTCGTGATCGGCTCTTCGATGGGCGGGTGGATCGCGCTCCTCCTCGCGCGGCGGCTTGCTGCGGAAGGCCGGCCGGCATTGACAGGCCTCGTCCTCATCGCGCCCGCCTGGGACATGACCGAGATTTTGATGTGGCGTGAATTTCCGGAGTCCATGCGCCAAGACGTTCTCGAGCGGGGGGTTACGTCGCTCCCTTCCGCGTATGGCGATCCCTATCCCATCACTCAACGTTTGATCGAAGAAGGGCGGTCGCATTGCATCGAGGGGCGGGCCTTCGATCCGGGCTGCCCGGTACGCATCCTGCAAGGCATGCGCGATGACGACGTTCCGTGGCGGCATGCGGTTGCGCTGCTCGAGCTTCTAAACGGCAGCGATGTGGAGCTCACCTTGATCAAGGACGCTGAGCATCGCCAATCGCGGGAGGCCGATCTTGCGCGGCTGCTGGCGACGATCGCATCGCTGGTCCACTGAACAATCGATCGCGAGGGGGCAGCAAAAAGCCGGCGGGGCAATGCTGGCTGCCCGCCGGCTCTTCTGTGCGGTTCAATTAGTCGAGATCGATCGAAACGCCGAAATCCGGTCCGCCATAGGCGATGCTCGGACCGTAGCCGTAATCGTAATACGGCTCGTCATAGGCGTAGGCAGGTCCGTAACCGGGGACCGCGTAATAATAGGGCGAAACCCGGTCGACGTAGCGATGACGGTAATGGTGGGAATCGCTCGGGCCAATGCGGCTCCAACTCCCGCCAAAATCGCCGTCTTCCTGGAAGGACGCTGCGACTGCCGGCGCCGATGCGCACGCTAGACCGCCGACAAGCGCCGCCGCGATCACGACATTTCGTGCGGTTTTTGTCATTGCCAGTCTCCTTTCATAACTCCCGCTTACTAGAAAAACACATGCGGGCGGAGAAGGGTTCCTGCGGCAAATCGGCGGCTTAATGCTGCTTCGCGAGCAGGGCCCGCAAACCGTCGCGATAATTCGGATAGCGCAATGTCACGCCGAGCTCATCCTTGATGCGGCGATTTGAGATGCGGCGATTGTCGCCATAAAAGCTCCGCGCCATCTCCGACATTTCCGCTTTGTCGAACGGCTCTTCGGGAGGAGGCTCGACGCCGAGAAGTTCGGCGGCATAGGCGATCACGTCCTCAGGCGGCGTCGGCTCGTCATCGGCGACGTTGAAGATTTCTCCGGGAGTGGGCTTCGCGATGGAGGCTTCGAGGATTGTCGCGATGTCCTCGACATGGATGCGGTTGAACACCTGTCCCCGCTTGACGATGCGCCGCGCGGTGCCGGATTCAATCTTGTCGAGCGCGCTTCTGCCGGGCCCGTAAATGCCGGCGAGCCGGAAGATCTGTACCGGCACCCCCGTCGTTCCGCCGAAGGCGAGCCATAGGCGTTCGGCATCGATGCGCGCGCGCGTCCGCCTGCTAATTGCCTTCAGCGCCGAGGTCTCATTCACGAGCGCGCCGTCATGATCGCCATAGACGCCGACGGTCGAGAGATAGCCGACCCATTCGAGCTTTGGCGCGGCAGAGAGCAGGTCTGCGAAAATGCGCAGGACCGTATCGCCGTCTTCCTGCGGCGGAATGGAGTGGAGGAGATGCGTGCTAGCGGCGGCGAGCTTAGCGGCTTCAGCGGATGGCTCGCCCGTGAACCGGACGACATCGAATCCGGCAGTCGCGCAGCCGCGCGATATTCGCCTCTTCGCGCGCGGTGCCGGCAATGCTCCAGCCCGCCTCCTTGAGTCGTCTGGCAAGCACCTCAGCGCTATAGCCCAGGCCAAAACAAAACAGCCGCCTCACGCCGCTTCCCTTGTCCATTCGGCGGCGACTTCGGGATCCGGCTCGCCTATGGCGCAGGTGGCACGAAGCATTTGGAAGCGCGCGGGCGCGAGTTGCGAAAGCGCCCACACGGCCATGGCGCGCACGAGCGGCGAGGCATCGGCAAGCAATGCCTCTACTTGTGGAATAAGCGACACGTCGCCGGAATTGCCGGCGGCGATCAGCGCATTGCGCAAGAACCGGTCGCGCCCCGTGCGCTTGACCGGCGTGCCGCTGAAGCGGGCGCGGAAGGCAGCATCGTCAAGGGCGAGCAGTTCGGCGAGCGGTGGGTTGTCGCATTCGCGTCGCACGCTGAGCTTTGCCTCGCGCGCGCCGGCCGCGAATTTGTTCCAAGGGCAGACTGCGAGGCAGTCGTCGCAGCCGAAGATGCGGTTTCCCATCGCCTTTCGGTAGCCGCGCGCGATGTGCCCTTTATGCTCGATGGTGAGATAGGAGATGCAGGCGCGCGCATCGAGCTGATAGGGAGCGACGAAGGCGCGTGTCGGACAGATGTCGAGGCAGCGGCGGCAGCTCCCGCAATGATCTTCTTCCGGCTCATCGGGGGGTAACTCGGCGGTGGTGAGGACGGCGCCGAGGAACAGCCAAGAGCCGAATTCGCGCGAAACGAGATTGGTGTGCTTTCCCTGCCAGCCGATCCCGGCTTTGGCGGCGAGTGGCTTTTCCATCAGCGGAGCGGTATCGACGAAGACCTTCATTTCGCCGGCCGGTGAGCCGCTGCACCACCCCGCCAAGCTGCTTCAGCTTGCCCTTGATGACGTCGTGATAGTCGCGACTTTGCGCATAAACGGAGATGGCGCCGCGTGCCTTGTCCTTGAGGGCATCGAGGGGATCGCTGCCGGGCGCGTAGCTTACGGCGAGCATGACGATGCTTCTTGCCTCCGGCCACAGCGCCCGCGGGTCCTTGCGCCGCTCCCGGTTGGCGTCGAGCCATCTCATGTCGCCATGGCGGCCGGCATCTAAGAATTGATCGAGGCGCGCCGCTGTCTCCGGCGCCTCGGCTCGGGTGAAGCGCACGACGTCGAACCCCAAGGCTCTCGCCTCGGCGCTGATGCGGCTCTTTAGCGGCTGCTCCATGCCGGCATTTTCGGCGCCCCGGCCCTAGAAGTCGAGATCGGCATAGGTCCCGGAGGGGATGAAACCCGCCACCCGGTCGGCAAGCAGAGGCCGGAAGGAGGGGCGCGATTTCAGAAGCGCGTACCAGTTTTTGGCGCCGTCATAATCCTCCCAAGGGACCTCGCCGAGATAGTCGAGCGCCGAGAGATGCGCTGCCGCGGCGAGATCGGCGAAGCTGAGCGCCTCCCCGCCGAGCCAAGGCCGGGTCTCGGCCAGATGGCTGATATAAGCGAGGTGTTGGCGGAGATTCTGATGGCCGGCGCGGATGGCATCGAGATTGGGTGAGCCCCCGTTCGGCCGGAAACGGCGGAACACCTTTTCGTCGAGAAGGTAGGCCGTCACCTCCTCGTGAAATTTCCGATGGAACCAGTCTACCAGCCGGCGGACTTCGGACCGCGAAAGCGCGTTCCCCGGGAACAGCTTGAAGCCGCCGCGGCTGCTGCCGTCGAGCTCGACGGTTTCATCCAAATATTCTGAGATGGCGTAGCTGCCGCAGATCGCCACATGATCGTCACTGACCATGACGGGAACGGTGCCGGCCGGATTGAGGTCCAAAAAAGCGGCACGCCATTCCCAGGGACGCTCCTCCGTCAGGGTCGCGTCGACGGCACATTCCGACAGCGCCAGCCGGATCGAGCGCGAAAATGGACAGAGAGGATAATGCAGGAGTGTCGGCATCGACCCGTTCGGCGGCAATTTGGCACCGCGAAATGAATCGCGCGGGGGTGTCGGCCCCGGTATAGAACCTGACGGTTGAACGAACAAGCGCTGATCCTAGGGGCAGGAGCGGGGGATGACGGTCGAACAGATCGTAGTGCTCGCGGTGGTGCAGGGCATCACCGAGTTCCTGCCGATCTCCTCGTCCGGCCATTTGATCCTCGTGCCGGCGCTGACGGGTTGGCCGGACCAGGGCCAGTTCACCGACGTCATGGTGCATCTCGGCACCCTCCTCGCCATCCTCATCTATTTCTGGCGCGACGTGATCAATCTCGTCCGCGGCGGCCTGCTCCTCCTTAAGGGGCAGATGACGCCGGACGGACGGATGGCGCTCTATATTGCCGTCGCCACCATCCCCGCGCTTGCATTGGGTCTTACGCTCGAACTCGTCGATATGCCCGATCTTGAGCGAAACGTGGCGGTGGTGGCGTTTAACACCATTTTTTTCGGCATCATCATGCTGATCGCCGACATGCTGCGGCCACAGACGAAGACGATGGGTGAGATGACCCTGTGGGGCGCCTTGTTCATCGGCGTGGCCCAGGCTCTCGCGCTGATCCCGGGCACGAGCCGTTCGGGCGCCACCATGACGGCGGGACGCTTTCTCGGCTTCAATCGGCCCGACTGCGCGCGTTTTTCGTTCCTGCTCGGCATCCCGGCGATGGCTGCGGCCGGCAGCCTGAAGCTCGTCGAAGCTCTGCGAAGCGGCGACAGCATCGGCATGGACACACTCGCCTGCGCGGGCCTCACCTTCCTCGCCGGGCTTGCCGCCATCGCCTTCCTCATGGCGATGCTGCGGCGGATCAGCCTCCTGCCCTTCGTGCTCTACCGCATGGTGCTTGGCGGCTTCCTGCTGGTGATGCTCTACGCCTAGGATTAGCGTGGCCGGTAGTCGGAGAATTGCCCCTTCGGGCGGTATTGCTCGAGATAGTCTGGGACGGCCGCGTCGACGGATACGGGCTCGATGCCGAGCCCTTCAAGCGTGCGGTTCTCGCGCCTCGCTTCCTCGCTCACGACATTGTCCCTTTGCAGCAGGCGCACCTGGTCGAGGGTGAGGGGAGCATTCGGCAGGAATTGCAGCAGCGCGCCTTGCAGTTTCGCGAGCGGAAAGGGCACGGGCACGAGCCATCGCTTCCGCATGGTGTAGGCGAGCACGCGCTCGAGCACTTCCTTCATCGTCAGGATCTCAGGTCCGCCGAGCTCGAGCGTCGCGCCCTCTCCCGCAGTGCCTCTCAGCGCGGCGACGATGGCTTTGGCGACGTCGCCGACGAACACAGGCTGAAACTTCGTGCTGCCGCCGATCACAGGCAAAGCGGGAAGCAGCCTCGCGAGCGCGGCGAAGCGGTTGAAGAATTGGTCTTCCGGCCCGAACACGATCGAGGGCCGGACGATCATCGCCCCGGGGAAGGTTTCGCGGACTGCCTGCTCGCCGGCGGCTTTCGTCCGGCCATACACCGACGGAGATTTCGGGTCGGCGCCGATGGCTGATACGTGCAGGAACATCTTCGCTCCTGCGGCGCGGGCAGCCTCGGCGACGTGGCGCGCGCCCTCGTCCTGCACCGCCTTGAAACTTTGCTTCCCGCTCGGCGCGAGGATGCCGACGAGGTTGATGACGGCGTCCGCGCCCTCGGCCGGAGCGCGCAGCGAGTCCGGATAGCGGATATTCGCCTGCACCGCCTTGATCTGGCCGACGCCGCCGGCCGGCCTGAGATGCCCGGCAAGCTCCGGCCGTCGCACCGCCACCCGCATGCGGGCGCCGGTCTTGGCAAGCGCCTGCACGAGATGGCGTCCCAAAAAGCCGGAGCCACCGAAAATGGTGACGACGGTGTCGTTTCCTAAGGTAATGCCCACGAGCCTTGGTCCTGATCGGGAAGACGCGTCTCGGATGCCTACGCTTTACACGACGAAGTTTAACGCTGTGAAGCAGATGAAGGGCGAGGTCTACGACGCGACATTGACTTTGCTGGCCCTCAATCGTACCTCAGGGCCTCAAGCCCAGGTGGCGGAACTGGTAGACGCGCTAGCTTCAGGTGCTAGTGCCCGAAAGGGCGTGGAAGTTCGAGTCTTCTCCTGGGCACCATATTTCCCGCCACGATGTCCTTCGGCGATCCATGGGCGTTCAACTTCATCATGACGATCTGCCGCCCGGCCGCTCCTTCGGAAGCGCCGTCGCCATTGATACGGAAACGCTCGGCCTCAACATCAATCGGGACCGTCTTTGCCTCGTTCAGCTGTCCGGAGGCGACGGCAACGCCGAGCTCATCCAGTTCCGCGAAGATTACGCCGCCCCCCGGCTGACGGAGCTGCTCGCGGATGAGTTCGTGTTGAAGCTGTTTCATTACGCCCGTTTCGACATGGCGGTGCTGAAGCATACTTTCGGCGTGCTGCCGAAGCCGGTCTATTGCACCAAGATCGCCTCTCGCATCGCCAGGACCTTTACCGACCGCCACGGGCTGAAGGACCTTTGCCGCGAGCTTCTTAACGTCGAGCTTTCGAAGCAGCAGCAATCCTCCGATTGGGGAGCGGACCGGCTGAGCCCGGAGCAGCTTGCTTACGCTGCGAGCGATGTCTTGCACCTGCACGCGATCAAGGAGAAGCTCGAAGCCATGTTGAAGCGGGAGGGCCGCGAAAATCTGGCACGGGCTTGCATCGATTTTTTGCCGATCCGGGTCGAGCTGGACCTGAGGGGCTGGTCCGAGATGGACCCCTTTGCCCATTAAAGACGGCCAGCCCCGGTGGTATGGGGCCGTAATGTCATCAAAGTTGTACGCTAGCTGGAACGCGCGGCATCGTGAGTGCGCTTGGGAGCGAAATTGTGACTTTTGAGGCGCAATATGCTCCGGCTGGCTCCGGATATAAATTGCGCACGCCCGAGGAGCGCGCCCGCGCCTTTCGTGCCGCGATCCGCCACACCCGCTGGGTCTCGATCCTGCGCATGGCGCTTCCCATTCTCGCGCTCGTCGTCTTTGCCGCCTATTTCATCTCTTCGCGGATGAGCGTCACCGTCGGTGGAGTGACGGCAGGCTTTAGCGGCGTAGAGGTCAAGGATGGCGTGCTCCGCATGGTGAAGCCGACGTTGAAAGGCGTCGACAAGAAACAAGGGGCCTATGTGGTCAACGCCGACTATGCCGATCAGGACATGAAGAACCCGAAGCTCGTTCGGCTGCATGTCATCAAGGCTGAGCTCGCCAACCAGAAACAGGGCTGGTCGAAGCTCGAAGCCATCCGCGGCATGTTCGACAGCGGCACCGAGCGTCTCGTGATGCAGGACGATATCCGCGTGTCGACGAGCTCCGGGCTCGTCGGCAAGCTCACTTATGCCAGCCTCGACATGGCAAACCAGATCATGCGTTCGCACATGCCGGTCGCCTTCGATATGCCGACCGGCACGGTGCGGGCGAATGCGATGACGCTCAATTCGCAATCGAAGACGCTTACCTTCCGCGGCAAAGTGAAGGTGCACATCAAAAAGGTCGGCAATAAGCAGCCCGGTAAGGACGGCGCCGGCGCCTCTGCGGCATCGCCGCAGGCCAAGGCTCCCGGCCTCCCAACGGCAATCTCGCCCATGCCTGCACCCGCACTCCCGGGTGCCGCACCCTCGCAATCGGCCTCTCCGGCGGAAGCAAGAGCCCCATGAGCGCAGCGTCACCATGCGTTGCACGGGTTAGGTGGTTTTCCGCCGCTGCCGCCGTCATTGCCGGCGGTCTCCTTGCAGGACCGGGCGCCGCGCAGACCGTGACCAATTCGTTCGGCGGCTTCTCGAAGAATTCGGATCAGCCCATCGACATCGAATCCGATGTGCTCGTCGTGCACGACCAGAAGAAATACGCGACCTTCAAAGGCGACGTGAAAGCGGTGCAGGGCACGACGACGCTAAAGGCACATGAGCTTGACGTGCATTATCTCGGAAGCGGCGGGGCAACCTTGACGGGATCCGCACCGGCGCCGGCCGCAAAGTCCGATCCTGCCGCGAAGTCCGACCCCGCCACGCAGATCAGCAAGATCGAGGCGAAGGGAAACGTCATCATCACCACCGAGGACGATCAGACCACGACGAGCGATTGGGCGCTTTACGACGTGCCCGCGCAGACCGTCACCGTGGGCGGCAATGTCGTGCTGATGCAGGGAAAGAACATGCTGAAGGGCGACCGCCTGGTCATCGATTTGAAGACCGGCGAAAGCCGCTTCGAGAACACCGACAAGACCGTGGCCGGCGGTGGGGGTCGCATCCGGGCGCTGTTCGTGCCAAATGAGGATGAGAAAGACGGAAAGAAGGCTGCCGCCAAGGACGATGCTTCGGCTCCGGCCGATCCTGACAAGGCAGCGAAAAAGGCTAAGAAGCAGGCTGAAGAGGACGACCCGGCGACGAAGGCCGCCAACCAGGCTGCCAAAGAGCTCGAGAAACAGCGTGAGGATTGGAATAAGATCCTCAAGAACGAACTCAGAGTCCGATAGGGCGGCCGAGCCCTTATTCCGCGGCGCATGGCCCGGCGCTTCACCCCTAAGGAGCGAGGTTGGTGGGCAAATTGCTGTCCTTTCCACGCCGTCAATCAATAGCGGAACAATCCGCCTACGAGACGATGGAGCGTTCTCCTGCGCCTCAGCGCGTCGGGCTTTTGACCGTTCACAACGTGGTCAAGAGCTTCAAGAAGCGCACCGTCGTTCGCGGCGTCAGTCTCGGCGTGCAGCGGGGCGAGGCCGTCGGTCTCCTCGGCCCGAACGGTGCCGGCAAAACCACGGTCTTCTACATGATCACCGGCCTTATCCCTGCGGATGAAGGCAGCATCCGCATAGACGGGCATGACGTCACGAAGCTGCCGATGTATCGGCGCGCGCGACTGGGGATCGGCTATCTTCCGCAGGAAGCGTCGATCTTCCGTGGTCTCACGGTCGAGGAGAACATCCTCGCGGTTCTGGAGACGGTGGAGTCGAGCCGCAAAGAGCGCCGCCGGCAGCTCGACGCGCTTCTCGAAGAGTTTCGCATCGGTCGCTTACGGAAATCCCCGGCGATCCGGCTCTCCGGCGGCGAGCGGCGTCGGGTGGAAATCGCGCGTGCGCTTGCCAGCCGTCCGTCCTTCATGCTGCTCGACGAGCCCTTCGCCGGCATCGATCCGATTGCCGTCAACGACATCCGCGCGCTGGTGCGGCATTTGACGGAGCGCGGCATCGGCGTCCTGATCACAGATCACAATGTCCGCGAGACGCTTGAGCTCGTGGGGCGGGCCTATATCATCCATGACGGCATGGTGCTCACGCACGGCACCGCCATGGACATCATCAACAATGAGGACGTCCGCCGCGTCTATCTCGGCGATCAGTTCAGGATCTAGTCCGCCTGCTGGCGGCCATCATTTCGGTAATTTCAGTATGGCGATCACCCCAAAGCTCGAGCTTCGGCAAGGCCAGGGCTTGGTGATGACGCCGCAGCTGCAGCAAGCGATCAAGCTGCTGCAACTCTCCAATCTCGAGCTTGCAGCCTTCGTCGAGACGGAGCTTGAGCGCAATCCGCTCCTTGAGCGCGAGGATGCCGAGGAGCCGATCGGTTCCGGCATGAGGGAGAGCCGCGAGCTCGAACTCAGCCCCTTCCAAGAATCCGCGCGCGGCGACGCCGAGGACGGCGAAGCCAGTTCCAAGGGCGATTCCGAGACGGGGATGGCCGAAGCCGAAGAGGGAGACGGCGAATGGCTCGATCTGCAATCGCCGAAGGGAAACGGGGAAGCCGATCTCGACACGGATGCCGAAGACATGTTTCCGGATGGCGGGGCCTTGGCTGCAGCTTCGCAAGGTGAGGCAAGCTGGTTCGGAATCGGGCAGGGGGGCCAGTTCGACGGCGCCGATGCCCCGAACCTCGAAGCCTATGTCGCCGAGCAGCGCACCTTGAAGGATCATCTGTCGGAGCAGCTTGCGCTCGCATTCGCCGATGCGCCGCGCCGCCTCATCGGCCAGCATTTAATCGATATGACGGATGAGTCCGGCTATTTGCGCGGCGACTTTGCCGCCATAGCCGAGCTTCTCGGCGCGCCCGAGGCGATGGTGGAAGAGACCCTCACCTCAATGCAAGGTTTTGATCCAATTGGTGTTTTTGCACGAGACCTGCGCGAATGCCTCCTGCTTCAGCTCAGAGAGCTCGACCGTTGCGATCCGGCGATGGCGGCTCTCGTCGATCATTTGCATCTCCTCGCCGCCCACGATCTTTCTTCGCTGAAGCGGGCCTGCGCGGTCTCGGATGAAGATCTCCTCGACATGATCCAGGAGCTGAAGCGGCTCAATCCGCGCCCCGGCCTTCGCTATGGGGAAAGTCACGCTCAGCCGATCGTGCCGGACGTCCTCGTTCGCAACCTTCCCGATGGCAGTTGGCACGTGGAGTTGAACACCGAGACCCTGCCGCGCGTGCTCGTCAACCGGGTCTATTATTCGCGCGTCAGCAAAGCCCGCATGCGGCGGGAAGAGAAAAGCTATCTTGCCGACTGTCTGCAGAACGCGAACTGGCTCGTCAAAAGTCTCGATCAGCGCGCGCGCACGATTTTGAAAGTCGCCGAGGAGATCGTGCGCCAGCAGGACGCTTTCCTCACTTATGGCGTCAGATATTTGCGTCCCTTGAATTTGAAGACGGTGGCGGATGCGATCTCGATGCATGAATCGACTGTGAGCCGCGTCACCGCCAACAAATACATGGCCACCAATCGCGGCCTGTTCGAGCTGAAATATTTCTTCACCTCTGCGATCGCGGCGTCAGGCGAGGGCGAGGCGCATTCGGCGGAAGCCGTCCGTCATCGCATGAAGGAGATGATCGACGCCGAGCAAGCGGCCGATGTGCTTTCCGACGACAAGATTGTCGAGAAGCTGAAATCGGACGGCATCGACATTGCCCGGCGCACCGTCGCCAAATATCGCGAGGCGATGCGCATTCCCTCTTCGGTGGACCGGAGACGGCGAAAACGACTCGCGGTAGACCTCCAGAGCTGACCAAAGTTCCATCCCAGCTCTGACCGATTGCCGAGTTTTCTGCGTAAAACCGGGTGGGGTTTGACACCTCCGGGGCGTCGGTCTAGCCTTCTTATGCGGGTACAATTTGCCGCCGAACATGACAGTTCAAGTCACAGGAAAAAATCTGGATGTCGGCGAGGCGTTGCGCGGATACGTCCAGGAACGCATTCAGCACACGGTAGAGAAATATCTGGGACGGCCTCCCTCGGGGCATGTACGCGTCGAGCGGGAACACGGGGAGTTTCGTACCAATTGCACGATCTATCTGTGGCAAGGCATGAGTCTCGAAGCCCACGCCGTCGCCGCGGATGCGTATCAAAGCGCGGATCGCGCTTGCGAGAGATTGGAAAAGCGAGTCCGGCGCTATACGCGGAGACTGAAACGGCATGCTGGCCCTCCGCAGAAGGAGACGCCGGCAGCCTCATATGTGCTTCAATCGGCGCGAGACAATGAGGAGGAGAACGATGCGGACAATCCGATCATCGTTGCCGAGTCCGAGACGGTGGTGCACGAAATGGCGGTCAGCGACGCCGTGATGCAAATGGATCTTTCGGACCGGCCTTTCCTATTGTTCCGCAATGCCGGCCACGGCGAAATCAACGTGGTCTATCGCAGGGACGATGGCAATGTCGGCTGGATCGATCCGGCGATGAAACCGAAAGCCCGGGCCGCGCGTTAGGCGGCACCAGGCGCTTCCTGAAGATTCCTCCCATCCTTAATCGCGGGTTAGCAGATGCAGCTAGCTGATCTCATTGGACCCGACTCGGTCGTGGCCTCTCTGAAGGTGAAGAATAAGAAGCAGCTGCTGCAGGAGCTATCGGTCCGAGCTGCGCGCCTGACCGGTCTCGAAGAGCGCCTGATCTTCGACACCCTCTTGCAGCGCGAGCGGCTCGGCTCGACGGGACTTGGCCAGGGTGTCGCCATTCCGCATGCGAAATTCTCCGCACTTCGCCAAATCGTCGGCGTCGTCGCGAGGCTGTCCGAACCCGTCGATTTCGACGCCGTGGACGGGGAGCCGGTCGATGTGGTTTTTCTGCTGCTTGCCCCGGAAGGCGCCGGCGCCGATCATTTGAAGGCGCTCGCCCGCATCTCGCGGCTGCTCAGGGAAGGTCAGTCGGTCGACAAGCTGCGGGCGTCAAAGGACGCCGCCGCGCTCTATGCCATTCTCACGGAAAGCGACGCGAAGCCTCACGCGGCCTAATCCGCGCGCTTCAAAGCTCTGAAGATTGCGGTTAGTGCACGCTTACCGGCACGAGGTCGTTCTCGATCGCGTTGGCGATGGCTGCGGTGCGGCTGTCGGTGAGCGCGATCGGCGACCCGTCGGCCCCGAGCACGGCGTATAGGTCGATGCCCTCCAGCTTGTCGCCGATGGCCGGAAACAGTTTCTGCGCCGCCTCGACGTTGAGCTGCTTGATGTAGGCGACCTCGCCATCCCCCAGCTCCTTCAACTCGCTGCGGCTCATCGCTGGCCGGTCAACCTTTTCGTGCTGGTTCATCAACTCCTCTCCGCATCTTCCGCCCGGGCCCGTTCGGCCTGCGAGGGCGATCCTTTAACTCCGTTACTGCCGGCGATCTCCACCCTTCGAACTGTCGCTTCATGCAACTCGCGTTCCAACTCGATGGTCAGAAGGCCGTTGTGAAGCTCGGCTTTGCGGATTTCCACGCCGCCCGCAAGTCCGAAGCATCGCTTGAACCGGCGAGCGGCCAGGCCGCGATAGAGAAACTCCCCGCCGGGCAATTCGATCTGCTGGCCGCGAATGACGAGTTGGCCTTCCTCGACGGTGATCGAAAGCTCTTCGAGAGAGAAGCCGGCGACGGCGAGCGTGATCCGCATGGTCTCCGGTCCGCCGGTATCGCCATGCACGATCTCGAGATTGTAGGGGGGATAACCCGCCTCGGGCGATTTTCCGAACAAATAGCTCCGGATCACCCGGCCCCGCCAAAGATCTCCTTCAAGGAGCGTGAAACGCGACATCTTGCCAAGCCCTTGCCGAAAAGCGGCTGCGACATGTTGCGCCGTCGGTCCGGGTCCATCCGGCACCCGAGACAGTCAAAGCTCAGCCCGTTTTGGCGCTGAGCTTTGGGAACCCACGAAATATTTGGGAAAAGGCCCTGCCCAAATCAAGATGTGGACGGTCGGGGCGGCGGCGGGCGCGGTAAAATGCCCGTGTGAGTCCCGCGACGCCGCGGCATCCATGGCCCTTGCGGAGAGGAGCGGCATCGGCTCTTGTTACGGCATGGCATGGTATGTCGATTCACGGCGTGGCGACGACGCCAATGACGGTCGCACTCCCGAGACGGCGTTCAAGACGCTGCATCAAGCGGCGGCAAAGGCGAAAGCCGGCGAGACCGTCTTCATCCTTCCCGGCGCCTACGATCAGAACCTTCCGCGGCAGATCTCGGATCTCCGGGCCGCCAATGTGAGCGTCGCCGTTGCCGGCGCTCATTGAGCGGCGGCCTCAGGCTCCAAGCAACCGACCAGGAGAAATGTGGATGAAGGTGTTTCTCGCCGCCGCAATTTTGCTGTCGCTCGCAAGCTCCGCCTCTGCGGAGGACAAGATCGATCGCATGAGCGTCGACGCCATGCAGCTATTCGACCCCGCAAAGCTTCAATGGCAGGACGAAACGCTCCTGCCGAAGGGTGCGAAGAGCGCTCTCGTGGTTGGCGATCCCGCAAAGCCTGGAATCTTCATCGCCTATCTGAAATTTCCGCCGAATTATAAGATCCCGCCGCACACCCATCCCTTCGCCGAGATGATCACAGTCCTCAGCGGCAAAGTGGGGAACGGCATGGGAGAGACGTTCGATGCGAAGAAGGGCGACATTCTTGCCGCCGGATCGAGCTTCGCGCTGCCGGCCAATCACGCCCATTACGTTTGGACCGAGGACGAGGAGACGCTGATCACGCTCGTTGCCACCGGCCCCTGGGGCATCACCTACACCGACCCGAAGGAAGACCCGCGGAAGCCGTCGAAATGAGTTCCCTTCTCGCGGCGACGGTCCACATCGGCAAAGAAGGGCCGCCGCGAAAATAGGCGCTGTGCTATAGTTCACGCCATTAACGCGCTGATCAAAGGGGGACGAACATGGCTGTCAAGAATTGGATGGGAGTAGCTCTCGCCGCATGCCTCATCGCCGGCTTTGGCGCGATTGAGCCGGCCGAGGCGGGGACCTGCATGCCGGTGAAGGCGAAGGGCTTTGGCAAGAACGTCACCAAGGCCACCGAAGCCGCCCAGGCCAATTTGAAAGACAAGGCCAAAGCGATCCGCGGCAAGATCACGCAAAGCTCGTCGAATTGCTCGCCCAATCTGCTGGGCACGGTCTGCAAGATCGACGCGGTCGTCTGCCCGAAATAAGCGGCGAGGCTTGCGGCTCAGTCGAGACCGCGAGCGCTTCGGTAGCCAAACAAGCACCTGGACGTCCGGCAATTCATTCTCCCTCCCCCTGCAAGGGGGAGGGCAGGGTGGGGGTCATTTTCTCCATGGCGAACCCCACCCGGTGCGCGAAACGCGCACCACCCTCCCCTTTTCAAGGGGAGGGAAATGATAGAGCTCAAACGCCGCCGCGGCGGCTCAGGATGGCGAGGGTCATCGCCCAGCTGTTGCGGAGCGCGGTGATGAGGAGCACCGCCGCGGCCAGTGCCGCGAGTTCGTCCGCGTGCTCCGGGGCGAAGAACCAGGAAGCCGCCGACAGGAGCAGGCAAGCGAGGCCGGCAATCGGCAGAACCCCGTCCCAGAGCGGCTCGCGCTCGGTCAGTTCCGGTCGCCCGCGCGCCAGAGCGAGAATGTAGAGCGAATAGGCAATCCCTGCGCCGGCGAGGATGGCGGTAATGACGCCGCGCACGGCCTCGGCAAGCGGCGCCAGCAAGATCATCGCGAGGAGAAGGAGCAGCGAGAGCTGCACGAAAACCGGCGCGACGAAAGCGCGTATCCGCATCGTATCGCCGCCGGTGGCGCGCTCGGCGCCAAGGGTGAGCACCACGAACAGCAAGCCGATCAGGGTGCCCGAGGTGCCCCCAACCAGCGTGAAAAAATTATCCCACCCCTGCATGTGCGCGCCCATTCCCTCGTGAGCATGCGCCATTGTTACAGGAGCGGCGGCTCGCCGCGAAGGTGCTCGTAGCTGGACCAATCACGAGCTCAGCGCCGGCTTCGCCGGCACATGCAAAAGGTAAGGTAGGTCAGAGTGAAATTTGGTGGAGCCAGGCGGGATCGAACCGCCGACCTCGTGAATGCCATTCACGCGCTCTCCCAACTGAGCTATGGCCCCATGCAGATCAAGATGGTGATCAGCGACCAGATTTAGGGTTCGTCCGGTCGCCTGTCAAAGCCGTATCCCGGCAGCTCACGGCGATGCACCCTTGCCGCCGCTCAGCTTACTGCTCCTCCGATTCCGGACCGCCGACGATACCGCTGACATCCGTCTCCTCGTCACCTTCCGCTTCTTCGAGGAAGGTGTTGTCGTCGTCGGCGGCGGGGATGTCTGCGTCATCGGCGATATCGGCGATCTCGGCATCGATAGCATCGTCCGACCCCTCCTCGACCTCTTCGAGGCTGATCGTATCCGGATCGTTGACCGCGACTTCGATCTCCGGCTCCGGCTTCGGGCGCGGCGCCGGCGCTGGGGGACGCTCGGCGGTACGCCGCTGTGGCGGCGGCGCGGCCTGATAGGCGGTCTGGCAGATCGGGCAAATGATGGGCGTGCGGCCGAGGTCGTAGAACCGGGCTCCGCAGCTCTGGCAGAGGCGTTTCGCTCCCCTGGCAGGTTTCGACATTGATGGCCTCGTTCGTTTAGGAAATGGGCTCCCCATTGCCACGCCTCTCCGGTGCTGTCAAAAGCTATCGGGCCCCACAAAACGCATCAATTTCATGCCGCATAGTCTCACCGCCGCACGATCGGGCGCCCTCTCCGGCACGGCCAGAGTGCCGGGGGACAAATCCATTTCCCACCGAGCCCTGATCCTCGGGGCACTTTCCACCGGCCGCACCCGCATCGAAGGGTTGCTCGAGGCGGAAGACGTGCTGGCCACGGCCCGGGCCGTCGAAGCGCTCGGCGCCGGCCTTCGCCGCGAAAATTCGACGATCGAGGTGTTGGGTCAGGGGGTCGGGGGTCTCCGCGCCCCGCGTTGCGCCCTCGATTTCGGCAATTCCGGCACCGGCAGCCGGCTCATGCTTGGGGCCGTCGCCGGGCATGACATGGCGGCGGAATTCACCGGCGATGCCTCTTTGAGGCGGCGGCCGATGGGCCGCGTGCTGGCGCCGCTCGAGAAGATGGGGCTCGCCCGCGAAGAGGGAAGCGGCGACACCTTTCCCCTCACGGTGACAGGCACGTCCGACCTCGTGCCCATCCGCTATGAGATGCCGATGGCCTCGGCGCAGGTGAAATCGGCCGTCCTGCTTGCCGGCCTGCACGCGCCCGGCCGCACTACAATCGTGGAGCCCGCGGCCGCGCGCGATCATACCGAGCGCATGCTCGCCCATTTCGGCGCCGAGATCGCCATCGATGAGCTTGAAGGCGGCGGCCGCGCCGTGACGGTGCGCGGCGATGCGGAGCTTGCCGGGAGGCCCGTCACGGTGCCGGGCGACCCGAGCTCGGCCGCCTTTGTCATCGCCGCTGCGTTGATCACTCCCGGCTCAGAGCTCGTGGTCGAGAACATGCTGATGAACCCGACCCGCATCGGCTTTCTCGAGACGGCGCGGGAGATGGGCGCTTCCATCGAGATCCTCGATCTCCGCGCCGAGGGCGGCGAGCCCGTCGCCGATCTCAAAGTGAAGGCGAGCGAGCTCAAGGGCGTGACGGTGCCGCCGGAGCGGGCGCCGAGCATGATCGACGAATATCCGATCCTCGCGGTGCTTGCGGCCTTCGCCGCGGGGGAAACGCGCATGCGGGGCCTCTCCGAGCTTCGCGTCAAGGAGAGCGACCGCCTTGCCGCGACGGCGGCGGGCCTCGCGGCGTTAGGCGTCGAGGCGGCGATCGAGGGCGATGACCTCATTGTCAGCGGTCGGGGCGCCGGCGGCGTCCCCGGCGGGGGCCTGGTGCGCACCGAGATGGACCACCGCATCGCCATGGCGTTTCTCATTGCGGGCCTCGCCTCGGAAGCGCCGGTGTCGATCGACGACACGACGATGATCGCCACCAGCTTTCCGAATTTCGTGCAGCTGATGACCGGCCTCGGAGCCGACTTCCGATGAGATCGAAGGAGCGCATGCTCCCTTACCCCTCTCCCCTCGTGGGAGAGGGTGGCGCGTCCGGGTACCGGGCGCGCCGGGTGAGGGGGCTTTGTTGCGCTCACACCCCTCACCCGCCTCGCTGCCTTCGGCTGCTCGGCACCCTCTCCCGCAAGGGGAGAGGGAAAAAGGGGCGCCTCGCGCCATGATCATCGCCATCGACGGACCGGCGGCCTCCGGCAAGGGAACGCTCGGCAAGCGCATCGCCGCGCATTATGGCTTCGACTATCTCGACACCGGCTCGCTCTATCGGGCGGTCGCCCGCGACATGCTCGACAATGGCGAGGACCCGGCCGAGGCGTCCCACGCGCTTGTCAGGGCCAATGCGCTCGATCCCGCCACGCTCGAAGATCAAAGCCTGCGGAAAGCCCGCCTCGGCGAAGCGGCATCGCTCGTCGCGAAGCATCCGGAGGTCCGCCGCGCCCTCTACGCCTATCAGCGGAGCTTCGCGGGGGCGGAGCCTGGTGCCGTTCTTGAGGGGCGCGACATCGGCACCGTCATCTTCCCTGAGGCGGAAGTGAAATTGTTCATTACAGCGACGCCGGAGGCGCGCGCCCGCCGCCGCTATCTCGAGCTGAAGGCGGCCGGCAGCGATATCGAGGAGGCGGAGGTCCTCGCCGATATAAGGCGGCGCGACGAGCGCGACCAAAATCGCGCCGTTTCCCCCTTGCGGCGTGCCCCCGACGCGTACTTGCTCGACACTACAAATTTGGATATAGACGCCGCGTTCAAGGCTGCCATCGATCTGATCGATACCGCGATGGACCGGGCAGGGTGCGCCTCTTGAGGCCGTGCCCTTTTGGCATTAGCGCCCATTTCGATGTCTTTGCCCGCCGAAAGCGGGAGCAGCGTGACGGCCATTGAACTTTGGTTTTCCTCCGCCCTTCCGCGAGTTCGGCCCGCGTTGGCGGGATTGAGCTTTGCGACTGAGAGGGACCTTCAGGAGTGTCGATGAACGAGCCGCAGGCAAGCATCAGCCATCCGAGTCACGACGAGTTCGCGGCTCTTCTCGAGGAGTCGCTTAAGGGGACCGCGCTGCAGGAAGGCAGCGTCATCAAGGGCACCATCGTCGGGATCGAAAAGGACGTCGCGGTTATCGATGTCGGTCTCAAGACTGAGGGCCGGATACCCTTAAAGGAATTCGGCGTGTCCGGGCGCCCTGCGGATCTGTCCGTCGGCGATCTCGTCGATGTCTATCTAGAGCGCGTCGAGAACGCAGCCGGAGAGGCGGTGTTGTCGCGAGAGAAGGCCCGCCGCGAGGAGAGCTGGACGCGCCTCGAAGAGAAATACAAGGCCGGCGAGCGCGTCGAAGGCGTGATCTTCAATCGCGTTAAGGGCGGCTTCACCGTCGATCTCGACGGAGCCGTCGCCTTCTTGCCGGGCAGTCAGGTGGACATCCGCCCCGTGCGCGACGTCGGCCCGCTTATGAACCAGCCGCAGCCTTTCCAGATCCTGAAGATGGATCGCCGCCGCGGCAACATCGTCGTATCCCGCCGCTCGGTCCTGGAAGAGACGCGCGCCGAGAAGCGCAGCGAGATCGTGGCGCGCCTCGAAGAGGGTCAGGTCATCGACGGCGTCGTCAAGAACATCACCGACTACGGTGCGTTCATCGACCTTGGCGGCATCGACGGCTTGCTGCACGTCACTGACATGGCATGGAGGCGTGTCGCTCATCCGAGCGAGATGGTGAATGTCGGCGACACGGTGAAGGTGCAAATCATCCGCATCAACCCCGAGACGCAGCGCATCAGCCTCGGCATGAAGCAGCTCGAAGCCGATCCGTGGCAAGGCATCGCCGCCAAATATCCCGTCGATGCGAAGCTCAAGGGAACGGTCACCAACATCACCGATTACGGCGCCTTCGTCGAGCTTGAGCCCGGCGTGGAAGGCTTGATCCATGTCTCCGAGATGAGCTGGACCAAGAAGAACATCCACCCCGGCAAGATCATCTCGACGAGCCAGGAGGTCGAGGTGCAGGTGCTCGAGGTGGACGCCGAGAAGCGCCGCATCTCGCTTGGCTTGAAGCAGACCCAGGAGAATCCGTGGATCGCTTTCGCCGCGAGCCACACGCCTGGAACCGTGATCGAGGGTCCGATCCGCAACGTCACCGAGTTCGGCCTGTTCGTCGGCCTCGATGGCGGCATCGACGGCATGGTGCATCTGTCCGACCTCGATTGGTCGAAGCCCGGCGAGGAAGCCCTCAAGGACTTCAACAAAGGCGAGACGGTAAAGGCCGTGGTGCTCGAGGCCGACGCCGAGAAAGAGCGTATTAGCCTCGGCATCAAGCAGCTGGCGGAGGATCCGTTCGCCAGCGCAGCCGCTGCCGCGCCCGGTGCGAAGCTGAAAAAGGGCATGCGCGTGACCTGCGAGGTCATCGCCGTCAACGACAACGGCATCGAGGCGAAGCTGATCGCCAGCGATCTCACCACCTTCATCCGGCGTTCGGATCTTTCGCGCGACCGGTCCGAGCAGCGTCCCGACCGCTTCGGCGTCGGCGAGAAGTTCGATGCCCTCGTCAGCCAATTCGATCCGAAGGGCCGCAAGGTCGCCGTCTCCATCAAGGCGCTCGAAATCGCCGATGAGAAGGAAGCCGTCGCTCAATATGGCTCGACCGACTCCGGCGCTTCGCTCGGCGACATCCTCGGCGCTGCCCTGAACAAGGCCAAGGAAGACGAAGGTGAAGACGCAGCCGCAGCCGCAGCCGCAGCCGAGAAGCCGAAGCGGAAGCCGCGTGCAAAAGCCGCTGCCGCCGAGGAAGAAGCGTCCGAGGAGTAGTCGCGTTACGACGGCACCCAAACGAGGTAGTCTCGCTCCAGTGAGACCCGACCGTGTTTGAAGCCGAGACCGTGGTCGAGCGCCGCCAATTGCGGCGCCGTCTCAGCCTCTGGCGGCTGCTTGCCGTGCTTTTCGTGGTGCTGCTCATCGCGGCCCTGACATCCTCAGGGCTGACCTCACTTGGCACCGGAGGCGTTCTTCCGCACATCGCCCGCGTGCCGGTGCACGGCGTCATCACCGAAGACCGGAAGCTCAACGATCTCTTCGACCGACTGGGGAAGGCTGAGCACGTCAGGGCCGTCATTCTCGACATCGATAGCCCGGGCGGCACCACGACCGGCGGCGAGGCCATGTACAACGCTATCCGCCGCTTGGCGAAGGAGAAGCCGGTGGTCGCGATTTGCGGCACCGTCGCGACATCGGCCGCCTATCTCGCCGCCATCGCCAGCGAACGCATCTTTGTCTACGGCAATACGGTCACGGGATCCGTCGGCGTCGTCATGCAATGGCCCGATGTGAGCCAGCTGCTCGCTTCGATCGGCGTTAAGGTCGAGGAGGTAAAGAGCGGTGCCCTGAAAGCGGCTCCCAATCCCTTTCAGCCGACGGACCCGCAGGAGCGGGCGCTGGTCGAAGGCATGGTGCAGGACGCCAAGAACTGGTTCTTGAAACTGGTCGGGGAACGAAGGGGATTTTCCCCGGAAACCGTGCCGGGCCTGGCCGAGGGCGGCATTTATTCCGGCCGCCAGGCCGTGGCTCTGAAGCTCGTCGATGAGATAGGCGATGAGCGGGCCGCGAAGGCCTGGCTCGAGAAGGAGAAGAGCGTGGCAGCAGGCCTTTCGGTGATCGAATGGAAGCTGCCCGCCGAAAGAAGCGGGTTGCTCGATTGGGTTCTCGGCGTCTTTGGAAGGGCGCTCAGCCAAGCGGCAGGGGGAGGCGCCGGCCTCCTCGACGTTTTTCGGTCCGCGCTGAAGCTTGACGGTCTGATTTCCCTTTGGCACCCTGGGACTAGCTAGCTCGGGAGTAAGGGGCTAGCAGGGGGCGGGGCGACCTGGGGCTGTGTGATGATCAAGTCGGAGTTGATACAGCGGGTGGCTGCGGCCAACCCGCATCTCTTTCAGCGTGACGTCGAGCGCATCATAAATATCGTGCTCGATGAGATTGTCGGTTCGCTGGCGCGCGGCGATCGAGTTGAGCTCAGAGGCTTTGGCGCCTTCACGGTCAAGCATCGGGCGGCGCGGCAAGGGCGCAATCCACGCACCGGGGATACGGTCTATGTGGAAGACAAATTCGTGCCCTTCTTCAAGACCGGCAAGGAGCTGCGCGAGCGGCTCAATCGGGCGGACGGAGACGCGCGCTAGCTTCCCTTCCGCAGTGGAACGGCATTGATGCGGAAAATCGCTGCTGGACTCATCGTCATTCCGCTTGGGATTCTTCTCGTCGCGTTCGCTGTCGTGAACCGGAAACCGGTGACGCTCGGCCTCAATCCTTTCGACGGCGCCTCGGGCGTCGGCATCGAGGCACCGTTCTTTTTGTTTTTGCTCGGCGCCTTCGCGATCGGCCTTGTGGTCGGCGGCGCCGCCACCTGGTTCGGACAGGGGAAGTGGCGGCAGCTTGCCCGCCATCGCGCCCGCGAGGCCTCCTCGCTCCGCAATCAAGCCGACCGGCTCGAACGGGAGCTCGAATTTGGGAGAGGCGGGCGCCCTGCGCGCCTAGCTGCCGATTGACCGACTTAGTTATGAAAAGGGCAATCGCTAGGGCCGCTCTCGAAGAGGAGATCCGCCGCTATGATTGGTTTCACACCATCGATTTCGGCGGAGGCGTCGTCGCCAAGGGGCACTGCACGGCCGAAATCTTGAAGTCAAAGGCCGATTGCTATTTCAACATGCCGCTCGCGGGCAAATCCGTCCTCGATATCGGCTGCTGGGACGGATATTTCAGCCTCGAGGCTCTATGGCGCGGCGCGGGGCGGGTCGTCTCCACCGATCATTATGTCTGGAACACGCAATGGAGCCGCGGCTCCTTCGACCTTGTGCGCGAACGCCTCTCTCCGAAGATGGAAGCGCAGGACATCGACGTCTACGATATCTCGCCCGCCAGTGTCGGACGCTTCGACGTCGTCCTGTTCGCAGGCGTGCTCTACCATTTGCGCCATCCCTTGCTCGGTCTGGAGAAGGCGGCGAGTGTCTGCCGCGACACCCTCGTCATTGAGACTGTGCTCGATGCGCTCTCGCTGAGACGGCCGGCAATGGTATTCTACCCCGGCGGCGAGCTGAAGGGCGATCCGAGCAATTGGTGGGGCCCGAACCGCCTCCTGGTCGAAGCCATGCTGCGCAATCTCGGCTTCAAGGAAATCACCTTTACCCCGACCCCTATTCCGCGGAAATGGACGCTTTTCGACTATGTGAAGCGGAATCCGGCGATCACCCCAAGGGGGGTTTTTCACGCCCGCCGGGGCTGATCTTAGCCTTATGTTGCACTGCGATGGACTTGGCAGCGCGGATTGCCTAGGGTGGGCGCCCCGGGCGGGAACGCCCATAAATTTCCAAAGAATGAGCCGATCGGTGCCCGTGAAGGTCAAAATCTGTGGCGTGCGCAGCCCCGAATTCGTCGATGCCGCCGTCGAAGCAGGTGCCGACTATGTCGGCGTCGTGTTCTTCGAGAGAAGCCCACGGAATGTGACCCTCGCCGAGGCCGCGCTCGTGACCAAATCCGCCGCGGGCCGCATTCGCTCCGTCGCGGTGTTGGTCGATCCCGACGAGGCGCTGATCGAGGATGTGATCGCCATTGCCGGTCCGGACATGCTTCAGCTTCACGGTAGCGAAACCCCCGAGCGCGTGAGCGAAATACGATCCCGGTTCGGAAGGCCGGTGATCAAAGCCATTCCCATCGCCACTGCCGCCGACGCCTCGGCTGCCGCGAGTTATTGGCAGGTGGCGGATCTCCTTCTCTTCGATGCCAAGGCTGACGCAGCTCCCGGTGGCAACGGTATCGCATTCGACTGGCAGGCCATCCGCAGCGCCACAGCGAAGCGGCATTTTGGCCTCTCGGGGGGACTGAATGCCGTCAACGTCGCCGAAGCCATCCGCATCACCGGCGCCGGCATGGTGGATGTTTCATCCGGAGTGGAACGCCGCCCAGGCGAGAAGGATCGCGATCTCGTGCGCCGCTTCGTCTTGGCGGCACGGGCGGCTGTCGAACCCGCGGAAGCGATTGTTGCATGAGCGTCGCCGAGCAGCCGCCTCTCAACAGCTATCGCACCGGACCGGATGAGCGCGGCCATTTCGGCCTGTTCGGCGGCCGTTATGTTGCCGAAACTTTGATGCCGCTCATCCTCGATTTGGAGCGGGCCTATAGCGAGGCGCGGCAGGACCCTTCGTTCCAGGCGGACCTCGATTCACTCTTAGCGCATTACGCCGGACGGCCGAGCCCGCTTTATTTCGCCGAGCGGCTCACCACGTTTCTCGGCGGCGCCAAGATCTATTTCAAGCGCGACGAGCTGAACCACACCGGCTCGCACAAGATCAACAATTGCCTCGGGCAGATCCAGCTCGCCCGCCGCATGGGCAAGACGCGCATCATCGCCGAGACCGGCGCCGGCCAGCACGGCGTCGCCGTCGCGACCGTCGCGGCCCGTTTCGGCCTGCCTTGCGTGATCTATATGGGCGCCACCGACATCAAGCGTCAGCGTCCCAACGTCTTCCGCATGAAGCTGCTCGGCGCCGAGGTGAAGCCGGTCACCTCAGGCTCCGGCACGCTGAAGGATGCCATGAATGATGCGCTCCGCGATTGGGTCGCGAATGTGCACGACACCTTTTACATCATCGGCACGGTCGCCGGTCCGCATCCATACCCGGCGATGGTGCGCGATTTCCAATCAGTGATCGGCAACGAGACGCGCGAACAGATGCTGGAGCGCGAGGGCCGGCTTCCCGACACGCTCGTCGCCTGCATCGGGGGCGGTTCCAATGCCATGGGCCTCTTCCATCCCTTCCTCGATGAGCCTTCGGTGACGATCTATGGGGTCGAGGCCGGCGGCTATGGGCTCGACGTTGCGAACGGCCATGCCGCCTCGATGACCGGCGGCTCCCCCGGCGTTCTGCACGGCAATCGCACTTACCTTTTGCAAGACGACGACGGACAGATACTCGAAGGACATTCGATCTCGGCGGGCCTCGACTATCCCGGCGTCGGTCCGGAGCATTCCTGGCTCAGGGATTCCGGCCGGGTGAAATATGTCGCGGTCACCGATAAGGAGGCCCTCGACGCCTTCCAGATGTCAACGCGGCTGGAGGGCATCATCCCGGCGCTTGAGCCGTCGCATGCGCTCGCCTTCGTCAAGCGGCTGGCGCCGACTCTGTCGCGCGACAATCTCCTCGTGATGAATATGTGCGGGCGCGGCGACAAGGACATCTTCGCCGTTGCCGAGCATCTCGGCATGGAGATGTGATGCCATGCTCGCAGCATGTGATGCACGATCGGCACCCATAACTCGCCTCTCCCCGGTGGGGAGAGGCCGGTTGCGTAGCGCGCGCCATAGTCGCGCCTCGGCACTCGTTTGGCTTCTACGAAGGTGCCGTGCCGTTTGTTTGAATCGATCCATCCCCCTCACCCGCCAGCTTCGAGGCTCGAAGCTGGCGACCTCTCCCCGCCGGGGAGAGGTGTACCATCTCACGGCGTGGACATGACGGAAACGCGGATCGACCGGAAATTTGCCGAGCTGAAGCGGCAAGACCGCGCGGCTCTCGTGACCTTCGTCACGGCCGGCGACCCCGACTATGATGCCGCGCTGAAGATCCTCAACGCGCTTCCCGGCGCGGGCGCCGACATCATCGAACTCGGCATGCCCTTCTCCGATCCGATGGCTGACGGGCCGGCAATCCAGGCCTCATCGCAGCGGGCGCTCAATGCGGGGCAAACCATGCGCAAGACGCTGGCCATGGTGAGATCTTTCCGCGAAACGGACGGGGATACCCCCCTCGTGCTAATGGGCTATTACAACCCCATATACATCTACGGCGTCGACCGGTTCCTGGCGGACGCGGTCGCTGCCGGGGTGGATGGCCTGATCGTGGTCGATATGCCGCCGGAGGAAGACGCCGAATTGTTGCCCCAGGCGCGAAGTGCCGGCATGAACTTCATCAGGCTGGCGACGCCGACAACCGATGCGAGGAGGCTCCCCGCGGTGCTCGCGAACACGTCCGGCTTCGTCTATTACGTCTCGATCGCCGGCATCACGGGCACGCGGGCGCCGGACATTGCCGACGTCACCGCGCATCTTTCGCGCATCAAATCGGCGACCGAGCTTCCGATTGCCGTCGGCTTCGGCGTGAAGACGAAGGAGCAGGTGCGAGAGCTTGCGAAGGTGGCCGACGGGGTGGTTGTCGGCTCCGCCCTTGTATCGGCGATCGCTCAGAGCCTCGATAAGGAAGGCCGGGGCTCCACGCAGACGGTGTCGAGCGTGGCTGGGCTCGTTAAGGACCTCGCTTCTGCCTTGCGCCAGCCTGTCGAGGCCGCCGCGCTTTAGGCGCTTTGCGGGTTTAGGATTTCGCCTCGTTGTAGTTCGAGAGTCCCGTGAACTGGATCAGCAATATCGTAAGACCCAAGATCCGGAGCATCCTTCGCAAGAAGGAGATGCCGGATAATCTTTGGGTGAAGTGCCCCGAGACGGGGCAGATGATCTATTACAAGGACCTCGAAGCCAATCAATTCGTAGTCCCAGGCTCCAACTACCATATGCGCATGTCGGGGCCGGCGCGGCTCAGAGCCTTGTTCGACGGCGGCGAATACGAGACCCTGCCGCTGCCCGAGGTTCCGCTCGATCCGCTGAAATTCCGTGACGAGCGGCGCTACACAGACCGCATCAAGGATGCCCGCGGCAAGACCGGGCTGACCGATGCCGTGCTCGTCGGCAACGGCAAGCTGGCGGGAGAGCCTATCGTCGCCGCCGTTCAGGATTTCGATTTCATGGGAGGATCGCTTGGCACTGCAGCAGGGGAGGCGGTCATCGCCGGCTTCCGTCTGGCGGTGAAGGAGAACGCGCCCTTCATTTTGTTCGCGGCGTCGGGTGGCGCCCGCATGCAGGAGGGCATTCTGTCGCTCATGCAGATGCCGCGCACCACTGTTGCGGTTCAGGAGCTGCGCGAGGCGAGGCTGCCTTATATCGTCGTGCTGACACATCCGACGACTGGCGGCGTCACTGCCTCCTATGCGATGCTTGGCGACGTCCACATCGCCGAACCCGGCGCTCTCATAGGTTTTGCCGGTCCGCGCGTGATCGAGCAGACCATCCGCGAGCAATTGCCGAACGGCTTCCAGCGCTCCGAATATCTCCTCGATCACGGCATGGTGGATATGGTGATCCATCGCCACGCGCTGCGCGGGACGTTGGCGCGCCTCTGCAGCCTCATCATGCGCCCGAAAGCCGGCCGCGGCATCGTCGTTCCGGATCGGATCGACGGCATGAACTCGCACGCGGTGGCGGTTTCGACCATGACCCGCCATGGCGGCAATGGCGAGATTGTTGATATCGAGGTGGATGAGGCGGATGATGCCACCAATCACGGCGCCGGGGACGGCACCGATCAGCGCCCGCCGCATAACGCCTAAAGGCCGCCGCCTTGAACACCCTGCCGCATAGTGACAGGCGTTCCTCGTCCCTGCCGGCTCTCGCCGGATCGTCGGTGTTGCTCGATCGGCTGAAGGAGCTGCATCCCCAATCGATCGATCTGTCGCTCGGCCGCATCGAGCGGCTGCTTGCCGCCCTCGATCACCCGGAACGGAAACTTCCCCCGGTCGTCCATGTCGCCGGCACAAATGGCAAGGGATCGTTGCTCGCCTTTTTGCGTGCAATCGCCGAGGCCATGGGGCGGCACGTTCACGTCTACACCTCGCCTCACCTTGTGAATTTTCATGAACGCATCGTGCTCGCCGGCGAGCATGGCTCTGAGCCGATCGCGGAGGAGAAGCTGCTCGATTGCCTCGCGCGGGCGGAAGCCGCCAATAACGGCGCGCTCATCACGCTATTCGAGATCACGACCGCCGCAGGCCTGATCGCTTTTGCCGAGACACCGGCGGACCTGCTTCTGCTCGAGACTGGGCTTGGGGGCAGGCTGGACGCGACGAATGTCGTCGAGAAACCGCTTCTGACCGCGATCACGCCGATCTCCATCGACCATGTCTCATTCCTTGGAGAGACGATCGCCGCCATCGCCGGCGAGAAGGCCGGCATTCTGAAACGAGGCGTTCCATGTGTGGTCGGCCGTCAGGAAGCCGAAGCGTTGGACGTGATCGAGCGTCGGGCGGCGGATCTCGACGCGCCGCTCTTCGTTTTCGGGCGCGATTTCGATGCCTATGAGCAGCAGGGGCGGCTGATTTTCCAGACCGAAGCCCGTCTCCTCGATCTACCGCTGCCGCGGCTGAAAGGCCGCCATCAAATCGACAACGCCGCCTCGGCGATTGCGGCTGCGGGCCTCATCTTTGGCGATACGCTGAGCCCCTCAGCCTTGGAACAGGGGCTTTCGCATGCGATTTGGCCGGCGCGACTCGAGCGGCTTCCCGAAGGGGCGCTTTATTCTTGCGTCGGGGAAGGCACCGAAATCTGGCTCGATGGGGGTCACAATCCCGCCGGCGGCAAGGCGATCGCCCAAGCCGTCGCCGAGCTTGAGGAGCGCGTGCCCCGACCCCTGCATTTGATTTGGGGGATGATGGAGACAAAGGATGCGCACGCTTTCGTCGCGCCCTTCAAGGGGCTCATCGAGCGTGTCTATACGGTCCCCATCCCCGATGAAGCCAACGCCTTCGATGCGCAGGCGCTTTCAGAGATTGCTGCGAGCGAGGGTTTCGAGGTCGTTGCGGCGACGAGCGTGCCGCACGCGCTCCTGCAGTCGCAGGCGGCGCTAAGCCGCCCGGGACGCGTGCTGATCTGCGGATCGCTCTATCTCGCGGGCCACGTGCTCAGGCTGCACCGAAAGATCGATTAGGCCGCAGCGACGCCCACTGTGCCGCTGATCCAATCGGCGAGCCGATTCTTCGGCAGCGCGCCGGTTTGGGTCGCGGCGAGCTCTCCGTCCTTGAAAATCATCAAGGTGGGGATGGCGCGAACATTGTATTTCGAAGGCGTGCGCTGATTCTCGTCGATATTCAGTTTGACGATCTTCACCTTGCCTTGCAGCTCCTTGGCGATCTCTTCGAGCGCGGGGGCGATCTGACGGCACGGTCCGCACCATTCGGCCCAAAAATCGACCACGACGGGCGTGGAGGATTTGAGCACGTCGCTCTCAAAGGTGTCGTCTGAAACGGTCGCTGTCGCCATGTGCCTCTCCCAAAAACGCTGGCATCCAGGCTCGGCAAGGGGAGCCTGTTGCTGAGTGACGAACCTAGGTATCGCTCTCCGCAACGTCAAGCTCGGCGCCTGCGCCTGCAAGTCGCGCCTCGGCCGCATCAAGCAGAGTTGATGGAATCTCCATCAGCCGCGGCCCGTCGGTCCAGATGATGGCGGCACGCAGATCGCGCTGCGGATAGATCCCGCGGAGCGCAAGCCGGTAGGCGGCGAGCTGGGAGATATAGGCCGGCGCGACATCCTCAAGGGTCTTCGGCGGCGGACGATTAGTCTTGTAGTCGAGAACGAGCAGCGTTTCGGGATCGACGACGAGCCGGTCGATCTGGCCTGAGAGGTCGAGAACATCGTCGCCGGCCGGGATGCGCGCCACGATCGGCACCTCGCCAAGGCTGCCCGGTGCGAAGAAGGGAGCGAAACGAGGATCGCGCAGGATGGCGAGGGTCTCGAGCACGATCTCCTCGCGCATCGCTTCGGGAAGATCGGCGCCGCGCTTTTGCACGAAGGCACGGGCCGCGGTCTCGTGCCGCTCGCCGGCCACCTCCGGCAAATATTGCAGCAAGGAGTGGATGAGGCGTCCGCGCGTGAAGCGCTTATTCTCGGCGAGCGCTCTTGGGCCGAGCGGGGGCTGCTCGCCCTTGCCGCGGGCATGAGGGGCTGGGCTGCCGATGCGCGAAGGAAGGAGCGCCCGACGCGCCTGTTCTTGTGGCGCCGGGCCCTTGGCGAAGGAAGGCAGTTCGATGGCTGGTGACTCTGTCTTCTGCGCGGCGAGGACGGCCGGCGGCGGCGTGTGATTGATGATCCTCCACGCCTTTCCCCCGTCGCGGGCTTCGGCTTCGACGAGGCGCCCGGTCAGCCCGTCTTGGATGAGGGTGTACCAGCATCCATCCTCGGGCTCCTTCGTTGTCCAGCCGCAGACATAGAGCCGGTCTTCGGCCCGCGTCATGGCGACATAGAGGAGCCGGTGGTATTCCTGCCGCTCGGCGTCCTTCAGCGCCTCCTTGGCATCCTCGACGAGATCGATGCGGCTGGTCGCAGCGGCCGTCCAGACGAGATGATGCGCCTCATCCGGCCGCGATCCGGCCCGCGGAACGGCATAGAGGCTGCCGCCCTGCCGCTTCGGCACCATGCACGTGTCCGGCAAGAACACGATCGGCGCTTGCAGCCCTTTGGCGCCATGCACGGTCATGATGCGGACTTCGTTGCGAAGCTGCTCCATGTCGCGCTTGATCTCGACGTCGCCGACGCGAAAATGGCTGACGAAGCCCTGCAAGGAGGGCGCCGCTTCGCGGTCATAAGCGAGCGCAAGGTCCAGGAACTCATCAAGCGCTTCGGCCGCCTCCGGGCCGAGCCGCGTCAGAATGCGCCGGCGCATGAGCTGCGCCTTTTCACCAAGCACTTCGAGGAAGAACTCGTAAGGCGGCGTAAGGTCGGTGCGCGAGAGCCAGCGGGTGAGCGTCTCTGTCGCTTCGGTGAAGCGGGGATCCTCCGCGGCTTTGCGCTTCAGTTCCGACCAGAGAGACCCCTTGCGCCCATAAGCGAGGTCGAACAGGGCCTCGTCGTCGAGGCCGAAGAGCGGACTCTTCAGCACGATGGCGAGCGCGAGGTCGTCGTCCGGCAGCAAGAGCATGTCGGCGAGCGAGAGCAGATCCTTCACCGCCAGCTGCTCGCCGAGAAGCATGCGGTCGGCTCCGGCGACCGGGATGCCCTCACGCTTCAGCGCGCGGATCATCGGCGTGGTGAAGGGATCGCGCCGTCGGACCAAGATGAGAATGTCGCCTGGCGTCACGGCTCGGGACTTCGATGCCAGCTGCTCCCCCTCCTCGAACCAACCGTGGAGAAGCGCGGCAATGCGCTGCGCCAGCCTCTCGGCGGCGCGGGCGGTCGTCGCTTGCTCGGTCCAAGGCTCGAAGGCAGGTCCGGGCTGCGGTTTCGTCTCGCGCTCCAGGTCCCACAGCTCGACGAGGCCAGGCTCAGTTTTGCGGAAGGCCTGATGCGTGATCGCGATATCGCTCCATTGCACCCCGCGTGCCGCCGGAGCTTTGGCAAAGATCGTATCGACGACCTCCAGGATCGGTTCCGTTGAGCGGAAGGAAAGGGTGAGCGGCACGTCCTGCCACTCCTGCTTCGCGTCCCGCGCCTTGGCGCGGAAGCTTCGGCCAATCTCACCAAAGCGTTGCGGATCGGCGCCTTGAAAGCTGTAGATCGATTGCTTCTCGTCGCCGACGGCGAACAGCGTGCGCGGCTTTGCCGTCACGCCCTCTCCGGCGAAAAATTCCTCGGCGAGCCAGGAAATGATCGACCATTGCTCGGGGTTAGTGTCTTGCGCTTCGTCGACGAGGATATGTTCGATACCCCCGTCGATCTTGAACATCACCCAGGCGGCTGCGCCCGCGAGGGAAAGAAGATCGCGCGTCTTGAGGATCAGGTCGTCGTAATCGAGCACCGCCTCTCGCCGTTTGCCGCGCGCATATTCCTCCGCGATTGCGTCGGCGAGCAGCAACAGCGCGCCGCTTGCCTCGGCGCAGGCGAGCTTTGAGCGCATGCCCTCGAGCTCGGCAAAGCGGCTCTGCGCTTCGGCCAGCGTCGCGCAGCGTTCCGGCGCCAGCCGCGAAAGCGCGGCGCTGCAAAGCCGTGTCCTCAGTCCCCCATTGCCGGTCAAAAAGACAGGCGTCAGGGCCTTGATGCGCTTCGCGCCGCGGAGCTGCCTTGCCTCGGTGAACGCCTGTTGCAGCCGGCGATCGTCGCCGGTCGGCGCCGCATATCCGTCGAGGATCGTGAGCCAGAGGCCGATCTCGTCGTCGGCCACGACATTGGCAAGACGCTCGACCAGGCTTTCGTCATTGTCCTCGGGGCTCAGGCGGAACAGCGTCCGGAGCGCCGTAGCTTCCACATCCGCCCAACTTTTCGAGCTGTTGCCTTGACGGATGAGCGCTTCCAACTCGGGGCGGCGCTCAAGTACTTCATCGACGATGCCGCGCAGATGCTCCTCGCCGGCGATGGCGATGATGATGTCGAGCGCCTTTCTCAAAGCGCCCTTACGATTTTTGGCAGCGCGGGCAAGAACGGTGTCGAAGGCTTCACGCCGAAGCTCTTTCGCGCTCGTCTCGTCGAGGACCGAAAAATGCGGCGCAACGCCCGCCTCCAGCGGAAAGCGCTGCAACAGCCTTTCGCAGAAGCCGTGAATGGTGTGAATTTTGAGGCCGCCCTTGGCTTCCAGCGTCTGCGCGAAGAGCCGCCGCGCCGAGGCGACCTCCAATCCGGTCGCCTCCCGCGTCAAGAGGCGCGCAAGGCGCTCGCGCAGCTTTGCATCCGCGAGGGTGGCCCAGTCGGCGAGCTCTTCGAGCAGCCGGTTCTGCATCTCCGCCGCAGCCGTCTTCGTATAAGTGAGGCAGAGGATCTTCTCGGCATTCACGCCGGCAAGCAGCAGCCGCTGAAAGCGGCGCACCAGCACGGCAGTCTTGCCGGTGCCGGCATTCGCCGACACCCAGGCCGAGCTTGAAGGATCCGATGCGCGCGCTTGGTTGGCATCGGCGGAGAGCCCCGGCGCTGTCGTCGCGTCGCTCATGATGCCTCTCCCTCTCCGGGCGAGGCGGCCCATTCCTGCACACGCGAGAGCTGCGCGTAATCGTCGAAACGATAGGCGTTCTTGAACGCGGACGCCGGACGCTGCCGGGCCTCATAAGGCATGTCTGCCCGATCGAAGCGTTGGATCAGCACCCGCAAGGAATAGAGCGCGTTGCTCCCGAGAGAGTCCGGCGTGCTCTTCCCCGCATCGCTTGTAGCGCCGCCATCGCCGCGCCCCGAGGCGCTGATATAGCGAAGCGAGGCGACGGGCCGCACGCCAATGCCGGCGAAACCGCCGCCAGCGGCGATGGCTGCTTCGAGCGGAAGCTGCGGCGCGAAGAGATCATCGACGTAGCCCTGTGAAGGCACTTTTCCAGATTTGTAGTCGTAAATGTGAATGCTCCCATCCTCGGCCAAATCGATGCGATCGGCGCGGGCGGTGAGCCGGAACGGGTTCGCGGTCTCGATGTCTAAGGCGCCGTCAACCTCGGCCTCGATCCTGGCGATGCCGGTTCGCCGCAGCGGTTCAGTCTCCGCGAACCAGCGCGCGAAGCGCTCAAAGCTTGGACGCCAGAACGCCTCGACCCGGGCGCTGCCGCCTTTGCCGCTGAACAGCTTGTCGGCGACGGCCAGAAGCTCGACGCAAATATCCGCAGGCAATGTGGTCGGATGGCTCACGGCAAAGGCGCGGAGCGCCTCGTGCACCAATGTGCCGTAAAGTGCGGCGCCCGGTTCGGTGCCGACTGCCGGCAGCGGTTCGAGCCGCAAAATATTGCGCGCGTAGATGTCGTAAGGATTGGCGATCATCCGCTCGATGCGGCTGACGCTGAGCCGCCGCGGCCTTGCCTCCACAGGCGGGCAGGGCTTTGGCGCTTTCGCCGGTTTGAACTCCGAGACGTCGTCACGCAGCTCGGCCCATTTGACCCAGGGCTCGGGCGCGGTGAGGCTCGCCTCGAGGGCCGCCGCCTTGGTCAGCGCCTTCAGGCGCTGCACCCAGCGGGACGGAACGGTCGGCACGCCTTCCACTTTCACCGCGCGGGTGAGGTAGACGTTGCCGGCGCCGAGTCCCTGCTCGAAATCGTGCGCGGCAAGGGCAATACGGCGCTCGGGCGGCGGCAGGCCGAGTTTTTCCGCCATCGGCCGGCTCAGCCAGGGGCTCGCCTCTTGCGGCCTCGGCCAAGAGCCCTCGTTCAAACTGCCGAGCACGACGACATCCGCCTGCTGCAGCCGGGCTTCGAGCGGCCCCCAGATGAAGAGGCGGGGATGCGCGGGACGGCGCGGCCGGGCGACGCGTCCGGCAAGCAGGCTGCGATAAAAAGCGGGATAGTCGGCAGCGGCGATCTGCAACGCATCGCCTGTCGCGATCAGCTCGGCGAAGAAAACCGAAAGGGCCTCGCCCGCTTCGCCAAGCCAAAGCTCTGCCGCCGAGCCGCGGTGGTCGCGCGCCAAGGCCTCGGCCGTTGCCACATGCGCGTCGGCAAGCTTAGCGGCTGATTTTGGAGCGCCGTCGGCAAATAGCTCGGAAAGCGGCGCCACCGCCGCTTGCAGATCGGCGACAAGTCGCAACGCTGCGTCCTGCTCGTTTTCGAACAGCCTCCGCCTGCCCCGCCGGTCCGTGCCGGCGGCGGAATGGAGAGCCTCTGTCACGCCGTCGAGGCCCTGGCCGATATAGACGTCGCGGAACGCGCCGCGTTCGATCGCGCGTGCCTCGCTCCGGATGTCGCGCGGCAGCCGGCTGGCGAGCGTGAGCGGATGCTTGAGAAGCGCCATCAGCTCCGCCGGAGCAAATCCGCTTTCGACGGCGCCGAGCAGTAGTTCGAGGAAAGCGCCCGGCACCGTGCGCGCCACCGGGACACCCGCGGAATTGTCGATGAGGAGGCCGAAGCTTTTCAGGCGGGCGGCGACACGCCTCGCGAGCGTCCGGTCGGGCGTGACGAGAGCGGCGGTCTGGTTCGGCGTGTCGACAGCCGACCTCAAGATCAGCGCAATTGCCTCAGCTTCGTCATGCGCCGTCGGTGCCTCGATCAGGCGGATGCCGGCGAGCGCGTCTTGCAATTTCTGCCGGTTGTCTTCGCCGGCGAGAAAATCTTGCCACGCCTCGGTTCGTCCGGCCGGCCGCAGCGCTTCGGAGAGGACGGCAAGCCTCGCGCTCTGCATCGCGTTCGGCGCGCTTCCCGGCACCAGTCCGACATCGGCCCGCGTCGCGCCGAGTTTCGCTAAGAGTTCCGCCATGCCAGCCTGCGGATGCTCCGGATGCGCCGAGATCGAATCCCAGCTCTCTTCGTCGAGTTGAAGGTCGAGACCCGGAAGCACCACGGCGCCGTTTTCGAGCGTGGCAATAGTTTGCAGGAGTCGCGCGGTCGCCGGTACGGTCCCGGTCGAGCCGGCTGCGATCACCGGCCCGGCGGAGGGCCGCATGCGTAGGCGCTCCGCTTCAGCGCGAAGCAACAGATCCCGATAGGCGATCGGCGAGATAAGTCCATTGTCGCGCAAGAAGGCCGGCCATTTCTCCGTCACGATCGACAAGAACTCGACCGTATGTTGCCAATGCGCGGCGTGATCCTCCGGCGCGAGCTCCTCGAGCGCACCGAAGCTCACTTCCTCGGTTTCGAGGAAATCCATCAGCCGGGCGAGATCGGCGGCAAGAAAAGAGGCATGTGCCGGGCTCGGCACGCGTGGAATGACGGCCATATCCTCCGGGTCGGCCTCGCCTCTTCGCGAAAGGGTATCGCTCCAGGCGAGCACGAGCTTCATCAACGCGAGCCGCCGCGGCAACGGTTCGATGGCAGGCGCGGTTTCAGCCTCGTGCAGCCGCCCCTCATTTTCGTTCTCGGCGCCGAAGACGATGGCGGCGTCCTCGTCGGGATCGCCAAGCGCCCGGATGCGCGGCAGCAGCGCCGCCTTGCCGCCGGAGACGTCGAGAAAGGCCTCACGCAATCCGCGCGCGGCGCGCCGCGTCGGGACATAGATGGTGGCGAGCGGAAGGTTGAGCGGATCGAGAGGCGGGCCGCCGGGCTTCGGCAGATCGCCGTTCAGAATTGCCTGCGCGAGGGTCGTGAGAAACGGCGCCGTCGGCGGAATCGTATAAAGGCGCGGGCGCCGCTTTTCAGGCTCAGGCACCTTCGTGCTCGAACCATTGCTCGGCTTCGGCGAGTGCCTCCGGCGTGCCGACATGCATCCAGCGCCCGTCGAGGCGCATGCCGTAGAGGCGTCCCTTCTCAAGCGCCCGATCCCACAGAAGGTTGAGCGAGAAGGGGCCCTCGGGGCTGTCGGCGAACAAGCGCTCATCGCAGAGCGAGACGCCGGCAAAGGCGAAGGGAACGATCTGCCGCTTGCCGCGGCGTGCAAGCCGGCCGTCCTGCGCCATGGAGAAATCGCCCTTGCCGCTATAGCCCATGCTCGAGCTCAAAGGCGCGAGCAGAAGCAAACAATCCATCGCTGCCGGGTCCCACAGCTTCAGCATGCGCGTTAGCGCCGGCGCGGCGCCTTCGCCCCAGACAGTATCGGCATTGTGGATGAAGAACGGGCCGGCACCGAGCAGCGGCAGCGCATTTCGCGCCCCGCCGCCGGTATCGAGCAGAAGCGCGCGCTCGTCGGAAATGACGATCTTCGGGCACGTCGGATCCCGCCGCGCGAGCCGGTCTTCGAGCTTGTCGGCAAGATAATGCACATTCACGACCGCCGTTTCGACGCCGGCAGCGCTAAGCTTGTCGAGCACGTGATCGACGAGAGGGCGTCCCGCCAATTCGACGAGCGGTTTCGGAATCGAAAGAGTGATCGGCCGCATCCTCTCGCCGCGTCCGGCGGCAAGCACCATCGCCGTTTTAGCGCGCGCCATAGAATGAGCCTTCAGAGATTGAGAGCCGGCCGGTCTTCGGCTTCCGCAAATTCCCGCTCATACCAGGAGCGCAGGCCGGAAAGCGAAGGGTGAGCGAGATCGCGCCAAAGGTAGCGAGCCACTCGCGGAATGTGGGTGAGATAGCCGCGCTTGCCGTCACGTTTCGCCAACCGCGCAAAAATGCCGAGGATCTTCGAGTTGCGTTGCGCGCCAAGCGTTGCGTAGAGCACGCGAAACTGTTCGCTCGAAAATTGCCCGTCCTTGGCCGCTCGCGCGGCACAGTAACGAGCGAGAAGCTTCGCTTCAAGCGCCTCCGGCACGTCGAGCCTCGCATCCTGCAACAAAGATACGAGGTCGTAGGCGGCAGGCCCGCGAAGCGCGTCCTGGAAATCGAGCAGGCCCACTCTTTGCATGCCCTGCCGCTCCGGCAGCCACATCAAATTCGGCGAATGGAAGTCGCGGAGGACAAGGCCCTGGTCGCGGCTGGAAGCCTCCTCCAGGAGCGGGGTCCATAACGCGACGAACTCATCCCGCAGCGACGCCGGAGCGGGGCCGCCATGCAGCGCCGGCCAGAACCAATCGACGATCAGCAACGCCTCGGTCAGGAGCGCGTCACTGGAATAAGTCGGAAGCCGATATGGCGCAAAACCTTCGACCGGAAGATTTTCGGGCGGCGGTTCCGCCGAGATCGCCACCAAGACATCGACGGCGGCCGCGTACATCTCCTCGAGCGGGCGTCCGCCTGCAGCCTCAGCGCCGACGACGCTGTCGCCGAAATCCTCAAGCAGCAGAAAGCCTCTATGCAGGTCGAAGGCATAGATGGCGGGCGCCGCAAGGCCGCGGCGCCTGAGCTCGGTGCCGACGGCGACGAAAGGCTTAATGTCCTCGGCGAGGTGGACGAGTGCGCTGTAAGGCTTGCCGTCCCGGATCGGCGGGCCGTCAGGTTGTCTCGGCGAATCCATCAAGACGGCGGAGCGGTCGGCCAGGCGCATGCGGGCATAGGCACGGGTCGAGGCGTCGCCCTGCAGATAGGCGGAGGCCGCTTCCGCATAAGGCGTGCCGGCGAGGAAGTCGGAGAGCGCGCGGAGCCGATCCAAGCGGGCACTCCATTTCCCATGACCGCTCAGCACCAACCGTCGGCGATTGGGCTCGGCAGTTTCCTCCATGGCGATGGCAAGCCGGTCGTTCGGCAGCCAGCCATTGGCGCGCTCCGGCCATTCGATCAGGGTGACGCTGGAGGGAAGCTGATCCTCGAGCCCAAGCTCGGCAAGGTCGCCTTGCTCCAGCCGGTAGAAATCGCAATGCAGCACGGAGGTCCGTGCCGAAGCGTAACTCTGCACGAGAGCAAAGGTCGGGCTCGGCACCTCATCGGTGACGCCAAGCCTCGCCAGCAGCAGCCGCGCCAGAGTCGTCTTGCCGGCGCCGAGCGGCCCGGACAGGGCGACGATATCTCCCGGCTTCAGAATGAGGGAAAGGCGCTGCGCCAGCCGGTCGAGCTCGACCAGGCCGACATTCTCGAAATTGTAGCTGCTGCTCATCCGGCGCGGCGTGCGGGTTCCGGCGCCGCTTCGCCGCGATCCTGCTCGACCGGCAAGCACACCGTCGCTTTCGTGCCTTCACCGGCCTCGGAAAGGAGCGTGACTGTCCCGCCATGCAACTCGACCAGGCTCTTCACGAGGGCGAGCCCAAGCCCGGGCCCGCGATGGCCCGCGCCGTTCGACCGGCTCTCGAAGCGCTCGAAAACGATGGCCTGATACTCCTCGGGGATTCCCGGACCCTGATCCTCCACCTCGAAGACGAGCATAGAGCGGTCGCGGCGGCAAGAGAGGCCCACTCTGCCGCCCTTCGGCGAAAAGGCGATGGCATTTGCCAGCAGGTTGTAAAGAATCTGCACGACGCGGTCGCCATCGGCGACGAAGCTGTCGTCTGCAGGCGGCACCTCGATCTCAAGGATCAGCTCGCCCTGGCCAATGCGCCCGCGTAAGCGCTGTGCCGCCGCCTCGATGAGCGGCCTTACCTTCACCCGCGCAAATTTCAGCTCGAAGGCGCCGGCGTCGATGGTGGCAAGATCCAATATGCCGTCGATGATGGTGAGAAGGATTTGTCCCGATATGGTGATGTCGCCGACATATTCGCGCTGCTTGTCGCCGAGCGAGCCGAAGAGCGGGCTGCCGAGAAGCTCGGTGAAGCCGATGATGTTGGTGAGCGGCGTGCGTAGCTCGTAGGACACGTTCCGCACAAAGGCAGTCTTCAGCCGGTCGGCATCTTCAAGCGCTTCGTTCCGCTCCACGAGCGCCCGCTCCACGCGTTTCGAATCGGAAATGTCGCTATAAGTGAGGAGGGTGCCGCCATCCGGCAGGGGAAGCGCGGCGCAGGCGATGACGCTTCCGTCCGGCCGGTCGAACTGCCCTTCGAAGGAGCGCCGCTCGGCGACGATGGAGGTGACGGCCGCCTTCATGTTCTCCCAATCCTCCGGCCCGTCATAAGCGGCGCGGCAGGAGGCGATGATGTCGTCGATATGCGGCTCGCCTTCGAGCTCGTTGCGACCAAGGCCCCAGATGGCGGCGAAGGCGCGGTTGTGGAGCCTTAGCCGCCCGTTCGGAGCGAACACGGCGACTCCTTCGCGCAAGGTATCCAGCGTCTCCCGCTGCACATGGATGAGGGCATTGTAGCGGCTTTCGAGCTGCAGGCGCTCGGTGACATTTTCATAGAGATAAGTGACCCCGCCCTCCGCCGCGCTATCGGCGATCACATGCAGGCTGCGCCCGTCCGGCAGGTGCCATTGCTCCTCCTTCTGGGTGTTAGATCCGTAGGCGGCGAGCCAAGACCGCTTCCATTCCCGATAATCGGCGCGTTCCGGTAGCCGCCGACCTTGCCGAAGGCGGTCGAGGATTTCGCCGTCGCGCGGGTGGCCGGCCAGCCACGCGGCATCGAGCTGCCACAGATCGACATAGGCCTGGTTGAAATGCGCGAGGCGCTGCTCGGCATCGAAGACGGCGAAGGCGGTGGCGAGCCGGTCAAAGCTGCGGAAACGCGTCTCGACGCTCGGCAGCGTCCGCGAAACGATCGCATTTTTCTGCTCGTTGGGGACGATAGTCTTCCTCTCGGCCCCAGGCTCAGAGCGATAAAGCGCGCGGAGCGCCTCGATCTCGGCGCCGAGCCTCCGCTCATAATCGCCGACGGAGGAAAGATCGAAACCGCCGGCAGCAGCCTCCACCTTCTCTTCGCAGAATTTTAGAGCCAGCGCATTTCCGGCAATACGCCCATCCGCCGATATTCGTCGGCTTTCTCGCGTCTTCAGCGAAAGCTGGAAGGGCGCGCCGAGATTCTCCAGCCGCTCGATTGCCTCCGCCAACAGCTCGGCGGAGTTGCGCGTGAGCCAATCGTGAAAGCGCAAGATGGCGAGCGCCTCATTCGGCACGCCAAGCTCAGGCGCAAGGTTGGCGGCATGCAGCTTCGCGGCCTCGCCATTCGTCCAGCTGAGCAAAGTCTGCTGCTCGCCGGCGATGATCGCCTCCAGCGTCTCTTCGCCCGCCCGCGACTGCTCGGCCTCGGTCAGGGCGGCGTCGCGCATGCGGCGCGCGCTTTGCGTCGCGCGGAGGCAGGCGATGGCGCTGCCGATGGAAAAGGCGATCATGCCGAGCGTGATGCCGAGCGTCAGCAGCATGCGCGCGTCGAGATTGCCGCCGAAGGCCTCCTGCGCCAGCGCCGGTTCCGCGGCAAGGAGCGATGGCAGCAAGACCAGTAAAAGCAGTGAAAGGAAGGGCGGAGTAGGCGCCGAAGCGCCTACCGAGCAGGTCCCCCTGTTGGCCGTTTGCCGCATCTCCCCCCTGCGCCGCGCTCCTTTGATGTGAACGCTTGCCACAGATGAGAGCGGGGCCCTTTTACCGGCGAATCAAAGCTAGCTTAGCCGCAACCGCCGACCTTGCCCACTCTGCTAGCGTGGGCAAGGCCGCTTCGAACTGCGATCAGTAGCGATAATGCTCGGGCTTGTAGGGTCCCTGGACCGAAACGCCGATATAGTCGGCTTGGTCCTTTGAAAGTTCGGTGAGCTTCACGCCGATCTTGCCGAGATGGAGCCGGGCAACCTTTTCGTCCAGCTGCTTCGGCAGCGTGTAAACCGCCTTCTCATAGGCCTTCCCGTTCGTCCAAAGCTCGAGCTGCGCCAGCGTCTGGTTGGTGAAGGATGAGCTCATGACAAAGCTCGGATGGCCCATGGCATTGCCGAGATTCACGAGCCGGCCCTCGGACAGAAGAATGATGCGCTTCCCGTCCGGAAATTCGATCTCGTCCACCTGCGGTTTCACATTCTGCCATTTCAGATTGCGCAACGACGCCACCTGAATCTCAGAGTCGAAATGACCGATATTGCAGACGATGGCGCGGTCCTTCATGGCGCGCATATGGTCGATGGTGATGACGTCCTTGTTTCCGGTCGCCGTCACGAAAATGTCGGCGCGTTTCACCGCATCTTCCATGGTGGTGACTTCGTAGCCCTCCATGGCCGCTTGCAAGGCGCAGATCGGGTCGACCTCGGAGACGAGCACGCGGCAGCCGGCATTGCGAAGCGACGCGGCTGAGCCCTTGCCGACATCGCCGAAGCCGGCGACCATCGCCACCTTGCCCGACATCATGGTGTCGGTGCCGCGGCGGATGCCGTCGACAAGGCTTTCCCGGCAGCCATAGAGATTGTCGAATTTCGACTTCGTCACGCTGTCATTGACGTTGATGGCCGGGAAGAGGAGCGTCCCCTTCTTGTGCATCTCGTAGAGGCGATGCACGCCCGTGGTCGTTTCTTCCGTCACGCCTTTGACGTTGCGGCCGATCTCCGAATACCAGCCCGGCTTCTCCTTCAGCCGCTTCTTGATGGCGGCAAAGACGACTTCTTCTTCCTCATTGCCCGGCTTATCGAGAAAGGCGGTATCGCCGCCTTCCGCGCGCACGCCGAGATGCACGAGGAGCGTCGCGTCGCCCCCATCGTCGAGGATCATGTTCGGGGTGCCGCCGTCCGACCATTCGAAGATGCGGTGGGTGTAGTCCCAATATTCCTCGAGGCTTTCGCCCTTATAGGCAAAGACCGGAATGCCCTTGGCCGCGATCGCGGCAGCGGCATGGTCCTGGGTCGAATAGATGTTGCAGGAGGCCCAGCGGATATCGGCTCCGAGCGCCGCCAGGGTCTCGATCAGCACGGCCGTCTGGATCGTCATATGCAGCGATCCGGCGACGCGGGCCCCTTTTAGCGGCTTCTTGGCGCCGAACTCCTCGCGAATGGCCATGAGGCCCGGCATCTCCGTCTCGGCGATGTCGATTTCCTTCCGGCCCCAATCCGCAAGCCCGATATCCTTGACGTGATAGTTCATGCCTTACGCTCCGCTCCCGGTCCGCTTGATCGAATAAAGATATAAAGAAGTCCTTATATCTAAGGTGAAGGGGCAGGAGTTAAGCCGGGATTGCGGCCCCCAGACCGGCGCCGCTCGGCTAGCGCGGGAGGAGACCGAGCTCGCTGAGCGCGGCGTAGAGGCTGTCCACGAGCTCTTCCGGCGTCGTTGGCATCGGTAGGACGGTGGCCTTCGGAGGGAGATCCGTGGGCGCCGGCCGGGTGGCTGCGGAGACGAGGAGAACCGCCGTCCCCGGAGAGCGCTGGTGGACCTGCCAGGAAAGCTCAGACCCGTTTAGGCCCCCGGGCACCTCAATGTCGGTCAGGATTGCGCGCGTCGAGGTCGAAGCTGCCGCTCGTTCGATGCTCGCCAGCGCGTCGCTCGCGTCGGAGATCTCGATCACCTCGAAGCCTTTCGTCTCGAGCGCTTCGACGATCGCCATGCGGATCAGCGGCTGGTTTTCGACAAGAAGCACGAGGTTCGGTCTGCTCATTGGTCCCGCCGATACGCCAAGCACGTTAGGGCTAATCGTCCTCCCCGAATCCGGCCTCGACAAGACGGATGAGGGCTTCCATCGCCGCTTCAGCCTCGGCGCCCTCGCTCTCGATGACGATGGTTTGGCCTTGGCCCGCGGCGAGCATCATCAGGCCCATGATCGACGTGCCGCCGACCGTATGGCCGTCGCGCGTCACCTTCACCTCGGCGTTGAACCCGGCGGCGCAGCGCACGAATTGCGCGGACGCGCGCGCATGCAGTCCCTTCTTGTTGACGATGGTCACTTCGGCGAAGAGGAGGCCGTCCTCTTTCTTCTTTGCTTTGGCGGCGCGCGGGTTCACGTGCTGGGAATTCCGGAAGGTTGTCTAGTCGGCTGCGAGGATCTGACTCGCGACGCTGATATATTTACGGCCGGCTTCCTGCGCCTGGTTCGTTGCCTCGGCGAGACCGCACTCGCCCCTGACGCTGGCGAGCTTCACCAGCATCGGCAAGTTGACGCCGGCGATCACCTCGACATTGTTCCGGTCCATCGCCGAGATGGCGAGATTCGACGGCGTTCCTCCGAACATGTCGGTCAGCACGACGACGCCACCGCCTGTGTCGACCCGCGCCAGCGCCGAAAGCATGTCTGCGCGGCGTTCGTCGAGATCGTCGTCGGGGCCGATCGAGATCGTTTCCAAATGCTCCTGCGGGCCGACGACATGCTCGAGCGCGGCGCGAAACTCATGCGCGAGCCTTCCATGCGTCACGATGACGATACCGATCATTCCGGCCCGCTTGCTACCTCGCATTCGGGCCGCATCTTTGCCGTGCCGGGGCACCGGCGCAAGCCCGACCTTTTTTGATTAGGGATTGACATTAGGACGCGGCTTGCAGAGCCAATTTCAGCTTGAGGGGCGCCGAAGGCTCGAAGGCGGATAGGCGCAAAAGTGGAATCCGCCGGCCGGCGATTTCGACGCTTTGCGGCACTTTCTCCGGCATGCGGGGAACGTCTTCCGACGGCACGAGATCGACAACAAGGACGAGCGCCGCCTCGGCAAGATGGGGCACCTCGACAATGCCGAGACCCCGCACCTCGATTTTCCCCGCAATCGTTGCCGGTGACGACGCTATGAGGCCGGCACCGTTCCGCGGCTCCACCACGACTTGGTCGTCGGCAACGAGCCGCGGCCTCTGATCCCCTTCCGGACCGACCGCCATGAACCGCAAGGCAAGGTCCGACTTGCCGGCCCCCGAACTGCCTCGCAAAAGCGCCGCCTTGCTGCCGAAAGCCACGCATGTCCCGTGCACAATGACGCTCTTGCCGCTCAAGCAAGTTTCTCCGCTCGCATCGGTCCGACTTTGCCTCAGCCCGCGGGAAGGCGGATGACGAAGCGCGCTCCGCCGCTCTGATGCTTGCCGCTGCCGCTGATCTTCGCGCTCGGCCGGTTCTCGGCCCAGAGGCGGCCTCCATGCGCGACCACGATCTGCCGGGAAATATTGAGGCCGAGCCCCGAATTCTGCCCGAAATTCTCCTGCGGCCGGTCGGTGTAGAAACGCTCGAAGATGCGCTCGAGATTTTCCTGCGGGATGCCGGGACCTTCGTCCTCGACGATGATTTGGATCTCCGAGCCAATCCGCCGCGTATCGACGCTCACCCTGCATCCCGGCGGCGAAAACGAGATGGCATTGTCGAGAAGGTTGGTCACCACTTGGCTCAGCCGGCTGTCATGTCCGATCGCCTCATAGGGGCGGGAGCCGGAAGAGAAGGCGATGTCGAGCACGACCTCGGGCGTGTCGTCGCGATGAATGTCGTTGAAGAGCGCCACCGTCGTCCGCAGCAGATCGGCCATGTCGACCGGCTTTGCATCCTCGCGCGCGAGCTCGGCGTCGAGGCGCGAGGCGTCGGAGATGTCGGTGATCAAGCGGTTCAGCCGCCTGACGTCGTGTTGAATTATTTCGAGCAGTCTTTCGCGCGATTCCTCATCCTTCGCCAGCGGCAAGGTTTCGGTGGCGCTGCGTAAAGAAGTGAGCGGGTTCTTTAGCTCATGCGCGACATCGGCGGCGAAGCTCTCAATGGCGTCGATACGTCGATAGAGCGCCTGCGTCATGTCGCGGAGCGCGCCTGACAAATGGCCGATCTCGTCGGTGCGGTCGGTGAAGTCGGGGATCTCGGCGCGGGCTCTGACGCTGTGGCGCACTCGTTCCGCGGCGGCGGCGAGCCGCTGCACCGGGCCGGCGATGGTGTTGGCGAGGATCACCGAGAGGAGGACCGCCACCGCGGCAGCGAACAATGAAAAGCGCACGATGGCCCAGCGCTCGGCGGCGACGATGTTGTCGATATCGCCGCCACGGGTGGAAAGTAGCAGCACGCCGAGCACGGCCCGCATGCGCTGCACCGGCACCGCGACGGAGACGACAAGCTCGCCCTTGTCGTTGACGCGCACGATCGGCACCGAGGTCCCGGTCAGCGCCGAGGCGACTTCCGGATAGGCCTTGCCGTTATCGCCGCCGATCTCGCTGTAAAGCGGCAGATCATATTGGCGCATGCGCGTTTTCACCGCCTGCCAGAAGGAAGTGACCACATCGGGCTTTTCGGCCTCCGGGGCAGGCAGGTCGTAGCGGAGCACTTCTCCGCGCGAATAGAAGGTGTCGGAATCGAGAATTAGCTCGCCGTTTCGGCCATAGATGCGGGCGCGGCTGCCGGTCGGCTTGACGAGCCGGCGGAGAATGGGTGCCGCGCGCTCCGGATCGACGGTGAATTCGAGGCTGTCGTCGAGCGCGGCGTCGTCGGCGCCGGCGGCTTGCCCTGCTTCGGACTCAAGCAGCCGCTCGGTGTCGATCGGCACGCGGTCGGTGTCGATGCCGGCGGACGCGGCCAAGGCTCCGGCGATGATCTCGCCCTGGGTGAGGAGGCTTTGCACCCGCGCCTCGATGAGGCCGGCGCGGAACTGATTGAGATAGAGGATCCCCGAAACGAGGATCGCGAGGCCGATCAGGTTGAGAACGACGATGCGGCGGGTCAGGCTGGAAAAGCCGAAACGGAAGGGCGTGCGCCGGAACAATGATCGCCACGCCTTACGCACGCGCAGAAAGACGGCCGAGAACACTCGGCGAATTTTCTCGCGCAGGCCCGTCGCTCCGGCGTCGGTGCCGCGCCAGGACCTGTCAGCCTCGGCCGTCATGGCTGGCTTTGCCCCGTTACTCCTTGAAGCGGTAGCCCACGCCGTACAGCGTCTCGATCACGTCGAAGCTGGTATCCACCGCCTTGAACTTCTTGCGGAGGCGCTTGATGTGGCTGTCGATGGTCCGATCGTCGACATAGACCTGATCGTCATAGGCCGCATCCATCAGCGCGTCACGGCTTTTCACCACGCCAGGCCTTTGGGCGAGCGCCTGCAGGATCAGGAACTCGGTGACGGTGAGGGTGACCTGGCGATTGTCCCAGAGGCAGGTGTGGCGCTCGGGATCCATCTTCAGCTTGCCACGCTCCAGCACCTTCGACTTGTCTTCGACCGGCGCGGTGGCGTCGCGCGGCTGGGCACGGCGCAACACAGCCTTCACCCGCTCGACCAGCAGGCGCTGCGGAAAGGGCTTCCGGATGAAATCGTCGGCGCCCATCTTCAGGCCAAACAACTCGTCGATCTCCTCATCCTTGGAGGTGAGGAAGATCACCGGCAGTTCGCTCCGCTGCCGCAATCTCCGCAACAGCTCCATCCCGTCCATGCGCGGCATCTTGATGTCGAGGATGGCAAGATCGGGCGGGTTCTCCGAAAGTCCATCGAGCGCGCTCGCGCCGTCATTGTAAGTTTGCGTTTTGTAGCCTTCGGCTTCGAGGACCATTCGCAAAGATGTGAGAATGTTTCGATCGTCGTCGACAAGTGCAATGGTTGGCATTGATCTGGGCCTTTATCGGCGAATTGCGAGGGTTGCAGGGGCTTAAGCTGACGCACATTATGGCAGCACAGGGGCGCTTCGCCCACTGCCCCGGGTTGATAGGTGCAATGGAACAAATATCCTTATGGCGCAAGTGAATAACTCAACCGGTGAGGGCCCCGACAGAGCCGCTTTGGCGGCGGATGCGAGGGCCCTTGTGCGGCGCGGTCTCAAGGCTTCGCTTGCGACTCTCGCAGCGTCGAGCGGACATCCCTATGCGTCGCTGATTACGGTCGCGACCGATGCGGAAGGCCGTCCCACATTTCTCATTTCAACGCTCGCCCAGCATACGCGCAATCTCGCGCACGATGCGCGCGCGTCGATCCTCTTCGACGGAACGGGATCGGCGGGAGATCCCTTGCAAGGCGCCCGCGTGACGCTTGTCGGGCACGCCGAGAAGACGGATGCGGAGAGTGTGCGCCGGCGCTTCCTCGCCCGTCATCCAGAGGCGGGCTTCTACGCGGATTTTCCAGATTTCGCGTTTTGGCGGCTAGCGGTGGAAGGCGCCCATTATATCGGCGGCTTCGGGCGCATCGTCGATTTCACCCCGGACGAGCTTCTCGTCGGCACGGATGGCGCGGCTGCGCTGCTCGCCGCCGAGCCTGAGATCCTCGACCATATGAACACAGACCATGCCGACGCCGTCGCCCTCTATGCGACCCGCCTATCCGGCGGCGCTGAAGGGCCCTGGCGCATGATCGGCATCGATCCGGAGGGCTGCGATCTCCTCTTGGAGGGCGAGGCCCGCCGCATCCCCTTTTCGGCCCGGATCGGCACGCCGGGAGAGGCGAGGGCGGAGCTTGTCCGCCTGGCGGGAGAAGCCCGGAACGGAGGCTGACCGCGAAAAAGCCTGGCCGCGACGGCTTGAAAAGCGCCGCAAGATCGGAGATAGCAGGGGCCGGCAGATTACCGCCCCGAAGATCATCCCCGACCTTTGCAAAGCTCCGAAGGATTCCGCCGCATGAGCGTACAGCCGAAGACCGTTTCGCCGCAGACCGCAAAGACCACCAACCCGAAGGTGCTTGCTTTCGTCGAAGAGGCCCGCGCTTTGTTCAAGCCGGACAACGTCGTCTTTTGCGACGGCTCCAAGGAAGAATATCAGCGCATGCTGAAGGCGCTGGTGGATGGCGGCACGGCGCTCCGGCTCGATCCCGAGAAGCGCCCCAATTCGATCCTGGTGCGCTCCGATCCCGCCGACGTCGCCCGCGTCGAGGACCAGACCTATATCTGTTCGAAGAGCAAGGACGATGCCGGTCCGACCAACAATTGGTTCGACCCTGCCGAAATGAAGGTGACGCTCAGCAAGCTCTATGACGGCGCCATGGCTGGGCGCACCATGTATGTGCTTCCCTATTCGATGGGCCCGGTCGGCTCGCCGATCGCGCGCATCGGCGTGATGGTCACGGACTCCGCCTATGCCATCGCCAACATGCACATCATGACGCGTGTCGGCGACAAGGTGTGGAAGGCGCTCGGCGACAGCGAGGATTTCGTCCGCGGCATGCACACGGTCGGTTATCCGCTGTCGACCCCTGCGACCGCCGACGTTCCCTGGCCCTGCAACAAGACGAAATACATCTCGCATTTCCCGGAGACGCGCGAGATCTGGTCCTACGGCTCTGGATATGGCGGCAACGCGCTCCTCGGCAAGAAATGTCACGCGCTCCGCATCGCCTCGGTGCAGGCCCGCGACGAGGGTTGGATGGCCGAGCACATGCTCATCCTGAAGCTCACCAATCCGGAAGGAAAATCGAAATTCATCGCCGCCGCGTTCCCTTCGGCCTGTGGCAAGACCAATCTCGCGATGCTCGCCCCGACCATTCCCGGCTGGAAGGCCGAGACGATCGGCGACGACATTTGCTGGATGAAATTCGGCGAGGACGGGCGGCTTTACGCCATCAACCCCGAGACCGGCTTCTTCGGCGTGGCGCCGGGCACCTCCGACCAGTCGAATGCCAACGCCATGAAGGCGCTCTACGCCAATTGCATCTATTCCAATGTCGCCCTCACCGATGACGGCGATGTGTGGTGGGAGCAGATGGGCGAGCCGCCGGCGCATGCCGTCGATTGGATGCGCCGCTCCTGGACCCCGGACTCCGGCCGCACAGCCGCGCATGCCAATGCGCGCTTCACGGCGCCTGCCGCGCAATGTCCGGTGATCGCGCCGGAATGGGAGGATCCGAAGGGCGTGCCGATCGACGCCATTCTCTTCGGCGGCCGTCGCGCGACGGTGGTTCCGCTCGCGCTCGAGGCGAACGATTGGCGGCACGGCACCTTCCTCGGCTCGATCATGGCCTCGGAGAAGACGGCTGCCGCTTCCGGCGTGAAGGGCGACATCCGCCGCGACCCGATGGCGATGCTTCCCTTCTGCGGCTACCACATGGGCGATTATTTTGCCCATTGGCTGAAGATGGGCGAGAAGGGCGGCGCCAAGATGCCGAAGATCTTCTACGTCAACTGGTTCCGCAAGGACGGCGACGGCAAGTTCCTCTGGCCGGGCTATGCCGAGAACAGCCGTGTGCTGAAATGGATCTTCGACCGTTGCGACAATAAGGCAGAGGCCAAGGAAACGCCGATCGGCAAGGTGCCTGCCGATAACGCCATCGATGTGAAGGGCCTCGGTCTTGCCGATGCGAGCCTGAAAGAGCTCCTGAGGGTCGATGCCGAGGATTGGAAGAGCGAGCTTCCGCTCATCAAGGAGCATTACGCCACCTTCGGCGAAAAGCTTCCGCAAGGGCTGAAGGACGAGCTCGCTTCCCTCGAAAAGCGCCTCGGCTAGCTCCAACGCCTCTCAGAAATGGTCATGGCCGGGCCTTGTGCCGCCGGCCATGTCTTGCCGGCTTCCGGGCTCAGCCCGTGTCTTCTGCACAAGGCTGTCATTGCCCGCTTGCGGGCAGACCAGGGTCAGTCCGCCGTGCGTATCTGTACATTATGCATCCGCTAGGGCACGTGGTTACTGCATGCCCGGGCTTGTCCCGGGCATGACGAAAGGCGTGGAGGCCAGTCTGCCCGCGACATTCCGGCGCCCTTGCCGCATCCGCCGCTTCGCCTTAGGCAAGGCAGATGAAGAGGCAGAGGGGCGTCGTCGCGGCGGGCCATCGCCTGACGGCGGACGCGGCGGCGGAGATCCTGGAAGAGGGCGGCAACGCCTATGACGCTGCTGTCGCCGGCATGGCGATGGCCTTTGTCGCCGAGGCGGTGCTTGCCTCTCCCGGCGGCGGCGGCTTCCTCATGGCGCGCTCCGCCGAGAGGGGACGAACTCAGCTCTACGATTTCTTCGCCGAGACGCCCTTACGCAAAAATGGCGCCAACGACGCAGGCGGCTTCTTTCCCATTCACGCCGATTTCGGTCCGGCGCGGCAGGAGTTCCACATCGGCCTTGCCTCGAGCGCGACGCCGGGCGCGGTGCCCGGTCTCTTCGCCATCCATGCCGATCTTTGCCGCCTGCCGATGAAGCGGCTGCTCGAGCCTGCCATCCGCGCCGGACGCGAAGGCTTTCCGGTCTCGACCTTCCAGGCCTATCTCTTCGCCGTCATCGCGCCGATCCTCACCGCTTCGCCCGGCATCGCCAAGATTTTCGCGCCCGAAGGGCAGTTGCTGAAGGAAGGGGAGACCTTCCGCAACGGCGATCTCGCCGAGACGCTTGCCTGGCTCGGCGAGGATGGAGCGCGCCTTTTCCGCGACGGCGATGTCGGGCGCGCGATCGTGGAGCAAGCGGAGACCGGCGGCGGCCTCCTGTCCGAAGCCGACCTTGCCGCCTATTGCGTCGAGCGGCGTGAGCCGCTCATTTGGCAGCATCGCGGCGCGTCGATCGCCCTCAATCCGCCGCCGGCCGCAAGCGGCGCGCTGATCGCCTTCGCGCTCGCTTACCTTGAGGCGCTCGCCGCGCGCGGGCGGAAGCTCGACACCGCCGCCATCAAGGAGGCGCTTCAAGCCGCGAATGACGCGCGCGCCAAGCATGGCGATGCGCTTGCCGCGCAGCTCGGCGGCGATCTCCTCGCCCGCGCCCTGCAAAGCGCCGCCGCGCATCCCGCCGCCCCGCGCGGCACGACGCATCTCAGCGTCATCGACGCGGAGGGAAATGCGGCCGCGATCAGCCTTTCCAACGGCGAAGGCAACGGCTTTGCCGTCGGCAATTTCGGTTTCATGCTGAACAACATGCTCGGCGAGGAAGACCTCGTGCCGAACGGCTTCGGCACTTGGCGCTCCGGCGTGCGGCTGTCTTCGATGATGGCGCCGACCATCGTCGCCTCGCCGGACGGCAGCGTCACCGCGCTTGGCACCGGCGGGTCGAACCGCATCCGCTCGGCCATCCTGCAGGTCATCGTCAATCTCATCGATCGCGGCATGGAGGTTGAGCCCGCTGTTTGCGCTCCGCGGCTGCATGTGGAGAAATGCGGCACGGTAAGCTTCGAACCCGGTCTCGATGCCGGGGAGGCGCTGCTGGAAGCGGGCGGGAAGGTGCAAGCCTGGCCTGCCTTGAATCTGTTTTTCGGGGGCGTGCATTCGGCGCGCCGGCATGCGAATGGAAGCTTCGAAGGCGCGGGCGACCCGCGCCGCGGCGGCGTGAGCCTCGTCGCCTGAGAGGAGAGATGCAGAACGCCGTCGCCATTCGCCATCTCGCCTTCGAGGACGCCGGCAGCCTAAAAAACGTGCTCGCCGCGCGCGGCATCGAGCTGCGCTACCTCGAAGCCGGCATCGACGATCTGTCGGAGGCGAGGAGCGCCGACCTTTTGATCGTGCTCGGCGGTCCGATCGGCGTTTATGAAGTCTCGCGCTATCCCTTCCTGAAACAGGAATTTGCCGCCATCGAAGCCGCGATCCGGCGCGGCGTGCCGGTTCTCGGCATTTGCCTCGGCGCCCAGGCGATCGCCGCCGTGCTCGGCTCGCGCGTCTATCCTGGCCGCGAAAAGGAGATCGGCTTTGGCCTCATCGGGTTGACGCCGGAGGGCCGCGCCTCGCCGCTCAACGCGCTTTCGGAGTGCAAATTCTGGGTGCTGCACTGGCATGGCGACACCTTCGATCTGCCGTCCGGGGCGACGCGCCTTGCCGAGACGGCGATCACGCCGAACCAGGCCTTCGCCTATGGTCCAAAGGTGCTTGGCTTACAGTTTCACGCCGAGCTCGTCCCGCGCGACATGGAGAAATGGCTGATCGGCCATGCGGTGGAGCTGGCAAAGGCCGGAATCGAGCCGGGGACGCTCCGGGCCGACACTGCGCGGCTCGGCGCCGTCGTCGAGCGCGCCGGCATGAAGATGTTCGGCGAGTGGCTGACCCTTGTTGGCGCCGCCCCGACCAAGGCCGCGGTGGAATAAGAACCATCCTCCCCCTGAAAGGGGAGGTCGGCCTGACCTTTTTGGCTAGGCCGGGAGGGGGTCTACTGCGGGCAACACCGACCCCCACCCCAACCCTCCCCCTTTAAAGGGAGGGAGTTGTTACAGCGGCTTCGGCATTTGCGGCATGGCCGGCGCCATCATGGTCTCGCCCGCCGCCTTCGGCAGCTCGGTGCTCGCCGGCGCTTTGATGTCCTCGCCCTTGGCGTTCCACCAAGTCGAGCCGTAGCTGACGCCGCCGCTCTTCTTGACGAGATGCGTCAGCACCACTTCCCCCGGATAATAAGCGACGGCCCATGGCCCGACGATGCTCTTCGGCACCGCCCGCCAGGTGACGATCACCTCATCGCCTTGCTTCGCGTCGCCCTTCTTCACCTCCATGACGCGCAGCCGCGCGAGATAGCTCGGCAGATCCTCGCCGGTCGCTTGATCCTTGGTGATGACGGTGCAGGTGACCGAGAGCACGCTCACCACGGCGACGAGGTCGCTCTTCTCCATCATCTCCTCTTCCGGCATCGGCGCCGGCAGCGCCGCCGCAGGCGATGCGAGCAGAAGCGCAAATCCCAAGAACACAAAGCGAGGCCATCAGTCGAAGTTTCATCAAAGCACTCCGTTCCAATGCCAAAGCACGATTAGGCCGATGCCGATGATGCCATCGATGACCGCGCACCAGGGAATGTACCATTGCGGGATCGGGACAAGCCCGAGTTTCGCGCGATTGTGATGGGCGGCGTCCCAAACCGCGTGCGCGAGATATGCGGCGGGAATGAACCAGGGGCTGACGCCGATGCCGAGCAGCGCGGCCGCGCCGAACAATCCCGTGACGTTGAACTCCATCTGCTGCTGGAAGTTCGAGCCCTTCATGACGGCAAAGCCGAAATAGACGCCGGCAACGATCCCGAGCAGGATCGCGGCGAAGGCGAGCGACATCTCCGGCGACAGGAAGCTGTGCGGCACGAGCGCGAAGAGGCCGAGCGCAATGCCGGTGGCGTAAGGGTGCTCGGCGAAGAGCGAGCGCGGCGCGGCTTGTTGCATCAACTGACTCTAACCGCGTGCCGCGTCTCTGCCAAACGGCCCTCTGCGACTCGCCTCTTCATTCGTCATGCCCGGCCGAAGTGCCGGGCATCCACGTCTGAGCCTGCTGCAAGCGCTGTCGTGGATGGCCGGGACAAGCCCGGCCATGACGTAGAGGGGGTAACCGCTCCACCTCCTCGTGGACCCCGGCTTTCGCCGAGGTGACAAACGTGGATGGCCGGGACAAGCCCGGCCATGACGAAGAGGAATGCCGCCTGAAATAAGCGCCCTGATAATTCCCCTCTCCCCTTGTGGGAGAGGGCTTTCCGCCGCGAGCGCGAGCGCTCAGGCATCGAAGCGGTAGCGCGTTCAAAGACGCGGGAGCAATGGCGGAAAGGGTGAGGGGTGTCTTTGCGTTCGACGCGGCGGAGCCGCTTACCCCTCACCGCTCGGGCTTCCAACATAAATGTGTTGGCCCTCGCGTGCTCTCCCACAAGGGGAGAGCGGAAGTCAGTTAGCTGCGACAAGTCCTCTCCGGGCCTAATGCGCGGCTTCCCAATTGTCGCCGGCGCGGGCGTCCACTTTCAGCGGCACCTTAAGGCGCAACACCGGCTCGGTCGCCCCCTCCATCACCGCGCGCGCGATTTCCATCGTCTTCTCCACCTCATCCTCCGGCGCCTCGAAGACGAGCTCGTCATGCACCTGCAAGAGCATGCGCGCCGACAGGCCTGCCTCGGCAAGTGCCGGGGCCATGCGGATCATGGCGCGGCGGATGATGTCGGCGGCGGTGCCCTGGATTGGCGCGTTGATGGCGGCGCGCTCGAAATTGCCGCGAAGCGAGGGGTTCTTGGTGTTGATCTCGGGGTAATGCACCTTCCGCCCGAACAGCGTCTTCACATAGCCCTGGCGCTTCGCCTCCGCCTTGGTGCTCTCCATGTAATCGCGGATGCCGGGGAAGCGCTCGAAATAGGTCTTGATATAGGCGCCGGCCTCGCTTCGGCCGATGCCGAGCTGGGCCGCGAGCCCGACCGATGAGATGCCGTAGACGATGCCGAAATTGATCGCCTTCGCTTTCCGCCGCGTTCCAGGGTCCATCCCCTCGATGGGGACGCCGAACATCTCGCTCGCCGTCATGGCGTGAATGTCGAGACCGTCGGCAAAGGCCTGCCGCAGCGTCGGCGTCTCCGCCATATGCGCGAGCACGCGGAGCTCGATCTGACTGTAATCCGCCGAGATCAAGCGCTTCCCCTTTTCCGGCACGAAGGCCTTGCGGATGGCGCGGCCCTCGGCGGTGCGGATGGGGATGTTCTGCAAATTCGGCTCGGTCGAGGCGAGGCGCCCGGTTGTCGTCGCCGCGAGCGAAAAGGAGGTGTGCACGCGCCCCGTCTCGGGATTGACATGCAGCGGCAGCGAGTCGGTGTAAGTGCTTTTGAGCTTTGCGAGGAGCCGCCAGTCCAGAACTTTTCGCGGGAGTTCGTGCCCTTCGGCGACGAGCTCCTCCAGCGCGCCGGCATCGGTGCTCCACGCGCCGGTCTTGGTGCGCCTGCCGCCCGGAAGGCTCATCTTGTCGAAGAGGATCTCACCGAGCTGCTTCGGCGAGCCGATGTTGAAATCCTCCCCGGCGAGCGCCCTGATCTCCTCTTCGAGCCGCGCCAGCGTCTGCGCGAAGCTCCCGGAGAGCGAGGCAAGCGCCGCGCGCTCGATCCTGATGCCGCTTCGCTCCATGTCGGCGATGACGGGAGCGATCGGCCGCTCCAGCGTCTCATAGACGGTGGTGACGCGCTCCGCGGTAAGCCGCGGCTTCAGCACCAGCCACAGCCGGAGGCCGATATCGGCCTCTTGCCCGGCAAATTCGGCCGCGCGCGAGATCGGCACCTGGTCGAGGCTAAGTGCCGCGCGCCCGCTGCCCATCACCTCCTTCGCCGAAAGGCAGGTGAAATTGAGGAGGCGGCCTGAGAGCTGCTCGGGGAGATGCTCGGCGCGGCCGGCATCGAGCGCGTAGGAGATGAGGCAAGGATCGTCGAAGCTGGCAAGCGCGATGCCGTAACGCGACAGGGCCACCATGTCGGATTTCACGCTTTGCACGATCTTCAGCACCGAAGCGTCTTCAAGCACCGGCTTCAGGAGATCGAGTGCGGCGCGCATCGGCATTTGTTTTGGCGCTTCGCCGCCAAGGTCGAGCTCTTCAGCGCTCCGATGGCTTAGCGGCACATAGGCTGCCTTTCCCGGGGCGAGCGCCAGCGACACGCCGACCAGCGCGCCGCGCATGGCGTCGGCGGAATCGAGCTTGGCGCGAAAGGCGAAATATCCCCGGTCGCGGGCAGCCGCGAGCAGGGCAGAGAGACGCTCCGGCTCCGTCACCGTCTCATATTGTGCAGCGTCGAAGGGAATCTCGGCGAGCTTTGCCGCGCGCTCGGCGGCGAGCTGCGCCGGCGATCCCGCCTCACCCGGCGGTTCGGCGGCGCGTTCGGCCACGAAGCCTTTCGATTCGATTTTGCGCAAAGGATGATCATAGGCCTCGCCACGCTTCCGCGGCTGTTTCGGCGGCGGCGCCGCGCCTTCTCCCGCTTCCACGCCAAGGCCATCGGCGATGCGGCGGAGCAGCGCGCTGAATTCAAGCTTCCGCAGATAGCTCAGAAGCGCGCCGGACTCCGGCTGGCGGATCGCGGTCTCGGCAAGCATCACCTCGACCGGCACGTCGCGATCGAGGATCACGAGCGCGCGCGACAGCCGCGCCTGATCGGCATAAGTGACGAGGCTCTCGCGCCGCTTCGTCTGCGTGATCTCCGCTGTGCGCGCGAGCAAGCTGTCGAGATCGCCGAATTCGTTGATGAGGAGGGCGGCTGTCTTCACGCCAATGCCGGGCACGCCAGGCACATTGTCGGTGGAATCGCCGATCAGCGCTTGCACCTCGATCACCTTCTCCGGCGGCACGCCGAAACGCTCGATCACTTCGGCTTCGGCGATGACCTTGTTCTTCATGGTGTCGTACATGCGGAGGCCGGGACGCACGAGCTGCATCAAATCCTTGTCGGACGAGACGATGGTGACGTCGGCGCCGGCAGCGGCCGCCTGGTCGGCATAGGTGGCGATGAGGTCGTCGGCCTCGTAGCCCTCCTGCTCGATGCAGGCGACGTTGAAGGCGCGCACCGCCTCGCGGATCAGCGGAAATTGCGGGGTGAGGTCCTCCGGCACGTCCGGCCGGTGTGCCTTGTAATTGGCATAGATCTCGTTGCGGAAAGAGCGCGCCGAATAGTCGAAGATCACGGCGATATGCGTCGGCGGGCTGAGCTCGCCGGTCTCGCGCAAGAGCTTCCACAACATGCCGCAAAAGCCGTGCACGGCGCCGACCGGCAGCCCGTCGGAAGGCCGCGTCAGCGGCGGCAGCGCGTGATAGGCGCGGAAGATGTAGCCCGAGCCGTCGATCAGATAGACGTGGTCGCCTTTGGTGACCGGCCGTGCCGCGGTCGGGGTCTCGGTACCGGCAAGTGTCATGATGTGGGGACTATAGGAGGATGTGTCCGCAAACGGGAGAGCCCAGCACGTCCTCAGTTGATAAGTTGGCCAGGGGCCGGACTGAAGTGCCCGCGACGGGGGCTCAGTTGATCACGGTTGGCTTTGATAAGACTGACAGTGGGAGCTTTTGCTGCGCTTTATCACCGCGAGCAGATCGCGGAAGCCGCCAAAATATTTCCGGTACTCCCCCAGGTACTTTATCACCTCGTCATTTTCATTCGCCTCTTTGACGTAAAACGCGAAGGCGCTGCACAAATGATCGTCACTTAGGAAGCCATCGCGATACACCAACGCAATGGCGTTGTATGTCCCGAGATATTTATCGAGGTCCACAGTAGAGAAATTCCCTCCATTTCGGACCAAGATCGGCTTGTCATTCTGGATGGCGCTAATGATCCCGGCATTCGAGGCGTCGTTGAACAGCATCGTATTTAGAGAGATGCTGTTTTGCGACTGCGCGATGCGCTTAATCTCTCCGAGCTGCTCGCTGATCACGGTGTCGAGCCGATACGCAAACCACAAGGAGCTCAGCAGCAAGGGGAAGCCGACGATAGTCACCAAAGCGGCGGCGACGCCACTCCACTTTTCTAACTTCATATCGCCCTTGCTATGAGGACGCGGGTCCCAACCCGCCAATTCATGAGAATATCTATCACTTTTTTCGGTTATGCGTGGATGGAGTCTCAAGTATAATTTTTCACGCGTGAAGGAAGGCGGGCAAGGGATGGGGACCCCGTCAATCCAGGTCTTAGGCGCACCTACGTTTTCCGCACGTAGGCTTGTCGCCGCACTGGCGTTCGGCCTGGTGGCGGTGCCGCTCTCGCCGGGTCAGGTTCTAGGTTCCGAATTGGAATCCAAGCCTCAGTTCGAGTCGGCACCCTGTCCGATCCAGCCCAAGCCCATCGAGGCCCTTCAAAAGGCGCGATGCGGTTACCTCGTCGTCCCCGAGAACCGCTCGAAGCCGGACAGCCGCACCATCCGACTGGCGGTGGCGATCGTGCCGGCCGCGTCCGGAACGCCGCACGCCGATCCGATCGTCTTCATGTCCGGCGGCCCGGGCGACGTCGGCGATCCTCGACACGCCATTCCTGGTCGACGCCGGCATCAACCGCGACCGCGACCTCATCATCATGACGCAGCGCGGGACGCTGTTCAACGACCCCGACCTGAACTGCCCGGAGCTCGACCAATTCTACGCCCGCCAGGTCAGCCTGCTCTATGACGCGCCCTCCACCGGGCGCGAGCAGGCCGCCGCGCGCCAAGGCTGCCGCGACCGGCTGGCGGCGGCAGGCATCGACCTCAGTGCCTACAACACCACTGAAAACGCGGCCGACTTCGCCGACCTGCGACATGTCCTCGGCATCGAAGAATGGAACGTCTACGGATACTCCTACGGCTCCGACCTCGCGCTGTCTACCTGCGCGACCACCCCGAAGGCATCCGGACCGTGACCATCGACTCGGTCGTGCCGCCGGACATCGTTGGCCTGACTTGGACCTGGGGCAGCGCACGCGAGGGGCTCACGAACATCTTCGCCGCTTGTGCGGCGGAGCCAAGCCTGCGCGAGCCGCTATCCGGACCTGCTTGCCGACGTTGACGCGCTTCGTGAGGGAGCTGGAGGCGCATCCGCTGGTCGCCGACGTACGCGCCGCCGCAGGGGCGGCGACCCCGTGAAGGTCGTCCTCGACGGCGGAACGCTCGTGAACATGCTCGTCGGCTAAACGTCGTCAAGCCTCCGGATGTCCCGGCGGCGATCCACGAGCTCGCGGAGGGCAAGCCGCAACGCGTCCTCGACGACGCGGGCGGCGCGGCGCAGCGGTGCCCGATAAAGTCCTCGAACAGGCCCAGGGAATGACCCAGAGTTTCGTCTGTCGTGAGTGGGAGCCTTACGGCTCCGCCCGCCGAGATCCTCAAAGCGGGCCGTCGAGGCGTTCCCGGACTTCCCGGCATTCTGTCTTCATCAACGCCCGCAGATGCCGTTCGAGGAGGAGCTGTGCCGCGGCGTGGAACGTGCCGAAGAGGCCCGGCATCGCCAGCGCGTGCGCGTAGCACAGCGACGTCCCTGCGCTGGTCGTCTCGGGCACCTTCGACTCGAAGACCGGCGCCGAGTGGGGACGCTACGCCGCGAGCACGCTCTCGAACTCGACCTATGTCACGGATCGACGGCATGACCCACTGGGTGATCCCCCAATCGCCATGCGCGCAGAGTATCTTCCAGTCCTTCCTCGCGGCACCGTCGTCGCCGGATACGACATGCGCCGCGGGACGCGGCCCGAACCGTTCACCATCGAGCCTAACTAGTTGCCGGGACGGCCGACATGACATCGACTTCGCCCTGCGCTTCCGATCCCGCACCTCGTCGGGGCCATCGTGGCGCTCGCGACGCTCTTCGCGGCGTGCCTCGGTCGCTCGATGCCGAGCCCGCATCCCGGTTCGAGAAGAGCCCGTGTCCGGAGACGCCTGCTCCCGATCCCAGAGCTTAAGACGGCGCGCTGCGGCCAGCTGACCGTGCCCGAGAACCGGAGACAGCCGAACGGGCGGACGATCACCCTTTCCGTCGCGATCATCCCGGCCGCGTCGGCCAAATCCCAAGCCCGATCCGATCGTCTGGCTTGCCGGCGGTCCGGGCGACGACGCGATTATCGAGATCCCGATGGCGCTCGCCGGAAATCTCAACCGCGATCGCGACGTGATCTTCATGTCGCAGCGCGGGACTTACTCGGCACGTCCGAGCCTTACCTGCGCCGAGGTCGATCGCTTCGGGGGGAGACGCTCGACAAGCCTTTCGACGCGCCGGAAACCGGGCAGGCCTTCGCGAAAGACGACGCGCGGAGTGCCGGCGCCGGCTGGAGGCGACTCGGCGTCGATCTAGGCGCCTTCAACACGATCGAGAGCGCCGACGACCTCGAAGATTTGAGGCGCGCGCTTGACATCGAGAAGTGGAACGTCTTCGGCATCTCCTACGGTACGGATCACGCCCTCACTTACATGCGGCTTGCATCCGGAAGGCATCCGCTCGGTCGGCATCGACGGGATCTTTCCGCCTTCTTTGGCTGGCGGCGTCGCGGCATGGACGAGCGCGGGAGAGGGGATCGATGCGGTGTTCCGCGCGTGCGACGCTGCATGCCTGCTGCAGCGAGCGCTACGGCGATATCGGCGCCACGTTCCTGCGGCTCGTACAGCACTTCGAGGAGAATCCGCAAACCGTAAGGGTCGACGTGCCCGGCGTTTCCGAGCCGGTGGACGTGATGATCAGCGGCGGCATGCTCGTTGCAATGGACGGTGTCGCCGGGAACGCACCTCGCGGCGGAGGTTCCGGCGGCCATCGACGCCCTCGATCGCGGCGACGCGACGACCATCGCGACCACCTGGGCGGCGCCGCGCCTCGATCCGGCTGGCATCGGGGTCCTCGGCAACGGGCTCTGTTCTACGGCATCTCCTGCGGTGAATGGGTTCCCTATGAGAGCGAGCGGGAGCGTCGAGGCTTCGCGGGACAACGCGCGTTCCCAACCTTTCCGCGCTCGATCTACGGGAATGCGCCCAACCTCCAGTTCATGCGCTCCAACTGCGACGTCTGGGATGTCCCTCCAATCGACCGTACCGTCCGGGACGTCACCAAGAGCAGCATCCCGACGCTCGTCATCTCGTCGCAATATGATGCACAGACCGCTCCATCCTTCGGCTCCTCTTGTCGCCCGGACGCTGCAAAATGCGACCGTCGTCGAGATCCCTAATCGTCGCGCATGTCGCGTTCGGGAGCCCGTCGCCCGCCGCCAACGCCTGTGCGCACGCCATCGTCCGCGACTTTTTCGAAGTCTTGAATGCGGTGGATACAAGCTGCGCGGCACAGGTGCCACCGACGGATTTCGTCATTTCCCCGCGCTGAGGAGTTACGGCGCCCTAGGCCGCTTCGCGCTTGTAGCCCAAATTTCCTCGAGTCCACACGATGAGGATCAGCGCGACAACGCTAAAGATGATCGCTATCCCCAGCGTCTGATAAGAAACCGGAAGGAAATAGGGCGGAGTGGACGGAAAGAGCGCCAAGAGCGCGAGGCCCGAGCTATCGAAGGTAGCGTGAATCAAAATTGCCAGCAGCGTGCTACCACCACAATTATTCAAAGCCCAGGTCATCACCACGGAAAGACCTATCAAGCCGATCGTGAGCCCGACAAGAGCAATGGTCGCGCTTGCGAAGGTAGCCTCCGGCCCGGTCAGGGCCAATGGCCCGAAGAAGAAGGGCAAATGCCACAGACCCCAGAGCGCTCCGAGGATGATGGTTCCCACCACCGGACCGTAAGATTGCTGCAAGCCGGGGAGTCCGAAACCACGCCACCCCACTTCTTCCCAAAGGGGCGCAATACCAATCGTGAGCGATATCACTATTTCAAGCAGGTACAGGCGGAGAAGCCCGGAATCGGGAGCGACAAGATCCGCAAACGTTCCCGGTATGACGAGGAAAGCCAGGAAGACTAGAGCTGGAACGCCAAGCAGCGCCAACACGTACCAGCCTACGCCAATTCGCCAGTGCACGATGCTGCGCAACAAGCGCAGGATTCCGGGCTTGCCCGAAGTCATAGCCAGCACGAGAAAAGCAGAAATGGCGGGCCCAAAGCCTCCCAGTGCAATCAGGGAGTTGGGAAGGCCCAGGGGAGCCCAGATCAGCCAGAAATAGCCCCAAGTTAAGGCGAAGGACAAAACGAAAAAAGAGACCATCGGATACCGCGCAAGCAACGCCGCGCGAGTGCCCGTGCTTGTGGCGCCGCTACCTGCTGTCGCCATTTCATCCCCCGACTACGGACAATACCATCGCGTAGCGGGCGCTCCAAGGCGCTTGAATTAGACATGGCAGGAGGTGGCGCAAAGTTCCGCCGTCGCGCACGCGACGAAGCTAATTATGCAGTTGTTCGAGCTCGGCGTGCTGCTCGCCGCTGCCCGGCGCGAAGGCGCGGTCCGGGCCGCCGAAGGTCTTGTCGATATAGCTCATGAAATAGGTCTCGAGGAACGGGAAGGCGCGGGCGAGGCGCGTGAAATCGCGCTGTGAGATCCACAGCACCAGCGAATCTTCGAGCGCCACTACGAGCCCGGTGCGCAGCGCCGATTTCAACAGCACCCGCTCGCCGAAATGATCGCCTGCCCCGAACACTTTCTCGAAATGCTCGCCGGTGTCGGGATTGTCGATGGTGAGCTTCAAGCCGCCGCGGATGACGCTGTAGAAGCCGTCGATCAGCATGCCGGATTCGAGCACGACATCGCCCTTGCGGTAATGGATGTAGCGCGTCCCGGGGAGCGCCGATTGCACGAGAACGATGTTCGGCGGCACGATCAAATTCAACAGCCAGTTCATCAACACGCGGACTTTCGAGGCAAAGCCCGGCAGGAAGGAGAGATAGAAGCCGCGCCACAGCAGCCAGGCGAATGTCCCCGACAATTTCACGCCGTAGACGTCGGCGACCGCCTTGCTCATGCCGAGCGAGGCGAGCGAGCCTTTCGACGTATAGGCGAAGGGCTTCAGCTCCTCGCCCCGCGCCTTTGCGTAGAGGTTGAGCGCGAGCTGCTTTCCCTCGCGCACGGCGAATTGCGCTGTCTGCGTGGCGTAGGCCATCGGATCGTCGTCCGGATTGTCGGTCAGCGGGATTAGCGCCGCGTCGCCGATCGCCCAGACGCTCTCATGCCCGAGCACGCGCATCTGCCGGTCGGTCTTGATGCGCCCCCATTTCATGTCGAGGCCGAGCGAATCCACGAGCGGATAAGAGCCGTTGCCGATGGTTGCGACGATGGTCCGTGTCGGGATGACGCTGCCATCGGTCAGCTCCACCGCCGTCGAGGTCGCCGCTTTGGTGCCGACGCCGGTCCGCACGTCGATGCCGCGCGACCGCATGCGCTTCGTCGCATATTCGGCGAGGTCGGCGGGGAAGGTGGGCAGGATGCGCGGCGCATATTCGATGAGATGGACGTGGATCTCGTCCAGCTTGATATTCGGGTAGTAGCGGAGCGCGCGGCGGATCAGCTCGTTCACTTCCGCCACCGTCTCAACGCCGGAAAAGCCGGCGCCCACCACGACAAAGGTGAGCAGCTGCTGCTTCAGCTCCAGGTCGGTGGCGACGTCGGCCATTTCGAGGCAGCTGATCACATGCGTTCGCAGCATGTGCGCGTCCGACAGATTCTTCATGGTGAGCGCGTGCTCGCCAAGGCCTGGGAAGCGCTTCAGATCGACGCCGGTGCCGAGCGCGATGACGAGCTCATCGTAAGGAAGGTCGAGCGGGATGCGGCGGTAGCCCTGCACCACGGTGACGCAGCGTTTGACGAAGTCGATGCCCATCACGTCGGCCTGGCGGATCTGGACGTGACGCAGCAGCTGCCGAAGCGGGATGACGGCGTCGGATGAATGGATGGTCGAGGCGGCGACCTCGGGCAGCAGCGGCTGAAACACGAAATAATTGTTGTTGTTGATCAGCTCGACATCGAAATGCCGTCGCCCGATGCGGGCGAGTTCCTTGGCCGCGAACACGCCGCCGAAGCCGCCGCCGAGGACGAGGATCTTCTTCTTTTTGGAAATTTCCGCCACCTGACGCTCCTTTCGTTGCGCCGCAAGGGATACTTACCTAGGCCGCTTTGCCCCCCCGTCAAGTCGGGCACTGCCGCGGTTGCGCGCCTTTGCGCGATGCGCCTATATGGTTTCGGCGCAGTGCCCAACCTCTCGGAAGGGAAGCGCGCGAAGCACCCGTAGCTCAGCTGGATAGAGCGTTGCCCTCCGAAGGCAGAGGTCACAGGTTCGAATCCTGTCGGGTGCGCCAATTTTTTCATTGGGTTTGGCTTCGGGGCAGGGGGTTTGCATGAGGCTTCTTTTTGGGATGATCCTGGGCGTGTTGCTTACGGTCGGAGTTGCCTACGTCGTCGATTCCATTGCCAAATCGCCCTCGCGGCAGATGGTCAATTGGGAGGTCGCCAAGGAGCGTCTCCAGAGCGTCACCAGTTCCGCTCGGGATGCGAGTGAGAGCATCGAAAAGGGCGTCAACGAGCTTCGTTGACCGGTTCTGGGTGGCGTCGGACGCATCTCAGCAATAGAGCATTGTTTCGCTCTTCTCGTCCCATCGCCAGCAGGGTCCGGCGCTTGGAATCGGCACCCCGCCGAGCCAGCGCGGCGGCGGCCGCAGCGACAGAAAGTCGATCTCCCCGGCGAGAACGGCGCGCCCGAGCGGCGTGACGGTCAGCCTCTCCTTCGGCCAGTGCCGATCCTCGCTTCCGAACGTGCCGGTGAAGACGGGCTCCGTCACGCGCTTCATGCTCTCGATGATAAAATGGATCATGAGATCGGCGAGCCAGGGAAGCGGCTCCCGCTCAAGCATCAGCTTCGAATATATCTCGCCGATGGTGCGCGGCTGCTCGGCGATGATCTCAAGAATCAGCTGCTCGGTGAGGCCGAGACCATTTCCCGTCGCGGGAAATTCCCGGCAGTGGCGCTGAACCGCCCTTCCAAGCTGCGGTAGGGCAGGGGTGCCGGCTTTGGCCGTCTCGGCGAGCTGCCGTGGATCCGGTGACCGCAACATCGCCCAGACCGCCTGCCCCTCGCGCAGCACCGCCCGCGACACCGCTGTCCGCTCCTCCCACAGCAGTCGGAGCGCCTCCGGCGGCAGCTGCCCAAGGCCGATGAAACGCACGCCGCCGGGATAGGCGCCGGGCGAGATCAGGTCGAGCCGCGGCGGTGGCGCTAACGCAAATTGCGCGAGGCAGCGTGCGAGGATCAGCTGGTCGTAGCTGTCATGCTCGAACCAGAGGACGACGCGCTCATAGCGGGTTGCCGCCAAGCGCAATCGCTCTTCGGCAACAGACAGTTTCTCGGCGATCTGCTCGAGGCTTTGTCCGGTGCCGGCGCCATAGGCTTCCGCGAGGAAGGATGCGCGCCGCGCGAGCCAGTCCGGGCCGTCGGGGACCGGCCCTTGGCAAAAGGGATCGGAATATTCGAGGAAGTCGCCGACAAAGCCGGCGTCCCGCAAGGTCGCGGCGATGTCCTCGCCGCAGCGGATATGCAGGGTCGGCATCTGCCGGTCCGGCGCGGCCTCGCCGCCCGCGATGCTCCGCCAGCTCCTCTCGATGGCCTCGATATGCGCCTTCAGTCGCGGCCAGCTCGGCAGGCCGAGCTCGCGGGCGATGACGAGTTGCGCCTCGCTCAATTGCTGCAGGTCCGGCGGCACGTCGCCCTTTTCTGAGCGCGGATGATGCCGCAGGAAGCGCGCGACGGACTCGGCGTCGCCGGCGCGGAGGCCCTTCAGCAGCGCCTTGGCGCGCTTTCGCTGCTGCTCCAAATTCAATCGGAATGGCGAAGCTGAGCGGCGAATAGCGGCCGCAGGCGTCGGATCGCGAGACACGAAAACCCCCTTCCCTATATCTGCGTCCGCCGGTCAGACAGGAGAGGGTGGATGGTGTCGAAAGCCACTCTCGGGAATCGTGGGCGCAGCCCTTTCCGCGGACACGGGGGCTCCGATCGAGCCTGCCGCAAGGCTAGTAAGCCGCGCCGGTTGGGTCAATCACGAGATTGCCTCGCGTCATGGCCGGGCTTGTCCCGGCCATCCAATGGGGACTATCGATTCTCGCGGAAGGGAGAAATGAGCATGACCATCACCGGCGGGTGCCGCTGCGGCGAGCTGCGCTACGAAATCGAATCGCGGCCGCTCTACGTGATCCATTGCTGGTGCCGCGACTGCCAATATTTCGGCGCCGGTTCCGGCACGGTCAACGTCGTCTTTCCGAGCGACAAGGTGAAGATCGAAGGCCCGGTGTCCTACTTCATGAGCCGCGCGGAGAGCGGCAATCTTATGCGCCGTCAATTCTGCCCGAGCTGCGGCACGCCGATGTTCACTCAAAGCGAAGCGCGGAAGCATATGATCGGCGTGCGTGCCGGCACCCTCGACGATGCCGAGCAGGGCAAGCCGCAAATGATCATCTGGACGAAAAGCGCGCCGAGCTGGGCGGCGCTCGACCCCGCCCTGCCGCAACACGAAGGGCAGCCCCCGGTGTTAGCGGGTGCGGCACACAAATAGTGGTCACACAACCGTTGCTAACAAATCGGCGTTTCATGCATCGAAGGAAAGGGGCGAATGAAGGGTAAGACCTCACATAATGAAGCAGCCGAACCGTCACCCGCCGCCCTCATCGATGCGCGCATCGCGGCGCTCGGCGATTGGCGGGGCGAGGCGCTCGCCCGCATCCGCGCGCTCATCAAAGACGCCGATCCGGACATCGTGGAAGCGGTGAAGTGGATAAAGCCGTCGAACGCCATGGGCGTTCCGGTCTGGGAGCATGACGGCATTGTCTGCACCGGCGAGACTTACAAAGATAAAGTGAAGCTGACCTTTGCCAGGGGTGCTGCGCTCGAAGACCCTGCGCGCCTGTTCAATGCCAGCCTCGATGCGGGCACGCGTCGCGCCATCGATATCCGGGAAGGCGACGCCATCGACGCAGAGGCGTTCAAGGCGCTGATCCGCGCCGCCGTGGCGCTCAATCTCGGCAAGTCGAAGCCCACCCGCGCCGCCGGTGCGCCGAAGAAACCGAAGCGCGTCTGATCGCTTTCCGCTTACCCAAGAGGGAGAGGGACCTACACCCTTCTCAATCGTCACCCCGGCGAAAGCCGGGGTCCAGTAACACGAAGGGGTGGCGGCTTCGGTGAGCGGAATTGAACGCTGTGGCTACTGGATTCCGGCTTTCGCCGGAATGACGATCGAAGACGCCGGTGCATGCCTGATTGCAGCCTTAGTCATTTCGATCAGCTCAGCAAAAATTTGCAGGGAACTTTGCCCAAAGGGTAGGCGTTTTTTCCCTGGATCGAGCTTCCTCTCCTAATCGATCCAAAACAGGGAACCCCCAAAAAGGAGTAATGTAATGAACCGCTTATTGACCACTACGGCCGTGGCAGTCCTTCTTGGACTGACGCCCGCCTTGGCTGCCGATACCAGCAGCCAGCCCACCGCCCCGCAGGGCGCCGAAAGCATGCCGACCACGCCCGGCACCTCCCCGGAAGCCGCTAAGGAAGCCACAACGCCGGATTCCGGCGCTGCGGACACCTCCAGTGGCGCCGCGCAGCAGAGCTCCGCGCCTCCGTCCTCGGGCGCCGCAGCAGCCGATAAGCCGGCTGACGGCAGCGTGACGAGTGCTGATCCTTCCACGGGCGCCAAGGAGCAAAGCTCCGCGCCTGCGGATTCTTCGGCCGCCAATCCGTCGAAGCCGAACGCGTCTCTCGGCGGGTCCGACAAGGACAGCGACAGCATGAAGAAGTCGGACGCCTCGAAGCCGGCCGGCACCTCTGCTGAATAAAAATCCCACCAGGACGTAACTCCCAAATGGGGGGCCGTTTCGGCCCCCTTCCTTTTGCCTCGAGCGGTTCCGCGAGGCGGACGCGCCACGCGACTTTTTGCGGCAGAAAAAAGTCACGCCCGCCTGCTCGCTTGCATCCCTCGATCATTGTTGGTAGCGCTCGGGATGATCCAACCAATGTCGTCGTGCTGCAACGCGCGAGATCTCCATTTGAGAGGGAACTATTGATGTCGTTTGCAAGAAAGTCGTTTGCAAGAAAGGTGCTGATCGCCGGCTTCGCGCTCGCCTCCTTCGCCGCAATCTTTGTCGTGACCGCCGAAGCGGCGAGCTACGGCCCGGCAGTGCGCAAATATTGCCGCATGGACTATCGGAAATTCTGCGGCGAATACGGGCTCGACAGCCCGGCGTTGCGCCTTTGCATGGATAAGGCCGGCCGGAAGCTATCCCGGAAATGCGTGAATGCGCTCGTCAAAGAAGGGCTCGTCTCCCACTCGGAGGTGAAACGGCGCGGCGGCAAGCGGCGCTAGCAGGAGTACGAGCGGTGCCGGGCATAACGAAGACCTTCATCGCGGCAGCTGCTTTGGCCGTCGCGCTCGGGCTTTCCGCTCCGGCGCATGCCGAGGATGCTGGCGCTGTCGCCGCCGTCAACGAAGCCGCAGAAGCGCTCGACAAGGCTTTCGAACGACAGGATGCGAAGGCGATCGAAGCGTTGGTGACGGCGGAGCATCTTGCCGTCACGCCCTATTACGATGCGCCGGTCACGGCGAAGGAGCAGATCGCCTCCTTGCCGGAGCTCAAATACGACCAGACCAATCTCGACGCGCCGAAGGTGACCCTGCTTGGCGAGGATGTTGCCTTGCGCACCTTCAGCGCCGAGCTGAAAGGCACCTATAAGGGGAAGCGCATTCCCTCGCCGGCCTTCATCTCCAGCATTTTGGTCAAGGGTGCGGACGGCAAGCTGGCGCGAGCGTTTCTACCAGGTCACACAGATCTCGGCGCGATAGCAGCTCAGCTTCCGTCCGGCTCGGTGCGGATGATGCCGGCTGGCACGCCCGCCGCGATGGTGTTCTTCGCTGCGGTTTTGACGAAAGTGCCGGCGCCGCAGATGAAGACATGGCGCGGAGGCGCCGGCAGGCGCTGTAGCGCGGCCTTGATCGTCCCGGCGTCGAGGCGCCGCCCATGATCTCCGGCGCGGCGCGGCGGCTCTCGCGTCGAGACGAGCACGAGCTCGAAGCCGTCCTTCTGCTCAGCCGAGGCGATCAACTCGTCCCGAAAGATGAAGTCGTTCCAGTCCCTTGCGGAATAGAGGAGCAGCGCCGGCACAGTCGCGCCTTGCGCGGCGCGGTGGCGCAGCATTGATATGAGCGGCACCACCCCCGAGCCGCCGCCGATCAAGAGCAACGGGCCGCGATCCGCGACATGCCAAGCGAAATTGCTGCCGATTGGGCCTCTGATCTCGATCTCATCGCCGATGGCGGCGATGTCGTGAAAGAAGGGAGAGACCTCGCCATCCTCCAGCCGCTCGATGACGAGTTCGATCATGCCGGGCGTTTCGGGCGCCGATGCGATCGAGTAGCTTCGCTCGGCGCGAACCCCGTTCGCCGGGCATCAGCCTGACATCGAGATGCTGACCGGCGCGAAATCGTAACGGGACGGAGAGCGCGAGGGAGCAGCTCGTGCTCCGCTTGGTGAGCGGTGCGATGGCGGCGATGGTGGCGGGTTGCCAAGGCAGTCGCCGCCGTTCCTCGGCCATCGCAGATAAGCCATCGGTCACCGAGCGGTCCGCCATCGTTCGGCCATCCCGTGCGGGATGATCCGCGTTTCACCTATCGCTATGGAAAAACTCATGGGCGTTGACAGTAAACAAAATCGCGGGCCGGCGTTAGATGCGGGACGGGCCGGCACCTTCAAAATCGGCGAGTTCGAAATCTGCAGGCTCGGCTTCGGCGCCATGCGCGTGACCGGGCCCGGCATTTGGGGTCCTCCCGCAGACCGCGAAGAAGCGCTTCGAACCTTGCGGCGCGTGCCGGAGCTCGGCATGGATTTCATCGACACCGCCAATTCCTACGGTCCCGACGTCTCCGAGGAACTGATCCGCGAGGCGCTCTATCCTTACGAGGGCCTTTTGATCGCGACCAAGGCCGGCTTCCGTCGCCCCGGACCCGATGCTTGGGAGATGCATGGCGATCCGGACTATCTCCGCAGCGAGGCCGTCAGAAGCTGCGAGAAGCTCGGCGTGCAACAGATCGGGCTCTGGCAGCTGCATCGCATCGACCCGAAGGTGCCACGCGAGGCGCAATTCGCCGCCGTGAAGTCTCTGCTCGACGACGGGATCATCCGCCATGCCGGATTAAGCGAGGTCTCGGTCAGGGACATCGAGGATGCCTCTAAGGTCTTCGAGGTTGCCACCGTGCAGAACCGTTACAATCTCGTCGATCGCGAAGGTGAGGATGTGCTCGCCTATTGCGAGGCGAACGGCATCGGTTTCATTCCGTGGTATCCGCTCGGCGCAGGCAACCTCGCCAAGGAAGGTTCGGTGCTTGACGAGCTTGCGAAGGAGCATGGGGCGACGCCGGGGCAGATCGCGCTCGCTTGGCTGTTGCAGCGGAGCCCGGTGATGCTGCCGATCCCCGGCACCTCGAAAGTGAAGCACCTTGAGGAAAATGTCGCTGCCGCCGACATCGTACTCTCGGATGCCGAATTCGCGGAGCTCGACCGCGCCGCTCGCGCGGCGACGGACTGAAGCGACTGTCTCCGAGCGTCGTTCCGGCGAAAGCCGGAACCCAGTAGCCACCGACTTCGGGAACGAGCCCGCTCCAGTCCATTCGCCACGTATCACTGGACCCCGGCTTTCGTCGGGGTGACAATTAAAGAATGTCTGCATCCACCGAAATGCGAGGGGGTAACCTTCATGCCGGCCTGCCCTTAGAGGCGCCGCCGGCTGAGGTCGTGGAGGTGCTGACAGAAACCGGCCGGAGTCGCGTCGAGCGCATCGTCTCGACCGGGCAAGTGACCCCCGACGGCCAATGGTATGACGAGGCGAGCGAGGAATGGGTGCTGCTCGTCTCCGGCGAAGCGCGGCTGAGGATCGAAACGGAAAGCGAGGAGCGTCAGCTTCGTCCCGGGGATTGGCTGTTTCTGCCCGCGCATTGCCGCCATCGCGTGACCTGGACCTCGACCGATCCCCCGGCGATATGGCTCGCCGTGCACATCCTGCCTGAGTAACGAGAGCGGTGGAACGTCCGTCCCTTAGGCGCTAGTTTCCGGCTAGCGGCTATCGGCCCGAAGGGGGACGGCGATGGCACGGCAAGAAGACGGTCTCAGCGAAGTCTGGCTCGCGGTCGGGCTCTTTGTGGCGACGGAGGCGCTGTTCTCTTAGCCGTCAGTTCCGGCGAACGCGGCAGGATCCTACTCCGCGGCGAGGCGGACATATTGTCCGTTGGCGACCGGGCAGCGGGCCCAGAGCGTCGTCAGTGCGTCGATCAGATATTCCATCTGCGCGTCGGTATGCACCGGAGACGGCGTCAGCCGCATGCGCTCGGTGCCCCGAGGCACCGTCGGATAATTGATGGGCTGCACATAGATGCCGTAGCCGTCGAGGAGCATGTCGGTCACGGCCTTGCAGTGAACGGGGTCGCCGACGATCACCGGCACCACGTGACTTGGATTCTCCATCACCGGCAAGCGCGCCTCTTTGAGCTTTGTCTTCAAGGTTGAGGAGCGCTCCTTCAACCGCTCGCGCTCGGCCGTGCTCTGCTTCAAATGGCGGATGCTGGCGAGCGCCCCGGCTGCGAGCGCCGGCGCCAGCGAAGTCGTGAAGATGAAGCCGGGGGCGTAGGAGCGGATGGCGTCGCAGCAGGCCCTGCTCGCGGCGATGTAGCCGCCCATGACGCCGAACCCTTTGGCGAGCGTGCCGTTGAAAATGTCGATGCGGTGCATGACGCCATCTTGCTCGGCGATGCCGCCGCCGCGGGGCCCATAAAGGCCAACCGCATGCACCTCGTCGAGATAGGTGAGGGCGTTATATTTGACGGCGAGATCGCAGATCGCCGCGATCGGGGCGATGTGGCCGTCCATCGAATAGACGCTCTCGAAGACGATGAGCTTCGGCGTGCCGGTCGGATATTTCGCCAGCAGCTCTTCGAGATGCTCCACATCGTTGTGACGGAAGATGTGCTTCACGCCGCCGCCATGGCGAATGCCCTCGATCATCGAGGCATGGTTCTTCTCGTCGGAGAAGATCACAAGGCCTGGGATCAAACGCTGCAGCGTCGAAAGCGTGGCTTCGTTGGCGATATAGGCGGAGGTGAAGAGAAGCGCCGCTTCCTTGCCGTGCAGATCCGCGAGCTCGGCCTCGAGCTCGACATGATAATGCGTGGTGCCGGAAATGTTGCGAGTGCCGCCGGAACCGGCGCCTACCGCGTCGATGGCTTCATGCATGGCGGCCCGCACGGCGGGGTGCTGGCTCATGCCGAGATAATCGTTGGAGCACCAGACCGTCACCCCTTGCGTTCCGCGCGGGGTGAAATGCTCGGCATTCGGATAAGCGCCGCAACGGCGCTTTAGATCGGCGAATACCCGGTAGCGGCCCTCACGGTGCAGCGCCTCCAGGTGGTCCTGGAAGTAAGCTTCATATCGCATTTGTCTCAACCCAAACCCTGCTCGGCGACCCACCTCTTTTGAAGCACACCCGATGCTCAAAATACAGCGCTTTTGGTCACGACTCGTGCTGCAAAGCGTCGCGCGGAGCGGCAAATCTTCAAGAAAACCAAGAAGATCGGAAACAGCGCGATTAAGCACTTCGATCAGGCAATTTCGACTTCGAGCTAGGATAAAACGCACCGGACCGCCTGCATGTTTCCTCTGACATTGCGGGAAAATCGGCAGGCGTTTTGATGTGAGAAATGCGCCCGCATCGTTCGGCGGCAAGAGCCTATGTGCGCACAGCAGGATTGCGCGCTGCGTTCAATGCGTGATCAGCGCAGCACGAATTAATCTGACTTGGATTGTCAATTTTAGGCGCAGTCGAAGGCTTGGAGGGAGGCCTTGCGCCTCCCTCCGCCCCGGTCCGCCTATTGTTGGTCTACTTGCGCTTCGCTCGTCATCAGCGGCGTGATCCGTCGCACGGAAACACGACGATTTTCACGGTTCGCCTCTTCCGTCGGCACCTTCAAGAATTGCTCGCCATAGCCTTGGGTGACGAGGTTCTCGGCCGGCACGCCGAAATTCTCCGACAGGATGACCGCGACCAATTCCGCGCGCCGGTCGGAAAGCGAAAGATTATCGTCCTCCGAGCCGACGGCGTCGGTGTGCCCTTCGATCAGATACACCTCTGCAGGATCCTGTTGGACGATGCGGTTGATGACCTCGGCGAGGCGCTCAAGCGTCCCGAAATATTCCTCGGACACCTCCCATGAGCCGAACTCGAAATTGATGGTATCGAGATCGACGCTGCGCATCCGCTCGCGCAAGCCGTAGCTCTGCTGGATCTCCTCGAGCGCATAACCGCGCTCGAGAGGCTCGACCGGCCCCGCAGTCAGGGCGTCGTAGAGATCCTCCTCGGAAGCGTCCTCATAGTCGACGATATAGTCGTCCTGCGGGATGCCGATCCGAGGCGGCGGCAGGTCGACATAATAGCCGCCGGGGCCGGGAGGCGCCCCGCGATAGAATTGGCGGTTGTCGATGAGGACATATTCACGTCCGCCAAACCGCCTCATCCTGCGCAGCATCCGGTTGTATTGATCGTATTCAGTGACGATCTGCGCCCCACCGGGGCCGACGAAGATCGTCAGGCGGCCGCCATCCGGCCGCCGCTGCTCGCGAACGTCGCGGGCGCCGCGACGAAAGCGTTCGCGCTCATCATGCTTGATGATGGTGCGGCCGCGGTCCTTGACGATGATGCGATTGTCGGGCTCCTCGATGACGATGCGGTTGCCTTCTTTCCGCTCTTTCCGCAACCCCTTCAGCTCGTCGAAACGCCTCGTGTCCCTCCGCTCCTTCCGCCGATCTTTCCAATCGCGGTCGTTCTCGCCCTTGGCCTCGTCGCGCCTTGGGCCGTCGCGTCCTTCCGCATCGCCCCGGCCATCGCCCCGGCCGAAGCGCTTCTGATCGTCGCCGGTCGCTCCCTGTTTCGGCAGCACTCCGTCGCGCGGGCGGTTGCTGTCGTCGCCGCGGCCGAAACGCGGCCGATCGCCTTTCGAGGCATCGTCTTTCGACCGGTCCTGCTTGTCCTGGCCGGCGTCTTCCTGGTCGCGCCGCTTGTCCCGCAGCTTTTCCTGAAGCGCGTCGTCGCGATCGCGGATGACTTTTTGCGGATCGGCCTTTTGCTGTTCATCCGGGCGCCGAAGCTCCTCGACCGCGCGCTCCTGCTTCTCCTGGCGCTTCTGTTTCTGTTCGGCCTCTTTCTCTCTTTGCTTTCTCTGCCGCTCGGCAGCGTCATCGAGGCTCTTCTGCATCTCGGCGGGATCCCGCTGCTTGAACCGCTCCGTCGGGCCGGAGCGATCCGTCGGGGTGCGATCTTGTATCGCCGGGCGCAATTGCTTCGCCCTTTGCTGCTCGAGCTGTTGCTGTTCCTGAGCTTTCTGCCGCTGCTTTTCGTTCTTGCGCTCTTTGCGGTCGCCACCGTCATCAGATTGGATGGCCCGCGGCTGAACCTGAGGAGCGGCTTTCGGTGCTTGCAGCGCTTCGCCGCCACCACCACCGCCACCACCGGCGCCACGGTCTCCGCCACCGCCGCCGCCGCCTCCACGGTCGCCGCCGCCGCCGCGGTTACCATCGCGATCGCGCTTCTTTTTCTTCTTGTCGCCGTCCTGATCGCCCGCTTCCGGGGGCACTTCTTGCACTTGAATAAGGAGCGAATCCTCTGCCTGTCCCAGTGCGGCGGTCGGAGGTGCCGCAAAAGCCGACGTGGAGCCTATCCACAATCCGAGCGCGCCGGCCCCGGCCATCACGAGACAAATTCTGCGTTTCAACATGAATCGTTCCTTATGGAGGGTGAGAGAGGTAGGTTTCAGTATGTCCTGCAAAAACGGCAGAATTGGCGCCTGGTTCCCCTTTGGGCCGACGTCGTGGCCGAGTTGTCCACCGTTGATCGCGCGCGACGGCCCGGTTAAATCGCACCGCTTCCAGCGCGAAGATTTGTGCGCGCACTTAACCCGGCAAAATCTGCTCAATTTGGGATGAACTGTGGCGGACGTCCCTGAAATCGTCATCTACGGCGCCTCCGGCCACTGCGCCGCCGTCGCTTATTCTTTGATGTATGGCTTTGCGCCGCAGCGCGCCTGTGAGGTCGTGGCCTTCATCGACGATTTCGTCGGTGGCACCGGGCTCGAATTGAAGGGGCGCCCCGTCATCACCCTTGAGGAATGGCGGTCCAGCTATGCCGGACGATCATGCCTCATCGGGGTGGGAGATCCGAAGGCGAAGCAAAGGCTGGTGGAAAAGGTGCACGCCGTGGGCGGCCGATTCGAGCCTCTCTACGCCCATATGCAGCTCCCCTTTCACGACGTTGCCATCGGCGCCGGAACCATGATCGCGCCTCCCGTCTATATCGGCCCGGATACGCGGATCGGCGACCATGTGCAGCTGATGCCGCTTTCGAGCGTCGGGCATGACGTAGCGATCGGAGACTTCGTGACCATCTGCCCGACCTCATCCATTTCCGGACACGTCATCGTCGAGGAGGGAGCGTTCATCGGCACCGGAGCGCATGTCGTGAACGGATTGAAGGACCGGCCCCTCATTGTGGGGAAAGGGGCGTACCTCGCCGCCGGCTCGTTGGTGACGAAATCCGTGCCCCCGGGGGCCAAGCTCGCCGGCAATCCCGCCCGGCCGCTTCGCGAGCTTGTCGGCCGCCGGCCGTGACCGACTGGACCTTAATGGCGCAAGCGGCGGAACAGCTGACCAGCATGGCGCTGCTCGATCCAGCGCGGCCTAACCTGCACCTGTTGTCGCTCGTCAAGCAGCGCCTCGTCGCCGAATTACCGCCGCAACGTGCCGCCGACACCTTCGCCGAGCTTTGCGCGACGGCGCGCTATCGCATCCGCACGCTCCCTCTTGTGGGAATGCGCGATTATGTGCGGGATGTCGGGCCTCTCTTATCGCGAAGTCATTTCCGCGCCGAAATCCTTCCTCATCCGCGAACCGGCGATCCTCGGAGAGAGCGAACGCGGCGCGACCGAGGCATTGGGGCGGACCATTTTCATGGGCGCCGTCGCCGATGCAGTTATTCGCCACCGCTCCTCTCTTGTCGAAACTGGCGGCGTTCTCCTTCTCGACACGCAGGAAGATGAAACCGAGGCCATCAAAATAGGCTTTGGCTACGACCCGCACGTGCTTGACGGCACGAATGACGCGATAACCCTGCTTGAGCCTATCGCCGGTGTCGCGAGCCAGCATCTATCCGAAGCCATTCATCTCGGCGGCGTCACTTCCTATGCCTTCGGCCATTGGCTCGGAGAATATCTCGTGAAGTTCTTCGGAGCGCTGCGCGCCGGCATGCTGCCGCAGGTGCCCGTTCTGATCGACGAGGGGCTGCCGCCGTCGCATCGCGAGGCGCTTTCAATGTTCCTCTGGCGGCGATGACTTTCCCATTATCGAAATCCGGAGGGGATCCACCGTCAGCGTTGACAAGCTTTGGCTACTGTCGTGCTGGATGTATGCGCCGTATTTCCCGCTTCCAGGCCAGGATTTGGGTCCAAAGCGTCTGTCGCCGCCGCCGCAGGAATTCGCCGGCATTCTGCGATGGATGGGCGATCGTCTTCCGCGAGGGGAATTCACCAGTGAAACGAAGCTCTTCTTCCGGCGCCGTGCTGATCAGCACCGGCGCATGACGAATGACACAAGCATCGAGAGATTGGCGATAGGGCTCGGTTTCTCCATTCTCGATCCCGAACAATTCGGCTTTGCCGAACAGTGCAGGCTCGTTGATGGAGCTTCAGCCATTGCCGGTCCCGACGGGTCGGCGCTGGCGCTCGCCCTCTTTGCTCAGGTCGGGACGAAAAATCACGATCCTCAATCATCCCTATCTTGAGGCCGTGTCGGCGCTTGCCACAGTGCTCGAAGAGCTTGGCCACGACGTCCTCTTGGTGCGGGGCCGATGTGTCCGGCAGGACGAACATTATGTCCGCTTCTCCGATTACGAGATCTCGGAGGACGAATTCCGCGCGGCCGTCTCTCGGTGATGAGGAAGCGAACCGCTAGGCTGTCACCGCCCGCTCTTGCAGCTGAGCAGCGGGGCGTCGAAGCTCCTGTCCCGGCTGCCCTCCGTCTGCGCGGCCCCAGTAAGAGCGCTTATCCTGAGCGATCTTATAATGATGCCAGTGCCGCACGAACATGGCGACTAGCTCCGCAAAGGGCAGCCCATCCGCGCCGAACCGCGTTTGATGCTCGCGCCAGGCGGAATAATACGCGGGAGCGAGCCGGCGAAATTTGCCCTCGCGGACGAGCACCCGCAGCAGGCGGCTAAGCATGACAAGCGCGCGGCTATGGCCTCGGAGCGAGCGGGTGAAGGGCGTCCGCGTGGTGCGGCGTTCAATGGCCCGGCGGCGTCCTCTGAAAGTTGCGGAGCGAGCATAGCCATCGAACACGCGCTCAAAGAAAGCCTCGGGCTGATAGAGCTTGGCGTTGAGGTAGCCATAACCCTCCTTTAAAGCCTGCCTCGACATGCTCTTCGGCTCAAACCAGACCATGTCATCCTCTACAAGGCGCCCGTCCTTCGCCAGGCGATCGTGCAGCGGCGTGGTCGGAATCGGAGATAGCAGCGACACGACTGAAATGCCGATGCCGTTGCGCTGGATGAAGGCGAATTGTTCGTCGAACACTTTCTCATCGTCATTGTCGAAGCCGACGATGAATCCGCCTTGCACGATCAGACCCGCATCCCGGATGCGGTCGAGCTTGGCGTCGAGGCTATCGCCTCGAACATTTTGCACCTTGCGGGTTTCGAGGAGGGACTCGGCGCGGGTGGACTCGATGCCGATGAACACCGTGCGGAAATTCGCTTGCCACATGAGTTCCATCAGCTCGGCATCGTCGGCAAGGTTGATGCTCGCTTCAGTGGTCAGCGACATCGAAAAGTTGTGCCGCTTTTGCCACTCGATGACATCGCGCAAGAGAACCTTAGCGGCCGCTTTGTTGCCGATAAAATTGTCGTCGACGAAGAAGACGTTCCATACTCCGAGTGCCCGCAAGGCATCGAGCTCAGCCAGTATCTGCGCCGAGTCCTTTAGCCGCGGCCTTCTGCCGAAGATCACGATGATGTCGCAGAATTCGCAGAGAAACGGGCAGCCACGCGAAAACTGGATCGGCGCGGAGACATAATGCTTCGTCGGCAAGAGGTCGAAGCGCGGCACCGGCAGGGTGCTCATCTCGGTCGGCGTATCCTGCTTATAGCGCTTTTCGGTTGGGCGTCCGGCGGCGAAGTCGTCGAGAAAGCGCGGCCAAGTCTCGTCCGCTTCCCCAATGAAGAGGACGTCGCAGAGCCCGTCGAAATGGTCCTCATCCACGGTCACGAACGGTCCGCCGACGCAAACCGTGGCCGTCACGCCTTGCAGCTTTTCCAGGATTTGGCGCATGCGCCGCTTTTGCACGATCATGCCGGTGACGCCGATGATGTCGAAATCCTGCAGTGCTTCGAAATCGATCTCCTCGACATTCTCGTCGACGATCCGAATTCGATGCTCCTTGCGTGCAAGTGCCGCCAAAAGTGGCAACGAGCCCGTCTGCATGAGACAGCGCTTGTCGCCGGGCATGATGGGCAGCGCGTATTCTTGACCGAAGAACGATGGCTCGAAGCGCGGATTGATCAGGCAGATGGAAAGTTCGCGCTGGGGCGCGTGATCCGCCGCGCGATCAATCGCGACTTCGGATAGGCCGCTCGCCATTAACTGCATTCGCACGTCCCTCTGTGCTTGGGCGGTTTCACCACCCCCGGTACTCATCATACAGCATCTTTGACCGCTGAGACGACCTCTTGAATCGCTTCAAGTTCTAAATCGATGGCGCTTGGAAGGCCGATCAAGGCGGGCGCGATGCGGTTCGTCACCGGCAGATCGTCCCGCTCCGCAGCGGCGAAATGTGCGTGCGTGTGCAATCCGAGGCCATACCAATGGCGGTGATCGATGCCTTTGGCGGCAAGCCGCTCAGCGAGACGAGCGGCCTCATCCGCATGCGCGCACCGGAAGAGGGCATAGCTTGTGGCCACGGAGGGCGACAAAATGAGGCGGTCCGTAAGGCCAGCTTCCGCCGCGAGGCGCTCATAATGCGAGCAGGTGATGCGCCAACGCGCCCCCGCTCCCTCCCATTCATCGAGCGATGCATTGCCAATTGCGGCGTGATATTCGCTCATGCGCCCGTTGAGGCTCGGCCCGGTGCATTCGCGGGACCCGAAGAAGCCGAAATTGATGGCCTTCGCAGCCGCGAGCGTTCCTTCGATGTTACGCCACACCACGGCGCCACCCTCGCCGGTGGAAAGAGGCTTCGTCGCGTGGAAGCTGAGCGCCACGGGCACATCTCCGAGAAACCGGTCCGGATCGGCACTGAGGGCGGCGAAGGCCGCCGCTGCATCCACCACCACCGGGATCCCCGTCACTTGGCGGAATCTGAGCCAGGGTTCCTGATCCACGCCGCGTCCATAAGCTGCGACCGGGATCACGACCCCGGCACGCGACAATGCCGGATGGTCCTCCAATGATTGCGGAGAGAGCAGCCAATCCTCCTCACCGACATCGACGAAATAAGGCTGATATCCGCATTGCTCGGCGGCGAGAGCCGTGGCGACGAACGTGTAGGAGGGCATGACGGCGAGCGGACGGCACAACGCCGCGCGCCCGGCAGCCGCGAGGATCGCCGCCTGCAGCGCCGCCCAACCTGAGGCTGCGGCGATGACGCCGTCGCCGACGCCGAGCATCGCTCCGATACGCGCCTGAAACCGCTGCACCAGGAGCCCATGGTTGGAATACCAGCGCCGGCTATCAATCTCGGTAAGATAGGGCAGGAGCGCCTCGGCGGCCGGAAGCTTGGCGCGATAGACGTGGATGCGGGTCGCGGCAGGAATTGGCGAAAGGGCCTGCGGCTCGGTGCGCTGAATGTTCGATTGACGGCTCATATCCCCGCCTTTTCGCGCTGCGTCGGCAGCGCCTCGCGGCCATTTTAGTGCAGTTGCCGCCGATGCCCAATGCCCCGATATCAGGCGTCACCCGCTTCTGTTGCAGGCTGCACTTGATCGGGCGAGGCTTCTCGCTCAGTTTCCCAGCCAGCGCACAATATTTCGGGGTGAAGGACGGCGCGTGCGGATCGAGGTCGAACCGACTTTTGCAGAGTCGCTGATTGAGGAGGCGCGCCGCGGTGACCTGTTGCAGCAGGACCGCATCAAACGCGCTCTTCTCGCGCAGGAGGGCGTGCATCGCGCTTTCGAGCAGTTCAAATCGCTGCTCTCCTTGCCGCAATCCTTTGCCATCGAGATGAAGGCGATCCTCAGCCTGTCGGATGTCGCGTCGCGGCAAGCCGATGGCTATTTCGAGTGCGATGCGGGAGGACTTAGCTTCGAGATCGCGCCTCCGGAGGTGGAGGGCAACGGCAATCACAGAGCCATTAAAGCGTCGAGCCGGGCGCAGTACGTCGCCTGCTTACCGGAAGCGCGGTTGCGTGGAGGCTCCGCCGCCATCGAGATCGGCGATGCCATTCTGTTCGACGATGAAATGGGGCCGGACCTTGATCCGGCAATCTTCGCCCGGCGGGGCGGCGAAGCCTGGACGATCGTGCCAGGGGACGATTTGCCCGCCCTTGAGCTCGACGAAGCCATCATGCTGCTCGGGCCTCGCGCCTCAGGCTTTGGCGCCTGGCTCTGGGAGTATTTGGCGGGCATCGTCTCTGCCGATGCGACAGGGAAAATTGCCTAAGGCTCCGCTATCTGATCGATGGCGGGCTCGATCGGCACCATGCAGATGCGCTGAAGATGCTGCTTCCGGATTGGGACCTGCGCGCGCTTTCGCCCGGGGCCTTCGCCCGCGTCCGGCGCCTATGGATCGCTTCCAGCCCGACGCATCTGTCCGCCATTTCCGGAGCGAAGGGGGCCCATCGCTGGGAGCGCCTCGCGGCGCCGCCGGCGCGCTTTGTACCCGTGGTGGTCGAGATGAACCGGAGGCTCGACGCCATCGTTAGCGCCGAAGACAATCATGAGCGCATTTTCCTGCGGGGTTCGTCGCACCACCCAAAGCTCGAAGACCCCGGTATCGTTGAGGCGATCGCCGAGGCGCGCGCCTTCCGCGTGGTCGATACCGAGGGTCTCGACTTGGCGCGGCTCGTGTCGCTGCTGCGAGGCGCGCGGTATTTGGTGGCGCCGCTCGGACCGCAATTGTTGCTGACGCCGTTCGTACGAGAGGGAACGAAGCTCTGCATCCTGCATCATCCGCACACAGCCGGGATTTCGCTCCTCACCGGCATCCTCGAAAAGGCCGGCATCGACTGCACCGTGCTGACCGGTGATTTTTTTCGCTATGACACTAACGAGCCGCAGCTCTCCGACTATAGGGTCGGCGAGCAGCAATTCGCCCGCTTCCTGCACAAATGGCTGAGGTCGTAGTGAGATTAGCGGCAAGCCTGGGCGTAAAGGACGAAGCCGAGCTCGTCGAGCCGGCCATCTCGCATTTGCGCAATATCGGGGTCGACCTCATCATTGCTTGCGACGTGAGCTCCGACGGACGGCACCTACGAAATTCTGGAGCAATACCGTTCCGACTCGGATTTCTGGCTCTACCGCCTGAGCGATGCCGAGGGAGATAGGTTCGAGCCCTGGAGGCGGACGACCCTTGCGCTGATCAAGAGTGCCGATGTCGATTGGGTCGATCTTTCTGGACGCCGACGAGTTCTGGCTGCCGGCCTCGGGAAATTTGAAAGACTGCGCCAGTCTTACCGGCGCCGACGTCCTGGCAGTAGACCGTTATAACGTGCCCGTCTCGAGCGGTGGCGCACTTTTTCCCGCTGCCCTTACGCCTGCGCAATATGACGACATCATGCTGATCGTCGAGGAGAGCACCGATCTCAAAGCGGAGCTTGAGGACAATCCGTCGCTCCCGTGGATCTCTCGCGCGACGACGGATCCAAAATTGATGGCGCGACCGGAAAGTATCGGCGCGCTTGCTCTTGGCGGCCATCTTGCCGTGTCGGCGACCGGAGAGGCGCTCGACACTGTCACCCCGAGCGATTTGATCATCGCGCATCTGCCCTTCACGACCATTGGCCGGTTCGAACGCAAGGTTGAGAACATCCGAAACATTCTCGGAGTGCATCAACACATCGATACCGGCAGGAGCGCGTGGCATTGGAAGCGCTGGCTGAAGCTTGCCGAGGAAAGTGCTCTGGAAGCGGAGTTTGAGCGCTCGGTTTGGAAGCCGGAAAAAATCGAGGAACTGCGGCGGCAAGGAAGCATCCGCTCGGCGGCGGAGATCCTGCAGGAGCGGCAAGCCTCGCCCCGCCCAGCGGTCGCGGAGAAAGGGATCTGAGATGCAAGATCTCCCACGAGCCGCGTCAGCGTGCGCGACGCTCTTTCCTTCATCCGGGGCACAGAGCGCAATTTGCGTGGTCGCTGATACCCAGAGGAGCAAGTCGACACTCCTCAGCCTTCTCGCCTCCATGGGCGTCGAGCTCGCGGATAAGGCTCCTGCCGAACGGCGCTCGGCGGCGGCAAAGGCAAAAGAAAAGGCAAAAGCAAAAACAAAGGCGATCCGTTGCGCCACTGCCTGGCTCTCCGACGACCCGGCGGCGGTTTTGCGCGAGCTGGGCTCTCCCTGCCTGATCCTTGTCTCAGATGATCTCGCCGTGCGCGCGGAAGGCTTGCGTAACGAGCAAGCGCTGACCGGCCGGCAGGAGCTTGCCTTGGCACTCGGCAGCGTTTTGGAGAAGGAAAAGCTCCTCCTCGCCCATGTTTCCGAAGCGAAGATCCCCACCCTGCTGGTCAGCGCCGAGGCGGCCTTGCACGCTCCGGCGGAGGCGCGGCGCGGCATCGCCGAATTTCTGCAACTCGAAATGCCTGCGGCTTCGCCTCCGGCGACTTACGAACTTCCGGCAACGCTTCTCGCGATGCTTCTGAAGGAGGCCGAGCGGCTGTCCGTCGCCGGTTACCCTGAAGACATCAGCGCCTCGGAATCCCTCTATCAGAGCGCCGCGGCGGCGTTGCAGCGCGGCGACCATGAAGAAACGAAGCGTCTCACCCTTGCCATCCTGTCCCTCTTTGCCCGCTCTTATCCGAGCTTGGCCGAGGGGCCGGTCGGCGTGCTATCGGAGAGTGCCTTCGGCATTGGCCCTGAGAAAATCTACCCCGACCATGTCTGTGCCGCTTATTTCCTGCTCGGCTTCTCCGACTTCATGCTGGGCAATTATATCCAGGCGCATGTCTATCTGACCGCCGCCGAGCGAATGACGCGAAGGCGCATGCAGCTACAGTTGCCGGGTCCGCTGTCGCGCTCCGCCTATTGGAACGCGGTTCTCTATGCCGGTTTGGCAGCGAAGACGCTGCAAAGGGCCGATCTCGTGGCGGCGGCGAGAGATCGCATCGCCCGCGCCTCCGGGCCCGACGCGCCCGAGGAATATGCGCCATTCCGCACCAAGGAACTTGAGGGTGTGGCGGCGGTGGCGGCAGCCGAGTTGGGCGATCAAAGCTGAATCAAAGCTGAAGGCGAGGGCGAACTCCGCATGCGCCTCGGCGGTCCTGCTCTGACAGTCACGGGGATGAAGCATGCACCTTATCCAGATCCTGCTCCCGCTAACGGACGATGCGGGGGAGCAGTTTCCGGCCGAAGCCTTCGAGCGTCTGGCGCGGGAGCTGACCGAAAAATTCGGCGGCGTCACGAGCTTCACCCGCACGCCGGCGGAGGGCCGTTGGAAGGCCGGCGAGGCGACCGAGCATGACGACATCGCCGTCGTCGAAGTGATGGCCGAAGCCGTCGATCGCGATTGGTGGGGCGCCTTGCGACGGCGCCTTGAACGCGAATTCGATCAGGAAGAGATCGTCATCCGCTGCCACCAGACCGAGCGCTTGTAGATTCTTTCAAGCCCGGCGGGCGGTTGGCGGAACCAGTTTCGTCTCCACGCGTATGGAATTCGGCAATCAATCTTGGGCCGTCACTTCCGCGGGCCCGCAGGAGACGACAATGGGACTCTTCACCAAGGACATCAAATCGATGGAGGATCTCTTCCTCCATACGCTTCAGGACATTTATTACGCCGAGCAGCAGATTGTGAAATCGCTCCCCTCCATGATCGAGAAGGCGTCCAATCGCGAGCTCGCCAAAGGCCTGCGCGATCATCTGCGTGAAACCAAGCATCAAGTGGCTCGCCTCGAGAAAGTGTTCGAGAATCTCGGCCAGCGTCCGAAGGGCACGGAATGCCCCGCGATTGACGGCCTGATCAAGGAGGCGAACGCGGTCGCAGGCGAAGTCGATGACAAGAAGGTCCTCGACGCGGCCGTGATCGGCAGCGCCCAGGCGATCGAGCATTACGAGATCGCGCGCTATGGAACGCTGATCGCCTGGGCGGGGGAACTCGGCCATGACAACGTCACGGGGCTCCTTAAGTCCAATCTCCGGGAAGAGAAGGCCGCCGACCGGAAGCTCAATATTCTCGCCGAGGGGAAGGTCAATCGTAGCGCCACGGGAAGGCGCGCGGCCTCTGCGCGCGGCGGCGCCGCGACGCGGTCCGGCACTGGCACGCGATCCCCGGCCCGGAAGACCGGCGCCAAACGATCCACCAGCAGCAGAAGCAGTGGCAAGCGCACCACCGCAGCGAAGCGGAGCACCGCGGCCAAACGCACCACCGGCGCAAAGAGACCAGCGTCGCGCGGCCGTAGCACACGATAGAGAAAACATCCCCGCCCGCTCTTCGAGCGGGTGGGGACGGTCGCTTTCACAGCCTACGGTGACATCGCGCACCGGCGGGAACGGAGCGCCAGCCAACGGCGTTCAACGAGCGGAGGTCGCCATGAAACTCTTCGGCCATTCCCCGCATCAGATCCTCATCGTCTTCCCCGCTGGCCTGTTGCTGACGGCCGTGGTCTTTGACCTCATCGGCCTGGCAGGCTGGCCTGACTTTTATCCGCTGGCTTATTGGCTGATCGTGGCTGGCCTTATCGGCGGCGCTGTCGCCGCCATCTTTGGCCTCATCGATTGGGTCAACATCCCCTCCGGAACCCGGGCGAAGCGGGTCGGTCTCTATCACGCCGCTGGCAACGTGATCGTCCTTGCCTTGTTCCTCGCCAGCTGGTGGCTGCGAGACCCGGCCGTGGCTCCTTCCGCCACCGCGCTTGCGCTCGGATTTGCCGGCGGTGGCCTCTTGTTCCTGACCGGCTGGCTCGGCGGAGAGCTCGTCTCGCGTCTCAGCGTCGGCGTCGATCAGGACGCCTTCATCGATGCCTCGAGCTCCATTTCCCGCCACGGCGCCGTCGAAGGCGGGACAAGCATGAAGCTGCGGCCTTAAGCTATCCGCATGCATGTCCTGGTGCTTGGTGCGACCGGCCTCATCGGATCAGCCACTTGCGCTCGGCTGCTGAGCGAGGGGAATGAGGTCACCGGCCTCGCCCGGCGCGCACCAGCGGTAGCCCCTTACGCGACGAGGATCGTTGCCGCCGACATTGCGTGTCTGAGATCGGCGGCGGATTGGCTGCCCTACCTCGCGGGGGTGGAGGCGGTCGTCAACTGCGCCGGCGTTCTGCAGGACACGGCCAGCGATTCCACCGCCGGCGTGCACGATGCCGGGGTCTCCGCGCTCTATCGCGCCTGCGCAACCGCCGGCATCAGGCGTGTCGTGCATTTGTCGGCCATCGGCGTCGATCGTCTGACGCCCACGGAATTTTCCCAGACGAAGCTGCGCGGCGACGAGAGCCTGATGGCGCTCGACCTCGATTGGGTAATCCTGCGCCCGTCCGTCGTCGTCGGTGCTCCGGCCTATGGCGGCAGCGCGCTGTTTCGCGGGCTCGCCGCCCTTTCGATCTTTCTGAAGCCGGCAGGAACCGGCCAGCTGCAAGTGGTTCAGCTCGACGAGGTCGTGAGCAGCATCACCTTTTTCCTGCGTGAAGATGCGCCGTCGAAGGTGGTGCTCGACATCGCCGGACCCGAAAGACTGTCCTTTTCCGACATCATCCAACGCTACCGCGCCTGGCTTGGATGGAAGCCGGCGCGCAGCCTCGCCATGCCGCGTTGGCTGATGGCCTTCATGTATAGGCTCGGCGACCTTGCCGGATATTTCGGCTGGCGGCCGCCGATACGCTCGACCGCCGGCATCGAGATGAAGCGCGGCGCCATCGGCGATAACCGCGCCTGGGTATCGATGACCGGCATCGAGCCCCGTTCGCTTGCCGACGCGCTTCGCGCCAATCCCGCTTCCGTGCAGGAGAAATGGTTCTCGAATCTCTATCTGTTGAAGCCGCTTGTGCTCGGCGTCTTTGCGCTTTTTTGGATCACGACCGGCCTCATCTCTTTCGGGCCCGGCTGGAAGATCGGCATGGATTTGATGCGCGAGGGCGGCGTCGAGGAGATCGGGCCGCTCTTGATCGCGGCGGGGGCGAGCGCCGACATCATCATCGGTATCGGCATCGCCTTCAGGAGGACCGCGCGCCTCGCGCTCTGGGCGGCCTTGGCCATCTCCGTGGCCTATGTCGTCATCGGCACCATTCTCGTGCCGAGATTATGGGAAGACCCGCTTGGACCGATGCTGAAGATCTGGCCGATCATGGTCTTCAATCTCGTGGCGATTGCCATCCTGGACGATCGCTGATGCTCACCTATCAGCTGCTGAAATACGCGCATATCATCGGCGCGAGCGTGCTTCTTGGTACCGGAGCCGGCATCGCCTTTTTCATGCTGATGGCGCATCGCATGGGGGATCCTGCCGTGGTCGCGGGCGTGGCGCGCATCGTTGTCATCGCGGATTTCATCTTCACCGCGACGGCAGTCGTGCTGCAGCCAATCACCGGGCTGTTGCTCGTTTGGTGGACGGGCTATTCGCTGAGCGAAGGGTGGATTCTTCTGTCCATCCTCCTTTATTTCGTCACCGGCGCCTTCTGGGTGCCCGTCGTGTTCATGCAGATCAGGATGCGCGATCTCGCCATGCGCGCGGCGGCCGAGCGAAAACCTCTGCCGGAAGCCTATCACCGCATCTTTTGGCGCTGGTTCGCCTTCGGCTTTCCCGCTTTCGGATCGGTGGTCGCCATCTTCTGGCTGATGATCGCCCGTCCGCAATTCAGCTTCATCTGACCGCCGCGACGCTAGCGCGCCGGCTTCGTCTCTCCCACGAGCTGGGTGATGGTGGTGAAGGTCTCCGGCACTTTCGACGCGACGTTGGCGGTACGCAGAAAGCGGATCGGGAAAGTCATGCCGTCGAGATGCGCTGCACTCAGCTGCTCGACCCGTTGGGGGTCGGCAAGCGCATTGGCTTCCGCCGTCGCCAGTGCCTCTTCGACCTCCTGCTCGGTCAACAGCCCCTTGCTCTTGATCGCATCAAGCAATGCATAGAGCGCGAGCAGCAGCCCTTCGAGCTGCAAATTGGCGGGATTCATGCGGCTATTGTTCCTTGCCTGAGCCCGGCTCGTATTGCTTCCGCGTGCGCCCGGCGAGCATCTCTGACGGCGTGACATTCGCCAATGTCGTCTGCAGCTTGTTCTGCCAGCCGTAAACGATGTCGCTTTCACCATCCATCATCGCCTTGAAGCCGGCCTCAGCTACATCGGCGGGATTATCCTTCTTGGCCTGGCCGACTTGGGTATCGGCGATGCCGGCGCGATCGAAGAACTCCGTCTCGGTCGCTCCAGGCATGAGGCAGGTGACGGTGACGCCGCTGTCCTGCAGCTCGTTGCGCAAGGCATAGGAGAAGGAATCGATGAAGGCCTTGCTGCCGTGATAGACCGCCTGGAAGGTGCCCGGCGTGAAACCGGCGATCGAGCCGGTGATGAGGATGCGACCCGACTTGTTCTTGCGCATGTCGCGCCCGACCCGGTGAATGAGATAGAGCGTGCCGGTGATGTTGGTGTCGATGACGCGGATCACCTCGTTGAAATTCTGGTCGAGGAAGCCTTGCCCGAGTCCAATGCCGGCATTGGCGAGGAGGGCGTCGACCTTTCTGCCTTTCGTCGCGGCATAAAGCGCTTCGACGCCCTCGATGGTGGCGAGGTCGGCTTTGACCGCCTGCACATTCGCGCCCATGTCGCGGAAATGCTGCGCCGCGTTCTCGATCGCTTCTTCGTCGGCGGCGACGATTAGGTCGAAATCGTTTTCGGCGCAGCAGCGCGCGAGCTCATAGCCGATGCCGGTGGACGCGCCGGTGACGACGGCGAGGGGACGCTTCTCGTTGGTCATGGGGAGGATTCCTTCGGTTGCTCTCTCCACAACGCTTTTCCAGGCATTTGGGTCCGCCAATCGGCGGTGCGGCGGGGGAGCCTTCCGGAACCAATTTGCCGGGACCGCGGTTCGGCACCCGGAATAGGTCTTTGCGTGATGGAGAGCGTTTGAATGGCCGGTGGCGTCAGTGCTGAGGAAGTCGATTTCGTCAGGATCGACAAGGGCCTCGTCGACAAGGCGATCGGCGTGCTCGACGCCTTGAAGGCGCGCGGATTGAAGGCCGTCTCGGCGGAATCCTGCACCGGGGGCCTGATCGCGACGGTGCTGACGGAAGCACCGGGGGCGGCAGAGCATTTCGAGGGCGGGTTTGTCGTCTACACGCCGGAGCAGAAGCAGTCCGCGCTCAACGTCCCTTCCTTCCTGATCGAGAAATATGGCACCGTCAGCGCCGAAGTGGCGCTCGCTATGGCTGAGGGGGCGCTAGCCGGATCGAGCGCCGATATCTCGGTGGCGGTGACGGGCGTCGCTGGCCCAGACCCGGACGAGAAAGGCAAGCCGGTTGGGCTCGTCTATTTCGGCTGCGCCAGCCGCGGCGAGCCGAGTTTTCACAGGAAGCAGGATTTCGGCGATCAGGGCCGCTCAGCAATCCGCTACGCCGCCGCCGAGGAGGCGCTTGCCATTCTGCAGCGCTGCGCTGCCGCACGGGATCGATAACCTCATCTCTTAGCGAATTGTGCCGCTTCTCGCGGACCTAAAGCGCGCTACCAAGCGTTTGGGGTTGGAAGAGACGCGAATACCGCATGGCGCGAGAGACGCGCCGGCGGGCTCCATCCCCGAAAGGATCCCACCGCATGAAGGCGTTGTGCTGGCACGGCAAGAGTGACATTCGCTGCGACACTGTCCCGGATCCGCAGATCCAATCGCCGCGCGATGCCATCATCAAGGTGACGGCCTGCGCCATCTGCGGCTCCGATCTGCACATCTTCAACGGCGTCATTCCCAACATGAAAAGCGGCGACGTCATCGGCCATGAGACCATGGGCGAGGTCGTCGAGGTCGGGCCTGAGAATAAAAAGCTGAAAGTGGGAGATCGGGTGGTCGTCCCCTTCACCATCTCCTGCGGAGAGTGCTTTTTCTGCAAGCAGGGTTTCTATTCCGGCTGCGAGCGCTCTAATCCCGACAAAGAGAAAGCCGAGAAAATGTGGGGCTATTCCCCCGCGGGTCTCTTCGGCTATTCGCACATTCTTGGCGGCTTCCCCGGCGGACAGGCGGAATATCTCCGCGTGCCTTATGCCGATGTGGGTCCGATCGTCATTCCTGACGGCCTCTCCGACGAGCAGGCTTTGTTTCTCTCCGACATCTTCCCCACCGGCTACATGGCCGCCGAGTTCTGCGACATCAAAGGCGGCGAGACGATCGCCATTTGGGGCTGCGGTCCGGTCGGGCAGTTCGCGATCAAGAGCGCGTTCCTATTGGGCGCGGACCGCGTGATTGCCATCGACACGGTTCCGGAGCGGCTCGCGCTCGCGCGGCAATCCGGCGCCGAAACGCTCGACTTCAAGAAAGACGACATCTACGAGGCGATCAAGGGCATGACCGAAGGCCGCGGCGCCGATGCCTGCATCGATGCCGTCGGCACCGAGCCGGACACCATGGCGAGCTGGGATTCGATGGTCGACCGCGTCAAGGTCGCGACCTATCTCGGCACCGACCGCCCGCATGTGCTTCGCCAGGCGATCCATTGCTGCCGAAATTTCGGCACGGTCTCGATCGTCGGCGTCTATGGCGGCTATGTCGATTGGATGCCGATGGGGTCCGCCATCAATCGCGGGCTCACTTTCCGCATGGCGCAGACCCCGGTGCAGCATTACCTGCCGAAACTGCTCGATCGCATCTTGGAGGGCGAGATCGACCCGTCCTTCGTGGTGACGGATACGGGCACGCTGGAAGACGGCCCCGACCTCTACAAGAAATTCCGCGACCGCAAGGATGGCTGCATCAAGGTGGTGCTGAAGCCCTAAGCGCACTTAGAGGCGCTAAGTCCGACCTTTGGCGGTTGCAGAGCTAATCGTCGGGAAAAAGGTTGGTGCCCCAGGCCGGACTCGAACCAGCACGTCCTTGCGGACAACAGATTTTGAGTTTGCCGCGTCTACCATTCCGCCACTGGGGCACTCGGGCCGGATAGATGGGGCATGCGGCCGGGCCGGTCAACTGCGGGCCCGCTAGGCCGGTTGCCCAAATCCTTGGCAATTGAATCGGTCCACTTCCTCCCGCTCTCTTCGGTTCCATTTCGCCGCCGGCAATGCAAGACTAGCGGCAAGAAGCAGGGACAATTTCCAAAGCAAGAATATTGCAGCTCTTTGCAGGGGGACAGAACATGCCTGACCTTAGGGGTATTCCGGACAGTTTGCAGCGTGCCGCCCCGGCCATCGTCCTGATCGCCGCGCTGCTTGCGGGCGCGATCTTTCTCGACAAGACGCCGAGGGCCGAGAGCCAAGCCCTGATGAGCGCGGGGACGGTGTCTTCAACGGCTTGGCTTGAGCCTAACGAACCGGAGGCAGCGGCGCCGGCCATGCAGGCCGAAACCGCCGCGCCCGGCGAGGCACAAAAAGAGCTGCAGGCGAGCTTGGACGAAGCCAATGCCGAGATCGAGGAGATCAAGGATTCGCTTCAGGAGAGCGAGGCGGCGTTGAAGGCTTCCGAGGCCGAGAAAGAGAAGCTGACGGCCGACTTGCAGGAGGCAAAGGAAATCCGCGCCACGGAAGCGAGTGAAGAAACGCAAGCCCTGACCAAGAATTTGGGAGCGACGCAAGCCGCCTTGAAGGAAGCAAAAGCCCAGACCGAGAAACTGGCCGATGAGCTTGAGGAGGCGAGGGGGGCCGCCAAGGCGAACGCCGAGCTCGAGTCATTGCAAGAGAAACTCGACGACGGCCAGTCGGCGCTGAAGGAGGCGCAAACGCAAAATGAAGAGCTGGCCGACAAATTGAAGGAGTCGGCGGAGGCAGCCGAGACGCGCGATACCGCCGAGATCGCCGAGCTGAAGAAGCAGGCTGAGGACAGCGAGGCTGCACTGAAGGCAGCGCAAGCCGAGAACGAGGAATTGACAAGTAAGCTGAAGGAATCCGAGGCGGCCGCCGAGTCGCGCGATAAGAACGCAGCCGCGGATGCGGAAAAACAATCCGCGGCCCTGAGACAATCCGCGGATGAAGAAAAGGCAAAACTGGCGGCGGAGATCGCCGGGCTGAAAAAGGAGCTCGCGACGGCCTCGGCGGAAGCCAAAGACCTCGCCGCGGAGAAGGAATCCGCGCAATCGAGGCTAGCAGCCCTGGAGGCAGAAGCCGCGAAGCCGACGCAAGAGGAGCCGTCGGAGAAATCCGCCGCGTCGGAGAGCGCGACTGCCGCCACCGAGCCTGCTCCGCAACCGGTTGCCAAAGATGCTGCGACCGCTGCTCCCGCCGACACGGGAAAGGCGATCAAGCGCGCTTACAGCCGGAAACCTGGCAAAAGATCGAGGGCTGCGAAGTGGCGCTCGTCGCGGGGCTATGCCTCCCGATATGCGAGGATGCGCCAATATGGCCGCCATTATTACGGGAAGCCCTATCTCATTCCGCCGCTCGCTCTCTTCCGCGATCGCCGCAAAACCCGCTGACCTTAAGACCTAGACGCCGGCAGCGACCATTGCCAGGACATCGGCGGCCGGAAGCAGTATCGCGTCCGGTGCCCCCATGGCCAGAAGCGTGAGGCCTTCGACGGCGCACCAGATGAGCGGGATGATGTAGGCGAGCCATCGCGCACGTCCCCTCGCGGCTAGCAAGACACCGAGTGTCGCAACGACGGTCGGGTCGGGCGTGAGGCTGAACAGCTCGAGCATTGACCAATCTCTGCCGAGCAGCGGCCCGACGAAGGGCTGCACGAAGATCCCGAAGGCGAGGATCGCCAGGCCGATTGCCCGCCGCGCGCCCCGCGCATCTTCGAAGCGAAGGCCGCGTCCCAAGGCGAGAGCCAGCAGCAGCGCAGCCTGCGCCGCAAACCCCGCGGCGAAGTAAACCGCCGCCCAATTGATCGTCGCGTAGCGCTCATAAAGGAACGCGTAGGCAACCCATGCCCATGCAAGCGCAAGTAACAGCGGCACGGCGCGGTCGGCGACCGCCGGCCGGCGCAACACGAGCGCGAAGAGCGCAAGCCCGAGCGCGGCGGCGCCAATCTGCAACGGCCAAATCGCCTCATTGTAGCGCTCGAACAGCCGCCAATAGGTGTCCGGCGAGAACAGCAGAAAGTCGGTGAGGCTATAAGTCGACCATTCGGGCATCTACAGCGCCTCGACGTAAGCGATCATGCGCGCGCGCATTTTCTCGTCCGGGAGCGGGCCGAGCGAGGCCCCCATGTTTTCGTGGAGGTGCGGGACTTTTGAGGTGGCGGGGATCGCGCAGGTCACCGCCGGATGCGAGACGATGAATTTCAAGAGGAACTGCGCCCAATTGGCGGTGCCGATCTCGGCGGCAAAATCCGGCAAGGGATGCTGCATCATCGCGTCGATCAGCTCGCCCTGGCGGAAGGGGCGGTTGGCGATGACGGCGATGTTCTTCTCCCGCGCCAAGGGGAGGATGCGCGCTTCCGCCTCCCGATCGACGATGTTGTAGGTCACTTGCACGAAATCGAGCGGATGCGCCTCCATCACCTTTTCGAATTCGGCATGCCGCCTCCCATGCGAGGTGGTGATGCCGACATAGCGTAGGCGCCTATCCTGTTTCATGGCGTAGAGCGTCTGCAGATGCGCCTCCCAGCCAAGGAGGTTGTGCACTTGTAGAAGATCGAAGCGCGGCACGCCCCAATGCTTTCGCGATTCTTCTATCTGCTCCGGCCCATCCTCGCCGGCGGAGGTCCAGACCTTGTCGGCGGAGAAGAGGCCCTTCGGGTGTCCGAGCGCGGCAAGCGCGTTGCCGATCACGGCTTGCGACGAGCCATACATGGGCGAGGAATCGATCATGCGGCCGCCCGCGGCAAAGAAGGCGCCCATCACCTCGGTGCAGGCGTTTCGCGCCACCGCGTCGTCGCCGACATTGAAGGTGATCCAGCTGCCGAGCCCGATCAGCGGCAGCGCCTCGCCGCTCGACGGGATCGGCTTCGTGAGGAGGCCCTGCTCCGCGGCAAGGAGCGCGGAAGGGCGGATCGCCGCCGCCATTCCGGCTGCGCCGAGGGCCAGAAGCACGGATCGGCGGGATCGACGCATGCCGCCACTCATAGGCATGGCCTTGCCGTGGTGCCGCGATGGACAAGCCTCCGACCTCCCGATAAGCAGGATCGATGCTGCGCAATCTCTACGATCGGGTCATCAAGCTTTCGCGCGGGCCGAACGCGTTGCCGGTGCTGGCGGCAGTGTCCTTCACCGAGAGCTCGTTCTTTCCCGTGCCGCCGGATGTCGTGCTCGTGCCGATGGCGCTCGCCAATCCGCAAAAGGCGCGCCTCTACGCGCTTGTCTGCACCATCGCCTCGGTGGTTGGCGGCCTTGTCGGCTATGCTATCGGCGCGCTGCTTTACGACACGCTCGGCAAATGGCTGATCTCCATCTATGGCTACGGTCATAGCGTCGAGGCATTCCGCGCCGCTTATGCCGAATGGGGCGCCTGGGTCATTCTGATCAAGGGCATGACGCCGATCCCATACAAGATCGTCACCATCGCCTCCGGTTTTGCCGGCTATGACCTGTTGATGTTCACGGTGCTTTCCATCATCACCCGCGGCGCCCGCTTCTTCCTCGAGGCGGAGCTGCTTCGCATCTATGGCGAGCCGATCCGCGAATTCATCGAGCGCCGGCTGACGCTCGTCACCACCGGATTCTTGCTGTTCGTGGTCGGCGGCTTCATCATCGCCAAATATGCGTTCTGACATGTCCACGACGCGCTCCGACGCGAAGCGATTGGATGAGCTTGCCGGAAGGCTGATGCTCGCCGCGTCGATCCTATTCACCATCGCCTTCGTCACCATCATGATGGCGCATCTCTTCGAGCGCTTCGGCGGCTACGCGCCGTGCCCGCTCTGTTTGCAGCAGCGCTACGCCTATTATCTCGCCGTGCCGCTCAGCATCGCCGCCTTCTTTACGGCGCGGAGCGAGCGCATCGGCATCACCCGCATTTTGTTCGGGGTGATTGCCGTCGCCTTTCTCATCAATGCCGGGTTGGGCATCTATCATTCCGGCGTCGAGTGGAAATGGTGGGAAGGACCGGCAACCTGCGCCGGCGGCACCGCCCCGCTCGAATGGGCTGAGGGCGGGCTTGGCCGGCAACTCGAGCAGATGCGAGTGATCCGTTGCGACGAAGCGCCGTGGCGCCTCTTCGCGCTCTCTTTCGCGGGATGGAATGCGGTCGTCTCGGCGCTGCTTGCCGGGATCGGCGCCTTTGGCGCGGCGCAGAGACGATAGCCGCCTCTGCGCCGAGCGTTGGGCTAAACCCTAGAAGCCGAGCCAGATCCCGCGGCAACGCCACCAATAGGTCCGGCGATACCAGGGATTATAGCAACCGCCGCCCCAGCCGCCGCCATACCAGCCGCCGCCATACCAGCGTCGGCCGCGACCGCCATACCAGCGTCGGCCGCGCCCGTGTCCGCGACCGCGTGCGAAGCTCCGTCCACGTCCCCGGCCGCCAAAGCTGCGTCCACGTCCCCGGCCGCCAAAGCTGCGGCCGCGTCCTCTACCGCGTCCGCCTCTGCCGCGACCGCCGCGTCCGCGACCGCCGCCGCGTCCGCCACGCCCGATCTCAAGATCGTCAGGCTCGACGACGCTCGGATCGACGCCGGTTCTGAGCATCGAGACGGCGGCTTCCGCAGGTTTGGAGAGGATCGGTATGGACAAGGCGGCCCCGGCCACCAGCCCTACTAAAAGCGAGCGGCGCGAAAGCGGCTCCACTTCGGCCAAAGTGGTTTTCAATTCAGACTTAGTCTCAGCGCTCTGTCGCATTCGGAGCCTCGCTTTCCTAAATCGCCGACGAAACTGCAAAAACGAATGGGTTATTTTGCAAACCCGGCTCGGTTCGAATCGTTCCGCATAAGGATCGCCGCTCGCTTTCCTGGCGCCATGACTCGGGCGCTGACGTGCGAACCGGCCGTTGCAGAGACAAACCAAGGTGAAAAAGTATAAGGTGAGGCGCGAGGCCGAGTCACGCGCAAGCTCTACCGAGCGTAATCGAAAACACCGCTTTTCTTCGCTTGAATTGGACTTGCGCCCGCGAGGCGCGGCGCGACGCCAATCGCCTTACGGCTCGAGCTCGGTATCCCAGTAGAGGTAATCGAGCCAGCTCTCATGCAGATAGTTCGGCGGAAACAGCCTGCCGTTGCGGTGCAGCTCGAACACCGTGGGGCGGTAGGGCCGCTGCGAGGGCCACATCTTCGCTTCGTTCGGAAGCTTGCCGCCCTTCATCAGATTGCAGGGTGCGCAAGCGGCAACGACATTGTCCCAGCGGGTGAGGCCGCCGCGGGATCTCGGCACGAGATGATCAAAGGTGAGGTCGTTCTTCTGGCCGCAATATTGGCAGGCGAAACGGTCGCGCAGGAACACGTTGAACCGCGTGAAGGCGGGATAGAGCGCCGGCCGAATATAGGTCTTTAGCGAGACAACGCTCGGCAGCCGCATCTCGAAGGATGGCGAGTGAACCGCGTGGTCATATTCGGAGACGATGTTGACGCGGTCGAGGAAGACCGCCTTCACCGCGTCCTGCCAGCCCCAAAGCGAGAGCGGATAATAGCTCAAGGGGCGGTAGTCGGCGTTCAGCACAAGGGCCGGAAACGAACCCGGGGTCGCTGTGGCGGTGGCGACATTCAAGGCGACGATTCCTCAAATCTTGCCCGTCGCACTCGGGTTACGCGGCGGCATACTATAGGGACGTGTCGGGAATGTGAAGGGCCCCACATGCGGTAGCGCACTGCGAAAGATGGGCCATTAGGAGTAGTTGAGGACTAAGCGCCCGCGAGTTGGGATTGTTGCGCGAAGGCCTGTTTCAGAAAGGCCCCGCCAAGCTGCAATCCTGTTGGGTCGATGCCGTGGCCGATGCCGCTCGCGACATGCCATTCCACCGGAAGGCCGGCTTGCGCCAATTGCTCCCTTGCGATGAGCATCGCATCCAGCGGAATGACGTCATCCATGTCGCCATGCACGAGGAGGATGGCAGGCGCGGAGCCGGCGCGGTTGGCAAGGGCCTCGACGTCGGCAAGCGCGCCGGAATAGCCGACAATGGCGGCCGGCCCCGAAGAGCGACTGAGGCCGGAAGCGAGCGCCACCATGGTGCCCTGGCTAAATCCAACCAGGGCGAGCGCTTGCGGCGGCAGGTCCAAGCGCTTCAGCTCGGCATCGAGGAAGGCATCGAGGATGGGCCCCGCCTTCTTCACTCCGCGCAGCATCTCGCCCGGATCCCGGAAGGTGAGGTCGAACCATTGCCGGCCCATCGGCGCCATGCCGCAAGGCTCCGGCGCGTTCGGGGAAACGAAGGCGGCATGCGGAAGCATCCGCGCCCATTCCCGTCCGAGGCCGATCAGATCGTTTCCATCGGCGCCATAGCCGTGAATGAACACGACGAGCTGCTTCGGCGCGCCGCCGGCCGCCGGCGGCAGACGCGGTCCTTCCATTTGCGTCATGGCGCGGAGGAACGATCGGCCGGGGACAGACCGAGCCTAACCGAACTCATTCAGGCGTCTCGTCGGCGGAGTGCGCGTTGAGCTGGCCGTAATTCTGAATGCCGATTTCCTTCACCAAATTGAGCTGTCCCTCGAGGTAATTGATGTGCCCCTCTTCGTCGTTCAGCAGCTCTTCGAACAGATCCATCGTGACGTAGTCTTCTTCCTTACGGCAAGCGGAGCGCGCCTCCATGTAGAGAGCGCGCGCTGAATATTCCGCCTTCAGATCGCACTCCAGGACCTCCTTGATGTTCTGGCCGATCATCAGGGGATCGATGTGCTGCAGATTGGGAAAACCCTCGAGAAAAATAATGCGCGCGATGAGCTTGTCGGCGTGCTGCATCTCCTCGATGGATTCTGCCCGCTCCTTCTTGGCGAGCTTGGTGAAGCCCCAATCTTCGAGCAGCCGGTAATGCAGCCAATATTGATTGACGGCGGTGAGCTCGTGCGTCAGCGCCTTATTGAGATACTCTATAACTTTCGGGTTCCCTTTCATGGGTGTTTTTCTCCTCTCAACCTCGATCGGATCATGACGCGTTCGGCGCGCTCGGGCTAGAGGCGACGCAGGAACACGACAGTAAGAGTCGGATTAGCGTTGCTCGCTTCCGCCGCTCACGCCCTCATCGTCGTAAGAGACCATCAGCTTCGTTACGAGGGGAAGACAGCCGCCGCAGGACGGACGCTTGCCGAGATAGCGGTAGATCAGGCCCGGCGTCAGCACGACGAGCGGATCCGCGGTGCGGATGGCCGTCACCGCCTCGTCGATATCCTTGGCCGTGATCATGGAGCAGGAGCAGACGATCATGGGTTCTATCGCGCGCGCGGACGCATCAGGCGGCGTCGGTGCCGGGAAGGGGAGCGGCGCGCTGCCGCAACAGCGCGTAGTAGGACCACAGCATTCTTGCCGCCACCGCGCGCCATGGGCGCCATCCTTCGCCGATGTCGGTCATTTGGCGCGGGCTCGGGCGCTCGGCAAGCTGCAGCGCGTCTTTCACCGCCGATTGCAGGGCAAGGTCGCCCGGCGACCAGGCGTCGGCGCGGCCGAGACAGAACATGATGTAGATGTCGGCGGTCCAGGGGCCGATGCCCTTGATGCCGGTCAGCGCGGCATGGATCGCCTCGTCATCGGCATTGTCGAGCGCTGCAAGATTAAGCGCGCCGCTGTCCATCGCTTCCGCGAGGCGGATCAAGGTTTCCACCTTGCCGCGCGACAGCCCGCAGGCGCGCAATCCCTCGACGGGGGATTTGAGGATATTGGCCGGCTGCAGCTCCGGGATCAGCGCCATCAGGCGCGACCAGATCGCGCCCGCGCTCGCCACCGACAGCTGCTGATTGACGATGGCATGGGCGAGCCCCTCGAACCCGCCGGGCCTTCGCCGAAGCGGCGGCAGGCCCGCAAGCGCATGAACATTGCGAAGATGCGGGCAGGCGCGGGCCAGCGCCGCGACGCCCTCTTCGATATCGGCCATGCTTTCGATTCTGCGCACGGGTCTTGCTCGGTTTGGAGCAGCCGGAGAGGCGGCGTTAACCCTCTCTCTTTATCCGGCCTTAAAGCCATGTCCGCGATGATGGCCGCTCCCGAAAAGTGGAGCGCCGTCATGCTGCGGACCGATATTGCATCTGAGCAGGCCTTTGGAAGCCCGGGAAGCGCCGGTCAAGCGCCGGAAGCGGAGATCCGCGCGCCGCAAAACGGCAAGTCGAAGCAGCGGCAGCGCTTGCTCTCCTTGCTCGGAGAGGCGCAGCGGACGCCGACACCCTTCGACCTGCATGGGCTGACGAAGACGCTCGGCAGCGAGCTCGCGGCTGCGGCGGGGAAAAAAGGCCTCAGGAGCGGCGTCTTTATCGGCACCAGCTGCCCCCGGCATGTGCGCTCCGACGAGCGGCGGCTCGGCACCCTGCTGCGAGGCCTGATCCGCGATGCGCTGCAGCGGACGGCGGCCGGTTCGATCAAGCTCCACCTCGACGCGTCGGAGAGCGAAGCCGGCCTCATCCTCCGCTTCGACGTCACCGCCGTGGCGACGGCCTTCGACGCGGCGGAAGGCTCGAAGCCGCATGCCGCGGAAGGCCTGGACCAGGTTTTTGCCAAGCGCCTTGTCGAGCAGATGGGAGGGGAGTTCGGCTTCGAGCGCGTTCCGGGAAAGGGCAGCTCGGTCTGGTTCACGCTCCCGGCGGAATTTGCGCCGGGGCCGCTGCATGCCGCCGAGGCCGCCAGCAAGCTGAAAGGCCGCGTGCTCGCCGTCGTGCACAACGGATTGAGCCAGAGACTGATCACCACCTATCTGAACGAGTTCGGCGTGAGCTGCGATCTGGTCGGCGCCGGATCGGAGGCGCTGAAGCGCCTCGCCTCCGCGTCATATGATGCGATGCTGATGGATATGGCGACGCCGGAGCTCGATGGCGTGAAGACTGTCGAGCAGGTCCGAAAGCTCGATCGCCCCGCCGCCGAGATCCCCATCATCGCTCTCATCTGGCACGCGACGAAAGAGAACCGCCAGGAATATCTCGTCGCCGGTCTCGACGGCTATGTGGCAAAGCCCATCCGCGGGCGCGAGCTATACGCGGCGCTCGCCGCGCATCTTCCGGGCTCAGGCACCGTGCCCGCTGCGACCAAGTCGGAGCCGCTCGAGGCCGCTCTCTAGAAATTGTCGATGAGCACGCCGGCCAGAAGGATGATGTAGGCGATCAAGAGAAGCTCGAGCCCATAGTTCGTGAAGAACGGCAGCGTTACGATCATGCCGAGAACGACGAGAAGGGCGATGATTGCGGAAACGAGAAACGTCTCCTTCCGCGGCCGGCTCAAATTGATGTTCATGATGTCCCCCGAAATGATGGCGTAGGCTGCTTCGATTCCCCCGCAGCCTGTCGCATCTTACTAGCGACCTTACCGCCAGGCCATGCGCGTTTGCTCATGCGGGATGGCGCCCGAAGCGCGCGTGCCTAAAGCGGGACCTTTTCGCGGGCGGCAAAGGCGGGCGCCTTCAGCGGCACCGTTTCCTGCTCTTTCAGAAGCGGGGCCTTGCTGGCGACGAGGTCGACAATGCCGACCATGATGTCGTTGAGCTGAAAGTCCTTCGGCGTGTAGACCGCAGCCGCCCCGCATTGCTTGAGGACGTTGACGTCGTCCGGCGGAATGATGCCGCCGACCACGATCGGAACGTCGCCGAGCCCGACCTCCCGCATCCGCTGCGCGACTTCGCGCACCAGCGCGACATGCGAGCCGGAAAGGATGGAAAGGCCGAGGACATGCGCGCGGGCCTCGCGCGCCTGGTCGACGATCTGCGCCGGGGTCAGCCTGATGCCGTCATAGACGACCTCCATGCCGACATCCGTGGCGCGCACGGCGATCTGCTCGGCGCCGTTCGAATGTCCGTCGAGGCCGGGTTTGCCGACGACAAAGGTCAGCGTGCGGCCAAGCGTGCCGGAGACTTCGTCCACGCGGCGTCTCACCTCTTCCAGACGCGCCTCGTCCGGCTGGCGCTTTGCCTGCAGGCCGGTCGGTGCGCGATATTCGCCGAACACCTCGCGGAGGATCGTGCCCCATTCGCCGGTTGTGACGCCGGCGCGCGCAGCCGCGATCGACGGCTCCATGATGTTGCGCCCCTCGGTGGCGGCGGCCTTCAGATCGGTGAGCGCCTCCCGCACAGCTTTGTTGTCGCGGCTCTGACGCCACGCCTGCAGCGCCGCGATCTGCTCGATCTCGACGGATTCCGGAACGGTGAGGATGCCTTCTCCGCCGCCCGCCGAAAGCGGCGACGGTTCTGTCTCGGTATAAGAGTTGACGCCGATCAGCATCCGCTCGCCTTTCTCGATGGCCTCGATGCGGGCGGCGTTGGAGGCGATCAGCGCCTCCTTCATATAGTCGATGGCGGCCACCGCGCCGCCCATCTTCTGAATCTTGGTGAGTTCGGCGCGGGCTTCTTCTTTCAGTTCCTCGACCTTCTTCTCAACCTCGCGCGAGCCGTCGAAGATGTCGCCATAGTCGAGAAGGTCGGTCTCATAGGCGACGATCTGCTGCAGACGTAAGGACCATTGCTGATCCCAGGGGCGCGGGAGCCCGAGCGCCTCGTTCCAGGCCGGCAGCTGCACGGCGCGCGCGCGGGCTTTCTTCGACAGCGTCACCGCCAGCATCGATAGGAGCACGCGGTAGACATTGTTCTCAGGCTGCTGCTCTGTCAGCCCAAGGGAGTTCACCTGCACGCCGTAGCGGAAACGGCGTAGCGCCGGGTCTTCGACGCCATAACGGTCACGCGCGATCTCGTCCCACAGCTCGACGAAGGCGCGCATCTTGCAGACTTCGGTGATGAAGCGGGCGCTGGCGTTGACGAAAAAGGAGATGCGGGAGAGCACATGCGGAAAATCGCTCTCGGCGACCTCGCCGGAATTTCTCACCTCATCGAGAACGGCTTCCGCGGTAGCAAGCGCAAAGGCCAGCTCCTGCACCGGCGAGGCTCCCGCCTCTTGCAGATGGTAGGAGCAGACATTGGTGGGGTTCCATTTCGGCACCTCGCGCGAGGTGTAGACGATCACGTCTTTGATCAGCCTGAGCGACGGCTTCGGCGGGAAGACATAGGTCCCGCGCGACAGATATTCCTTCAGAATGTCGTTCTGCACCGTTCCGGTGAGCTTTTCGCGCGGCACGCCCTGCTCATCGGCAAGCGCGATGTAAAGCGACAGCAGCCATGCCGCCGTCGCGTTGATCGTCATCGACGTATTCATCTCGCCGAGCGGAATGCCGTCGAGCAGCGCGCGCATATCGCCGAGATGAGAGACGGGCACGCCCACTTTGCCGACTTCGCCGCGGGCAAGCACAGAGTCGGGATCGTAGCCGGTCTGGGTCGGCAGATCGAAGGCGATCGAAAGCCCGGTCTGACCCTTGGCCAGATTCTTCCGGTAGAGCTCGTTCGATGCCTTTGCCGTCGAATGTCCCGCATAGGTGCGGAACATCCAGGGTTTGTCGCGTTTTGGCCTGCCGCTCATGGATGCTCGATCGCAAATGGCTGTATTTCCCGGCATCGAAGCATGCTTGCCGGGCAAGGGCAACAGCACGTCCCGCCGCGCCCTGCTCCTGCGCTCAGGCAAAAAGAAAGGAGCGGTGCTTCCGCACCACCCCTTGCTTCGTCATTCGATAGCGGCCCTTGCGGGCCTTACACATTACATCTTGCTCTTGTCTGCCTCAGGCGCCGACAGAGCGCCCTGATTCTCAGTCTTGGGGTCGCCCTCGGCATCGGTGCCGGGCACATTCGCCGCCGAGCTATCCGTCGGGCCACCCTTAACGGCCTGGCCGGCAGAGGCCGGGTCTTTCTCAGGTGCCGAGAGAGAGCCCGGATTCTCGGTGGAGGGATCGCCCTCGGCGCTCGCGCCAGGAACGTTCGTCGCCGACTGATCGGTGCTCGTGCCGCCGCTTTGCGAGCCGTCCTTGGCGCCGCTCATCGAGGAATCCTTCTCGGGAGCCACGATGTTGCCAGGGTTCTGGTTGCTGGAAGACCCATCGGTGCTGGTTCCAGGAACCTTCGTCGGGCTCTCTTCCGCCGTATAAGCGGGGCCGGCCAGGGCAACGGCGAAAACCGCCGCGGTGCTCAATAATGCCAAACGTGATCTCATAGCGTTGTTCTCCTTGAGAGATTTCAGGAATGCGAGATTTCAGGAATCCGGGAAGCCGCTTTTTGGCCATTTTCCCGGCTTTTTCCCCTCCTTTAGCCAACGTCTCGGACTACAAGGGGTTCCGGAAAACATCACCGGTCGCGATTTTTTGACACTGGGCAGGGGATTTACTTTTTGCTAACCGTCCGGCCTCGAATGGGGTGCCACCCGGGGATCGAAGGCACATAGCCCGGTCGCCTGGGACCCTTCAGGACTTCTGGCGCGTTAGACCTGCCGCGTTCTAAGATATTGCAGTCGCGAAGTAGATCGTCGAAAATTCCCGCACCGCAAAAACGACAAGTTAAAGCGAAGGCACTCGGGGGACAAAAGGGGATGAACGAAATGTCATTGGCGGAAGTCACTCCGCAGCAAGGCGCGCTCAAGGACCTTTACCAGATCGGCGAGATCCCGCCGCTCGGGCACGTCCCTGCGAACATGTATGCTTGGGCCATCCGGCGCGACCGTGAGGGCCCGCCTGAATCCGCCATGCAGATCGAGGTCGTCCCGACCTGGGAGCTCGACTCCCACGATGTGCTCGTGCTCGTGATGGCTGCCGGCGTCAATTACAACGGCGTCTGGGCCTCGCTCGGCACGCCCGTCTCGATGTTCGACGTCCACAAGCAGGATTATCACATCGCCGGCTCCGATGCGTCCGGCATCGTCTGGGCCGTCGGCTCGAAGGTGAAGCGCTGGAAGGTCGGCGACGAAGTCGTCATCCACTGTAATCAGGACGACGGCGACGACGAGGAATGTAACGGCGGCGATCCGATGTTCTCGACATCGCAGCGCATCTGGGGTTACGAGACCCCTGACGGATCCTTCGCGCAATTCGCCCGCGTCCAGGACCGGCAGCTGCTCGAGCGGCCGAAGCATCTCACCTGGGAAGAGGCCGCCTGCTACACGCTCTGCCTCGCCACCTCCTATCGCATGCTGTTCGGCCACCGCCCGCACACGCTGAAGCCCGGTCACAACGTGCTCGTGTGGGGCGCTTCCGGCGGCCTCGGCTCCATGGCGGTGCAGCTTTGCGCCACCTCCGGCGCCAACGCCATTGGCGTCGTCTCCGAAGACGACAAGCGCGACTTCGTCATGTCGCTCGGCGCCAAGGGCGTCATCAATCGCAAGGATTTCAATTGCTGGGGTCAATTGCCGAAGGTGAACTCTCCTGAGTTCGACACCTGGTTGAAAGAGGCCCGCAAATTCGGCAAGGCGATCTGGGATATCACCGGCAAGGGCGTCAACGTCGACATGGTGTTCGAGCATCCCGGCGAAGCGACCTTCCCGGTTTCGACCCTCGTCGTGAAGCGCGGCGGCATGGTCGTCATCTGCGCCGGCACCACCGGTTACAATCTCACCATGGATGCGCGCTATGTGTGGATGCATCAGAAGCGCATCCAGGGCTCGCATTTCGCTCATCTCATGCAGGCGAGCCAGGCCAACAAGCTCGTCGTGGAGCGGCGCATCGATCCTTGCATGAGCGAGGTCTTCCCCTGGGAGCAGATTCCGAAGGCGCATATGCGCATGTGGAACAACGAGCATCGGCCGGGCAACATGGCCGTGCTGGTGAGCGCTCCCGTCACGGGCCTCCGCAGCTTCGAGGATGTGCTGGAAGCGAGCCGCCAGGTTCACGGCAGCTAAAGCTCCGTCGTTGTTTCAATCGTCATGCCCGGGCTTGTCCCGGGCATCCACGATTTTGAACCGCCAAAGACGTGGATGGCCGGCCCAAGGCCGGCCATGACGAGAGTCGATTGAGTTTGACTCCGTCGCGCCCGCACGGTTCTTTCCGATTAAGACGCGCCCACCTTCCCCGCTCAGGATATCGACCAGTGACAGCTGCCGCCGACACCTTGCCGACCAAGCCCGCCGATCTTCGTAAAGCAGCTTCAATCCGTCGCCGAGGCGGCGACTGTGCTGCGCGACCAGGCCATCGCCGCTTTCTCGAAAAGCGTCACCTCCGACGGCAAGATCGACGGCCCGGCACTGGAGCGGGAGCAGCACGCGGCGCACGGCCTTGCTTGGATCGCCACCTATGTCGAGGCGCTCCGCCAGGCCGCGAATTACGCCGAGCGCATGCAAGGCGAGGGGCGCTTCGGCGAGCTAGAGTCGCTGCTCGTGCAGATCGGCGCCGCCGAATATGCCGCGCAGCTCGCCGGCGGCGTCGTGATGAGCCAAAACGAATTGGTGCGGCTCTCGGAGCTCGGCGTTTCCGAGGCGGAGCAGAAGGCCTTCCTTACCGCCGACGTCGTCGCGCTGATCGGCAGCGTCATCCCGGCGACACGCGCCCGCGCCATCGCGTTGATCAAGGACGCGCAAGGCGGCGTCGCCTATGGCGATCCGGGCCTCGATGAAACGCTCGAACAGATGCGCGAGGAGATGCGCCGCTTCTCGGAAGCCGAAGTCGTTCCGCATGCGCAAGAATGGCACTTGAAGGACGATTACGTTCCGCTCGAATTGATCGCGCAGATGAGCGAGCTCGGCGTGTTCGGCCTGACGCTGCCGGAGGAATATGGTGGCCTCGGCTTGGGCAAAGAGGCGATGTGCGTCGTCTCCGAGGAGCTGTCGCGCGGCTATATCGGCGTTGGCTCGCTCGGCACGCGCTCGGAGATCGCCGCCGAGCTGATCCTGAATGGCGGCACCGACGCGCAGAAAGAGGAGTGGCTGCCGAAGATCGCCAGCGGCGAGATTCTGCCGACGGCCGTCTTCACCGAGCCGAACATCGGCTCGGATCTCGCCTCCATCGCCACCCGCGCGGTGAAGGACGGCGAAGATTACCGGATCACCGGGCAGAAGACCTGGATCACGCATGCGGCGCGCGCCGATCTCATGACGGTGCTCACCCGCACCGACCCGAAGGAAAAAGGCTATCGCGGCTTGTCCATGTTCCTCGCGCCGAAGCCGCGCGGCACCGACGAGGCTCCCTTCCCGGCCGAGGGCATCACCGGCGGCGAGATCGAGGTGCTCGGCTATCGCGGCATGAAGGAGTTCGACGTCTCCTTCGACGGCTTCAAGGTTCCCGCCGCCAATCTGCTCGGCGGCGCCGAGGGCCAGGGCTTCAAGCAGCTGATGCAAACCTTCGAGGCGGCGCGCATTCAGACTGCGGCGCGGGCCATCGGCGTTGCGCAGTCCGCGCTCGACCTCGGCCTCAGATATGGCACCGAGCGCATTCAGTTCGGAAAGCCGATCGTCAATTTTCCGCGCGTGGCCGACAAGCTGGTGATGATGGCGGCAGAGATCCTTCTCGCCCGCCAGCTCACCTATTTCGCCGCCCGCGAGAAAGACGCCGGGCGCCGCTGCGATCTCGAAGCCGGCATGGCGAAGCTGCTCGCCGCCCGCGTCGCCTGGGCCTCCGCCGACAACGCCCTGCAGATCCATGGCGGCAACGGCTTTGCGCTCGAATATCCGATCAGCCGCGTGCTCTGCGATGCGCGCATCCTGTCGATCTTCGAAGGCGCGGCCGAGATCCAGGCGCATGTCATCGCCCGCCGTCTGCTCGAAGGCTGAGCGCCTTTCCTGCAAGGGGCAGTGGGCAAAGGTCCCCCTCACCCGGCTTGGACCTGCGGTCCAAGCCACCCTCTCCCGCCAGGGGAGAGGGTTGAAGGATTATCGCGGCTCCACTGGACCCTCTCCCCTTGTGGAGAGGGCTTTCCACCGCGATTTGCGCGCGAAGCTGCGCAAGTCGCATGGGGGAAGGGTGAGGGGTAATTTGGGATGACCGAACGCACCATCCTCATCACTGGCTGCTCCTCCGGCATCGGGCTTGCCTCGGTGCGCGAGATGAAGCGGCGCGGCTGGCGCGTCTTCGCCACAGCTCGGAAAGAAGAGGACATCGAGAGGCTGCGCGACGAGGAGGGTGTCGAGAGTCTCTATCTCGATTACGCCGAGCCGCAATCGATTGCCGATGCCGCGGCGCGCGTGCTCGACGCGACCGGGGGCACCCTCTCAGCGCTCTTCAACAACGGCGCCTATGGCCAGCCCGGCGCGCTCGAAGATGTAAGCCGCGAAGCGCTTCGCGCCCAATTCGAGGCGAATGTTTTCGGCTGGCACGATCTCACGTCACGCGTCATTCCGGGATGCGGCGCCAAGGAGAGGGGCGCATCGTCTTCTGCTCATCGGTGCTCGGGCTGATGGCGGCGCCCTATCGCGGCGCCTATTGCGCCTCGAAATTCGCCATCGAGGCCTTGGCCGACACGCTGCGCATGGAGCTCGACGGGACCGGCATCAGGATCGTGCTGATCGAGCCCGGCCCGATTGCGACCCGGTTCGTCGAGCATGCGCTTGCCGCCTATCGGCGCCACATCGACATCGAAGCCTCGCCGCATCGGGAGATCTATCGCGCCAGGATCGCGCGCATGGAGGAGGGTGGGCAACAAAGCTTCAAGCTCGGGCCGGAGGCGGTCGCCGCCAAGCTCGTCCAGGCGCTCGAAAGCAGAAACCCGAAAGCCCGTTACCTGGTCACGCTCCCGACCTATGTCGTCGCTCTTGCCAGGCGGCTGCTCCCGGCCCGCGCCCTCGACGCCATCGCCAGGCGGAACTAGACTCCGCTTCAACCGAACGGCAGCGTCCCCGGCCGATCTAGGACGCATTCACCGATTGGAGACCTGCCATGGAAACTCTTACCGCCTATGCCATTCCGATCGCGCTCGTGGCGGTCGCCGGCGTTCTTTTTCTCGGGCTTTGGAACATGATGCGGGGCGGGAGCCCAAACTTAAGCCAAACGCTGATGCGCTGGCGGGTGATTCTGCAGTTCATCGCCCTCTGCCTGGTAATGGCGGCTATCTATTTCGGCGGCAAATACTAGTATTTAGGCCCGAACGACTAGGCTCCGCCTCTCGGCGGTCGTAATCTCGTCGCAACTTGGAAGCTTGACCGGGTCCGGGGCACAGCTAAGCCATGATTGGCGGCGCGGCCCGCGCTGGCGGGCGGGTTAACGATGGTTGCTCTCAACAGGATCTACACGCGCACGGGCGACGACGGCACCACCGGGCTCGGCTCCGGACGCCGCGTGTCGAAGGCGGATCTTCGCGTCGATTGCTACGGCACCCTCGATGAAACGAACGCGACGATCGGCCTTGCGCGCCTGCAAATCGCCGCGAGCGATCCAGCTCTCGATGCCATGCTGGCGCGCATCCAAAACGATCTGTTCGATCTCGGCGCCGACCTCTGTTTTCCCGACGCAAGCAAAGACGCGCGCGGCAGGCTTAGCGTCACCGATGCTCAAGTGGAGAGGCTCGAGCGCGAAATGGACGAGATGAACCGCGAGCTGCAGCCGCTCCGATCCTTCGTGCTGCCCGGCGGCTCTCCCGCTTCGAGCTTCTTGCATCTTGCGCGCGCCGTCTCGCGCCGCGCCGAGCGGCTCATGGTTGCGCTCGCCTCAAATCCGAACGAGCCGGTCGGCGCCCAGGCCCTGAAATACATCAATCGCCTTTCGGACTTTTTGTTCGTGGCGGCGCGCTATGCCAACGGCCGGGGGCGCGACGACGTCCTTTGGGTCAAGGGCGAGAACCGTTAACAGCGAGCAAATGCCGCCGTGTTTGTCCCCCTCCACGACACCAACCCGCTGAAGAGCATCGACTACCAATATGTGACGGTGTCGCTGATCGTGCTGAACATCGCCATCTACGCGATCTTTCAGACCGGTTGGGTCGTGCCGCTGGAGGAAGAAAATCTCGCGGCCTTCGCCGTCATCCCGGCTGACCTTCTCGGCCACGGCCTCGGCGGAGAGCAGGTAGTAGCTCCGCTCATTCCCGGGCGCTTCACCCTCATCACATACATGTTTCTGCATGGTGGATGGGTGCATCTCCTCGGCAACATGCTGTTCCTTTGGGTGTTCGGCGACAATGTCGAAGACGCCATGGGGCATATGCGCTTCTTGATGTTCTATCTGATGTGCGGGGTGTTCGCGGCCGTCGCGCATTCGCTGATCATGCCGGAATCGGATTTGCCGTTGATCGGCGCGAGCGGCGCGGTCGCCGGCATCATCGCCGCCTATCTCATCCTGCATCCGAAGGTGAAGGTGTGGGTGCTGGCGCTCTGGCGCATCCCCATCAAGATCACCGCCTATTGGGCCCTTGGCTTCTGGATCGTCATGCAATTTGCCTATCTTGCCTTCGATACGGAGGAGAGTGTGGCATGGGGGGCCCATATTGGTGGGCTGGCGGCCGGAACTCTGCTCATTCTGTTTATGCGGCGGCGCGGCGTACCGCTTTTGGACCGCACCCGCGGCGGGGCCTGAAAACCGCCGAAATCCTCGAAGCATTGACTCGGCAGGTCCGCGGCGATACCGTCCGGGCCATTTCGCACTTGCGAGATAACAGCCGCAGGTGCGAGGGGGAAACGAAGCACGTGCGGGAAAAAAGAGAGCCGCATGAAAATATTGGTTCCGGTTAAGCGGGTTGTCGATTTCAACGTCAAGATTCGGGTGAAATCGGACGGCGGCGGTGTCGACCTCGCCAATGTGAAAATGGCGATGAACCCCTTCGACGAAATCGCCGTCGAAGAGGCGGTCCGCATCAAGGAGCGCGGCGAGGCGAGCGAAGTCGTCGCCGTTTCGATCGGCTCGGCCAAAGCTCAGGACACGCTCCGCACCGCGCTCGCCATGGGCGCCGACCGCGCCATCCTCGTGAAGACCGAGGCGAATGTCGAACCGCTCGGCGTCGCCAAGGTGCTGAAACGCCTGGTCGAGAATGAGAGCGCCAATCTCGTCATCATGGGGAAGCAAGCGATCGACGACGATTGCAATCAGTCGGGCCAGATGCTCGCGGCCTTGCTCGGCTGGCCGCAAGGCACCTTCGCCTCGAAGATCGAGTTGGCCGACGGCAAGGTAAGAGTGGTGCGCGAAGTCGACGGCGGCCTCGAAACGATCCTCCTCTCGACGCCGGCGGTCATCACCACCGATCTCCGCCTCAACGAGCCGAGATACGCCTCGCTCCCGAACATCATGAAGGCGAAGAAGAAGCCGATCGACGAAACGACACCCGAAGAGCTCGGCGCCGACATCGCGCCGAGGCTGACAGTGGTCGGCGTTACCGAGCCGAAAACGCGTCAGGCCGGCATCAAGGTGGATAGCGTCGCCGCCCTCATCGACAAGCTCAAAAATGAAGCGGGGGTACTGTGATGGCCGTGCTTCTGATCGCCGAGCACGACAATCAGAGCCTCGCTCCGGCGACGGCAAAGGCGCTCACCGCGGCACTGCAGTTCGGTAAAGAGGTGGACATTCTCGTCGCCGGCGAGAATTGCAAAGGCGCCGGCGAAGCTGCCGCGAAATTGTCCGGCGTGCGCAAAGTGCTCGTCGCCGAGGCGCCGCATCTGTCGCAGCGCCTCGCCGAGGAGATGGCGTCTCTCATCGTACCTCTGATGCAGAATTACGACGCGCTTGTCGCCCCGGCGACGACCATGGGCAAGAACGTCGCTCCGAGGGTCGCGGCGCTGCTCGACGTCGCGCAGATTTCCGATGTCCTCGAGGTCAAGGCGCCCGACACTTTCGTGCGGCCCATCTATGCCGGCAATGCACTGCAGACGGTGAAGTCCGGCGACAAGAAAATCGTGGCGACCATCCGCACCACGGCCTTCGCGGCCGCGGAAGAGGGTGGCAGCGCGACGATCGAGGATATTTCCGTTCCCGCGGCGCTTGCGCTTTCGAGTTTCGAGAAGAGCGAGATCAGCGAAAGCGAACGCCCCGAGCTAACGGCTGCACGTATCGTCGTTTCCGGCGGGCGCGGCATGCAATCCGGGGATAATTTCAAGAAGCTGATCGAGCCGCTTGCCGACCGTCTCGGCGCGGCGGTCGGCGCGTCCCGGGCGGCGGTCGACGCCGGCTATATGCCGAACGACCATCAAGTGGGACAGACCGGCAAGGTGGTGGCGCCGGAGCTCTACATCGCCATCGGCATTTCAGGTGCCATTCAGCATCTCGCCGGTATGAAGGATTTCGAAGGTGATCGTGGCGATCAACAAGGACGCGGAGGCGCCAATTTTCCAGGTGGCCGATTACGGCCTCGTCGGCGACCTGTTCACCGTCCTCCCGGAGCTTCAGGCCGAGCTTGAGAAGGCTGGGCGTTGAGCCGGGGAAAATGCATGAGGTGTCAACATGGACGATATGATCCAAATCGCCGAGCGCAGCCTCGCCGATCCCGCCTCAGACGAGGAGCATGAGATGGAGCCCATTCGCAAGATCGGCATCGTTGGTGCGGGGCAAATGGGCAGCGGCATCGCGCATGTCGTCTCGCTCGCCGGTTACGACGTCATGATCAACGATCTCTCGAAGGATAAAGTCGAGAACGCGCTGGCGACCATCGAAAGGAACCTGTCCCGGCAGATCGCCTCCGGGAAGATCAACGAAGAGGAGAAGCGCCAAGCTCTTTCCCGCCTGTCCTATGTCGAGACCTTTCAGGGCTTTGCCGACGCCGATCTCGTGATCGAAGCGGCGACCGAGGATGAGACGGTCAAGCGCAAGATCTTCGTCGCGGTTTGTCCCTTCCTGAAGCCCGACGCCGTCGTTTCCACCAACACCTCCTCCATCTCCATCACCCGCCTTGCAGCAGCGACCGACCGCCCCGAGCGCTTCATCGGCCTCCATTTCATGAATCCGGTGCCGATCATGGAGCTCGTGGAGATGATCCGCGGCATCGCCACCGAGGACGCGACTTTCGGGCGCGCCAAGGATTTCGTCGAGAGTCTCGGCAAGACGACGGCCGTCTCGGAAGACTTTCCCGCCTTCATGGTCAATCGCGTGCTGCTGCCGATGATCAACGAGGCGGTCTACACGCTCTATGAGGGCGTCGGCTCGGTCGATGCCATCGATACAGCCATTAGGCTCGGCGCCCACCATCCAATGGGTCCGCTGCAGCTTGCCGATTTCATCGGCCTCGATACCTGCCTCTCCATCATGCAGGTGCTTTATGAGGGGCTCGCGGATTCCAAATACCGCCCTTGTCCGCTGCTGGTGAAATATGTCGAGGCCGGCTGGCTCGGCCGCAAGACGAAGCGGGGCTTTTACGATTATCGCGGCGAAATTCCGATGCCTACGCGCTAAGCCGGTTTTTCGGCGGGCGGAGCAGAGGGCGCGCTAGACAGCGGCAAGCACTGCGACGCCGCCAAAGATCATGGTCATGCCGGCGAGCTGGGCAGGCCCGATCGCTTCCTTCAAGAATATCCTCGCAAGCACTACCGTGACCGCACCGAAGGCGGAGGAGACGACGGTCGCGAAGGCGGCATCGGGGTAAGCACCCGCCGCGACGATGGTGCCGAGCGCTGCGACATCGAGGGCGCCCATCAGCGCGAGCAGCGGCAGCCAGCTGCGCGGCACGGCGGTGAGGCTCGATCGCCACAAGGCGATGCTTCCGATGACGAGCAGCCCGAACAGCCTTGCGATCCAAAGCGTCGCCACCTCGCCGAACGCCGGCACGGCGGCCTGCCCGCTGACAAGCGCGGTGGCAAAGCCGACGCTCGCAAGCAATGCGAGGATGATGATGGTGCCGAGCTTGCCTTGGGGAATATCGCCACTCTGCTCGTAAGCGTGTCCGCTGCGCGAGACGAGCACGACGCCGGCCATGACGGCAGCGACCGCCAGCCATTGGCCGACGCTCGGACGCGTCCCTTGCGCGAAGGCGACGGCCATTGCCAACGCCGGATACGAGCCGGCAATCGGAGCAACGAGCGAAATCGGTCCGAGGGAAAGGGCCGTGAAGAGAGCGAGCGTTGCGAGCGCGAGCGCACCGCCGCTCAAGGCAGGGAGCAAAATCTCCGGCCAAGCAAACCGAAGCTCGGTACCGCTGAACAACAGCCAGAGCGAGAGGAAACAGGCGCCGGCGAGAGTGACGGCGAGAACCGTCGGCACCGCGCCGACCGCGCGTGAGGGGAATCTCGCCAGAAAATCGTTGAGGCCCCAGGAGAGGGCCGCGGCAAGGCCGAGCAGAACCGAACTCATCGCCGGTCGCTAGGCGTCGCTTGCTTTGAGAAGGTCGTCCTTCGCCCGCTTGAGATGGTCAATAATCCGCTGCTGCGCCGCTTCCGCATCGCGCTCATGCAGCGCGCTGAAGATGCCGCGATGCTGCCGGTGGTAATCGGCAATCACGTCAGGCGTGAGGATCTTCTCCTTCATCTCGGTCCACTGGTCGTGCAGACGGGCCTGGTTGATCTGCCGGTAAAGGGTGATGAGCAGCGGATTGCCAGAGGCGAGCGCGATCAGAAGATGGAACTCGCCGTCAAAGCGCGAAAAGCCGTCCTTGTCCTGCAGCGCGGCTTCCGCTTGCTGCAGGACCGCCTCGATCTCCTCGAGATTGCTTGGGGTGGCGTGCTCGACGGCGAGGCGGGTGGTGTAGGGCTCGACCGCAAGGCGCGCCTCGATGAGCTGCATCGGACTGATGCGGTTCGAGAGCTCGGCGCTGCGGGGAGCCGGTCCGGCCGGTCCGACATAGGTGCCGCTGCCGAGGCGGCGCGATACAAGACCGGCTTGCTCCAGCTGATCGAGCGCGCGCCGCACGGTGCTGCGGGCGGCACCAAAGGTCTGGGCGAGCTGGCGTTCCGGAGGCAGCCGGTCGCCTTCTTCATAGACGCCTGTTTCGATGGCACGGCGGAGATAGGAGGCGATGGCGTGGACGCCGTTTCGGCGCTGGCCGGAGCCCTCGACCGCTGACAATTCGCCGTTCCGATTCTCAGACATCCCACGCCTCAGACGCAAACCAATCTGGGCTCAAATCGAGCCCAATTGGTATAGGATCGGCCTTGCTTTGGACGATGAAAAACACTGGCTCCCCGCTGCCCGGAGATATGGTCGCGGGATTGTCACAGACAAGTGGCCGCCGTCGAATTCTTAGCTGCCTCAAGCCAATAGGGGCAATCGGGGGACCGGAAGCCTCCCCTGGCAAGATTTATTGCCAAGTCTGGCAAAGGGTCAAAAGATGCGGGTGGCGAGTGCTCAAATGTGGCTCCCGACAAGGGCAGCGGTTTCCTTGGCGGAAATCCGCGACACCTGCTTTGATGCGCCGCGTGAGAGTTTTACCATCGGCAAAATGGAAAAGGGGAGGGGCCGCGAGCGGGCGGACGACGACCGCGAAACGGCCTCGCCATTCGCTTGCGAGACCTTAGAGGATAGAGGCAAAGTCCGGAGACGGCGGGCGGCGCCGGCGTCGAAGGAAAGGGGGCACTGTTAGATGGGCGATAATATCGCTGCACTCACGACCGTTTTCACCGAGTTTTACTACTGGGTGACGATCGTCATCATGTTCCTGATCCAGATCGGGTTTTGCCTTTACGAAGTCGGTGCCAGCCGCCGCCGCAACCATCTTCACACGCTGTTGAAGGTCACGATGCTGATCCCGCTCCTGACCGTCACCTTCTTCCTCTTCGGCTGGTGGATCTATTGGGCGTTTCCCAACGGCCCCTTCATCTATGGCGGCAATGGCTTGATGCTCGGCGGCGTCACCGGCGCCAATCAATTCGGTCCCGCCTCCGACAAGATGGGCACCAATCTCTCCGATCACGTCACCGGCGTGTTCTGGGCGGCCTTTCTCCTCTTTGCCTGGCTGGTGGCTTCAATCGTCTCCGGCTCCCTCATCGAGCGCATCCGCTCCGGCGCCTTCTGGATCCTCGCCGTGGTGACCGGCTCGGTGACTTGGATCATCGGCGCGTCCTGGGGCTGGCATTTCGACGGCTGGATGGTGAAGCTGCTCGGCTATCACGATGCCTATGCGTCCGGCGTGATCCACGCCGTCGCCGGCGGCACCGCCCTTGGCGTGCTCGTCGTGCTTGGACCGCGCCTTGGCCGCTTCGCGCCGGACGGCAAGCCGCGCAAATTCGTGCCGCACAATCCCTGGCTCGTCGCCATCGGCTTGTTTCTGATCTATGCGGGCCTGCTCGGCCTTTACGCGGCGTCGAACGTGCCGATCATCTCGCCGCAAACCATCGCCGGGCAAATCACCGGCGTCACATGGACGGCGACCACCATCTACCTCACGCCGACGACGCTGAGCGCCGTCACGATCAATTTCTTGATGGCGCTCTCCGGCGGCCTCATGGCCGGCTACCTCGTCTCGCGTGGCGATCCGGTCTGGACCTTTTCTGCCGGGCTTGCGGGCATCGTCGCGGCGTCGGCCGGCAACGATCTTTATCATCCCATCCAGGCGCTCTTCATCGGCGGCATCGGCGCGGCCGCCGCCTACCATCTGCATTATCTGGTGGAGCGTTTCCTGAAGATCGACGATGCCGTCGGCGCCGTTGCCGTGCATGGCTACGCCGGAGTGATCGGCCTCATCCTCGCTGGCCTCGTGCTTTGGGGATACCCGTCCTCGCCCTATGACGGTTATGCGGCGGTGAACCCTCTCGGCAACGCCATCGGAGCTCTCATCATGTTCGTTCTACTCGGCTTCGTCCCCGGTTTCGCCGTGGCAAAGCTCCTCGACATTTTCGGGCTGTTGCGCATCCCGCGGCCGGTCGAGCTGATCGGTCTCGACTTCAAGACGCTGCATGAGCACGATGCCGCACGCGAGGATGTCCGCCGCGCCGAGAGGGCGCTCGCTTAAGATCGATTTGCATAGGAGACGACAGATGCAAAGTTGGGCCGTTGATCTTGGCAGTGTCGGCGCGATCTATCCGTGGCAAGGCCTCGAGATCGTGCTGGTGCTGTTGGGCGTCGCCGCCTGGATCGGCTTTCACGTCCTGCAGATTAGGCAGGAAAAGGCCGAATATGCGGAGACGATCCGCCTTTACGGCTCGCCGGATGCGGTGAAGCGAGCGCTCGATCCGCGGCCTTCGCAAGACGTGGTCAAAAGCGCGCTCAACCCGCGCCCCACGGTGGACCTGGCCAAGAAGCCGCTCAATCCTCCCCGGCCGTTGCCTTTGAAATAGGGTTGCGGCGAAAGCCGCTCTTTCGCCGGGCTGTATCGCTTACACGCCGGCCTGCATCACGGAGGCGAGCGCCTCAGGCAAGCCCTCGCGATAATTCGCTTTCAGCAAGATGGGCGCGCCGGGCACTTGCTCGTTGACGCGGTGCACGGTGAGATCGTCGGCGTAAGAGGTGATGAACACGACCGGCGCGCCGCATACTTCCCGAAGCCAGCGCGCCGCCTCGATGCCTTCGTGGCCGCCGGCGAGATTGATGTCCATCAGCACGAGGTCCGGCGGATTTTGCATCGCCGCCGCTTGCGCCGCCCGCGCGCTCGCCGCGATTTCGCAAGACTCAAAGCCGAGGCCTTTCATGGCGGCGACGAGATCGAGCGCCACCACATATTCGTCCTCAACGATGAGCGCGCGTCCCTGCAACGCCGAAGGTCTTTTGCGATCCATTCGGCTCCCCCCAAGCTTTCCCGCTATAGATTTTCCCACAGCCCGCCGGCACATGCCAGCGGGATGAAGGGAAGGGGAGAGGCCGGGCGGTCACCCCCGGCGTTGCGGGCCGGTTCCGTTACAGAACCTTGACGCTGACGGCCACCGCGCTCGTCACTTCGAGGATCACCTCATCGCCCGGCTCGATATCGTCGATATCAACCTCCGGGCCGACGAGGAAGGTGCGCGTCTTCCCTCCGGTTCCGTGGAAGGTAATGGTTCCCTGATTGCGGTTGACGGAGGCCACCGTGTCGGTGATTTCGGTGGTGGTGAGGTCCGTGCCGCCGCCCGGCATCACCGTCCGCCAATCCTGCTCCGCGACGACCGGGGCATCGAGCCCCATATCGGAGGTCTCATTCGCTTCGAATCCGTCGCCCTGCTGGCCCTTGTTGACCTTCCGCAAGCCCACGGCCACTTCGTCCTGATAGGCGATGGTGACCTTCTCCCGGACTTTGATCACCTTCAGATGCTCGGGGCCGACCTTGATATCGACCCACCTATTGTGCGGACCGACGATGGTGACGATTTTGCGCGTCGCATCGATGGCTTCGACCGTGCCGGTCATGGTGATGACGCCGCCATCGGCCTCGACCTCAACCGCTTGGGCGCGCAATTCGTCGGAGGCAAAGAGGCTGGCGAAGGCGAAGACTGAAAAAGCAGAAGCAACCGGCAATCTCATGATTTCCTCCCCTAAAGGCCGACGCTCTCGGCCGTGAAGTAGCGCTTAACACCCGAATGTCGCTATTTTACACCCTCCGTGGGCTGCCTACTCAAGGTTTTCTGGTCCCGGCCGGCGCGCAGCCGCGCTGCACCGGGCGCTCGGCGGGGATTGAGGTCGGTGGGTCGGGAGCCCATATCTGCCGTGGAGGTGACGCCATGACATATGCGACATCCGTCTTTGCTGCGATCGGTGTGTTGGTTCTGATCGGGACCGTTCCGGCTTCGGCCGCCCCGCGCGAGCTCGAGCGGTATTGCTTCAACAAGGCCCAGCACGTTCGGCCTGCGCTGAGGGCCGACGAGCAGGAGCATTACATCGCCAACTGCATCGCCGATCACACGCCGACGCCCGGTTCGAAGCCCCGCGCTTACAAGAAGCCCTATTAGACGCGCGGCGAGTTCTTTTTAGAGTTGGGATCCTCGCCGGCGCGGGCGCCGCTTGCGGCTTTCATCGTCGCTGCGAGCCACCAGAGTGTTGGGGCGAGGAAGATCAGAATGACGATCGGCATCCAAATAAACCACCCGGCGCCGGCATATTCACCGCTGACGGCGCTATAGAGGAGCGCCAGGCCCGACAGGGTGAAGGCCGCGGCAAGGCCGGTGATGAAGGGCTGTTCGTCAAGCCAACCCTCCGCCGCCACCCATGGCCCGATGGAGATTCCAAGCACGAACCCTCCGGCCCAGCGTACCCAGCCGGGATTGGCCGGCACGCCCGGATCACCGCTCAGGTTAAACATGGTCTCGGGCATGAGGAAGAGGCCGAATCCATACATAACGCCGAGGATGGCTGCCGCGCGCAAAGCGAGCGTCGTTGCGTCCATCTTCAACTCTATCCGCGTCTTTTTCGCCATGCTTCGATCTCAACTGCCCGCGAGAGAAAAAGCAAACATTGCGGCAGTTGCAAGAAGAGGTTGCAAGAACCGGACCGTCTTAGCACACCGGGCCATGTCTGACGCGGCGGCTGCCATTTTATGGTGACTAGGCCCGTTCTTGACGCAGGAATGTCCGACCGCGCACCATAGCGGCGTTCTAGCGGGGGAGGGGAATGGACAAGCCACGCATCTTCTTGGGCTCATCGGGGAAGCAGAAGAAGCTGCTCGACGCGCTGACGCGCGGCCTCGACGACGTCGCCCATGTCGAACCCTGGACGACCTCCTTCCATCCCGGGACCACCACGCTCGGCCGCCTCTTCGAGCTCGCCCATGAGGTCGACTTCGCCGCCTTCGTCTTCGCCAGGGACGATTGGACCATGGCGAATGTGAACGCCCCTGGCGAGGCGCCGGGGCAAGCGTCGCCGCGGGACAATGTCGTCTTCGAGGCCGGCCTTTTCGGCGCGAGGCTCGGCATGCACCGCACCTTCATCCTGCATGCGAGCGATGCGAAGCTGCCGAGCGATCTCCTCGGCCTCACCTGTGTCCGCTACAAGGAAGGCGCGAGCGCCGCCGAGCTCCGGGTGATCAATCAGAAGCTCCGCAGCGCCATCGAGAATAAGGGCCGCCTCACCCGCATCGAGGGGCTGTGGTGGCAATTCTCCCTCACCGAACGAAGTTCGCACGAACCTTCCGCCGTCAGTCTGTTGCGCATCGCGCGCGGCCGCGACGGCGCGCTCGAGCTGACCGGCCGTTCCTGGCAGGAGGACGGCACTTTATCGGCGCGATATTGGAGCGAGGCGGTGAAGGAGAAGAAAGAGCCGTCCGGGCTCTTCTATTATTGGCGCGGAGAGCGCCCGCGCGACCCGAACACGCCGCAGCTCGAGGGAACCGGCGAGGTCTGGCTGGAATCGCCGGATCGTGCCACCGGCTATTTCGTCACGCGCGGCGATGGCTCCGAGAAGCCGCATGCGCGCACGGTCGGCGTCTATTGGCGCGCGGATCCTGAGGATTTGGGTATCCTCGACGGACGCGACGAGAGTAAGCGCGTGGCGCTGCTCAGCGAGCGCCTCAAGGACTGGAAGTCCGTGTCCAACGCGTAGCGATCGGCGAAACGATAACCTCAGCTAACTCGGCGAAGGCCCCGCACTTCGTTCAGCCGGCATTCATCGCCGATGCTATAATTGCGCCCGACTATTGCTCGCGTCATTGTCGTGGAGGTTGGAATGAGACCGCATCGACTGCTCGCAATATCGATCACCGCACTTTCCGCATTCTCGGTCGCATTCGGACCCACGATCGCTTTGGCGAAGCAAAAAGGATCAGGCGCGGTGGTGCGTCCTGGGACAAAGGCCGTACCATTGACCACCTCAGAATGTACTTCGCTCGGAGGAACGGTCGGGCAGGGCAGCCAAAAATGTACCGACCAGGGGCAATTCACCTGCACGACCGTCACTGCCGGTCCCAACCCCGACCAAGTCACAACAAATCACGCTTGCATCGACCGGAAGTAGGGACGCTCAGGGCAGCAGCTCTGCAGCCCTCGAGGCGGCCCGCGCCTTGTTCTTGGCGTCGGCCACTTTGTTGAAATCGCCACGGAGCGCTTTCAGCGCCATGCGCTCCTGATCGATCTCGTAGACCGTCCGGAAGCCGAGCCGGCGCAGCACCGGCACCGGCGGACACCAGCCTTGGATCGCATGCTGAAAGAGGAAGGTGGCGACGAGCCCGGGCACGGCAAGCCAGCGCCGATCGCGCGTCGTCCCGAGCACCAGGCCCAATAGGGAAACTGCGGCGGCGTTCGCCTCGATCGCCCTCTCGATGTCCCATTCACGATCGAGCGCATCCAGCCGCTCGTCGATCTCGTCTTGGTTCTTGGAATAATAGCGGACACGCTCTTCCGCCTCGGCCTTGATGCGCTGATTGACCGCGTCGCTCGTATGCGCGGGAACGCGCGCGCGTGTGCTGGCGAACATGCTTGGACCTCTGTCGGCGTCGGCTCTTAAACGCCAACTCGCGCCGACCGTTCCAATTTCGCGACAGAGGAAGGCACTGCGCACTCACTGAAGGTTGCCCTTCAGCGAGTGCGGAAACGATGGCAGGCCGGAAGCCTTAGAGCAGGCGCTGGATCAGATTGACGATCAGCAGCAGGACCACGGCGCCGAGGGTTGCCGCAACGATCGCGCCGACGATGCCGCCACCAAAGGTCAAACCAAGGCCGAGGCGGGGAAACAGCATGGCGGCCACGAAGGCTCCGGCGATGCCGACGAGAATATTCACCAGCGTGCCGAAGCCCGCTCCCTCCACGATTACGCCGGCCAACCAGCCCGCAATCGCGCCGATCACCAGCGTGACGATAATACCGACTATGTCCATCTTTCCCCCCTTGGTTTCAGAAGCGACTTCCGAGTTCATAAGAAATAAGCCAAGCCGTTTTTCTTGGCCAGCCATTCCGGCAAGCTGCGAATGGGCATCCGCGCCGCTTTGGGCTTGCTTAGGGACTAATTCCCCTAGTGGCGGCAGCGACCGCGAGCGCCGTTACCCGCGCCGCCGCACCATCACGGCGAGCGTCAGATCGTCGAACGGATAGACGTTTGGGCGCTCGGTGAGCGCCTGCCGCATCGAGGCATAGAATTGGTCCGCCACGGCATCGGCGCCGTCCTTGCCATATCGAAACAGCCCGTCGCGCAGGCTGCTTTCGCTAAAAGCGCGGGTGAAAGCGGTGTAGCTCGCTGCGAAAGCGGCGACGTCCCCGGTCTCTTTCAACGCGAGCTGATAGGGAGACGGCACCGGCGTTAGCCCGCAATGCAAAAGCTCGAGCTGGCCGGCAAGCGGCCCGTTCACCGGCGCCGACGCCTCGGCGATGGTGCGCGGCACCACCGGAAAGCAATAGCGCGCATAAACGTCAGCAGGCAGGTCACCGGAATCGACGAGCTTCCGCGCGCATTCATTCATCAGCTTCAGGAGGCCGGCGGCGCTCACCCGCGGCGGGCTCACGCTGTCGTCGGTCCCGAGCATTTGTACCAGCAGCACGCCGCCCGCCTGCAGCTCCTCCGCCCGCGCGGTGAGGAAGGCGAGCCAATCCTCCGCCGCCTGGCGCAGGATTTTCGCCAACTCTGCGGGCGGCGCGTCGGAGCGATAGAGCGAGCGCGGCATGTCGAGATGGAGCGGCTGCCGCGACAGCCAATGCGCGGCGGAGCCTGACGTGCCGAGCGTGACGCTTCCCCGCAGCGTCACCCGCTCGAAAAAGCCGCGCGGCGCGAACAAGGCGCACGCTTGCGGGCAGGGTCCGAGATAGCTCGATGGCGAGGACAGGTTCTTGGCGAGACTGTCCCAATCGTTGCTCGGCAGATCGTTGTGCAGCACGCCGAACCCGGTCGCGCCGCGCGCGGCGAGCAGCCCGAGCGCCGTGGCGATGGTCGCCATCGAGTTTCGCCCTTCCGAGCAGCCATAATCGGCGACCATCACTTCGCCGTCTGCCGGCATCGAGAGCGCCGCGACCGCCTGCTCGAGCAGCGCGGTGCCGCTCGCCGCGACCTTTGCCTGAAACGAGGAATGGGCGTCGTAAAAGCCGCCGCCCACCATGCCTTCCGTCGCGCCGGTCATCTGGTCTCAACTTGGTGCAGGACAATGGTGGTGACCCCGGCAGGATTCGAACCTGCGACCCTCAGATTAGGAATCTGATGCTCTATCCTACTGAGCTACGGGGTCTTTGAGCGTTTCGCGTGTCGAATTGGCCCACGCGTGCGGGCCGCGTGACAGGTCTTATCGCCTCGCCGCCTTATTGTGGAGAGACGAGCCCGTCATCGCAAGGGGGCGACGAGCGCCTCGTCATGGCCGGGCTTGTCCCGGCCATCCACGTCTGACTTGCGGCACGGCGGGAAGGGGGGCTTTAGCCTTTGACGCGGCTTCGCCGCTTACCCCTCACCGCTCGCTTCGCTCGCGTGCTCTCCCGCAAGGGGAGAGCGGAAGGAGTCGAGCTCTTCCACTCTCAGCCCCTAGCCTTAAGCCGAGCTTGGCAGCGGCGTCGCAGCAGGGCGCGACCGCCCCAGCCGCCGGATGAGTTTGCGCATCGGCACTTCGATGAGGAGGAAGGTCGCCGCGCAGGCCGTCAGCAGCGCCATCAGGAATAGCGGAAAGCGCCATCCGAACGGAATCCCCTCCAGAAGCTGCGGGTGCCGCCCAAGCCAGATGATCCCCATCAGATGCAGCATGTACATCGCGTAGGAGATCTCGCCGAGAAACACGAAGGGGCGAAGCGACAGCAATCTCCCGAGAAGGCCGGTGCCGCTCGCCAAGACGAGGATAAGCAGCGCCGCCGCGAAGCAGGAGGAGGAATGTGCGACCCACACCTGTGCGACCGGCAACGGGCTTCGCTGCGCCCATCCCATCAGGCTTCCCGACCAGACAAGCGCCGACCAGAGAAAGACGAGCACGGCGGCAATCTCCAGCATCGTCCAGAGGACGACGTTGTTTCCGAGCCTTGGCCGCGCTCCGATCCAAAGCAGCGCCGCGCACATGCCGAGCACGAATTCGAAGAGCCTTCCGAGCGGGTTGACATAGAGGAGGCCGAGGGTGGTGACGCCCGTTTCGGTCGGGCTGAAATCTGGAATGGCGAAGGCGGTGCAGACCGCCATCAGCGCGATGAGGACCGCGAAGGAGGCGAGAAGCTTCCACCACCAAGTTTCTCTGAAGCGGTGGATCAGCAGCGGAAACAGCACATAGAAGCCGACCTCCGTCGAGATCGACCAGCTGAGCGAGTTATAGCCGAAGAAATAATCCTTCAGCGGGATCCAGGCCTGCACCAAGGCGAGATTGGCGAGGAACCATTCCGGGTAGTAGGCGATTGGCGCTCCCCCGAAGAGCGCGATGAAGAGCGCCAGCGTGAAGACGTGTACGGGCCAGATGCGTGCAAAGCGTGCGAGCCAGAAGCGTCCGACTGAGGCGACGTTCGGAAGCTCGCGGTAGACGTAAGTGAGAATGAAGCCCGACAGCACGAAGAAGACGGAAACGCCGTGGTCGAGAGGAAATCCGGCGATGGCGCTCTCCGCAACGAGAAGACCGCGGGCGTGATGCACCACGATCGCCAGCGCCGCGAAGAACCGCAGCGATGTGAGCGCCGGAAGCTGTTTATCGGACAAATCGATCGAAGCCCCGCGCCATTTGGTTCGGGCCAGACTATCCCGCGTGGCGAAGCGAGGCCTCAATGTCGCGCAGGGCACCTCGCCGATACGTATAAGTCGCGTAACCTCTCCCGCAGGGGGAGGGCGATGGGAATTGACTCCCCAGCCTCGCCGCCGCAAACAAACCGGCTATCGCGCCGGCGCCGAGGCTTGGAGAGGTAGCGGTTGAAGATCCAACCGACCTCCGAGGTGACGGGGTCGGTGACCTCGATCCAATTTCCTTCCCTGCCCGTGGCGCGGAGCTTCTTGCCCTTCGGAACGATCTTCACCGCCTGCCCGTCCGAGGAGGGGCTCGGCCGCATATTCACGCTCTCCGAGACCTCGACCCATTCAGCCGACGTTCCGAGGCTCATCGCCGCGCCGACCACCCGGCCGAAGGGGCCGGTGCCACCGGCCGTGTCCGTCTCGGTCCGCTCGGTGATGATCGGCGCCGGTTTCGGCGATACTGGCTTCGCCGCCGGCGAATGGTGAGGAGTCCATTCGACTTTCAGCGCCTTCAGCTTCGCCTCGGCGTCCTTGAGCCCAAGCGCATCGGCGCGCTCGTACCAGCTCTTTGCCGCTTCGGGATCCGGCGGCGTGCCATGCGCATTGATCGCATCGATAAAAGCGGGATCGTAGGTGGCACCAACCGCCAAGGCGGCTTCGGCGCTTCCTGCCTCCGCCGCGCGCTTATAATAAGCGCGCGCGCCGGCGAGATAGCCGACATCGATCATCTTCTTGCCATGCTCCATGAGGCCGGCGATGCGTTCGCCCTCCTCGGCCCTGACGACCAGAGTCTCTTTCGGTTCGGCGAGCGCGATCGTCGTGGTGGCTCGGTCGAGAACCTTGCCGTCGGCCGTCATCAACTCGACGCGCATCGGTCCCACGCGCGCGGCGTCCTTCGGCAGCCTGAGGCGGAGATCCCCGATCTCGTCGGGGCGCAAATTCCATTCGGAGGCGCCATAGGGACGGCCTTGCGAGAAGGATGCCCCGGCGGGGAGATCGCGGATCGCGATGACGCTGCGGGGCGGAAGCGCCCCGGCGGCGTCGATGGAGATGGCGAAGGGCACCTCGCCGCCGGCCGCGGCTTCGATCCTGCCTTGCGCGGTGAGGGCGATCTCGGGCGGCTTTTGCGGGGTAGAGGCCGCCGGTTTCGCCGGGGCGGTTGACGGACTAGGCGTGGTGTTGGCGGCCGGGGTCACGGCGGGTGGCTTCGCCGGCGTAACAACCGCCGGCTTCGGCGGGATAACCGCAGCGGGAGCGGAGGGACGAGGGGTCGGCGCCGTGGCCGCGTTCGCCTCCTTCCGCAACGAGAATTGCTGCTTCACCACCTTCTGCTCGGCCACTTGCCCGGACTTTTCCGGCGCGGCCGGAAAGCGGATGCCGCCGAACCAGAACAGAGCCGCAAGCAGCAGCGTCGGTATCAGCGCGAAAGTGCTGAGGAGGACGGTGAAGCTCGAGCTCGTCGCGAAGGAATTCTGCGCCGCCATTCGCATGGCGGGAATGGCCATCGGGTCTAGTCTCGCGCGCCCCAGGCGCTCCTCGCTCGTCTCTGGGGCGAAGCGCGCCGCCATCGATGAGACGCTTTCCTCCTCCGGCGGTTCTTCTTCCATCTCTGCCGCGAGCCGCTCTGTGAGACTCTGCGGGGGTTCGCTAGGCGTCCTCATCGACGCTGGTTGAACCATGACTCCCTCCTACGCATACACGATCAAATTCGATCAGTTCTTGTTCTGGGTCTTGCTCCACTCGAGAAAGGCCCGGAACAAATTTGCCCGCTCCGCATCCGAAACCGGGGTCTCTTTCCCCGCATTTGCCTGCGCGAGGAAGGTGTTGAATTGCCGGCGCGTGCCGCCGCTATCGGCGACCGTCGCGGCGCGGTCGATCCATGCTTGCGCCGGCGGCGTGCGCGTCCAATTTTCGAGCGTCGCGGCGAAATTCACGTCCTGCCATTTCGGGTGGCGCGGCGGCTGCATCAGCCTGTCGAACTTCGAGAAGAAGCGGTCGACGAATTTGGTGAGCTTCTCCGAGCGCGCATTCTTGTCGTTCCAATTGAACGACACCAGCACGGCGCATACGGCGACGGTGTCGACGGTCTTTCCCTTGGCGACAAGCGAGGGATAGTCGTCATGCGTCAGCGTGCCGGGGTAATAGCTTTCCTCGAGCTGCTTCGCGTAAGGGACGGGCAGCAATTTCAGCCCAGTCGCGTCCTTGAGATCGGCGAGCACTGGGGCGGGCTTGCCGGTCACGATGATCGAAGCGGCGATCTCCCCGGATTTGAGCTTCTGGATGGCGTCGGGCTCGTTGAAATGTTTCTCCACGACCTTGATGCCGAGCTCCTCGAAAACGAGGCTGCTGGTAATCTCCGTTCCGCTCCCCGGCAAGCCGAAATTGACCGGCTTTCCTTCCAGCTCGCGGATGTCGTTCACGCCGTCGCGGACGAGGACGTGCATCTCCTCATTGAAGAGCTTCGCGACATAAGCGAGCTGTTTGACGATGTCGGGCCCAAGCTCGCCGGTGCGGGCGAAATGCTTCAGCACATTCGCCTGGGTGATCCCCATATCGACGCCGCGCAGGAAGAGCACGTCTTTGACATTCTGCGCCGGCCCCTTTCCCACCATGGGCAGCACCCGCAGAGCATCGCCCTCGTCGAGAACGGCGGCAATGTCCTGGACGATGGCGAGATCGGTGCCGCTCGGGCTGCCGGCCATGATCGTCACGACGTTCTCGTTCATGCGTGAGCGGAAATTGTCGCGCGCGCCCTGGGCTGATTGGCGCTCCTGCGCGCTCGCCTGATTTTGTCCGTCAGAGACGGAGGCGGCGATGGCGAGCAGGCATAGTCCGGCTGCTAGGCAAATACGCATACACCTGTCCTCTTCAGCGCGTGCCCTCCAACGCACGACCAGCGGACCGGCCCGCTCACGCGCAAGGGGGCACGGCCGAGAGGTGGCAGCCCTTATCTTGGTCTTAGGACGAAGGTGTCGCGGAGCGGTAAAGCGCGACCAAATTTCCCCCGTCGCCATTCCCTCTCAGATCGAAATGGAAAGTGATATTCTGGCCGCTGTCAATCAATTAGCGCCGCGACCACGGTAAGATCACGATGTTGCCGCAAATGTGGCGAGTTGTGCCAAGAATCGCCAAGACTAGAGCTTTAGCAAGGCAATATAAGAAGAAGTGTAGTGTTGATTGCCACTATTAGCTGGCTGCAGCGTAGAGAATGTTACTTGCCGGGTGCTTGGCTCCTGCCCGGCAATGATTGTCTCACTCTCGCCAGTATGCGTCGGCTCCGTCAGCCCTCTACCGCCGGCGTTTTTAGATTTATGCGGCGGCGCGTCGAGGAGGACATCTTCGGAGCACATTGAGACAATGTCGTGGCCCCGGTCGGAATCTGTCGCAAGCGGGATGCGGCTCCGATGCGCGCCACGCCGGCGACGTAAGGTTCTGCCTCAGGGCTGGAAGCGCACCGGCACGGTGAAGTGCAGCTCCTCGGTGCGCAAGGTCTTCGGCAGCGGCGGGAAGGGCTGGGCGCGGCTCACCATGGCGAGCGCTTCGTCATCGAGCACCGGCGATCCCGAACTTGCAACGATCTCCGCATCGAGAATCTCGCCCTTTTCGCCGAGGCTGAAGGCGATCCGGACGATGCCTTGAATGCGCTTCCGCTCCGCCTCGCGCGGATAGCGCTTGTGGCGGCGAAGATGCGCGGCGATGAGCCCGGAATAAGAGGAGAGCTCGGCCTCGCCGATGGCGTCTTCCTTCTCGCCGCCCTGGCCGGCGGCAACGCCGACGGGACCGCCGGAGGCGATCTGATCGATTGAGGCGATCTCCTGCTTCGGCGGCGGTGATTTCTTGACGACCACCTCTTCTTCCGGCTTCAGCTCCTCGACATGCTTCGGAGCCCCGGCGAGGTTTTCCGCCTCGGCGCTTCCTTGGATGGGCGAAAACTCCTCCGGCATGTTCTGCTTCAGCGTCTCCGCCTCGACCGGCTTTGCCTCGGCCACCTCGGCGGTGCGCGTCTCCTCGACCGGCTCGATCTCTTCGACCGGAAGCTCGGTCGGCTCCGAGGTTTCGACCTCCTCCAAAGGCTTTATCGGCTCGGTGATCTCCTCGATCTTCTCCGCCGGGCTGGCGACGCTCTCTTCCATGTTGAGATTGATCATCTCAACGCCAACTGAGCTTGCCGCCAAGCCCCAGATCTGATCCTTGGCGCCGGCGCCGCGCTCTTCCTCGAAGGTGCGCGCCGCGGCTGAGAGCATGAAGAAGGCGAAGGCGGCATGTGCGGCGACGGAGGCGATAGCGGCGAGGCCGACGCCGAAAGCCGGCGAGCGTTGCCGCACTTTCTCGATTTCGCGCGGGCGCGCGGGCGGCGAAGGGGCGGGAGCCTCTCGCTCGATCATTTCCGGCGACGTCGCCAATTCGCTCATCGGGCGAGGCTCCGTGTTGCCGGGATGAGCCAGAACCAGCCGGCAATGAGGATGGGCGCTCCGAGCATTACCCAGGAGGCGAGGTCCCAGCCGTGGTCGCCGACCAGCGCGAAGAGGAGTCCCGCGCCGCTCACCACCGCAAGAGCGCTGGGGATCGCGTAGGTGCCGCCGAAGATGCCCTGGATCCGGGGAAGGAGCTGCATGGGTCTACTCCGCCGGGGCCGGGGCGTAGCGTTGATGCCCCTCCATTTCGTCGGCGAAGCGGTTCGCCGCCGTCGGCCTTCGCCGGAAGAACCAGAGATAGAGGCCGGTGACGAGCACGATGATGGTGAGCACATCGAGCACGGCCCAGATGATCTTCAGCGGCAGCCCGCCATAGTCGCCGAAATGCAGCGGCTGCGAGATGAGGAGCGCGGTGACATACCAGGGCAGCTCGCGCGTGTCGGTGAAGTCGCCGGTCGCGGCATCGACCACCACTGGCCGCAACAGGCGCGCGGTCAGCGGCGAATTCCCCTGCATGAAGGCAACGTAATGGCCGGTGCTGGCAAAGCTCGATCCGGGGAAAGCGACGAAGCTCGGTTTCATCTCCGGGAGTTTTGCGTTGGCGACGTCCACCACCTTTTGCACCGAGGCGAGCGTGGCCGGGCGCGTCTTGCCGGCATGCGCGCCGAGCATCTGCACGAGCTCGGTGCTGCGCCAATATTGGACGACGAGATCGGCCCAAGTGTTGATGACGCCGGTCAGCCCGACCACGAGCATCCAGGCAGTGACGGCGATGCCGAGGAGATTGTGCAGATCGAGCCAGCGCACGGCGCGGACGCGGTTCTTTCGCACCGTGCCGAAATCGAGCTTCCGCATCGACGGCCCGTAGACAACGACGCCGGAAACGATGGCGACGACGAAAAGAAGCCCCATGAAGCCGAGAAACAGCTTGCCCGGCAGCCCCGCGAACATGTCGACATGCAGCTGCCAGATGAAGAACCTGACGCTGTCGCGGAAGGGCGGCTCCGCCAGTACCTCGGCGGTGCGTGAATCGTGCACGAGGAAGCGGTTGTCGTCAGGCGGCGCGTCGGGCCGGTCGGCGATGCTGGTGTAGACGAGGCCGGGCTCCTCGTCGTCCCAGCTCACAAATTGCACATGGCCGTTCGGGATGAAGGCCTTCGCCGAGGCCATGACTTTGTCGAGCGACGCCTCCGGCGTCCCGGCCGGCAAAACCTTCGCCTCGACGGCGTTGCCGAGCGCGTGCTCGATCTCGTGATAGAAGATGAGCGGCAGCCCGGTGATGCACAGCATCAACAGGAAGAGGGTGCAGACGAGGCTCGACCATCGATGCACCCAGGACCAGCGGCGCAGCGTCCGGTTTGTCATCGCGCGAGCCAACCCATCGAATCCTCGAACCGTCGATTATCGGGCTGGCTACTTGGACCGCTTCGGACCCTTCGCTCGCTCCTTTGCCGAACTTTTCGGCCTTGCCGCTGTTTAATTTTGGCGACTTTGAGAGTCAACAATGTGGCTGCGTCGGCGGCAGCAGCATTTTGACGCAAAGGGGCCTCCTCACCATGCCCCTCCGCTCCGACCCCTCGATCTCAGAATTTATAGGTGAAGCTGGAAAGGACCGTCCGCGACGTGCCGCGGAAGCAGTCGCCGCGCGCCAAGCAAGTGGTCAGATATTCCTCGTCGCCGAGATTGGTGCCGTTGATCTGGAAGCGCCATTTCTCGGTCTCATAGGCAAACATCGCGTCGAAGAGCGTGTAGGACGGCGTCTTCAGACTGTCGGTTCCATCCCAGGAGGAGCCGACATAGAGCACACCGGCGCCGACCGAGAATCCCTTCCGGCCGAACATAGAAAATTCCCGCACCGCCCAGAGCGAGGCGAGATGCTCGGGCACCGTCTCGACGCGGAAGCCCTTCTGGTCGCCGCCCGTATAGACGGCGTCGGTGTAGGAATAGCCGGCGATGATTTTGAGCTTGTCGGTGATCTGACCGATCGCCTCCAACTCGCCGCCGCGGATGCTGACCTCGCCGGTCTGTATGCTGAAGCCGATATGGTTCGGGTCCTCGGCCAGGCGGTTGCTTTCGACGATGTCGTAAAGCGCGCCGTTGATGGCAAAGCGGGAGCCGGGCCGCTGATATTTGAACCCAACTTCATGCATCACGCCTTCGCGCGGATCGAAGGTCTGGCGGCCGAAAGTCATGCCGACTTCGGGAATGAAGGATTCGGCGTAGCTCACATAGGGGGTGAGGCCGAACGGGAGCTCGTACATCAGGCCGGCGCGATAGGTCGCCGCCTGATCCTTCTGCGCTGGAGTGCCGGTTGTCTTGTTGTCGACCCAGTCCTGCCGCGCGCCAAGGACGGCGATCCAGCTGCCGAGGCGGATCTGGTCCTGAACGTAGAGCCCGGCTTGCGTCAAATGCTGGTCCGGCAGCCGGCAGAGCAGGACTTCATCCACTGGAACCGGATCGCCTCCGTCGCATGGGAAGGCCATCAGCTGTTCCGGCAGTCCGTAAACGGGATGGTAGACGTTGAACGGCGTGAGGTTGAGCGCATCGCCGGCGATCGAGCGCGCGCGGAAGTCCGAATAATCGAAGCCGCCGAGCACTTTGTGGCTCAGCTTGCCGGTCGCGAATTTCACTTCGAGATTGGTGTCTGAATTGAAGATTTGCGTATCGAAGGACTGTGCCGACTTGATCCGGTACATCTCGCTCTCAGCCGGATCGATATAGGCGGGGAGCCCGGCAAAAAATCCCGGATAGGTGGTGGTGTAGTCGTTCTGGACGTCGGCATAGCGGAGGCTCTGCCGCAGCGTGACGGCGTCGTTGAAGCGGTGCTCGGCGAGAAGCGTGCCGGAGGCGGCGTCCGTGTCGTAACGGTCGCTCGGCTCGCCGACGAACGCGTCCCACGGGATGAAGCCGCTCTTGCTGCGGAAGATGGTGCCGACATGCGGCAGGAATTGCTGCGTCGATCCGGTGTGATCTTTGCGGAAATGCCCGAGCAGCGTGATGGTGGTATCCGCGGACGGCCGGTAGGTGATGGCCGGCTGCAGCGCGAGCCGGTCGTCGTCGACGAAATTGACTTGCGTGTCGGCGTCGCGCGCGAGCCCCGTGAGCCGGTAAGACCATTTGCCGTCGCGCGTCAGCGGCCCGGTCGAATCGAAGCGGGCCTGCATGTAGTCGAAGGTTCCGTAATCGACCGAGATCTCATTGCTCGGCAGCAGCGATGGCCGCTTCGATACGGAGTTGACGATGCCGCCGACCGCGGCCTGCCCATAAAGTACGGAAGCCGGCCCGCGCAGGATTTCGATACGCTCCATGAAATAGGGATCTGCGCGGTAGGTGTAGACGTAATAGTTGAACGTCCGCCGCAACCCGTCGAGATATTCGTTTGCCTCGGTGCCGCGTATGATGGGGGAGTCGGTGCGGCTGTCGATGCCGTAGCTGTCGGCGACGACGCCCGCCGTGTAGCGCAAGGCGTCCTGCAAATTCTGCGCGCCTTGATCGCGGATCGCCTCGCTCGTCACCACCGAGATGGATTGCGGGATCTCTTGCAGCGGGGTGCCGGTCTTGGTGCCTGTCGCGCTCAAGCCTGCGGCGTAGCCGTCGACGGGTCCCCACGCGGTTTCGAGCGCCGCGGTGTCGATGCTGATGGGCGTCGTTTCCTCAGTCTGAGGTGTCGCCCCGCCGGCGGATGCCGCGCCGGATGTCGTCTTTTTCTTCCGCGGCTTCGTGGGTTTCTTCGCGGCACGTTTGGTGGGGCTGACGGTGATGATGTCGAGCTCCTGGCTGCCTGTCGTCTCAGGCGCCGGCTGATCGGCCGCCGGGGGAATCGGGGTCGCTTCCTCGGTCGAGGTGCCATGCGCATCGTCGGGGGCAGGAGTTTCAGTCGTTGCGGGCGGGCTCTCCGCCTGGGCGAAGCGGACAGGGGGCGCCGCGCCAAAGGTAGCGCCGCGCTCTTCCGCCGGCACCGAACTGCTGATGATGCATAGGACAATGAGCGCCGCGAGGCGCGCCGAAAATCTCCAAGCCATGAAGCCCCCGAACGTTTTTATCTTCTGGCTGGCTACTCGGCCCTTCCGGCGCTTTGGCTGGCCCCCCGCCGGGCCGCAACGTGGCGGCCGCTCTTAGCTCTTGCCTTCTAGTTATGATGACAACTAGAGTCAACAAAATGCAGGGGCACAACGAAAAGGGCAGGGGCAAGCCGGCCGCTTCCGAGGCGATGCGCGCCACCACCGCCGGCGAAACCGCCCGGGTTTCACCGGAAGTGCCGGTGCTCGATTCCTCAGAGCTGTTCGGCCATCATAAGCAGATCGTCATCGGCCACAATGATTGCCGCTATGTGCTGCGGATCACGAAGCACGGGAAGCTCATTCTCAACAAATAGGGTTGGGTGCGCTCAAGCGCCGACCGGCGTCGGGATCCGGTCCTTGCGGGCGTCGCGTGTCTCCTGCGGGAGCAAGTCCCGCCGGCGCGTGCCGACGAGATCGGCAAGCGTGTGCTTGTCGAGGACGCTGATGAAGGCTTCGAGTGCCTCGCCCAGCATGCGGTTGATCGGCGCCGCCCGGCGGAGGCCGCAAGGCGGTGACATGCCGCCGCACTCCGCCACGACGTGCGTTGCTTCGGTGACGGAGATGACATCGCCGATGGAAATGTCCTCGGGCTTCTGGGCAAGCTTCAATCCGCCGGCGCGTCCGCGGCTCGTGGTGATGAAGCCGCCGCGCACCAGCATCGGCACAATCTTGGCGACGTTGAATTCGGTGATGCCGTGCTCTGAAGCGATGTCGGCTGCACGAACATGCCTGCTGCCCGACGTGGCGCAGTGGATCAAGATGCGGAGCGCGTAGCTCGTTTGCTTTGTGAGTTTCATTTCGACGCAACATATCAGCCGCGCTAGGCCGCCGATAGGTGCCTTGATGGCGCTACTGTTCCAACAGCTTGGCGTGCAACTTTTTGATTGACACTTGATAGTTGTTGGAACAAAGTAGGAACATTCTCGCTTGGGCTACAGGTTTAGGTGAGTGTCATGGACAGAGCCGTCTTCCTCCTCTCATTGAGTTGCGCTTCCCTCGCTTACGCCACCTTGCCCGCAGGAGCCGTCGCGCCAAGCGGCGTCTCCTGCGTCCTTTCTGAGCCTGAGCGGCGGACGGTGGCGGAGGTAAAGGACGGAGAGACGCTGTCCCTCACCGATGGGACGATTGTGCGGTTGATCGGCGCCAAGGCGCCGTCCGTACCGGCGTCAGGCGCGAGCGGTGGACCGGCGACCCTTGCCGCCGCCGCGACGGATGCGATGCGTGGCTTGGCCGAAGGCGCCGAGATCGAGCTTCGCTATGGCGGCACCCGCACCGACCGGCATGGACGCGCGCTTGCTCATGTCTTTCTCGTCAAAGGCGACGAGCGGCTGTGGGTGCAAGGTGAAATGGTGGGGCGGGGCTTTGCCCGCGCCTATTCCTATCCGGACAACCGCGCCTGCATAGGTAAGCTCTTGGCGCTCGAGGCGGAGGCGCGTGGCAAGCGCTTCGGCCTTTGGGGTTATGATAGCTATGCAATCCTCGACGCCGCCGATGCGAAACGCATCGGGGAGTTGACGCGCTCCTTCCAGCTTGTCGAGGGCGTTGTCGCCGCCATCGGCACGAGCCGCACGCGGCTCTATGTCAATTTCGACAAGGATTGGCGCCGCGACTTTACGATCTCGGTGCCGCTGAAGGACGAGAAGGATTTCGAAGGCTCAAAGCTCGATCTTCGGTCCTTGGCCGGCAAGCGCATTCGCGTGCGCGGCTGGGTCGAGTGGTACCACGGTCCGATCATCGATGCGACCCATGCCGAGCAAATCGAGATCCTGCCCGCGCTGTCGCAGACAAAGGCGATAGACCGCGAAGAGGCAAAGCCCCTCTGAGCTCACGCGCTAATGGGTGGCGCTGATGTCTAAACGCCGAAGAGGCGGCAGCACCGCTTAGGCGGCGCGGCCCCTCGCATCGGCTTCGGCCGCGACCTTATTCTGCCGCGCGGACTTCGCCAGCACATCGTCGATCTTGGCGACGGCGCTTGCCTCATCCGTGCGCTCGACGGCGGCGATTTCGCGCGCCATGCGGTCGAGCGCCGCTTCGTAGAGCTGCCGCTCGGAATAGGATTGTTCGGGCTGCGCCTCTGAGCGATAGAGATCGCGAACCACCTCGGCGATGGCGACGAGATTCCCCGAATTGATCTTCGCCTCATATTCCTGGGCGCGGCGCGACCACATGGTGCGCTTGATACGCGCTTTGCCCTTGAGGGTGGTAAGGGCCTTCTTGACGATCTTCTCTTCGGAGAGCTTGCGCATGCCCACCGCTTCGAGCTTTCCGGTCGGGACGCGCAGCGTCATCTTGTCTTTTTCGAAATTGATGACGAAGAGCTCGAGCGCCGCTCCGGCAATCTCCTGCTCCTCGATGGCGACGATCCTGCCGACGCCGTGGGCCGGATAAACGATATATTCGTTGGTGCGGAAGCCGTGTCTCTGCTGTGGCTTTTTCTTGTCAGGCATACTCTCTCTCACTCCGCTAAGAGCCTCATCGACCGAAAGCACCCGCCCACTACCTTCGAAACCAATCAGTCCGAACCAGTCGCCTGGTAAAGGCTCTCCTTCAACGCTTCAGGCCAATAAATTGGGCACACATGCAGCGCCGCTCAGTTGCCTGATCGGAAGAAGCTCCGCTTAAGCTTGAAAAATAAGCGCGCCCAATAGGCGGACGCCCTTCTGGTGCGACTGGGCCGCCCAAATGCGGCATCCAAAAAGACCTATAACACAAAATTAGCAATTTCGGAAGGATACGGTGCCGCAGCGTGGTGCCTCGCGCCCACGGATTTGCGACTTTCTGGCAACAAGGTGAACAACCTCCCGCGCTCAGGACGCGGCCTCTAGTCGCCCTCTCCCGGCGCAGGATTGAAAAACTTATCGAATTTGTCGGGGACCTTCGCCATCTCATCCGCGTCGGCAGGGGCCGGCTTCTTGGTCGTGATGTTCGGCCAGGTCTCCGAATATTGCCGGTTGATCTCCAGCCAGCGGTCGAGGCCCGGCTCCGTATCCGGCTTGATGGCATCGATGGGGCATTCGGGCTCGCAGACGCCGCAATCGATGCACTCATCCGGATGGATGACGAGCATATTCTCGCCTTCATAGAAGCAATCGACCGGGCAGACCTCGACACAGTCCGTGTATTTGCACTTTATGCAGACTTCAGTGACGATGTAGGTCATCGCGATCGTTCATCCACCCGCTCGGGACAATGTCGCCCGGCGCCTGCCGCGGGCCTTCCACGACAACGAGGCGCTTGCCTATCCCAATAGGAATAGCAGCACAAGCACAAGGCTTCCCCGCTTCTTCTATCCGCGCCGGCGCGGGCAGCGCTCACTCCTGCTCGGCCTCGATGGCCTCGTAGCGGCGGCGCGCGCGCTTCGTCGGGCGCGGCCCGAGGCGTCCCGCGAACCGCGATAGGGAGGCAGTTGCGACCATTGGCGGGGTTAAATCGTGATACAGCGTCCGGGCCTCGCTCGCCGGTCCGCGCCTCGCCGCTTCGGCCTCGACGCGGACGACGTAGAGGCGCCCGGCGGTCGCCGTGACGACATCCCCGGCGCGCAGCAGCTGGCTCGGCTTCGCCGCGCGTGTGCCATTGATGCGGACCTTGCCCGCCTCGATGAGCCTTGCCGCGGCCGTTCGGGTCTTCACCAGCCGCGCGCACCAGAGCCATTTGTCCAGCCGCTGCCCGGGCATGCAAGCTCTCAGCGCTTCTCCGGATTGCGTAGCTCGAGATTGCGCTTCAGATCGGCAAGCACCGCGAAGGGGGAGTCCTTGGGTAAGGCCTTTCGCTTGTTCGGGGCTCGCTCGCTTCGACCCTGAAGGGGCATGTCGGCGCGGCGCGGCTCTGCCGGCTTCCGCGCCTTGAATTTCGGCCGTGGCTTCGTGCTCGTAGGGCTCGCGTGCTGCTCGATCTTCCGCCTGCGGGGACGCCAGATCTCGACCAGATCAAAAGCGCGCGCCTCGTCCGCGGCCACATTGCTTGCGGCTTGATCGTCGGCAGCACCTTCGACAGGGCCTGCGGAGGAGGGCGGCTCGTTACCGCCCGCGGCCGCCTGCACATTCTTCCGTTCTGAGCGAAAGCCGAAGGCCCTTAAAATTGAGGCGAACTCATCGCCCGAGCAGCCGACCACCGACATCAGTTCCGGCGAGACACGAAAGCCGCCATCTCCCGTCGCCCCGGACGGGGGCGCCTCCGGCGCCGGGGGGATGCCCTTCGCTTCGTCCGCGATGCCGGCCGGCTCCTTTGGGACGCGCCAGGCGATCCGCTCGCGGATCATATCGGCGAGCCGCTCCAGCATGTCGATGCGCACGGCCCTTGTGCCGAACCGCTGAAAGCCGGCGGCGTGCCAATAGGCTTCCGGCAGCTGGTTGTCGGCCGGTACCGAGGTGAGCCCTTGTTGCGGACGTTCCGGGAGCGCACCCACGTCGGCGCTGCGCATTTCCGTCGAATGCAGCGCCCAAAGTGAAAGCAGCAATTCTGCCGCGGCAGGTTTCAACAGCGCCGGGACGTAGATGTTGAAGGCGCCGAAGCGGACGCCGTATTTGCGGAGCTTCGCCCGCTCGGTCTGATCGAGTGAGGAAAGCTCCGCCGCGACGCCGTCCCGCCGGAGCGCGCCGAGTGATTCCACCAGGCGAAAGGCGAGACCGCGGGCAAGCCCGGTGAGGTCGCTCGCCTCTTTCAAGCCGAGCAAAGTGCCGAGCCTTTGCCGCAAGAGCGCCGAGAGCCAATCTTCGAGCCGTCTCTGCACCCGCTCCCGGTCGGGCAGCGGCAGCTGCTCATCGGCGATCACGACGATCCTCGGGGAAAGGGGATTGTCGCCGCGTTCGAGACGGCCGACCTCGCTTCCCGCCCAGCGGATGCGCGCGTCAGGACCGAGCGAGATGTCATTATCGGCAGCGGAAGCAAGTGCGTCGGTCCTTGCGGTAAGCTCACGTGCAAGCACCCTCGTCGCCGCGTGACGCGCGGCACGGCTGTGAATGCCGTCGCCATGGCTGTCGGGCGTGAAGCGAAAGCCATCCAGGCGTCCGACATAATGGTCTTCCACCACGATGCGCCCCTCGGCGTCGATGTCCGCGACCAGCTCCTCGCGGTCGCGCAGGCGCCGCATCAGCACGCTGGTGCGCCGGTCGACGAAGCGCATGGTCAGCCTTTCATGCAGCGCGTCGGACAGACTGTCTTCGATCGCCCGGGTGCGGGCTTGCCACCCTTCCGGATCGTCGAGCCATTCCGCGCGATGCGAGACGAAGGTCCAGGTGCGGATCTGCGCGAGGCGGCTCGACAGCGTGTCGATATCTCCGTCGCTGCGGTCGGCAAGCGCAACCTGCCGGGCGAACCATTCGGCAGGGATCTTCCCGTCCTCGGCGACGAAGCGGAACAGTGTGGAAACGATCTCGGCATGGCTCGCCGGCGAGATCTTCCGGTAGTCGGGGATCTGGCACATGTCCCAGAGGAGGGCGACGGTAGCCCTGCTGCTCGCCAGATCGCGGATGGGAGTGTCCTGGCTGACATTTTCGAGGGCGATCACATCGTCGACCATGCGCGAGCGCATCAGGCGCGGATGATCCGGCGCAACCCGCAAGGACTCCTTCAGGCTCTCGATGGAAGCGACGTCGAGCTTCCGGTTGCGCCACTGCAAAAGCCCTACGGGATCGAAGCTGTGATTCTCCAGCCGGTCGATCGTTTCGGGCGAGAACGGCTCCATTTGGCCGGTGACGCCGAAGGTGCCGTCATTCATGTAGCGGCCGGCGCGCCCGGCGATCTGGCCGAGCTCGCCAGGGGTCAGATTGCGATGCGAATGCCCGTCGAATTTGCGCAAACCGGCGAAGGCCACGTGATCGAGATCGAGATTCAGTCCCATGCCGATGGCGTCGGTCGCCACCAGGAAATCGACATCGCCGTTCTGATAAAGCGCGACCTGGGCATTCCGCGTCCGCGGGGAGAGCGCCCCGAGCACCACCGCCGCGCCACCGCGCTGGCGGCGGACAAGCTCGGCGATAGCGTAAACGTCGTTGGCGGAAAAGGCGACGATGGCGGAGCGCCGGGGAAGGCGGGTGATCTTCTTGTCGCCGGCATAGTTGAGCGTGGAGAGGCGCGGGCGCGAAATGATGTTGGCTGCCGGCAGCAATTCGCGAATGGCATCGCGCATGGTTGCGGCGCCGAGCACCAAGGTCTCGTTCAGCCCGCGCGCATGGAACAGCCGGTCGGTGAAGACATGGCCGCGCTCTCCGTCGCCGGCGAGTTGGATCTCGTCGATGGCCACGAAATCCGCTTCGAGCTCGAGCGGCATCGCCTCCACGGTGCAGACATAGAAGCGGGCCGCGGCCGGCTTGATCTTTTCCTCGCCGGTGATCAGCGCCACTTGCTCGGCGCCGACCTTGGCGGCCACCTTGTCGTAGACTTCCCGGGCGAGCAGGCGCAGCGGCAGGCCGATTATGCCGACCTCATGCGCGAGCATGCGCTCGATGGCGAGATGCGTCTTGCCGGTATTGGTAGGGCCGAGGACGGCGGTCACGCCCCGCCCGCGCATGGGGTCTTTGGCGATCGCGACTTTGGGCGGAGGCATGCGTTCTCCTAGATATGGTGCGCGGCCAACGTCAACCCTCAAGCCGCTCCAGAACGGTCCAGGAACGAACCGTGCGCGAATCGCTGACTCGCTTCATTCGGATTTCGTTCCAGCCACGGCGGTGCGGGCGCCGATGCATCTCCGCTCACTCCCTGCCGCACACGCTATATCTTGTCACGGGACCTTTCCGCGAGGCGCCGAAGACCCGGAAAGCATCGGGAACGGACAGGCGACGAATCAGGGGAGGGTTAATCTTCGGCGTCTGTTCACCACCACATGTTGGGATTTAGGCGTCGCGCGTTAACGCTTTGCCGTTCGTCGCCTCAAAACGCTTAGTCGAGGCTCGCCCGCCGCGCGCCGTTCGAGACCTGAAACGACAGCGAGGTCGCCGAACCGAAGCCGATCGCCGTCGGCAGGACGATTCGGTAAGGCACATACATGTCCGTGCCGGGCAGCGAGACGAGCCAAACCTCGATGTCGTTCGTCAGCGTCAATTGCTTGATGCCGGGATTGTCCGGCTGGTAGCCGGAGATCGGCACGAACTTCACCTGGCATACGGCGGCCACGCGCGCATGGCCGGTGGACCTCGTCTTGTCGAGCCTCTCGGTCCGCTTCGGCGTCAGCACGAGATCGAAGCGTTGCTGGCCGTCGAAGACCGGCACGACTTGGTTGCAGACATTGAGGTCGCCGTCGGGGTTGTCCGACCGTGCATAGAGAAACGCCGCCGACATGGGGTCGAGCACGCCTTCGAGCTGTTCTTTCTGCACGGGCACGATGTGCGGGCTCGGCTGGTAATGCGGCACCATGGAGACCTCGCTGACGGCGCCGCCCTCGAAGGTCATGCGCAGCTGGCCGCTTTTAGAGCCCCGGTAATTCAGCGCATACGTCGCCGGCTGCGGATTGCCGCGGGCGAAGCGTCCATTGCTCGAAGTGGAGCCCGTCCATCTGTAAATCAGGCCCTGCAGGATCTGGAAGCGCCCCTCTCCCCGCATCTCGTAATTCTGCCCGCGAACCACGGTCGTCAGGCGGAAGGTGCCGAGATTCAGCCGGCCGACATCGACGCGGTATGAGGCTGTGATGTGCTTGTCGGAGCTCGCGGCGTCTTCGGGTATGGCGGGGCCTGCCGGCGCGATCGCCAGCACCGTCAGCGCTGCAAGAGTGAAGATGCGTCGCCAGGTCATGGGGGCTTGAACCTGTCCGGGAAAATGTGCGAACCACGATCTCCCGAAAAATTCGGGTTATTCGCAGAATTCGTCAATTGTGAGATTGCAGGGGTTCGCGACTTGACCCCCTTCCGCCGCCCCCGTATATCTCCGGCCGATTTCCGCGTGAAGCCTTAGCGCTCGCGCCGTCCAACTCAGGATATATAGACGAGGATCGAACGATGGCCCGTCGCTGCGAGCTGACCGGCAAGGCCGTGCTCACCGGCAATAATGTGAGCCACGCGAAGCGCAGGACCAAGCGCCGGTTCCTGCCCAATCTCTGCAGCGTCACGCTGGTCAGCGAGCAGCTGAAGAAGCGCGTCCGCTTCACCATCAGCGCCGCCGCGCTCCGGTCGGTCGAGCATCGCGGCGGCCTTGACGGTTTTCTGGCGAAGGCGCGCGAGGACGACCTGTCGCTGAAGGCTCGCCGCCTGAAGCGCGAGCTGGCAAAGGTTCAGGCTCCGCAGGGCGAGGCCGCTCAAGGCTGAGTGCTGCCGGCCGCGTCGCGGCCAGACCGACCTACCTATCAGCCAGCGCAAATTGCAGCAGCAGCGTCCGCTGCAGCGGGCTGAAATTATCATCAGAGATCAGCGTCAGGATCGTCTCGCCATTCGCCGCGCGGTGAGCGGCGATGCCCTCGATATTGTCGATGTTGTAGAGGTCCGTCGCTTCCAGCAGCACCTCTCCGTCGAGAAGCGCGCCGGGGCGAAGCTCGCCGCCGTCGATGCGCCTAATCCGGATCTTCAGCCCTTCGCTTAAGCGGAATCGGCGCTCGAGCAGAACGAGGCCGCCATCGGGAAGCGCGGCGATGTCGGTGATGTCGAGACCGCCCCGCGCCTTGAAGCGGATCGGTCCCGCGCCTTTGCCGCCGAGCATCCAACCGCGGAGATTGCCGTCCTTGTCGGGATAACGCTCGGAGATGGCGACGACGGTTCCAGCCAAGCGCCCGGACGGGATGCGCGCCAAGGCCTCGATGCCGCGGTTCTGCGACATCCGCGCTGCTTCTTGCGGCAGCTTCAGCGTTCCTTTCGGCGGCCCGAAGCGCTCCGGCGTGAAGGGGTATTCTTCGATGCGGTGCTTCCGCTCGAAAGAGACGAGGACGGTGCCGTTCCTGGTGTCGCCCTTAACGAGCGTCATCCCCTCGGAATCACGCTCAACGTCGGCAAGGAGCGGCTCGCCGTTCCGCCCGAGGATCGGTCCGATGCTCGCTTCGCCAATCCCCTTCAGCTCGCGTCCGTCATGATCGAGCTCGGCGCGAAGCCAGGTCCCGGCATCGGACAGCGCAAGCAGCGATGCCCCGGACGCATCCAAGGCGATGGTCGAATAGCCCCCGAAATACTGAGATTTGCCGAAGAGGTTGAGGCCGCCGCGATAGGTCAGCTTGCCGAAATCGCGTCGCTCGGGGTGGTCGCGATCGAAGTCGATGGGGATGGCGGTGATTGCAATCGGCTCGGTCGCCGCGAGAGGCTGCAGCGGCTTCTGCGCCAGCGCCTCGCTTCCTGGCGCCAGCGTGAAGGCAAGCGCGGCAAGCGCAAGCCGGAGCAATGAGGGAATTTTCACGGTCACGCGGCGCCGCTCGGGTCTAGTTGAGGCGGCGCTTCCCGGCCTGCCGCCGGGAGAGCTTCGGCGCGGAGCGATGGAGCTCCCGCGCGGCCATGTCCTCGTCGAAAAGTTCGGCAAGCTTGTCGGTCATCACGCCGGCAAGCTCCTCCGCATCGGTAACGGTGACGGCCCGCTGGTAATAGCGCGTCACGTCATGGCCGATGCCGATGGCGACGAGCTCGACCGGAGAGCGGGTTTCGATCTCTTCGATCACCTGCCGGAGGTGCCGCTCAAGATAGGAGCCTGAATTTACCGAAAGCGTCGAATCGTCGACCGGCGCGCCATCGGAGATCATCATCAGAATGCGCCGCTGCTCGGGGCGCGCGAGCAGGCGGCTATGCGCCCAGGCGAGCGCTTCACCGTCGATATTTTCCTTCAGCAATCCCTCTCGCATCATCAAACCGAGATTGCGCCGCGACCGGCGCCAGGGCGCGTCCGCTGCCTTGTAGACGATGTGGCGAAGATCGTTGAGGCGGCCGGGAAGCGCGGGCTTGCCGGCGCCGAGCCATTGCTCGCGCGCATGGCCGCCCTTCCAGGCGCGGGTGGTGAAGCCGAGAATCTCGACCTTCACCCCGCAGCGCTCAAGCGTCCTTGCAAGGATATCGGCCGAGCAAGCGGCCACCATGATGGGACGGCCGCGCATCGAGCCGGAATTGTCGAGGAGGAGCGTGACAACGGTATCGCGGAATTTGGTCTCCCGCTCCTGCTTGAAGGAGAGCGCATGCATGGGATCGACGACGACACGGGCAAGCCGCGCGGCGTCGATCATTCCCTCGTCGAGGTCGAAATCCCAACCGCGGTTCTGCTGCGCCAGCAACCGGCGCTGGAGACGGTTGGCCAAGCGCGCGACCGCGCCGTGCAGCGCCACCAGCTGCTTGTCGAGAAAGGCGCGAAGGCGCTCGAGTTCGTCCGTGTCGCAAAGCTCTTCGGCGCCGAGCATCTCGTCGAAGCCGCGGGTGAAGACCTTGTAGCCGAAGGCGTCCGGATCATCGAGAACAGAGAAATTCGGACGCCAGGGCTGCGGCCGGCGCATGCCTTCGGGCGAGTCGTTGGCGTCGAACTGGTCGGAGCCGCCATCTTCCTGATTTGAAGCGTCCTCGCTCGCCTGATCCTGCTCGTCCCGGCTTTCGGCCGACATGTCCGACTGCGCCTGGCTGTCGGCGCTGTCATCCTGATCGTCGGCGGCCGAGGGTTCGTTCTCGCTCTCGCCTTCCGTCTCTTCCTTGCCGCTGTCGTCGAGCTGGTCGGCAAGATTGAGCGCGGCCAAGACCTCGCGCGCAAGCCGGCCGAAGAAATCCTGGTCGAAGATGGTGCCGGACATGCGGTCGAGCAGCGACTTCGCCCGCCCCTCGACGAAGGGACGCCAGAGATCGACGATGGCGCGCGCATTTGCCGGGGGAGGCTGGCCGGTGAGCCGTTCGCGCACAAGGAGCGACAGCGCGTCCGCAAGCGGCGCCTCCGCCCGCTCCTTCGCTTCGGCGAGGCGGCTCCGCTCATAGCGCTGCTCTAGCCGCGCGGCGAGATTCGAGGCGACGCCGGTCAGGCGTGTCGCGCCGATCGCTTCCACGCGCGCCTGCTCGATGCCCTCGAATACGGCGCGCGCCTCTCCGCCTGTGGGAGCGAGGCGCTGATGCAGCTCGAAATTGTGACAGGCGACGGAGAGGGCCGCGGCATCGGCATGGCCGCGGATCACGGCGATCTCGTTTCGCGTCGGCACGCGCGACGGCTCCGGAATGCGGGCGGTCTTGCCGGCAAGACCAGGAGGCTCGTTGGTGAAGATCACTTCCATGCCGGCGTCACGCGCGAGAGAGCGGGTCGCGAGCGTAACTGACCGCTTGAAGGGATCGAGCGGCGCGTCTTTTCGCTTTGTCAGCGGCATGATCAGCTCAGCGCGACGTTGGCCGTCGATTGCGGCAGATCCTCTCCGAAGCAGCGCTGATAGAATTCGGCGATCAGCCCCCGCTCCAGCTCGTCGCATTTGTTGAGGAAGCTCAGAGCAAAGGCCGTGCCGACATCGCCGAAGATTTCGGCATTCTCGGCCCAAGTGATGACTGTGCGCGGGCTCATGACGGTGGAAAGGTCGCCATTCATGAAGCCGTTGCGGGTCAGCTCGGCGACGCGCACCATATTGCCGACGATCTTGCGGCCGGCCTCATTGTTCCAGCTCTTCGCCTTGGCAAGGACGATGTTCACCTCGTCCTCATGCGGCAGATAATTGAGCGTCGCGACGATCGACCAGCGGTCCATCTGGCCCTGATTGATCTGCTGCGTGCCGTGATAGAGGCCGCTCGTATCCCCGAGGCCGATCGTGTTGGTGGTTGCGAACAGGCGGAAGGCCGGATGCGGCCTGATGACTTTCGACTGATCGAGCAAGGTCAGCCTGCCCGAAACTTCGAGCACGCGCTGGATGACGAACATCACATCCGGCCGCCCCGCATCATATTCGTCGAAGACGAGAGCGGTGTTGCTTTGCAGCGCGTAAGGGAGGATGCCTTCGCGGAACTCGGTCACCTGCATCCCGTCGCGGATGACGATCGCATCCTTGCCGACGAGGTCGATGCGGCTAACATGGCTGTCGAGATTGATGCGCATGCAGGGCCAGTTCAGGCGCGCCGCCACCTGCTCGATATGCGTCGATTTGCCGGTGCCGTGATAGCCCTGAATCATCACTCGGCGGTTGTGCTTGAAGCCGGCGAGGATCGCGAGCGTGACGTCTGAATTGAACTGATAGTCCGTATCGACGTCCGGGACGTGCTCGTCCGCCTGCGAATAAGCCGGCACTTCGAGATCGGTATCGATGCCGAAGACTTGACGCACCGAAACGCTCATATCCGGCGTTCCGGCGCCGGGTGTGGCAGCAGCAAGTGTCATGAGCAATACGAGCCTGTCACTGATTTTAGCGCCTCGCCCGCGCTTCTCGTGCGTCTTGCCCGAAAAGGCCGAGCCGCTTTACGCCGCTCACGCGAGGCCTGCCTGTCTCAGATAATTATAAGCTTGGATCACTTCGCGCAACTTGTCCTCGGAGCGGCGATCGCCGCCATTCCGGTCGGGATGGTGCATCTTTACGAGGTCCTTGAAGCGCGCCTTGACCTCGGCCTTCGTGGCGCCGTCCTCTAGATTGAGCTGGCGCAGGCATTTCCGCTCGAGGCGGCGAAGCGGACGCACGGGCTCCGCCTTCGGGGCGCCATTCGCCTGATCCTCGCGGAAGACATTGAGCGGATCCTCCGTACCGAAGCTGTAGCCCATGCCTCTTCGGGCCGCTGCCGCGGCGCGGGCAAAGCGGTTCTTGCCCCAGCTATTGACGCCGACAAACCAAGTCGGCCGATGGCCGGTAAGATCGGCCTTTTGATGCCGCGCCACCTCTTCGTCCGGCATGCCGGCGAAATAATTGTAGGTCTTGTTGTATTGCCGCACATGCTCGAGGCAATAGCGGTGATATTGACCTTCCTTCCCGCGGCCCTTCGGCGCCGGATAGAGTCCCAGCTCGACGCAATCCTCCCAATCACAGGTGGGCGTGGTTTCGTGCATCAGCCGGTTGTCTTCCGGCTTCACCCGCAAGCGGTCGAAAAATTTCGAGTCGAGTTTCATGCTCAGATCATTATGGGAGCCGGTCATGGCCAGAACAAGCATGGCCGCACCGCGTGTGAGGCGCTATGTTGAGCGGGAATGTCCGTCGAACAGAGTATCAGGGAAAAGTTGACGTCGGCCTTTGCCCCCGTGGCGCTGCGCGTCGTCAACGATTCGCATCGCCATGCCGAGCACGCTTCCTCGCCCGGCACCGGCGAAAGTCATTTCAGCCTTTATGTGGTCTCTGACGCCTTCTCCGGCAAGTCGCGGCTTGAGCGTCACCGCATGGTCAACGCCGTGCTCGCCGAGGAACTCGCAGGCAAGGTTCACGCGCTCGCCGTCACGGCGCTCGCTCCCGGCGAGGAACCCACGAACTCCTGAGCGCCATTTCTTGAGTGCTAAACCTTGCACTCTCGCGCGAGGAAATCGCGCAAGGCCTCCGGCGAAACGTCCGGCTCGACAAATGCCTTGCCGATGCCGCGCACCAGCACGAGTGCGAGCTTGCCGCCTTTGACCTTCTTGTCTTGGCGCATCAGCTCGAGCAGCTGCTCCGGGCTCGGCCGCTCGCCAGGGATTTCGGCAATCTTGCTCGGCAGGCCGACATCCGCAAGATGCCGCTCGACGCGCTTCGCGTCGAGTTCGGGGCACAATCCCTTCTCCACCGAGAAGGTGAAAGCGAGCCGCATGCCGATGGCGATCGCCTCGCCATGCAGCAGCCGGTCGGAATAGCCGGCGAAAGCTTCGAGCGCATGGCCGAAAGTGTGGCCGAGATTGAGGAGAGCGCGCTTGCCGCTTTCCTCCCGCTCATCGGCCGCGACGATGGCGGCCTTGGCGCGGCAGCTCGTGGCGATCGCCTGAAGCAAGGCGTGCGGGTTGCCGGCGAAGATCTTCTGCCAATCCCGCTCAAGCCAGGCGAAAAACTCGGTATCGCCGAGGAGACCGTATTTCATCATTTCGGCATAGCCCGCGCGGAACTCGCGCGGCGGCAGCGTCGCCAGCACGGTAGGATCGACGATCACCAGCGAAGGCTGGTGGAACGCGCCGATCAGATTTTTGCCTTGCGGCGTGTCGATGCCGGTCTTGCCGCCGACCGAGGAATCGACTTGGGCCAGGAGCGATGTCGGCACCTGCACATAGCGGACGCCGCGCCGAAGAATGCTCGCGGCAAAGCCGGCAAGATCGCCGACGACGCCGCCGCCAAGCGCGATCACGGCATCGCCGCGCTCGACGCCGAGCTTCAGCAAATCTTCGCAGACCCGCGCCAGAACCGGGAAGCTCTTGCTCGCTTCGCCGGCGGGCACGACAATCTCGCCGAGATAGCCGCCCCGCGACGACAGCGCGGATTTCAGCGCATCGAGATAAAGCGGGGCGACATTCGCATCGCTGACCACGGCAAAGCGCGCGTCAGGCAGGATGCGCTCGATCGCCGCCGCGCTGTCGCCAAGGATATCGCTGCCGATGTCGATGTCGTAGCCGCGGTCTTCGAGGTCCACTCTGACCACGATCTTCCCGCGCTCCGCCACATCTTCCGGCACATCTTCTCGCATCATTCGTTTCTACTCGTCTCGGCCCGGTGTTGCTTCGCGGTGTCATTGTCGAGCCAGGCGCTGAGCGCCTCGATGACCTCCTCGACGATCACCTCATGCGGCACATCGCGGCTGACCACGGTGATATCCGCCTCGGCATAGACCGGATAGCGCTCTTTCATCAAATCGCGCATCACCGTTTGCGGGTCCTTGCCGGCCAAGAAGCGGCCGGTGATCGCGCCGGCGGACGCGATTGAGCAGCACCGGCAGCTCCGCTTTCAGCCACACCGAGATGCCATGCGCTTTGATGCTCTCTCTGGTGCCGGCGTTCATATAGGCGCCGCCGCCGGTCGCGAGCACCTGCGAGCCGTTCCGCAACAGGCGCGCGATCACCCGCGCCTCGCCGTCGCGGAAATAGGGCTCGCCATGCTGCGCGAAGATATCGCGGATGCTCTCCCCGGCCGCCGCCTCGATTTCGCTGTCGGCGTCGGTGAAGGGAAGCTCGAGCCGGGCGGCGAGACGCTTGCCGACGGCGGTCTTGCCGGCGCCCATCAGACCGATCAAGACGACGCTCCGCGTCCGAAGCGCCTCCCGAATGGAAGCACGCCTCTCCTTGCTGTCCTTCTTGCGCCCGGCCGGTCTTTCGCTCATCCGTTTGGCGTCAGCCCTTTGGCGCTCCGCGCGGCGCACGGTTCCACGAATCTGGCATGCTGACAACGGGCTTTCGAATCAGCCAAGATCGTGGAAAATAAGGAGATGTTAGGGACGGGGTCATAATCGTGCCCGGTTCGGGACTAGAAGACGCTTAAGGTATCGAGCGCCAATGCCCACCCTCTTCCGTCTCCTCTTCGTTCTAGGGGTCATTGCCGGTGTCATCACTGGAAGCCTCTATGTGCTCGCCGAATATTTCCAGCCCGTGCCGAAGGAAATTTCGAAATCCTTGCGCGGCGTCAAGGTGCGCACGGAATAGCAGCCGGCGGCTTTCCGCCCTTTTCTTCTGCATCGCCATTCTTGCCGCTGCGGGTGCAGAGGCGCAGATCGAGCGGCGTGAATTGCCGGTGCTCGAAGGCGAGGCGCCCGCGCCGGAAGCGCCGCCCCCGCAGCGATCCGCGCCGCAAGCGCCGCTGCCGCGCGGGGCGGAGCCCGGCATCGGCTACCCGGAAGGAGCGGGCCGCGAGGATTATTCGGAGCCGCCGCTCGATCTTCGTCCCCAGGCACGGCCGGCCCCGCGTGGCTACGATCGCGGCTATGACATGCCGCCCGGCCCTGGCGAGGGGATGGCGCCGCCTGCTCACGAGGCGCCGCCATCCATGGCGCCCGAGGAGATGCCGCGTCCGCGCCTATCTTCGCCCACGCCCTCCGCCGGCACGGGGGCCGGCGCCCTTCCGCAAGACCTTTGGCGTGGTCTCGATCCCGGTGCGCTTCGCGCTCTCATCGAGAAGGCGCCGCTGCCCTCTCCTTCACCAACGCTGGCAGGTTTGACTGCGCGCGCACTCGTGACCGGGGCCGCGCATGACGAGGCGGAACGCGAGGCGCGCGCCGCCGGGCTTCGGCGAGCCGGCCGCATGGCGGAACTCGCCGAGCTTGCCGGCATCTCGATGAAACAGCTCGATCGCGTCGGGAAGCGCCGCGGAGGCTCGGCCGCGAAGGCAAGCGCCGAGGATCTCTATTTTCTGGCGCGCGACGCATCGCTTCCGCCCGAAGAGCGGCTCGCCGCGGCAGAGCGGGCGGCCGCCCTCAATATCCTCGAGGGGGATAAACTCGCCGAGATCTATCGGAAAGCCGTTCCAAAGCTTCCGGATTCGGCGGACGGCGCTTCGGCGCTCCGCGCCAAGCTGTTCGTCGCCTTGGGCGCGCAGGACTCTCCAAAGCTCCGCGCCGAGGCCATCGATGCGCTGCTCGCCAGTGCGCGAGACGCCGGCATCGAAAGCGCCATCGCCGCCGCTTTGTCGGAAGAGAGCGTCGATCTCGCCGGCGACGCCAAGGCCTCGAACTTTGCCGAGACCGGTGTCCGCATCGCCGCGCTCGCTGGAGAGCGGGAAGCCGCCTGGGCCTGGGTCGAGAATGGCGGCGATGCCGTGCAGAGCTGGCAGCTTTTGCTCGGCGCGCTCGATCCCTCCGGCGGGCGGAACCGCGCCGCCCTCGAGGCGGGTGTCGAGATCGCCACGCGCTCGCATCTGCCGGGGCCGGTGCTGCAACGCCTCGTCACCGTGCTCGATGCGCTCGGCGAGGACGTTCCGATCCCGCTCTGGGACTATGCCGGTCGCTCGCCCCCGCCGGAAGGCGGTTATCTGCCGGAGACCGGGCTCCTCAGCGGCCTGAAGGACGCAGCGGAACGCGGCGAGGTCGGCCGCACCATTTTGCTCGTCGCCGCGGCGCTCGGTCCGGATGGCGCGCCCGGCGCGCATCTCATCGCGCTAGGAGATTCATTGCGGGCGCTCCGGCGCGTCGGTCTCGATGCCGAGGCGAGGGGGCTTGCGCTTGAGGCGCTCGCCGCGCATTGGCCAGCCGCTGGGAGGCGGTGAGTTGGCGAAGGGGGGCGAGGCGGGCAAGGAGCGGCCTTCCGAGCTCGGTCTGTTTCTCGACATGCTCACCGCCGAGCGGGGCGCTGCCGCCAAGACCATCGAAGCCTACCGCCACGACCTCGGCGATTTCCTCGCCTTCCTGAAATCGAAGCGCTCAAGCGCGCACGATGCATCGGCCCAGGAGCTGCGCACCTATCTCGCCGAGCTCAGCCGCAAGGGGCTGGCGCCGACCTCCCGCGCGCGAAAGCTCTCCGCCATTCGCCAATTCTTCCGCTTCCTGTTGGCCGAAGGCTTGCGCGGCGAGGATCCAAGCTCCGGCATCGACAGCCCGAAGCTCGGGCGGCCGCTGCCGAAGCTCCTCTCGCTCGCCGAAGTCGAGGCCCTGATCGGCGCCGCGGCGGAAGCGGCAGAAGCGGCGAATAGCGGCGCACCTCGGCGGCGCGCGCTCCGCATGCACGCTTTGATCGAGACGCTCTACGCCACGGGCTTGCGCGTCTCGGAGCTCTTGTCGCTGTCGCGCAACGTGCTCGTCAGCGACGATCGGGTCCTCACCATCAAAGGAAAAGGCGGGCGCGAGCGTCTCGTCCCGTTGAACGAGGCGGCGCGGGCTGCCATCGCCGTTCACCTCGCCGCCGTCACGGACGACGAGCGAGACGGCCGCGCCCCATCCTCGTGGCTGTTCCCCGGAAATGGGTCGCAACCGCTCACCCGCCAGCGCTTCGGTCAGGACCTGAAGGGGCTTGCCGCCGCCGCCGGCATCGAGGCATCGCGCGTCTCACCGCATGTGCTCCGGCACGCTTTCGCCAGCCACATGCTGGAGCGCGGCGCCGATCTTCGCACCGTGCAGCAGCTCCTCGGCCACGCCGACATTTCGACGACGCAGATCTATACGCACGTCATCGAGGAGCGCCTCCGCCGCCTCGTCGAGGAACACCACCCCCTGGCTCAGCTCCGCTTAACGAAACGGCGCTAAACTGCCGGATCTGAAAGGCCCCAGCCGGGGAGGGCAGGTTGACAGGCTTCGCCGCCAAAGCCACTTAACCCTCATATTCCGGGCCGCTTTGGCGCGGCAGCGGCAAAAACCGGCCGCTAAGGAGACATTCCTCTAAAAATGCGTACCTATCTCGATTTCGAGAAACCCATTGCCGAGCTTGAGAGCAAGGTTGCCGAGCTGAAGGCGCTCGCCTCTGACCAGCGCTCGGTCTCGATCGAGGAGGAATTGGCGAAGCTTGAGGCAAAGGCGCGCGAGGCGCTTGAAGAGGCTTATGCGGAGCTCAGCCCTTGGCAGAAAACGCAAGTCGCCCGCCACCCCGAGCGGCCGCATTTCAACAATTACATCGAAGGTCTGATCGAGGATTTCACCCCGCTCTCCGGCGATCGCTATTTCGGCGAGGACCAGGCCATTCTCGGCGGCATCGGCCGCTTGCGCGGGCGGAGCGTTATGGTCGTCGGCCATGAGAAGGGCTCCGACACCGAGGGGCGCATCCGCCATAATTTCGGCATGGCCCGCCCCGAGGGGTACCGGAAGGCGCAGCGGCTGATGCAGATGGCCGACCGCTTCTCGCTCCCCGTCGTGAGCTTGATCGATACTGCCGGAGCCTATCCCGGCATCGGCGCCGAGGAGCGCGGCCAGGCCGAGGCCATTGCCCGCTGCACCGATACCTGCCTCGCCATCGGCGTGCCGATCGTCGCCGTCATTGTCGGGGAAGGGGGCTCGGGCGGGGCGGTCGCCATCGCCACCGCCAACCGGGTCTATATGCTCGAGCATGCCATCTATACGGTCGCTTCGCCGGAGGCGGCAGCCTCGATTTTGTGGCGGGATTCCACCCGCGCGGTCGACGCCGCCACCAACATGAAGATCACCGCTCAGGATCTGTTAAAGCTCGGAATTATCGATGGAATTATCCCCGAACCGACAGGGGGTGCGCATCGCGACGGGCGAGAGGTGGTGACCGCAACCGGAAATATCATCGCCGCGGCGCTTACCGAGTATGACGGGATGTCTCCGGAGGAGATCAGGAAGGCCCGGCGGCAGAAATTCCTCGATATCGGCCGGGCGCGGCAATAGCCGCCCGAGATGAAAAACCCCTTTTTGGGGTCCTATTCCGCCCCTAACGGCGCTATGATCGGCATTAGCTGGCTGAGGGGGGTGCGACGGCCTGACAAAGCTTGGCCGCGCTAACGTCACCTTAACCTGTGAGGCCCGATCTTGAACGAGGTGCGCAACGGGGCACTGCGTATGCTTCGCTCAGGTATAGTAAAAGCCGCCGCTTCGGCTGGCGCGCTAGTCGCGGTTTGCGTCTTAGGTGGGTGCGGGGGTTTTTCGCCGGCCTACATGAAGCCGCTGCCCGCGCAGACGCGTGCTCTCCTTGCCCAAAAGGGCATGACCGAGCAATCGCCGCTCCTAATCCGTGTGTTCAAGGCCGAGTCCGAGCTCGAGATCTGGAAGCAGCGGGAGAACGGCCGCTACTATCACTTCAAGACCTATCCGATCTGCGATTGGTCCGGAAAGCTCGGCCCGAAAATCAATGAGGGCGACCGGCAAACGCCGGAAGGCTTCTACGTCGTCTCCGGGGACCAGCTGAATCCGCGCAGCCAATATTACCTCGCCTTCAACATCGGTTTCCCCAACGCCTATGACCGCGCCCATGGCCGCACCGGCGGCGACATCATGGTGCATGGCGATTGCAAATCCCGCGGCTGCTTCGCCATGACCGACGGTCTCGTCGAGGAGATCTACGTGCTCGCGCGCGAGGCGCTTAAAGGCGGCCAGCGATATTTCCAGGTGCACTCCTATCCATTCCGCATGACGACGGCCAACATGGAGAAGCACAAGGACGAAGATTGGTATCCCTTCTGGACCAATCTGAAGGAGGGCTACGATTATTTCGAGGTGACGCGCCAGCCGCCGAGGATCGCCGTCTGCGAGAAGCGTTATCTCGTCAATGCTGAATTCGTGAATGGCGTCAGGGCCGACCCCGCCGGTCCGTGCCCGCCCTTCGAAAAACTCCCTGTCGTCGCCGCGCCGCGTAATCCGCCGCCCGTGCACTATGCCTCCGCCGGCCCCCGCGACCCAGACGCCCTCGGCAAGCCGCTCGGCAGCTGGTACGGCCTGACTTTCGGCCCGGCGAAATCGATGACAAAGGCCTTCACCCTCGGTCCCGCTAACCCGGCACCTCCGAAAGAGAAGCGCTAGCCTCCGCCACGGGATTGCCTCGCTTCTCCGCAACATGAGCCCATGCTGCGTTACGCGGTTCTGCTTCTCCTCGTGGCCGGCGCCGTCGCCGGCGTGCTGTTCCTCATGAGCCCGGAGGCCCAGCGCCTCATCGACCGCGCCACCATCGCCTTCACGCGGCTTGATAACAAACGGCATGTGGGAATGGGCGCCCCCCTGCCGGGAACCCCCGACCTTGTGAAATTTGACGAGCGCCTACAGGCGAAGGGCCTTGCACTCGGCGCCCCGATCTTCGTCCGCATCTTCAAGTTGGAATTGGAGCTTGAGCTCTGGATCGAGAAAGACGGGCGCTTTCAGCACTTCGCCACCTATCCGATCTGCCTCTGGTCGGGCCGCCTCGGTCCCAAATTCAGGGAAGGCGACCGCCAGTCTCCGGAAGGCTTCTATTCGGTGACGAAAGAGCAGCTGAACCCGAACAGCCGCTGGCACCGCTCCTTCAATCTCGGCTTTCCCGAACGAGTTCGACCGCGCCCATGGGCGCACCGGCACCTTCCTCATGGTGCATGGCGGCTGTCTCTCGATCGGCTGCTACGCCATGACAGACGCGGTCGTCGACGAAATTTGGCGGCTCGTCACAGCGGCGCTCGACAAAGGCCAGGGCGCCTTCCAAGTGCATTCCTTTCCGTTCCGGATGAGTGAGCGCAATCTCGAGATGCGTCGCGGCTATCCCTGGGCTGCGTTCTGGACCGATCTGAAGAAGGGCTATGACGCGTTCGAGCGGACGAAGGTGCCGCCCGCGGTTAGCGTCTGCGACGGCCGCTATGTCGTCCCCGAAGCCGGCACCACGCCGGCGCCTTGCGAGACCACGGCGCTCACCACGCCTTGATCGCCGCTCTCATTGGCTGAGCGGCCAGAAGGTGACGATCAGGGGCACGCCGGCGAAGAGCACGATCAGCGTCAGCGGCAATCCGAGCCGCCAATAATCGCCGAAGCGATAGCCTCCCGGGCCCATCACCAGCGTGTTGCATTGATGGCCGATGGGGGTGAGGAAGTCGCAAGCCGCCCCGATCGCCACCGCCATCAGGAAGGCATCGGGGTTGAGGCCGAGCTTGCCGGCAAAGCTCGCGGCGATCGGCGCCATGACGAGCACCGTCGCCGCATTATTGAGAAAGGGCGTGATCGCCATCGCCGCCGCCAGCATCAGGGCCAGCGCGCCGATGGCGGGGAGATAGGCCGCCGCCGCCGACAGCCAGCCGGCGATCACCTCGCTGCCGCCGGTTTCGCTCAAGGCTTGGCTGACCGGAATGAGCGCCCCGAGCATGACGAGGATCGGCCAATCGATGGCTTCATAGGCCTCGCGCAAGGAGATGCTCTTGACGAGCAGCAAGATGCACGGCGGCGCCGAAGAACGCCACGGTGACGGGGATGATATCGAAGGCGAGAAGCCCCATGGCGATGCCGAGCACGCCGATTGGGATGAGGCTGCCGCGCCGTCCAATGCCGAGATCGCGCTCGGCCAGCGGCAGGCAATGCAGCTCGCCGAGCGTCTCCGGCATAGTGGTGAGGTTTCCCTGCAGCACCACGACGTCGCCTGCCCTGAGCTTCACCGAGCGGAGGCGATGGACGATCTGTCGACCGCGCCGGCTGATCGCCAAGAGATTGACGCCATGCCGGTCGTAGAGCTTCAGCTGGCCCGGCGAGCTGCCGACGAGCTGGGAATCGCTCGTGACCACCGCCTCCATGATGCCGATTTCATCCGCAGGCGTGTCGACGGCTTGGGTCTTGTCGTCGCGGGTGAGTTTCAAGCTTTCGAGCTTGACCAGCTGCTCGAGCGCCCCGGGCTCGCCTTGCAAAATAAGAATATCGCCGGCCTTGATGACCACGTTCCCGGCTGGTGCGTAGCTGCGCTGGCGGCCGCGATGCAGCGTAATCACCTCCACCTCACCCTCGCCGGCGGTTTCGAGCTCGCGCACCCGCATGCCGGCGGCCGGGAATCCTCCGGCACCAGAACCTCGGTGGTGTAACCTTCGAGGTTGAAGGCGGCGTCCATGCTGGCGGCGCCTTTGCGGATCGGCAGCAGGCGCCAGCCAAAAGCGAGGAATAGAAGTCCGAGACAAGCGAGCCCGGCGCCTACCGGCGCGAAATCGAACATGCTGAAGGGCTCGCCGAGGATGCTCTCGCGCATGCGGGAGACGACGATATTTGGCGAGGTCCCGACGAGGGTGATCGTGCCGCCGAGCAGCGCTCCAAACGACATCGGCATCAGCAGCGAGGAAGGCGAAGTATTCGTGCGCCGTGCGAGCTGGAAGGCAACCGGCATCAGCATCGCCAGCGCGCCGATATTCTTGACGAAGGCCGACATCAGGGTGACGGCGCCGGTCAGCGCGATCACCTGCTGCGTGGGTGAGACGAGCAGTGATCCGAGCGCCCGCATCGGCCGTTCGATGACGCCGGAGCGCGCCACCGCCGCGCTGACGACAAGCGCCGAGGCAACGATGATGACGATATCGTCGCCGAACCCCTTAAAGGCCTTTTCAGGGGGAACGATGCCGGCAACGACCGCCGTGAGCAGCGTCACGATGGCGACGAGATCGTAGCGCCAGCGGCCCCAGGCGAAGAGCGCCATCATGCCGGCGATGATCGCGAAGGAAAGTCCCTGGTCTGTGGTCATTCGGAAACTGCCTGGCGCAGCGCGACGGCAATGCTCATGCTCGGCTGGCCCCCTGCAGGTTGATGCCCCGCGGGCAGAAAGCGCCGAACGCCGCTCGCGGTTCCCGCGAAAGCGCGCCGCTTAGCTATAGGCGCCGTGGCAGTGCTTGTATTTCTTGCCGGATCCGCAAGGGCAGGGGGCGTTCCGCTGCACTTTCCCCCAGGTCGAGGGGTCGGCGGGATTGGGCCCTGCGGCCCGCCGCGACCGCGCCGGCCTCGCCTGCGCGCCGCCCTCAGCGCCCGCGGTTTCGAGCGCATATTCATCCTCGCCGGTGAGCGGATCGAAATGGTGAACCTCCATCGGCGGCAGATCCGGCTCGTCGAGCGGCGGCACGCCATCCTGCGCGGCAAGCTCGACATGCATCAGCTGGCCGGTCACCGCTTCGCGCAAGCGTACCAGCATGGCCTGGAACAGCTCGAAGCTCTCACCCTTATATTCGTTCAGCGGATCGCGCTGGCCGTAGCCGCGCAAGCCAACCACCTGGCGAAGGTGCTCGAGCGTGACGAGATGCTCGCGCCAGAGATGATCGAGCGTCTGCAAGAGCACCGCCTTCTCGATCTGCCGCATGACCTGCGGACCGATATCGGCGGTCTTTTTCGCGGCGCGCTCATCGGCGGCCCTCAAAAGACGCTGATGAACCTCTTCCTCGCCGATGCCTTCCTCGGCCGCCCATTCTTCCAGGGGCACATCGGCATCGAAGATGGTGTTGAGGTCTTCCTTCAGCCCGGCGATGTCCCATTGCTCGGCGAAGGCATTCTGGGGGATGCGCTTCGCAACCAGGTCGTCGACCACGTGGCGGCGCATATCCGCGATGGTCTCGCCGAGATCGGCGTCGTTCATCAGGTCTAGGCGCTGCTCGAAGATCGCCTTCCGCTGATCGTTCATCACATTGTCGTATTTCAGCAAATTCTTGCGGATGTCGAAATTGCGCGCTTCGACCTTGGCTTGCGCCTTCTCCAGAGCCTTGTTGATCCAGGGGTGGACGATGGCCTCGTCCTCTTTCAGCCCGAGCGCCTGCAGCATGCTGTCCATGCGCTGCGATCCGAAGATACGCATGAGGTCGTCTTCGAGCGACAGGAAGAAGCGCGAGCGGCCGGGGTCACCCTGGCGGCCCGAGCGGCCGCGCAGCTGATTGTCGATACGGCGGCTCTCATGCCGCTCGGTGCCGATGACGAAAAGACCGCCTGCCTCGAGCGCCTGTTTCTTTTTCCCGGCGACATCGGCGCGTATCTCGTCGCGCCTCGCCGCGATCGCCTCTTCGTCGAGCTCGCGGCCTTTCTCCCTTTCCACCGTCACCCAATCCTCGAGCAGCATGTCCATATTGCCACCGAGCTGAATGTCGGTACCGCGGCCGGCCATGTTGGTTGCGATGGTCACCGCGCCCGGCACGCCCGCTTGCGCGATGATATGCGCCTCCTGCTCATGGTAGCGGGCATTCAGCACCTGATGCGGGATTTTCTCTTTCTTCAGGTGGTCGGCGAGCGCCTCGGATTTCTCGATGGAGACGGTGCCGACCAGCATCGGCTGGCCGCGCTTGCGCGCTTCCTTGATGAGATTGACGATGGCCCGGTATTTCTCCTGCGCGGTGCGATAGACCTCGTCGTCCTCGTCGTTTCGGATCATCGGCATGTTGGTCGGTACCTCGAGCACGTCGAGGCCGTAAATGTCCATGAACTCGTCCGCTTCCGTCAGCGCGGTTCCGGTCATGCCGGCAAGCTTCTCGTAAAGCCGGAAATAATTCTGGAAGGTGATCGAGGCGAGCGTCTGGTTCTCAGGCTGAATTTGCACATTTTCTTTGGCTTCGAGCGCCTGGTGCAACCCTTCCGAATAGCGCCGCCCCTGCATCATGCGGCCGGTGAATTCGTCGATGATTACGACTTCGTCGTTCTTGACGATGTAGTCTCGGTCGCGCTGGAAAAGCGTGTGCGCGCGGAGCGCCTGCTGCACGTGGTGGACGACCGTCACATTTTCGATGTCGTAGAGGGAGTCGCCCTTCAGCATGTCCGCCTCGGACAGCAGCTTTTCGACATGCTCATTGCCGGCTTCGGTCAGCGAGACGACGCGCGTCTTCTCATCCATCTCGTAATCGCTCTTTTCGAGCCTCGGGATGAATGCGTCGATGGCGGTGTAAAGGTCGGAGCGGTCGTCGATCGGGCCGGAGATGATGAGGGGCGTGCGCGCCTCGTCGATCAGGATCGAGTCCACCTCGTCGACGATCGAGAAATAATGGCCGCGCTGGACCATCTCCGCCGGCGAATATTTCATGTTGTCGCGGAGATAGTCGAAGCCGAACTCGTTATTGGTCCCGTAGGTGACGTCCGACGCATATTGCTCGCGGCGCTGCTCGTCATTCAGCTCATGCACGATGCAGCCGACCGTGAGCCCGAGAAATTTGTAGATGGCGCCCATCCAGGCGGCGTCGCGCTTGGCGAGGTAATCGTTCACCGTCACGACATGTACGCCGCGGCCGGTAAGGGCGTTGAGATAGACAGGCAGGGTGGCGACCAGCGTCTTTCCTTCGCCGGTCTTCATTTCGGAGATGCGGCCCTCATGCAGCACCATGCCGCCGATCAGCTGCACGTCGAAATGGCGCTGACCGATGGTGCGCTTGGCGGCCTCGCGCACCGTGGCGAAGGCCTCCGGCAGCAGTTCCTCCAGCGAGGCGCCGGCGCGGACTCGCTCGCGAAACGCCTCGGTACGGGCGCGCAGGGCTTCGTCGGAAAGGCCCTCCAGCTCCGGCTCGATCGCGTTGATCTTGGCGACGATCGACGGATATTTCTTCAGCTTGCGGTCGTTGGAGGTGCCGAAGACCTTGCGGGTCAGCGCGCCGAAAGAAAGCATGGGATCTTAAGCCTCTTTGATGATCACCCGGTTCGGGAGCGCTCGTCCTCGATGAACGAAAGCCGTTATGGGCCTTCGGAGCGGCGTCTCCCGTCGGGCGCAGAAAGCTGCGGAAAAACGAGCAAACGATGCCCAAGACGCGCGCCGGTGAGACATAAGTTGGGCCCGATACCTTGTCAACGCGGCCCCCTGTCATCCCGGGCGGGGGTTAATCGCGCGGAATTGAGTGACACGAGCCCTTTTTCTTTGCCCGCTCCGCGCATAGAAAGCATCCATGTCTGACCTTTTCCGACGGCAAGTTGTCGAGAATAGACGCGAGCGGCTGCTCGGCGTGGTGTCTCTAAACACGCCGGTCGCGACCTGGCTCGTCACCGGCCTGTTCGTCTTGATCGGCGTCGGCATCGTCGCCCTGCTCGCTTTTGCCCCTTACGACCGGAGCGTTCGCGTCATTGGCAGGCTCGTCCCGGAGCAGGGGCTCGTGCATGTCTATGCGCTTGAGGCGGGCGTGGTCGAGGAGGTCAAGGTGCGTCAGGGAGACGATGTGGCGCTCGGTGCTCCGCTCGTCCGCATCAACAAGGAACGGGGTCTAGGCGATGCGCGCGGCAACACCACCGCGATGCTGTCGGAGATCGACAAGCAGGAAGACGAGCTCAAAAAGCGCCTCGAGCTGACCGTGACACGCTTCAAGGCGGAGAAGGCGGCGCTCGAGACCTTGCGCGCCAACCTCGAAAAGGAGCTTGAGCCGCTGAACCAGCAGCGGGAGCGGCAGGACCAGCGCACGAAGCTGATGAGTGCTCGATTCGAGCAGACGACGACGCTGGCCACCCGCGGCATCGTTTCGCAGGAGGAAAATCAGCGCCGGCAGGACGAATTGCTGGCGCAGCAGCAAGTAAGCGACGAGCTCGGCAGGCTCCTTCTCTCAAATGAGCGCGAAATCAGCACCATCGAGAGCCGCACCGGCCTCCTGCAATCCGAGGAAGAGCTCGCACTTGCCGATATCCGTGCACAGCTAGCGTCGGTGCGGCAGCGCCGGGTGGAAGCGGAGAGCCAGGGCCATGTGGTGATCGAATCTCCGCTCGAAGGGCGCGTGGCGTCGGTGCAGGCAAGGCTCGGCCAGACCGTCGGCCCCAGAATCGCTGCAGATGATCCTGCTCCCTAAAGATTCAAAGCTCGAGGCCGAGCTATTCGTGCCGACACGGGCGGCGGGCTTCATCAAGTCTGGCCAGCACGTGAACCTCCTCTACGACGCCTTCCCTTATCAAAAATTCGGCGCCGCCCGGGGCGAGGTGACGCAGGTTTCGAGCGCCATCATCAACCCGAACGAGCTCAATATCGGCGTGAAGCTGGAGGAGCCGGTTTATCGCGTCACCGTCAATATCAACAAGCAGACCATCGATGCTTACGGGCAGGTCTTCCAGCTGCAGCCCGGCATGACGTTGAAAGCCGATATCGTCGTCGAGGAGGTCATCCTCTGGGAGATGCTCTTCGAGCCGCTCCTTGCGAAATTCAGGAAGACTTATTCGTAAGCAGCTCTTTCTTCGCGATCGGCCGGTTGCGTAAGAGGTGCAGCTTTCCATGCGCCAGCGCATAGACGATATGCGCTCTTCTCGTCAGCTCGGGCCGGTGTGCCACGACGATGCGCGTGATGTCGAGATTGTCGATCATCGTCGCCAGCGACTTCTCGGCGGCTTCGTCGAGATTGGCGGTGCCCTCGTCGAGAAAGAGAACGGATGGATTCCGGTAAAGGGCGCGGGCAAGCAAGATCCGCTGGCGCTGGCCGCCGGATAAGCGCCGCACCCATATCGCCGATGAAGCTCTGATAGTTCATCGGCATCTCCACGATTTCATCATGGATGAGAGCGCGCCGCGCGCAATCGACCACGCGCTCCATGTCCACCTTCGGATCGAAGAAGGAGATGTTGTCGGCGATCGTGCCGGTAAACAGATGGTCGTCCTGCATGACGGCGCCGGCCATTTTTCTCCAGGCGGCCGATCCGAACACCGCCAGCGGCCGTCCGTCGATGCGAATTTCTCCGGATTCCGGCGTGAGGAGGCCGAGCATCAGCTTGATCAGCGTGCTCTTGCCCGAGCCCGAGGGACCGACGATCGCCACGAAGGATTTCGGTTCGATGTCGAGCGAGACGTCTTCGATCACCGCCTGATCCGCCGGCCCGTAGCGGAAGGTGACGTTCTGCAGGCTGAGCTGCCCTCTGACAGGTATCGGATTTTCGGCGAGCATCTCCACGCTCGGCTCTTGCTCGGAATGGGCAATGTCGGCGAGGCGTTCAAGATGTAGCCTCAGCATCCGCACCTCGATGATCTGCCCGAGGAGGCGCGTGAAGCTGTCCGCGAAGCTCTGCCGGTAGGCGACGAATGCGAACAACATGCCGGCGGTCATGGCGCCGGCGATGATGTTGGACGCGCCGAGATAGATGATTATGACCACCTGCAGGCCGAGCACGGTCGATTCAAACAGGCGAAAGAGGTTGGCGAGGAGCCCGAGTCTGATGCTCGTATTGACCACCTCGGTCGCCCGGTTGCGCCATAGGCTCTCGCGCGTCACTTCGGCGTTGAACAGCTTCAGCGCGCGAATGCCGCGAATGGTCTCCATGAGAAAGCTTTGCTCATTCGCGCGGGCACCGATTTCCTCGTTCTGGTACTGCCGCATCAGCGGAAAAAGCGTGAGCTGTACGATGGCAAGAAGAAGGGTGCTGCCCAAGACGACGCCGGCCATGGCGAGGCTGTAAAATCCCATCAGCACCAGCGTGGCGATGCTCATCACGCCGTCGATGAGGATCGAGATCACGCCCTGGGTAAGAAGCCGCTCGATGGGCCGCACCGAGGCGAGTCTCGAAAGGAGATCGCCGACATGGCGCTTCTCGAAGAACTCGGTCTTCAGACGCACCATATGCCGGATGAAATTGCCGGAGATCTGAAAGGTAAGTTCCTGGCCGAGATGCAGCAGCACCCAGGAGCGTAGCCATTGCACGGCGGCGTTGGCGACGTAAACGAAGCCGAAGGCTACCGCGAGAACGACGAGAAACTCGGTATCGAAGCGCGTCACCGCCTCGTCGATGACGAGCTGCAGATAGAAGGGCAGCACGAGCACCATAAGCTGGAGCACAACCGAAAGGGCGAGGACCTGTAGCGCGGCCCGCTTGAAGCCCCGGATTCGCGTCCAAAGATCGGTCAGCTTCAGCCGCCGTTCCTCGACGATGGGGCTGAACTCCGCCGCCGGGCTGAGCTCGAGGGCGACGCCGGTGAAATGCTGGTTGAGCGTGACGCGGCTGATCTTGCGGCGGCCGCGCGCCGGATCGTCGATGATTGCGGTGCGACTGCTGACGCGCCGCAGTACGACGAAATGATTGAGGTCCCAATGCAGAAGCGCTGGGAGGCGGATGCGGTCCAGCTCTTCGGGATCGAGGCGAAGCGCCCTGGGGCTGAGGCCGAGCGCGCTCGCGACCGTGATAAGGTTCGGTAGCGTCGAGCCTTTCAGCGACACCGAAAAGCGCTGCCGCAAGGTCGCAAGCGACAGATCGTGACCATGCGCATTGGCGATCATGGCAAGGCAGGCGAGGCCGCATTCGGCAGCCTCGGACTGCAGAATGGTTCGGTTTCGCCGATTGAAGACGTCTGAGATCATGCGACCTACCTGAAAAACCGGTCAGTAAGTTAGGGGCATCGAGCTTTTATCGGAAGGAAGGCCCGAAGCGGAGGACTAATTTCCGATGCAGACGCCGCTGAGGAAACCTTTGCGCTTGAGACATCGTGCCCCGAGCGCCCGGCAATCCACATCGAAGGAGCAGGTCCGGCGGCGCACGCCTTGAGTCCCGGGGGTCAGCGGGTCGAAGGTTTGATTCCTCTCCGGCGACCCACCTTCGAGCCTATCGACGCATTGGCCGGTAAAGGTGACGGGATCCCGGTTGCAGCGGCTCCCAAGCGGACATTCAGCGTTGAAAACGCAAGCTGCCGCCGGAGTGGCAAGCGCGACAAGGCCGAGCCCGATCAGGGCCGAGAGCCCCGTCACCCGGTCGCCGCCGCTACGCTTGCCGCCGCGCATCCCTTACTCCCTTCGCGACCTTCTCCGTTGCCTCTCAAACGCCGCGAAAGCCGCCAGTCAAGGCGCTTGGCACGCGCCGATACCGGGTCTATGAAACCGAATAGGAGAGCGGCCAATCGGCGCGGGGTGCGGAAGGATGGTCCGCGCGGCGTCAAAAAAGGATGATATCCGTGAGGAATTGGCGACCAGTGCTTCTCGCGGCGATGTGCGCCTTTACCGCCACCGCAGCCACGGCCCAAGACAATATCGTGGCAGAGGTCGATGGAGTCGAGATCAAGGAATCCGATCTCACCTTCGCCTTGTCGGAGGTTGGAGCCCAGCTCTCGGCCTTTCCGCCGGAGCAGCGCCGGATGATGCTGCTGCAATTCGTCATCGAGAACGAGCTGATGGCGGCGGCGGCTCTGAAGGACAAGCTCGACAGCGACCAGAGCTTCGAAGAGAGGCTGAAATATCACCGCCGCCGGACCTTGCGCGACGCGTTTTACGACAAGATCGTGCGCGAAGGCGTCACCGACGCGGAGTCGAAGAAGCTTTACGAAGAGAAGATCGCAAAGCTGGAGCCGGAGGACGAGATCAGGGCCCGGCACATCCTGGTGAAGACCGAGCAGGAAGCCAAAGACATCGTCGCGCTGCTGAACAAGGGCGAAGATTTCGTCGTTCTTGCCAAGGAGAAGTCGCAGGATCCAGGCGCCGAGGGGGGCGATCTCGGCTTCTTCGGCAAAGGCCAGATGATCAAGCCTTTCGAGGACGTCGCCTTCAAGCTCGAAATCGGCAAGATCTCCGATCCCGTACAGACGCAGTTCGGTTGGCACGTCATCAAGGTGGAGGAAAAGCGGAAGCGTCCGCCGCCTCCCTTCGACACCGTGAAGGACACCATCACCGATCAGCTGACGCAGCAGAAGACGACGGAAACGCTTCGCGGCCTGCAAGGCGCCGCCAAGATCGAGATCGTCGATCCTGAAATCAAGAAGACGATGGAGGCTATGGGGCCGAAGCGGGAAGGACCTGCCACTGAAGGCGAGGTACCTCCAGACGGCGCCGCGCCTCCGAGTGGCGCAGCGCCGGGTGCCGAACAGAAACCCGAGGCGCCTCCGGCCGGCACTTCAACGCCTCCCGCCGGCGCCGAACCGAAGCCCTGACATTTCGCGAGGGCGGATCCCCCCGTCTCAATGGCTGAGATCTCGCCTTTCGCGCCAAGGGAGCTGCCGCGACTTCCGGCCATAGCGGGTGTGCGCTTCGCCACCTGCGCGGCCGGGATTCGCTATCCTGGCCGCACCGACCTCCTGCTCGCTTTGTTCGATCCCGGCACGACGGTCGCCGGGCTGCTCACGCAGTCCAAAACTGCCTCGGCTCCGGTTGAGTGGTGCCGCGCCCATCTCGCCCATGGCATGGCGCGGGCGCTGGTCGTCAATTCCGGCAATTCCAACGCTTTCACCGGCCGCCGCGGCGAGGAGGCGGTGCGCATCACGGCGGAGGCTGCAGCACGCGCCGCAGACAGCCTTGCTGCTGATGTCTACATCGCCTCGACCGGCGTCATCGGCGAGCCGCTCGATGCGCAGAAAATTGCCTCCCGTCTCGGCGAGCTGGCGGAGTGCGCGAAAGGCGACGGGTTCGAGGCTGCCGCGCGCGCGATTATGACCACCGACACCTATCCGAAGCTCGCAACGCGCTCCGCCGAGATCGGCGGCGTTCCGGTGACGATCAACGGCATCGCCAAGGGCGCCGGCATGATCGCCCCGGACATGGCCACCATGCTCGCCTTCCTCTTCACCGACGCCGCCATCGAACCTTCCGTACTGCAAGCGCTTCTGCCTGCAGCAGCGGAGGATAGCTTCAACGCCGTAACCATCGACGGCGACACTTCGACCAGCGACACGCTTCTCTTATTCGCGACCGGCGCGGCAGATTCACGGGGCGCCCCGCGCATCGGCTTGCCGGACGATCCGACGCTCGCGTCTTTCCGGTCCGCCTTGCTGGACGTGATGCAGGATCTCGCCAAGCAAATCGCCAAGGACGGCGAGGGCCTGACCAAATTTGTGACCGTGCGGGTCACCGGCGCCGAAAGTAAAAAGGCCGCGCGGCGGATCGCTTTCTCCATCGCCAATTCTCCACTCGTGAAGACGGCCATCGCCGGTGAGGATCCGAATTGGGGCCGCATCGTCATGGCGGTCGGAAAATCGGGGGAAGCCGCCGACCGCGACCGGCTGGCGATCTGGCTCGGCGACATCGAGGTGGCGAAAGAAGGGGCCGTCGCGCCGGATTATCGCGAGGGGCTCGGCGCCGCCTATATGAAGAACGCCGAGGTCACGGTGACCGTGGATGTTGGAGTTGGCTCCGCCTCCGCCACCATCTGGACCTGCGATCTGACCGCCGGCTACGTCGCCATCAACGCCGATTACCGCTCGTGACCAATAAGGGTCACGAGCAGTCGCCGCTGACCCTCGTCGTCGCCGGCGTGCTTCTCGACGAAGCGGGACGCATCCTTCTTAGCAAGCGCCCGGCCGGGCGCTCGCTCGCGGGGCTGTGGGAGTTTCCCGGCGGGAAGATCGAAATGAATGAGGTGCCTGAGCACGCTCTTGTCCGCGAACTTTCCGAGGAGCTCGGCATCGAGGTCGCAGCCGCCGATCTTGAGCCCCTCAGCTTCGCAAGCCATGCCTATCCGGAGTTCCACTTGCTAATGCCCGTCTATCTGTGCCGCCGCTGGAAAAACGCGCCTGTCGCGCATGAGGGCCAGGAACTTTCCTGGGTTTTCCCGGACGATCTCGCCGCCTACGCCATGCCTCCGGCGGATGAGCCGCTGAAATCGGCGCTGCCGCGTCTGCTTGCATCAATTTAAGCCGCTGCTGACGCCTCGCGGGCTCAGCGTCCATTACCAAAATCGACTTCCGGTACTAGACTGGGCTGCATGGAACCCCGCTTCGAATTTGGTAGGAATTGGCAAAGCTTCCTGGCGACGGTGAACGAGGCGAGCATCGCCCAAGCGGAAATCGGGCTGAGGAAGCTATTCCCAGGAAACGAACTGGCTGAAGCGAGCTTTCTCGATATTGGTTGCGGCTCCGGTCTTTCGATGCTTGCCGCAAAGCGGCTCGGCGCCAGGGACGTGCAAGGGATTGATCTTGACCCTCAAAGCGTAGCGGCCGCTGAACAGCTCCTCACTGATCAAGCTCGTGTTCTCCAGAGGAACATTTTCGATGCATCCCCGCGTGAATTGGGGACCTTCGACATCGTGCATTCCTGGGGAGTCTTGCACCATACGGGAGAGATGTGGCGCGCCCTTGAGCGCGCTTGCAGCTTCGTCAGACCTGGTGGGCTGCTGGCGATAGCGCTCTACCGGAAGACGCCGCTTTGCCGCTTATGGGCAATTGAGAAGCGAATTTACACGACGGCGCCACGCCCAATGCAAAGCATGATCCGAGGGGCGTATAAGTCGGCGTTTCTGGCCGGACTGCTGTCCCAGGGCCGGAACCCAAAATCCTACATTCGTGAATACCGATCGGCGAGGGGCATGAGCTGGCATCACGATGTTCAGGACTGGTTAGGCGGTTACCCGTATGAATCCGCGAGCCCGCAAGAAGTGGAATCGCAACTCGCTCGAAATCGCTTCAAGCTCGTGAGGACTTTTACGACGCCCGCTCGCGCGGGAGGATTATTCGGGTCTCATTGCGATGAGTTCGTAGCGAGGGTCGCGCACTAGCCCGGATTTCTCTAGGTCTCATTCGCGCTTCGGTTTCGCCGGAAACGGCGCCTTGTCGCCAGCCGGAAATTCGGTGGTTCGAAGCGCGTCGGCGAGGCGCCGTTGTGCGCTCCCGGGGTCAGCGGCTTTTGCTGGCTCTCATGCGGCGCCCAGCCGCTCAGATAAACGATCTCGAAACTCGCGAAGATGCGATCATTTTTCGATCCGTGACGCTCGCGATAGATCGCCTCGGCACGGTGAAGCGTCCGGCGCGACAGCGACGACCGGCTCCGCGCGATAAGCGTATTGCCGCCGCCAAGCGCCCTGATCTCCCGCATCAGCGCCCGAAGGTCCGGATAGGTGACGGACAGCATCTCGGCGTCGCTCACGGGAAGCGCGAAGCCTGCCCTTTGCAGTAGCGCGCCATAATCCCGCACATCAGCGAATGGCGCGATGCGCGGACTGGCGCCGCCGCGTTCTTCCGCCTCCGCCGCGATCAAGACTTGGCGCAACTCGCCGAGCGAGCGGCCGCCAAGCGCCGCGCCGATGAAGAGCCCGTCTGGTAGAAGCGCGCGCCTGATCTGGATGAGCGCGCCAGGCAGATCGTTGACGCGATGAAGCGACAGCCCCGACACGACGAGATTGACGCTTCCGTCTCGTAAGGGGAGGAGGTCTTCGTCGCAGACAAGCGCCGGCCGCGGACACAAGGCCGCAAGCTTCGGAGCGCTCTCGGCAAAGATCATCTCTCGCACCGAGGGCAGCTTCGCCACCGCCCGGCCGACAGCGCCGTCATAGGCGCCAAGATCGATGCCTAAGGGAAAATCGCGAAGGATGGCGCCGAGGCGGTCGGCGATCTCCGCCGCGACGTGCCGCAGGATGAAGTCGTGCTTTGGCAAGTCGCCGGCGAAGCGGTCGCGTCGCTCGCGCAACAGCCTCCGATCGAAGATTTCCGCGTCAGCGCTCACTTCTCGACTCTCTCCTCTTTCGCGCAAAGACGCCGTATCATCGAGCCATGGCTTCGGGCGCAAAACTTGACGCGGCGGCGGCAACACCTAGCGGCGCAATCCCGGAAGCGCTTCGCAGCGTCGCCGCTCGCCTCCTCGACATTCTGCTTCCGCCGGTATGCATCCTTTGCCGCAAGCGAACTATCGGCCACGGTCTCTTATGCGGTGGCTGCTGGGGACGCATCGAGTTCATCTCATCTCCCCTTTGCGCCCGCCTCGGCGTACCGCTTCCTTACGCCACCGGCGCGCTCGGCGAGCCGGCGCTGTCTGCGTCGGCCATCGCCAATCCCCCAATCTACGACCGGGCGCGGGCGGTGGCGCGCTATTCCGGCGGCATGCGCGATCTCATCCACGCCTTCAAATATGGGGACCGGCATGAAGGCGTGCCGCTTTTCGGCCGCTGGCTGGCGGTTGCCGGCAGCGAGCTGTTGGCAGACGCGGAGCTGATCCTCCCAGTTCCCCTCTACCGTTCGCGGCTCTGGGCGCGGCGCTTCAACCAGGCGGCGGTGCTGGCAAATGCGGTCGGCGCGCTCACGCATATTCCCGTCGATTGCTTCCTGCTTGCCCGGGTGAAACCGACGCCGAGCCAGATCGGCCTTTCGCCGAAGGAGCGGCGGCGCAACATGTCCGGCGCCTTTCGCGTTACCGGCGACCGCAAAGCGCTTCGCGGCAAACGCGTCGCCTTGATCGACGATGTCATCACCACCGGCGCGACCTCGGACGCCTGCGCTCGCGTGCTGAAGCGTGCCGGAGCCGCGCGGGTCGACGTGCTCACGCTTGCCCGGGCAATGGAGGCGCCCGGCCTTCCGCTGTAAGGAGCTGGTGCGAATTCGCTGTAGGACATAGATATCGCCAACGCAGTGGAACGCGTTCCGAGGACCAAGGATGTCCCGAATTATTCTCTACACGACGCCTTATTGCGGTTTCTGTCACGCTGCGAAGCGATTGCTCGCAGGCAAGGGCCAGAGCTTTCTCGAAATCGATGTGAGCGGTGATCCTGAGAAGCGTACTGAAATGATCTCGCTCGCCTTCGGCCGGCGCACGGTGCCGCAGATCTTCATCGATGGCCGGCATATCGGCGGCTATCAGGAGCTTGCCGAGCTCGATCGCGCCGGCAAGCTCGATCCGCTCTTGGCCGCTGGCGCCGCCTCCGGCGCCGAGGCGCCATGAGCGAGGCGACGAAGATCCGCGTCGGGCTCGTTCAGCTCCGCTCCGGCCGCGCCGTCGATGCCAACATGCAGATGGCCGAGACGCTGATCCGCAGCGCCGCGGCGTCGGGCGCCGTTTACGTGCAGACGCCGGAAAACACCGCCCTCATGGAGCTCGATCCCGAGCGGATGCTTGCGGAGGTACGGCCCGAGGCTGAATGCGCTCCGTTGAAGCAATTGCGGAGTCTCGCGGCCGAGCTCGGCATTTGGCTGCATGTCGGCTCTCTCGGCATCAAGCTCGATCCCTCTGCCGTCGCCAACCGCTCTTATCTGATCGGCCCCGACGGGGCGATCGTCGCGCGTTACGACAAGCTGCATCTCTTCGACGTCGATCTTGCAAGCGGCGAGAGCTATCGGGAATCGACGCTTTACCGGCCTGGCCTGAAAGCGGTGCTCGCTGTGCTCCCCTTTGGCAGGCTCGGCCTCTCCATCTGCTACGATCTTCGCTTCCCGTCCCTTTATCGCGCGCTGGCCGTGGCCGGCGCCGAGTTCATTGCCATTCCCTCTGCCTTCACGCGGCAGACCGGCGAAGCGCATTGGCATGTGCTCTTGCGCGCGCGGGCAATCGAGACCGGCGCCTATGTGCTTGCCGCCGCGCAAGGCGGCCTGCACGAAAACGGCCGCCAGACCTATGGGCACAGCATGATTGTCTCCCCTTGGGGGGAGGTTCTCGCCGAGGCGGGAGCGGATCCGCAAATCCTCCTCGCCGACATCGACCTGGCGCTCTCGGCCGAAACGAGGGCGCGCATTCCCTCGCTCCGCCACGGCCGCGACTTCGACATTGAGATTTCCGCCCCGACCCCCACGCACCCTTCGGCGCCGGAGCGGGAGGTGTCATGACGTTAACCGCTCCGGCGAAAGGCGCAGCGTCGATAAACTTATCGTTGGGAACCGCCCCGCTGCGGCCTTGTTCGTCTATAATCGTTCAATCGCCGAGTGCGGGGTTACTCGCCTAGCCAGGGGTTCATGCATGCGCGTCTCTGCTTTCCCACGCCTCGTCAAAATCGCTTCTGGCCTCTGCCTTGTCGCCGCCTTGGCGCTCGCATCCGCCATGCCGACCGCTGCTGAGCCGAGTCCCGGATCGCAGACCCCGCAAAGCGAGGACGGCACGTCCGGCGCCGAGCCCGAAGCAAGCGCCCCAGCTCCGGCCGCTCCGGAGCCCCAAAGCACGGAAAATACAGAGAGTTCTCCGAGCGCGACGGCCCCTGCAAAGCCCGCGACGTCGGAATCCAAATCGGGCTCAGCACCTGCGAAGCCGCAAGGAGTGCCGGCGAAGCCGTTAGGAGCGTCGGCGGCAACGCCGAAGGCGGAAGAGCCCGCCGAGCAGCCCGGCTCCAAAATCATCGTCAACATCGACAAAGGGCTGCAGCAGATGACCGTCTTTGTCGACGGGATCGAGCAGCACAATTGGCCGATCTCGACCGGCAAGCGCGGTTACTCGACACCGTCCGGGACCTATACGGCGAGCTCCATGAACGAGATTTGGTACAGCAAGGAGTGGGACAACGCTCCGATGTACAACGCCGTCTTCTTCACCAAGAAGGGCCACGCCATTCACGGCACCGACGAGGAGAAGAATCTCGGCAAGCCTGCCTCGCATGGCTGCGTGCGCGTCTCTCGCGAGAACGCGAAGACGCTATTCGCCCTGGTCGACGCGAACGGCTTGAGCAACACGCAAGTCGTCCTCACCGGCGTGACGCCGGGTGGCGAAGCGAAGATCGCCAAGAAGCCGACCAACCGCCGCTACGGCGAGAACGATCCGTGGTTCGGGGACCAATATTATTATCCGCCAGGCTATGGACGCCGGGAACCGCAGCGGAGAGGGTTTTTTGGCGGGATCTTCCGGCGGCCCGAGCGGCAGCGGGAATATTATGGCGGCCGCCGCTATTACTACCCGCCCCCTTATTAGGCGCTTGGACTAGACCTTCCGCACCGCCGTCGCGAAATAGTTGACGTCGGTGTCACGCCCAAGCCGCCATTCATCGGCGAACGGGTCGTAGATGAGCCCGGTCGTATCGGTGAGCGCCAGCCCCGCGCCGCGTAAGCCCGAGCGGAGCTCGTCCGGCGTGACGAAGCGATGCCATTGATGCGTGCCGACCGGCAGCCAGCGTAAGAGATATTCGGCGCCGACGATCGCCAGCGCAAAAGCCTTCAAGGTCCGGTTCAGCGTCGAAAGAATGAGCAGCCCATTCGGGGCGAGAAGCGGGGCGACGGTCTTGAGAAAGACCGGCACGTCCGGCACGTGCTCGACCACCTCGAGCAGCAGCACGCAATCGTAAGTCTGGCCGCGGGCGCCGGCCTCCTCCACCGTCGCCACCTCGTAGCGGATGGCAAGGCCGGCCGCTTCGGCATGCGCCTTCGCCGCTTCGATCGCGTCCGCACCCGGATCGATGCCGGTGACCTCCGCCCCAAGCCGCGCCAAGGGCTCGCAGACGAGGCCGCCGCCGCAGCCAATATCGAGCATATGCAAGCCTTCGAGGCTTCGCCCTTCTTTCGGGTCGCGTCCGAAATGCGCGCAAAGCCGGTCGCGGATATAGGTGAGGCGCGTCGGATTGATCTGGTGCAGCGGCCGGAACGGCCCCTGCTCGTCCCACCAGGTGCCGCCAAGACGCCCGAAGCGCTCGATCTCGTCCGGGTCGAGCGTCGCCTGTCTGTGGGTGGGCTCTGCCATCCCGCCGAATTGCGGGCCGCTTGCCGCCGCTGTCAAGCCGGGACGCCGCAACTTCGGTTGCGATACCGAAGGCTCGCGGTTATGAAGGGCCGCGTTTCAAGGCCGGTTCCGGAAGGGGCCGGCCATCGTCTTACCGGCCTTACTCAAGCCGGGCACCCGGGGAGGGGCGTTTGGCCCTCTTGGTTCTGAAATTCGGCGGAACCTCCGTCGCCGACATTGACCGCATCCGCAACGTCGCGCTGCATGTGAAGCGCGAGGTGGAGGCCGGTCATCATTGCGCGGTGGTGGTCTCCGCCATGGCCGGTGCCACCAACCAGCTCGTCGGCTGGGTGGAGGAAGCGTGGGGTTATAAGCAGCGACGCGACACCGGCAACGGCGCGGAGATCTCCGCAATCTATGATGCGCGCGAATATGACGCCGTGGTCGCTTCCGGCGAGCAGGTGACCTCGGGCCTGCTGGCCATCGTTCTGCAATCCATGGGGCTGAGCGCCCGCTCCTGGCAGGGCTGGCAGATCCCGCTCTCCACCGACGGCGCCCACCGCGCCGCCCGCATCACCGGCGTTCAGGTGGACTATCTGAAGCAGAGCCTGCTCAAAGGCGAGGTCGCGGTCGTCGCCGGGTTTCAGGGGATCGGTCCCGAGAACCGGGTCAGCACCTTGGGCCGTGGCGGGTCGGATACGAGCGCCGTCGCGCTTGCCGCCGCCCTTAACGCCGACCGTTGCGACATCTACACCGATGTCGACGGTGTCTACACGACCGACCCCCGCATCGTGCCGAAAGCGCATCGGCTTGACAGAATCTCATACGAAGAGATGCTGGAAATGGCGTCGCAAGGCTCGAAGGTGCTGCAGACGCGCTCCGTCGAGCTTGCCATGCAGCGCGGCGTGAAGGTGCTGGTGCGCTCGAGCTTCGAGCCGCCGGAATTGGCTCGGGCCGGGGATGTCGAGGCGTGCGGAACATTCGTTTGCCATGAGGATGAGATCGTGGAGCAGCATGTCGTAAGCGGAATCGCCTATGCGCGGGATGAAGCCAAGGTGACCCTGCTCAAGGTCGCCGACAAGCCGGGGGTCGCCGCCGGCGTGTTCGGGCCGCTCGCCGACGCCAATATCAATGTCGACATGATCGTGCAGAACGTCTCTGAGGACGGCTACACCGATCTCACTTTCACCGTGCAGGCGGCAGACTATGACCGCGCTGTTGAGGTGCTGCAGAAGAAAAAGGGCGAGATCGGCTTTGCCGACCTCCGCGGCTCAAGCGAGATCGCCAAGGTCTCGGCCATTGGCGTCGGCATGCGCAGCCACGCCGGCGTTGCCGCCCAGATGTTCAAGGCCCTGTCCGAGAAGGGCATCAACATCGAGGCGATTTCCACCTCCGAGATCAAGATCAGCGTCTTGATTGACGCGGCCTATGCAGAGCTGGCGGTGCGGACCCTGCATTCCCTCTTCGAGCTGGACAGAAGCTAACCACCTCCTTCAACTCAGCCTTTCTTAAGTACGGATTGGCGGCTAAACCGCCCACGAGGAGTGGGTGATGCCAGCTGCGGGCTCTGTGGGCGCCCCGAGATTGCTGCTGCGGCGCTTGCGCGAGGTCATGGCCGAGCGCGAGAGCGCTGAAACACGCCTCAATAAGGTGGCGGTGCTGATCGCCTCCAACATGGTCGCCGAGGTGTGTTCGGTTTACCTCCGCCGCCGCGATGCTTCGCTCGAGCTGTTTGCCACCGAGGGCCTGAACCCCGCGGCGGTGCACAACACCCATCTTCGCCGCGGCGAGGGTCTTGTCGGCCTCATCGCCGAGCAGGCGGAGCCGATGCAATTCGCCGATGCGCAGAAGCATCCCGCTTTCTCCTACCGGCCGGAGACGGGGGAGGAGATCTATCACGCCTTCCTAGGCGTCCCGATCCTGCGCGGCGGCCACACCGTGGGCGTGCTGACGGTGCAGAACCGCACTCAGCGTCATTACAGTGACGAAGAGGTCGAGGCCCTTCAGACCACCGCCATGGTGATCGCCGAGATGATCGCCTCGAGCGGTCTCGTCGCCGAAGAGGCGGTGAGCGATGCGCGCCGCGATCAGACCGCCCGCTTCGGTGGTGTCGCCATCTCCGAGGGCGTGGCGCTCGGTCATCTGGTGCTGCACGAGCCGCGCATCGTCGTGACGAGGCTGATTGCCGAAGATGTGGAGTTCGAGCGGCGGCGTCTCGGTCAGTCGGTCGACGAGCTCGCCGGCATGATCGACAGCATGCTCGATCGCGGCGACATGGCGCGCGCCGGCGAGCATCGCGACGTGCTCGAAGCCTTCCGCATGTTCGCGCAGGATCGCGGCTGGCGGCGGCGTCTCGATGAGGCCCTCTCCACCGGCCTCACCGCCGAGGCGGCCGTGCAACGCGTCCGCAACGATACGCGCGCGCGCATGCTGCGCCAGGTCGACCCCTATATGCGCGAGCGGCTGCATGACATCGACGATCTTTCGAACCGGCTCCTCCGCGTCCTTGCCGGCGGCGCCGGCACGGCGGCTTCAGGCAGCCTTCCGCAGGACTCGATCCTCGTCGCCCGCAATATGGGTCCGGCGGAGCTTCTCGACTACGACCGGCAGCGCTTGCGCGGGCTCGTGCTCGAAGAGGGCACGACCACCAGCCACGTCGCCATCGTGGCGCGTGCCCTCGGCATCGCCGCCATCAGCCAGGCGAAGGGCGTCCTCGATGCCGTCGAGGCGGGTGACGCCGCCATCGTCGATGCCGAGGCGGGCGAGCTGCATGTCCGGCCGACGCCTGAAGTCGTAGCCGCCTATTCCGACAAAGTGCGCTTCCGGGCGCGGAAGCAGGCGCAATATGCCGCTTTCCGCACCGTCCCGGCAGTCACGCTCGACGGCGAGCGCATCTCGCTCAACATTAATGCCGGTCTCCTCTTCGATCTGCCGCATCTCGATCAGTCGGGCGCCGACGGCATCGGCCTCTTCCGCACCGAGCTGCAATTCATGATTGCCTCGACCTTTCCGCGGCTCGAGCAGCAAACGCGCATCTATAAGGCCATCCTCGATGCCGCCGGCGACCGCCCGGTCGTTTTCCGCTCTCTCGATGTGGGCGGCGACAAGATCCTTCCCTATTTCCGCGCCGCCAAGGAGGAGAACCCGGCGCTTGGCTGGCGGGCAATTCGCATGGCGCTCGACCGCCCGGCTCTCTTCCGCACGCAGATGCGCGCTTTGCTGCATGCCTCGCAAGGGCGGGACCTCCGCATCATGCTGCCGATGATTGCCGACGTGTCGGAGTTCCGTGCCGCGCGGAACCTGATCGACAAGGAATTGACGCTTCTGAAGCGCCACGGCCGCCCGGAGCCGAAGCGCCTTCTCGTCGGGGCCATGGTCGAAGTGCCGGCGATCCTTTATCAGCTCGACCGCCTGCTGCCGCTCGCCGATTTTGCCTCCGTCGGTTCGAACGATCTGATGCAGTTCCTGTTTGCGACCGATCGCGGCAACATGCTGGTCGCCGACCGCTTCGACTCCCTCAATCCGGCGTCGTTGGTGGCGCTTCGCTCGATCGTCGAGGCGGCGGCGAAGCATGATGTTCCGCTCAATTTGTGCGGCGAGATGGCGGGACGGCCGATCGAGGCGATGGCCTTGATGGGCATCGGATTCCGCACGATCTCGATGGCGCCGGCCTCCGTCGGGCCGGTCAAGGCCATGGTCCTGTCGCTCGACGCCGCCGACCTCTGGGGGAACATCGAGCCGCTGCTCGCCACCGACACGACGTCGCTCCGAGATGATTTGAAGCGCTACGCCACGGAAAAAGGCGTGCAAATTTGATGCCGGAGGGCGAACGCCTGCCCCGCTACACGCGTTGGTTAGGCTTGCAATGCATTAACTGATGGGCTTCTGTGAGAGGCGAGGACAACACAAAGGTTTGGGCCTGCGATGGCACCGTTTCCGCCACCAGTGGCGGGCCCATCTTTGGCGGCGGCGTCAATTGGAGGCCGCCTGCACATTCACGGGATTAAGGAAATGCCAGCCGGCCATGATGCTGAGGTGGCTGAGTTATTTCGGGATTTGCGGGCGGCGAGCGGCTTGTCTGAGGCCGATCTCGCCGGGCAGCTTGCGACCCGCATCGAAGTCGTTCAGGCGCTAGAAAACGGCGCGCTCTATGCGCTCCCGCCTTGGGTGGAAACCAACCGCATCGTCACCCGTTACGGCGCGCTGCTCAATCTCGACGTGCGCCCGCTCTTGCGGCGTATCCACGCTCAAGTCGAGGCGGGAACCGGGGCGCTTGCGCCAAGGCCGATGCCCGAGGCGCCCTTCATGCAGCCGCCGCGCAACGGCGCGCAAACTCCCGGCAGCCAATGGCCGTCGCCAGCCGCTCCATTCAACCAAGGTGTGACGACCCAGGCGCCGCCTCCGGCGCGGCCGTCTCCTTTTCCGACGCCCTTCAACGAGCCGTCGCCGAGCCAGCTTCCCCGCGATAAATTCTCGCCGTCATCGCTGCCCTTCAGCGAGCCGGCGCTTGGCCGGCCCGCTTCCGGTTTTCCGTCATCCTCGCCGTTCCAATCGTCGCGAACGGGAAGCTCGGGGTTTGGAAGTGGCGTTACCCCTGCGGCCCCGGCTTCCGGCACGCTCCGCCAATATCCAGGGCTCTCGCAACGGCCGGCCTTCTCGCCCGACCTGAAACCGTCGTCCAAGCCCTTGGCCGACACTTTCGCCAAGGCCGAAACCACCCGCGCGCAGCTGAAGGAGAATTTGGCGGACGCCAACACCAAGAAGACGCCGCGCCGCGGGCTTCTGAAATGGGGCGTCGTTCTCCTCGTTGCGTCGGGAGCGGCTTTCGGCATATGGATCTGGCTCTCTCAGGCCAATCTGGCGGGACCGTCGGAGCCTCAGCCGGCCGAGCAGGGGGCGAGCAAGGATGAAGCTGCGCCGCCCGCACCGGCTGAAGGACCCGATCCGCGCAGCCGCAAGGCTGACCGGCTTCCCGGTCCCTCCTAAGAACGATCAGTTTCAACTTCCATGACGTCAGTTCCCGCTGAAAAGCTCGACAAGCTTGTCGCACGTTGGCAGACCGTGCAGACGACGCTCGCCTCAGGCGCCGACCAGGAAACCTTCGTGCGCCTGTCGCGCGAATTCGCCGAGCTCGATCCCGTGGTTGCGACCATCAATGCTCTCCGTTCGGCGGAGCGCGAGCGGGGCGATCTCAAACAGCTGATAGAGGATCCAGCCTCCGAGGATGAAGTGACCGCGCTCGCCGAGGAAGAGCTCGGCTCTATCGACGAGAAGATCGAAACGCTCCAGCATCAATTGAAAGTGGCGCTGCTGCCGAAGGACGCCGCAGACGAGAAGAGCGCCATCCTCGAGCTTCGCGCCGGCACCGGCGGGGAGGAAGCGGCGCTCTTCGCCGGCGATCTATTCCGCATGTATCAGCGCTACGCCGATGGGCGCGGCTGGAAGGTCAACGTCCTCTCGGCGAGCGATTCCGCGACCGGTGGCTATAAGGAAATTATCGCCAACATCTCCGGCAAGGGCGTGTTCTCGCGCCTCAAATTCGAATCCGGCGTGCATCGCGTGCAGCGCGTGCCAGAGACGGAGGCACAAGGGCGCATCCATACTTCAGCCGCCACGGTCGCCGTGCTCCCCGAGGCAGAGGAAGTCGACGTCAAGGTCGACGAGAAGGATCTCCGCATCGACGTGTTCCGCGCGAGCGGCCCCGGTGGACAATCGGTTAACACCACTGACAGCGCCGTCCGCATCACGCATATCCCGTCGGGCATCGTCGTCAGCCAGCAGGATGAGAAATCGCAGCATAAGAACAAGGCGAAGGCGATGAAGGTGCTGCGCGCCCGGATCTATGAGCTCGAGCGCTCGAAGCTCGATGCGGAACGGGCCGCGGATCGCCGCAGCCAGATCGGCTCCGGCGACCGCTCCCAGCGCATCCGCACCTACAATTTCCCGCAAGGCCGCGTCACCGACCACCGCATCGGGCTGACCTTGCACAAGCTCGATCTCGTGCTCGAAGGCGATCTCGACGAGCTCGTCGACGCGCTCGTCACCGAGCATCAGGCGAACCAGCTCGCCGCCATGCAAGAAGATGCCGATGCGTGAGACAGTCACCACTTCCGCTCCCCCCTTGCGGGGGAGCCGGATCGGCGGAGCCGATCCGAGGGGGGTAGCGGCCTCTCCTTCTAACGAAAACCAACCCCCCTCCCTAACCCTCCCCCACAAGGGGGGAGGGGATAAGGGTGCTGCTGCCGATGACCATGCTTCACCTCTCCCCGCTGGGGAGAGGTTGCGCGCAGCGCGGGTGAGCGGGAACAGTGATGCCGGTCCCGCATCCGACACTTCCGCTCCCCCCTTGCGGGGGAGCCGGATCGGCGGAGCCGATCCGAGGGGGGTATCGGCCTCTCCTTCTAACGAAAACCATACCCCCCTCCCTAACCCTCCCCCACAAGGGGGGAGGGGATAAGAGTGAAACTCTGCGCAGCGCATGCATCGACGCGGCACGGCTCTTACGCGCCGCCAATATCGAAACGCCCGAGCTCGATGCTCGCCTGCTTCTCTGTCACGCGGCCTCGCTCAGCCACGAGCAGCTCATCGCCAATGGCGATACCGCGCTCCCGCCCGATGCCGCCGCGCGGTTCAAAACTCACCTCGCCCGCCGCCTTGCCCATGAGCCCGTGTCGCGCATCCTCGGCTTTCGCGAATTTTACGGCAGATCGTTCCGCATCGATGCGAGCACGCTCGACCCGCGTGCCGACAGCGAGACGCTGATCGATGCGGCGCTGTCCGAGCTCACGCGGCGCGGAAGGCGCGGCGACCCGCTGCGGATCCTCGATCTCGGCACCGGCAGCGGCATTCTCCTGCTGACGCTGCTCGCCGAGTTGCCGCAAGCGGTGGGTGTCGGCCTCGACCTCTCCTTCCCCGCGCTCCGCATCGCGAGGGAGAACGCCGAACGCCTCGGCGTCGACGCCCGCGCGACGTTCCTTGCCGGCGACTGGCTGGACGCGATCGCAGGCGATTTCGATCTTGTCGTCGCCAATCCGCCATATCTTGCTCATGCGGAATTTGCCGGCCTTGCTCTGGAGGTTTCGGCGCACGACCCCCAACTCAGCCTTGATGGCGGCAAGGATGGGCTCGATGCCTATCGCCGCATTGCCTCTCGCGCTGCGGCGGTTCTGGCGCCCGGCGGTTTCGTCCTCGCCGAGATCGGCAGCACGCAAGCTTCCGCGGTGATGGGCCTCTTCGAGGCGGCCGGTTTTGCGGTCAACGCTGGCAATTCCGGGCAGCTTCTCTGGCACGATCTGGCCGGTCGCCCGCGCGCGATCCTGGCCGAAATGGCTGCGAATCGGGCGGAAAAGCCTCTCGCCGGTGTCGCGGCCGGAAAAAGAGACTTGGAAAATGGGGGCGATCGAGCTAGGCTTGTTGCAACGAACTGAATAATCTCGGCCATTGGCGATTAGGGCCTGGCCGGTTGCGGACGGCAACAAGAGCGGCATCTTTTGAACCTCGATTGACCGGCGACGTGCCTCTCGGGACGTTCAGGTGGCGCTCAATCGCCCATCGTTTTTCGTGCTGGTCGGCGGCTTCGGTCCGTTGGCTCGCCGCTTAGGAAATCGCGCTAGGACAGGTTTCGCCCGCCAATTCCGAGAGCGTCACGCGCTTCATCAAGGCGTGAAGCTGGGAGGGTGCGGGGGTCGAGCGCGGGGGGAAAATCGAACCCGAAGATCCGAAGCGATACCGGACGAGTGTGATTGGGATCTGGTCGCGGCTTGATCGCCGCTTTTCAAGGTTGAACGGAACACATGAGGCAAGGACAGCAAAACAGGCGCGGCCGCGGCCGCAGTGGCCGCAAGCCGCAAAATCCGTTGGCTCGGAGCTACGAGTCGAACGGGCCCGACGTGAAGATCCGCGGCACGGCGGCGCATATCGCCGAGAAATACATGTCGCTCGCGCGCGATGCGCTCTCATCCGGCGACTTGGTCATGGCGGAAAGCTATTTCCAATATGCCGAGCATTACAACCGCATCATCATGGCGGCGCAGCAGCAATATGGCGCCCAGCACGGGCAGCAAGGCGAGGGGATGAATGGCTATCGCCCGCCGCGCTGGAATGCGGATGGCAGCGAGGACGACGGTTCCGACATCGACTCCCAGCCCATGGGCGCCGAGGGGCAAGGCGGCATGAGCCAGGACCGCGAGCGCCATGTCGGCGATCGCGAGCATCATGGCGGCGGCCGCGGACGGCATGGCGGCAACGGCCACGAACCGTCCCGCGAAGCCAATGGCAATGGCAACGATGCCGACGCCGAAGAGGCGGCCCCATCCGAGGAATCCGCCGACCCCGTGAGCTAGGGGCTCTCCAGTTCTATAATTTGTGCTTGGGAGTGCCGCGCCAGCGGTAGGTCTTCCCGCGTCTAAGGGCGACGTCGCCGCACCTTTGCACCGCCCCCCTTTTTGGCGGGTGCGCGCGCTTCTATATCTGCGCTACAAAGAGCGCCGCGGAGCTTTCTCGTGACAACGCCACGCAAGATGGCGACCGGAAAGCCCCGCCGGGCCTGACCGCCAACCCTCGCCTGACGCCGAGCCAATTGGGACAAGAGTTCATGGACTTCGAGAAATTTTCCGACCGGCTGAAAGGCTTCGTGCAGTCGGCGCAGACCGTCGCCATCCGCGAAGGCAATCCGCAAGTCACCCCAGAGCACCTCTTGAAAGTGCTGCTCGACGACCCCGAGGGCCTCGCTTCCGGGCTGATCGCCAAGGCCGGCGGCAACCCGAAAGAGGCACTTGAGCGTGTCGATGCCGCCGTCGCGAAGCTGCCGAAGGTGTCGGGCGGCGGCGCCCAAGTGCATCTTGCGCCGGCGCTCGGCCGCCTGCTCGACAGCGCCGAGCAGCTTTCGAAGAAGGCCGGCGACAGCTTCGTCACCGTCGAGCGCGTGCTGCAGGCGCTCTCCCTCGCCAAGGAAACGGAGTCCGCGCGCATTCTTGCCGATGCCGGCATCACGCCTGTCGGCCTCAACGCCGCCATCAACGATCTGAGGAAAGGCCGCACCGCCGACAGCGCTTCCGCCGAGCAGGCCTATGACGCGCTGAAGCGCTATACGCGCGACTTCACCGAGGCCGCGGCGAAGGGCGAGCTCGACCCCGTCATCGGCCGCGACGAGGAGATCCGCCGCACCATCCAGGTGCTCTCCCGCCGCACCAAGAACAATCCCGTGCTGATCGGCGAGCCGGGCGTCGGCAAGACCGCCATCGTCGAGGGCCTCGCTTATCGCATCGTCAAGGGCGACGTGCCGGAGAGCCTGAAGGACAAGAAGGTGCTCTCGCTCGATCTCGGCGCTCTCATCGCCGGCGCCAAATATCGCGGCGAATTCGAGGAGCGGCTGAAGGCCGTGCTCTCCGAGATCCAATCGAGCAACGGCCAGATCGTGCTCTTCATCGACGAGATGCACACGCTCGTCGGCGCCGGCAAAGCCGATGGCGCCATGGACGCCTCGAATTTGCTGAAGCCCGCGCTCGCCCGCGGCGAGCTGCATTGCGTCGGCGCCACCACGCTCGACGAGTACCGCAAGCACGTCGAGAAGGACGCGGCGCTCGCCCGGCGGTTCCAGCCCGTCTATGTGTCGGAGCCGAGCGTCGAGGACACCATCTCCATCCTCCGCGGCCTGAAAGAAAAATACGAGCTGCATCACGGCGTCCGCATCGCCGATAGCGCGCTCGTCTCCGCCGCAATGCTGTCCAACCGCTACATCACCGACCGCTTCCTCCCCGACAAGGCCATCGACCTCGTCGACGAGGCCGCCTCGCGCCTCCGCATGCAGATCGATTCGAAGCCCGAGAAGCTCGACGAGCTCGACCGGCGCATCATGCAGCTGAAGATCGAGCGCGAAGCGCTGAAGAAGGAGAACGATTCCGCCTCCAAGGACCGGCTCGAGCGGCTTGAGCGCGAGCTCACCAATATCGAGGAAGAGGCCGGCGGCCTCACCCGCCGCTGGCAGGAGGAGAAGGAGAAGCTCGCCGGCGCGCAAAAGCTGAAAGAGCAGCTCGATGCCTCGCGCCTCGAGCTCGAGCAGGCGCAGCGGAGAGGCGATCTCGCCCGCGCCGGAGAGCTCGCTTACGGCCTCATCCCGGACCTGGAAGCAAAGCTGAAGCAGCCTCGAGGAGACCGAGGACAAAGGCGGGGCGATGGCGCAGGAGGTGGTGGCGCCGGATATGATCGCCGGCGTCGTCTCGCGCTGGACCGGCATCCCCGTCGACAAGATGCTGGAGGGCGAGCGCGACAAGCTGCTCCGCATGGAGGAGGCGATCATCCGCCGCGTGGTCGGCCAGTCGGAGGCGGTCACCGCCGTCTCCGCCGCCGTCCGCCGCGCCCGCGCCGGCCTGCAGGATCCGAACCGCCCGATCGGCTCATTCATATTCTTGGGCCCGACCGGCGTCGGCAAGACGGAGCTCGCCCGGGCGCTCGCCGAATTCCTGTTCGACGACGAGCACGCCATGATCCGCATCGACATGTCGGAATATATGGAGAAGCATTCGGTCGCCCGGCTGATCGGCGCGCCCCCCGGCTATGTCGGCTATGAGGAGGGCGGCGCGCTCACCGAGGCCGTGCGCCGGCGCCCCTATCAGGTGATCCTGTTCGACGAGATCGAGAAGGCGCATCCGGACGTCTTCAACGTGCTCTTGCAGGTGCTGGATGACGGCCGCCTCACCGACGGCCAGGGCCGCACCGTCGATTTCCGCAACACGCTGATCATCATGACCTCCAATCTCGGCTCCGAATATCTCGTCAGCGCGCCGGAGGGGGAGGATTCGGAGAGCGTGCGCGAGCAGGTGATGAATGTGGTGCGCGCGCATTTCCGCCCGGAGTTCCTGAACCGCGTGGACGAGATCATCCTCTTCCACCGGCTGAAGCGCGATCAGATGACGCGCATCGTCGACATCCAGATCGCCCGGCTGGCGAAGCTCCTCGCCGAGCGGAAGCTGACGATCCATCTCGACGAGGCGGCGAAGGAATGGCTCGGCGCGCGCGGCTACGACCCGGCCTATGGCGCGCGGCCGCTAAAGCGCGTGATCCAGAAATATGTGCAGGACCCGCTCGCCGAGCTGATCTTGCAAGGCAAGATCCGCGAAGGCGGCAAGGTGGAGGTCACCGCCAATAGCGATGGGCTCGTGATCAACGGCCAGGCCGTGCGGCAAGCGGCTTAGGCGAGGCGAGGCGCCTGGATATCACACGCCACGCGAGAGTTTGCGATTGCTGTTCCTATTATGTTCTGCTATAGGGCGGTTCGACGTGGAGGTCGAATGAGAAACAGCAATGACCAAACATGTACCCTCCTGCTCTGTCGAACAGGTAGGAAAGCAGCGCAATGGTCGGCCACGCTATTGGTGCACGGTGCATCACGCGAGCGCCACCGGCCGTTATGGCGCCCGGCTTTCCGTTTGTGAGGCTGCGTATTTAGCTCATCAGCCCGCAGAGATCCTCGAACTTGATCCGCATGATTTTCCTGGTGGGATCGCCCTTTGGGGTGCTGTCGCTCCTGTCTATGACACCACTGGAATGCCGCCGGAGTCGGGTATCCATGTGCACGCCCGAAGGCAGGAAAACCACAAGGAGATTGACGGCACGTACGACGCGGTGCGGGTCAAGGTGCGTCTTGACCTACAGGAAGAACGTCAAGCGCTGATCAATTCGGAAGCAGCCGTAAACCACTATATTAGCCGATTCCTGGGTCGCGAGATTCGAGCGTTGCCTTGTCCGCACTGCGGCGAGCTACACTTGGACAAGGATTATTTCGCAGTAAAACCCCATCGTCGGCACCTTTGCCACAAGTGCGGACGTTACTTTGCCGATGATCGAAGGGCGGTCTCAAATCCCATCGCGGCCGTGCGGGCAAGCCTGGCATTGGCGACGCGAGAGACGAAACGGCCGGAGCGCCCACTTGTGCTTGCACAGAACGAATACCCTGGCGGCATTCAGATCTGGGCATCGAATCCAGCGATTGTTTGGACTGCGGACCGTCCGGAAGAAGAAGGTCTTCACGTGCATGCACTCGTCGGGCCAGGTCGGTATGCCCTGGACGAGACCTACAGCTCAGTGGTCATCGATGGTATTGTCCTGGACGAATCGCAAATTCAATATCTGATGGCTCAATCGGCGCTCTCATATTTAGAAAACAAAATAGTATCCTTGAGCTGCCCGCACTGCAGCGCATCACATTTCGATAAAGACGATCGCGCGTTCTTCCCTCATGTCGAACATGACTGTGAGGCATGCGGCTGTCGGTTCCCAACCCCTGGTCGCCGACGCTTGGTGGTGAGTAATCCTTTCTTAGAAACGCGACAGCGTCTTTGCGCGATAAGGGCCGGCAACTCCTGATCTTGAAGGAAAGAAGTCGTGGACGGATACATCTATATCACGGGGAGCGGCGCCGATCCGGCTGAACGCGACAATCTTAGCGATCCGCTCTTCGGCAAGACGCCCACCCTTGGTGCCTGCATGCCGAATATCCGGCGAGTGGTCCGGCCGGGGGACTACATCTTTGTAGTCAGTGCGAAGATACCGACGGTTCAACAGTATGTAATCGGCGGGATTCGTGTCGCTGAAAAAATTGATGCCCTGGCCGCCTATCACCGGTTTCCAGAAAACCAACTCCACGTAGATGGCGAGGGGAAATTGCGCGGCAACATCATTGTGACGCCTGAGGGAACGCAGCACCCCTTAGATCATCATCGACCGGCTACCTTTGAACAACAAATCAAGAATTTCGTCGTGGGGGATCAGTCGGTTGTGCTCGACAAGGAGCAGGAAGTTGCGCTCGGAAGAGCGCAATCGTTGGAGAAGCTTTCGGCTGTGATTGGAAAGCGCGGAAATCGGGTGTTCGACATTATAGGCCGCTCAGCAAAGCTCCAGGACGCACAGGTGCGAGAACTTTTGGATTGGCTACGAGGAATTAAGGTAGCTGGCGCCGGGCCATGACGAAGGTCGCGAGTTTCCTCGGCAGCCTATCGCTTTCTGTGGACGAGATAGCGATTAGGTCTCGTCTATCGGCTTCGCGAAGTCAGGGCTATTTTAGAAGGGCAGGAGGCAAGCCTCGCGGAGTTGCGTGCGTTGTCGCGAGCGCTGAAGATTCCGTTGCGGTATTTTGGAAAGGCGGGCGAAGGTAGCGCTAATCTCGCAATGCTGTTCCGCGAGACGGCGGCTAACCGCCCTGATCGGGGCGTCGAAGCAGCGGCATCCTTTGTTCAAGCTGCTCTTAAGCTTCTACCGACTCGGATACAGTCCCCCACTTGGCTATTAGAATTTGAATATGGCGAACAGTCGTTCGAGGAGGCCTCTCGCCTCGCGGAGAAATTCCGAGGTAGATTCCTACCTCATCGCCCCGACGATCCAATTCATGATCTCCCCGATATTTTGGTGAGTGGGGGAGACGTAATACTGAGTCGGTTAGAAAGTTCCAGATTCGAAGGGGCGTCCGTTATCGCAGGAGGATATCCATTTATTTTCGTGTCAACTAGGTTTTCGGGGCGGATGCTGTTCACGTTAGCGCATGAACTGGGACATTTGATTGCGCATCATCGAGAGCAACAGGCTGTAATTTTTGATACCGCATCGCAAATTGGCGCCAAGAAGCGATACCGATCCCCTGCCGAGGCATTTGTAAACGCGTTTGCGTCAAATCTGCTGATGCCCACCCGTGGGGTAGCAGTTGCCTTAAAGGAAATACGCGAAGCGCTCAACGTACAGGCTGATGCCGTCGGTGATGTCGAGATTCTTTACCTTGCTCGTTTTTATGGAGTCAGCTTCGAAGTTGCTGCCTTGAGATGCGAGCAACTCGATCTGCTTCCAGAGGGTGGCGCGTGGTCGCTGGCGGAGCATCTACGGAAGGAGCATCGTAGTCCTGAAAAACGCGGCGACGCCTTGGGGTTACCAAAACGAAGCGACGTTTCAATCCCGAAGGCATCCAGCAATTTGCTTAGGGCAGCAGCCAAGCAGATTGAGGAAGGTAAGGCTTCGCTCGGTTGGGTAACGGATAGGCTCGGTTGCAGCGCCCAAGAAGTTTACGCTGCGCACGCGGCATCAGAGGCCAATCGTGGACCTTATCATTGATGCCAGTTCGGTAATAAACCTCGACAATGCAGGCGCACTTAATCTGGTTGTCCGTTTGCGACAGAAGACTTTTTGGCTTTCGCCGTTAGTGGTGGGAGAATGCGAACCCACGTCGGCTGCACGAACCGCGGCTCAAAACCGACGGCTCAATTAGCTTCGTTGCTCCCGATAGTATTTCAGCCGAAATCTTTCTGGACCTGTTGGACGAGCACGCCTTAGGTGAAGGCGAAACAGAGTGTTTGGCGGTTTGCTTAGAGCATCCGCATGTATTTTGTTGTGACGATATGAAAGCACGTCAGGTGGGGGCTCAACTAATCGGTGGCGACCGTGTGGTTGGTAGCGCTCGACTTCTAAAATGGTCTGTTGAAGAACGTCTTTGTCCGCCGCACGAAGCAGTTGCCCTGTATGAGGCTATGAAAAATGCCGGAGGTTTTCTTCCCGAAATCGCGCCGGAGTGGTTTTCCGGGGATCCCTAAGTCCTAGCTGCGGCTGGCTCTTTTGTCCGCTCTTCCGGCACTGATTGTGGGCTTTGAAATAGTCAACAAACCTTATCCCCGCCCCCCAGCGCCTCGCTTACACTTCGCCCATCCCTGCCCCTTTTGAAGGGATGCGTGACCTAGGACCGTCCTGGCATGTCGAGGGCAGGGCCGCGGCGCCTGGGGTGCCGGCGGACAGGTGTGGCCCTAGTCCCTTCGGGTCGAGCAAGCCCATCAAACGCCGGCGGGATAACGGACCAGCCTCAGGGGTCCAGAACTGCCCACCGGGCTGGAAGGCCCGGTCTACCTGCGCCCGCTCTATCGCGCGTCGCGGGAATAGCGAGAAGAGGCAGGGCGGGCTTCAATATCGCCGCCAAGCGGGCGCCGGATGGCTGCCCACTAAAATAATAGGACGCGGCCGCTCGGCGCCCCGCATCCCTGAAATTTATGGACACCTCGCGCGGATCCCGCGGCGAGATGGTGAAACATGCGCCCTCGATTCTGCTCTTGCATTCCGCTCCCCCCTTGCGGGGGAGCAGGCGAACGGTAGTGAGCCGAGGGGGGTGGCGGAAGGAGAGACGGATTGATGAGCTTTGCTGCACCCCCCTCCCTAACCCTCCCCCACAAGGGGGGAGGGGATGTGCGGATGCGCGGCGAGGGGCAACATCCTTCCTTCGTCATGCCCGGCCGCAGTGCCGGGCATCCACGTCTTCGTCTGCAGCATTCTCAGTCGTGGATGGCCGGGACGAGCCCGGCCATGACGAAAAGAAAGGAGTAGGGTTGCAAGGACGCGTGTTCTTTTCCGCTCTCCCCTTGTGGGAGAGCACGCGAGGGCATTTTCGATGCACTATCGCTTCGCTGCTTGAGCGCGAAGCGAGCGGTGAGGGGTAAGCGGCGAAGCCGCGTCGAAAAGATCACCCCTCACCCTTTCCGCCATTGCTCGTGCTTGCTTTTCGGCGCGCTACCGCTTCGCTGCTTGAGTGCAAGCGCTCGCGGCGGAAAGCCCTCTCCCACAAGGGGAGAGGGGAAACGAAAGCGGCGGCATTTATTCTCCTCGGACCCGCGTTACTCGGCTATCCTCGCGTTCAAACGGAGGAATAGCTCATGAGACCGACCATCGCCCTCGCATTTGCGGCGCTCGCTCTTCTCGCGCTCGCCGCCGCCCCGCAGGAAGCGCGGGCGATGACGGCCGAGGAGATCAACAAGGCCGCCGACGAGACGCTGAAGAGCTTCGTCGCGCAGACGCCGGAAGCGCGGGACCTCGCCAAGAAGGCGGCCGGCGTCCTCGTCTTCCCGTCGATCCTGAAGGCGGGCTTCGGCATCGGCGGCGAATATGGCGAGGGCGTCCTCATCGAGAACCGGCAGGTCGGCGGCTATTACAACATCGTCTCCGCCTCCTTCGGCTTCCAGCTCGGCGTGCAGGAGCGCTCGGTCATCATCATGTTCATGACCGAATCGGCGCTCCGCAGCTTCGAATTGACCTATGGCTGGAAGGTGGGGGTGGATGGCTCGATCGTGGTGCTGACGGTCGGCGCCGGCGGCACCATCGACACCGAAAATCTGACGAGCCCGGTGATCGCCTTCGTCCTCGATCAGTCGGGGCTCATGTATAATCTCAGCCTCGAGGGCTCGAAGATCAGCCGCATCAACCGCTGATATTCGCCGGCGCCGCGATCCTCTACCCTCCTCATTGCCGGGCTTGACCCGGCAAGCCAGTGCTATGAGGCGTTTGCGGGTCGGTGAACGAATTGGAACGGCGGCGGTTACTGAATTTCCCGAGATGCGCGGGAATGACGCTTAAGAGACGGAGTGCGAGAGACCTATGCCAATTATTATCTTCTTCATCCTCGTGGCGCTCGTCGCCAGCTTCGGGTTCGGGGATACGCTGCAGGCGATCGTCGGCGCGATCGGCGTCGTTATCGTTCTCGTGCTGCTCTTTGCCTTGCTGATCGCCGCGACGGCGACCTGGCTCCTCCGCCGCTGACCCCCGTCACGCGCCGACGCGACTGCCGGTGCATCCACGTCGGCGAAGGCCGCGGTCCAGTAATTCGAGGAGGCGGGGATCGAACCGGGTGAATCGAGGCTGCGGGTTACTGGATTCCGGCTTTCGCCGGAATGACCGACTACTGCGAGGCCGCCGTCGTCTGGCTCGCTTGCGCCACGCGGTTGGTGGTCACCGGATCCATCTGGCGCAGCGTGTCGATGCGCTTCCGCTCTTTGTTGAAGGCGGCGATTTGTTTGCCGGTGAGCTGCAGCCCGCGCGGCACCTGGATGGTCATCGGGTTCACGAATTTGTTGTTGACCATGATCTCGTAATGGCAGTGCGGGCCGGTCGAGAAGCCGGTCGAGCCGACATAGCCGATCACCTGGCCTTGCTTCACCGAGATGCTGGGCTCGAGCCCGTCGGCATAGCGCGACAGATGCCCGTAAGCGGTGGTGAAGCCGTTGGCGTGGCGGATGCGGATGTAATTGCCGTAGCCGCCCTGGCGGCCGACGCGCTCGACGGTGCCGTCGGCGGCGGCGACGATCGGCGTGCCGGAGGGCGCTGCCCAGTCGACGCCGGTATGCATGCGCGTCACCCGAAGGAGCGGATGCCGGCGCGTGCCATAGCCTGAAGTGTAACGGCCGCCGCGCACCGGGTTGCGCATCAGGAATTTTTTGGCGCTGTTTCCGTGCTCGTCATAATAATCGATGATGCCGTCCGGCGTGCGGAAGCGCCAGAAGCTGCGCGCGGAGCCGTCGATGGTCATCGAGGTGTAGAGCATCTCGCCGAGCTCATCGCGGTTCTCGGAATCGGCCGGCACATCGAAGAAGACGTCGAAGCTGTCGCCGGGAGAGACGCGGCGCTTGAAGTCGACGTCGTAGGAATGGACGCGCAGCAGCTTCAGGATGGTGTCGGGCGAAAGCCGCTGATTGAGGGCGGCGTGGTAGAAGCTCGTATAGAGTGTCGCGCGTTGCGGGCCTTGGATCTTCGCGGCATCGACAAGCCCGGCTTCGTTGGTAACGGCGAACTCGCCTTCGACGTTGCGCGCGACCGTCGCGATGTGATTGTCCTTCGAGTCGAAGACGCTGACGCGCAGCGGCTCCATCTCTTCGGTATCGCTCGGCGCCGGAATGAGATTGAAGCGGATCTGCTGTCCGGGCTTCAAATCCTTGGCGCCGAAGCTTGGCTCCATCGCCTCGACGATGGATTTCGCCATCGAGGCCTCGCCGCCGACTTTCAGGATCAGGCTCATTAGCGTGTCGCCGCGGCCGACCTTCACGGTCTTTACTTCGCTGCCTTCGAGGATGCTGGCCAAATCTTGCTCGGCCGCCTCAGCTTCGCCCATACGCTTGTGGATGACCGTGAGATTGGGGTGCGATGGGGACTGCGAATTGTCGGCGGGATTGTATGAAGCCGGCTGCAGCATCGCGCCACCTGCTTCTTGCGCCGCATAGGCGAAATTCTCGGCCGCTTCGTTGATCAGACGATCGATGTCTTCCGATTTCAGCTCGACGCCGTCTTCTTCCGGCATCGCTCCGCTGGCGAGATCCGCGACGACGACGCTGACGGATTCCGGAGCGGAGGAAACGCCGCCGGCTTCGCCGATCGGCTTGTTGTCGGAATAAAGCTTGAAGGGATTGAAGGGGGGGAGTTCGGCGGCGTCGGAGGGTTCGGAGGTGGCGAGGCTGGCGACGATGCGTACGTAAGGCTTGATGGTGATGAATTCGCGCGTGCCGTGATGCTCGATGACCGTGTCGTGAATGACGTCGCGGCTCGTGAAGCCGGAGGAGGTCAGTTGGATGCGGTCTTCTTTCTCTACCGTCGCGCTCTGACCGTCGCGGGCGAGTGTTGCGGAACCCATCGGCTTCAACGCGGCGACGCTCGCGCGTTTAATGGCGCTCACCATGCCGTTGCCGTCGGACAGGTTCATGGAGGCGTAGACGGCGATGCCGATCAGGCACACGCCGACGAAGCCGGCGAGGCATGTGCCGGCGAGCCATTTCATCCGGGTGCTTTCGCCGTCGTCGCCCGATTCGCAGAGATAAACCGCTGAGAGTTCGCGCTTCGGCTTCGGGATTTCGCCAAGATAGATGGAAGGAAGCCGGCCGTTCCGTACAGGAACGAGGGCCTGGCCAGGCTTACGTCGCGCTAAGACACCGCGGCGCGAAAACAAATCCCAATTCCCCCCGTCCGTCGGCCGCCGCCCCAGCACGCGATAAGCGCGCTTCCCCATTCGTCAGGGCGGACAACACCGATCCGGCATTGTTGTCCCTACCGGCGAGGCGCCTATTGGGTGTCTTGATAATGAGCTGTCCAGCACTATCTAAGCCTTGGCCAAGTCGGTCGGCGTCAAGCTATTCGCTGGTTCAGATCCCTCAATCCCCCAAGGCAGCTAACCACACTGTGCCAAGTATGGTTACCCCGCCGCTAACGATGAAAAGATTGGCCACGCATTCAGGCAGGATTGTGGCTCGAA
>CAWAZB010000004.1:0-35000 GCA_963786425.1 uncultured Alphaproteobacteria bacterium | reverse complement strand
GCGCACGCAAATCTTTTACATCGTGAAGAGGGGATCGACCTGGGGCTTTCTCTAGCCGCAGCGTCACGCAAGTGCCGCTGTAGAGGAATGCCGCCTACCCTGGTCAGCAGTCTTAAACCGCCTGCTGTTGGGTCGATCTCGATGAAAATCTGGTCTTAACGTCGATGTCGGTTCGCAAGAGCCGGCATTGATTATTATGACTAACACTCAGAGTCGATTTCCGTCTCCGAAGGATGGGCATTGATGATGAGAGCAATCAAGTGACAGAAGGGCATCTGGTGAATGCCTTGGCGGTAAGAGGCGATGAAGGACGTGGTACGCTGCGATAAGCCATGGGGAGCTGCGAACAAGCTTTGATCCATGGATTTCCGAATGGGGCAACCCACCGTTTCGACGGTATCGCTGTCTGAATACATAGGACAGCGAGGCGAACCCGGGGAACTGAAACATCTCAGTACCCGGAGGAAAGGACATCAACCGAGACTCCGCTAGTAGTGGCGAGCGAACGCGGACCAGGCCAGTGCTTTGGCGAGGACAACTGGAACCATCAGGAAAGTTGGGCCTCAGAGGGTGACAGCCCCGTACAGGTAATGCCTAGCCAAAGTCTTGAGTAGGACGGGACACGTGAAATCCTGTCTGAACGTGGGGGGACCACCCTCCAAGCCTAAGTACTCCTTACCGACCGATAGTGAACCAGTACCGTGAGGGAAAGGTGAAAAGCACCCCGACGAGGGGAGTGAAAGAGACCTGAAACCGGATGCCTACAAACAGTCGGAGCCTGCCTTCGGGCGGGTGACGGCGTACCTTTTGTATAATGGGTCAGCGAGTTAGTCTGCCGAGCAAGCTTAAGCCGATAGGTGTAGGCGCAGCGAAAGCGAGTCTGAATAGGGCGTCAAGTTCGGTGGATTAGACCCGAAACCAGGTGATCTAGGCATGAGCAGGCTGAAGGTGAGGTAACACTCACTGGAGGGCCGAACCCACCGTCGTTGAAAAGACGGGGGATGACTTGTGCCTAGGGGTGAAAGGCCAATCAAACCTGGAAATAGCTGGTTCTCCGCGAAATCTATTTAGGTAGAGCGTCGGACGAATACTCTCGGGGGTAGAGCACTGGATGGGCTAGGGGGCCTCAACGGCTTACCAAACCTAACCAAACTCCGAATACCGAGAAGTACTATCCGGCAGACACACGGCGGGTGCTAAGGTCCGTCGTGAAAAGGGAAACAGCCCTGACCGCCAGCTAAGGTCCCCAAGTTATGGCTAAGTGTGAAAGGATGTGAAAATCCCAAAACAACCAGGAGGTTGGCTTAGAAGCAGCCATCCTTTAAAGAAAGCGTAACAGCTCACTGGTCTAAATAAGGATTTTTGCGCCGACAATGTATCGGGGCTAAAGCCATACACCGAAGCTGCGGGTGTGCACGCAAGTGCACGCGGTAGCGGAGCGTTCCGTAAGCCTGCGAAGGATCACCGCGAGGTGGTCTGGAGGTATCGGAAGTGCGAATGCTGACATGAGTAACGATAAGGAGTGTGAGAGACACTCCCGCCGAAAGTCCAAGGGTTCCTGCGCAATGCTAATCAGCGCAGGGTTAGCCGGCCCCTAAGGCGAGGGCGAAAGCCGTAGTCGATGGGAATGAGGTTAATATTCCTCGGCCAGTGGGTGGTGACGAATTCTATAAGTTGTCAGGACTTAACGGATTGTCTTGGCAGCGAAGGAGTTCCAGGAAATAGCCCCCACATTAGACCGTACCCTAAACCGACACAGGTGGACTGGTAGAGAATACCAAGGCGCTTGAGAGAACTGCGTTGAAGGAACTCGGCAAATTACCCCCGTAACTTCGGGAGAAGGGGGCCTTCACTTTGGGCAACCAAAGTGGAGGGGCACAGACCAGGGGGTGGCGACTGTTTACTAAAAACACAGGGCTCTGCGAAGCCGCAAGGCGACGTATAGGGTCTGACGCCTGCCCGGTGCCGGAAGGTTAAGAGGAGGGGTGCAAGCTCTGAATCGAAGCCCCGGTAAACGGCGGCCGTAACTATAACGGTCCTAAGGTAGCGAAATTCCTTGTCGGGTAAGTTCCGACCTGCACGAATGGCGTAACGACTTCCCCACTGTCTCCAACGCAAACTCAGTGAAATTGAATTCCCCGTGAAGATGCGGGGTTCCTGCGGTTAGACGGAAAGACCCCGTGAACCTTTACTATAGCTTTGCACTGGTATTCGTGGTGGCATGTGTAGCATAGGTGGGAGGCTTTGAGCCGGGGGCGCCAGTTCCCGGGGAGCCAACGTTGAAATACCACCCTTGTGATCATGGATATCTAACCGCGGCCCGTAATCCGGGTCCGGGACAGTGCATGGTGGGTAGTTTGACTGGGGCGGTCGCCTCCCAAAAAGTAACGGAGGCGCGCGAAGGTGGGCTCAAGCTGGTCGGAAATCAGCTGTCGAGTGCAAAGGCATAAGCCTGCCTGACTGCGAGACTGACGAGTTGAGCAGAGACGAAAGTCGGCCTTAGTGATCCGGTGGTCCCGCGTGGAAGGGCCATCGCTCAACGGATAAAAGGTACTCCGGGGATAACAGGCTGATGATGCCCAAGAGTCCATATCGACGGCATCGTTTGGCACCTCGATGTCGGCTCATCACATCCTGGGGCTGGAGCAGGTCCCAAGGGTTCGGCTGTTCGCCGATTAAAGTGGTACGTGAGCTGGGTTTAGAACGTCGTGAGACAGTTCGGTCCCTATCTGCCGCAGGTGTAGGAGAATTGAGAGGATCTGTCCCTAGTACGAGAGGACCGGGATGGACGTACCTCTGGTGGACCTGTTGTCGCGCCAGCGGCATAGCAGGGTAGCTAAGTACGGACGGGATAACCGCTGAAAGCATCTAAGCGGGAAACCCACCTCGAAACGAGTTCTCCCTTGAGAGCCGTGGAAGACCACCACGTTGATAGGCTGGGTGTGGAAGCGCAGCAATGCGTGAAGCTAACCAGTACTAATCGCTCGATCGGCTTGATTGCTTTCATTGTCAGCGCCCATCCGGGCAGACCAGATTGTTTCCGTCCTTTGTTGGCCTGGTGATATTGGCGGAGCGTGAACACCCGATCCCATCCCGAACTCGGCCGTGAAAAGCTCCAGCGCCGATGGTACTGCGTCTTAAGACGCGGGAGAGTAGGTCGTCGCCAGGCTTACTAAGGACGGAAACGTCCGGTTGGTTAGACCATTTCATCGAGATCATTCCCCTCTTTCGCGATCGTTGGATCGAAAAACCGCCGTCGGCCTTCTGGCCCGCGGCGGTTTTTTATTGCCCGGGCCGCTTCGCGGTCGAAGGGCTGGCGCCAAACCGCTACCTTCGCGTCATGCCGAAGAGAAGCGCCGGCCTCCTGCTTTACCGGAAGCGTGACGATCGCCTCGAGGTGCTGCTTGTCCATCCCGGCGGACCGTTCTGGGCGAAGAAGGATGACGGCGCCTGGTCGATCCCGAAGGGCGAATATGCGGAGGGAGAGGAGCCACTCGCTGTCGCGCGCCGCGAATTTGCCGAGGAGCTCGGGACGCCGGCGATCGCCGGCGCATTCGCCGATCTCGGCGAGATCGTGCAGGCCGGCGGAAAGCGGGTGCGGGCCTTCGCCGCCGAAGGCGATTTCGACGTCGAGACGTTTCGCTCCAACACATTCGAGATGGAATGGCCGCCGCGAAGCGGACGCATGCAATCCTTCCCGGAAGTCGACAGGGCGGAATGGTTCTCGCTTGCCGAAGCCCAGTCGAAAATCCTCGTCGGCCAGAAGCCGTTTCTCGACCGGGTCCTCAATGGGCTGTGATGTCCCCGAGCGTTAGGCGGCCTTTCAATCGCCAAAGCGGCGGGGTAGATAAGGGCCTGTTTGGGGAATCATAAGTATTCCTGAAATGTTGGCCGGCACGATTTCCTGCCTAGCGCCGAAGCAACCGCAACCGGCGTTTGGGCTCGGTTAGAGACGATGCGCGAACATCTGCAAAGTCCGCGGCGGCGAAAGCCTCAGCTCGGCGTTGTAGCCGGCATGCTGCTCGCAACAGCGGTGCTGAATTCGTCCGCCGCCGGCCCGCTCGATCCGCTCAATCCCTTCCGCAGCATGACCGGCCCGAGCACGCCGGAAGAGCGCGCGCGCCGCGAGCAACGCCGCAACGAGCTCTATGACCGTTTGAGCCCCGGCTACGCGATGAATGTGCCGTTCGTCAGCGAGGCGGCGGCGCAGTCACTCGAGCAGGCCATTCAATATTATCAGCGCATCGTCGCCGCCGGCGGCTGGCCGCAGGTTCAGGCGGGAACCACCATCCGGCCGGGCGATTCGAGCTCAGCCGTGGTGGCGATCCGCAGGCAATTGGCGCTTGCCGGCGATCTGCAGAGCGACGATCGCAGTCCTTCCTTCGACCGGACGCTGCAAGAGGGGCTAGCGCGCTTCCAGATTCGCAACGGGCTGAGAGTGACGGGCTTCGTCGATTTGCGCACGCTGTCGGCCTTGAACGTCTCGGCGGCGGAGCGGCTGCAGCAACTGCACGCCAATCTCAGCCGCGTCAGGTCATTGCTCTCGATCACGAAGACCCCGCGCTATGTCCTCGTCAATGTTCCCGCCTACACGCTGCAAGCCGTCGGCCAGGGGCAGCTGCAGCTCGAATTGAAAGTCGTGGTCGGAAAGCCGGGCAGGGCGACGCCGGTCGTTTCAGCCAAGATCATCGAAGTGAATTTCTTCCCGACCTGGACGGTGCCGGACAGCATCGCCAGAGCCGATCTCATCCCGAAAATCCGCAAAGATCCGAGCTACTTCCACAACGAGCATTTCAGCGTGATGCGCACCTGGCGCGGGCAGCCCCTCGATCCTGCCGCCGTCGATTGGAACGCGCCGGAGGTGGTGAACTACAAATTCGTGCAAGATCCGGGAACATGGAATGCGCTCGGCATCGTCCGCATCAACATGCCGAACAAGCACATTGTTTATATGCACGACACGCCGCTGAAGCAGCTGTTCAACCAGTCCTCGCGCGCCTTCTCGTCGGGCTGCGTGCGGGTCGAGCGCGTGCTCGACCTCGCCGCCTGGCTGCTTGAGCCGCAGAAATGGTCGACGGGAAAGGTGATGGCGGCGGCGGAAGAGGGGCGCAAATTCGACGTGAAGCTCGGTAAGGCCGTGCCGGTGCACTTCGTCTATCTCACCGCCTTCGTTTCGGAAAACGGGGTCGTGCAGTTCCGGCCTGACATCTATGGCAAGGACGCGCCCGGCGCCTCCGAACTCGACGATCAGAGTGCGGCGGTAGCGGCCCAGCGCAGCGCCATCACCCCTTAGAAATCCGCGTTTCCAACATCGGACAATTTAGCGCGGGCCAAACGGTCGCGCGCGACACCACAACGCAACGACTTGGGCGGCAGCACGGACTACAGAGGACGAAAGATGCGGCATGGAGTTTTGGAGATTGCAGAGACATCTTGAAAGCGGCGCAGGCCTCCTCGGGATAAAGCCGTTCCTCTGCCGGCATCGGCTCATCGAGATCGGCATCGCGCTCGTGCTGACCGTTGCGGCGCTGCTGTTCGTAACCTGGGCGTTCTAATACCGGCTGAGGCCACCGATCGCGACCTCGAAATGACCCTCGCCGGGTAATACCCGCGTAAGGGGAGCTACTCTGCCGATGGCTTGCGGCACGATGCCCCTATAGAATGACCCTCACCGGCAATGAGGTTTGTTGGCGCGCTCGGCGCGCCGGCAAAGGGGTCCGCGCAATTGCCTATCGCCGTCATCATTCCGGCCTTCAACGAGGCCGGCAATATTGGTCCACTCATCGAAGAGACGGCTGCGGCGATTCCCTCCGGCGTGCTGCAGGAGCTGATCGTCGTCGACGATGCGAGCGACGACGGCACCGCCGCCGAGATCAAGGCGCTGCTGCAACGCTATCCGCCTTTGCGCTATTTGCGGCACGGAGAGCGAGCCGGCCAAAGTGCCGCGCTTCGCAGCGGCATCCATGCCGCGACGGCCCCGATCGTCGCGACGCTTGACGGCGACGGACAGAACGATCCGGCCGACATCATGCGTTATTGGCGCGGCTCGGGGCCGAAGGCGGCGAGCCGGCCATGGCCGCCGGTCTCAGGGAGGGGCGAAAGGCGAAAGGCTCGCGCAAAGCTGCGTCCCGGTTTGCCAATTGGATCCGCGACAAGGCGCTTGACGATGGCTGTCCCGATACCGGCTGCGGGTTGAAGCTCTTTCACCGCGACGCTTATCTCGCGCTCCCCTATTTCGACGGCATGCACCGCTATCTGCCCGCGCTCTTCCAGACTTATGGGCATCGGGTCGTGTATGAGCGTGTCAACGACCGGCCGCGATTGAGGGGAGAGACGAAATACACGAACCTTGGTCGTGCGCTCATCGGGCTTCCCGACCTCATCGGTGTACGCTGGCTGCGAAAGCGCACGATGCTGCCGCCGATCGCCGAAGATGTGTCAGGCGCCGGGGCTGAGGAGACGGCGCAAGGCGGCGCGCGGCGGGCTGGAGCGAGGGCGTCCTGATGGATTTATCGGCACTGTCGGATTGGTGGGCGAAGACGCCAACCACCGAACTCCTATGGATCGGCATCGGGCTTTTCGCGCAATGCCTGTTCTCGATGCGGTTCCTCGTGCAATGGGTGGCGACGGAGCGGGCGCGGGCCAGCATCATCCCCGAGACCTTCTGGTATTTTAGTTTCGCTGGCGGCGTCATGCTGCTCGCTTACGCCATTTACCGCTTGGACCCGGTGTTCATCATCGGTCAGGGGACCGGGCTCATCATCTATGCGCGCAACATCTATTTCATCTGGCTCGGCAAGCGCGCCCCGGCAGCCGCACCGCCGCCGCCGCGCAGCAAGAAAAGAGCGCGAACGAACCTGCAGCCGCGAGGCGCCGCGCGATGAGCATTGACCGGAAAGGCTTCACGCCGGCGGAGATCGTGGCGCTTGCGATCACGCTCCTTCTATTCTCCGTCTTCGTGCTCGATCCCTTCTTCTTGGAGCGGGCAAAAGCACTCTCGCCGGATGCACGCGAGGCACTGAAAGCGATCACCGATATCGGCAAGTCCAATTGGATGCTGATATCCACCGGGACGCTCGCAATCGTCGCCATCGTCCTGAAGGGTTTGGAAGCGAACCGGCGGGACCGGGCCGGCTACCGGATGATGGCCGGCGCCTTTGGCTTCGTGTTTGTGAGCGTCGGTGGCGCCGGCCTGATCGCCAATCTCACCAAGAACATTCTCGGCCGGGCCAGGCCGAAGCTGTATGAGGAGCTGGGCCTGTTCGACTTTAGCCTCTTCTCCTTCTCAGCCGATCACGCCGCCTTCCCGTCGGGCCATGCCACCAATATCTTCGCGCTCGCGACCGCGCTCGCCATCCTTTGGCCGAAGGGGAAGGTGCTGTTCTACACAGTGGCGGTGTGGATCGCGGCGAGCCGGGTGCTGATCGAGCAGCATTATTTCACCGATGCGGTCTGCGGCGCGCTGCTTGGGACGGCCTTCCCCTACATCGTGCGGGACCGATTCGCCGCCCGGCGCTGGCTTTTCGAAAAAACGCCTGAGGGCGGCTACCGGATAAGGGGACGAGGCACGCGAAAGCGGCTCGGCTGGCCGGACGGGCTGGGGGAAGTTCGGCCACAGAAGCGGCTTTTCGGCAACAGAGGGCCAGATTCGCCAAGCCTTGAAGGCCCCGATCTTGGCAGCCGCCAAGCCTAGGTATAACCAAATCTAAGCTGCGGGGGGATACCGCCTTTGCACGGGCGGCATGGCTGCGGCTGAGGCAGGGTCGAACGGGGGCAACGAAGATGAGGCGCTTGACGGTCGCGATCGTCGCGGCTCTCGCGATGCTTGCCGCTGCCCCCATGCCTTTCGCCACGCCAGCCGCCGCCGAGTTCCAAATCGGCGCCTATGGCGGCTGGAGCCACAGCTTCGACAGCGACATCAGCATCAATCAGCCCGGCGGCACCAATCTGACGCTGCAGGACGTCCCTTGGGATAGCGCGTCTTTCAAGTCGCCGCCCTATTGGGGGGTGCGCGGCACCTATTGGCTCGAAAGCGCTCCGAATTGGGGCCTGATGCTCGACTACCACCACGCCAAGGTGATCGCCGAACAAGGCGCTACTGTCGCCGTGACCGGAACGCGCGACGGGCTGCCGGTGGAGCCGAGGGAGAAGGTCGGCAATAGCTTCGAGATCATGGAGTTTACCGACGGGCTGAACCAGATCTTCCTCGGCGCGCAATATCGCTGGATCGGCGCGCGCTGGACGCCCTATGTCGGCCTCGGCGTCGGTGTCGCCGTCCCGCATGTCGAGTTCCAGCGCGAGGACGGCCTGAAGACGTTCGAATATCAGGTGACGGGTGTGGCGGTAGAGGGCCTTGTCGGCATCGAATATAAGATCGGGCCGAGGCTGGCTGCCTTCGCCGATTGTAAGCTCAGCTATTCGAACAACGATGCCGACCTCGACGGCGGCGGAACGCTCGAGACGGACATCCTTACGAGCCAAGTGATCTTCGGCCTCTCCTACCGTTTCGGGGCCGTGATGGCGGCGGCTTATTAGGGTTGTAGCCGGCTCGGCGACCGCGGTTTTGGCTTGAGCAATTCCTTCGGGATCGCGAATTTCGAGCCGCCCGGCCGGGAGGCGCTTCCTTTCTTCATCGGACCTGCTATAGGTTCCGGCCCCTCTTAAAGGCGCCGCGCGCCCCGAGGGAGAAGACATCTGTCGATTGACGCGGGGTGGAGCAGCCCGGTAGCTCGTCAGGCTCATAACCTGAAGGTCATAGGTTCAAATCCTATCCCCGCAACCACCGACAGTAGACCGCCCGAAGCCTTGGCTTTGGGCGGTTGATCCTTACGGTCAGGTTGAGCGCAGAAACTCAAAATCTCAGCCAGATCTCCGTGGAGCGTAGCGTCGACGCCTTTGCCCTCCTTGCGAGGATGTAGCTCGATGCGGTCAACCAAGGATCTCAGCACTCCCGCGGCTTCTCCCCGAATAGCGGGGTCATTTAGAGATCGTTCGAGCTCTCGCACCTTGTTCGCATAGATGTCGGCTAACCGGGGATGAAGCCGAACGCTGGTTGGACTCTCGCTTAGCCGCAGTCGAAGCTCCTCTTGCTGGCTTTCCAGTTCTGACAGGCGGTCGCCCAGTACGCGGCTGTAGCGCCCCTCTTCGACTGCGGTTACGATTTCAGTGATCTTCCGTTCCAGTAGCTGAAGATGAATCCGGTCGGCTTTTAATCGCTGGTCTTGCTCTCTCGCCGCGCGGTTAGCTTCCTCATGAAAGACTTGAATAAACTCACGCACGAGTTCGGGAGCCATAAGCCTGTTCTTGAGGCCTTCGAGTACGCGTGCTTCAATCTCCTGCCGGCTTATCGTCGCGTTGTTGTCGCATGTGCCTTTGCTGCGCCGTGCTGCACAGCCATAGCGATCTTGAGCAAGAATTGCGAAACCGCCGCCGCAGCGGCCGCATCTCAGTAAGCCCGATAACAGGAACTTTCCTCGGTGAGCTCGATTCAGGGCATTGCCGCCGTCGTCACGTCGGATCTCGAAAGACAATCCGTACTGACGACATTTCACAGCGTCCCAGAGAGCATCGTCGATGATACGAAGGTCCGAAACTTCCACGATCTCCCAGTCCTCTTTCCGATTCGGCCGCGCCACTCGCTTCCCGGTCTTCGGATCCTTGATATAGGAGCAGCGGTTCCATTCGATCCGTCCCACGTAAAGACTGTTGTTGAGGATGCCGGTGCCTCGCTCAACCTGACCCCTGATGGTGGTATCGCGCCAGTGTCGCCCATCAGGACCTGCGACGAGTTCGGCGTTAAGGCCCTTGGCAATTGCCCGGGGAGACTTGCCGGCGGCGAACTCGCGAAAGATGCGCCGGACCACGAGCACCTCCGTTTCATTGAACTGTCTCTCACCCGGTTTTCCCTCCACTAAGCTGTAGCCATAAGCCTTTCCTCCTGGGATTTTGCCGGCCAACGCGCGACCCAGCTGGCCACGCCGAGTCTTTTCTTTTAGGTCAGACAAATAAAGTTGCGCCATGGTGCCGAGCAGTCCCACATGCATCGTGGTCACCTGGCCTATATTGACAGCGTGAAAGGCAATTCCATGAAACTCCAGATGGTCGTGAAGGCGTGCAACCTCTGACAGTCGGCGTCCCAGCCGATCGATCGCCTCACTAACGACGACATCGAAATGGTGCGCGTCGGCATCCGCGAGCATCTGCAGATAGGCTGGTCTTTGATTGCTCGCGCCGCTTAGCGCACGGTCCTTGTAATTCTGCACGAGCGTCCAACCTTGACGGTCGATATACCGTCGGCAGATTTCGATTTGATCCTCGATCGAGGCCTCTCGCTGATTGTCCGAGGAGTACCGGGCATAAATTACCGCGCGCATGAGCTTAACCCTCGCTCCAAGACAGGACGGAGCCTCTTTCGAGTTTTTGCCAGATGTGCTGCATAGCGTTGGCTCGCCTGAACGTTTCTTGAGAGATTGTAAACTCGCTGGCCGATATCCGGCGAGACATGCTGCAACATGCCGGGGATCAGGCCGACCAGTTCCGGCGCATCCATGGCTAAGAAGGTGGTTCCGGCGCGACGCATGTCGTGGAGACCCATGTACTTGCCGAACTTGGCGAAGACGCGCTTCCGCACAATGCTGTAGATGCGGTCATCACCGAGAGGGCGACCTCGGTACGAGGCCCACAGTCCTTCATGGTTGTTGCGACCAAGCAGGCGGGGACGGATCTCCTTCAAATAGTGCAGGAGATAGGGCAGCAGTTCCTCAGGGACTCGGAAACTCTCGGCACGCTTTGCTTTGGTGTCTTCCTTATAGAGCAGCATGTTCACGCCGGTGGCATCGAACACCAAATGCCGGCTGACGGTAAGGGCTTCGATGCTGCGTCGACGTATCAGCCAAAGGCTGATTAGGGCCAAGATCAGACCATCTCGATATTGCAGCTCCTGCTGCTTACGAACCGAAGTCAAAGTGAACGCTTCCATCAGCTCGATACCGAAGTCGAGGACAAGCCAGGGTGGGACTAGCCGGTCGAAGCGATCCTCAGGCTTGGCGCGGGCGATAAGACGGGCCTTGACCGCCGCAAGCCATTGCCAATTGCGCTCTGGCGCAATGAGGCGTGCCGCATAGCAAAGATTATCGATCACGTTTGCTACCGAGGTCTGCCGAATCTCGGTACCGAGGTGCTCGATGAGGGCGCGTACGCGGTCTGGTGTAATTCGGTCCGCGGGAGGCATCGAAAGATCGGTCGAATAGTAGGTTCCTAAAAAGCCGAGCCAGCGCCGGTAAGCGGTGCGGATCAGTTTGCGCGTACCTTCCGCCAAATCAGCCCCGGGCCCGGCGGTCTCGTCAAAAATGTCGCCGGTCTGAAACGCGACGCAGAAGGCCTCGCGATCGGCCGCTTGCCACCGGTCAACAGGAAGGTGTTTGAGCGTGCGCATTAGGTCGATTCCTTCTTGTTCTTGGATTTGCCTTTGCACCGACGCATCCGATTGAGCTTCAGCTTCTCCCGTTGAGCGAACACGAAATTGCCATAGGCACGGCTGGCACGCCGGCTCTGTGAGCCGACATAGATCAGCGTGGTCTTGGTCCATGAATGACCGAGCAGAGCTCTGGGAGTTCTCGATGTCCTCCGGATTTTCTTCGAGATACAAGATCCCGCAAAGATGCCGGAACTGGTGTGGGGTCATGTGGACGCCGAGCGAGCGCTCAATGGTCTTGATAATTTGAATGGTGAGGGTCTTTTGATCCTTCATCTTACCCCTCTCGGTGACGAACAGGTCTCCGGTCACATCGGCGCTGAGGCGCGACAGGATGTGACGTCGGTACCACCGTAGACGTCGCGAGACTTCGTCGGGAACCTCGGCGACGAAGTCGTTATTACCCGACTTAGTCTCATCCTTTGGGATGTGGAGGATCAGGCGTCCCTTGGGGCCGTCTGGCTCGCTGAAATGCCGGCGCCAATTAAGTCGGCTAAGATTTTGAGGTCTTAGGGGGATGGCGAGCTGAAAATCGATCGCAATCGCGACCTGAGCGTTGACGAAATCAAGCCGGCCAGCTTCAAGGCTCGTGGTCACTTTCTTCATGATCTCGTCGGGAAGAAAGAGCAGCTTTGCCAACAAGGCTTCCAACTCGAACTGGCGCAAAAGAGCCGCGTTCTTGGCCGTGAGGTCGAACGGCACAGAAGGGAGTTTGGCAGCGAGAAACTTGAGCCTATCGACGTGCTCCGGCTCAGCACCCACGTAATATTGGGCAACCTGAATCATGGTCTTAGCCAGACAGACGGCAAAGGCGTTGGGCTGACCCTTCGCACGTTCATGGTAATAGCGGAGCACGGTCTTGAAACGCTCCGGCTCAATCAGATCAGCCATGGCCCTGATGTTCTGCGCCGGCACGCCGCTCTCCACGACGATAGATGCAGCCAAACGGAGGTGCTCCCTCTGTTGGTGGAGGGTGCTTTTGGCCAAGGGGCGCCTCGGCGCATTCGGTCTCTCGTCGAACAGGTCCGGCTCGGCCCGCATGGCAAGGTAGGCTTGGGCATCTTGCCGAAGGCTCTCGCTGAGATCACTCCATTGGAGTCGCTTGGGCGGCGATTTGAAGGAGAGGTTTGTGAGCTTGATCTTCGGCCAGATCCCGATCTGGTCGCTCGCTTCGTTCCATAGATGCGGCACCCGGCGCACCACGTCGCGGGGTTTCGGACACAAAGTCCTCGTCTCGAGCCAGCCAAAGAATCGCTGAACGACGGTGTCGTTCACCTCTCGAGGTGAGACGTTCCTGATGACGCACCAATTTGCGAAGGCGGCCAGCCCGCACGTCAGCCGCTTGTCATCGGCGATGGCTCGGATCAGCGGAGCCCAATCCGGGTGCCGCATCGCGGTCCCCTGCCCCATTAAATCAATGACGCCTGCGAACCTGAGCGCACCACGGAATCGACTGAGCAGGTTGGCCCAGGTTTTGTGGCTCACTCCATGCGCGGCAGGACGGATTTTTGCCATCATGGCCCTGATGGCTGGGGCGTTGGCGGGTAACGTTGCCGGTGCTGAACCAACCATCTCGCAGACCCGCCTGGTGGCCGAACGGATGTCTCGGTTCTGCGCGGGCTGAAGGTTGGCCTTCTGGACGGCGTTGAGCACGTCCTGTAGTGTTTCTATCTTGTTGTTATTGTAGTCCACAGCGTACTTCCTTCTTTTAAGTCTTGTAATTGTAATCAGCGTCAAACAGTGCCATTCGGGAATGCTATCATAGAAGAGATGGAACGTTTCCTTTCACTAAGCTTTCCCGATAGTAAGGAATGACTTGATTTCGGCGGTTATTTATCGAGCCTGGCGCCGCCGAGCTTGTTGGAGGGGAGAATTTCCTGGGCGATCCAGCGCCGCACGGTTCTTTTGTCGACCCAAGCAGGCGCGCGATTTCAGCGGCACGTAGATAGAGAATGTCCGTCATTGCTGCTCTTCCCGAAACGGCGACGGCAGCCGATGGCCTTGGCTGTTTAGTAGAGCCTCAAGAACAAATTCGCGCGCGGCTTGCCGCGCGATAAGGCGCACGAGGTCGACGAGACGAGTGTCGACTTCCTGACACACCGATCTCAATTCTATGGGAGGTAGTTTTGAACTGCCGCGCTTCATGCTCGGATGAAAGGCACATCCGAGCGGTCCACAGAATGCCTAGACCAGCTATGCTAAAAAGCGTTCTATGCCATGACCTTATCGGTCTGATGCTCGTGAAGGATCGCGAGTTGCTGTTCGTTGAGTGGTGGAACTGCGAGTTTCACGGTCGCGATTGGCCCAGGAAGCGTAAAGAACCAGGCTTCTGAGCGGGTAATGGCGAAGCGGCGATCCCGCGCAAATGAGGGTAGGGCGGAGGCGAGTTCCAGAATGGCCTCGGCATAGGCAAGGAATGCGGGAAGGGTCTCTCGTGTGCCCGGCCATATATCCTGCCGGTCGTTCTGCTGCCCATAAAGCAATGCGCCCCAAAGATGTGCGACTGGCCGAAATTGATCAAACGCCCGCAGCATATTGGTCTTGCTGTGGGGGCGATGCCCGTAATGAGATACTTTCGACCAATATGGGCTCTGTGGCTGCTTCCACTCTGGCAGGAGAGCGGTGACCAGAGGAATAGCCTGATTTATGCTCGGGCGGCGGCCGTTATGGTGGAGTTGGAGCATCGTCAGCAAAACGCCACCCGAGACCGCAGACCGTCGGGAGGTACGTCGAACTTCTTGCATGAACGCTTCAGCGGTCATGGGCCGCCCACGAGGGCGCGACACGCCAGTCTCTTGTTCGATGTTCCCCAGCATCTTTTCTCGCTGCGTCCGATGGCGGGGATGACACATCACCGCAAGCACCTTAAAGGACGCCAATGGGTGAAGTGTCCCGTCGTTCTGACGAAGATCAAAGCGTGGCATAAGGCTATCCGGCTAACCGTCCCCGGACGCAATTTGCGATTCGGGCCACAGGGAATCACTCAGCGTCTCGCTCGGTCTGATAACTACTTTTACCAAGCCTTGTGACTCCCTTATCGCCAGGGAGCGGCTCGACATCCACTACAAGACACTTCTCGTCAGAAGAGCGGACGACCCACCACGCTGCGCTTGCCGGCGCGGGAGCTGCCAGACCAATAACAACGGCAGCAAAGGCAAGAAATATGATGCGCGTTTCCATCCTTAGCCAAACACCAAGCGAGGGCGGAAGTTTCGACGACGCGCCAAATAGGTTGTCGACAAACCGTGATCAGTTTTTAGCCCTGTTCAAGGGCAACGCTACTCTGCCGCAACACATATTTGGCGAAACCCTCTCCACTCCCGTTTCGTTTCTAAAGGCATCCTGATCAAGGAGAGAAATCATGGCCAACATTGAGCAGAGCATCACCGATTGCTTAGACTGCCATTCCGTCTGCCTGTCCACCATTTCGCATTGCCTTGCCAAGGGCGGAGATCACGCCGCGCCGGATCACATCAAGCTTTTGCAAGACTGCGCTCAAATCTGCATGACGAGCGCCGACTTCATGCTCCGCGGGTCTCCCCTCGACCAAATGATCTGCCGCATCTGCGGCGGCGTCTGCGAACTCTGCGCGAACGAATGCGCAAAAATGGCATACGACGATGTAATGGTGCTATGCGCCGAAACCTGCCGCCGCTGCGCCCGCAGCTGTGCTGAGATGGCCAGCGGCGAAAAGAGGGCAGCCTAGGCCGCAGGGCCTAACATAGACTGGTCTAATGCGGCTCGCGCCATTGCAGACCCCCACCCTCGTCTATCCACAATCCGTGGTCAGGTCCCGCGAGCATCATTAGACCCCCTGATCTCGACCGCCGCCGACCTCAATTCCAAAGCTTCCTCAGAATCAAATCCCAACTCTTCCTCTGCCTGGTCGATAAGATGCGGCGAACCAATCTTCGATTTCCTCGAACTTAGTCAGAGATTGCGTGTCCCAATCATCCTGCATCACATTCTCACAATATCGCTGTGGTGGTCGGCATCCTGGTTGATAGCGACCGAGACCCCCATATTAGGACCGCGCTGTTGTATGCAGATAGGTTCACAGGTTTCGGCAGGATTAAGAGATACAGTAAGACGATGAGCCACATGCCATAGCTCATGATGGTGTAGACAAAAATGCCCTGGGCATGTGCCAGGCAGTTTTCACCGTGATGGGGTGCGTTCATCCTCCAACACCTTTTGTAAACACAGCATAATCGAGCGGATGTTCGAACCTCTAATTCACGCAGATTGGAGCATTACGCCGCGCAAGCGGTGGATGGCTGTCGCTCATCGGGGCAACGGCGAGTGGACGATAGACGACATTCTGCCAGTCCCCGCTCCTGTGGATTTCCTCGAACTGCTGTTTAGTGGGAACCGAGTTCCTCGCTGGCTTTGATTTCCCTATCGGACTTCCCAACCGCTATGGCGAGCGAACCGGCTTTGCTGGATTCCTCGAAGCCTTGCATCAGTTTGGAAGAGGAGAGTGGTCGGACTTCTTTTCTGTCTCCCATACCCCCGATGAGATTTCGATAGAGCGCCCCTTTTATCCCGCAAACTCGCTATCCAGTCCGAGGCGAAACCATCTTCTAGAGAAGCTTGGCTCTGGATAACTTTGATGATCTCCGACGAGGGTGTGAACTAAAGGCTAAAAGCCGACGAGCCGCATGCCCACTCTTCTTGAGGACGGCTTTGGTCCGTCGGCATCTGGTGAAGACTTGTTCGATGCATTGGTGGGACTATTGAGCATGATAGCCGTCGTCAGCGGTCAACGCGAAGAAGGGAGTTCAGTAACGGCCTCCCCATGGGAAGGCTGGATAATTGGACAGGCGGAGCCAATTCCTTCGTCCCTGAGCTAATAGATGTCCGCCAGAATGATAGTTGGTGCGAGTTGTCCAACACTCCACCCCCCGTTCTTTGATCGTCCAGCCGAGAGAGTTGCCCACGATCTGATCGGACACCTTCTCTGTTGGCGAGATAGCAAGGGCGACACTCATTCCCGCATTATCACGGAGGTCGAAGCTTATATCGGCCCCGAAGACCTAGCCTCCCATGCATCAAATGGCCGACGAACTAAACGCAATGAACCGATGTTTGGGCCTCCCGGCACCTTCTATGTCTATTTCGTCTACGGAATTCACTGGATGCTAAACGTGGTGACAGGACCGGTCGGCTTTCCAGCGGCTGTGCTTGTTAGAGGCTTGGAGGGAATTGTCGGTCCGGGGCGAGTCACTAAGACACTCGGGATCAATGGTGACCTAAACAGCAAACCAGCAATCGAAAGTTCCGGTGTCTGGTTTGTTCGAGGACAGAAGCTGGAAGTCATCCGCTCTAAACGTGTCGGTGTCGATTATGCGGGCGAGGTTTGGTCAAAGAGACCACTTCGTTTCATTCTGAAACCCTGAGCTCGTCCAGACATACTTAGAGCCAGTCAATGCCCCGCAGGGGATCGGCATCCCTGCGGGTAGCCCTCGTTTGCAACAAATACTTGTTTCTGACCGGATCGAGGGATATTCGGATGGTGGGGGTGTGGAAGCGGCCCGGTGGCCTTCTTAGCGAGTGTGGAATGGACCCCGAATTCCCGAGCGTGACTGCCTCTACGCAATCCCTCAACGACCTCTTCGACTCAGTCGATGTCACTGGCGCAGTCGATCTGGACGAGTTCAAACACTTCCTTGATCATCTTCCCGTAGCGGTCATCATTTCAAAGATTCTCGGGGACGAGCCTCGCATTATTTATGCGAATGGCGCGTTCGAGGCGTTGGCCGGTCGCCCCATCACCGAAATAAGAGGTAGAAGCTGGTCGATCCTAAACGGCTTTCGGCAGGAAGATTCTCCTAATATGGCGCTGGGGGAGGCACTTCTTTCAGGCGACGATTGTCTGGGCATCTTTGAAGCCGCGGAGCCGAGGCATCTCCTTGTGGAGGTCTACGCCGGAGTGATCCAAGATGAAGAATCCCGGGAAAAGTATCGTCTTGCTGCATTAGTGGACGTAACCGAACGGGGTAGGGCACAACGAGAAGAGTTCGGTCGGCAAATTCGCGACAAGGACCTGCTACTTAAAGAGCTTCAGCACCGCGTAAAGAACAATCTCCAACTCATCACTGCACTGATACGGATGGAAGCGAGGGCCGGGCACAGTGAAGATGGAGTCAACCTCGACCGGCTAGCGGGCCGTATCGAGGCTCTTCAGTTTCTCTATCAGGCGCTGTCGACGGACCCGCGGGGCGAGGAAGTTGATCTCGGACAGTATCTCAGCCAGATCGCGGCGGGGGTGATGCGGGCGCACGCGGTGGAAGGAATTCGGCTTGATGTTAGAGTTGAGAGCGCACCAGTGCCAATCAACTTGGCTATGCCCCTTGGCCTTACGGTGAACGAGCTTCTGACCAATGCCTTCAAATACGCGTTTGAAGGCCGTGATGGTGGCACTATCGAACTCGAATTTACCCGCGAGACATCTGAGCGTTATCGGCTGGCCGTGTCCGACAATGGTAACGGGCTGCCCGCAGGTATAAATTGGCCGGGCGAGGGAAAGCTTGGAGCATTGATCATGGAGGCGATGCGGGAAAACGCCGATACCGAGCTCAAAGTCGTGTCAGCGCCCGCTCATGGCACGTCTATCCAAATCAATTTTGTGTCAAAGCCGCATAGTCTGAAAGCGGCATGAGCGAGCCCCTGCTATCCGGAAGGTTCAAGGAACAGTCGGGTGAGGTGCGATTGTCTCCGACTTTTTTCGCGGGCGCATTAAATGCTTAAGCGCACTTCGCGCCTCTTTGTCCTCTTCGCGGTGACGAACTCTTCTTGCGCGACGATTCATATCCGAAGGCCATACGTGGTCTAAGTAAGTAGCCAGGAGCCACAACGCCGGAAACACCGCGATAAACAGTATTACATAGACAGTCGTCATGGCTTTCTCCTGCGAAGTCAGACCGGTTCCAGAGCCCACAGCCCTACGGGTGAAACTCTCTCGGCTTGAAATTGGTCAGGTGCCGATGGGTCGCTCTATGCTTCCCGAAGGGGCGATAACAGTCATTCCTGTTTAGGAGTGAGCCAAGCGGCTTCCGATAGTCCCAAAAGGCGGTCGATATCGCGCTTCGCCGATGTCAGTGCGTCCGCACTGCATCGCTGCTCTGTTGAGACTGGTCTAGAGAGGATAGGGCTCTCAGGACTTATCGGCTCAGTGCGGGCACCACAACGAATCCTCAGCGGAGAGGGCGATCCGATAACCTCGGTAGTGCGAATTGGCTGGCATGGACATGCTCCATATGCTCAGGAGCGGGGCCTTACCGGCTGATGGGCTGTAGGAGTTGTAAAAGGGCTAACCCCTGTCCCGGCGGCGGGGTTCCGAAGATGAGCGGGGCCATTCGCCCGGCGGTCTGAATCCTGCGCTTTAATGAGCACCCGACGCGACGAGCCGCTCATCTGACACGGCTGATTGTATTCGCACTCACCCCGTAAGAGCGAGCCAAGAACCGGCAACTCTCACCAGCTTCTCGCCGTCGTCTGATTTCGTCGATTTGATGTGGGGAGAGTTTGAACTTCGGACCGAACTTAATTCCGATCTGTTTCGCTCTTTGCCTTCCCTCGTTAGTGCGTAGCGAAATCAAGTCTCTCTCAAACTCAGCTATCCCACCAAGAACCGTGAGCATGAGCTTTCCTAATGGGGATGTCGTATTCGCCCATGGCTCAGCCAAGGAGAGGAATGAAGCACCCATTTTCGTGGTGGCCTGAATGATGTTGAGCAAATCAGATGTTGATCGAGCGAGCCTATCCAACCGAGTCACGACCAGAATGTCACCCGATTGAAGTGATGAGACTAGGCGAGCGAGTTGAGGCCGGTCTGATTTGGCCCCGCTGATTTTTTCCCTGAATATCCGTGAACAGCCGTGGGCGCTGAGTTGCTCGATTTGAGATTCGAGATTCTGACCAATGGTGCTGACACGCGCATATCCGAGCTTTTCCACCCCATCATTATGACACGGAATTATGATACGGTCAAGTTACTGAAGATGCTGGGCTGCTTTGTGCGACGAGAGGCACGCAGCGATAACCTCGTCGGCATTCGCCACCTCCAAATTTGCCCCCCGGAACTACCAACATGCGGCAAGCGTTCAGGGATCGGTTTACACACAATAAGAAGGATGTGTGATGACCAAATTCGCCATCGTTGGTGCGCGCTCGCTTTTGCAACCCCGCGTTGGCTGCAACAGCGGGCTTTTACATCGTACCCGGCGAAGACAAGAAGTGCAAAGTCGTGGACGCGGCCCCTGCCGACACCGAGACCACCATCACTCGCGTCGGTAAGGACGTATATGTGAGCCGGGAGGAAGCTGAATCCGATCTGGCGGTCGTTTGTAGGTAACTCAGAAATGGCGTCGGCCTTAAATGCCCGGCGCCTCAACAACCAGAATGGCAATGAGCCGCAAGTACACCCCTTTGTTGCTAACGGCGATTTACTGGTCAGCGTGGGCAGGAGTTATTTGGTGGGATCAGCTCCACCCATTGCCTAATACCAACTCGTCCAAGACGCAGCGCACCGCCTCAGTTTCGATTGCGACGCGTGCGGAGCCTACTGCCTCGCGAAGTCGCGCCCCTAAGGTGGAGACAAAGCAGCCATTCCACGAGATCGGTCCCACGCCCGAAATTGAGCCATCGGCGAACCCAGAGTTGGAATACGACGATCCCTTCGCATGGGTGACCATCTCGCGCGGTGCACCCTTGCGCAGCGGCCCCTCAGTCTCCGCCCCGGCGCTCGATTATCAAAAGATGGGAGATAAGCTTCTCCTACTCCGCTTTGAAAACGGATGGGCCAACGTTGAGGACCCATCAGGCAAAAGGCGCGGATGGATTTGGCACGTGTACCTGTCACCTTCCGACCGTGTTGTCGTTCAAGAAGATCGCATTGCCTCTAACGATCCGGCGGTTCTAAAAACAGAGTTCGATTGTCGACGAACAATCGGAGGCCGGAACTGATGCTGCTGTGGAGCCGGTCGCATATCGCTCTTCTCGCTCCTTGGTGGCACCGCGCGCTGAAAGTTCAGATCGCCGCCGGCGCTTTGCCGACTTTTGGCCCCGCCGTCAGACGGCATCCGTGATGCGGCTGGGGCCATCGAAGAATTTCCACAAGCGCTCACTTCGAAAGAAGGCGGGTTTTCGTCGGCATGGCATGGGTATCCGAGGTCTCTTTGGAAGATACCGCTGACGAACACCTCTGACAGAGCTTTCCTGACCGGAACTACACAAGCCTCGACCCGTTATTGCGAAATCAACAAAGAGGGGGTTACAGCAATGGCCGATAAAGAAATTCACGTTACGAATTCCGGCGGAGGCGGCATGACCGCCCTCGCTGCCATTATAGCGGTTGTTCTGGTCGGGCTTGCACTCGTTTATTTCTTCGGTGTTTTCGACGGTGACAAAAAGGTTATGGACGTAAACATCGATGCCCCGAAGATCGACCTTCCCAAAGTAGATGCGCCGAAGGTAGATGTACCAGGCGTTGGCGACGGGAATTAAGGTATCCAAGCAGAAGGGGCGTCGGTTTAGCCGACGCCCCTTCTCTCTTTCTTTGAGTAAGCGGATCTAAAAATCGACCCACACACCGCCGCGGTAGTAGCCTCGTTTGGGGCCAGCATCGCGCCAGCGATATTTCTTCGTATCGATCCCGAAAATCACCGCTATAAGCAGATGGCCCCCTCTATCGCGTTAGAATACAGATGCGCCGAACAGATGCGCAACATTTGCAAGTTGTCGCGGGGCAGCCTCGACGATGGGATTGCTATTTAAGATCAGCGAAACGAAGGTCATTAATCCCGCCGAAAACCACATAATGGGCGGCACACGCGTCTTCACCGGAAGACCGAAGGCGCTCTTATTCATTGCTTTTCTCCCTCAGAACATCCGTCTGGGAAAAAACGATTGAGGCTTAGTCCGGTTCCGATGCCGTGGACAGCACAAACTGCCTTTGAGAAGGAGCGGGTTCGACGAGCTCCTTCGCTCGGAACATTCTAACCATGCCCGCATTTTGTAGTCAGGCTCTTGAGGGGCGGAGGAACCGCTATGACTGGCCCCGCGCCGAATCCAAAAAGCACATGGAAGGGTTGGGAACTCGTCTGTCGCCATCGCGTCAGTGTTGCCGACCAATAGGCGCGTTATGCAAAAGCCTAGGCTGCGACAGGGTTGGGTGCTTGCGCAGAGCTTGTCCGGATTGGTGCTTAATTGTTGCGCCCTAGCTGCCCTGCGGTGACGAAGCGCAGGTTCCTGAAGAGGCAACAACGGGCTCTACGCCCACTATAGCCGCGCCGTCAGAGGCTCTCATTCCCACCATCAACATTGCGAAGGCGGTCGGTTGGACCGAAGGCGAACGGCCTCGTGCCGCACAGGGATTTGAAGTGAATGCCTTTGCCCGCGATCTCGATCATCCCAGGTGGCTATATGTGCTGCCTAATGGCGACGTACTTGTTGCTGAATTGAACGCGCCTGAGCGTCCAGAAGAAGGAAAGGGCCTTAAAGGCACTATATTTCGTTTGGCGCTGAAGCGTGCCGGGGCTGCCGTTAAAAGTCCGGATCGCATCACGCTGCTGCGGGACGCAGATAGGGATGGAGTTGCCGAGACTTCGAAGTGTGTTCCTCGATCGACTCCATTCTCCCATTGGTATGGCGCTCGTTGGAGATGATCTGTTTGCAAGTCCAAGCGCGACAACCTTCGACAGAACTCCTTTGACGAAGGAACTCCCATAGCACCAGTTTAAGAAGGTCTTCGCTTCACGGCGGCTTCGGGTATGCCGTAGCTGCCATTGGCAGCGCTAATTAGACCCCGGCGATCGGCGATCTGTACCCGTCCTCGCAACAAGCGGATGAAGCCCTTCCGACACAGCTGATTCAATGACACGGTCACGCCTGCGCGCCGAACACCGAGCATGAGCGACAAGAACTCATGCGTGAGAGGAACCTCGTCGCCGCCCAGACGATCCTGCGCCATCAGCAGCCATCGCGCGAGGCGCTGCTCCAAGGACGCTGTGCCGTTTGACAGCGCCGTGTGCGCCGTCTGGATCATGAATGCATGCACGTAATTGAGCAGTACGGCGTGCAGTGTGCGGCTCTTTTGAATGCCATCGCGCAGATCTCCGGAGGCGATCCGGGAGCCGTTCCCTTGCACTTGGATAAAGGTCTCGTTGGGAGAGCGGTCGTTACCGGTCACGATAGCAAGACCAGTCATGCCTTCGCGGCCAATGATGCCAACTTCGAGCCGGTGACCGGTCTTTGCCCGGGCAACCACCGAACCAAGCCCGGACTCGAGAAAGTAACTGTATTTGATCGGTTTGTTTGGTTGCTCGAGGACTTTCCTCAAGTCCAATGCGACTGGCTCGAGATGGGGCGCAATCAAGCCAAAATCATCAGGCGAGAGCGCCCCGAGAACTTGGTTTTGTTTGAAAGTAGAAGCGGGTTGGAAGTCCATGCTCTGTCTCCTCCCCCTAATGGGTGGGCAAGAGCACGAACAGCTGACTCTCGGTCGCCTGCGCCCAGGCTGTGTGGCAAGCGATAATTCACGGTAGGCCCTTTCTTCACTATTAGATAGTTCAGGCGCCTGGTTATTTTTGAGTTGGACCCCAAACGACTGCTTTCGTACATTTGTACGGAACTGAGCATTGATCAGGGGTGTTGAGCCTCTGATACGCGACTTCAATCGTGCAAGGCCTGCTCTTTAGCCGACCTGAGCACCCCGAATACGGAGACGGGGTGGACCGCAGCCAAACATCCGGACCGGTAGTTCTGATCGTCGAGGACGAATGGCTCGTACGCGATGAGATCGCACAATATTTGAGGAGCAATGGCTGTCGTGTGATCGAGGCAGCAAGCGGCGAGGAAGCTGTCTCTCTGATCAACGGCAAACACCAGCAATTGGACGTGGTCTTCACTGACATCCGACTCGGAGGCCAGCTGAATGGCTGGGACGTTGCCGAACGCTTCCGGGCGCATCGCCCCGATATTCGTGTCCTCTACGCCTCAGGCTTATCCATCGAACCTTCGAGGAACGTCGGTGACAGCACGTTCTTTCCGAAGCCCTATAGGCTAGAAGACATCCTCGGCGTCTGCCTTAGCTCAGTTCCCTGAGCTTTCCAGCCATTCTCGCGCATAGCCCGGCAGCTGTCACCCCGCCGCGCAATTTACGTGCGATTCCGCACAAAAGTCCGCCTGGCGGCGGCGCACCAGTTCCTGAAAAACCTGCAGGTGGCCCTCCCTCGGGCCGACCAGGCCCCGTACTGGATGACGAGAAATGCACCGCTGTCTGGGAGATGAGCCAGCGCGAAGGCGACACTCTGGTCAAGGGAAAGGCTGCACCGTTCATCGTCAACTTTGAAATGGTGGATGCTGACGGCGACGGCAAAGTCACTCAGGATGAGTTTAAGAAAGGCTGCGGCAAGGGCTTGGTTCAAGAGGAAGCGAGCAAGCCAGCGGATACTGGCGGTGGCCAGACGCCCGAACAACCTGAGGAGTCAGGCGAGAGCAAAATGTAGGAGCTCTTAAAAGGACAGGCCTCAAGGACGAATTGGAAGCAACATTTGTTGCATCGAATAGGCGTGTTCAGAGGGCGTGCCAGCTCCGCCTCACCTTCCCAGGCTCTGCGTTATGCTGCTGCCTCATCCGTAAATGAAGGTGCTGCTGGCTGAGAGGGATCACCTTCAAGGCGCAGTATGTCACGAGCCATAGCTCGGCAAGCCCGCCGCAAGTCATTTATCTCTTTGGCGGCCTCTTCTCGTAGATCACTGGATGCTGGATGCTTCCGCTGATCGATCAGCCTCTCAACGATGTCCGTTTCCTGCATGGCGTTCATAGTGAGGCCTTCCTATCCGCTTCTTTATGTCGTCCTAACGTTTAGGGCCACTCCCGCACACGCTGGCGCCCATGTTTTCCATGGCGACATAGCACCGAGGCCCAGGTGGGTTGATACTAAGCAGGCGAACACTTTCTGCTCAGGTGCAGATGTTCGGATGCCCAACTGGCGCCAGACCGTCTGGGATGTAATCCCCGAGCCGATTGGCTTACCCCTGTTGCTTAAACCAACAAGCCGCCCCCGAGGGGACGGCTCTCAATTCATCAAAATCACGACGTCCAGTTAGGATTACGCGAGCTCGATATTGCCGACTGCAGTCTTGCCGCTGCGGCTATCCAATTGCGTATCAAAGGAGACCTTCTGGCCCTCGACGATATTGTTGATGCCCGCGCGCTCTAGCGCCGTCGCATGAACAAACACGTCTGTGCTGCCATCTTCCGGCTGAATGAAGCCGAATCCCTTTTGAACGTTGTAGAATTTCACTGTGCCGTTAGTCATAGGGTTATCCTTCGCTATTTAGTTGGTGCAGTCAGAGCTTCCCAGCCACGCCAATGGCGCGCCTGAGCTCACTCGTCGATTTTGGGAGGGTCTGAACGTGCGCCTGGCAATTAGCGAAGGCGGTACGGCCACATGGTCCGGCCAAATGTCGATGCTCACATGTAAGCGCCTTTGAATGGCTTTACAAGAGATCTTCACCGCAACCCGACCGCCAGCGGAGCAAGACGCAAATCGGTTGATAGGCACTTTCTGTCAGCATCAAAAATTGACAACGCTTCATGGCATGCTCAACGCTGATGAATTTGCGGGCTGCTCGTGATACAGAGCCTGATCACAAGAGGGAATATTGATGCCGAAAACTGTTACGAAAAAGCGCGCAGCGAGGCGCGATTGGACGCCCGCTGACGTAAGACTACTGAGACAGCACTCACGAGCCAAAACACCCGTCAACACCATCACTAAAGCATTGAAGCGTACGGCCGGAGCGCTCAGACAAAAGGCTCGTACACTCGGAATACCGCTCGGGCATCAACGTCCCAAAAGAGGCGGCCGCAAATAGTGCTGGCTCTCAGACCTGAGTGTGGGTGATCGCGACGATGTGCGTATTCAGGTATGCAGCCAAGGTTTTAGCAAAGTCGTGGCTCGTTCCCGGCCTGAGATCGAAACCAAGGTGTCCCGGGAGATTCACTAGTGTGTCTCCTGTTGGTTCTGCCGCAATCCATGGACGGCCATCAGCGGTTTCCTTCACGGTGAACTTATAGCTTCCACGTTCAGGCATGACTGCCCTCGGCGACCATCCGCTCTGAAAGCGGAATGATAGGCTCGCTGCTCCAACCCGGCCGGGACGAAAGGCTACGCTGGCCAGAATCGCACTGTGTCACGGGATGGGCGGCGATCTCGCGTTTAAGGCGAGCAGCTTCCTCTTCCGGCGTCTCGCCAACCAACGCCCGCTTACTCGGCTTACGCATGCGACCGAAATGGGTATTCTTGTTGAAGCTCATTGATTTCCTCAAAGGTTGAAAGGTCACGGAGCACGCACTCGCCGGACAAGACTATTTCCAAGAGTTGTTGACATTGCTCTCCTCATAACACAGGAGTCGTCGCATTGACCTCGCTGGGCCGAACTTTGGACGCCCATCATGCTGCTGCGCTGGTCGGGGCACCGTGCAGCACACCACATGCTCAGCTTTTATACCCACCTTGCTTCAGCCAACGTGGGAGCTGCTGACCATCCACGAGCGAGCGAATTCAAAGGCTTCATCGTTTTGGAACCGGTGCAGATTCGTGTTCTTCACATCTGCACCAGACTTAAGACTTCCAGTGCGCGCTTCGAGAAGAGGTGAGAAAAGAAAGCCCTCATGTCTCCTTTGTAAATGCGGCCGCTAGCTCTCGCACGAGTGGCTTCATGAAGAACGCATTCTCCGGAGTAACGTTCACCTGCACTCCCATTGCATTGAGCTCGGCGGCAACAATGGGCCCGACCGCCGCCACGACGATGCGTTTTAAGCCGTGCCGCAACTCCGCTTCCCGACCGAAGGCGCGGGCGACATCGCGAAACCGTCGAACCTGGGGCGCGCTTGTGAAGGCGATCGCGTCGATCTGGCCCGCAGCCATCTCGGCAATGACAGCGATCACACGCTCGTCGTCGACTTCAGAAGCGTAAACATATGGAAGCACGGGATCCGCTTCCGCGCCGGCACCTTCGAGGAAATTCAGAAGTCGCTCGTTGGCATTGCCGGGATATAGCTGCACGGCGACGCGACGTCCGGTGAGATCATGGCGTTCCAGCGCTGTGATGACGCCTTCGGTCGTGGGCTGGTCGGCGAGCAGGTCCGCATCCAACCCGATCTCTCGCAGCGCGCGGACTGGCTTTGGCCCGCGCGTGATCTTCCGCGTCTCGGCGAGCGCGACTTGAACGGCCGGTTCCAGATCAATTCGGCGAGCGAAGCCAAGGAGCCGTCGCAGACCTTCACCCGTCATCAGGACAAGATCGTCACACTTCCCTTTCACGAAGCGGCGTAACCACGCGTTTATGGGTTCTGGATCAGGTGCATCGCGGATGGCGATCATTGGACAGGCGACGGTATCGGCACCGTGCTCTTCCAACATACGGAGCAGTTGGCTAAGTTCGCGCGTTTCCGGTACCAAAATTCGTCGTCCGGTCAGATCTTCCCTCATCGCCTAAGCTCATTCGTCATGCCCAAACCTTCATTCCACGCCGATGGCGGCCCAGCACAACCTCCGCCGCCCTGGGGCGCTCATCGATAGGGCGCGTCAAGGGAATATTCCTTGTGATGGCCCGCTCCCAGCGGTCGCCGTTCGCAAGTAGGTGCTCCTTGTTGTAGTAGAGTTCCTCGGGTGTCTCGGTCGCGAACTCGAAGTTTCAACCGGGCAGGCCTCCTGGCAGAAGCCGCAGTAAATGCATTTCATCATGTCGACGTCAAAACGGGTGGTCCGCCGCGTGCCGTCGTCGCGTCGCGGTCCCGCCTCGATCGTAATCGCCTGCGCCGGGCAGATCGCCTCGCACAGCTTGCAGGCGATGCAGCAATCCTCTCCATTCGGATAGCGCCGCAGCGCAAGCTCGCCTGCGAAAGCGGGGTGAGAGCGACCCCTTCTCAAACGGATAGTTCAGCGTCGCCCTCGGCTTGAAGAAGTACCGCATTGCCAGGAAGAACGCGGACACGAACTCAGTCAAAAAAATCGAGCGGGCCGCCTGGTCAAGCCTCCATGTTCTCGTCCTGTCGGTCTTCACCAGTTTAACCACACGCTCGAACATCTGGCGCTCGCCGGGTCTGCGACTGCTACTACCTCAGTTTGCAATAGAACCAGATTCCCCTGATGTTTTTGATCTCACTTTGCTTCTCGGACGCAGCTACATTGCGCTGTCCAGTTCTCAATCACCTGCGCCACGGTTTGGCGATAGCAGGCCGACCTTGTCAGGCTTGCCCTCCCATTCCTTGGCATCTGGAGGCGGCTCACGCTTTACGGTGATGTTTGGCCAGACCTGAGCATATTGCGCATTGATCTCGAGCCACTTTTCGAGTCCCGGCTCAGTGTCCGGCTTGATCGCATCAACCGGGCATTCCGGTTCGCAAACACCACAATCGATGCATTCATCCGGGTGGATGACGAGCATATTCTCACCCTCATAGAAGCAGTCGACCGGACACACCTCCACACAGTCCATGTACTTACATTTGATACAGCTTTCATTGACGATGTAGGTCAATTAAGCCTCCTTCCAGTTCCAGCTCACGGAGCGAAGGCGATCTCCATCGTGGAATTCATGCGTGATCATCCACGGCCAACGGCTCCGTGAGGATTTGAGGCGGGTGACGGCGGGTGACGTATGTCGCCGCGTTGGTTCGACCGGCGCACATACAGGATTGTGGCCTCAGGCCGCTCAGCTTTGACCTTTAATGCAGCAATGAGCGCGTCCTCAGCGTCAACGACAATTCGGTCCGCTTTGCTTTTGACTCTAAGTCCGACAGTAAACCGCCATGGACAATTTTTTGGCCTTCCTCAAAGCTAGGGTTAGGCGCTCGGTCGGTCTTCTTGTGTGCCGCCTATGACTTCGGCCGGCCGGGAATTAGGAACCAGGTCGCACCGCGCGGGCCCGGTTCCTCTGCTCGCGCGCCATCGCCAGAAGCTCGTCAGACCGTTTGCCCTCGGTATTGACTCCAAGGCGCTCTAGTTCAGCTTTGGCTTCAGCCACAAGCAGGTCGATGTTCGACGGGACTGTCTCCATGATTATCAGTATGGGGGTCGTTATGTTCAGATACCAGATCGCCGGGCTGCCAAATTCAAACCGGCCCACTACCGGCTCCCGAGCCGAACCCGCCGCTGGATCCGCTCGGACGACCTCGCGGTGGCACCTGACACCCGATGATATACGAGTGACGAGCATCGCACTGCGGTCGCCGCGCTCCCAAAAATCCGCCCATCCCAAGCGGAGTTAGAGTTTGTGTAGTCACGCAACCGCGCAACCGCGCACCTAAGGGCTGCAGCGCTTTGCGGGTGAAGGCAACTGACGCGCGACGAAAAGGCACCTATCGTCGAGAGGTTAAGGCGCTTGTATCGGTATCGGCCCACCCAAAGCGCCTTCGCCAGCGTTGGCAAATCCCACTTTCAGCAAATCGAGCGCGAAACATTCACCTTGGAACCTGCTCGGGCGCATCAACGTGTGAATCCACTGTTGCCCTATCGTCTTGGAATGCAAGGTAAAGTAGGCCCAACCCCATAAGCAACAGGGCCGCTATGACTGCAATTATGCCTAACTCCCTAATTCCGCTCGAGCCCTTATCATGCACCTCTCTGTCAGCCATCACGGCCTCCATCGCCCTACGTGCTCTCAAAGTAAGGCTATTAGCTTCTTTAAGGCGCAGAATTCCGATTGCAATCTACCAAAGGGGAGAAGTTGGCCTACTAAAATCGTTCACTGAGGTTTCACGCGGTATCCCACTGCAGCAGCGCTCGCGCCAACCGGTGCGCCCGCAGGCGCCTCGATTGTGGTCTCTTAGAGACGCTGAAGATTGACGAAGGCATTCGTTATTACGTGGTGAAAACCCTCTACTGGGAACCCCACCTAGCGTCACCAGGAAGAAGGCAGGTCCGTTCACGGCTGCATGAAGCCCAGAACGTAGTACTGCGCTAAGCCAAGCGGTTTCACCGTCATGAATGGCGGCTTCGGCGCAAGTCCTAACCCGGTAGTCGTGTGATGATGTGCATCGCCGCCATTGTTACTACCACCACGAATACCATTCCTGTGAGCCGCCAGTCGCGTGCGTAGACACGCAAGACAGTCGCGACGGCACACAGGGATCTTGCCCCTCCCAATCGTCGCGGCGCCGAAAATGGCCGCGACGAGCAACAGCGCAAAAACCAGTCCGCCGCTTACAAACCAAGCAATCAGCGGCTCCCACTGCCGTGCAACTAAGAGGGGCACGAGGTAGCGCGTAACTATCCACAGAAAAGCAGCGGGACGCCAACGAGGACAATCGAAAGTCCCAAACCAATAGGCACAGGCGATTTTGTTGGCCTTGTCAATTTCGGTGATGCTGCTGGCTAGATGGCGCTGCAACAGCACGCAGTCTTTGTTCTCTTAGCGTCACTTCTTGTGACGTAGGGTGATTATCCCCTTCGATAATGGCGTGCTGTTCTCTCGGTGCATTGGATTAGGTCCGGAAGGGAGAACCAAATATGAAGACGTATCTGCTCACAGCTATGTTGATTGGTGCGTTTGCAACCTCCGCACTGGCTGCGCAAAACGGGTTTTACATTGTCTTCGATAAGACCAGCAAAACATGCTCGATGGCTAAGAGCCCGCCAACCGACACAGAGAAATTCAGCATGATGGGCCAATACGGTTCCGAGGCTGAAGCCATGACGGCGATGAAGGGAATGAAAGAATGTAAAGCAATGTAGCGCTTAGCTATTCGACTAGGAAAACGGGGGCGCCAATTACGCGGCGCCCCCACGTCTCTGGGTCTGGGGCGTCAGCTCTCTTTAACGCCGTATCTCGCGGCCTCCTCCGCGCCCTTGGTGGCGTCGCCGGCTGTATAGGAATGCGCGCCAACGCCGGCCAACTTGCCCTTGTCCACAACGAGATACTCGGTGCGGATGGGCTTTCCGGCAAAATGCGCTTCGAGGATCTCGCGGGTGCCGGCGGCATAGCGGGCTTGCGCCGGGAGTGAGCTTCCCGAGATGTGCGGGGTCATGCCTTGATGCGGCATGCTGCGCCAAGGATGGTCCTTCGGCGCCGGCTGCGGGAACCATACGTCGCCCGCATAGCCCGCGAGTTGGCCGCTCTCCAAGGCGCGCACGATTGCGTCGCGGTCGCAGATTTTTCCCCGTGCTGTGTTCACAATGTAGCTGCCGCGTTTCATCTTCGAGATCAGCTCATCGTTGAACATGTGCTCGGTCTCTGGGTGGAGCGGCGTGTTGATCGTGATGACGTCGATCAGAACAAAAAGGCGCCGGCCCAGCCCGATGCTACCCAGCTCGCGCGCCCTTGTTCGTGGTGCGGTAAAGCCCTCCTAGGCGGTGGTTGTGTTGCCGTTGTCAGCTAGGTGAAAGGGCTCCACTGATGGCGCGGCCCCTAATCAACTACACGATCAGGAAATCGGCAGTCGTAAGTGCGGTGACCGAGGCGAATTGGGCAATCAGGACTGCTCCGCCGCTGCCTATTCCGTCGGCATCCCAAGAGACTCGGAAGTGATCTGTGTCGTAGAGGAAGGTACCTTCTGTCGTGGTCGGCGCGGGGTTGGTGTTCGCGATAAAGGTTGTGCCGGCGACCAGCGTTTCGCCCGGTGTGAGTCCACCTCCGAAGCCGACGGATGAGAAGGCAAACGTGTCGTCGATTGGCACAAATGGAAAGATGGTGTCTCCACCTTCGGCTGCCGTAAAATAGGAGTAGATGTCGTTTCCGGGTCCGCCAGACAGAAGGTCAAAGCCTGGCCCGCCATTCAACTCGTCGTTGCCGTTGCCACCATTAAGGTTGTCATTACCGCCCTCGCCGAGAAGAGCGTTGTTTCCGCTATTGCCAGCCATAAAGTTGTCCAGGCTGTTGCCTACGCCGAAAGTGTTATCCGTCCCCGTCAGAAATAGGAAATCCACATTGTTCGGAAGAACGTAGCTGGACGACGCCTGCACTTGGTCCAATCCCTGGTTGGCACTTTCCAATATTTGATCACTGAGGCTGTCCACGATGTAGCTGTCGTCGTCAAGTCCACCCTGCATCACGTCGTTGCCAGTTCCTCCATCAAGCGAGTCATTACCAGCAGCGCCGATGAGCCGGTCATTGCCAATTCCACCCAGCAAAATGTCGTCCCCACCTTGGCCGCTCAGCTGATCGTTGCCGTCTAAGCCATTAAGGGTGTTAGCGGCGGCGTTTCCGGTGATGCTGTTGTTCTCGCCGTTGCCCGTGCCGTTGGTCGCAAGCGTGCCGGTCAGAAAGAGATGTTCGACGTTAGAGGAAAGGGCGTAGGTGACAGCGGAGCGTACCGTATCCGTGCCTTGGCCTGAATTTTCGGTCACCGTGTCGTCGCTGTTGTCAACCTCGTAGAGGTCGTCGCCAGCGCCGCCGAACATGGCGTCATTTCCGGCTCCGCCCGTCAGCCGATCATTGCCGCCGTCCCCAATCAGTGTGTCGTTACCACCAACGCCGCTCAGCGTATTTGCGGAATCATTGCCGGTGATGGTGTTAGCTTGGGAGGTGCCAGTGCCGTCTATCGGATCCGAGCCGGTCAGGACGAGGTTCTCGAAATTGGTCTTCAGCGTATAGGTAATCGAGGACTGCACCGTGTCGATGCCTTGGTTGGCACTTTCGGTTACGACATCTCCTGAGCTATCTACAAAGTAAAGGTCGTTCCCGGCTCCGCCTTCGAGGGTGTCGTTTCCTGTGCCGCCATTTAGCGCGTCGTTGCCACTGCCGCCGACAAGCCGGTCATGGCCTCCATTTCCCGATAGGCTGTCATTGCCATTTACGCCGCTGAGGATGTTGGCGGCCTCATTGCCAAACATCGCGTTATTTTCGGCGTTGCCAGTCCCGTTGATAGGACTAGAACCGTCCATGTCCAGGTTCTCGACATTGGTAGGAAGCGTGTATGTAACCGTCGTGACCACCATATCGGTGGTGCCATTGCCAGGATTCTCAATCACGATGTCACCGTCGGCGTCGACGCCATAGAGATCGTCACCCGCCCCGCCTTGCATGACGTCATTGCCTGGGCCACCGTCTAGGATGTCATGGCCGGATCCCGCGACGATGGTGTCATTCCCCCCCAACCCAATGAAGGTGTCGCCAATACCGTCCTGCAACGCAGCCTCCGTCCCGCCAGTAAAGCCAGTCAAAGTGCCGGTGCTGGCATCAGCGACATCTGCACCAGCGGTGCCCGTAAACGTAGCCATGCGTAGCTCCTCCCATTCGGCGACCCCGGCAGGCTAGCCGATCGCGCCCAAGCATTCCTGTTGCAGGCGGGAGTCTCTAGGCTCTCGGCCACGCCGGAGCCTGTGAATGTCATGTGCCGGTGATGCTGGGAGTGTGCGCCCCAACCGCGCAGTAGCCAGGAGATTCCAGCTGTGAATGTGCGGAATCGGATGGAGACGGTGCGCCATAAAAAAGGGGCGCCAGTAGCCCGTCCTACACAATCCACCCCAACTCGCGCGCCTTGTTGATGGCAGCCGTAAACGCATCAGCTCGGAACTGATAAATGGTCTGCCGGTCGGCTTGAGGGTCCGTAGTGGCGGCCGACAGCACTAAGCTCGGCTGGCCGATTTGCCTTTGATAGGTCGCGCTGAACGCCGTTCCGGGCAAGGTGACGATGATAAGGTCACCCCGAACCTCGACTGACAGCCCGCTTTGCATGGCCCTACCGCACGGCGGCGACTGACGCGGTGTACCCTAACACAGTCGCTCTGCCACGAACTCGTCGCAGTGCGAGCCGAAAAGTCCCCAGACCCTTGCTCGTTTCTCACAGCTCCGCACGATCTCAAATCCCATGTCTGACAAACGAGACTTTACCGCCTCTGGCTCTGCGGATTCGTATGGTTATCCTCCAAGCCAGTCGTGAACATCGTGATGCCAACTCATTCCCCTGGCAGAATGATAGCTGCGTACGTGGCGAATGGGATTTTTTCCGTGGGCGACTAAAGCTGCCAGAAACATCGATTTGTAAGCTGCCCTAGTCATGCGCTGCCAGAATGGTGAGGCCCGCGTGTAGAGCTTCTTTGTCGAATCCAAAACGGACAAAGCGGTGTCTTTCGATAAAGGGCAATAGCGAGCAAGCCGCCGGGGCGCACGAAAGCGCATGAGCGTTCGGTCGCCGCCTCAAGGTATGAGGAGCTGAAATGCCCAATCTCGGCAAGTGGTGGATCATCTTGATTGGAGTATTGGTAGTAGCAGCCCTTTTCGTTGCGATGCGATTTACGAACGTCGAGATGCAGGAGGGTGGACGCCTTCTGCTGAGCTCGGGAAACGATCCCGGCGAACGATAGATTACACAATCCAACCCAGCTCCCGCGCCTTGTTGGTGGCGGCGGGAAAAGCATCGGCTCGATGCGGGAAAAATAAGAGAGGAGCGGCGCTCTCCGCCCCGCCCCTCTTGTCTCAGCCTAAGAAGGTCCGGCTGGGTCTTATGCCCTACATCTACTTGTTGTCGCGTTCGGGCGCAGACAGAGAGCCTGATTCCCGGTGGCCCGGATCGCCCTCAAGCTACATCTTCTTGCCGGCGTCGCGTTCAGGCGCAGACAGCGATCCCGGATTGTCGGTCGAGGCATCGCCCTCAGCCTTACTTCCTGGGACATTCGTGGCAGACGATTTGCTCGGGCCGCCGCTCGGTGTCCCCATCGCCTTGTCGCTCTCAGGCGCTGAAAGTGACCCCTGGTTCTCGGTGGAGGGATCGCCCTCCGCGCTCGTGCCCGGCACGTTAGCGGCCGCATCATCCGTCGGGGCATTTGAGCCCGCCGCTTTAGGCATTGCCTTATCCTTCTCCGGGGCTACCAGATTGCCCGGGTTCTCATTTGAGGAAGAGGCGTCGGTGTCAGTCCCTGGCACCTTGGTGGGGCTTTCTTCAGCATAAGCGGCTCCGGCCAAGCCGATCGCGAGAGCGGCTGCCGAACTCAGCAACACGATGCGTGATCTCATTGTTGTTCTCCCAATGAATTAAAGGATCATCCGCCTGGATCGGTCGCCCGTTTCGGCAGGCGTGTCTCCCAAACGTGTGTCTGGTGATGGGCGTTCCAGCCTTAATCTGAGCGTCTCTTCACGTTTACGAGAGCTGGCGGAAGGAAGACGCGGTAAAAAGAAAGCCCCGTCGATGGCCGGGGCTTCAATTCGCATGGAGAAGGTTCGAACTTGTCACTCAACGCAAGTGACGCTGAGCGGTTTCATCGACGATTACCGAAATGACTCATTTAAGCTCGCTCATACGGCGACACCTTCTCAGGCTTTTCTCGTTCCTGGCTTCACAAAGAAGATCATCGGGAAGAGCCATATGCACAAAAAGGACAGCCCCGCAAAAGAACCGCGCGGGGCTGTCCTATCGTAAGGCTACATTTTGCTCTCGCCTGACTTCTCAGGCTGTTGGGGCGTCTGCCCACCACCACTATTCACTGGCTTGCTCGCTTCCTCTTGAATCCAGCCCTTGCTGCAGCCTTTTTTGAATTCGTCTTGAGTAACTTTGCCGTCGCCGTCAGCATCCACCA
>CAWAZB010000003.1:0-159296 GCA_963786425.1 uncultured Alphaproteobacteria bacterium | reverse complement strand
GCCTGGATCGGGGAAATCCATGCTGGCGAAGCGCCTCCCCTCGCTGCTGCCGCCGCTGCAGCCTGCCGAGATGCTGGAAGTGAGCATGATCCGCAGCCTCGCCGCGGACCTCGCGGGCGGCCGTATCAGCCGCACGCGCCCCTTCCGGGCGCCGCACCATTCGGCAAGCATGGCGGCGCTCGTCGGCGGCGGCACACGCCCTCGGCCGGGCGAGGTCGCGCTTGCCCATCTCGGCGTGCTCTTCCTCGACGAGCTCCCGGAATTTTCGCCGCAGGTGCTCGATGCGCTCAGGCAGCCGCTCGAATCCGGCGAGACGGTAATCGCGCGCGCCAATCACCGCATCGCCTATCCCTCGCGCGTGCAGCTCGTCGCGGCGATGAATCCGTGCCGCTGCGGAAGGGCGGGCGAGCCGGGCTTCAGCTGCCGGCAAGGACAGGCTTGCGCCGCCCGCTATCAGGCCCGCATCTCGGGCCCGCTGCTCGACCGCATCGACCTGCAGATCGAGGTGCCGGCAGTGTCCGCCGCCGACCTCTCCCTACCCCCGGCGGCGGAAGGCAGCGCCGAGGTGCGGGCCCGCGTCAACGCCGCCCGCGCCATCCAGGCCGAGCGTTTCGCCGCCCTGAAACACCCGACTGCCCGCACCAACGCCGATTGCGAGGGAAGCCTGCTTGAGGAGATCGCCGTCCCTGATGCGGCCGGCCGTACTCTGCTGCATGACGCCGCAGAGGCTCTGGGATTGAGCGCGCGCGGCTATCACCGCACCTTGCGCGTGGCGCGTACGCTCGCCGACCTCGACGCGGAGAATCGGATCCTCCGCATCCACATCGCCGAGGCGTTGAGCTATCGCGGGGAGACGCTCCGCCGCACGCGGGCCGCCGCCTAAGCCCAGCCAGATCTAATGCGGTCGAGACTGCCGGGAAGCGGCTACCGACAGGTCGTCCGCTGCCAACGATCTCGCCAGGATGGAAATCCTCGGATTGAGAGCTTGCACAAGCGCTTTCTGGCGTTCCGCAAGATCATTGAAGGAACGCTTCACCGTCGCGTCGGTCGGGTCCTCGACCGGGGCGCCACCGGTGAGAAATACGGAAAGGTCCGCCTCCCGATCCTTGGCCCGTCCGCCGATATGGAGGAAACCGAGCGCCCCATCGGGCTTTGGACCGCTTTCCTTGTGGTGGCATCCGTTGCAGGTCATCATCGCGAACTTATGTCGTGCGTCCTTGTCCGCAATCGTTAAACGCGGCCAGTTGAAGTCAAACGGGACTTCCGAGGTCCCGCCAATCAAGGGAGCGCCTTGGAACAACTCCGGGACGATGAAGTCTCGTTTCTTTATTGCGGCGGCGTTTTCGTTCACGAGCGCCGAGATGGTATCCGTGGCTCTCATCGAGCACGGAGTTATGAGGTGTTTGCTTGACAGTCACATTCGCGAGTTTTCCATCTTGCGAGATATTGAATTCGCGCAATTGCCAAGGCCTACCCAAGGCGATCTCGTTGGTCCGGAGCTGATTAAGCGCGTTCCCATTCGGCTTGCGCGAATCGCTGTCCCGGCCGCTGAACAAATCGGTGATGAGCTGCAGAGCCTCGTTATAGTCGGCCCCGAACTCGAGCGGCCCAAGCGCGTGCCACCTCTCGGCCCAAGCCTTCACGTCAGCGCGGTCAGTTCCCACCAAGCCATATTCGAAGATCACGGTGAAGGGCAGCGCGTTTCCAACCTCATCTAATGCAGCGAAGACGAAGCGCCCTTCACCGGCATTTTCGAAGTCGCCCCCCTCGTTTTCTTTGACAAGATCCGGCCGGTAAACGACCGCCAGCAACCGGAAGGGGGCATTCGCGAAGTTCGGCTTCCAATTTTCAAACGATGTCTCGCCATCCTTCTCCATCCATGGACCAATGACCCTCGCGTCGATCGCCGCGCGCTTGTCCAATTCGAAACTGTTGACGGTGCCACCCTTCCGCCAAGTGTCCAGCCAGTCCTTCAAAAACTGGCCCGCAGCCGTGTCGGAGGGAGCCATCCTTGTCATCAATCCGCCGAAGGACCACGGTCCATCCGGCCCATCCGCGCGTGCGTCATTGACCACAGAAAGGTCGGTGATCATCAGCTCCTTCTTGATATTGATCTCTTCCGGCTCTTGCGCCTCGGCGGTGGTGCAGACGAACAGGAAGCCTGCCAGCACGTACAGATAGGATAATTTGCCCATTTTCCCCTCCTGGTTGCATACAACCTTAGAGGGAGAACTTGCCACCTTCAACAACTTTTGCGTGCATGGGTGTTGCGGGAGTGAGGTGCCCATCCAATATGAAGGGCGCGGCGGAGGGATTGGCCTCCCTTCTAATCGCGTCTGGAAGGCCCTATCCCTAAGCTGTCATACAGCGTTCGAATTGTTTTGCTAAGCGGCCTATGTTGTGGCCGAATCGGGCCGCCGCGCGAACATCATGCGAAAGCGCTGAACCCCTGGCGCGCGGAGCCCCACCCTGACCGGGCTTAAGAGATGCCAATGAAATTGACTGCCGGGCGACTTGCGGACCGATTTCGCAGTGCCCCGATTTTCCCGATCTCCGCGCTTAGACCGAATCACACGGGCCTGCTGTTTCCCTTCGCCGCAAGGCGGAGGCTGAAGCCGCGGAAGCTCGGCGGCTGGCAGCCGCCGAGGATCTATGGCCGCATCGGTTCGCTTGAGGTGCGCCTCGCCCGCAAGCGGAGCGAGATCCGTCAGGCGCAGCGGCTTCGCTATAAGGTCTTCTACGAGGAAATGTCCGCAGTCCCCGGCGCGCTTGCCATGCTGTCGCGCCGCGACGAGGACGCCTTCGACCGCATCTTCGACCATCTCCTCGTCGTCGATCGCGGCGATCCGGCAAATGGCCGGCGCTGGCGCCGCGCGCGCGTCGTCGGCACCTATCGCGTGCTCCGCCAAGAGGTGGCCGACCTCTACGACGGATTCTACACGCAAGCCGAATACGACATTCTCCCGCTCATACACGCGAAGGGGCCGGGTTGCCGCTTCATGGAGCTAGGCCGATCTTGCGTGCTGAAGCCTTATCGCACGCGCCGCACGGTCGAGCTGCTTTGGCAGGGCATCTGGACCTATGTGCGCGAGCACGGCATCGACGTGATGATCGGCTGCGCGAGCTTCGAGGGCACCGACCCGAGAGCGCATGCGCAAGCCCTCAGCTTTCTTCACCACACGGCGCTGGCTCCCGAGGAGTGGCGCGTCAGCGCGCATCCGCATCTGCGCAGCAACATGAATTTGCTGCCGCGGGAGGCGGTCAATGCGCGGGCCGCGCTCAAAGCGCTCCCGCCGCTGATCAAGGGTTATCTCAGGCTCGGCGCCTATATCGGCGACGGCGCCGTGGTCGATCACCAATTCGGCACCACCGACGTCCTGATCGTTCTGCCGGTCGAGGCCATCCGCACGCGCTATTTCGCGCATTTCGGCGGACCGGAGGAATTTGCCGACTTCGGGCCGGAGAATTTCGCTCCGCTTAACTGACCCGCTGCCGCCGGCGAGCCGCCACGCCGATTTGACGCATTCGGGAGGCGACCCTACATTCGCCTGTCATGCGCCACACCGACGCAACGACCTTCAGGCCAGCGGGCGAAGGCTTGGTCAATCTGCGCGAGCTCAACGAGCGCTCGCGTGCGATCTTCAAGCGCATCGTCGAGACCTATCTTGCGACGGGCGAGCCGGTTGGCTCCCGCAATCTGAGCCGCGCGCTGCCGATGACGCTGTCGCCCGCCTCGGTGCGCAACGTCATGTCGGATCTCGAAGCGCTCGGCCTCATCTATGCCCCGCATACGAGCGCCGGAAGGCTGCCGACCCAGACGGGCCTCCGCCTCTTTGTCGACGGCCTTCTCGAAATCGGCGACGTCAGCGAAGACGAGCGGCGCGAAATCGAGCGGCGCATGTCGGACAGCGCGCGTCATAGCGCGGTCGAGGATTTCCTCGCCGAGGCCGGCGAAATGCTTTCCGGACTGTCCCGCTGCGCTGGCGTGGTCCTTGTCGAAAAGCACTCTAAGCCGCTGAAGCAGATCGAATTCGTGCATCTTGCGCCCGGCCGGGCACTCGCGGTCCTCGTTAGCGAGGAAGGCGATGTCGAGAACCGCATCGTCAGCTTGCCTGAGGGGCTGCCGCTTTCCTCCCTGATCGAGGCCTCCAATTATTTGAAGGCGCGCATCGCCGGGCTGAACCTGACGGAGGCGCGTGCACGCGTCGAGGCCGAGATCGAAGAGCGTCGTGCTCAGCTCGACGAGCTCACCGCCCGCTTCGTCACCGAGGGCCTCGCCATGTGGTCCGGCAATAGCGACGGTGAAAAGAGCCTGATCGTCAGCGGCCGCTCGCACCTCCTCGAAGACGTGAAGGCGATGGAGGATCTCGAACGCGTGCGGCTGTTGTTTGAGGATCTCGACGGCAAGAAGGATTTGATCCAACTGCTCGGCCTTGCCGAACGCGCCGAGGGCGTGCGCATCTTCATCGGCTCCGAGAATAAATTGTTCTCCCTGTCGGGCTCCTCGCTGATCGTTTCGCCTTTCGAGGACACCGACCGGCGCATCGTCGGCGTTCTCGGCGTGATCGGCCCGACGCGGCTGAATTACGCACGCATCATCCCGATGGTCGATTACACGGCGCGCCTGCTCGGGCAGCTCGTCCCTTGATTTTTGAGCATTACCGGTCGATATCCGGTCGAAGCTGCGGCGACACGGGAACCCTGAGCACCATGTCCGACAAAAAATCCGGCCCCCGCAACGGCGATCCGTCTCAGCCCAACCCCGGCGATGCAGAGATGCGGCAACAGAGCCGCGATCCGGCGCCGCAAGGCCGGCCCGAAGAGCATCCGCTCCTCGCCGAGAATGCCGATCTTCGCGACAGGCTGCTGCGCGCCATGGCGGAAATGGAGAATGTGCGCCGGCGCACGGAGCGTGAGAAAGAGGACATCGCCCGTTACGGTATTTCCGCCTTCGCGCGCGACGTGCTGACGGTCGGCGACAATCTGAAGCGCACCATGGAGCATGTGCCGGCCGAAGCTGCCGCGCGGGACGCTGCCCTGAAGAGCTTTCTCGAGGGGGTCGAGCTCACGGAGCGGGAGCTGCATAAGGTGCTGGAGCGCCATGGCGTCAAGCGCATCGACCCGATCAATCAGCGCTTCGATCCGAACGCCCACCAGGCGATGTATGAGGTCCCGAACCCCGACGTTCCGGAAGGGACCGTGGTCGACGTGATGCAGTCCGGCTATGTGATCGGCGACCGCACCTTGCGGCCTGCCCTCGTCGCCGTCGCCAAGGGCGGACAGAAGCAAACTGCCGAAGCTTCTCCGCGCGCCGCCAATGACGATTTTCCGAGCGGCGCTCCGCCTCGCGGCCCAGGCGGCCCCGGCGGCAACAATTAGAGCGTCACCCGCCGCAGGGTCAGGTTGAAGCGGCCGCCCTCCGGCAACAATCCGGAGCTCCCAGGCAAAATCCGGTCGACGCCGTGAAAGGCGAGCCGGTCCTCGCCGGCAAGGAGGACCACATCGCCAGATTGCAGCTCGATCTTGCGGGTGGGCGCCCTCCTTGTCTTTCCTCCGATGCGGAACAGCGCCGTATCCCCGAGTGACACCGAAAGCACAGGGGCTGAGAGATCGACCTCATCCCGGTCTTGATGCAGCCCCATTCTCGCGCCGGCCGCATAGTAGTTGATGAGGCAGGCCTCCGGCGGGGCGCCGTGGCCGGCCACCTCCCGCCACAGATCGAGAAGCTTTGCCGGCATCTCCGGCCAGGGCTTGCCGGTGACCGGATGGGCGGGCTCGTAGCGGTAGCCACGCTCCTTGTCGGTGACCCAGCCGAGCGGTCCGCAATTCGTCATGCGCACCGACATCGGCCGGCCGGTGCCGGGCATGGTCGGAGTATAGAGGGGCGCCTTGGCAATAATCTCCCTGAGCGCGCTCAAGAGCTCCTGCTGGTCGTCGGGAGAGAACCGTCCCGGCAGATATTGGAACGCCACCCTTTGCCTCCGGTCGCGGCGCGGAATGCTTTCCCCATCCAGCCGCGCTTCTCCTTGCGGCCCATAGGGTTGGCACTTATATAACCGCGAAACCGGTCGGATGTGAGGTCGACGGGTTACGCCGAGTGATTAGGGGACCGGCGCCGCGGCAGCAATGCGGGCGTTGCGCTGAATGTCTACCGGGTGCCGTTCCGGGCCCGGACGGTCTGCCACGAAGAAAGGCTTGGGAATGGCAAAAGTGATCGGAATCGATCTCGGCACGACGAATTCGTGTGTCGCGGTCATGGAGGGTAAGAACCCGAAAGTCATCGAGAACGCGGAAGGCGCGCGGACGACGCCGTCGATGGTCGCGTTCACGGAAGACGATGAGAGGCTGGTCGGCCTGCCGGCGAAGCGCCAGGGGGTGACCAACCCGGAGAACACCTTCTTCGCCATCAAGCGCCTGATCGGGCGCCGTTACGACGATCCGATGGTGGAGAAAGACAAGCAGCTCGTTCCCTACAAAATCGTGCGCGCGCCGAACGGCGACGCCTGGGTCGAGTTGCACGGCAAGACCTATTCTCCCTCGCAGATCTCGGCCTTCATTCTGCAGAAGATGAAGGAGACGGCCGAGGCGTTCCTCGGCGAGAAGGTCGAGCAGGCGGTCATCACCGTCCCCGCTTATTTCAATGACGCGCAGCGGCAGGCCACCAAGGATGCCGGCAAGATCGCCGGGCTCGAAGTCCTGCGCATCATCAACGAGCCGACCGCGGCGGCGCTCGCCTATGGCCTCGACAAGAAGAAGGATTCCAAGACCATCGCCGTCTACGACCTCGGCGGCGGCACTTTCGACATTTCCGTTCTCGAGATCGGCGACGGCGTCTTCGAGGTGAAGGCGACGAATGGCGACACCTTTCTTGGCGGCGAGGATTTCGACATGCGCCTCGTCGATTATCTCGCCAGCGAGTTCAAGAAAGAGAGCGGCATTGACCTCCGCAGCGACAAGCTTGCGCTTCAGCGCCTGAAAGAGGCCGCGGAGAAAGCCAAGATCGAGCTGTCCTCGACGACGCAGACCGAAATCAACCTGCCCTTCATCACCGCAGACAAGTCGGGACCGAAGCATCTCGCCATGAAGCTCACCCGGGCGAAGCTCGAGAGCCTCGTGGACGATCTCATCCAAAGGACGATCGGTCCCTGCCAAAATGCGCTGAAGGACGGCGGTCTGAAAGCCGCCGAGATCGACGAGGTGGTGCTCGTTGGCGGCATGACGCGCATGCCGAAGGTGGTCGAAACGGTGAAGAATTTCTTCGGCCGCGAGCCTCATAAGGGCGTCAACCCGGACGAAGTGGTGGCGATCGGCGCCGCCATCCAAGCCGGCGTGCTGCAGGGCGACGTCAAGGACGTGCTGCTCCTCGACGTGACCCCGCTTTCGCTCGGCATCGAAACCTTGGGCGGCGTGTTCACGCGTTTGATCGACCGCAACACGACCATCCCGACCAAGAAGAGCCAAGTGTTCTCCACGGCGGAAGACAATCAGAACGCGGTGACCATCCGCGTCTTCCAGGGCGAGCGCGAAATGGCGGCCGACAACAAGCTGCTCGGCCAATTCGATCTCGTCGGCATTCCGCCGGCGCCGCGCGGCGTGCCGCAGATCGAGGTCACCTTCGACATCGACGCGAACGGCATCGTCAACGTTGCCGCCACCGACAAGGCGACCGGCAAGGAGCAATCGATCCGCATCCAGGCCTCAGGCGGTCTTTCCGACGCCGATATCGAGCGCATGGTGAAGGAGGCCGAGTCACATGCGGTGGACGACAAGAAGCGCCGCGAGATCGTCGAGATGAAGAATCAGGCCGAAGCCTTGATCCACTCGACCGACCGGATGCTCGCCGAATATGGCGACAAGGTCGCGCCGGCCGACAAGACGACGGTCGAAACCGCCGTGCAAGAGCTGAAATCCTCGCTCGAAAGCGAGGACAAGGACCGCATCAAGCAGAAGATCGATGCCGTGGTGCAAGCCTCGATGAAACTCGGCGAGGCCATGTATCAGGCGAGCAGAGGCGGCGGCGAGAGCGGCGGCGAGCAGACCTCGGAGAACACGGAAGGCCAGGATAACGTGGTCGACGTCGACTTCGAGGAGGTCAAGGACGACGAGGATAAGAAGTCTGCCTAACGCTGTGGGCTGCAGCGCCGGCGGACTTTAAGAATGACATCGGCCGAGCGCAGCCGCCGAAGTCGCGGCGGCTGTGCGCGGACGGCCGGAAGGGGCGATGAAGCGAGACTATTACGAAACTCTCGGCGTACCGAAAGGCGCTTCCGATCGCGAGATCAAGGCTGCGTTTCGCCGTCTCGCGAAGGAATGCCATCCCGACCGCTGCAATGGCGACCGGGTCTCCGAGCAGCGCTTCAAGGAAGTCAACGAAGCCTATGAGGCGCTGAAGGATCCGCAACGCCGCGCGGCCTATGACCGCTTCGGCCATGCCGCCTTCGAGAATGGCGGCCACCCGCACGGCTTCGGCGCCGATTTCTCCGCCTCCATGTCGGCCATGTTCGACGATCTGTTCGGCGAGTTCATGGGCCAGAGGCGGCCGCGCCAGCGCTCGGCGCGCGAACGCGGCGCCGACCTCCGCTACAATATGGAGATCGCTCTCTCCGAAGCCTTCGAAGGCAAGACGGCGCAGATCCGTGTGCCGACCAGCGTCACCTGCGAGACCTGCACGGGATCGGGCGCCCGCGCCGGAACCGGCCCGACGACCTGCCGGACCTGCGGCGGCATGGGCAAGGTGCGGGCGGCGCAAGGGTTCTTCACCATCGAACGTACCTGTCCCTCCTGTCAGGGGCGCGGCGACGTGATCGAGACGCCTTGTCTTGACTGTAATGGCACCGGGCGCGTGACGCGGGAGCGTACCCTCTCGGTCAACATCCCCGAAGGCGTGGAAGACGGAACGCGCATCAGGCTCGCCGGGGAGGGCGAGGCGGGCATGCGCGGCGGACCGCCCGGAGACCTCTATATTTTCCTGTCGATCAAGCCCCACGAATTCTTCCAGCGCGACGGCGCCGACCTCTTCTGCCGCGTGCCGATCGCCATGACGACGGCGGCGCTTGGCGGCGAGATCGAGGTGCCGGTCATCGATGGCGGCAAGACCAAGGTGAAGATCCCTGAAGGCTCGGAGAGCGGCAAGCAGTTCCGCTTGAAAACCAAGGGCATGCCGGTGCTGCGCTCAAAGCAGCGGGGCGATCTCTACATTCAGGTCGAGGTCGAGACGCCGAAGAACCTCACGCGCCGGCAGCGCGAACTCTTGAAGGAATTCGAAAGCGCCTCGAACGAGAACACGCATCCGGAAGCCTCCGGCTTTTTCGCCAGAGTGCGGGAGTTTTTCGAGGGCGAATAATCCGCCTTCCACCGCGCGAGAGGATGGCTTCGCGCAAGGCTCCGTTGCTATGCTGCCCTTACATCCGAAAACGGAAGCGGCATGGCCAAGCGCACAGACACTCTGAAGCAAATGATCGTCGCCGAGGGGCAGGCTTATTCCGGCCGCCCGATGTGGTCGGCAGCAAAGGCGACGGCGGGCGTTGTGATCGTCGTGGCTCTGGCCGTGGCGCTCTGGTATGCGCGCACGGCCATCCTGCTCGGCTTCGCCGGCATTCTCCTTGCCATCGTCCTTTACGGCGCGAGCGTAACGCTGTCGCGGCTGACGCAGCTCCCGCGCCTCGTTTCGCTTGCCGCGGTCATCGGTTTGATCGCCGCTTTTCTCGCAATCGTCGCTCGCACCTCCGGACCGACGCTTGCCCAGCAGATCGCGCAGCTCGCGACCCGCGCGGGCCGGGGCATTGCGACCATCACCCAGCAAGTGGCGCATGTCGCCGAGCAGCGCGACCTGCTCCAAGAATTCGATCTCAATCAGCTGCTCACGCAGTTCAGCCCCTTGGGCATTGCGAGCGGCGCGACGTCAGCGGCTCTTGCCGTCGTTGGCGCCGTAAGCGGCCTGCTTCTCGTCCTCTTCTTCGGCATCTATTTCGCCGCCGACCCAGATACCTATACGCGCCTGCTCTCGCGGGTCGCGCCGCCTGAGAAGCGCGCGCAGGCCGCCGCTATGCTTTCCGAAACCGGCGACGTGCTCCGCCGCTGGCTGGTCGGCCAGGGCATCTCCATGGCCACCATCGGCGCTCTCACCTATTTCGGCCTCCTCATTCTCGGCGCGCCGATCCCCTTCGCGCTCGCTCTCTTCGCCGGCATTTGCGGCTTCCTCCCTTATCTTGGCCCGATCATCGGCGCCGTGCCGATGGTTCTCGTCGCGGGCGGCGAGAGCCTCACGCTCGCGCTTTGGGTGCTCGGCCTTTATGTCATCGTCCAATTCATCGAGAGCTATCTGCTGACGCCACTCATTCAGGCGCGCGCCGTGTTCCTCCCGCCCGCCGTGGTCATTCTGAGCCAGCTGGTGCTCGGCGCATTGTTCGGCATCCTCGGCCTTGCGCTTGCAACGCCGCTCGCCGCCGCGGCGACGGTGCCGTTGCGCGCCATGTTCGGCAGCGAAGAGGCCGCTGACGATCTGGACGACGATGTTGGTCTTGCTTCGAGGGCGAAGGCCGCCCGATAGAACCGCCGGCTCGATTGGGGGATAAGATGGTGCGTCTGCTGTTCTTCGCCGGGAGTTCGCGAGCCGGCTCTTATAACAAGAAGCTCGCGCAGCTCGGGCAGCATATCGCTCAGGCGAACGGCATCGAGGCCGTGTTCGTCGATCTCGCCGATTATCCGATGCCGCTCTACAATGGCGACCTTGAAGCGGCGGAAGGCCCTCCGCAAAAGGCGGCTGAGTTCAAAGCTTTGCTCGGCGAATATCAGGGCGTGTTCATCGCCAGCCCCGAATACAACACGTCAATCACCCCGCTTCTGAAGAATACGCTCGACTGGGTGACGCGGGTGCGCGCCAAAGGCGAGAACGGCCTCGAAGTGTTCAAGTCGCGCGTCTTTGCCATTTCCGGCGCCTCGCCCGGCTATTACGGCACGATGCGGTCGCTGCTGCATCTTCGGCAGGTGCTTGCCGTCGGCATGGGCGCGCTCGTCATCCCGCAGCAGGTGGCTATCCCGAAGGCGAATGAAGCCTTCGAAGAGGATGGCAGCCTGAAGCACGAGCCGATGCAAAAGGCCTTTACCAAGGTGGTCGAGGAACTAGCGGTCGCGGCGCGGAAATTCGCAAGCGCATGAGCGAAGCCGCGCGGCAAAGGCTGATCGTCGCCCTCGACGTGCCGGGCCCCGAGGAAGCGCGGGCGTTGATCGACCGGATCGGCGATGCAGCCGGGATTTATAAGATCGGGCTCGAGCTGCTGTTCTCAGGCGGCGTTGCGCTGGCGTGTGATCTCGCGGCGAGCGGCGCCAAGATTTTCGTCGATGCGAAGCTTCTCGACATCGAGGCGACGGTCGAGCGCGCGACATCGGCAATCGCGCGGCTTGGCGCGCATTTCCTCACCGTGCACGCGCTCGATCGAAAGACCCTCGAAGCTGCCGTCAGGGGACGCGGCGACAGCCACCTTAAGCTGCTCGGCGTGACGGTTTTGACCAATCTCGATGCCGCCGATCTGATCGAGCAGGGAATTGATCATCCCTTGCCGGAGATGGTGCTGCATCGGGCGCGGCTGGCGCGCGAAGCGGGCTTCGACGGGGTCATTGCGTCGGCACGCGAGGCTTCGGCGATCCGTGCGGCGACGGGTGAGAACTTTATCATCGTCACGCCGGGGATCCGCCCCGAGGGAGCGGCGCGGAACGATCAGGCCCGCACAGCCACGCCGCACGCGGCCATCGAAGCTGGAGCGAATTATCTCGTGGTCGGGCGCCCGATCACGGCCGCGGCCGATCCGCGTGCCGCTGCCCTCGCCATCGGCGCTGAGATCGCCGCGGCGCTTCGATGAGCCGAGATTAGGTGACCACTGCCGGCGCGACCCAGCCGAGCAGCACGACGTTGCGGATGAAGAGCAGGATCAGAATGAGAATGACGGGCGAGATGTCGATGCCGCCGAGATTGGGGAGAATGTTGCGGATCGGGCGAAGCGCGGGTTCGGTCAGCCGGTAAAGCATGTCGGCGATCTGGAGCACGAAGCGGTTATTCGTGTTCACGACGTTGAAGGCGACGAGCCAGCTGAGGATCGCGCTGGCAATGACCACCCAGATGTAAAGATCGATGACGAAAATGATGAAGGTGATCAACGGACCCATGGAATCCCCCCTATTTCGCCATGAGGTATCAGGTAAGAGGTATCAGGTCCATGCACGCCGGAAGATGATGGGTATACCTCCTATCCTTGACAGTTCGGAAGCCCGATCCCTAAATGCCGGAAATCTTTCGGGGCCGTAGCTCAGTTGGGAGAGCGCAGCAATCGCACTGCTGAGGTCGTCGGTTCGATCCCGTCCGGCTCCACCATTCCCGAAATGAAGACGGAATGCCGCCACTCCCTCGAAGGTGGACGGCACTTATTGCCCTGAATCGGCAGCGATTTCCCGCTAGCCCTTCTCGGGACGAACCGCGGCCATGAGATTGGTCTGAACCACGCCTTCGACGGGGGCGATCTTGTCGAGCACAGCCTTCACGGCATCCGGATAGCCGTCGCAGTCGAGCTGGGCGACGAGTTTCTCCTTGGAGAGCTTGACGATGCTCGAGAATTTGCAGTTGTCGAGCTCGAGTTTTTGGATCGCGCTCAGTGTCGCATCCGCATTCGCCGCCGCCAGCAGCTCGATCAAGAGATAGATGTTGACCATGGATCACCTTTCATCAGTCTGCGGTGTAATTCAGTCGCCAAACGCAGAGCGATCCCGTCTCGTTCCCGTTTCGCAGATGCTCACATCGATCGCGCGGACGCGCGCTACTCTCTGTTAGACTGCGGCGATGGGGAGTGATTGCTGATGAGCTGGCTCTGGCAGAATGCTGCGACGCTCGCGAGCCTCGTCATGGCAGCCGCGGCGATTGCCGCGCTCGTCTATGCGCATTGGCAGATCGTCGAAAGCCGGCGGGCGGAGCGTGAGGCAAACGCCAATGAGCTGTGGCGAGGAACGCTGACGCTCGGCTTCCATAATCCGAAGATGTCGGACCCGACGCTCAAACTTGCCGAATTCGATTTCGACGGGCTGACCATCGACGGCAGCCGGGAGCTCTTCCAGCAATATGAGATCTATGTCGACACGCTGCTCAATGCGAGCGATGAGATCCTCGACATTTCACCGACCGACGCGTGGAAGACCACGGTGCGGCTGCAGCTGCTGCCACACCGCGATTATCTCTTGTCAGAGCATTTCCGCCAGTCCGGCTACCTCGCGCAATACGCGACGCTCCGCCCATTCCTGGAAAAACTCCTGCATTCGACCCCGATTGTTCACGCTGAGCGTAGCGTCCACAAATCGCCTCGGCAGCCTCGCGCGAAAAGCGCTCGGCGCTGACCCGCTGGCTCTCTGCCGGGCACTGTGGCTGGGGCACAACAGACCAACGGAAAGCACATTGGGCGGCATGTTGAGCGGTCGGCGAGCTGGTTTAAGGTGTAAGCTCCCCAGTCTACACGTCCATTTTTGGGGCGCAGGAAGCGGCCGCCGCTTTTGCGCAGGGCCGCCAATGTCTCGGGGGGTTCCATGGCAGGCCGTGCTCGCACGCTTCGCTTCTCGTTTCTCGCAACGGGCTTAGCTCTCGGACTGGGGATCACCGGCGCGCCACCCGCGGCAGCCCAATTCGCCTGCGACAGCGTCGTGCCTGGGGGCGCTGCCGGCGCGTCAGCGACTGGCGCCGGCTCCGTGGCCTGCGGAACGAACGCCAATGCCGTGGGCGGATCGACCTCTTTCGGCACTCGGCCGGAGCAAGTCCCGACCCAGCCAACCAATTCAACACCGCCATCGGCAATGGCGCCGGCACTAGCGTGACCGGAAGCCTGAATTCGGCGACCGGTACGAATGCGGGCCAAACTGTTACTGGCAGCGCGAATACGGCGAACGGTGGCGATAGCGGCAACAATGTTACCGGCGACTTAAACACGGCGAGCGGTGCTAGTAGCGGCGTGAATGTGATGGGCAACAACAACACGGCTAGCGGTGCCAGAAGCGGCCAGAACGTCTCGGGCGACCTCAACGCCGCTTATGGCGACAGCGCCGGTCAGCACGTCACAGGCAGCGGCAATGTGGCAAGCGGTGCTTCGAGCGGGACCAATGTAACCGGCGAGAACAACACGGCCAGCGGATTTGCGAGCGGTCAAAATGTTAACGGAGTAGGCAACACGACCAGTGGAGCCAACAGCGGGCAGAACGTTTTCGGTGACTTAAATGCCAGCTATGGCGGCAACACTGGGAATAACGTCACCGGAGACTTAAACGCCGCCTTCGGACGCAACGCGGGCACATTCGTTACCGGTAACAACAATTTAGCCGCAGGTTCGAGTGCCGGCGAGACCGTCAACGGCGATAGAAACACGGCAGTGGGCATGGCCTCCGGCCAGAATGTCACCGGTGACCAAAATGCCGCCATTGGTTTCGGCGCGGGCACCGTGGTTTTTGGGAGCAACAATTTCGCCGGCGGCACCACCGCTGGCGTGGATGTCGTCGGCAGCAACAACGCAGCCATCGGTTCGATTGCCGGCAACAGGGTGACCGGCGGCAACAACGCTGCGGTCGGTTTCGCGGCGGGATTCGATGTTACAGGATCAAATAATTCGGCCGTCGGGAACACTGCCGGAGCGTTTGTCAACGGGTCCAGCAACGCCGCTTTCGGCAGTTCGAGCGGGAGGAATGTTACAGGCGGCCGCAATACGGCGGTCAGCTCCACCAGCGGTGTATTCGTGACCGGCGACCAAAACACCGCCACCGGCGATGATAGCGGTCAGCGCGTCAATGGCGATTTAAACTCCGCTTTCGGCGACAGCGCTGGGGGCGACGTGACAGGCGATTTCAACACGGCGAGCGGCGTTCGCAGCGGCCAGTTCGTGAACGGTAGCTCCAATTCAGCCTATGGCGATACCGCCGGCGAACTCGTGACCGGAAATTTGAACACGGCGAGCGGTTCGGCGAGCGGACGCGGTGTGGTCGGTGACGGCAACACCGCGACTGGGGCGTTCAGCGGATTCACGGTTGCCGGCATTGGAAATACGGCAACCGGACTTGCCAGCGGCTTCAACGTGAATGGGCACTCCAACGTCGCCACGGGAAACAGCAGCGGCCAGAACGTGACTGGCGACAACAATGCCGCAGTCGGCGCAGCAAGCGGCCAGAATGTCACCGGCAGCAACAACGTAGCCATGGGCGTGTTCGCTGGCAGAAATATCGCTGCCAGCGACACGATCTCAATCGGCACGGGTTCGCAGGCGGCGGGTGAGGGCTCCATCGCCATGGGAGCGGGTGCGTTTGCAGCCGGCCCCGGCGACGCGGCCATCGGCCAAAACGCCACTGTGCTCGCGGATTTTGGTAGCGCCTTCGGCGCGGGGTCTTCGGTGGCTGCCGGGCATGTAAATTCAACGGCGATCGGCGTCGGCGCGCTGACGACCCGGGCCAATCAAATCATGCTCGGAACGGCGAACTCGACTTATACGATGGCCGGCATCACCTCGAATGCGAGCCGTACGGCACAAGGCTCGCCAGCCTATATCGTCACCTCAAATGCGAGTGGCGACCTCGCGGCCTATACGCTCGAGGAACTTGGCCTAGGAAGCTTTAGCGCCGCATCGACGCTTGCAGGCGGACCCAGTCTCGCAGCGAGCGTTTCGAACCTGCAATCGCAGATCAACGGCTTGGAGCATCGCGACAAGCAATTGACCGAGGGCCTCGCGGCCGTGGCGTCCATGGCGCAACCGATGCTGCTGCCGGGCCAGCGCGTCGCTATGCGAGCCGGCTGGGGCGGGTTCGACGATGCCAACGCCGTGAGCTTCAGCATGGCCGGGGTGCTGGCCGCCAACCTCCTCCGGCCTGGCTTCGGCTCGCTGATTATCGACGGAGGCCTCGGCGTCGGTACCGATGAGGGCGAGATCGCCGGGCGCGCGGGTCTGTCATTCGGCTGGTAGAGCGGGCTTCCTGCGGTGGACAGGGCGTCTCCGCCGCCGCATAAATCGCCAATGCATATTGCAACAGCATTGGCGGCGATTGTCGCAATCGGCGTTGCTTCCAGTTTCGGCGCGGCGGCGCAGGAAGCCCCTGTGCCGAAACGAACTCCGCCGGCTTCCGTCCCGAAAAAGGCCGAACCCACTCGCCCCGGCCAGCGCGATCAGACTTCGGCGATCATGCCGGACGCCGGCAAGATCGTCCTGCTTCTCCGCAATACCTTGATCACGCTGAATGATGCGATCCAGACGGGCAATTTCACGGTTCTCCGCGACCGCGCGGCGCCGAGCTTTCGCGATATCAATTCGGCATCGCGCTTAAGTCAGGCGTTTGCGGACCTTGCGTCACGAAATGTAGATCTCTCCTGGGTGGCGGTGATCAGTCCGCAACTGACGGAGCAGCCGAGCCTTGACGAAAAGGCCGGCATGCTCCGCCTCAAGGGTTACTTCCCAATGCCGGGTCTGCAGGTCCATTTCGACGCGCTTTACCAAGTCATCGGTGGGCGCTGGCGGCTGTTTGGACTCTCCGTCGATCCGATCAGCGTCGTGACGGTGACCTCTCCATCCGGCAAAGAGAAAGGCGAAGCGGCGGCCAGCTCAAGCGACAGCAAGACGCAAAAGCCCGAACCGAAAAAAGTCGATGACTAAGCGCGCCGCTTAATCGCCGACGCTAACGCGCGCCGGCACGCGTTCGCGATGCCGCTTCAGCGCCGGCTCGGTGGAGCGGCCGGGCATTAATACGTTGCCCTCCTGGTCGCGGACCCGGAAGAACCATCCCATCAGCGCCACCACCAGGAGATCCGGCACGATGCGGACGGCAAGCGCGCCGATCTGGTTGAAAATGCCCGGAACGATGACGGTCGCCCCGCGGGCGAAACGCCGATAGGCGACCCTTGCGACATTTTCGGGTGTCCAGGCCGGCAGCCAGAAGAGGTAGCGCGAATTTTGCGAACCGGCGCGGCGATGCAGGCCCGTTGCCACGACACCGGGAGCGAGCACCGAAACTTTGACGCCGGTGCCCATAGCCTCCCAGGCGAGAGCCTTGGTGAAGGAGGTCAGCGCCGCCTTCGAGGCGCCATAGCCGGCCTGATACGGGACCGGCATGAAGCCGAGCATGGACGAGACGTTGAGGATGCCGCCGCGGCCCTTCGCCACCATGCCCGGCAGAAAGCGCAAGGTGAGGTCGATGGCGGCGCGGACATTGAGGTCGATGATGCGCCTGATCGTTTCCGGCCGTTGGTCCTGAGCGAAGCCGGAGCGCATGATGCCGGCATTGTTGACGAGGATATCCGCATAAAGGCCGAAGCGGCGGAGCGCGAGCTCGACGCCTTCGCATCCTTCAGCCGTGGACAGATCCTGCGCCGTGATCTTCACCGTCACCGGATGGTCGAGCGCGATCTGGTCGGCGGTCCTTGCAAGCTTCGTGGCATCTCTCGCAACGAGCAGAAGGTCGTGCCCGGCGCGGGCGAACTCATCGGCAAGAGCGCGCCCGATCCCTTCGGTCGCCCCCGTCACGATGGTCACCGGCTTTCCAAGCCGCGGATCCTGAATTTTCGACATGTTGTTCATTTACAATCCGTGCACAGACTATGATGTTCCAGATCGACCGGCCAAGGGACCGTCCTCGGTAACGACAACCCGAGAAAGAGCGTTTCGTTGCAGGGAAGGTTGATGTTCCGGCGTCCCGGCGCCTCCAAACGACGCAGTTACGAATTGGGAGGATTTGACGGCTGGCGCGTTACATAAGCGTTTATGGCATAGGGCCGACCCGGCCCCGGGGCGGAATAGGAGCGAAGAAAATGTCCAAATTCGGAGCAGTAGCGTGCTTTTTCGCGCTCCTCGCGGCCATTCTGTTCTCCAACAGCGAGGCGGCGGCCGCCGACACGCTCGCGCAAGCGATCAAGGCAGCGGACGCGAAATATCTCGACGCGAAGGCGATTGACGACAAGGGCAACGCGCCAAGGATCGATACCGAAGCGGACCAAGGAGATGGGCCACCGAAGGACAAGGAGATCGCCGAGGGCGAAGTACGGGCGACCCTGACCTATAAGGAGCGGACGAGCGAAGATGGGGAGAAAGCCTTCGCCCCGATCGTCACCATCGTTGCCGGCGGCGAGCAGACAGCGACCCTCGAAGGCCCGGTGATCGGACTAGCAAATCCTCCCGTCGCGGTGCAGATCGCCGAGATCGACCCGGCCAACAAAACGCCTGAGGTGGTGGTGTCGTTCTTCACCGGCGGCGCCCATTGCTGCTCCGACACCAAAGTTCTGACCCAGGCGAAAGACGGCTCCGTTTGGAAGACGGTGGAGCTTGGAGAATTTGACGGCGTGCCGATGTTCGCCACGGATCCGGCCGGGGACGGGCGCTATGTGTTCCAAACCCGCGACAATGCCTTTCTCTACGCCTTCGGCTGTTATGCGTGCTCTGTCGCGCCGCTCAAGATTCTCACCGTGGACAACGCCGAGGTTAAAGACGTGAGCGCCCAGTCGAAGTTCCTGCCCGCCCATAAGGCCTATTTGAAGGACATGATCGAAGACGTGCCGACCGAAGACGTGAACGGCTTTCTCGCCGGCTATGTCGCCGAAAAGATCAGGCTCGGCGAGGGCAAACAGGGCTGGGACCTCATGCTCGCCCATTACGACAAGAAGTCGGAATTGGGCCTCGAGATCTGCGACCGCCCCCTCGACGACGCCGGGACCTGCCCCGGCAAGGTCAAGCTCTTAAGCTTTCCGGAAGCGCTTGAACGCATGCTTAACGAGAACGGCTATAAGATCGAATAGGACGCCCCCTGATGTCCCCGGAACCGGGCGTAAAGATCGACCGTTTTCCGCTATAATGGGACTTGCCAGGCGGCGTTTTCGCCTTGCGTCATAGGAGTTCAGCGTATGGCACCCCGTGCCTTTTGGACCGGCAATCTCCGCCTCTCCCTCGTCACCATTCCGGTCAGGCTCTATCCCGCGACGAGCAGCGAGCGGAAGATCGAGTTCCACCAGATCCACGAACCTTCGGGAAAGCGCATCCGCTACCAGAAGGTGGCGCCGGGCGTCGGCCCCGTCGAGAACGACGAAATCACCAAGGGCTTCGAATATGAAAAAGGGAAATATGTGCTGCTCGATCAGAAGGAGATCGACGAGCTGAAGCTCGAAAGCAAACAGACCATCGAGCTTGTCCGCTTCGTCGACGCCCCTGCCATCGACGCCCGCTACTACGAGCGGCCCTATTATCTCCTTCCCGACGGCGATTCCGGCGAAGAAGGCTACGTCATCATTCAGAAGGCGCTGAAGCAGTCGAACAAGATCGGTGTCGGACAGTTCATCCTGCGCGGGCAGAGCAACATCGTCGCCATCGAACCTTGCGGCAAAGGCCTGCTGCTCGAAATCCTGCGGCATTCCGACGAGATCCGAGGCGGCCGACAAATTTTTCGAAGAAGTCCCCAACATGAAGGTCGACAAAGAGGCGATGGAGCTTGCGCTCGAGCTGATCGAGCGGAAGGCCGGCGAGTTCGAGCCGGACAAGTTCAAGGACGAATATACCGAAGCGGTATGGGAGCTCATCAACGCCAAGATCGAGGATCGCGAGCCGACCGTCGTCACCGGCGAAGCGCCGACCGCCAAGGTCATCAACATCATGGACGCGTTGAAGAAGAGCGTGAAGCAGCAAGGCAAAGAGGCCGCGCCGAGCAAGCGCAAGGAGACGAAGCGCGCTTCCACCCGATCCTCCGCCAAGAAATCGACGCGCGCCGCGCCGAAGCGTAAATCGGCCTAACGGCCATGGCGCGCGCGACGGGCGGAGATGCGCTTGCGAAATACCGCGAGAAGCGCGACTTCACCAAGACGCCCGAGCCGCCGCCGGCGCGCCGGCGGAAGTCCGGAAACAGCTTCGTCATCCAAAAACACGCCGCTCGCCGCACGCATTTCGACTTCCGGCTCGAACATGACGGGGTGCTGAAGAGCTGGGCCGTGACCAGAGGCCCAAGCCTCGACCCGAAGGAGAAGCGCCTCGCTGTCCGCACCGAGGACCATCCGCTCGAATATGGGGGCTTCGAAGGCGTCATCCCGAAGGGAGAATATGGCGGCGGCCCGGTGATGCTATGGGATCGTGGCACGTGGGAGCCGATCGGCGACCCGGACGAAGGTCTCGCCAAGGGCGATCTCAAATTTCGGCTGCAGGGGGACCGCCTCAACGGAGAATGGGTGCTGGTGCGCATGAAGGGCCGCAAAGAAGATCGCGGCCGCGAGAACTGGCTCCTCATCAAGAAGCGCGACGATTATGCGGGCGACGGCAACGAGCCGACGCAAGATTTCGACACGAGCGTCGAAAGCGGACGCACCATGGAGGAAATCGAAACGGGCGACGTGCCGGTCTGGACGTCCAAGGCTGAAAAAAAAACTCCAAAGCGAAGTCCTTCCGCTGGCACGGCAAGCCGGCGCCGAAAGCCCGCCGCGCGGTAGAGCCGGAATTCGTCGCGCCGGAGCTCGCGACGCTGGTCGAAGACGTACCCCCCGGCGAGGATTGGCTGCACGAGCAGAAATTCGACGGCTATCGCATCATCGCCCGGAAAGCCGGCAGCGACATCGCCCTCTTCAGCCGGAGCGGCCTCGACTGGACCGTGCGTTTCCCGACCATCGCCAAGGCGCTCACGAGCCTTCCCTGCAGGGAAGCGCTGCTCGATGGCGAAATTGCCTTCGTGCTTCCTTCCGGCATCACCGATTTCAAATCGCTGCAGGAGCACATCGACACGCCGCATCCGGCGCTGCGATTCTTTCTCTTCGATCTTTTGTCGCTGGAGGGAAAGGACCTTCGCAAGAAGCCGCTTCTCGAGCGGAAGGCGCAGCTCGCCGAGCTTCTAGCGAAGAAGCCGCTGCCGGACTGGCTCATCTATTCCGACCACGTAATCGGCGCGGGTGCCGCCTTTTATAGCGAGGCCTGCGGAACGGGACTCGAAGGCATCGTCTCGAAGCGCGCCGAGTCCCGCTACGTCTCCGGCCGCACCAAGTCCTGGCTGAAGATCAAATGCAACAAGCGGGCAGAGTTCGTAATCGGCGGCTATAGCCGCTCGACTGTCAGAGGCCGGCCTTTTTCCTCTCTCCTCCTCGGCACATTCGACGGCGGCAAGCTCAATTATGCCGGCAAGGTCGGTACCGGCTTTTCCGGCGCCGTCATGTCGGCGCTCGCGAAGCGCTTCAAGCCGATCGAGCGGAAGACGTCCGCCTTTGTCGAGGTGCCGGCATCAGAGCGGCGGGACGCGGTCTGGCTGCAGCCGGAGCTCGTCTGCGAGGTCGAATATACGGAATGGACGCGCGACGGACGCCTGCGCCATCCGAGCTTCCAGGCGTTACGCGAAGACAAGCCGGCGCGCGAGGTCAGCCGCGACGTGCCGGCAAAACCGGTCGATGAGGAGCCCGTCATGACTCCGAAGAAGAAGGCAACGAAAGCAATCGAGGAGCCCGTCGCGGCCCCGCGGAAGGCCGCGAAGGGCGATCCGGTCTTTGCCGGCATTACGCTCTCGAGCCCCGACAAGGTGATGTATCCGGATGGGGGCATCACCAAACTCGATCTTGCTCATTATTACGAGACCGTGGCGCCGTTCATCCTCCCTTACGTCGCCAATCGGCCGATCAGCCTCGTCCGCTGCCCGGGCGGTTGCGAGGAGGAGTGTTTCTTCCAGCGCCACGGCATGAAGGGCATGAGCAAGGCCATCAAGGAGGTGGCCATTTCCGGGGGCGAGAGCAAAAAGAAATATCTCTACATCGACGATGAGGCCGGGCTTTTCGGTGTGGTGCAGATCGGCACGCTCGAGATCCACGATTGGGGCGTCGGGCTCGACGATCTGTATAAGCCGGACCGCCTCGTCTTCGACCTCGATCCCGATGAGGGTCTTCCCCTCGACTTGCTCAAATCGGCGACCGTGGAGGTCCGCGACTTCCTCGCCGATCTCGGGCTGAAGAGCTTCTTGAAATCGACGGGCGGCAAGGGGCTCCACCTCGTCGCGCCGATCCGGCCGAAGGATGGATGGGATGAGGTCAAGGCCTTCGCCAAGGCCGTGGCCGACACTCTCGTCAGCGTGCGGCCCGACCGCTACACGGCGAACCCGCTGAAGCGGACGCGGATAGACAAGATTTTCGTGGATTATCTCCGCAATCAGCGAGGAGGCTCGGCCATCGTCACCTATTCGACCCGAGCCAAGCCAGGGGCGCCTGTCTCCTGCCCGCTCGCCTGGGACGAACTCAAAGGTCTGAAGGTGGCGTCGCCCTATAGGATGGAGACGCTGCCGGCCCGCTTGAAGAGCCTGAAGCGCGACCCTTGGGAAGGGTTCTTCAAGACCCGCCAATCGATCACCGCCAAGGCCCGAAAAACCCTCGGAATGGACTGACGCCGCCCTGGCTCATTGAAGGATTGTTCACGCCCTTTGCCGCATGGTGGCGGCATGCGGGTGAAGTTTGCGTCTCTTGCCGCCGCGCTCGCGGCGGTCGCGGCCGTTGCCGCCTGTGCCTACAATCCATTTGGCGAGCCGCGGGCGCGCTGGCGGGGCGAAGCGGAATCGGCCTGCCTTGCCCGCGGCCAGGTCCGGCCTTCAGCCTATGTCCGGCCGATGGATTCGATCTCCGGACGGGGGTCCTGCGGGCTTGAGCAACCCTTCAAGGTCTCGGCCACCTCGCGCGGTTATGTCGGCATGGAGCCGCCGGCAACTTTGGGCTGCCCAATGACCGCAGCCGTCGACCGCTGGGTCGCGGGCGCCGTGCAACCAGCCGCACGCCGCTACCTAGGACAACATGTCGTCGCCATCCGGCAGATGTCCTCTTACAGCTGCCGCACGCGCGAGAGCCGCAGGCGCGCGAAGCTTTCCGAGCACGCTTTCGGCAATGCGCTCGACGTCGCCGGCTTCCGCCTCGCCGACGGCCGCGACATTCTCATCGCCCGGTCCTGGTGGCGGGGGCGCCGCGAGGAGCAAGCTTTCTTGCGGGCGGTGTTCGCCGCGGCCTGCCGCGAATTCTATACCGTGCTCGGCCCCGGCCATAACCGCGCGCATGCTAACCACTTTCACCTCGACCTCCTCCTGACCAACGCCAAGAACGGCCGCCATTATTGTCGCCCGGAGCCGCAGATGAGCCCGCCGGAAGGAATCCCAATGGTGGAAATGCAGGGTGATGAGAGCGTCGCATCGCTGCCGAAGGGACCCATCCCCTTCGCGCTCAAAAGCTACGACGAAGAAGAGGGCTTCTAGAGCTTGCGGAAATAGCGCGCCAGGGGATAGCGCTCGAAGCCGGCATGCTCATAGGCCGCACGCGACGGCCCGTGGCCCGAATCCCCGCCGGTCTCTACCATGGCCATGGCGAGGCCCCTCTCCCGCATCCATTCGAACGAGAAGTCGAGAAGCGCGCGCCCGATGCCCTGCCTCTGCAGCTCCGGATCGACAGCGATGATGTGAACCTCTCCCATGCGGTCCTCGGCGTGGACGCGAAGCCCGACGAAGCCGGCGAGGCGGTCGTCAAGCAGAGCGACCCATACCTCAGTCTCATCGCCCTTGCAGATCGCTTCGACATCGGCCCTTTGCCGCGTTTCCCAGCCTTTTGGGTAGAACGCCTGAAACACATAGGTCGGGATCTCCGCCTGCATCTGCGGAAACACCGGCGCCCAAGCGCGCATCGCAAGATCAAGCACAGATTGAAGGTGTTCTGGCGCGAAGGGCCGGATGAGAGGAGCGTCCATCATGCATCTATGCGTCATGCGTGACGCTTTTTCACCACCTGTTGCAGCGCCGCCCCTTCGCATACGCAATATTGGCGATTATCATCGTGAGTCGGGGGAGCGAGCGCACCATACGGGCAACGAAGGTGTGGCCGAACCATGTGCACCGTGAAGGGCACAGGAGGGGGCAATGGCGACCGGGTCTTTAACGCGAATGTTCGACGATATCGCCACCGGACTGAAGGCCGGTGACGAGGAAATCTATGGATGGCTGCGCGACCAGATGAAGGAATGCGGCGGCAGCGACATTTCCATCGAGCTCGCCATGGGCGTCATTGCGAGGCTGCTTCCGGAGGAAGCCCAGTCGGGCCTGCTTGCCGCGGCGGAAGCGAACCGCCGCTGGGCGCATTAGCCCGCTAACGGCCGCGCACAGACAGTCTCTCTAGCGCGTGATCGACGGGCTCTGGAGAAACATGCACCGTTCCGGTGAAGGGATAGGACAGCACGGCCGCCACGAATAGCGTCAACGCAACGAGGGCGGCGAGCGACGCCGTCATCAGGATCTGCGCGACGAGGCTCGTTGAGGCGAAGAACGCCGGATAGCCGAGCGTGATCAACGCCCCGACGATCAACACCACCCACAGCACGCCTGGCACCGTCCCGCTCGCGCTATCGAGGCGCTCCGCGCGATTGTCGTTGACGATGGTCAGAAACTTCAGCGCGTGATCGTAGAGGATGGCGTCGCCGGCATCTTTCGGCTTGGCGGCGAAGATGGTTTCGCTTAGGCGCTCGAGCGCGGCTTCGGCCGTGGCACTCGCATCTCCGTCCCTCATCAACTGCCATTCGGTGTTGCGGATCTCGCGGGCATAGTCGCGAATGCCGCCGCGGATCTCTGCGCCGGCCGCGTCAGGAAAGGCGCGCGAGACGCGGTCGAGGTCGAGCAGCGCCTTTGTCTCGTTCCTGACGGCACCCTCGGTGCTGCTGTAATTCTCCCAGACGGCGATGACGACGAAGGCGAGCAGCACGGCATAGAGGACGCCGACGACGGCGAATTTGAATCCGGCCACCTCGTTGTTGAGGCGCAAGCGCTCGATGCCCAAGCGCTGCCGGCTCAAAAGCATGAGGCCGATGGAGTAAAGCTCGGCGACCCCGATAAAGAGGAAGGCGGTAAACCAGGGCGAAATGTCGTTGAGGCTTTGAATCATTCGCGAGCCCTTGGCGAGGCCCTTCGAAACTAGCCTCTCGATCGCACGGCTTTCAATCGGAGCGACTTAAGCACAGTTCGCTTGAAGAAGTCATAGGCCGGACGGCCCATGAGGGCGATGGCCAGTACCTTGCTCATGAAGGGCGTGGCGCTGAGGATGGCGGTGATGACCGACTTCACACCCGTGCTCAGGTCGGAAGTCACCACCACGGGAATCAACGACCAGGCGCCATAGGCCCCCACGATGAGGATGACGCCGGCAGTGAACCGCCAGCCAAGCTTGGCGGCCGGATTTTCCCCGTCGGTCACTATGGTTGCGGCCCTCGTTTCGGTCATGTCGGCAGTAAGTCCTCGCTCAAGATTGGGACCACAACGTGATAGATCAATGACCCAAAGCGGTCTCAATTTTGGCTCGGGTCCGGAGACGGGTTGAGCATTGCCCACCAATTCCTAATTAGAGATCAAGACCGCCCGCCTTCTGGAGAGGCCGGCGGCTGTGCAATAGGGTCTTAATAGAGTTTGGCTATGACGCCGTGCGACAGCGCATGGGCTAAAGGCCAAGCAGAGGAGCTCAAAGATGCGTTTTACGTTGCTGATGGCCGGAGCAGTGCTTGCCTTCACCGGCGCGGCGGAAGCCCATACGAACTGGATCGGGTCGAATGGACAATCTTGCGAGAAAGTGTGCCGGCGTCCTGTGACGGTCGGCGGGCGCCCCGATGCCTTCGTCTGCGCCGGGCATGTCGCAGGCGCTCCCGCAGGCGAAATCCGCAGCGGCATGATCGGCGCCGGCGGCAGCCATTGCTACGTGCCGGGGGAAGTGGCCCGAGCGCGCACGGAAGCGCCGTTTCTCTGCCTCTGCTCGCCGCGCTGATCCAATCGCGGCGGCGCAATTCGACGCCTCTCGCATTAATTCCTCGCCATGCCGGACATTGTGATTCGTATTGCAGGCGCTTGCGCGGTAGGGTGATCCAAAGACGGCGAATAAGGACGTGACGGGGCACAGTATTAGTCGTTAGCCCACTCCTGAACGGGAGGATGTCATGCGCCTTGAGGAACTCCCCAACATCTACAAAGCCGAGACGCTGTCGCTGATGGGCCGCGCGCTTGAGCAGGCCTGGCAGGAGCTGAAATCCAAGGGCGAGCTTAAGGACGAGGACGGCGCCAAGCGGAAGCTGACGCGGACCATCGTCGCTCTAGCCTCCGTGGGCGAAACCGATTCCCGCAAACTGAAAGCATTTGCGGTGAACGCGACCGCTGGTCGCTAGCAGTCAGCGCCAAGACTCAGCGTAGGCGGATATTCCCAGCGCGCGCTCGCGCTCGCTGGCCTCGCCGGCGGCTCGCCCGTTCTCCGCGTTCAAGTTGGAGATGCGCTTCGAGAAGGAATGGTGCCGCAAGAGGGATTCGAACCCCCGACCTACGCATTACGAATGCGCCGCTCTACCGACTGAGCTATTGCGGCAGGAGCCTCGTCCTGCCTCGGGAATTAAGGCTCCCCGTGCTTAAAGGCAATGCCTCGCGCTTGCAAGCCAGGCCGATCCTCGCGCCGTCAGCGGATTTGCGCGGCCCGCAAACGCTCAAGCGAGGTCGGACTTTCGTCGGCTTCATGCGGTGCGACGCCGGGGTCATCCGGCGGCGGCGGCACGACTAGGCTCGGCTTCGCCGCCGGCGAGGACGGTTTTTCGACCTGCTGGGGCTCCGCTGCAACCGCCGTAGCCGGGTCTACCGATGGGCCGACAAGGGGAGCGTCTGGCGCTGATGGCGATGGCGGAAGCACAGGCGCTCTTTCGCTGATCCGGGGCGGAAGCACCTCGATCTCGGCTTTGGGCAGATCGGGGCCGTGCAGATCCTCGATCAAAAGGCTGCTATCGCCCTTGCCGATGAGGTCGACGGGCGCTTTCCATTGAAACGCGTCGACGGACCCCGAAACGGGCGAGACCGGAAGCCAGCGGTCCGAAACATAGCCGTCGGCGATCCAAGCACGATCGCGCGGCGCGCGCACGGCACGCGCGAGCCATTCGCGCTCGCGGCCCTTATTGCCCTCGCCGGCTTCGATGCGCGCCATCAGCGCGCAAACACGCGCCGGGGGCCGATCCTCCAAATAAGGCGAGAGCGCCGCTTCCGCTTCGTCCCATTCGCGAGCCTCGATGGCGGCGACGGCGATGGCGATCTGACCCTCGATATCGCCGGGAGCGAGCCCGGCAAGGTGCTTTACGCGCTTCAGCCTTTCGCGCGGCGCGGCGCTCGGATTGGCGAAGGCATAGACGACGGCCAGATCCGGATGTGGCGCGAGCTTCCAGGTCCGAGCGATGACGCGGCTCGCCTGTTTTGCTTCGGTCTTCGAGGCGTAGATGCGCCCGGAAATTTCGGCGGCCGGGATCAAGGATGGCGCGAGCCGCAACGCCTCGTTGGCAAGGGTGAGCGCCTTGTCGGGCTCGCCAACTTCAAGCTCGCGTGCCTCGGCCGTCAGCAGCACGGCGCGGCGCCGCGTGGCGACGTCCGGCTCCACATGTCCGTGCTGGCGCATCAGCGCGAGCGTATCGAGCGCTTCCTCCCAATCGCCGCCGCGCGCCTGCAAATCGAATAGCGCATTGACGGCCCAGCCAAGCTGCGGCTGCCGCTTCACCACTTGCTCGGCGAATTCGCGCGCCCCCTCATTGTGGTTGCTGCGCTTTGCCTCGAGGAACAGGCCACGCAGGCCAAGAAGCTCGGTCTCGGGCCGCGCCAGCATCGCCTCGAAGGAGCGCTGCGCGGCCGCGCGGTCGCCGCTCAGCTGCGCCGTCTGCGCCTTCAGCAGCGCCGTCAGCGGCTCCTCCGGCAGAGTGCGCCGCGCCACCGCGGCGTAGCGCTGCGCCAGCTGCTTGTCCCCCATGCCGATGGCGAGAAGGCCTTTGGTCAGCGCTTCGAAACCCTGGCGTTTGCGCCGCTCTTGCAGCTGCGACGCCAATGCGGCGGGGCGGCTCGCCACATAACGCAGAACCGACCAGAGAAAGAGGAGCACACCCGCGATCGTCGCCAGAATGAGCAGCGCAAAAAGCGCGCTCATTTTTATTTCATAGCCGAGCCATTCGAGCGTCACCGCTCCCGGACGATCGGCCAGCCAGCCGACGAGGAGCGCCGCGATGACGACGCCGGCGATGAAGAACAGGATGCGGATCATGGGCGCGGCGGTGTTGCTTCGCCCGGCGCTCCGAGCGGCGGCAGGATTTCGCCCTCAAGCGCCGCCACGGCTTTTTCAGCCGCCAGCCGCTCCTTCGCCTGCTCGAGCCATGGCGTGAAGGCGTCTTGCATCGGAGCGGGCAGCGACTCGATTTGCGCGACGGCGGCGGCGACATCGCCGTCGGCGAGATTGCGCTCGGCCCTCGCAATTGCCGCTTCCGGCCCCGTCGCGTTGTCGGCGGCATCCATGCGCCTGATCCGCACCGCGGATCGTGCACTCGCAAGGACGCTTCCGATGAGGGACTCGTCTTTCGCCGGGGGCGGCGTCTCGCTTTGCTCGCGCGCGGCCTCGAACGTGCTGCGCAACGTCTCCAGCGTCGCCACTCCCTTGTCCGCGCTCGCCGCGAGCGGTTCCGCCGCCGGAAGATCCGGAGCGACGGCCTTCAGCGCGGCGAGTTCGGGGGCGAAGGGCTGACCCGAATGGATGGCCCGGGTCAAATCGGCAAAAGCGAGCGCGGCGGCGCCGGCTTTGGCGCTCCGAGCGCTCGACGCCACGCTTTCGGTCAGGCCCGGCAATGCCTGTTCGAGCTTTGCCAGGCGCTCCGTCAGAGCGTCAATCTCGGCGCTGTCAGGCGCGCCGGCTGGAGCGGCGGCAAGCTGATCAAGCTGCTGCTTCTGCGCTCCGATCTCGTCGCGCAAGGACTGCAATTTTTCGGCGAGGGTTTCATCGATCTTGCCGGCGATGCGCTGTTCGGCTTCACCGATCTGCGCAGCGATGGCGGCGGCATCGGCCACCGACCCGCCGGCCTCGGCACTTTTGGCGAGGGCCTGAAACCGCTCCTCGATCTGGCCCACACGCTCCGGCAGAGCGGCGACCTCGGACGGAACTTCCGGCTGCTGCTGGGCGATCTGCGCCGTCAGCCGCTTCTCCAGATCCGCAACCGCTTCGGCGGGCGCTGCCGCCTGCTGCTTTGCTTCGAGGGCCGTGAGCCGCTCTTCCACGGCCGCGACATCGGCATCTTCGCGGGCGGGTATGAGCCCCCAGGCCAGCGCCAGCCCTATCACGCCGGTGACGGCGCCAAGCATCCCGGCGGCGAGATGCGTCATGAAACCCTTCAGCTCGACGGGACCAGTACGTGCCGGCGTCCGTTTTTCGGCGCCACGATCCGCTTCCGTGCCGCCGGTTGGGTCTTTGCTATCTGCCGTGGAACGGTCATCGAGAATCGGCTCCGGCGCTTGGCGAGGAGCTTCCTCTTTCTCCGCCTCATTCGGCTCGGCGATTATTTCGGTCGCCTTGCCTTCAATGGTTTGCGCCGGGCGCTTGCCGGGCGCTCCACGATCATCGCTGCCGCCGAAGGGATCTGCCATCGCGCGTCACCTTCAAAATCACACCAGACTCAACTCGTCGGCGAGGATGCCCGGCTGGCGTCGATCAGCGCAAGCACCTCATTTTCATTTGGCTGCCGGGCCACTTGAATACCGGTCCTGAGCGGCCGCAGGGCCTGTGCTACCGCTTCAGATAGGCAATAGCAAATCAGGCGCTCGGCATTGGCACCGGACCGCCGAATCAATGCGGAGAAGGTGGAGGCGGTTCGCGGCGACATCAGGACGACGCCGTCCAGTTCTCCGTCCTGCAGCAGAGCGAGCACCTCCGGCGGGAGGTCGGGCGCTGGCACCGAGCGGTAAAGGATCGACCGCCGCATGTCGAAGCCCTGTTCGGCAAGGGCAGATTGCAGATCGAAAGCGAGCGTTTCGCCGGAGAGATGCAGGATCGCGCCTCCCCCGGCGTCGAAATCTTCGGCGATCATTTCCGCAAGCTCGGCTCCCGTGCCCGGGCCACGCCTGACATTGGTAAAGCCGAGCTCTGTGGCGGCGCTTGCGGTCGCCTCACCGACCGCGAACAGGGGCAGACGCAACGCAGCTTCCAACGCCGGGCGCGAGGCGAGCGCGCGCAACGCGTTCCGGCTTGTCACGACGATCGCCCCTGCGCCGGCAAGGTTGATATTCGGGGCAAGGAATTCGATGCGGAGCAACGGCGCCAGCACCGGCTCATGCCCAAGCGCGGAGAGCTTCGCAGCCTGCTCGGCGGCGTCTGGCTCCGGCCGCGTGACGAGAATGCGCATCGGGGATTATCGCCGCAAGACGTCGAGGATGCGCCGCCCGCGCTTTGCGAGCTCGCGTCCCGCTTCGCGTCCGAGCCGTGCCGCCTCCCCGGCGCCCCCTTCGATCTCGATCTCCTCGAAATCCGTGCCGTCCGGCATCAGCGCAATGCCACGGAAGTGCAAGCGGTCGTGTGCGATCTCCGCGAGCCCGGCGATGGGCGTCTTGCACGAGCCATCGAGCTCAGCGAGGTAGGCGCGCTCGCAGGCAACTGCCATCGCCGAAATCTCGTCGTCGATGGAGCGGAGCAGCGACAGCGTGCGCTTATCTCCTCCGCGGCAGGTGACGCCGATCGCGCCTTGTGCAACGGCGGGAAGGATCGCGGCCGTCGGCATCACGGCCGTGACACGCTCGCCAAGCCCAAGCCGCTCAAGACCGGCGAGCGCGAGCAAGGTTGCGTCGGCCACGCCTTGCTCGAGCTTCCGCAGCCTCGTCTCCACATTGCCGCGGAAATCCACGACCTTAAGGTCCGGACGCAAGCGGCGGAGCTGCGCCTGCCGACGCAAGGAAGAGCTGCCGATCACCGCCCCTTCCGGGAGCTCGGCGAGCGATGCGCCGCTCGCGCTGATAAGGGCGTCGCGCACATCGCCGCGCCGCAGCACCGCGCCTATGACGATGCCATCCGGAAGCTCCGTCGGCAGGTCCTTCATGGAGTGGACGGCGAGGTCGACTTGGCCGCCGAGAAGCGCCTCGTCGATCTCCTTGGTAAAGAGGCCCTTGCCGCCAAATTCGCGCAGCGGCTTATCGGTGATGCGGTCGCCGGAGGTGGTGATGACCTGAAGCGCGATGGCGTCCTCGGCCACGCCGCCACTTGAGGCAAGCAGAGCGCGCACATGGTTGGCCTGCCAGAGCGCAAGCGGGCTGCCTCTCGTCCCGATCAGCATGTGACGCTCCGCCAAGACAAGGCTTCCAATGCCGGGCCAAATCCACGGCTTTCTCGGCGCCATTAATGGCTGGAAGCAGCCTCCCCTTCAATCTTCGGGGTCTCACCCTCTAAAGAAGCCGGATGAAAGGAACCGAGCGCCCTTTGATCGTTCTCGGCATCGAGACGAGCTGCGACGAGACGGCCGCCGCCCTGGTCCGCCGCGATGGCGAGGCGAGTGGCGCCATCCTCGCCAATATCGTGAAGTCGCAGCTCTCGCTGCATGCCGACTATGGCGGCGTCGTGCCGGAGATCGCGGCGCGGGCGCATATCGACGTGCTCGACCACGCCATCGCCAAGGTGATGGCGGAGTTGGGCCTCGACTGGTCCTCGGTCGACGCCATCGCGGCAACGGCAGGACCTGGCCTCGTCGGCGGGCTGATCGTCGGCATCGTTACCGGCAAGGCGCTGGCGCTCGCGCGGGGCCGGCCCTTCATCGCCGTCAATCACCTCGAAGCGCATGCGCTGACCCCCGGCCTGACCCATGGGCTCCGCTTCCCCTATCTCCTCTTGCTCGTCTCCGGCGGCCATACGCAGCTCCTGATCGTCGAAGGCGTCGGAGCCTATCGGCGCCTCGGCACGACGTTGGACGATGCTCTTGGCGAGGCCTTCGACAAGGCGGCAAAACTTCTCGGTCTCGGTTATCCGGGCGGTCCGGCAGTGGAGAAGATGGCGGCAAAGGGCCAGGCTTCGATCCCGTTGCCGCGCCCGATGCTGGGGCGCGCAGAGCCGCATTTCTCTCTCGCCGGCCTCAAAACCGCGCTCCGGCAGGAAGCGATGAAGCGCGCGCCGCTCAGCGATAGCGAGGTCGCCGATCTCTGCGCCAGTTTTCAGGAAGCGGTCGCGGAGGTGCTCGGCGATCGCCTCCGCCGCGGCATCGACCTCTATCTGGAGGCGATGGGGCCTGACGCGCAGAAAGCTCTGGTGGTCGCCGGTGGCGTCGCCGCCAACGCCCGCCTGCGAGAGGCGCTTGCCGAGGCCGCATCCGAGCAGGGCTTCCGCCTGATCGTCCCGCCGGCGGAGCTCTGCACGGACAATGCCGCCATGGTGGCTTGGGCCGGGGCGGAGCGGCTTGCGCGCGGTCTTATCGATGGCCTCGGCGCACCGGCGCGCGCCCGCTGGCCGCTCGATCCCGACGCGCCGCCCGCGCTTGGGGCCGGCGTGAAGGCCTGACGCTTCGAGATGTGACGCTGCCGCCTCGCTTCTTGTATGAACGGCTTCGAATAGGGGCGCGCGATGAGCTTTCACAGCGTCGGTATCGTCGGAGCGGGAGCCTGGGGCACCGCGCTCTCTTTGAGCGCGCGGCGCGCCGGTCTCGATGCGCGCCTCTGGGCCTTCGAGCAGGAGGTGATCGACGACATCAACATCCGGCACCGAAACGCCGCCTACCTGCCGGACATCGACCTCGACCCCGCCATCCGTGCCACATCCAGCTTCGAAGAGGTGGCGCAGAGCGATTTTCTCATCCTCGTTCCTCCCGCGCAGCATCTTCGCCGCATCGCCGGGCAATTGGCTCCTCATATGAAGCCTGGCCAAGCCGCGCTGATCGGAGCGAAGGGCATCGAGCAATCGACCGGCGCGCTTCTCTCGTCGGTGATGGCGGAGGCTTTGCCCCAAGCCGAAATCGGCGTTTTGTCCGGTCCGAGCTTCGCCGCCGAAGTGGCGCGCGGCCTTCCCGCCGCGCTGACGCTCGCCACCGCACGCGAGGAGCTTGGCAGCGACCTGTCGCACGCGCTCAGCCATACCGCCTTTCGCTGCTATTGGACCGACGACGTGGCCGGAGCCGAAATCGGCGGCGCGCTGAAGAATGTCTACGCCATCGCCGCCGGCATCGTCGCCGGCAAGAGCCTTGGCGAGAGCGCGCATGCGGCGCTGGTCGCGCGCAGCTTCGCCGAGATGGCGCGCTTCGGCGCCGCGCTCGGCGCTCGCCTGGAGACGCTCGTCGGACTTTCCGGATTCGGCGACCTGATCCTCACCTGCGGCAGCGCGCAATCGCGAAACATGTCGCTCGGCATCGCCCTTGGCGAGGGACAGAAAATCGAGACTGTGCTCGCCGCCCGCATTTGTGTCACCGAGGGCCTGCATACTGCGAGCGCCGTTGCGATACATGTCGGAGGCGCGCGGCCTCGACATGCCGATTGCGCAAGCTGTCGATGCCGTGGCCTCCGGCCGTGCCAGTGTGGATGCAGCGATTGGCGCGCTTCTCGCCCGGCCGCTGAGAGCGGAGTCGTAAGGTTGCAAGAGCCATAAGAAGAAATATGGCATGTCCGCCGTCGCTGGACAGCCGCACATAATCCGCAATAGCCTTTCGGTTTCGGGGGAAGCGATGCTGTATGCGTTGATCTGCACTGACAAGCCGGGAGCTTTGCCGATACGGCAAGCACACCGGCCAACACATCTGTCCTATCTGCAAAGTCTCGGCACGAGCCTAGTCCTCGCCGGTCCCTTCACGGCGGAGGACGGCGAGACGATGAATGGCAGCCTGATCGTGGTGGAGGCGCCCTCGCTCGATGCCGCGCGGAAGATTGCCGAGGGAGATCCCTTCGCCAAGGAGGGCCTTTTCGCTTCCGTCGAAATTCGACCTTGGAAATTGCTCATCAACAAGTCGCGCGAAGGCGCCTAAAGGCGGACGATGGCCTATTGGCTCTTCAAATCGGAACCCGATGCTTGGTCCTGGAGCGCGCAAAAGAAGACGGGCGCGAAAGGCGCGGAATGGGACGGCGTGCGGAATTTTCAGGCGCGCAATGTGATGCGCTCGATGAAGAAGGGCGATCTCGGCTTCTTCTATCATTCGGGCGAGTCGCGGCGCATCGTCGGCATCGTCAAGGTGACGGCAGAGGCGCATCTCAGACTCGACCGACGCTTCCGGCGTGTGGGAATGCGTCGATGTCGCCGCCGTGCGCGACATGCCGAAGCCGGTGACGCTTGCCGACATCAAGGGCACCAAGGCGCTGAAGGACATGGTGCTCGTCAAAAATTCGCGCCTTTCGGTGCAGCCGGTTTCGGAAAAAGAATGGGGCATCATTTGCGGCCTTGGGGGCCTCGAAGCATGAGCCCGAAGGGAGGAGATCAATGATGACAGCCGTGCCAGTGAACTATCTTGCGGTTTTCGTCGCGGCCGTCGCGGGCTTCGTCACCGCCTGGATTTGGTACGCGATCTTGGGCAATTGCCGGCAGCAGGCGTCGGGAAAAAGCGAGATCAACGTTCCGGCCTTACTTCCTTTCGCCATCGCCTTCCTCGCCAATTTATTGATGGCCTATCTCCTCGCCGGTCTCGTCGGACACATGCAGGACGTGACGCTTCGCGGCGCCATCGTCACCGCGCTCTTCATCTGGGCGGGATTTGTCGCCACCACCATGCTCGTCAATCACCAATTCCAAGGCGTGAAGCCGATCGTCACGGCGATCGACGCCGGCAGCTGGCTGGCCGTTCTCATCGTCATGGCGATCGTCATCGGCCTGTTCGGGGTCTAGCTTTGCCTTAGGAGGTGCGCCCAGGATGACCGCGGAGATCGTACACAAGGTTCCGGCAGACTGGGCGAAGCGCGCTTACATCGACAAAGCGCGGTACGAAAAGCTTTACCGAGACAGCATCGAAGATCCGGAAGGCTTCTGGCGCGATGCCGCAAAGCGTATCGATTGGCTCAAGCCTTTCACGCGCGTGAAGAATACGAGCTTTCACTACCCCGACATCTCGATCAAATGGTTCGAGGACGGCGCCCTCAACGTCTCGGCAAATTGCATCGACAGGCATCTCGCCGAACGCGGCGATCAGACGGCCATCCTCTGGGAGCCGGATGATCCCAACGCCGAGTTTCGGCGCATCACCTATCGCGAGCTGCATGAAGCGGTCTGCCGTTTCGCCAACGTCCTGAAGCGGCACGGCATCAAGAAGGGCGACCGCGTCACGATCTATTTGCCGATGATCCCCGAGGCGGCTTTCGCCATGCTCGCCTGCGCGCGCATCGGCGCCATCCATTCCGTAGTGTTTGGCGGGTTCTCACCCGACTCCCTTGCGGGCCGGATTACCGACTGCCAGTCGAAGCTGGTGATCACGGCCGACGAAGGGATCCGCGGCGGCCGTAAAATTCCGCTGAAAGCGAATACCGATGAAGCGCTGAAGAAGAGCGAAGGCGTCGAGACGGTGCTGGTCGTCAAACGGACCGGCGGAGACGTTCCCTGGACGGAGGGCCGCGATTTCTGGCTCGAGGGCGAGCTTGAAAAAGTCGAAGCGGAGTGTCCGGCGGAGGCGATGAACGCCGAGGACCCGCTTTTCATCCTTTATACGTCAGGCTCGACCGGCAAGCCGAAAGGCGTGCTGCACAGCTCCGGCGGCTACCTCGTCTTCGTGTCTCTCACGCATGAATGCGTCTTCGACTATCATGAGGGCGACATCTATTGGTGCACGGCCGATGTCGGCTGGGTCACCGGCCATTCCTACATCGTCTATGGGCCGCTCGCGAATGGCGCCACCACGCTGATGTTCGAAGGCGTCCCCAACTACCCCGACGCATCCCGCTTCTGGCAGGTGATCGACAAGCACGGCGTGAATATTTTTTACACGGCACCGACGGCGATTCGCGCGCTGATGGGCCTCGGCGACGATTATGTGCGCAGCACGAGCCGAAACTCGCTTCGCCTCCTCGGCACGGTCGGCGAGCCGATCAACCCCGAAGCCTGGGAGTGGTATTACCGCGTCGTCGGCGAAAATCGCTGTCCCGTCGTCGACACCTGGTGGCAGACGGAGACCGGCGGAATTCTGATCTCGCCGCTGCCTGGCGCGATAGACCTGAAACCCGGCTCGGCGACGCTTCCCTTCTTCGGCGTGCAGCCGGCCGTGGTCGATGCCGACGGCAAGATCCTCGAAGGCGAGGCGAAAGGAAACCTCGTCATCCTCGATGCTTGGCCCGGGATGATGCGCACCGTCTATGGCGATCACCAGCGCTTCGTCGAAACCTATTTCTCCACCTTCAAGGGCAAATATTTCACCGGCGACGGCTGCCGCCGCGACGCCGACGGCTATTGGTGGATCACCGGGCGCGTCGACGACGTCATCAACGTCGCCGGCCACCGCATGGGCACCGCCGAGGTCGAGAGCGCGCTCGTCGCGCATCCGAAGGTCTCGGAAGCCGCCGTGGTCGGCTACCCGCATTCGGTGAAAGGCCAGGGCATCTATTGCTATGTGACGCTGATGGCCGGCGAGAACGGCTCCGACGCCCTGAAGACGGAGTTGCGCGATTGGGTGCGGAAGGAGATCGGGCCGATCGCTTCGCCGGACCTCATTCAGTTTGCGCCGGGCCTGCCGAAGACGCGCTCAGGCAAGATCATGCGCCGCATCCTGCGGAAGATCGCCGAGGACGATTTTTCGAATCTCGGCGATATCTCGACGCTGGCCGAACCTGCTGTCGTTGAGGATCTCATCGATCAGCGGCAGAACCGCGGGGCAGCCCAGGGCTAGATTACGGCCCGGGCGCTTCGGACTTCTCGCTTAAGCGCGTCGCGCGCGGTGCATCTGCCCGAGGAGCGCCGTCCACGCCTCCCGCGCTTCGCCGGTGAAGCGGAACTCGAGCGATTGCTCGAGCGACCAGACCCATGCCTTGCGGAAGGCAGCGTAATGGCGCGGCCGCACCCCTTCGAGGCGCTGCCGGGCGCTGAGAAGCTTGATGATTGGCGCGAGCGCCTGCAGGCGATCCAGCGAGATGATGGCGAGCTTCATCGCCGCCATGAACTTCCTTCGTTGCGCCCGTGTCGGCATCTTGAAGATGGCGGCAATCGAAGGATCGAGGTCGACCGACTTCATGTAGAAAAGCCGCGCCACGAGATCGGCAGCGGGCTCGATTGAGGTGAAGCTGTCGCGGATCAGGCGCTTCTGATCGAAAGAGAGTTCTCCATCCGCCGTCTGTTCGGACGTTGCGATCGGGGCGACCATAGGAAGCGACATGGCGGTTCTCACCTGGCTAGAGGACTACTCAGCTTCCGCTATCAGCCTTGACGAATGGTTAAGTCCGCGTCGGTCCCGGCAGGCCGGAATCGTCGATTTTGTGCGCCGAGACTTGTGGGGCAGCCCAAGGCTTCCAACATATTTCTCGCGAGGTTCCGCGTCCGGAGCCCGCTGGAGGTTTTGACGATGAGTGGTTTTTTCCGCACCGCGCTGATGCTCGCGGCCATGACCGCCCTCTTCATGGGCGTCGGCTATCTCGCCGGCGGCCAGACGGGCATGCTCATCGCCTTCTTCGTTGCCGCGGCGATGAACCTCTTCGCCTATTGGAACTCCGACAAGATGGTCCTCCGCATGTATGGCGCGAGGCAGGTCGATGCGCAGAGCGCGCCTGAGCTTTACGGCCATGGTGCAGCAGCTGGCGAAAGCCGGCGATCTGCCCATGCCGCGCGTCTACATCATGGACAATCCGCAGCCGAACGCCTTTGCCACCGGCCGCAATCCGGAGAATAGCGCCGTCGCCGTCACCACCGGCCTCCTGCAGAGGCTGGACCGCGACGAGCTTGCCGGCGTCGTCGCGCATGAACTCGCCCATATCAAGCACCGCGACACCTTGCTGATGACCATCACCGCGACGCTTGCCGGTGCGATTTCCATGCTCGCCAATTTCGGCCTCTATTTCGGCGGCAACCGCGACAGCGGGGGCACGGGCATCATCGGCGGCATCTTGCTCGTCATTCTCGCCCCGATCGCCGCGGCGCTCGTCCAGTTCGGCATCAGCCGCGGCCGCGAATATGAGGCGGACCGCATCGGCGCCGATATCAGCCGCAACCCGCAGGCTTTGGCTTCCGCGCTTCGCCGCATCTCGAAGGCGGCTGAGGAGATTCCGAACATGCCCGCGGAGCGTAATCCCGCTTCGGCCCATCTCTTTATCGTCAACCCGCTGTCCGGGGCGCGCCTCGACAACCTTTTCTCCACCCACCCCAATGTGGAGAATCGCATCGCCCAGCTGAATGCGATTGCCGCGGATATGGGTCAGGCTGTAACCGGTGGTCATGCCGAAGAAGCCAGAACCACCTCCGGCCCGTGGGCGTCGACGCCCGGTTTCGCCACGCGGCGCGGCCCGTGGGGCTTCCGCTAAGGCGCCGAAGGCTGCAGCTATGAATTTGGACGACGAAGCCGTCGGCACGCCGGCGGGGCGCGAGGCGCAGGTCGGGTTGCCGGCCCGGCGCGCGGCCGTCGAGCTGATCAACGCGGTCTCTGCAGAAGCGGCAGCCGCTCGGCGAGATCCTCGGCCGCACGCTGACAGGCGGCTGGCTCGCGGACTACCCGCAGCGGGATATCGCGCTGGCGCGCGCCATCGTCGGCACGAGCCTCCGCCGCAAGGGCCAGATCGACCTCGTGCTCGATACCTTTATCGAACGCGGGCTGCCGCCCCGGGCCGGCTCGCTGTACCCCATCTTGCTTTCGGCCGCGGCTCAGCTGCTGTTTCTGCGAACGCCGCCGCATGCCGCCATCGACCTGGCCGTGCGGCTGGCGCAATACGACCCCCGCGCCATGCGCTACGACAAGCTGGTGAACGCCGTTTTGCGGCGCGTCGCAGCCGAGGGCGACGCCATCCTTGCCGCGTCTGACCCGACGCGGGTCAACACCCCCGACTGGCTATGGGGCCGCTGGGCCGAGCACTATGGCGCGGAGGCGGCGCATGCCATCGCCGGGACCAATCTTGTCGAACCGCCCCTCGACCTCACCATCAAAGCCGATCCCGCAAGGTGGGCCGAGCTCCTCGGAGGCCGTGTGCTGCCGACCGGCGGGGTCAGGATCTTGCCCAAGGGCCGCATCGAGGACCTGCCGGGCTATGCAGATGGCGCTTGGTGGGTGCAGGATGTGGCAGCCTCCCTTCCAGCCCGGCTGGTGAAGCCGCTCTATGGCATGCGCATCGCCGATCTCGGCGCCGCGCCAGGCGGCAAGACGGCGCAGCTCGCCCTGACCGGGGCTTCCGTCACGGCCGTCGATATCTCCGAGCACCGGCTGCGCACCCTCAAATCCAACCTCGACCGCCTGACGATCATCGCAACACCGGTCGTCGCCGACGCCACGACTTGGTCGCCGGATGAGCGGTTCGATGCCGTGCTGCTCGATGCGCCCTGCACGGCGACGGGCACCATCCGCCGTCACCCCGATATTCCTTACGTCAAATCCCCAAGGGACATTGGCGAGCTCAGCGATCTGCAGCGCCGCCTCCTCGACAACGCGGCAAGGCTGTTGAAGCCGGGCGGCACTCTCGTCTATGCCACCTGCTCGCTCGAACCCGAGGAGGGCGAACAGCAGATCGCCGCCCTCCTGGAGCGAAACGATAAATTGGCGCTCGACCCACTGACGGCCGGAGAGATCTTCGGCCGATCCGATTGGCTGACGGATTCCGGATGTCTCAGAACCTTGCCTTTCCAGCTCGATCTCGGAACGCCGGAATGGAGCGGCATGGACGGATTTTTCGCGGCTCGGCTCACCCATACCCGGTGACGCGCTGGAAAAGCGCAAAAGCCATTTTCCTTGATCCTGCAACCCTGTCGCCCGACAATGCTTAGAAGAAATGGGCTCGGAGGTTCAGTCGTCGCATTCCGGCCCGACAAAGTCAGGGAGTCGCATGGCGGCTGACATTCTTCCCGGCCTGCTGACCCGATCGAGCGCCCCCGCCCGCGGGCCCGGCCTTCTGCGCGGCTTCGTGCTGCAGCATGTGGCCGGCCTCAGCTATCCGGGCACGGAGGCCGAGCAGCTGCTGCTTGCGCCGCAAGATTTGCGCACGGCCGATCCGAGCTTTGCCACGGAGATCTATAACGGCCATTTCGGCCTCGCCGGCAGCCTGGTCGAGCTCGGCGCGCAATCGCCCTTCGCCATCAGGCCGCCTTCCGAAGGCTGGGCGCGCGAGCTTTACGGCTTCGGATGGCTGCGGCATTTGCGCGTCGCCGGCAGCACCCTGTCGCGCGAGCAGGCGAAGGTGCTGCTGAACGACTTTTTGACCATGCATAAGCGCGTGCAGGGCCTCGCCTGGCTCCCTGAGGTCGTCGGGCGCCGGGTCATCTCCTGGCTGTCGAACTCCGTCGTCGTGCTGGATGCAAGCGATCCCGCCTCCTACCAGACCTTCCTGAAGGCCCTCACAGCGCATCTCCGCTACCTGTCGGCAAGCTATCGCGACGCGCCGGACGGGCTGCCGCGGCTCCTGTCGCTGATGGCCCTCAACTATGCCGGCCTTTGCATCGCCGAGCAGCAGGCGGTGCTCGAACGCTACCTGAAACATCTCTGCAAGGAGATCGAGCGCCAGGTGCTGGCGGATGGGGGGCACATTTCCCGCAATCCCGTCGCCCTCGTCGAGCTCCTGCTCGACCTTTTGCCGCTTCGCCAATGCTTCGTGGCGCGCGACCGGCTGCCGCCGAAGCCGATCACGGACGCCATCGACCGGGCGATGCCGATGGTGCGCTTTTTCCGCCTCGGCGACGGAACGCTGGCGAGGTTCAATGGCGGCGGGGCGACCGCCGCCGACGCCGTCGCCACGGTGCTCGCCTATGACGACACCGACGGCGCGCCGCTTACCGCCGCTCCGAATTCGGGCTATGTCCGCATTGAGCGCGGATCGACGCTGCTCCTCTCCGATGTCGCTCCCGCGCCCGCGCCGACCGTCGCCACGGGGGCGCATGCCGGCTCCTTCTCTTTCGAAATGGGCACCGGCGAGCATCTTCTCGTCGTGAATTGCGGAGCGCCGACGCCGCATTACGAAAGTTGGAAGATGGTGTCGCGCACGACGCCGGCGCATTCCGTGCTCACCTTCGACGACGCCTCCTCGGCCTCCTTCGGCAGCGGGACCAATGGCAGCGGGAACGCTCCGAACGCGCCGCTTGCCGGCCCGCCGAATGTGAAGGTCTCGCTCAGCGAATCTGAAGACGGGCTCGAGCTGAAGGCCTCGCATGAAGGCTATCTCTCCCGCTACGGCGTCAGTTATGCGCGGAGGCTCCTGCTCTCGCCGGACGGCTTGATGCTTTCCGGCACGGACAAGCTCTTCGCGCCGCGGGGCCTGAAGGGCGATGCCCAGACGACCGGCGGCGGCTATGCCGTGCGCTTCCATCTGCACCCCACGGTGAAGGCGGGATTGGGCGACGACGAGCGAAGCGCCGTGCTGCTGCTGCCGAACGGCGAGGAATGGACCCTCACGGCAGACACCCCGACCATCACCGTTGAGGAGAGCGTGTTTCTGGCCGATGAGCGGGGACCGCGCCGCACGTTCCAGGTCGTGCTCGCCGGCGGCATGGAGGAGGAACGGGAGGTGACCGTCAATTGGATCCTCGAACGTTCCGCCGCGCCCGGCGAGGCCGAGCCTCTGGATGACGAGGACGAGGAAGAGGCGAAAGCGGAATAGGCTGTAGAGATCCGCGCCGCTCCTTTTGCCGGATGTGGCGATTCGTGGTAGGCCGCTCTCGTCTTCCTCCGTCACCACCGTGCCATGGCAAAAATCGCCCGCGCCCTCCTTTCGGTCAGCGATAAGACCGGGCTTTTCGAGTTCGCGCGCGGGCTCGCGCGGCACGGGGTCGAGATCGTGTCGACCGGAGGAACCGCGAAAGCGCTGCGCGATGCCGGGATCGCCGTCGCCGATATCGCCGAACTCACCGGCTTTCCGGAGATGCTGGACGGAAGGGTGAAGACGCTGCACCCGAAGGTGCATGGCGGCCTCCTCGCCATCCGCGGCAATGACGCGCATGAGCGCGCGCTTTCCGAGCACGCCATCCCGAAGATCGATCTCCTCGCCGTCAATCTCTATCCCTTCGAGCGGACGGTCCGCGGCGGCGCCGATTTCGACACCGCCATCGAGAATATCGACATTGGCGGCCCAGCACTGATCCGAGGCGCCGCCAAAAACCATGAGAGCGTCACCGTAATCGTCGATCCTGCCGATTACGCTGCGGTGCTCGCCGAGATGGACGCGGGAAGCGGCGCCACCGGGCTCGTGCTCCGCCAGCAGCTCGCAGCGAAAGCCTATGCGCGCACCGCTGCCTATGACGCGGCGATCTCCGCCTGGTTCGCCCGCGAGCTTGGCGACGACACGCCGCCCATTCGCGCTTTCGCCGGCAACCTCGCCTCGATCCTCCGTTACGGAGAGAACCCGCACCAATCGGCTGCGTTCTACCGCACCGAGGAAGAGCGCCTCGGCATCGCGACAGCGCGGCAGCTGCAAGGCAAGGAGCTCTCCTACAACAATCTCAACGATGCCGACGCCGCCTATGAGTTCGTTGCCGAGTTCGATCCGAAGACGAGCGCGGCCGTCGCCATCATCAAGCACGCCAATCCATGCGGGGTCGCGGTCGGCGCCACGCTCGCCGAAGCCTATGCCAAGGCCTTTGCTTGCGACCCGGAGAGCGCCTTTGGCGGCGTCGTCGCGCTCAACCGCACACTCGATGCCGAGGCGGCCCGCGCCATCGTCGAGATCTTCACCGAAGTTATCATCGCGCCGGATGCCGATGAAGAAGCGAAAGACGTCATCGCGGCGAAGAAGAATTTGCGGCTGTTGCTGGCCGGCGGCCTTCCCGATCCGAAATCGCCGGGACTTGGGGTCCGCTTTCTCTCCGGAGGCTTTCTCGTGCAATCGCGCGACAGCGCGGTTGTGGACGAGACCGGGCTGAAGGTCGTGACCAAGCGGGCGCCGACGGAGCGGGAGATGGCCGATCTTCTCTTCGCCTTCACCGTCGCGAAGCACGTCAAGTCGAATGCTATCGTCTATGCGAAGGATGGCGCTACGGTCGGCATCGGCGCCGGGCAAATGAGCCGGGTGGATTCGGCGCGTATGGCGGCCTGGAAGGCCAAATATGCGGCAGATGCCGCGGGACTATCAGAGTCGCTCACCAAAGGGTCCGTTGCCGCGTCCGACGCCTTTTTCCCCTTCGCCGACGGGCTGCAGGTTCTTGCTGGAGCCGGCGCCACGGCGGTGATTCAGCCTGGCGGCGCCATGCGCGACGACGAGGTCATCGCCGCCGCCGACGCAGCCGGCCTTGCCATGGTTTTCACGGGCATGCGCCATTTCCGGCATTAGCTCAGTCCAGGCGCAGGCGGCGAAGCAGCACAAATCCCGCCACGAGAAAGACGAGGCTCATGGCGATGCCGAGGCGCTGATTGCCTGAGGCCGCGGTAACGACCCCAATCAAAATCGGAGCCGCGAAAGCGGTGACTTTGCCTGAGAAGGAGAAGAAGCCGAAAAACTCGGTGATCTTCTCGGGTGGGGAAAGCCGCGCCAGCAACGTTCGGCTCGCCGCCTGAACCGGCCCCGAGGCAAGCCCGATCAGAATCGCAAAGGCGAGAATGACCTGCTCGCCGGGCGATGAGAACGCGCCGCTTTCCGGCGCCTTCGCGTCCACTTCGAGCACAAACAGGACTTCCGTCTTGGCGACCGACAGCACGCCGATAGCGCCGAGAATGAACAGCACCAGCCCGCACTCAATCACCCGCTTCGAGCCGAAACGATCGTCGAGCACGCCTCCGAGCAACGCGCCGATCGCCCCGGCAATCGTCAGCACGATGCCGAACAAACCGAGCTCGGTGGCGCCCCAGCCAAAGACGCTCGCGGCATAGATCCCGCCAAATGCGAACACGGCGCCGAGCCCGTCGGCGTAAAGCATGCGCGCGAGCAGAAAATGCGCGATCTGCCGGTGATGCGCGACAAGGTCCTTGATACCCTCGGCCAAGTGAAAGAGGCCGGCGCGGACCGGCTTCGCCACTCGCTCGCTCACGGGTCTGTCCGGGGTGAAGAAAAAGAGCGGAAGCACGAAGACGAGAAACCAAAGCGCGGCGAAAGGACCGACGAGCCGGTCGCCTTCGCGCGTTGCCGCGTCGAGGGGGAGGATCGGGTCGAGCCAAAGCAGCGTATGGCCGCTCTGCGGATCGGCGACCAGAAACCCCGAGAAGAGCACGAGGCTGACGAGGCCGCCGGCATAGCCGGCAGCCCAGCCGAGCCCGGAGAGGCTGCCCAATCGCCGCGATGAGACGAGGTCCGGCATCATGGCGTTGTTGAAGACGGTGGCGAGCTCGGCCCCGATCGTCGCCATGGCAAAGCATAAGAGCACGACCGGCAGGAATTGCAGCTGCCCAGGCGCCGCAAACCACAGCCCGCAAAGACCGAAGACCAGCAGCAGCGAAAATGCGGCGATCCAAGGCTTCCGCCGATAGCCGGCATCGGCGATGGCGCCGACCACCGGAGCGAGGAGCGCCGCGACGAGTTCGGCAAACCCGGTGGCATAGGCCCATAGCGTCGAGCCATAGGCCGGATCGGCGACGAAGCCATTCACGAAATAGGGCGCGAAGAGGAAGGTGACGACGAGCGTGTAGAAGGGCTGCGTCGCCCAATCGAACAGGACCCAGCCGGTGAGGCCGAGCTTGCCTGCACCCACCGGGGAACGCTCAGTCCCGCCAGCGGTCATCGAGCAGGATCAAATGGTTCGACAGCTCGTTCACATCGGCGCTGCCCGGCGGGAAATGCTCGGCGAGAATGGCGCCGCAGGTGCCGATGGCAGCGATGAAGCCTTCGACCCGCTCGCCCTTCCGGATCGAAGCGGTCAGCTTCTCGACGACCGTCACCCAGCGCGCAGGCGGCACTTTCTTGTAGATCGCGTCGTCGGCGAGCACTTCGGCAAAGCGCTCGGCGAGCGAGACATAAATCAGCACGCCGGTCCTGCCGCTCGTCGTATGCAAATTCTGCGCGAAAAACTGCTCCACCGCCTTTTGATGCGCCCGCGCCCTTTTTACGCCGACCGGCACGAGCGCGAGCCTCACGCGCTCGCATTGAATGAGCGCCACGCCGATGGCGAAGGCGGCAAGCTGGGCGAGATAGATGTGCTCGACCGGCCAAGCGGTGAGGAAGATGAGGGGCAGCGGAACGCTGAGCGCGAGCAGCGCCGCCCACATCAGGCCGATGCCGAAATAGCGGCCCGAGGTTCGCGCCACCACGACGACGATCTCACCGCTCGTCTTGCCTTCGGCGATGGTGATCGCGCCGGCGATTGCCTGTTGCTCGGCTGGTGTGAACATCGTCTCGCTCCCTCACCAGCCGCCTGAGGCGCCGCCGCCGCCGAAGCCGCCGCCACCGCCGGAAAATCCGCCGCCACCGCCGCTCCAACCTCCGCCGCTTCCGCCTCCGCCGCCACCCCAACCTGGGCTCGGCACCAGAACCGGCCCGCTGCGGCGGCCTCTGATGCCCGGCTGCTGCGAGCTTCGCCAAACCACCCAGATGAACCAAAGGATGATGAGCGTCCAGAATATCGCCATCACCCAATCGATCGCGGGATCGGCGGCGTCGGGCCGCGCCCTTGCGCGCCGCTCGAGCTCCGCGGCATCGCCGCTCAGCGCGAGGATGATGTCCCCGGCGCCCGATTTGATGCCGCCGGCGAAATCGCCGGAGCGAAAGCGCGGCAGGATCGAGCTTTCGATGATCACCCGCGACAGCGCGTCGGTGAGGATCGGCTCCAAGCCGCGGCCGACTTCGATGCGCACTTTCCGCTCATTCGGCGCCACGATGAGGAGGACGCCATTATTCAAACGCGCGGTGCCGATGCCCCAATGGCGGCCAAGCCGATAGCCGAAATCCTCGATGCTGTGGCCTTGCAGCGACGGCAGCGTCACGACGACGAGCTGATCGGAGCTCTTCTCCTCGAGCGCCTTTAGCTCGGCCTCGAGCGCGCTCTTCTCGTCGGCGCCAAGGAGTCCTGCCTCATCGACGACACGGCCAGTTAGCGCCGGGAAGGTCGGCTCCGCCGCGGCCGGCGATACGCCGAAGGTGAGCGCGGCCGCCAGGAGCCCGGCGGCCAGGAAGCGTCGGGCGAAAGTCATTCCGTTACGCAGCTAGAAGTCCACCTTCGGCACCTTGGTCGTTTCCTCGGCGACGGTGAAGTTCTCCATGGGCTTCGCGTCGGGATAGAGGATCGCGCGCCACCAGCGGCCGGGGAAGGTGCTGATCTCGGTGTTGTAGTCTCTGACGGCGGTGATGTAATCGCCCCGCGCGATCCCTATGCGATTCTCGGTGCCTTCCAGCTGCGACTGCAGCGCGAGGAAATTCGCGTTCGACTTCAGGTCCGGATAATTCTCGACGATGGCTAGCAGCCGGCCGAGAGCGCCGGTCAACTGACCTTGCGCCTCCTGAAACTTCTGAATGGCCTCGGGATTGGTGAGGATATCCGCCGGCACTTGCATCTGCGTCGCTTTCGCGCGCGCTTCGACCACCTGTGTCAGCACCTCTTTTTCCTGCGCGGCGAAGCCCTTCACCGTCTCGACGAGATTGGGAATGAGATCGGCCCGGCGCTGATATTGGTTCAGAACCTCGCTCCAGGCCGACTTCGCCCGCTCCTGCAAAGTGGGGATGGTGTTGATGCCGCATCCCGAGAGGAAAACGCTGGCGGCCATCGTGCAAAGCAAACCAACTCGGCCGCGCCAAAAGGGGCGCGGGCATGTTGAGGTGACTGCCATCTCTTCCTCCAAGCTTCCTGACCAAATCGGGTGTATTGGCGCCCTAAAGGGGAAGCAAGCGGTTTTGCGAAACGCGCGGCCGGCACATGCCGGGGCGACTGCTCTCTCGCCCCGAACGGCACGACTGTTGCCGGCGGGAAACAGGGCCCGGATTTTTGCAGAACCGGGCGCTTTTCAGCTGTGCGAAACTTGTCCCCGGACAACGAGTTTGTCTCATAAGACCTTGATTATCTCGCATGGGCGAAGCTTCTCGCAGCGCCGGGCTGGAAAACTTTGACGGGTCACCCCAAATGTTAGCTAATCGGAAGGACTTTCATCTCCAGTTTGGTAGCCTCGCAACCGGCGATTCGCTAAACGCGGCAAGCCAATTTTGGAGACGCTTGAAGTGGCTCAGAGACGGGGAACGACGTTGGCAGCGAGTGTAGAGCGTAGCCGCAGCAGGAATATCAGCCTGACACTTGGGGCCGTCGGGATTATTGCCCTTGGCGTTGCCGCGCTGTCGCAGCCGGCCGACGCCCGTCAAAAAGCCAAAAAAGCCGCGCCGACGCCGCCCGTCGTCGATATCGACAATGGCGAGCCGATGATGCTCGTCGTTTCGCTCGGCGACCAGAAAATCGACGTCTATCGCGGCACCGAGCTCGTCACGACCTCCGGCGTCTCGACGGGAACGAAGGCCAACCCGACCATGGTGGGCGCCTTCAGTATTCTCGAAAAGAAGCGCCACCATTTTTCCAATCTCTATGACAGCGCGCCGATGCCTTATATGAACCGGGTTACTTGGTCCGGCACGGCACTGCATGAGGGCATTCTTCCAGGCTATCCGGCCTCGCATGGCTGTATCCGCCTGCACCGCACCTTCGCCCCGCAGCTTTTCAAGCTGACCACCGTTGGCGACAATGTGGTGATCTCGCGCGGACGCCCGGTTCCGACCGCGGTCGAGCACCCGGCCTTGTTCCAACCGGCGCCGATGCCGAATGCGCCGAAGGTCGCTGAGGAGGAAGCGCCCCGGCATACGAGCGCCACGCCTATTTCCGCGGTGGCCTCGAGCGCGCCGCCGCCGGTCTTGTTGGTCAAGGCCGAGACCGGCATGCCGACCACGACCGATAGCGGCAGCAACATGCCGGTCACGGGTGTTCCCGCGCAGCCGCAGGAGCGGCCGGATACCGGCCGTCACGAGAATAGCGGCGTCGATCCCGATCCCGATCGCGCGCATGCGATCACCCGCATCAGCGATATCACCGGCAGCATCCCCCTGCAGCCCGTAGCATCAGCGCCGGTTCCCGTTCCGCCCGCGATGGCGAAGGTGGAAACCGCGACGGGCGCTGCCTCGCAACGGGCCACGGCGAGCGAAACTGTTGCGAAGCTCGGCTCGGGCGTCGAAGCCGCCGCAACCGTCGCGGCCGAGCCGCCCTCCCCAGCGCCGCTCCGCATGTTGATCACCCGCCGGACGCAGCGCGACCAGATCATCGGCGTGCAAAAGATTTTCGCCTCCATGGGCCTGTTGCCGGAGCAGAATTTCGACGGCACGCTCGGCAAAGCCACGGTCGGCGCCATCAAGCAATTTCAGAAGGCGAACAATCTGCCTGTCACCGGCGCCTTCAACGATGAGCTGGCGAAGAAGGTTTATGAAAAGGCCGGCAAGGGCGAGCCGCCGGCCGGTCACCTTTTCGTCCGTCAGGAACTTGACGATGTCTTCGATGCGCCTGTCGGCTTCAGCAATCCCGACGATCCGCTCGGAACGCACGTCTATACGGCCCTGAAATTCGACCGGGGCGCGGCCAAGGCGAACTGGGTGGTGCTCGACGTGGAGAATGGCAAAGTACCAAGCCCGCTCGACCGCCTCGAAATCCCGGACGACATCCGCCAGAAGATCTCCGCGCGGCTGACGCCGGGCTCGACCCTGATCGTCGCCGAACGCGCTCTGAATTCCGCTGGCTTGCCGAAGGGCGGCGATTTCGTCGTGCTGACGAAGGATTTTCCCGCTCCTTCCATTGGCGAAGCCGGCCGGTCGAAGCCGCGGATGCGGCGCGTGGTTCCGGACCAGCGCTTCGAAAGGCCGATGTTCCAGCCATTTTGGGGCGGCCGTGGCGGCTTTTTCGGACCCTTGGTAGGGATTTCTAGCTACGAACCCTAGCGCGAGCGCCGCGCTTCAGGCTGCTCTGCAGCGTTGAACGGCGCTCGTTTTTTGCCATTATTCAGCGACGCTTTCACACTATCCTTCGGCACTGATCGAGGGAGAGGCTTCGCTTGTCTGCTGCCTGCCATTCTGCCGCGGTTCCGTTGCCGGCGCTTCTCGCCGGCGCGCTGGCCTTCGCCCTGCTGACGGGCTCCGTCGAGGCGCAGGAAGCCGCACGGGCCTGCGCCACGGATTCCGACATCGCGGTGCTGCCAACGCCGATCGCCCCTTGGAAAGGCGCCCCGCTCCGCGTCGTCGCTGCTCTCGAACAGCCGCTCGAGGGCGAACTGTCGTTGATTGCGCCGGACGGCACGGTGGCCGTGAAATCTGCCGAGCGGCGCGGCGGCCCTCCCTATCACTGGCTCGTCGGCGTTGACGCGCCCGCCGCCGGAAAATGGCAGGTGCAGCTCGCAACGGCGAATTGCGCCCCCATCGCCCGCGAGATTGTCGTGCAGAAGGCGCGGCCGCCCCGCCCGGGCCGGGCGAAGGCGAGCGTGTGGCCGATCCGCGATGCCTGGAGCAGAGAGAACGAGAATCTCTACTCGGCCTGGGTGGAGACGCTGTTCGACGCGCCGCTGAACGAGGATCTGTCTTGGCCGGCGCTCGACATCGTGCTTCGTGACCCGGCGCGCAATTTCCTCTTCGAGCATCTCGGCCTCGGCGAAGACAAGACCAAGGGCCGGATCCAGCCGGATTGCGCCGACCTCCCTTATTTCTTGCGGGCCTATTTCGCCTTCAAGCTCGGCCTGCCTTACGGCTACGGCAAATGCTCGCGCGGCAGCGCCGGCCAAGCGCCGAAATGCTCCGAATGGTGGGACCTTCAGAACGAGGAGCCGCCTCCCCTCCCGCCCGAGGCACAGCAGCGGATGACGTCCGCCGGTTCGTTTTTCGGTGTGCGGCCCGAGCCCACGCGCCGGCGAATCAGGGCGGTGCGCCCGAGGCCGGCCAGCCTGACCGGCTCGTTCAGCCAATATCTGCAGACGATCGCCAACGCGGTCCATTCCGGCAATGGCCGCACGGCGGCGAAGAGCGACAACACCGACTATTATCCGGTGCCGCTAAAGCAGGAGACGCTGCGCCCGGGCACCGTCTATGCCGATCCTTACGGTCATCTGCTCGTGCTCGTCCGTCGCGTGCCGCAAACCGGAGACGCGGCGGGGGTGCTGCTCGCCGTCGATGCGCAGCCGGACGGCACCGTGGCGCGGAAGCGCTTCTGGCGCGGCAATTTTCTCTTCGCGAAGGATGCCCAAGGCGCCCCCGGCTTCAAACATTTCCGGCCGGTGGTGCGGGTGAAGAACGGCGCGCTGAAGCGGCTGAGCAATGACGAGATCGGCGAGCACCCCGCCTATGCGAATTATTCCGCCGAGCAGTCAGACCTCGAGATCGAGGATTTCTACGACCGCATGGACGACGTGATTTCGCCGGAGCCGCTCGATCCCTTGCGCGCGCTGAAAGAAGCGATCACCGCTTTCGAGGAGCAGGTCAGGGCGCGCGTCACCTCGGTGGAGAACGGCCGCAAGTTTCAGGCAAGCGGCCGCGGCGAGGCCGGCATGCCGGATGGGGCCGCGATCTTCGAGACCTCCGGTCCCTGGGAGGATTTTGCGACACCCTCCCGCGATCTCCGCCTCCTGATCGCGCTCGATGTAGTGCGCGGTTTTCCCGATCGGGTCGCGCGCCGACCGGAACGCTATGCGATGCCGCAAGGAAAGAGCGCCGCCGACATTACCGCGGAGCTTCAGAGCGTGCTCGCGACGGAGTTGGCCGCACGGAATTTCTCCTATACGCGGAGCGACGGCTCCTCCTGGACGCTGACCCTCAAAGAAGTGGTGGACCGCGGCGAGGCCCTCGAGCTCGCCTATAATCCGAACGACTGCGTCGAGCTGCGCTGGGGAGCGACCGATAAGAGCGAGGAAGCCGCGAGCTGCAAGCGGCGCGCGCCGTCCGCCCAGCGGACGAAGATGATGGAATATCGGGACTGGTTCAGCGAGCGCCGTCGCCCGCCCCGCGCTTGATGCTCGCGATCTGCCGGTCGTCGATGCCAGCTTCGAAGCGATGACCAACTCAAAGCCGCGGCTGATCACCTTTGCCATCTCGCATTATTGCGAGAAGGCGCGCTGGGCGCTCGATTGGCACGAGATCCCCTATGTCGAGATTGGCTGGGCGCCGGGAGTGCATCGCTGGCTTGCCAAGAAGCATGGCGCGAAATCGACGACGCTGCCGATTCTGCTGGATGGGACAGCCGCCATACAGGACAGCGTCGGCATTCTCGATTGGGCCGAGACGCGGGCGAAGCGTCGGTCGCTCGCGCCGGACAGTGACGGCGAGGAGGCGGAGGCGATCGAGAAGCGCGCCAATACCATCGTCGGCCGTCACATCAGGCGCCTCGTCTATGCGGAGACGCTCTCGCGCGAGCCGCGCAGCGTCAAGGCGCCCCTCTTCAGGCGAGCCCCCTCCTGGCAGAGGGTTCTCGGCGAGATGATGTGGCCGGCGACGCGGCGCTCGATGATAGCGATCTACGACATTCGCCCCGACGCGACTGCTGATAGCATAACGATCCTGGAAGCCGAGTTCGACCGCTTGGAAGCCCGATTGGCGGAAGGGCGCCGCTATCTCGCCGGCGACCGGTTTACCCGCGTCGATCTCACCGTGGCGAGCCTCCTCGCCGGCTTTGCACAGCCGGAAGAGCTGCCATCCGCCTGCAATTTTCCGAAGACGCGGTCGATCGCCGCCATCGCCTCGGGCTGGCGCGGGCGGCCAATCATGCATTGGGTGCGCGAGCAATATCGCCTGCACCGCCGCCCGGAGGCCCGGTAAGGACCCGCTTGGCGGGCCGCCGCGAGAGGCATATTGTTCCGCCTACGGACCGCATCGGTAGCCGTGAACCGGGGTCGCTTGGCTCCAACGGGGGGCGGATGTCGGAAGCCTTGAACCCAGTCGCAACTAAGCATTTGCCGATCTTCATCACGCCGCCCGGCGAAAGCGACGTGCTGATGAACGTCACCATCGTGCTCCTGCTGGCGATCGTGCTTCTCGCCGGAAATTTCTATCTGCGGCTGCACGCGCTGCCGGAACGCATGGCCCACCGCGCCAACCTCGTGCAATTCGAGATCGTCGCGGTCCTCGCGCTCCTCGCCCTCCTCACCCACAACAACGTCCTTTGGGTCGCGGCGCTCTTGCTTGCGCTGATCCGCATTCCGGACTTTTCCACGCCGCTCAACTCGATCGCCGATTCTCTCGATACGCTGGTCGTATCCAGCGGCGCGAAAAGGCAAGAGCCGGCGGGCGGTTCTATGGCCGTGGCGATGTCGATGCTCGAAGCCGAAACCGCTCGCGCCGCCGAGGAGGCGCGGCCGGCGCCGAAGCGGGCAAAGGCGGAAGAACGCGCCGGCGATTCGCCGAAGAAGAGCTGACCATGCTCGAACTCCTTCTCTGCTCGCTGGTCACCATTTTTCCCGACTACCTCTACCGCCGCTACGTCCAGGGGAAGCGGCTCGGCCGCGAGATCACGCTCTACTCGGTCTGGTATGAATTACGCTGGGGCATCGTTTCTTGCCTGATGCTGACCGTCGCTCTCATCACCGTCATTTTCTATTTCCATCCGTCCACCAAGGCCGCCGTTTCTTTCTACCGCTCCATCCCGATCCTGCCCGAAGGGTCCGGCCGGGTGGCGGAGGTCTATGTCGGGCTGCGCGACAAGGTGAGTGCGGGCCAGCCGATCTTCAGACTGGACAGCACCAAGGAAGAAGCCGCGCTCGAAACGGCGCGGCGTCAGGCGGCCGAAATCGACGCGGCGATCAAGGTCGCGCAGACGGATCTTGCCGCGGCGGATGGGAGGATCCGCGAGGCCGAGGGCGCGCTCAATCAGGCCATCGACGAACTCGGCACGAAGAACGAGCTGCAGCAGCGGAGCCCCGGCACGGTGGCCGGACGCGAGATCGAAAGGCTCGAGCATGTCGTCGACGGCCGAGAAGGGGCGCTCGCCGCGGTCAAGGCCAATAAGCAATCGATCGAGACGCAAATTTCATCGGTGTTGCCAGCGCGAAAGGCGAGCGCCGAAGCCGCGCTCAACCAAGCGCAGGTCGAATTGGACAAGACCGTTATTCACGCCGGCCTCGACGGAACGGTGGAGCAATTCGCGCTCCGCGTCGGCGACATCGTCAACCCGCTCATGCGCCCTGCCGGCATCCTCATTCCGAAGGAGGCCGGCCGCCAGGGCCTGTTCGCCGGTTTTGCGCAGCTCGAGGCGCAAGTGATGAAGGTCGGGATGGTCGCCGAGGTGACCTGCATCTCGAAGCCCTTCACCGTCATCCCGATGGTGGTCACGCAAGTTCAGGATGTGGTCGCGGCCGGCCAGGTGCGGCCGACGGACGTCCTGATCGACGCCCTGCAAGTGGCAAAGCCGGGCTCGATCACCGTCGTGCTGGAGCCCCTCTATGGGGGAGGTCTCGAAGGCGTGCCGCCGGGAAGTCATTGCATGGGCAACGCCTATACCAACAATCACGACCTGCTCGCCTCGGCGGATCTGGGCTTCTGGCGGCGCCTCTTCCTGCACGCGGTGGATGCGGTCGGCATCGTGCATGCGGTGATACTCCGCATCCAGACGCTCGTCCTTCCGGTGCAAACGCTGGTCTTCACCGGCCATTGAGATGGGAGTAGCGGGTGAGACTTGTATAGCGTGATTGGACGGCCGCAGCAGATCCGCCTATCCACAGATGCTAGCCACTCTTTGTGCTACTCGGGCTTCGGTTCTCGTTTCATCGCCGCTAAGGTCTGCTGCACCAAAATTCTGACCTCCGAGAGCGCGGCACTAAGACGGCTATCATCATAAGGCGGCACATCAATTGGCCCCACAATCCTTTCAGCATCCTCAAGCATTCTTCCGAAGGAAAATTTTTGTGTGATGCGGTGATAGCGCTGCTCGATCTCATGGATTTCCGCCAGAACCGCAGCAGGGTCTCCAAGGCGTCGGATTTCTGACTGAACTTTGGAAAGCCAGGGGGCGAAACTTCCCGGTAGGCCTGGGAGGACGCCATCGTCCTCCAATAGCTCACGCAAGTGTTCGGTCGTATTCAGTTGGGCTCTTCCTGAACGATTTCAGAGTGAGTTTCCTCTCCGGAACGCACACACGCTTTTCATCCGCCGCTTTAACGTACCCAATCTTTGAGGCATCTTTGCCGTGAGACTTTACAGTTCTGATGATTGCGTCGGCACTACGTTTATCCGCGATGAAGCAAAACCCAATTCCCATGTTGTAGACAAGAAACATCTCCTCATCGGAGACTTTCCCCATTGATTGAATGAGTTCGAATATCCGAGGAATGGGAGGCAAGCTGTCGATCACGTACTCCACTGTGGATGGCATTCTAGCCAAGTTTCCCAAGCCATCGCTCGTAACATGAACAAGTGCCTTGATATCCGAAACCGTGCGGAGAATTTCCAGAGCTTCCTTGACGTAGATGTAGGTTGGCCGGAGGAGTTCCTCACCAAGTGAAAGCTCCAAGCCCGGCAACGTGTCATGTACGTCTAGTTGATGGCGCCCAAAGAGAACTTCTCGTGCAAGAGTTAGCCCATTACTATGGATGCCATTGCTCCGGACGCCTATGATTACGTCCCCGTCACACACATCCGCCCCTGTGAGAATTTGTGATAGAGGGACATGTCCAATCGCCGCGCCGACCAAGTCGAACGCGCAGCCGCCCTCTTCGCCACAAATGATGCCCGGAAGCTGAGCGATTTCCCCGCCCGAAATTGAGATGTTAGCTTGGTGGGCACCATGCGCGAGGCCCACCGCGATCTGCTCGATAACCCGCGGGTCAGCTCTCTCAATGGCGATGTAGTCAACCAGGGAGACCGGTGTTGCACCAACACAGATCAAATCGTTCACATTCATAGCAACACAATCAATGCCGATGCTGTCGTATTTATTCAGCATCTGCGCAATTATGGATTTCGATCCCACCCCGTCGGTGCAGAAGGCAATTCCCTGTCCGGCTATCTCGACCACATTCGCGAAATGGCCCAAGGGAAGTCGCACGTGGCCGGTGTGTCCCGACGGGTAGCGCCACGTACGGGTGATGTGAGTTGTGAGGCGACTAAGGCCATCGTATGCCCGGTTGGAGCTGACACCTGTCGACTCGTAGTCAACAGGTGCATTCTCCATTTTTCGCTTTAGTGGCGTGGCTGCCATGGCGGTTTGCGCCCCTTACCATTTAGTCGGCTAGTTTCACGAGTTTACGGCTCGCTTCCGAAACTCATTGCGACTTCTCCCTCAACTTGCTTTCGAGAAAATACTCAACAGCATGGGCGATACCTTGAGAACGAGACAGTCTGTTTCGGGCGCAGTAGTTGTCTAGTTGCTCGGCCAACTCGCTTTCGAGTGTAGCGGCCACGCACTTGGTATTTTCGGATGCCGGTTTCACCATGTTCTCAGCCCGTTCCAACCGATTCACTCCGAATCAGAATGATTTCAGAATGATTTAATGTTCACAAAAGTTCAAGCTGGGGAACCCGAAAGAGCACGTTTTGCTGACAGGCTTTGTCGAGGCAAGGAACCGTGAGCTTCCTGCCAAGAATTTGCCAGACAAGCAACAGCCGCGAACTGCCAATTCGTCGCAGCGCATGGAGACCTGAGCGGCCCCGACCGCCTAAGCCGACCGGCAAAGAGACCCGATCCATTAATCTCATGGCTCGTGTTGAGAAATGATGGGTTCGGGACCTGTTTTGCGAGCTGCCCCGCTTCGGTCCAGAAAGCCCGGACGCCCTCCGCTCTTGCTTGCCACCGCCTCCGCAATCCATCAGAGCAACTAGGGTGGATCCCATCCCCCATTGGTTGTGTTGAGGGGGGTAGGTCGGAGCAGCTGCTGGCAGGCAAAGTGCGTCCCAAAAGCAAGAATGGGCGGCGTTATCCCTGGGAGCACCTCCCCCAGCGGGAGCTGCTGTCGCTCAGGCTCTGCGACCTGATCTCTCGATCGAGGGGACCTGGCTCGAGGACCGTATCGCGCGCGTGAGCGATGAGCTCGCCAAGCGCGATCTCGATTTCAACCCGCATTTCTGGCTCTCCGACGAATGGTTCTCGCCGACCGGGATCCCCGGCGTCGCGCTTCCATTCTATCTCGCCCATCCGAGGCTCATTCGCCTGGAGCGCTCGCAGATGCTGGAAGCAGAGGGCGCGACCGGCGAATTGTGCATGCGGCTGCTGCGGCACGAATTGGGGCATGCCATCCAGCACGCCTTTCACCTGCAGCGCCGCCGCGAGTGGCAGCGCCAGTTCGGCAAAGCGAGCACGCCCTATCCGACGGCCTACCGCCCCAATCCCGCCAGCCGCCGCTTCGTGCACAATCTCGATGCCTGGTACGCCCAGAGCCATCCGGAGGAAGATTTCGCCGAGACTTTCGCCGTCTGGCTGCGCCCCCGCTTTAATTGGCGACGCCGCTACGAGGGCTGGCCCGCGCTCAGGAAGCTCGACTATGTCGACCGCCTGATGCGGGACCTCGCCGGCAGGCCCCCAAGCGTCCGGAGCCGCGCGCAGCCCTCGCTCCTCTCCCGCCAACGCACGACACTGCGGGTCTATTGCGAGCGGAAGCGGGCTCATTACGCGGTGGGGTTCACCGATGCCTATGATCGCGATCTGAAGCGTCTGTTCAGCGAAACCGGAGGCGCGGCCGACAGGCGCGAAACGGCGGCGGCCTTCTTGACGCGCCACCGCCGCGAGATCCGAAACACTGTCGCGAAATGGACGGGCGAATATCAGCTCACGCTCGATCAGACCCTCGATCAGATGATCGGGCGCTGCAAGCAACTGCGCTTGATGGCGGACGGCAAGGAGCGCAATCTGGTGCTGGACTTCGCCATCATGCTGACCGTGCACGGCATGAATTACGTGTACCGAGGGCGCGAATGGCACATCATGTGATGCGGTAGCGCATGCGCAAGAAGCGGGTGCTCGTGCTGACGCATATCGATCTCGTGCCGCCCGACGACATCGCCGGCAAGACCGAGGCGGAAATCTCCAAATACAAGACCGAATACGACGTCATCACCGGGCTTCGCGACAGAGGGCACGAGGTGCTCCCGCTCGGTCTCTTCGACGATCTCACTCCGCTGCGCCGCGCGATCCAAAATTTTTCGCCTCACATCGTCTTCAACCTGCTGGAGGAATTTCGCGAAGAGCAGATGCTAGACCAGAATGTCGTCAGCTATCTCGAACTCGTGCAGATCCCCTATACCGGCTGCAATCCGCGCGGATTGATCATCGCCCGCGACAAGGCGCTGTCGAAGAAGATCCTGCACTACCACCGCATCCGTGTTCCGCGCTTTGCCGTCGTGCCTGCCGGGCGGCGGCTCAAGCGGAAGCCCGCCCGGCTCAGCTTCCCGCTGATCGTCAAGTCGCAGGTCGAGGAGGCGTCGATCGGCATCGCCGAAGCGTCCGTCGTCACCAGTGACGAGAAACTCGCCGAGCGGATCGAATTCATGCACGCAAATGTCGGCACCGCCCTCATCCTCGAACAATATGTGGACGGTCGCGAAGTTTATGTCGGGGTGATGGGCAATTCGCGTCTGCAGGCATTGCCGGTTTGGGAGCTGGAAATGCGGCAGCTGCGTTCGGACGCGCCGAGAATCGCGACGCGCCGGCTCAAATGGGACGCCAAATTCCAGGAGCGGCGGGGCGTAGAGATCGGGCCTGCCCGTGACCTGTCGCCGGAGTTGGAGCAACTCCTCGTAAGAACGACGAAGCGCCTGTATCGGCTCTTGCAGCTCAGTGGCTATGCGCGCGTTGATTTCCGTCTCGATGCCGAAGGGCGCCCGTATTTTCTCGAGGCAAATCCGAATCCCGACATCGGCTATGGCGAGGAATTCGCGGAAGCCGCCGAAGCCGCGGGCATCGACTATGTGTCGCTTCTCGATCGCATTCTCGCCATCGGCCTCCGAAAGCGATAGCTGCGGATGCGTGCCTGCTGATAAATCACCTTTCATCGAAATGCCGGCCGGCCGCTAAAGCTCATCACGCGGCTGAAGTCTTCGGCGGGCACGGGACGAAGAAGGAGCAACGATGTTTCCCCTCTCGCATATGCTGAAATCCTTCGTCCGGATCGGGACGCTGAAAGTGATCGATGCCGAGGGGGGCGTGCACGTCTTTGGCGGCGCACCGGGGCCGAAAGTCACCATGGTGCTCACCGATCCTACGCTCTATCGGAAGCTCTTTTTCAATCCGGAGCTGCACGCTGGAGAGGCCTATATGGACGGCCGGCTCCGCTTCGAAGAGTTGAGCTTGCGTGACTTTCTGACGCTCTTCTCTAAGAACCGGCTGCAGCTCGGCGCTTACCCTTTACAGAAAGTGCTGCGCCGCATCTCCCGCGCCCTCAAGCGCTTCCAGCAGTCAAACCCCATCGGCAAGGCGCAGAAGAACGTCGCGCACCATTACGACCTCGGCAACGATTTCTACCGCCTGTTTCTCGATGAGGGCATGCAATATTCCTGCGCCTATTTCCTCGACGACGGCGAGAGTCTCGAGCAGGCGCAAGGGAATAAGCTTCGGCTCATTGCCTCAAAGCTCAATCTGAAGCCCGGTCTGCGCATTCTCGATATCGGCAGCGGCTGGGGCGATCTCGCGCTCTATCTCGGCTCGGTTTCAGAGGTGGATGTTACCGGCGTCACCCTCTCGAAGGAGCAGCATGCCCTCTCCAATGAGAAAGCGGCCGCTGCCGGTCTAAGCGACCGGGTCCGCTTCGAGTTGCTCGATTACCGCAACGTCCGACAACGCTTCGACCGTATCGTCTCGGTCGGCATGTTCGAGCATGTCGGCGTGAGCCATTACGACGAATTCTTCGCGCATGTAAATGCGCTGCTCGAGGATGACGGGCTGATGTTGCTGCATTCGATCGGCCATATGAGCCCGCCCGGCACGGCGAGCCCCTGGCTTCGGAAATATATCTTCCCCGGCGCCTATTCGCCTGCGCTGTCGGAAGTCTTCACGGCCGTCGAGCAAGCGAGCCTTTGGGTCCTGGATTTGGAGCTCTTGCGTGTGCATTACGCGAAGACGCTGAACCATTGGTGGCAGCGCTTCGAGGCAAACCGCGACAAGATCGCGGCCATGTATGACGAGCGCTTTTGCCGGATGTGGGAGTTCTATCTCATCAGCGCCGAAATGATGTTCCTGACCGGCAGCCAGCTTGTCTTTCACATGCAACTCGCCCGCAAGCGAGACGCAGCGCCGATCGTACGCGACTACATCACCGATTTACAGCGCTCCTACCCGACGACTTTCGCCAAGTGAACGCTGGCAAGCTTGGATGAATACCTCCGCGTCAAATGGATCCGCCGGAGATCGCCCGGTGACGACCAGCCTCTGGCCGGCCCTTCGGCTGGTGCCAGCTGAAGGCTTTTCTTGCGCATGAATTTCGAGAGAAAATTGGAGCGGGCGAAGGGATTCGAACCCTCGACCCCAACCTTGGCAAGGTTGTGCTCTACCCCTGAGCTACACCCGCATCCTTTAGCGGAGCGCCAGGTAACATCGCGCCCCGAAGGTCTCAGATGTAGTTGATAGGCTTGGCGATGTCTAGGCAAGGAAATGGCGGCGACGCCAGGGGTAGACGCGGCTCATCCGCGCCCTGATTGAAGGCCGCCTTAGCCGCTATCCGGCGGAACCACCTCCGACAGAAGGATGAGGGGCGGCGTTGGACGAGACAAAAACGACCGGCACGGGCACGGGCCGGAAGCGCCTGTTCGAGAGGCTGGACGCGCTTGGCATTGCCTCTGTCACCGTCGAGCATGAGGCGATGTTCACGGTCGAGCAGTCGCGGAGTTTGAAGGAGACGCTGCCCGGCGCGCATACTAAAAATCTGTTCGTCGTCGACAAGCACGGCTCTACCGCCCTCATCGTCGCCAAGGACGACACCCGCGTTGACCTGAAGCGCGTCGGGGAAAGTCTCGGCTTCGGGCGGTTGAGCTTCGGCAAGCCGGAACTCCTCGCCGAGCGTCTCGGCGTCACCCCCGGTTCGGTCACGCCCTTTGCCCTCATCAATGATGCCGCGCAGCGCGTCAGCGTCGTCATCGATGCCGCGCTCCTCGATTTCGCCGAGGTCAATTTTCACCCGCTCGAGAATATTGCAACCACGAGGATCGCCTCCGAGGACCTTCTCCGCTTCATTCGCGCCTGCGGCCACGAGCCGCTCATCGTTTGCTTCTCCTGATCGTAGGTTCCCGCACCCCCGGTTGCCAAATCCGTCGCGTTTGCCCATTTTGCCTATCGAGGCGGCTAAACTTTCGCCGTGCTGAGATGTTTGTTGACTATTCCTGAAGCCCCCGGAGACGCATGGAAACGCCGATCCTGAATAAAGACGCCCCCGCCGGCGACCTGATCAAAGACACGACCACGCAGGATTTCGTGCGCGACGTGGTCGAAGCTTCGCGTCAGGTTCCGGTGCTCGTCGATTTCTGGGCGCCTTGGTGCGGCCCCTGCCGCCAGCTGACCCCGCTGCTTGAGGCGGCCGTCAAAGCGGCGAAGGGCGCCGTCAAGTTCGTCAAGCTCAACATCGACGAGCATCCCGAGATCCCCTCGCAAATGGGCGTGCAGTCGATCCCCGCCGTCTTTGCTTTCCAGGACGGGCGGCCGGTGGACGGTTTTATGGGAGCGCTGCCGGAATCGCGGGTGAAGGCCTTCATCGGGCGGCTGATCGGCGATGTCGGAGCCGAAGCGGCCGAGCATCTCGAACTCGCCGAAGCCGCTCTCGCCAAGGGCGATGTCGGCACCGCCGTCCAGGCCTTCGCGGAAATCCTGCAGCAGGACGCGGAGAATGCGCAAGCCGCGGCCGGACTTGCCAAATGCTACATCAAGACGGGCGATCTTACCCGCGCCGAGCAGACGCTGGCGTTGGTGCCCCCGGCCAAGGCCGACAGCGCGCCGGTCGCAAGCGCCCGCGCCGCGCTCGAAATCGCGCGAAAATCGGCGACGGCGGGCGACATCGAATCGTTGCGCGGCAAGCTTGCGGCAAATCCCAACGATTCGCAGATGCGCTTCGATCTCGCGCTGGCGCTGAATGCCAAAGGCGATCGCCAGGGCGCGCTCGACGAATTGCTGGCCATTGTGCGGAAGGACCGAACCTTCAACGACGACGGGGCCCGGAAGCAGCTCTTGCAATTCTTCGATGCCTGGGGAGCCGCGGATCCTGCGACCCTTGCCGGCCGGCAGAAGCTGTCATCGCTCCTCTTTGCCTGAACCGGGAAACGCCTCGTGACCGAACGATATCGAAGCCCGGCGGACTTGCCCGCGATTCTGCCGGTCTTCCCCTTGCGCGGCGCCATCCTCCTGCCGCGAGCGACGCTCACCTTGAATGTGTTCGAGGCGCGCTATCTCGATCTTGTAGACTACGTGCTCGGGCACGGCCGGCTCATCGCCATGGTTCAGCCGTCGGCCGAAAGCGGCGGACGGGAATCGCCGCCCGGGAAGACGGTGCCGTTGCGCGAGATCGGCTGCGCCGGGCGGATTGCCTCTTTCAGCGAAGAGGAGGAAGAGGGCCGGCTGCTGATCTCGATCGACGGGATCGCCCGCTTCCGGCTTGAAGAGGAGGTGACCACCGAACATGCCTTCCGCCTCTGGCGCGTCGACTACCAGCCTTTCGCTACTGATTTCTCCACCGGCTTCGAGGAAGAGCGCGTCGACCGGCCGCGGCTGCTGGCGGCGCTCCGCAATTATCTCAAAGCCCGGCAGCTGAGCACGGATTGGGAGGGCGTCGAGCGGACGGGAAACGAGCGCCTGGTCAACGCACTGTCGATCCTCAGCCCCTTCGGTCCCGAGGAGAAGCAGGCCTTGTTGGAGGCGGCCGACCTCAAGACCCGCGCCGAGGCGCTGATTGCCTTGGCGGAGATGGAGATCGCGGGACAAGGCCGGGAGCGCGGCACCCCATTGCAATGATTTCGGAAAGGAACTGGCAATGACCGAGGAAAAGCACAGCAGCGGTGGCGTCGATCCGAAGCTGCTTGAAATCCTCGTCTGTCCGCTGACGAAGACCTCGCTCGAATATGATGCCGAGCGGCAGGAATTGATCAGCCGCGCGGCGGGGCTCGCTTACCCGATCCGCGACGGCATTCCCATCATGCTTCCGGACGAAGCGCGCAAGCTGGACGGCTAGTCCCAACATTCTTCGTCATTGCCGGGCCGAAGCGCCCCGCGAGCAAAAAGCGAGCGGCCGGCGCGCTCGTGACCCGGCAATCCAGAGCAGCTTGCTCCAAGCTGGTTGCTCGTGGATGCCCGGGACAAGCCCGGGCATGACAGGTTTCGTCGCCGGCCTTAAAGCGCCTCACCCTTCAGCAGTCGCGGCACGGTGCCGGAAAAGCCGGATGCCTCCCGCATAAAGGCCGCCTTCAGCCTAGGGCTTTGCTCAACGACACCGAGGCCAAGCTCGCGCAGCAGGCGCAAGGGCGCCGCGTCGTTTGAGAACAGGCGGTTGAGGCCATCCATGGCCGTCGCGGAGAAGGCGCTGTCGAAGCGCCGCCAACGCTGATAGCGCTCGAGCAGCGCGGTGGACCCGACATCGAGGCCAAGACGAACGCCTTCGACGACAATTTCCGTCAGGGCGGCGACATCGCGAAGGCCGATATTCAGCCCCTGGCCGGCGAGCGGATGCACGGCATGCGCGGCGTCGCCGACAAGGGCGAGCCGAGGCGCGATGAAATCGCGGGCGATCTGAAAATCGAGCGGGAAGGATTGCCGCGGACCGCTCAGCGAAATGTCACCGAGGAAGCGGCCGAAGCGCTTCGACAATTCCGCCAGGAAGTCCTCGTCGTTTCCCTGCACGATTTTGGTGCCGGTTTCCGCCTCCTCGGTCCAGACGATCGAGGAGCGGTTGCCGGTCAGCGGCAGAATGGCGAATGGACCAGCCGGCAGGAAATGCTGCACGGCCGCGCCGCCATGCGGCCGCGAATGCGCGACCGTGGTCACGATGCCGATCTGCGCGTAGCTCCAGGAGACGCATTTCACGCCGGCGCGCTCGCGGATCTGCGAACGCTTGCCGTCGGCGGCGGCGAGCAATGCCGCCTCGATGCCGGTGCCGGTTGCAAAATCAATCGTGACGCTGACCGGTCCAGGCGAATGAGCGACGACCTGTTCCGGAGCGAAAACATCGACACCAGGCGCCTTGGCAATTGCTTCGGCAAGCGCCTGCAGCAAATCCGCGTTCTCAACCATGGAGGCCCCGGCTTCACCGCTCTCGCTTTCATTGTCGAAACTGAGAAGCTGCGGGCGCAGGCGCGTCTCCAACGCGCTGTCGGTGATCTCGATGCGTCTGATGGCTTCCGCGTTCGCCTCGAGCCGCGGCCACACATCAAGCGTCGAGAGGAGTTTCACGCTCGCAGCCGAAAGTGCGGAAGCCCGCGCGTCATGGTCCCTTCGCTGGAAAGGTGCCGCATCGATCAGTGCGACGCGGAAGCCCTTTGGCGCGAAGGCGGAGAGCGCAAGCGCCAGGGTGGTGCCGGCAATTCCTCCGCCGGCAATCGCAACGTCATAGCGGCGCGTCGTGACCATTGACGTAGCTTAGGGGCTTTGCCGCATTCCGCCAGCCGCCGGTCGATCCGCGCCGATGTCGCGTTCCTCACACCGCGCCAAGCTGCTAAAGCGCAGGCGAACGCAAAGCCTCCCGGGGAGCACGCGGTGAGCAAAGCCCTCGAATCGCTCTTGTCGATCCTCGACGTCGAACCGCTCGAGGTGAATCTCTTTCGGGGCGTTAGCCCGCAGGTCGGCTGGCAGCGCGTCTTCGGCGGGCAGGTGATCGGTCAGGCGCTCGTCGCCGCCTACCGCACCGTCGAGGGGCGCATCGCCCATTCCCTGCACGGCTATTTCCTCCGCCCGGGCGATCCAGCCGTCCCCATCATCTATGAGGTCGATCGCATCCGCGACGGCGGCAGTTTCTCGACGCGCCGGGTGGTGGCGATCCAGCACGGCCATGCGATTTTCTCGATGGGCGTTTCCTTCCACAGGGAGGAAGAGGGGCTGACGCATCAAATCACGATGCCGCAGGTGCCGATGCCCGAAGAGCTGCCGAGCGAGAGCGAGCTGAAAGCGCGCTTCATCGATCGCCTTCCGCCACAGGTGCGAGCCTATTGGGAGCGCGAGCGGCCGATCGAGATCAGGCCCGTCGATATTTCCCGCTACCTCTCCACCGAAAAGCGAAATGCCAGCCAGCAGGTGTGGATCCGGGCGACAGGGCATGTCGGCGACAACCTGCCCCTCAATCAATGCATCCTCGGCTATGCCTCGGATTTCACCCTGCTCGACACGGCCTTGATCGCGCATGGGCGCTTCGTCTTCGACCCCTCGCTGATCCTCGCGAGCCTCGATCACTCGGTCTGGTTCCACCGGCGCTTCCGCACCGATGAGTGGCTCCTCTATGCCCAGGACAGCCCAAGCTCGGGCGGAGGACGGGCCTTCTGCCGGGGGAGCCTCTTTAGCCGCGACGGCATCCTTGTCGCCTCGACGACGCAGGAAGGGCTCGTGCGCGAACGTAAAGACAGGTCGAGTGCCTAGATAAGCAGCAATGCCTGTCTATCGCCTGCTTATTAGGCGATCCTCCTGAACCATTTGGACCGGCCGGAAGAATTGGGCCGGAAGAAACCCTCCAAAACCGCCGTTTTCCGCCCCTGACCCCGAGTTGGCACGAGGTTTGACTCTGTTTTCGGGTTAACGCGGCTGGCTGGCCTCTTTCAGGAGACGCCGCATCAAGGAGGGGTAGAGAGATGAAGCTGGTGATGGCGATCATCAAGCCATTCAAGCTCGATGAGGTGCGCCAAGCCCTCACCGAGCTCGGCCTGCAGGGCATGACCGTAACCGAGGTCAAAGGCTATGGCAGGCAAAAGGGGCATACGGAGATTTATCGCGGCGCCGAATACGCCGTGAACTTCCTGCCCAAGATCAAGATCGAAGTCGTGGTTTCGAGCGGCCAGGTCGAGAAAGCGGTCGACGCCATCGTCGCCGCCGCCAAGACCGGGCAAATCGGCGACGGAAAGATCTTTGTCGTTCCGGTCGAGCAGACCGTGCGCATCCGCACCGGCGAAACCGACGAATCAGCGCTCTGAGAGGGGGAGGTTGTTTGAAATGACTCTGACCAAAATTCTTTACGGCGTTGCCGCAGCCCTCTTGGTGCTGCTCTGCGCCTATGTCGACCCGGCGCTCGCGCAAGACGCGGCCGCTGCGGCGGCCGAGCCCGCAAAACCCGCCATCGATACGGGCGACACGGCTTGGGTGCTGACCGCAACGGCCCTCGTCTTGATGATGACCATCCCGGGCCTTGCCCTTTTCTATGGCGGCATGGTGCGCAAGAAGAACGTTCTGACCACCGTCATGCAGTGCTTTGCCACCACCTGCATCGTGACAGTGGTGTGGATGCTGATCGGTTATTCGCTCGCCTTCACCGATGGCGGCGGCATGCAAAGCTATCTCGGCGGCATGTCGCGCTTCCTCTTGAACGGCATGACTCTCGATTCCACGCACTCCCTCGCCGGGACGATTCCGGAATCGGTGTTCATGACCTTCCAGATGACCTTCGCCATCATCACCCCGGCGCTCATCGTCGGCGCCTTCGCCGACCGCATGAAATTTTCGGCGCTGGTGCTGTTCATGATCCTGTGGCTGCTCGTCGTCTATGTCCCCATCACGCATTGGGTCTGGGGCGGCGGCTTCCTCGGCGGCGCCGGCGTGCTCGACTTCGCTGGTGGAACCGTCGTGCATATCAACGCCGGTATCGCGGGCCTTGTCTGCGCGCTCTATCTCGGCAAGCGCTACGGCTACGGCTCAGAGAACATGGCGCCGCATAATCTCGTCTACAGCGTCATCGGGGCCTCCTTACTGTGGGTCGGCTGGTTCGGCTTCAATGCCGGGTCTGCCGTCGCCGCGGGCGGCCGCGCCGGCATGGCCATGGCGGTGACGCAAATCGCAACTGCCGCGGCGGCTCTCGCCTGGATGTTCGCCGAATGGGTCGTGCACAAAAAGCCGAGCATTCTCGGCATCATCTCCGGCGCTGTCGCGGGCCTTGTCGCCATCACGCCAGCCTCCGGCTTCGTCGGACCGGTCGGAGCGTTGTGGATCGGCGCCGCGGCGGGGGTCGGCTGCTTCTTCGCGGCAACGACCGTAAAGCGGGCGCTCGGCTATGACGATTCCCTCGACGTGTTCGGCGTGCACGGCGTCGGCGGCATCATCGGCGCAATTCTCACCGGCGTATTCGCCGTTGAGGCGATCGGTGGCGTCGGCGGAGCGCTTGAAGGCAATGTCGGCCAGGTCTGGACCCAGCTCGAAGGCATCCTTGCCACCGTCGCTTGGTCAGGCTTCGCCACTTTGGCGATCCTGATCGTCGTCAACATGCTTGTCGGCGTCAGGGTCTCGCAGCCGGTCGAGATCGAAGGCCTCGACATCAATCTGCATGGCGAGGTGGTGCCGTAGGTGGAGGCACACGCAAATCTTAGGGCTAGAGCAGAGAGCTTAGTCTTCCTCCCTTGACCTCGCTCTCAACCTGAACCCCGGCGCCGAAACGCGCCGGGGTCTTTTTTCGCAAGGCAAAGCGCAACACGGCGCGATTGCCAATCGCAATCTCACCCCGTAACACCGGCAGCATGCCGATTCGTAAGGGGCAGACCGATTTCGACGAGTTGATCGCCTCGCCTTTCGCGCGCCTCGCGCAGCTCATCGAGGGAATTGCACCCGGAGCGCCACCCATCGACCTGTCGCTCGGCGAGCCGCGGGCCCTGCTTCCCAGCTTTGTCGGGGAGACGCTGCAGGAACACCTTGCCGAGTTCGGCCGCTACCCGCCGATCCGCGGTATTCCGTCCTTGCGGACCGCTGTCGCCGATTGGATGGGACGGCGCTATCCCTCGCTCGCGGGACGCATCGACGCCGAGACCGGGATTCTGCCGCTGAACGGGTCGCGCGAGGGTCTCTTCTCGTCGATCTTCCCCGCGCTTCGCCGGAAGCCGGTGCAGGACCCGGCAGTCCTCATCCCCAATCCATTTTATCCGGTCTACGCCGCGGCAGCGGCGGCAGCCAATGTCGAACCCGTATTCCTTCCCCCTGCGCCCGGGGCGGCTTCCTGCCGGACTTGTCAGCCCTCGGCGACGACGTCCTGCAGCGAACCGTCGCCTTTTATTTGTGCTCGCCGTCGAACCCCGAGGGCGCCGTCGCGAGTCATGACTATCTCGCGGAGGCAATCGCCCTCGCCCGCCGCTTCGATTTTCTGCTCTTTGCGGACGAATGCTATTCCGAGATCTATTCGGACGACCCGCCGCCCGGCGCCCTCGAGACGGCCTTTGCGCTGGATGGGACATTCACCAACGTCGTTGCCTTTCAGTCGCTGTCGAAGCGATCCGGCCTTCCCGGCCTCCGGTCGGGGTTCGTCGCCGGCGATCCCGCTTTCATGGCCGCGCTCGCCCGTTTCCGGAACGTCGCCTGCCCGCAAGTGCCGCTGCCGATCCAACATGTATCCGCGGCGCTTTGGCGTGACGAGAAGCATGTTGAGGGAGGACGGGAGGCTTATCGGCGGAATTTCGACGTCGCGGACGGGATTTTGGCCAGGCGCTACGGCTATCGGCGGCCAAAAGGGGGCTTTTTCCTTTGGCTCGACTTCTCAGCCCATGGCGGCGGCGAGGCCGCGGCAAAAACCCTTTGGAAAGGGGTCGGTGTCAAAATACTGCCGGGATCCTACCTCGGCCGGCCCGGCCCGTGCGGGGTCAATCCTGGCTCAGACCACGCCAGGATTGCGCTGGTGCACGACGCCGGAACCACGGGCGAGGCTTTGGCACGAATTGTTGCCGTATTGGGATAGGGGCATGGCTGACAGGCGGGCAAAACGAGGGGAGCGGAAGCTTCTGCCGCGGGCGATGGCGACGGGGCTGCGGCGGTTGCTGTTCGCAGGCTACGGGCTGGTGCTTGCCGCCATTGCGGGAGGCGCCTGGCTCAGCCTCGCCACCTGGTCGATCCACGACCCGAGCTTCAACAATGCGACGCAAGCCGAGCCGCGTAACGCGCTCGGCAGCTGGGGCGCCATCGTCGCCGATCTATCGATCCAGTCGCTCGGACTTGCCTCGATCGTGTTGTTCCTGCCGATCGCCGCCTGGGGCTGGCATCTGATGTTCCGAAACCCGCCGGAGCGGGTGCGGGCGCGGCTGCTCGTCTGGCCGGCCGCGGTGCTGATGCTCGCCGCCGCGCTCTCCGCCCTGCCCCAGCCGAGGAGCTGGCCGCTGCCGAACGGCCTTGGCGGCATCATGGGCGATTTCTTCATGGCGGGCGCGCATGTGCTCGGCCTCTTGCCCGCCGCCGCGGTTTATTTCGTCGCCGGCCTCGCCTTTCTCATGATTGGCACCTCCCTCATGCTGTTTGCCTGCGGCACCACCGCATCGGCGCTCGTCGCGCTTTGGGCGCCGAAGACCAAGATCCCGAGCGAATGGGCGAACGCTTCGCTCGGCGCCGCCATGCATTTGGCCATGCACACCTCCGCGCGCGTGAAGCGCGGATTCCTTTGGAGGCGGCGCAAGGAAGAGGTGGAAGATAGCAACGCCGATATCAGCGAGATCAGCCTGCCGCCGGCGCGAGGGAAGAAGGCGCTTCGCGGCGACAATGGCGACGGTCGCATCGAGCCGTCCTTCGGTGGGCGCCGGGCCGCGGCGCGCATCGACGAGGAAGACGAGATCAACGGGGAGGAAGCCGACGACGTCTTGCAGCCGTCCTATCGCATCACGCGCGGCCGCGAAGAGAAACGCGGCCATAGCAGCGTGCGCCCGCCACGCGGTGACAGCCAGTACCAAGCACCGCCGACGAAGCTGCTGCAGCCGGCACGTTCAAATCGCGGCAAGGGCATCAGCGACGAGGTTCTGCAGGAGAATGCGCGCGAGCTGGAAGGCGTGCTTCAGGATTTCGGTGTGAAGGGCGAGATCACCAATGTGCGCCCTGGACCGGTCGTCACCCTTTACGAGCTCGAGCCGGCGCCCGGAACGAAATCCTCGCGCGTGATCGGTCTTGCCGACGACATCGCCCGCTCGATGAGCGCCGTCGCCTGCCGCGTCGCGGTGGTGCCGGGCCGTAACGCCATCGGCATCGAGCTGCCGAATGAGCGGCGCGAAATGGTGATGCTGCGTGAATTGCTCGAATCGCCAGACGCCGTCCAGGCCGATGCGCGGCTCGCGCTTTCGCTCGGCAAGAATATCGGCGGCGAATCGGTGATCGTCGATCTCGCCCGCATGCCGCATCTCCTCATCGCCGGCACCACCGGCTCCGGCAAATCGGTCGGCATCAACACAATGATTTTGTCCTTGCTCTTCCGGCTCTCGCCCGAGCAATGCAAATTCATCATGATCGATCCGAAGATGCTGGAGCTTTCCGTCTATGACGGCATTCCGCATCTCCTCGCACCCGTCGTCACCGACCCGAAGAAGGCGGTGGTAGCGCTGAAATGGACGGTGCGGGAGATGGAGGAGCGTTACAAGCGCATGTCGAAGCTCGGCGTGCGCGACATCAAAGGCTACAACGCCCGCATCCTGCAGGCCGAGGAGCGCGGCGAGACGCTTACCCGCACGGTTCAGACCGGCTTCGATCGCGCCTCCGGCCGTGCCGTCTACGAACAAGAAGAGATGGACTATGAGGCGATGCCGTTCATCGTCGTCATCGTCGACGAGATGGCCGATCTGATGATGGTCGCCGGCAAGGACATCGAGGGGGCGGTGCAGCGGCTCGCGCAGATGGCGCGCGCGGCCGGCATTCACCTCATCACCGCCACGCAGCGCCCGAGCGTCGACGTCATCACCGGCACCATCAAGGCGAATTTCCCGACCCGCATCAGCTTCCAGGTCACCTCGAAGATCGACAGCCGCACCATTCTCGGCGAGCAGGGCGCCGAGCAGCTGCTCGGCCAGGGCGACATGCTCTACATGGCCGGCGGCGGCCGCATCATGCGCGTGCATGGACCCTTCGTCGCCGATGAGGAGGTGGAGAAGGTCGTCCGGCATCTTAAGAAGCAGGGCGCGCCGGAATATCTCGAGGCCGTCACCGAGGGTGATGAGGGCGGAGACGGCGACTCGGAAGAGGGTGGCGAATATGGCGAGACGGGCGATGATCTCTACGATCAGGCCGTCGCCGTCGTGCTACGCGATCGGAAAGTCTCGACGAGCTATGTGCAGCGCCGCCTCGGCATCGGCTATAACCGCGCGGCGACCCTGATCGAGCGCATGGAGAATGAGGGGCTGATCGGCGCCGCCAATCACGCGGGAAAACGCGAGATCCTCGTCGAGCGCGACGAGGCCGCCAGGCCCTATTAGCCCTCGCGCTCAAGCAGCGAAGCGATAGCGCATCAAAATAATCTCACGCCCGCACCCGCTCTTCGTCATGCCCGGCCGCAGTAGCCGGGCATCCACGTCTTGCCCGCCGCAACCTCAAGCCGTGGATGGCCGGGACAAGCCCGGCCATGACGATGTGGAGGGTTATTCCACCCGGGTGACGATGGAGCGGGAAGAGCGTCGCCACCGTTGCCCTTTTCCCCCACCCTGATCGTTCGTCATGCCCGGCCGTAGTGCCGGGCATCCACGTCTCAGCCGGCCGCAACCTCAGTCATGGATGGCCGGGACGAGCCCGGCCATGACGATGTGGAGGGTTATTCCGCCCAGGTGACGATAGAGTTCCCCGCACCGCCAAGAAGTTGACCAGATTCGCCGGAATCATCTATCGATTGCCCGGGGATTTGCTTCAGCGCTGCCGCAAAGGAACCGACTGCATGCGATTGCGACCCGCTTTGCTCGCGCTTGGCGTCGCCACGCTCATCCTGTCATGCGGCGTCGCGGTTGCGCAGGAAGCCGGTTCGAGCGTCTCGAAGACGGCGCCTGCGACCGGCGGCGGACCGAAGCCCACGCCCGATCTTTCGAAGCCCGAAGAAGAGGCGGTGCCGGGGGTGGCGAAGGAGCAAGTCCCTCCGAAAGGCGAGATCGATTCCAGCAAGACCGATGAAGGCGCCGGCTGGGATGCCGCCGTCGAGGCGGCGCCGAAGCATACCCCGCTCCTCGGCGAAGAGCGCGACGCGGCGGTGAAGGAGATCAACACCTATTTCAACTCCATCACCAGCCTGCAAGGGACGTTCGAGCAAGTCGATGCCAGCAACAAGAAGGCGACCGGCCGCTTCTATGTCCTTCGGCCCGGCAAGCTTCGCTTCGACTATGCCCCGCCTAGCGCGCTCCGCATCATCTCCGACGGCCACTTCCTCGCCATCGAGGATTCGGAGCTGAAGACCATCGAGAAATATCCGCTGCAATCGACGCCGTTCCGGCTGCTGCTCGCCGAATCCGTCGATCTCGGGCGCGACTCCCGCATCATCGGGGCGGAGCGCGGGGACGGCACGCTGGCCGTGACGCTCGAAGATAAGAGCGGCGACGGCGGCGGCGAGATCAAGCTCGAATTTTGGACGGATCCCGAGGTGAAGCTGAAGCAATGGGTCATCTACGATGCCCAGGGGCTTGCAACCACGGTCACCATCGACGATCTGTCCGCGGGGCGGAAGGTTGCCGCCGATTTCTTTACGGCCAAGACCTCGTTCCAGCCCTTCCAGTAGGCTGCTTGGCCCCTGAGATCGGGCGAAAGGCCAGCCTCACGAAGTTGTTAAGCAAGCGAAAGTGGCCGAGAATCAGGGACTTGCTTTCGCAGCACGCCTGACCTTAACCGAACTTTAAAATTTTCACTGCGCACCGGTTGAAATCTTGGGCGGAGGCTCATATTTCTGCGTCAGAAGCGGCCCACATCGCTTTCATCGGTAGTGCCCCCCGTCTAGCCGAAGATGTGGACCGCCCGCGCCGGCTTCCCTCCCGGCGTGCGCGCGCAAAACACGCGCTTCTGGCGCCCAACCACGCGCAGCGGTTGGGCGCCTTTCTTTTGGCGATCCTTCGCAAATCTGGCCAAGTAGCCGCCAAGGTCGTTTCGATAGAAGGCCAAAGCGGGCCCTTGCGCAATCGGCGGCCGCCATCAATCTAGCGCCATGCGTTTCCGCCTCGCCTCCTGGAACATCAACTCCGTCAGGATCAGGCTCGATCTCGTCGAGCGCTTCGTGCGCGCCGAGCGGCCGGACATTCTCTGCCTGCAGGAGATCAAATGCATCGACGGCAGCTTCCCCGAGCTGCCGCTCCGCGCGCTCGGCTTCGAGCATGTCGCCGTCTCAGGGCAGAAGGGCTATCACGGCGTCGCAATCCTTTCGCGCCTCCCCTTCACCTCCGTGAAGCGGCGCGACATTTGCGGGCGCGGGCATGCCCGGCATCTCTCCGTGGCCTTTGACGGGCTCGAAGCCACGCGGCCCGTCGTCCTGCACAACATCTACGTTCCGGCCGGCGGCGACATTCCCGATCCCGTGCTCAATCCGAAATTCCGGCACAAGCTCGATTTCCTCGAAGCGATGGAAGCGTGGTTTGCGAAGACGCGGGAGAAGCGCAAGAACCGCATGATCGTGGTCGGCGATCTCAATGTGGCGCCGCTCCCCACCGACGTCTGGTCGCATAAGCAGCTCTTGCGCGTCGTCAGCCATACGCCGGCCGAGGTCGAGCGTTTCGAGCGGGTGATCGCCTCGCACCGTTTCATCGATGTGATGCGCCGGCATGTGCCGCCGGAAGAGAAGCTCTACACCTGGTGGAGCTATCGCGCGCGGGACTGGCGGGCGTCCAATCGCGGGCGGCGTCTCGATCATGTCTGGACGACGCCGGCGCTCGAGGGCGCCGCAATTTCGCTCCGCGTGGCCGAGGAAACGCGCGACTGGCCGCGCACCTCAGACCACGTTCCCATCATCGCCGATTTCGTCGTGGAGTGACTCCCTCCCCGTCATGGGGAGGGTGGCGAGAGGCGAAGCCGCGAGCCGGGTGGGGGACTTTCATAACATCAATGGCACCGCCCCCCTCACCCGTCACACCGCCGACGGCGGCGTGACACCCTCTCCCACGAGGGGAGAGGGTTTTGGTAAGAGCCGCGTCTTTTCCCCTCTCCCCTTGCGGGAGAGGGTGGCGAGGAGCGAGCTTCGCGAGGTCCGAGCCGGGTGAGGGGTTTTTGACGTTAAGGCAGCAGCTTGTAGCCGCCAGTCTCGGTGACGAGCAGCTCCGCCTGCGACGGGTCCTTCTCGATCTTCTGCCGCAGCCGGTAAATATGCGTTTCCAGCGTGTGCGTGGTGACGCCGGCGTTGTAGCCCCAGACCTCGTGCAGCAGCACGTCGCGGGTGACGACCCGCTCTCCGGCCCGGTAGAGATATTTGAGGATCGAGGTCTCTTTCTCGGTCAGCCTGATCTTGCCGCCGCCGCCATCGACGAGGAGCTTCGAAGCCGGCTTGAAGGTGTAAGGTCCGATGGTGAAGACGGCATCCTCGCTTTGCTCGTGCTGGCGCAGCTGAGCGCGGATGCGGGCGAGGAGGACGCCGAGCTTGAAGGGCTTCGTCACATAGTCGTTGGCCCCGGATTCGAGGCCGAGGATCGTGTCGGAATCGGAGACTTGCCCGGTGAGCATCACCACGGGGCCTTTGAAGCCGTTGCGGCGCAAGACCTTGCAGGCCTCGCGGCCGTCGAGATCGGGAAGGCCGACATCGAGAAGGATGAGATCGACGTGATTGTTGCGCGCAAGTTTGAGGCCGTCCGACGCATTGGCGGCGAGCACCGTCTCGAACTCTTCATGCAGCGAGAGCTGCTCGCTCAATGAATCGCGAAGCTCGTCATCGTCGTCGATGATCAGGATCTTGCGCGCATTTCGCATGGGCATCCCCGCCATATCCCCGAAAGGCAAAACATTAAGCGCGGGCGCGCGCCTGGACAAGCGCTACCGGCCGCCCCCAAGCCGCAAAAAACTAAAGCAAAGCATGGAGTTCTATGGAACCCGCGGCGTTTTCGCCAGAAGCGTTCCCGGCTCTCCCCAACGCGCCTTGATCGCGTTTCGGGGCCAAGTGTTGCGCGCGGCGCTCGGACGTGCCGGCTTACGAACGCTGAAGCGTGAGGGCGATGGCGGCACCCCGATCGGCCGGCTCTCTTTTCGCGAAGTGTTCTGGCGCGCCGATCGCATCGCAAAGCCTCGAACGCGGCTTCCCTGCCGCCCCATTCGGGCGGGCGATTCCTGGTGCGACGATCCGAGGCATGCGAGCTACAACCGGTTCGTCCGGCGCGTTCGTCGAACCGGGCGCCGAAGGCCTGATGCGGTCGGACCATCTCTACGACATTGTGGTGGTGCTCGGTTACAACGACAGGCCGCGCATCAGAGGCAAGGGCAGCGCCATCTTCATGCATTTGGCGCGAGACGGCTATCCGCCGACCGATGGCTGCGTCGCGCTATCAAGACGCGATCTCCTTGCTCTGCTTCGGCAAGTGACGCGAAAGAGCGCCCTCATCCTCAGCCGCTAAGCGTCGCTCGTCTCCGCCGTCGCGTCGCGCGCGCCGAAGATCGCCGTGCCGACGCGCACATAGGTCGCGCCGAAGGCGATCGCCTTCTTAAAGTCGCCACTCATCCCCATGCTCAATTCATTGAGGCCCAGCTCGGCGGCAAGCTTTGCCAGCAGGGCAAAGTGCATGGACGGCTCCTCGTCGAAAGGCGGGATGCACATCAGCCCTTCGATCGGCAGTCCGTATGTGTTGCGGCACTCCTCGACGAAGGCCGCCGTCTCGCGTCGGGATAACGCCCGCTTTTTGCGGCTCCTCGCCGGTGTTCACCTGCACGAGGAGACGCGGAGATCTGCCGCTCCGCTCCATCTCTTCGCGCAAGGGCCCGCGCGATCTTCGGCCGGTCGACGCTATGAATGACGTCGAACAGCTCTACCGCCTCGCGCACCTTGTTCGACTGCAGCGGACCGATGAGATGCAGCTCGATCTCAGGGTGGCGCTCCTTCAGCGCCGGCCATTTCGCTTTCGCTTCCTGCACGCGGTTCTCGCCGAAGAGACGCTGCCCCGCGGCGATCGCCGCCTCGATGCCTTCTCCCGGCACGGTCTTCGTCACGGCGATCAGCCGCACGGAATGAGGATCGCGATTGCGGGCGCGCGCTGCGCCGGCGATCTCGTCGAGCGTCGCGCGAAGCGCTTCAGCCACGCCTTGCTGTTCGTCCATTCCAGTTGGATGGCAGAGGGTGCGAGCGCTCGCAACCACGCGGCGCTTGCAACGCGTCGGCTTCCCTGACTAGAGGATGCGCTGGAGCTGCCGCCGATTGACCGGCCCAGAATAGAGACCATCGAGAATGTCGTCCGACCGCTACAATCCCCGTGACGCGGAGCCGCGCTGGCAGGCCGAATGGGAGAAGCAACATCTCTTCCAGGCGGACGAGAACGACCCCAAGCCGAAATATTACGTGCTGGAGATGTTCCCCTACCCGTCGGGGCGCATCCATATGGGGCATGTGCGCAATTACACGATGGGCGACGTCGTCGCCCGTTACATGCGCGCCAAGGGGCATAACGTTCTGCATCCGATGGGCTGGGACGCCTTCGGCATGCCGGCGGAGAATGCCGCCATCGAGCGCGGCATCCATCCCGCCAAATGGACCTACGACAACATCGCCACCATGCGCGGGCAGCTGAAGAGTATGGGGCTTTCGCTCGATTGGTCGCGCGAATTCGCCACCTGCGACCTTGCCTATTACCACCAGCAGCAGAAGCTGTTTCTCGATCTGCACGCATCGGGGCTGGTCGACCGCAAGAAGCGCAATGTGAATTGGGATCCGGTCGATCAGACCGTGCTCGCCAATGAGCAAGTGATCGACGGCCGCGGCTGGCGCTCGGGCGCGCTCGTCGAGCAGCGCGAGCTGCCGCAATGGTTCTTCCGCATCACCGAATTTGCGGACGAGCTGTTGGGCGCGCTGGATGCGCTTCCGGGCTGGCCGGAGAAGGTGCGGCTGATGCAGGCGAACTGGATCGGCCGCTCGGAGGGACTCCTGGTCCGCTTCGAGAGCGCCAAACCCGGCAGCTCGGCAATCGAGGTCTTCACCACGCGTCCCGACACGCTGTTCGGTGCGAGCTTCATCGCGATTTCGCCGGACCATCCGATCGCCGCGGCGATCTCTAAAGATGATGCGGATGCGGCGCAGTTCATCCAGGAGTGCCGCCAGGCCGGCACCAGCGCCGCCGAGCTCGAGGCGCAAGAGAAGAAGGGTTACGACACCGGGCTTCGCGTGAAGCATCCCGTCATCGACGGGGCGCTGCTCCCCGTCTTCATCGCCAATTTCATTCTGATGGAATACGGCACCGGCGCCATCTTCGGCTGTCCCGCGCACGATCAGCGCGACCTCGACTTCGCCCGCGCCTATGGCCTTCCCGTCATTCCGGTAGTGCTGCCGCCGGGCGCGGACCCCGCAACCTTCGCCATCGCCGATGAGGCCTATACTGGCGACGGCACGATGATCAATTCCGGCTTTCTCGATGGGCTCGCCGTTCCGGCCGCCAAAGAGAAGATGGCCGAGCACCTCGAAGGCAGAAATGTCGAGGGGGAGCCGCAAGGAAAGCGCCGCACAGAATACCGCCTGCGCGACTGGGGCATCTCGCGTCAGCGCTATTGGGGCTGCCCCATTCCGATGGTGCATTGTCCCCGTTGCGGCATCGTGCCGGTGCCGAAGGAGGATCTTCCCGTCAAGCTTCCCGAGGATGTGAGCTTCGACGGGATGGGCAATCCTCTCGACCGGCATCCGACCTGGAAGCATGTCGCTTGCCCGAAATGCGGCGAGGCGGCGACGCGCGAGACGGACACGATGGACACCTTCGTCGATTCGTCCTGGTACTTCGCGCGCTTCTGCTCCCCGCATGCGGACGTGCCGACCGATTCGAATGCCGTCGCCTATTGGCTGCCGGTCGACCAATATATCGGCGGCGTCGAGCATGCGATTCTGCACCTCCTCTATGCGCGCTTCTTCACGCGCGCCATGCACCGCGCCGGCCACACCAAGATCGACGAGCCCTTCAAGGGCCTGTTCACCCAAGGCATGGTGACGCACGAGACCTACAAGGACGCGGGCGGCAAATGGGTCACGCCGAAAGAAATCGTCCGCCGCGACGGCACTGTCACGCACGCCGAGACCGGAGAGCCGATCCTCGTTGGGCCGATCGAGTCGATGTCGAAGTCGAAGAAGAACGTCGTCGATCCGGACGACATCATCGCCGCCTACGGTGCCGACACCGCGCGCTGGTTCATGCTGTCCGACACGCCGCCTGAGCGCGACATCGAATGGACCTCCGGGGGCGTCGAGGGCGCCTATCGTTTCCTGCAGCGGATTTGGCGCCTGGTGAAGGAGGCGACCGAGAAGGGCCGGGAAGCAACACCTCCGCAAGAATTTGGACCCGAGGCCTTGGAGTTGCGGCGGGCAAGCCACAGGGCCGTGGCGGCCGTCACGGCGGCCATCGACAAGCTCAGATTCAATGTGGCCATCGCCCAGATCTACGAACTGGCCAACGCCCTTTCCGCCGCGCTGCAGAAGGCCGGCACCGATCCGGCCCCCGATGTTGGCTTCGCGCTACGTGAAGCTGCTGAAATGCTGACAAGAATCGCCGCTCCCATGGTTCCGCATCTCGCCGAGGAATGCTGGGCCTTGCTCGGCAAATCGCAGATTTTGGCCGCGGAGCCCTGGCCGGTCGCCGACCCGGCGCTCCTCGAAGAGGATATTGTGACCATCGCCGTGCAGGTGAACGGCAAGAGGCGGGACGAATTGAGGATTGCGCGCGACGCCTCAAAAGAAGATATTGAATCGGCGGCGCTAAAGCTCGAAAATGTGCTGCGCGCCATCGGGGGACGCAAAATCAAGAAGGTCGTGATCGTTCCGCAGAGGATCGTCAATGTCGTGGCGTAGACCCATGTCTGCCGCTGTGTTGCTGGCTGCCGGCCTTGGCCTGGCAGGCTGCGGCATCCAGCCGCTTTACGGCACGACGGCCGGCGGCTCGCGCCTTGCGACCGTGATGAAGAGCGTGGACATCGCTCCCATCCCCGGGCGCGTGGGGCAGCGGGTCCGCAACGAGCTGATCTTCACCAATACCGGTGGCGGTGCGGCCGAGCCGACGCGCTTTAAGCTCGACGTCTCCGTCAAGGAATCGATTCAGAGCGAGCTCGTGCGGCGGTCTGGCGACGTCGAAGGTCAGGTCTACGAGCTGAACGCCATCTTCAAGCTGACCGATCCGAACGGCAAAGTGCTGATGGAGGGGAAGGCCACTTCGAGAGCGGCATTCGAGCGCGTGCAGACCATCTTCTCGAATGTGCGCGCCCGCTACGACGCCGAGAATCGTGCCGCCCGCACGGTCGCCGAAGTCATCAAGGTCCGGGTCGCCGCCTTCCTATCGCGCGCGGCTTAGCGCCAAGGCTTAACCGCCTGCTCTAACCAATGGTCGCTTACAAAACGGGAATGTTCGCCCGGGCGCTGAAAGCGTTCGGCTCATCGTGTCACGCAATCCTCGTCTATGGACCTGACGCCGGCCTTGTCGGCGAGCGCGCCGGGCAACTCGCGAGCGCCGCGGCGGGACGCGGCGGCGAGATCGTCCGTCTCGACGAGCGGGACGTTGCCGCCGATCCGTCGCGCATCGAGGTCGAGCTTCGCACCATTCCGATGTTCGCCGACCGGAAGGTGGTGCGCATCGGCGCCGGAGCGCGCATCGATGTGCCATCCCTAAAGGCGCTGCTCGAGGAGCCGAGCGCCGGTGCATTGATCGTTGAAGCCGGCGCGCTTAGGCCGGACTTTGCCTTGCGCAAGCTGTTCGAGAAGCACCCGACCGCGGCGGCGATCGCCTGCTTCACCGATGAGAGCAGCCTTTCGGATCTCATCGATGACGAGCTGGGCAAAGCGCGGCTCGCGATCGCCCCCGAGACGAAGGCGTATCTGACGAGCAGGCTCGGCGCCGACCAGGCCCTGTCGCGCATGGAAGTGACGAAGCTCGCGCTCTTTGCCGCCGATCGCGGCGAGGTTCTGGCCGAAGACATAGACGCGGTGGTGGGGGACAGTGCCGAGATCGCCGTGGAGAATTTCGTCTATGCCGTGAGCGGCGGCGCCCGCGAGGAGGCCTTGCGCGAGCTTGCCCGCCTCGACGGTGCGGGAACCGATGTGCAGAGCGTCATCGCGGCGCTCGGCCGGCATTTCACCCAACTGCATCGTGCCGCAACGGTCCTTGCCGGCGGCGGAGGCGCGGAGCAAGTCTTTCGCAGCATGCGGCCACGACCCCATTTCAAGCGCGAAGCGGCCTTCATCGCGCATGCGCGGCGTCTCGGCGCGCGGCGTCTGTTCGAGTCCTTGCCGCCGATTCAGGCAACGGTCAGGGATGCTCGCCTCGCGCCCGAGCTGCAGCGCGCGCAAGCGGAGCAGCTTGTCTTGACGCTGACGCGGCGCAACGACGAACCAGCGATCGTTCGTGTGTGAGCAGTTGCTCACCTTGAGGAGCAGGTGTAGGAGCGTGCCTCGACATCGGCGGAGCGACGAGCGTGCAGACTAATTCCCGGCAGCATCTGTTCGATCTGATCAAGGAGCGCTCGTTCCGGCGCGGGCGCTTTACGCTCGCGTCAGGGAAGGAGAGTGCCTACTATTTCGACAGCAAGCCGACCATGCTGCATCCTGAAGGCGCCGCCCTCCTCGCCGATCTCATCGTCGGCGAGCTCGATGGCATCGAGGCCGATTGCATTGGCGGCATCGAGATGGGCGCCGTGCCGATGATCGCGCCGGTCGCGATCCGGAGCCTCGCGGCAGGGCGGCCGCTGCTCGGTTTCTTCGTGCGGAAGGCGCCGAAGGATCACGGCACGCGGCAGCGCATCGAAGGCCTCGACCTTGCCGGACGGACCGCGGTCATTGTCGAAGACGTCACCACCACCGGCGGGTCGGCAATGCAGGCGGTCGAATTGGTGCGGGAGGCCGGCGGCCGGGTGGCGGTCGTGATCTCGATCCTAGACCGCGGCGAAGGCGCGGCCGAGCTTTATGCTGCGGCCGGCGTCCCCTTCAAGTCCTTGTTTAAGGCCGAGGAATTCCTCCGCGACTAGCGGTCAAGATTATTCGTATCTGCTCGCTGTCACCCTCACCCGCCTCGCGAGTTAACTCGCTCGGCACCCTCTCCCATCGAGGGAGAGGGTTTTTCGCCGGCGCCAAATCTATCCCCTCTCCCCTCGTGGGAGAGGGCGGTGAGAGGTGAGCGGAGCGAGGCTCTCACCGGGTGAGGGGGTCAGCCGGCAGAGCTTTCTCACGCCTCCAAAAGAGTGAAGCCCGCGACTAGCGGTGGCCAGGACGCCGCATCAACCGGTGCCGGATGTCCTCGAGCTGTTCGAGCGACGCGTAGCGGATGCGAAGCTCGCCCTTCTCGCCGCGGCGCGACTGGATGGAGACGTCAAGGCCGAGCGCCTCTTTCAGCTCCGCTTCCGCGGCGCGCGTATCGGCGCTCTTCGCAGCTTTCTTCGGCTTCGCACTCCGCTTCCCCTCGCCCGCAACGAGCGCCTCCGTCTCGCGCACGGATAAGCCATTCGCGACGATGCGTTCGGCGAGCCTCGCCGCATCGCTGCGACCGATCAGGCAGCGCGCGTGACCGGCGCTGAGATAACCGCCGCGCACCGCCTCCAGCACCGCTTCCGGCAGCTTGAGTAATCGGAGCGTGTTGGCGAGATGGCTGCGGCTTTTGCCGATGACCTTGGAGAGATCCTCTTGCGTGTAATCATGTCCGTCGATGAGGGCCTGATAGCCTTCGGCCTCTTCGATCGGGTTGAGATCCTCGCGCTGGACGTTCTCGATGATGGCAAGCTCGAGCGCTTCCTGATCCGACAGCGCGCGAATGACGACCGGCACTTCGTGCAGCTTCGCCTTTTGCGCCGCGCGCCATCGCCGCTCGCCGGCGACGATCTCGAAACGCTCCGCTTCGCCGGGCAGCGGCCGCACGACGATCGGCTGCACCAAGCCCCGCTCGCGGATGGAGGCGGCGAGCTCGGCGATCTGATCCTCGCCGAAAGAGCGGCGGGGATTGAAGCGCCCCGGGCGCAGGGCATCGAGCGGGATCGTGCGCTGGCCTTCCAGCGCCTCGGGGATGTCGCCCTCCCCGATGAGGGATGCGAGGCTTCGTCCGAGCCTCATCTTGTGCATGGTTGCCGCCATCTTTGCCTCCTGAATTCCGCCTGCCTCACGCCGCCCGCATGCGCCGCTCGCGCTCGATCACTTCGGAGGCAAGCTTGATGTAGGCTTGGCTCCCGGAGCACCGGTAATCGTAGAGAAGCACCGGCGTGCCGTGCGACGGCGATTCCGCCACGCGCACATTCCGCGGAATGATCGTCGCGTAGACCTTGTCGCCGAGCACGCGACGGACATCGTCCACCACCTGATCCGACAGCGAGGTGCGCTGATCGTACATCGTGAGCACCACACCGTGGATTGTGAGCTTCGGATTGAGCCGGACCCTGATTTCCTCGACGGTGCTCAGGAGCTGCGCCAAGCCCTCAAGCGCGAAGAATTCGCATTGCAGCGGCACGAGCACCGCGTCGGCTGCCGCCAGAGCGTTAACGGTTAGTAAATTCAGCGAGGGCGGGCAGTCGATCAGAATATAGGTCGTGCCGGTCTCCTCGCTTTCCGCACTGAGCAGCGAGGCGATGGCATCCCTCAAGCGATAATGCCGCCCGCTCGCCGACATCGAGTCGCGCTCGAAGGCGAGAAGATCGATGGTGGCCGGGACGAGCGAGAGGCCCGGGACGCGGGTTTCGATCCTGACCGCCGAGATTGGTAAACGACCGGTTAACACATCCGCCGTCGAGCTCGCGCGTTCATCGATGCCGAGCCCCGTGCTCGCATTTCCCTGCGGATCGAGATCGACGATGAGGACGCGCTCGCCGATCGCGGCAAGCGCCGTCCCGAGATTGATTGCCGTCGTCGTCTTGCCGACCCCGCCCTTTTGATTGGCGAGCGCAAAGACGCGGGCGCGGCGGGCCTTGCTCATCCTGCCCCTCGCTTGCCGCGCATGCCGAGGTCGGAGATTTCGAGGATGGCGGACTCCGCCGAGGTCAGGCTCTGGTGCATCACTGCCTTGAAACGAAAGCGCCGTTCGGCATCGCGCATCTCGTTTGCCAAATCCCTGCCCTTCAAAAACAGCCCCTTCGACCCCCGCCGGAGCCATGGCGCAGCCAGTTCGAGCAGCCGCGGCAACGGTGCGAGCGCCCGCGCGGAGACCACCTCAGGGTTCAGGTTTTTATCGCTCCGCTCAAGCTCTTCAACGCGCATGCAGTGGATCTCCACAGGCGCTTCGGTCTGTCGCGCGACCTCGGCGAGGAAGGCGCATTTCTTGGCGGTGCTTTCGACGAGATGCACGACGAAATTAGCGTGATTCGCACCGAGAATGGCAATCACGAGTCCGGGGAAACCGGCGCCGGAGCCGAGGTCGAGCCAGACTTTCGCGGCAGGCGCGAGGCGCAAGAAGCTGGGCGGAATCGGCGAAATGCCGGTCCCAAATCTCCGGCAAAGTGCTCTTGGCGATAAGATTGGTGTGCGACTGCCAGGCTTCGAGGAGTTCCGCGTAGCGCGTCAGCTTGCCGATTGTTTCACGTGGAACATCGAAGGCTGTGGCGAACTCCTCAGGGCCTCTGATGGGAGATAACAGTGGGATTCCGCTCGGACGGGCTCCCGCCCTCAAGCGGTCTTCCACCGCTCGCCCTTCTTCAGATGCGCCAAGATCAGCATCAATGCCGCCGGCGTCATGCCGTCGAGACGGGCAGCCTGGCCAAGGCTGGCGGGGCGCGAAGCACCAAGTTTTTGCCGCAGCTCGCTAGACAGGCCAGGAATGGCATCAAAGGCGAATCCGGTTGGAATGGCCATCGCCTCATCCTTGCGGAAGGCGGCGATGTCCGCTTCCTGCCGCTTCAAATAGACCGCGTAGCGTGCATCGACGGCGAGCTGCTCCGCGATCCGCGGCTGCATCTCGCCGATCTGGGGCCAAATCGGCTTGAGGCGGTGAAGGCCGATCTCAGGATAGGAGAGCAGCTCATAGGCGCTGCGCCTCCGCCCGTCGCGGTTGATCGTTAGCCCCGCGCGCCCGGCTTCGTCCGGAGTCAGCGTCAATTCTTTGAGGAGCGCTTCCCCTTCGGCGAGCGCCCTCGCCTTTGCGGCGAAACTCGCGGAGCGCTCCGCTCCGACGCATCCGATCGACAGGCCAAGCGGCGTCAGCCGCTGATCGGCGTTGTCGGCGCGGAGCGTCAGCCGGTATTCGGCGCGGGAGGTGAACATGCGATAGGGCTCGGCGACGCCGCGCGTGACGAGGTCGTCGATCATCACGCCGAGATAGCCGTCGGCGCGGGTCACGGTGAAAGGCTCGCGGCGGCCGGAGGCGCTGAGCGCGGCGTTGATGCCGGCGACGACGCCCTGCCCCGCCGCCTCCTCATAGCCGGTGGTGCCGTTGATCTGCCCGGCGAGATAGAGGCCCGGCGCGGCCTTGACCTCGAGTCCGGCCGAGAGCTCGCGCGGATCGACATAGTCATATTCGATGGCGTAGCCCGGCCGCTTCACCCGCACCCGCTCGAGACCCGGGATGGTGGCGAGAAAGGCGTGCTGCACCTCCTCGGGAAGCGACGTGGAGATGCCGTTCGGGTAGACCGTGTCGTCGTCGAGGCCTTCGGGCTCGAGGAAGATTTGGTGCTTCTCGCGCTCCTTGAAGCGCACCACCTTGTCCTCGATGGACGGGCAATAGCGCGGGCCGACGCTTCTGATCTCGCCGGAATACATCGGCGCGCGTGTGAGGTTGGCGGCAATGATGGCATGCGTTTCTTCAGTCGTATGCGTGATGTGGCAGACGATCTGCGGCGTCGTTATGCGTGTGGTCAGGAACGAGAAGGGCTGAGGAGGGTCGTCGCCTTCCTGCACCTGCAGGCGATCCCACTCGATGGTCCTCCCGTCAAGCCGCGGCGGCGTTCCCGTCTTCAGCCGGCCCATGCGAAGGCCAAGGCCGTAGAGGCGCTTCGACAGGCCGAGCGCCGGCGCTTCATCGATGCGGCCGGCGGGGATCTTCTTCTCGCCGATATGGATGAGACCGGAGAGGAACGTGCCGGTGGTGAGCACGACGGCGCCCGCGCTGATCTCGCGGCCGTCGGCTGTTGCGACTCCACAGACCCGACCCTCGACCACGATCAGATCTTCGACCGCCGCCTCGATCACATCGAGATTGGGCGTTGCGGAAATCGCCTCCTGCATCGCTTGGCGATAAAGCTTCCGATCGGCTTGGGCGCGGGGCCCCTGCACCGCCGGTCCCTTGCTGAGGTTCAGCACGCGGAACTGAATGCCGGCCGCGTCGGCAACGCGCGCCATCAGCCCGTCAAGCGCATCGATCTCGCGCACGAGATGCCCCTTGCCGAGACCGCCGATGGCGGGGTTGCAGGACATCTCACCGATCGTCGAGAATTTGTGCGTGATCAGCGCGACTCGCGCGCCCATGCGCGCCGCCGCCGAGGCAGCCTCGCAACCGGCATGTCCGCCGCCAATAACGATCACGTCGAAGCGCGTCTTCATGGCCGCTAGGTAAGCGCTTCGCGGTCCGGCGTCAAAGCGGGCAGATGTTTCACGTGAAACAACGACGACGCTGAACCACTCCTCAGCCTCATCCTGAGGCGGACGCCGGAGGCGTCCCTCGAAGGATGGCAGCCCGTGAGTGATCGCAACATCCTTCGAGGCTCGTGCTTCGCACTCGCACCTCAGGATGAGGGGTTATTTCCCGATGGTGAGGGCGCTACTTCCCGATGCAGAACTCCGAGAAGATGGCGCCGAGCACCTCCTCCACATCGATGCGGCCCGTGAGCCGCCCGAGATGCCGGGCGGCGAGGCGGAGCTCTTCGGCCTTCAGCTCGGGCCCGCCCGTCTCGCAGCGGTAGCGCTGCAGCGCCTCCATCGCGGCCTGAAGCTCGGCGCGATGGCGGGCACGGGTAACGACGGCCGGCTCGCCGCCGGAAAGCCCGTCGCCGGCGCGCTCCTCCAAATGGGCAACGAGGCTCGGCAGCCCCTCGCCCGTCTTGGCCGATACCGAGAGGCCGCTGCGTCCCGCGCAGATCGCAAGATCGATCTTGCTTTGGACGGGCACCAACTCCGCGTCACCCTCGGTCAGTTCGGACGGCGGCTCCCTGGGCGGCACTGTCGCATCGTTGAGCCAGAGGACGAGATCCGCCGACGCCGCCTTCGCAAGAGCGCGCCGGATGCCCTCGCTTTCGACGGCGCCCGCGGCTTCGCGGAAGCCCGCGGTGTCGGTGACGATGACCGGCAAGCCGCCAAGATCGAGATGCACTTCGATGGCGTCGCGCGTTGTCCCCGCCTCTTCCGAGACGATGGCGACGTCGCGCTCTGCCAGTGCATTCAGCAAGCTCGATTTGCCGGCATTCGGGGGACCGGCGATGACGACGCGAAAGCCCTCGCGCAGTCGCTCGCCGCTCCGGGCCGACAATTGCTCGCCAATGGCGCCGATCAGCTTTGCGGCGATCGCATCGGCATGGACGGCGACGTCGGCGGCGACATCGGTCTCGTCGGCAAAATCGAGCCCCGCCTCCGTCAAAGCTTGCGCCTTTACGAGCTCGGCGCGCCAGGCTTCATAAAGGCGGCGGCTTCCGCCTTGGGCTTGAGCGAGCGCCTGGCCCCGCTGCGCTTCGGTCTCGGCGTTGACGAGGTCGGCAAGGCCTTCCATCTCGGTGAGGTCGAGCTTCCCGTTCTCGAAGCCCCGCCGCGCAAACTCGCCGGGCCCGGCGAGGCGCATCCCGCCAAGACCGAGCAGCGCGTCGATCACGCCGCCGATCACGGCGCGGCCGCCATGCACATGCAGCTCGGCCATGTCCTCGCCGGTGAAGCTGTTCGGCCCCGGCAGCCAGAGAACGATGCCGCGATCGAGGAGCGCGCCGCTCCGCGGATCCTTCAAGCTGCGAAGCGCGGCCTGGCGGGGAGGGGGCAGCGCTCCCGCCAACGCAGTAATCGCCTCCGCGGAATCAGGGCCGGAAATCCGGATGATTGCGATGCCGGCACGGCCCTGGCCGCTCGACAGCGCGCAGATCGTGCCCGCGGTGCCTTTTTCCGTCGTCTGCTCGCCCAACTCTTCGCTCATGGCGTTATCCTAGAGCGAGCCGAAAGAGGGAGCCAATGCAGGAACGCGTAGCCGTAAATCGACTGGGCGAGGAAACGAGCCCCTATCTCCTGCAGCACAAGGAGAACCCCGTGGCCTGGTGGGCGTGGGGACCGGAGGCGCTCGCCGAGGCTAAGCGCACAGGGAAGCCCATCCTGCTCTCGGTCGGCTACGCGGCTTGCCATTGGTGCCACGTGATGGCGCATGAAAGCTTCGAGCATGACGCGACGGCCGCGGTGATGAACGACCTCTTCGTCAACATCAAAGTGGACCGCGAAGAGCGGCCGGATGTCGACGCGATCTACATGGCGGCGCTGCATCAACTTGGCGAGCAGGGCGGCTGGCCGCTCACCATGTTCCTCACCTCCGAGGCCGAGCCTTTCTGGGGCGGCACCTATTTCCCGCGCGAGGCGCGCTATGGCCGTCCCGTCATTCGTCAGTGTACTGAAAGAAGTCGCGCGCATCTATCGCGAGGAGCCGGAGAAGGCGCGCCAGAATGCCGAGGCGCTGCGCGGCCGGTTCGAGCCGAAGCCGCGGCAGCTCTCGGAGCAGATCCCCGATGACGCGGCGCTTGCCGATCTTGCGCCGCGCCTCACGCAGATCGTCGATCCGGAACATGGCGGCATCCGCGGCGCGCCGAAATTTCCGCAGATGCAATTCTTCAATCTGCTCTGGCGGCTCGGCATTCGCTACGGCATGGAGCAACCGCAGGCCGCCGTGGCTCTCACGCTGGCGCGCCTCGCGCAAGGCGGCATCTACGATCATCTCGGCGGCGGCTTCGCCCGCTATTCAGTCGACGAACGCTGGCTCGTGCCGCATTTCGAGAAGATGCTCTACGACAATGCGCTGATCCTCGAATTGATGTGCGAGGTGTGGCGAGAAGGGAAATCGCCGCTGCTCGCGCAACGCATTTCCGAAACGGTGGACTGGCTGTTCCGCGAGATGGTCACCGAAGGCGGCGGCTTTGCCGCTTCGCTCGATGCCGACAGCGAGGGCGAGGAGGGGAAGTTCTATGTCTGGACCCTCGCCGAGATCGAAGACGTGCTTGGCGCCGAAGATGCCCGCCTCTTCGCCGAGGTTTACGACGTCACGCCTGGCGGCAATTTCGAAGGCAAGACTATTCTCAATCGCCTGAACGAAGTCCGAATTCGGCGACGCGGACACGGAGACGCGTCTTGCCGAGATGCGCGACAAGCTGTTTCAGCGGCGGTCGGGGCGGGTGCGGCCCGGCTTTGACGACAAGGTGCTCGCCGATTGGAACGGGCTGATGATCGCGGCGCTCGCAAACGCCGCAGACATCTTCGAGCGCGCCGATTGGCTCTTAGCCGCGGAACGCGCTTTCGATTTCGTCCGTAGCCGGATGATGGTTGGCGGGCGCCTCCTGCACTCCTATCGCGAGGGGCAAAGCGAAGGCACCGGCAAGCGCCGCCGATTACGCCAATATGATCAAGGCGGCGCTCGCGCTTGCGAGCGTCACCGGCAAGACCGCCTATCTCGATGAAGCGAGGGCGTGGGCCGAGAGTCTCGACCGGCATTATTGGGCCGAAGGCTCGGGCGGATATTATTTCTCCGCGGACGATACCGGCGATCTCATCGTCCGCACCCTCAACGCCATGGATGAGGCGGTGCCGAACGCCAACGGCACGATGGTCTCCAATCTGATGAAGCTCTATCTCCTCACCGGGGAGGAGCGTTATCGCGAACGCGCCGAGCTCATTCTAAAGGCCTTCACGCGCGACGCCGCCGGCAACGTATTCGCGCATAGCGGCCTTCTCGCCAGCATCCTCGATGCCCTGGCACCGGCGCATGTCGTGATCGTGCTGCCGCCGGGAGCGGAGGCGCGAGACCAGAAGCGCGCGCTGGCCGAGATCTCGCTGCCGGGCGCGCTGGTGCAATTCATCGGGGAGGGGGTGGAGCTGCCTCCGGCCTCGCCGGCGCATGGGAAGCAGGCGATCGAGGGCAAGCCAACGGCCTATGTCTGCATCGGCCCGCAATGCTCGCCGCCCGTCACCGACGCAGCCGCGCTGATTGAGACAATACGGGAGGCGCGGCGGGTTTCCGTGGCGGGGTAAGTCCACAGAAAACGTCATCCTGAGGTGGGCGCCGCATGGCGCCCCTCGAAGGATGCTGACTTGCGTTGAAGGGGTCATCCTTCGAGGCTCGCTGCGCTCGCACCTCAGGATGACGGTGTAGCGAGGCGCCATTCCCTCACGCTTCAGGATGATGGTGGAGGAGCTTGCGGCTTACCAGCGCGGCGTTTTGCAAGCGACTGGATGCGATCCCAGTCGCTCTTGATCAGCGCCTCCTTCTTGGCGCGACCCCAACCCTTGATCTGGCGTTCGGCTGCTATTGCATCGCTGATGCGGTCGAAATGCTCAGACCAAACGAGCGTTACCGGCCGGCGTTTCGCGGTATAGCTTCCCGGGTGGCCACCGGTTTGATGCTCGCTTACCCGACGTTCGAGGTCGTCGCCGGTAGCGCTACCGACGTAATAAGAGCCGTCGGCACAGCGGAGCATATAGACGTAGCAGCCCACCGAGAGCCTCATCCTGAGGTGGGCGCCGAATGGCGCCCCTCGACGGATGCTAATTTACAGCGAAGGGCGTCATCCTTCGAGGCTCGCTACGCTCGCACCTCAGGATGACGGTGTATAGCTCGCAGGCCTCAGGTGGCGGTGGCCCGTTACGTGTTCATCGACTCGAAGAAGTCGCCGTTGTTCTTGGTCTGCTTCAGCTTGTCGAGCAGGAACTCGATCGCGTCCTGGGTTCCCATCGGGTTGAGGATGCGGCGGAGCACATACATCTTCTTCAGCTGATCGTTCGGCACCAGCAGCTCTTCTTTGCGCGTTCCGGAGCGGGCGATATCGATGGCCGGGAAGACGCGCCGGTCGGCGACCTTGCGGTCGAGCACGATTTCCGAGTTACCGGTTCCCTTGAACTCTTCGAAGATCACTTCGTCCATGCGGCTGCCGGTATCGATCAGCGCCGTGGCGATGATCGTGAGCGATCCGCCTTCCTCGATGTTGCGCGCGGCGCCGAAGAAACGCTTCGGACGCTGCAACGCGTTCGCATCCACGCCGCCGGTCAGCACCTTGCCGGAGGAGGGGACGACGGTGTTGTAAGCGCGCCCGAGCCGCGTGATCGAATCGAGCAGAATGACGACATCGCGCTTATGTTCGACGAGGCGCTTCGCCTTCTCGATCACCATCTCGGCGACCTGCACGTGGCGCGAGGCCGGCTCGTCGAAGGTGGAAGAGATCACCTCGCCATGCACCGAACGCTGCATGTCGGTGACTTCCTCGGGCCGCTCGTCGATGAGCAGGACGATCAAATAGCATTCGGGATGGTTGGCGGTGATCGAATGGGCGATGTTCTGCAGGATGATGGTCTTACCGGTGCGCGGCTGCGCCACGATCAGCCCGCGCTGACCCTTGCCGATCGGCGCCACGATGTCGATGACGCGGCCGGTGAAATCCTTCCTGGTCGGATCCTCGATCTCCATCTCCAGCCACTCATCGGGATAGAGCGGCGTCAGATTGTCGAAATGGATCTTGTGCCGCTGCTTCTCCGGGTCCTCGAAATTGATGGTGTTGACCTTGAGAAGGGCGAAGTAACGCTCGCCGTCCTTCGGGCTCCGGATCTGGCCCTCGACGGTGTCACCCGTGCGCAAGCCGAAGCGGCGGATCTGCGAGGGGGAGACGTAGATGTCGTCGGGACCGGCGAGATAATTCGAATCCGGTGAGCGCAGGAAGCCGAAGCCGTCCTGCAGCACTTCGACCACGCCGGTCCCGGTGATTTCGACGTCGCGTGCCGCCAGTTGTTTCAGAATCGCGAACATCAGCTCTTGCTTGCGCATGGCGCTCGCATTCTCGACAGCGACCTCCTCGGCGAAGCTCAACAGCTCCGTCGGCGACTTGGATTTGAGGTCCTGCAGCTTCATTTCCTGCATGCACTGCTACTCCAAAAGGGGATAGGCGAACCTAAAGATGGTGCCCCACATGAGAGCGAGTGGGGTTCTGGGAAGGGGAGGTAGAGCCTCGGGTGGCGAGGCGAGACTTTTCGAGAGCGCACCGCTCCGGGAATGCGAAAATCTTGCGGAAGCTCGGGCCGCGACAGCGCCCCGGATTGGATGCGACTCATCTTATAGCAGACCCAAAAGGCGGGCGGAACAGCTTGCCGCAGCTTTTTAGAAGGGCCGGACGATCACCAGTATGACGATCCCGATCATCAGAAGCGTCGGCACTTCGTTGGCTATTCTGTAGAAACGCGCGGACCGCGTGTTCCGATCCAAGGCGAAATCCTTCGTCCATTTCGCGGTTAGCCCGGCGAAGGCGGATAGGAGGAGGACCAGCGCGAGCTTCGCGTGGAACCAGCCATCCGCCTTCCAATCGATCAGGCCGGAGAAAGCGAGGGTGAGGCCGAGGATCCAGCTCGCGATCATCGCCGGCGTCGTGATGTAGCGAAGGAGACGGCGCTCCATCACCTTCAGCGTCTCGCTGAGCTCCGAGCCCGTTTTCGCGTCGGCGTGATAGACGAAGAGCCGCGGCAGATAGAGGAGCCCCGCCATCCAGGCGATGATGGCGATGACGTGGAATGCCTTGACGTAGAGGAGCAGCATCGACGTGGGAGAATTCTCGGGAAGCCCTGAGGTGTAACGTCATTGCCCGGCTTAACCGGGCAATCCAGTACCCTGATGCGCCGAGAGCTGGGCACGATGCCCATAGGTCAGCGATTACTGGATTCCCGCTTTCGCGGGAATGACACCGTTATTGATGCGGAACTAGGCCCTTTTAACCAGCGTCACAAGCTTTTCGACATGCTCCGGCGGCGTCTCGGGCAAGATCCCATGGCCGAGATTGAACACGAACGGCCCGCCGGACAGGGCCTGAAGGATCGTCTGCACCCGCCGCTCGAGTGCCTCGCCTCCAGTCAAAAGGAGAACAGGATCGAGATTGCCCTGAACGGGGAGGCGCGTCTGGAGGTGATCGCGGATGTAACCGAGCGGCATCGCCGTGTCGCAGCCGATGGCGTCAACACCCGTCTCCGCGGCGTAGCTCTCGGCGAGCACGCCTGAGCCACGCGGAAAGCCGATGATGGGCACCGCCGGTGCAACCGCCTTGACGCCGGCGACAATGGCTTTCGTCGGTTGCATCGACCAGCGCTTGAACTCATCCTCGGGCAGACTGCCGGCCCAGCTGTCGAAGATTTGCAGGATGCTCGCTCCGGCCTGCACCTGGCCGAGGAGGTAATCGACCGACGCCTCGACCAGGAGATCGATCAGCTGCTGGAACGATGCCGGGGCGGAATAGGCCCAACGGCGCGCCGCGGCCTGATCCTTGCTGCCGCCCCCTTCGACCATGTAGCTCGCTACCGTCCAAGGCGCTCCGCAAAAGCCGATGACGGGGATTTCCGGCGGCAGATCGGCGCGAACCTTCGCCAGTGTCTCGTAAACCGGCTGCAGCCGCGCTCCCGCGGCCTCAGGCTCAAGGCGCGCCAGACCTTCGCTATCCCGGACAGGCTCAAGGCGCGGACCCTCACCTTCGACAAATTCCAGAGCCTGGCCAAGGGCGTAGGGGACCATCAGGATGTCGGCAAAAACGATCGCCGCATCGAGGTCGAACCGACGGAGCGGTTGCAGCGTTACCTCCGCCGCAAGCTTCGGGTTTAGGCAAAGATTGAGGAAGGACCCCGCCGTTTCCCGCACGGCTCGATATTCCGGCAAATAGCGGCCGGCTTGCCGCATCAGCCAAAGCGGAGGCGGAGAGACGCTCCTGCCGGCGAGGGCTTTGAGCATTCGATCTTCAGGATTGGGAACGCGGAGCATGATCCTCAAATCATAAAAGAGATTCTCTCTTAAAGTTTCTATTGCTTCTATTGGACGGTGATTAGCGTTCATACAACGCCGTCACCATCCCATCGACAGGTTGACCCTTCCAGCTGCCGACGCGAGCATGCAACACGCCACTTGGCTGTGACTAAGTGCGGGCGTGGGACGCCGCGCGAGGCTTATTCTTCCGCTGGTTTGCGCGACGGGGACCATGTGGAGCGTTTCTGGAAAACACCCCGTAAGATGCTTGCGTTCATGCCAGGATGAAAAGGGTATTGCTGGCGTCGCCGATGCGGCGTCGTTTTCTCGACATAAGCGAATCTGTGCATAGCCGGGCGCGCAAGGCATGAGCATGCGGGGAGAGGAGGACAGCGGGCCCCGAGTTGCCCCGTCCCTTGTTCAACGTTATCCAATGGCTAGCCATGGATGCCCCCCGGTCTTTCCACCTGCACATGATCTCCGATGCGACCGGCGAGACGCTGGTCGCCATCGCCAAGGCCGTCGGCGTGCAATATTCGCAAGTCCGGGCGATCGAGCATCTGCATCCTCTCGTGCGCAGCCGCCGGGAGCTCGAAAGGGTGCTGAAGGACGTCGAGGCGACGCCGGGGATCGTGCTCTACACGATCGTCAATCAGGAATTCGCCGATCACCTCGAAGAGACCTGCAAGAAGCTCAACATCCCTTGCGTGCCGGTGCTGCGGACCATCCTGCAGGTGTTCGAATCCTATCTCGGCACGCCCGTCGACGCCTCGCGTCGCCGGCCAGCATGTGCTCGATGCCGAATATTTCCGACGCATCGAGGCGCTCAATTTCACCATGCTGCATGACGATGGGCATTTGCCGGAAAATCTCGACGATGCGGATATCCTCATCGTCGGCATCAGCCGCACCTCGAAGACCCCGACATCCATCTATCTCGCCAATCGCGGCTATAAGACCACCAATCTGCCGCTGATTCCTGGAGTTCCGCTGCCGCCACGGCTCGAAACCCCGACCAAAGCCTTTGTGATCGGGCTCGTGGCAAGCGCGGAGCGGATCTCGCAGGTGCGCCAGAACCGGCTGCTCGAACATGCCGCCTCGCATCTCGACGCCTATGTCGACCGCGAAGCGATCGCCGCGGAGATCGCCGAGACGCGCCAGCTTTGCGCAAGGCGCGGCTGGCCGGTGATCGACGTCACCCGCCGCTCGATCGAGGAGACGGCGGCGGCAATCCTTCGCCTTTATCACGACCGGGAGGCTCCAGCCCTCGATGCGTAAGCCACACTCCGAAGCGACCGAGGGGCGGCGATGACCGGCTTTCTGCAGAGCGGGCGTCCGCCCCTCATCCTCGCCTCATCGAGCAAGATCAGGGCGCGGCTCCTGGAGGCCGCGGGTCTTGCCTTCATCGTCGAGCCTCCCGGCCTCGACGAAGCGGCGATTCGAGAGGCCATTGGCGGGGAGGGGGTGCTCCCGCCCGAGGATGTCGCCGAGGTTCTTGCCCGCGCCAAAGCCGAGGCGGTGAGCGAGCTTGCAAAGGACGCCCTCGTGATCGGCGCCGACCAGGTGCTGGCATTTGAATCGACGATCCTCTCCAAGCCCGAAAGCATGGAGGCGGCGCGGAAAGAGCTGCTCGATCTCAGCGGAAAAACGCATCGCCTGCACACGGCCGTGGCCTTGGCCAAAGGCGGCGAGACGATTTGGACCCATAGCGAGATTTCGACCCTGAAGATGCGAAGATTGAGCCCCGAATTCATCGGCCGCTATCTCGCCGCCGCCGGCGAAGAGGTGTTGAGCTCGGTCGGTGCCTACCAACTCGAGGGCCTCGGCATTCAGCTTTTCGAGAAGATCGAGGGCAATTACTTCGCCATCCTCGGTTTGCCGCTTCTGCCGCTGCTCGACGCGCTTCGCCGCGAAGGCGGCATCGATGGCTAGCCTGGCGGTTTTCGGAGGGGATGAATGACACGCGCCTGCGTCATCGGTTGGCCGGTCGCCCATTCCCGCTCGCCGGACATCCATCGTTACTGGCTGCAGCTTTACGGCCTCGACGGCACCTATGACAAAGAGGCGGTCCCCCCGGAGGAGATCAAAGGCTTCCTGCGGAGCCTTCGCATGCGTGGCTATGCCGGCGCCAATGTGACGCTGCCGCACAAAGAAGCCGCGCTTCATCTCGCGGATCATCGCGACGAGGCGGCAACCAGGATCGGCGCCGCGAATACGCTCTGGCTCGACGAGGACGGCGCGCTGCAGGCGGGCAACAGCGACGCCTATGGCTTCATGACGCATCTGGCCGAGACGGTTCCGGACTGGAACGGAAGCGCGCGTCCGGTGATGGTGCTTGGGGCAGGCGGCGCCGCGCGCGCGATCCTCTATGGGCTTATCGAAGCCGGCTGCTCGCAGATCCGCATCGCCAACCGCAACTCCGAGCGGGCCGAAGCGCTCGCCGCAGATTTCGCGCCGCTGGAGGTTGTTCGGTGGGAGGAACGCGCCGCGGCGCTCTCCGGCTGCAGCCTTCTCGTCAACGCCACGAGCCTCGGCATGACGGGAAAGCCGCAACTCGAAATCGACCTCTCGGCCCTTACGCCCGACGCCGTCGTTGCCGACATCGTCTACAATCCGCTCGAGACGGATTTGCTGGCCGCGGCGCGCGCGCGGGGAAACGCCGTCGTGGATGGGCTGGGTATGCTTCTGCACCAAGCGGTGCCGGGATTCGAGCGCTGGTTCGGCGTCCGGCCGCAAGTGACGCCAGAGCTCCGCGAGAAGATCGCCGCGACGCTGAAGGAGGTCTGATGCTCGTCATCGGCCTCACCGGTTCGATCGGCATGGGAAAATCGACCGCGGCGAGCCAATTCGCGCGGCGCGGCGTGCCGGGTTTCGACGCCGACGCGGAAGTGCATCGCCTCTATGCCGGGAAGGCCGTTCCAGCGGTGGCGGAGCTGTTCCCAAACGCCGTGCAGGACGGCGTGGTGGACCGCGCGCTGCTCGCCGCAGAGATCGCCGGCGCACCGGAGAAGCTCCGCGCGCTCGAGGCCGTCGTTCACCCGCTCGTCGCCGAGGCGGAGATCGCATTCCTGCGCCAGGCTGAAGCCGAGGGTGCCGAATTTGCGGTGCTGGAAATTCCGCTGTTGTTCGAAGCCGGCGCCGAAGCCCGGGTCGATGTGACGGTGGTGGTCAGCGCGCCGGCGGATCAGCAGCGCGAGCGGGCGCTTGCCCGGCCTGGAATGAGCCCGGAGAAGTTCGATCAGCTCCTTCGGCGGCAAATGCCTGATGCGGAAAAACAGGCCCGCGCTGACTTCGTTGTGGACAGCAGCGTCAGTCTGGAGGACATGCAGAATCAGATCGATAAGATTCTTGATTCGCTCCGGGGCCGAGAAGGCCGCGTCATGGAGCGCCTCCGTCACACCTAATTTTTGGACGCGAAGCGGCCTTGCGCGAAATCATCCTTGATACCGAGACGACAGGACTCGATCCCACCGGCGGACATCGCATCGTCGAGATCGGCTGCGTCGAGCTTCTCAACTGCATCCCGACCGGCCGTGTCTGGCATCATTATTTCAATCCCGACCGGGACATGCCGCAACCGGCCTATGAGGTACACGGGCTGAGTTTGCAGTTCCTCTCCCAGAAGCCTCGCTTCGGCGAGTTGGCCGACGACTTCGCCGAGTTCATCGAGGGGGCCATGCTTGTGGCGCATAACGCCGCCTTCGATTTTGCTTTTCTGAACGCCGAATTTGAGCGGGTGCAGCGGCCCTTGCTGCGCTGGGACCGCATCGTCGACACGCTTGCGCTCGCGCGAAGACGGCATCCCGGCTCCCCTTGCAGCCTCGATGCCCTCTGCAAGCGCTATGGCGTCGATCTTTCCGAGCGCGGCAAGCACGGCGCGCTCCTCGATTGCCGGCTGCTGGCCTCCGTCTATGTCGAGCTGGTGGGCGGCCATCAAGCGCGCCTGGAATTTGCCGCAAGCGGTATGCCGAGCCTCCTCGTTCACGCTGCCGGCGAGGGGGCGCGGCGGCGTCCCACTCCGCTCATGCCGCGTCTGTCTGACGAAGAAAGATTGGCGCACGAGGCCTTCGTCGCGACCCTCGGCGCGGAGACGCTGTGGCTCTCGCTGATGCGGGGAGAAGCCGCCTAATTTCCGGCGGGGCGCGCCTCGGCGCCTGAGAGGCTCTGGGCATAGAGCCGGCGAAAATCGACGGGATCCAGCATCAAAGGCGGGAAGCCGCCGTCGCGGGTGAGGTCGGCAAGCACGCGGCGCAAGAACGGGAAGAGGATCGTCGGGCAATCGATCATCAGCACCGGCTGCAGCAATTCCTCTGGCAGATTGCGAAGCCGGAACAATCCTCCATAAGCGAGCTCGACATTGTAGATGATGCCGGCTTCCGCCGTCGCATGCGCTTCGAGGTTGAGCACGACCTCGTAGATCTCAGGGCCCTTCGGAGTCGCACCGACATTGACGGAGATCTGCAGCTGCGGATTTTTCGGCGGCTCGCGCAGCGTCTCCGGCACGCCCGGGCATTCGAAGGACAGATCCTTGATATATTGGCCGACGACATTGAGCTGAGCGAGCGTGCGGCCTGATTGTCCAGGAGCGGTCAGGCCTTCGCCGGTCGCTTCAGGCGGCGTCCCTCCGCCATTGCCGTTGCGTTTGGCGGGCGTCTCGTCCTTGTTGCGCTTACGGGCCATGCGATTTTGCGATTTCCCCCTGGAAGGTCGGGCTCCTCGCTAGCATGGGCACCATGCTCCCGCAATTGGGCCTTCTGCCACCTAAGCCCGGCGCCGCTGCCCTTGGGCCTTAAGGCTGGCGAAAGGGGTTTGAATGGCCTAAGTTGGCGTCTCCGGGGTTTTGAGCGATTCCCTTAAAACCCAGAGGCTCCCGCTGGCAAATCTCTAGGCGCAATCCGATATTGGCCCTAGGCGGTTCGGCAAAAACTGCGGATCAATCCACGGACGCGGGTGGCGGCAAGGTATGAGCGAAGCCTTCGACATTTACACGTTACTGTTCTTGGTGCTGGCGGTGGTCATCTTCCTCCGCTTGCGTAACGTGCTTGGGCGCCGCACAGGCAATGAGCGGCCTCCCTTCGATCCCTATTCCGCATCCGAACAGAAGCGCGGGCCGAAGACGAATGAGCCTGTCGTCGCCTTTCCGCGCGGCCGCTCGGCGCCGATCGAGCCGGCACCGCAATCGGCCGAAGACATCGAGGCAAAGCTCGGCGGCAACATTCCGAAGGACAGCCCGCTCGCGCGCTCGCTCACGCAGCTGATGCGCGCGGATCAGGGTTTCGATCCCGCCCAATTCCTCGATGGCGCCAAGGGCGCCTATGAGATGATCGTCATGTCCTTTGCCGAGGGCGATGAGCCAACCTTGCAAGGGCTTCTCAGCAACGAGGTGTTCGAAGGTTTTGAATCCGCGATCCGCGAGCGGGAATTCTCGCGGTGAGCGGATGGAATCCAATCTCGTCGGCATCGATAGAGCCGACATTGTCGAGGCAGAGGTGAAAAACCGTACGGCCTATGTCACTGTCAAGTTCGTGAGCAAGCTGATTTCGGTGACGCGTGACGCCGAGGGAGAGGTTGTGGAAGGGGATCCGAAGAAGGTGCGTGAAGTCACCGACATTTGGACTTTCTGCCGCGATGTCACCTCCAAAAATCCGAATTGGAAGCTTGTCGCTACGGAATCCGCAAATTGATCTAGATCTGGAGGCGGTACTTGCCCGCCGTTATTTGGCCGCGGCATTGCTGCTGTTCGCGGTTGCCGCCACCATTGCGCTTGTCGTTCTGTTGAGGACGCTCGGGGTGGAGGAGGAAGAGGAGCAAGAGGCGAGGATCGGTTTCGATCCGATCGCTTTCGCCGAAATCGCCGGCTGGGCGGACGACGATCACGCAAAGGCCTTCACCGCTCTTCTCCGCTCTTGCCGCAAAAAATCCGCCAAGGATACGCCGCAGGCCGAAGCATGCGCCGCCGCCGTCGATCTTGCCGGAGCGGGCGTGGTAACACGGGAAGCCGCGCGCACATTCTTCGAGACGCATTTTGCGCCCTTCCGCGTCGTCCAGGACATCAAGCCGGGCCTTGTCACCGGCTATTACGAGCCGGAGGTCGACGGCTCACGCGCCAAGAAGGGCCGGTTTCAAACGCCGGTCTATGCGCGGCCTAAAGATCTCGTGGCGGTGCGGCCGGATGTCTTCCGCGCGAAATATAATGGCGAGCTCACCTCCATGCGCGAGACGGATGACGGGCTCGTGCCCTTCTATACGCGCGAAGAAATCGAGAAGGGCGCGCTGAAGGGCCGCGACCTCGAAATCCTTTATCTCGATGAGCCGGTCGAGCTCTTCTTCATGCAGATCCAAGGATCCGGCCGCGTGCGGCTCCCCGACGGGAGCCGCGTCCGTCTCGGCTATGCGAGCAAGAACGGACATCCCTACACCTCGATCGGCAAGGCGCTCGTGGCACGCGGCGAAGGCACGCCGAAATCGATGACCATGGACGGCATCAAGAACTGGATCAAAGCCGATGCGAAGCGCGGCGCACGCCTGATGTGGGAAAACAAATCCTACGTCTTCTTCGAGGAGCGGAAAGGCCCCTCCGCGCTTGACGGCCCGGTGGGGGCGCAAGGGGTGGCCCTGACGGATGGGCGAACTCTCGCCGTCGACCCCGCCTATCATGCTCTCGGCACGCCCATCTTCGTCGTCGCGGAAAAGCTGAAGGACGACGCGAAGAAACCCTTCCGGCGGCTGATGGTGGCCCAAGATGTCGGCTCCGCCATCAAGGGGCCGGAGCGCGGCGACATCTATTGGGGCTCCGGCGACAAGGCCGGCGACATCGCCGGCAGCACCATGGCAAAGGCGGTCTTCATCGTGCTGAAGCCGAGCGGAGCGCCGGCAAGCTGACCATGACAAAGCGCGGCCAGGGGGACGACGACCTTTCCTTATGGGCGCGCGTCGCGGCGACGGCTTCGCCCTTGCAGAAGCGGAAGGCCGCGGAGATTTTGCGAAAGGCTCCGGCCGCGCCGGCGCCAGCACCGAAAGCGGCGGGGGCGCCCCGCGCTGCCCCTGTCATCAAGACACCAAGCGCAAAGCCGGTTGCGAAGCCCGCCGCGCCGCTCGACCGGCAGACATCTCGTCAGCTCGATAAGGGGAAGATCGCGGTCGAGGCGCGCCTCGATCTGCACGGCATGCGCCAGGCTGACGCGCATACGCGGCTTCGGCAATTCCTCAAAAGCGCTCAAGCCCGCGGCTTGAAGCATGTCCTCGTGATTACCGGCAAGGGCGCCGAGGCCAACGCGAAGAGCTTCTATGAGGAGGATGAGCGCGGCGTTTTGCGCAAAGCCGTGCCGCATTGGCTGTCGAGCAAGGAGCTGGCGCCGCTGGTGGTGAGCTTCTCTTCGGCGCCGCGCCGTCTCGGCGGCGAAGGCGCGCTCTATGTGCGCGTGCGGCGCGTCGCGTCAGGCCTGAACCGAACCGCGATAATCAGCCGCCGAGCGTGACGCCGAGAAAATCGCGGAACGCATCCCAGGAAAGTTCGTCGGCACGCTTCTGGTAACGGTCCGATCCCCATTCGGTGAAGCCGTGCGGCGCGCCGGAATAGATCTCGATCTCGTAAGTGACGCCGGCGGCTTCGAGCTCCTTCGAGAGCTCGGCGACATGGTCCATGGTAACGGAGCTATCGGCGCCGCCATGGGCGATGAAGATCGGGGCCGTGTCCTTCGGGTAAGAGTCCCCTTCCGGCGAGTCGAGTCCGCCATGGAAGCTGGCATAGCCGGCGACATTCTTGCCGGCGCCTGAGCGTGCCAGCTCGAGCGCCGCGGTGCCGCCGAAGCAATAGCCCATGACGACGGCCTTCGCATCGCCGCCTTGCCGCGCGACATCCGCCAGTCCGCCAAGCACGAGCTTCCGCAAACGCTCGCGGTCCTGATAGAGCCTGCCGGTCTCTTTCCGCCTGAGCTCGACGGTCGCCGGGCGATTGCCCTTGCCGAACACATCGATGGCAAAGGCTTCGTAGCCGAGCTCGGCCAGCATATCGGCGCGCTTATGCTCATAGGCATCCGGGCCGTCCCAGTCATGGATGACCAAGACGAGGCCCTTCGACGGACCTTTGGCCGTGGCGCGGTAGCCTTCAAAGCTTTCGCCACCGACCTCGTAAGTGACGGCTCTCTCCGGCTTCCGCCGAAAGCGGCGCCAAGAGGGCAAGCGTTGCGAGAAGAAAAGTCCGCATCCAGGCCTCCATTGACGAGCAAGCCCGAGCCGCTTCCCGTCCTACAGAATGAATTTCGACAGATCGGCGTTCTTGGCGAGATCGCCGATATGATCGCGCACATATTTTGCGTCGATGACGATCTTCTCGCCTTGCTTGTCGGCGGCCTCGAAGGAAATCTCGTCGAGGATGCGCTCCATCACCGTCGAGAGCCGGCGGGCGCCGATATTCTCCACATTGGTGTTCACCTCGACGGCGACGTCGGCGATCGCATCGATCGCCTCGGGCGTGTATTCAAGCTCCACGCCCTCGGTCTTCATCAGCGCCACATATTGGGTGATGAGGCAGGCCTTCGGCTCGGTCAGGATGCGGCGGAAATCGTCGCGCGTCAGCGCCCGAAGCTCGACGCGGATCGGCAGCCGCCCCTGCAGCTCCGGCAGAAGGTCGGAGGGCTTTGCCGTATGAAAAGCGCCGGAGGCGATGAACAGAACATGGTCAGTTTTCACCGGACCGTATTTGGTGCCGACGGTCGTTCCTTCGATCAAAGGCAGAAGATCGCGCTGCACGCCTTCGCGGCTGACATCGGCGCCGATTCGCTCGGAGCGGGCGCAGATCTTGTCGATCTCGTCCAGGAAGACGATGCCGTCATTCTCAACGTTGCGGATCGCCTCTTGCACGATGGCGTCGTTGTCGATGAGCTTGTCGGATTCCTCCGCCATGAGAAGTTGGTAGCTGTCGCGCACGCTGACGCGGCGCGGTTTCGTCCGCGTGCCGAAGGCTTTTCCCAGCATGTCGCTGATATTGATCATGCCGACATGGCTGCCGGGCATGCCGGGGATCTCGAAAGCCGGCATGCCGCCGGTATCGGCGACCTGAACCTCGATCTCCTTGTCGTCGAGCTCGCCGCTCCTTAGGCGGCGGCGGAAGGTCTCGCGCGTCGCTTGGCTGGCATTGGCGCCGACCAGCGCGTCGACCACGCGCTCCTCGGCATTCAGTTGCGCTTTTGCCTCAACCTCTTTCCGCCTCGCGTCGCGGACGAGGCCGATGCCGGCCTCGAGCAGATCGCGGATGATCTGGTCGACGTCGCGGCCGACATAACCGACCTCGGTGAATTTCGTGGCCTCGACTTTGATGAAAGGAGCGTTGGCGAGCTTTGCGAGCCGGCGCGAGATCTCCGTCTTGCCGACGCCGGTCGGGCCGATCATCAGGATGTTCTTCGGCAGCACCTCTTCGCGCAGCTCGTCGTTCAATTGCTGGCGGCGCCAGCGATTGCGGAGCGCGATGGCGACCGCGCGCTTTGCGTCCCGTTGGCCGACGATATGCCGGTCGAGCTCCGAGACGATTTCGCGGGGAGAGAAAGAGGTCATGATGCGAAGCCGATGCAGGAACAACTCCCTCTCCCCTGTGGGGAGAGGGTCGGGGTGAGGGGGAGGCAGCAAGGACATGCGGTCGTCGGATCCCCCTCACCCGCCAGCTCGCAAACCGAGCCGGCGACCTCTCCCCGATGGGGAGAGGTTAAGAGGTCGGGCTTCACCGCTGTCGGAAGGGTCATCGCGCGTCGAGGCTTTCGATGACCACCTCGCCATTCGTGTAAATGCAGATAGAGGCGGCGATGGCCATGGCTTTGCGGGCGATGCTCTCGGCGTCGAGCCCGGTATCGAGCAGGGCCCGGGCGGCGGCGAGCGCGAATGAACCGCCGGAGCCAATGCCCATGACATTGTCGTCCGGCTCGAGCACGTCGCCCTTGCCGGTCAGCACCAGGGTCTCGTCGGGATCGGCGACGATCATCATCGCCTCGAGGTGGCGGAGATAGCGGTCGGTCCGCCAATCCTTGGCGAGCTCGACGCAGGCCCGTTTCAGCTGATCGGGAAAGCGTTCGAGCTTTGTCTCCAGCCGCTCGAACAAGGTAAAGGCGTCGGCCGTCGCTCCGGCGAAGCCGGCGATGACATTGCCGGCGCCGACGCGGCGGACCTTCTTGGCATTGCCCTTCACCACGGTCTGCCCAAGGGTGACCTGGCCGTCGCCGGCGATCACGACCTTGCCGTCCTTGCGCACGGTCAGGATCGTCGTGCCGTAAAATACGTCGGGAGAAGCGTGGTTCATGCTGCGCTGCGATATCGGCATCTGTCAGCGATGAGTTAAGGTTGCGAACCCATGCTGAGCCGCCGCCGCGCTCAACCTCATGCTGAGGAGCCGCCGAAGGCGGCGTCTCGACGCATGATGAAGTGAGACACCCCTCACCCGGCGAGAGCTTCGTCTGCGCACCTCTCGCCACCCTCTCCCGCAAGGGGAGAGGGGAAAAATTACTGAACCCTGGCGCAAAACCCTTCCACAAGGGGAGAGGGGAAGAATTGCAGACGCCCGGCGAAAAAACCCTCTCCCTTGATGGGAGGCGGGTGAGGGTGAGAGCGCACCCTTCGAGACAGGCCGCTGAGGGTGAGGAGGTGTTTTTTGCGTCCGCATAAGCGAATTGCTAAGAGGCGTGCGCTAGGGTCCTCATCATGCAGAAACCTGCCAAAGACGCTCGCGCCGGCAGCGCCGAGCGCAAGACCAAGGAAACGGAGATCCGCGCCGTCGTTAACCTCGACGGGACGGGGGCTTTCGACGTGGCAACCGGGGTCGGCTTTCTCGATCACATGATCGAGCAGCTGGCGCGCCATTCCCTGATCGATATTTCGCTGCAGGCCAAGGGCGATCTGCATATCGACGCGCACCACACGACGGAGGATTCCGGCATCGTGCTCGGCCAGGCCTTCGCGCGGGCGCTCGGCGACAAGGAGGGGATTGCCCGCTACGGCCATTCCTACCTCGCGATGGACGACACGCTGACGCGCGTTGCGCTGGACGTTTCCGGCCGGCCTTATCTCGTCTGGAACGTGGATTTTACCCGGTCGAAGATCGGGGAAATGGACACGGAGCTCTTCCGCGAATGGTTCCAGGCCTTCGCGCAACATGCGGGGCTGACGCTGCATGTCGAGACGCTCTATGGCGAGAATAGCCATCACATCGCCGAGACCTGCTATAAGGCGCTCGCACGCGCGCTGCGCCAGGCGGTGACGATCGACAAGCGCCAGGCCGGTCGCGTGCCGTCAACCAAGGGCAGCCTCTAGCCTTAAGTCCCGTCAGGCATTTTCGGATCGTCGTGACCGTCTATTCCATCTATGAGCCGCGGCAATCGGCGCCGGACCTCGCGACGAGGGCGGATGCGTTCGTCTTCGTCAAGGAAGGCTTCTCCTGGCCGGCGCTGTTCGTTCCGGCCGTCTGGCTCATCTATCAGCGCATGTGGATCGAGCTCGGCGTGCTCTTGGCGCTTCTCGCTTTCGTCGGCTGGGCGTTCGGCGGCACTGAGTCCGGATCGCTTCTTTTGAATATCGTCAGCTTCGGCATATTGGCGATGTTCGCCTTCGAGGCGAACGATCTCCTCGGCAACGCGCTTGAGCGGCGGGGATACCGCTACGCCGGTGCGGCGCTGGGAGAGGATTTGCAAGACGCCGAGCTGTCCTTCTTCCGCGGCTGGCTGCCGGAACAGCGTCAAAGCGAGAAATCGCCGAAGCCGCGGCCGACGCCTCAGGTGAAAACAACTCCGGCCGCTGCTGCCTCCGAAGGCGACGAGGTCATCGGCGTCTTCCCGAGGCCGTGAGAGACGAAAATGCACGTCGCCATCGTCGATTACGGCTCAGGCAATCTCCACTCCGCCGCGAAGGCGTTCGAGCGGGCGGCGCGCGAGCAAGACAGCGGCCTTAAGATCAAAGTCACGTCGCAGCCCGAAGAGGTGGCGAGCGCTGAGCGCATCGTGCTTCCCGGCGTCGGCGCCTTCGCCGATTGCAAGCGGGGCTTACAAGCGATCGACGGCATGCTCGAGACGCTCGAGGAACAGGTGCGGCAGAAAGGAAAGCCCTTTCTCGGCATTTGCGTCGGTCTGCAGCTGATGGCGACGCGCGGGCTCGAACATGGCGTGACGCCCGGGCCTGATTGGATCGAAGGGGAGGTGCGGCCGATCGCGCCGGCGGATCCGTCGCTGAAGATCCCGCATATGGGTTGGAACACGCTCAAAGCGGTGAGACCGCACGCGCTGCTCGACGGCATGGAGACCGGAGAGGGCGGGCTGCACGCCTATTTCGTGCACTCCTACCACCTCGTTCCGAAGGATGCGGACGCGCTCGTCGCCGAGAGCGACTACGCGGGATCCATTACCGCCATCGCCGGCAAGGACAATATGGTGGGCACGCAATTTCACCCCGAGAAGAGCCAGAAGCTCGGGCTTGCGCTGATCGCGAACTTCCTAAAGTGGCGACCATGATTGGGCGAAGCAGCGGCACATACGATTTTCCCTCCCCCCTTGTGGGGGAGGGCAGGGAGGGGAGTAGGCCGCCGGCGCTACGTCTGGAATTCACCCCCCTCCGGCCGCTCTGCGAACGGCCGTGCTCCCCCGCAAGGGGGGAGCGGGGGCTTCTTTGTCACGCCAGCTCCAAGTGGCGCCCATGATCCTCTTTCCCGCCATCGATCTCAAAGACGGCAAATGCGTGCGCCTGCGCCGTGGCGAGATGGAGGAAGCGACCATCTTCAACGACGATCCGGCCGCACAGGCGGTGGCCTTCGAAGAGCAGGGCTTCGAGTGGCTGCATGTCGTCGACCTGAATGGCGCCTTCGCGGGAAAGCCGGTCAACGAAGAGGCGGTCGAGGCGATCCTCGAGAAGTCGCATCTCCCGGTGCAGCTCGGCGGCGGCATCCGCGATCTCGATACGATCGCCAATTGGCTCGACAAGGGCGTGGTCCGCGTGATCCTCGGCACGGCGGCGTTGCGCAATCCCGCGCTTGTGCGCGAAGCCGCGCGCGACTTTCCCGGCTGCATCGCCGTCGGTATCGATGCCCGCGATGGGAAAGTGGCGGTGGAAGGCTGGGCGGAGACGAGCGAGATGACGGCGCTCGATCTCGCGCAGAGGTTCGAAGACGCCGGGGTCGCCGCCATCATCTACACCGACATTGCCCGTGACGGCATGCTCGCCGGGCTGAACCTCAAGGCGACGGCGGAGCTCGCCCGGGCGATAAATATTCCGGTGATCGCCAGCGGCGGCCTCGCCTCGATCGACGACATTCGCCAGCTGCTGCTTCCAGACCATGCGATTCTGGAAGGGGCAATCGCCGGCCGCGCGCTCTATGACGGTCGCCTCGACGCGAAAGAAGCGCTGGCGCTGATTGCCGCAGACCCGCGCGCTTCCCGCCACGCCTAAGAAGGGGCTGCCATGAGACCAGGCCTGTCCTTCCTGCGTGGCGCCGCCATCGTCCTGGCGCTCGCGATTCTGCCCATTGCCATCACCTACGCCGCCGGGATGATCGCCGCGGCGATCGGCTGCGATCTCAACGAGGTGGCGGAGCATCCTTGCACAATGCTCGGGGTGAATGTCGGGCCGCTGCTCGCGACGATGGCGCAGTCCATCTGGCTCATCGCGATTCACGCTCGCCGCCGGGCTGCTCGCACTGATCGTTCTCTTCATCGTCTGGATCGCGCGCGTGGTGAAGGCGCGCCGCGCGAAAGTGGACTGAGCTGCCACGGCGCTCTAAGGAACGGTCATGCTGAAAGTTCGCGTCATACCGTGTCTCGACGTGAAGGATGGCCGCGTCGTCAAGGGCGTGAATTTCGTCGACCTCCGCGACGCCGGCGATCCCGTGGAGGCGGCAGAGGCCTATGACGAGGCCGGCGCCGACGAGCTCTGCTTCCTCGACATCACTGCCAGCCACGAAAATCGCGACACGATTTTCGATATCGTCGAGCGGACGGCGAAGCGCTGCTTCATGCCGCTGACAGTCGGCGGCGGCGTGCGGAAGCTCGACGATGTGCGGAAGCTGCTGGAAGCCGGCGCCGACAAGGTGTCGATCAACACCGCCGCAGTGACCAACCGCGAATTCGTGCGCGAAGCGGCGGAGAAATTCGGGGCGCAATGCATCGTGGTCGCCATCGACGCAAAGCGCGTGAGCGGCGATGGCGAAGCGCCGCACTTTGAGATCTTCACCCATGGCGGACGGAACTCCACCGGCATCGAGGCGGTCGCCTTTGCGCAAGAGGTCGTCTTGCTGGGCGCCGGCGAAATCCTGCTGACGTCCATGGATCGGGACGGGACGCGCGCCGGCTTCGACCTTCCCCTAACTCGCGCCATCGCCGACGCCGTTTCGGTGCCGGTGATCGCCAGCGGGGGTGTCGGGACGCTCGACCATCTGGTGGAGGGCGTGCGCGACGGCCACGCTTCGGCGGTGCTCGCAGCCTCCATCTTTCACTATGGCGAGCATACGATCCGCGAGGCCAAGGATCATATGGCGGCCGCCGGGCTTGCTGTCCGGCTCGACTGAGCCCGAGGGGCGCCGAAGCGCCTATTCCCCTTCGCCGCAGGGCGTTGTATGAGCCAAAGCATGGACAAGAACGATGTGCTCCGACGCCTGGCGGCGACGATCAAGGACCGGCGGAATGCGCCGCCGGAAGAGTCGCATACGAGGCGACTCCTGGACGGCGGCCCGCTGAAGCCCGCGAAGAAGGTCGGCGAGGAGGCGGTCGAGACGGCGCTTGCCGCGCTTGCCCAGGACGACAAAGCCCTCATCGCCGAGGCGGCAGACCTCCTCTACCACCTCCTGGTTCTGCTCGAATCGCGCGAAATTTCCCTCGACCAGGTGTTCGGCGAGCTTGAGCGGCGCATGGGCGCCACCGCGCTTGCGCAAGCAACGCGCAAGGCGGCTTCGCGCTAGAAGCGCGGGCCGGTTTATCAGGTCGCGAGGCCCGACATGAATCCGCGCCCGGCCGTCGATTTTTCCCCTTACACGATCTATCGCCGGGAGGAATGGGCGGCGCTCCGCGCCGATACGCCCATGACCCTGAACGAGGCCGAGCTCGAGAATTTGAGCGGCCTCACCGAGCGGGTCTCATCGGCCGAGGTGGTGGAAATCTATTTGCCGCTCAGCCGGCTTCTCAATTTCTACGTCGAGGCTCTACAAGAGCTGCATCAGGCGACCGGCACCTTCCTCCGCCACAGGGACGGAAAGATGCCCTTCATCATCGGCCTTGCCGGCAGCGTCGCCGTCGGCAAGAGCACGACGGGCCGCGTGCTGCAGGCGCTGCTCGCGCGTTGGCCGAGCCATCCGAGCGTCGAGCTCGTTCCGACGGACGGCTTCCTCTATCCGAACAGCATCCTGGAAGAGCGCGACCTGATGGCGCGGAAGGGCTTCCCGGAGAGCTACGACCTGCCGCGGCTGTTGAATTTCCTTGCCGAGGTGAAATCGGGACGCGAGCGGACCGAGGCGCCCGTCTATTCGCATCTCGTCTATGACGTGCTGCCCGGCCAGTCGTTGGTGCTCGAGCGGCCGGACATCGTCATCGTCGAGGGGCTGAACGTGCTGCAGCCGGCGAAGCTGCCGAAAGACGGCAACGCCATCCCCTTCGTGTCAGACTTCTTCGATTTTTCCATCTTCATCGACGCCGCAGAGGCGATGGTCGAGGCGTGGTATGTGGAGCGGTTCCTGCGCCTCCGCCAAACCGCCTTCCGCGACCCCGCCTCCTATTTCCACCGCTTTGCGACCCTCTCGGAGGAGGAGGCGCGCGAGATGGGGCTCGGTCTTTGGCGCTCGATCAATCTCGTCAATCTGCGGGAGAACATCCTGCCGACGCGGCAGCGCGCCGACCTCATCCTTACCAAAGGCGCAGATCACGACGTGGAGACGGTCGCGCTCAGGAAGCTCTAGCTGCAACGATAAGAGAGAGGCGAGGAGCCTATTTCACCGGCTCTTGGTAGAGCTGCGACGATCCGAGCCCGATATTCAGCCGGAGCATGGTGCGGGTGGCAAAGGCTAAATCGTCTCCGACCCGTGCCGTCTCGCCGAGCTCGCTCACATAGCGAACGTCCGGAACCGAGGAGATGAACTCATAGTCGGTCCAGAGCGACAGGCTGGTGCGCGGCCCCATCTGCTTCCGAGTCTCAAGTGAAATGCTGCCGATGAAGGCGACGTCGTCGGTCGAATTTGCAAGCCGCTCGTCCTCGCCGTCGAAGGTGACGAAGCGGCTATTGTAGTCTGTATCCGCCGAATAGACGCCGGCGCGGACCGAAATGAAAGAGCGAATCCCCATGCTGTCGAGCATGCCGACACCGAGGAAGCCGAGGCTGTACTCGCCGCCGAAGCCGACATAGCCGCCGTAGTAAGTGGTATCGAGCGTCTCGGTGTAGTTGAAGGTCGGGAAGCCTGCATTGGCACGCACCCGATTGTCCTGGTCGATGCCGCGAATGTCGCCGCCGACGAGGAAATAATCGTTGCGGTAGAGGCGAGGCTTCACCTGCACCGGCTCGCCGCCGAATTTCAGTTCAGCCGACCCGCCCCAATAATCGACGTCGCGGCTCGTGTGGGTGACGAAGGAATCGAACCCATAACCGACATTTCCGGTCGGGGAGAAGAACAGGCAGCCATTCGAGCCGCCTCCCTCATCGCAGGATCTGCGGTCGCTATTTTCGAGGCTGGAGAAAAAGCCCTTCACACTGCCGCTGACCAGCCAGCCATTCCAATGACCGAGCTGGGTTTCGATGCCGCCGCCGCCGGAGCCGCCATATTCGCTGAAATCGCTGTTCTTCTGGAACCGGAAGCTCGTGCCGAGATCGCCGCGGCCGGTATATCTGACGTCGGGGAGCGAGAGATATTGGGCGCCGCCGCCGATCCAGACCGTCGTCCCGCCGACGGTGGCGGAGGTCATGTCCTGCGCGTGCGCGGCTCCAACCGAAACCGCCACCCCGAGGGTCGCCAAGGTCAAACGAATGGTCGCGCGCATTTCACCGCCCCGCAGCAATTGTCACCGCAACATACCATTGGCGCTCACCGAAAGTTGCTATCCTCAAGCGTCAAAAGAGAATTTCGGCGCGCCGTGGCCAAAAGGCCACAGCCTCATTTAGGGAGAAGGCCGCTTTCGGCGGCGAGGGTGCGGAGCGCGACCTCCGGCCGGGCGCCGATATGGCCGATCGCCTCGGCGGCGGCGAGGCTTCCGAGCTTTCCGCAGGCATCGAGCGGGGCTCCGCGGGTAAGCCCGAACAGGAAACCGGCGGCATAAAGGTCGCCGGCGCCGGTCAGATCCACGACCTCCTCGACCCTTCTCGGCGCGATTTCGAAGGTCTCGCCCTTGGAGACGATCACCGAGCCCGCTTCCGCGCGCGTCAGCACCGCCAATTCGCAGTCGCGCATGGCGGCGTCCGCCGCCTCGGCGAAGCTGTTCACCTGATAAAGGGCGGTGATCTCGCTTTCATTGGCGAAGACGATGTTGGCGTCCTCCCGGATCAATGCCAGAAAATCGGAACGGTGGCGGTCGACGCAAAAAGCGTCCGACAGAGTAAGCGCCACCTTCGCTCCCGCTTCGCGCGCAAGCTGCGCGGCTTCCTTGAAGGCGGCCTTCGCCTCCTCGCGGTCGAACAGATAGCCTTCGAGATAGACGATCTTGGCACCCTCGATCATGGCGGCGTCGACATCCTGCGGCGCGAAATCGACGCTCGCGCCAAGATAGGTGTTCATGGTCCGCTCGCCATCCGGCGTGACGAGGATCAGGCAGCGCGCCGTGGGAGCGCCGTCGAGCGCGGGAGGGGTCTCGTAGGCGACGCCGAGCGAGCGGATGTCGTGGCGAAAAATTCCGCCGAACTGATCGCTCGCCACGCGGCCGATGAAACCGCATTTCGCTCCGAAGGAGGCGAGGCCGGCGATAGTGTTCGCCGCCGAGCCGCCGGACCGCTCGATCGCCGGCCCCATCGCCTCATAAAGGCGACCGGCCTCCTCGGCGGGAACGAGCCGCATAAAGCCCTTGGCGAGGTCGTGCTTGGAGAGGAACGCGTCGTCGCAGCGCGCGATGATATCGACGATGGCATTGCCGATTCCCACGACGTCATAGTTCCGCTCGGCCATGCTTCTCGTCCCTCTCGCTCATTGCTGTTGTTGGTAATGGATGGGGCGCTCACTATATTCGCCGCGGCTCAACTTGGAACACCCCCGATGCTCGCCGCTGCCATTGACGCCTTCCGGCAAATTCTGACGCCGCCCTTCCGGGCCGTGCTCTTCAAATGCCTCGGCTTCACCCTTCTGTTGCTGGCGCTCCTGATCGTCGCGATCGAGTGGAGCTTCGGCTATTTCGTCGAATGGCCGGGCTGGATCGAGACGACCATTCAATGGCTCGGAGGCGCTGCTCTCGTCTTCGGCTCCATCTTTCTCATCCCGCCGGTTACCTCGCTCATGGCTGGGACTTTATCTCGACGATGTCGCCGAGAAGGTCGAGCGCGAGACATACCCGCATGAGCCTGAAGGCAAGGAGCTGCCGGTCCATAAGGCCATCGGCGTCGGCCTGAAATTTTTCCTGGTGGTGCTCGCGGTCAACCTCGTCGCGCTGTTCCTGCTGCTGATCCCCGGCATCAACCTCATCGCGTTTTACGCCGGCAACGGCTATCTGCTCGGCCGCGAATATTTCGAGATGGTGGCGATGCGGCATCTTCCGGCCGCCGAGGCGAGGGCGCTTCGGAAGGCAAATCGAGGCTATGTCACGCTCTGCGGCTTGGTGATCGCCGGCGCTTGCCTCGGTCCCCTTCCTCAACTTGCTGACCCCGCTCTTTGCGACGGCCTTCATGGTGCGCATCTTCAAGACGGTCGCTGGAAGCCGGCGACCGGCCGTCATCGGCGCTCAGGCGGGTGCCGGGGTCTTCGGCCGATAGAGGCAGATATCCTCGATCAAACAGCGCCAGCATTCTGGCTTCCGCGCTTTGCACACATAGCGTCCGTGCAGGATCAGCCAATGGTGGCAATTCTGCTTGTAGCGCTCGGGCACGACGCGATCGAGCGTCAGCTCCACCTCTAGCGGATCCTTGCCGGGAGCGATGCCGGTGCGGTTCGCCACGCGAAAAATATGCGTGTCGACGGCGATGGTCGGCTGGCCGAAGGCGACATTCAGAACGACATTTGCCGTCTTCCTCCCGACGCCGGGAAGCTTCACCAGCTCGTCGCGGCTGTCGGGCACTTTGCCAGCATGTCTTTCGATCAGGCCGCGTGAGAGAGCAATGACGTTCTTAGCCTTGTTACGATAAAGGCCTATCGTCTTGATCTTCTCCATGACCGCCGCCTCGCCGAGCGCCAGCATCTTCTCCGGCGTGTCGGCGAGAGCAAACAAAGACGGCGTCGCTAGGTTCACGGAGGTGTCGGTGGCTTGCGCGGACAGCACCACGGCGACGAGAAGGGTGAAGGGGTCCGTGTAGCGAAGCTCTGTCTTTGGCTTAGGATCGGCCTCGGCAAAGCGCCGGAAGATCTCGGCGATCTCGGCCTCCGTCAGCAGCGAGCCAGGTGCTTTCTTCGCCCTTTTTGCGGCTGATCCGGCCTTGGGCGCGGCGCCTTTTCGGTCTTCTCCCGCTCCGATGCTCTGCTTCCCGCGCATCTGCGTTTTCTATCAAGGCAGAAAGCGGAGTAGAATGCTTGAATGACGGAAGTCATCGACCGCCCACAGCCGAAGGTGCTTTTCTCGGCCCTGCTGACGCCGCATCGCTCCCTGTCGCCGACAGGGTTCATGGTGCTGATGAGCGCCGTCTGCATCGTCAGCTTCGGAACCGGCCTCTTCTTCTACCTGCTGGGAGCTTGGCCGGTGGTCGGATTTTTCGGGCTCGACGTTGCCCTCATCTATGTCGCCTTCAAGCTCAATTACCGCTCCGGAAAACTCTACGAGACTGTCGACCTCACCCCGGACGCCCTCACTGTGACGCGCGTGAAGCCGTCCGGCCAAAGCGAGAGTTGGAGCTTCAATCCCTATTGGGTGCGGCTCAATCTGCAGGAACGCATAGGCAGGTCGAGCGAGCTGTCCATCGCCTCGCATGGAAACCGGCTGGTGCTCGCCAACTTCCTCAGCGATCCGGAGCGGAAGGATTTCGCCGAAGCTCTCACGGCGGCGCTGTCGGCCGCGAAAAGCCCCGTGCACAATTAGCCGGCGACTAAGCGGCGAGATCCTGCTTCGAGGCCACGCTGCCGTCCGCCCGTAGCCGATAGATGAGCGGGACACCGGTGACGATGGTGAGGCTCATCACTTGATCCGGGCTGAGCTTGTCGAGATACATCACCAGCGAGCGGAGCGAATTGCCATGCGCGGCGACGATGACATTCCCCGTCTGCAGCTCGGGGAGAATTCGCTTCGAGAAGAACGGTAACACCCGCGCCGCCGTATCCTTCAAACTTTCGCCGCCGGGTGGAGCGACATCGTAGGAGCGCTGCCACAGATCCACCATCTCATTCCCCCAGCGTTTCCGCGCGTCATCCTTGTTGATGCCGGCGAGATCGCCGTAATCGCGCTCATTGAGAGCCGCGTCCGCGATGATCGGGATCTGGTCCCGGCCGAGCTCGCCGAGAATGATTTTGAGGGTCCGCCGCGCGCGCTTCAGCTGGCTTGAGAAAGCGATGTCGATGCGATGACCCTCTTTGCGCAGCATCTCGCCGGCGCGGTGCGCCTCGATGAGCCCCTCTTCGCTGAGATCGACGTCGTGCCAGCCTGTGAACAGATTGCGGCGGTTCCACTCGCTTTCGCCGTGGCGCACCAGCACGAGGACGGTCGGCAAAGCCGGGGCTTCGGTTAGAGGCTGCGGCATTGTTTCCGTCGCTTTGGCATGACGCCTAACAAATTCCCGGCCGCCAAATCCGGCAACGTTGCGAGGCGAGGTGAGGCATCGAACTTGCAGTCACTTTCGGGCCTATTTTCGGCGCAGAATCGCAATTTTCGGTTACGCCGGGGATGTGATCTTGAAGGCAAGCGATTCTCCGGAAGCAGTCTCACAAGCCGATGACGTCCGCCATGCTGTAAAGGCCGGGTGGCCGCCCTCTTGCCCAGAGCGCGGCTTTGACGGCGCCATTCGCAAAGATGCCGCGGTCGGTCGCAACATGCGTTAGCTCGATCCGCTCGCCATTTCCGGCGAAGATCACGCGGTGCTCGCCGACGACATCGCCGCCGCGCATGACGGCAAAGCCGATATCGCCCTCGCGCCTCGGCCCGATATTTCCCTCCCGGCTGCGCACGCCATGGGCGGCGAGGTCTATCTGGCGCCCGCGCGCGGCGGCTTCGCCGAGGAGGAGCGCCGTTCCCGACGGAGCGTCGCGCTTATGCCGATGGTGCAGCTCGACGATCTCGATGTCGAAATCAGGCCCGAGCGTTTGCGCCACGTTGCGGGTGAGCGCGGCGAGCAAATTGACGCCGAGGCTCATATTGCCGGACCGGACGATGGCCGCATGCCGTGCCGCCGCTTTCAGCTTTGCCTCCTCGTCAGGGTCGAACCCGGTGGTGCCGATGACGTGCACGATGCGCGCCTGGGCCGAGAGAGCGGCGAAGGCAATTGTGGCGCTTGGGCCGGTGAAGTCGAGCACCCCGTCGGCCTTGGCGAAAACCGGGAGGGGATCGTCGACGATCTCGACGCCGATCGCTCCGACCCCCGCAAGCTCGCCCATGTCGCGACCGAGAGCCGGCGAACCCTTCGCCTCCACGCCGCCGGCGAGCACGCACCCGTCCGTCGCGCAGACCGCGCGAATAAGCGCCTGGCCCATGCGCCCGGCGGCCCCGAGCACCGCAAGCTTCATCTCTGACATGGCGTTCTGACCGTGGCTGGGCTGGCGCGAGGCGGCCTGGAGGGGTTGAGGCCTGCCTTGTAAGGCGCACCCTCCATCGCCACAAGCTTATTGCGGCAATTGTTCCAGGCTTTCGGGGCCCGCTTAGGGTCTAGCGCCAGGCAAAGGCGATTTTGCGTAGTGAGACGTCGCCGAAGCGCTCCGCCCCTTCGGCAACCGGCTTCCCCCCAAGGCTCTGATAGAAGGAGCAAGCCGCGTCATTGTCGCTCAGCGCCCAAACGAGCAGCCCCTTGAGGTGGAGCGCAAACAGGCGGTCACGCGCCGAATCGAACAATTGCTCGCCAAGCCCGAGCCCCTGATAGATGGGATGCAAATAGAGCTCGAAGATCTCGCCTTGAAACGGCGATTTTCCGGAGCGGCAGCGTCCATAGGTGACGTATCCGGAGGCGGCCCTGTTGAAGTCGAGCACAAGCAGCGGCGAGCGGGAGGAGAGCGCGTTCGTCCACCAGCCAAGCCCGCGCTTGGCGATCATCCGCTCCAGCGAAAGATGCGGGATGATGCCGCGATAGGCGCCCCGCCAGGCCTCGGCGTAGACTTCGGCGAGCGCAGCGGCGTCGCGCTGCTTTGCCGACCTGACCTGCACCATGGTCTTCTCCATGGCAAAAGCCTAGCCGAGTTGATGGCGGCTGTGCAGGGTTGATCATTCGGAGATTTTATGCCCACGCCGGCCCGTGGGACGAAGGTCAGGCGGCGGCGATCGCTTCCCGCAACCGCTCCGCTTTCTTCCGCTCATTCGGATCGAGGTGCTGCTTTCGCAGGCGGATCGATTTCGGCGTCACTTCGACAAGCTCGTCATCCTGGATGTAGGCGAGCGCGCGTTCCAGCGTCATGCGGATCGGAGGCGTGAGTCGGACGGCCTCATCCTTCGATGTCGTCCGCACATTGGATAGCTTTTTCCCTTTTAGAACATTGACTTCGAGGTCGTTGTCGCGAGTATGCTCGCCGACGATCATGCCGGCGTAAACCTTGACGCCGGGATCGATCATCATCGGCCCGCGATCTTCGAGGTTCCAAAGCGCGTAGGCCACGGCGACGCCCGGCTCCGTCGCGATAAGAACGCCGTTCCGCCGCCCCTGGATCTCGCCGCGATAGGGCGCGTAACCGTGGAACAGGCGGTTCATGATGCCGGTGCCGCGCGTGTCGGTGAGGAGCTCGCCCTGATAGCCGATCAGTCCCCGCGTCGGAGCATGGAAAAGGAGCCGCTGGCGTCCGCCTCCGGAGGGGCGCATCTCGATCAGCTCACCCTTCCGCTCCGCCAGTTTTTGCACGACGATGCCGGAATGCTCGGAATCGAGATCGATCACCACTTCCTCGACCGGCTCGAGCAGCGCGCCGCTGTCGTCGCGGCGAAAGAGAACCTTCGGCCGCGAAACGCTGAGCTCGAAGCCCTCGCGCCGCATGGTCTCGATCAAAATGCCGAGCTGAAGCTCGCCGCGGCCGGCAACCTCCATGCTGTCGCGTTCCTCGGCTTCGGTGACGCGGAGCGCCACATTGCCTTCACCCTCGCGCAACAGGCGGTCGCGGATCATGCGGCTCGTCACCTTGTCGCCCTCGGTGCCGGCGAGCGGCGAGTCGTTGACGCGGAACGTCATCGACAGCGTCGGCGGGTCGATGGGCTGAGCGGGAAGCGGCTCTGAAACCTCCGGCGCGCAGATCGTCTGCGCCACGGTCGCGCTCGGCAGCCCGGCGATGGAGACGATATCGCCTGCAGACGCTTCTTCGAGGCCCACCCGCTCGAGCCCACGAAAGGCGAGCACCTTCGAGACGCGGCCCTGCTCGACCACGCGCCCATCATGATCCAGCACCTTCACCATCTGGTTCGGCACGACGCGGCCAGAACTGATGCGGCCGGTGACGACGCGCCCAAGGTAAGGGTTTGCTTCGAGAATGGTGCCGAGGAGGCGAAACGGACCTTCTTCGATCTTCGGTGGCGCGACATGCTTGAGCACGAGCTCGAAAAGCGGCCGCATGCCGTCGTCCTTCGGTCCGGTCTCGGAAGCCGCCATCCAGCCTTCCTTGGCCGAGCCGTAGAGAATGGGGAAATCTAGTTGCTCGTCGGTCGCGTCGAGGCTGGCGAAGAGATCGAACACCTCGTCCAGAACCTCGTGCGGACGCGCGTCGGGACGGTCGACCTTATTGATGACGACGATCGGCCGGAGGCCAACCTGAAGGGCCTTCGACACGACAAATTTCGTCTGGGGCAGCGGCCCCTCGGCGGCATCGACCAAGACCAGCGCGCCGTCTACCATGTTCAGAATTCGCTCGACCTCGCCGCCAAAATCGGCATGGCCCGGGGTGTCGACGATGTTGATGCGCGTGTCCTGCCAGACGATCGAAGTCGCCTTGGCGAGAATGGTGATGCCCCGTTCTCGCTCCAGATCGTTGGAATCCATTGCCCGTTCCGCGACGCGCTGATTGTCGCGGAAAGAGCCGGATTGCTGGAGCAACCGGTCGACGAGGGTGGTCTTCCCATGGTCGACATGGGCAATGATGGCGATGTTGCGGAGCTGCATATTGGTCCGGAGATTAAAAAACGCGGGCCGAACGGGCCCGCGAGACGCGTATGGCAGCGATATAAAACCCTTGTGACCGCGGCGCAATGGCCGGGACGGCGGCGAGCCTTCGCGCCAGACGCCGGCGGCGCTTGCCAACCCGTCCATGACGGTTCAGGCTGCGGCCCAAAATCGGGGGAGGAACAATCATGCCGCTTCATTTCGGCAAAGTTTTCGCGGCCATTGCGCTTTTTACCGTGGTCGCCTTCGTGCTTTGGTTGCTCTGGGGAGACGTCTTCGAGGGCGAGACCGGCGATGATCCCGCCGCCTTCCACTCCGTGCCAGGTCTTAACGTGCCCACTGGCGCTTGAGGACCGAAGCCTGTGGCGGGCATCCTCGTTTTCGGCGCCGGCGGCCAAGTCGGCCGCCATTTGCTCGAAATCGCCGCGGAACGCGGTCAGGAAATCGCGGGGCTGACGCGCGCGGAGACCGACATTTGCGTTGCCGACGCCGTCGCCGAAGCGGTCGCACGACTGAAGCCAGCCTGCATCGTCAACGCCGCCGCCTATACCGCGGTCGACAAAGCCGAGAGCGACGAAGCTGAGGCCTTCAGGGTTAATCGCGACGGCGCCGCCATCGTCGCGGCGGCTGCCGCGCGCGCCGGCATTCCGCTCATCCATATTTCGACCGATTATGTGTTCGACGGGACTTCGCGCCGCCCTTACCTCGAAGAGGATGAGGTCAATCCGAAGGGCGCCTATGCCCGCAGCAAGGAGGCCGGCGAACGGGCGGTCGCGGTCGCGCATGAGAAGCACATCATTCTGCGCACCGCGTGGATCTTTGGGCCGTTCGGCACGAATTTCTTACGCACCATGCTGCGTCTCGGCGCCGAAAGGGAGGAGCTCGGCATCGTCGGCGATCAGACCGGCTGCCCGACGGCGACCCGCGACATTGCCGCCGCAATCCTCACCATGGTAGAGACCGCGCAACGCCCGTCCTTCGGCGGATGGGGCATTTATCATTATGTGGGCGCCGATATCCTCACCTGGCATGGCTTTGCCGACATGATCTTCGCCGAGGCCGCGCGCCGTGGCCGGAAGGCGCCTCGCCTCAGACCCATCGGCACGGCGGATTACCCCACGCCAGCGCCGCGCCCGGCCTATTCGGTGCTCTCTACGGCGAAGGCGGAAAATGCCTTCGGAATTCGCCCCGCGCCATTGCGCGAGGAAGTGACGAATACGCTCGAACGGTTGCTCGGATAGGACGGGGATAGCTTTGAAGGGAATCATCCTTGCCGGCGGGGCCGGCTCGCGCCTCTACCCGACCACGCTCGCCACCAGCAAGCAGCTGATGGCGGTCTACAACAAGCCGCTGATCTACTATCCACTCTCCATTCTGATGCTCGCCGGCATCCGCGATGTGCTCATCATCACGACGCCGGCGGATCAGGAGCGCTTCACCAGCCTGTTCGGCGATGGCAGCCGCATCGGCATGAACTTCGCTTACGCTCCCCAGCCGAAGCCGGAAGGCCTGGCGCAGGCCTTCATCATCGGCAGAGACTTCGTGGGCAAAGACCGCTGCGCCCTCGTCCTCGGCGACAACATTTTTTATGGCACCGGCCTCACGCCGATGCTTCAGCGCGCGATGGGACGGACGCATGGCTGCACCGTCTTCGCCTATCTCGTGAACGATCCTGAGCGTTATGGCATCATCGAATTCGACGAATATGGCGCGCCGGTCGACATTGTGGAAAAGCCCAAAGAAGCAAAGTCACCCTGGGCAGTCACCGGGCTTTATTTTTACGACAACCGCGTGCTCGACATCGCTGCCGGCCTGAAGCCGTCCGCGCGCGGAGAGCTCGAGATCACCGACGTCAATCGCGCTTATCTTGCCGCCGGTGAGCTCGTCTGCGAGCGCATGGGACGTGGCTTTGCCTGGCTCGATACCGGCACGCCGGATTCGATCATGGATGCCGGTGAGTTCGTGCGTACCATCGAGCACCGCCAGGGCTGGATGATCGCCTGCATCGAGGAGATCGCCTATCGCGCCGGCTTCATCGACGAGGAACAGTTGCTGCGCCTCGCGGCGGAATTGAAGAACACCCATTACGGCCGCTACCTCGAAACGGTGGCGCATGAAGGCCGCCAGCAATATTGACCGGAATGGAGTATCGCGAACTCGGCCGCACTGGCGTGAAGGTCAGCCTTCTGTCGCTCGGCACTATGACCTTCGGCGAGCAGAATTCGGAGGCCGAGGGCCACGCACAGTTGGACTATGCCGTGGAGCGCGGCATCAATCTGTTCGACGCCGCCGAGCTTTACCCCATCCCGCCGAAGCCTGAAACGCAAGGGCGCACGGAAGCCATCATCGGCAGCTGGCTGCAAAGCCGCGGGATGCGCGACAGGGTCGTGATCGCGACAAAGGCTATCGGCCGTACGAAGATGAACTGGCTGCGGGAGGACGGGTCGCCAGGCCGGCAAAGCCGCGCGCAGCTCCTGGAAGCGGTGGATGGAAGTCTGAAGCGGCTCAAGACGGACTATATCGACGTCTATCAATTGCATTGGCCGGATCGGCCGATGCGCATTTTCGAGGGGCTCGACTACACGCATCTCGAAGGCGAATCGCACCCGCTTTCAGAGATCCTCGACACGCTCGCCGGCCTCGTTCGGGTCGGAAAAATCCGCTTCATCGGCCTCTCCAATGAGACACCCTGGGGCGTGATGATGTTCCTTAAGGACTCGGAGATGCGCGGCCTGCCGCGCATCGTCTCCATCCAAAACGCCTATAATCTCGTCAATCGTTCTTACGAGATCGGCCTGTCGGAAATCTCGTATCGCGAGCAGGTCAGCCTCCTCGCTTATTCGCCGCTCGGCCAAGGATATCTCTCGGGGAAGTACGAGGAGGGGGCGTTGCCGCCCGGCTCGCGGAAGCGCCTCTACAACAGGCTCGGCCGCTACGAGATGGGGAATGGCCCAACGGCGATCTCGGCCTATGTGGCCTTGGCCCAGAAGCGGGGCCTCGATCCGGCGCAGATGGCCATCGCCTTCGCCGTCTCGCGGCCCTTCATGACCTCCGTCATCCTCGGCGCCACCAGTATGCAGCAGCTGAAAACGGATATCGATGGCGGTCTGACGCCGCTCGATGTGGAGACTTTGCGCGAGATCGATGAAATCCATCTCGCTTATCCAAATCCCTGCCCGTAAGCTCCGTCACCAGCCGGGTTCAACATGCCTCGACTATTTTCCGGGATCGAGATCCCTTCCTCCGTGGCGCAGCGGCTCACCATGCTGCGCGCCGGCCTGTCCGGCGCCCGCTGGATCGATGCCGAGAATTATCACCTTACCTTGCGCTTTCTCGGCGATGTCGACGGCATTGTCGGGCGCGATTTCATGCAGGAACTCGGCGAGATCGCTGCGCACCCCTTCCAGCTTCGGCTCGATGGCTTAGGAAGCTTCGGAGGAAGGAAGCCGCGTGCGGTGTTTGCTGCCGTTTCGGCATCCGAGCCACTTCTGTCCCTGCAACGCGGCCATGAACGCGCGGCGCGCGTTTGCGGCATGCCGCCGGAGCCCCGCAACTACACCCCGCATGTGACGGTCGCGCGGCTGCGCGGGGTAAGCGCGGCAATGGTCGCGCATTATCTCGAACGCCAGGGAGCGTTTCTGAGTGAGCCGTTCGAGGTGACGCGGTTCGTGCTGTTTTCGTCGCGCACCTCGGTGGGGGGCGGACCTTACGTGGTCGAGGCAGCCTATCCGTTGGACGGCTAGGTCTTGGCTTTCGCCGTCAACGTTTCCTCATCGACGAGCGAGGCGAGGAGGCCGTGCGCGGCCTCCTCGATGAGGTCGAGCGCTTCGTCGAAGCCTTCGCTTCCGCCGAAGAACGGATCCGGCACGTCTTTGACGCCAAGATGCGGAGCATAGTCGAGGAAGAGCTTGATCTTGGCTTTGGCTTCGCGCGGAGCCCGGCGCCGGGCCTCCGCCAAATTGGAGGCATCCATTACGAGGAGCAGGTCGAAGCGCTGAAAGTCGCTCGGCTCGACCTGCCGCGCGCATTGCCCGGAAATGTCCATACCCCGCTCGAGCGCGGCGGTGCGGGCGCGCTCGTCCGGCGCCTGGCCGATATGCCAATCGCCGAGCCCGGCCGAATCGATCTCGAACAAATGCGCCACGCCCTCTTCCTCGACGACCCGGCGAAAAACGCCCTCCGCCATCGGCGAGCGGCAGATATTGCCGAGGCAGATGAAGAGAATGCGGTGGTCGGCCATGCGGGTGCTTTGCACGGCCCGTGGCACCTTACAAGGACGGCGCCCGCCAACGCTTGCAGCGCCCGTCGCCGCTTCCTATGTGCTCTTGGTTGACTGTCTTTCTTAGCGAGGTGGCCGGAATGCCAGCCTGGAACGATGCAAGCGAATTGCGGCGCGAGGCGCTCGGCCAAGGATCCTACGGCCGCGGCTTTGCCGGCCGGGAAAAGCAGGTCGGGAGCGATCTCTGGACGAAGCTGAAGCGCTTCGCCGGCAAGGTGCCGTTCGCGGAGGATCTCCTCGCGGCCTATTATTGCGCGCTCGATCCAAAGACGCCAACGCGCGTCCGCGGCATGCTGCTCGCGACCGTCGCCTATTTCATTCTGCCCTTCGATTTCGTTCCCGATCTTATCCTCGGGCTCGGCTTTGCTGACGATGCGGCTCTCGTGACGGCGGTGCTGGCGCTCGTTTCGGCGCATGTCACGCCGACGCATCGCGCCGCGGCGGCTCGGGCGCTCGACAAGGAACTGCCGAAAGGGGCTTGAGCTTCAGCGCGGCTTCAGAGCTGCGGCTGAACGATCACCTTGCCGGTCGCCTTGCGGTCCTCGATCAGCGACAGGGCTGTTGGGGTTTCGGCGAGCGGAAAGCGCCCGTGAATATGCGGGACAATGCGTCCCGCCTTCGCCCACCCCAACAGCTGGCTCAAATTGGCGCGATTCTGAGCGGGATCCCGTTCCACGAAGGCCGTCCAGATGACGCCGATCACGGCGCAGCCTTTCAGCATGATCACGTTCAAGGGAAAGCGGGGTATCTCGCCCGCCGCGAAGCCTATGACGAGATAGCGTCCATCCCAGGCCATGGCCCGCAAGGAGGGCTCCGCGTGCGGTCCGCCCACGCAATCGTAAACGATGTCGACGCCTTTGCCTGCGGTCTCACGCTTCAGGGCTTGCTTCAAATCCTCATCTTCATAGTCGATGCCGAGATCGGCGCCGTGCTCTTGGGCGACCTTAAGCTTTTCCGCCGACGATGCGACGGCGATCACCCGGGCACCCATCAATTTTGCGATCTCAACGGCGGCAAGGCCGGCGCCGCCGGCGGCGCCGAGGACCGCAACGGTCTCTCCCTGGTGCAGCCTTCCGCGATCCTTCAGCCCGTGCAGGGCCGTTCCGTAGGTGATGGGAATGCCGGCCGCCGCGTCATCGCTTACCCCCTCGGGGATGGCCACAGCGGCTATGGCCTTTACCGCCAATTTTTCGCGGCAACCATTGCCGCCGACAAAGGCGAGGACACGCTGGCCGAGGCTGAAACCTGAAACGCCCTCGCCGATAGCCTCGATCTCGCCGGCGATCTCGCCGCCCGGCGAAAAGGGCAGCGTTGGCGTCATCTGATATTTGTTTTTGAGCATCAGCGTGTCGAAGAAATTGAGCCCGACGGCCTTCACCGCAACGAGAATCTCGCCGGCGCCCGCTACGGGCTCGGCCACCTCCTCGATCCGGAGCTTTTCCGGGCCGCCGAACTCCCTGTACTGCACGACGCGCATGGCGCCCCCGATACCCTAGCGAAAATCGCGCGAACGGTGACATCCTGGACAGCGCTTCGCAAGCTGGCGCGACCAAAGGCGGGCGCTGCTGGTAAAATTCGAATCCGTTCTGTATGTTGGCGGCGCTTGCTCACCATGCAGGGAGGAGAGATGCGCCGAGCCGTTCGCGCCGCGGGCCTGGCTTTCTTGTTTTGGTCAATCCCGGCCTTCGCACAAACTACCCCGACGCTTCTGCAGAAATACAACGAGTGGACCGCTTACGGGACGAGCGGCGAGCCGAAGATCTGCTTCGCGGTCACGCAGCCTCAATCCTCTGTTCCCAAAGGGGCGAAGCGCGGGCCGATCTTCTTCTACATTTCGCGCTATCCGAGCGATCGGGTGCTGAACGAGATCAGCCTCAAAATGGGCTACCCCTTTAGCGAGGGCACCACGGTGACGGTCAGCATCGGCAGCGAGAAATTCGAGCTCTTCACAAAGGAAGAGGGCGCATTCGTGGAGCTTCCCGAGAAGGAGGCGGCGCTGGTGGAAGCCATGAAGAAAGGGAGCTCGATGAAGGTCGAGGGCACCTCCGTCCGAGGCACCAAGACGACCGACACCTACTCCCTCTCCGGCAGCACCGACGCCCTCAACCGTATCGCCAGCGAGTGCGGCGGGTAGAATAGCGGGCGAATGGCGTTGCCGCCCTTGGCCTTTTTCGCCAGGGGCACGATATGATTGGCAACCGCCAGACTTTGCGAGTGACGATGTCCGCAACGGCTATCACTGAGGGTCTTCCTGAGCCCGCGCTTCCGCGCGCCAGTCTGATCGGGCTCGACCGCGACGGCTTGAGCGAGCGCCTCGAGAGCATCGGCGTTCCCGAGCGGCAATTGCGCATGCGTGCTCGTCAGCTTTGGAGCTGGCTCTATGTGCGCGGTGCGACCGACTTCGCCGGGATGACCGATATCGCCAAAGACCTCAGATCCGAGCTGGACGCAGGCTTCAGCCTCGCCCGGCCCGCCGTCTCGGCCGAGCAGATCTCCGAGGACGGCACGCGAAAATGGCTGCTGCGTCTCGATGACGGCAAGGAAGTGGAGACCGTCTACATCCCGGAGGAGGATCGGGGGACGCTCTGCATTTCGAGCCAGGTGGGCTGCACGCTCACTTGCAGCTTCTGCCACACGGGTACGCAGCGGCTGGTGCGCAATCTCGCCCCGGCGGAGATCGTCGGTCAGATCATGGTCGCGCGCGACCGGCTCGGCGATTGGCCGGGCGCCATTGCGGAGAATGCGCATGGCATTCCCGAGACAGAGCGCAAGATCACCAATGTCGTGCTGATGGGCATGGGCGAGCCACTCTACAATTTCGATCATGTGCGCGACGCGATGGCCATCGCCGCCGACGGAGAGGGGCTGTCGCTGTCAAAGCGGCGCATCACGCTCTCCACCTCCGGCGTCGTGCCGGAGATCCCGCGCTGGGGCGAGGAGGCCGGCACCATGCTCGCTATTTCCTTGCATGCGGTGCGCGACGGCTTGCGCGACGAGCTGGTGCCCATCAACAAGAAATGGCCTATTCGCGATCTGCTCGACGCGTGCCGCGCTTATCCGGGCCTCTCCAATGCGCGGCGGATCACCTTCGAATATGTGATGCTGAAGGGCGTCAACGATTCCGTCGCCGATGCCAAGGAGCTGGTGCGGCTGCTGGCGAAAATTCCGGCGAAGATCAATCTCATTCCCTTCAACGCTTGGCCGGGCGCGCCCTTCGAATGCTCCGACTGGGAGCAGATCGAGAAATTCGCAGAGGTGGTGAATCGCGCAGGCTATGCGAGCCCGGTCAGGAGCCCGCGCGGACGCGATATCATGGCCGCCTGCGGGCAGCTGAAAAGCGCGAGCATCAAAGAGCGCGCCGCCGCGCGTCTCGCTCCGGCGCATTAGTGCGCGGAGCGGCAGGACGTCATCGTGATCCTTAAAACCTTGTTGCGCGCGGTCTGGGTGATCCTCGCCTTCGGCTTTGCAGTCGCGGTGGCGCTGCTGGCGCTCGTCGTTCTTGGCGGCATGTGGGTTGGAGAGGAGCTGCGAGCCGCCGCGCCGAACGATCCCTTGTTCATGCAAGGCGGGGATTGGATCGGCGGCGCGCTCTTCGCCTGGACGGTTGCGCCGGCGCTCACGCTGCTTCCGGCGCTCGCCGCAATCATCGCCGGAGAGGCGCTGAATATTCGCTCCTGGATGTTCTACGTGCTGGCCGGTGGCGCGGCATTGGCCGCTATTCCATTCCTCGCCGGCGAACCGGCTGCTGCCGGCCTTCCCGCAGGCCAATATGCGACGATCTTCGCGGCGGCCGGCTTTGCCGGCGGCTTCGTCTATTGGCTCATGGCCGGGCGGCGGGCGTGAGCTAAGTCCCAGGCGGGACCGGCCGGGCACGGCCGGTCCCTTGAGACGCAAAACGATACTCGACCTGGAAGTCGGCCCCTTGGGGCCGCAAGAATCACTTTCGCGCATTAGCCTTAATAAGGGGTAAGTGCCGCGGCGCCGCCCTTGCGCGTAGCGAGCGGCTGCGTTAGTCCCGCGTGGCTTTTCCGCAAAAGGCGCTTCCCGCGACGCGAGGGCTCGTTATGGCACCGGTCAAGAAGGTGGTGCTCGCCTATTCAGGCGGGCTCGACACCTCGATCATCCTCAAATGGCTGCAGGAGACCTACGCTTGCGAGGTGGTGACCTTCACCGCGGATCTCGGCCAGGGCGAGGAGCTCGAGCCCGCGCGCAAGAAGGCCGAGATGCTCGGCATCAAGGAGATCTTCGTCGAGGATCTGCGCGAAGAATTCGTGCGCGACTTCGTCTTCCCCATGTTCCGGGCGAATGCGCTCTATGAAGGCGTGTACCTGCTCGGGACCTCGATCGCGCGGCCACTGATCGCGAAGCGCCAGATTGAGATTGCGCGCGAGACCGGTGCCGACGCCGTGGCCCATGGAGCAACCGGCAAGGGCAACGACCAAGTCCGCTTCGAGCTCACTTATTACGCGCTAAATCCGGACATCAAGGTGATCGCCCCGTGGCGGGAATGGTCGTTCAAGTCGCGCAGCGATCTGATCGAGTTCGCCGAGAAGCACCAGATCCCGGTGGCGAAGGACAAGCGCGGCGAGGCGCCCTTCTCGGTGGACGCCAACCTTCTGCACTCCTCATCGGAAGGAAAGGTGCTGGAGGACCCGGCCACGGAGCCGCCGCCTTACGTGTTTCAACGGACCCTCTCGCCGGAAGACGCTCCCGACAAGCCTGTCGAGATCAGCATCGGTTTCGAGAAAGGCGACCCCGTTTCCATCAACGGCAAGCGCCTCTCGCCCGCCGAGCTGCTAACCGAGCTCAATGCCTATGGCAAGGAGAACGGGATCGGCCGCGTCGATCTCGTCGAGAACCGCTTCGTCGGCATGAAGTCGCGCGGGATTTACGAGACGCCCGGCGGCACGATCTTGCTGGTGGCGCATCGCGCGGTCGAATCGCTCACCCTCGATCGCGAGGCGATGCATCTGAAAGATTCGCTGATGCCGCGCTATGCCGAGCTCGTCTATTACGGCTTCTGGTTTTCGCCGGAGCGGGAGATGCTGCAGGCGCTGGTCGACAAGAGCCAGGAGCATGTCGAGGGTGAGGTGCGGCTGAAGCTGTATAAAGGCAACGTCATCGTCGTCGGACGCGAGAGCGAGAAATCGCTCTATGCCAGCAAAATCGTCACCTTCGAAGACGATGCCGGCGCTTACGACCAGAAGGACGCCGAGGGTTTCATCAAGCTGAACGCGCTTCGGCTGCGGTTGCTGGGGCGGCGGCGCTGACGCGAAACTTGCTCGTGGCGGTTAAGCGTTGACCGGAGAAAGGCGCCCCGCGATGAAACCGCGAGTGACCCTCATCACCATCGGCGTGGACGATCTTGAAAGATCGCTCGCCTTCTATCGCGATGGTCTCGGCCTGAAGACTGAAGGGATCGTCGGCACCGAGTTCGAGCACGGGTCCGTCGTCTTTGTCGACCTTCAGCCCGGCCTACGGCTTGCGCTTTTCCCGCGAACCAGCATCGCGCATGACGCCGGCATCGCCGTCACCGGCGGCAGCGCCACCGAGTTCACTCTCGCCCACAATGTCGGCAGCAAGGACGAGGTGGATGAGGTTATGCGCGAGGCCGAAGCGGCCGGAGCGCATATCGTCAAGTCCGCGGAAAAGACCTTCTATGGTGGCTATGCCGGATATTTCGCGGATCCGGACGGGCATCTCTGGGAGGTCGCCTATAATCCGGCGCTTATTCCCGAGAGCTAGAACGCAGCAGGGGGAGAGTGTTCGCTCTCCCCCTGGCGTCGTAATGCCGATGGTCGCGTCTTAGCTCGCGCGCCGGATCAGCTCCTCTTCCAGCTTCGAGGATTGGCGCTTCATGGCGCTCGCTGTCTCCGCCGTCACTTTTTTCGAGAAGGCCTGCGCTTCTTCCGCCTGCCGCTTGGCATGTTCGCGGATCGGCTCGGCGACATCGCTGGTCGCTTCCACCGAGAGCTTCCGCATCTCCTCGGCCTGAGAAAGCATCACTTCGAATTGCTTCCGCCAATGGGCGCCATGCAGCTCGAGGATCTCGGCGAAATTCTTCGCCGAGGCGAGACGCTTCGCAAGATCGAAACCGGAGTCGATGTTGTGCTGGGCGATCTCGACGATCTTGCGATTGAGGGCCGTGGCGGCCTGCCCGGCGGCGTCGCAGGATTTCTCCACCGCCTTCAATCCATCCTCCAGCGACGATTTCGAATGCTCGTAAGCCGCGCGTGTCTGGGTGAGCGCGGTGCCGGCAAGCGAACGCCAAGCCTCCGGGACGGTCCCGTCGAAACTGAAGCCGGGTAAGGGGCTATGCCGATCCGCATTGCCGTTGGCGGAAGGATTCGCATTGGAGGTTATGGTCATTGGCTGAACCTCGTTCGTTTAGGGGTTTTCAGATACGTGCAAGACAGAGTCCGGGCAGCTTGCGGCCAGCGCGCAACGACAGCGTGACGCAAACGAAGAGTCCCGATTGAAAATGATCAGTCCTGGGCACGTCGCTCTCCGGTTGTTTCCGGTAGCCACGGCTTGCGCGCTTCTAAATGGCGCGTCCCCTCCCAAGGCCCGCGAAGTTAACCATGTGCCTTACGGCGTGTCGAATCACGCCTCCGGTTTCCGTGCCGCAAAAACGCCACCATATCGCCGCGCTTCTCGCGGCGGCATCTTATGCCGCAGACGGAGGATCTTCGGATCGCTGCACGGGCTGATAGGTGAGAAGGAGCGGCGTCTGCGGCGGCACGAAAATCACCGGACTCGGAGGCGCGGTCGGCGCTTGCGGGTTCGGAGACAACACTTCGTCTTCGCGTGAAAGCTCCAGCGGAACAGGTGACGCACGCTCCGTCTCGCGCGCCGGCGATGGCGGGGATTTGGAGTCCGGCATCGCAGCCAAGACGGATTCGGTCTCGCGGCGGCCATGCACCGATGCGAGCAGCAATAGGCAGGTCATCAGCATGGCGAAGCTTGCCGCCATGGCGAACATCGGCTCGCGAAGGGCCGCTCGCTTGAAGTCGGACCACCATTCCGCACGCGGCACTTCTTGCGCATGCGCAAAGCGCGTCTGCGCCAGCCGCAAATAATAATAGTCGGTGAGATGGGAGAAGGCTTTTGCAGGACCGCCGCCGCCATGCACGCCGGGCATCGGTCGCGGAGCATCGTGGCCGATCCAAACACTGCCGACAAAGTCGCGGGTCACGCCGACGAACCAGGCATCGACATTTCGCGATGACGTGCCGGTCTTACCATAGACGAGGGCGTGCTCGGAATTGGCGTTCTTGGCGGTGCCCTTCCGCACCGGGCCACGGAGGCCCTGCAGCACCGCGCCCGCTGTTTCCACGGACATCACCCTGCGGCCAGGCTCGATCGCCGGACGGCCGATGATCTCGCCCTCCGGCCCGATCGCCGCGCTGAGAAAGCGGACTTGCGGCAGCCGCCCTTTATTTGGGAGCGAGGCATAGGCTTGCGCAACTTTCAGCGGCGATGTCTGCACGCCGCCGATGGGAATGAGCGAGGGCGCCGACGGAGGAACGAGGCCAAAGCGCCGGACGATCTCCGTCACCCGCCGGCCGAGCCGCATCGAGACTTCCGTCCAAGGCCGGTTGCAGGAATGAGTGAGCGCATAGTCGAGGCTCACCATATGCGGCGCGCGGCAGCGCGGATTGGGCTCGGAGGGCCAATTCGGATAGCGCAGCGGCGCCGTCGACAGGCGATTCTTGAGGCTGAAGGACGCTTCCTCGACACCGATCAGCGGAAATAGCTTGCCCGTCGAGCCGATCGAGCGCGCGATGTCGGCGGCACGGTTCCACTCGCCGGTATAGGCGCAGGAGCCGCCGACGGCGAGCACCTCGCCGGTCGGCCGCATAAACACGCCGGCAGCCTTATGCTTGCCGCTGATCGAGCAGAGTTGCGCGCTAAGGTGCTGCTGGAAGCCGGCATCGGCGTGGACGATCAGCCGGTAATTGCCTGTCAGCGCCATGCCGCTGGCGCGCGCCTCGCGCAAGGCGAGATCGCGGTAAGGCCGATATTCGATGCGCGCATAATACTCTTCACCGCGGCGAAGGCGGCGGCTCCTGAGGCGCCGCGTCACCTCCTCTTCCGCATATGTCGCGTCTTCGACGCCGATCTTTCCCTGCGCCAGCATGCGCTTCAGCACGATGCGCGCGCCTTTCAGCGCGCCGGCCGGATGCCGCAGCGGGTCGCGCGCATTCGGCTCCGGCAGCATGCCGACGAGAATGGCGGTCTCGGCGAGATTCAGATCTTCGACGCCGACGCCGAAATAGTGCCGGGCGGGTTCGTCGAAGCCGCTCATATTGCGGGCATGCGGAACGGCATTCAGATAGCGGGCGAGGATCTCCTGCGGCGTGAGCAGCGAGAAGATGCGGATAGCGAGCACCGCCTCCAGCAATTTTCGCCTAAGGCTGTATTCGTTGCGAAGGAGAAGCGACCGCGCCAATTGCTGCGTGATCGTGCTTCCGCCCTCCCGCTTGCCATTGAGGAAATGCCAAGTCGCGCGGATTGTGGACCGAAGATCGAGAGCGCCATGGCTGAAGAAGCGCGAATCTTCGCTCGCGACCACGGCGTCGCGGAGTGTCGCGGGAAAGCGATGGTCGGCGATGCGGGTCGGGCAAATCAGGTGTTCGCCGTCGACGCCAGAGCGCTGCGTATGTTCGATCTGGCAAGACGACAGGATGGTTTCGAGGAGGGCGCCGCTCGGCAGGTTCCAGCGCTCGCTCTGGGCGACGACACCGACGACCGTCAGCAGCAAGAAGCGGCCAAGGACGAGGATGGCGGCGAGGGCAAGGAGGGTGGTGAGCAGCCGCCTGCCATACCCCAGGGGGCGCTTTTCAGCGCCAGGCCGCACTATGCCCACTTACACCGCTCCGATCAGGCTTCCTCGCTTAAGGAAGCTTCGCGGCATTTCGCGTTCAGAATGACGGCTTTCCTTTGGCGAGCACGGAAAAGGGCAGCCAGCCCGGCACGGCCTCTCTTTACGGCTTTTCGGGCTCCGCCTTGGGCTCTGTCGCAGGTTTCGGCTCGGGCTCGGCCTTGGGTTCCGCCTTGGCCTTTCCGGCGCTCGGCGCCGCCGCCCCTCCGCCTTCGACAATGATCGTGCCCTTAACCCCGCGCTGCATGAGACCGCGGGAGCCAAATTCGTAGGTTCCGGGCCGGATGGCCACGAAGAAGATCTCCGCCTCGCCGCCATTTTCGAATTCCAACTCATCAAGCGTGGCGGATTTGATCTCGACCTCTCCCACCTCCACTTTGCGGAGCCACACATTGCGGAGGAAGGCCGGTGCGACAAAGGCATATTCGGCCCCGGGGGTAGCGATGACTTTCCAGCGATAGCCTTGTCCTACCTTCAGCCGGTATTCCTTCGGTGCCATATGGGTGTTGTCCTGCTCGGTGCCTAGCACCAGCGGCTCGAGGCGCTTCAAACCATGGGCCGCCGGGTCGAGGATCTGTCCAAGCGCCTGCGCGTTCGATGCCGACGGGGCGAACAGAACGAAAAGGGCGACAACGACACTGAACATTTGCATCCGGGGCTCCTATTCCAGCATTCGGCGAAACGCGCTCCTGGAGTTTCTAGGGCGTTTCTGGTTTTTGGGAACAACGGCGAGGGGGCAAATCGGTTTGCCTAATCTTCCGGAAATGTTGCTGCTTGCCCTCGCAGGCCTTCAAACCATTTGCCGTCCTCTGCATTATTGAGGGGACCGACGACCCATTCGCGGCTTTCGGCCGCGAGGCGCGACAGACAGGAGAAAGACATGCTTCGATTTCGATCATTGGCCGGCGCGATGGCGATTTTGGTGTTGGCCGGGGGTCCGGATGCGGCTGTCGCCGCCGAGCTGAAGGAAGTTTGGCGCGTCGACGGGCTGAAGCAGCCGGAATCCATCGTGTTCGATCCCGCGACCGAAGCCCTTTACCTCTCAAATGTCGATGGGGAGCCGACCGCGAAGGACGGCAAGGGATACATCTCGAAGCTCTCGCCGGACGGAAAGATGCTTGAGGCGGAATGGGTGAAAGGCTTGCAGGGGCCGAAAGGCCTCGGCATCAGCGGCGACCGGCTTTACGTCGCCGATATCGACCGGCTGGTCGCCATCGACATCGCCAAGGGCGAGATCGCCGAAACCTACGATGTGCCGGATGCGAAATTCCTCAACGACATCGCCATCGGCAAGGACGGCCGCGTGTTCATGTCCGATACGGGCGCAAACACGATCTATGTGCTCGACGGCAAGAACTTCTCGGCCTGGCTGACGGACGAAAAGCTCAGCGCCCCGAACGGTCTCTTCGCCGAGGATGACCGCTTGGTGGTGGCGGCTTGGGGCGAGGGGGAAATGACCTCCGCGAAGCCCTCGCATCTGAAGACGGTCGACCTGAAATCGAAGACCGTCGCCATCCTCGGCGACGGCTCGCCGGTCGGCAATCTCGACGGCATCGAGCCGGATGGGAAGGGCAGCTACCTCGTCACCGATTGGGTGGCGGGCGCCCTTTTCCGGATCGAGCCTTCGGGCAAGGCCGAGAAGCTCCTCGACCTCAATCAGGGAAGCGCGGACCTGCTTTACCGGCCCGAGGAAAAGCTCGTCCTCATCCCGATGATGCAGGATGGCGTCTTGCTGGCCTACCGCCTCGAATAGGGGCAAGGCTCGCGTCAGGCCTCCTCGGTTCCCCGCATGCCGTCGATGCTCCACTTTCCCGGCCCGGTGAAGACGAGGAGCAGGAACACGAAGCAGTAAAGGATCGCGGCATCGCCGCCATTGTTGACCGGGAAGACATTCTGCGGCGCATGCGCGAGCCAATAGGCGACTGCCATTTCGCCGGAGGCGACGAAGGCTGCCATCCGCGTGAAGAGGCCGACGATGATGAAGGCGCCGAGGATGAGCTCAAGAAGCCCGGCCCACCAACCGAGGCTCATGGTTTCGACCAAGGCCCGCTCTCCGTCCGGAAAGCCGAGGAGCTTCTGCGAGCCGTGCTCGAGAAAGATGAGGCCGGCGACGATTCTGAGCGCGGCGAGCGCGTAAGGCGTCCATTGCGATAGTCTTTTGGCGTCGGTCATCGAACACGGTCCCCCTGTGGAGCTTCGGCCGGGAACGGGAAGCGTCGACCGCCGAATGCCTGACACAGCGACGATATGGGCGCTGAATTGCCGAAGCAAGACTAAGTCGCGGTCCGTCCTTTCCCGTGTTTACGGGCTGCTCCTTCGCTTCTCACATCCTCTCACGCTCTCGCGAGATGATGTTGCGGCCGACCGCAGCAGCCTTATTCTGGTAGGACCAGGGGGATGGGTGCGACGCGCCCGCGACGATCGAGGTTCCGATGAGCAAGGAGGAAATCGTCCGGCGCCATTCCGGCACCGTCCGCGCCACGCATTGGATCAACGTCGTCTGCCTCCTCGTCCTCTTGATGAGCGGCCTGCAAATCTTCAACGCCCACCCCGCGCTTTATTTCGGCTCTGCCTCGGACTTCGAAAATCCCGCGCTTGCCATGCGGGCCGCGCGCCGGGGCGAGGAAGCGATCGGCGTCACGATGATCGGCGGCGTGCAATTCGACACCACCGGCGTGTTCGGGCTGGCCACGGCCGCGGATGGCCGCAATCAGGTGCGGGGCTTTCCCTGGGAGGTGACGCTGCCGGGCCATCGCGATCTCGCCACGGGACGGCGCTGGCATTTCTTTTTCGCCTGGCTCTTCGTCATCAATGGCCTGATCTATCTCGCCTATAGTTTTATCAGCGGCCATTTGCGGCGCGACCTCAGCCCGGATCGAAAGGAACTTCGGCACATCGGCAGCAGCATTTGGGAGCATCTTCGGTTTCGTTTTCCGAAGGGTGAGGAGGCGAAGCGCTACAACGTTCTGCAGAAGCTCACCTACCTCGTCGTCGTGCTGGTGCTTCTGCCCCTGATGCTGCTGACGGGCCTCGCCATGTCTCCGGCCATGGATGCAGGCTATCCCTTCCTGATCGACATGTTCGGCGGGCGGCAATCCGCCCGCACGGTCCATTTCATTTCGGCAACGGCCATCGTCATTTTCGTCGTGGTGCATATCGTGATGGTTCTCGTTTCGGGGCCCTTCAACAATCTTCGCTCGATGATCACGGGGCGCTACGCCGTCAAATATCCGGAGACCCAGAAATGAGCGGACCCGGCAAGGCGATGAACCGGCGCAACTTCGTGACGCGCGGCCTTGCCGCCGCGGCCGGCGTTTCCCTGCTCGGAGGCTGCGACGGCGGAATTTCCGATCAGCCTTGGGTGAAGCGCGTTCTCGATTCCGCCGAACAGCTCACCCGCATCGCGCAACGGGCGCTCGTTCCGGCGAACGCGCTTGCCCGCGAATTCGACGAAGCGGAGATCTCGCCCGTCTTCAGGGCCAATGGCTCCACCAGCGTGGCCGATCCCGCTTATCTGAAACTCGCGGAGGGCCGTTTTGCCGAATATCGGCTTCATCTCGCCGGCTTGGTGGAGCGGCCGCTGCAACTCACGCTCGCCGATCTTCGCGCGATGCCGGCACGCACCCAGATTACCCGGCACGATTGCGTGGAAGGGTGGAGCTGCATCGGCAAATGGACGGGCGTGCCGTTACGCGCATTGTTGGAAAAGGCGGGTCTGAAGCCATCGGCAAAATATCTCGTCTTCTATTGTGCCGACGATCTCGGCGAGACCGGAACCGATGCCGGCAAATATTACGAATCGATCGGGCTCGAGGATGCCTACCATCCGCAGACCATCCTCGCTTACGACATGAACGGGTCGGAGCTTACGATCCCCTATGGCGCGCCCTTGCGGCTCAGGGTCGAGCGCCAGCTTGGCTACAAGCACGCGAAATATGTGATGCGCATCGAGGCCGTCGATGAACTCTCATCCATCCGCGGCGGAGGCGGCGGCTTTTGGGAAGATCGCGGCTATGAATGGTATGCCGGCATTTAAAGCGCCCGGCGCCTCAGATGCGGACGGCGTTCCAGAAGCCGGAGCACACCCCTGAGGGCCCGGTGCCGCTCCAGATGCCGCTGCCGCGATGCCGGTTGAACCGCCCCACGCCATGGGCGGTGCGGGGGCCCGCCACGGCATTCAATTTCGCCTGACCCGAGGGGGAGACGATGCCGGCGATTTGGATCGGGCGAAATACGAACTTGCCGCTCGTGGAGTAGATCCGGCCCCTTCTTATGCCGAGCCCGACTTTGATCCTCCCGCAATGGCCGCTGGTCGTTGAGGCAACCATGGTCCAGCTGCCCTCGAACTCGGAAGCGTTTGCGGGCGGCACGAAACACGAAAGCGCAACGAGCGCCGCCAGGACCATGGACTGCACGCAATTGCCGATCATGGGAGGCCTCTCGTGAGAGTGGCTGCCGGGACGCAGCCGGAAACGCTCAGATGCTAAGGGTTTCCGGCCGGAATGTCGCCAGCCCTTTGCCAGCCTCCCGCAATTTCCCCTTGCCAAGCTTTACATCTGCGTGTACTTTGTATCGTAAAGCTTGAGGGGGTTGGGATGCGGGATTTGGACAAGGCTCTGCTCGAAATCAGCGCGATCAAGGCCCAGCTCGCGGCCGGCACCGCCTTCCGCGGCTACGGCCCCGGGGTGCTCGCCCTCTCCGGCGTGCTGGCCTTCACCACGGCGGCGGCGCAAAGCGCCTGGCTCGAAAACCCCGACATTCACCCGGTTTCCTATTTCGGCGGCTGGATCGCCACCGCGTTGCTCTCTGCTGCGCTGGTCGGGCTCGAAATGGTGGCGCGCACGCGCCGGCATCATGGCGGACTTGCCGACGAGATGCTGCTCAACGCCGTCGAACAATTCGTCCCCGCCGCCGCGGTCGGGGCGCTCCTCCTCTTCACCTTGGGGCGCTTCGCTCCCGACACGCTGTGGATGCTGCCGGGGCTCTGGTCGATCCTCGTCGGCATCGGGATCTTTGCCTCGGTGCGCACCTTGCCGCGCTCCTTCGCCTTCGGCGGGGCCTGGTATGTGGCGGCGGGCTTTGTAGCACTGGCAATTGCCGCGGGCTCGCAGGAGCTCTCGCCCTGGCTGATGGGCGTGCCCTTCGGAGTGGGTCAATTGCTGCTGGCGGCCATCGTCCGCTTTGCCTCTGGAGAGAGCGATGAAGAAGACTGAGAAAGAGGCCCGCTTCGCCTATGAGGGCCTCGACCGCGTCATGCATGAAAAGGCGCGGCTCGGCGTGCTCACTTCGTTGATCGCGCATCCGAAGGGGCTTGCCTTCTCCGCGCTGAAAGATCTTTGCGGGCTCACCGACGGAAATCTCAGCCGCCATTTGCAGGTGCTGCAGGAGGAGGGGCTGGTCGAGATTCGCAAGAGCTTCGAGAACGGCAAGCCGCTGACGACGTGCCGCCTCACCCCGCAGGGCCGCAAGCGGTTTCTGGATTACCTGACCGTGCTCGAACAGGTCGTACGGGATGCCGCTGTCGCTGCCGAGCCGGCGCAGAAGGGGGCAACACTGCGCACACCGTTGAAGCCGGCGGCCACCTAAAAAATTTTGCGAGGGGACTTTACAATGCAAAGTGAACGGGGCTGGGAAATGCAAGCGATGCTGCCGACGACCATCTCTTTCAGCTTCGAGACCGTCACGCTCTGTGGCGAATCGGTTTCAGCGATCGCCCCCTGCCCAGCGGAGGAGAGGGCGCCTTCGCCGCCCCTAGGCAAAGCCGGACGCCCGGCGATGCTTCTGCTTGCGGGACTGGTGAAAATCGCACCGGCAGTCCCGCTCGTCGCGCTGACCGATCCGTGGCAGATGCTGATCTCCGCCGCTGTCCTTGTCCCCCTCTACTGCGACGGCGTGCTGCTCCTTCTCGCCGGTGCGCCGCGCTTCGCGTCGCTCTGGGGCGCGCAGCTCTGGCAGCAGAAGCTCGGCGCCAAGGATCTCGCCGATTTGCCCGATCTCTTTTTTTGACAGGAGACTTTACTATGCAAAGTTCTTTGTCACTTGACCGCGCCCGCCGCCAGGAGTGCCAGCCGCCCTCCTCGAACTTGCACGTCGCCATCATCATGGACGGCAATGGCCGCTGGGCTCTCCGCCGCGGGCTTCCGCGGCAGGTCGGGCATTCGCGCGGCGTCGAGACGGCGCGGAGCATCATTGAGGCGGCGCCGGAGACCGGCATCGGCACGCTCAGCCTCTATGCCTTCTCTTCCGACAATTGGCGGCGCCCGGGCCCTGAGACAGGCGCGCTGATGAGCCTGCTGCGCGCATATCTCCGCACCGAGATCCGGAAGCTCGTCAAGAACGGCGTCAGGCTCACCGCCATCGGCCGCCGCGACCGCCTGCCGGCCGATATCGTCAGCGCCATCGCGCATGCCGAGCTTGCGACGGCTGAAGGCGACAGACTGCAGCTCCGCATCGCCCTCGACTATTCGGCGCGCGACACGATCCTGCAGGCCGCGGCGCGGGTGATCGAGGCCGAGGATCTGACGCGCGACGGCTTCACCAATCTCATCACCGGCGAGTGCGGCTTGCGCGAGGTCGATCTCCTCATCCGCACCGGAGGCGAGCAGCGGCTGTCCGATTTCCTCCTCTGGGAGTGCGCCTATGCCGAGCTCTATTTCACGAAACGGCTATGGCCCGACTTCACCGCGAGCGATCTAGCGGCGGCTGTCGCCGAGCTCTCCACGCGCGAGCGCCGCTTCGGCGGCGTGCCGGCGGCCGCAGCGGTCACCTGAGGGGGGACTTCCATGCGCATCCTCCTCATCAACGTGCCGCACCCCTCGATCGGCAGCCGCATTCCCGACGATCACCTTCCGCCGCTTGGCTTGCTCGCGATTGGCGGGTCGCTGATCGATGCCGGTCACGACGTGAAGCTCATCGATGCCGAGTTCGGACCGGTCCCGCTGCCTGAGCTCGTCAACATGATCTGCGGCGAGAAACCCGACGCGGTGCTGTTCGGCCATTCCGGCTCCACCTCCGGGCATCCAATCATCGCGGAGGTCGCGCGGGGCGTCAGCCGGGTCCTCCCGGATGTGCACATCATCTATGGCGGCGTCTATCCGACTTATCATTGGCGCGAGATTCTTGCCGAAGAGCCCTATGTCACCGCGATTGTGCGCGGTGAAGGAGAGGAAACCGTTCGGCACTTGGCAGCCGCACTGGAAACGGGGGCTCGCCTGGACCTCATATCCGGGATCGCGTTTCGAGGGAGCCAAGGACCGCAGGCCACGCGGCCGGCTCCGGTCATTCGCGATCTCGATGCCTATCGTATCGGCTGGGAGCTCATCGATTTTCGCCGCTACAGCTATTGGGGCGGGCTGCGCGCCGTCGTCGTCCAGTTTTCGCGGGGCTGTCCGCATCTTTGCAATTATTGCGGCCAGCGCGGCTTCTGGACCCGCTGGCGGCATCGCGACCCCGTGGCGTTCGCGAAAGAACTGGCGTGGCTGCATCGGCAGCACGGCGTCAAGGTCGTCAACTTCGCCGACGAGAATCCGACCGTGTCGAAAAAGGCATGGCAGATCTTTCTGGAAACACTGATCGCCGAGAAGGTCGATCTGATCTTGGTCGGTTCGACGCGCGCCGACGACATCGTCCGCGATGCCGATATTCTCCATCTGTACAAGAAGGCGGGCTGGCAACGCTTCCTGCTCGGACTTGAGAACACCGACCAGGCGACCCTCGACCTCATTCAGAAGGGCGCAAGGGCGGAGACCGACCGCGAGGCTATCCGCCTCATGCGGCGGCACGGAATTCTCTCGATGGCGACGTGGGTCGTGGGCTTCGAGGAGGAAACCGACCGCGACCATTGGCGCGGGATGAAGCGCCTCCTCTCTTACGATCCGGATCAGATTCAGATGCTTTACGTCACGCCGCATCGATGGACGCCGTATTTCCGGCTGGCGCGCAACCGGCAGGTGATCCAGGAGGACCGGCGGCGCTGGGATTACAAACATCAGGTGCTCGCCACGCGCCACATGCCGCCTTGGCGCGTGCTGCTGTGGTTCAAATTCACCGAGATGGTGCTGCAAGGGCGGCCGAAGGCGCTTTACCGGACATATTTGCAGCCCGACCGCGGACTGCGCCACGCGATGCGCTGGTATTCGCAGATGGGGCGCCGCGTCTGGCCCTATGAGATCGCGAATTTCTTTCGCGAGAAGCTCACGCAAGAATGGGCCGACGTGTGGAGGCATTCTGGGGCGCTCCGCAAGATGCGGAGGAAGAGTCGATGGTTGTGCAGCGCCCGATCGAGGGAAGCGCAAGCACGGCGCTCGCCAAGGCCAGTTAATGCGTCTTGTCCTGAAACTGCTCGTGCTTGCCGCGATCCTTTGCGCTGCAGCGGTGCTCATGGTGGAAGGCGCGCGCCTCATGCGCGTTGCCGAAGCGATGCCGGCTTATACTGATCCTGGGCTGGCCCATTCGCTACGACTGACAATGCCTCATGAGCTCGAGGAGTATCGGAAAGATGGGAGGGCCTTCACTCGCCGCTGGCATGAGAAGATGGCGGCCCTGCGAACGGACAAATGGGAGGTGTATGACCGGGGCGCACGATGATTGTGTTGGCGCTGTGCGTGCTCGGCGCTGTCCTTCTATTTCGGTTGTGGCGCGACCACGCCGTCGCGAACATGCGGACGCCTTCGCGCGGGACACTCTTCTGGCTCGGAGTCACGACCTATTTTTCGATCGTGCCTCCTTTCTGGATCATGCTTCTCGATCAACAGCGCCGGGAGTATTTGCCTTGGTGGGCGGATTCGATCGGTCTGCCGGGGTTTGGCCTCGTGTTCATGTTGCTGCTGACGCTTCCGGTCTTATTGCTTCTGCTTTGGCTGTGTACCCGGCGAGCGGAGCTACCCGCGCAGCTTTGGGACTTCGACGCTTCGCGCCCGGTGATAAGCATCCTCGCAACATTGATCCTCGGTGGAGCGGCCTTAGCAGCTTCGGCGATAGTCGTTGAGGCAGTGTGGCACGGAGTCCCCTATTTCATTTTTTGGGCGCTGTGTTCGATCTATGTCCTCCTGTGCATGCGGGCAGCCTTGGTGGCGCCACGAAAGCGCCCCGCCAAACAAAAGACCAAAGACGAACTCCAAGACATTCTCGCTTTAAGCTAGCGGCGGGTGGAGGGAGAGTGCTCCGCCGCCGCCGGGTTGGATGACACATTGGAAGCAAAGGAAACGACATGACCGAGATGGCGAAGCGACATTGGAGTTGGCATGCAATGCTGCCGGACGTCTCAGCGGCGATCGCCCGCTTCCCGTTCGCAGCACTGATCGCCGCCATCAACATGACGATCACGCTGCCAAGCCTTGCTCTCCTCGATCCTCGCGTTCCCTATTATCTCTACCTCCGCGTCACGCTCGTCATCGCGTTCTTCTGGGCGGTGGCCAGCGACCTATTCGCCGAACGCCGCAATCTCTCCTGGCCGCTTCGCTTGGCATTGGCAGCAGCCGGCATCCTCCTGATCGGCCTCCTCATTCATTTCAAGGACGCAAGTTGGATCTGGACGTTTGCGCCAACCTTGCTCGTAGCAATCGCTCTTCTGACTGGGGTCATCGCCTACACGTTGCGCGACGCGCAAATTTCCTACTGGCTCTTCAACCAACGCCTCTGGCTCGGCGCGATTTTCTCGCAAATCGGCGCCGGCCTGGTGTTTTTGGGCCTTTTCGCCATCCATGCCTCGCTGAACTTTCTTTTCGATCTGGATCTTCCCCGCGCATGGACATTGGATTTTGTGGTGTTCGCCTTCTCCTTTGTGGGACCGGTGAGCTTCCTCGCCTTCATCCCGAAAATTTCGGTGGAGCCCGCATCGAGGACCAAGCGCCGTATGGCTCGCGGGCGCTCGCCATCATCATCAAGTTCATTCTGGTGCCGCTGGTCTTCGCCTATACGGCAATCCTCTACGCCTACGCCGCCAAGATCGCGCTGCAGGGCTTTCTCCCGGAGGGCCAAGTTGCCTACATGGTGCTCGGCTATATTTCAGTGGGCGCCATTACCCTCCTGCTCGCCTATCCGTCCCGCAACTCCGGCAGCCTGCTGGTGCGCCTTTATTGGCGCTATTGGCTCTGGCTCGCCGTCTTGCCGGTGCTTCTCCTCTTCATCGCTCTTTATGTGCGGATCGAGGCCTATGGCCTGACGACGGCTCGGTATCTCACCGGCCTCGCGGGTTATTGGATCGTCAGCCTCGCGGCCATCAAACTTTGGCGGGGAGCTGCCTTCGATGTGCGCCTGATCGCCGGTGTCTTGGTGGGGCTCCTGCTTGTCGCGTCATTCGGGCCATGGGGCGCGAGGAGCGTCGGCATCCAAAGCCAGGTCGCTGAATTGCGCACTATCCTCAGCGAGCGCGGCAAGCTCGTGGATGGCCGCATCAAAAAGGCAACCGACGGCAAACAGTCGTACCTAAACATGCGCGTGCACGAAATCCTGAGATATCTTCGGCTGCACGGCGGTCTCACGGCGATTTCCCCCTGGTTCGAGGGATATGAGCCTAATCCCTTCGCAACCGACAAAGACCCGCAGCAGACCTTCAAGGAAGTCGCTCAGGCGCTCGATGCTCGCGCCGGCTCGCCGGCTGCAAGAAATCAGCTTCCTCTCTACCGGATCGCGGCCGAGCCGCTCGTGATCGAGTCCTCGCGTTATCGCTACCTCGCCGGTCCAATCAAATTTGCCCGCAGATCCTTTCTTGGCGACACGCTGGATAAGACCATGGCCCTGAAGGGCGGCGGCAATCTGCGTGTCTCGCTGAGCCGCAATGTCTTGAGCGCGGAACTTGATGGCACCGGCGAGCTCAGCTTCGATCTCAGCGGACTTGCTCCGAGTTTGACGTCATCATCGTCGTCTGAGCCGCTGCTCGTCGAAGCGACCGGAAATGATCTGGCTGGAACTGTTTGGATTACGAGCATCTCTGGCAGGCGAAGCGACGAGGGGTCGAAGTTCGAGCTTAGCTCCCTCACCTTTTGGATTGGCATAATCAAGGATTGAGGCGCTCGGCGAGCTTCCGCCCGCCTGCGGCTCCTGTATAGAAACAGTCCTTTGCGAGGGGGCGCGGGGCGATGGGGGAAGAGGGGGCAGCGGGGCAGGCCTACAAGAGCTATCAGCTCGTAGGGCTTTTCCTTGGGCCGCTCGCTTTCGCCGCGCTCCTTCTCAGTCCGGCACCGGAGGGGTTGTCAGCCGCCGGATGGGCGACGGCGGCGCTCGGTGTCTGGATGGCGATCTGGTGGATCACGGAGGCGATCCCGCTCTTCGTCACGGCGCTGCTGCCGCTCGTTTTCCTCCCCCTGCTCGGCATCGCCAAGATCGACGCGGCGGCGGAGCCCTTCGCCGATCCGGTCATCTTTCTTCTGCTCGGCGGCTTCCTCATGGGGCTCGCCATCGAGCGCTGGAACCTGCATCGGCGCATCGCCTACCAAATCATCGCGCGCATCGGCAATAAGCCGCTCAATCTCCTTGCCGGCGTGATGCTGGCGACGGCGGCGATCAGCATGTGGATCAGCAACACCGCGACCACGATCATGATGCTGCCGATCGCGATCTCGCTCATCCTCGTCGTGCTGCCGCCAGGAGAGACCCGCGGGCGCGCCGAAAGCAATTTCGCCGCCGCGATGACGCTCGGGGTTGCCTATGCGGCGTCGATCGGCGGCATGGCGACGCTCATCGGGTCGCCGCCAAATGCGCTTGCCGCGGGTTATCTCGCGCAGACATTCAACATCGAAGTGCGCTTCGCCGAATGGATGGCGATCGGCGTTCCGATCGCCGTGGTGCTGCTTGCCCTCGCCTTCCTGGTGCTGTCCCGGATTGCCTTCCCATTTTCACGGCTTGTCGCCGCCGAGCCGCGCTTCGTCGCGGATGAGCTGCGGCAAATGGGGCGCATGAGCGCAGCCGAGACGCGCGTCATTCTGCTTTTCAGCATCATCGTGGCGTGCTGGATTCTGCATCCCTTCTTCGGCGATCGGCTGGGATTCAAGATCAGCGATTCGGTGATCGCGATTGCCGGAGCGATCGCCTTCTTCGTCGTTCCCGCCAACTGGCGAAGCCGCACCTTCCTTCTCGACTACGCGACCGCCCGCAAGATGCCGTGGGACATTCTCGTCCTCTTTGGCGGGGGCCTCAGTCTGGCGGCGGCAATGGAAAGTTCGGGGCTTGCGGCCTGGATCGGCAGCGCCCTGTCCTTCCTGCATGGGATGCCGCTCATCGTGCTGATCGGCGGCATCGCCCTCCTTCTCGTCTTCATGACCGAGTTCATCAGTAACACCGCGGCCGCCGCCGCCTTCTTACCGATTGCCGGCACGCTCGTGGCCGGAGCCGATGCGGCGCCTTTGATGGTGGGGATCGCGGTCGCTCTCGCCGCGTCCTGCGGTTTCATGCTTCCCGTCGGCACGGTGCCGAACGCGCTCGTTTTCGGCACCGGCTACATCGCCCTGCCGCAGATGATCCGCGCCGGATTTATCCTCGATCTGGTCGGGGCCGTCGTCATAGCCGGCGGCATCGCGCTGGCCGCGCCCTTCTTCGCGAATTGAACAACAGGGATCTGGTCCATGCGTCCTTCCCGACAATTTCGTCATGCCTGGCCGAAGTGCCGGGCATCCACGTCTGAATGTGCCGAAACTCCGTCGTGGATGGCCGGGACAAGCCCGGCCATGACAAAATCGAATTGGCGCTACGAGCGCTCCTCCTTCGCCGGCGCGATTTCCTTCAGCATGACTTCCAAATCGCTCTCGGAAAGATGGCAGGCGGAGGCGATGGCTTTCAGCCTTTCATCCTCTTCGCCGGCGACGCGATCATCGGCGAGGAGCGTGAGGTAGGCCGCGCGGATGATTCCTTCCTTGGTCGTCTTGCTCATGCTGCCGGCGACGGCAGAAATCTCCGCCAATGCGTTGCGCTTGCTGGCATAGGCCTGCACGGCGCGCATGACGCCGGCAACATCCACCGGGCGACCGGTTTGGTCTTGATACACCTTCTGGATGAGGCCCACCTCGCGTGCATTCAGCCTGCCGTCGGCCGCGGCGACCGCCACCATCGCTTTAAGGATCAAATCTGCGTCAAGCGGCCTTACCGTCACCCATCATCTCCTTGTTGCCGACCAATTTTTGGCACTATAGCCCGTCTCAACTAGGTGGTGCGCGAAACGGAATTGTGGAAGGCCGGACGCTCCGAAAGCCATTCCCATGCCCGAAAGCTTGAACTCGCGCGCACCCTGTGGTCCCTTTTGCTTAAGGGATTTCCATCAAACTCCGTTCGATCGTTTCGATGGGAGATTGATTACGTGCCGCAAAGATTGCTCCTTGCAAGCGCGCTCGGCCTAAGCGTCTTCGTTGCGCTTCTCGGCTTGCCACGATCCTACGCCAACCCGCAATCCTCAGAGATGCCGGCCTGGCTCAACGCGCATATCGGCATCGGCGAAGGTCAGATCGCGCCGGTGGTCTTGCAAAGGGCGCGCGCGCATTATCAGCAAAAGCTGAGCGAAGGCGCGATCAAGAACCCCTGCTATTTCGCCATGGATGCGACGCGTCCCGCCGGTTACGGCCGCCGCTTCTACATCATCTGCGAAGGAAACCGGACGTTCCGCGCCATCTCGTCGGGGCACGGCAATGGCCGGAAGCTGAAGGGCATTGCGGATTTCTCCAACGGGATCCGCTGCGCCGAGAATTTCAGCAACTCGCTCGATTCCAAGCTGACCACTGGCGGTCCCTATCTGACGGCCGAGATCAGAACCTCCTTCAAGGGCTATTACCGCGCCGGGGGAAGAAGCGCGCCGCTCGTCCGTTCCTTCTTGCAGTTTGAGGGCGAAGGCGACACCGCGAATGCCAGGGACCGCGCCATCGGCGGGCATCCGGCGGTGGTATTGAGAGTGCAGTGCCGCCGCAAGGCGCCGAGCAGCCCTTATGCGAATAAGGAGGGTTACGTCCCTTGGGGGACGCTGGTGAATTACACGAATGGCCGCAGCAATGGCTGCACCACCTGGTCGCCGGCCGACGCCGCGCAAATCATGCAGCTGACGGAGAACAATCCGACCACGCTTTACATCTATCCGGAAGCCTCTGACATCGTCGCGGTCGCGCGGGCGGTGAAGGGGAGACAGTCGCCGGCGCGCGCGGGACTTTATTGGAATGCGTCCTGCTTGCGAGAAATCGGCTCGCCGAAATTTTGGCCGAGAGAGACTCTCGAACCGGCCCTCATGAAGCTGCGGAAGGCGCAGCCATCAGCACCGGCGCGGCCGCTGCCGATCTGCAGGTAAGGCGTCAGCACGAGGAGCATAAGGATGCAAGCCAAGGACGCGTTCGATCTGACGCCGCCGAGCAAGGACGAACTGCAGAATCTGATCGCGGATCTCTCGGAGGACGAAAAGCACGTGCTTTTGGAGCACGGCACCGAGGCACCTTTTTGCGGAGTCTTCCTCGAGGAGAAACGCGGCGGGGTGTACACCTGCCGTCTCTGCGGGCTGCCGCTGTTCAAGGCCGGCACGAAATTCGAAAGCGGCACCGGCTGGCCGAGCTTCACCAGTCCTTTCGCCGACGACCATCTCAAATCCATCCGCGACACCAGCTACGGCATGATCCGCACGGAGATCGTCTGCGGCCGTTGCGGCGCGCATCAGGGGCATGTCTTTCCCGACGGCCCGCCGCCCACCGGCGAGCGCTACTGCATCAACTCGATTTCCCTCGAATTTATCCCGGCCGGCGATGCGCTCCCCGACAAGCTCGGACGCGGCGCCCCCGAGGGCGAGGCGGTGTCGTAAAGCCGCACGGCCGCGCGCTCAGCCGCAGCGATCCAAAGCGGGGTCACGCTGCGGTGACTTTGGGGGCCTACGGAAGAAGGGTATAATCGTCGCGCGCCAACGCCCTTGCGCATTGGTGCCGATCCCTTTCGGAGCGTGGCCCACCATCCAGGAGCACACCATGCCGAAGATTTCCGTAAAAGCCCTCACGAGGGGCGGTCTGATCCTTCTTGTCGCTGCCATGACCTTCGCCACGCTCGCCGACAGAGCGGAGGCGAGATGGCGTGGCTGCTGGGGTTGCGGCGCCTTTGCCGTCGGCGCCATTGCCGGAGCCGCGTTGGCGCAGCCCTACAGGCCGCCGGTCTATTACGCCGCGCCTCCTGTCGTCATCGCTCCGCCCGCGCCGGTGGTCTACCCGGCTTATCCAACCTATCCGGTCTGTCCGGTGCTGCCGCCATTTCCGTATTACTGCCGCTGATTTGCGCCGCAACCAAACATATTGAGGAGCAAGACGATGAGAACAACTCTCCAGGTGTCTTTGGCGGCGCTGATCGGCATTCTTTCCTGTGCCACCGCGCAAGCCGAGCAACAAGCAGCCGATCCAGCTGCGAAACCCACACCCATTCCGACGCTGCATTGCGATTTCAAAGCGATGAGTGCTTGCACTCCTGACGGAGACTGCAAGGAAGGCGACGAGGTCGCCGGCATCAAGATCCCGCTGAAGGCGACGGTCGACTTCGAGAGCGGCGTCGTCGCCGCCGTCGATGAAAGCGGGTATGCGCGAGCCGACAAATTCGATGGCGTTGCCGAGTCCGGCGAGCAGCTCATCATCCACGGCATCGACGGCCCCTATGGCTGGCAGCTGCTCATTCATAAGAGCAGCGAAGCCGCTTCGATGTCGTTTGCGACGGCCGACACCATCGTCTCCGGCTTTGGGACATGCTCGGCCAAATAGCCGTCAGGACTCAATTTCGGATTTCCATTCAAGGCGCGGAAGGCAGGTAGCCCTCCGCGCTTTTTTGCGGGTTGGAGGCGCTACTCCTCCAGGAAGTCGAGCGTCGCGGCGAGGCGCAGCCCCGAGGCTCTGGAGAGATCGTCGGCGCGGTGCACCACATTGCCGCCGAAGCGCTCGGAGAGCTCGTCGATAGCCACTTCAAGGCGGCGTTGCCGCGACCCGGAGCCCAGCAAATTGAGCTGCATGAGATCGTCGATGCCGACGAGATCGTAGGCCACCATGCCGACCAAGCGGAACGCTCCGGGATGGCCGATATTCTCGAGAAGCTCGACGCCCACCGAGTAGAGCCGCTCGGCAAGGTCGGTCGGCTCGCTGAGCCTTTGCTGCCGGCTGATCAGTTTAAAGTCCGTGGTCTTCAGCTTTACGCCCGCGCCGAAGGCGACGAGGCCCTTTTTCCTGAGACGCCTGCCGATCGCATCCGCCGATCGCCGCAGATGAAATTTGATCTCCGCCTTCGCCCGCGCGTCATGCTCGAGCGTCTGCTCGGAGCCGATGCTCTTGGCGGTCCGCCGCCCGACGACAGGGCGAGGATCTTCCGCTTGCGCCAGGGTGTGGAAATGAAGCCCAACCTTGCCGAGTTTCTCGAAGAGAAGTTTCGGATCGGCCCTTGCGACGTCACCGATTGAATGGAAGCCAAGCGCCTGCAGCCGCGCATCCGTCTTCGGCCCGGCACCCCACAACCAAGACACGGGAAGGGGAGCGAGCCAGTCCTTGGCTTCGCCGGGCGGAACGACGGTCAAACCGTCCGGCTTCCGGCACGCACTCGCGACCTTTGCCACATATTTCGTCGCCGACAGCCCGACCGACACGGTAAGGCCGCCGGTTGCCTCTCGCACCGCGAGCTTTATCCGGCGGCCCATGGAGAGAGGGTCGCCAAACAGCCCTTCGGAGCCCGTCATATCGAGGAAGGCCTCGTCGAGGCTCAGCGCCTCGACCCCAGGCGAGAAATCAGCGAACACCCGCATGATGGTGGCGGACACTTCCTGGTAGCGGTCGAAGCGCGGCGGAACGATTTTGGCGTTCGGACAAAGCCGCCGCGCTACGGCCATCGGCATCGCGCTGCCGACCCCGTAAGGGCGCGCCTCATAGCTCGCGGTGAGAACGACGCCGCGCGCGCTTCGAGGCCCGATCAGTAGCGGCTTGCCGCGGAGGCTCGGATCGTCGAGTTGCTCGACCGCCGCATAGAACGCATCCATGTCGGCATGCGCGACGATCCGGGGCCAGTCCTTCTCGGAGCGAATCATGACACGCCGATTTTATCCCCCTCCGCATCGGGCGCGGGCGGATTCATCGAACTGTGATTGGGTCGGAGCCGGAGCCCCAGGGAGAGCGACTGGCTAACTGTCGAGCGAGATCTCGTTCAATGTCACGAGCCCGCTGCCCCATGCCGTCGGCACGACGATCCGGTACGGAATGTGGAGACCCGTTCGCGGCAGTGAGGCGAGCCAAACCTCGATGCCGTCAGCCTCGCTCATGAATTTGGTGCCGGGGTGGTCGGGCCGGTGGCCGCCGATGGGCACGAATTTCACCCGGCACACCGCAAACGGGCCGGTCAGGCCTTTGGGTGCGTCTTCCGCTTGCTCCGAACGCTTCGGGCTGAGAACGAGGTCGAAGCGCTGCTTGCCGTCGAATACCGGCACGGTCTGGCGGCAGACTTCGTCAGGACCGGCGCCGTTCGATCGCACAGAGAGAAATGCCGCCGTCAGCGGGTCGAGCACCTGCCGAAGCTGTTCCGATGTGACGGGGACATTGCCGGGCTTGTTCTTTTTCTTCGGGGTGATGGAAACCTGATCGACGACACCGTCGTCGAAGCTCAAGCGCCGTTCTTCCCGCTTGTCGCCGCCCTTATAGGTCACGGTAAACCGCGAAGGCTCGGCCCCGTCCTTCAGCAGCTTGCCACTGCTCTCGGTTTTGCCGGAGGCGCTATAGAGCATGCCCGTCAGAAGCGAGAAGCGGCCGCGCCCCTTCAGCTCATAGCTTCGGTCCTTGAGTTTTACCGTGAGATGAAAGTCCCCGAGGTCGAAAGCCGAGAGTTGCACCCCATAGGTGGCCGAAAGCTGGAACCGCTCGCCGGTTTCCTCGGCAAGCGCGGGCTTTGCGAGCAGGGCGCAAAGTCCTAGCTGCGCAACAACGGCAATAGCGGCGATCAGGTGCTTGTTCATGTCTCAACCAATTTAGAGGGGGCCGCACTATGCGAAGTGCCAAGGGCCAAATTGTGGAGCTTTCGGCGCGGAACGGGGGCCGCGTTGACTGAGCTCCCGAAGCGTCCCGCCGGTAATCGTCATTGATCTGAAAATCCGACGATCGCCGCGGAACAAGGATATAATCCGGAACGTCAGCCGCCTGCCCCGACAGGATCCGGATATAAGCGACGTCCGGATTGGGGCACCTACAGGACGAACACGCGGATGCGGGGGGAGGGACAACCTTTCGGGCGGCTCTGGCGCGGCGCCTTGCAGGCCTTCGCCGTTCTCTTCATCGGATTGGCCTTATTGTCCGGCAGCGCCGTCGCGCAGGACGATTGCGGCGGTGCCGGGCCCTGCGGCGGCGGCCTGCAATGCGCGAGATGCCCGGGCTCATCGCCGACCTGCGCCACGCCGCCATTTCAGTGCTGCGGGGGTGCCGGCATCTGCGGTGGCGGCCTTATTTGCGGCAGCACTCCAACAGGACAGTCGCAATGTCAGACGCCGGCCGCGGCGGCAGCGCCCCCGCCTACGTCGCTCGACAATTGCGGCGGCGCCGGCCCGTGCGGCGGCGGGCTGCAATGCGCAAGATGCCCAGGCTCGGCGCCGACCTGCGCCCGGCCGCCATTCCAATGTTGCGGCTCGGCCGGCATTTGCGGCGACGGTCTGCAATGCGCGACCTGCCCCGGTTCACCGTCGACCTGCGCTCGGCCGCCATTCCAGTGTTGCGGCAGCGCGGGCGTGTGCGGCGGCGGGCTTGTCTGCAATCCGAATGCGCCAGGTGGGCCGCAATGCCAGACCCCGGCCGCGGCGTCGCCGATACCGCCTCAAGACGATTGCGGCGGAGCGGGCCCATGCGGCGGCGGTCTGCAATGCGCAAGATGCCCGGGCTCGGCGCCGACCTGCGCGCGGCCTCCGTTCCAATGCTGCGGCAGCGCGGGGATTTGTGGCGCCGGCCTGCAATGCGCAACCTGCCCCGGGTTCCCTTCAACCTGCGCGAGGCCATCGTTCCAATGCTGCGGGAGCGCCGGAATTTGCGGGGACGGGCTCGTCTGCAATCCGACAGCGCCGGGGGGTCCGGTCTGCGTGCGGCCCTCGCCCTCGACGCCGGTGCCCTCGACGACCCGCCCGGCACCGCCACCTGCGCCACCGAAGTCGAGCAGTCCGACGCAGCCTGGCCCCGCCGCCCCGGGCCAGTTCCGGTCGCGGTGGGATCAGCAAGGCGGCTCCTTCACGACGGGCTGGGTTCCCAATCATCCCTTCCAAGGCTGCATTCACGGCACGGCCTGCAGCTGCGGGTCCGAAAATTTCTGCGGCAATTACACCAACGGCCAGACGACGACCGTGTGGCCGCAAGGCTGCAACGGGCCGCGGGCGACCATTCGCTGCACGTCGGAAGTGCAGCCCTCAGCGAAACCGAAGCCGCCGGTCCTTGTCCGGCCGCCAATGCTTTGCCCGCATGGCAGCGTCAAACAGGGCGGCGCTTGCGTGCATGTGAAGCGCTCGACCCCGCCGAGCTTCCGCAAAGCGGCGCCGCCTATCTATAAGAGGGCGGCGCCACGTACTCGTCACGCCGCGCCGCCGCCAAGACGGCCGATGGTGCGGCGGGCGCCGCCTGTCCGCGTGCAGAAGCTGAAGCCGCGCTGCCCGGCTGGAACCATTCGGCGCGGACGCGCATGCGTTCGCCTCTACACGAAACCGCGAAGCCATGCGCCGCGCAAATATACGCCGCACCGGTCCTATGTTCCCCGCCGCGGGGGCCACCATTAGCGAACATGGGAAGCCTCGCGCCTGCACTCGCGCGGGGGCATTCGAAAGATCGGCAAGCCAAATGCCATCGACCTAGACGCGGTCTTTTTGCTCGCACCGTATCGAAAGTGATTGGACGGGCCTCGGCACTTTCACGAGACGTAGCGGCGCGAACATTTAGATGGGCGAACCGACAGGAGAGAACATTGTCCAAAACCATCATGCTGATCCATGGCGCCTGGCTGAACGCCCACTCCTGGGAAGGTTTCAAGTCTCGCTACGAAGCCAGGGGCTACGCCGTCATCGCCCCGTCCTGGCCGCTCGACGAGCGCTCTCCGGCCGAGCTGCGCGCGTCCCCGGACCCGGCTCTGGCGAAGGTCGGCATCAACGAGATCATCGATCATTACGATCGCCTCATCCGCGCGCTTCCCGAGCCGCCAATCCTGATCGGACATTCGTTCGGCGGCACCATCACGCAGCACCTGCTCGACCGCGGGCTCGGTGCGGCCGGTGTGGCCATCGACCCGGCGCCGACCTCCGGTGTGCTGGTCGGCTGGCAGACCATCAAATCGACCTTTCCCGTGTTCCTATCCTGGGGAAGCTGGCGCCGCGTCATGACCATGTCGCGCAAATTCTTTGGCACGCGCTTTGCCCAGACCGTGCCGCCGGCAGAGGTCGATGCCATGTATGACCGCTACATCGTCCCCACGCCCGGGAAGGTCTATTGGGACGGGCTGATCTCGGCCGCGGGCAAGATCCGCTGGGACAACCCCGATCGCGCGCCGTTGCTGCTCATCGGCGGCGGCATCGATCTCATTGCCGAAGCCAAGATGACCGAGGCCATGTTCGAGAAGCAGAAGCGCGCGCCGTCGAACACCGAGCTCAAAATCTATCCCAACCGCTCGCACTGGACCTGTATCGAGCCGGGCTGGGAGGAGGTCGCCGATTTTGCGCTCGACTGGGCCGCGAGGAACGTCCGCGCCGAAACGCGCAGCGTGAATGTGTGAGTACTTATTGGGAACACCCTCGGCTCGTAAGGCAGGTTTGGCGATGATTGGCATTTTGCAAAGGATTGCCCGCCGATGAGCGTCTTCGAGCAACGCCGTCATCAGCTCTTTCCGGTTCTCGATCCGAGTCAGATCGAGACGGTGAAACGTTTCTCCAGCGGGCCTGCACAGCATTTCGCGCCCGGCGACGCTTTATACGACGTCGGGCAACGGCACGCGCCTGTCTGGCTCGTGCTCGAAGGGTCAATCGATGTCCTGCGTCGCGACGGGCTTGAACACGAAAGCGCGATCACCAGCCTTCAGGTGGGCCAGTTTTCTGGCGAGGTGAGCCAGCTTGCCGGGCAAGCGTCACTCGCCGCGGCACATGCGGGACAAGACGGCTGCATGGCCCTGCCGTTCGACGCCGCCCACATTCGTGCCCTGATGGTGGGCTCGGCCGAGATCGGCGAGATCATGATGCGGGCCTTCATTCTTCGGCGCGTCGGCCTGATAGAGCAGGGCGGAGTTGGCTCCGTTCTGATCGGCAATCCCGCCACGCCGGACCTCGTGCGCCTGCAAGGGTTTCTTGGCCGGAACGGCTATCCCCACACAGTCTTCGACGTGGCGACCGACGAAGGCCGGCAATTGGTGGACCGTTTCGGTGTTGGGGCCGATGAACTGCCGATGATGCTTTGCCCAAACGGGACGGTGCTGAAGCATCCCACCGATACCGAAGCTGCCACTTGTCTCGGCATGATCCCCGACCTCGACGAGAACGGCGTGTACGATGTCGCCATTGTCGGAGCGGGACCTGCCGGCTTGGCGGCAGCCGTGTACGCCGCATCGGAAGGCCTCTCGGTCTTGGTGTTGGATCAGAGAGCATTCGGCGGACAGGCCGGAGGATCGGCCCGGATTGAGAATTATCTCGGTTTCCCAACCGGAATTTCCGGCATGGGGTTGGCGGGGAGGGCCTTCAACCAGGCCCTAAAGTTTGGTGCAACGATTGCGATCCCGCTCGAGGTTAAGCAGCTGATTTGCCCAGCAGCAAACGCGAACCGCCAGGAACCTTTGAGCCTAGAGCTCACCAATGGGAAGTCCGTGCGCGCCCATGCCGTGGTCATCGCGACAGGCGTCCGATACCGGCGACCGAACATTGCAAACCTGTCGGACTTCGAAGGGGTGGGCGTCTCCTATTGGGCCACGGCAGTCGAGGCCAAACTCTGCGCGGGAGAAGAGGTCGCCCTTATAGGCGGCGGCAATTCGGCCGGTCAGGCCGTGGTGTTCCTGGCGCCGAAAGTAAAGCAGCTGCATCTCGTCGTGCGCGGTGACGGGCTGGAAGCTTCGATGTCGCGCTACCTCATCGACCGCATCCGCGCGCTGCCGAATGTCGATCTGCATACGCATACGGAGATCGTGAGCCTTGAAGGAGATCGCACGCAGGGCCTGACGGGCGTCACGTTCCGCGAGCGCCCTTCCGGTGTTACGCATATCTGCCCCGTCCACCATCTTTTTCTGTTTATCGGCGCCGATCCAAATGTCGATTGGCTCAAGGACTGCGTCGCCAGGGATAGTAAGGGCTTCATTGTTACGGGAGCCGCCAGCAGCGTGGATCTTGGCCGTTCCGTTCTGCCGCTTGAGACGAGCCACTCGGGCGTGTTCGCGATCGGCGACATCAGAGCCGGATCGACCAAGCGGGTCGCTGCGGCGGTCGGCGAGGGTGCGGCGGTCGTCGCGCAGATCCACCAAATGCTCTCAAATTAATGGTCAGCGAAGTTGGTTGCCGGTTAATTGCCTTAGCCGGCCATCGCCGATTTCAGCAACTCGCTTGCGCCCGACCAGAGAATTTGCACGCCGAGGCAAAAGAGGATGAAGGCGGATAGACGCACCGCGATGTCCGTGCCGCCGGGACCGAGCAAGCGCTGGACGCGATCCGCATAGGCAAAGCACAAGAAGATCGTGATGGCGATCACGGCGCTCGCCATGATGCTCGCTAGAACGAACAAAAGCTCATCCGTGACGTCCGCGTGAGTCGTCTTGGAAAGCCAAGGCTGATGGCGACGGCGATGCTCCCGGGCCCCGTGGTGAGGGGCAAGGTCAGGGGATAGAAGGCCTGATCGAGCAGGGCGGTTTTTGGGATGCCGTCCGTCGAAGGTTCGACTTCCTTCGGGCTGCCCTCGCTGAGGAGTTTCCATCCGGATGCGGCGACGATGAAACCGCCGGCGACGCGAAGCACCGGGATCGAAATTCCGTAAAATTCGAGGACCAGGGCGCCAAGCAAAAGCGAACATACGAGGACGATGAAAGAGTTCCTCGCGACCCGCCATGCGACCGCGCGTCTGGTCTCGTGCGTCGTGCCGCGCGTCAATCCGAGAAAGACGAGCGCGGACCCCGGCGGATTGACCACCGGAAAGATGGCCGCCAGGAAAAGAAGGAATGTGTTGATGGCGGAGTTCATGCGTCCTGGTGATGGCAAAGGAGCCCGGACTCGGCGCTTACCCGCCCGGCGCGCATCATCGCTGCGGCTGCGGCGTGAAAGTGTGACCGAGCGCGGTCGAGAGGGCGACAAAAAGTTTTCATGGTCTCGGTCGGGTACCGTCCCATTGTCGCTCCTCCCATCCTGCCGAAATCGTTGCTAGAGGCAGTCTATCTCTTCGAATTGGCGAGTAAACCACAGCACCCAGGAGCTAGGCTGAGCTTCGACGGTCAAAGAATAAGGGCGCCGGCTGGCGGCGCCCTTATCACCCTAATCCGACGATCTACCTTTTGGGGTCCTCACCTCGGTGCCGTGCTTGGCTGCCCGCCGATGCGCCGGCAGTTCGGCGGCGTTCCCCGGAAGCCCTTCGGACACTCCTTCGGCGGCACGACGATGCGAACGCATCTCGGAGGCGTACCTCTGAAGCCCTTCGGGCATTCTTTCGGAGGCTCGACGATGCGAACGCATCTCGGCGGCGTACCTCTGAAGCCCTTCGGGCATTCCTTTGGGGGCTCGACGATCCGAACGCAATTCGGAGGCGTTCCTCTGAAGCCCTTCGGGCATTCCTTTGGGGGCTCGACGATCCGAACGCATCTCGGCGGCGTGCCTCTGAAGCCCTTCGGGCATTCTTTCGGGGGCTCGACGATCCGAACGCATCTCGGCGGCGTGCCTCTGAAGCCCTTCGGGCATTCTTTCGGGGGCTCGACGATCCGAACGCAATTGGGCGGCGTGCCCTTGAAGCCCTTGGGGCATTCCTTCGGAGGCTCGACAATCCGAATGCAATTCGGAGGCGTTCCTCTGAAGCCGTTGGGGCATTCCTTCGGCGGCATCACGTCACGCTTGCAGCCTCCGCCGTCCCAGGCGCTCCGCGGCGGGCAGCATTTCCCCGGCACGGGCGTCTTCGACCAGCCTTGCGGGCAAGAAGGAGGTGCCTTGAGCGGAGGCTCCGGCTCGCCCATGGCCGGCGAGAAGCAGATGCCTTGGCCCGGGCCCATCGGTATGACGGGCGAGAACACGGCGCTCGCCGAGCCCATATCGTCTCCGGCGAAGGAGTTGAGCAGGGTTCCGCCCAACGCCTTCGTGATGAGCGCGTTGTTCTTGACCGAACATTGCACTCCGGGCGCCACCGGGACTTTGACTTTGGCGATGAACTCCACGCTTTCCAAATGGGAAAGGTTGGGATTGGCGCTGCTGCATTGATAGAGGTTCGGCAGCACCGGCCCGCCGCAATTCCATCCAGCGGGTGCCGTGAAGGAAATGGTCGCGCCGGGAGGCGTGCCGAAGGGGAGTGCGTCGGCGAATTGAATTGCGCTGGTGTAAGCGGCGCCGAAATTCTGCACTTTGATCTTGAACTCGCACACCCAGTCGGGACCGACGACGGGACATTTCGCGGCCGGCCCGGTCTTGAACAGCTTCAGATTGCTCAAGGGCTGCAGCCCGGGGCAATCCGCGAGCTTGCCGGGAAGGATCATCGTGGCTTCGGCTTTGTCGTCGGTGGGATCGGTGTTCTGATCCGTGCCGCCCGCAGCCTGAACGATCTTCGCCTTGTTGATCGCCTCGCAGCCGAGATCTTTTGCCAGGTTCTTCGGAACCTTGACCACGGCGTGAAGGTGAACGGCTTGATTGGGGGCAAGCGCGAGCGGCCCAGTGGTGCAGGTATAGTTGGGTGCCGCTCCCGCGCAGGCCCATGAGGCTTGCGGGAAAGTCGCGGTGGTGCCGGCAGGCACGGTCTCCCCGACTTTGATTACGCCGTTGTAGTTGTCGCCACCCATATTGCGGACGACGACGAGATAGTCGCATTGGAAGTGGCCGGCTTTGTCGGCGCAGACTTCCGCAAGCGGATATTTCCAGATTCGCAGATTGCTCTTCTTGCCCGAAGGCGGCGGGCAATGGGCAGCCGGGATCGTGGCGGTCGCGAGGTCGAGATCGTCCCAGGGATCGGCGTCCCCGAAGCCCGCCGTCCAGACGATAGCGGCGAGATTGTCGAGGTGGCAGACAGGCGGCACCACCGGAAGGTCGACCGCGACGTAAAGGTCGACGCTGTCGCCGGGCAGAAGCACCGTCGGCCCGAGATGGCATTGGTGCTCGGTCGGTGTCAGCGCAAAGCAGAACCAGGGCGGTATGTTGGCGAAGCTCATGACCGCGCCAAGCGGTGCCGCCGGCAGCTTATCGTTGACGACGATCGGGCCGACATAAGCATCGGAGCCGACATTCGTCACACGCACGACGTAGTCGCAGATGACGCCAAGACCGCCCGGCACGCAGTCGCCGGGAAGCGCTCTTTTGTCGAGGCGGAGATTGAAATCGCCGAGGGGCGTCTCGCCCGGCGGGATTTCCCCAGGCGGAACATATCCGGGCGGCAAAGACGGCGCCGGCGCATAGGAGCCGAAATCGGCCTGCTCGTCGCAGGGCTGCCAGATCTCGACGTCGCCGGCATGACCCTGCTCATTCGCATTGTCGCGACTTGCCGTCATAGTCGATGAAGTAGGACGCAAAAGGCGGCTCGTTATCGGGGCGGGTCAGCGACCGGTCGTTGCCTTGCAGGCCGTGGATGTTCGCGGGGCCACCGGCGGCGAGCTTCGCCGCATATTGCGGGTTGTCCCGGAGCGCGTCGCCTGTCGTCCAGAGAAACGCGTCGCAAACGCCAGGCCGAACGGCACCCGATTTGTAGCCATAGCCGAGCGCGATACCGCCCGAGCTGTTGCGATAGTCGGCGGGAAAGCCGATCGCATATTCGTCCGGCGCCGGCACCCAGATGCCGGCAGTCTGCGCATCGTCGGGAATTTCGCGCTTGAAGCGCCACACCACCGACTGCTTCGGCTCGGCAAAAACCGAATAGTCGTAGCTGCCTTTGATGCCGCCGCGCTGGGCGATGTACATGTGGTCGGCTTTGTCGAAGGCGATGTCAGAGATCGGATGACCGGCGGGCGTGCCGGAGATTTCGATCTCGCGCCGCGGATCATCACCGAATGTGCCGTCGAGATTGACGGACACGGACCAGATCGAGGGACCTTCGGCGACAGCGTAGTAGAGCCGGCCTAAGCGAAGGCCGAGGCCCCATACGCGGCGCTCTTCTTGCGTAAAGCCCCAACTCGCCGGCTTCTCACTGTCGAAGCTCGGGCTCTTGATGTCCGCCGTGGCGGCATTGTCGGTCACAGGCGGCAGGCCTACGGCGGCGCGTCCGGCCTGACCATGGTCAAACGTGTCGAGCACTGCGCCGGACGCATTGACGCGATAGATGAGGCCGTCGTCGAGATTGGAGACGAAGAGTTGCTGCGTGGCGGCGTCGAACACGATGTCGCCGAGCCCGGGGCCGCTATTGTCGGGGATCGTGGCGAAGAGCGACACCGTGCCGGTCTTGCCATCCACCTTCCAAACGCTGCCGGGACCGCCGCCTTTTTCCGAGCCGAACTGGCCATGCATCCAAGCGGCCTTCGGATCGCCGGTCTTCACCCGTTCCGGGCGGCCGTCACCATCGGAATCGGGAAGCACGATCTGCAGACCGAAGGCCGAACTGGCCCCAAGATAGAGGTCGGGAGTGTCGCTATCTGACGTCGGGGTTTCGCCGAGGCCGATGGCGAAGACCTGGCCGATCTCGCCGGCCGTCGCCTTGAACTTGACCGGCGCGTCGAGGACTTGGCCTTCGGGAGCGGCGCCGGGGGCGGCCACGTCGAAGATTTGCAGCGTCGCGCCGTCGAGGTCGATGAAAGTGACGTCGACCGGGGTCAATCCAGGCGGAACGTCACCGATTTGCTTCGTGCCGGAAAAGGCCGTGACGGCGGCATCGCCGCGGCTGAGGATCGCGGTGTCCTCCGCCTTTGCGGCCATGCTGTCGCAAAAATTCAAGCCGAGCGTGAGGAGCGAAAAAGAAAGCCAGCGCGCGAGCCCGTACCCGGTCATGCGGTTCAGGTAAGCGCCCATACCCATGCTCCGGGAGGTGAGAGGTGAAGGCGTGGTCTCCAGGCTGATCATACGCTCGTTTAGGTGAAGGCTGGGGGAGTACGTCATGGTTGGCTCCGTTGGCGATACGATTGGGCGCGAATGCCTCGCAACTTCGTCGCGCCAGAGCCGATTTACGGTTCAAAGCGCCGCCACAGAATCATTAACACGCTGATTTTGCGAGTGTATTTCCGACCTTCTGCCCGCGCGCGTCGAAACCTTTATGGCGTCCGCCTATTCTTTTTCGTGGGGTTCTGGCAGTGTTTCGGCCGCGCGGCCCGGCCTTTGAACCTTTCTGCCGCAACGTGCGTCCAAGGTTTCGCGAGCGGCAATAAAGCCAATGCAATCGCAGGCCGAAGAGCGAGCCCTAATTCAGGCCATCGCGGCCGGCGACGCCAAGGCGTTGGAGCGATTGTTCGCTCGCGTGCAACTCCGCGTGTTCCGCTTCTTGACGCGTATCGTGAAGAACCAAGCGATCGCGGAGGAACTCTTGAACGAGGTCTTCTTGAGCGTCTGGCAAAACGCGAAACGCTACGAGGGACGGTCGGAACCGGTGACCTGGATGCTGTCGATTGCGCACAACAAGGCCGTCAGCACGCTCCGGAAGCGAACCGAGATCGCCGGCATCGACGATGAGGCGACGCAGGAAATCGCGGCGGATGACGATACCCCCGACGTTATCGCGCAGAAGCACGACAAGAGTGCGAAGATTGTCGCCTGCATCGCCGAATTGTCGCCCGATCACAGGACGATCCTCGACCTCGTCTATTATCAAGAGCAGTCGGTCGCGGAGGTCGCCGAGATTCTCGGCATCCCGGAGAACACGGTGAAGACCCGCATGTTTTACGCACGCAAGAAATTGTCGGAGCTGCTGCAGACACGCGGCATCGACAGAGGATGGCCGTGATGAGCGAGACGAGCGACAGGCTGAGCGAAGGCGAAGAGATCGAGGCGCTGCTGCCTTGGTATGTTTCGGGCAGGCTTGACGCCGGTGCCCGCGCGAGGGTGGAGCGCTATCTGAAGGCGCATCCGGAAATCCGCTCGCATCTCGATTTGGCCCGCGAAGAGTTGGATGCGACCGTTGCGGGAAACGAGGTACTTGCCGGGCCTGGGCCAGCCGCGCTCGCGCGGCTGCGAGCGAGCATTGCTACCGCGCCACGGCGGCAGTCGATCTTCGCGCAAGCATCGCTGAGATTTGCAGATTGGCTTCGCGATCTTTCCGGACCGCAGCTCGGCTTTGCCGGAGCGGCCGCGGCGCTGTTGCTGCTGCTGCAAGCTGCCGCCATCGGCGGATTGTTGATGGAGCGCGGCGCCGACCCCACTTATCAAACGGCAAGCGGCAGAGAAGCGCCCGCGGAAGGGATCGAGCTCTTGGTCGGCTTTTCAGAAGACGCTTCGATTGGAGAGATCTCCCGTTTGCTTAAGCAAGTCGGCGCGGTCGTGATCGATGGACCGAAAGCCGGGCTCTATCGCTTGCGCGTCGCCAGCACGGATGAAAAAGGCAGCGATGCCACCGAGGCGTTGCGGCGATCCGGCTTGGTGACCAGCATTCTCCCTCGGCAGTGAGGCCGCCATGCGCTTTCTCTGCGCTCTCCTGATCGGACTATTCGCGCTGAGTTCGCTTGCTGATGCGCAAGGCCGGCCGGGACGAGATGGAGGAGGCTGGGGCAAGCCCGGCACCAGCGGGCCGAAACGGCCGGGAGGCATCGGGCCGAGGATCCCAGGCATCGGACTGGACGGCCCGAGCATCATCATCGGTCCGGGCATACGCCGGCCCTGTCCTCCGGGAACGAGCGGCAGGTGGCCGCATTGCGTTGCCGATCAGCCGAAGAAATGCTCCAGGGGCACGACCGGAAAATGGCCGGCCTGCATCAAGGTCGCGAAGCCAAAGCCCGCATGCCCCGGGGGCCAAATCCGCCAAGGCAAAAAATGCGCGGCGGTGACGGAAGGCGGCTCCGGCAAGCGCATTCCACCGAAAGACCCGCCCAAGGCTAAGGCAAAGGCGCAAAGGCCCCAAGCGATCCCGCCAGCCGTCGCCGCGCTGGTCACGGGGCGCCCGCACCGCCCACGCGAAATTCTCGTTCTGGTGGATGCCGCGCGCGCCGGGGAGATCGCGTCGCGGCTTGCGCGCGAAAACAACGTCACCGCCGATCCGCAAATTACGGTTCCGCTGCTCGACGGGGCGATGCTGCGCTTCCGCATCGCGCGCAACAGCTCTCTGGAATTGGTTCTGGCGGCGCTGAGCGCCGATCCCGATGTGAGGCTTGCACAGCCCAATTACGATTATCGCGCGACCAAAGACCCGCTGCCGCCGGCGAGTGCGCCGCATTATGCAGGCGAGAAGATCAGGCTCGATGAGGCGCATCGTCTCGCACGCGGGAAAGGCGTGAAGATCGCCGTGATCGACACCGCCATTGAGACAGATCACGCCGAGCTTGCCGGCGCCATTGCCGGCAGCTTCGATGCGGTCGGCGGCGACACGTCTCCCCCAGACGCGCATGGAACCGAGATCGCCGGCATCATCGCCGCGCGTGCGAAGCTGAAAGGCGTTGCACCGGAGGCGAAGCTGCTCAGCGTTGGCGCCTTTCGCGGCGGCAAGCAAGCGCAGGCGGAATCGACCACGCTCAATTTGCTGAAGGGCATCGACTGGGCGTTCTCTGCCGGCGCCAAGATCATGAATATGAGCTTTGCCGGGCCGATGGATCCGCTGCTCGAACGCATCATCGCCGCTGCCGTGGGCAAGGGCGTGATCTTCGTCGCGGCGGCGGGCAATGGCGGGCCGAAGGCGCCGCCGGCATATCCCGCGGCCTATCCCGACGTCATCGCGGTGACGGCGGTCGACGAAGACGACAAACTTTACGCCGAGGCCAATCGCGGCGGCTACATTTCGGTTGCCGCGCCCGGCGTCGACATCCTCGTTCCCGCCCTCAAGGGAAAATACGACATCGCCTCCGGCACATCGATGGCGGCGGCCTTCGTCTCGGGGGTCGCGGCCTTGGTGCTCGAGCGGAAGGGAACGCTAAGCGCGCCGGAATTGCGCGAGCTCTTATCGCGGACGGCGCGGAAGCCTATTGGCCCGCTCGGCACCAAGCCTATCGAAGTCGGGATTCTCGATGCGGCCGGCGCGCTTGGGG
>CAWAZB010000002.1:0-193874 GCA_963786425.1 uncultured Alphaproteobacteria bacterium | reverse complement strand
TCTCACGGGCGCGCGACCCGAGCCGCTGTCGAGGAGGGCATTGTGCCCGGTGGCGGGGTTGCACTGCTATGGGCAGCGAAGTCTCTGAAAGCTAAAGGCGACAATGAAGACCAGGAGGCGGGCGTCAACATCATCCGCCGGGCGCTGCAAGCGCCGATCCGCCAGATCGCCGAGAATGCGGGCGTCGAGGGTTCAATCGTAGTCGGCAAGTTGACCGACCATAAGTCGCCGTCATTCGGGTTTGACGCGCAGACCGGCGAATATGGAGACTTGATTGGGAAAGGCATCATCGATCCCGCCAAGGTCGTGAGGGTGGCCTTGCAGGATGCGAGTTCGGTCGCTGGCCTCCTGGTGACAACGGAAGCCATGGTTGCCGAAAGGCCGAAGAAGGATTTGGATCTCTCCACCGATGCCAGGCGGTATGGGTGGGATGGATTACTGATCTCTGGTCAACAACATCCGCAAGGAGTGGTCTATCGCTTTGAGCCGTTCCCAAATATTTTTCGGCGCGGCTAGTCGATCATAACTGGATCTGGAGTAACCAAGGTGCACGTCGCTGCAATCCTGAACCTGAAGGGTAGGAATGTCGTGACCACTACGGCAGACAAGTCGATGCTCGAAATCGCAAAGCTGCTCTCGCGGCATGCGATCGGCTGCATCGTTGTTGTGGGAGACGGTAATAAGGTCGCAGGCATCGTGTCGGAGCGCGACCTCATGCGGGCGATCGGGCAAGCAGGTCCCGAGGTCTTGAAGAGGCCGGTCTCGGAGTTCATGACAAAGACCGTTTTTACGGCACGTGAGGACGACACGATCGACCGGGCAATGTCGGAGATGACCACGCGCCGCTTCCGACACATGCCAGTGGTCGAGGGAGGCCAGCTGATCGGCCTCGTCTCCATTGGCGATATGGTCAAGATGCTCATGGCCGAAACCGACATGGAGGCCGCCGCGACGAGGGGGTACGCGGCGTAGCATCTGCTGGACTGGATCCAATAAGCCTCCATCCTCAGAGGAACAGAGAGTTTGGATCGCCTATGTGGCGATGGCCGTTCTGACGCTGATCTTCCAGATTTATGTTCGCTCGTTTCAGTGCGTGAGCGCTCAAGACTGCGTTTCGAGCTATGGCAAAGCGGTGGCGTGGTCGATTATCTGGCCACTGTCGTGGGCCGTTTATCTGATCGGCCTCCTTTAAGTCTGCCTCGCCGGATTTTGTCTGTGCTCAAGAGGGCCATCAGGCGTGCTCCTCTTTTCGGCTGCTCGGAGCAACTTTGGCATGCCGCCCAGCTCCAAAGGAAAGCGGTGACTCTCTATAGCTCTTTGAGTAGCTTGCGAGCCTCTCGAAAAAGCTCCCGCATCGCCGCCCGCTTTTGCAAAGCTTCTTTCGTGAAGGCGCCATGTTTGCGAGCGTTATTGTTGCCAAGCGGCGCCCCTGACCCTTTGGCTCCGCCATGCATTCGGCAACGCCTCCCGCCGCTCACTGCTGGTGAGCGGCAGGAGGTGCCCTTTCGCGTCTTCGCCCCGCAGCGGAGGCTAGAAAGCATAGGGTCGGTGTTACGCTTGTGGGTCCCGGCCACCGGGCTTTATCGCGCGGATTTGCCTCGAACTCGCGGTTGCTTCTTCGGTGCCGGTTCGTCGGATGTCCGTCGATCGCGATCAGCAGATTCGACGTTTCCGACGATAGCCTGACCGCCAGCCTCAACGTTGACGTTCCCGACGTTCACGCTTTTTGGTTTCTCGTCGCGGCGTTGATCGAACGCTTTCACGAGTTGGGCGGTCACCTCCGCTCCGCGAAAACCGTTCCGCAAATTCATATCGCGGATCTCGGCGTACTCCTTATAGGATTGGGCCTCCGCCATACATTCCAACGCGGCACTTGAGATCCCGATTATTAAAGCTGCCAGCGTCGCGTCCGCCGCGTCCCTCGGTGCAAAATTGTTGTAAAGTTCGTCATAGGCAGTGAAGGCCAGCTTCCTGGTATCCAGCGCTTTTCCCTCACAAAGGATTTGCGAGCTCGGGACGGCCTTCGCCAGCTGTATCTTCAAATGCAGCTCGGTCCCTTTTAATTGAGCCTGTGACTGAGCTTCGCGTGGCGCCTCTAAAGCTTTTGAGGAGCTTCTGGCGAGCGACTTGTTCTGAGGGCGGTCTTCACCGCTCGTACGATTCTGGCGAGTGGTTGAGGGTTTGTTTCCCATGGTGCTCTCCATGTTGGCCAACACCAATTGGTGTTGGCTGCTAACACCCCTCAAGCGCGAACTTAGCTAACTAGGCGACAGAATCAAGCTGCCTAAAAAGGGGGTAGGTCGTACTTTGCATGGGGTTGTTTTTTAAATGAATGGTCCTGCCGCACTTTGGCCCCCGATTGCAATTCGAAAGGTTCGGACCCACTGCTCGGCGGCCTCGTTCGTCGAGGACTGAAGAGGATCATGGCGTGCTCCTTCGGTCCCTCGACAAGGAGCGCCAGCATGATGAGGGTCACGGCTAAGAGGAGTGCGACGGCCTATTCTTCTGCACGATGGCAAAGATGATGAGGCCGAAGGTCACGAGCCTCGCCAGATAGAAGAGCGGCTCCTGCTCGGCGGAGACGCGCGTCAGTCCGAGCAACAGACGCATAGCGCTATCGACGAAAAACGCGATGGAAAAATAGAGGAAGAGGCGGTCGCGCGTTTGCCGCCAAAAGCGCAAGAAGAAAAGCGCGGCGACGAGCGAGGCCATCGCGACAGCGCCCGACAACACCGAACTGATGGCCGCCTCGTTCATTCAGTATCCCACACGAGCCCATAGAGAAGGACCGACATGGCAACCAGGGCGGTGGAGGTGCGCCAGACGGAGAAATCGATATTTGTGTAGACGAGCTTGTCCAACACCAAGAGCAGATTATTGATGGTCAACCCGACGAAGCAAAGGCCGCTCCAGAGTAAAAGCCGGTAGCCGCCGCGACGAAATGCCTGCAACAGCAGACAGGCGCAGATGAGCGCCGCGATCATGCAGAGCGAGTAGATCAGCGCGGCCATCTAGCGGTCCTTACGCAATTTGAAGGCGTCCGCGAATTCGCGAATCCGGCGCGGCTTCGAATGGATGAGGTTGGTGATGGGGATAAGATGCCGCCGGTAAACTTCCGACAGCCGCGCGACCAGCTGAAACCGCTCGGGGTCGGATGTGTCGAAGCGATAGGACTCGTTCATCGCCAACGACGAAGCCGTCTGCGGCCAACTGTGACAATAGCTCCTTGACTTCGCCTTCGCCGATATAAAGCCGCTTCGCCATAGCGGAGATATCCCAAGCCGCCTTCGGGTCGCGCCAAAGGAGCAAGAGGCCCTCCAGTTGAGCAATGGAATTGATGCGGCTGAGGATGAACTCTTGAACGTCCTCAGGGATAGGCTCATCGGACATTCTTCTCCTCTAAAGTCTTGAATCGCATGCCGGAAAGCGCCCCCAAGTCCAAATTGTCGGCACGATGCTAAGTCGCCGGCTGCCGCTCCTCCGGTATGACGAAGAGAGACCTCAGCGCCCGTCTGTCGATCGGCTTCTGCAGCAGCGTGACATGCGAATAGCGCGGATCGACGCTCTCGGCCCCATAGCCGGTAATGAAGGCGTAAGGCACGCCTTCGCTCTCCAGCAATGCCGCCAGCGGATAGACGATCTGGCCGCCGAGATTGATGTCGAGGATGGCCGCGTCGATATGCGACCCGTTCCTGGCGGCGATGGCCTCGGTCAAAGTGGCGCAAGGGCCGACGACCTCATAGCCGAGATCCTTCAGCGCCTCCGACATCATCATGGCGATCACCGCTTCGTCCTCGACGAGGAGGACGGTGTTGCCGGAGATCTTCTCCGGCAGAGGCGAGGGGCGCCGCTGCAAGCGCGCTGAGGCATCCTTGCCGTTGCCGCCTTTCATCTTGTCTCGGCGCATGGCGCAGTGTGAGGTGACAACGAAGGCCTTCGGGACGCCAATCGAAGGCGACCTTGCCGCCGAGCTGCTCGATGCTCGCGGCGATCACGCGCATGCCATAGCCTTGCTGGTCCGGCGCCTGCGCGTCGGGGCCGCCGCTCTCCAGCCACTCGATCTCGATGATATCCTTGCCGGAGCTCCAATTGATCTGGAGCCGCCCCGAGGCGCGGCTGAGCGCCCCATATTTCGCGGCGTTGGTGGCAAGCTCGTGGACGGCGAGCGCAATCGTCTGCGCCCGGCGGGGATCGAGCAGCACCTGCGGGCCGGAGCCGGCGATGGTCCCGGCGGCGCGATAGGGGGCGAGCTCTTCATTCAAGAGGCGCTCGAGATCGGCGCCTTGCCAGCGGCTTTCGGAGAGCAGCATATGGGCGTGCGACAGCGCTCTGATCCGACCCTCGACGGCATCGACGTAATTTTGGATCGACTCCGCTTTGGTGAGGCGGAGGATCGACTGCGCCACGGCAAGCACGTTCCTCGCGCGGTGATCCACCTCCCGGGCGAGAAAGGCCTGCTGCTCTTCGGCTTCTTTGCGCTCGGTGATGTCGATGGTGACACCGCTGACGCGCACGATCTTGCCGTTCCGGTCGCGCGTGGCGGCGGCGGTACCGGAGCACCAGCGCGTGCGACCGTCGGGATTCTGAACGCGGAATTCGGTCTCGCAGGAATCGTTGTCCGGATTGCCGTCGCACCAAAGCGCGTTCAGCCAGTCCCAATCGTCAGGGCCGAGCAGCGCCTTGATCCTTTCCGGGGTCGGGACGAACAGGGCAGGATCGACGCCGAAGATGCGGCATTGGCCCTCGTCCCACATGCAGTCGCCGGTCCTGAGGTCCCAGTCCCAGGATCCCATCCTGCCGGCGGCGAGCGCCAAGGTGCGCCGCTGCTCGCTCTTTAAGAGCTGGGCGGCATAGGTTTCGAGCTCGGCCGTTCGCGCCGTGACTCGCGCCTCAAGCTCGCGATTGAATTCCTCCAGCTGCTGCGTTTTCCGATAAAGCTCGGTGAAAATCCGCACCTTCGCCCGCAACACTTCGGCGATCACCGGAACCGGCACGTAGTCGACGGCCCCCATCTCATAGCCGCGCAGCCGATCGGTATCGGCAATTTGGATTGCGGAGATGAAGATCATCGCCGTGTTCTTGCAGCGTGGATGCTCGCGGATCATCGCCGCAAGCTCGAAGCCGTCGAGATCCGGCATGCAGACATCGACGAGCACGACGGCGACGTCATGCTTCAGCAGTTGTTCCAGCGCCTCCGTCCCGGAGGCGGCCTTGATCAAATTCTCCCCGAGCGGCTGCAGGATCACCTCGTAGCTGAGCAGCTTCGAGGGCTGATCGTCGACAAGCAGGATGTTGACCTTGTCTTGCGCGGTCATGCGTCGATCCTACCGATGAAGCCAGCTGCGCATTGCCGCAAGCAATTGATCCGTGTTCACGGGTTTCGCCAGATATTCGGAAGCGCCGGCATCGATCGACTTTTCCCGATCGCCCTTCATCGCCTTTGCGGTCAGCGCGATGATGGGGAGCCGCGCGAAAGAAGGATCCTCCCGGATCGCGGCCATAGTTTGATAGCCGTCCATCTCCGGCATCATGATGTCCATCAGCACGATGGCGAGATCCGGCGTCGATCTGACAAGCGTGATCGCTTCGGCGCCGGTGGAAGCGGTGAGGACGCGCATGCCGCGCCGCTCGAGGATGCTGCTCAAGGCAAAGATGTTGCGGGCGTCGTCATCGACGAGCAGCACCGTCCTGCCGACGAGATTTTCGTCGGAGCGGTAGAGGCGCTGAATCATCTGCTGTTTCTCGTTCGGCAAATCGGTCACGATGCGGTGGAGGAACAGGGCCGTCTCGTCGAGCAGCCGTTCCGGCGATTCGACGCCCTTCACCACGATGCTGCGCGCCATGCTGTGCAGCCTTGCATCCTCCTCGGCCGAGAGCTCGCGCCCGGTGAAGACGATCACCGGGATTTCCGACAGGCTCTCGTCGCGGCGCAGCTCCTCGAGCACATCGAAGCCGGACATATCGGGAAGCCGAAGGTCGAGCACGACGCAGTCGAAGCGCTCCTCGTTGAGGAGATCGAGACCCGCGCTGCCGGTGCCCGCCATGACGATCTCGACATCGTCATGCCCGAGCAACTCCCTGATGCTCATCTGCTCGACGGCATTGTCCTCGATGACGAGCAGGCGCCGCCGCCGCGGGACCGCGTAATCCTTGATGCGGGAAAGGGCCGCTTCGATGCTTTCCGTGCTCGCGGGCTTCGAGATGAAGGAATAGGCTCCGCGCGCCAATCCGTGCTGACGGTCCTCATCCAACGTGCAGATCTGCACCGGAATGTGACGCGTGAGCGGATTCTGCTTCAGTTGGCTGAGCACCGTCCAGCCGAGCATGTCTGGCAGGAACACATCCAGCGAAACCGCGGTCGGCGTGTATTGCTGCGTGAGCTCGAGCGCGTCCATGCCGCGGGGCGCAAACAGGATCTTGAACCCGCTATCCCGGGCAAGATCGCCGATCACCCGCGCATAATGCGGATCGTCCTCGACGATGAGAAGCACGGCATCGCCTGCCTCGATGCTCTCTCTATCATCGGGAAGCGGCTCGGGAGCCTTCTCATAGACGACGGTCGGCACCGCGGGCCGCAACCGTCCCAACGCGCCATTCCCGGGGGGCGGAGCGATTGCCGGAGACGGCCCTCCATAATGTAAGGGGAGATAGAGCGTGAAGCTGCTGCCGAGATTGGGTGTGCTGCGTAGGCCGATCTCGCCGCCGAGGAGATGCGAAAGCTCGCGGCTGATGGCGAGACCGAGGCCGGTGCCGCCATATTTTCGGCTGGTGCTCGCATCCGCCTGCTGGAACGCCTCGAAAATGATCTTTTGCTTCTCCGACTGAATGCCGATACCGGAATCCGACACCTCGAAGGCCACCACTTTCGGCGACTGGCCGAGCACGGGGTGATTTGGCGTCCAACCCTGCTCGGCGGGGAAAACCTTCATCCAGATGCCGCCCTGTTGGGTAAATTTGAAGGCGTTGGAGAGGAGGTTCTTCAACACCTGCTGCAGGCGCTTTGAGTCGGTGGTGACGGTCGGCCCGAGAGCCTCGTCCACTTGCACCTCGAAACTCAAGCCGCGGGCTTCTGCCTCGTGCCGGAACGGCCGTGCCACGGCATCGACGAGGCTCTTGAAGGGGATGGTCTCAGCCTCGACCGTCACGGTGCCGGACTCGATCTTCGAGAGATCGAGGATGTCGCTGATGAGGTTCAGAAGGTCCGTACCCGCCGCGTGGATGGTGCGGGCATATTCCACCTGCTTCGAGCTGAGGTTGCCTTCCGGATTGTCCGTCAATTGCTGGCCAAGAATGAGGATGCTGTTGAGCGGCGTTCGGAGCTCATGCGACATGTTGGCGAGGAATTCCGATTTGTATTTGGAAGTAAGCGCAAGCTCGCTTGCCTTCTCCTCGAGCGCCCGCCGCGCCTGCTCGATTTCCTGATTCTTCCGCTCCACATCGACGTTTCGTTCGGCAAGTTGTTGCGCTTTTTGCCCGAGCTGATCGTTGGTCTGCTGCAGCTCGCGCTGTTGTGTTTGCAGTTCGCCGGCAAGCTGCTGCGATTGCTTCAGCAGCCCCTCCGTCTGCATCGTCGCCTCGATACTGTTAAGAAGAATGCCGATGCTGCCGGTGAGCTGTTCGAGGAAGGCGATCTGCAGATCGGTAAAGGAGGAGACGGAGGCAAGCTCGATCACCGCCTTCACCTGCGTCTCGAACAGGATCGGCAGGACGATGACATTCTTCGGAACCACCTTGAACAAGGCCGATCCGATCGAAATAGCCTGCGCCGGCATCTCGGCGATCAGAATGCTGCGCTTGTCCGCCGCGCATTGGCCGATCAGGCCCTCGCCGAATTTGAGGCGGTGCGGATGTCCCGAGGCGCCGTCGTCGGCATGCGCGGCAAGCAGGGTCAGCCAATCTCCGTCGTCATCATTTGCGACCTGATAGACGACGCCGAGCTGGGCATTGACGAGCGGGGTCAGTTCGGTGAGCAGCAAGCGGCCGACGGTCGCAAGGTCGCGCTGCCCCTGCAGCATGTTGGTGAATTTGGCGAGGTTCGTCTTCAGCCAATCCTGATCCGTGTTCTGCTCCGTGGTCAGGCGCAGATTGACGATCATCGTGTTGATGTTGTCCTTCAGCTCCGCCACCTCGCCGCGTGCACCCACCTGAATGGTGCGGGTGAGATCGCCCTTGGTCACGGCCGTCGCCACCTCGGCGATGTTGCGCACTTGCGTCGTGAGGTTTGCGGCGAGCAGGTTCACGTTGCCGGTGAGATCCTTCCAGGTGCCGGCGGCGCCCGGCACATGCGCCTGGCCGCCGAGCCGGCCCTCGACGCCGACCTCGCGCGCCACCGAAGTCACCTGGTCGGCGAAGGTGGCGAGCGTGTCCATCATGCTGTTGATGGTATCGGCAAGCGCCGCCACCTCGCCGCGCGACTTCACCGTCAGCTGTTGCTTCAGGTCGCCATTGGCGACGGCCGTCACCACCTTGACGATGCCGCGCACCTGCTCGGTGAGGTTCGCGCCCATCACATTCACGGTGTCGGTGAGATCCTTCCAAGTGCCGGCGACGCCGGGGACTTGCGCCTGGCCGCCGAGCTTTCCTTCGGTGCCCACTTCGCGGGCAACGCGCGTCACCTCGCTCGCAAAGGCGTTCAGCTGATCCACCATGGTGTTGATGGTGTTTTTCAGCTCGAGAATCTCGCCCTTCACGTCGACGGTGATCTTGCGCGAAAGGTCACCGCGCGCCACGGCCGTCGTCACTTCGGCGATGTTGCGCACCTGGGTCGTGAGATTGGCGGCGAGCAGATTGACGTTGTCTGTCAGATCTTTCCAGGTGCCGCCCACTCCCGGCACGACGGCCTGGCCGCCAAGCTTGCCCTCGGTGCCGACTTCGCGCGCGACGCGTGTCGCCTCAGCAGCGAAGGCGTTCAGCTGCTCCACCATGGTGTTGAGCGTCTCTTTCAACAGCAGGATCTCGCCGCGCACGTCCACCGTGATCTTCTTGGAGAGGTCGCCGGAGGCGATGGCGGTCGCCACTTCGGCGATGTTGCGCACCTGCGCCGTGAGGTTCGACGCCATGAAGTTAACGTTGTCGGTGAGGTCCTTCCAGGTGCCGGCGACGCCCGGCACGGTGGCCTGGCCGCCAAGCTTTCCTTCCGTGCCCACCTCGCGGGCAACGCGCGTCACTTCCGAGGCGAAGGCGTTCAGCTGATCCACCATGGTGTTGATGGTGTTTTTCAGCTCGAGGATTTCGCCCTTCACATCCACGGTAATCTTGCGCGACAAGTCGCCAAGCGCCACGGCCGTCGTCACTTCGGCGATGTTGCGGACCTGGGCGGTGAGGTTGCCGGCCATGAAATTCACGCTGTCGGTGAGATCCTTCCAAGTGCCCGCGACGCCCGGCACGTTGGCTTGGCCGCCGAGGCGGCCTTCGGTGCCGACCTCGCGCGCGACGCGCGTCACTTCCCCGGCGAAGCGGTTCAACTGATCGACCATGGTGTTCAGCGTCTGCTTCAGCTGCAGGATTTCGCCGCGCACATCGACGGTGATCTTGCGCGAAAGGTCGCCATCGGCGATGGCGGTGGCCACCTCGGCGATGTTGCGCACCTGGTCGGTCAGATTGCCGGCCATCGAGTTCACGCTGTCGGTCAGGTCTTTCCAGGTGCCGGCGACGCCAGGCACTTCGGCCTGACCGCCGAGCCGGCCCTCGGTACCCACCTCGCGGGCGACGCGCGTCACCTCGGCGGCAAACGCGTTCAGCTGGTCCACCATCGTGTTGATGGTCTCTTTCAGCTGTAGGATTTCGCCGCTCACATCCACGGTGATTTTCTTGGAAAGGTCGCCTTCGGCGACGGCGGTCGCAACCTCGGCGATGTTGCGCACCTGGCCGGTAAGGTTCGAGGCCATCGAGTTCACGCTGTCGGTGAGGTCCTTCCAGGTGCCGGCGACGCCGCGCACCATGGCCTGACCGCCGAGCTTTCCTTCGGTACCCACCTCGCGGGCGACGCGCGTCACTTCCCCGGCGAAGGCGTTCAGCTGATCCACCATGGTGTTGATGGTGTCCTTCAGCTCTAGAATCTCGCCGCGCACGTCCACGGTGATTTTTTTTGACAAGTCGCCACTGGCGATGGCGGTCGACACCTCGGCAATGTTACGCACCTGGGCGGTGAGGTTCGACGCCATCGAGTTCACGCTGTCGGTCAAGTCCTTCCAGGTGCCGGCGACGCCGAGCACGTTCGCTTGGCCGCCGAGGCGGCCCTCGGTGCCGACCTCGCGCGCAACGCGCGTCACTTCTCCGGCGAAGGCGTTCAGCTGATCGACCATGGTGTTGATGGTCTCTTTCAGCTGCAGGATCTCGCCACTGACGTTGACCGTGATCTTTTTCGAGAGGTCGCCCTTGGCGATGGCGGTGGCGACGTCGGCAATGTTTCGCACCTGGGCGGTGAGGTTGCCGGCCATGAAATTCACGCTGTCGGTCAAGTCTTTCCAAGTGCCGGCAACGTCCGACACTTCAGCCTGACCGCCGAGCTTTCCTTCCGTACCCACCTCGCGGGCGACGCGCGTCACTTCCGAGGCGAAGGAGTTCAGCTGGTCCACCATGGTGTTGATGGTATTTTTCAGCTCGAGAATTTCGCCGCGCACATCGACGGTGATCTTGCGCGAGAGGTCGCCGCGCGCCACGGCCGTCGTCACTTGCGCGATGTTGCGCACCTGCGCCGTCAAATTTCCGCACATGGCGTTCACGGAATCGGTGAGATCCTTCCAAGTGCCTGCGACGCCCGGCACGATCGCCTGTCCGCCGAGCTTGCCGTCGGTGCCGACCTCTCGCGCGACGCGCGTCACCTCCGAGGCGAAGGATCGGAGCTGATCCACCATGGTGTTGATGGCTTCTTTCAGCTGCAGAATTTCGCCACGCACATCGACGGTGATTTTTTTCGAGAGGTCGCCATTGGCGACGGCGATGGTGACGTCGGAAATGTTGCGAACCTGCGCCGTAAGGTTCGACGCCATGGAGTTCACATTTTCGGTCAGATCCTTCCACACGCCGGTCACGCCCGGCACGTCGGCCTGACCGCCGAGCTTTCCCTCAGTGCCCACTTCGCGCGCGACGCGTGTCACCTCCGAGGTGAAGACGGCAAGCTGCTTGATCATGGTGTTGACGATGCTGGCCGAGTGCAGGAATTCGCCCTGGAGGGGGCGGCCATCGACATCGAGCCGGACTGTTTGCAGAAGGTCGCCCTGCGCCACCGCCGAAATGGCGCGGGTGACCTCGGTCGTCGGCCAAAGGAGGTCGTCGATCAGTGTGTTGATCGAGCTTTCCATCTCGCCCCAGGCGCCATGGCCGATACCGAGTTTTACTCTTTTGCGGGTGCGGCCCTCGCGTCCGACCACCTGGCCGGCCCGCTCGATCTGCTGCGCAAGCTGCTGGTTGGCGGCGATGATCTCGTTGAAGCTATCGGCGATGCGCCCTTCCGCCCCTTCCCAGTCTGAGGGCAATCGCACGGAGAAATCACCGACGCGCATGCTTTGCAGCGCCTGCAGCAGGCTGTGCATGACGGCATTGGAGCTGCCATTGAGCCCCTCCTGCTCGCCGACGGGGGCCGCAGGGCCGTAGGGGCCGCCGCTCAAAGGCTCTGCCTGCTCGCTAATCGACATGGTTCAGCTCCGGGGGGCGAAGGGGAGAGGCGCTGGCCCTGAAAAAAGCGCGCGTTTTCAGGGCTCCGGCAGAGATCCTGCCATCGGCGTGACGCGGCAACTGGCCCTCCCAACTCGGCATCCACATAATCGTGGAAAACGTCCAACCGTATTGAACCCGAGACGGTTCCAGGCTGGGGAAGGAATTTTTTTCGGGGCCCGCTGCTTATGGTTGCGGGCTTCGTTATCGCATAGTGCCAGAGCGGCCCTGCTTCCGGCAACGGGGACTTTCCAGAAATGGCTTCAAAAGTAAGGGAGCAGCCCCGGAGGCGAGGGCCGAAGGCGAAGAGCAAGGTGCCGCATACGCAGGAGCTGCAGCTCGGCACGCCGACGAGACTACGTGCTTTCGTCTTGCTCGGCCTGACACTGATCGGGATTTACGTCTGTGTCTGGCTGCTGCTTCCCTTCCTGCCGGCGCTTGCCTGGGCGCTTGGCCTCGCCATCGTCTTTGCGCCCGCGCATCGTTGGCTCGAAGCCCGTCTGGGCAAGGGCAATATCGCGGCCTCGGTCTCGACCCTGCTGATCGCTGTTCTCGTCGTCGCCCCGCTGCTTCTGATCGCCGGCTGGATTTTTCAGCATGCCGCGGAAGGGGCGGCGACGGTCCAGGCGCAATTGAGCTCTGGCGCCTGGCGAACCGCGCTCACCGACAACGCCCTGATCTCCACCGTGCTTGGATTGTTTGGCGGCGTCGATCTCGACAAGGCGCTGGAGGCCGGGACCAATTGGCTGAGCTCGATGGGCGCAACATTCGTCAGCGGCTCGGTGCTCGGAATCGTTACGCTGCTGCTGACCTTCTATCTGCTCTTCTACTTCCTCCGCGACCGCCGGCCTGCGCTGAACTGGCTCTGCGAAATCTCTCCGCTCTCCGATGCCGAGATGAAGCACTTCTTCTCGCGCGTCGAAGACATGGTCGACGCCACGATCTACGGGACGCTGGTCGTCGCCGTGGTGCAAGGCACGCTTGGCGGCCTGATGTTTTGGTTGCTCGGCCTGCCGGCGCCGGTGCTGTGGGGCGTGGTGATGGGCGTTCTTGCCGTGGTGCCGGTCCTCGGCGCCTTCATCATCTGGGTTCCGGCGGCGATCTATCTCTTGCTCACCGGTGAAACGGGTAAGGCGCTCGTTCTGACGGCCTGGGGTGGCGTCGTCATCGCCGGCATCGACAATCTGCTCTATCCGATCCTCATCAAGGATCAGCTGAGGATGCACACGGTGCCGGCTTTCATCGCCATCCTCGGTGGCCTCATCCTTTTCGGTGCGTCGGGGATTCTGCTTGGCCCGCTCATCGTCACCGCGACCATGTTCTTCCTGGAGATTTGGCGGGTGCCGATCGGCGGCGAGGACATCAAGGACGGTCCTTCGTAGTTGCCACGTCCTCCGCTTTTCGTGCATCTCGACGGAAAAGAGGAGCCGTTCGCATCCAGACCCAAGGAACGGCGCCGGCAAAAACCACGAACATGACGACGGCAATCGCCTCATGAAGAACTCATCTCGGCGAGCTGACGGCCGATGACAACGAGGATGATAGTGTAGGGGAGAAGGCCGCCGAGGGTGGCGAGAGCAAAGCGCCAGACCGCGATCGGGGAAATGCCGGCGACATAGCTCACACCGTCGAGATTCAATCCCGGCAGCAAGCGGCAATAGAAGACGCTCGCCATTAGCCTTGCTTGCGAAGTGTTTCCTTCCAGCAGCCATCGCCCGTAACGGCTTTTGGCGATGGGGGCCATCCAGCCGCGGCGCTCGACAAAGCTGCGGCCGAAGCGCCGTCCGATGAAGAAGGCGGTGAGCGCGCCGGCCTCGGCGCCGATTAGCACATAGATCGTGCCCCAGACGGGCCCTTCGGTAAGGCCGGCGGCGAGCACGACCGGTGAGCTCGGCACGACCGCAAGCAGCGCCGCTCCACCGCGCAAAAGAACGATCAATAACGGCGCCCAAGGCCCGGTCGGGTAGGGCGCCGCGAGATCCCAACCCGCGAGCGTGATTTCCGGCCACAACACCATCGACACAGCGAGCGCGCTAAACAAAAGCGCGTTCATGTCGCGACTTCCTCGACGCCGCAAGGGAATTTCGCCGAGGCGATAAGGGCGGTGAAGATCCGCTGCTGAGCGCGCAAATGCACGAGGAATTCCGGATGCCACTGCACGCCCAGCAAAAAGCGCGCGTCCATGCCTTCGATCGCCTGCACGATGCCGCTCTCGTCGCGCCCGACAACGCGGAGGCCCCGGCCGAGGCGGTCGACGGCCTGGTGGTGCAATGCGTTCACCCGGCAAGGATTGCAGAGGAGGATTTGGCTCAAGCGGGTTTCCGGCTCGATCCAAACGCTTTTGCGCGGAAGGACGGTGCGCATGCGCTTTGCATCTGCGAATTTAGCGTAGATGTCGCCATGCAGGGTGCCGCCGAGCGCGACATTGATCATCTGCGCTCCGCGGCAGACGCCGAGGATTGGCAAGCCGGTCGGCAATGCGCTTTTCAGCACCGACAGCTCGAACGCGTCCCGGTCCGGGTCGAAACGGACATTCGGCGCGACTTCGCCGCCATAAAGCTCGGCGCCGATATCGTCGCCGCCGCCAATGACGAGCGCGTCGAGAGCCTCGAGCGAGAAGGCATCGCCCGGGCGCAGGCGCAAAGCCTTGCCGCCGGCGCGCCGCATGGCGAAGCGCTGGAAGAGAAAGTTTCGCCAGCCGCCGCGCCGTGACGTCGTAACGCCGACGACCGGCCTTACGCGGCGGCGAGACGGTTCGCCAGTTCGGTCCATCTCTCTCGGTCGCTCCCATGCAGGTGAAGGTCGGCGCAAGCCTCGCGCAATCGCTCCTCATCCGCTGCAAGCCGCTCGACCGCCACCCATCGATTCCACTCTTCCGCGATAGACCAGCCGGGATCGCTCACGCGCGCATCCGGCAGCCGGAAGTGGAAGGTCGGTCGCGGGTTGATTTTTTCGCCCGGAAGTTTCGCGCGCAACAGATCCTCGTCGAGATAGGCAAGGAGCGGCAGAAGATCGAGATCGCGGTTGCGTGTCGGATTGGCCGCGAGATAGTCCGAAATCAACTCGGCTTCTTCCGGCCAATAGTGAGGATCGGCGAGCTTTGCCGCATAGGCGTTGTCGAACGGCTCGGCGAAGCCGAGCAGCCGGCGCGTTGGGTCCGGCGCGATGCGCTGCCAAAGCCAAGGATTGAGAAGGACGAAAGATTTGAGAATGGCGGCGATCGCTTGCGGCTTCAGACTAGGGCATTCGGGATTGATGTGCAGCGCGAAGGCGTAAAGGAGGCTCGTCTCGGTGCCGCTCGCGCCCTTTGCCCGCAAGGCCGGAACGAGCGGCGCAAGTTCCGCCAAGGCGTCGATCGGGACAGGCGGGGTGACGATCTCGTATGGGATGATCGCGCTCGCCGCGAAGCCCGCAAGCTGTACGAGTTCTGCCTCGAGCTTTTGTAGCGGACCGTCGCCGCTTTCGGTTTGCACCAGGCGCGTGTCGAGCTTGATACCGAAATCGCCGAGGCGCGTGCCATTCACGGCGATGCAGAACTCGTTTTCCTTCGAAACCGCGCCGCCATAAAGCGAGGTGACGATCTCGGCGGCGGCGCTCGCATCGATCGAGCCGAATTCCAACTCAAAGCCGACGGTGCGCGTCTTGCCGGCATCGTTGGTGAGATGCGGAGGCGGAGCAAAATTTGCGTCGGACGGTTTGGGGTCGCGGGCCACGAAGGCCAAAACCCGAGGCGTCCGACGCGGTTCCCGCTCGCTTGCTCTCGGCCGACGCTATTGGATCAGAGCGCCGACCACCTCATGCGGGCTGATGATGCATTCCCACGCCCCCACCGCCGGATATTTGGCGAGGTCCTGCCGCTGCTGCAGGAACTGCATCGACGCAAGATAGCCCGCATGCCCCTTGCAACCAGCCGCACTCATCTCTTGGGTGAGCCATTCCATGGGGATCGGCACGTCGACGCAGCCAAGCTTTGCGAATTCGGCTTTCCGCTCGGCGGGCGTCAGCGATTTCTCATTGTCATAGACCTTGCCCTGATTGATGGGCTGGAGCGGCGTCTCGACCGCGGGGCAGGCCTTGACGATGATCTGCACGTAATGCTCGGGCGCTTCGAGTTGAGCTGGAGTGGCGACGATCCGCTCCCCGGCATGCGCCGCGATCGACAAGCCGATGGCGGCTGAGAAGATAACGTAACGCATGGCACGACCTTTCTATTTTTGCGCCTTACAGGCGGCGAGTTCCCTGCATCTGCAGTCGTGCTCGAACGTGCTGTCCCACCTCCACTCCGCGGCTCGACGTCAGGCCGATTGGCTGGCAATGACGTCTGTACCGGTAAACGTCCGTGCAGGGATTAAGTTGCAATGGGTAGGGTGCAGTTTGCCTGCCGCAGCGGGAATTTGTCCCGCGCTAGGCATGCGTCGCGGGCAGAGTTCGTTCATGGCGAGGACTTTGCCGCTGCCATCGCGGATGACGATGGTGCTGACGCTTGCCGGTCCGATCTCGATGCCGGCGGACTCGTTCAATGAGCGGTCGAGAAAATGGAGGATCGCCGATCGCACGCCCTCGGCATGCGTTACGATGACGATGGCGTCGTCGGGATGCTTGGCGCTCAGGTCTTGAAGATGCGACACGATACGGCGCTGCAACTCGGGTGTGCTTTCTCCGGACGGGGGACGGGACGAGCCGCGTTCGCTATTCCACGCGACCCAGCCGGCATTCGTCGCAAGCTCGTCGAATGTGCGCCCGGTCCATTCGCCGGTGTCCAATTCGTCCATCTCAGGCGCGACCTCGACCGGGCAATGCAGGCTGCGCGCGATGGTGACGGCCGTCTGCAAGGCTCGCGTCCGCGGGCTCGACTGCACGGCAATGGCGCTGATCCTACCGGCCAAAAACCGGCTGAGACGCTCGGCATCCGCGCGGCCTTTTGCATCGAGCGCGACGTTCATGCGCCCGAGCAGAATCCGATCTTGGAGAGCGTGTCGTGCCGCGCAAATCAGGAAAAAGGTTGTCATTGCCGCCCTCCCAGACAGGAGAAGCAAGACAGATTGAGGCGCACACATCGTCTCATGGCGAGCCCTTTATGTGCGACCAACGCCGCCTGGAAGGCGGAAGTTCCTCAGTAGCCGGAGCGTTTGCCGGGCGATTTACGCGGCCGGCTCGCAACGTTTTATGGGGCATCGGCGTTTTCGTTCCCCGAGTTACGCGCGGCGAAGGCAGGATGCACCAGCGAATGAACGGAAAATCTGTCGAGGGGCAGGGTGGCCTGCCCCAGCCGCAAAAGAAGGAGGCGGAGGCGTTCTACGCCGCCGTGCTCCGCCGCCTCATCGATCAAGAGCTGCCCTTCCTCGTCGGCGGCGGCTACGCCGTCAGCGCTTATACGGAGATGCCGAGGCAGACGAAGGATCTCGACATATTCACCACGGCCGGCGACTTTCCGCGCATCCTTGCCGCGCTGAAGGACGATTACGAGATTATGATCGAGGACGAGCGCTGGATCGCGAAGATCCTCAGCGGCGATTATTATGTCGACGTGATTTTCGGCTCGGCCAACGGATTGGTGCCGGTTACGGCGGATTGGTTCGAGCACGCCGGGCAAGCCGAGATTCTCGGTGTCGCGGTGCCGATGCTCAATCCGACCGAACTCGTCTGGTCGAAGATCTTTATTCGCGATAGGCGGCGCTATGACGGCGCCGATGTCATCCACATGATCCTCAAGCAGAATGAGCTGATCGACTGGAAGCGGTTACTCATTCACATGGACGCACATTGGGAAGTGCTTCTTGGCCAGCTGCTTGAGTTTCGCTGGGCTTTTCCGAGCGAGCGCGATTTCGTGCCGCGCTGGCTGCTCGAGGAATTGCAGGAGAGATTGGGGCTCCAGCTCGATCTTCCCTCGCCGGAGATGAAAGTCTGCCGCGGCCGTTTCTTCTCGCGCCCCGATTACAGACATGCCGTCGAAGGCTGGGGCTTCGCCGACATCGGCGGGGAGGAGCGCAGTGCCTAAGGGCGGCTCTCCGTTCGTGTTCGCGAGCATCGGCGATCTGCATGTCCGTGACGACGACGCCGGCGCCTACCGCGATCTCTTCGCCAAGGTTTCGACGGAAGCCCGCGCGCTCGTGCTTTGCGGCGACCTCACCGATACAGGCACGCCACGCCAGGCAGAGATTCTCGCCGAGGATCTTAAGGCTTGCTCCATTCCGGTCGTCGCCGTGCTCGGCAATCATGACTACGAATGCGGGAACGCGGAGCAGGTTAGGGACATCCTCGTGGCTGCCGGGGTGCACATGCTCGACGGTCAATCCTGCCAGGTCGACGGCGTCTCTTTCATCGGCGTGAAGGGCTTCGCCGGCGGTTTCGGCCGCCGCATGCTCAGCTCTTTCGGCGAGCCGGTGACCAAGACCTTCGTCGCCGAGGCCGTCAGCGAGGCCATGCGGCTCGAAAATGCGTTGCGCACCGCGAGCGGGCCACGGGCCGTCGTTGTGCTGCATTACGCTCCCATCCCCGAAACGGCGGAAGGAGAGCCTCCGGAGATCTTCCCGTTCCTCGGCTGCTCACGTCTCGCCGAAACCATCGACCGATTCAAAGTCTCGGCAGTGGTGCACGGCCATTGCCACCGGGGCAAATATGACGGGCACACTCCCGGCGGCGCCCCGGTCTTCAATGTGGCGCGCACCATCGCCAAGCCGGGCGGCGAGGCTTATGCCCTGATCACGATCTGAAAAGCCCGGAACGGCAACGGAAGCATCGCGTTTAGATCGCACCTAGTCATATTTAGGAGATTGGTCATGCGGATATTTGTTCGGGCGGCTGCGGTCTTGCTCGCGATAGCACTTGCAGCCTGTAGTGGGCCGTCCTCCAGCGATTTCGTAGGCACCTGGAAGGTCAAAGACGGCGAAGGCAACGCGTTCCAAATCGTCCTCGCCGGCGACGGTAAGGCTTCGGCCGATCGCGAAGGCGAAGGCATGAAAGGCACTTGGGAAGAAGAGGGTTCCGCGGCGGTTATCACCTGGGACACCGGCTGGACGACCAAGATTGAGAAGGACGGCGATAAGTTCAAGAAGACGGCCTATGAGAAAGGCAAGACCGTAAAGGATTCGCCGACCAACACATCCGACGCCGAGAAAGCGGGATAGGTTGGTTGGGAAAAGAAATTTGGCGCCGGGACCTGCCGGCGCCAAACTCTTCCATCCCGAGACTTATTGGGACAGGACCGCGCACGCTTCCAACTTTCCCCAACTCTCCGGTGACATCGAGGTCGATGTCGCCATCATCGGCGGCGGCATCGTCGGTGTCTCCACGGCGCGAGCGCTGAAGGATCTCGGCCGCACCGTTGCGATCGTCGAGGCGCTTTGCGTCGGCAAAGGTGTGACCGGCCGCTCCACTGCCAAAGTCACCTCCCTCCAACGCCTCAAATATCAGACATTAGAGCGGAAATTCGGCGAGGGCGGCGCGCGCCTTTACGCCGATGCGCAGCAACTGGGCCTCCGCAAGATCGTCGAATATGTCGATACCTATGAGATCGACTGCGATCTCGAAGCAAAGACCGCCTACACCTATGCCAGCGAGGAACGCAACGTCTCCTCCATCGAGAAAGAGGTCGAGGCCGCGTCACGTCTCGGACTGCGGGTGGAGCTCGTGCGTGAGACCGATCTCCCGTTCGACGTGAAGGCGGCGATCTGCTTGCACGATCAGGCGCAATTTCATCCGTCCAACTATGTCATCGGTCTTGCCGGCACTGTTCCCGGAAACGGCAGCTATGTGTTCGAGAACAGCGCGGTGACCGATTGGGAGCCGCGCGCGGTGAAGACCGCCGGCGGGCGCGTCCGGGCAAAGCATGTGGTGATGGCGACGAACCTGCCGCTCGGTCAGGTCGGAGTTTATTACGCCAGGGCCTATCCGAAGGCCGAGCCGGTAGTGGCGGCGAAAGTCAACCGTCCCTTCCACGGCATGTACATCAATGTCGAAACGCCGAGCCGCTCATTCCGCACGCACACGGCGCCCGACGGGTCCATTTACGGCATTGCCGTTGGGGGACCGTTCAAGCCTGGCGACACCGATGCTGAGCGGGAAGGCTTCAAGGAGATCGAGCGCTGGCTCTTGCAAGAGTTTGACGCTGAGCCGGTCGATTGCCGTTGGGTGAATGAGGATTACACCTCGATGGATCAGGCGCCTTTTATTGGCTGGTCGTCATCCCCGAAGGACGGCTATCTGGTCGCCACCGGTTTTGGCGCCTGGGGCATCACTTCCGGCACCGCCGCCGGGCTTGCCCTCGCCGATCTCGCCTCCGGCCGGAATAACCAACTCGCGGAGATATTTAGGGCGAGGCGGGTGAAGCCGATTGCCGGAGCCGCCCTTTTCCTCAAGGGGACGGCGGAGGTGGCCGCGCATCTCGTCGGCGGCTATCTCATCCCGAAGCCGAAATCCCTGGCCGAGCTTCCCCGCGGCAAGGCGGCGGTCATGAAGCTCAACGGCGAGAATGTCGCCGCCTTTCGCGACGAGAATGGCGTCGTGCATGCCGTCTCCGCCGCCTGCAGCCATATGGGCTGCCTCCTCGGTTGGAACGAGACCGACCGCACCTGGGATTGCCCCTGCCATGGTTCCCGTTTCGGTTTCGGCGGAGCCGTCCTGCATGGCCCGGCGATCTCGCCGCTCAAGCCGATCCAGCCGCAAGCTTCGCCCGAGCGGACCGAACCCGAGCTTGTGGAGCCCTAGCGCCGGCCATGCTGAGACTGGCGCCGGCCTGACGCCTCGGATATTCTTCTGCCAAGCGCATTTCCGGCATCGATGACGGATCTGGCTCGCGGAGGAGCGGGTGAGGACGGACAGAGGACATAGCCTCGACTTTATTGAGTTGGCGAAGCGCGACGCCGCGCGCTCCAAGGAAATCCTCGCCACGGTTCTTGCGGATCTTAACGAGCACAATCGCTGGTTCGAGGCTTATCGTTCCGATGAGAAGAAGAAGCGCGAACGGCATGCGCGGCTCTTGCGGCGTCATCACGTCACGCTGGTGCGCCAGGAGCGGCACGAGCTTCGCGTCGAGGCGGTCAAGGGCAGCTCGCGACATGCGGCGGCGAGGACGAGAGCCTCGATCATGTCTCAATGGGACGGCCTTGTCGGCGAGGTGGTCGCCATCAAGGATGCGTTTTGGACCAGCGCCGATTGGACTCGACGAAGCCTGACGGCCCTTGGCAGCAACGCGCATCGGCTTTCCTCGACTGCCCTGAGCGGGATCGGCGACAAGAGCGGAAGCTTCGGCAAAGTCACCGCCGCTGCGGTCTCGGCGGCAAGCGAGCGCGTTGCGAAGACGGCCTCCGCCGGCGCGGCTTGGACGGCAACGAAGAGTAAGGCGGTCGCCGGAGCAGGGGCCTCGGCTCTTTCGGCGGCAAGCTCGCGCCTTGCCGAAGGCAAGCAGGCAATGTCCTCCGCCGCCGGTCGTGCTGTTGCGCGGCAAGGCGGGGAGGGCGAAGGGGCTTCGCTGCCGGCGGCAGCGGGGTCCTCGGCCCTTTCCGCGGGGCTGGCCCGGACCCGACAGGCGCTTGCCTCCGCATCTGAAAAAGCGGCGGCCGGCCTCGCGCGCTCTGGCGCCGCGGCCCGTTCGCTTGCAAGCACCGGTACGAAGTCGCTTTCAGGCTCGACGAAATGGGGCGGCGAGACCGCGCAACGCCTCGGCGCTGCCATTTCCACCGGCTCCGCCGGCAGCCTTGCCTTTCTGCGCGAAGGCGGGAAGGCCGCCGGAAGCGGGCTTGCAGCCGCGACGTCCGGCGTTCGGTCGAAGGCGAAGGAGCTCTCTGGGTCGGTCGCGCCGCGCCTTGCCACCGCAAAGGCGGCCGCGTCCGCCGCCGCGCAGACCTCCGCGAAGAAGGCGAGTGAAGGTCTCGCTGGAGCATCGTCACGCATCGGCAAGGCGACCGAAGGCGCTCGCGCGAAACTGAAGACCACGGCACCGGCTCTTCATAAGAAATATGACGACGCAGTGCAGGGCGTCAGGGGCGCGGTCGTCACGCAATGGACGGCCGCGAAGCCGTTAGTCGATGAATGGCGGCACAAGGCCTCGGACCTCGTCAGCCCGTGAGCAGCTGGAAAAGCTGCGCGCGGCCGCCGCCGAGACGATTGCCCGCCGCACTGCGGGCACCAAGGCGGAAGCGATCGGGGCAAAGCTGCTGGATCAGCTGAAACCCGCGGAGGCTGCCCTTGCAGCTGCCGGCGGCACGGTCCAAAAAGCCCTCCCCAAAGAGCCGATTAGCGGCGCGGCAACGCCCTCAGGACCCAACACGGCGCTCGTCATTTATCAGCCCGAAATCGCCAAACTCCTCTCGGATCTGTCCGAGCGCGAACGGAACCGGGGCTGACCGCTGTGCGGGCGCCTCGCCCGGTCCCTCGGGACGCGTGTGGTTGACCGCAATGCACAACGCCGACGTGCAAGATCCGTGGAGAACGATGCGGCCCACTGTCGCAAGAGTTAACGCCAAGCAGCCGCCTTCAAGGTTAAAAGGCCAAAAACCTTGAATCTTACGGCCTGAGCGCTTTACCACCGACGATTCGAAGGGCTTGCCAGGCTAAAAAAAGCCTTGATTTCCGCGTCTAAGAGCCCCAATTGGACAGGCAAGGCGCGGTCCGGTTCGCCGACGCCGGTGGCGCTTGCCTGAAATTTCCCATTATCGGTGGAGCAACGCTGACCGACGGCTCCGGGTCGGGGGCGGGCGTATTTTTTGACCCCGTGCAGCTTTCTCCGCCAGCCACGCCTGAGGATTGGGCATTATGGACGCGATGCGTAGTTTGGATGTCGAACTCGAGCAGGATGCCGCCGAAACACAAGGTGGCGTTCTTGTCCGGCCGCGGCCAGCCGCGGCGACGGGCGAGGATGCCGTTGCTGTGCCGGCTACAGCTCGCAGCGAGGATGTGGGCCCGGCTCAAGACCCGCTCGACGCCTATCTCAGGCAGATCGGCCATACGGACCTCCTTTCGCGCGAGGACGAACTCTCGCTCGCGAAGCGTATCGATGGCGCCCAGCAGGCGCTGCTTTCGGGCCTTTGTCGTATCCCCACTGCCATCGGGCGTGTGGGCGAATGGGCCGAGAAGGTGCGTCAGGGACAGCTCCGCGCCGATTATCTGATCGATGGGCTTCCGCAGCAGGATAGGGATGACAGCGACGACGACGACGATGTCGCCGTTGCTCCCGCGCCCATGGACAACCCGCAGCTCGAACTTCTTTCCATGCTCGGCGCCGAGATCGGCGGCCTGGCGCGGAAGCGCATCGCGGCGCTCGTCCGCGGCAAAGACGTTTCGCGTCCTGCCCGTAAGCAGCTCGGCGAGCTTCTTGCCCGTGCCGGCGAGGAGATCGGCGATCTCAGGCTGCAGCAGGATCGGATTTCCGAGCTCCTCGACGAGCTCGAAGGAAATGCGAAGACGCTTCGGCAGACCGAGCGCGACATGCTGAGGCTCGCCAAGAGCGCCGGCATTCCCCGCGACGATGTCATTGCGCGGCTTTCGGGTCGCGAAGCCGATCCGAATTGGATCGCCGAGGCGGCCTCAGGCTCCAACCGGGTCTGGAAGGCTTTCGCGCGCGCACATACCGAGCAGCTGAACGCGATCGGCGACGCCTTTCGTGGTCTGACGGAGCGCATCGGCCTTCCGATCGAGGAGGCGCGGTCAGTCCTCGTCGATGTTTCCCGCGCTCGCAGGGAGCTGAAGCGTCTCCGCGAGGCGATGGTGCAGGCGCATCTGCGCCTCGTGGTTGCGATCGCCAAGAAGTATCGCGGCTACAGCTCGCTCGATTTCGGCGACCTGATTCAGGAAGGCAATCTCGGCCTCATGCGCGCCGTTGAGAAATACGATTGGCGGCACGGCGTGAAGGTCTCGACCTATGCCAGCTGGTGGATCCGGCAGTCGATCACGCGCGCCATGGCCGACCGCGGCCGCATGATCCGCGTGCCGGTGCATATGGCGCAGACCGCGCGCAAAGTTCAGCGCGAGCGCAACCGTCTGCATCAGCAGAAAGGCCGCGAGCCTGGCACCGACGAAATCGCCCAGCGTTCCGGCATCGCCAAGACGCATGTCGAGCAGGTTCTGGCGCTGGTGCAGGAGCCGACCTCTCTCGACATTCCCGTCGGCGAGGATGGCGACACCACGCTCGCCGAGCTGATCGAGGCGCCGGATGCAGTCAACCCGCATGCGGCCGCGGAAGCGGCATCGCTCCGGGCCTGCGTGGCCGAGGCGCTTTCCGAGCTGTCTCCGCGTGAGGAGCGTATCCTCCGCATGCGGTTCGGCATCGGCATGTCCGACCACACCCTCGAGCAGGTCGGTCAGATGTTCGGCGTCACGCGCGAGCGTATCCGGCAGATCGAGGCAAAGGCTTTGGAAAAGCTCCGCTCGCCCAACCGGCTGCGGAAGCTCTCCACTTTCGCCGAGTAATCACCCGCCCGGCGGGGCTGCCGCTCGCAATAGGGTCTCCTTACGCGGGTACGATCATGTTCGCTCGTCCTTATGCTTCGCTCGTGCTGGCGGTCCTGCTTCTTGCAGCGCCGGCCGAGCTAGAAGCAAAGGACGACGACACGCCTCCTTGCGCCGAAGACGCGATGATCGTCTTCGATGCCTCCGGCTCGATGGCAGGCACCGTAGGGCTTGGCATTGCGAGTTTCGTCACCCGCATCGACGAGGTTCGCACCGCGCTTGGCCAAGTGCTGCCGAACGCCGCCAGGATCCGTAAAGTCGGTCTCATCACCTACGGGCCGGGTCCCTACCAGCAATGCAATGTGAAGCTGGAATTGAAGCCGGCGCCGAATGCGGCGGCGCGCATCATGAGCATGGTGAAGGGACTTGTCCCGGCCGGGCGCACGCCGCTCACCTCCGCCGTCGCCCAGGCCGCCGACGTCCTCGACTATAAAAACAAGCCCGCTCTCATCGTTGTGGTGACGGATGGCGAGGAGACGTGCGGCGGGAAGCCCTGCGATCTCGGCAAGACGCTGCGCGCCGGGGCGAAGCGGCTGACCGTGCATGTGATCGGCTATCGCCCCAAACATTTCTCTTGGACCGGCGAGCAGAGCGTCGTCGATGCTCGCTGCCTCGCCGATCAAAATGGCGGGCTGTATATCTCCGCGGAGACGCGGGAGGATCTGATCGACGCCCTCACCAAGACGCTCGATTGTCCCATGGTCACCAGCAGGCCGGCTGAAACGAAGCCCGGCTAAGGCCTCTAGTAGAGTAGATAAGGGCGCCTGACCTCGTCGAACTCGGCGAGGCCCTTACTCCAGCTCGCCGCGATCTCGGCAAGCGGGACTTGTTGCTCGATCTGCTCGCGCAATATGGGTGACCCAGCGAGGATGTCGATCGGCATCTTGTCGTGCTCATATTCGTAAGGTGGATCCCGCCAAGCGAAGGCCTCCGGCGAGAAAGCGCGGCATTCCCTTAGAAGAGCGACCCCAGCCAGGACCGGCTCGAACGCATCGCGATTGGTCACATGCATCTGGCACCCGCCGCAGGTCTCCCGCGCATGCTTTTGGAAGGTCGGCTCGAAGGTGACGCCGCGGAAATGCACCCCGAGAAGCTGCACGCGGTTCAAGCGGTCGGCCAGCAAATCTCCGTCCAGCCAGGGAGCGCCGATCAGCTCGAAAGGACGCGTGGTGCCGCGGCCCTCAGACAGCTTCGTGCCTTCGAATAGGACAGTGCCGGGATAGACAACCGCCGTGTCGAGCGTCGGCATGTTCGGCGAGGGCATGATCCAAGGGAGGCCGGTTCGATCCCAATACATCGCGCGCGACCAGCCTTGCATCGGCACGACCTCGACCGCCGCGCCGATGCGGAAATGCTCGTTGAAAAGGCGCGCGAGCTCTCCCACCGTCATGCCGTGTCGCATCGGGATGCGATATTGCCCGACGAAGGATTCATAACCCGGCTCCAGCATCGGCCCTTCGATGGCGATCCCGCCGATCGGATTTGGACGGTCGCAGATTACGACGGGCAGTCCTGCCTTCGCGGCGGCGCGGAGGCAATTCGCCATGGTGTAGATGAACGTGTAGATGCGCGCGCCGACATCCTGCAGGTCGATGACGAGGACGTCGATGAGGTCGAGCATCTCCTTCGTGGGCTCGCGCGTCTCGCTATAAAGCGAGAAGATCGGCAACTTCCGCCGCCGGTCGCGGGCATGCGGCGTCTCGATCATGTTGTCCTGGAGGTCGGACCGGTAGCCGTGTTGCGGCCCGAAGATGGCCGTGAGCTTGTAGCGGTTCGAATGGCTGAGCCGATCAAGGATGTGGCAATAGCCTTGATCGACCGATGCGGGATTGGCGAGTACGCCGACCCTCAGCCCGTCGAGGCGTGAGGAGCTGAGCAATTGTTCCGAGCCGAGCTGCATCAGCTTCGTTTAGTCCGGCAAGGCCGATCTAGGCCAGAAAAAAGGGGCCGCTGAGCGGCCCCTTTTTCGTCGGTGCGGAGGATCCTAGCTCGCATCGACCATGACGACCTCCGAATCCTCGACAGCCGTCACGGTCACGACCTCCTCGTCTTTGATGGCGACGCCGTCCCGGGCACGGACCGGAACGCCGTTCACCTCGACCGTTCCGGCGGCAGGCACGAGATAGCCGTGGCGTCCGCTGCCGAGGCGGTAGGTCGCGGTCTCTCCCTGCCGCAACGTCGCCCCAAGCACCCGGGCAGTCGCACGGATCGGCAGCGCGCCGGCATCGGCCTCGAAGCCGCTCGCCAACACGACGAAGTCGCCGGCCCGGTCGGTTTTGGGGAACGGTTTCGATCCCCAGGAAGGCTCGCCACCCTCGCGGTCCGGCTCGATCCAGATCTGAAAGAGGCGCGTCGTCCCCGGCTCTTCATTGTATTCGGCGTGACGGACGCCGGAGCCGGCGCTCATCACCTGCACGTCGCCGGCCTCGGTGCGTCCGCGGTTGCCGATGCTGTCTTCATGCGTGATCGCTCCGTCCCGCACATAGGTGATGATCTCCATATTGGCGTGCGGATGCGGAGGAAATCCCGTGCGCGCGGCGATCTCGTCGTCGTTCCAGACGCGAATCGCGCCCCAGCCGAGGCGCTCGGGGTCGTAATAGCGTGAGAAAGAGAAATGATGCTTGGCCTTCAGCCAGCCATGGTCGGCACCGCCAAGCTCCTTGAAGGGTCGGATCTCGATCATCTCGGTTGCCTCCGGTTGAGGTTTGAGTTGGCGGTCAAATAGGGTGCCGAAGGCGGAGCTTCCAGCAGCAGCGATTGTCGCAGGCGAAAGGGAAAGCCGGAATCGCAGCCAAGCCAATGCCTTACCAGCGCCGCGCGGACGCCGGCGATGGCCGCTGGGCTATTAGAAATGGATCTGGATCGCGTAGGAGGCTCTTGCGCCCGGGGGCGGTGGCGGGAAGGGCGCCGCATTCCTCACCGTCGCCAACGCCGCCTGATCGAGCTGCGGCTTGCCGCTCGAGCGGCTGATGCGGGCGCCGCGCAAAGCCCCTCCGGGGCCGATGGAGAATGTGACGGTGGCGCTGCCGCTTAAATTTCCGAGGCGCCGTTTGTGCCGGGCGATGGCGCCGAAAATCTTGCCTGAATAACCTTTGGCACTCACCCGAGCCGGAAGGCTCGCAGTCGTTCGCGGTGTAGGCGCCTTCTCGGCTTCGCGCTTCACAGCGCCGCCGCCGAACAAAGCCCGCCCGAGCGTCATCGGCTTTGGCGCAGCTCTTTGGGTGGCGGCCGCCGATGCAGGCGACGCCTTCTCATTTGGTCTCTGGCTGGCAGCGGTCGACGGCGCCCTTTCGCTGGGCTTCTCTCTGGCAGACGCCACGGGCTTCGGTTGCGCCTTCTCGGCGAGTCTCCCCGTCTTCACGATGATTTCCGGAATCTGCGCCGCAGGAAGGGTATCGGGGGTCCCGCGGATGCGAGAGGCGGCGGCCTCTGGAGCCCCGTCTGAGATTTTCGCTTCCACCGCGGCATCCGCGGCGGCGACCTGCACGAGATCGATCCGGGGGGGCATGACGAAGGAGCCGGTCGCCGATTCCGGTGCAATCGACTCCGCTGGAGCCGCTTCGGCGGCCTTCGCCTGCACGGGAGGAGCCGCTGAAAGCGAAGCTGGCTGAGCCAGCGGGATGGACACCTTCGCCGCCGGCAATGCGCCCGTTATCGCGGGGTCGGCGGGCATCGACGCGAGTAGCGACTGACCCGTCGTCGCCGTCTCAAGCCGGGGTATGTGCGGGATTGCGCGAATTTCCGCCGGCACAACCTCGCGCGGCTTTTCGGCGAGTTCCGGCAGGATCGGGTGCGGGCGCCTTTCGGCGAAGACCGTCGGGCGGCCCGGGGGTGGCGCGGCAACGAAGGCGAAGAGGAGAGCTGCCCCACAAAGCAATACGCCTGCTGCCGCAAGCACACCGAACGGCAGTTTCGATTGCTGATTGTCGGACACTTCGAGCCGGGGCTGGGGTTGAATGCAACGCGCGATACGCCCGCAACTGTTATTTGCCTAACTGAGTTGCGTCCCCACGCCAACTCCGAAGACGCCCTGTCAAGAGGCTGAATCACTGTGACAAATAGGTCACCAAGTCCTGTGGATAATGTGGTCCATTAACCGCTCTTATTTGGCCCGTGTCATGGGCTTTGCGTGTCAGTAAAAGCGTTGGGGTCAGTTCATGCGTATTGTGCTTGCCGCGGCGGCGCTCGCCGCCTGTTTCGCCTTTTCGGGATGCTTGCATCAGAGCCAGGTGCAAACGGTCGAACAGCTTCCGCCCCTAAAATAAACGGCGAAACAACAGGCCCTCAGGCCTGTGAAACCACACGATCGATCCAGTCGGCCATCGCGTCGAGCGCCTCTGCTATGAGGGCGCTATCCTTGCGACCGCTGCGCGCGGATACGTGAAAGGAATGATCCGCTCCATCGAGGAGCGCGAGGGTTGCGCCTGGGCCGAGCGCGCCCACGGCATCTTTCAGGAGTGCGATTTCGGCCAACGCGTCCCGTGTGCCTTGCAGAAACAACATCGGGATGGCGACAGAGGAAAGATGCGCGGCACGGTCCTGCGAGGGTTTTCCCGCCGGATGCAGCGGAAAGCCTAGAAAGACAAGACCTTGCACCTTCGGCAGCGCCATCGCCGCCTGCGCTTGCGAGGTCATGCGGCCGCCAAAGGATTTGCCGCCGGCAAAGAGGGGCAATCCCGGCTGGAGCCGGGCGGCTTCCTCCATTGCGGCGCGGACCGTCGCCTGAGCGAGCTTAGGAGTATCGGGCCGCTTGCCGCCTGCCTCCATATAGGGGAACTGGTAGCGCAAGGTGGCGATGCCGCGTTCGGCGAGGCCGGTTGCAACCCCCGTCATGAAGGGGTGCCGCATGCCGGCGCCGGCGCCATGCGCAAAAACATAGCAGGCGAGCGGTTTCTTCGGTGCCATCAAGAGCGCGGAGACGCGGCGCTCGTTGTCGACATCGATGCTGACCGGCTCTGCTGCTCCGTCCATCGCGTTGACCCTCACCGCCTCGCTGTAGTGCAGCATATCGCTCCGGAAACTTGAAGCCGCGCAACTGCGGCGCCGTGCCCATAACTTTGGGCGCGACCGGCTACACATTTTGGGTCCGCGAGTGCATGGTGCCGCCTGGCATGTTTTGGACCGCAGTCGGAAGAGCCCGTCGCGAGACCTTCGCCGCGATCAGACGCGGGCGGGGAGGCTCGGTCGTATTCCTGCTGCTCGCCTTTGGGCTCGGCTATTTTTTTCTCTACGCGGCCAAGGTCGAAGAGAATGCTGCGCCGGCAGGCGCCGCCGACTGGTTTTGGCTCGGCCTTTGGAGCTTGGTTTACGCCTGGCTCGTGATCTTTTTCTACAATCTCTGGCTTGCGCCATATCGCATTCAGAAAGAACAGGTCGACACCGCCGAGAACAGCTATCAAGGCGCTGCGTGCGGAGAATGAGCAGTACCGGCTCGCCGCTCTTCCCTCGATCCGCTTCGGAGAGGTGAAGCAGGAGCGGCTGGTGCTGTCCGATCATGTGACGTTGTATCGGACCTTCATCGAAGTGTTCAACACGAGCACGAGCTTCGGGCTCGAGCCATGCTCGGTGAAGGTCGAATGCTTAATCGATGAAGACGGCGTGACCGAACCGTATTCCGCGCTGGCGCTGAAGGAAGGCGGAGAGAGTTTTTATCTCGGCCCGCAGGAGAAGCGCTTCGCGCTGATTGCGACGCGGCAATATCAGTTCGGCAATGCCGGACGGCACGTCCTGCAAACGAAAGGCCAGAACTACAGTTTGGAGACGGGCAAAAAATGCGTGCTCGCACTCGTCGCGATGGGCAAGCCAAGCGCTCCGGACCGGGTGACGCTTTCTCTCTCTGTCGATGAGGCGAACAATTTGACCGCCGCGCCTCTCGGTACTCCGCGGGAACGCGAGGCAATCGAGCATAAGAGCGGCTAGCGGCGCTTAGATGAAGGGTCCGAAGACGCGGCTCAGCAGCCAATGCATCGACGACGGCTCGAACATGTAGAGGACGTAAAATCCGAACAGCACGAGCACGACATAGAGAACCAGAACGCCTCGCAATTTCGATTGCATGCGCGCCTCACCCGACGATGCGGAATGTTATCGGCCAGGGATACGCTCTATAGCGAAGGGACGCGCCGCGCGAGAGCGCTCTTCGCCTGCGTCGAGCTAGAATTGCGAATTTGTCGGAGAGAGCGCGGCCGAAAATCTTCGAGGCCGGCACGCTTTGTGCCGCCTGGCCGTGCTGCCGGCAGCGCGCGGACTTCCCCCGCGTCTTCCGCGGGGGAAGCAAAACCCACGCTATTTCAGGGGTGGATGGCTAACCGGAGGCAGCGGTTCGGCAACGACAGCCTGTCTATGGTGGAAGCATCCGCCCAAGGCGATCGATGCGGTGAGAATCGCTAGTGCAACAATGGTTCGCATGATTGTCCCCCTAATGGAGTAAGCTCCGGTTCTAACCTCCGCCTCTTAGGGATTGTTTAATGGGCGGCTCGGCTTAAACCGGAGAAGAGCGGTATCGTTCCCGCAGCAAGCGGACCAAAAGAGGGCTCCGGTTTGGCAATAATGTGCGTTTCACCGCTAACCTTAATCGGCGGTTGAAGCATGTGTCAGAAATGGGCAATCCATGCGCGCAAGATCGCAATCGTGATGCGGAACGAAGCCCATTAGAAGCGCGTGCTCTCTGGAACTGACCGGCACTTTCACGATAGAAGTGCGGCCCTCGATCTGCAGAGCGGGGCTTGCTTCGACGCGCGATGCGTGGATAGGGATAGGGTTGAACGGCCCTTCGCCGCTTGAAAGGAGAGTGACGTGAATCTCGCCGAGCTCAATCGAGTTGCAAATGCCATGGTGGCACCCGGCAGGGGCGTTCTCGCCGCCGACGAATTGGCCGCTACCGTCAAGAAGCGCTTCGATGCGATTGGGGTGGAGTGCACGGAGGAGAATTGCCGCGACTATCGCGAGCTGATCTTCCGCTCCAAAGGCATGTCCGACATTTCTGGCGTGATCCTCTTCGACGAGACCATCCGCCAGAACGCGAAGGACGGCACGCCGCTTGTGAAGCTCATCGAAGCAGCCGGAACGCTTCCCGGCATCAAGGTCGACAAAGGCGTGAAGCCGCTCCCCTTCTGCGACGGCGAAGTGATCACCGAGGGTCTCGACGGGTTGCGCGAGAGGCTCGCCGAATATCGGGCGCTCGGAGCGAAATTCGCCAAATGGCGCGCCGTGATCGATATCGGAGCCGGTATTCCAAGCTATGCCTGTATCAACGCCAACGCGCAGGCGCTCGCGCGTTACGCCGCGCTGTGTCAGGTCGAGGACATCGTCCCTATCGTCGAGCCTGAAGTGCTCATGGATGGGGATCACGACATCACCCGCTGTGCGGAGGTCACCGAATTCGCGCTGAAGACGCTCTACGAGCAGCTTTATTATGCGCGCGTGCATCTCGAAGGCACGGTCCTGAAGCCGAATATGGTGGTGCCGGGCAAGAAAAGCGCGAGGCAGGCATCAGTCGAGGAAGTCGCCGAAAAGACGCTGCGCGTCCTCAAGGCCTGCGTACCCGTGGCGGTACCGGGAATTGCCTTTCTCTCCGGCGGTCAATCGGATCTCGACGCGACAGCACGGCTCGACGCCATGAACAAGCTCGGGCCGCTGCCCTGGAAGCTGAGCTTCTCCTACAGCCGCGCGCTACAGGCGGCGCCGCAAAAGGCTTGGGCTGGAAAGGCCGAGAACGTCGCCGCTGCGCAAGCCGCGTTTGCGCATCGCGCGCATATGAACTCGCTGGCCTCGCGTGGGGAATGGAAGCCCGAGCTCGAACGGGCGGCTTAGCGCCATTTCAGGTCCCACCGGCCGCCAGTCTGGCGGTTCTGCGCCAATTGACCGGGTCTCATCGCCGTGGATCGGCCGCCCCCAAAGGCCCTAAGCGGCGGCATTGCCTCATCAATCGGACCGATGCGGCCCTTGGGTCGCCGCGCTCGACACATCTGCCTGAGCGCCGCGTCCGGGATTTCTGACAGGAATAGATGGAAACATTGGCAATTCCTCGGGGGGTCTTCGGCAGTTTCGGCCTGCTTTTGCTGCCGAAATCATACGCGGAGCGTGAACGGAGATTGGGCAATTCCGATCGGTCTGGCGCTCTTCGAGCCGGCCTTGAGTAAGCGTGGGGCGTCACCTAAAGCGCCTCCGCGCTCGTCACCGTCACGCGCCAGCGACAGGGACGCAATCACCTGATTTCGCTCGTGGAATTAGGTTATCTGCGTAGTCGCGAAGAGCCCCCGAACCCGCCGAAAATCTCGTGGCGGAAATGTCACAAGCGGCTGAAAACGTCGGCGCTCGCTTTCTTAGCAATTTACCTCCCAAAGGGAATCCGTATAACCAAAGGCAGAACTCTCCATTGGGGGTTCTGCCACGCCTGATGGCAGGGCTCTCTTGGTGGCGGTCCCAAAATAGGCCTCCGACCGAGAGTCGAATTTGGCAATTTTTATCAGGGAAGGTGGAGATGGATATGTTTGGGGGACTGACAAGAACATCGAGCCGCATGGCCATCGCTGTAGCGCTTGGCTTTGCGTTTGGCGGGATCGCCATGGGATCGAAGGCCCAGGCTGCTGATCTTGGCGGCGATTGCTGCGCGGATTTGGAGGAGCGTGTTGCCGAGCTTGAGGCGACGACGGTCCGTAAGGGTAACAAGAAGGTTTCGGTTACGCTCTCTGGCTGGGTGGTCAAGAGCGTGAACTGGTGGGACGATGGTGATCTCGATCACTTCATCGTCGGCGACAAGGACTATGACCTTGGCAGCCGCTTTGCGATCACGGGCTCTGCTCAGATTGCTCCAGGCTGGTCTGCCGGCTTCAACATGACGGTTCTGGCACCGTCGACGACGTTTGGCTTCGCCGCCAATCAGCTTGACGATACGGCAGGGACGTATGGGGACATCTCGACCCTTTACTCCTACCTCTTCATCAAGAGCGACACGTTCGGCACGATCAACTGGGGTCATTTGAGCCCGGCGTCGGACAATCCGGCGGTTCTGGCCGACATTTCCGGCACGGTGATCGAATTGAACTTCGTGTTCTTCGAAGGCAATGGCTTCCTCCTTCGTCCTGATGGCGCGGGCGGCGGCATTGCCGGCCTGAGCGGCCTCAGCTGGGGTCAGTTCCTGACCTGTAATGGTCTTGGTGCTGGCATCGGCGTTGACTGCTGGGGCGCTGCGCAGCCGGCGGTTCGGTACGACTTCGCCGACTTGGGGCGGCTTCAGCTTCAAGGCCTCTTACGGTGCGAACCGTCTGACGGCTCCGAATGGGCTGACCACCTTTGCCGACGATTTCGACTTTGCCGATGTCGCGGTGTTCTACGCCAACGATTGGGGCAATTGGAAAGTGTCGGCGGCTTACGCCTACACCTGGATCGAGAGCGCGGTTACGACCGGTTCCGAGGCTGATCTGCACCAGGCTGGCGGCACGATCATGCACACGCCGACCGGACTTGGTGTCTATGGCATGGGCCAGTGGGAACAGACCTCTGGCGCACCCGACACCCAGGCTTATGGCGTGAAGCCCTTCTGGAAAGCGTCGATCTCTCCGCTTGGAGCGACGGTGTTCTACGGCGAATGGGCTCGCTATGAGGATCAGTTCGGCGGTCTCGTCGGTGTGGACCTCTGCGGCGTGGGTGGCTGCTTCGTGACCGGATCCGAGGTTGAGCGTTATGGTCTCGGTGTGGTTCAGGAAATCGACGCCGCTGCCATGCACGTCTTCGCCCGCTGGCAGCACCAGGAACTCGATGTCAACATCACCAATACCACTGCTGACTTCGAAGACTGGGATCTGTTCCAGGCCGGTGGAATCATCTTCTTCTAAACGAAAAGAACCACCTTCCACTTCGGAGCCGCCCCTTTCGGGGCGGCTCTTTTTTTGGCGGAACGAGTTTACGGGACCCGCAAATCCGCGAAGCGCTGCAAGGGTTGTGGAAGCCGGACGAGGGGGCTATCTCTCTGATGCGGAGCGACACTCAGCCGACCGATAAGCAAAGACGAAGAGGCATGCAGAAGGAAACCTCGAGCGGCGGCACCGACCTAAAGCCGGTCCTGTCGGTGAAAGATGTTTCCTATTATTACGGGCCAAAGCGCGCGCTCGATAATGTCAGCTTCGAAGTCCTCCCCGGCCGGGTGACGGCGCTTCTTGGTCCGAACGGCGCCGGCAAAACCACGATCTTCTCGCTGATCACGCGCCTATTCGATGCCCCTATCGGCCGCATCGAGATCGCGGGCCTGTCGGCGGCCGAGTTGGGCAGCCGTGCGTTGGCGCCGCTCGGCGTCGTGTTCCAGCAACCCACGCTCGATCTCGACCTGAGCGTGAGACAGAATTTGCACTATTTCGCCGCTCTACGCGGCCTGCCGGCAAAGGACGCGGAGAACCGCATGAAGCGCGCCCTCGACGCGCTCGGCATGGGCGAACGCATCAAGGAAAAGGTGAGGGCGCTGAATGGCGGGCATCGGCGCCGAGTTCGAAATAGCGCGCGGCCTTCTGCACAGCCCGAAGATCCTGCTCCTCGACGAGCCGACTGTGGGATTGGATGCGCCGACCCGGGCGGCGATCGTGCGGCATGTGCATGACCTTGCGCGCAACGACAATATCGGCGTGTTATGGGCCACGCATCTCTTCGACGAGATCGAGCCTGACGACGACCTCCTCGTCTTGGACCGGGGCCGCATCGTGGCGCGTGGAAAGACGAAGGACGTCGTGGCTGAAACCGGCGCCGCCAATCTCGGGGGCGCTTTCGAGCTCTTGACCGGGGGCGCAGCTAACGCCGAAGCGACGGACGCCGCAGAATGAACCTCATGCATCTCGTTCGCGCCTTTAACGGCATTGTCTGGCGCGAATTGCTGCGCTTCCTGCAGCAACGCGAACGGTTTTTCGCCGCGCTGGTCCGGCCCTTGATCTGGCTGGTGATCTTCGCCGCCGGTTTCCGGGCGGCGCTCGGCATCTCGATCATCCCGCCCTACGAAACCTACATCACCTATGACGTCTACATCACGCCCGGTCTGCTGGCGATGATCCAGCTCTTCAATGGCATGCAGAGCTCGCTGTCGATGGTCTATGACCGCGAAATGGGATCGATGCGCGTGCTGCTGACGACGCCGCTGCCGCGCTGGTTCTTGCTCGTGTCGCGCCTCTTTGCCAGCGTCTCGGTCTCGCTGCTGCAGGTCTATGCCTTTTTGCTGATCGCCTATTTCTGGGGCGTGGAATTGCCGCCTTGGGGCTATGTCGCGGCGCTGCCGGCGCTGCTCCTCTCCGGCATGATGCTCGGGGCGCTCGGCATGCTTCTCTCCTCCACCATCAAGCAGCTGGAGAATTTCGCGGGGGTGATGAATTTCGTCATCTTCCCGATGTTCTTCGCCTCGTCGGCGCTTTACCCGCTCTGGAAGATGCGCGAGGGGAGTCTCTGGCTCTATTATATGTGCCTCTACAATCCCTTCACCTATGCCGTCGAGCTCATACGCTTTGCTCTCTATTTGCAGATCAATTGGCAGGCACTTGGAGTCGTGACGGCCTGCTTGATCCTATTCCTGACCCTCTCTTTCTGGGCTTATGATCCGTCGCGCGGCATTCAGCAGCGGAAGGTCGCCGCTCCCGCCTGACAAAAACCTGTCAAGCTCCGACAGCGTCAGTTGGTGGCGAAATTGGCGGGATAGCGCTTCAGAAGATCCGCATAAATCTTCTCGATCGCGGCAGCGTCACGCTTTTCCTGCGGCTGCTCGATCGGAACGGTGGCGAGAACGTGCGTCGGCCGCGGCGCAAGCAGCACCAATTGATCGGCAAGCATGATCGCCTCGCGCGGATTGTGGGTGACAAGTATCGCCGTCGTCGGCTGCGCGGACCAAACCTCGATGAGAAGGTGCCTGAGGCGGTCGGCGGTGCGGTCGTCGAGCGACACGAAAGGCTCATCGAGCAGCAGGAGATCGGGGCGTGTCGAGAAAGCGCGGGCGATGCCGACGCGCCTCGCCAATCCGAGCGACAATTCCTGCGGGTAGCGGTCGAGCATGTCGGCGATGCCGACACGCGCCGCGAGCGTGTCGAGCGCGGCGCTGTTGAAATCCTCCGCCGCCACCAGCTCGATATTCTGTCGCACGGTCCGCCAGGGAAGGAGCCGCGGCTCCTGAAACACGAAGCCGATGCGGGGTGCCGCGGGGCCGCGCACCTCACCGGAGAAGCGCGCATCGAGCCCGGCAATGATGCGAAGCAAAGTCGTCTTTCCGCAGCCCGACGGCCCCATCAACACCGTCATGCTTTGCGGTGGAACGTTGAGGACGAGGTCGCGGATCGCCGGCACCGGCGTGCCGTCGGCGCCGATATGCGTCTTGTCCTCAATGCGGATGTCAAACTGGCTTATTTCGCCAGCGGGTCGTACGTCGTTCAATTGGCTGCACCAACAAATATTCGATTGCGAGCATGACGGCGACGAAGGCGATGGTGTAACCGAGAATGGCCGTCACGTTAAAAAGCTGAAAGTTCAGATGAAGCTCGAAGCCCACCCCGTTCGGACGGCCGAGAAGCTCGACCACGAGCACGATCTTCCAGATGAGGGAGATGCCGGAGCGAGAAGCGGCGGCGAAATAGGGCTGAAGCTGCGGCAACGTCACATTGCGCAAGGTGCTCCACCAAGAAAGGCGATAAGCGCGCGCCATCTCGTCGAGGCCGGGATCAAGCGCGCGGGCGCCTTCACGCACCGTGACGACCACGTTGGGGATCTTGTTTAAGGCGACCGCCCCGATCGCTGCGGCTTCGTTGAGCCCAAACCAGACATAAGCGAGGATGATAATGACAAGCGCGGGAAGATTGAGAAGCACGATCAGCCAGGGGTCGAGAACGCGGTCGAGCGCCGGCAGCTGTCCCATCGCCAAGCCGATGACGCTGCCGATCGCCATGGCAACGGCGAAAGAGGCGGCCACCCTCCAAAGAGTAATACCGAGTTCCGGCAGAAGATCGCCATGGATTGCCTCGGTGGCGACATAGCGGAGGACCTCTTCGGGGCCGGGCAGTACCCGGCTTTGCGCAATCTCCGCAGCGATAAACCAGATCAGCAGGAACCCGGCCACCGAGGCGATCGACATGACCGCGCCGCGATAAGCACGCCAGTCGCTGACGGTTGCGGGAGAGGTGACTGTCACCGTCAAGAGTTGTCGGCCTTCCAGAAAGTGCCGGGAGCGAGTTCCGGCCCAGGACCGACCAGCTTCTCGCCGCCGAACTCGCGTAAGAACTGATACAGAATCTTCGCGTCGATCTCGTTCTGTCTTGGCGCGCGATCGGGTATCCCTTCGCGATAGCGGCGCTGCAGCGCCTCGAAGGTTGCTTCATTCTCGGCGCGCATCAGCGGCCTGATCTCGTCCCACGCCTCGTTGGACGTGGCGAGCAACTCGTCCGCCTTCGCTATGGCCTTAAGGAAGCCGGTGATTGCGTCGAGGTTCTCCGCCGCCCAGCTGTCTCTGAACGTGAAGCCGACCATCGCGACCTCGCCCTTGGCGCCCAATTCACGCACGACGTCTTCGATCCCGATCAGCTGCTTAAAGCCGAGAGCTTCGAGGCGGGCCGCATAGGGCCAAAAATTTAGGACAGCGTCGATCTCCCCCTGTTTCGCCTTTTCGGCGAGGAGCGGGGGAGCGCCGAACACCTGCTGCGTTTCGGACCTCAAATCCAGATTTGCCGTGCGGAGCGCATAAGCGAGGATCAACAGCCAGCTCTTGTCGAGGGGACCGCCTGCCACCCCGAGCTTTTTTCCCTTGAGGTCGGTCAGGGTTTTGATCGGGGAATCGGCAGGCACCATGATGGCGCCGAGCGCAGTGGTGAAGGGCGAGAAGGTGAAATCGGAGCCGCTGCTGCGCTCGCGCGAAACCCACAGCCAATCGGTAGCGACAATGTCCACGGAGCCGCCCTGCAGAGCGATGACCGTGCCGTCGGTGCTCGCGAGCGAGACGAGCTCGATCTCGATGCCCTCTTTCTTATCGAGGCCATGCTTCTGCATCGTCTCGATGGCCCAGCTGACCGTCCCGAATTTCAGGACGCCGATTCTGATCTTCTCCGCTGCCTGAGCGGGACCGGCCAAGACCAAGGCCGCGGTGACAAGACCGAGCCAAACCGATAGAGCCGACACAACTCGCCGCAACGGGCGCTCCTTCCCTATTGTTTTTTTTCGACAATTTGCTGCGGCGGCCCGCCGGAAGAGCGTAACAGATGCCGCCGAAACGACAGGCCCCTGCCGTGGCTCGCTTAGGCGAGTCTCCGCGCAAACTAAATTATTGGCACCGCGAAAGTGGCATTGTCTAATCTACTCATCCCCTTCGAGGACGCAAGGTTTGGTGCCTCAATTGCCATTCTTCTGAGATTTTTTGGGAAAGTGCCACGGTTTAGCCTTGCGCTTTCAGCCGGTAGCCATGGCCTCGGACCGTCTCCAGCATCGGTTCCCGGCCGGGGGTGTCGATCTTGCGCCGGAGCCGCGCGATATAAACGTCGACCACATTGGTGAGCGGGTCTTCGCTGTAGCCCCAGACCTGATTCAAGATACGGGTGCGGGAGAACACTCTTCCCGGAGCGCCCATCAGCAGCTCGAGGATGGCGACCTCCTTTGCGGTCAGCTTGATCGGCTCGCCTCCTCGCGTCACTTCGATGGCGTCGCGATCGAGAACCAAATCGCCGACCTCGACGATGTTATCGTTCGGCGCGAAGCTGTGCGAGCGGCGGACAAGGGCCTCGATCCGCGCCAGCAATTCATCGAAGTCGAACGGCTTGGCGAGGTAATCGTCGGCCCCGATGCGGAGGCCCTTGATCTTGTCCTCGAGGGTGTCCATCGCGGTCAGCATGAGGATCGGGGTGTGATCCCCCTCAAGCCGCAGCTTCTGGCACACATCGTAGCCGTGCATGTCGGGCAGCATCAGATCGAGAATGATGACGTCGAATTCGCCGGTCTTGGCGAGCTCGACCCCGACACCGCCCGTCGGTGCCACGGTGACGCCGTGATGCTCGGCGCGGAGGCCGCGATTGATGAAGTCCGCCACACGCGGCTCGTCTTCCACCAGCAACACATTCATGCCGGCTGCTCCGCCATCGCCGTGGGTAGAACGACAATGACAGTCGTTCCCTCGCCCTCGCGGCTCCTCATCTCGATATTTCCTTTATGCGCCTCGGCGATGGCTTTGGCTACCGGCAGACCGAGACCAAGGCCGCCTTCATGGTGCTCTGCGGCATTCGCGCCCCGCCGAAACCGCTCGAAGACCCCGCTCAGTTCCTCCGCCGAAATGCCGACTCCGCGGTCCGAAACTTTCACACTGACCTCGTCGTCGCCGGGCACGAGCTCTACGGTCACAGCGCCTTTCGCCGGCGAATAGCGTATGGCATTGTCGAGCAACACCATGAACAGCTGCCGCAGGCGCGAAGGGTCGCCGCGCATGACGCCCGGCAGAGTCCCGTTGCGATAGTCTATCGCCACCGACTTTTCGTTGGCGAGCACCCGCGCATCGCCGCATACCTTCTCCAGCAAATCATTGAGGTCGAGGCGTTGCAGATTGAGGCGTCCGCCGCCCGCTCCCTGCCGCGCGATGAAGAGGAGATCGTTGACGAGGAAGGAGAGATGCTTCGCCTGCTCGACGATACGGGCGATCGAGATCTTATACTCGGAGATCTTCTTGCTCTTGCCTCGGAGCACGATCTCGCCTTCGCCCCTTATGACCGTCAGCGGCGTGCGCAGCTCATGGCTGATGTCGGCGAAGAAGTTGCGCCGCTTTTCGTCGATCGTCTGCAATGTTTCGTTGGCGAGCCGCAATTCCTCTGTGCGGTCGGCGACTTGGGTCTCCAGATTGGCGTGCGCGTCCTGCAGCGCCGTTTGATGCGCCTGCAGATCTTCGGCCATGCGATTGAAGCTCTTGCCGAGGTGAGCGAACTCGTCGCGCCCGGAGATGGCGATGCGATGTGACAAGTTCCCTTCCGCGAGCGCCCGCGTTCCGCTCAGCAATTCAGCGAGCGGTGCCCGCAGCCGCTTCAACAGCAGGAGCACAAGCGCAAGCGTGGCGAGGATGGCGATCAGAGCATGCACCTCGCTAATACGTTCGAGCCGCCCAAGCAGCCGCGCGGCATCGGCGTCGATCCGGTCGACCTCCGCGGTCTCGTCGGCGACCGCGACCTCGATCAACTCGTTCAGCTTCTGGTCGATGCCTCCCTTGAGGAGGGTGATGAGCCGCTCCCAGGCAACGTCCGGGCGCCCTCGGCTCCGCAGCTGTTCGACTTCTCCGAGCTGTGCGAGCGTGTGCTCATACTCGGCCCTGATGGCCTTCAATCGCTCGACCTCGGCGATTTCCGCCCGGCGCTCGGCCGGGCTAACCGTGGCGAGCTGTTGCCGGGCCAGCCTTTCGAGCTCGGTGAGGTTGGATTCGATCACTTTGTTCAAATAGGCGGCGCCGAGCGGCCGGTCGCTCATGCCGGTGAGGAGCGTATCGGTCCAAGCCTTGAACAATTGCTGGGTGTGGCGTGACAGTTGCAGCTGCCGCTCAAGCTGCTGATGGGCGATGCGGGAGCGGCTGAGAAAGTTGTGCGATTCCGTGACGCCCCAAAAGGTGAGGCCGGCGGCCGAGAGCGCCATGGCAAGCAGAAGGCCGGCCGTAATCAGGAGCTTCGTCTGGTAGCGCATTCCGGTCGCAGGATCCTCAACGGGTTAAGGGTGCCAATCTACACTGCCGCCCCAGGATTTGCCTTGAGAGTCTCTTGGAGTTGCGCCGGCGTTTCATTTTCCGTTCATGTTGCCGGGTCGGGCCAGCGGCCACTCGTTTGGGCCTTGACGGAAGCCTCCGATGCCCGCCATCAAGCCTCATGCTGATTAAGGTGCTGGGTTCAGCGGCAGGCGGCGGCTTTCCGCAGTGGAACTGCAACGGCCGCAATTCGAGCGACGTGCGAAAGGGCGTGGAGGGGCTGAAGCCCCGTACGCAAGCCTCCGTCGCCGTGAGCGCGAATGGCAGAGATTGGGTGCTGCTAAACGCCTCGCCCGACCTCCGTCAACAGATCAACGACACGCCGGAGCTTCACCCGGACACGAACAAAGGCGCGCGCAACAGCCCGATCAAGGCGGTGATCCTAACGAATGGCGATGTGGATGCCGTCGCCGGTCTCTTAAATCTGCGCGAGGCTCAGCCTCTGACGATCTATGGCAGCGAGCGCGTGCTTTCCGTGCTCGCCGCCAACAAAATTTTCGACGTCCTCGATCCCCGCCTCGTTGCGCGGCGGGGGATGACGCTGGAGACGCCCTTCGCGGTCGAGGGGCCGGAGGGACCTGTCGGCCTCGAGGTTGAAGCATTTGCGGTTCCAGGAAAGGTCGCGCTTTACCTCGAAGACGAGAAGGCGGGAGCGGGCCTCGGGACGAAAGAGGGCGATACCATCGGCTTGAAGGTCACCGACCAGGGCTCCGGCCGCCATTTCTTTTTCGTGCCGGGTTGCGCAAGGCTCGACGATGCGACGGAGGGGCGATTGCGCGGCGCGCCGCTCCTCTTTTTCGACGGCACGCTTTACACGAATGACGAGATGATCGTGCAGGGACTGATGAACAAGACCGGCGAGAGGATTGGGCATATGAACATGTCCGGCCCGGGCGGCAGCATGGCCGCCTTCGCCGATTTCGGCGTTGGCCGGAAAATCTACATTCACGTCAACAATTCCAACCCGGCGCTTCGCGAAAACAGTCCGGAGCGCGCGGCAGTCGAGGCTGCGGGTTGGGAAGTCGCCTATGACGGTTTGGCGATTGAGCTTTAGGCCCCACACAGTATCAGGTGCGAATCCCGATTAGCCGGAGGCTCTTGCTCGCCCGGTTGCCGCTGGAAGGGGAGGGCCGAAGGCCACGACATTGCTTTGCGGCTCGGGCCTGCCGGCCATTTGCGCAGCCATGTCCCAATAAGCGGAGATGCGTTGCACGAAGGGGCGCGGCCGTTCCGAGAACAGCTTTGCGCCAAGGATTTTCGCCTCGCTGCGCAGGACCTTTTGGCGCCGCCGGCAGCGCCTGAGGAACTTCTCCGTCTCTGCGGGGCCGGCGAAGGTCAATGTCGGCGTCGAGACGAGACGGCAGAGCATGGCGATGTCGTGATCGTCGCCGAGGATTTGCGAGAGCGCGCGTGAGAGCTCAACCCGCGCCGAGAGTTCCGCCGGGCGGCAGGCCGAGAGAAGCTGCATCTGACGCCAATGATGCTGGATCGATTTACGCCAATCGTGGAAGGCATCGTCGTCGCCGGTCTCGAAGGCATGAGCAAATGCCTTTCGTCCCTTGCGGTAAGAGGACTTGCAGGCCTTCGGCGATGGGCTTGAACGCGTTCGGATAGACGAAGAGCTTCGCCATGGCTGGACGCAAGGCGGCAAGTCCCTGCATCGCATCTCCGCTCATCCGGTCCTCGAGGCGGGTTTCGGCGGCGCGCCGCCTCTGCGAGAGCCACGCCCGTAACGCAATCACGGCATTGTCGTCGCCTTCCCCATCCTTGCTGACCAGCTTGTCGAGTGCTTCCAGCAAGGCATGCGCATCCCGCGCCGGCGCCAATCCCTTGGCGATCCTCCGCAGCCGCTGATTGAGGTCATCGAAGACCGGCTCTGGCAGTCCCGGGCGGATGAGAGCGAGCAAAGACCTTAGTCTTTTCATGCTCTTCCGGCCGTCATGCACACCCTTATGGCGGTCGCGCGGACTGGCAATCGCGGCATAGGCCGCTTCCACTTGCGAACACGCCGCGTGCTGAATGGCCTCGCTCGCGGGCCGCGCCGGATCGAGTTTGAACGTCACGCTTCCCCCAATTGATCCGGATGCTTTTGCCGGCATGTTCCCAATCCGCACTGGGACGGGTCAAGGCCCAAATTGGCGCAGTCAGCGCTGTGGAAGCTCTGTGGATAAACGCCGCCAGGGCGCGGTCGCCTCAACGAAAGCGCAGATTTTTTTTCTGGGTCCGGGTGGGTGAGGAGGTCCGTGATCACAGCGGCAGAATCGGCGCCCGCGCGAAGGACGTCAGGCGCGCGCTCGAGCGTGATGCCGCCAATGGCGACGAGAGGACAAGCGATCTTCGAACGCCATTCCCCGATCCTCGCCAGCCCCTGCGGCTGCCAAGGCATGATCTTCAGCTTCGTCGGATAAATCGGGCCGAGCGCCACATAGTCCGGCGTTGCGGCGAGCGCCCGGTCGAGCTCCTCGTGACTATGAGTGCTGATCCCGACCCTGATATTGGCGGCGCGGATGGCGGCGAGGTCTGCGCCCTGCAGATCCTCCTGGCCGAGATGAACGAAATCGGCACCAAGCTCGATCGCCTCCTGCCAATGATCGTTGATGACGAGAATGCACCCATGCCGTTTTGCAATGAGAAGCGCCTGCTGAATCTCCGCCGTGACGTGCTCGAGGGGCGCATCCTTGATCCGCAGCTGAATGAAACTCGCGCCGCCCCGGGCGAACCGGCCGACCCATTCCGCGTCTGGGGCGATAGGATAGAAGGGGTCGAGGCGAAGCAATTTGGCGCGCCCGGCCAATCAGGAGACGCGGTCGATTTTGAAGAAGGGCGTACCGGCGACGGGCGTTGAGGGCGACGCCATGTCCCGCGGCTCGATCAGCCCCGCGTCAAAACCGAGGCGCCCGGCCTCGACCGCTCGTGCAAAAGCCGCCGCCATTTTCACCGGATCGCCGGCCTTGGCGATCGCCGTGTTGAGAAGCACCGCGTCATAGCCAAGCTCCATCGCCTCGGCGGCCTGAGAGGGGGCGCCGAGCCCGGCATCGACGATCAAAGTGATGTCGGGGAAATAAGCGCGAAGCGTCTTCAGCCCTTCGCGATTGACGAGGCCGCGGGCGGAGCCGATCGGCGATGCCCAGGGCATCAACACTTGGCAGCCGGCTCCCACCAATTTCTCGGCGGCGCTCAGATCCTCGGTGGTATAGGGAAGCACCTGGAAGCCGTCCGCCACGAGGACAGAGGCGGCCTCGACGAGACCGAACAACTCCGGTTGCAGCGTATCGTCATTGGCGATCACTTCGAGCTTGATCCAAGGTGTGCCGAACAGCTCGCGCGCCATCTGCGCGGTGGTAATGGCCTCTTTCGCGGTGCGGCAGCCGGCAGTGTTGGGGAGCACCCGGACCGACAGCTTCTCGATCAGCTCCCAAAAGCCCTGGCCGGCTCGCGCCCGCGCCGATTCCCGCCGGAGCGAGACCGTGACGATTTCGGCGGCGGACGCCGTCACCGCCTCGGCCAGCATGGCTGGCGAAGGATATTGCGCGGTGCCGAGCAGAAGCCGCGAAGTGAAGTCTTCGCCGTAGATCTGTAACATCAGCCGCCCTGCCTCGGCGCGACGATCTCAACCTCGTCCTGCGGGCCGAGCGGCGTCAGATGCCGCTTTGCGGCCGCGACGAAGGCGCCGTTGACTGCCGTCGCCACTTTCGCATCCGCAAAGCCGAGGTCGGCGCAAAGCTCGGCGAGATTGCTCGCGCCCGTCGCGATTGGCTCACCGTTGAGGACGATCTGCAACGAATACCTCCGGGTCGGTCGCGCCGGTCTCAATATATTGCGCGACGAGCTCGGCGAGGACCGGCGCGAGCAAGAAGCCGTGACGGTAAAGGCCGTTCACAAAAATATAGCGTCCGCGCGTGGTAATCCTAGGCCGATTGTCCGGAAAGGCGGGCCTGACGCCCGCGCCTTGCAACACGATCTCGGCCTCGCCGAAAGCGGGCTCGAGCGCATAGGCGGCGGAGAGCAGGTCGAGCGCCGAGCGAAGGCTGATCGGTCCGCCTTCCTCGCTTTCCACCATGGTGGCGCCGAGCATGTAGACGCCATGCCCCCAGGGGACGACATAAAGCGGGAAGCGCGGATGCAGGAGGCGCACGGGGCGCGAGAACGACACCTCTTGGCTCTTCACCACGATGCGCTCGCCGCGGATGCCGCGCAAATCCGGAAGGTCGTCCTTAGCGGCAAGCCCGCGGCAATCGATGACAATCTCCGCGTCTTGCGGATATTCGCCGTCGCCGAAGCGAAGCGCGACGCCTGCCCGTTCGCATTCCTCCTTTAAAAAGAGGAGCGCAGCTTCCGGCGCGAGGTGTCCCTCTTCCGCGAAGTAGAGCGCGCCGGCGACGCGATCCTTGAGCGCCGGTTCGATACGTTCCACTTCCGACGGCCCGAGACGCTCATGCCCCTCGGTCATGCGCGCGAAGCGGTCGAGCTCGGCACGGTCTCGCGGAAGGGCGACGACGAGGGTGCCACGCGCCTCCGTCCCCGGATAGGTCTTCCGCCACAGATCGAGGCCGCGGCGCCCGAGATCGCGAATGCTTGCCTCGGAGGATTCCCTCTCGCAATTCGGCGCGAGCATGACGCCGGCATAGAGGCTGCAACCATGCGCGAACGGCACCGGCGAGCGCTCGCTCAAAGTGACGCGATGGCCGGCGTGAGCGAGCGTCAGTGCCTGCCAGAGGCCGACTACGCCTCCGCCTCTCACCGCGATGCTTCGCCTCGTCATCTTTCGTTTCATAGGGTGAGAGCGATGGTACGGCTAGTCGCCGAGCGCGACGCCCTCGCGCCTTGGATCGGCACCGCCGCTGATCCCCTCCGGCGCAATGGCGATGATGTGCAAGCCGCTCGTCATATCGGCACGAATGATTTCGTGGCCGAGCTTACCCAATTCCTCGGCGAGCGGATCATTCGCCGCGTCAGTCTCGAGCACGATCCTCTCGCCGATGGCGCCGAAATTCGCAAGCGACGCCGCCTCTGCCGCATCGAGCTTCCAATCGACGAGGCCCACGATGGCCTTCACCACATAGGGGATGATCGCCGGCCCCCCGGGTGAGCCGAGCAGAAATTTCGGAACGCGGCCCTCGGCGAAAATGATGGTCGGATCCATGGAGCTGCGCGGACGCTTGCCGGGCTCGACGCGATTGGCGATCGGGCGTCCCTCGGCATCGGCCGGCAGAAAGGAGAAATCGGTCAGCTCGTTGTTGAGCAGGAAGCCGCGCACCATGAGCTTTGCCCCAAAAGCCTGCTCGATCGAGGTGGTCATCGAGACGGCGTTCCCCCCGGCATCGACGACAGAGATATGGCTTGTGCCGACACTCTCGCGGCTCGCGTCGCGGCCGAACAAGCCTTGGCGCGTGGAAGGCGGGGTTCCTGCCGAAACCTTACTTTGCGCGCGCGCGCGATCGATGAGCGCTCTCCGTTCCGCGACATAGGATTTCTGAAGGAGACCCGAGGGCGGGGGCGCGAAATCCGGATCGGCGAGGTAACGGTTGCGGTCGGCGAAGGCGAGGCGCTCCGCTTCGAGAAGGAGATGCACCGCTTTCGGATCGAGCGGAGCTTCGCCAAGGTCGAAGGGCTCGACCAGCGCCAAAACCTGGCCGACGGCGGTGCCGCCGGAGGAGGGGGGCGCCGCGCCGCAAACTTCGAGCTCGCGATAAGACATGCAGACCGGCTCGCGCAACTTGGCTCGATAGGCGGCAAGATCCGATACCGCCAGCGTGCCGGCGCCGCGCGGATCCTGCTCGACGGCGCGTGCGATCGCCTGAGCAACCTCCCCTTCATAAAACGCGGCGGGCCCTTCTTGCGCGATCGCCTGCAACGTGTCGGCGAAAGCCGGATTTTGCAGCTTGTAGCCGGCCGGCCTTGGCCTCCCGGCGGAGTCGAAGAAATAGTTGCGCGCCTCGGCCGAGAATCTTGCCGGATCCGCCGTGGCGAGGAGACCGGCGAGACGTGGCGATACCGAAAACCCCTCACGGGCAAATTGGATCGCCGGCTGAAACAGATCGGGCCAGGGCAATTTGCCGGACTGTTCATGCGCGAGCTTCAACGCAGCGATGACGCCGGGAACGCCGACCGAGCGTCCGCTATCGGCGGCTGCTCTAAACGGCATCCGCTTGCCGTCCTCGGTCAAGAACAAGTCTGGCCTCGCGCCGGCCGGAGCGGTCTCGCGCCCATCAATGTTGCGAAGCGTCTTGCTCGCGGCATCGAAGGTGAGGAGGAAGGCGCCGCCGCCGATGCCGGAAGATTGCGGCTCGACGAGATTAAGAACCATCTGCACGGCGATGGCGGCGTCGACCGCGCTGCCGCCTTTGCGCAAGATGCCGAGGCCTGCTTCCGCCGCAAGCGGATTTGCCGCCACAACCATTTGCCGCTTGGCGGTGACGAGCGGCTTCGCGCTAAGCCCTGTGGCGCCTTCCGGCTGCTCGAAGGCGAAGGAAGGTCCTGCGAGAGAAAGCGACAACAGCACGCAGGCGCCGACGATTGATCTAAGGCATGTTGGTTGCATGGGCGGAGGATAGCGGGTTTGGTCCCGTCCTGCAGGTTGCCGCCAACTTGGCTTATGCGCCTAGCCCCGCCAATCCACCCAGCGTCGTAATCCGCCGGCCGCGCGGAGAGTCCTCACGGCGCCACAGCTAGGCCGGCAGCGCGATGACACCAAATAGGTTGTGGCCGTTGCAGTCCCGCAACAGGATCGGTGGTCGTCCGAAGGACTCCTCTTTCTCTAATCGGACCAAGGCTTTGCGGCGGGCGAAGGGTCGCCGGGAGGCAGCGAAACCCACTGTCTGGGGCGGCTCCCGTTATTAGTGCGTAGCATTTCAACTATCGCATAAGTTGAAAATGAGATAGGCACAGGAGGGGTGCGCGCCGGGGGGTCGGCGCAAAATGGGGGGCGTCATGAGGGGTCGTGCGGGATCGCGCTGCGGCGCGAAGTGGCTTGCTATCGTTTCGGTCGGTCTTTCATCCCTGCTGCTCGCAAGCTGCGTGAAGCCGACGGTTTTTCCGCGCTATCTGACCGTCGCCGACGTCATCAACAATGTGAAATGCGAACTGTCTACGCGATTTTGATCGACCGCGCCACAGACTCGTTGGCTCGACCAGGGATGGACGGCGGAATTCAGCTTCGTCGCTTCAGGTGCTTACGGACAGGGCGGCGCCAGCTGGAGATCTCGATTTGGTCGTGCCGTATCGATCTGGGCAAATTCACGCTCGGGCTCTACGGGCAGGTTCGACAAAACAGGACAAAGCCGCATTACGATCGACTTCGATGCCGAGAAAAATCTCAGATCTTTATGAGCAAAGGACCGATGCGACTTCACGGTCGTAACTTGCGACTACGGCGAGATATCTTGCCGGGAACACTGGGCTTGATCTTTGGTTTGGGAATGCTGATTCGAGGGTGTGAACCGAAGCAAAAATGTCAAGAACAGTCCACCGGATTTATCTACGCCCTCGAATTTGTGACGACCCATGACGGGAACATCAAGCCGGCATTTCAGTCGATCCCTATCCGGATGTGAAGGATCTTCACAGGCAATTTTAACTTTCAGGCGAGCAGCGGCAAGATACCAATACACTTGACAGTGGCCTTTGCGCCTCAAGGCAAGTACCTTCGCGTAATCCGACCTCGGACTCGCATTGGAAAGTATTCGCTTGGCGTAGTGACTGTAGGCGCTCAAAGAAGCTGAGCGAGATTGATGCGGAAATTACGGAGGAACGAAAAAAGCAACGGCACTGGCGCGAGAAAGTGTTGCTGGAGCGAAGAGCTGAACAGGCAGGTCTTGTTGACGATATCGAGCATAGCGACGAGGGTGAGGCGGATCATGTACACTTCCGGCGCCAGTTCAGGCGGCCAAGTCAGAGAAGCGATCCAGAATTAAAAGCGAGATGCGACGCAGAAGAATCGATCAACGCGAGCTAAGGCATGCGAAGCTGACTGCAGCGATCAGCGAGCGAGGAAAGAGCGAGGCTTTGCAGCTGGAAGAGGCCCAAAGAGATCATCCGAGAGCGCGATGGATGCGCTTCGGCAGCGGGTGGCGCCGCAGCAGCTCGACCCAGCAGGAGATCAATCAATTGCTGCTGTTGGATGCTATCCGCGATATTGCGCGTTACCGTGAGGATGGCGGCATTGTAATACGGATCGTTCGACCTCATATATGACGGGAATGGTTCGGATTCTTCTCGCGGCTTGGATTGGTGTCTGCTTGTTGTCGCCGGGCGTCCAGGACGTCCCGGGCGGCAGGGCAACACGCCTCAGGCTGAAGCGAGCAAGCCGTGCGTGAAAGCAAGCAAAGTCGAAAAAAGCGTCGGAAGCCCAACAGCGAACGGTTTCAATGCGGAGACGCAGCAGCGGCATGAACAGCTGCGCTTGCAGGATTCTTCTCTGGGGCGCCGCGCGTCGTTAGACGGTATCGCTCTCGACTCCTTCCCCTAATGGAAATCGCGGGATTTCGGGATGATGCGCTCGGCGCGGGGATGGCGCCGCGGGTGCCAGCGCGGGTGGCCGCGCTCAGAGGCGCGCTCGCGCGTATCCTCGCCTCCCGCATGCTTGACGTGGTCGGCATGAGCCAGGGGAAGGCTTAGGGCTTCTCCTTCCTCGTCGAGCAATCGCAGCCAATGACTTCTGTCCTCGAGCCGCGCCGCAACGACATGGATGATGTCCTCGTGCCGCTGAATGCGGCCATGCACGACGACGAGGCGCGCCGCCATCACCACCTTCCGCTCCCGCTCCAAAACTTGCGGCCAGATCACGACATTGGCGATTCCGGTCTCGTCCTCCATGGTCATGAACACGACACCCTCGGCGGAGCCCGGCCGCTGGCGCACCAGAACGACGCCGGCGACGCTAGCGCGCGCGCCATCACGCATCTTCTTCAAATCGGCGCAGGCGAGAATGCGTTCGCTTGCGAAACGCTCGCGCAAGAAGCTCATGGGGTGGCCTTTGAGAGACAGCCGCAACGTCCGGTAATCATTCACCACATGCTCCGACAGCGGCATGACCGGAAGCGGCGCTTGCGCTTCGATGCCGGTTTCGGCTGCGTCGGCATGATCGAAAAGCGGCAGCACTCCTTCCTTCGGTAGACCGCGCACCTCCCAGAGCGCCTCGCGGCGGTCGAGCCCAACAGAGCGAAAGGCATCGGCGGCCGCGAGGCGTTCGATGCTTGCGCGCTTCAGCCCGCTCCGCCGCCACAGATCCCGCAGGTTCCGAAAATTTTCCCTCCCCCTAGAAGGGGGAGGGCCGGGGTGGGGGTTGCTCGTCCTCTTCAGATCCCCACCCGGCGCAGCCTCGCCAGGTGAGCCTGCGCCACCCTCTCCCGCAAGGGGAGAGGGAGTGATCGGAGACTCGTCACACACTTCCCCTCCCCCCTTGTGGGGGAGGGTAGGGAGGGGGGTGAGCGGCGGATTTTGAATCTGCGGCCCACCCCCCTCCGCTCGCACTTCGCGCTCGCGCGCTCCCCCGCAAGGGGGGAGCGGTAGAATCAATGGGGGCGCGAAGAGATGCGGATTGAGCTCGGCCGCCACGCCGTCACGGATTGAGACGAGCCTTTGCGCCTCGGCTTCGCGGAAGCCGTCGATCTGCCGCAGCCCGAGCCGCAGTGCGAATATCATCTCCCCTTCGTTGTCATGCCCGCGTAGGCGGGCATCCAGTAACCACTGAGGCTTGGCCTTTTGTTCGGACGCTGCCCCATGCGGAGAGCGGTGGTTACTGGATCGCCCGGTCAAGCCGGGCGATGACGATTGACGGCATTGAGGAGGCTGCTACAGGCTCGAGCGTGCAGTCCCACAGGCTGTGATTGACATCGGCCTCGCGCGCCTCGACGCCGTGATCGCGCGCGCAGCGGACGATCTGCGCCGGGGCGTAAAAGCCCATCGGCTGGGAATTGAGGAGCGCCGCGGCGAAGGCCGCCGGGTAATGGCATTTGAGCCAGGCCGAGACATAGACGAGATGGGCGAAGCTCGCGGCGTGGCTCTCGGGAAATCCATATTCGCCGAAGCCCTTGATCTGGTTGAAGCAGCGCTCGGCGAAATCTGCCGGGTAGCCGCGCGCCGTCATGCGCCCCACCATCTTCTCGCGCAGGCGGTCGATGGTGCCGCGGCGGCGGAAGGTGGCCATGGCGCGGCGAAGCTCGTTCGCTTCTTGGCCTGTGAATTTCGCCGCCACCATGGCGAGCCGCATCGCCTGTTCCTGGAAAAGCGGCACGCCCATGGTCTTGCCGAGCACTTGGCGGAGTTCGTCCGCCGGTCCGTGATCGGGATGTGGGGAAGGGTAGTCTTCCGGCTCGAGCCCCGCGCGCCGGCGCAAATAAGGATGCACCATGTCGCCCTGGATCGGGCCGGGCCGCACGATGGCGACCTCGATGACGATGTCGTAGAATTTGCGCGGGCGGAGGCGCGGCAGCATGTTCATCTGCGCGCGGCTCTCGACCTGAAATACGCCGATGGAATCCGCCGCGCATAGCATGTCGTAAACGGCTGGGTCCTCGCGCGGCACGGTGCCGAGCGTGATGTCGCGCCCGTAATGCTCCTTCAGAAGCGCGAACCCTTTGCGGATGCAGGTGAGCATGCCGAGGCCGAGCACATCCACTTTGAGGAGGCCAAGCGCGTCGAGATCGTCCTTGTCCCATTCGATCACGGTGCGGTCCTCCATGGCGGCATTGCCGATCGGCACCACCTCGGACAGCGGCCCGCGCGTCAGCACGAAGCCGCCAACATGCTGCGAGAGATGGCGCGGGAAGCCGATCAGCTCGCGGGTCAGCTCAAGGCAGCGGATGATGAGCGGTTCGGTGGGATCGAGCCCGGCCTGGCGCACATAATCGTTCGGCAATCCGGAATGGCTGAGGCCCCAGATTGTGGAGGCGAGCGCCGACACGCTGTCCTCGGAGAGGCCGAGCGCTTTTCCGACCTCGCGCACGGCGAGGCGCCCTCGGTAGCAGATGACGGTGGCGGCAAGCCCGGCGCGGTCGCGGCCATAGCGGCCGTAGATATATTGGATCACCTCTTCGCGGCGCTCATGCTCGAAATCGACGTCGATATCCGGCGGCTCTTTCCGCTCCGGCGAGACGAAACGCTCGAACAGAAGATCGATCTCGGTCGGATCGACATTGGTGATGCCGAGGCAGTAGCAGACGGCGGAATTCGCGGCGGAGCCTCTCCCCTGGCAGAGGATGCCGACCGAGCGGGCATAGCGGACGATGTCGTGAACGGTGAGGAAATAGGGGGCGTAATTCAGCTGGGCGATCAGCGCGAGCTCCCTTAGAAGCGTCGCGGTCACCTTGCGGGGGATGCCGTCCGGAAAGCGCCATTCGGCGCCCGCGGCGGTGAGATATTCAAGATGCGATTGCGGAGTCTTGCCGGCCGGTACCGGCTCGTCCGGATATTCATAGCGCAGCTCGTCGAGCGAGAAGCGGCAGGCTTCTGCAATCTTTATCGTGTTGGCGAGCGCCTCCTCATGGCCCGCGAACAGCCGCGCCATTCTCTCCGGCGATTTCAGATGGCGCTCGGCATTTGCTTCGAGCTTCAGCCCTGCTTCGGTCAGCCTGCATTTCTCGCGGATGCAAGTGAGCACGTCCTGCAAGGGCCGCCGTTCCGGCGCGTGATAAAGCACTGCATTGGTAGCGACGAGCGGGATGCCGGTCTGCTTCGCCAACAGCGCGAGAGAAGCGATGCGGGCGCGGTCGTTGCCGCGATAGGAATGGCTGGCGGCAAGATACAGCGGCGCTTTCAGGGCAGATTTGATGCGCTGAAGCTGTTCTTGAAACGTGCCGACATCTTTCTCCCTCCCCCTGAAAGGGAGAGGGCCGGGGTGGGGGTTTCGCTCCATCATTGAAGCCTTGAGACCCCCACCCAGCGCTGGCCTCTGGCCATCGCTTCCCTCCCCCTTTCTGGGGGAGGGAGTTTCCTCCGGTGGGACCACGATGAAGATCAGTCCCTCGGCGTGGGCGGCGACATCTTCGAGAAAGAGGACGCACTTTCCTTTCTCGGCACGACGCTGGCCGAGCGTCAGCAGCCGGCAGAGTCTCCCATAGGCGGCGCGGTCGGTTGGATAGACGAGCAGGCTCGGTGCGTCCTCGAGATCGAGCCGCGTGCCGACGATGAATTTGATGCCGCCGAGCTCCTTGGCGGCGAGATGCGCGCGGACAACGCCTGCAAGTGTGTTGCGGTCGGTGACGGCGATGGCGGCAAGGCCGAGCGCTTTCGCGGCCGCCACCAGCTCTTCCGGATGCGAGCCGCCGCGCAGGAAGGAGAAATTGGTGGTGATGTCGAGCTCGGCGTAACGAGTCATGGAAATGACCCCGCTGCAAATTTCCCTCCCCCCTTGTGGGGGAGGGTAGGGAGGGGGGTGAGTTTTGGAGCCTGCGTTTCAGCAGGACCCCCCTCCGCTCGCACTGCGTGCTCGCGTGCTCCCCCGCAAGGGGGAGCGGAAGATGTTCCGTGACTTTGGAATTTTTCATCCGAAGACCCCGTGCAGATACCAAGCCGGAGCTCTGCCGGTGCCATCGTCGTAGAGACCGTCGCGGAACACCCAATAGCGGTGCCCCTCTTCGTCCTCGATGCGGTAATAGTCGCGCGTCCTTTTCTCCCTCCCCCTGGAAGCGGGAGGGTCGCCAGAATCCGCCTCACCCGGCGCAGCCTCGCTTCGCTCGGTCTCGCCACTCTCTCCATCTAGAGAAGGGATGCCGTTGGCGACCGCCGAGTTCATCAGCGGCAGCCACCATTCCGGCGCGATGCGTTCCGGGCCCTCGGCTTTGACCACGCGCCGGCCAACGCGCCGCCAGGTGAAACGGATCGGCGGGCCTTCCGGAATTTCGGCGATCACTTCGAGCGGCTCAGGGACGGCAAGGAGAAGCGGCGGCCGCGGAGGCAGGGACAGGGCTTGCCAAGGCCAGGGCCGCGAAGAGGCGACGGCGCAAAGCGTCCCTTGCGCCCGCTCCGGCAAATGGCTTTCCTTTGGGAAGAGCCGCAGCACGGCCTCGGAGCGGAGGCGATTGGCCAAGCGGTCGACCAGCGGCTCTTGCCGTTCGAGCCGGTCCTTCTTGGCGAAGCTTTCTTGGGCGAAGGACGAGGGTTCGGTTGCCGCCGCGCCCAGCACCATGAGATCGACGCCGAAACCGGCATCGACGGCACCAATCTTGTCTTGCAACAGCCGCAGGAGATGCGCGGGCGCGCGGGTTGGGGCGCTGAGGCCCGCCTCGACCAGGGCCGAGCTGCCGTCGGCGCGATAGAGAAAAAGCTGCACTCGGCGCGCGCCGCGTCCTTTCGCCGACAGGGCCTCGCACAGCTCGCGAACGAGGGCATCGAGGGCGACGACGATCCCCTCATGCGTGATCAAGGGCTCCGGGAAAGGCATTCTCGCCGCAAACTCGCTTCGGTGGAAGGAGCGGCTTTCGCGGCTCTTCGCGGCGCCCAAGCGCCTGATCGAGGCGTTTCAGAACCGCCTCGGTTTCCGCAGCGGAATGAAAGCGCCGCTCGAGCGAAGCGCGCGGCAGATCGTAAAGATCGCCGATGCGCTTCAGCCCGAGACGCTTCAGGAGCCTGATCGTGTCCGCTTCGAGACGCAACGCTTCGACCGGGAGCGAGGCGAGGCCCTCGCGGATCTGCCCGCAAGCAACGATGGCGGACGAGGATCGCGCAAAACGCGCCAGCGCATGCGCGCCGCCGAGAGTGTCAGCCAGGCCGAATCTCGCTTTGAAGCCGAAGCGGCGGAAGCGAAAGGCCATATCGGCGAGAAGCGCATGCTCGCCGCCGAAGAGATGCGGGACGCCGGTGATTTCGAGCCAAAGCCCGTCTTCGCCGTCACGATTGAGACAAGGGCTATAGCGGCCGGCGAAGCGGGCGAGCGCGATAAGGAAAGCGTGGTCGGCCTCTGGGTCGGCCGGTGCTGTCAGAAGCTTTGGGATGATGGCGCGGGCATCGGCAAGCCGGAAGCCCGGAGAAATTCCTTCGTGCATCGCCGCGCGATTGACGGCGGTGAGCATGAGGCCATGCTCTCCATTGCCGACAAGCGCGAAGGGAAGATCATCCGGAAGCCTGCCGCCTCTCTCCCGCTTCAGTCTCTCGATCGGAAAGAGCGGCATCCAAATGGACACCATACGCATCGTTACGAAACTCCACGGTCCAGCTTCCTGTCGGCGCCATCCCCCGGCAGCGCTCCAGCGTGAGCCGCCAGATGGGAGCGCCTGGTGCGGAGGCATCGAAAGGGGATGCCCGGCTCCTTGCAGCTGCGATCCGCCACCGCGTCAGCGTCCCGGGGAGGCCCACGCCGCGATGCCCGGAAAGCAGCAGGCAGGGTGTGCGGCTTGCTTGCGCGGCAAGAGAAAGGCGCCGCGCGACAAGCGGGACCTTCACCTCGAATTGGCCAAGCGCGGCAATGAAGGCGCGCGCTTTCAGGCCCTCTTCGAGTGCCCAGGCGGCTTCCATCGGAAGGCGCGTCTGCACGATGAGAAGCTCCGCCGGATCAAGACCGAGATCTGAAAGGCCCGGCCCGTAGGGAGCGCCCCATTCCCGGGCCATCCTATCGGTCAGGCACCAAAGGAGCGGCGCGCGCTTTCCTTTTGCCGCGAAGGGACCGCCGAGGAAGAGCGAGCGCAAAGGCAAGCGCCGCCGGTTCGTCCGGATAGGCTTGCGGTTTGATCTCATGCAGCCCCGCTTCCTTGAGCCTCGCCAGCGGATTTGGAAGCGGCTCCCCTTCTTTCCCTCCCCCCTTGTGGGGGAGGGTAGGGAGGGGGGTAATCCACTCATTCAGAACTTCGGATTTACCCCCCTCTCGACCGATCGAAGATCGGTCCTTCTCCCCCGCAAGGGGGGAGAGGCATGGCGTGGCCTCGGCTTCATCGGCCGAAAAGAAAGAGCAGGCGGGGCGGGACGGTTCTGAGCCCGACGCGGGGGAAAGGGCCAGAGACACGGGAACCTGCTCGAGCGCCTTGACCTTGATACGCAAACGCTCGATCGGACTGTCGCCCGTTGCCCCGCCTGCTGTTGCAACGCCGGGCGGCGGAAACGCACTGACAGCTCCGCCCCCTGGAACGTTGTTACGCACGACAACCTCAAATTTGTTCCTGTTTTGTTCTAACCTAGACTCCTTTTCAGAGTCAATGCCGGTCGTGATGGGATCCCCGTCAAAGCCCTCAAAGCGGCCTTTCCGCCACAGGCAGGCCTTCGGGAAAGCCTCCGATCCTCCATAATTCCTGCCTAGCAAAGCTTCAGGCCAAGGAGCTTCGATGCTGATTCCCTCTCGCCGCGCGGATCGCCGATACGTTCTCGCGGCACTTCTCGCGGTTGCCGACGACCGCGGGCATTGCGCCGGAAGCCGAAGCCCATCCCCATGTCTGGGCCACGGTGCGCTCGGAAATTCTGTTTGATGGGGAAGGGCAGATCACCGGCGTCCGCCACGCCTGGACCTTCGATGAATTCTACACCGCCATGGCCGTGCAGGGGCTCGACAAAGACGGCGACGGCACCTTTTCCGCGGAGGAACTGAAGCCGCTCGTGCAGGTCAACATCGAGTTGCTGAAGGAATTCGACTATTTCACCTTCGTGCATTTCGACGATGACGAAAAGCTGCCGCTGAAGCCGCCGGAGAATTATTCGCTCGATTATGTCGGGAAGGGACTGCTGACGCTGAACTTCACCCTTCCCCTCGCCACCCCGCTGAAGATCGCCGGGAAGACGCTCAAACTCGACGTCTACGATCCGTCTTTCTTCGTGGCCTTCGGTTTCGCAAAAGACGCGCCGGTGAAACTATCGGGACCATCAGCCTGCAGCGCCGAGATCGAGAAGCCGGATGCGAGCGACGCAGACGCCGAAGCGCTCGGCGAGGCTTTTTTCAGCCAGCTTGGCCCTGGGAGCAATTACGGCTCGCAATATTCGCAGACGGTGCTGATCAAATGCGGCAACGCTCCGTCCTGATGCTGATGCGGCACCGATCTTTCACCTTCCTCATTCTGCTGTTCGGGTGTCTTGCGCTCTTCGCCATCACCGCAAGCGCGACGGCTCAGCCGTCGCCGCCTTCCGCTTTCGCGCCTCCCGCGGTGGCGCAACCTCAATCCGGGGGCGGCATCTTCGGTTGGGTTCTGCGCACGCAGCAAGATCTACAGCGCGGCCTGGCAGAGAGCGTGCGAAGGCTGAAAGAGGATAATGTGCTCGCGGCGTCTTTGATGCTCGCGGCGCTGTCCTTCCTCTACGGCGTGGTGCACGCGATCGGTCCGGGGCATGGCAAGGCGATCATCTCATCCTATGTCGTCGCCAATGACGAGACGGTCAGGCGCGGGATCATCATCTCCTTCATTGCAGCTGGCTTGCAGGCGCTCACCGCCATCGCGCTCGTCGGCATCTTGGCGATTGCGCTGAATGCGACCGGGCTCGAGATCAACGCCTGGTCGAACCAGTTGGAGACCGTCAGCTACGCAATGATCGCGCTTGTCGGTCTCTGGCTGCTTATCTCGCAGTTAACGCGTCTCGTCCGGCGCTGGCGTGAGCCACAAGCCGGCATCGCTTTCAGCGGCGAGCGTCGCGCAACATCACCAGGATGACCACCACCAAGGGCATCAGTACCACCATCATCATGGCCATCAGCATCACGATGGCGAGGCGTGCAGCCATATGGTCGAGCCCAACGCCGTTGCCGGGCCCTTTTCCTGGCGGAAGACCCTCGCAGTGGTGCTCTCGGTGGGCGTCCGGCCCTGCACCGGCGCCATCCTCGTGCTGGTCTTCGCGTTCGCGCAGGGCCTTTTCTGGGCCGGCGTCGCCGCCACCTTCGCCATGGCGCTTGGCACGGCCATCACCGTTGCCGCGCTCGCATCGCTCGCGCTCGGCTCGCGCGAATTGGCGGTCCGGCTGGGTGGCGGCAGCGGCGCTTGGGCGGAGGCAATTTGGGCGATCTGTAGCATCGGGGGATCGGCGCTGATCCTTCTCCTCGGCGCCACCCTATTTTTCGCGTCTCTCGGGCCGGCGCGCCCGTTCTGAGAAACCCAGCCTGTGATTCTGCCGCAGTTGCGGAAGAGGGGTCACGCCTCCTAAATTTTCAGAGCGAGCGAGGCGTCACCGCAGCTCCGCTCAGAAGTGGAGGATAGGATGAGTTTGCAGCTTGGCGACATTGCCCCGGATTTCGAGGCCGACACGACCGAAGGCCGCATTCGCTTTCACGACTGGCTCGGCAATTCCTGGGGTGTCCTCTTCTCGCATCCGAAGGACTTCACCCCGGTCTGCACCACCGAGCTCGGTTACATGGCGCGCATCAAGCCTGAATTCGACAAGCGCGGCGTCAAAGTCATCGGCCTCAGCGTCGATCCGGTCGAGTTTCATAAGCGCTGGTCCGACGACATCAAGGAGACGCAGGGCGTGGCGCCGAATTTCCCGATGATCGGCGATCCGGATCTGTCGATCTCCAAGCTCTACGGCATGCTCCCGGCGAGCGTCGGTGCGAGCTCCGAGGGCCGCACCCCTGCCGACAATCAAACGGTGCGCAACGTCTTCGTCATCGGCCCGGACAAGAAGATCAAGCTGCTACTCGTCTATCCGATGACGACGGGGCGGAATTTCGACGAGGTCTTGCGCGTCCTCGACTCGCTGCAGCTCACGGCCAAGCATCGCGTGGCGACGCCGGCAAATTGGCAGCCGGGCGACGAGGTGATCATCGCCGGCTCCGTCACCGACGACGAGGCGAAGTCGATCTATCCTCAAGGGTGGAAATCGCCGAAGCCCTATATCCGCATCGTGCCGCAGCCGCGCGACTGAACCCGATCGCGGGGGCCGGCGTTTGGAGATGCGGGCTAACGCACGATAGGGGGCAGCAATGACCTTGCCGAAGACGCCGGCACTGACCACGGATTGCGTCGTCTTCGATCCGGAGGGGAGGGTGCTCCTCATCCGCCGCAAGAACGCGCCGCATGCGGGCGCCTATGCTCTTCCCGGCGGCTTCGTCGACATCGGCGAGACGGTCGAGGCCGCCTGCCGGCGCGAGGTGCTGGAGGAAACCGGCATCGAGGTCGAAGAGTTACGGCTGGTCGGCGTTTATTCCGACCCGAACCGGGATTCCCGCGGGCATACGGTGAGCATTGCCTTTGCGGCGGTGCTTGCTTCGAGACAGGAGCCGAAAGCGGGGTCGGACGCGGATGGTGCCGAATGGTGCGAGGATTGGCGGAAGAAATCCGTCGGCTTCGATCATGCAAAGATCATCGGCGACGCGGAGGGTTTACTGGCAAGCCGTCCCAATAAGCGTCCCTAGGCGCATCCCGCCGGATCGCCTATCAACCCCCATATGAACGACATTAAATCGGCTGGTAAATCAGACAAAGCGCGTTCGCGCCGGGAGGGCGCCGACGGCAAGATCGGCGTGCTCCTTGTCAATCTCGGCACGCCGGACGGCACCGATTATTGGTCGGTGCGCCGTTATCTGAAGGAGTTCCTGTCCGACCGCCGCGTGATCGAGACCAACCGCGCGCTTTGGTGGCTGATCCTGAATGGCGTCGTCCTCACTATTCGGCCGTCGAGGACCGGCGCCAAATATCGGGAGATTTGGAACAAGGCGCTGGACGAGTCCCCTTTACGGACCATCACGCGCGCGCAGGGCGAAAAGGTTGCCGCCGAACTCGCGCCGCGCGGGCTCCTCGTCGATTGGGCGATGCGCTACGGCACTCCGAGCATCGCTTCGCGCATCGAAGCCCTGAGGGAACAGGGTTGCAAACGCCTGCTCATCTTCCCGCTCTACCCGCAATATTCGGCATCGACGACGGCATCGGTGAATGACAAGGCTTTCGACGCGCTCAAGGCGTTCCGCTGGCAACCGGCGGTGCGCACGGTGCCGCCCTATCCCGAGGATCCGGTCTATATCGAAGCTCTCGCCGCTTCTGTCCGCGAGCATCTTGCCGGCATCGATTTTGAGCCGGAGGCGATCATCGCCTCCTATCACGGCCTGCCGAAGAGCTATGTCGAGAAGGGCGATCCCTATTACAACCAATGCGCGCTCACCACGGAGCGGCTGGCTGCGGCGCTCGGGCCCCTCGGGAAGCGCCTTCGCTTTACCTTCCAGTCGCGATTTGGGCGCGCGGAATGGCTGCAGCCCTATACCGACAAGACGATCGCCTCGCTCGCCGAGAATGGGACGAAGCGCATCGCCATCCTCACCCCCGGCTTTGCCGCGGATTGCCTCGAGACGCTCGAAGAGATCGCCGGTGAGAACAAGGAGATCTTCCTTGAGCATGGCGGCGAGAAATTCACCTACATCCCTTGCCTCAATGACAGCGAAGCGGGGATCCGCGTTCTCCTGCATCTCATCGAGCGGGAGCTGAAGGGCTGGTCGTAAGCGGCGCGGTGGCGAAAGCGATGATCGAGGGGTCCTGACTTTGCGCGGATGGAGATCGATCAAGGCGGCGCTTTCCGTTGCTCTTCTCTGCCTGAGCGCGGACGCCATTGCCGCCGAGCAGGACAAGACCGCGCCGGCGCTCGAGGCGGCGCGGACTGCCTTTGTCTCGGTGGCCGGCGCTCCAGGTGACGGCGAAAAGGCCCTGAGCGCTTCTCTCGTGAAGCGCCTCGGCGCGGCGGGCATCAAAGCCTCGACGGAATTCGCGCAAGGGGCCTATTCGATCGAGGGCATCGTCAAGGTCGGCGATGCGGCGAGGGGCCGGCAAGGCGTTCGCATCGACTGGACCGTCTTCTCGCCTGAAGGCACCACCATCGGCGGCGTCGTGCAGACGCGGAGCGTGCGCAGGGGCTCGCTCGACAAGCGCTGGGGTCCCGCCGCGGACGCCGCCGCTCGCGCGGCCGCGAATGAGATCATTCCCCTGCTTCGCCCATAACAAGCTGGCGCGGCGCGCTCGCAAATAAGCTACAGTCCCGACCGTATCGACCGTCGGAGAGCGTCATGTTCGGCTTCGATGTTTTTGTCATAGTGCTGCTTGTCCTCTTCATCGCCGTGGTTGCCACGGGCGTGAAGGTCGTACCGCAGGGCTGGAACTATACGGTCGAGCGCTTCGGCCGTTACATCAAGACTCTGAAGCCCGGCCTCGCCTTCATCATTCCCTTCATCGATCGCGTCGGCCGCAAGATCAATGTGATGGAGCAGGTGGTCGACGTTCCGAGCCAGGAGGTCATCACGCGCGACAACGCCATGGTGAAGGTCGACGGCATCGCCTTCTTCCAGGTGCTCGACGCGGCGCAGGCGAGCTATGAGGTCACGCATCTCGAGACCGCCATACTCAATCTCACCATGACCAATATCCGCACGGTGATGGGCTCGATGGATCTCGACGAGCTTCTGTCGCAGCGCGACGAGATCAATCATAGGCTTTTAAAAGTCGTCGATGATGCCACGAGCAATTGGGGCGTGAAGGTCACGCGCATCGAGATCAAGGACATCGAACCTCCGCGCGATCTGGTCGACTCCATGGCCCGGCAGATGAAGGCCGAGCGCGATAAGCGCGCCGTGATCTTGATCGCCGAAGGCGAGCGGCAGGCGGCGGTCCTCAAGGCAGAGGGGGAAAAGCAGGCGCAGATCCTGGCCGCCGAAGGACGCCGTGAAGCGGCCTTCCGCGATGCCGAAGCTCGCGAACGCGAAGCCGAAGCCGAGGCCCGCGCCACCGACATGGTGAGCGAAGCCATCGGCAAGGGCAGCGTGCAGGCCATCAACTATTTCGTCGCCAACAATTACATCGGTGCGCTGAAGGCGCTGGCGGAAGCGAAAAACCAGAAGGTTCTGATCCTGCCGATCGAGGCGAGCTCGGTCATTGGCGCAATTGCAGGCGTCGCCGAGATCGCGCGCGAAGCATTTCCCGGAAAAGGCGGTAATTCGGCCGAAACGCCGAGAAGCAGGAGCCGGCTCCTGCAGCTTCTCGCCGCCGGGCCGGCGGCGGTGCAGTGCCGTCGGTATAGGACGCAAGACACCATGCTTCCGGGCCAGCCAAAAATTCCCGCTCCCCCCTTGAGGGGGAGCACGTTCGCGCAGCGAACGGAGGGGGGTGACTGGCCAATCTCACGCCATTTCCATTGTTATGCGCTTCGCCCGGCCCGCTTGTTCTCCCTCCCCCCTTGTGGGGGAGGGTTAGGGAGGGGGGTTCTAATCAGCCTATGACTCTCAGTAGCGGCGTAGCACCCCCCACCGTTCGCTCCGCGAACGTGCTCCCCCACAGGGGGAGCGGAAGTTTGTGGCTGGCGCGGAAGTATTGGCTTTTTGTCTTTAGAGGGTGCGGCATGGAGCTGATTTCCTCCCTCGGCGCCTGGAACTGGCTGATCCTTGCTGCGCTGCTATTCGCGCTCGAGGTGACGGCGCCCGGCATCTTCCTCATGTGGTTCGGCCTCGCGGCAGCAATCGTCGGCATCATGGCCTTCGCCTTCGATCTTAGCTGGCAATGGCAGCTCATCTGGTTCTGCCTGCTGTCGCTTGCGGCGGTGCTGACCGCGTGGAGGATCCTCCGCAAGCACCCGCTGGAAAGCGATCGCCCGCTTCTCAATGAGCGCGCCGTCCAACATGTCGGCAAATCCTTCGAGCTTGCTGACGCCATCGTCGCGGGGAGGGGGAGCGTTCGCATCGGCGATTCCGTCTGGCGGGTGACCGGCCCGGATTTGCCGAAAGGCACGCGGGTGCGCGTGACCGGCGCAGATGGCAGCGTGCTGACGGTAGCGCCGGAAGGCAGCTAGCGGGACGAGGCCACTCTAAACCACGCCCGCGCGCAAAAGATCGTGGACGTGGATGATGCCGACGGGGCGGCCGTCATCCACAACGAACAGCGCCGTGATGCTCGAAGAGTTGATCGTCTCGAGCGCCGCGGAAGCGAGGAGATCGGACGACACGGTCTTCGGATCCGGCGTCATGATGTCTCCGGCCCGGCGTGACCGCAAATCATCGCCAATATGACGTCTGAGATCGCCGTCGGTGATGATGCCGATCAGCCGGCCGCCTTCATCGACGACGCCGAGACAGCCGAAAGCCTTTTCGGTGATGATGACGATGGCCTCGGCCATCGGCGTCTCGGGCGCAGGCGAGCGGCAGACGGTCGCCCTTATGCATCAGATCGCCGACGAATTTCAGCCGCGCGCCGAGCTTGCCGCCGGGATGCAGCGCCTTGAAGTCCTGAATGGTGAACCCCCGGCTCTCCAGAAGCGCGATGGCGAGGCAGTCGCCGAGCGCAAGCTGCATCACCGTCGAGGTGGTGGGCGCTAAGCCGTGTGGGCAGGCTTCCTTCGATTGCGGCAGGGCAAGGACGATCTCGGCGGCCTTGGCGAGCGTCGAGTCGCGATTGGACGTGACGGCGATCAGCGGCACGTTGAACCGCCTTGAGTAGGAGACGATGTTGCTGAGCTCTTCCGTCTCGCCCGACCAGGAGAAGGCGAGCACCACATCTTCCGGCGTGATCATGCCGAGATCGCCATGGCTCGCTTCGCTCGGATGCACGAAAGAAGCGGGCGTTCCGGTCGAGGAAAGCGTGCCGGCGACCTTCATGGCGATATGGCCGCTCTTGCCGATGCCGGTGACGATCACGCGGCCGCGGCAGGCGCGGAGAGTATCGACGGCGTCGGCGAAGGGCTCGACCAGGTCTTCCCGCAGCGCCTTTTCCAGGGCGGCGAGGCCCTCGGCTTCCAATTGGATGGTGCGCGCGGCGCTTGCCGCCGCCTCGCCGGGTCCGCCAAAGTCCATGCGGCTGACCGCCATCCTTAAGGCTCCCCCCTGTTCGGAAGCGATCCTCTAGCACAATTTAGGCGCCAGTCGGGCCTCGTCCACGCTACCCGTCGGCACCCATAAGTTCAAGCGCGCCAGCCCTAGTGGTTCGCCTGGCGCGCCTCACTCACAGCAGCTTCTTCAACTCGGCGGCAAAATCATCGCGCAGATCCTCGCGGTCGAGCGCGTAGGCGACATTGGCCAGCAGAAAGCCAAGCTTTGAGCCGCAGTCGAAGGTCTGTCCCTCATATTTTAGGGCGAAGAAAGGCTGCTTCTTCAGGAGCCGCAGCATGGCGTCGGTGATCTGAATTTCGCCGCCGGCGCCGCGCTCTCCTTCGGAGAGAATGTCGAAGATCTCGGGCTGCAGAATGTAGCGGCCGAGAATGGTGAGGTTGGAAGGCGCCGTGCCCGGCTTCGGCTTCTCCACCATGCCGTCGATCGGCAGGACGGCGCCGTCGCTCTTGCCGACGCTGACGATGCCATATTGATGCGTCTGATCCTCGGGCACCGGCTCCACGGCGATGACATTGCCGCCATGCTGATTGTAGGCGTCGAGCATCTGCGCGAGGCACCCCTTGCCTTTGGTTTTCACCAGCACGTCCGGGAGGAGCACGGCGAAAGGCTCGCGGCCGATGATGTCGCGCGCGCACCAGACGGCGTGGCCGAGGCCGAGGGGCTCTTGCTGCCGCGTGAAGCTGATCTGCCCAGGCGGGAGCATGTCGCGGGCGAGGAGCTCGAGCTCGGCCTTCTTTCCGCGCGCTGTCAGCGTCTGCAGCAGCTCCGGCTGCACGTCGAAATGGTCTTCGATGGCGCTCTTATTGCGGCCGGTGACGAAGACGAAATGCTCGATGCCGGCTTCACGCGCCTCATCGACGACCATCTGGATCAGTGGCCGGTCCACCACGGTGAGCATTTCCTTCGGCATCGCCTTGCTGGCGGGGAGGAAACGTGTGCCGAGCCCGGCGACGGGGAATACGGCCTTGCGAACGGGAAGCGCCATCAACTCCTCATGCTTGCGTGTCGCGGGACGGGCGAAGGGGGAGGGGAATGCTTCTGGTTAGGACGCCCTCAACCTGTTTCCAATAAGACGCGGGGAATTGCAACGGCCCTCGCCTTGGCAGAGAAGCGGGCTATCTGGCATGCCTTTCCGCCGCCTAAACTGTGATGCAAACGACGAAGGCAGATAAAGGGAGGAGCGCATGAGCCGTCGGGCCTGTGCGGCGATTAGAGCAGTCGGATGCTTCGGGCTTGCCGCTGGTCTCTGCGTATTCGCGCTTATGGGAGAGAGCAGCGCTCAAAGCGGCGACGTCGCCACCTATAAGCGCGCCGTCGAGCAGCGCTTCGCCGCATGGCTGGAAGCTCTCTGGCCTGATGCGGAAGCGAAGGGGGTCTCGCGCGTAACCTTCGATGCGCATATCAAAGGCTTGAAGCTCGATTGGTCGCTGCCGCATCTCGTGCTGCCGGACCCGGCCGCGCCCGACGGGCCGCCACTTCCGGCCTCGCTCGCCGATGCCAACAAGCCGAAGCATCAGCCGGAGTTCGACGTTCCGGAACGGTATTTCAGCGCGCGCGGCTTGAGTTCGCTTGCCGCGACGGGACGCGCTAAGGCCGCGGCGCTGAAGCCGGCACTCGCTGGGATCCAGAAGCAATATGGCGTGCCGGCGAGCATCATCCTCGCCATTTGGGGACGCGAGACCGGCTTCGGCCAGGCCGCACTCCCCTATGACGCGGTTCGCGCCATCGCCACGCAAGCCTTCATGGGAAAGCGGCCTGACGAGTTCCGCGGCGAGCTGATCGCAATCTTGAAGCTCCTGCAGGATGGTCACGCGAAGCGCGCGCAATTGAAGAGCAGCTGGGCCGGCGCCATGGGCCACACGCAATTTCTGCCGAGCGACTTCGAGAGCCATGCCGTCGATTTCGATCAGGATGGGCGGCGCGACATCTGGGGCTCGCCGATCGACGCTCTCGCCTCGGCCGGAAACGCGCTGAAGAGCCAGGGCTGGGACGGCAGCGTGAGCTGGGGATATGAAATCGATCTGCCGACGAATTTCGACTGCACGCTGCAGGGGCCGCATCAATCGCGCAGCATCGGCGACTGGCTGAAGCTTGGCATCAAGCGGGTGAAGGGTAAGGGCTTCCCGGACGACAAGCTCGGCAAGGAGTCCTTCCTGGTGCTCCCTGCCGGCCTAAAAGGTCCGGCCTTCCTCGCCACCACCAATTTCTCCGTGCTGAAGCTCTACAACAACTCCGACGTCTATGCGATTTTCGTCGGTCATGTCGCCGACATGATCGCCGCCAACGCGCCGGTGAAATTCGCGGGCGCCTGGCAGCCCGTGGAGCAGCTTGCGCGCGAGCGCATCCAGCGCTTCCAGGAGGTGCTCGTCGCCGAGGGGCATGATGTCGGCAAGGTGGACGGCCTTGCCGGCTTCAAGACCCGCGCCGCCATCGGACTGAAGGAGAAAGAGCTCGGCCTGCCGTTGACCTGCTATCCCAGTCGGAAGATTGTGGATGCAGTCTTGAAGGAAGCGCGCTAGCAGCAGCGAGATTTCTCCGCCGTCTGGGCTTTGCACAGGGAGGTTGTTAAAGTTCCCACCATGCGAATCGCGAGAGCATTTACCGCTTTCTTTTTCATGGCTGCCATCGCCTTCGGTGCGCTTGGCGCCGGGACGATGACGGCTTCCGCACGCCAAAGCTTCCAGCAATGGGTCGAAGGCTTTTGGCCGACGGCCCGCGCCGCCGGGATCAAGCGCGAAACCTATGAGCGCGCATTTCACGGCGTGACCCCCGATCCGAAAGTGATCGAGCTCGCCACCTATCAGCCGGAATATGTGAAGCCGGTCGGCGAATATGTCGATCGCGTGGTGTCGGAAAAGCGCGTCACGACCGGCAAGCAGATGCTGGAGCAGGAGCGGGCGCTGCTCGACATCCTTGAGAAGCGCTACGGCGTCGATCGCACCATCGTCGTCGCCATTTGGGGCGTCGAGTTGAATTACGGCAAGCAGCCTGGCGACATGAACGTCATCCGCGCGCTGGCGACGCTCGCTTATAACGGCACCAAGGCGACTTTCGCGCGGCAGCAGCTGATCGCGGCGCTGAAGATCCTGCAGCGTGGAGACATCGCGCTAGAGCATATGAACGGCTCCTGGGCGGGCGCGATGGGTCACACCCAGTTCATCCCGACCACCTATCAGGCTTATGCGGCCGACTACGATGGCGATGGCCGCCGCGATATTTGGATGAACGTGCCGGACGCGCTCGCCTCGACCGCGAGCTATCTTCGGAAGTCGAATTGGCGCCCGGGAGAGGGCTGGGGCTACGAAGTGAAACTGCCGAAGGGGCTTAATCCCAAGAAGAATAGCGAGAAGACCCTGAGGACCCTCGCCCAATGGCAGAAAATGGGCGTCGTCCGCGTCAACGGGGAGCCATTTCCACGCCCAGGCGACAAAGCCGGCCTTTACGCTCCGGCCGGCAATGCTGGCCCCGCCTTCCTTGTCCTCAACAATTTCCGGTCCTTGCTCCGCTATAATAATGCGACCTCCTATGCCCTTGGCGTTGGGCATCTCGCCGATCGCCTAAAGGGCCAGGGCACCTTTGTCAGGCCCTGGCCGACCGACGAGCGGCATCTCTCCCTCGAACAGCGCATGGAGCTGCAGAGGCTGCTTTGGACCAAGGGCCATCTCGGCGGAGAAGAGGAAGGGATCGACGGCGTGATCGGGCCGGCGACGCTCGAGGCCGTGCGCGTTTTCCAGCGCGCCAAGGGCCTACCCGTTGACGGATTTCCGAGCCGCACGATCCTGGAGCTTTTGCGGAAAGAGGGGTAAACTCCTCCTGTCCCCGCGCGAACCCGAAGGCTGGCCATGCCGCTGAGACGGCACGTCATCGACAAGATTGCAGCGGCTGTTCTGACAGCGCTTACCGGCATCGCCGTCTTCCTCGGCGGAGGGATGAGCGCTCACGCGCAGACGACGGAGTTTCAGCGGAGCTATATCGATCCTTTCCCGCGCGGCGACCGCTATCGCGTGCTGGTGATCGGGGATTCGCTCGCCGACGGGCTTTGGTCCGGCCTTTATCGCGCTTTCGAAGAAGACCCCACCATGGAGGTCATCAACCGCGCCAAGACCGGGACCGGCTTCACGCGCGGCAATTACAATTGGGTCGAAGAGATCGACAAGGTCCTGAAAGATGACGCGCCGCATATCGTCGTGGTGATGTTCGGCGCCAATGACAATCAGGGCATCCGCAGCGGCGATGGCTGGCTGAAAGGCGGCACCGAGGCCTGGGACGAGGCCTATGGCAAGAAGGTCGAGGCTCTCATCAAGAAACTGCGCGCGAACAAGGTCGCCGTGTTTTGGACTGGACTGCCGATCATGCGCGGAGAGGCGCAGAGCGAGGAGGCAGAGCTGCTCAACGATATTTACCGCGAGCGCGCCTTCATCAATGGCGCCAAATTCATCGACACCTGGAGCGGCTTCACCGATGAATCCGGCCGCTATAGCGCCGTCGGCCCCGACATGACGGGGCAAGAGCGGCGCTTGCGCGCCGATGACGGTCTGCATTTCACAACGCGCGGCTATCTGAAGCTCGCGCATTTCGTCGAGAAGGAAATCCGCCGCGATCTCAGCTTGGCAAAACTCGAGCGCAACATTCCTCTTGCCGGCAGCGAGGACGAGCAGTCGAAGGTGATGGGACGCGCAGTGAGCCGCGGCGCGCCGGCGCTGCCGGACTTCCTCCCTGAGCAAAATGTTGCGAGCGAGGGGCCGGCGGCCGAGGGAGAAAAGCCGGAACCGACGACCATTCAGCAAAGCAAGGTCGGCGAGGTGGAGGTCGTTCGTCCCAACATCTCGCAGAGCACCTTCGACGCGGCGCAGAATCTGACGCCGAGGGGCCCAGCCTCATCGGTGCCGGACAGCGAGACTATCTCCGCCGATCTTCCCGGCGGCCTCACGGCGCTTGCCTCGATCTCGGCGGTGAACGATCCGACGCTTGCCTCCTCGCGGCCGACCCTGCCGCTGACGCAGCGGCCCTATTACCGCGTGCTGATCAAGGGCGAGCAGCTTGAAGCCGAAGGGCGGACGCGCCGACGATTTCGCCTGGCCCCCGAGCTAGGGCTTAACCGAGCCGGCTCTACCGCGGCAGGTCGGTGCGGCCCATCAGGAATTTGTCGATGGCGTGCGCCGCCTGGCGGCCCTCGCGGATGGCCCAGACGACGAGCGATTGTCCGCGCCGCATGTCGCCGGCCGCGAAAACCTTGCCCTTCGAGGTGCGGTAGTCGCGCTCGTTTGCCTTGACGTTGCCGCGGCCGTCAAGCTCGAGTTGAAGCTCGCTCAGCATGCCGTCCTTGACCGGATGCACGAAGCCCATGGCGAGCAGCACGAGCTCGGCGGGAAGGCGGAATTCGCTGCCCGGTACCGGCTGCATCTGCGGATCGAGGCGGATGCATTCCAGCTCCTTCACCGCGCCGTTCTCGCCGATGAAGCGCTTCGTCGCCACGCTGAAATCGCGCACGGCTCCCTCGGCCTGGCTGGACGAGGTCCGAAGCTTCAGCGGCCAATGCGGCCAGGTGAGCGCCTTGTTCTCCTTCTCCGGCGGCATCGGCAGGATTTCCAGCTGCGTGACGGAGATTGCGTCCTGACGGAAGGAGGTGCCGATGCAGTCAGAGCCCGTGTCGCCGCCGCCGATCACCACGACATTCTTACCGGTCGCGAGGATCGGCTCGACATTGCCGAGCGGCTCGTTGGAAACGCGCCGGTTTTGCTGGGTGAGGAAATCCATGGCGAAATGAATGCCGTGCGAGATCGCGCCCTTCGATCGGCAGATCGCGGGGGTGCTCGGCGCCGCCGGTCAACAGCATTGCGTCGTGATCGCGCTCTATTGTGCCGATCGGAACGTCGCGGCCGATATGAACGCCGCAATGGAAGGTCACGCCTTCCGCGCGCATCTGCTCCACCCGGCGCTCGACGAGATATTTCTCCATCTTGAAGTCCGGAATGCCGTAACGGAGGAGCCCGCCCGCTTGCGCGTGCTTCTCGAACACATGCACCTCATGCCCGGCGCGGGCGAGTTGCTGCGCGGCAGCAAGTCCGGCGGGGCCGGAGCCCACCACCGCCACGCGCTTGCCGGTCTTCCGGTCCGGCGGCTCGGGCTTCACCCAGCCTTCGGCGAAGGCCTTGTCGACGATCGCGCATTCGATCGATTTGATGGTGACCGGAACGTCGATGATGTTGAGCGTGCAGGATTCCTCGCAAGGCGCGGGACAGATGCGGCCCGTCACCTCGGGAAAATTGTTGGTCGAATGCAGATTGCGCGCGGCCTCTTCCCAATCCGAATGGAAGACGAGGTCGTTCCAATCCGGGATCTGGTTGTTCACCGGGCAGCCCTGATGGCAATAGGGGATGCCGCAATCCATACAGCGGGCAGCCTGCTGCGCGATCTCGCCTTCGCCGGGCGGGATCAGGAATTCGCGAAAATGGCGAATCCGGTCGGCAGCCGGTTCATAGGCCTGATCCAGCCGCTCGAACTCCAGAAAACCGGTGATCTTGCCCATCGACGTTCGTTCCGTCCTCGCGCCGTTCTCGTCACCGGCGCCGGCCTCTTGGCCATTTGTCTATGGCCGCTCATTCACAGTCAAGCGGAGGGACAGGCCGCGCCTCCCTTCGACGCGGCGCGCGCACTCTCCTAATGTCGCTATTTGCCGTTGGCGCGAAGGCCGATCTCGATTTCGCCGAGGCCGGTCGTGTCGAGCGCTTGCTGACGCGCCATCTCCTGCAGCGCGCGGCGATACTCGACCGGCATCACCTTGACGAATTTCGGCAGATATTCGCTCCAATTGTCGAGGATGGCGCGGGCACGGTCCGAACCAGTGTAATGCAGATGGTTCTTGATCAGAATGCGCAGACGTTCCTCATCATTGCGCGTCATGTCGCTGAGATCGACAAGGCCGTGGCTTTCGAGGTCGCCGCCCTGATGGTGACGCCGCTCCATGATGCCGTTCTCGCTCGGAACCGGTTCGAGCTCGACCATGGCGAGGTTGCAGCGCTGCTCGAAATCGCCGGTCTCGTCGAGCACATAGGCGATGCCGCCCGACATGCCGGCGGCGAAATTCCGCCCGGTCGGGCCGATCACGACGACGACGCCGCCGGTCATATATTCGCAGCCATGATCGCCTGCGCCTTCGACGACGGCGGCAGCGCCGGAATTCCGCACGGCGAAGCGCTCGCCACCGACGCCGCGGAAATAGCACTCGCCGGCGATAGCGCCGTAAAGCACGGTGTTGCCGACGATGATCGACTGCTCGGGGACGATGCCCAACTCTTGCGGGGGACGCACGATGATGCGCCCGCCGGAAAGGCCCTTGCCGACATAGTCGTTGGCCTCGCCCTCCAGGTCGAGCGTCACCCCATGCGCGAGCCAAGCGCCGAAGCTTTGTCCGGCCGAGCCTTTGAGGCTGACCCATATCGTATCGTCGGGCAGGCCGGAATGGCCATAGGCCTTGGCGATCGTGCCGGAGAGCATCGCTCCCGTGGTCCGGTCCGTGTTCCGTATCGGCATTTCGATGCGCACAGGCTTCCGCGCCTTGATGGCCTGATCCGCTTCCGCGATCAGCTTCCGGTCGAGCACCTCATCGAGATTGTGGTTCTGCGTCTCGCACTGGTGAAGGGCGACTTCGCGTGGCACGTCCGGCTTATGGAAGATGCGGCTGAAATCGAGCCCCTTCGCCTTCCAATGGTCAATGGCCTGGCTCTTATCGAGCATTTCGGTCTGGCCGATCATCTCCACGAAGCTGCGATAGCCGAGCGCGGCCATATATTCCCGCACCTCTTCGGCGATGAAGAAGAAGAAATTGATGACGTGCTCGGGCTTGCCCTCGAACCGCTTGCGCAAGACCGGGTCTTGCGTGGCGATGCCGACCGGGCAGGTGTTGAGGTGGCATTTCCGCATCATGATGCAGCCGGCGGCGATCAAGGGCGCGGTCGAGAAGCCGAACTCGTCGGCTCCGAGCAAGGCGCCGATAACGACGTCGCGCCCGGTGCGGAAGCCGCCATCGACCTGCACGACGATACGGCCGCGCAAGCGATTGAGCACGAGGGTCTGCTGCGTCTCGGCGAGCCCGATCTCCCAGGGCGAGCCGGCATGCTTGATGGAGGTCAGCGGCGAGGCGCCGGTGCCGCCTTCGAAGCCGGCGATCGTCACATGGTCGGAGCGGGCTTTGGCGACGCCGGCCGCGACGGTGCCGACCCCGATTTCGCTGACGAGCTTCACGCTCACCGCGGCGTCGGGGTTGACGTTCTTCAGATCGTAGATGAGCTGCGCCAGATCCTCGATCGAATAGATGTCGTGATGCGGCGGCGGCGAAATCAGTCCGACGCCGGGGGTTGAGTGCCGCACCTTGGCGATGGTCGCATCGACCTTATGTCCAGGCAGCTGCCCGCCTTCGCCGGGCTTTGCGCCTTGCGCGATCTTGATCTGCATCATGTCGGAGTTGACGAGATATTCCGTCGTCACGCCGAAACGCCCCGAGGCAACCTGCTTGATCGCCGAGCGCATGGAATCGCCGTTCGGCATCGGCTTGAAGCGATCCGCCTCCTCGCCGCCTTCGCCGGTGTTGGAGCGGCCGCCGATGCGGTTCATGGCGATGGCAAGCGTGGTGTGCGCCTCGCGGCTGATGGAGCCGAAGGACATGGCGCCGGTCGCGAAGCGCTTGACGATTTCCTTTGCCGGCTCGACCTCATCGAGAGGCACCGCCGCGCGTCCGGCTTCCTCGGCGCCCTTGATGCGGAACATGCCCCTTAAAGTGAGGAGCTGCTCGGACTGCTCGTTCACCTCTTTCGCGTAGGAACGATATTTCTCCGGCAGGTCGCCGCGCACAGCATGCTGCAGGTCGGCCACCACATTCGGCCGCCACATATGCGACTCGCCGCGGATGCGGAACACGTATTCGCCTCCGACCTCGAGCGCATCGCGCAACACCGGCGCATCGGAGAAGGCGAGCCGGTGCCGCTCCGCCGTTTCGCGGGCGATCTCATCGAGACCGACGCCCTCGACGCGGCTGGCAGTGCCGGTGAAATATTTCGCCACGAAGTCGGATCTTAGGCCGACGGCATCGAAGATCTGCGCGCCGCAATAGGATTGATAGGTGGAGATGCCCATCTTCGACATCACCTTCAGAATTCCTTTGTCGACGGCCTTGATGAAGCGCTTCACCGCTTCTTCGGAGGTGATCTCCTCGTCCATCTCCGAGAGCATCGCCTCGATGGTCTCGAAGGCGAGATAGGGGTTGATCGCTTCCGCGCCATAGCCGGCAAGGGTGCAGAATTGATTGACTTCCAGCGCTTCGCCGGTCTCCACCACAAGCCCGACGGACGTCCGCAGTCCGCAGCGGATCAAATGATGGTGCACGGCGCTCGTCGCGAGGAGCGACGGGATGGGAATGCGGTGCGGCCCGGTCGCGCGGTCGGACAGGATGAGAATGTTCTCGCCGTCGCGGACGGCCGCCTCGGCACGCTCGCACAATTTGTCGAGGGCGCCTGCCATGCCGCCCGCGCCCTGATCGGCGGCGTAGGTGATGTCGAGCGTCTCGGTGCGGAACTGGTTGTCGTCCATGTCGCCGATCGCGCGGATACGCTCGAGGTGATCGTTCGACAGGATGGGCTGCGCGGATTCGAGCCGCTTCACCTTCGAGGTTCCTTCCAGGTCGAGAAGGTTCGGCCTCGGGCCGATGAAGGTGACGAGCGACATGACCAGCTGCTCGCGGATCGGGTCGATCGGCGGATTGGTCACTTGCGCGAAATTTTGCTTGAAATAAGTGTGCAGCAGCTTCGGCCGGCTGGACAGCGCCGAGAGCGGCGTGTCGGTGCCCATCGACCCGATCGCTTCCTCGCCGACCTGCGCCATCGGCGCCAGCAGGAATTTCAGGCTCTCTTGCGTGTAGCCGAAGGCTTGCTGCCGATCGAGCAGCGGCACGTTTGGCCGCGGCTGTCCGTCGGGGACTTGGGGCAAATCATGCACGCGCAGCTGCGTACGATCGAGCCATCCCTGATAGGGATGCGCGTTGGCAAGCTCAGTCTTGATCTCCTCGTCGGAGATGATGCGACCCTTCTCAAGGTCGATAAGCAGCATCTTGCCGGGCTGCAGGCGCCATTTCTGCACGATGCTCTTCTCGGGAATGGGCAGCACGCCGGTTTCCGAAGCCATAAGCACGAGCCCGTCATCGGTGACGAGGTATCGCGCCGGCCTAAGCCCGTTGCGGTCGAGTGTGGCGCCGATCTGCCTGCCGTCGGTGAAGGCCATGGCGGCCGGGCCGTCCCAAGGCTCCATCAGGCAGGCGTGATATTCGTAAAAGGCGCGGCGCTTCGCATCCATCAGCGGGTTTCCGGCCCACGCTTCCGGAATCAGCATCATCGCGGCATGGGCGAGGCTGTAGCCGCCTTGCACCAGAAATTCGAGCGCGTTGTCGAAGCACGCGGTGTCAGACTGCCCCTCATAGGAGATCGGCCAGAGCTTCTCGATATCTTTGCCGAAGAGCGGGCTGGAGACGCTCGCCTGTCTCGCCGCCATCCAGTTCAGATTGCCGCGAAGCGTGTTGATCTCTCCATTATGCGCGACCATCCGATAGGGATGAGCGAGCTTCCAGGACGGAAAGGTGTTGGTGGAGAAGCGCTGATGCACGAGCGCGAGTGCCGAGGCGAAGCGCGGATCATGCAGGTCAGGGTAATAGGCGCCCAGCTGATGGGAGAGGAACATGCCCTTATAAACGAGCGTCCGGCAGGAGAGCGACACGATGTAGAAGCCGATATCGTGGCCGCCGGTCTCGCCGTTGATGATGTTGGAGATCACCTTGCGCAAGAGATAGAGCTTGCGCTCGAAGGTGGTGTCATCGGCGATGTTCTTGCCGCGGCCGATAAAGACCTGGCGGTTGCGCGGCTCCGTCGCGATCACGCTTTCGGAGAGGCAGGAATTATCCGTCGGCACGTCGCGCCAGCCGAGGAGCTCGAGACCCTCGGCTTCGACCGCGCGCGCGATCACTTGCTCGCAATAAATGCGCTGCGCCTCGTTCCGAGGAAGGAAGACATGGCCGACCGCGTAGTGCCCAGGCTCCGGCAGGGAAATGCCGAGGGGCGCGGTCACGGCCCGCAGAAATTCATGCGGCAGTTGAACCAAGATGCCTGCGCCGTCGCCGGCGAGCGGATCTGCGCCGACCGCGCCGCGATGGGTGAGGTTCTCGACGATCTGCAGGCCGTGTTTGACAATCGTATGGCTCGGCCGTCCCTTCAGATCGGCAACGAAGCCGACGCCGCAGGCATCGTGCTCGCGGGCCGGGTCGTACAGTCCCTGCGCGGGCGGGGCGCCGAACGGCGCGCCTCTTCCACTTCCGGACGATCCTCGCATCAAAGTCATGGCACTCTTCGAGCCTCGGTCTCGGCAAAGACCAGTTGCAAAATTCAGATCGGGATCCCGCTCGAGAGCGTCGCTGAGCGATAGGCCCTTCCGGCAGCGGGATTGGACGGCATCCAACAGCATTGCATCGGCAGCGAAAAGATCCCCGATACAAAGGTCAGTAAGCCTGTCCTATTCGCCCTCAAAATGACAGATTTCCAACGGCCGCACAAGCCGGTTTTGAGAGGCGGAAACGAACCGCTACAGGCAGGAGAAAGGGCGCTCCTCGTTGGCCGAAGAGCGCCCTTTTTGGTGTCGATCGGGAGCCTCTTGGGCGGCTTTAGGCAGCCTTGCTGTCGATGACCGTGGGCTTTTCAACCTTCGTCGTGATCGGCACGACGCGAGGCTTCATCGCCTCGGGCAGTTCGCGCACGAGATCGACATGCAGGAGACCATTCTCCAGCCTTGCGCCCTTCACCATGACATAGTCCGCAAGCTGGAAGCGCCGCTCAAAGCTGCGGGCGGCAATGCCCCGATGCAGGAAGGTCGTGCCTTCGAGCTCCGGCTGCTTCTCGCCGCGAACCGACAGAGTGTTCTCCTTGACCTCGATGGTCAGGTCCTTGTCGCCGAACCCGGCGACTGCCATGCTGATTCGGTAATCGTTCTCGCTGACACGCTCGATATTGTAGGGCGGGTAGCTGGGAGCATCGCCGTCGAAATTGCTGAGCGTGTCCAGCAACGAGCCGAGGCGGTCGAAGCCGACGGTCGAACGATAAAGCGGGGTGAGGTCGAACTGTCTCATCACATCCTCCTTCAGAAGCGATATGTTTTTTCGGAAGCCCGCTCCGAGGGAGCCGGGCGAAGTCACGGAAAATGCACAAGCCCTACGGCCTTGCGCGGCATGCATATGGGAAATGGAACTTGCATCGTCAAGAGGCTTAAGCACCTGAAAACTATGGCAAACATGCCTGCCCACAGCGAGAGCTGGGCGCCTGGTGCCTCGGCCGAAAGGGGTTGAAGATGGAGCTGGTGGCCACTCCGAGAAATCCGATTCCGCTTGGGGCTGCCGTCGGCTTCCTGAAGGCAAGACGCGGCGTGAAGCTGCGCTACGCACATTGGCGTTCGGCGCTGAAGCAACGCTACGGGACGGTGTGCGTCTTCCCCGGGCGCTCGGAATTTCTCGAGAAATATTTCGAGGTCTTCGGCGAGCTTCGCCGTAGAGGCTTTGCCGTCGCCGCGCTCGACTGGCGCGGGCAGGGCGGCTCGAGCCGGCCCGGCAGCATCTCGCTCAAGGGCCACGTCAAGGACTTCGCGCAATATCAGGAAGACCTCACGCTGTTCATGAATGAGGTGGTGCTGCCGGATTGTCCGCCGCCTTATTACGCGCTCGGGCATTCCATGGGCGGGACGGTGCTTCTTCATGCGGCGACCCAGAAAGGCTGCTGGTTCTCGCGCATGGTGCTGACGGCGCCGATGATCAAGCTCGTAGGACTGCCGGTTTCGCAAAGTCAGGTGGCGAGAATCATGGCGGCGATGGCCTGGTGCGGCTTTGGCCGCAGTTCCGTTCCCGGCGGGATGAAGGAATATCTCGCGAGCCAGGTCTTCGAAGGAAATCCGCTGACCTCGGATCGGGAGAGATTCTTGCGGAATCTGTCGGTGCTGAGCACGGCGCCCGAGCTCGCCGGCGGACCGCCGACGGTCGGCTGGGTTCGCGGCGCGCTTGCCGCCATGGCCGCCATCGGCAGCGACACCTTTCCTCCATCGGTGCGGGTGCCCACTTTGTTGCTGGCGGCGGGCGAAGACCGCATCGTCTCGAGCAAGGCGGTGGAGGATCTATCGCTTTATCTGAAAGTCGGCATGCACATTCTGATCCGCGGCGCGCGCCACGAGATCCTGCAGGAGCGTGACGCGGTCCGCGAGCAATTCTGGGCCGCCTTCGACGCCTTCATCCCTGGAGCGGTGCCGAGCCGCATGCCCGACCGGGCGCTGGCTTAGGAGAGACGGTCAGGCCGACAGAAACGCCACTGCCTGCTCGTGCAGGCGGCGGTCGCCGGCGGCAACGATGCGGCCGCCTTCGCTCGCGTTGTCCTCCATCCCAATTCGTGACCACCCCGCCCGCACCCTCGATGATGGGAATGAGGGGGGCGATGTCGAATGCTTTCAACCCAGCCTCGACGACGAGGTCGAGCTGGCCGAGCGCGAGCAGGCAGTAATTATAACAATCGCCGCCGAAGCGCCGGAGGCGCACCTCGTGGCCGATCGCCTCGAACCGCTCTTGCTCGGCCCCCTCAGCGAATAGGTCTGGGCTGGTAGAGGCCAGCATGGCATCCGCGAGGGAGCCGCAGGCGCGGGCGAGGAGGGGCCGGTCGGGTTCCTGCCCGCCCCGGTAGAACGCCCCGCCATCGATCCCCCAAAAGCGTTCGCGGGTGAAGGGCTGGTCCATAAGCCCGAGAAGCGGCGTCCCCTCATGCAGGAGCCCGATCAGCGTGCCCCAGAGCGGCTGGCCGATGATGAAAGCGCGGGTTCCATCGATTGGGTCGACGATCCAGCAGAATTCGGCGCCGGGCTGCAGGGAGCCTAGCTCTTCGCCCACCACGCCATGCGTCGGACACCGTTCCGCAAGCAGCTCCCGGACCGCGCGTTCGGCGGCGAGGTCGGCGGCGGTGACGGGATCGAAGGCGGGACCGCCCTTGTGATCGATCTCGGTGTTTCCGCGAAAATGCGGCAATATGACCGCACCCGTCCTATCGGCGAGATCATGCGCCAAAGCCAGGAAATCAGCGATTTGGGGGCGGATCGCCAAGCCAAATTATCCTTAAAAATCAACTAATAGACAGCCGGTCCCCGCTTCCGAGGCACGGCGGCAAGGGCTGTGGCCGAACGGCATCAATGAACCCCGAATACCACGCATAACAGAGTCAACTTTATTGCACTTTGTGCGCCGCAATGACATATTGTTGCAACGCGGTATGACGCTCCTGTCTACCGCTGCCCTCCTTGGGCGTTTCCTCCCTAGACTTGGGCCGCTCGTTCATCGAGCGGCCCCTTTTTTTGGCCTACTCGGCGGCCTCGCGGGGCACGGTCAGGCTGGAGACGCAAGGTATCAACCCCCGCACCATGTGCTCGAGATCGCGCCGCAAAGTGGCGAAGCCGGCACCCTTCTCGAAGGTCAATTCATTCATATAGAGCGCGCGGTTGATCTCGACCTGGAGGACATGCTGGCCGGCCTGGGGCCTGCCGTAATGTTCGGTGATGTAGCCGCCGGCATAGGGCTTATTGAGCGCGACGGCATAGCCGCGCGTTCGGAGTATCTCGGCAGCCGCTCGCGTCAATTCCGAGCCGCAAGAGATGCCGTAGCGGTCGCCGAGCACGAAATCGGGACGCCCTCCGCTCTCGGACATGGGATGCGAGGGCATTGAATGGCAATCGACGAGGACCGCAAAGCCGAAGGTCCGCTTCGCCTCCTCGATCAGCGATTTCAAGGCAGCATGGTAGGGCGTGTAGAGCCGGTTGATGCGCGAAAGCGCCTCGATAAGGGTCAACGGCTCGCGATAAATCTCGTCGGCCTCCGAGACGATGCGGGCGATGGTGCCGAGACCGCCCACCACGCGCACCGATTGGGTATTGGCGTAATGGGGCAGGCCGCCGCGGATCAGCGCCGGATCGAGCTCATAAGGCTCGCGGTTCACGTCGAGATAGGCGCGGGGGAAATGCGCAAAAAGGAGCGTCGCGCCGAGCTCCACGACAAAGGCGAAGAGCTCGTCGACATAGGCATCCTCTGAGCGGCGAAGGGTCAGCCCATCGAGCCGCGACGCCGCCAGGAAGGCGGACGGATAGACGCGGCCGCTATGGGGCGAGTTGAAGATCAGCGGTACGGCGATCTCTGCCGGCCGAGCGATCTCGAAGGGGGTCTCCAGCTCCTTATCGATCGCCTCGGCCTCTTTCTCGCTCATCTTGCTAAGTCCGATGTAAAGGCGCCCCGTGGGCACGAAACCGTGCCTTGGGCCAAAATTTGCCAATCGGCGGTCTGCCTGTCCAGACCGGGTTGCCGCTTGTGCCGGCGGGAAATAGACGCGATGATTTTCGCTTCAGAAATCGGAGCCTCATCTTCGCCGCGGGAAAGCGATTATTTACCGTCTCCGGTGTAGGCGGTAGGATCAAATAAAGGAACAGGGGATGGCTGTTAACGATCCGAACGCGCGCTGCCTGCAGCGCATCCTGCTTGCTGAAGACGACGAAGACATGCGCCAGTTCCTGGTGCGGGCGCTGACCAAGGCCGGCTATGAGGTCGTGTCGTTCTCGAACGGCCTCGACGCCTATGAGCGGCTGAAGGAAGAGCCTTTCACGCTTCTCCTCACCGACATCGTCATGCCGGAGATGGACGGCATCGAACTCGCGCGTAAAGCGAGCGAGCTCGACCCCGATCTCAAGATCATGTTCATCACCGGCTTTGCCGCCGTCGCGCTCAATCCCGACAATCACGCCCCGAAAGACGCCAAGATCCTGTCGAAGCCATTCCACCTCCGCGATCTCGTGGATGAAGTCGACCGGCTACTCGCCGCCTGAAGCGAGCGTGCCGCGCTTGGCGGCTCGCGGGTTGCTTTCGGGTGTTCAGTCCCGGTATAGAGGGCGACCCAAGCCTAAAACGGGCGCGTAGCTCAGCGGTATGAGCACTGCGTTGACATCGCAGGGGTCACTGGTTCGATCCCAGTCGCGCCCACCATCCCCTCACACTGCCTTAGATTGGCACCGGGTCAGCCTCATACCGTCTGACGAGCGTAAGGAGGTTGGGGCCGGACCATTGCGGACCTGAGATCCGAGTTGAGCAGCTTGATTGCTCAGTTATCGACGCTGACGAGGCCCGGACGAGAACTCATCGCGAGGCTCTCTTGGTCCTGGCCCAAACTTTCAATCGGGTCGGCGCAATCCTTCTTTGCGAACCGTCTGTCGTGGGTGGCCGTTCTCGCCCGCCCGACATTGCCGTTCTCGATCCTGTCTCCGGCCTTCATGTTTTCGAGGTCAAAGGCGTCGGCCTCGACCAAGTGAGGTCCGTTTTGGCGGGTGGCTCAATCGAGATTTCCTATAATTCCGGAATCTCACAAAGGACCCGTCGCGGCAAGCGAAGCAGGCGATGTTCGACATCAAGGATTCCGCGCATCGTCACTTTAACGGTGAGCTCAACATACTCTTTCAAAGCTGGGTGATCTTCCCGCGCATATCAAAAGCGGATTGGGAGCAGAAATTTGGAGAGGCGGTCAGCGGACGGCCCGACGTGATCTTCGGGACTATCTCTTTTCGTCGCATTTTGGGATGCGGCTCCGCCATGCCGGTATCACGAGGTTGAAGAAGTTCGGACTGAGCGAATGTCCGGCTCTGCAATTGCGAAGCGTGATGGCGGCGTTCGGAGATTCTGCAAGTGCTCCAGCCGGCGGCGAGACCGAATGCACAGACGCCGCTGGGGTCGAAGGGCGAGCGCCTGGACGAGGCCATAGCCGAGTACCGCGTTTTAACCGAGCAGCAACAACGCCTCGCCTCCGAGGGCTGGGAGGAAGGTCCGCGTCTCGTGCGAGGGGTGGCGGGCAGCGGAAAAACGATCGTTCTGGCCGTCAAAGCGGCGCGCATGATCGAATGGCTTCAGGATGAAAACCCCGACCTCTTTCACGAAGAGATGCACCGCCATTGTATTCTCGCCGTTTGCTTCAACAGGACTCTCGTCCCGTTTATTCGGCAAAGAATCGAAATGGCGTACCGGCAGCGAACCGGCGAGGAGATGCCCGAGGGCGCGATCTATGTGACCCACTTCAATGCGATCAGATTCAGACGACGACCACAAAGTTCCTTGCAGACGAGCCCAATGACTTAGGAGCCGGACTGGCGGCGCTTATGAGGCCGAGCCTAGTTACGAGCCTTGTTGATGCGACGGTGACGCCTGCCGGATTGACACGGGATGCTGACAACGCCGGCTCCCCACTGAACCCAAAAAGTATGCGTGTGAGCTATGCATTCTTCGTCGGTTTGACCGGGTTCCGGGTGGACCTCACTTCAAGGTTGGCAGATGAGAAAGAGCAGGTCCCCGATCTTGCCTTGACTCATCGGGCATCGGTATACAAGTGGCGTCGGTCTGGGTGCAGGGATAGGGGTCGACGAGCGTCAACCTTCCGATCGATCAGATATTCGAGAAAGCGAGGGGGGCGGTGCGCGGTCAGATCCGCAATCTCACTGATGGCAGCAAGCTCGGAGAGCCACGAGCGCCTCACTCGGCGATGAAGGCCCACATGAGGCCGAGCACGCGCGGCCATGCCGATCCACGGCAGGTAATATCTGAGGCGTCCGCCCCCATTCTGATGGTCTGCCATCTCGCTCCCCCCTAGAGAAATCCGAGTGCGAGACTATACGGGCAGCGGAAACGCAGTTCCAGGCAGCTGCCGCCCGACGCCGGGGCGTGTAGATGGGCTCCCTGGCGCATCCCGTCCGCGCCGGACGTTGACACCGCGCTGCCTCGTCCCTATGGTCCGCCCGCCTAGCGCGGCCGGAGTGCCGTTCGGCTGATTACCGCACGGAACATTGCAAAATGAAGATCAAAAACTCACTCAGAGCCCTGCGCAAGCGCCACCGCAACAACCGCCTGGTGCGGCGCAAAGGGCGGATCTACGTCATCAACAAGACCAATCGGCGCTTCAAGGCGCGGCAGGGCTAATCCGCTTCCCGTTCCGGCTTTGACGGCAGGCATGTGAAAGCCTAGCCTTGCCCGTATGATTGGCTGTAAGCGCGCGATCCTGCCGGCGTTGCTGCTTGGCTTCGGGCTGTGTCTCTTGCCCGCGCATTCCCTCAGCGCCGCCGAGGATCTGGAAGGCGGCCCTCCCGAGCTTGAACTTGAAATGCCCCCCTTCGGCGCCGAGCCGGAGCATCCCGAAATCGCGCCAGGTATGCCCGGCGCTGAGACCGACATGCCGAGGCTCGACCCCGGCATCCCCGGCAAAGACGGATCCGGTCCTCCGCCGCTGGCGACGGAGAAGCACGACCGCGAGGATCGCCCCGTCGAGGCGCCTTTAACTCCCGCGCAGCGCGCACAACTCCTCGACTCGCTCTTCGATCGCTTGCGCGCGGCGAAGGATGCAAAGAAGGCCGAGCCGATCGCCAATGTGATCGAGGAGGCTTGGCGCAACACCGGCAGCCCAACCATCGACTTGCTGATGAGCCATGTCGATGCGTTCGTCCTAGCGGGACAGCTGGACCTCGCCATCGAAGTTCTGGACGCGATAGCAGACCTTTCGCCCGACAATGCCGAGGCGTGGCATCAGCGGGCCATGATCGCCTTGATGCAGAACAATCTCTCCGGCGCGCTTTCCGATTTGAAACGGGCGCTCGCAATCGAGCCCCGACATTATAAGGCCCGGCGGGATCTCGGCGCGGTGCTGCAGCAGATGGGCGACAAACGCGGAGCCCTGAAGGCTTATCGGGAGGCGCTTCAGACGCATCCTTTCCTCGACAAGGCGAAGCGCGCGGCGGACGAGCTCTCCGAGGAAATAGGCGAGCGCGGAATCTAACCGCACGTGCCGCCTTAAGCTTTCGCCTTGGCCTTTTCCCCACCGACAAAGGCGATGCGCAGCATATTGGTCGCGCCCGGCGTGCCGAGTGGAACGCCGGCGGAGATGATGACCTGCTGTCCCAGCGACGCGAAGCCTTCATGATGGGCAATGCTGCAAGCCTTCTCGACCATGTCGTCGAGATCGCGGGGGTCGCCTGTGAGCACGCAATGCAGGCCCCACACGACGGCAAGCCGCCGTCCCGTGGCGGGCACGGGCGTTAGCGCCAGGATCGGCTGCGGCGGGCGCTCGCGCGCGGCCCGGAGGCTCGTCGCGCCGGAGGCCGTGTAGCAAATGATGCAAGCGAGATTCATCGTCTCGGCGACGGTGCGCGCAGCGGCGGAAACGGCGTCAACCCCGGTCGCTTCCGGGTCGATGCGCTGGGCGTGAATGAGGGCCTCATATAGCGGGTCGCGCTCGACCTCGATCGCCACTCTGTCCATCGTAGCGACGGCCTCGACCGGAAACTTGCCGATGGCCGATTCGGCCGACAGCATCACCGCGTCGGCGCCGTCGAACACGGCGGTGGCGACGTCGGACACTTCGGCACGGGTCGGAGCAGGGGCGAGGATCATCGATTCCAGCATCTGCGTGGCGACCACGACAGGCTTGCCGGCGTTGCGCGCGGCGCGCGTGATCTGCTTCTGTAAGCCCGGCACCTTCTCCACGGGCATTTCCACGCCGAGATCTCCGCGTGCAACCATGATGCCGTCGGCGAGTTCGATGATGCCTTCGAGCTCGGTGACGGCCGAGGGCTTCTCGATCTTGGCCATGATGGCGGAACGGCCGCGCACCAATTTGCGGACCGCAGCCACGTCCTCGGCGCGCTGCACGAAAGAGAGAGCTACCCAATCGACCCCGAGCTCCAGAGCATTTTCAAGGTCGGTGAAATCCTTGTCCGTCATCGGGCCGAGCGGCACCACCGTGTCGGGAAGGCTGATGCCCTTGCGGCTCGCTAACAGCCCGCCGGTCAGCACCTCGGCATCGATGCGGACGTCGCTCGCATCGACGGTGCGTAAGCGGAGTTTGCCGTCATCGAGGAGAATTGCGTCGCCAGGCTTGGCCGATTGAAAGATCTCGGGATGCGGCAGGTGCACGCGTCCTGGTCCGCTGACGGCGTCTCCGCGCACGAAACTGACGATATCGCCGCCGGTCAGGCGTATGGCGCCGGTGTCGAATTTGCCGACGCGCAGCTTCGGTCCTTGCAGATCGATCAGAATCCCGATCGGGCGTCCGAATTCGGTCTCCGCCATGCGGATGTTGCTGTGCGCCTCCCGCAACGCCTCGGGCGTCGCGTGGCTCATATTGATGCGAAAAACGTCGGCGCCCGCTCTGAAGAGCGCGCCGATCATCTTTTCATTGTTGGAGGCAGGACCGAGCGTGGCGACGATCTTGACCCGGCGATTGCGCCTCATTGGCTCTTTGTTTCACCCTCAGGATCGGTCAGCCGCACGGTCCAGTCCCGCTCCTCGCCGGTGTCGACTTCGAAAAACCCGGTCTGCTTGTAACCGCGCTCGGGGCATTGCTCCACATCGCGGATGGTGAAGGATTTGTCGTCCGTGCACATGAAAAGATTGCCGCCCCATTCTCCGCCGCGGTCGTAGTCGATGGCGTGGATGTAGTAATAGCGGGCGATGAGCACGCCCTTCAGCAGCGTCTCGCAAGTATGCGACGCGACGTTCCACCAGCCTTCGGTCGCCCAACCATTCGTGTCGCGATAACCGATGGCGACGCCGACGCGGCTCGAGGTGGTGTTGCAAAGCTTCAGATCGGCGAAGGCGCGCTCCGGTGCGAGGCCGAGCGCGATTACGCCGACGGAGAGGCCGAGCCAAAGCCGGCGCGTGAAGAAGCGCTTCTCGTGGGTCAGTCGGCGGGCGTGCGTCACTGTCTTAGGGCCATCAGTCAAGTTTGACCGCCGAGAATAGCATCGGATGGTTCGGGTTGGTCGAGTAGAGCAATCAATTATATGGTCATTTTGCGGCTGGGAAAGAGCGTCAAGAGAGGGGCGACCCGCAAAATGACGTGACCTCCTTTTGTGCCGGCAAGTCGCATGGACTTCGGCGCATGGCGTGCAATGGTGCAAGCAACGTGATGGCGTTTAGCGCGAGAGAATGGAACAGCGGCTCGGCATAATGCCGCAGGAAGGGTTGGAGACACCCCCGTTTCGCACCATCGAGGGCGATTGGTCGCGCGGGATCCTCGTCATTTGCGACCACGCCGAGAACACGCTCCCGTCCCGTTATGGCACACTCGGCCTCCGTCCGGAGGACCTCAATCGGCACATCGCCTACGATCTCGGCGCCATGGAAGTCGCCGAAGGCTTGGCGAAGCGGCTCGGGGTGCCGGCCCTGCTGACGCGGTTTTCGCGGCTCCTGATCGACCCCAACCGCGGCCTCGACGATCCGACCTTGATCATGCAGGTTGCCGACGGGCTCGTGGTGCCGGGAAACGCCGAGCTGAGTGAGGACGAGATCGAGGGAAGGATCGCCGGCTACTACACGCCCTACCATCGCGCCATCGACCGCGCCATCGACGCCGCCACGGCCGGCGGCAAAGCGCCGGTCATCCTCTCCATCCACTCCTTTACGCAAGCTTGGAAGAGCATGCCGAGGCCCTGGCACGCCGCCGTCCTTTGGGACCAGGACCCGAGGCTCGCCTTGCCGCTGATCGAGGCGCTCGAAGCGTTGCCGGATCTAGTTATCGGCAATAACGAGCCCTATTCGGGAAAGCTCAAAGGCGACACGCTCTCTCACCATGCGACGCCGCGCGGCCTCTCCCATGCCCTGATCGAGATCAGGCAGGATCTGATTCTGGCGACGGAAGGGCAGGCGGAATGGGCCGAGCGGCTCGCCGGGATTCTTGAGCGGTTGCTTTCTCGGCCAGATCTCTTGGCCTCCCTCCACGCGATCGAGCATTTTGGGTCAGCGGCCGAATTTTGACCCTTTGGATAATGCGGATAAGCCGACTGGCCGCGTTGCCGGGCGCCGATTCGTCTGACTAATCTCGGCACCTTAAACGCCAGCTTTGAGGATTCGCCCGTGCCGCTGCAGAACTCGTCTAAAGACCAGCTTCGCGCCTTCGTCTCTCGCATCGAGCGCCTCGAAGAGGAGAAGGCGGCGCTCGCCAACGATCTTCGCGAGGTCTATGCCGAAGCCAAGGGCACCGGCTTCGACGTCAAGGCGTTGCGGGCGGTCATCCGCCTCCGGAAGCAGGACGAGAGCAAGCGCCGCGAGGAGGAGATGGTGCTCGCCACTTATCTGCACGCGCTCGGCATGGTCGGTGCGGACGGAAAGCTGGAGGCTGACGCGGCTTAGAGTTCGCTCAGCTGCGACGGCTAGCGCTGGGCGAGGGTGGTCGGTCCTTGGGGGCCGATCTCCGCATAAAGGTTGCGGATGGCTTCGCCGCTGAAGCGCTGGGCCATGGCCAGGCCTTTGAAGCTTGAGCGGGGACGGAAGCTCGCGGCGACCGGCCGATCCATATCCTCGAAGAGGTAAGCGGTATCGTTCTGTTCCGGCGGGCTGAGATCGGCGGCCTCGCGGTTATGCGCGACCGAATCATCGCTCATCAGGCTCGCAATCTCGAAGGGAACATAGCTCAGCTCGTCGGGATGGTCGTCATCCGCCTCGGGCGCGCTCACGACGTCGGCGCTCTGGTAAAGCGGAAAGCCGCTGCTCGGGAAGGGCGTCGATGCCGTCGGCATGCCGCCGGCTGCGCTTGCGAAGGCAAACCGCATCTGCCCTGGCGTTGCATCGGAGGCGACCGGTTGCGGCGAATATGAAGCGAGCATCGGCCGTGCTTTGGCGAGATCGGGAAGGTCGGTGACGACGGGCGCTGCCGGTGTGTCAGACGCGCCCGCCTGCGTCGGCGCGATCCCCGCCGGCGCGTAGGAAGCGACCTGCGGGAGCGTCGGCTGCGGGCCGGTCAGCAGTGCCGGCTGTGCGATCGGGTTGCTGTCGGGGGTGGCCACCGCGAGCATGGTCTGCGGCTTGGTTAGGCCCTTGGCGGCGGCAAGCTGGTAGTCGCGGGCCGTGATCGGCTTTCCGTCGCTCGGGAGATATTTGCTGCGCCCGTCCGGGAAGAGAGCGGCAAGCTCGAGGCGTGGGATCCGCGGCCACATGCGGACATTGCCGACGTCGACATGAACGAAGGGAATGCCGGAGGTCGGGTAGTAGCCGACGCCGCCCGTCTCCTGCACGAGCGCAGAATTGCGCAGCGTCTTAATGGGGACATCCGGGAATTGGATATCGGCGGCTTTGCCGAGGATATGCTGGCTCTTCTTCGCCTGGCCGCCGCGGGTGCGGCGAAGTTTGTTGTTGGTCGTCAGCGAACGGTATCCCGAAATCAGGTGAACCGGCTTCTGCGATCCGACCTGGCGATGGATGGCCCAGATGAGATCGATGAGCTCGCGATCCATCTCCCGCGATTCGTCGCGGCGCCAGTCGCGCATGACGTGATTGAGCTGCTTCAGAGCGTCATCGACGAACTTGCCGTCTTTCTTGTAGGTGACGGTCACCGTCTCCTTGGTATTGACGTTGAAGATGGAGAGCGTGCGGTCTTCGCCGGAAGCACTCGCGCGCTCAGTCGCGCTCAGGCCGAGCAGAATGCCAGCCGTTACCAGCGCGATCCCGGCGCCAAATACGGCGCGCCGATGGGCGATCCCCCGTGAACGCATCCCCGCTACGCGACCTTTCCCTCTGACCGGCTTTCCCGTTTCGCCGGCCGCTCAAGCCCCCGTCGGCATGAGCACTCACAAGCCGCCAGTGTCTGCGGCCTGGGTTAATGAATAGTATTTGAAACATTGGGGGGAAAACAAGGCATGACAGGTCAATGCCCAAGCACGCCTGCTTATGCTTAATGCGGCCCTAACGACGAAGAAATCGAACTAAATCAACAGGTTACAATTTCAGGGCCGCCGCTATCCTCGCATCGTGACCGTAAAGGTCGCCAAAGGTTGTGAATGATCCGTCCCCATTCGCCCGCAAGGTGAAATAGGTGACGTGGACCGGGACTTTCTGCCGGAGCGGAATTGCATGGTCGTAGCCGGTCTCGATGGCCGAGGCGACGCGCCCAGCGCTCCAGCCTTGGTCCTTTTTCAGAAGGGTCAAAGCCAGCTGATCGGGGTCTTGCACGCGCATGCAGCCATGGCTTTCGGCGCGCACCGGGCGCGCGAAGAGAAACTTCTGCGACGTGTCGTGCATGTAGACGTCGTGCTTGTTCGGGAACAGGAACTTGACGACGCCGAGGACATTTCCGGGGCCAGGCGGCTGGTAGACATTGAGCGTGCGGATGTCGATGTTGTTCCAATCGATCTGCGAGGGGTCGACCTCGCGGCCGCCGACCTTGATCTTGAGGCCGTGCCGCTCGAGCACGCCGGTGTTCCAGCCGCCACCGCCGAAGAAGCCGACTTCCTCGCGAATGAAGGGCCGGATCTCCTGGGTCTTGATCGAATTCGGCATATTCCAATAGGGATTGAAGACGACGGTCTCCATCTCCTCGGAGAAGATCGGCGTTTGCGTATTGGTTTTGCCCACCACGACGCGCGTCGTGAAGACCGGCTCATCCTCGCTGACGACCCGGAGCATGAATTCAGGGATATTCACCGTCACGTAGAACGAGGCGAAACGGTGCGGCAGCCAGCGCCAGCGCTCCATGTTCACCAGGATCTGCTTGATCCGCGCCGGACCCGCTGCGTGCTTGCTTTGCCCGTTTAACAGGCGCCGCGTTCCCGGCCCGACGACGCCGTCGGCGGTGACGCCCTTCGAGTGCTGGAAGCCGATAACAGCCTCGGCGAGCGCAGCATCGAACAGCGTCTCATTCCCGGCTTCGTTCGCGGGCGTCTCCAGGCGCTTGCGTAAGAGCGCGACCTGCTCGCTCTTCACGCCGAGCTTCAAGGCCGGCCCGTCGGGAATCTGCACGACCACGTGCTCGTCGGCTTTGCCGCCGCGGGCCTCGATCAGCGCCTGGCGCAGGGCCTCGAATTGCGGCTGATCCGGGTGGAAGCTGCGGAGATATCCGGCCGGGTCTGAACGGAAGGCAATCGATTCGATCACCTCCAGCGGCTTCGGCAGGACGATGGTCGGATCGAGATTGCCCGAGATACGCTGGGGCTTCAGCCGCCCCCCGCGTGCGTCGCGCGCATAGGCAAGCACCGCGAGGCTGATTTTGACCTCGGCGTCTGACAGCCAATTCGTGTCGGCCGTCGCCTCATCGAAATTGGGAAGCGGGTAGTCGGCGGCGCGAAGCCCGTAATCGTCGGCCTTGGCGATCTCCGCGGCCACGGCCTTGCCGCGCTCTGTGAGACCGGCCTGATCCACCCAGAGGAGCCGGTTTTCGGGAATGGCGTAATATTCGACGAGAGCGCCCTGATGCTCGATACGGGATTTGCTGGCGCCGGAGAATTTGGCGGCAAGTTGCTCCTGCACGGCCAACCGCAAGCCATCGACAGGCGCGATCAGGGCCGCCGGCGCATCCGGCTCTGCCGACCAGGCGCGAAGCGGCGCTAGAGCGACCAGAATCACGGACGCAAGACAAGCGATCGATCTCATGCAGTCCCCCCCTGAGCGCTGTTCGCTCAGCCCGGCAAAACGTAGTGTCGCCCCTCTGGATTGACCATCCCGCGCTGCAATAAAGGCAAGGATCGTCCCGCTTTTTTTGGGAACTGTGGCATTCCTGCAAGTGAAGGGTGATGCGCTAGCTCGCCCGCGTTGCGAGGCCGATGTCACGCAGCTTGCGATAGAGGGTCGAGCGCCCGATCCCAAGGCGTTTAGCGATTTCGGTCATGCGGCCTCGATAGCGGCCGAAGGCGAGGCGGATGAGGTCCGCTTCCACGGCGTTGAGCGCGCGAATTTCGCCTTCCTCGCCGAGAGCCGGAATGCCGACCGCATCGCGGCCGTTTCCGCCAGAGAGTCGGATGGTTGCCGGCAGACGCGAATTGCCGAGCATGATCGGCCCCGCAAGATGCGGCGGCCGGCACGGGGAGAGCGGAGCGGGCGTTGCGGCTTCTCCGCCATTGATCCTTTCGACGCCGGAAGGTTCTCGCGCCGCTGGGATGCGAATGGGAAACACCGTGAGGCGGTAATAGAGATCCTCGCGGAAACGTCCCTCTTCGACGAGCCGCATGAGGCTCTGCTCGCTCGCGGCGATCAGCCGGACGCCGGGCCCGTGTCCTTGATTGGAGGCGATTGCTCCGCGCGCGAAGGCATCAAGGAGCGACTTCTGGGCCGGGAGCGAAAGTTCGCCGACGACATCGAGGAACAAGGTTCCGCCGTCGGCGTCATCGAGCTTGCCTCCGCTCGCTGCGTGACCGCTGATGAAAGGGTCGGTCTCGGCAGCGCAGCGCATGGCGACGAAGGGCTTCGATGCGCGGTTGCTCGCGGCATGGATGGTTCGGGCCAGCAATCCCTTGCCGGAACCCTTGTCGCCTTCGATCAGCACCGGCATCGACGAGTTAGCAGCGCGCCGCCCGAGCTCGATGGCGCGCGCCATCGCCTCGCTCGTAACCGGCATTGTGTCGAAACTCATTTCGCCGCGATCCGCCAACCGCAGGCGCAACAGCTCATCTTCAAGCGCATGGTCCGATTTGAGAGTGGTGACGGCATAGCCGAGCGCCGCCGCCGCTTCTTCGAGAAGGCGGCGGTCGCTTTCGTCGTCGTCGACGATGAGGACGCGTTTCGGCATACGCAAATACTCGCACCATCGCGCCGGCTGCGTGCAAACGGTCGCAGCCAATCGCGAACTTTGCGCTGCCCACGTAAACATCTCCTTAGCGGGGCCCGATTCTGGTCCCGCCGCCTTGGCCCGCGCCAAAATTCGCCCTATGAGCAGATTAAGCGAGGGTCGCCATTGGCGGCGGAGAAGGAAGCGAAAACCAGATGGAACAACGATCGGGCAGAAGAGACGCGGCATATGCCGCCGCTGGCCAAGGCAGCGCGGTAAAGGAGCGCTCGGAGGCTGGTGCGCTGCCGGAATGGAATCTTACCGATCTTTATGAGAGCCCCGGCTCGACGCGCCTAAAAGCTGATCTGGAAGCCGGCGACCGAGCCGCCTCGGGCATGCAGGAACGCTATGCCGGCAAGCTCGCAACGCTGCTCGATGCGGGCAAAGGCGGAGAGGCCATCAACGAGGCGATCCGCGAATTCGAGGGGCTCAACGACGCGCTCGGGCGCCTCATCTCCTATGCGAGCCTCCTTTACGCCGCCGACACATCCGACCCCGCGCGGCAGAAATTCTACGGCGACACTCAGGAAAAGATTACCGCCATCTCCTCGAAGCTCTTGTTCTTTCCGCTGGAGCTGAACCGCCTCGACGATCAGGCGCTCGAGACTGCGATGCAGGGCTCGCCGCTCGGTTATTACCGCCCCTGGCTCGAGGATCTCAGGAAGGAAAAACCCTACCAGCTCGACGACAAGCTCGAGCAGCTGTTCCACGAAAAGTCCGTCACCGGCCGCGGCGCCTTCAATCGGCTGTTCAGCGAGACGATGACCTCGCTCCGTTTCGCCGTCGATGGAGAGAAGCTGTCGCTCGAGCCGACGCTCAACCGTCTCCTCGATCGGGATGGGGCGACGCGGCGGAAAGCGGCCGAAGCGCTTGCGGTCGTGTTCAAGGACAATGTCCGCCTCTTCACCCTGATCACCAACACGCTCGCCAAGGACAAGGAGATCTCCGACCGCTGGCGCGGTTTCGCCGATGTCGCCGATGCGCGGCATCTCTCCAATCGCGTGGAGAAGGAGGTCGTGGATGCGCTGGTGAGCGCCGTGCGCGAGGCTTACCCGAAGCTGTCGCACCGCTATTACGCGCTGAAGGCGAGATGGCTCGGCAAGGAGCGCCTCGCTTATTGGGATCGGAACGCGCCTTTGCCGGAGGAGCCGTCAGCCAATATCGGCTGGGAGGATGCGAAGGCGACGGTCCTGAAGGCCTATGGCGATTTCTCGCCGCGCATGGCGGAGATCGCCGGCGATTTCTTCGCCAAGGGCTGGATCGATGCGCCGGTGCGCGAGGGAAAATCTCCGGGCGCCTTCTCGCATCCGACCGTGCCGAGCGCACACCCTTACATCTTGCTCAACTATCAGGGAAAGCCGCGCGACGTGATGACGCTCGCGCATGAGCTTGGCCATGGCGTGCATCAGGTGCTCGCCAATGTGCAAGGCCCGCTGATGGCGCCGACGCCGCTGACGCTTGCCGAAACCGCGAGCGTCTTCGGCGAGATGCTCACCTTCCGCGCGCTGCTCGACAAAGCGCCGACGAAGCGCGAGCGGAAGGCGATGCTCGCCGCCAAGGTCGAGGACATGATCAACACGGTGGTGCGCCAGATCGCCTTTTTCAGCTTCGAGCAGAAGGTGCATGTCGAGCGGCGGAACGGCGAGCTGACGTCGGAGCGGCTCGGCGAGATCTGGATGGAGGTGCAGCGCGAGAGCCTCGGACCGGCCATCGAGATTTCAGCGGGCTATGAGAATTTCTGGGTCTACATCCCGCATTTCATCCATTCGCCCTTCTATGTTTACGCCTACGCCTTCGGAGACTGCCTCGTGAACTCGCTCTATGCCGTTTACGAGAAAGCGGATCGGGGCTTCGCGGATCGCTATCTGGAGATGCTCTCAGCCGGCGGAACGAAGCATCACAAAGAGCTGCTGAAGCCCTTCGGCCTCGACGCTTCCGACCCGCAATTCTGGTCCATGGGCCTGAAGGTGCTCGAGGGCCTCATCGACGAGCTTGAGGCGATGGATAGCGGCGTGAGCTGAGGCGCCTTTCGCATGCATCATGACCTCCCTTCCATCGTTCCTGTTGCGACTTGGCTTGCCGCGATTGGCGCCACGGTCGCCGCGGTGATTCTGCGGGGCACCTTCAGCCCGCGGGCGATCGCCGACGAGCTGCTGCGTTACATTTTCGTCTTTCCGCTCGGCGTGCAGTGTCTCTGGGGCTTTTCCGGCCACGTCTTTTTTCCGGAGGAGGCCGCTTATTCGATCGGCTGGGCGCCGAGCCCGTTTCAATATGAAGTCGGCGTCACCAATCTCGGCATCGGCGTCGCCAGCCTCTACGCGGCCTTCGCCGGTTTTCAGGCCCGCGCCGCGGTGGCGCTGGTGGCCGGCTGCTTCCTCGGCGGCGCCGGCTTCGGGCATATGCTGAATCTCCTTGCCGGCGACTCGCCCACGCCAGGCAATTCCGGCCCGCTCCTCGTCAGCGATTTCCTCACGCCGATCGTCGCGCTCGTCTTGCTGATTGTTTTTCCGCCGGAACGTCGCGCGAATGAAACCACCGGGGCAGGGGCGACAGGCCCTCTGCAATCTCGGCTTTCCAAGCTTGGCCCCAACTCTCCTGGGCCGGGCGCCTCCGACCGCCCCGCCTCACCAGGAAGGCCGCGCGGCAGTCACTGAGCTCAGCGGCGGATATCAGTGCTTGGCGAAAATCTCGGTGCTCCCGTCTTTGTTGATCAGGAGCACGTCATAGGGCTCGCGCGTATCGCCTTGCTCCATCCCCGGCGAGCCGATCGGCATTCCTGGAACGCTGAGACCGATGGCCTCCGGCTTTTCGTTGAGCAAGCGCTTGATGTCGGCGGCGGGCACGTGTCCCTCGATGACATAGCCTTCGGCCTTGGCGGAATGACAGCCGGCGAGCTTTTCCGGAATGCCCGCTTGCTGGCGAAGCTTGTCGAGCATCGCGTTGGCTGTGTTCTGCGCCTTAACGGCAAAGCCATTCCCTTGCAGATGCTCCACCCAGTCGTTGCAGCATTCGCAAGTCGCGGATTTGAACACCTCAATCGAAGATGACGCCTTCGCCGGGCTCCCCGGTACCGAGGCGACCGCGGCGATGAGGCCAAGAGCAAGACGATAGGCAGAGGTCATGGCTGCACTTCCTTCCTGTTCGCCGCCTGCGTCTCTCCCCCTAAAACAAGATCGGCGATGACGGGCTTGTGGTCCGACCCAACATAAGGCCCGACTTCTGCCGACTGAACCGCAAATTCCTTCGACACGAACACATTGTCGATACCGACAATAGGGAAGTTGAGCGCGGAGAACGGCATGCGAATCCGTTTCACCGGCCAGGTGAGCGCGAAGGTGAAGGTGCGGCCAAGGCCGGTCTGCCGGCGAAAGCGCTGCAGCTTCAGCGACCAGGGCGTCAGGTTGAAATCGCCGGCGACGATCAGCGGCACGTCGCGGTCCTTGGCAAAGCCGATCAGCGTGTCGATGTCGTTCACCTGATCGAGAGGATTGAACGGCCAGGCGAGGTGAACGCCGGCAAGCTCGAACGTCATGCCGTCATGCTGAAAGCGGGCCCAGTTGATGAGAGGCACGCGCCCCCAGCCGTCGATGCCCGGATTGCTGACATGGCCGCTCGCGATCGGCGCGCGCTTCGATAGGAGCAGCACGCCTCTCGAGCCGAGAACATGTGGGTAACGCGTGCCCAATGCCTCGCGCAGTTTCGCGTTCTGCTCGGCGCTCACTTCGGTGAGCACCACGATGTCGCCGTCCTCCCGCAGAACGAAATCGGCGATGTCGGCGCTTTGCGGATTGTTGACCCACACATTCAGCGACACGACACGCAGAAACTTATCGGCGCCGTCTCCAGCGCTCGCGGCCGAACCGTAGATCGCGGCAGCGAAGAGGATCAGATTGACGGCGGTGATTGCGGCGGCGAGCCAAATCGCCGGGCGCCAGCGGAGGAGCAGCGTGAAGGCGAGGAGCGCCAGCGCCCCGGCGACCAGCACGGGGCGAAAATGATTGAACAGCTCCAAGAGGGGCACCCATGGCGCCAGGAGCCCGAGCAGGGTCGCAAGCGCGAGGCCGAGCCCGCCGGCGAGCGCGGCGAGTTTCAGCAGCGTGATGGCTGTTTGGCGCAAATTCATCCGGAGCTATTTCTCCCTGCCTTCCGCCAAGGCAAGATCGGCGATGATGGGCGTGTGGTCCGACCCCACATATGGTCCGACCTCCGCCGATACAACCGCGAAATCGCCTTCGACACAAACACATTGTCGATCGTGACGAAGGGCATCCGCCTTCGTCCTAGGGGCCAGGTGGGCGTGAAGGTGATCGAGCGCTTTAGTCCGGTTTCCCTTCCGAAGCGTTGCAGGATTGTCGACCAGGGCGTGAGGTTGAAATCGCCGGCGACGATCAACGGCACGTCGCGGGCATTCGCGAAGTCTATCAGCGCTTCTGTCTCGGAAATCTGCTGGTGGGGCGTGAAGGGCCGGACGAAATGCACTCCGGCAAGCTCAAAGGTCCGTGCCATGTCGCTCGAACCGAGCCCAAACCGGCGCGCTCGGCCGGCCATCGATGCGCCGCCCGTTCTAATGGCTGCTTGCAACCGGCCGGGAGTTTCGACAGGAGCATCACGCTCCTCGTCCCGATTTGATAAGGGTAGCGCGAGCCCAATTGCTTGAGCAGCCGCTCACGTTGCTTTTTGCGCAGCTCGACGAGCACCACGACATCGCCATCCACCTTCAGCAGAAATTCGGCGGCCAGGTCGATACGCGGGTTCTGGGCGCCAACATTGAGAGACACGACGCGCAGCGACACGCTGGCTGTCTTTGCCGGCATTGGCAGCAGAACCCGTAAGGGCAAAGCCGACCAGCGCGAGGTTTACTGCTACCAGCGTAGCTGCAACCCAAATTAAGCGCGGTCCTCTGAGGAAGAGCGCCAGGGGGAACAGCGCTACCGCTCCGGCAAGCCAGATCAGCCGAAAATGATTGAGCAGCTCTAAGAGAGGAAACCACGGGGCCACGAGCCCGAGAAGCGTGGTGAGCGCGACCGCGACACCGGCCGTGACGGCGGTCAATCTAAGTATGATCAAGATTACCGACAGTTTTGCGATCCTTGCCGCGGGCCATTCACACGTTCCAACGATTTCTCTTTACAATGCAAAGTACATGCTACTACAAAGCATGGCAAACGGAGATCGGCAAAGGACCGCGCGATTCCTATATGTCCTATGCCCGCCCCAAACAGGGATGTCGAAGCTTGAGCGAAGCAAATTCTGACGAAGAACGAAATCGCCTGAGTGCCCGCGCCAGACGCTACGGCCGTGTCGGCGTCAATGTCGGAGGATTGGCGGCGAAGATGGCGGGCCGCCGGCTGTTCGGTCTCGATGCGAATCGCGACAGCGAAGCGGCGGCGCTCGCCGAAGCGCTTGGCGGGTTGAAGGGCCCCATCATGAAGGTGGCTCAGCTCCTCGCCAGCATTCCTGAAGCGCTCCCTGCCGAATATGCGGCGGAGCTCGGACAGCTGCAGAGCGGCGCCCCCCCGATGGGTTGGCCCTTCATCCGCCGCCGCATGGCCGCCGAGCTCGGTCCAGACTGGGAGACGAAATTCGCGGCCTTCGAAAGGGAGGCGGCGGCGTCCGCGTCCCTCGGTCAGGTGCATCGCGCCAAAGCGCATGACGGGCGCGCTTTGGCGGTGAAGCTGCAATATCCGGACATGCAGTCGGCGGTGGAGGCGGACCTCGCCCAGCTCGGCATCCTCTTTTCCATTCACCGGCGCTTGAAGCCGGCCATCGAGACCTCCGAAATGCTGAAGGAGATCGCGGCAAGGCTGCGCGAGGAGCTGGATTACGAGCTCGAGGCGAAGCACATGCGCCTCTACGGCATCATCTTCGCCGACGATCCCCTGATCAATGTGCCGGAGGTGCTGCCGGAACTCTCGACGCAGCGGCTGCTGCCTATGACCTGGCTCTCGGGACGGAAGCTTCTCGACTATAAGGGGCGGCCGCTCGAAGAGCGCAATCGGATCGGGCAGGCTCTGTTCCGGGCCTGGTGGTACCCGTTCAGCCATTACGGCGTGATCCATGGCGACCCGCATCTCGGCAATTACACCATCTTTGAGAATGCAGACGGCGAGGCGGCCGGCATCAACCTTCTCGACTATGGCTGCATGCGCACCTTCGCGCCGAAATTCATTCAAGGCGTGATCGACCTCTATCACGGGTTGCTGCGCGGGGACCGCGCGCTGATCGTGCATGCCTATGAGAGCTGGGGCTTCGGCGGCCTGTCCAACGATCTGATCGACATCCTCAATATCTGGGCAGGTTTCATTTATGGGCCGATGCTCGAAGACCGCGTCCGCACCATCGCGGGCGGCGAGAGCCTCGGCATGTATGGGCGGCGGGAGGCCTTCAAGGTGCATCAGGGCCTCCGCGAGAAAGGTCCGATCAAGGTGCCGCGCGAATTCGTGTTCATGGATCGGGCGGCGATCGGGCTTGGCGGCGTGCTGCTGCATCTCGATGCCGAGCTGAATTATCACCGGCTGTTCGCCGATACCCTCGCCGGCTTCGAGGCCGCCGAAGTAACCGAGCGCCAGCGCAAGGCTTTCGGCGCCGCGGGCGTGCCTTTGCCGTATTGACACAGGTGCAGGCCTAACCGTCACGCGGGTCAATCGCACCAATTGCCCGAAGCCCCGCTCTTGTGATATTCGCGGGGAAATAACCAAGGCGATGGGGAGAGGAATGAAGATCGATCCGGCAGAGTGCCATCAGGCGATGGACTATCCCGAGCATCTCAAGACCTACAAATTGTTCTTGAAGCTCACCGTCCTGACGATCGTCGGCACGGTTATCACCATGGCGGTCCTCTACCTATTCGTCGTCTGATCTGACAGAGCCGGCCTCTCCAGGGCGGCGTCCGCCGCCTTCTTCTAACGATTTTTGCGCGAAACGCGCCTTTTGAGCGGCGGCGCCAGCTGCCGGGGGGAAAGATGATTACCGTTGGCGTGCCTGCCGAAGGTGCCGAGGAGCCCCGTATCGGGCTGAGCCCCGAGACGGTGAAGAAGCTCGTCAAGGCCGGCGCCAAAGTCGTGGTCCGGTCCGGGGCCGGGCTTCGCTCGCATTTCTCCGACGAGGATTATAAGGCCGAGGGCGCGCAGATCGCCGCGAGCGATGCCGCAGTCACGAAGGACGCCGACATCGTCCTCACCGTGCGGCGTCCGTCGGCCAGCCTTGCAAAATCGGTAAAGAAGGGCGCGCTTGTCATCGGCATGCTCGATCCCTTTGCCGAGGAAAAGGACCTCGCCGAACTTGCCCGCGGCGGCGCGGCGCTCTTCGCCATGGAGCTGATGCCCCGCATCAGCCGCGCGCAGAGCATGGATGTGCTCTCGAGCCAAGCCAATCTCGCCGGCTATAAAGCCGTGATCGATGCCGCCGCCCTCTTCGAACGGGCGCTGCCGATGATGATGACGGCCGCCGGAACCGTGCCGGCAGCGCGCATTTTCGTCATGGGCGCCGGCGTCGCCGGCCTGCAGGCGATTGCCACCGCGCGCCGCCTCGGCGCTATCGTCACTGCCACGGATGTGCGCCCCGCGGCGAAGGAACAGGTCGAGTCGCTCGGCGCCAAATTCATTGCCGTCGTCGACGACGAGTTCCGCCAAGCGGAGACTGCGGCAGGATACGCGAAGGAAATGTCCGAGGAGTACAAAAAGAAGCAGGCAGCTTTGGTCGCCGATCACGTCAAGAACCAGGACATCGTCATCACGACGGCGCTGATCCCGGGGCGTCCGGCGCCGCGGCTCCTTTCCAAGGCCATGATCGAGAGCATGCGGCCAGGTTCGGTGATCGTCGATCTCGCCGTCGAGCGCGGCGGCAATGCCGAGATGGCCAAGCCCGGACAAATCATCGTGCATAAGGGCGTGCGCATCATGGGAAGGCTGAACCTTCCCGGCACAATTCCGGGCAATGCATCGAGCCTCTATGCGCGCAATCTCTTCGCCTTCGTCGAATCCCTGATCGACAAGAAGAGCGGCGAGCTTGCCGTGAATTGGGACGACGAGCTCGTGAAAGGAACGCTGGTCGCCCGCAATGGCGCCATCGTCAATGCGGCGATCGCGGACCGTCTTGGCTCCGCCGGCAAGGCGGCGGCTGCAACGCCGAAGCCATCGCACAGCCCGGCGAAAACAAATGCGGCGCCGAAGAATGGCGGCAAGCGGCCAGCGAAGGGAGGCGGAAAATGAGGTGGCGAACACTTTTGCCTTCGCTGATCGGCGCGAGCGCGGTTCTCGCACTCGCTGTCGTCGCGGACGTGGCTCACGCCGCGGAGGCGGCTGAGGGCGGCCGCCACGATTTCGTGTTCCAATTCTCGATTTTCGTGCTGGCGATTTTCGTCGGCTATTACGTCGTTTGGAGCGTGACGCCGGCGCTGCACACGCCGCTGATGTCGGTCACGAACGCCATCTCCTCGGTCATCGTCGTCGGCGCTCTGCTCGCGGTTGCGCTCGAGACCGCCGATGGCGGCGTGTCGGAAGGGCACTGGATCGCCAAGATGCTTGGCTTCGCCGCCCTCATCATGGCGAGCGTGAATATCTTCGGCGGCTTCCTCGTCACTCAGCGCATGCTCAGCATGTATCAGAAGAAAAAGAAATGAGCCAAGATCTGGTCGCGCTGCTCTATCTCGCCGCGGGCGTTCTCTTCATTCTCGCCTTGCGGGGCCTGTCCTCGCCGGAGACCTCACGCCGCGGCAATTATCTCGGCATGGCCGGCATGGCCATCGCCGTCGTCACCACGCTGGCGGTGTCGCGTCCGGAGGCGCCTCTCACCTGGGCTTTGATCGCCGGCGGCATCGCCATCGGCGGCGTCATCGGCGCGGTAATAGCCCGGCGCATCCCGATGACGGCGATGCCCGAGCTTGTCGCCGCCTTCCATTCGCTCGTCGGTCTCGCGGCGGTGCTCGTCGCGGCCGGCGCCTATTATGCGCCGGAGGCGTTCGGCATCGGTACGCCGGGAGCGATCCACACCGCGAGCCTCGTGGAAATGTCGCTTGGCGCCGCCATCGGCGCCATCACCTTCACCGGCTCGATCATCGCTTTTCTGAAATTGTCGGGCCGCATGTCCGGCAAGCCTATCCTCTTGCCGGCTCGCCATCTCATCAATATCGCGCTCGCGCTCCTGCTCGTCGCTTGCGTCGTTATGTTCTGCCGGGATCAGGCCGACCACTATTTCTGGGCGATCGCCGCGCTCTCCTTCCTGCTAGGCATTCTGATCATCATTCCCATCGGCGGCGCCGACATGCCGGTCGTCATCTCCATGCTCAATTCCTATTCGGGATGGGCGGCGGCAGGTATCGGCTTCACGCTCGGCAACACCGCGCTGATTGTCACCGGCGCGCTGGTCGGCTCTTCCGGCGCCATTCTCTCCTACATCATGTGCAAGGGGATGAACCGCTCCTTCATCAGCGTCATCCTTGGCGGGTTTGGCGGCGAGGTCGCGGCACCGTCCGGCGGCGAGCAGAAGCCGGTGAAACTCGGCTCGGCCGAAGATGCCGCCTATCTGATGAAGAATGCCGGCAAGGTCATCATCGTGCCGGGCTACGGCATGGCGGTGGCGCAGGCTCAGCATGCCTTGCGCGAAATGGCCGACGGTCTGAAGAAGGCCGGCGTCGAGGTAAAGTACGCCATCCACCCGGTCGCCGGCCGCATGCCGGGACATATGAACGTGCTCCTCGCCGAAGCGAATGTGCCCTACGACGAAGTGTTCGAGCTCGAGGACATCAACAGCGAATTCAAGCAGACCGACGTCGCCTATGTGATCGGCGCCAATGACGTCACCAATCCCGCTGCAGAAGACGATCCGTCCTCTCCGATCTATGGGATGCCGGTGCTGCAGGTGTGGAAGGCGGGCACCGTCCTCTTCAACAAGCGCTCGCTTGCTTCCGGCTACGCCGGCATCGACAACCCGCTCTTCTACCGCGACAACACCATGATGGTGCTCGGCGACGCGAAGAAGATGACCGAGGAAATCGCCAGGGGCGTTTAGCGCCGAGGATTGCTGCCGACCTCCTTTTCGGCCGCGTGAACCGCGAGCCGTGCTTCGGCGTTCAGTTGCACGGGCGGCATGACACTCCCTCCGCGAAAGCCATCACGCCAAGGTCGTTTCAAGCTCATGCTCAATTTGGTGCTTGCTCTGTTGGGGACCTACGCCCTGATCTGCCTCGGCGGCTGGGCGGTGCATCGCTATTTCATTTATATCCCGGACCCGACGCGCTATCAGCCGAGCGATGCCGGCCTCTTGGGCGTGGAGGAAATCGTCTTCAGCGGCAAGGGCGGTGCAAAGCTCATCGCGTGGTATCGGCCGGCGACAGACAATAAGCCGACGCTTCTCTATTTCACCGGCAATGCCGGCTCTGCCGCCAATCGCGCGCGGAAGATCGAAGCCATTGCCGCCTCCGGCTATGGCGTTTTCATGATGAATTATCGCGGCTATGGCGGCTCGACCGGCCGGCCCACGGAAGCCAACAATGTCTCGGACGCAGTCTCAGCCTATGACACGCTGCGCGGCCTCGGCGTGCCGGTGCGCGATATCGTTGCCTATGGCGAGTCGCTCGGGACCTCGGTCGCTACGCAGCTGAGTTTGAAGCGTCAGGTCAGGGCGCTCGTTCTGGAATCGCCCTTCACCAATATCGTCGATGTCGGGCGCCAAGTGTGGTGGTTCCTGCCCTTGCGCCTGATCATGGTGGATCAATATCGCAGCATCGATATCGTCGGCGAGGTGAAGGTGCCGCTCCTCATCCTGCACGGCGCCCGCGACGGGCTCATCCCCGTCTCGCATGCGCGCGAGCTTCATGCCGCGGCGAATGAGCCGAAAGAGCTCGCGATCCTGCCCCTTGCCGATCACAACGACCTCTTCGAGCATGGCGCGTGGGATCGGGCGGAGGAATTCTTGAACGCGCTCGAGCTGAAGCCGGAAGCTGCAATCCGCCCGGTCCTGCTGGAGCCCGTGACGCTCCCGTCCTAACGTCGAGCGCAAATGAAAATGGCCGGACGCGGCCCGGCCATTGCAGACGCCAAGATCTTGGCTGGAATTACCTCGGCGCGGCCGCCGGGCGAGGCCGTGTGACCGCCGTGCCGCTTTCGCGCTGTGCCTTCTTGCGCGCGAGCTTCCGTGCCCGGCGAATGGCTTCGGCCTTTTCGCGGGCCCGCTTCTCTGACGGCTTCTCGTAATAATTGCGGAGCTTCATCTCGCGGAAAATGCCTTCGCGCTGCATTTTCTTCTTCAGGGCCCGAAGGGCCTGATCGACATTGTTATCGCGAACGACGACTTGCACGCTGGATCAGCTCCATTCCTGTTTGAGAAGGTGCGGCAGGGAAAACCAAGCCGCCGCGGAACCGTCTGATTCCACGTCGGCGGTGTCTAACAAAAGAGCCGCAGCCTGTCCAGAGCGAGCCTAACCTCAGCTTTTCGGGTAGAGGCGCGTGGTATGGCCCATTTTGCGCCCAGCGCGGATCTCCGCCTTTCCATAAAGGTGCAGGGCCAGGCCCGGTTCATCCGCGAGTTCCCGCCATCTCCCGGCCTGCTCGCCGATGAGGTTGGTCATCAGGGCGTCGCTGTGACGCCCGGTATCGCCGAGCGGCCAACCGGCGATGGCACGAATATGGTTCTCGAACTGGCTGATTTCGCAGGCATCGATGGTCCAATGACCGGAATTGTGCACGCGCGGGGCGATCTCATTGACGAGAAAGCGGGACTTCCCGGAGCCGAGATCGAACATCTCGACGCAAAGCACCCCGACATGACCAAGCGCCTCGGCGATCTTCCCAGCGATCCGCCGCGCCTCATATTCGCCCTCGGCATCGATTGCAGCCGGCGCGCGGCTGGTTGCCAGAATCCCGTTCTGATGCACGTTTTCCACGACGTCGTAGAAGCGGATATCCGCGTCTTGTCCCCGGACCGCGATCACGGAGATTTCGCGTTCGAAGGCGACAATGCCTTCCAGGATCGACGGCTTGCCGCCGAGCTTCGTCAAGGCCGCGATGCCCTCGGCCTCGCTCCGCACCGGCACCTGGCCCTTGCCGTCATAGCCGAAGCGCCGCGTCTTCAGGAGAGCCGGGAGCGGCACGTCCGCGAAAGCGCGCTTTGAGGCTCGCCTCGTCCTCCACCGCCGCGTAAGGCGCGACGCCTATGCCGAGGGCGGAGATGAAGTCCTTCTCCGCGAGCCGGTCCTGGGCGATGGCAAACGATCTCGCCGACGGAAAAACCGGCACGCGCGCTGCGACCGCATCGAGAGCCGCGGCCGGCACATTCTCGAATTCGCAAGTGCCAACGTTCACCTTTGCGGCGAAGGCGGAAAGCGCCGCCTTGTCGTCGACAGATCCGAAGCTGGTCGCTTCCGCCACCGCTGAAGCAGGCGCATCCGTCTCATCGGTGTAGATGTGGGTCTTGAGGCCAAGCCGTGCAGCGGCAAGGCTGAGCATGCGGCCGAGCTGTCCGCCCCCCAAAATGCCGATGGTGCTTCCGGGAGGAAGTGCCTCAGCCATGCGTCTCCCGAGCCTCCGGCTCGGGAGTCTCGGCGACGCCATTCGTCTGCTCCGCACGCCAAGCCATGACGCGCGCGGCAAGCGCCCGATCGTGAAGCGCGAGGATCTGCGCCGCCAACAGCCCGGCATTGGTGGCGCCTGCCTCGCCGATGGCGAGGGTTCCGACCGGCACCCCGGCCGGCATCTGGGCAATGGAGAGGAGACTGTCGAGGCCCTTCAGCGCCTTGCTTTCCATCGGCACGCCGAGCACCGGCAGCTCCGTCATGGAGGCGGTCATGCCGGGAAGATGCGCGGCGCCCCCGGCGCCGGCGATGATCACCTTCAGCCCACGCTCTTTGGCGGTGGTGGCGTAATCGTAGAGGCGCTTCGGGGTGCGATGGGCGGAGACGATGCGCGTCTCGTAAGGGACTTTGAGCTGGTCGAGGACTTCCGAAGCGCTTTTGAGCGTCGGCCAGTCGGACTTGCTGCCCATGATGATGCCGACATGAGGCTTTTCTTCGCTCATCGCTGCTCCGCCGGGATATGCTGGCGCCGAGAAGAGCGCGGCATTAAAGGGTTGCGCGCGCCTTGGCAAGCACCCGCATTCGCGCGGGCTCGTGGAGGTGAGGACGGGAGGGGAGCATGATCCGCGCCTATCTTCTGCTCGTTGCGGCCAATCTCGTCCCCATTGCGCTCAGCTACGGCCTCGCCCCAGGCGAGATTCTGCCCCGCATCACGACCATTCAGGTCGAGGGCACCGACCAAATCGCCATCTATCGGGCGATCATGGGTCTTTATCTCGGCACGGCGCTCTTCTTGGGGATCGCGGCGTTCAAGCCGGCGTGGAAATATGTCGCGACCATATGGGCGGTCTTCTTTCTGCTGTCTCTCGCCTTTGGAAGAATAATCGGGATATTACTCGACGGGCTCCCGAGCCCGGTCTTTCTCTTTTATCTGTCGGCCGAGCTTCTCATCGGCACGCTCGGCCTTCTCCTCCTCGCCCGCGAAGCGCGGAAATCTACGCGATAATGTCGGGGAGGAGCTGATCCTCTATCCGCGAGATCTCGTCCTTCAGATAGAGCTTCTTTTTCTTCAGGCGCTTGAGCTGCAATTGGTCGGCTCGGCCCGAATCCTCGAGCGCGTTAATGGCGCTGTCGAGATCGCGATGTTCTTGCTTGAGCTTCAGCAACGTCGCCCGGAGCTCGCGAACCTCCTCGCTCTCCATAGGCGCTTTGCCCCTCGTCCTTGAGCGCCTGCAAGTATCGCGGCGAAAGCTTGAATGCGCAACATGCTCGGATGGGCCTTAACGTCCGCAACCGGCTGTGATTGGACAAGGACCCGCCAATTTGACACTATGATGAATCCGAGACAACTGAATCGGAGGTCCTGATATGGCGCTTGACGCACACATCGCGGAGTTGTCGGAAAAGCATCGGGCATTGGATCGCAAGATCGAAGAAGAGCTGGCGAGACCAACGGCCGATGACCTCAAAATCGCGGAAATGAAGCGTCAAAAACTGCGACTTAAGGACGAAATCGAACGAATTAAGGGCGATGTAAGCCACTAGCGCACCCGTCCCTAACAGGGCGGATAGCGGCGATTGGCGTGGTTTTAGGCTGTTTTCAGCCACGTCAGCTCGCGCGAATCGGTCTTGCGCTCCGCTTCGGCGGGTGAGCCGGCGGAAGAATCCCTGGGGTTCGCCAACTTATCCTCATGAAAATGGCTCTTGGGAAGCGCGTCGCGGGAACGCGAGGGCGCCCGAAGCGGTTGTGACCGTCAAGGAAGGGAGACGGTCCCATGCGCAAATTCCTCCTGGTTCTTTGGTTGGTCGGCGCCGGCGTCTACACGCTCAACACGCTCGTCCTCACCCACACAATTACTGGAGCCAATGACAAGCTGGCCTCCGTCACCGAGGAGGATTTGGCGGCTCAAACTCTGCTGTTGCCGCAGCCAAAGGAGGCGGTGGCGGAACCGCGACCGGACGCAGGCGCATTGCCCGTGGCCACGACCGACGAACCCGATCCGCGCCTCCGCTTAGACCGGAAACAGCTCCACGACCGCATGGCGGATAACCACCACGGCCTTTCCGGCGCGTCGTCCCCGGCAATCCCGGACAATGATAGCGCGCCGTCCGAACTTGCCGTGAGGGCAGAGCAAGCCGAGGCGGTCAAGAATGTCGAGCCCACGGAAGCTCCGGTTGAGTCCCGTGAGGAGCAAGTTGCGGTCCAATCTTCGGCGCCGGATGAGATGGCGGCCGAAGAGGCCTTCGCGGAGGATCGTGACGAGCCTGCCCTGGAACGAGCAGGAGACGGCCACGATCGCCGAAGACAGTCGATGAGCTTCGGCAGTCGACGAGCCCTCTGCAGAGCTCGTCACCGTGTCGTCCCGTGGCGCCAATCTCCGCTCAGGACCGTCGAGGGCCGCGCCCCTCGTAACGAGCGTGGCCCCTTCCACCGAACTCCGCGCCGTCGAGCGGGAGGGTGGCTGGGTGCAGGTCGCCGATGAGGGCGGAGCGCCGCTTGGCTGGATCTATGGCGGGCTGCTTGAGCAGAGCAATTATGAAGGCGGCGAGATCAGCGCCGAAGACACCAACATTGTCGAGCCCCAGAGCCGGCCAGCGGTGAGGAAATATCAACGCGAAGGCCGGGCTGGGCGTCGTGGCCCCCGCGGCGTTGCCGGGGCGGTCAGGCGCGCGATCCGCTTTTTCTAGAGCGCCACCACTCTTCGACTGATGCGCCAGATCCCCACGCTCTTGCCATTTTGGCATGGCAGTTAACTCTCTGTTTGGCGAGTTCCTGATTAAATCCTAAAAGAATCGCTAACCATCGGCTCCGGCGTCCTTATCCGGCCGGAGCGGAGAGAATCGCCATGAAAAGCAAGTTGTTGCTCACGCTCTGGCTGATCGGCGGGGTGCTTTACGCCGGGTCCACGCTGTTCCTCGCCAACTCCATTCTGGGTGTGAGCGGCAAAAGCTCAGACGGCATGACCCTCGCTTCCGCTCCCGCAGACCAATGCGAGACCGAGAAGATGGCCACCGGGGCCGATCCCTCGACGACCGCGGCCGTCGCTCCGAAGGCGCCTGAGGAAGCTGCGCCGTCGACCGGACAGCAGGCGGAGCCGTCCGAATTCGAAGCGAGCAGCGCTCCCGAGGGCGAGCAAGGTCCGGACCAGGCGGCGCACACCACCACCACGGGACCCGAGGGCCCGGCAATGGGGCCAGAGGATGAGGCCGGTGCGCTTCCCTGGAGCGAGGACGGCGCGGAAGGGCAAACCGGCGAAGAAGGCGTCAGTCAAGAAGTGGGTGAGGGCGAATGGGGTCGTGTCGTTGCCGGTGCGGCCGACATGCGGGCCGAGCCGACCCTTACCTCGGCCATCGTTTATGCGCTGCCTTCCGGCTGGCAGGTGCAAGTGACGGCGAAAGCGCCCGGCTGGGTGCAAGTGCGGGACGCAAATAGCGGCGCCGCGGGCTGGGTCGAGGCGACGGCGATCGCGCCGCTTTCCCCCGAGGAGCGAAGCGCCCAATATGGGCAGCAAGCGGAGGATTATCCGCCAATGGAAGAACGCCCGCGCCGGCGCGAGGGGCAGTTCGGCGACTTTCTACGGCGCGCCTTCGGCAATTAATGACGCGCTTGGCCTAGCCGGCGCGCCGGCGTCTTGCCGGCCGAACCGGAGCGGTCGGATCCTTCTTTTCGCTGCGATCAAAGGCGGCGATGTCCTTCGCGAGAAAATAATTCAGCATCGTGCGTATTGTCGCGATCACGGCAAGCTTGCCGATGTCCTCCCAGGTCGGGGCCACCGCCGTCCGCACGAGATCGGCGGCGAGCGCAAATTCGAGCGCAAGCAATATCCAGGTGGCAAATCTCAGCCAGATCTCACGGCCGCGTTGCGCATCGGCTGCGCCTTGCCAAGCCGCGGCGGCGGCGAATGCCATCGCCTGCGCCGCGCCGAAGGTGACGACGAGAACCGCGCCGGCCTGAATGACGAGCGCCATGAGCTCGGCGATCTGCTTGAACTGGTCGTCGAGCGTCATGCGTCTTCCCCCAAAGCCTTAGGCTAAAGCTGTTGCCGGAGCCTGCGCTCGCGGCTCACTCGGGCGGGCCGGGCGCGTTCTGGTCGAGCTCGACATATTCGGCGAAGAAGCGCGTCTCTGCGTAACGCTCGGAGGCGTAGGTGACGAGAATGGTGCCAGCCTCGAAATCGCTGAGGATCAGCCAGGTGCCGGGGGGCAGATGCACGCCGCCCGTATCCGGCGTCAGCCGGTGTTCTTGAAGGCCGCCCTTCGTCCTTGCCGTAATGACGCAGGAGCCCTTCGCGACGATCAGAAGCTCGTCGCAGGACACGGCGTGTCCGGCGCGCGTCTTTCCGGTTGGCACATCGGAGACGATGAAGCTGCGCACCGGCACGAAGGGCAGTCCCCCGCCGTCAACCTCGACGATGCGCATGCGGCCGCGCTCGTCGAAATGCTCGTGCAGCCTGATGAAGTTGAGCCCGTACTTATCCATCCGCCGTCCTTTGTCATGCGGTTCGGCCGCATTCTGCCACGGGGGCTGAGTTTTCGCCAATGCCCGTGGTGCTCTCGGGTCAGGGTGTTTAGACGCCCTTGGCCAGCTCCCGCAGCTTGAATTTCTGGATCTTGCCCGTGGAGGTTTTCGGCAATTCCGTGAAGACGACACGGCTCGGGCATTTGAAGCGGGCGAGTTTTTCTTTGCAATAGGCGATGATCTCGGCCTCCGTCACCTCGACGCCGGGGCGCGTTTCGACGAAGGCGCAAGGCGTCTCGCCCCATTTTGCGTCCGGCTTCGCCACCACCGCCGCGGCCGCCACGGCCGGGTGCTTGTAGAGCACGTCCTCGACCTCGATCGAGGAGATGTTCTCGCCGCCGGAAATGATGATGTCCTTGGAGCGGTCCTTCAGCTGGATATAGCCGTCGGGGTAAAGGACGCCGAGATCGCCGGAATGGAACCAGCCGCCGGCGAAGGCCTCTTCGGTGGCCTTCTTATTCTTGAGATAGCCCTTCATGACGATGTTGCCGCGGAACATCACCTCGCCAAGCGTTTCTCCGTCAGCCTCGACCGGCTGCATCGTCTCCGGGTCCATCACGTCGAGGCCCTCGAGCGCCACATAGCGGACGCCCTGCCGCGCACGCTTGGCGATCCGCTCATCGTTCGGCAGCGCGTCCCACTTTGCGTGCCATTCATTGATCGTGGCGGGACCATAAGTCTCGGTCAGGCCGTAGAGATGCGTCAGCGCGAATCCGGCTTCCGCCATGCGCGCGAGCACGGCTTCCGGCGGAGGAGCCGCGGCATGATTGAAGGCGACACGATGATTGAAGATCCGCTTCTCCTCCGGCGTCGCGTTCAGCAAAGCCGACATGACGAAAGGCGCGCCGGAAAGATGCGTGACGTTGTGGTCGGCGATGGCGTCGTAGATGGGCTTTGCCCGTACCGCCCGGAGGCACACATGCGTGCCGGCGATCGCCGACAGCGTCCAGGGAAAGCACCAGCCGTTGCAATGAAACATGGGCAAGGTCCAGAGGTAGACCGGATGCATGCCCATGCCGGTGGCGATGGCGTTCGAGTAGCACATAAGCGCCGCGCCGCGGTGGTGATAGACGACACCCTTCGGGTTGCCGGTCGTGCCGCTCGTATAATTCAGCGTGATGGCGTCCCACTCGTCGGCGGGCATCTGCCAGGCATAATCGGGATCGCCGGAGGCGACGAGGTCCTCATAGTCGATGCCGAGCCGCTCTCCGTCCGGACCGAGTTCGGTGTCCCAATAGTCGATGACGACCGGTTTTGCTTTCGCCTCGGCAAGCGCCGCCTTGACGATCGGCGCGAACTCGACATCGGTGATCAGCACCTTCGTTTCGGCATGGTCGAGCATGAACGCGACAATCGCCGGATCGAGCCGCGTATTGATGGAGTGCAGCACCCCGCCCGTCATCGGCACGCCGTAATGCGCTTCGAGCATCGCCGGCGAATTGGCGAGCATCGCCGACACCGTGTCCCCCTTGCCGATGCCGCGCGCGGCTAGCGCCGAGGCGAGGCGGCGCGAACGCGCGTAGAACTCCGCGTAAGAGGTGCGGGCGTTGCCATGGACGATGGCGGTGTGGTCCGGAAAAACGTGCGCAGCGCGCTCGAGGAAGACGAGCGGCGTCAAGGGTTGGTAATTCGCCTCGGTTTTGCCGAGGTCGCGGTCATACGGGCTTGTCATGTCGCCCCGAGGATGCGTTTCCCTGTCGCACCCTAGCGAAGCAGAAGCCCTTCGATCAATTGCTGTGTTTGGTCTAGGCAGCTGTCAACAGTCTGAAACGCCGGCGGGAGCGCGACTACAAGATCGTCGACGATTAAGGCTCGTCAGGTCGTTGCGGCTTCTGACCATTGCGGAACATCCAGCAGTCCGGCCCGAAGAATATAGATGTGAAGTGAGGCAGCACCACGCCGGGGCATGAGCCGTAGAAGTCAACGCGCATCAGTCCGCTATCGCGAAGCGCATCGAACATGCCGTAACCTTCGGCATTGTCGCAGATAATCGCACCTCCAGGGGCCAACACTGACAGCGCGCATTTACATGCAGAGGAACGATTCCCTCCATCAATGATGATGACATCGAACGTCTGCCCCTCCAAGTAGGCGAGGACGTGATCGCGATAGTTCGGCGTCGAGCGCGGCACATGCTTGACCGTCACGTTGGGCAGGTTGCGCGATGCTATCGCTTTGGCCCATTCCACATTTTCTTCGATCCCAACAACGTGCGCCGCTCTGCTGGCCCACCAGGGCGTAGACTGACCGCATCCGAACTCAAGAACGCGCTTCCCCTCGAAGTCCTGCGTCTTGAGGAAGTCGATGCTCGGGTAGGTGTACCACGGAAGAGGATTGCCGTTCCGATCCACCGCACGATTTGCGAACGAGCTTCTGATGAAGCCGCTGCGGTAGGCGTTTCGGAAAGGGCCGATGAGAGCCGTCCCCGTTGAGCGCACCGCTTCAGCCACTGGTAAAGGTAAGATTCGCCTCACTGGCGCGAACGCCTGTTGAATCCAGGTCTTCATGGTCACCGCGCGTTTTTGGAACGCGTCTGATAACGCAACCGAGAAGGATCGCCAAGAAGAAATACAACCGCGCTTAATTTGTTACGCACTCGACCGGGATAACTGGCTCGCACCCCGCGACGCCAACGCGCGCTCAGCGCAATGAAGCAGCTGAAAATCCAAGTGCGGAAAGTCGCCTGATTGTGAGCCGCAGCCCATCAAAATGTAGTTGGCGCCAGAGGAAACAGCGCTTCATCGCGGCTGGTTGATCGCCGCGAAGGCCGACGGAAGCGTCAGTCGCGCTTGAGTTCCTTCAGCTTGGCGAAGACGGAGTCGGCGTCGGGGACGTCCTCTTCCTCTTCCGGAGCGGCCATTGCCTCTCGTGCCTCTTGCGCCAGCGTGCTGGCCAAGGGGGCCTCCGGCGCGGCGGGCTCTTCGCGGGCGGTCGATTCCTCCGCCGGAAGCAAGGTCTCGACCTTGCTCGGCTCGCCGCCATGCGTGGCGTCGCGCTCGCGCGCCAGCCGCGCCGCCGCCTTCTTCACCTCGGCGTCGAGGTCGATCTGCGAGCAAAGCCCGAGCGTCACCGGGTCCTGGGCAATGAGATTTGGCGAGTTCCAATGCGAGCGCTCTTTGATCGAAATGATGGTCGGCTTGGTGGTGCCGACCAGGCGCATGATCTGCGAGTCCTTCAGCTCGGAATGGTTCTTCAGGAGCCAGAGAATGGCGTTCGGCCGGTCCTGCCGGCGCGAGACGGGCGTATAGCGGGGCCCGCGCTTCGTCTTCACGACCGGCACCTCCACCTTCGTCTCGGCGAGTTTCAGCCGGTGGGCGCTGTCTTTCTCGGCCCTCGCGATCTCCTCGCGCGTCAGCTGTCCGGAGGAGATGGGATCCATGCCCTTGATGCCGTGCGCCACGTCGCCATCGGCGATGCCCTTCACCTCGAGAACATGCAAGCCGCAGAACTCCGCGATCTGCTCGAAGCTGAGGGAGGTGTTATCGACGAGCCAGACGGCCGTCGCCTTGGGCATGAGAGGAGTGCGGTCCATGGATATTGAGGCCTCAGATATGAGAGTGGCTAGCCCCTCGCCCCCTTCCGGCGAGAGCCAAATCGAAAAGATGAAGGGGAAGGCGCCTATATAGGCTTTGCCTTATCCGGGTGCAAATCCTTCGGCTGTCTTGCAGGATTTTTTCCCTAATGTTCGAGGACGAGCACGATCTTGCCGACATGGTCGGGATCGTCGATGCGGCGGTGGGCGGCAGCCGCTTCCGCCAGCGGGAATGACGAGTCGATGACCGGCTTGATGGTGCCTCCGGCGATCAGCGGCCAGATGCGCTCCTCGATGGCCCTCGCCATGCGGGCCTTTATCTCGGCGGGCTGCGCGCGAAGGGTCGAGCCGGTGAGGGTGAGGCGGCGCATCATCAGCCGCATCAGGTCGAGCTCGACCTTCGATCCCTTCAGAAAGGCGATTTGGACGATCCTGCCGTCGATCGCGGCGCATCTTAGATTGCGCTCGATATAATCGCCCCCGACCATATCGAGGATCACGTCGGCGCCGTGGCCCCCGGTCGTCTCCTTCACGATCTCGACGAAGTCTTCATTGCGGTAATCGACAGCGCGCACCGCGCCGAGATCCTGGCAGACATGCACCTTCTCGGCGCTTCCGGCCGTCGCGATCACCTTGGCGCCGAACGCAGTTGCCATCTGAATGGCGGTCGTGCCGATGCCGCTCGCGCCGCCATGCACGAGCAGCCACTCGCCAGGTTTCAGCCCTCCGCGCTCGAACACATTATGCCAGACGGTGAAGATCGTTTCCGGCAGCGCCGCTGCCTCCACCGCCGACAGATTTGCCGGCATGGGAAGGGTGGTGCTTTCCGGCGCGACGACGAACGCCGCATAGCCGCCTCCATTCACGAGGGCACAAACCTGATCGCCGATCTTGAAGCGCGCGGCGCCGGCGCCAAGCGCAACAATTTCGCCGGCGACTTCGAGGCCCAGCAGATCCGATGCCCCCTTCGGCGGCGGATAGAGTCCCTGCCGCTGCAAAACGTCGGGGCGGTTGATGCCGGCCGCCTTCACCTTGATCAGCACTTCGCCGTCGCCGGGCGTCGGCCGCAAACGCGTTGCCGGAGTCAACACATCCGGCCCTCCAGGCCCGGTCGTCTCGATGGCGGTCATTGTTTCTGAAGGCATTATATCTCCTGCATGCGGGGCCAGAGCGCCTCCGTCGGGGATTGGCACCGGGAGGGGTTAGCACGGAGCGGCTTGATGCTAGAATAGGGCATGGACCTTGAGGAACTCGAACCGAAGAAGCCGAAGACCTACACTCTCGGCCAGGATCTTTCGAAGCTGTCGGTGGCGGAGCTTCTCCAGCTGATCGAGCAGCTGCAATCGGAAATTGGCCGCGTCGAAGCCGCGCGCGCCGCGAAGCAATCCTCGCTCAATGCCGCCGAGTCCGTTTTCAAGCGCTGAATGCGCAATCGTAAACGGAGGCTTAGCCTTAACCCGTTGTTAGCGTCTTTGCTCTAGCTTTGGCTCATCCAGTCCTCTGGATGCGAGTGGCGATTTCCACTCCGTTTTTGACGCCTCCCTGTTAACTTCCTGAGCCGCCAAAGGCGGCTCTTTTTTTGCCCAATTCGCTGGGTTTAACCCTCTTGCACGCAGGCGGTTAACAAATTCTCAGCCGCGACTACTATGCCCCCGTGTTTGGGGGAGCGAGGGGTAACGATGACGGGGACGCGGGCGGCCGGGGACAAGGTCACGATTTCCTTTGGCGCGAAATTTGCGCAGAGCGAGCAATTCCGTGCGGTCTTCCGCGAGGGCATGGCGCTTGTGGAGGAGACCGCCAACTATCTCGACGGGGAGGGACGCAAAGAGGCGCGGAAGCTGCCGCCGCCTTATTCGCTCGCTTATGCCTCGGAAAGCATGCAGCTCACGACGCGCCTCATGCAGCTCGCGTCTTGGCTCTTGATCCGCCGCGCCGTCAGCGAAGGAGAGCTGACTCCCGAGCAGGGGCTCGAGGAGCAGCGAAAAATCAAATTCAATCTGAAGGACGGCGGCCGCAAGGGCCGCGAATTCGACGCGCTGCCCGAGCGCCTGAAGGACCTCGTCGAGCAGAGCCTCAGACTGCAGGAGCGGGTGATCAAGCTCGATCAGATGCTGGTGCTCGACCAGTCGCCGGGAACTGAAGCGGCGACGGGAGCAAATCCGCTAAAGACGCAGCTCTCCCGTCTCCATGCCGCCTTCGGACCCGGCAAGGACGAGCGTACGGCTTAGCAGCCTATTTGATGAAGCCTTCGTATTTCCGCTTGAAGCGCGTGAGCCGACCGCCGCGGTCGGTCAGATGTTGTCCGCCGCCGGTCCAGGCCGGGTGCGTCTTCGGATCGATGTCGAGCTTCAGCGTGTCGCCTTCGGCGCCATAGGTGGAATAGGTGAGGAACTCGGTGCCGTCCGTCATCACCACCTTGATGCGATGATAGTCGGGATGGATTTCCTTCTTCATGGCACGAGCCCCGGTTCTGGCGTTGTCGTTGATTGCGGGAGCCCTATAGAGCAACGGACGATTTGGCACAAGCCTGCAGGCAGGCGGGGCGCTTCGGACTTTGCGCGAAGCTCTCAGCCACGTAGATTGCGGCATCCATAAGCCAGGCCGAGGACGAGCCGGATCGTGACAGCCAAGCCAATCGGACAAGACTCCCGCCTTTTGCTTGAATCCGCCGATAAAGAAGCGCAAGGCCGCCGCCGGCTGCGGCCCCTGCTCGGGCTCGTTCCCTACGTCCTTCGGTATAAGGGCATGCTGGCGGCCGCTGTCGTTTCCCTGGCGGTTGCGGCGGCGGCGACCCTCGTCGTGCCGCTTGCCGTCCGGCGCATGATCGATGTCGGCTTCGGCGGCATCGATCCCAGCCTCGTCAACAAATATTTCGCGACGCTGGTCGGCGTCGGCTTCCTTCTCGCGGTCGCCAGCGCCGCGCGCTTCTATTTCGTGAATTGGATCGGAGAGCGCGTGGTCGCGGATCTGCGGACCGACGTTTTCAAGCATCTGACCCAGTTAAGTCCCGCCTTTTACGAGACCGTCCAATCCGGCGAGGTGATGTCGCGCCTGACGGCCGACACCACACAGCTTAAAGCCGCGGCAAGCACCACCATGTCGCAGGCGCTGCGCAATCTCGTGCTCTTCATCGGCGCGGCGGCGATGATGGTCGTGACCAGCCCGCGACTGTCTCTCCTCATCCTTGTCGCCATCCCGGCGATCGTGCTTCCGCTCGTCGCCTATGGACGATCCGTGCGGGCGCTGTCGCGCGAGGCACAGGATACGCTCGCGCGAGCTTCCGCCTACGCCAATGAAAGCCTCGCTCAGGTGCGGGTGCTGCAGGCTTTTACGCTGGAGCCGACTGCGGGGCAGAAATTTCGCTCGGCGGTCGAGCGTTCCTTCGAAGCCGCGCGCGACCGCACCAAGGCCCGCGCGGGCCTCACCGCGATTGCCATCTTCCTCGTCTTTGCGAGCGTCGTCGGCATTCTTTGGTATGGCGCGCATGATGTGCTTGCCGGCACCATGACCGGCGGGCGGCTGGGGCAGTTCGTGCTTTATGCCGTCCTCGCAGCAACCTCGCTTGCGGGTTTAAGCGAGGTGTGGGGGGAGGTGAGCCAGGCTGCCGGCGCCGCCGAGCGCCTGAACGAGCTGCTGGCGGTGAAACCAGACATCACGTCGCCGGAGCGGCCGGTGGCGCTGCCGCAGCCTCCGCGCGGAGAGATCGTCTTCGATGGGGTGTGCTTCGCCTATCCGTCGCGCCCCGAGATCGCGGCGCTGAACCACGTCTCCTTCCGGGCCGCGCCAGGCGAGCGCGTGGCCATCGTCGGCCCTTCCGGGTCGGGAAAGACCACGCTCTTCGCAATGCTTTTGCGCTTTTACGATCCGCAAAGCGGATGCGTGCTCGTCGACGGCGTTCCAGTCGAGAACGCAGACCTTGCCGAGCTTCGCCGCCGCTTTGCTCTCGTTCCACAGGAGCCGGCGCTCTTCGCCGACACCATTGCCGCCAATATCGGCTTCGGCGCGCCGGAGGCGAGCCAGGAACAGATTGAAAAGGCTGCGCGCGCCGCCTTCGCGCATGACTTCATCACGCGCGCTGCCGCAGGGCTATGCGACGATGCTGGGTGAGGGGGGTGTCAATCTGTCAGCCGGGCAGCGTCAGCGCATCGCCATCGCCCGCGCCATCCTGCGCGACGCGCCGATCCTTCTCCTCGACGAGGCGACGAGCGCGCTCGACGCGGAAAGCGAAACGCTGGTGCAGCGGGCGCTCGACGCCATCATGGTTGGCCGGACGACCCTCGTCATCGCCCATCGGCTGGCGACCGTCACGAGCGCTGACCGCATCCTCGTGCTCGACCAGGGACAATTGGTGGAGGAGGGGACGCATCAGCGGCTGATCCGCGGGGAAGGGATCTATGCCCGCCTCGCCGCGCTGCAATTCGCGCCCGACGCCGCCTGATCTTTTAGTCTTGGTTGCGAGCGAGGCGCGCCGCGAGCGCGCTCAGCATCGCGTCGTGAATGCCGGCCTCCTCCAAATGCTTCGCGGTGTTCAGCACATATTCGACATTGAGGCCGGACTGCCCTTCGGCGCCGCGCACCCGCTTTTCCTGCTCCTCGAGCGACAGCCGTCCGGCATATTGGGCGTGCTTCTGGTCGACAAGATAGGTGAGGGCCCGGAAAACGCGCCCCGACCCGTCGAGGAGGCGAACAATGCGGTAGGCCTCGACATAGACATCGGTGACCTGCTCGCGCTCGCGCAAATAGGCGATGGTCTTTTGTTCCTCGCCGGGGCTGACGGCGAAGGCGACGCCGCGGCAGGCGCCGCCTTGCGCCAGCCCGAGAACGAGTCCCGGCCGCTCCGCGGTGCCCCTATGATGAACGGAGCTGATGCAGAGCGCGCGATGCGCGCCTTTCAGCATCGCCGGCAGCGCCTCGGTATAGGAAAAGCCGGGACGCCACATCAGCGAGCCATAGCCGAACACCCATAGCCCGGCCGATGAGACTTGCTCAGTCATCCCGCATTTGTCATTGCCCGGCTTGACCGGGCAATCCAGTAATCGCGTTGCGTCGAAATCATGGAAGCTCGGTGGTCACTGGATTCCCGCTTTCGCGGGAATGACAACTTGCTCTACGCCGCATCACTCCTCGTGGCCGTGCGGGCGGCCGAAATCGGGCGCGGCGGTGTCTTGCCCCGCCTCGATGACGCCGCGACGAATGGTGCGGGTGCGGGTGAAGAGCTTTTCCAGCGCATCGCCGTCGTCCCAACGGATCATGCGCTGCAGCGCGGCGAGATCCTCGGAGAAGCGGCCGAGCATTTCCAGCACCGCGTCCTTGTTGTTGAGGAAGACGTCGCGCCACATCACCGGGTCCGAAGAGGCGATGCGGGTGAAGTCGCGGAAGCCGCCGGCGGAGAACTTCACCACTTCCGACTGCGTCACCCGCTCCATATCGGCGGCGGTGCCGACGATATTGTAGGCGATGAGATGCGGCACGTGGCTGGTGATGGCGAGCACGAGATCGTGGTGCTCGGCGGTCATGATCTCGACCTTGGCGCCAATCCGGCGCCAGAAGGTGGCGAGCTTCTCCACCGCCGCGGCATCGGCGCCGTCGGGCGGGGTGAGGATGCACCAACGATTCTCGAACAATTCGGCAAAGCCCGCGTCGGGACCCGAATGCTCCGTGCCCGCGACGGGATGGGCTGGGACGAAATGCACATTCTTCGGCAAATGCTTGCCCATGTCGCGCAAGACCGAGGCCTTCACCGAGCCGACGTCCGAGACGATGGCACCGGCTTTGAGCTGCGGGGCGATCTCACTCGCCACCGCCCCGCAAATACCGACGGGCACGCAGACGATGACGAGGTCGGCTCCCGCGGCCGCTTCCGCATTCGTCTCCACCACTTTGTCCGCGAGACCGAGCTCGGCGACGCGCTCGCGCGTCTTCGGCGAGCGCGCCGAAGCGACGATCGAGCGCACGATGCCTTCTGCCCGTGCCGCCCGTGCGATCGAGGAGCCGATCAGCCCGACGCCGATCAACGCCATAGTGTCGAAAAGTGGTTCGGTCGTGCTCATGCGCGGCCCGCTCCGCTTTCGCTCATGAAGGCGGTCAGCGCATCGAGCACGGCGCGATTATCCGCCTCGGTGCCGATCGTCATGCGCAAGGCATGCGGGAAACCATATTCCTCGACGCGCCTGCAGGATGATCCGGCGTGAATGCAGGAAGGCGTCAGCCTCCCGCGCCGAGCGGCCATTCGTCTCCGGGAAATGAACCAGCAGAAAATTGGCCGCGCTCTGCGTTACCTCCAAGCCAATGCCGGCAAGCGCTTCGGCCATGCGGCCGCGCCAGGTCTCATTATGGTCGGCGGCCGCAGCCACATGCGCGCGGTCGCCAAGCGCGGCGATGCCGGCGGCGATGGCAGGCCCCGACACGTTGAACGGCCCGCGGATGCGGTTCAGCGCCTCCGCGACGCCTACGGGGCAATAGGCCCAGCCGATGCGGAGCGAAGCGAGGCCGTAGATCTTCGAGAAGGTGCGCGTCATCACCGTGTTCTCGGTCGCTGACACGAGCTCGATGCCGGGCTCGTAATCGTTGGCGCGCATATATTCGGCGTAAGCCGCGTCGAGCACGAGGAGGATGTCCTCGCGCAACCCTTCGCGCAGACGCCGCACCTCGTCATGATCGAGATAGGTGCCGGTCGGATTGTTGGGATTGGCGAGAAACACCATCCGCGTCGCCGGCGTGACGCGTTCCAGAATGGCGTCGACATCGGCGGTCAGCGCGGCTTCCGGCGCGGGAACAGGCTTTGCGCCATGCGCGAGGATGGCGATCCTGTAAACGAGAAAGCCGTGCTCGGAATAGATCGCCTCATCGCCGGGACCGAGAAAGGCGGCGGCAAGCAGATTGAGGAGCTCGTCGGAGCCGGCGCCGCAAACGATGCGGGCGGGATCGAGGCCGTAAAGCTTGCCGATCGCCTCGCGTAAGGGTCGCGCGGAGCCGTCCGGGTAACGGGAGAGGTGCTCACCCGCGCGGGCATAGGCTTCGAGCGCGGCGGGGGAGGGCCCGAACGGCGTCTCGTTGGAGGAGAGCTTGATGACCGGCGCATCGCCCGTCGAGCGCGCTCTTCCCCGGCACATAAGGCGCGATGTCGAGGATGCCTTGGCGGGGGCGCAAGGCCCGGTTGGCGGTCATTGCCGATGCTCCAGATGAAAGCGCCGACCTCTGCCTCGGCGCCGGCCTCTCTTAGGACCAATAGCGGCGCGAAAGCAAAGAAAAGATTGACTTTACGCGCTAAGCTCCTAGCTAACGCCGGCGCATTCACGGACGTTGGATTAGGCTCCGGAGACTTAAGACGAGGCGAGCAAACGGATGAGCGAGGCAGCGGCAACCCGACGGTCTTCAGACCATTCGGTGCGGCTGGCGCAGATCGCCAATCCGCAAAGCGAGATCGTCCATTTCGAGGAGCCGCTGCCGCTCGATTGCGGCGAGACGCTTGCGCCCTATTCCATCGCCTATCAGACTTACGGCATTCTGAACGCGGAGAAATCCAATCTCGTCCTCGTTTGTCATGCGCTGACCGGCGACCAGCATGTCGCCAATCTACATCCCGTAACCGGCAAGCCCGGCTGGTGGGAGACGATGGTCGGCCCGGGGAAGCCCGTCGATACCGGCCGCTATTTCGTCCTCTGCGCGAATGTCATCGGCGGCTGCATGGGCTCGACCGGCCCGAGCTCGATCGATCCGAAAACCGGGCGGCCTTATGGCCTCGGCTTCCCCGTCATCACCATCGGCGACATGGTGCGGGCGCAGGCGCGGCTCCTCGACCATCTCGGCATTCCTGAGGTGCTTTGCGTGCTCGGCGGCTCCATGGGCGGCATGCAGGTGCTGGAATGGGCCGCGACCTACAAGGACCGCGTCTTCTCCGCGGTGCCGATCGCCTGCGCCGCGCGCCACTCTTCGCAGAACATCGCCTTCCACGAGGTCGGCCGCCAGGCGGTGATGGCGGATCCCGATTGGTGCCAGGGCCGCTATCTCGACGAGGGCAAAGCCCCCCGGAAGGGGCTCGCGGTCGCGCGCATGGCCGCGCACATCACTTACCTCTCAGACGACGCGCTGCATACGCGCTTCGGGCGCAATTTGCAGGACCGGGAAAAGATCACCTTCGGCTTTGACGCCGATTTCCAGGTGGAATCCTATTTGCGCCATCAGGGGCTGAGCTTCGTCGACCGCTTCGATGCCAATTCCTATCTCTACATTACCCGGGCGATGGATTATTTCGATCTCGCCGCGGACCATGGCGGCGTGCTTGCCAATGCCTTTCAGGGCACGAGCACCCGTTTCTGTCTTATCTCCTTCACCAGCGACTGGCTCTTCCCCACCGAGGAGAGCCGCGAGGTCGTGCATGCGCTGAATGCGGTCGCGGCGAAGGTCAGCTTTGTCGAGCTGAAGACGAATAAGGGCCACGATTCTTTCCTGCTCAACGAGCCGGAGCTGTTCGCCACCATCCGCGGATTTCTGAATGCGGCCGCGAAGCGCCGTGGCGTTGCCGGGGCTGAAGGGTGGCAGACATGAACGTCAACGTCTCACCGCAGGCGGTGCGCCTGGCAGAAGCGTCGCGTGTCGACCTTCTCCTCATCGCCGAGATGGTGAAGCCGGGCGCGCGCGTTATCGATATTGGCTGCGGCGACGGCACGCTCCTGCATCTTTTGCAGACGAAGCGCGACGTGGATGGCAGAGGCATCGAACTGAGCCAAGCGGGCGTGAATTCCTGCGTGGCGCAAGGGTTGGCCGTGATCCAGGGCGATGCGGACACCGACCTCGTGCATTACCCCGATCTTGCTTTCGATTACGCGATCCTCAGCCAGACCTTGCAGGCGACCTATTCGCCGCGAGACGTGCTCGGGCAATTGCTGCGCATCGGCAAGCACGCCATCGTCTCATTTCCGAATTTCGGACATTGGACCGTGCGCACAAGGCTGTTGTTCGGCGGCAAGATGCCGAGGACCGACAACCTTCCGGATCGGTGGTACGACACGCCGAATATCCATCTCTGCACGATCAAGGATTTCCTCGATCTTTGCCGCGACGCCGGCTTCAAGGTCGAGCGCGCCGTCGCGCTCAACGCCTATGGCCGGAAGCTCGGCGTGTCGATGCCGCTGTTCATGCAGAATCTGTTCGGTCAGCAGGCGGTGTTCCTGCTGTCGAAATAGAGCGCGGCGCGACGCCGGCTGGCATCGGCATGATGCGCCGGCTCAAGCGGCGGCTCTCGCGCGCCGGGATCGCGCCATAAATCTGTTTCGACGCCTCGACCATGATCAAGCCTGAGAACGCCGGCCAGAGCAGGAGCCCCAGCCGCTCCCAGACCACCGGCCAGCGCAGCAAGATTTGCCAGGAGAAGGGCGGCATATAGAGCGCATATTGCCACTCCTCGGGCGAGAACATCGCATCCTTCAGGAGTTTGGAGATCTGGCTGCGGCTATAGGGGCGGCCATGGCCGAAGGGAGTGCTATCCACGCGCGCCCAGAGGCCGCGCCGGTTCGGCACGATCACCAGCACGCGGCCGTTCGGCGATAGCACCCGCCACACCTCGCGGAGGAGCTGCTCGGTGGCGCCGCTCCATTCGAGCAAATGCACGAGGAGAATGCGGTCAGCGCTAGCGTCGGGGAGCGGCAGCTCCATTTCATCCACGAGCGCGGAGGCGCTCTTCCCGTTTTCCGGCCAGGCGACCGCGCCGCCCTCGGCCGGCATCAAGGCGCCAAGACGCGTGACTTCGGCTTTGAAGGCGCCGAGATAGGGCGTGGCAAAGCCGAGGCCGAAGACGGTCATGCCGCGCAAATTCGTCCAGCGCGCTCGTAGCCTTGCGCCGATCAGGCGCCGCACGATCTGCCCGATCGGCGTGCGTAAAAATCCTTGAGGTCGAATGCGTCGAGTTGCGGCATCGCTGTTTATCAAAGAGCTAAAGACCGGATCGGGTTCGTGCGCTTGCCCTTCTTCCACGCATCCATAACATAGTTGCTTGGGGTAAGAGCCGGTGAGCGGCGTAACCGCATCAAATACCCCCAATTGGAGACCTGAAACGGCGATGCTCGAGATTCACCAATTTCCCGCGCGAAGCGACAATTACGGGGTCCTGGTGCATGACCCAAAAACCGGCGCGACCGCTTCCATCGATGCGCCGGACGCGGACCAGGTCCTGGCGGCGCTTGCCAAGACGGGCTGGTCGCTGACCCACATCTTGACCACCCACCATCATGGCGACCACACCGCCGGCAACAGGAAAGTGAAAAAAGAGACCGGCTGCACCATCGTCGGGCCGGCGAAGGAAGCGCGCAGCATCCCTGACATCGATGTCGAGGTGAAAGAGGGCGATATCGTCGAGATCGGCAGCGCGAAGGCGCTCGTGATCGAAACGCCGGGACATACCAACGGGCATGTCAGCTACTATTTCCCGGAGGAGAAGCTCGCTTTTGTCGGCGACACGCTCTTCTCCGTCGGCTGCGGCAAGCTGCTGGAAGGCGACGCCAAGACGATGTGGCGGTCGCTGCAAAAGCTGATGGCGCTTCCTCCCGAGACCAATGTCTATTGCGGCCACGAATATACGCGGGCCAATGCCCGCTTTGCGCTCAGTGTCGAGCCGGAGAATGAGGCGCTGCAGGCTCGCGCCGCCGAAGCGGAAAAGCTCGCGGAGCGCGGCGAGCCGGCGCTGCCAACGACGATGGCGCAGGAGCTTGCGACCAATCCCTTCCTACGGCCGTCGAGCCCTGAGATTCAGAAGCGCCTCGGCATGGAAGGGCGGGAGCTGTGGGAGATCTTCGGCGAGACGCGCCGCCGCAAGGACCGGTTCTAGCGGCCAAGCTCGTAAATTTCGTCATGCCCGGCCCTGTGCCGGGCATCCACGTCTTCGGAAACCGAACAATCGTGGATGGCCGGGACAAGCCCGGCCATGACGGGTAACGTCTTGGCTATGAGTTCAGGGCTCGTTGACAGCAGCGGAAGTGATCGCTCTGTTCAAACTCCTTCCGCACCCCGAGGGCGGCCATTACCGCGAGACCTTCCGCGATGTGGAAGGTCATGCCGGCCGCGCGCATTCCACCGCCATCCTCTTTCTCCTGAAGGCCGGAGAGGTGTCGCGCTGGCATCGGGTCGACGCCGCCGAGTTTTGGCATTGGCATGGCGGCGCGCCGCTCCTGCTTCGCGTCAAGCAAGGCGAAGCACGGGAAGACTATCGGCTCGGACCGAATTGGCACGACGGAGAGATACCGCAGGCGTTGGTCCCGCCGAACGCATGGCAAAGCGCGGAGAGCTTGGGCGAATGGACGCTTCTTGGCTGCACGGTGGCGCCGGGCTTCGACTTTGCCGGATTCGAGCTCGCGCCCCAGGGCTTCGAGCCCTAGCTCCGATTGTCTACTCACGATTCCTCTCCCCTTAGGGAGAGGACGCCGAGCGACAGCGAGGCGGGTGAGGGGGCTGCCTCTCCCCCTCACCGCGCACCAAGAAGTGCGCGTGCTCTCCCCAAGGGGAGAGCGAGGAGCAGCGGGATCGGCGTTGCGCGCTGCCGGATAGGCAGGGGAGGTTTAGACCCCCCTAATCCATATGCTGGCCGCCATTGATGGTGAGCGTCGAGCCCGTGATCCAAGCCGCTTCGTCGGCGGCAAGGAACAGGACGCAGCGCGCCACCTCCTCCGCCTCGCCGAGGCGTCCGACCGGAATTTGGCCGACGATGGCCTTCATCACATCTTCCGACACATTGGCGAGCAGCTCCGTGTTCACATAGCCAGGCGCGATGGCGTTCACGGTGATGCCCTTCCGCGCGCTTTCCAGCGCCAGCGCCCGGGTAAAACCGATCATGCCGGCCTTGGCGGCGCAATAATTGGTGAGGCCGAGCTGGCCCTTCTGCCCGTTGATCGAGGAGATGTTGATGATGCGACCGAAGCCACGCTCGCGCATAGCGTTGATGACCGGGCGCGTCATGTTGAACACCGAGTTGAGGTCGGTGCGCATCACTTGCTCCCATTGGTCGTGGCTCATCTTCTGCAGCATGGCGTCGCGGCTGATGCCGGCATTGTTCACCAGCACCTCGATGGGGCCGACCTCGTTCTCGACGGAGACGATGCCCTGCTCGCAGGCGGCGGCGTCGCCGACATCCCATTTGAAGACGGGGATCTTCGTTTCTTTCTTGAAGGTTTGAGCTGCGTCGTCATTGCCGGCGTAACTCGCGGCGACATTGTAGCCCGCGCCTTTCAGCGCCTTTGAGACCGCGGCGCCGATTCCACGCGTACCGCCGGTGACGAGAGCAACTCTCCCCATCTCCTGTTCCCTCCCATTATGGCGCCTTTTCCGGCGCCTCGTTCTATCGACTGCGCGCCCCGCGGTTTTTCTGCCGCGGGGCCAAACTCTGTTCGGCTCGTTGACTATTCGCGCTCGACGCACATGGCGATGCCCATGCCGCCGCCGATGCACAAAGTGGCAAGGCCTTTCTTGGCGTCGCTCCGCTGCATCTCATGCAGCAGCGTGACGAGAACGCGCGCGCCGGAGGCGCCGATCGGGTGGCCAATGGCGATCGAGCCGCCATTGACGTTGACCTTGCTCGCGTCGAGGCCGAGATCCTTGTTGACGGCAAGCGCCTGCGCGGCGAAGGCTTCGTTGGCTTCGATGAGGTCGAGGTCGCCGATTTTCCAACCTGCCTTCTCCAGCGCCTTGCGTGAAGCGGGAATGGGTCCAGAGCCCATCACCTTCGGATCGACCCCGACGGTTGCCCAGGAGGCGATGCGGGCGAGCGGCTTCAGTTTCCGGCGCTTTGCTTCCTTGGCCGACATCAGCACCACGGCTGCGGCGCCGTCATTGATGCCCGACGCGTTGCCCGCGGTCACGCTGCCTTCCTTGTCGAAAGCCGGGCGAAGCTTCGCCGTGTCTTCAATCTTGGCGCCCTCGCGGATGTACTCATCCTCGCTCACCACGGTTTCCCCTTTGCGGGTCTTCACCGTCACCGGCGCGATCTCGTCCTTGAACTTGCCGGCCTTCTTGGCGGCCTCGGCCTTGTTCTGTGAAGCCGTGGCGAATTTGTCCTGATCTTCGCGGGTGATCTGCCACTGGCGCGCGACATTCTCCGCCGTGGTGCCCATGTGGTAGCCGTTAAAGGCCTCCCACAGCCCGTCTTTGATCATGCTGTCGACGAATTCCATGTGGCCCATTTTCTTGCCATCGCGGAGATGGGCGAGGTGAGGGGCAAGGCTCATGCTCTCCTGGCCGCCCGCCACCACGATATCCGCGTCGCCAACGGCGATCTGCTGAGCGCCGACGGCGACGGCGCGCAATCCAGAGCCGCAGACCTGATTGAGGCCCCAGGCGGTCTTCTCCACCGGGATGCCGGCGGCGACGGAGGCTTGGCGTGCTGGGTTCTGGCCTTGGCCCGCGGTCAGCACCTGGCCCATGATGACTTCGTCCACCTCGGCCGGCTCGACCTTCGCCCGTTCCAGGGCGGCGCGAATCGCGACTTCGCCGAGCGCATGCGCAGGCAGGCTCGATAGCGAACCGTTGAATGAGCCGACCGGCGTTCTCGCCGCGGCGACGATGACAACATCTTCGTCTTTCATGCCAATCTCCAGGTCCCAAGGGACCTAGCTCATAGCTTAGGGACCCAGCCGTGGGAAGCCCACGGGCCTTCGCCGCTGCGGCAAAGCCCCTGGTGCTACGCACAAGGAACATGCTAGTGATTTCGCAAGTGCGGTATGCTTTTTCCCGGCCGAGGCGAGCCGGCGGCACCAGGGAGTTGGAAAGACGTGGCACGCGACGCGGACCAGGAGAACCGGCCGGTCATCATCAAGAAATACGCGAACCGCAGGCTCTACAACACCGACACCAGCACTTACGTCACGCTCGAGGATCTCGCCGAAATGGTGAGGTCTGAGCGGGATTTCGTCGTCTATGACGCGAAGACCGGCGAAGATCTGACCCATGCGGTCCTCACTCAGATCATCGTTGAGCAAGAAAGCCGGGGCACCAACCTCCTTCCTATCCGTTTCCTTCGGCAGCTGATCCGCTTTTACGGCGACAGCATGCAGCGCCTGGTGCCGAGCTATCTCGAATTCAGCCTCAACTCGCTCACCCGCCAGCAAGAGGAATATCGGCGTCGCTTCGCGCATGTCTTCGGCACTGCAGCATTCGAGGCGATGCAGGATCAGGTGCGCAAGAACTTCGTCACTTTCGAACGCGCGCTCGGGCTGTTCAGCCCCTTCGCGGCAGGGGACGAGGTCAAATCCGCCGCGGCGGAACCAAGCAAGCGTGAAGAGCCGCAGCCGAATAAGAGCGATGATGAGATCGCCAACCTGAAAGCGGAGCTGTCCGCGGTGAAGGACCGGCTGGACGAGCTGTCACGGCGCTAATCGTTCGCGTCCGCGCCTTTAATCCCCGACCGTATAGTCTCGCCGAGCCGCGCGGATAGTGACGGAAAAGCCCGCCATCACGTCCACAAGGCTGATCAGCGTGATGAGGAAGAACAGCGAGCTCGCGGCAGGCTGCCAAACCAGGAACAGGATCAGGCAGACCATGAACACGATCATCGACAAAGCGTGATCGACCACGGAATTGCCGCCGGTCCGCGTCGATTTCAGAATCTCGAAGAAGAGGACGAAGAGCGCGCCAGCGAGCAACAGATCGCTGAGCGAGATCGTCCAAATCGCGCCCGAGGGCATCGTGATGCTGAACCGCTCCGCCGCAAAATCGGCGCCGCCGATAGCGAACGCGGCATAAGCGATGACCACGAAGGCGAGCAGGGGTATCGACGGCGAGCACGTTCGGACCGGCATAGCGGCGAACGCGCCTGTCTTGCGGTGGGGACTCTAACACGGCCATGTAGGTGATGACCCCTCAGCCTCGGTTAGAGTTCCACAGAAATGCGGCTTAGCCTTCGCTCTTCACTGTCAGAACCTGGCGCCCGCGATATTTTCCGGACTTCAGGTCGATGTGGTGCGGACGGCGCAACTCGCCGGAATCCTTGTCCTCGACATAGGCCTGGGTGCCAAGGGCGTGATGAGACCGCCGGTTGCCGCGCTTCATGCGCGAGGTTTTTCGTTTGGGTACAGCCATTTCTCAACCTCAGAAAATTGAGCCTCGGCAGGCTCGCATGCGCGCCCTTATAGGGGCTGACGCCGTCCCTGGCCAGAGCCAGTCCGGCTCTTAGCCGCAGCTTGAGGCCGCACGCAAGCGGCGCGGGCGGCGATCACCGGCATCCGCCTCTCGACCGACTTTGCCAGGCGCACCATCCGCGCGCTCGGCCTTGCCGGATTGCGCAAGCGCGGGCTCGGCAGCGACACCGCCAGAAGTAGCGCCTCCCGGCGGTTGAGGGCCGAGGCGCTTTTGCCGAAATAGCGCCGGCTTGCCGCCTCTGCGCCGAAGATGCCGGGTCCCCATTGGGCGACGTTGAGATAAACCTCCATCACCCGCTCCTTCGGCCACAACACCGAGAGGAGATAAGCGAGGGGGACTTCCATCAGCTTTCGCACATAGCTCCGCTCCGTCCAGAGATAGAGATTCTTGGCGGTCTGCATGGTGATGGTGCTCGCGCCGCGGAAGCCCCCTTTGCGGCTTTCCTCGACCGAGTCTCTGACGGCGCCCCAATCCACGCCCCAATGCTCGCAGAAGCGGCCATCTTCGCTGGCGATGACGGCGAGGCGCAAATTCGGCGAGATGCGATTGAGCGGCACCCATTGCCGCCTCAGCGTCAATCCCTTGATCTTCTCCGCCACCATCACCGTGGTGAAGGGCGGATTGACGAAGCGGAACAGCACCGCGGTGGCGACAACCGTGAAAGCGCCAAGGAGCAGCATCAGCGCGACGATCCGCGGCCAGGATCGGCGAGGACGGATCTCGTCATACGTTTCCGGAGCCAAGCCCGGCGGCACGCGCGCGGCAATGAGCGGCTCGGGTTCCGCGCTCGGGCCCGGCCCTGCGGCGGTCGGCTCGGCCGCGATTGGCTCTTGCGGCGCGGGGCTGCTGTCTTCGGCCGAGGGCTGCGGCCCTTCGGCTGTCGGAGTGTCGGTGGGAGGTTCTGCCGGTGACGGTGCTTCCTGCGGTCCCGACCCCTCCGGGATTTCCGGAAGCTGCTCCGCCGGCGCGGCTGCATCCTCGATGTCCGGCGCGAAGACGTTCTCCGCCGGCGGCACACCGGTTTCCTCGGATGGAGGCGGTCCGGGAAGGGCTGGAGCGTCTGCCTCCGCGGCGCCTGGGGCCTTCGGCTCGGGGGTTTCCGGCAGGCCTTGGGCTTCCCCCGAAGGTCCCGGCGTGGCGGGGCGAGACTTTGGCTCGGTCGTCATGTCGCTCGCTTCTACCCTTTGGTTGCCGCCAAGGGCAACGTGCGGCTAGGGTGCGGCGAGGCTGCGGCAGATCTCGAAAGCTCACAGTTCATCCGAAAATGGTCTTCGCCAGAGAACTCGAACGCATCGCCGCCCTGATCGAGGCGCGGCTCGATGCGCTGCTTCCGCCGTCGCCGGGACCGTCCGCGGACGCGCGGCTTGCCGCCGCCATGCGCTATGCGGCGCTCGGCGGCGGGAAGCGCTTACGCCCTTTTCTGCTCATTCAGGCCGCCGCCCTGTTCGGCGTCGCCGAGGACGATGCGCTCGACGCCGCTTCGGCGCTCGAATGCATGCATTGCTATTCGCTCGTGCATGACGATCTCCCCTCGATGGACGACGACAACATCCGGAGGGGCCGCCCGACCGTCCATGTCGCCTTCGATGAGGCGACGGCCGTGCTCGCCGGGCGACGCGCTTCTCACCTTCGCCTTCGAGATCCTGAGCCGGCCCTCGACGCATGCCGACGCCAGCGTTCGGATTGCGCTGATCGGATTGCTCGCCCGCGCCGCCGGCGTCGATGGCATGGCGGGCGGGCAGGCCCTCGATCTCGCCTCAGAGGGGGGCGCTAACCGGGATGCGGACATAGCCCGTATGCAGGCCATGAAGACCGGCGCGCTGTTCGGCTTTGCCTGCGAGGCGGGCGCCGTGCTTGGCGGCGCCGATCAGATGTCACGCGAGGCGCTGCTCGCCTTTGCCTCCGCCTTCGGCCAAGCCTTTCAGCTTGCCGACGATCTCATTGACGCGGAAGGCGATGCCGCTACGGCCGGAAAGGCGGTGGCCAAGGACGCAGGACGCGGCAAGGCCACCCTCGTCGGACTGCTCGGGATCGAGGAAAGCCGCGACAGGCTGCGTACGCTGACCGAGAATGCCATCGCGGCCCTTGCGCCTTTCGGGACGCGTGCCGAGACGCTGCAAGATGCTGCCCGCTATGTCGCCTCGCGAGGCAACGCGGCATGACCGGCTCGCTATGGCCGCCGAAAAAGACCTGGCCGCTTCCCTTGCGGGTGCTCTTGGCGCGGCCCCGGCTTCCGCTCGCGCTGCTTACCGGCTTCGCCGTCTTTGGTCTCCTCACCCAGTTTGCCGGCGAGCTGCATGTGGTGACGCGCTCGCTCCTTGCCTGGGATTTGGGCATCGCGGTCTATCTCGCCGTCGCCTTCCGGCTGTTCCTCCGTTCCGACACGGCGCAGATCCGGCGCCGCGCGAATATCGAGGATGTGGGCAGCATCGCCGTTCTGCTCATGACCCTCGTCGCCTGTGCCGTCTGCTTCGGCGCCGTATTCGTCTGGCTCGAGCTCTCGACGCGGGAAGAAATCCGCGCTCTGGATGGCCTCGTCTTTCTTTACGCGACGGTCATCCTCTCCTGGACCCTCATCGCGACGATCTTTGCGCTGCATTACGCCCATGAATATTACGGCGAGGGGAAGGGGAAGGGCAGCGGTCTCAATTTTCCCGGCCAGCAGGAGCCGGACTATTTCGACTTTGCCTATTTCGCCTTCACCATCGGCACCTCGACGGCGGTCTCCGACGTGCAGATCACCGGCGAGCGCATCCGCCGCACCGTCATCCTGCAAGGCGTCGTCGCCTTCTTCTTCAATGTGACGATTCTAGCGCTGACCGTCGGCCTGATTGGCGACGCGATCCAGGATTGAGCTCTATTCCGCGGCGGGGAGGTGCCGGCCGGCGCGGCCGAAACGCCGCTCGATATAGTCGATCACCATCTGCTTGAATTCGGCAGCGGCGCCTGGACCGCGCAAGGTGAGGACCTTCTTCCCGTCGACGAAGACCGGCGCGGCTGGTGCTTCGCCTGTGCCGGGAAGCGAGATGCCGATATCGGCGTGCTTCGATTTGCCGGGTCCGTTGACGATACAGCCCATCACCGCGACGGTGAGATTTTCGACGCCGGGATAGGTCCGCTTCCACTCCGGCATCGAGTCGCGGATGAAATCCTGGATGTCGCGGGCAAGCTCCTGGAAGGTGGTCGAGGTGGTGCGCCCGCAGCCGGGGCAGGCGGCGACGAGCGGCACGAAACTGCGGAAGCCCATGCTCTGCAAGAGCTCCTGCGCGACCTGCACCTCAAGGCTGCGATCGCCATTCGGCTCCGGCGTCAGCGAAATACGGATGGTGTCGCCGATGCCTTGCTGCAGCAGGACGGAGAGCGCGGCGGATGATGCGACGATGCCCTTCGAGCCCATGCCCGCCTCGGTGAGGCCGAGATGCAGCGCAAGGTTCGAACGTGAAGCGAGCATGACATAGACGGCGATCAGATCCTGAACCGCGCTGACCTTGGCCGATAGCACGATGCGGTCCGGTCCAAGCCCGAGCTCGATGGCGCGCTCGGCGCTGAGCAGCGCCGACTGCACGATGGCCTCATGCATGACGGCGCGCGCGTCTTTCGGCGCAGGCAGCAGGGCATTCTCGTCCATCAGCCGGGTGAGAAGCTCCTGATCGAGGCTCCCCCAATTGACGCCGATGCGGACCGGCTTTGCATAGTTCAGCGCGATGTCGATGATGGCACCGAATTGCTTGTCGCGCTTATCCTTGAAGCCGACATTGCCGGGATTGATGCGATATTTGGCCAGCGCTTCGGCGCAGGCCGGATGCTCGGCAAGGAGCGTGTGACCGTTATAGTGAAAATCGCCGATCAGCGGCACCTCGACGCCGCGCGCCGCCAGCTTGTCGCGAATATGCGGCACGGCCGCCGCGGCTTCGGCGCGATCGACGGTGATGCGGACAAGCTCGGAGCCGGCGCGGGAAAGGCTCGCCACCTGGGTGACGGTCGCATCGATGTCGGCGGTGTCGGTGTTGGTCATCGACTGCACGACGACCGGCGCCGTCCCGCCGATGGTGACGCCGCCGACGTCCACGCCAATCGAAGGCCTACGCATCTCGGGCTTCATGGCCTTGGATAAATCAGATTTGTGGGGCCCGCGCCAGCGCCGCTGAGGGTCGCAACCTAGCTCGAAAGCGCCGCCGTCAGCGCCTGCACATTGTGGCGGAACATGTCGAGATAGGTGGGGGCGGGGCCATCCTTCTCTGAGAGCGCGTCGGAATAGAGGGTGCCGCCGATCCTCGCGCCGGTCTCGCTGGCGATCTGGTCGAGCAGGCGCCGGTCGGTGATGTTTTCGAGGAAGGCAGCCGGAATCTTCTCGGCTTTGATCTGCCGGACGATCTTGGCGATGTCCTTGGCCGAGGCTTCGCTTTCGGTGCTGACGCCCTCCGGCGCGATGATGTCGAGGCCATAGGCGTCGGCGAAATAACCGAAGGCGTCGTGGCTGGTGATGATCTTCCGCCGCGCTGCCGGCAATTTCCCGAGACTCTGTTTCACCTGTGCTTCCAGCGTCTCCATCGCTTCCAGATATTTGGCGGCATTCGCCTCGTAGATCGGCTTGCCTTCCGGATCGGCGGTGATGAGGCCGTCGCGAATGTTGGCGACATAGGTCTTGCCGTTGGCGAGATCCTGCCAGGCATGCGGGTCGACATCGCCATGATGGTGGGTGTCGTGTTCTTCATGCTGATGCTGCGCTTCGCCATGCTCGTGTTCATGCCCTGCATGGCCGAGCTCGCCGGAAACCTTGATTGGGATTACGCCGCTCGAAGCGGTGACGAGCTTTCCCTTAAATCCCGAGGAGTCCCTGAGGCGCTCCATCCAGCCTTCGAAGCCGAGGCCGTTGATGACAAGGATGTCGGCGCGGGCGAGCGCCTTCGCATCGGCAGGGGTCGGACTGTAAACATGCGCGTCGCCATTCGGGCCGATGAGGGTCGTGACCTCCACGCGGTCGCCGCCCACCTGCTTCACCATGTCTCCGAGGATGCTGAAGGAGGCGACCGCCTTCACCCTTGCCTCGGCATGCCCCTGCAGCGTTCCGGCCGCGATCAGCGGCACCGCCAAGAAGAATTGCGCGACGATGCGAGGGATCATGGGACGACGTTCCTTTGTGCGGTTCAAGCTTCGAGATGTCTGCGTGGGAGAAGCCGCCAGAGCACTCCCCCTTTCGGTCCGGCGAGCACCGACAGCACATAGCCGGCGCCGCTGAGAAGGATGATGGCGGGGCCCGCCGCCAAATTGGCGTGATAAGAGAGGAGCAGTCCGCCAACGCTTGCGATCGAGGCTGCGGCGACGGCGGCGATCAGCATCCCGGTGATGTCCTCGGCCCAGAAGCGTGCGGTGATGGCTGGAAGCAGCATGATGCCGACGGCGAGCAAGGTGCCGAGCGCTTGAAATCCGCTGACAAGGCTGAGGACGACAAGCACCAGAAACAAGAGATGCGTCGAGAAGCTTGCGCGGCTGACAGACCGTAAGAAGTGCGGGTCGAAACATTCAAGCACCAGCGGCCTGTAGATCGCCGCAAGCAGGGCAAGCGACACGGTGGCGATGCCAGCCACGAGGAACAACGCCTGGTCGTCGAGCGCCAGCACATTGCCGAAGAGGACGTGGAAGAGATCGACATTGCTGCCGCGCGCCGAGACGATCGTCACCCCGAGCGCGAGCGACAGGAGATAGAAGGCGGCGAGGCTCGCATCCTCGCGGATGATGGTCGCCCGCGCGACGAGGCCCGCTGCCAGCACCACGGCAAGGCCCGCGAGCATGGCTCCAAAGCTCATCGCAACGAGGGACAGGCCGGCCAGCAGATAGGCGATGGCCGCCCCGGGGAGGATCGCGTGGCCGAGGGCATCGCCCATCAAGCTCATGCGCCTGAGCACCAGGAACACGCCGATCGGCGGAGCGCTGACCGAAAGCGCCAACAAGCCGGCAAGCGCGCGGCGCATGAAGGCGAATTCGACGAAGGGCTGAAGGATAGGCTCGATCATGCCGGCTCCCGCTCTTTCGCATGGGCGGGCGCAGGCTCCCGTTCGCAGATCTCCGCGTGATCTTCCCAGCCTTCGACGGCATGGCGCGCTTTGGCGAGATTGGCCGGTGTCAGAACTTTGCGCGTGTCGCCCCAAGCGACGGCGTCGCGCGCAAGCAGCAGGCACTTGCCGAAATTCGCCCGCACCTGCGGCAGATCGTGCAGGGCGGCGATCACTGTCCGTCCCTCTTCGTGCCAGCCGCGGATGAGCGCGAGGAGGTCGGCCACGGTTTTTGCGTCGATGGCGCGAAACGGCTCGTCGAGCAGGATCAGGCGGCTGTCCTGCAGCAGCAGCCGGGCGAATAGCGCGCGCTGGAATTGACCGCCCGACAGGGTGCCGATCGGCCGATTGGCGAGGTCGAGGATGCCGAGGGTCGAAAGCGCATGCGCGACGCGGTCCTTGTCGCTTGGCGTTAGCCCCCGCCAGATGCCGATCTTGTGCCAGAGACCCATGGCGACACAGTCGAACACGGAGATCGGAAAGGAGCGGTCGATCTCGATTTGCTGCGGCAGATAGGCGATCTGCCTCGGCGTTGCTCCGTTGAGCGCGACGCGGCCGCCAAGCGGCTTGATCTCGCCGGTGATGCCTTTCAGCAGCGTCGATTTCCCCGCGCCGTTCGGGCCGACAAGCGCCAGCATCTCGCCGCTTGCGACGGCGCCGCTTACATGGTGCACGGCCGGGCGCCGGTCATAGCCGAGCGTGAGATCGTGAAAGACGATGGCGGGCGCAGCGCGGTTTTTCATGCAAGTGCGAGAAGCAACGCTGCCCAAACGACAAGAGCGGCGCCCGCGGCAAGGATCAGGCGCGCCGGGACGGAGAGACGCAGCAGCGAAGGTCGGAGCCGCGGCGGCCCTGCAGGTCCGTGCGGACCCGTATGCGCGACGCTTCGCTCCATCATGCCGGACGGCCTGGACGGCAGGCCTCGCAGAGTCCCGCGATCTCGAGCGTCACCTGCTTCGCTTCGATGCCCTTCGGCGCAAGCGCGAGCAGCGCCTTCTCCTCCTTCGAGCTCAAGGGAATCTCCACCACTTTCTCGCAAGTGCCGCAGATGGCGAAGGCCGCCCGCCCGTCGCAGCCGCCATGATCGCAGGCGATGAAGGCGGCACGCGATTTCAGGCGATGCACCATGCCGAGCTCGATCAGGTCCGAGAGCGCGCGGTAGACGGTGGGAGGATGCGAAATGCCGAACGCGCGCACGCGATCGAGTATGGCGTAGGCGCTCAACGGCTCCTTCGCCTTGCGTAGGCAGGAGAGGATTTCGCCCTGGTTCCGGGAAAGCTTCGGATGTGCGTGCCGGGCCGCGTTCATGATGAATGATATAACATAACAACGGCCGCGCCGGTCAAGGCCCGATTCTGCGGTCTTGGCCGCTAGCGCTCGGTCAGTTTCAGCTCGATGCGGCGGTTCTTGCGATGGGATTCTTCGGTGTCGCCGCTGTCGAGCGGCTGAAACTCGCCAAAGCCCGCGGCGACGAGGCGGGTTGGCGAGACGCCCTTGTCGATCAGGTAGCGAACGACGGAAATCGCACGCGCCGAGGACAGCTCCCAGTTCGAAGCAAAGTCGGCCGTGAACATGGGGCGAATGTCGGTGTGGCCATCGATACGAAGCACCCAGGCGATGTCGGGCGGGATCTGCGTGTCGAGCTGCTTCAACGCATCGGCGAGCTTGTCGAGGGGCGGAGTCGCCTCCGGCTTCAGCTCGGCGGAGGCAGTGTCGAAAAACACGTCGGCGGGAAACACGAAGCGATCGCCGACGAGCTGGAAGTCCGGCCGCGAGCCGAGCACCTCGCGCAACTTTCCGAAAAAGTCCGAACGATAGCGGGCAAGCTCCTGCACCTTCTTGGCGAGGGCGACATTCAGGCGCTGGCCGAGATCGGCGATCTTGACCTGGCTGTCGCGGTCCTTCACCTCGGAGGCGTCGAGCGCTTCCTGCAACGCCGCCATCTGTAAGCGAAGCGCGGCGATCTGCTGATTGAGGATCTCGACCTTCGCCAGCGCTTCGTTGGTGATGCGCTTTTGCTGGTCAAGCTGGCCGGTCAGGGCCGTAACTCGCGCTTCCGCGCCTTGCACCTGCCCGCCTTGCTCGCCAAGCAGCCCCGACAGCTGGGCCATCTCTTTGTCCTTATCGAGGAGCGTCGCCTGCAGGGAGGAGAGGCTGTCTTCGACCGACTGCTTCTTGGAACGTTCGAGCGCCAGCAGCTCGGTGAGCTGCGACAGCTGGCGATTGAGGCGCGCCAGCATCGTGTCCTTGCCGCTCGTTTGCTGCGTCACGAAATAGTTGCTGAGCATGAACAGCGACATAAGGAAGATCACCACGAGCAGCAGCGTGGACAGCATGTCCACGAAGCCCGGCCAGTAATTGGCCTCGCTCGTCCGGCGACGGCTGCGCGCGAGCGCCATCGCTATTTCGGCTCGTCAGCTCCGACCGGCTTCGACCGGTCGGAGATCTGCCGCAGCATGGTGGCGAGTTCGAGCTGCTGCTGCGCCTGCTCGTCGGCCCATTCCCGTACGACCTTCTGCTCGGCGCGCATCTGCTTGATCAGCTTTTCCACGCCTTGCGCGAGGTCCTTGACCGCGCCGCCGGTGTTATCACCAAGCGCGCGCGTCTCGACTTTGTCGCCGAGATCGGAGAGGGAACGCTGCATGTCGAGAAGAGCGAAGCGGAGCTGCGGCGGCAGGCCGGCAACGGCGCCGCCTTCGGCCGGCTGCAGCTCGGTGATGCCCGACAGCCAGTCTTCCAGCTCGTTGTAGAAGCGCCCCTGCGCGTGGCCGGCCTGCAGATCGAGGAAGCCGATGATGAGCGAACCGCCAAGTCCGAACATGGAAGAAGAAAAGGCGATGCCCATGCCCTTCAGCGGCGCCGCCAGTCCCTCTTTCAGCTGATCGAACATCATCACGCTTTCGCCGCCGCCGCCGTCGAGGGCGCCGATCGTGGTGCCGACCGAGGTGACAGTCTCGAGCAAGCCCCAAAACGTGCCGAGGAGGCCGAGGAACACCAGGAGGCCGACAAGATAGCGCGTCGTTTCGCGCTGCTCGTCGAGACGCGAGGCTACCGATTCAAGCAGCGAGCGCATGGATCCCGAAGCGAGGGATAATTGACCGGTGCGATCGCGGAGCATCGTCGCCATCGGGGCGAGCAGCACCGGCTTCGATGTGACCGAGATGCCGGGCTCGGAAAGGCGAAAATTATTCACCCATTTGATTTCGGGATAGAGGCGCAGCACCTGACGGAACGCATAGACGATGCCGACGAACAGCACGCCGAGAATGAGCCCGTTCAAAGCCGGGTTGGCCATGAAGCTCTGCCGCAGTTGCTGCGTCTGCCCGTCCAAAATGATGGAGAGCAGAATCGCAAGGATGAGAAACAAACTCATCCGCCACAGAAAGACTTGCGGGTAGGTGAGCTTCGCTTTGTAAGGCGTCGGCGGTGCCATGGTGCTCGCGCGAGTTCCGGTAACACGCAAAGAGTAGATGAATACTAATTAAGGCGAAACGGCAACCTCAGGGCGACGGCCTGACGGCGTCAGCTACGAAATCTGCAGGCCGATAATTCCGCCTTCGCCATGCAGAGCTAGGCGGTCGGTGCCGCCACGCCGGTCTCGGGCGTTCTTGCGCCCTTTAGCTGGGTCAAGAGCTTGCGATGAATGGCTTCGTTGCCGGCGACGACGCTTCCGGTCTCTAAGATACGATCTTTGCCGCTGAGGTCGGTGACGTAGCCGCCCGCTTCGCGGAGGATGACGATGCCGGCGGCGAGATCCCAAGGGCGCAGATTGCGCTCCCAGAACCCGTCGAATCGCCCTGCGGCCACCCAGGCGAGGTCGAGAGCGGCGGCGCCGGTGCGCCGCACGCCTGCGCATGTCTCCATCACCGATTTCAGCTCTTTCAGGAATGGCTCATGGTCCGGTTTGCCGCGATGCGGAATGCCGGTGACGACCACGCTATCGGCAAGCTCGGATCGAGCGGCAACCCGCAATCGCCGATCGTCGAGAAAGGCGCCCTTGCCGCGCTCGGCGCTGAACACTTCGTTGCAGACCGGATTGTAGACGAGGCCGGCAACCAATTCGCCGTTGCGTTCGAGAGCGATCGAGATGGCAAAATGCGGAATGCCGTGCAGGAAGTTGGTGGTGCCGTCGAGCGGGTCGACGATGAAGCGGTGCGTCTTGTCGGCGCCTTCGATCTCGCCGCGCTCCTCGAAGAGGAGGCTATAGCCTGGACGGGCCTTGGCGAGCTCGTTGTGCAGGATTTCCTCGGCCTTGGTATCCGCGGCCGACACGAAATTGGCTGGGCCTTTCAGCGAGACTTGCAATTGCTCGACTTCGCCGAAATCGCGCGCGAGGCTCCGGCCCGCTTTTCGCGCGGCGCCGAGCATCACATTCATCAGGGCTGAAGCGGGCATGACGGTCCTTTGTTACCTCTACCCCGCTTCAACGACTTAAGGGGAAAGCGACGCGAGCTGCTAATCGGCGCGCCGCACATAGGTGAGTTCGTTGGTGTCGACCACTACCTTCTCGCCGGCGACGACGAAGGGCGGCACCATGACGCGAACACCATTCTCGAGCTTGGCCGGCTTGTACGACGATGCCGCGGTCTGTCCCTTCACCACGGGGTCGGCTTCCACCACTTCGAGCGTGACTTGGTCGGGGAGGGTAATGCCGATTGGCCTATCCTCATGACTTTCGACCGTCACCTTCATTCCTTCCTGCAGGAAGGCGGCGCGCTCTTCGAGAAAGTCCTTAAGCAGCGAAATCTGGTCGTAGGTGTCCACATCCATAAACACGAGCATTTCGCCTTCGGCATAGAGAAATTGGTAGTCCTTCTGCTCCAGCCGCACTCGCTCGACCGTCTCTGACGAACGGAACCGTTCATTCAGCTTGGTACCGTCGATGGCGTTTTTCAGCTCGACCTGTGCGTAGGCGGGACCCTTGCCGGGCTTGACGTGCTGCGTCTTCACCGCCACCCACAACGCCCCTTTATGCTGGATGACGTTGCCGGGCCTGATCTCGTTGCCGTTGATCTTCATCGCGCTGCGACTCTTTTGGAGATGGAGGGAGACGGGGAAGCGCAGCTTTTAAGACGCGCCCTCCGCAATCTGTCAAGGCGAGGCTTGAGCTTCGTTTATTCGGAGCTGCGCTCTTCGCGCCAATCCCGCGCCGCTTTCTCTGCCTGCGCCCTTTGCTCCGGCGTCAATTTGGCGAGCATTGCGTCGAGCCTGAAATCGCTGGCGCCGGCGCCGCGCGCTAAGAGGTGCCACTTCGCCGCCTGAACGAGGTCCTCCTTCACCGCCACGCCATTTGCGTAGAGGCGTGCGAGCCGGTTCTGCGCCACGACGTTGCCACGCTCCGCGGCCATGCGAAACATCTTCGCCGCACGTTTCTGGTCGGCGGCGAGGCCCTTGCCGAGAAAGAGCATCACCCCGAACTCGGTTTGCGCGTCCGGCAGTCCGGCTTCGGCGGCCCGGCCCGTCCATTCCGCCGCTTTCACCGGATCGGGGGTGACGCCGCGCCCAAACTGGTAGTAGCCGCCGAGGTCGTAGGCGGCAGCCGCCAAATTCTGCTCGGCAGCCTTATGCATATAGCCGAGGGCTCTTTTCACATTGGCCTGCCGGCCCCTGCCATCGGTGTAGATCAGAGCGAGATTATATTGCGCTTCGGCATGACCCTGCTCCGCCGCCTTCTCAAACCAGTCGGCGGCGCGTTCGAGATCCTTTTTAACCCCGCGGCCTTCGGCGAGCATGCTGCCGTAAGAAAATTGGGCATTGGCGTCGCCGAGCTCGGCGCCCTTCGCATAGGCCGCAGCGGCCTTCGGAAAGTCCTGCCTGATGCCGAGGCCGGCTTCGTAAATCTCGCCGAGAAGGACATAAGCTTCCTTCGATCCCTGGCTCCCCTCCGCTTCGGCCAATTGGCGCGCCCGCACATAGTGGCCTTGCGCATAAGCGATATAGGCCGGGCTCTCGGCGGCGCGGCCAGGAGCGGAGCCGACGAGCGTCGAGACAGCGATAAGGAAGGCGAGCGTCGCCCGTTTCACGCTTTGCTCCCCGATTGCAACGCCTCGTCGATGGCGAGGATCTCTTTCACGGGATCGTTGCGGCTCCATATGGACGCAGGGGGAGCGATGAAGTCGGCGCCGAGCATCGCCAGTCTGCCGGCGGCTTCCGGCGAGGCAATGTCCCAGGCGACACAAGGCACGACGAAGATCTCGGACCACCAGGTGATCAGCTCCGCGCTTTCGCCGCCCCCATTCTCATCTCCGAGCGGCGCCCCGAAAGCCACATAATCGGCGCCAAGTTCGGCGAGGACCATGGCGAGATGACGGCTGGCGAGGGGGCCCGCCCCAATGACCGACCGTTGGCCGAGCGCCTCGCGGGCGAGGCGATAATGTTCGGGATCCGGGGAGAGATGCACTCCATCGGCGCCAATCCGCTCTGCCAATTCGACATCGCCGTCGAGGAGGAAAGCCGCTTCGTGGGCAACCGCAAGATCGCGGAGGCGGAGCACCTGGTCGGGCGATGTTTCTTTCGGATCCCCGGCGAGCAAAATGGAGGCGACGTCCAACTCGGCCAGCACCTCCGCCAGCGCTTTCTCGACGCCAAGAGAAAAGTTCTGCGGAATCTGGAGATAGAGACGGCAATCAGGGACGGCTTCTTTGCGGGATGCGGCCATGGCTCAGCTCCAAAGGCGGGGTTGAGCCGGGCAGGCGGGGTGAAATCGATCCCGATCGGTATAAGATAGGCAGTTCGACATCGTGCCCGGACTACAGCAAAAACCTAAAGATGTTTATGATCAGGGGCAATTTTGTGCCAGCCGGCCCTGCGCCCGGCGGCGAGCCGGATCGGGCGGCTTTTAGCGCGTGAGGGACCGGGACGCGATGAGCCAAGCTGATGGATTTAGGGACTCTCTGTCTCGGCTCGATGCCTCGATCGAAAGTCTCGAACAGGGCATTGCCGCGATCCTGGAAGAGCGTGGCGCCGAGGAGGAACTGAGGCGCCAGCTTCGCGCGCTGACGGAAGAGCGCAATCGCCTTATTGCCGAATGCGAGCGGCTGACCGGCGAATTGGAGGCAGAGCGCAGCCGCTCGACCCGCATCGAGGCGGCGAGCGATGAGGTCGCCGAGCGCCTTGAATTGGTGACGGTGAAGCTGCGCGATCTGATGGCGAGTGAGGGGGTAGAGCCCTAGGAGGCGAGTGTCATGGGTCAGGTGAGCATTACCCTGAACGGGCGTACCTATCGCTTGGAATGCGGCGACGGGGAGGAGGAGCATCTGATCGCGCTCGCCGAATATTTCGGCACGCATGTCGAAACCATGAAGTTCAAATTTGGACAAGTCGGCGACGATCGCTTGATCCTGATGGCCGGACTGATGGTCGCAGACGAACTATGGGAGCTGAAGCGGCAGCTGGACGAGATGAAGACGGGGATGGCCGAGCTGCGCCGTGATCGCTCCGCCGCCGATGAAAGCGCCAAAACCGTACGGCTCGACGTGGCGGAGACGATCGCCTCCGTGGCGGACCGCATCGATATGCTGAACCGCCGCATGAAGGCCTGACGGGCGCCGGCGAATTTCGCGGCAGTGGTTTCGGACGCGGCAAGTCACTATATTGGTCGGTGGCGGGCTGCGAGGCGCGTTAGGAGCACTTTCCCCGGGCCCTATAAGATCTCCAGGGAGCTGACCCTGATGGGGACCCTGGTCTCCGTCACTCGGCGCCCACCTACTGTTGTAGGGATACCAGGGATCTACGCTCCGACGGCCATCGCGGCTTCGCTTCTCTCCCGCCATTCTTCCTTCCGCTCTTGCCGCTTTCATTTCCCTGCTAGGTTCCGCCGAGCAGAGGATGCGAAAGCAATTTGGCGGAGCGCATGCGGGTTCTCATTTTAGGTGATGTCGTCGGCCGGTCGGGCCGCGAGGCGGTGGTCGAAGCGTTGCCTAGGTTGCGCGAGCGCTATGGCGCGCATTTCGTGATCGTCAACGGCGAGAATGCCGCCGGCGGGTTTGGCATCACCGAGGATATTCTCACCGAGCTTATCGATGCCGGAGCCGACGTGATCACGAGCGGCAACCATATTTGGGATCAGCGCGAGGCGCTCGTCTTTATCGAGAGGCATGACCGGCTCTTACGCCCGCTCAATTATCCGAAAGGCACCCCTGGCCGTGGTGCCGGCATGTTCAAGGCGTCTAACGGCGCCGACGTGCTCGTCCTCAACGCGCAAGGCCGCGTCTTCATGGCCGACCTCGATTGTCCTTTTCGCGGCGTCGAGCGGGAGCTCGATGCCTGTGTCTTGAAGCAGGGCGCCGACGCCATCCTCATTGACTTTCATGCCGAGGCGACATCGGAGAAGCAGGCGATGGGACATTTCGTGGATGGGCGCGCCAGCGCGCTGTTCGGCACGCACACGCATGTGCCGACCGCCGACCACCAGATCCTGCCCGGCGGCACCGGCTATCTCAGCGATGTCGGCATGTGCGGCGACTATAATTCGGTGCTCGGAATGGAGAAGGACGAGCCTCTCACCCGCTTCCTGACGAAGATCCCGACCGGGCGGTTTCAGCCATCTTTGGGCGAGGCGACGCTTTGCGGCATCGCCATTGAGATCGACGACGGCACGGGACTTGCGACCGCGATTGCGCCGGTCCGTATCGGCGGCACCCTCTCCGAGGCGGAACCGAAATTCTGGCTGAAGCAGACTTAAGCGCCCGGCGCTCTTAGGCCCGGCGTGCCTCGGCGGCTTCGCGGTCGATCGACGAGCCTGCGGCATGCAGGCTGCGCAAGATCGCGAGCGCCTGATCAAGATGCGCAAAGGCGCCATCGGGATCGAAGCCGCGATCGCCCAGCGAGGCACGCGCCTCGGCCATGTGCCTTGCGGCTTCACCGCACAAGATCGATAGCGCCGTGACCCGCTTCGACCAGTCCGGCATCGGGGCATTGCGGTGTGCGGTCTTGGCCATGGTCGGTCTCCTCCTCGAGCGTTCACGCTCCTGAGCATTGTTCCGGCCCAGACTCCGCTTCCAGGGTTAAAGCTTCGCTAAGCGAAACCATTGATCTGGACTTCCGCCTTCGAGCCTTCGTATAAGCGCGAACACCTCCCGAATTCATCGAAGCAACAGCGAACGGGACGTTCGATGGCAGGCCATTCGAAATTCAAGAACATTCAGTTTCGCAAAGGAGCGCAGGACAAGAAGCGCTCGAAGCTCTTCTCGAAGCTCGCGCGCGAAATCACCGCCGCCGCGAAAATGGGTATGCCCGATCCGGCGATGAATGCGCGGCTCCGGACCGCTGTGCTGGCCGCGCGCGCGCAGAACATGCCGAAGGACAATATCGAGCGCGCTATCAAAAAGAGCCAGGAAGCCGGCGGTGAGAATTACGAGGAGGTCAGGTATGAGGGTTTCGGTGCCGGCGGCGTCGGCGTCATCGTCGAAGCGCTGACCGACAACCGCAACCGCACCGCGAGCGAGGTCCGCTCCACCTTCTCGAAGTTCGGCGGCAATCTCGGCGAGACGGGCGCCGTGTCCTTCATGTTCGACCGTCTCGGCTCCATCGAGTTCGACGCGGCAAAGGCTACGTCGGACCAGATCTTCGAGGCGGCGATCGAGGCCGGCGCCGAAGACGTGGAGTCGAGCGAAGCGGCGCACATCCTTTATTGCGATGCCGATCGGCTGCATCAGGTGGCCAAAGCGCTAGAAGAGCGCTTCGGCGAGGCGCGCGCCGCGCAGATCATCTGGCGGCCAAAGTCGAGCGTGCCGATCGATGAGGAGGCCGGCCAGAAGCTGATCCGCCTGATCGAGGGGCTCGAGGACTCGGAAGACGTGCAAAATGTCTATGCCAATTTCGAATTGCCAGACGAAATCCTCGAACGGCTCAGCGCATAGCGCTTGCCGACTGGCAAACTCTCCGACCCGCAGCCCACAAACGCCCAAAACGCTTGCTTCGGCTCTTTGGCATGCTCACCATGAGTGCGTCGCGTAACTGTCTGGGAGGAAATCACAACGATGACGAAGTACATGATCGCGGGTGCCTTGGCCGTCGGTTTGGCGCTGCCGGCTTTTGCCGCCGAGAAGGTGAAATACTTCCTCGTTTACGACACGGTTGGCCTCTGCTCCGTGCTTGAAGGTTCGCCGAGCGAGGGCAAAATCGCCTTTGAAAACAAGGAAGGATATGATTCCGAAGACAAGGCGAGAGAGGCCCTTGAGGTCGCCCGCAATGACCCCGAGAAATGCAAAGGCGTGATCGAATAGGTCCGCTCGGTGGGTGCCCCAACAAGGGGGCACCCATTCCGCCGGCGCCTCAAAGGCGAGGCGATGCCGCCGAGAGTTCCAGCATCGCGAGGCGGAAACCTCGCCTTTGGAAGCAAGCAAACATGGCTTCCTGATTATCCCGCAAATCTTTCCCAACCTTTTCCCGCCAATCCACGACGAATCCCGGTCTACCGCCGCTTGAGCATTGCGTGGCAGACTCCATCCAACTGATTCGTCGTTCATGGGAGCCGCCCCAAAGGGGTGACGGCAGGGAGCCGGCGGCATGCAGGCCGTCCGCATTATCGGCATCGATCCGGGACTGAGGCGAACCGGCTGGGGGGTCGTCGATCATGACGGCGCCAGGCTCGTCTTCGTCGCCTGCGGCTCGGTGGTGTCGGACGACAAGGCAAGACTCGGTCTTCGCCTGCGTTACCTCTTTGAAGGGTTGAGCGAGGTCCTCGCTCGGATGGCGCCGCATGAGGCGGCGATCGAGCAGACTTTCGTCAGCCGCGATGCGAGCGCGACACTGAAGCTCGGCCATGCGCGCGGCATCGCCATGCTGGTGCCGGCGCTGTCAGGCGTGCCGATCTCCGAATACGCGCCGAACGCCGTCAAGAAGACCGTGGTCGGCGCCGGCCACGCCGACAAGATGCAGATCAGGTCGATGGTGTTGCGCCTCTTGCCACGCGCGGTCCCCGACAGCGCCGATGCCGCCGATGCTCTCGCCATTGCCATCACCCACGCGCATGGCCGCACCTGGCGGAACCTCGAAGAGCGGATAGCGCTCGGAGCCATGCCATGATCGGCAAGCTGACCGGGCGCCTCGACACCGTCGCGCCGTCCTGCGGCGCTGATCGACGTGAACGGCGTCGGCTATGAGGTGACGTGCGCGGCGAGGACCATCGCTTCCCTTCCGGCCGTCGGCGAGATCGTCACCCTCGCCATCGAAACGCATATGCGGGAAGACGCCATCCGCCTCTACGGCTTCGCCGATGAGCATGAGCGTGCCTGGTTCCGGGCGCTGCAGACCGTGCAGGGCGTTGGAGCGAAGGTCGCGCTTGCCGTGCTCGGAGCGCTTGAATGCGACCGAGCTTGCCAATGCCGTGGCGCTACAAGACAAGAGCCAGGTGGCGCGCGCGCCGGGCGTTGGCCCGAAGGTCGCGGCGCGGATCGTCGCCGAGCTGAAGGACAAGATGCCGGCGCTTGCTCCCGCCATTCTACCCGGCGCGGGTCTGCAGCCGCAGATCCGGCTCCCGGAAGGTTTGACGGCGCGCGATGCCGTCTCGGCCCTCACCAATCTCGGCTATCCGCATGGACAAGCCGCCGCGGCGGTCTCGTTTGCCGTCGGCAAGGCCGGTCAGGACGCCGCGGTCGAGGATCTCATCCGCATCGGCCTGAAGGAGCTGGCGCAATGAGCGGGGCCATGAGCCATGGCTGAGCGGATGCTGGCGGCGGTGCGCCGCGAGGAGGACAATGCCGATACGTCGTTGCGTCCGCAGACGCTCTCCGAATTCATCGGGCAGGAACGCGTCCGCTCCAACCTCCAGGTCTTCATCGGCGCGGCGAAGGGCCGCCGCGAGCCGCTCGACCATGTGCTGTTCGCCGGGCCGCCGGGGCTCGGCAAGACGACGCTGGCGCAGATCGTCGCGCGCGAGCTCGGCGTAAATTTCCGCGCGACCTCGGGCCCGGTGATTGCCAAGGCCGGAGACCTCGCCGCGCTCCTCACCAATCTCGAGGATCGCGACGTCCTCTTCATCGACGAAATCCATCGCTTGAGCCCCGCCGTCGAAGAAATTCTCTATCCGGCGATGGAGGACTTTCAGCTGGATCTGATCATCGGCGAGGGGCCGGCGGCGCGCTCGGTGCGTATCGACTTGGCGCGCTTCACGCTTGTCGGCGCCACGACCCGCACCGGGCTGTTGACGACGCCGCTGAGGGAGCGGTTCGGTATCCCCATTCGGCTCGAATTTTATCAGGTGCCGGAACTTGAGGAGATCGTCCGTCGCGGCGCGAGGCTGCTCGGACTTCCCCTCACGCCGGAGGGCGCGCATGAAATCGCCCGCCGCGCGCGGGGCACGCCGCGCGTCGCGGGGCGGCTGCTGCGCCGCGTGCGCGACTTCGCCAATATGGAACAGGCTGCGGCGGTCGATGCGCCGGTCGCCGATCGCGCGCTGGCGCAGCTCGATGTCGACAAGCGCGGCCTCGATGCGCTCGACCACCGATACCTGCGTTGCATCGCCACCCATTATGGCGGAGGTCCGGTCGGGGTGGAGACGCTCTCCGCCGCTCTGTCGGAGCCGCGCGACGCGATCGAGGAGATTATCGAGCCTTACCTGTTGCAGCAGGGGCTGATCGCCCGCACGCCGCGCGGCCGCATGCTCACCTCGCAGGCTTTTCGCTCATCTCGGATTGCCGGCTCCGGCGCAAACGGCCGGTCAATATCCGCTCTTCGACGGCGCCGAAGAATGAAAGGCGCCATGTCGAACACCTCTCCCCATCGGGGAGAGGTCGGCGCGCATTTCGCGCCGGGTGAGGGGGCTAAATGCTAGTAGGCAACAGCTATGTCTAAATCCCCTCACCCCGACCCTCTCCCCACAGGGGAGAGGGAGAGATGGCCCGACCTCGCAGGCCGCATCGAGGGCGACACGCATGTGCTGCCCGTCCGCGTCTATTTCGAAGACACGGATTTCGGCGGCGTCGTCTATCACGCCAACTTCCTGAAATTCTGCGAGCGTGGCCGTTCGGATTTCATCAGGCTGCTCGGTATCCATCACCAGGATTTGGCGGATCCCAATGCCGGCGAGCCTTCAGTGTTCGTCGTCCGCCGCATCGAGATCGACTATCTGAGGCCGGGACGGCTCGACGACGTGCTGGAGGTCGCCACCCGTTGCACAGAGATCGGCGCCGCTTCGCTCGTCCTGTCGCAGGAGGTTCGGCGCGGAAAGGACGTGCTGGCGAGCGCCAAAGTTACGGTGGTGCTCGTCTCCGCCTCGGGCAAGCCGCAGCGCATCGGCACGCTCATTCGCGGCGCGCTTGAACGGTTCGTTAACCGTGAGGGGTGAGGCTGTCTTAAGGGTCGGCGCCGTCGGCTCTTAGCGCATCCGCGCGCGGCGGGCAGATGGGCCTCACGAGCCCAAGTTTAGTCACATTCGCTCGGTCAAGGTCGGAAAGCGCGAAGAGGCGGCGCGTTTCCGGCCGAAGTCCATTTGGAACAGCCGCGGAGTGATCCGCGAGAGGACTCGCGCCCCAACGGGTTCAGAACCCGAGAAACGCTGGAAGCCCACATTAAGAGGCCGTCATGACACCGCCCGAGATTTCAGCCGACCTCTCGATCTACACGCTGTTCGCGAACGCGCATTTCATCGTCAAGCTGGTGATGATCGGCCTCATCCTTGCGTCGATCTGGAGCTGGGCGATCATCATCGAGAAATTCTTCGTCTACGCCCGCACCAAGAAAGAGACCGACGAGTTCGAGAACATCTTCTGGTCGGGCCAGGCCCTCGACGATCTCTATCAGGCGCTCAGCCAGCGCCGGAATACTTCCGCCGCCGCGATATTCGTCGCCGCCATGCGCGAATGGAGAAAGAGCTCGGAGGCCGCACCCCCGGGTGACCGCGCGGCAAAGCCGTTGCCCGGCGTTCAGCTCCGTGTCGACAAGGCGATGGATGTCGCCATCAACCGCGACGTCGAGCGCTTGGAGCGCCGGCTCACCTTCCTCGCGACCGTCGGATCGACTGCGCCTTTTGTCGGCTTGTTCGGCACCGTCTGGGGCATCATGTCGAGCTTCCAGGCGATCGCCGCCAGCAAGAACACCTCGCTCGCGGTGGTCGCGCCGGGTATCGCCGAGGCCCTTTTCGCCACGGCGCTCGGCCTGCTCGCAGCCATCCCCGCGGTGATTTTCTATAACAAATTCAACAGCGACGTGGCCCGGCACGCGGCGCGGCTCGAAGGCTTTTCCGACGAGTTCGCGGCGCTCCTCTCGCGCCACATCGATGTGAGAGCGTAGGCGATGGGCGCCGGTCTACAGCCGGGTGGAGCGCTGACAAGCCGCAGGGCGCGGCGCCGCGGATCGCGGCCGATGAGCGAAATCAACGTCACGCCCTTCGTCGATGTCATGCTGGTGCTGTTGATCATCTTCATGGTGACGGCGCCGCTGCTCGCAACCGGAGTGCCTGTCGATCTGCCGGAGTTGAAAGCGCCGCAGATCGGCGCCATCGAGGATCCGCTGGTCATCAGCCTCGACAAGGACGGGCGCATCTACATGCAGGAAACCGAGGTCAAGGAAGAAGAGATTGTGCCGAAGCTCGTCGCTATCAGCAAAAGCGGATACGACAAGCCGATCTTCTTTCGTGGAGACTGGCGGACCAATTACGCAACTTTGATGAAGGTGATGGGCCTCGTCAGCGATGCCGGGTTCAAGCGCTTCACCTTCGTCTCGAGCACCGAAGAAGCGAGGTAGTCGGTGCGCCGAAGCGCCTTCATATCGAGCGCCATCCATATCGCCATTCTGCTCTGGGCCGTGGCGGTGTTTCCGTCTGCGCTGCCCCCGCATCAGCCGATTCAGGATATTGCCGTCGATATCGTCACCCCGTCGGAGCTGACGAAGCTCAAGGCCGGGATGGTCGACGCGAAAAACGAAGCGCCGATGGCCAAGAAGGAAGAGCCGAAGCCGAAGCCGGTGCCCGCTCCCCCAAAGCCCGAAGAAGCGAAGGCCGCGCTTCCGCCTCCGCCGACGCCTGAGGCAAAGCCTGAAGAAGAGGCGAAGGAAGAGCCGAAGCCGAAAGAGGCCGAGAAGCCGAAGGAGCCCGAGCCGAAGCCGAAAGAGGCTGAAAAGCCCAAAGAGCCGAAGCCGGAGCCGAAAAAGGCTGAGGCGAAGCCAAAGCCCGAGCCGGCAAAGCTCGCGCCGGACGAGGCTGAGCCGAAGGAAGAGCCCAAGAAGGCAGAGAAAAAGCCCGAGCCGAAGAAGCAGCCTCCGAAAAAGGCAGAGAAAAAGCCAAAGGCGGAGAAACCGAAGCGTAAGCCTTCGATGAAGGCGGAGTTGAAGCGCGATTTTAACGCCGACAGGCTCGCCGCCTTGCTCAACAAAATGCCGGATGCCGGCAGCGAACCTCGCACCTCGGAGCCGACACCGGAGCCGCCGCAAGAGGACGTGCGCGGCCAGTCGAACGGCACCGAGCTGACCATGTCGCTTAATGAGATCGATGCGCTCCGCGCGAGGATCGCCCAATGCTGGAGCCCGCCGCCGGGCGGCTTAGGCGCCGATGCGATTGTCGTGAAGCTGCGTCTTCAGCTTAACGAAGATGGAAGCCTCGTCGGTTATCCGAGTGTGGCGAATGTCGGCGGTTCGCCCTTCTTCCAGGCGGCGGCGGACAGCGCGGTGCGGGCGGTTTTTCAGTGCCAGCCCTACTCCTTGCCGAGCGAGAAATATGCGGTCTGGCGCGACATGATTCTCACTTTCGACCCCCGGCAGATGTATGGCAGCGGCTGAGCGGCCTGAACGCGAAGATGGCAGAAGAGCGATGACAATGGCGAATGGGATTTCGAATTTCACCAGCATCATCAGGCGCTTCTGCCTTTTGGCGGGATCGGCGCTGATCGCTGCCGCGATGCCGCTCGGAGCCGCCCATGCTGTGGTCGAGCTGAACATCACCGAAGGCAACATTCAGCCGCTGCCGATCGCCATTCCCTTCTTCGGAAGCGACGGGTCGATCGATCCGAATCTCGCGCGCGAAATCTCCGACGTAGTGGCGAACGACCTCAAATCCTCAGGCCTCTTCGTTCCGATCGACCGCGCCGCCTATATCGAGCAGTCGCCCGATGTGAGGCGCGCGCCGCGCTTTGCAGATTGGCGGCCGATCAATGCGCAGGCATTGGTCGTCGGCCAGATCGGCGCCTCGGAGGGACGCCTTCGGGCGGAGTTCCGGCTCTGGGACGTCTTCTCCGGAAAGCAATTGGCGGGAGAGCAATTCTTTACGCGGGCGAAGGATGCACGCCGCGTCGGCCACATCATCGCCGACGTCATCTATGAGCGGCTGACCGGCGAGAAGGGCTATTTCGACACGCGCGTGGTGTTCGTCGACGAATCCGGTCCGAAGAACAAGCGGGTGAAGCGACTCGCGATCATGGACCAGGACGGACACAATGTGCGGCTCTTGACGAATGGGCGCGATCTCGTCCTGACGCCCCGTTTCAGCCCGTCGACGCATGAGATCACCTACATGTCCTTCGAGGGGCAGAGGCCAAAGGTCTATCTCCTCAACATCGAGACCGGGCAGAAGGAAATCGTCGGCACGTTTCCGGGCATGTCCTTCTCTCCGCGCTTCTCGCCCAATGGCCGGCAGATTGTCATGAGCATCGAACAGGCCGGCAACGCCAACATTTTCGCCATGGATCTCGGCAGCCGGCAGACGCGGCAGCTGACCAACGTCAACGCCATCAACACGGCGCCGTCCTACGCGCCGGATGGCCGGCAGATCGTCTTCGAAAGCGACCGCGACGGCAGCCAGCAGCTCTATGTGATGGGCGCCGACGGCTCCGGGCAGCGGCGTATCAGCTCAGGCTCGGGCAGCTATTCGACCCCCGTCTGGTCTCCGCGCGGCGATCTGATCGCCTTCACAAAGCGCTCCGGGGGGCAATTTCTCATCGGGGTGATGCGGCCGGACGGGTCGGGGGAGCGGATCCTGACCGAGGGCTACCACAATGAGGGTCCGACCTGGGCCCCGAACGGAAGGGTGCTGATGTTCTTCCGCGAGTCGCCCGGCGCGAGGGGCGGCCCGAAGCTCTTCACCATCGATCTGACGGGCTATAATGAGCGCCAAATCGCCACCCCATCCTTTGGGTCCGATCCGGCCTGGTCGCCCCTGATCAACTAGGCATCCCGGGGTCGCCGATTGGACCGCCTCGCGGCCTTTCGCAACCATCGAAGCGCGCCGCTAAGCTGCCGTTAAACGGTCATTTTTTGCCGCTCCGAGCCTGTGTGTCGAACCGGAATTTGGCGTGGCATTTTGGCACCAATGACCGACAAAAAGGCTTGGAATGCCTAGTACTCGCTTGATCAGAAACCCCCAGACCGGTACATGCAAAAACGGCACTTGCCGAATTAACCAAAGGAGAGAAGACCATGCAGGGTTTGAAGGGCGTTATCGTCGTCGCCACATTGGTGGCCGCCGCCGTTGCGCTGGGCGGTTGCTTCCATCACGAAAAGGCTGTTGCAACTGAGCCCTTGAAGCTCGGCTCGGCCACGGTGGAGCAGGTCGTTCGCGTCTAATCGCGGGCGAAACAAGATTTATCCTCTTGGCGGAGCGCCTAGCTCCGCCGAAAGATGGACTTAGATGTCGAGACACCGCCGGTCGTGCACGCGGCGGTGTCTCTGACATCTTATTTATTTTAGGCCCGCGTTTCCACAAAAACGCCCCGGTGGCCTCGACTTTCCCGCCCAGCCCAGCTGCTGACACAGTGGGCGCATAGGGAAACGTTAAGAGATTACCCCTAACGATTTACCTAAAATTTGGTGCCAGCGGGAGTAATCGTAATGCGTTTCAATGGTGAGTTCGGGCGGGTTTGCAAGGTCGCGGGCATTGTCGCGGCGGTCATTCTAATTGGGGCCTGCTCGAAGAAGAACAGGGCTGACGAGTACGGCTACGGGGTCGGTTCGGCCGGGTCGACATCGCCCGGCTCTCCCGGCGATTTTTCCGTGAATGTCGGCGACGTCGTCCATTTCGAGGTCGACAGCTCCAACCTCACCGGAGAGGGCCGCGGCATCCTCAGCCGGCAGGCGGGCTGGCTCAATCAATACCCGCAATACACCATCACCATCGAGGGCCATGCCGACGAGCGCGGCACCCGCGAATATAACATCGCCCTCGGCGCCCGCCGGGCCATGTCGGTGAAGAGCTTCCTCGGGCAGCAGGGGGTCAACCCTCAGCGCATAAGGAACATTTCCTACGGCAAGGAGCGGCCGATCTCGGTCTGCGACGACATTTCATGCTGGTCGCAGAATTGCCGGGCGCAGACCATTCTCAACAGCCAGGCGATGGCCAGCCGCTAGCGCCTGAGCCTTTGCGGAGGGGGGCGCAGCTTCTTACGGAGCAGCGCCCTCTGCCGCCCCGGTTTGCAGGCGTGGCGCGGGCCGCTATAGTCGGCTTGTCGCCCCCATGCACTCAGTATCCTGCGTCATCCGACCCGTCCTTGCCGCCCCGCGCGCTTGGCACTTGCTGCGAGCCTCTCTCCTCGCAGCGGGCATCCTCGTAACTCTCCCAGGCGAAGGACTATGGGCTCAGGACGGTGGCCGCCAGGGTCTCGCGCAGCATGAGGCGATGGGACCTGGAGGAGATCGAATTGGGCGGCTCGAGGCGCAGGTCGCAGATCTTCGGGCGATGGTTGCCGCCCTGCAATCGCTCGTCAGTTCGCGCCCAAGCGTGACGCTCCCGCATGAGAGCGGCTCTGGAAGCCCGCCGTCTGCGGCGCCGAGCTTCGGCGGCTCCGGGGCGCTCACGGCGCGCGTCGATGCGCTGGAGACGCAGATCGGGGCTCTGACCGGCCAGCTGGAATTGATGACCCAACAGCTCGCCGCCTTTCAGGGGAGCGGCAATGGCAGTCCTCCGCCTCAGTCCCTGTCTCCGTCGGCTCAGCAGGATTCGCCGCTCCTGACGCGACCGGCTGAGCAAATGCCGCAAGACCTTCTCCCCAACGACGCGAACGAGCCTCGCAACGTTGCTCCGAATGAGCCGCCTGAGCGATCCGCCAATACCGATGATGGCGAGGGCTGGTTCGGTCGCCGGGATGACGAAAACGTCACCGGCTCCGTCGGCACCCCAGGGCCGATCGGCGCGCCGGAACGCCCCGGGGAGTTCCGCGGCTCTCTCGCTCTATAATCAGGGCTACAACCATTTCCTCAGTGGCGACTTCGCAGCAGCGGCAAAGGCCTTCGAAGAGATCGCCGAGCGCTATCCCGACGACCCGGTCACGGGAAAGGCCAAATACTGGCTTGGCGAAGCGCATTATGTGCAGGGCGATTTCAAGGACGCGGCTGAGGCCTTTCTCTCCAGTTTCAAGACCGCCGAGTCCGGCGAGAAGGCGCCAGACAGCCTCCTGAAGCTCGCCATGTCGCTCGAGGAGCTCGGCAAGGAAGATGAATCCTGCTCCACGCTAAAGGAGCTCGAATCGCGCTTTCCGCGCGCCAATCTGCAGCTTCAAGGCCAGGTGCAGGCCGCGCGCCAGAAGGCCGGCTGCTAACGTGGCCGGTAGGCCGATCTCGGCAGCCGAGGCCGAAGCGCTGCTGGCGCCGCTCCAACGCTTCCCGCGCATCGCAGTCGCCGTCTCCGGGGGGCCGGACAGCCTCGCGCTCCTTTACCTCATCGCCGGCTGGGTCAAGGGCCGCAATCCCGAGCCGGAGATCACCGCGCTGACCGTCGACCATCGCCTGCGGCCGTCCTCACGCGAGGAAGCCGAGGCAGTGGCGAAGCAGGCTGCTCGTCTCGGTGTCCCGCATGCGACCCTCACCTGGTCGCATGGAGATTTGGACGGACGCAATGTGCAGGAGCGTGCGCGGCAGGCGCGCTACAGTCTCATGGCCGGCTATTGCCACGCGCATGGCATTCCAGCGCTTCTCACTGCTCACCAGCTCGACGATCAGGCCGAGACCATGCTCATGCGCTTGAAGCGCGGCAGCGGCCTCGACGGCCTCGCCGCCATCCCCGGTGAAAGTGCTTTCGCCGGCCTCGCACTCCTCCGGCCCTTGCTCGATGTGCGGAAGGAACGGCTGGTGGCGACGCTCGCCTCAGCGGGCATTGGTTACGCCTCCGATCCGAGTAATGCCGATCCGCGTTTCGAGCGCACCACCATCAGGCGCGACATGGCAGCCTTGGGCGCGCTTGGCTTTTCGCCGGAGGCTTTCGCGAGGTCGGCGGCCCGGTTAAGGCGCGCCCGCGCCGCGCTGGATGAGACAGCCGCGCGCTTTCTCGCAAGCGAGGCAAGATTCGACGAGGCGGGCTTTGCGCTCATCGCGCGGGATGCATTGCTGTCGGCTTCCGAAGAGATCGCACTGCGCGCTCTGTCGCGCGTGCTTGCCGCCATCGGCGGCCGTCCGGAGCCGATCCGGCTGTCGAAGCTTGAGGCACTGCTCTCGAACCTTGGCGAGGCTCCCCAAAGGACGCACACGCTTGGCGGCTGCCGCATCGAAGCGGCCGCCGAAGACTTTGCCGTCTACCGAGAAATGCGCGCGGAAGGGCTACCTGAGTTCAGCCTTCGCCCTGGAGAGAAGGCGCTTTGGGACAATCGTTTCAGCGTGCAGCTTGGCGGCGACGCAGCAAGCCCGGTCATGGTGCGGGCGCTCGGTCAAGCCGAGACGTTCGATCCGGCTTCCCTCTCGCCGGAGCTCGCGGCGCTGCCGCGGCGCGCACGCCTCGCGCTGCCGGCCGCGTTTTCAGGCGGAACAATTCTCCTTCCGGAGCTCGGGGCGGTGCATGGGACGCGCTGCGGCTCGGCGCCTTTACCGGGGCATGGCTTCAACGTGCGGTTCGTCAGCCGGGGATAGGGCGCTTTTCCGCCGGATTTTGGCCGTGCCGCCGTTAAGGAATGCGCGCTCTTGCGCTCTCCCTTACTTGGAAATGCAACGGCCTCCGCCTATCTTAGTTCAACTCTTCTCTCCGAAATCGGGAACGCCGGGTCTGGAGGGTATCGGCGATTGCCGGCCCGGGCTCGTCAGTCAGGATCGTAGATGAATTCGAACTTTCGTAATTTCGCCATCTGGGTCTTTATCGGCCTTCTTCTTGTTGCCCTGTTCAATCTGTTTCAGAGCCCTGGCGTTCAGGTGCGGGGCACCGACATCAGCTTCTCGCAGCTGCTTACTGAGGTCGAGAGCGGCAGCATCCAGGATGTGACCATCGCCGGCAGCCAAATCACCGGCCATTTCACCGATGGGCGCACCTTCCAGACTTATGCCCCGAACGATCCCGGGCTCGTCGATAAGCTGCATCAGAAGGGTGTGAAGATCTCGGCGAAGCCGTCCGAGGACGATGTGCCGTCGCTGCTCGGCGTCCTCGTCTCCTGGTTCCCCATGCTGCTCTTGATCGCCGTGTGGATCTTCTTCATGCGGCAGATGCAGTCCGGCGGCGGCCGCGCCATGGGCTTCGGCAAGTCGAAGGCGAAGCTCCTCACCGAGCGGCATGGCCGCGTGACCTTTGACGACGTCGCCGGTGTGGACGAGGCGAAGGAGGATCTGCAGGAGATCGTCGAATTCCTGCGCGATCCGCAGAAATTCCAAAAGCTCGGCGGGCGCATCCCGCGCGGCGCGCTCCTCGTCGGCCCGCCCGGCACCGGCAAGACGCTGCTCGCCCGCGCCATCGCCGGCGAGGCGAATGTGCCCTTCTTCACCATTTCCGGCTCCGATTTCGTCGAGATGTTCGTCGGCGTCGGCGCCTCGCGCGTCCGCGACATGTTCGACCAGGCGAAGAAAAACGCGCCTTGCATCATCTTCATCGACGAAATCGACGCGGTCGGCCGCCATCGCGGCGCGGGCCTCGGCGGCGGCAATGACGAGCGCGAGCAGACGCTGAACCAGCTGCTGGTCGAGATGGACGGCTTCGAGGCAAATGAGGGCATCATCCTTATCGCCGCCACCAACCGTCCCGACGTGCTCGATCCGGCGCTGCTGCGTCCTGGCCGTTTCGACCGCCAAGTGGTGGTGCCGCGTCCCGACATCATCGGCCGCGAAAAGATCCTGAAGGTGCATGTGCGCAAAGTGCCGCTCGCGCCCGACGTCGAGCTCCGCCTAATCGCCCGCGGTACCCCGGGTTTCTCCGGCGCCGATCTCGCCAACCTCGTCAACGAGGCGGCGCTGCTTGCTGCCCGCCGCTCGAAGCGTCTCGTCACGCAGCTCGAATTCGAGGATGCGAAGGACAAGGTGATGATGGGCGCCGAGCGCCGCTCCATGGTGATGACGGATGAGGAGAAGAGCCTCACCGCTTATCACGAGGGCGGGCATGCGCTTGTCGCGCTGAATCAAGAGGCTTCCGATCCGGTGCACAAGGCCACCATCATTCCGCGTGGCCGCGCGCTTGGCATGGTGATGCGCCTGCCGGAGCGGGACCTCCTCTCCTACACGCGGGCGAAGCTCAAGGCGGATATCGCCGTCGCCATGGGCGGCCGCGTGGCGGAGGAACTGGTCTTCGGCTACGAGAAGGTCACCTCGGGGGCGTCCGCCGACATCAAGATGGCGACGCAGCTCGCCCGCGCCATGGTCACTCAATATGGCATGTCGGATAAGCTCGGGCCGCTCGCTTATGGCGACAATGAGGAAGAGGTGTTCCTCGGCCATTCGATCGCGCGGACACAAAACCTTTCCGACGAGACGCAGAAGCTCGTCGATGAGGAGATTCATCACTTGGTGGACGAGGCTTACGAGACGGCGCGCAAAATTATCTCCGAGAAAATCGGCGATCTGCACACGGTCGCGCGCGGCCTGCTCGAATATGAGACGCTCTCCGGCGACGAGATCAAGAACCTGCTCAACGGCAAGCCGCCGGTGCGCGAATTCACCGCCGAGCCTGCGGCACGGCCGGCGCCCGCCTCCGCGGTTCCGGCTGCCGGACGCGGCAAGAAGGCGCCACCCGCGCCTGAGCCCGACGCAGGCGGCCTCGAGCCTCAGCCGACTTAGCAACCAAATGGCCGGGACCTTTCCCGGCCATTTCTTTTTGGCGCGCCTTCGCGGCGGCAGAGCCGGCATGCTAAGGGGCTGCCATGGCAGGGGCAGGGCTCTATCTCAGGCCGATCGGCTTTCTCTACGGCGAGGCGGCGGCGTCAGCGGTCCGTGATGGTGTGGCGCTGCCGCTTGCCGGTGGTGCCATCGCCTTCGCCGCCGCAGAACTCTTCGAGGGAGCGCCGGGCAGCGCCAAGCGGCATATTCTATCGTCTCAGGAGCTCGCCGCATCGCGCGATGCGGATCTTGAACGGGTGATTGAGCGCATCTCCGCGCCGCGCCAGCCTTATGCGGGGCTTTCCCTCGACCGGCCTGTTCTGATGGGGATCGTCAACGTTACGCCGGACTCGTTTTCCGATGGCGGGCTCTACGACACGGTCGATGGCGCCGTCAGCCAGGCTGCCGCGCTCGCTTCCGCCGGCGCGAAGATCGTCGACATCGGCGGAGAATCGACACGGCCCGGCTCCGACACCGTCCCCGAGGAGGAGGAAGCAGCGCGCGTGCTTCCCGTGCTCGCAGGGCTCAACGGCACGAAGGCGGTCCTTTCCATCGACACCCGCAAGGCCAGCGTGGCGCGTGAAGCAGCGAAGGCCGGCGCCAAAATTTTTAACGACGTATCGGCCCTTACCCATGACCCAGCGAGCCTCGCGGCCGCCGCCGAGACCGGCATGTCGGTCGTGCTGATGCATGCCAAAGGCGAGCCGAAGGCGATGCAGAACGATCCGCGCTATGACGACGTCGTCCTCGAAATCTACGACTATCTCGAAGCCCGCATCGAAGCGGCGGAGCGAGCCGGCATCCCGCGTTCCCGCATCGCCGTCGATCCGGGCATCGGCTTCGGCAAGACCACGGCCCATAATCTTGCTCTCCTCTCGCATCTCAGCCTCTATCACGGCCTTGGGACGGCGCTGCTCGTTGGAGCCTCGCGCAAGCGATTTATCGGCGGATTGGGCGGCGGCGAGACGCCTTCCGCTCGGGAGCCTGGCTCTCACGCCGTGGCGATCGCGGCGGCCGCCCAGGCTGTGCAGATCCTCAGGGTTCATGACGTTATCGGGACGCTGCAGGCGCTTTCCGTCTGGCAGGCGAGCGTCACCGGCGAAGCAGCCTGAATGGAACCCTTTCCCAGTCCTTCAGCGTTGTTAAGACACTGAAATTTCATCAGGAATACTGTAACTTTCGCTTACATTTGTTGAACTGAGGCCTGTTATGGGGGGAGCATAATCTATGAGCCGCCCACCCAGCGAAGCGGCAATTGAGGGACAAAGGGGGACCGAGGCCATGCCTCGCAAGTTCTTTGGCACGGATGGTATCCGTGGCAGCGCGAATTCGTCGCCGATGACATCCGAGATCGCTTTGCGCGTCGGCATGGCCGCGGGCAGGCTCTTCTCCAACGGCTCCTACCGGCACCGGGTGGTGATCGGCAAGGATACGCGCCTCTCAGGCTATATGATCGAATCCGCGCTCGTTTCCGGCTTTACGGCCGTCGGCATGGACGTGTTTCAGCTCGGGCCGATGCCGACCCCCGCCGTCGCCATGCTGACGCGCTCGCTTCGCGCCGATCTCGGCGTGATGATCTCCGCCTCGCACAATCCTTTTCACGACAACGGCATCAAGCTGTTCGGCCCGGACGGCTACAAGCTTTCCGACGAGACCGAGCTGAAGGTCGAAGAGCTGATGCTCGGCGACGCTTCCGACTTGCTCGCCGAGCCGGAGAAGATCGGGCGGGCGACGCGCATCGACAGCGCCCGCGAGCGCTACATCGAATTCGGCAAGCGCACGTTGCCCAAAAATCTGCGCTTCGATGGCATTCGTGCCGTCATCGATTGCGCCAACGGCGCCGCCTATAAGGTCGCGCCGGAAGCGCTGTGGGAGCTCGGCGCCGAAGTGGTGAAGCTCGGCGTGGATCCAGACGGCTTCAACATCAACAAGGATTGCGGCTCGACCGCGCCCGAAGATCTCATCCGCAAGGTCAGCGAAGTGCGTGCCGATATCGGCATTGCGCTCGACGGCGATGCCGACCGGGTGGTGATCGTCGATGAGAAAGGCCGCATGATCGACGGCGATCAGATCATGGCAGTCATCGCTGAATCCTGGCTCAGGCGCGGACGGCTCGCCGGCGGCGGCATCGTCGCAACGGTCATGTCCAATCTCGGCCTTGAGCGCTATCTGCACGATCTCGGGCTCGGCCTTGAGCGCACCCCGGTCGGCGACCGCTACGTCGTCGAGCATATGCGCCAGCACGGTTATAATGTGGGCGGCGAGCAATCCGGCCACATCGTAATGTCGGACTATTCCACCACCGGCGACGGATTGGTGACGGCGCTGCAGATCCTCGCCGTCGTGGCGCAGAGCGGCAAACCGGTCAGCGAGATTTGCAACCGTTTCGAGCCGCTACCGCAGGTCTTGAAGAATGTTCGTTACAAAAACGGCATTCAGCCCCTCGACAATATCGCCGTCCGCAAGGCGATCGATGTCGGCAAGACGAAGCTTGGCAATGAGGGGCGCCTCGTCATCCGTCCTTCGGGAACGGAGCCCGTCATCCGCGTGATGGCGGAAGGAGACGACGTCAAGCTGGTCGACACAGTGGTGTCCGATATCGTGCACGCTTTGACCGACGCTGCCGCCGCCGCTTAACGGCCTTTCCAAGCGATATGCATGGCTGTACTGCGCGCGGAGCGCCAGTGCTCGGCACTGCCGCGCCGTTAGCAAAGCCTTAACCATTCCTGTTCACACTCCGATAACGAAATAACCCACCCGCAAGCACCGACCCGTACCAACTCGCATCGCCCGTCCATCGACGGGCGATTTTCTTTAGCGTGTCGGAGCATCGCGCTTGACGGGCTTCGCGCGCAAAACTAGGCGGCGCTCATGCACGCGTCGCCAAAACCGAGCGTCAAACCAAAGAGCCCGCATTTTTCCTCCGGACCCTGCGCGAAGCGGCCCGGTTGGACCGTGTCGGTGCTGGAAGGGGCTCTGCTCGGCCGCAATCATCGCGCCAAGGAGACGAAGGCGCGGATCGAGCTTGCTCTCGACAAGACCCGCCGCTTGCTGAAGCTGCCGGCGGATTACCGCCTCGGCCTCGTTCCGGCGTCGGACACCGGCGCAGTGGAGATCGCGCTCTGGTCGCTGCTCGGGCCGCGCGGCGTCGACGTTCTCGCTTTCGACCATTTCAGCGCCGATTGGGTCACCGACATCGTCGAGCAGCTGAAGCTTGATGATGTGCGCGCCATGACGGCGCCTTACGGCGAGCTGCCAGATCTCGCGCAAGTCGCATTCGATCGCGACGTCGTCTTCGCCTGGAACGGCACGACCTCGGGCGTCCGCGTTCCGAATGCCGATTGGATCCCTGCCGGCCGGCAAGGACTCACCATTTGCGATGCGACCTCTGCGGTGTTCGCTCAAGCCATCGACTGGCGGAAGCTCGATGTCGTGACCTTCTCCTGGCAGAAGGTCCTCGGCGGGGAGGCGCAGCACGGCATGCTGATCCTGTCTCCGCGCACCGTCGAGCGCCTGGAGAGCTATACGCCGCCTTGGCCGCTGCCGAAGCTTTTTCGCCTGACGCGGAACGGCAAACTGCTCGAGGAGATCTTCGAAGGCTCCACCATCAACACGCCGTCGATGTTGTGCGTCGAGGATTATCTCGACGCGCTCTCTTTTGCCGAGAGTGTCGGCGGCCTCGACGGCATGATCGCCAGATGCGACGCGAACGCGAGGGTGATCGCCGATTGGGTTGGGCGCACGCCATGGGTGGAGTTCGTGGCGAGGCCTACCGGCGACGCGGTCCAACACCTCGATCTGCCTCAAGATAGCCGGTGCAGAGCTCACGACATTGCCGGAGGATGCGCGCGCGGCCATTGTCCCCGCCGGATGGCTGAGCTGCTCGACGCGGAGAATGTGGCAAAGGACATCGCCGCCTATCGTCATGCCCCGCCGGGTTTGCGCATCTGGACCGGCGCCACGATCGAGCGGAGCGACCTCGAAGCCCTCACCCCTTGGCTCGACTGGGCATACGCGGAGGTGACCCGGGGCGGGATCTAAAAGTTGAAGGTCGTTGCGAGTGCGTAAGTTCGTGGCGCGCCGATATTGAGGAAGAAGCCGCGGTCGGCGCTCTCCCAATAGCGTTCATTGGCGACGTTCTGCACCACGCCTCGCACGACGATCGAGTCCGTCATGGCGTAGCGGAAGCCGAGGTCGAAGCGCGTCCAATCTGCGAGGAAGGTGGTGTTGGCCTCATTGGCGAATTGTTCGCCGCTGTAGATCACCAATCCCGTCAGCGTGAACCCTCTGACGCCTGGGACATCCCATTCGGCGCCGAACTTGGTCACAAATTCCGGCGCACCCGTTGGGGCTTTGCCATCGAACAATCCGTCTACGGAGTTGATGATCTCGGGATCGAGGAAGGTCATGCCGCCGATGATTTGCACGCCCTTGATCGGCTCGCCGAAGGTCTCAAGCTCGATGCCGCGGTTCCTTTGCAGGCCGTTGCGGCCGAAGATGTTGTTGCTGTCGAGGAAGTCGTTGGGCCGCTCGATGTCGAACAATGCCAGAGTCACGGCGACGGAGCCCAAATTCCACTTCGCGCCGATCTCCTTCTGCTTGGAGATGGCCGGCGCCAAAGTGATCGGGAAATTGGCGGCGCCAGGATCCGCAGAACCGCCTTTTTCGAGCGCCTCGATATAGCTCGCATAGAGTGACAGGTTGCGCCAGGGTTTGACGACGAGCCCATACATCGGCGTCGTCGCTGCATCGGCGTAACTCGGCTCGGCCGCGCCATCGAATTCGCCGGAGGTCTTGATCTCCTGCCGGCGCACGCCCAAGGTCAGCTGAATGGCTTCGTTGAGGGCTTGGGAGTCTGCGTCACCACCTCGACAGGAGGCAGTTCGATCGCCCTCGACTGATCGGCAGAAGACCCCGCTTGCGCCAAGGCCCCAACCGAGCCCGCAAGACCCGGGAGAGCGTGTGTAGATCCCAGGGCCATGGGAGTGGCCTCGGCCTCGTTCCGGCGCTATAAGATCACACGGCCCCGCCTTTGAGCGGGGCCGTTTCTGCGTCTCCTGCCGATCGAAAGGATTAAAGCGCGTGGCCAATGTCGTGGTCGTCGGGTCCCAATGGGGCGACGAGGGCAAGGGCAAGATCGTCGACTGGCTCTCCGAGCGCGCCGATATCGTCGTGCGTTTTCAGGGCGGCCACAATGCCGGCCACACCCTCGTCGTCGATGGCGTCACCTATAAGCTTTCGCTCCTTCCCTCCGGCGTCGTGCGAAAGGGCAAGCTCGCGGTGATCGGCAATGGCGTCGTCATCGACCCTTGGGCCTTCGCCGATGAGGTCCGGCGGCTCGAGGAGCTTGGGATCGGCATCAGCCGCGACAATCTCCGCATCGCCGAGAATGCGACGCTGATTCTGCCGCTGCATCGCGAATTGGATGCGTTGCGCGAGGCGGAAGCCGGCGAGGGCCGCATCGGCACGACGAAGCGCGGCATCGGGCCGGCCTATGAGGACAAGGTCGGCCGCCGCGCCATCCGCGTCATGGACCTGCAGGACCTTCCAAGCCTGAAGCCGAAGATCGAGCGCATCCTCGCGCATCACAATCCGCTGCGGCGCGGCCTCGGCCAGCCGGAGATCGGCGCCGACGCGCTCTGCAACGAATTGCAGGAGATCGCGCCGAAGCTGCTTCCCTATGTGGACACAGTCTGGTCGCTGCTCGACCGCGAGCGGCGAAAAGGGAAGCGCATCCTCTTCGAGGGCGCGCAAGGCGCGCTGCTCGACATCGATCACGGCACCTATCCTTTCGTCACCTCGTCGAACACGGTCGCCGCGCAGGCGGCCACCGGCTCAGGCCTTGGCCTCGGCGCCGTCAATTACGTGCTCGGCATCACCAAGGCCTACACGACGCGGGTGGGGGAGGGGCCTTTCCCGACCGAGCTCACGGATGACACCGGCCGTCTCATCGGCGAACGCGGCGTCGAGTTCGGAACGGTGACCGGGCGGCCGCGCCGATGCGGCTGGTTCGATGCGTGCCTTGTGCGTCAGACTTGCATCGTCGGCGGCATCAACGGCATCGCTTTGACGAAGCTCGACGTGCTCGATCAATTGCCGGAGCTTAAGATCTGCGTCGGCTACCGCCTCGACGGCCGCGAGCTCGATCATCTGCCGGCGGCGCAAGGACATCAGGCGCGGGTCGAGCCGATCTATGAAACGATGGAAGGCTGGACGGAATCGACGCGCGGCGCGCGCTCCTGGGCCGACCTTCCCGCACAATGCATCAAATATGTGCGGCGCCTCGAGGAGCTGACCGGTGTGCCGGTGGCGCTTCTTTCGACGAGCCCGAAGCGTGAGGACACCATCCTCGTCCGCGATCCCTTCGTGGATTAACTCCTCGCCGCGCCAATTTCTCCCTTGTCATTGCCCGGCTTGACCGGGCAATCCAGTCCGCCGCAGCGCTTGCGCTAAGACCGGAGGCCGTGATTACTGGATCCCCGCCTTCGCGGGGATGACAACCCAGCCCCTTTGCCGAGGGCTAATCGCGCTTGCGGCTGAAGGTGTATCCCCGGTCTTTCATGCAGTCGGTAAACACAGCCTGATTTACCGAGTCTTCCCGAGGATTCTCTCTGTCGATCATAAGGAGCATGACCGGGCCACCGGTGACGACACGAAGCGCATGAATGAGTTTGACTTTCCGCCGGCCTTCCGGAGTGTTGAGGACGAAGTCCCAGCAGGCTTCCTTGTCTGCATTCACTTGATCCAGCGACATGCCTGGCTTCACCGGTTCTAGCTTTGCACAGCCTGTCAGAGCGAGGCTTGCGCCGGCGACAATCACCCACAACGCGCGCGACATCGGGCCCCGCCCCTTCCTGTTCTTGTCTGATTTCGAATTTCCCCTCCACTCTCCTAAAGTGCGCATACTCTGAAAACAACCTTTAAGTTTATGGCGCCTCGCGATCGGCTTGCGCGCTCCCGGCATCTGGCCTTGTCATTGCCCGGCTTGACCGGGCAATCCAGTACGCCGCAGCGGCTTGCGATAAGACCAAAGGCCGTGATTACTGGATCCCCGCCTTCGCGGGGATGACGATAGGAGAGCGTGCAACGTGACAACGACTTATCCCTGGAAGGTTGCATGGATCACCGGCGCTTCCGGCGCGATCTGCGGCGAGATCGCGCAGCGCCTCGCCGCCGCCGGCGTTCACATCGCGGCGACAGCGCGTCCGAGCGACAGACTGGAGGCGCTCGCGGCGCAAAATCCGAATATCAAAGCCTATCCCGCCGATGTGCTCGACGCTGAAGCACTGAAAGGCGACGGCCGCGCAAATCGAGCGCGAATTGGGGCCGATCGACCTTGCTCTGCTCGGCGCCGGCATGTACGCGCCCTTCGACTTTCGCAACATCGATCTAGCCGGCTTCCATCGCACCATGGCGCTGAATGTCGGCGGCGTGATCGATGGTGTGGCGGCAGTGCTACCCTCGATGCTGGCGCGCAAAAGCGGACATATCGCCATCATGGGATCGCTGTTCGGCTATTCAGGCTGGCCGGAGAATGGCAGCTACGGCGCCTCCAAGGCCGCAATCATCAATCTCGCCGAGAGCCTTAAGCTTGAGCTCGCCGGCACCGGCGTCGACCTTACGCTCATCAGCCCGGGCTTCGTCGACACGCCTCTGAACGCCGCTTACGACCGAAAGAAGAAGCTGTTCCTGATGCGGAAAGAGCGCTGCGCGAAGAAGATCCTCGAGAAGCTCGGCAAGAAGCCATATGAGATCGCCTTCCCCACACAGGTCTCGATTTTCTTGAAGAGCGTCCGGGCGATGCCGCGCGCGCTGTCCTTTCCGCTGATCCGCTGGTTCACGCGGCGGCTGCAAGCGGGATCGTGAGACTTCGCTTCGGGCAGAACAGGCCGTCAGCCCGCGGCCTGCGCTCCGGATCGCGCCGGGCCTGACGCCACTCCTTCGGCGAGCAGTTCCTTGAAATAGCTGTCGAGCAAGCGGTTGTCCGGGTCGATCTGGGCTCGATAATCCGCAAACAGCTTCAGCCGCGCACCGAAGGCTTTCTTGGCCTGCTCCCGGTTGAGGAACGGTGTCTGGTTGAAGAGCGGGAGGCCGCCGCGCGCGCTGCAAAAAATATTATAGGCCTGCAAGAATTTCTCCCAATCCTTGCCGCCGGTCGAAGCCGGGTCGATCGACAGCGTCGCACCCTCCCAACAATAAGAGAGGAGAGCATTGCGGTCCTGCGCGATCGAGTAGCCGACCGAGGGCAGGTCGCAGCGGAAGCCGGTCTCGTAATCGTAATTGTCCAGGAACTCGCAATATTCTTCGAGGATGTCGAAGAAGTTCTTTTCCGGGAACGACCACATGCTGAAGAGATATTTGTAGGGACCAGGGTCGCGCGGATAGTTGATGATCTGCGCGTGCGGCCAAGTCGCCTCGCTCCGCACCACCCGCACCAATCCCTGGCGGAGGATGAAGAAATGCAGCCGGTCGGCCATATCGCGCAGCTTCCGGCTGCTCGTTCGCGCCTTGATCCAGAGCGTCACCGCCGGCCCGTATTTGCGCCAGAATCGATTGCGGTAGCTCCAGCGGCGGCGCGATTTTGGCTCAACTCCCGGCCGGTCTTTCCGGAGCTCCACCAGTACGCGCTTGGAATACGGAAAGATGTAATACATCACCGCATAGCCTTGCGACTTATAGACCGGAAAGCGCTTGCGGAATTCCTGCAGCCCCATCGACAAATGGCGGACGCTCAGCGCGCTGGTCGGGCGCACCTTGATGGTGACTTCGAAGACGATGCCGAGCAGGCCGTAGCTCGAGCGGAGGACCTGCATTTCCTCGGGATGGTCGCGCTCATTGATGGCGCGGATCTCGCCCTTCGGCGTCACCAGCTTGACGGCGCTCACATAGGAGCTGACTTGCCCGAACCCATCCGGAAAGGAGCTGTCCTTGGTCGCTGCTGTTGCCATGGCGGCAAGGGTGGTGTTGCCGATCTCGGTGGTAACATGGAATTGCAAGCCGCGCTCTTTCAGCGCGTTCGACACGTCGCGATAGCGGGCGCCGGCCTCGACCGTCACACTGTCTTCGCCGAAGCGAAGGATGCGGTTGAGGGCGGTCATGCTCACCATGGTGCCGCCATCGTCGCCATTGACCCGCGCTGTCGAGTGCATCGACCCGGCCGGCCGCACGGGGGCCGGGAACCGCACTTCGCTCGTAAGGATCTCGACGATGTCGTCCACGCTGTGCGGCGTGACCAGCACCTTCGGCCGGTATATCCAGGTTCCGTCCCAGCTCTTGATGGTGACGTCCTGCTTGATGTCCATTGCCCCTCTCCGCCAAACCCCGCGGGAACATAAGGCAAAGTCAGGCCAAAAGCCTATAGTGGCTTGTTACCGGAGCTTTGCGGCGGGAGGCAAACGCTGAAAAAATCGAACCACCTGCCTTTGCAGGGCGTTAGAAGCGGAAGCGGGAAGGACTGGCGGTTTTCGCCCGAATTTCGTTCGGAAGCCACAATTCCACAGCATACTGAGGATCGCTAGGAGGATTTGCGTGGCGGATATTGTCATCATCAACCCACGTTTTGGGATCTCCTTTTGGGGCTTTGAGCATTGCATCGGCATCCTCGGCAAGCGCGCCAATCTACCGGTCGCCTGTCTGGCGCTGCTTGCTGCCCTCGTGCCCGACCGCCACGACGTCACCCTCATCGACGAGAATGTCGAGGACATAGACTTCGACCGCGTGGGACGCGCCGATCTCGTCTGTGTCACCGGGATGAGTATTCAGGGAACGCGCATGCGCGAGATCCTCGAAGAGGTGCGCGCGCGTGGGGTGATGACCGTGGTCGGCGGTCCCATGGCGACCGTCGAGGCAGAGGCGATCGAAGACCTCGCCGACGTCCTCTTTGTCGGTGAGGCGGACGAAACCTGGCCGCAATTCCTGCGCGAATGGGAGGAGGGGAGGCACAAGCGCCGCTATGTGCAGCCCGACAAGACCGACGTCACCACGCTTCCGCGTCCGCGCATCGATCTGTTGAAGACCAGCCGTTACATGTTCGGCAGCATGCAGATCTCCCGCGGCTGCCCTTTCACCTGCGAATTCTGCGACATCATCGTGACCTTCGGCCGCCGGCCGCGGCTGAAGACGAGCGAGCAGGTGCTAAGGGAGCTTGAGGGATTCCAGGACGCGGGCTTCAATATCGTCTTCATCGTCGACGACAATTTGATCGGCAACAAAAAGGCGATCAAGCCAATCCTTCGCGACATCATTCAATGGCAGCAAGAGCGCGAATATCCGCTTACGCTGTTCACTGAGGCCTCGCTCGATCTCGCCGAAGATGACGAGCTCATGGAACTGATGGGCCGCGCCAATTTCCAGAACGTGTTCATCGGCATCGAAACGCCGAATGAAGAGTCCTTAAAAGAAACGAAGAAGCTGCAAAACGTACGGCCGAATGCCGGGACGCTGCTCGAGCGCGTTCACCGCGTCCAAAACACCGGCATCGATGTTTGGTGTGGGATGATCGTTGGCTTCGATCATGACGATCCCACGATCTTCGACGTGATGCCGCGCTTCCTCGCAGAGTTGCGCATTTCCTCGGCGCTCATCGGTATGCTGCATGCCATTCCCACGACCCCACTCTACGACCGGTTGCGGGTGGCCGGCAGGCTGAACAGCGACGAGGACAGCGAGCGCTTCGGCACAAATGTCGTGCCACTCGGCATGTCGCGCGAGCGGCTCCGCGACGGCTTCATCGAGGTGATGCAAAAATCCTACGAGCCGGACGCCTATTTCGGCCGCCTCGATTCCCAGTTCTTCGATCAGAATTTCCGCTTCATCATGCATCAGCTTCCCTATTGGCGTACCCACCGCTGGGCTTGGGCGAAGCGGTCCTTCTGGAACTATGTGAAATTCGCCGTGATCGCGGCGCGTCTCATGCGGCGGGTGGAGGACGATGAATTGCGGGCGCGCTACCGGCGGCAGATCTGGAAGGTGGCGAAAACGCGCGGGCTCGAGGCGCATATCCTCTTCGGCTACACGATCAAGGTCATCAGCCATTACCATTTTACCGAGCTGGTCCGCTCCCTTTCGCAAGGGAAGGATGGCTACATGCCGGAGGCCGGCCGCTCGTTCTCGCGGGCCAAGCGGCCCGAGGTCGAGGTGCCGATGCTCAAGAGCGCCTAGGGGTGATCGGTGGTCGACACGTCCACTCTGGAGAGGCTCGTTCCCGACGAGTTGCTCGGCAATGAAGCCACCGGAGCGGAAACCTACCGCCTTCACCTCGAGCGCTATGAGTTCGCCGCAGGCAAATTAGAAGCGGCACGCTCGGTTCTCGATATTGCCTGTGGGGTTGGATACGGATCACGGCTGTTAAAGGACCGTCTCCCCGCGGCGACTATCACCGGCGTCGATGTTTGTGACGAGGCTATCGACTATGCGAGGACCCGTTATGGAACGGAGAGCCTCAGCTTCGTGCTCGCGGATGCAATGAGCTTCGAGGCGGGACCGTTCGATGCGGTCATATCCCTCGAAACCATTGAGCATTTGCCGCATCCGGACGCCTTCATCGAAACGATTGCGACGCGGCTGCTCCGGCCCGGCGGAATCTTTATCGGGTCGGTACCGGTGACACCGTCGATGGACGCGAACCCGCATCATCTGCACGACTTCACGGCGCGCTCCTTCCGTAGCCTGTTGGAGACGCGAGGCCTGAGGGAGTTCGACAGCCTGTTCCAGAGCCAGCCCTACAGCCCGATGGCGGTGGCCACGAGGACGGAGACGCGCATGGCCGCCATGCGCCGGAACATCCTCGCCTATTATTGCCGGCATCCCGACAAGGCGTTGCTCAGGGCGAAATCGATCATCGCCGACGGCTTCTGCAACAAATATCTGACGATTGCCGCGAAATCAGCCGCAGCCGGTGCTTGAAACGCCCTAGCGCCAACGAAAACTTCAGAAATTCCGTGTTTTTTTGCCACGGTATTGCCTCTCTATGAGCGCAAACTCTAGACTGGCAAGGATTCCTGGCCCTTGAGCGTCCGCGGTCAAACGTGGTCATCTCTTGAGGAGGGAATCGACGCCGGACGAGGGGTTATCCTGAGGGACGCCACAATGAGGTTAGCCGGCCGGGCGGGCATCGCCTCTATCGGGGCTGCTTGCCTTTCTGCGTTGTTGAGCCTTCCTGCCGGCGCGGCAGAGCCGGACGGCCCATCTGCCTTGATCGGTCCGAAGGACGCGATCCTGATCGCCGTCAAGGAAAAGCTCTCCGAGAACCGCGCAACCGAGGGCAACCAGGCCGCGCTCCTCAGCTATTACGGCAACCCTGAATCGCGCCTCCTGTGGGTGGACGAGAAGGGCCTAGGTGCGCGGGCGCAGTCGGTGATGGACGAAATCGCCAAGGCCGACGAATATGGCCTGCGCGCCTCGGACTACCGCCTGCCGAAGTCCGATCTTGCCGAAGGCGCCGACGCTCAGGCCTTTGCCGATGCGGAGATGACGCTCAGTACGGCGGTGCTTCGTTACGCGCGGGATGCACGCGGCGGGCGTCTCGATCCGCAACTTCTTGGCCCCAAGATTCTCGATCCGACCCTCGCGCTTCCGGATCCCGTGCAGCTGTTATCGTCTATCGGGATTCGCAGCGATCCGGCCGTCTATCTGCGCAGCTTCCAGCCGACCCACCCGCAATTCGAGGCGTTGCGCAAAGCGCTCGCCGATGCGCGCGGCGGCAAGTCGGCGGCGCCCAAGGAAGAAGGCGTTGTCCAGATTCCCGAGGGCCCGGTGCTCCGGATTGGTGTTGAGAGCGATCAGGTCCCGCTGCTGCGGAAGCGCTTGAAAGTTTCCTCAGGCCCGACGCCGACCCTCTTCGATGACGATGTGGATGCCGCGGTGAAGGGCTTCCAGGCCAGTCATGGCGTCCATCCCGACGGGCTTGTCGGCCCCGGCACCCGCCGCCTGCTCAACGGCCAGAAGCCGCAGCAATCGCGCCCCGTTCAAGAGCGGCAGATCCTCGTCAATATGGAGCGCTGGCGTTGGCTTCCGAACGATCTCGGCTCGTTTCATGTGGCGGCGAACATTCCGGAATTTACGCTCCGCGTGATGGAGGAAGACAAGCCGGTCTTCACCACGCGCATCGTCGTCGGCAAGCGGGTGACGCCGACGCCGGTTTTCCGCGACGAGATGGAGACGGTCGTCTTTGGTCCCTTTTGGAACGTTCCGAACTCGATCAAGACGGACGAGCTCTTGCCCTCGATCAGGGAGGGTGGAGGCGGGTTTTTCGGCGGCGGCTATTATGACGCTTCGGTATTCCAACGGAATGGGCTTCGCGTCGCCATCGGCACGCGCGAAGTCGATCCATCCCAGCTCGATTGGAGCCGCATCGACATCCGTTCCTTGAACGTCTTTCAGCCGCCGGGCGGCGGTAACGTGCTTGGAAACGTGAAATTCCTGTTTCCGAACAGCCACGACGTCTACATGCACGACACGAGCCAGAAGCATCTTTTCGCCAAGGCCGTCCGCGCCGAGAGCCATGGCTGCATGCGGGTGCAAAATCCCGAGCAGTTCGCGCAAGTGTTGTTGAAGAAGGACCAGAATTGGAGCTCAGGCGAAGTCTCCTCCGCCTTCCACAACAGCCACGATCGGCAGGTGCCGCTGCAGTCGAAGATTCCCGTCTACGTGAATTATTTCACCGTGCGTGTGAACGACGACGGGTCGGTCTCGACCTTTGTCGACCTCTATGGCCACGATGCGCGCATGGTCGCGGCGCTGTTCGGCGAGAGAGTCGCCTTCGAGGCGCCGCCCGTGCTCGAGCAGGCCGAATATCGCGAATACCGCGCTCCCGTGCAGCCGCGGCGCGCGGTGCGACGCAGCCAAAGATCCGGCGGCAGCTTCGCCGACGTCGTTTCCGGCTTCCTCGACAATTAGCCTTTAGGGGTTCGCTTCCCGCGCTTTGGCGGCCGCGCGCCTTGCCTCTTTGCGTGAGGCGCGCCGCAGCCGGCTCGTGACCAATCTCGGCATCAGCGCATTGAGGAAAAGGAGAGCGCGGAGCAGGACCGGCTTCACGACCACCGGACGCCGCGCCTCGACACCGCGATAGATCGCTTCGCCGGCATCCTCGCAACTCATCACTTGGATGAGGCGGGAATCGGCCATGGGAAGGTGCCGCTTGCTGCCGGGATTGTGCTCCCAATAGGGGCTGTCGACGAGGCCGAGCACGACCAGCGTCACGCTGATGCCGCTGCCCTTCAATTCGCTGCGGAGCCCCGCCGTGAATCCCGCCAGCGCTTGCCGGGCGGCGATATAGGCGCAGGCATTCGGCCAAGCGACAAAGGACGCCGGCGAGGTGACGCAGGCGATCGAGCCGCTGCCGCGCACCAGCATTTGCGGCAGGAAAGCGCGCGTCAGGTTGAAGGCGGCGAGATAGGGAACCTCGATCATTTTTTGTGCGTCGGCCGGTGTGGTCTCGAGAAGCGAGATCCAGCGACCCGAGCCGGCATTGTTGACGATCACGCGTGGCGTCCCCTCATCCCGCGTGATGCGGTTGCTTACCTCCTCGATGCCTTTGGGATCGGCAAGGTCGACCGAAAAAGCCACCGCGGAGCCGCCGGCTCGGGAGATCGCACCGGCAACGGCCTGCAGACGCTCCTCGTTCCTGGCGAGTAACAGCACCCGCGCGCCGGCCCGGGCATAGCGCTTGGCGGTCGCTTCGCCGATGCCGCTCGAGGCGCCTGTTACAAGGACGATGTTCTGTCTCATCGAAGAATTTCGCTATCGCCGCCGGTTCGGCGGGCACGAGGCTCATAACATGAATTCCGACAGCGAAACGGCTGGAAAGCGGACCAAACTGTGGCCCAAACGCTACAGACCGGCGCTAACTCGCAGCCGATCGTGACGCTTGGACTGCATAAGCCGTGCACCCTCCCTATATCTTCTGCCGTCGCTTATCTCGGGTAGGGGGATCATTATTATGCATTCGTTTTTGCGCGTTGGGCTGCTGGGTTGTCTCGTCGGGGCCTGTCTGATCGCCGGCGCCGAAACCGCGAGCGCTGGCTGCAACAGGGTCATGGGTACTGCCGACGGCTTCAACAAAGTCGACGCGGTGGCCGGTGCGCAGTCCGCGCTCGACGGAGCCATCAAGGAATTCAGAGCGAAACGCCAAGTGGTGTCCGTGGGTCCCGCCAGGCCGAAGCCGCAGCCTTATTGGCGCAGCACCGTGACCGAAGATCTCTATTTCAGGCCCGACGTAATGACGGCGCGGTCGCACACCACCTGCTGGAGCGGCGTCGTTTCGCCGGTCGTGTGCACGGCGGCGGCAAAGGTCTGCTGGTAAATGCATGCTGTAGCGGCGGACCCCTAGGGGGAACGCCGCTTACACATGCGAGGGAACGAGAACGCCGACCTTCTCCGGCCGCTTCATCAAGAAGATCAGCGGCAGGATGGCGAGCGTCACGATCCCGATAAACCAGAATAAATCCACGAAGGCCATCATCTGCGCCTGACGCGCGATGGCTTGCGCCACCGCCGGCAAGACCACCGGCGCCTGCGGATCGATGCCGTAATTGGCGATGAGCGGCGGAATGTTGGGGTTCAGCGGGCTGATATGGTCGGTCAAATTGACCCAATGCACTTGCCCCTGCCGCACGAACAGCCAGCTCACCACGGCGATACCGATTGAGGAGCCGATGCCGCGCATCAGCGCGTAAAGCCCCGCGGCTTCGTCCAGCCGGTCGTTTGTCATGCGGCCGAAGGCGACCGCTGTCAGGGGCACGAAGAACAGCCCCATGCCGATGCCGATGATAATGCCGGGCGAGGCAAGCGCCCAATCACTGGCATCGAGATTGAGACCCGCGAGCATGAAGGTGCCGAGCGCTGAAAGCACCAGGCCCGTCGCCACTAAGAGGCGAGGATCGAAATAGCGCAGGAGGAAATTGCCGGTGACGGCAAGCGCGATGGCGCTCGCGATGGCCCGCGGGATGAACAGCATGCCGGCGCTCATCGCCGGATAGCCCATCAGGCGCTGAGTGAGCAGCGGCAGAAGCGCGATCGTCCCGAAGAGGGTGATGCCATAGGCGGTGATGGCGAGAAGCCCGGCGACGAAGTTTCGGTCTTTCAGCAGCGACAGATCGACGATGTTGTGCGGGTTGTTCCAGCCGCGCATGAAGAAGGCGATTGTCGAGAAGATCGTCACGGCGGTGAAGAGCTGGATCAGCTTTGAGTTCGAACCAATCCCGGGTCTGACCCTGATCGAGCACGAATTGCAGCGAGCCGACCGCGAGGATGAGCAGCGCCAATCCGGTCCAATCTGTCTTCAGATAACGGATGTCACGCTGCGGCAACTGCCCCATGGACAGCACCAGCGCCAGGATGCCGATCGGGATGTTGATGTAGAACACGGCGCGCCAGACGAAGGTGTCGGTGAGCCATCCGCCGAAGGTGGGGCCGAGCACGGGCGCCACCATGATGCCGAGCCCGAAAATGGCGAGCGCCTGCCCATGCTTCTCGCGCGGAAACGAGTCGAGCAGGATCGCCTGGCTCAAGGGTATGAGCGGCGCGCCGAAAACCCCTTGCGCGAGGCGGAAGGCCACCATGCTTTCCAGATTCCAGGCGAGGCCGCAAAGCGCGGAGGAAACCACGAAGCCGGTGATGGAGAAGAACAGCAGGCGCCGCCGTCCGAGGCGTGCCGAGAGGTAGCCGGTGAGCGGCATGATCACGGCGGCGGAGACGAGATAAGAGGTGAGGACCCAGGTGATCTGATCGGGCGTCGCGCCGAACGATCCGAGCATATGCGGGATCGCCACGCTGACGATGGTGATGTCCAGCACTTCCAGAAACGCGGCCAAGACCACGGCGATGACGAGGCCGACGGACGGTTTCAGCGGCGGTTCACCCCCGCCCCTGCCGGCCGACGGCACCACCACGCGCGGCGGCGGCGGCGCTGCAGGCTCCTTCGGGGGTCGCTTCTTTGAGGATCTAGATTGCGTGCTGGTCATTTGCCGCTTTGCGTGGTGTCCACGGTCACCGTGGCGCTCGCACCGACGCGAAGCGGTCTATCTTCAGGCGCATTGACGATGCGGATCCGCACCGGAAAACGTTGCGTCACCTTCACCCAATTGCCAGTCGCGTTTTCGGCGGGAAGCACGGAGAAGGTGGCGCCGGAGCCGGGGCTGATGCTTTCGACCTCGCCCTCGAAGCTGACGCTTGGATACATGTCGAGGGCGATCGTTGCCGGTTGCCCGGCCTTGATGCGGGCGAGATCCGTTTCCTTGAAATTCGCATTCACCCACCAGCGATTAGATTCGATGATGGCAAAGGCGGGACTGCCCGCCTGCAGCGTGGAGCCCGGACGCAGCGTCACCTCAGAAACGACACCGCCGCTTGGCGCAACGACATGCGTCTTGACGCTGTCGCGAGTGGCTTTCTCCAGCTGTGCCGCGGCGCCCCGCAGCTGGACTGTCGGCGTGGTCACGGTGAGCTTCTTATCCTGCTCGGCGGCGAAGGCCTGCTCGGCGGCCTCGTAAGCCTTCAGCGCGTCGCGCCAGGCCTTTTCGGCGGATGATGCATCACCGTCCTTGTCGCCGCTCTTTGCGTCCCGATAGGCCTTGGCGGCCTTTTCGAGCGCCTGACGCTCTTCCTCGAGCTTGTCGGCGGCGCCTTTCAGGGCCTCGGCCGCCGTGCCGGCGCTGTCCGCTGCAGCATCGAACTGAGCGCGCGCGGCGCGCAATGCGATGTCGTAAGGGGCGGGATCGAGGTCGAAGAGAAGATCTCCCGCTTCCACTTGGTCCGCCGAATTGACGTAGACGGAGGCGACGGCGCCCCTCACCTCGGGTGCCACGCGCACGATATTCGACGCGGTGTATGCATTCTCGGTGGAGGGATAGAGCTCGCTGTGGCGCCAATAGAAGAAGGCGCCGATCACCGTCGCGATCATGAGAACGAACAGCGCAATCCAGCGAATTCTGGTCACCTTCTTCGAGGCGGTGCCCTCTACAATGGCAGCGTCTTGATTCACCTGCATACCTCGGTCGCGGCGGGGAGGTTGGGGGCTCGACTATCGGTCCGCTAACCGCAGTCAAAGGCCAAGAACGGCAGAATAATGTCCGGAGCCTTAGACTGGTTGCATTCCCATCGCAAGCTTCGGCACAAAATCGGGGCCCATCGCGGCGCAACTGCCGCAGCATATTGCAGCGCGTCCCGCAACGATTACTCGGCCGGCATTGATCGGACAGGCATGCGGGCATAAACTCCTTGCCAGTCCGAGGGGAGCCCCGGGAAAGGGGCTGAGAGTCCGCTGAAGTCAGGTCGCCGCGGAGACCCTTTGAACCTGATCCGGATCATGCCGGCGAAGGGACGGGAGATCCTTCTGTTCCGGCATCGTCCGAAGTGTCCTTGACGCAGCAAGCGGAGGAACAACGGATGGACAGCTCGATCTTCCTCGCCCGGCTGATCGGCCCTTTGCTGGTCGTGATCGGCGTCGGTCTCTTCGTCAATCGCGACAATTACCGGACGTTGGCGCGCGAATTTCTCGACAGCCCGGCGCTCATTTACATCGCCGGCATCATCGCCTTCCTCGGCGGCCTCAGCGTCGTCCTCACCCATAATGTGTGGGTTCTCGGCTGGCCGCTCATCATCACCCTTCTCGGCTGGCTCACGCTCATCGGCGGCATCACTCGCATCGTCTTTCCGCGAGCAACGGTGCAGCTCGGTGAAAGGATGATCCGCAACGAGACGATGGCTCCGGTTGCCGCTGCCATCTACGCCGCGCTCGGTCTCTGGCTGAGCGCCGTTGGCTATTTCGGATAGCCGCCACGCATTCGAGGAGCCGTAAGATGAATGTGCACCAAAAACCTCCGGGCACGCCGAGCACCGTCACCACCGGGCCGATTGCCGGCAGCCGCAAAGTCTATAGCGCCCCGGACGGCCATGACGATGTGTCGGTACCCTTCCGGGAGATCGTGCTTGGCGATGCATCGAGTGTCCGGCTTTACGACACCTCCGGCCCTTACACGGATGCCGACACGACCATCGATGTTCAGCGCGGGCTGCCGCCTTTACGGGCGGATTGGATCGCTGCCCGCGGCGGCATCGAGACTTATGCGGGTAGAGCGGTCCGCCCCGAGGATAATGGCGATGTCGGCCCCTCGCACCGGGCGGAGGAGTTTGCCGGCCGCCGCAATCCTCTGAGGGGCATTTCCCGACTCACCCGGTCCTGTACGCGCCGACCTCCCCCCTGCGGGGAGAGGACAGGGAAGGGGTCTCAAGACTGGACTTCCCCTCCCCACTCCCATCTGGGAGAGCTGCCGCCGCCGCAGGAGAGCGGTGCGAGTGAGGGGGGTTATAGTCATCCCAACGGCATCACGCAGCTCGAGCTTGCCCGCGCCGGCATCGTCACCAAGGAGATGGTCTATATCGCCCATCGCGAAAATCTCGGGCGCCTCGCCGCCGCCGAAGAAGCGGCTTCGCGCCTTGCCGATGGGAACAGTTTCGGCGCCGCGATTCCCGAATTCGTGACGCCGGAATTCGTCCGCTCGGAAGTCGCGCGCGGGCGCGCCATCATCCCGGCGAACATCAATCACCCCGAATCCGAGCCGATGATCATCGGCCGCAACTTCCTCACCAAGATCAACGCCAATATCGGCAACTCGGCCGTCTCATCCTCGATCGAGGAGGAGGTGGAGAAGATGGTGTGGGCGATCCGCTGGGGCGCCGACACGGTGATGGACCTCTCCACAGGGCGCAACATCCACACGACGCGCGAATGGATCATCCGCAATGCGCCGGTGCCGATCGGCACCGTGCCGATCTACCAGGCGCTGGAGAAGGTTGGCGGCGATCCGGTGAAGCTCGATTGGGAGGTCTATAAGGACACGCTGATCGAGCAATGCGAGCAGGGGGTCGACTATTTCACCATCCATGCCGGCGTGCGCCTTGGCTACATCCACCTCACCGCCGACCGCGTCACCGGCATCGTTTCGCGCGGCGGCTCCATCATGGCGAAATGGTGCCTCGCGCATCACAGGAGAGCTTCCTCTATGAGCGCTTCGGCGACATTTGCGACATCATGCGCCGCTACGACGTGTCCTTCTCGCTCGGCGATGGCCTCCGTCCCGGCTCGATCGCCGACGCCAATGACGCTGCGCAATTCGCCGAGCTCGAAACGCTCGGCGAGCTGACCAAGATCGCCTGGGGCAAGGGCTGCCAGGTGATGATCGAGGGGCCGGGGCATGTGCCCCTGCACAAGATCAAGGTGAATGTGGAGAAGCAGCTCGCGCTCTGCGGCGAGGCGCCCTTCTATACATTAGGCCCGCTCGTCACCGACATCGCGCCGGCCTACGACCACATCACGAGCGCCATCGGCGCCGCCATGATCGGCTGGTTCGGCACGGCGATGCTTTGCTACGTGACGCCGAAGGAGCATCTCGGCCTTCCCGACCGCGACGACGTGAAGGCGGGCGTGATGGCGTACAAGATCGCCGCGCATGCCGCCGATCTCGCCAAGGGCCACCCGGCGGCGCAGGCGCGCGACGACGCGCTATCGAAGGCTCGCTTCGAATTCCGCTGGCTCGATCAATTCAACCTCTCGCTCGATCCGGAGACGGCGCGCGCCTATCACGACGAGACGCTGCCGAAGGAAGCGCACAAGCTCGCGCATTTCTGCTCGATGTGCGGACCGAAATTCTGCTCGATGGAGATCACGCAGCAGGTGCGCGACTATGCTGCGACGCTGAACGATCCGTCCTTCGCTGCTGCGGAAAATGCCCACGGCCCTCATCTTGAAGAGGACGCGGCAGCGCCCGTCTCACTCAGCCCTCATCCTGAGGAGGGCGCGGCAGCGCCCGTCTCGAAGGATGAGATCGAGCGCGGCATGGCGGAGATGAGCGAGAAATTCCGCGCGATGGGCGGGGAGGTCTATGTGAAGGAACAGGGCTCGGATCGATCGGAGTGACGAGCCGGAGTCAAAGCTGCGCCTTAAGATGGGCCCAGCCTCATGTTCGACGCGAATTCTCTATACGCCGCCCTCGTTCTTCCAAACTCTCACCCTCGCACATTCCGACGATGGGGTCGGGGCTTTAGGAGGTCGCGCCAGCAGCTCTTTTACTTGTGCCTCTAGTCGCGGGAGGTCCTTTTGTAAGTCGCGCGCAAGCTCCAAGGCCTCGTCCGACGAATAGACCTTTCCGTCGGCTTCATCGAACACGACGCCATCCGTCGCTCTTGCGTATGCCGTCGCGGCGATCCAGGCAGCCAGCAAAGATGGGATGCTCGAACCGATACGGAAGGCGAGGGCGAACTTCCATGCCTCGCAAAAGTCGACATCGGCATAATGGGCTATGATTTCCTCTGCCTTGAAGTGATCGCATTCGAACCAAACGTCGTGTCCTTCCAGTTGCGCGGGCAAGTGTCCGCTTAATTCGTCGAAGCGGCGCTCCTTGGACAGACGAAGTTCGAAGCCTTCCGCCTCGATTGCTTCCTGCCATGCCTCCATCGAGCCAATCTGGCTGCCGGAAAAAACGACAATTCCATTGCCATCTTGTTCCCCTATTGATCGGATGGCAGTCGCAAAGCTCAGGCTCCGGGCGCCGTTTCCGCGCGCCACTTTCGAACTACAACGATCCACACCGGTCTTGAAAGACTTTCTATGCTCTTACGAGTGACGCCATGCACGACGTGCAGCTCAAAGACTGGAACGTTGGGGCCGGCCCCGGTCTTTTCCCGAATTTAACGAACTCTCCTTTGCCCTAAAGGCTCCCTGCCGGTTTTGAGGTCGTAGATTGCTACGATGTCTCCCGCGATGTTTCTGAGAACGACATCCGTGCGGATGCTTCCCTTCGCTCCGTAGCGTGCGTCAGGCTCAAGACTAAATGTTGTTTCTACGTCACCAAAACCTATCCCCTCGATGCCGCCGAAGCGCACCGCATTAGCGAATATTGTATGGACTATGATGCCGTATTTCTGGGGGGTTGTGTCAGGCAGGATGTCGATACCGTCAAGAATGCTGGCAAGCAAATGGACCAATGTGCGGGTGGTTTCATCGATACTCTCTATGCCAATCAGCGCGTCGGTCTGCACCGTTATCTGCGTCTGTGCGTATTGTGCGCCCAGAATGACGGGATCCGCGTTCGCATCGCTCAGCACGGGCGAGCCAGCGCTGCTTGTGTCGCCGCCACCAGCATCTGTCCATTGACCGCCTTCGGGTGTGCCGGCGGGCACGCGCGGCTGATTAGGATTGAAATTGGCTTTAACGGCTTCGGCGAGTAGGCGGATATTTGTTTCAACAGTCGCCGCACATTGCTGCGATGCCATTTGAAGCAGTTTCGAAGTAGCAGACGTATCCGATCGATAATTCCTTCGGCGAACACTGTCCCATTGTAGGGGGAGCGCTTGGGGCCGGGGATAAGGCTGGCAAGAACGACCGGGAGCACGCTGCCTTGGCATAGCTCTTCGTCTTGACGCCATCTGGCGATGTGAGGGCAGGAACCCAGCCTCACCGCACTCGCCGCATATCCCCGCGCTGCGACATCATCGGGCAGCCGAGCGTTTTGTTGAACGCGTCGATCAGTTCCTGCCGGTTCTTCGCCGAGAGGTAGACGCCGCCGGTTTCCTCGGCGAGGCATTTCACGTCGAGATAGCTCTGTGCGCCCGTCCAGCTGAAGGCGCGGAGCTGATAGCCGATGACGTGAATCGTGAGCTTCCGGCCCATCGCGCGGATGGCCTTGCCGAGCTCGCAAGGCGCGCCGCCGCAAGTTTCCTCGCCGTCGGTCAACACCACGATGACGCCCGGTTTCGCCGGAACTTCGAGGATTTCGGCGGCCCGGGTCACGGCATCGACGATCGGCGTCTTTCCCGCCGGGATGATCGGGTTGACCTCGCTCATGATGCGCGCCGCCGCGTTCTCCATCGGCCGGAAATGCATCATGACATTGCATTGCATGTATGGCCCCGGCCCATAGGTGATGAGGCCGACGCGCCGGAACTTGGTTGCGTTCGGCAGCACCTCGGCCAAGGCTTTGCGCGCCTCATCGATGCGCGAGAGATCGCTGAAGAGGCCCTGCACCGTATTGCCCGCCATCGAGCCTGACGCATCGAAGACGATCATCGCGTCCTCGGTGCATGGCGGCACCGGCTTATCCGGCTCCTGCGCGGCCGCCGATGCGGCGAGCAGGGCGATGAGCAGCGAAGCGGCGCGGATTGAAAGAGATAACATGTTCATGGCTCGACCTTAGCCCGGTGCCTGGCGCTTCGTTGAGGCAAGAGCGCTTGCCAGCATTCGCCTAAAGCCCGGCCCGGATGGCTTTGAGCAATTGGAAGCGCATCGCCCCGCTATTGCCCCTGATCGAAATCACGAAGCGCACCCGCCCATGTTTTGCGGTGTCGGCATAACCCGCAAGGGTGCGGACGCCGGAAAAGGTGCCGGTCTTGAAGAGGGTGCCGTCGCCGCTGCGGAGGAGCGGAGCATGCGGCCCGAAGAGCTGCAGCACCTGCGCCAGCCCGCGGGCGGTGAAGCGGTTGCCGCGGCTGATGCCGGAGCCCTCCTCGAGGTAGATAGCCTTCGCGAGGCCGTGCTTGCCGAGAATCTCTTTCGCAACCTTCAGCGACTTTTCGAGGCTGACGGGCGCGCCGTAACGCTTCGCGCCGATTTCGAGGAAGACTTGGTTGGCGATGTAATTGTTGGAGCCGAGGAGCAATTGCTCGATGACCTCCGACAGGGAGCGGGACTGGCGGTGAACGTAAACCGGCTCCAGACCCGCCGGAACGGACCCGGTCGTGATCTTGCCTTTGACGCTGCCGCCGGCCCGATCGATGAAGGCGGCGATCAGCTCGCCGGCATATTGCATGCCGACGGCGGGATCCTCCTGGCTGAGGCTGATGCGGCCGCGGCGGTTGGGGCCTCGCGCTCGGAACTGGCTGATCGCGAGCGGCGTGATCGGGGTCTGCGCCTCCGCGGAGCGGACCGTCTTGCCCTTCCGCACGGCGGCGATGGTGTTGAAGTTCACCGCGAGCGCGGCGTTCAGCGCGTCATAGGCCTCGTCGGTATCCTCGATGCCGGGAATGCGGAGATTAGGAGGATAATAGCTCGGATCCAGCACGATGCCGGTGATCGGCTCCTTGCCGATTGCGGCAACGAGCTGGGTGGCAAGCACGGCCAATTCCTCGGAGATGAGGAAAGGGTCGCCGCCGCCCCGGATATAGAGCACCCGCTTGGCGTCGAGGTAAAAGCGGGTCTGGAAGCGGTAGTCCGCGCCGAGGACCTCCATCGCGAGCCAGGCTGTGACGACCTTCGCCACGGAGGCGGGGACGAAGGGCTTGTCGGCGTTTTGCGAGACCAGCTCCTTGCCCTTCTCGTCCATCACCAGCACCAGCGCCGATGGCGCAATGGCCGCGACCTTCTCCTTGGCGCCGGCAAAGGCCGGGGAGGGCGCAATGAGGATGGCGCAAACGAGGGCAAAGGGGTAAAGGCAGGACCGCATCGGCGTCTCCAAGCGAGGCGAGCTTACTTACATGCGAAAGGGGTGAGAATGCACAAATTGTTGTCCGCCTGCGCCCTTGCCTTGGCGCTTTTGCCCGTCGGAGCCTTGGCCGCTCCCGGCTGCCCCGAGGGGCAGATCGCAGCTGGCGGCGCTTGCGTCGGGATGGAGGAAGCCGAAGCGAAGGTCGATGCCATCGTGCGGGCGGCAATGGATAAATTGCAGCTGAAGGCCGTGCTCGCCGGTTTCGCCTTCGACGGCAGCCAGGCATCGATCAAGGCATGGGGCTATTCGATGACCGGCGTCCCGGCCACGCCGGATATGCATTTCCGCAACGGCGCGGTCGCCATCGCCTATATGGCGACGGTCCTGCTGCAGTTGCACGAGAAGAAAATCGTCAGCCTCGATGACAAGCTGTCGAAATGGTTCCCGCAGCATCCGAAGGCGGATCAGGTGACGCTGACGATGCTGATCAACGGCACGTCAGGCTATGCCGACTACGTGACCGACAAGACCTTCCTGCAACGCTATTACGCCGATCCGTTCCGGCATTGGACCGCGGATGAGCTGATCGAGATCGGCCTTGGCCGGCCGATGATTTGCGATCCGGGCACCTGTTGGTCCTATGCGCACACAAATTTTGTCGTTCTCGGCCAGGTGATGGAGAAGGCGACGGGGAAGGGGCTTTCGGACCTCATCCGCGAAGGCGTCCTCGATCCGCTGAAGCTGAAGGACACACGCAGCGAAGAGACGGCCGTGATCCAGGAACCGGTGCTGCACGCCTTCGACGACGAGCGCGGCAAATATGAAGAATCGACCTATTGGGACCCGTCCTGGACGCTGGCCGAAGGCGGGGTGATGACCTCGAATATCGCCGACATTTTGAAGAGCGCGGCGGCCATCGGTACCGGGGCGCTCGTTTCGCCGGACTCGCACAAGCTGCAGATCGCGCCGCTGACGGCGAAATTCAAACCGTGGAACGATCGCAAATATTACGGTTTCGGCCTCGTCCTAGATAATGGCTGGCAGGTGCAGAACCCGTCCTTCGCCGGCTATGCCGCGACGATGGCGTATCTCCCGTCGCGGAAGCTCGCCATCGCCGTTTCGGTGACGGTGACGGAGAAAGCGCCGGCGGCGCACAACCTTTCCACCGACGTCCTTAAAGACATCGCCGCCTATCTCGCGCCGGAGGGCGCGTTCTCAGTCCATTGAGATGACGAGGCCGCTCAAATCGGCATTTGCCATCAGCCCAACCTGCCTGCCGGAAAGTTCGAGCACGGCGCCGTTCTGATTGGTGAGGACGAGAACACGCCGGCCCCCGCCAAGGGCGAGGCCGGCCCCTCCGGCCGCATAGACGCCGGCGATGTCGGAGGCGCGGCTGATATTGCTGACGCGGCCGCGAAGGTTCGTCTTCGATCCGCCGAAGACGAGGCCGTAATCGATGCCGCCGACCGAGAGCCCGTAATTACGGCCGCGGAAGCTGAGCGTGCCGTAGCCGCCCGAGGCTCCGATGATCCAGCCACCCTTATAAATTGTCAGCGAGACGTTGCCGCTGCCGGCTTGCGCCTCCTGAAGCCCGGCCGCCAGCATAGCCACGAGTGCGATGAGCAGGCTGCGGAAGATCGTTGGAATTCGCATGGTTTCCCCCTTTTGCACGGCGGGCCGCGCAGATTGCGCTTCGCGTTCCGGCCTGTTGGGTGGAAGGATACAGCACCTGGGGAATTCTTCGAAACGCGCTTCGCGCTTGGGCGCGTCACCCCAATTTAGGGGGTGTGGCGAGGTCCGCCGGACCGTAGAATGGGGCCGACGAACCGGTTCTGGGAGGAATCGGCATGCAACTCCATCGCGCGCTCTGTACCCTTTTTGCGACGGCGGTGATCTGCCTTGGCGCGACTGCCATCGGCAGCATCGGTTTGAGCGGGACGGCGGCGGCAGGCCCGCGCGGGGGTTGCGAGGCGCTGATTGCCGCGGCGAAGAAGGGATATCGGGGCAGCCGTTCTGCGCTCGCCGATTGCTATGCCAAGCGCCAGGGGCGCATCTTCGACAAGTCGAAGAAGACCTATCTCAAGGATTACCGGCAGCGGCAACATCCGGGGCAGGCGATCGAGCGCTATTACCGGCGCCAGGAATCAAGAGAGCTGATCGAGGACGCGCTCGGCTCCCTATTGAACAATTCGCGGCGGGGCGGCGGTCACGGGCACGGCCATTAGCCGTTCACCATCCGTCAGCCCGGCGACAGCAACTCCGTCATGGCCGGCACACCTTCACCTCTCCCCGGGGGGAGAGGTCGCGTGAAGCGCGGGTGAGGGGGCGGGACTGGCATTTCACCCCACCCGGCGCACCGCTCGCTCTGCTCTCGCTGCGCCACCCTCCCCTGGAGGGGAGGGATGAAATGCGGAATCAGGTCTTGATCTTTGAGGCCGGGCGAAGCCCAATGTCCACCATCGCGCGCAGAGGGGGGCCTCAATGTATCTCGCCAACATCATCGCTTTCATGCTCGTGCTGCCGGCGCTCGCCGTCGCCATCGAAGCCTTGTGGTTTCCAGGCGCCACACCTCTCATCGAGCTGATCGGCAAATGGTTCACATTCTTCATCGTCGGCCTGCGCCTCTTCATTGGCGGCGTCAGCCAGGTCGTCCGGCCGGAATTTACCGCAAGCAACATCCTCGGCGTGAAAGACACCCGCGCCAACGTGCTCGTGCGTGAGCTCGGCTTCGGCAATCTGTCCATTGGCACGCTTGGGCTGCTTAGCCTCGCTTTTCCGGCCTTCCGCATCCCGGCGGCGGTCGCCGGCGCGCTCTTCCTCGGCCTTGCCGGGCTTGGACATGTGTTCCGCGACAACAAAAATCGAAAAGAGCAGATGGCGCTGATCTCGGATCTCCTTGCGGCCGTGTTGCTCGCCGCCTTCGTCGCGTGGAGCTACTTCCGCGGATAAAGCGCAGAAAGACGGCAGCGAGGGGAGGGCGTGATGCAATCTTATATTCTTTGGGCGCTGCTCGGCATGGCCGGCTACTCGGCGGCGACCATCCTCGTGAAGATCGCCGAACGCGCCGGCGAAGGCACCGTCTCGACCTATATGGTGCTCGCCGTCTCGACCACCATCGTCACCATCTTCGCCATCTTCATGGTGGCGCTCCGCGGCGAGCTGAGGGCGCTGATCCTCGACCTCGAAACCGAGCCGCTGCTTTGGGCGGTGGCAGGCGGCATCGCTTTGACCGTCGCCGTGACCTCGCTGTTCCACGCGCTCTCGCTCGGCCCGGCCAATGTGGTCGTGCCGATCTATGGCATGTTCATCGTCGGCGGGTCGTTGCTCGGCGTCATCTTCCTTGGCGAGCCCTTCACCTGGAACAAGATCGTCGGCCTTGCCGCCGCCATCGCTGGGGTCGTGCTGATCTCGCTTTAGCGTGCTGGCTTCGGGAACGGGCGGCGCCGTGTCTCGTTTCTGCGCTATAATGCCGTGAAGCAAAGGCGGGTGCGGGTATGACCAAGGTCACTTACGAAATCGTCGAGCATGATGGCGGCTGGGCCTACAAGGTCGGCGATGTCTTCTCCGAATCCTTCCCGACGCCGCGAGGATGCGCTCACCGCGGCAAAGCGCGCGGCCGCCGAGCAACAGCTCCCAGGCGAGACCGAGTCGATCGAATATGAGGATGAGCGCGGCAAGTGGCACCAGGAGATTGATCCCGGCGATGACCGGCCCGAGACCGAAGTCGTCGACGAGGAGGAATGAGCCCTGCCGCCAGATGCCGTCTCGCCGGCGCCTCGGCGGCTCTTTGCCTGTTCCTTTCCCCTTCCATCGCGGCGCCCGCCGATCAAATTGAGCGCGGCATCGAGGCAGCGATTAAGGTCGCGGCGGATCCGCCGGTGCCGGTCGTCGATATCGTCTGCCCGTTGATCGAAGAGCAGGCGGCCGCGCGGGGGCTGCCGCCGATGTTCCTGATGCGCCTGATCTTCAAGGAAAGCCGCTTCGATCCGAAGGCGGTGAGCCCGAAAGGCGCGCAAGGGATCGCTCAATTCATGCCAGGCACGGCGGCCGATCGCGGCCTTGCCGATCCCTTCGAGCCGAAATCGGCAATCGTGCATTCAGCCAGCCTGCTTGCCGACCTGAAAGCGCAGTTCGGCAATATCGGGCTTGCGGCGGCGGCGTATAACGCCGGTGCCGAGCGGGTTCGCGGCTGGCTCGCCGGCAGGTCGAAGCTCCCGGCCGAGACGCGCGGCTATGTCTCCTTCATCACCGGCCGCCCGGCGGAGGATTGGAAGCTGCCGGAGACGGAGCTGCCTTCGAGCCTAAAAGCGCCCGATGAGCCTGTGGTCGAATCCTGCCGGAAGCTGTCGACCATCGTCGTCCGCGCCGTCTACGAAACCGAGCCGCTGACGGCGAGCGGGGCTTGGCGCCCCTGGGGCGTGCATGTTTCCAGTTCCTTCTCGAAGGCGGCGGCGCTCGCTCAATTTGCAAGGCTGAAGCAACGATTTGCCGAAACCCTCGCGAACGCTGAGCCCTTCGTGGTTCCGCAACGAAATCTAAGCCGCGGCCGCCGCTCGCTCTACACGGTGCAAATCGGCGCCGAGAACCGCAAAGACGCGGCGGAGACATGCAAATTGCTGCGGCGAAAAGGCGGCTCCTGCATCGTGCAAAAGAACTAGGCGACCGCTCCTTGGGGCCGCTTAACGCGCCTGCGGCAATGCAACGGCGCTCCTCTTTCATGACAGGCTTGCTCTCGGCATCGATCTCGCGCCAAATCCCCACGCCGGCCACAGCGTAAGGCAGGGATCGCGGTCATGCTCACAACCTACGAGAACCGGTCGGGCGCGCTTGAAGCGCATAAAAGTCCCCGCAGCGTCAGCGAGCAGACCGTCTGGATCGATCTCCTCAATCCCGAGAGCCGCCGAGGAGAAGAAGATCGAGCGGGCGTTGAAGATCAACGTCCCGACCCGCGAGGAGCAGCACGAGATCGAGGCCTCGAGCCGCCTCTATCAGGAGAACGGCGCGCATTTCATGACGGCGACCGTCGTCTATCAGGCTGGACGGTCAGGATCCGGTGGCGACGCCCATCACCTTCATCCTCGCCGGCAACCGGCTCATCACCCTCCGCTATGCGGAGCCGAGAGCTTTCCCGATTTTCGCCGAGCGTTGCCGCCGGCCGGATCTCAGCCTGACCAACGGAACCGCTGTCCTCCTTGGGCTGATGGAGACCGTCGTCGATCGGATGGCCGATTTCATCGAGCGCATCCAAAGCGAGGTGGACACCCTTTCGCATTCGATCTTCGAGATGAAAGGGGGCGCCGCCAGCCGCCAGCGCCGCTTCGACGTACTATTGCGGTCGATCGGGCGGGAGGCGGAGATCACCTCGCTGGCCCGCGACAGCACGCATTCGCTCGGGCGGCTGCTGACCTTTCTCGTCAACGCCGCCAATGAACGGAAAGAGGACAAGCTCCTCAAGGCCCGCATCCGTACCGCGGCGCGCGACGTCGCCTCGCTTACGGATCACGTCGGCTTTCTCGCGAACAAGATCGAGTTCCTGCTCGACGCCACGCTTGGCATGATCAATATCGAGCAGAACAACATCATCAAGATTTTCTCCATCGCCGCTGTCGTGCTGCTGCCGCCGACGCTGGTCGCCTCGATCTACGGCATGAATTTCGAGCATATGCCGGAGGTGCAATGGTCCTTTGGCTATCCGATGGCGCTCTTCTTGATGGTGGCGTCGGCGGCGCTTCCCTATCTCTTCTTCAAGCGCAAGGGCTGGCTGTAGCGGCCAGCGCTAGCCTCTGCACGAGGTGCCAGGCGAGGGCGGTGGCGGCAGCGACCGCGAGCGTGCCGCCGATGCCAAGCTTCAGGCGGAGCAGGAGGAGCGCCGAGAGCGCTGCCAGCGCCAGCGCCTTTACATCGAGGCTTCCGGCATCCGGTTGCCAGAGCCTTAAAGGGCCGTGCCAAACCTGCTCGACCTTCGCGAATAGGACGTGCAGCGCGAACCCGAGGCTGAGATTGAGGATCACGCCGACCACGGCGGCGGTGACACCTGCGAGCGCTCCTCTCAACCTGCCGCTCGCGCCGAGCCGGTCGATGTAGGGCGCGCCGACGAAGATCCAGAGGAAGCAGGGCGCAAAGGTCGCCCAGAGCGCCACAACAGCTCCGAGCAGGCCGAGTAGGATGCGTGGCTCGCCGCCCTCCCGGAATCCGGCAAGGAAGCCGACAAACTCGGTGACGAGGATGAGCGGACCCGGCGTCGTTTCGGCAAGACCGAGCCCGTCGAGCATTTCTCCGGGCGTCAGCCAGCCATAAGTCTCGACCACCTGCTGCGCCATGTAGGCAAGGACGGCATAGGCGCCCCCGAAGGTGACGATTGCGAGCTTCGAGAAGAGCAGGGCGATATCGGCCAAGACATGCTCGCGACCGAAGATGGCAGCGAGCAGGAGGAGGGGCCCAAGCCAGATCGCAAGCCATAACAGCGCGGTCAGCGCCGTCTGGGCCGGAGTGACCTTTGCCGCATTCGCGGCGGCAAGAGCGAGGGATGCATTCTCCTGCCTTCCGGCAAGAGCGTAACCGAGCGCCGCCGCGGCGATGATGACGATCGGAAAGGGCAGGTCGAAGAAGAACAGCGCGGCAAACGCTGCCGCGGCGATCGCCCAGTCGTGCGGCCGCCGCAGAGCCCGCTTCGCCACTTTCAGCAACGCCTCGATGACGATGACGAGAACGGCGGCCTTTATGCCGACAAAGGCGGCTTCGATGAGCGGAACATCGCCGAAAATTGCATAAGCGAGGCTGAGGGCGAGGACGATGAGGGCGCCCGGCAGAACGAATAAGAGACCGGCGGCAAGGCCCCCTCGCACCCCATGCAAGGTCCAGCCGATATAAGTGGCGAGCTGCATCGCCTCCGGGCCTGGAAGCAGCATGCAGAAATTGAGGGCGTGCAGAAACCGTTCCTCGCCGATCCAGCGCCGCTCTTCGACGAGCATGCGATGCATCAGCGCGATTTGGCCTGCCGGTCCGCCGAAGGAGAGGACGCCGATCCGCGCCCAAACCGAAAGCGCCTCGCCAAAGGTGGGCATCGGGCTTTGGTCTATCGTTTCATTCATGCCGGGGACGTCCGTGGGTCGATCTTGCCGCTCGCCTGGAGCGAAGATTTGCGGAATGCTATGCGAGGGAAAGGGGGATTGCGCAATTGGTCTCGGAGCAGCTCATCCAGGTGGCGGTCTTTCTCGCCGCCGCCGCCATTGCCGCGCTCCTCGGCCGCTGGCTGCGGATGGGCGCGGTGCTCGGCTATTTGGCGGCCGGCGTCGTCATCGGCCCATACGTCCTCGGCCCGCTTTACCGGCTGAACGACGTCGAAAGCATCCTGCATTTCGGCGAATTCGGCGTCGTGATGCTCCTCTTCGTCATTGGGCTGGAGCTCCGTCCCGTCCGCCTCTGGTCGATGCGCTCGGCCATCTTCGGGCTCGGCTCGGCCCAGCTTGGCGCCAGCGCGCTCGCGCTCGCCGGAATTGGGGTAGCGCTTGGTCTTGCCTTCAACGAGGCGCTGTTCATCGGCCTTGCCCTCGCACTCTCCTCAACCGCCTTCGCCCTCCAAGTTATGGAGGAGAAACGCGAGATCAACACCCGCCACGGGCGGCTCGCCTTTTCCGTTCTCCTGTTTCAGGATCTGGCCGCCATTCCGCTGATCGCGCTCGTCCCGCTCTTCGCCATCGGAGGCAAAGCCGGGTCGGCGACGGATATGAGCGCCGGCCTTGTGGCCATCGCCACCATCATCGCGGTCATCCTGGCGGGGCGATTTCTGCTCAACCGGCTCTACCGGCTGGTGGCGGCGACCGGCGTCCGCGAGGCAATGACGGCCAGCGCGCTCCTGACCATCGTTGGGGTGACGCTGGTCATGGAGGCGGCGGGACTTTCGGCGGCGCTCGGCGCTTTCATCGCAGGCGCGCTGCTCGCCGATTCCGAATACCGGCATCAGATCGAGGCGGACATCGCGCCGTTCGAAGGATTGCTGCTCGCGGTGTTCTTCATCGCCATCGGCATGACCATCGATCTCAACGTCCTCGTGACAAAACCGCTGCAGATCGTCGCCATCGTCGTCGGGCTTGTGGCGGTCAAGACCGCAGTCCTTTACGGGATTGGCCTTTGGTGGGGATTGAAGTCGAACTCGGCACGGCGGCTTGCCATCGTCATCAGCCAGGGTGGTGAGTTTGCCTTCGTGCTGTTCGCCGTTGGTCTCGCGCAAGGCGTGGTCGGGAACGATATCGCTAAGCTTTTAACCCTTGCCGTGACCCTATCGATGGTGGCGACGCCGATTCTGCTCGGCATCGACGAAGTTGTGTCGCGCGCCCTGAGTTCGCAGCGGCCGCCAGAATATGAAACGCCGCCGGAGGGCGATGGCCATGTCATCATCGCCGGCTTCGGCCGTTTCGGTCAGATCGCCGGCCGCGTGCTGCGCGCGAAGCAAATTCCCTTCACCGCCCTCAATTCCAACATCGAGCATGTCGATTTCGTGCGGCGCTTCGGCGGTCAGATCTATTATGGCGATGCCGGCCGCATCGACATCCTAAGGGCGGCGAGGGCGGACAAGGCGCAAGCCTTCATTCTCGCCATCGACGACGTCGAGCATTCGCTGCAAGTGGCGGAGATCGTGCGGCGAAATTTCCCCGATCTGCCGATCTATGCGCGGGCGCGCGACCGGACGCATGTGCATCGGCTGATGGATCTCGGCGTTACCATCATCGAGCGCGAGACGTTCCTCTCAGCCTTGGAGCTGACGCGAAAGCTGCTGCACGGGTTGGGGCTGGGGTCGGCGGAGGTGAAGCGCCTCGTCGATACTTTCAAGCGGCAGGACGAACGCCGCCTCTACCAGGATTATCAATATTACACCGACCTTGAGAAAGTGACGCGCGAACGCGAAATCGCAAGCCAAGGAGCTTGAGGATCTGTTCGCGCGAGACGTCGAGGAAATCCCCGCCGAAGGCGATTCCGTCAGCGGTGAGCGGCGAGATGGGCGAGCAGCAGCTGGTTGAGCTCGAAGGGATGGGTGAAGGGGCTCATATGCCCCGCGCCGTTTAGGATCGCCACCTTGGCGTTCGGCAGCGTAGCGGCGAGCATGTCGGTGACCGCGCGCGCCGGCGCTCGCGTCTTGCTCCCAGCAATGAGCAGGACCGGCGCATTTATGCTCGCATAATCCGAGAGCTTGGTATCGGCGTCGAGCGCGATCATGAATTCCAGCGCCACTTTGTGGATGGTGGCGGTAATGGCAGCCTTGAACCGCTCCGGCGACATCCACCAGCGGAAGCGGCCGAGCCAATAGCGCATGAAGGCGGCCGCCGCGACGCGATCCTCGTTCTTGGCGACGGCGGTCAGCACTTCGCGTCCGAGCCGTTCGATCTCATCCCATTCCGGACGACGCTCGACGCGAAGGAGATTGAAGGCCACCGGCTCGACCAGCGCGAGAGACTTCACCTTCGGGCCGAGTTCGCGCGCGGCCTGCAGCGCGAGTGCCGCCCCATAAGAATGGGCGACAAAATGCAGCTTCTTCTTCGACTTCTTGGCGAGTTCGAGCAGCACGTCGATATCTGCTTGGCCGGTGAAGACGCGGTCTTCCGGCCAGGTGCCAGAGCGGCCATAGCCGATGAAATCCGGGGCGAGCAGGCGCCAGTCTGGCGACAGCGTCTCGATGAGGGGAAGCCATTCCTTATGCGAGGCGGAGCTGCAATGGCCGAGGATGACCGTCGGGCCTTTGCCTTGATCGAGATAAGCGATCTCGACGCCCTGCGATTCGAAGCTTTTCACCGATCCCCCGGCATTCGCGGCGATTCGGCGGAACGTCGCCGGGCCCCAGGCGCCGTCATGCCGGGCGGAGCGGCGTGCGTCTACCGCTTTTTTTGGCGCCGCCGGCACGTCCGGGGCAGGGCCCGCTCTAGCCCGCAGTTGCCGCCGCCGGCTCGGCCATCTGCGCGGCCGCTGCCTTCTGCACGGCCTTCTGCACCTTCTCGAAGGCGCGCACCTCGATCTGGCGGATGCGCTCGCGGCTGACGCCGAACTCGCTGGAGAGCTCCTCGAGCGTCAGAGGGTCCTCCGACAGGCGGCGCGCCTCGAAAACGCGGCGCTCGCGCTCATTCAGCGACTTCAGCGCATCGTTCAGCATGCCGCGGCGACGGTCGGATTCTTCCGACTCGGCGAGCGCGGTTTCCTGATCGATGGTGTCGTCGACGAGCCAGTCCTGCCACTCGCCACTCTCCGAATCGTTCCGCAACGGAGCGTTCAACGATGAATCGCCGGCGAGCCTCCGGTTCATAGAGACGACGTCGTCCTCGCTCACCCCGAGTTGCGTCGCGATGCGCTTCACTTGATCGGGGCGAAGGTCGCCTTCGTCGAGAGCTTTCAGCTGCCCTTTGATCTTGCGCAGATTGAAGAAGAGCTTCTTCTGCGCGGCCGTGGTGCCCATCTTCACGAGGCTCCAGGAGCGCAGGATGTATTCCTGAATGGCGGCCCTGATCCACCACATCGCATAGGTGGCGAGGCGGAAGCCTTTGTCCGGCTCGAAGCGCTTCACCGCCTGCATGAGGCCGACATTGCCCTCGGAAATGATCTCCCCGATCGGCAATCCATACCCGCGATAGCCCATGGCGATGCGCGCCACGAGCCGCAAATGCGAGGTGACAAGCTGATGCGCCGCGTCGCGGTCGCCATGCTCGCGCCAGCTCTTGGCGAGCATGAACTCCTGCTGCGGCTCCAGCATCGGAAACTGGCGAATTTCTTCGAGATAGCGCGTCAGTCCGCCATGCGCGCTGACGCTCGGCAAGCTTTGCGAGGCCATGAAAGCCCGTCTCCCGCGGCCGCATGCCGGCCGCAACGCTAAAACCCTATGACCCCCGGGGCTCGGTCTATAGAGCCTTTGCCACAAGGGTAAAAGCCCAGTTTGGCTTCACAGTTCCTTGAGGGTCTGAAGCAGTGAAGCAAAATCGCCCGGGGGAGTGCTATTAAATTTCAGTAAGGTATCGGAGACGGGATGCAGGAAAGACAGTGAGCTGGCATGCAATGCTTGCCGCGTGAAGCTGGCAAATAGGTCCTGCACCTCTTCCGGCAGGATCCGAATCTTCGACTTGAAGCCTTGCGCATAGAGCGGGTCGCCTATCAGCGGCGTTCCGATCGAGCTCAAATGCACGCGCACCTGATGCGTGCGCCCTGTTTCCAGCCGGCATTCGAGCAGTGAAGCGACCGGAGTGTCGCCTCCGCCGAAAGTCTCAAGCACGCGATAATGCGTGACCGCCTCGCGACCGCCTTTTGCTTCTGGGACGATCGCCATTTTGACGCGGCTCGACGGATGGCGTCCGACCGGTGCGGAGATGGTGCCGGAGCGGCGCGGCGGCGCGCCCCAGACAAGCGCCAGGTAAGTGCGCTCGAGCTCGCCCTCGCGCCCATGATCGGCGAATTGCTCAGACAGGGATCGGTGCGCCGCATCGTTCTTCGCCACCACCATCACCCCAGTCGTGTCCTTATCGAGGCGGTGCACGATGCCGGGGCGGGCCACGCCGCCGATGCCGGAAAGCGATGCGCCGCAATGCGCGATCAACGCATTGACGAGCGTGCTGTCAGGATTGCCGGCGCCGGGATGCACGACAAGACCGGCGGGCTTGTCGATGACGATGACCGCATCGTCCTCGTGCAGGATCGTAAGTGGAAGATCTTGTGCCCGCGGCACGGCCGGCGCCGGCGCCGGCACCTCGACGTCGAAAATGTCGCCCGGTTTGACGGGGTATTTCACGTCTTCTATGGTCTTCGCGCCGAGCGCAACGCGGCCTTCGCGGATCAACGCCTGCAACCGCGTACGGCTCAGCTCCGGCAAGCGTTCGCTGAGGAAACGATCGAGCCGCTGATCCTTGTGGCTCTCATCGGCTTCGGCGGTCAGGCGCTTCATCGTTTGCAGCATGAGGTTCGAGGTGATGACGGACAAGGGCGAGCAGCAAGTGCCGGGCACGGTCTTCACGCCCCGTCAGATCCGCATTCTGAAATTCGCGGTCGTCGGAATGGGGGTTCTGCTCGTCGGCGGCTTCGCTTTCGTTCTCGCCACGATTGTCTATCAGGCGTCACGCCCGGTTCAATATGCAACCGTTACCAGCACGCCTGCCGCGGTCGGTGAGGAGGCGAAGGCCATCGAGCTCCCGGCATCTTTCGGCGCGAGCGTGACGGGCATCTCGCTCGACGGCGACCGGCTTGCGGTGCAGATCGACGCCATGGGCCAGCAGGAAATCGCCATCATCGACCTTGCAACCGGCGAGGTCGTGGCCAAAGTGAAGGTCAAGCCGCAAAAGCCTTGATCCGCTTCGTGCCGCCAAGCTATAGGTCTTTCTTCTCGCTTGGCCGCAGCGCAGACGCCCCGTTCGTCTAGTGGCCCAGGACGCTGGCCTCTCACGCCGGAAACAGGGGTTCGAAACCCCTACGGGGCGCCACTCTCAAAAGCGCATCATAAAACCTGAAGCGAACGAGAGCGTAAGCACCGCCTTATTAAGGCGCGCCGGCGCCAGACACGTTCCGTTGACATTCCCCACTTGCCTAAGGCTTCCGCGTACCTCCAGCAGGAACGCGAGGCCCAAACTCGCCATAGACAGCGCCCGCAATTCGTGTATTGCTAGAGTATACACGCAGTACGTGTGCGGAGGCTGGGTCATGCGCAAAGGCTGGAACTGGGTCTGCGTTGCATTTCTTGGGATCTCACTGTCGGCTTGGAGCCAAGTCGCGCGGGCGCAATCGCCTTCATGCCCTGTGCAACCTAATAAACCGCCCCTGAGCAAAGAGCTCCGGCAAACCTTAGTGACACCGATCCGGCCATTCTAAGCGGCGGCAATTTCAGCCTCGCGCGGACCTTGAACGCCATCATCCAATCAAAATCAGGAGCCGATTTGCCCGCCTCGGAAGCGGAGCGGATTGCCTTGCTTCAGACCCTGATTGAAACCTTCGAAATTACCCAAGCGGAGAATCCGGAAAGTCATGTTCGAATACGCGTCGATGCTCGCCCGGGGGAACGGGCCCTCCTGCCGACGAAGCTTCTTAATCCTGAAGACGCTGACGGCATGCGCCCAGTGGCGCTTTTCAATCGCTTCGACCTTATGCCGGAGAATTGCAGCTATTGCGGTGAACATCGCATCGTTTACGCCAAAGGAGATCCTGTCGGACCGCGCAATCGTTTCTTTCTGATTTTCGAAGCCGCGCTGCTAAACCCCGTTCAAGATGCCGATGTCGCAAAGCGGGTGGCGGCATGCCGTTCTGTCGCGAAATTCTGGGACGGCCTGAAAGACAAGAGCGGCGCGGATCTCATCGGAGCGCTAGAGAAATTTACTATGAAGGCCTGGACGCCGATGAAGATGGCCGGCCAGACTTTTCTCCGGTCATTCATCAAGACCATCTCGGACTCCCGTTTGGCCAGGTGCGGGGAAACCTTTTTGTCACCCCGCCCATAAATTGGCAGCTGCGCGAGTGGAAGTTGGTCATTTTGCCCGACGGCAGTCAGTCCTTCGCCATGGCGACTGTCAAAAAAAATCCCATACCTGAGCTCTACGGGCCTCGAGAGACTGAGGACGATCTCGACAATCTAAGAGAAAGCTTCAAAGCGTCGTTTGTCGATACCGCGGATTCAGAGAGCGGCACTTATCTCGAACAGCTGACGATTTTTGATCGCGGGCTTCTCGACGGCTCGCTCGAGAATAAGGACGCCCTCTCAGCCTCGGTCGGAATGTCGCCCGCCGAGCGATTCGACGACTTCCAAAGCGACGCGCAGGGCAGTGAGGACGATCCACTTGTTCGGGCGCAGCGCGGCGACATGCAGGCAAGGATTGATGCGAAGCTCGCCTCGCTGGCCGAATGTGAAATCACGATGCGCATATCTGAACCGGAATGTTCCATCTTCAAATCCCGGTGAATGATCCCGTACGAGTGCGCCGCCGCCAAGGCCTTGGCAATCTGCGCCACGATGGGCAACACCCGAGCAACCGGCAGGGGTCCGTTCTGGAGCGCGCCGATGCTGGCTGCCGTCCAAGGCCTCCATCACGAAGTAGCAGCCGCCTTCAGCAGTTTTTCCGAAGTCCGTGACGTTGACGATGTTCTCTTGACCAATGCGGCTGGCGGCCACGGCTTCCTGCTGAAAGCGCTTCACCACCTCGTCTTGCCGAGTACTTGTGGTCCGAAGACTTTGATGGCCATCTGCTTGCCCAATAGAATGTGCTCTGCGAGATAGACCTTCCCCATCCCACCTTTTCCCCCAAGAGGAAGGGGACAAGAATGCGGTATCGTCCATCAAGCGTGACGCCAATCATTGTCGGGGGGAGATTATCATGTCGCGGCGTCACCCTCGAAGGACTCTATGACTGACTCTTTGTGGTCAACGGCACATGCGGACGAATTCCTTTGTTTCCCTCTCAAGCAACGACGGTGACCGTCGGCCGGGCTCCCCGAGTGCAATATCCACATTGGAGACCCCTGGATGCTCGCGCCATGCGCGTTTTGAGCCGCGCGGCTCCGAGCTTTGGCTGGTTGATCTCCAGAGCAGCAACGGAACGTTCGTCAATGACGAGCGAATTCAGGAAGCTCGCCTGACAACCGGGGCGCGGATCCGCTTTGGAAAGACCGAGGCCGAGCTGCGCGCCGTAG
>CAWAZB010000001.1:0-751939 GCA_963786425.1 uncultured Alphaproteobacteria bacterium | reverse complement strand
AGCAGGAAGCACGTGCCGGCGCTGTTCCCGTCGGGGTCTCTCACGGGCGTTGATGCCCATCATCACGGGCTGCTGTCGAGGAGAAGTCTCGCAGTCGTCATGCGGGTGTGAGACCGAATTCCGCATAGGGAATGAAGTCGACGAGATCGCCTCTGTCGATCTTGGTCACGTCCTCGGCGACATCGATCAGCCCGTCGGATTCGCGCAAGGACGAAATCAGCCCGGAGCCGTCGCGCGCAAACTTGGCAACGGCGAGAGAGCCGTCATCGCCCTTCTCCAATTTCGCTCTCCAGAATTCGCGGCGTCCCGCCTTCTTCGTCTGCTCGAAAGCTGCGGGAAGTTTGTAGCGTACCGGCTCCGGCCAATTGCCGCCGGCGAGCCGCGTCAATACGGGCCGCACATAGAGCAGAAAACAGACGAACACGGCGACGGGATTGCCGGGCAAGCCGAGCACGACGCAGTCACCGATCTGTCCGAAGCTCATCGGACGCCCAGGCTTGATGGCGATCTGCCAGAGATGCCGCTTGCCGATCTCGTCGAGGGTCCGCACGACATAGTCCTCGGCGCCTTGGCTCGCGCCGCCGGAGACGACAAGCACGTTGAAACGTCTCGCTGCCTCTTCGAACTCCTTCCGGACTCGCGCCGCATCGTCCGGCAGCACGCCGAGGTCGATGGGGTCGGTCCCGCAGGCCTGGCATAAAGCCAGCAGCATCGGCGCGTTGGAATCGTAGACCTTGCCGGGCTGATACGGCGCTCCAGGGCGGAGGATCTCGTCTCCGGTCGAAACGATCCCGACTTTCAGCCGGGCATGGCAGGGGAGCCGGTCGACGCCGCAAGCGGCAGCGCTCGCCAGATCCTGCGGCCGAAGAGACGCTCCTGCCTTGACCAGAGCCTCGCCCGCCTTGGTGTCCTCGCCGGCCAGTCTCCGATTGGCGCCGGGCTTCAATCCTGGGGGAATCAGCGCAAAAAGCTCTCCCTCGCGTTCCTCGATGCGGACGTCCTCTTGCATGGCGACCGTATCGAGGCCCTCGGGCATCACGGCTCCGGTAAAGATGCGAACCGCGCTCCCTCCCGCCGCAGGTCCGGGATGCGGATGTCCCGCCGCCGCCTGTCCGACGATCTGAAAGCTCGCGCCCCGCTCCTTGTCGTAATCTGAATGAGCAAAGGCGTAGCCGTCGACAGCTGCATTGTCGTGACCGGGTATGGCGCGAGGGGCGATGATCGGTTTTGCGAGATAGCGGCCATGCGCCCAGTCGAGCGGCACTTCCTCCTCGCCAACGACCGGCCTGACCCGCGATTTCAAAATCGCGATCGCCTCCGCATGCGGAAGCCGATCCTTGTCGGAGACAAAGCAATCGTCTTCGAGCTTCAGTGTCATCGCGGGCCCGGGCGAAGACGCAAAGAGATGAAATTCGCCATGCCGGCGCTTCGGTCGATTAACTGGGTGGGGCAGCGTTCGGAAAGAACAGCTGCTCCCCGCCGATCTTAAAGCTGGCGATCGCAGCTTGCCCTTCGCGGCCGGTCAGCCAATCGATGAAGACCTGCCCTTCCTTGGCTTTGACATTCTTATGCTTGTCCGGGCTAACGAGGATGGCGCCATATTGATTGAAGAGATTGGGGTCGCCCTCGACCAGCACTTTGAAGTCGCCCTTGTTGGCGAAGCTGAGCCATGTGCCGCGATCGGTCAGAGTATAAGCATGCCTGCCGACGGCGGTGTTGAGCGTGGCGCCCATGCCTGAGCCCGTCTCCAAATACCACTGCCCGCTGTCCGGCTTCGGATCGATTCCGGCATCCTTCCAAAGCTTCAGCTCGGCTTTATGCGTTCCAAACTCGTCGCCCCTCGAGGCGAACGGGGCCTTGGCTTCGGCGATTTTCTTAAGGGCCTCGGGGGCGTGCTTGGTCCCGGCGATCTTGGCTGGGTCTCCTTCGGGACCGACGATGACGAAGTCATTATACATGACATCGTGACGTTTCACGCCCCAGCCCTCGGCGACGAACTTCTCCTCGTCGGGCCTTGAGTGAACGAGCACCACATCGCCGTCGCCGTTCTTGGCGTTCTTAAGCGCCTGGCCGGTGCCGACGGCGACGACGCGCACGCGGATCCCGGTCTTCTCGGTGAAGGCCGGCAGGATGTGCTCGAACAGGCCCGAATTCTGTGTCGAGGTCGTCGACTGCACGATGATGAATTTGTCTTCAGCATGGAGCGTGGACGGCGCCGTCGCTGCTGCAAAGCACGCGGCAAGGACAAGTCCGAGAATTGCTCGTCGGTTTATGCTCATGGTCGGCATCTCCAGTTACAGGACGAGTCCACCGGCAATGAAGTTGCGCGCCTCTTCACTTTCCGGCTGGGCAAAGAAGTCGCTCGCGGGGGCGTGTTCGACGACGCGCCCATGATGCAGGAAGACCACGTCCCGCGCGAGCCGTCGCGCCTGGCCCACGTCGTGGGTGACGACGATAATCTTGATACCGCCGCGCTGAGCCTCGATCAGCAATTTCTCGATGGCGAGCGTCGAGATGGGGTCGAGGCTGGCAGTCGGCTCGTCGAGCATGAGAATATCGGGCGCAAGACTCAAAGCGCGCGCCAAGCAGAGCCGCTGCTGCTCGCCCCCCGAGAGCACGCGGGCCGGCGTCGTTGCCCGCGTCTCCAACCCGGCGAGCTTCAGCGCATCCTCGACGCGAATGCCACGGTCGGTGCGGGGGATGCCGCGCAAACTTAGGGCATGCCGGATGTTGGCAGCCGCCGATCGGCGGAGCAGGACGGGCTTTTGAAATACCATCGCCTGTCGGCGCGCGACGTCGCGGTCCAGGCGCTTGCCGCCCCACATCACCTGTCCGGCGGTCGGCGCGATCAATCCATGCACCAATCTCAGCAACACGCTCTTGCCAGCACCGTTCGGGCCCATGATCACCGTAATGCCCGGCTCGTCGACGGTGAGATCTAACCCATCGATGACGCGACGGCCGTTCGCCTCATAGGCCAGCCCTTGCAGCTCGAGGGGCAAGAGAGTGCCATGGCCATTGAACGACCTACGGGCTTCGCCGGGCGGAGTTTGGTTAAGCATAGGCGATGCGGGAGGCGAGGCGGCGCACGCTCATAAGCGCCACGTTGACAGCCAAGGCTGTGAACAGCAAGACGATGCCGAGCGCAAGCGCGAGCGCGATCTCGCCCTTCGACGTTTCGAGCGCGATGGCCGTGGTCATGGTGCGCGTGACATGGTCGATATTGCCGCCGACGATCATTACCGCTCCGACCTCGGCGATGGCACGGCCAAAGCCGGCAAGTACGGCGGTGATCAGACGATACCTGCCGTCCCACAAAAGCGTTGCGACGATCGCGCCGGAAGAGGCGCCGAGCGAGCGAAGCTGCTCGTCATATTCCTGCAGCAGATCCTCGCAGGCCTGGCGGGTGAGCGAGGTAATGATCGGGATGACGAGGATGACCTGGGCAATGATCATCGCCGTCGGCGTGTAGAGGAGCTGCAGCACGCCGAGCGGGCCGGAGTTCGACAGGAGGAGATAGACGAAGAGGCCGGCCACCACAGGGGGCAGCCCCATCAGCGCGCTCAACAGGGCAGAGATCGCGCCGCGGCCGGGAAAACGATAGACCGCAAGCGCGCCGCCAAGCGCAAAACCGGCGAGGCTGGCGATTGCCACGGCCAAGAGGCTTACCTTCAGCGACAGCAGCACGATCTCGACAAGGCGCGGGTCGAGGGTGACGACGAGGCTGAGAGCGGTATGAAATGCTTGAAGGAAATCGGTCATGCCGGAGCTCTGCAACTGCTATGCGGGCGACACTCCTGGCCGCTTTGGGCGGGCGGAGGAGATATAGTCTCGCCGGCCAGCGAAGCGCAGCAAGCAGAGTTTCGCAAGCCCGGCAAGCTCGTGCCTGACTTGCCGACCTAGGTCAGCCGAGGTATCAACCAAGCAACCCCTGTGGCGCCCTTTTCGCCTGCTTCGGCAGGAGAATGCCGGGCGGGGTCTCAACGAAAGGGGAAATGGTGGAGCAAAGTATCCCGGAGGGCGGCGGTCCAGATCGCCCGGCAAGACAAGTCGGCTCCCGCAAGCGTGCGCGGGGCTTCCCGAAAGGGCGTCAGCTCGACAACCAGGCGATCGAAGAGGTCAAGGCCCTCCTCGGTGACCGGCCGCGGCGGCACGATCTGCTGATCGAATATCTGCATCTCATTCAGGACCGCTACCATCACATCTCGGCTCCTCACTTAAAGGCGCTCTGCGAGGAACTGCGCCTCCCGCAGGCGGCCGCCTATGAGGTCGCGACCTTCTACGCTCATTTCGACGTGGTGAAGGAGGGCGAGACCCCTCCGCCGCCGACCACGATCAGGGTCTGCGATTCCATCACTTGCGCGGTGAAGGGCGCTGAAGCGCTCTTTGAGGCGCTGAAGGCCGGCACCGACCCTGCCAAGGTGCGCGTGGTCTATGCGCCCTGCATGGGGCGCTGCGACACGGCGCCGGTCGCCGAGATTGGACATTTGCATGTCGATCACGCGACGCCGCACCTCGTCGAGAAGGTCGTGAAGAGCGGCGCCCGCGAGCCGGTGATTCCGAAATATCGCGGCTTGGCCGAATATCGGGCGAATGGCGGCTACGCCGTTCTGGAAAAATGCCGCTCCGGTGCGCTGTCTCTCGAGGCCGTCAGCAAAGAGATGGGCGATGCAGGCCTGCGCGGTCTCGGCGGCGCCGGCTTCCCCACGGGTCGCAAATGGCAGATCGTGCGGTCCTATCCCGGTCCGCGGCTGATGACCATCAATGGCGACGAGGGCGAGCCCGGCACCTTCAAGGACCGCTATTATCTCGAGCGCAACCCGCATCAGATGTTCGAGGGCGCGCTGATCGGCGCCTGGGCGGTCGAGGCCGAGCGCATCTACCTCTATATGCGCGACGAATATCCGGCGGTGCTGCACATTCTCGCCCATGAGATCGAAGCTCTGGAGCAGGCCGGCATCATCGACAAAGGGTTCATCGAGCTTCGCCGCGGCGCCGGCGCCTATATCTGCGGCGAAGAGTTGGCGATGATCGAGTCGATCGAGGGAAAGCGTGGCTATCCGCGAAATCGCCCCCCCTATATCGCCGAGGTTGGCCTGTTCGGCCGCCCGACCCTCAATCAGAATGTCGAGACGCTTTATTGGGTGCCCGAGATCCTCGACAAGGGCGCCAAATGGTTCGCCGATCAGGGGGTGAACGGCGCCAAGGGCTTCCGCTCCTGGTCGGTTTCCGGCCGCGTGAAAAAGCCGGGCGTGATCGTGGCGCCTGCAGGTATTACCGTCAAAGAGCTCATCGAGATGGCCGGCGGCATGGAAGATGGCGAGACCTTCAAGGCCTATCTGCCGGGCGGCGCGTCAGGCGGCATTCTGCCCGCGGGCCTCGGCGACGTGCCGCTCGATTTCGGCTCGCTCGACAAATATGGCTCCTTCGTCGGCAGCCATGCCATCGTGATCTTTTCGCAGCGCGACGAAATCGCCGACATCGCCATCAATCTGTTGCGCTTCTTCAAGGATGAATCCTGCGGCCAATGCACGCCATGCCGGGTCGGATGTGACAAGGCCGTCGCACTGCTGCAGCGGCCCCGCTGGGATAAAGATTTGTTGAACGAGCTCGCGCAAACGATGCGCGATGCTTCCATCTGCGGCCTTGGACAGGCCGCGCCCAATGCTTTTATTTCTGCCATGCAGTTCTTTCTGGACGAGCGGCTCGGAACCGAAACGGTCGGGCGCGCTTAGGGAAAAGTGAAATGACGGATCAGCTGTTATTCACGCTCGACGGCAAAGTGGTGTCGGCGCGGCCGGGCGAGACGATCTGGCAAGTCGCGCAACGCGAAGGCATCGACATTCCGCATCTCTGCTGGTTGCCGGAGCCGGGATATCGCGCCGACGGCAATTGCCGCGCCTGCATGGTGGAGATCGAAGGCGAGCGCGTTCTCGCCGCCTCATGCATCAGGAAGCCCGCGCCGGACATGGTCGTGAAGACCGCCACCGACCGCGCCGTCAAGGCAAGGCGGATGGTGGTGGAGCTCCTCATCGCCGATCAGCCGCCGAGGGAAGATTCCCCCGACCGCGTATCGCCCTTCTGGCACTGGGCGGAGGTTCAGCAGATCGAGACTTCGCGCTTCCCCGCGCATGGCATTCCGAAGCCCGACCTGTCGCACCCTGCCATGGCGGTCAATCTCGACGCATGCATCGATTGCGGCCTCTGCGTGCGCGCCTGCCGCGAGGTTCAGGTCAACGATGTGATCGGCATGGCGTTTCGCGGCATCGGGGCGAAGCCCGTGTTCGATTTCGACGATCCGATGGGCCGCTCGACCTGCGTCGCTTGCGGCGAATGCGTGCAGGCGTGCCCCACCGGCGCGCTGATGCCGAAATCGATCGTCGATCCCATCACCCAACACGGCAGCCGCGAGGTGGACCGCGAAGTGCATTCGGTCTGTCCCTATTGCGGCGTCGGCTGTCAGCTCACCTACAAGATCAAGGACGAGAAGATCGCTTTCGTTGAGGGACGTGACGGCTATTCGAACGAGAACAGGCTCTGCGTCAAAGGCCGTTTCGGCTTCGATTACGTCACCAATCCGCAGCGCCTGATGCAGCCGCTTATCAGAAAGCCAGGCGCGCCGAAGGGCGTGAATGTCGATCCCGCCAATCCCTACACGCATTTCCGCCAGGCGAGCTGGGAGGAAGCGCTCGATTTCGCCGCGAAGGGCCTCGCCAAGGTGGCCGACGAGCATGGCAACGGCACCATCGCCGGCTTCGGCTCGGCGAAATGCTCGAATGAGGAAGCCTATCTCTTTCAGAAACTGATCCGCACCCGCTTCCATAACAACAATGTCGATCACTGCACCCGCCTCTGCCACGCATCGTCGGTCTCGGCTCTGATCGAAGGGATCGGCTCCGGTGCCGTGACCGCGACGTTCAATGAGGTCGAGCATGCCGATGTGGTGATGATCATCGGCGCCAATCCGACCGAGAATCATCCCGTGGCCGCCACATACTTTAAGCAGGCGGCGAAGCGCGGCGCGAAGCTGATCGTCATCGACCCGCGCGGACAGGCGATGCGCGAGCACGCCGCCTATATGCTGCAATTCAAGCCGGCGAGCGACGTGTCGCTCCTCAACGCGATCATGCATGTGATCGTCGAAGAGGGGCTGTATGACGTTCAATATCTGCAGGCTTACACCGAGAATTTCGAGAGCCTGAAGACGCACCTTCAGAGCTACAGCCCGGAATCGGTCGCCGAGGCGACCGGCATCGATGCCAAGACCATCCGCGAGGTGGCGCGCACCTTTGGCCGCGCCGAGCGGGCGATCATCTTCTGGGGCATGGGCGTGTCGCAGCATGTGCATGGCACCGACAATGCCCGCTGCCTGATCGCGCTGTCCTTGATGTGCGGACAGGTGGGCCGTCCGGGGACGGGTCTGCATCCCTTGCGCGGTCAGAACAATGTGCAAGGCGCTTCTGACGCCGGCCTCATCCCGATGTTCTACCCGGACTATGCCGACGTTAAGAGCGACGCCGTGCATAAGAAGTTCGAGCAGCTATGGAATGCGCCCCTTTCGGAGAAGCCAGGCCTCACCGTCGTCGAAATTATCAACGCGGCGAATAAGGGCGAGATCCGAGGCATGTTTATCCACGGCGAAAACCCGGCCATGTCCGATCCCGACCTCGATCATGCCCGCGCCGGCATCGCCAAGCTCGAGCATCTCGTGGTGCAGGATATCTTCCTCACCGAAACGGCGATGATGGCCGACGTCGTGCTGCCCGCCTCCGCCTGGCCGGAGAAGTCGGGCACCGTCACCAACACCAATCGGCAAGTGCAGATGGGCCGGAAGGCGCTGCCGCTTCCCGGAAACACGCGCGACGATTTGTGGATTCTGATCGAGATGGCGAAGCGGCTGGGCCTGCCATGGACCTATAGCCAACCCTCAGAAGTGTTTGCCGAGATGAAGCTGGCGATGCCCTCGCTCGACAACATCACCTGGGACCGGCTGGATCGGGAATCCTCGATCATGTATCCGTGCCCGACGCCCGATCATCCCGGCGAGCCGGTGGTGTTCGGCGACGGCTTCCCCACCCAGACCGGACGCGCGATGCTGGTGCCCGCCGATGTGCGGCCGCCGGCGGAAGTGCCGGACGACGAATATCCGCTGGTGCTGATGACGGGTCGCCAATTGGAGCATTGGCATACCGGGGCGATGACACGCCGCGCCGGCGTGCTCGACGCGTTGGAGCCCGGCCCGACCGTCAGCCTGCATCCGAAGGAGCTCGCGCGGCATGGCATGCATGCGGGCGAGCAAATCCGCGTGACGACGCGCAGGGGCTCGATCGAGCTTACGGCGCGCGCGGATCGCTGGGTGAGGGAGGGGACGATCTTCATCCCCTTCGCCTATGTCGAGGCTGCGGCGAATATCCTGACCAACCCGCAGCTCGATCCGATCGGCAAGATCCCGGAATATAAATACAGCGCCGTGCGCATCGAGAAAGCGCATGGCGACGAGCCCCGCGTGCCGGCGCCTGACATCAACGTGACGGCGTCAGGACTCTAAAGGCTAGCTCAAATATGCCCGACCAAGGCGCGGCACGTACCGGTGCGTCGCATTCTACTGTCGTCTAGCCGGCCGACATTCTGGAGGCTTCGGCTTTCCGTAATAGTTCACACAATTACAGATGCACTTGTCGTGCTCGGCGCCGTGTCGATTGCTGTTGCACCAATTAACACAGGAATCATGGCCCTCGTAGATCGGACTGCGCTTTCTCGCCGAAGCGTCCATCGTCATCGATGCTATTGAGGCCCCCGCCACCAAGATGAATGCGGAGACGCGAAAGAGGCTTTTCATGGAGTGTCTCCTCAATGACGTAGCGCGGTGCTGAGCGTGGGAAAATGCGGGGACATCACTTTGGTGGTACCTCGCTGCTTCACCAGTTTCAGGCGGCCGGAATTCTGCGCCCCAACTACTGCCGGGTAGTGCCAACTGTCGATCCCTTGTAACAAGTACGATAACACGCAAACTTTTTGGTTTCGTTTGCCGCGCCCGTCCACTTTCCATCGCAATATTTGTAGCAACGTTGGGCCCAGGCGACTTCCTTGGACGCTGCAAACGCTGAGCTGTTCCAAGGCAATGTGTAGGCCAGCGTCATCGCAATTAATGCAGCGGCCTCAATTTGCTGGAAGCCTGTCATGTGCTGTCCGATCTGTTGTGATTTGGCTGCTGCTCAACATAGATCCCTAAATCACGGAATTGAGCGATGATCACGCTGTGGCGTCGCCAGGGCGCTCTCTGCGACGCCTATCGGCGAACGCCGACTGAAGGAGGATGACCGTGCGCGCGTTTTCAGGGAATAGCGAGTCAATTAGGAGGCGCCGGGCAAGCTCTAGCCACCCGGTGGGCTACGCGATGGGGCTGGGTTAGACTTAGATTTGGCGGAGAGGGAGGGATTCGAACCCTCGGAACGCTTGCGCGCTCAACGGTTTTCGAGACCGCCCCGTTCGACCACCGCATCGAGAAAGCGCTTGGCGACGAGCCCCGCGTGCCGACGCCTGACATCAACGTGACGGCGTCAGGACTCTGAACCGGCAAAGATCCCCTTTGCGCGCGGGATCTCGCCGGGCTGCTCCGGTAGACCCCCTACGGGGCGCCACTCACTTCAGAAATTTTGTGGGTTCACGACGGGCAGCAATAGACGCGGCCGGGCGCTTGGTTGGATTTCGCGCGCTGGCCTCCCATCGGGCAACCTGACGATGGTCTTGGGATGCAGCGCGCTCGGACCTTCAAACCCTCAACGCCGACAACGGCGCAGACCGGGTTTGTGCCGTCTTGCTTGACCGAAAACGGGAACCCGGCGGACAGGCTTCGGCGGGAACCGAAAAGGAGACGGCGGCGACGAGCGTCGCAAAGGTGAACGCGATCAGAGATGGTGACGTCATGGCTACCTCCCAGCACTTATGCGGCGCACGTGACATGGTGCGCCGCCCGGGACGACGTGTAAACCCCCGCCCGGCCCTGCACGACGAAACCTGGTCGAGTGCCAATCTTATCGACTACGTGTTTTCCGCGATGACCCCGCCTTTCGCCCAGACGTAGCGCGGCCCTTGTTCGTTGCAGTCTTTCGTGTCGGGCGTTTGACGGATTTGGCCGCTGCCTTTCGCTTTGGTGCCGGCTTCTTCTTCGGCGCAGCTTTCGCCGCACGCTTCTTTGACGTCGAGGCCGAGGGTTTGGCGGACTTTGCTGCCGTCCTTCGCTTGGGTGCCGCCTTCGACTTCTTCGGCGCGGATGTGGCTGGGGTACGCTTTTTGGCGGTCGAGGTTTTTGTTCTTGTGGGCCGCTTGCCCGGCTGGCTTTTAGCGCGTTTCTTGCGGGCGGCCATTACGGCGCCGGTCACGGCACCAATCACCGTACCCACCACCGGCGTGCCAACCGCAGTCCCGACGACCGCACCTGCCACGGCACCCCCGAGAGTGCTCTTCGCCGCACCCGCCTCTTCGACCGGTAGAAGCTCTTTCTTGTCATCTTCAGTCATGTTGCTCTCCAGCGTGATGAGCGTTGCAAACTAAACGGACATTACCGCTACATACGTTATTCAGCACGCGAATTAGCGGCGTGCGAACCGACACCGCTATTCGCGCGAGGGCATGAGTTCCGGCCGGAGGACAAGCGGGAGCACTGGCACGTAGTTGGTTCATCGAGCCTTCTTGACGGCTTGAATGGTTGCCGAAGCGACGAATTCCTCAGCTCCACTGCCAGGCAACCAGTCGCGAATAAACTCGCGGCTCCCTTCGTTGACGTTGATGTGGACATCCGAAAAGCCAGATGCATTGAGCATCGTTTCCAGTCTCCCTAATTCAGTTGCCCCTGAAATGCAGCACGCATGTGCCGCGACGGACCGAGCAAGCGCCTCTGGCAGCGGCTTGAGCGTAACGACATCGGAAATGGCAAGACGACCCCCTGTCTTGAGCACTCGAAACGCTTCCTGAAAAACCGCATGCTTGTCCGGCGAAAGGTTGATCACGCAATTCGAGATGATCACGTCGACGCTCGCATCGGCCATAGGGAGATGCTCGATTTCACCAAGCCGGAACTCGACGTTTTCGACGCTCGCCTTTCTGGCGTTGGCGCGTGCTTTTTCGAGCATCGCTGGCGTCATATCGACGCCGATTACCCGTCCGCTTGGTCCGACTTGTCGCGCGGCAATGAAAAAGTCGAAGCCCGCGCCCGCACCGAGATCGAGCACAATTTCACCCACCCTCAGCGAGGCGATGACTTGCGGGTTACCGCAACCAAGCCCCAAATCGGAGCCATCGGGTGCGTTTAGAATATCCTCGGTGGAATAGCCGATCTTCAGCGATGAAGAGCGTCCGTCGCAGCAAGACGGCGCGCAACACTCAGCTTCTTTCGGAGAGGCGCTGCTTTCATCACAACAGGACGGCTCACAACAATCGGAGTTGTTCGGCTCGGCGTCCCGCAAACCGTCTGAGGTTTGGGTGGCCACGGACGAATAGTGCTCACGCACGGCGGCGCGAATAGCTTCATTGGTCGTCGGTTTCATCGGGGGTGATCCTCCACCTACGTTTCTATTGACATCATAACATATAATTCGATAATTCTGGAACCATGGAAATAATTACAGCGGTTCAGGCGTTGAGTGCGCTCGGTCAGGAAAGCCGCCTCCGGGTCTTTCGACTGTTGGTGACGCGCGGGCCTAAAGGCATTCCCGCGGGCGATATCGCCGAAGAGCTCGACGTGCCTGCGAACACGCTGTCGTCGCACCTCGCTGTTCTGTCGCGTGCGGGGCTCGTCCTATCGCGGAAGCAAGGCCGGTCGGTGATCTATGCGGTCGACGTCGAGGGAACGCGGAAGCTCCTCGCCTTCCTGGTCGAGGATTGCTGCCAAGGACAGCCCAAGGTCTGCCGGCCGGTTATCGCCTCTGCCCTGGCGGAGTGTTGCTGAGGGGGAAATGATGGAGATCGTCGCCAGCAGAGAGCCATTGAACGTCCTGTTCCTCTGCACCGGAAATTCGGCGCGTTCGATCTTGGCCGAAGCCATTCTCAATAGGCTTGGACGCGGCAAGTTCAGGGCGTTCAGTGCCGGAAGCCAGCCCGCCGGTTACGTGCATCCTTTCGCCTTGCGGCTCCTGAAGAACACGAATTACGACGTTGCAGCGTTGCGCTCGAAGCCTTGGGATGAGTTCTCGGTGCCAGGAGCACCAAAGCTCGATTTCGTTTTTACCGTTTGCGACAACGCCGCGAACGAGGTTTGCCCCATCTGGCCGGGCCAGCCGGTCACAGCCCATTGGGGGCTGCCAGACCCGGCCAAGGCGAAAGGCAGCGACGCGGAGCGGGCGACCGCCTTTGCCGATACGATGCGCATGCTGCATCAACGCATCGGCATCTTTGTGAGCCTGCCATTAGAGGAGCTCAGCAAGCTCGCGTTGCAAGCAAAGCTCGACGAGATCGGCAAGACAAAATCCGAAAGCGAGACCGCTTAGCTCGTGCCCGTGTCCCGTCGTTTGGCCGCTGAGGGTCTTGGCACGGCGCTCTTGCTCGCGGCCATCGTTGGCTCAGGCATCATGGCCGACCGGCTTGCCTCGGGGAATGCCGGCATCGCTCTACTTTGCAATTCGCTGGCCACGGGCGCGATCCTCTACGTTCTTGATCACCATCTTGGCCCCCGTGTCGGGCGCGCACTTCAATCCTGCAGTCACCCTTGTTTTTTCGATGCGGCGCGAGATCGGCGCGTCCTTGGCGTCGGCGTATATAGGCTGCCAGCTTGTCGGAGCGCTGCTCGGGACGATCCTTGCGCACGCAATGTTTGGATTGCCGCTCCTGGAACCTTCCACCACCCAACGAAGCGAGGTCAATTTGTGGCTGGCGGAGGGTGTTGCGACGTTCGGATTGATCTTCACGATCCTCGGCGCGATACGCTGGAAGCCGGAAGCCCTCTCTGCGGCGGTCGGGCTCTATATCCTTTCCGCCTACTGGTTCACCTCATCGACCAGCTTCGCCAACCCCGCGGTAACAATCGCGAGGTCCCTTACCGACACTTTTTCAGGCATCGCGCCAGGGGATGTTGCCGCGTTCGTTCTGGCTCAATTTGCCGGGGCGATATTGGCGTCGCTCATTTGCCGCTGGTTGATCGGCCCGGCTTCAATCAACTCAGGCAGAAAAGCGACTGCGCCGGAACGCTCATTCCAATAAAGCGGCGAAGTTGTCGACGCTGCTTGGGTCGTCCAAGGGCTTCCCGTTCACGAAGAAGGACGGCGTCGCGTTGACCTTGAACTCCTCATTGGCGCGCTTTCGCACCGCGACGATGTCGTCGAACAATTTCTGATCGTCCAGGCAGCGATCGAATTCCTCTTCGGAAAGGCCGTTTTCCTTCGCCACTTCCCGCAATTTCGACTCGGGATCCTCGTCGCTCGACCAGCGCTCCTGCGACTTGAAAAGCGCGTCGATCACCGGGAAGTACTTCTCCTTGCCCGAGCAGCGGGCGACCATGGAGGCGAAAGCCGAGAGCTCGTCCAACGGAAATTCGCGAAAGATGAAACGCACCTTGCCGGTGTCGACGAATTTGCTCTTGATCTCGGGCAACACCTTGGCGTGGAACTCGGCGCAATGCGGACATGTCATGGATGCGTATTCCACCACGACATTCGGAGCATTGGCGTCTCCGATACTCATCTCGTCGAGCGGACCGGGTTTCAAAAGCTCCGCCAGCGGAACCTCCACCATCGGCTCGTCGTGAGCATGCGGATCGGCTTGCTGCTTCGCCGTCACGAGATAAGCGATGGTGCCGGCATTCAGCAGAAAGAGCGCCGCGATCGCCAGCCACAGCAGCTTGAATTGGTTCCGTTCCGGTACTGGATCAGCCAAGGTCGCCTCCAACTGTTGCTACGGACTTATTGGGCAGCGGCGTTGGACTCAAGCCTCGGCGCCGTCGCGCGGCTCAGCCTGAAGAAGGCGTAGAAATAGCTGAGCCAGAGGATGATCGAGAGGCCGTAGAAAACGATGGTGCGTATCGACCACAACGGCCAGGAGCCGGCGGGTCGGAGCGCGATCACATTCGGATACCAAGAGAAAAGCGTGGCGCGCCATCTGTTCCACATCACGGTCACTTCCGTGTTGCGGGCCTGCGCGGTCTTAGCGTCATTGGCGACGCGCTCGCTGTTGCGCTTCAACCACCACCAGGAATCGTCATTGGTCAGCTCGAGCCCCCGGTCGGCTCGGTTGCGCATATAGATGTAGTCGATGTCGGAGGTATCGCCGCGGGCGTCCGGATCGCTGCGGCGTACTTCCGTTCCGGTGATGACGCCCGTCGTCCAGGTTGGGCGCGCATACTCCCATCCAAACCAGAGAGGAACGCCGAGCACGAGTGCGGCGATGGCCGGCACCACGCCGCCCCGCCGCCATATGACGAAGGCGAGCACGAGAATCGCGAAGAGGAGGATGTAACCGACAGACAGCCAAGCCTGGAGCATGCTCAAACCTCACCGCCAAAACGCATCCCGCCGGCGAGTGGTCGTATCGCTCGAGAAGGATGAGACGCCAGAACTGATCGCACGGATCATATTAGGCAGCCTGAAGCCCACAAAGAAGGGGGAGACGGGCCGAGGCCCCGGGGCACCGAGATCCGGGCGCCCGTACGTTCAACGCGAATGATTTACGGCCTATTAGCGCTTGCCGCCGATGATTGTCCTTGTCAGGAGGACATCCGATGAGGGTTGCGTTCGCTGTGATTGCCTCAATCGTCATTGGCGGCTGCGGCGTGGTGGCAGGCGCCGGGATTGGCGGAGCCGGTGGTTTCCTGGTGGCCGGACCGCCCGGGGCCGTGATCGGTGCAGGCGCCGGCGCTGTCGGCGGCGCGGTCGGCTCAGCGATCAGGCGATAGCCTGATGATGACGGAAACGTCCCTCGCGGCAGAAGCCCACGATGGGAGCTAGCTTCTGCGCGCCTCGGGCTGCCCGTAAAGGGCCATGATGAAATAGCCGAATTTCCGTAACGCCCAAGCAAGCGGCGTTTTGCGGACCCAGAAGGCCATCCAGAAAAGATTGCCGGCGAAGGACAGCAGCGGTTGCCGTACTTTGGCAGCGATCAAACCCATGCGGTCCTCCCGACCAGCTATCCGCGTTGAGCCGGAGCGTAGAGGCGATTGCTTAATGTCGGTTTAAGGGCCTTTCCGAGGCCTCGCCGGAGAGCGCGCCTCAATTGCTAGTGACAGGCCGGCCTCGGCTTGGGGTCCGCAGAAACCCGGCCTGCGCATTCGCCTGCACAGACGCATGCATCAATGCGCCGCAGCGGACCCTCCGCGAAATCGCCACGTCAAGATTTGATTGTTGGGGAGCCAACGGGTTGGTGCGGAACCACCCCATCCAAGCCGTGTTGTCGATCATAGCGGGGGCTAAGCAAGCATAGGGGAATCTCAATTGATGAGGCGTGCGAAACCTTCGCGGGACAGGGTCTCCGTTTATCGCGAGCGTGCCCGGGAAAGCCGGCAAACGGCGGACAGGGCGAAAGATCCGGAGACGCGGAATTATTGGCTGGCGGCCGAGGCCTATTGGCTGTCTCTGGCGACAAAGATGGAGAGCATGGCTGTCATGGGCTCCAGATCGAGCTCTCGCGCTTAAAGCGACATTTGGGCGGCGCACTTTGGCGTCAGCGCCCTTATGCACTAGCATGCCGGCCGATACCATCGACGGAGCCCAATAATGCTGCATGGACTGGATGAGAAACAGCTGACCCTCGCGAATACAGCACTGACGCTGTGCATGTTGCGCATCATGATCAAGGTTGGGGCGACAACCCGAGAAAATGTGCGGGATATGTTCGAAGTGGCCGCCGTCGATCTCCTGCGCGACCAGGGAGAGAGCGAAGCCCATCAAAAGGCCGCGGAATTTTTGCGCTGGGAGGCAGCGCAATTTATTTGATGTCTTGAGCGCGGCCGTCGCGGAACAGTCGGCGATCGAGCCGGGGCCCGGCGTGCCAACCGCCGCCACTTTCCAATCGCACCATCGGGGACTAAAGCGCGCCGTGGGCCTTTCCGCCACGGTGTGACAAAATGGTCATTGCAGCATCATTGTTGCGGTGCAACATTTCCTATCACAGTGCAGGTCGATTTCAGCCTTTGAGAGCTGAAACAGGGAAGAAACGCCGGTCGGAGGAGGTGCTTACGACGATTTAGAAAGGACCGGCCGATGTTGACCGTCTTTGCCTTGACCGTTCTCGGATCCTCCGCGGCGATGAAGGAGGAGTTCCTCCCTCGCATTCTCAAGGAATGCTGCGCCGTCCGAGTCCCGACGGCCATCAAAGGGAGGATCGCGCTATGACCGTCTCAATGCCAGCGGCCGTCGTCCTCATCGTCTGCAAGACCATCCTTGCAGGTCCCCCCGACGTCAATGCCGGCTACACCGGTCACGAAAACCGGGAGTGGGCCACCGAGCACTCCATGATGGTCTGCCGGCGTCAGGAGGTGCAGGTCTATGACGCCGCGGTCGATCAAGGCGCGGACCCGCAACCCTTCACACCCCAGCAATGCCGGCGGTCCGCTCTGATGCTCGGCGTGCAATGGGACCAGGCGAATAAGCGGTCCTCCTATCGCTTCTGGCGTGCCGCGTGCCCGGTGCCCGTCATCAATACGATCACTCGGGAGGTCATTTCCTGGGTGATGCCGGATTGCGGGCATCGCGACACGGTCCGCTGCGAGATTGACACCGCCATCTGAACGAGCAGGGAAGGGGCTGATTCGCGTCAGCCCTTTCCCCCCTCTCCATTCCCCGTGAGGTGCAGCCGCTCCGCCCAGCCGACCGCCACCAGCGTGATGATCGCAAGCCCCAAAGCAACGGCGACAATCGACCAGGCCGCCAGCGCACACGCAATTCCGAGAGCCGCCGTGACCCATACCGTCGCCGCCGTGGTGAGACCCTTGATCGTCTCCGATTGGGCGTCGCGCATAATCACACCGGCGCCGATAAAGCCGATGCCTCCCATCACGCCTTGGATGATCCCCTGCACCACCCGGCTCAAGGCATCGGGATGATCACTGAACACTTCGAGGCGGATGGTTGCGAGCGAGACCACCGCGGCGCCGAGCGAGACGAGGGCGAGCGTGCGCATGCCCATCGGCTTTCCCGCGAGATCGCGGTTCGAGCCGATGACGATGCCGGCGACTACCGCGGCTCCCATGCGCAAAAGAATGTCGATCGTATCGAGGAACATTTTTTGTCTCCTCCGGGGCCGCGGGGAACTCGCTGCGATTTCAATTGGGCGAGTACCGAACGTCTGGGCCTGCCCATCGTTCAACCGCGCCATGCCGGCGCGCATCCGAGGAGCGTGGCAAAAATCCCGTATAGGGAGATCATCCCATGCTGACCAAGCTCACCGTCGCCGGTTTGGCGTTTTTGCTCCTTGGCTCATACGCCGTGGCTCAGACCTCGGCAGTACCGCGGAAGATCAACTCCATTCTCTGCATCACCGAGGATCAAGCGATCGCCTTTGCCTCCGGCATGGCCGCGGGACAGACCGAGCCGATGGCGATCGACCGCGTCAATCGGGCCGCGGGCAGCGAAGTCTGCGGCCGCTACATCGGCTATGCGCTCCTCGAGGTGGAGAAGACCGCCAACGACCGCGGAACGCTGTTCATGCTCGCGGGACTCCGCTTTGCGGAGGATGGCCGGCTCGGCTGGACGGCGAGCTGGGTCTCGCCCTTCTCAGGCGCGAAGCTCGAGCGCGGTGCTTAGAAGAAGGCCGGCCATTCCTGATTGCCTTGTTGTCGCGGCCTATTGCCGACTCCTCCGGCCAAGCGCAATAATTGCGCCGAGGCGGCGCGAGTCTTCCGAAACGCGCTTTCGCGCCTGAGCCTCGCTTTTGCGAAGGTAAAGGGCGGTCGTCATGCCCATCTGGCTCAAAATCGCGGCTGGTGTCGTTCTTGGCGGCTCGCTGATTGGCTTGGCCGGCCTGCAGGGAGCCTCGAAGCGCCTCGGACCTCTCGTGCAGGAGCACGGCATCACTTATTACCAAGGCGAGGGCGCGGCGCCGCAGCCCGTCATCTGCAAGCCGAAAAGCACCATCCTTGCTGCCATCGGCCAGGTGCACGCCAAATACGACCATCTCGAAGGCGAGCGGCTGCAGGATTTTCTCGCCCGCGCGCGCGACCAAAAGGGGCTGCCGCCGCTAAAGGCCGACGAGCTCTACGTCATCACCGAGGATGATCAGCTTCGGCAAGGCGAGATGGTTCTCTTCATCGGCCTGAAGGGCGATTGCGTCTCCACCGTGTTCGGCTTCTCCGCCAAGCTTTACCAAGAGCTGCTGCGCGGAGATAAAAAAGCGTAAGACCGTCCTTTGGACCGCGCTTCGCTGCCACCCGGCCTGCTCGTCTATGCCATCGGCGATATTCATGGCCGGACGGACCTACTCGCCGATCTTCTTTCGTCCATCGCGGCGGATGCGGGACTTGCGCGCTCCGAGCGGAGATCGCTCATCTTCCTCGGGGACTATATCGACCGGGGGCCCGACAGCCGCGGCGTGATCGACATTCTGGCGTCGGGCCTGCCCGCCGGTTTCGAGACGCACTTCCTCAAAGGCAATCACGAAGACCTGCTGCTTCGATTTCTCGACGATATTGGGGAACTGCCGATCTGGCTTGCCAATGGCGCGGCGGCGACCTTCCGCTCCTACGGCGTCGACGTTGCCGATCTCGACGGGCGGCGCGCCTCGCCCGAGGAATGGCAAGAGGCGTTGCGCGACGCGCTTCCCGAGACGCACCGCGCCTTTTTCGAGTCGCTGCGGCCTTCAATGACCGTCGGCGACTATTTTTTCGTGCATGCGGGCGTGAGACCAGGAGTGCCGCTCGAGGCGCAAGACGAGCAGGATCTCGTTTGGATACGCGAGCCTTTCCTCAGCTCTGAATCGGCATTCGGCAAAATGGTGGTGCATGGACATACGCCAGGGGCGATTCCCGTGATCCGCAAGAACAGAATCGGGATCGACACCGCTGCCGTCTTCAGCAACCGGCTAACGGCGTTGCGGCTCGAGAATGAGAGCCGGTCGTTTCTGCATAACGAGGATTAGTGGATCTAGCCGTCCGACGCTTCGGCGCGAACGCCTTTCAGCCGGTCGGCGAGGCTCGTTCGCTGCGGCGGGGCGCTGCGCCGCTTCTCTTTGCGTGCGGCCAGGATCTGCGCGAGCGAACCGCGCTTCTCCGGTTCCGGCTGCGGCGGGGAGAAATCGTCAGACGTCGCTGAGAAGAGAAGCTTCTCCGATGGCTTCGCCGCAAGCGGTGGAGCAACCTCCTCTTCGACCTCCGCAATGGGCTCGATCCCCTCTTCGAGATCGTCCGTGGCGGGTTCGACGTCCTCTTCGAAATCGTCGGAAATAGTCTCGATGCTCTCTTCGATGTCTTCCGAAACTGCCTCAAGCTCCGCTTCAGTCTCCTCGGAGGCAGCCTCTAGTTCCGGCTCTGCCTCCGTAGCCCGCGTATCTTGTGCTTCTTCGAGGAAGCTTCCAAGCGCGCCGAGGGCAGCCGCTTGGGGCTCGGCTTCGATCTCATCCGCGCTTTCGAGCGGGGCTGCCGGCCTCTCCTGATAGGTCGGAAGCGGCATGCCTTGCGCCTTGGCGACGGTGAGGATCTGCCGGGCGAGCTTGCCGATCTCACCGCGCAACAACTCGTTCTCGCGCCCGCCGATCGTGCCTTGCACGAATTCCTCTTTCAGCTTGGAAAGCTCGGTGCCGAGCCGCTTATTCTCTTCGGCGAGCGCCGCCACTGAACGGGAGCGCCGCGGCGGCGAGGACACCACTTCGAGCGTCGCACGCAATTGGTCGATGTCGCTCCGCTGCACATTGATCGTCGCGCGGGCGAGCTTCAGAGCCTCGGCCTGCGAAAGATTGGCGTTGCGGAGGTCGTGATTGGAGCCTTCAAGCGCCGTGATCGCCTCCTTCGCCGATTTCACCCGGCTCTCGAGCTCCGGCAGCCGCCGGCGGATCGTCTGCTCGAGCACGCGGTTGGCGTTGTCTCGCTCCTGCAGGCGCCCCTTCAAGCCGTCGGCATCGGATCGAAGCCTCGCAATCTCGACGCGCCGCTTATTCGTTTCGACGAGCTCACGGGCGGCCTTGTCGCGCGCCCGGTCGAGGCGCACTTCGAGGCGGCGGAGCTCGATGGCAAATTGGGCGCGGAGCTGATCCTTGTCGGCCTGAATATCGGCGACCGACATCGGCATCGTCGCCTCGATCCGGCGCCTGGTCAGGCGCACGGCGCGGTTCCAGAAGGACGGCACGAGCATCAAGGCAAAAAGGCTCGCGGCCAGGAAACCGAGGACTACATAAAGGCCGATATCGACCATTCGATTCAGCGCTCCATTTCAGCCCGTTAGCCGGACTCAAAGGCAGCGGCCATTTAACCTGCTGCAAGGCAAAGCGCGTTCGGCTCCACCGCTTTCCTTAGCGCCAATCTAGAACGGATTCCAGGTCGGCTCGCGGGTATATTTTAAATACCCGACATTGGCGCCGAGACGGAGGCCGAGACCGGAGCGGATCGGCGCAAGAATGACGTCATTCCTGGCCAGAAATGTGACGCCGACGCCCCCCACCAGATAGGCCGAGCCGTCCACTCCGAGAAACGTGCTGTAGATCTGCTGCGGGCTGCGCAGCGCATAGACGAGCACCATGGTTTTGGAGCCCTCGGCACCGAAATCGTAACCGACGGAAGGGCCCTGCCAATAGATGCGATGCTGGCCGGCATCCTTGGTGTAGAGCATGCCGTCGCCATATCGGACGCCGGCGATGACCGCGCCACCGGCTTCCTCGCCGAGGATGTAGCCATTCGGCCGGCCGGCGCGATGAAAGGTATATTCGATCGCCTGGGCGAGCCCCATCGAGACATTGCCGAAGAAGCGATGCCCGGCACCCTTGATCTCTTCCATCGAGAAGGTGCTGCCGCTGCTCTGGGTCTCAGGCGGAATGTAGGGTTCGTTGTCGGCTGGGAGCCCTGCCTCCGGAACCGGCTCGTAGGGACGTCCGATCCCATCACCACCCTCATAACTGGAGGGCGGGGGCATGGGCCTGCCGGGATAGGGCTGCTGCGGCCCGTCATAGGACCCGCGGCTATAGGGACGGTTGCCATAGGACCCACCGTCATAGGGCCGCGGCGTGATCACCATCGGGCCTTCATCCGCTTGGGCGAGCCGGACCGGCGATTGACGCTCTTCCGCGATTGCAGCCGCAGAGGCGAAGGATATGGCGGCAATGGCAAGAAGTGCCGCCGAACGGAATTTCGTGAACATGGACCATCCCCGAGGCAGTAGCCGTGCCGCAGCGCGAGCGCTGCAAGCCTCGCCCGTCATGATTTGCTTAAACCGTTACTAAACCGTGCCTAGGCGGGATTTAGGGCGGAATGAGGCGGCTGCCCCCAGGCGACAAAGCCGGAATTTCTGAGGCCCTTGTCCGTCTTGCCGTAGCGGAGGACGCCGCCTTCGGGATCGAAAACGATTCCGCCTGCCGCTTCGAGCACCGCCTGCCCGGCGGCCGTGTCCCATTCCATCGTCGGCCCGAAGCGTGGGTAAACGTCGGCGTCCCCCCGGGCGAGGAGGAGGAATTTCAGCGACGACCCGCCGTCGACGCGCGAGGCGACCGAATGCTCGGTGCAGAAGCGCTCGGTCGCATCGTTGAAATGGGACCGGCTCACGACAGCGGTGAGCTCCTCCAGCTTTGGCTGGCGCGTGCGGATCGGACGGATGTCGAGCTTCTCGAAATCGGCGCCAGCCTCGCTCGGAGCGACGGATGCTTCGACGGCGAGACCTTCACCTTTAGTCAGTGCCAACAGGTTCTTCGCCGGCGCGTAGACGAGGCCAAAACACGGCCGGCCGGCGTCGATCAAGGCGACATTGACGGTGAAATCCGATCGCTTCTGGATGAACTCCTTGGTGCCGTCGAGCGGATCGACCAGGAAGAAGCATTGTCCGAGCGGGGCGGAGCAGTCGCCCGCACTTTCCTCGGCGACGATCGGAATCTCCGGTGCCAAATCCGCAAGCGCGGCCTTCAGGATCACTTCTGAGTCCCGGTCCGCGAGCGTGACGGGGCTCTGGTCTGCCTTCAGCGCGACTTCGGTGCCTTCCCGGTAATGCCGCATGATCGCGGCGCCCGCGCGTACGGCCGCATCCGTGAGGACAATCGCCGCGCGCTCAAAATCGAAACGGTGCTTCATGCCCCTGCAGTTCCTCGGAGTTTAGGTTGTCTGTCTCGGGCCCGGCAGGGCAAGATGCTCTTGATCGATTGATTCGCGATTGAAGCGTCGCGCGAGACTGCGCGGACGCCACCGATTAGCAACCGTCCCGTGCCTCTCCTAGCGGTTTTTCGCCGGGGAACGAATTCGAGGGGAAAGCCATGAGCGAAGCTGCCGGCGTCGGCGATCTTGAGCTTGCAGCGCTCATTTCGAGCCGCATCTGTCACGACGTCATCAGCCCGGTCGGCGCCATCGCCAACGGGCTCGAAATTCTCGACGAAGAGCACGACCAGGCGATGCGCGAGCAGGCGATGGCGCTGATCCGCAAGAGCACGCATCAGGCGTCCGCCAAGCTTCAATTTGCGCGTCTTGCCTATGGTGCTGCGGGCTCGGCGGGCGCCGAGATCGATCTCCGCGACGCCGAAAGGGTCGCACGCGACTTCGTGCAAGGAGGGGGCAAACACACGCTCTCCTGGTCCGGAGGACCGGCGACGCTTCCCAAGGACAAAGCGAAGCTGCTGCTCAACCTTATCGCGCTTGCGGTGACGGCGCTGCCGAGGGGAGGGACGATTGAGGTCGCGGTCGCGAGCCCCGGCTTTCAGATCGTGGCGCGGGGCGACTCCGCGAGGCTGCCGGAGCAGACCGCGAAGGTTCTGTCAGGCGCCGGCGCCTCGCTGCTCGATAGCCATTCCATCCAGGCTTATTACGCGACGCGCGTCGCCATCGCCGCCGGCATGCAGATCGGCACACAGGCGACGGCGCAGGAAGTCGTGCTGAGAGCGGCTTCGGTTTAGCGCCGGGCTTTAAGCGGCGACTTCGGACTCGTCTTCCGGGTTCCTGAGGACGTAGCCGCGGCCCCAGACGGTCTCGATATAATGCTTGCCGCCGGTTGCCGCCGCGAGCTTCTTCCGGAGCTTGCAGATGAAGACGTCGATGATCTTCAGCTCCGGCTCGTCCATGCCGCCATAGAGATGGTTGAGGAACATCTCCTTGGTGAGCGTCGTGCCCTTCCGCAGAGAGAGAAGCTCGAGCATCTGATATTCCTTGCCGGTCAGATGCACGCGTTGGCCGTTCACATCCACGGTCTTGGTGTCGAGATTGACCTTCAGCCCGCCGGTCTGGATGACCGACTGAGCATGTCCCTTTGAGCGGCGGACGATGGCATGAATGCGGGCGACGAGCTCGTCCTTGTGGAACGGCTTCGTCATGTAATCGTCGGCGCCGAAGCCGAGGCCGCGAACCTTGTCCTCGATCCCGGCAAGACCCGAGAGGATGAGGATCGGCGTCTGCACCTTGCTGACCCGCAAGGTCTTCAGCACCTCATAGCCACTCATATCCGGCAGATTGAGATCGAGCAGGATAATGTCGTAATCGTAGAGCTTGCCGAGATCCACGCCCTCTTCGCCGAGGTCGGTGGTGTAGGCGTTGAAGCCCTCCGATTGCAGCATGAGCTCGATGCTCTGTGCCGTAGCGCTGTCGTCTTCGATGAGAAGAACTCGCATCCCTCTATTCCCCCGTCGTCCCCGGCAGATCGTGACTCGCCGCCCAACGGCACATCACGCGGCGCAAAAGCGGATGGTTAATTTCGAATCAACAACCTAGGGGCCAATAGTTAACAAAAGCTGAGCCGCTTGCGGTAGCCCCCGCGCGAACCCGTCCAGCCGATCGATCAAATGCGTGGCACATGGTTTACCGGCGTTTAAGGGCTGTCGGTGAAGATGCAGTGAAGGGGTAGGGAACCCGTGCGCCGGAACTTCGCACTTCGCGTGAAGGCAGCCGGCGCTCGCTCCATCGAAGTTTGGGGGTTGAGGGTAAACGCTATGAAGTCAAGCGACGGGATTTGCCGCCTGAAACGCTTCGAGGTCGAGGAAAAGCGCCGGAAGGTCGCCGACATCGAGGCAATGATCAACGATTTCAACCAGATGGCGCTCGATCTCGACCGTCAGATCGACATCGAGCAAGAGCGCGCCGGCGTCGCCGACGTCAATCATTTCGCCTATCCGACCTTTGCCAAGGCGGCCATTCAGCGGCGGGACAATCTCCGCGCCTCCGCCGCCGATCTTGAGGCGAAGCTCGCGAGCGCTCGTGATGCTTTGACCGAGGCCGACGCGGAATTGAAGCGGTTCGAGCTTCTCGACGGCAGGGAGGCCGACCGGATCAAGCACGACCCGCGGCAGGCCGAGCTTGCAAGCGGCGCCCTCCAGCGCGCTGCCGGTTAAGGCGACTTTCGCGGGGATCGGACCCCGAATCGGCCACCAACCCCGCTTCTGCCACAAAAGGGGTGATGCTCGACCGCTAGGAGAGCCCATAAATGCCAAGCTTCGATATCGTCTCGACCGTCGAGCTCGAAGAGATCGACAACGCGATCTCCAATATGAGCCGCGAGATGAGCCAGCGTTATGACTTCAAGGGGTCCGAATCGAAGGTCGAGCGGAAAGAGGCCGAGATCACGTTACATGCCGACGACGATCTGAAGCTCAAGCAGATGCACGAGCTGCTGCAAGGACATCTTGCCAAACGCAAGATCGAGCCCGGCGTGCTCGACTATAAGACGGTGGAAAAGGCAGCCGGCCAAAGCGTTCGGCAGAAAGTTGCGATCCGCCAGGGCATCGATCGTGATACTCGCGAAGCGGTTGGTCAAAGAAATCAAGGATGCGAAGCTCAAAGTGCAAGTGAGCGTCCAGGGAGACGAGTTGAGGGTCACGGGTAAGAAGCGCGACGACCTTCAGACTGTGATCCAGCATGTGAAGGGGCTTTCCCTGGAGCAGCCGCTGCAATATGTGAACTTTCGCGACTGAGTGATGTGGGGAATGTCTTTGCCGGGCGTAATGTTCGCAATTCTAGGGCTCTTGGCGGCAGGCCTCGTTGGAGGCTGCAGCGCCCTCAAGGGCAGCGACGACAGCGCGGCGCTTGCCAGCGCCGAGGCCTCGCGTCCGCCGCCGATGCAGATCTCGCTCGCGCGCTCTAAGCCCCTCGACGTCTATGTGGTGATGGGCGGCAACATCAAGCGCTGCTGGTTCAATCCCGTCGATCCGCTTCTCCCGGATCACGTCTATCGCGCCGATGTCAGTCCTGCCGGCAACAAGGCGACGGTTTTCGTGCATACGAGAGCCGATCTCGGCAGGCCCGGACGCAAAACTTATGTGATCGACTTCAAGCCGGCCGGCTCCGCCACCACCATCACGACGGAAAACATCAAGATGGAGCCGGAGCAGGTCGCCAAGATGGAATTCGACCTCGAACGCTGGAAGCGCGGCGAAACGAACTGCAGCAAAGAGATGCCCGCGACCGCCGACGCGGCGACGAGCCCGACGCGCTAGCGCCGGCAACGCCGCAGATTAGAACGCGCTCCGAACAAGCCCGCCGTCGACGCGAATTGGCGCTCCGTTGATCGCGGAAGCGCGGGGGCTGCACAGAAACGCCACGACGTTGCCGATCTCGTTCGGATCGATTAGCCGGCCGAGCAGCGATGTCGGACGGTTCTCTTCGATGAAGCGCCGCTCCGCCTCATTGAAGGCGACGCCCGGAAAGAGGTCGCTGACAAATTTCTCCACGCCTTCCGTGCGCGTCGAGCCCGCCAGCACCGAGTTCACAGTGACGCGGCTGTTTTTTGTCAACTCGGCGAGCGAACGGGAAATGCCGAGCTGCATGGTTTTCGTCGCGCTGTAATGCGCCATCTCCGGCGCGGGGCTGACGGCGGACTCGCTGGCGATGAAGATGACGCGACCCTCTCCGCGCTCGAGCATTCTCTTGAGGTAATGCCGCGAAAGCCTGACCCCGCTCATGATGTTGGTCTCGAACAATCTCTGCCAGTCGGCATCGCTTTCGTCGAAGAAGCCGACGGCTTCATAGATGCCGAGATTGTTGACGAGGATATCGACCGAGGGCAGCGCGGCGATGGTCTTGTCGCACCCCTTGGGGGTGCCGTTGTCGGTGACAAGTGGGATGAGGTCGGCTTGCGGCAGCTCTTTCTTCAGCGTGCCGATGGCGTTGGCGACGGTCGCCTCGGAACGGCCGTTGATGGTGACGCGCGCTCCCTCGCGGGCAAGAGCGCGGGCGATCGCCAGCCCGATGCCTCCCGAGGAGGCGGTGACGAGGGCAAGCTTTCCGGTGAGATCGAGATCCATCTCGCGCCTTTCCTTCGAAACGATTCAATGGTCGCTTGGGGCCGCGAAGAGATGCTCGATCTCCTGACCCGACAACTCAGCCATGCGCCCGGCAACGATCGACCGGTGACAATGCTCCGGCTCATATTCGAGGCAAAGCAGAACGGCGGGCGTCTCGCCCGCCAGGCGCACGGCTTCGCTGAGATCGGCGAGCGCCTCCGGCTCCTCGAGATGCGCGTGGAAGATCTCGCTGAAGGTTTCGACATCGCCGCCCCTTGCCGCTTCGCGCCCGGCCTTCGGTGTGCCGAGGCCGCGCAGATGGCGATAGGCAATTCCCGCTTCGGCGAGAAGCGCGGCGAGTTGGTTCTTGGAAAAGCCCTTCTTGCGCGATACCGGCTGTGCCCTGACATCGATGACGAGTTTCACGCCCGCGTCATGCAGCGCCCGCAAGAAGGATCGCGGCTCGGCGCCGGCGTAACCTATGGTGTAGAGCGGGTGTGACATCCCGGTCAGAACAACACCGCGGCCTGGGATCGCGTTGCATGGAGGCTGAGATATGAAAGCGCGGGCGACAAATCTCTTTCCCTTTGTGCCGTCGGGACCTGATTTCGCGTCAGCGATCGAATTCTTCAAGGAGTTGGGCTTCGAGCCGGTTTGGCAGCAAAGCGGCATCGCCGGTCTTCGCTTCGGAGCTGCCTATTTCCTGCTGCAGGACATCAACGTGCCGGTCTGGCAGGAAAATCAGATGCTCGTCGTCGAAGTCGACGATCTCGACCTTTACTGGTCGGAGATCGAGTCCCTCGGGCTGCGCGATCGCTACGCCGGCGTCAGATTGAGACCCCCGACCGATTATCCATGGGGCCGCGAGGTCCATATCGTCGATCCGGCAGGGGTCTGCTGGCATGTGCGCCAGTCGTCCCAAGCCTGATCGAAAGGCTGACGATCAGAAGCTGCGATAATCCTGGATACGGGTCGCGCGAAGGCCGGCGAGGCCGTGCCGGTCGATGGAGCGCTGCCAGCTCAGGAACTCGTCCATGGTGAGCGTGTAGCGGTCGCATGCCTCTTCGAGACTGAGGAGGCCGCCCCGCACCGCGGCGACCACCTCGGCTTTGCGGCGGATGACCCACCTCTTGGTCTCGCGCGGGGGGAGATCGGCGATGGTGAGAGGACTTCCGTCCGGGCCGATCACATACCTTACTCGGGGCCTGAAATGTTCTGTCATGGTACGCACAATGACTCTGTCTGAAATGCCAAGACAAACTTCGGTCCAAACAACGTGGGCAGAGCCTACAGCCGCCGCCTTTAAGATTTACCTAAGCTGAACGGTAAAAAGAATCCGCACTGAACTACTGAAAACTTTCACCTTTTCACCCCCGAACACCCGGCGGCCCGGGCAGGCTACGGACCTTGCCGGCGACGCGCTTTGGCTTGCACAGCTCCGGCCCCATGCCTATCTTCTCCTCAATTCGGCATGAGCCAGTGCGCGGCAGGGACTTCGCGCGAGCCGCTTCGCCGAACCGGCCCAACCGATCGATTTTTTGAGCAATGCCAGTGGCCTCAGCAAAGCCGACCAGGCTCAACAGCCTTTACTTGCCCGGCTCGCCGGCTGAGACGCGCGTGGTCGTTGCCATGTCCGGAGGCGTCGATTCCTCGGTGGTAGCGGCGCTTCTCCACTCGCAGGGCTACGACGTCATCGGCATCACGCTGCAACTCTACGATCATGGGGTTGCGACCCGCCGGAACGGCTCTTGTTGCGCCGGCCAGGACATCCACGACGCAAGGCGCGTGGCGGAGGCGCTCGACATCCCGCATTACGTGCTCGACTACGAGACGCGCTTCGCCGCAGAGGTGATGGACGCCTTCGCCGACGGCTATCTCGCAGGCGAGACGCCGGTGCCCTGCGTCGCCTGCAATCAGAAGATCAAGTTTCGCGATTTACTCAAGACCGCGAAGGATCTCGGCGCCGCCGCGCTCGCCACCGGGCATTATGTGCGGAGCATGCCGGGGCCGGACGGCTTTCGTCTCTACCGCGCCAAGGACCGCGAGCGCGATCAGAGCTATTTCCTGTTCGCGACGACACGGGAGCAGCTTTCCTTCCTTCGCTTCCCGCTCGGCGATCTCGACAAAGAGGCGACGCGGAAGCTCGCCCGAGATTTCGGCCTGCTCACCGCCGAGAAATCCGACAGTCAGGATATCTGCTTCGTGCCGAGCGGCCGCTATACGCAAGTGATCGAGCGCTTGCGTCCTGGAGCGGCGGAGGCGGGCGAAATCGTGCATGTCGACGGGCGCGTGCTCGGCCGGCATAACGGCATCATCAATTACACGATCGGGCAGCGGCGCGGCATCGGCATCGCCGCCGCCGAGCCGCTTTACGTCGTGAAGCTCGATGCGGAACGGCGCCATGTCATCGTCGGCCCGCGCGATCATTTGCGCGAGCGCCACATCGCGCTGCGCGACGTCAACTGGCTCGGCGAGGATACGTTGGAGGATCTGGCGGCTGAGGGCAGGGAGGTTCTTGCCCGCATCCGCTCGAGCGGCCCGCTGCAGCCGGCAAGAGTGCAGGTGACGCAAAGCGGCATCGAGGTCGAGCTCGCGCATGGAGAGGACGGCGTATCGCCGGGCCAGGCTTGTGTGCTCTACGCCGATGATGGAGAGCGTCTGCTCGGCGGAGGCTGGATCGCCTCGACGCGAGCGGCTCATATCGACAAAGAGAATGTGTCACGTCAGCGTGGACGCGATAATCGTGAGGCGTTGGCACTCGGGTCGCGTTGAGCGTCGCGAAGCCTGACACCATATCGGGAAGAGATCATGCGGGTGGCTGCTAAAACCGGTCTTGCAGATGCCGCCTCGGTTCGCGAGGCCTATCGCCGCTGGGCGCCGATCTACGACCTCACCTTCGGCATGATCGCCGATAACGGGCGGAAGCAAGTTGCGCGCGTCATCAATCGGCGGAAGGGGTCCGTGCTCGAAGTCGGCGTCGGCACCGGATTGTCGCTGCCATCCTATGGCGCGCATCTCAGCGTCACCGGCATCGATCTTTCCCCCGACATGCTCGGCAAAGCGCGGGCAAGGGCATCGCGCGCAAGGCTTCGCAATATTTCCGGACTGCATGAGATGGATGCGAGTGCGCTGTCTTTTCCGGATGAGAGCTTCGACACCGTGGTTGCCATGTATGTGCTGACCGTGGTGCCGGATCCGGAAAAGGTGATGCGCGAGCTTGAGCGCGTCTGCGCGCCTGGCGGCGAGGTGATCCTCGTCAATCATTTCAGCCAGGAGGCGGGGGTCCGTGGCCTCGTTGAGCGGCGGCTCGCGCCGGTCGCCGCCGCCATCGGCTGGCATTCAGTGTTCTCGTTCGAACGCGTGCTCGTCTGCGACGATCTGCGGCTCGCCGAACAGAAGACGGTCTGGCCCTTCGGCCTCTTCACCATGCTCCGCTTCGTGAAAGATCCCGGCTATGGCGAAGCGCGCGCCCGCTACGCGGCCTCGCGCCTGTCTGAGCAAGCGGCCGCTGTTCGACATTGCCCGTGAGAGAAGGCCGGGGCGGGCATCGGGACGGCGCCAGATCGCCCGCGGCCTCGTGCTCGCCAGGCGTTTGCTTGACACCCGTTATTGGCGCTCCTTATATCGCCGTCTTTCCAGCCAATTGGCGGAGTAGCTCAGCTGGTTAGAGCAGCGGAATCATAATCCGCGTGTCGGGGGTTCGAGTCCCTCCTCCGCTACCAACATTTTCAATGATTTAGCTGGTTTTTGTATGTCTGCGCGTCTTCGAAGCGACACTGCAACATAATACCGTTGATTTTCAGACGGTTGGTATTCAGTTGCAGCGACCCCGTGCAACATGCTTGCGACACGGAGAGGACAACGAGAAGGGCCGAAGGCATGGCTAACGGGCGGCCTGTGGGGAAGCGATTTCCCCCATGTTTATGTGGAACGCGGGGCACCATGCGACGACAGCCCTATAATGGAGAAAGGCGACTCGCCACGCTGGTCTACACCTTCAAAGATCTCTCTGATGTCGCGTCGGAATGGATTCGGGAGATGGGCGTCGACGTGCCTTATCAGCATGGCTTCAGTGATTACGCCGAGTTTTACAAGCGTTGTGAGCTGAAATTTATGTTGGACAGCGTGACGGTTGCACACAAGTTTCTGGTCAAGAAATTGCTAACCGGAATTCAGGAGCCCCGCGCCCCAGGAAGGTATCGTGACGAAGTCCGACGAATTTTTGCTGAGGAGAACGTCGCGTCCCGGTCGATGACGGCGGGGGAGTTCACTACTAAGTCGATGCCAAATATGAGGCCAATCGGCAAGTAACCATCTCAACTCTGGCCATCGCGTTACAAGAGCGTGCTCGAAAACGTGCAACAGTCTCACGCCTTCCTCACCGCTATCCCGCCGCAAGGAAAGTATTCTTTGCGAGCGATCTTCTCCGCGGCTGAGGGGCTCTTTCGGCTCATGTATCCTAAGGAGCCTCGTTTGACGAACTCCGTAGTAAAGAGCCGATTGTCTCCTTTGGTTCAGCAACTCTATGGTGACGACCCAACTTCGCTCGTTTCCAGTGAGAAGCTGATTTTAAGTTTGGGCGGCTAAGATAATGTTGGCGCCTATTACCGACATGAACCCGGTGCCGATAAGGTGTCGGAGCCTCCGTTCGAGCTTGCAGTCGATCTGGTAAGCCTCGGCGCAGCTCATGTGCGGTGGCTTGCGGCACTCGATGCAAATTCGAATATAAGCTCCGCGTCATGAGCGTTTAGACGGAGCGCGCGCCGTGTCCTTCTTCAAGATCTGATCGTCGAACATTGTGAGCGTCCGCGTAAATCGCTCAAGCGACAGATCGAGCAATTGGAATCCGGACTCATACACACCGGAGAGCGGCATTCTGGCGGCAAGTTGGAAGACACGACCCCGCAGTCGCTAGCGCAGGCGAAGGCCAGTCTCGCCGAGGTCGAGGCTATTGGCGGAGGCCAAGGCGAGAGACCAATCCAAAGCGGATTAGGGTCCCGCGCAAGGCCGGGGCCGGCGAGGCGGGGCGAGGGCTAGTGCCTCCTCGGAGCGTCAAGAAGCGCAGCCGTCGTCGTCTTCAAAGCATCAACGACCGTTCCAATGTCGAGCACGGCCCGGTTCACGACAACGACCTCCGCAATGCAGGTAGTCAGCGCCGTAAGAACGTCGACCATGTTATGGCCTTCGATCATTTCCTTAATTTCCTCGGCGAGAACTAGCGATCTGGTCTTATTAGTCATGACTGCACCGCCTCCCAAGGCTGTAGGCATCCGATCTCGCGGGCGTAGTCCTCTAGATCAACATCCTTTTGCCACACCACATTCAAGCGCTCGTTGACTAAGTAGTAATCGCCCACGTCCAGGAACATCTGCCCGCGCGCTTTCATGAGCTTAACGTTTTGCGCCGAGAGCTTCCTGTTGATGTGCGCTCATGACGGCCCGCGCCGTCACTGGAGCCTTCTGCTTTGTTGCCGCCTTCATGTTCTGGCCCTTTCGTGAGTGAGTGAGCACATGAGACGATAAGCGCGTGAGCAATTCGCTGTCAATGATTTCTTGGGAGGAGCTCCGGCACGATCCACAGGGTCAGGCGGGGAAGCCGAAGATCAAGCGCAAGGTTCGCTAGCGCGATCCGGAAGCGCAGCCACCGCATGCGGGCGATGATTAGCAGTAGAGCCTTCATCGCTCGCACTTATAGCGGAAGGCTGGCGCCGTCACGGCAAAGTTTGCCGCGTCCCCGCAAACTTAGTTTCTCAGGCGAGATCTTTGCGTGTGCCCAATTCATGTCTTTTCGTCGCGGGCTTGCAGACACGTCGACTGGTCGAGCACGCTCGGCACCGGGCCTTTTCTCCGAGCCCGCAGTTTCATGAACTGAGCTTCGCCAAAGGCGGTAAGCGACCAATATATCGTGTTGTCTGTTACCGCGTGTTTCGCCGGCTCTTCTGGATCAAACCTAGCGCAATAAGTTGAATTTTGATGGTTTCAAAGCTGTCGTCTGTAGCACCGGGTAGTTGGCTAAGGTCTGGTGCGTTTGGGGCGTAGGCGATAAGTCCCTCCGATAGCCTAACTCTCATATGCCGCTCAGAAGCCTCCTCGATCATAACGGGACCGGCTATATAAAAAACCTCATTCCAAGAAACCCGAATGTCCTCCTCATATCGTTTTAGGATTTCATCTCGATAAACAACCGTAAAAACGCGACTGTCATCGCCCTGGGCGTATTGATCAGTCCCCGCGGGTGGGGCGGCGCTTGTTTCTGCAAGTTCCTTTTTCAAACGATCTACTTCTTGAAGAAGCTCATTGAGGCGGCGCGGATCCGAGGCTTGACCTGCGCGGATCCATCCTTCTCTCGGATTACGCTTTGTCTCTACCGATATCGCTTAAATCACTTTCGCCTTCAGATCGTCAGCATTCTTCCAAAACTTGACGTGCTTCGATCCTTTTATTTTAGCAACAAAGTGTTCGAGCTTCCCCGCAAGCGCGTCGCTTTGATCCGTCTTTCCTGAAGCAATGTCGGCCGGATTCTCATGAATAAAGGCGAGCACCGGGAGGCCCTTTACGACCGCATAATCATATTCACGTTCGGTATAGCTCACTCCATCAGGATCAGTGGTGCCGTATCTCCCGCCGACAACAAGTAGGTAGTAATCGCTGTCGTCTATCACCGACTGTATCAACATCCATGAGTTCGTCATCACTAGCCGGCCATAGTTCCATGCCAGCCGGGAAATGATCCAGGCTAAGTAGCGCCTGCGTGACGGCTTGGCGCTCCTCTCGGAGATCGACGAAAGTCGAACTTACAAACTTGATATCGCTTCTCCATAAAATGTCGCTCCCAACCGTGCAGGGCCATCCTCTCAAGGCTGAACCGCGTAGGAAGATGCATTTGCTCACCCAGCTTTATCCAGCCACATGTAAATCAGCCCGCCCGTGATAAGTCCGAGGCCCAAAGCGAGTGCCGAAAGAACTGTGGGTTGGCGATTGCTTGTTCCGCCCAATTGAAATCCAAATCGCTAACAAGCCCCTTTATCTCCTCTGGAGTCAGTTGACCCGGTTGCTTTCCCAGTTAATTCGTAATTTTCTTTCAATCAATCGAACTCCTCACCTCAATCCGTTCGCGACCGTTAAAAAAGGCACGGGCACGCCAATTGAGCGATGATGCAATTCCGGCGGTATGAAGTTGGGATTTGGCCAAACCGCCGATATCTCGATCGCATTTGAGATTTAGCCATATCGCTTTGCCATTGGTCACACCGGCCTGAGCTTCAACGGCGTTTTCTCCCGCGCAGGGACCACGTCTATGACGAAGGAGAAAGAACTTTGTTGAACGACCAAAATATAAGCCAGACGAAGGCAATATTCGCAGAGTAGGCCAACAATTTCGAAGGTGAGATAGCCAATGACGATCTGCGCTAGCAAAGGAAATTGCGTAGACTGCGCGATCCAAATGGCGGCGAAGATGTCGCGAAATACGCAAGCCTGTTGAGTAAGCGGATTGGCAGGCTGAGTAGCCAGAATAGTTTTTGTGCTCGGTAATCGAGCATCCCAAACATCGAGCGTCCCCGCGTCCCAGCGGGCTAGTTGGCCTGCAAATCGAGTTGGCGAGGGCGCGGTTCGCAAGCAGCTGGCCGTCGAGCCTAAGGGGAAGAACAGGGACCCCGCGGCGGCTTTGAACCATGAGCGGGAGCGCCGGCAAACCACTTAACCGGCGCTCCCGCCCGGTGGCGCAGGGCGGAGGACTGAGGGTACCCACGGACGACGTCTATACTGGGATGCGCCGCCCGTTGAGCCACGTGGGCGGCGTGCACGCGCTTAGCCGAGGCGACTTGCGGCGTCGCCAGATCCTTTGCGACCAATTCGACGTAACCCTTGAAAGAGACGTTGATCCGCTGCGCGGCTGAAAGCGCTTGTCCAATCCGGCGCAGCCGCGCGCTCTCGTCGGGATATTTTCTTTCGGTCCATCCCCGAACGTGTAGTTCGGCTTCCTCTTTGGTCACACCGCTCAGCCAATGCGGCCCGTGCGCGAGCGCGCCGATCGTCATGTCGTCGGCATCGGCGAGCACTTGGCGCCGATGGTCTGGCTTCATCTGTGAAAGGCGCGCGCGGACCTCACTTGCCAAGTGGTTGACAGGCGCAGCCGGTCGGATTGAATTTTGCACGCGACCGATTTCGGCGAAGGCGGCTTTCATAGCTTCAGTCATCCGCTTGTCTGCTTCGGCGAAGACCTTTGTAGCCGTCTCGGGGAATTTCACTCGGCCGGCATGGCCCGCAAAGCTGTGGTCGCCGACGATTGCGGCCGCCAGGTCGTGCAAGCGTGTCGCTGCGCCCTGCATGTGGGACGCCGCCTCAGTCAGTTGATCGAGCGGCCTGTCGGCGATGATCTCTTTCGTGAGCGGGTCGCGCTCGCGGAAGCGGCCGACCATGCCCTCATTGATGTCGAGCGGAATTTGTCTGATTCCCATTTTTCACCCTCCATGTGCGCGAAGTAATTCGTTGGCGTTCTCTGCGACGAGCTCGCCCCTGCCGATAACGGCCGAGCCGACGCCGAAGGCGGCAGTGCCGCCATGCCGCAACGGCACCCGCCGATCTTTCGCCGCGATTTCCACTTTGACCGCGTTCCCAAGAAAGCCGGTCACGCGGACGGTGCTTCCGTTCAATCGCATCTCGTCGCCGATGTTGATCGCGGGCCGCAAAAGAAGCGAGAGATCGGCAGTCACGAAACTCACGGAGCGGTGGCTCTCGTCTCTACGAACCCACCATGAATTGCCGCCAGCAAACTGGGTGACGGTCCAAGGCTCGTCGCCCTTGGTGCCAACAAGCACGATGTCTCCGACCATCACCATCCGACCCGCATCACCATCCGACCCGCATCACCATCCGACCCGCATCACCATCCGACCCGCATCACCATCCGACCCGACCAGAACCAACTTGCGTCATTCAGTGCAGCCCCATGACTGTGGAGGAGAGATCAGCTACGGCGGCGCGCGCGGACCTCCTCGATGGTCAGCTCGCGGCCGTTCTGATCGACGTTGCACGATCCGAAGCTCACGGCGGCGCTTCCTTGTGCTGCCAACTGGATCGTGCCCCCGCTGCCGGCGCCGAAGCCAACGCGGACCACGCCGCGGTTCCGTGCCGCACGGCCAAGTGAAAGCACCGACGACAGCTTTGCGAAATCGTCAGAGCCGCCGCGCGGATGGTCGACGCTATCCTTTCCGGACCGATGCACGCGCCTTTCGAGGAGACGGAGCTCGCGGAGCAACAGCAGGATGATCGGGAACGCGGACCGCGTTTCTGTTCCCACCACACCAGGCTTTCGAGGTAGAGGGCCGATTTGTTCAGGGTGCTCGTCTCGTAGCTCACACCACCATCGCGAAAGGCTTGAGCGACCCATTCGCCGGCGAAGGCGTCGCCGGTTACTCGCGTGATGCCGTAGCTTTTGGCGAGCGCTGCGTGTTCGGCAGCGGCCGTGCCAGGGTCGAAAGGCGCGGCGAAGCCTCTCAGCGCGTCGACGATAAACACGCCGTCCTCGGCGTGCCCTACGGCGCAAGTGAAGCTGTCGTGGCGGCCCGCGCTCGCGTCGACGAAACAGTGGTAGGTGATGCCCCGCCGCGGCGGCAGCTCCAATGGCCTCCCATGATCGACGGCGCCGTCAATCACGTCGTCGTCGAGAAGCGCATTAAGGTCGCTGCGGAACTCGCCGAACCACTCCGACTGCGCGGCCTCCCTGTCGTCGCGCTCGGCATCTGCAATGACCCCCTGGTCGATCATTGGATTGAAAGCAGTTGTCGGTGCGTTCACAACGAGCACGCGCGGATCATCCTTCCCGAAGGCGTTCTTAAACTTGCTGTGCAAAAGGCCGGTGCGGCGGTAGGGGCTCGAAACTCCGATCGACATGCCGCCGGTCGTGCTCAGTGCCGGCAGAACGGCCCGGTAGGTCTCGAGGTCCGGCGTTGCGCTCGTCTCGTCGCGCCAGAACGCTACCTCGTCGAAGATACAAGCCAACAATGTCGGGCCGCGCACCGTCCGAAAGCTGTTCGGTCGGATCTCAATCGAGACGTCACCTTTAAGGCGGATCTCCTCCGCAAGCGGCTCCCCGTCGAGCGCCTCGCGCAGCATTGGGCTCGCCTCGATGAAAGCGAGGGAATAATTGCGGATCGTCGCCGCCTGCTTCTTCGAGGCCGCAAGCACGAGCACCACGCCACGCTCGCCGGGCGCCAGGCGTGACGCCGCGTCGGTCAACAGGGCGACGTAGACCGCCAGGGCGGCCGCCATGCGTGACTTTCCCGATCGGCGCCCGAGGATCAGCCAAAGTTCTCTCACGCGCTCCCGAGGCGGCTTGCGTGACCCTGCTACGGCATCGAAGGCCCGACGCTCCGCTCGATTGAGCTTCTCTCCGAACGCGGCCTTAAGGGTCGTGACCCATTGACGCCATGATCGGAGATCGCCGAGGGCAGCGCCGAGCAATTGCGGATCGCTGAGAGCTTCCGTGATGGTGACGTGGGCTTTCATGCTGCGCGATTCTCAAGGTATTCGCGGAGTGAGGGGCCGGCCGCTCGCTTGCCGCTCTTGAGACCGAGAGCGAGTAGAAGCCTCGTTGCGAGGTTGCCGCACCGCGCGAGCTCGCCGAGCTCCACCGCCGACGCCGCGCCGGAGACTGCACGCGCTTGCAGCGCCTCCGATGCCAGCACGCAAGAGGCCGCCTGTCGGATCAGCGCAAGCTCAGCCTCGGATGCAGCGTGCCCGAGATCATGCTCGAAGGATCGACAGAGCGCAGCGTGCCGCTTCGCGCCTCGCGTTCTGCCGTCCAATCCCGGTAGCTTTTGCGTCATGCCTCACCCGTATCTGCGGCCTTTTCCTGCCCTGCCGCCCCGATAGTCCTCGGCCCTGTGAGCGGATAACAAGTCCGCTTGTCGCATGATTCATCCTTATGAAGCAAGGCTTTCACGGCTCGTGTCGCGCGCGTGTTGCGTCGACAAAGGGTCGGGCGAGCTAAATTCAGGGGCCTCCAGGTGTTTTGCGCGGCTTCAGGCGCGGGTCTGCTACTTGCAACAAGCGCATCTTCGCTTGTTTCAGCATTTCAACAGCACGGGCTTTTTGCTCGGGTGATGGGATCCTGCTCTTGCGCGCGGCTTCCTCCGCGTCTCGCTCCGCCAACTGCTTCTCTCTGTATTTCCTGATGTTCTCCGCGCGCTGTGCGTTGTCAGCTGCGGTAGGAGCCGCGACGTTTTTAGCTTGCTCGTCGGCCCAACAGCCGCCGTTCAACCACGTTGTCGGATGTTTGATGTAGCGAGGCTCTCGATCTTTGCACTCCAGCTGATAGCGGACGGCTCCATGGATTAGCTCGTCTGACGTTGCCTCTCCGGCCTTGATGATGGAGTCGAACTTCTTGTGGGCTGTCTTCTTCGCTATTTGCCGAGGATAGGCACCCCAAAACATTTCAAACGCGAGAATGTTCTGTTCTCTGTTCTGTTCTCTGTTCTGTTCTTCCTTATATGCGCGCTCAGTATTTGATCGCTCAGACCTCTCAGGTGCTGACCGATCAGACCGATCAGCCTTCAAGCCCGACCTATCAGGTGCTGATTGGTCTGACCTATCACATGCTGATTGGTCGTCGGTCAGTCCTGGGAACGTGTAGACCGGAGCGCGCCCGGTCTTTGCCTTGGCGATCAGCCCCGCTTCCTTCAGCGGCTTCTGGTAGCGCCGGAGCGAGGGGACGCTCATCCCGCATCGTTCGGCGAGCGTCTCGTCGTAGGGGAAGCAGCCGCCACTATGGAGGTTGAGACAGTCTATCAGTGCATCGTGGATGACCTTTGACTGCGGCGGCAGATCGGTCCGAGCCCTGACTTCGCGGGCGCGCTGCATTACGGCTGGAAGGGTCGTCATCGGCATGGCGCGCCCCCGATTAACCCGCGCGCCCTGACCTCCGCCTCCGCGGCTTCCAGCACGTCGATGAGCTCGCGGATCTTGTGAAAGGGCACCCAGATCGGCGTGCCGATCGGCGTAATAATGCCAGCGCCGAGGACCGCGAGATCTCGGATCTCTAGCCGGTCGAACCCGCGCCAAAGCGTGATCGTGACGCGCAGCCGAGTGGCGGCGCCCTTGTCGATTATTCCGATGACTTGATCGGCAGAGCGAACGCGATTACCTTCGCCGACAGATCGTTGATGCCGTTCTCGATCTACAGGCAACGAGCCCGACGCCGCCCGCGTCGGGTTTCGTTTTTTATGGTGGAGTGCCATCTCATGCCTCCACCACCGGATTCAGCGCTTGGCGAATGAGGCGCGGCGTGCTTACCCAGCGTCCGCCTTTGTGTCTTCCCTCATCGTCAACACAGCCCCCGACCTTCTTCGCGGGGAGCAAACCATTTTCGAGCAAGTAAAAAGCGCGACGCCAGGCTTTCTTATCGTCACCTAGGCCAGCTTCAATACCAATGTTGCGTGCACCCCAGATCGGGCGGTCGAGATCGCACCGATTGTCAATTTTCGAGTGTTTGTTTTTCATAAAGAGAAACTCCGCGTTTGCCGAGATGCGGTCTCGGCAGTGAAAAATTTGCGGTAGCGCCACTCCGTCGCGGCGCGGTTTCTCTCTTGGAATGGAAACTCACTGCGGGTTGATAACGGCTGTTGCGGTCAGCCTCGCCCGCGGTGATTCGAAGATCCTGCAACTACTTACGACTCGCGTCAATTGGTTTCCGGCGTTGACAAGCGGATACCATTGCAACATGATGCAACACGTTCCCATTCACTCCGGGGAGGGAGGCATGTCGGTTCGTAAGAGACAATGGGTCACACGATCAGGCCAAGAGCGTGAGGCGTGGGTCGTCGACTATGTCGACCAGCAAGGTGAAAGACACATCGAAACCTTTTCAAAAAAGAAGGATGCCGATGCCCGTCACTCGGAGGTGCGGGTCGACGTTAGGGCGGGCGCGCATATAGCGCCGAGTAAGAGCGTTACTGTGAAAGAGGCGGCGGTAAGTTGGATCAACGCCGCCGAGGCGGCAGGCCTCGAGCGTTCAACGACTGATCAGTATCGTCAACACGTGGATCAGCACATCGTACCATTCATCGGACGCATGAAGCTTTCGGAACTCAGCGCCCAGACTGTTCGCAAGCTGGAGGACCGTTTGCGGGAGGAGAAGCGTTCGGCCGCAATGATCCGCAAAGTCGTGGGAAGTTTTGGATCACTGTTAGCAGATGCCCAAGAGCAAGGTCTCTCTGCGCGGAATGTGGTACGCGATCTTCGTCGCAACCGGCGCCGCGGTAAGGAACACAATGCCGAAAAGCGGCAGAAAGGTAAGCTGAAGGTCGGGGTCGACATTCCGACGCCTGGCGAGATCAAGAGCATCATCGGGGGTTCAAAGGGTCGGTGGCGCCCGCTCTTAGTCCTAGCGACCTTCACCGGCCTACGTGCATCCGAATTGCGCGGTCTTTGTTTGGAAAGACGTCGACCTCAGAAAGAGCGAGCTGCATGTTCGTCAGCGGGCCGACAGATACAACGAAATTGGCAAGCCGAAATCTGCAGCTGGAGAGCGAACGATCCCATTCGGAAAATTCGTGGCTAACACGCTTAAGGAATGGAAGCTCGCATGCCCCAAGGGTGACCTCGATCTTGTCTTTCCCAACGGCCATGGCAATGTCGAGTCGTTAGCGAATATCATCAACCGTGGGCTGATCCCCGCTCAGCTCGCAGCCGGCCTCGCGATAGACACGGGCAAAAAGGACAAGAAGGGCGAGCGTATCCTGAAGGCAAAATACACTGGCATGCATGGGTTGCGGCACTTCTACGCCTCGTGGTGCATAAACCGGCCCGCAGACGGCGGACTAGGGTTGCCGCCGAAGGTGGTGCAGGAGCGCTTAGGCCACTCATCAATCACAATGACCTATGATCGCTACGGGCACTTGTTCCCGCGCGGCGATGATACGAAAGAGCTGGATGCTGCCGAGAGCGCGTTGCTCGCGTAGAGATATAATTATTGTGGTTCAACCCCGCGGCGTTGCGCTGGTGCCACATTGACCTTAGGCCTGGGAGCGCCGCCTATCGCTGTCTTTGCTATGGTGCAAGTGGCACTTCCAGTTGCATTACCACACGATACCTTGCCACCTGCGTCACATCCTCCGCCGACCGAGCCCCCGCCCCCTACACCACCGCAGGTAATTATGGATCCCTCCTTCACACAGGATCCGCCCGCGTTGCCGGTTGAGACCGTCACGGTGCCATTGGAGCACTTGATGCTGCTGGTGGCGGCGTCGGCATCTTGGAAGGTCAGCGCCGTCGCGAAAAACACCAGAGCGCACGCAGTGATACAACTTAGTCCTAGCGAAGCCGGTTTTTTCATGATGGATCTCCCAATGCCAGAAGAGGGACGCCTGCAGAGAACTCCGTTCAATATATCCCTTAGCTGTCTTGGCTGCACGCTACTTATAATGGACGCGACATAAACGTGACATGTTGTCTAAAAAATGAATTAAATCAGCAGAGGCAGGCGGAATCATAATCCGCGTGTCGGGGGTTCGAAGTCCTCCTCCGCTACCAACTGGCTGAGGCGGGCTGGGACGGCAGCCCGATTTACCCTCCGACAAAAGCTCAACCCCGCGTCGTCATTGCGCTTTCCCGGGCGTGTCGATGTGCCGGCCCAAGCATCTGTTGTAGAGGACCTGGCAGCCATTCATGCATTCGCCGGCGCCCCGGCAGCCCGCCTGGCACGAACGCAGACTCTCCGTGCAGCCCTGCTTTTCTCCGGAAGTCATCTTCTTGGCCTGAGCCTGAAAGCTCGCCGCGGAGACGGCAATCAGCAGTGTCAGCGCGAAACGCAGTAGCATAGGCATCGCTCCTTCTGATCGAAGACAATTGACACTACTGCACGAACCGGAGCAGGGCACGATCTGCTTTCTCAAGGGAGAAGCCCCGCCAGCCAGGTACCACGGGCGGCAATAAGCCGTGTCTCCCCTGCAACAGTAAAGAATAATCATAGAAACCAACGGTTTCTTCGATTGTGGGTGTATCCTGCTTGCCCGCACTATCCCCGCAAAATGCCTGGGGGGATAGCCATGCGCAAAACGCGTCAGGGACTGCTCAACTCTGCGAGCTACAGCACCGTCGCGGTCGCGGCTGACCTCGGAACCGCGTTTAAGTCGCGTCCGCCGATGAGATCATCGAGGCGAGCCGCGCAAGCAGCCATTGGTGTGACACTCGGAATTGCGGCTACCGCCCTGACGGTTGTCGCCGTGCCAGGCACATCCGCCTATGCGCAGGGCGCCGTCTGCGGCACCTTCGTCGCGCCCAACGTTATCGCGCAGCCGGCGCAGGGCAACGCGCCGCTCGCCACGTCGACTGCCTGCGGAGCGGGTGCCGTCGCGAGCGGCGGCGTCAGCGTCGCTGGTGGCTACAAGAGCCTCGCCTCAGGCGCCGGGTCGACGGCAGTCGGCGCTAATTCCAAAGCCACCGCACTGTTCACGTCGGCTTTGGGCTTCTTATCCGCGGCTAGCGCCGATGGCGCGACCGCGCTCGGTACCTTCAACCAGGCCTCCGATACGAACGCCACGGCGGTCGGTTCCAGCAACGTGGCCGACGGCAAGCAATCCACGGCGATCGGTTTCTTTAACCAAGCCAATGGCGATTATTCGTCGGCGGTCGGCAGTAGTAACACCGCTTCGGGCGCAGGTTCGAGTGCCTTCGGCTTCAGCACGACGGCGTCCGGCGCTAAGAGCTTCGCGGGCGGATATAAGGGCAACGCTCTTGGCATGAGCAGCGTGGCCATCGGCGACGGCGCCTACACCGCTACGGCCGCGACGAATGGCATCGCGGTCGGCACCGGCGCCAAATCATTGGGCATTAACGGCACGGCCATCGGCACGGGCGCGATCGCCTACGACTCGGTCGCCATCGGTGCCGGCGCCAAGGCCAAATACGGCAATACCGCCGTCGGCGACGGCGCGCTGGCGAATGTCGCCGAAGATTCGTCGGCCTTTGGCAACGGATCCAAAGCCACCGGCGATAACAGCACGGCAATCGGCGATGAGGCCTTCGCACTCGGCAAGAACTCAACGTCAGTCGGCTTCCAGTCGGGGCCCATCGCCGCAACCGCCGGCGTAACGAGCATCGGCACTTTCGCAAATTCAAACTCGGCTGGCGTCAACAGCACGGCGATCGGCTTCGACGCTAATTCTGTCGGCAAAGGCTCTGCGGCGATCGGCGCCTATACCTCGGCGAAAGGTGTCTTCAGCTTCGCTGCAGGCTATGTGAGCACCGCAGGAGGGGACGGAGCAACCGCGGTCGGCGCTGGAAGCGATGCCGCGGGGGTGAATTCAAGCGCCTTCGGCTTCGAGAGCGCAGCGTCCGGCGAAAAGAGCTTTGCGGGCGGCTATAAGAGCAAGGCGCTCGGCACGAGCAGCGTCGCGATCGGTGACGGGGCCTATACGGGGTCGCATAATTCAGTCGCTATCGGCAAAGAAGCGAAGGCGCTGAGCCTGGATGCCATTGCCATCGGCGATGGAGCCATTGCCGATAGTGCCATTGCGATCGGCGCAGGCTCCAATTCCAAATTCCTCAACACGGCCATTGGGGCCGATGCTCTCGCGAATGTCGCGGAATACGCGACAGTGGTCGGCGACCACGCCTCGGCGCTCGGCAAGCATTCGTCTGCCTTCGGCACGGGCTCGGAGGCGACCGGCGCCTATTCCACGTCCGTCGGCGCGAGTTCCAAGGCGACCGCTCTCGCCGCCACGTCGACCGGTTATTACGCCTATGCAAGCGGCGTTGGGTCGTCGGCCTTCGGCGAAAATTCTGCAGCGAGTGGTGCCGATGCAACGGCACTCGGCCGGGCTTCGAAAGCTTCAGCCACCGGTGCGTCGGCGATAGGCGCCAATTCGTTGGCGAGCGGGTATCAATCAACTGCCAGCGGCTATAATTCCAGCGCCGGAGGAGAGCGTGGGTCTGCCTTTGGCGCCTATGCCTATGCCGGCGCCGGTTATTACAACGCCGCTCTCGGCAGTAAATCAAAGGCGTATGGCGGAAAAGGCAACGCGGCTGTCGGCAGCCGTGCCTATGCCTTTGGCGGTTACAGCACCGCGCTCGGCACCTTTGCGGAGGCGCGGAACGGCTCGGTCGCTGTCGGTGCCGGTTCCTATGCCGGCGGCCCCGGCGACACCGCCGTCGGGCAAGGCGCCACTGTCGCGGCGGACAATGGCAGCGCCTTCGGCGCCGGAGCGGTGGTAGCGGCAGGTCACACCAATTCGACGGCGATCGGAGCAGGCGCCGCGACGACGCGCGCCGATCAAGTGATGGTCGGCACCAAATCCTCCACTTACACCCTGTCGGGCGTCACCTCGGCCGCAAGCAGAAATGCGCAAGGCTCTCCAGACTTTCTCGTGACATCGAACGCGAATGGCGATCTCGCCGCCTATACGCCGACGGAACTCGGAATTGCCACCACGGGAGAAATCGCCGGCATACAATCCCAACTCAGCAATTTGCAGAATCGGGATCGGCAGCTCACGGAAGGCATCGCAGCCGTCTCGTCGATGGCGCAGCCGGTTCTGCTTCCCGGCCAAACCGTCGCCCTGCGCGCCGGCTGGGGCACCTATGACGACGCGAATGCCGTCAGCGTCACGCTGGCAGGCGTGCTCGCCACCAATCTGCTGCGGCCGGGCTTCGGCTCGCTCGTGGTCGATGGCGGCTTCGGCGCCGGCACCGAAGAGGGCGAGGTGGCTGGCCGCGCTGGCATGACCTTCGGCTGGTAGCGGCCAACGTCGGCTGTCAAATCTCAGGATCCGCGGGTCTGTTCCGCTGATCAGGTGAAAAGCCGCCTCATCCCCGAAGTGAAACGACGTCTCGCCTTCGCAGTCGTGCTTTGCGCCGTTCTCGCCGGGGCAGTTGCCTGGGTGCTCTATTTCGTCGGCAGCGAGCTGATAAAGCCGGCACGGCAAGCGATCCCACAGCCTGACTTCGATGCGGGCTATGAGACCGTTTCCTTTCCGTCGAAGTCGGGCGCCACGCTGAAAGGCTGGTTTATGCGGGGCACGCGCGACGCCGGCATCGTTCTCCTGCACGGCATCCGCAGCAACAGAACAAGCCTCATCGAGCGCGCGAAATTCCTGCGCAAGGAAGGTTACAGCGTTCTGCTGTTCGACATGCAGGCGCATGGCGAGAGCGAAGGCGATTACATCAGCTTCGGCTTTCTCGAAGCGCGCGACGTCGAGGCGGCGGTCACGTTTTTGCGCGAGACGAAGAAGGTTGCCCGCGTCGGCATCATCGGGCTCTCGCTCGGAGGGGCGGCCGCCCTCCTTGCCGATGGCGCGGGTGCCGATGCCATCGTCGTAGAAGCGGTCTATTCCAGCATCGAAGCGGCGATCGCCAATCGCCTGCAGATTGCGCTTTGGCCCGCTCGGAAAATACCTGACCCCGCTCTTTTCCTATCAATTGTACCTGCGGCTCGGCATTCCCGCTTCCAAGCTGTCGCCGATCGAGCACCTCGGCACCATTCGCGTGCCGATCTTTTTTATTGCGGGTGCGAAGGACCAGCGAACCTCCGTAGAAAACAGTCGCGCGCTCTTTGCGCGGGCGAATGACCCGAAATCCCTCTGGATCGTCGAAGATGCGGCTCATCAGGATTTCTACCGCAAAGACCCGGCTCAATATGAGAAGCGGGTGCTCGAGTTCCTTCGATCGGCAGGGCTCTGATCGATTTGCCGTCGATCTCGCTATGGGCAGATCCCGGCGGAACTTTACGACAATTGCGTAAAGCCCCTTGGGCTTAGCGCAGAGCCTGCTTAGTATGCAGGCCTGATGTCAGTCTCGTTGAGTTAAGTACTGGCGACATTGATCCCGCGGACGCGTTCCGCCCGGGCTCGTCCCGAAACTCTCGACATCCCCGCCGCCATTATAGAAGCGGCTATTCAGGACGCTCCCCTCACGGAGCTGATCGAAAACGCCATGCGCCAGCTCACGGAATCAGGCGTTCCCATCGACCGCATGAATGTCGGCTTCCGCATTCTGCATCCGCTCTTCGACGGCATGAGCATCACCTGGACGCGCGAGACCGGCGCCGAGATGAGCTACGCCACCCTGGTCGAGAGTTCGGATCATCGCTTGAGCCCCTTCTCGCTCGCCTCGGTCGGCGACTGGGCACCGATGAATGTCATGCTGAAGGACAACCTCCCTACATGGCGTCTGCGGCTCGACCAAGACGCGGAAGCGACGCGCTTCCCTCTGCTCTCGCATCTAAAAAAGCGGGGCTTTTGCGAGTATCTCGCTTTGATCGTCGCCTTTGGCGGGGCGACGCAGCAGCGAAAATCCTATGATCGAGTGGCCACCTCCTGGGCGACGCGCTCGCCGGATGGTTTCTCCGAATCCGACGTCGCGGCGATGCGCAATATCCTTGCTCCGCTCGCGCTCGTGTTCCGCCTGTCCATCAAGGATCAGATCACTCGGAATGCCCTTAACACCTTCCATGGCCCCTTGGTCGGCGGCCGCATCCTCGCCGGCACCATCAAGCGCGGGGAAGGGGAGCGGCTTTCGGCGGCGCTCTGGTATAGCGATCTCAGGAACTCGACCGGCCTTGCCGATGCGCTTCCCGTCGACGAGTTCCTCGAGCTCCTCAACACCTATTTCGACTGCGCCGCCGGCGCCGTGATGAAGCGGGGCGGTCAGGTGCTCGACATCATCGGCGATGCGATTCTCGCCTTCTTCCCAGTGGAGCGAAGCGAGACAGCGGCTTGCGTCGCGGCGCTGCAAGCCGCGGCCAGCGCTCGGTCGCGTCTCGAAGCGCTTCGCTCGGAGCGGCCGGGAAATGGTGCCGAGAGGATCGAGTTCGGCATCGGCGTCCATTTCGGCGATGTGGTGTTCGGCAATGCCGGTACGGCGGAGCGGCTGAAATTCGGCGTGCTCGGGCGGGCCGTAAATGAAGTCGCGCGCACTGCCGATATGGCAAAGTCGCTCAGGCGCCCGGTGGTCGTTTCGGATGAGGCGGCGAAGCGCGCCCGCGCCGCGCTCGCCTCGCCGAGGCTCTCCGATCTCGGCTTTTACCGGCTGCGCGGCATCCCGGCTGAGCGCCGGCTATGGTCGATGGAGCTTTCCTAAAGGCTCGGACGGGGACCACGCGTTGCGAGCAGGCGCCTGATCTCATCGAGCACCGCGTTCGGATCGTAGGGCTTGCTGACCACCGAGGCGGAATTGCAAAGGCCGGCAACCGCGTGCGCCGCCCGTGCGGGGCTGCCTGAAAGCATGACCTCCACGCCAGGCAGGGTCTGCCGGATCCATCGCGACAATCCGAACCCGTCCATCTCGCCCGGTATGTCGACATCGGTAAAGACGAGGTCGATTTGTGCCTCGGCCTGTTGCAGAATCTTCAGCGCTTCATCCGCATTCGCAGCTTCGATGACCTTGAAGCCGCAATCGCGCAAGAATCCTGCGATGAACATGCGGATGAGGACGTCTCCATCGACAACGAGAATCGTGTCCACCTGCGAGGCAGGAACGCTGCTCATTTGTCTTCCGCCAAGAGCTGCTCGATCCTCTCGACCAACTTGATGGGATCATAGGGCTTGGCGATGAACTCATAGCCGAGCGAAAGGCCCGACGATGGCGTGTAATGGCCCGAGGTGAGGACGATCTTGATCTCCGGCCAGGTCTCCGCGACCATTTTCGCGAGTTCGATGCCGTCCATTGATCCGGGCATGCGCACATCGGTGAGGAGAACGTCGATATGCGGGGAAGAGCGCAGTACGCTCAAAGCTTCGTCGGCACTGATGGCTTCCACCACCACAAAATTCGCGAAGCGAAGTTCGTCGGCAATCAACAACCGAACAAGAACTTCATCCTCGACGACGAGCACAGTGGGCCTGCCGTTTTCTTCCAGCAGCGACTCTGCCTCGGCAGCGTTCACAGAACCTCCCGCAAGCCAATTCACGGCGAAAGAGGGCTAATTGCGTTCCATACCCCAAGCCAGTAGGCGATGTTCCTGTCAAGCCGCGGCGAGCCAGTTTTCACCCCCCGCTCCGATATTCGGGGAAAACTACGAACGTTCCGTTTCCGGTCCTTGCGCCGCATCGCGCCGCGGCTTCGACCCGTCGGCGTTCGTGGCTCGGCGGAGCGCTTGTTCCGTCTCGCTTTCAACGCCGCCTTCGCCCTCGACGGCAAGCGCCATACCTTCGGGAACATTCGTGGTCAGGAAGCGTCGCTTGGGTTCGCCGGCATCAGGACGGCTGATTTTACGATTGGCCTTTTCGGTATCGGCGGGTTTTTGCTGTTGTTTCGGCACGCTATTCTCCCATATCTGCTGGCACCTTAACCGCCAGAACTGCCTCGCGTTCCATCTCCGGCCTGGCAAAGACGGCGGGCGCCGCAAGGAAAAGCGGTTTCTGCTAGACGTCGCCGCAGGGGTCCGGACTTGTCGGCCGGGCGGCTGTGGCCATTCGCGGACGTGGTGGAACTGGTAGACACACAGGACTTAAAATCCTGAGACCCGAGAGGGTCGTGAGGGTTCGACTCCCTCCGTCCGCACCATCGTCTAGACGAATTCCGCTTCCGGGAGCAGAACCTTCGCCTTGGAGACGCCCTTTTCGCGCCAGAAGCGCTGATTGGCGAAACGGCGCACGATCTCCGGCGGAAGGACCGGCTTCCGCTCCTGAAAACGCACCTTCTGCCCGATCGCATGCAGGCCCGGCACCCCGAGCCAGTGATCGAACTCGCCGCCGCCCTCATAGCTCACATTGTCGAAATCGTGCTTGAAGTAGGGGAGGCTGAGAAACTCGTAGATTTTCCGCATCGTTTCTTCCGGCTCCCGCGCCAGGGCCTCATAGTCGACAACGATGAGGCGATCGGCCTGGTCGCCGTAGAAGGCCTCTTGCAGCGCGTTCCAGGCAAAGCCGACGGTGCCGAGTTTCGAGGTGAGGTGGTCGACGCGCGTAAAAACCGTGGCGTTGGCGTCGCCGGGAAACATGCGCGAGATGAGCAGCGAGTTCTTGCGGACCAAGCGCTCGAAGGAATCGACGATGCGGATCGGGTCGCGCACGCAGGCAATTACTCGCGCTTCGGGAAACAGCGTGCTCAGCGCCGACATGCGGCTGCACCAAGCGCGATTGGTGTCGAAGACCAACTGCTCGGTGTGGATCTTGCGGTAATAGCCGTCGAAGAGGCCGCGCAGCACGTCGCGGCGTTGCTCCTCGTCGATGAAGACGGAAAATTCGGCGTTGGCGCCCATGCCGGCGAGCAATTGATTGACGAGCGAACCGACCGGCGAGGACATGCCGGCGTGAAATTTCGGGTTCTGGCGGAGGATGCCGGCAAGCAGCGTCGAACCGGATCGCGGCAACCCGGATATAAAGTGAATGCCGTTTTGCATTTGCGGCGACCCCGCTCCCCCTAGTCCAGGAGGGCAATTAGTTGTGCCCTATTGAGCTTGTCAACTGCGCCATGCGGGGCCGAATTTGAGGCTTGCAATCCACCACGAATTCGGCGCATTTCGGTGTTGCTTCGCCAAACATCGGGGTCGTTATTCAGTCGGCGTTCTTGCCGCTAGCGTTTCACGGGTCATGAGCAACATGCAGATAAAGTCTGGTTCCGTCCTTCATTCAGTCCGTTTCCTTGGCATTTTTGCCGCCGGCTTTTTGGCCGTGTCAGCCATAGCCGAGGCCCAGCAGGTGCGCGGCCGCCAGCAGCAGCAGGCACAGCAGCCACCCGCAGCGGCTCAGCCTGCGCAACAAGCCCAACAAGCGCAGCAGCCGAAATCGCCCTGGACGAAATTATGCGACAAGATCACCGTCGCGGCTAATCCACCCGCGGCGGGTACGCCGCCCGACCAGGCCGCCACCAAGGAGGTCAATCTCTGCGTGACCTTGCAGGAGCGCGTGAATAACACCGATGGCGGCCTCGTCTTCTCCGGATCGGTGCGTCAGCAGGAGGGCACGGATGGAGACTTTCTCACCGTGATCGTTCCCCTCGGCCTCGATTTGCGGGGCGGGGTGGTCGCCAAGATCGACAACGGCAAGCCGATTAAGCTCGACTACATGAGTTGCCTGCAGATCGGCTGCACGGCGGAAGTGAAACTGCCCGCCGGCACGCTCGACCAGATGAAGTCGGGCAAGGAAATCGCCATCGAGGCGGTCGGCGCCAATAAGCGGCCGGTCAAGTTCTCGCTCCCGCTTGGCGGTTTTGCGACGACGCTCGCCGGCGCATCGACCAATATTCAGCAATATCAGGCGTCGCGTCAGCAGGTCATCGCCGCCATTCAGCGGCGCCGCCAGCAGCAGATCAACCAGGCCGTGCAGGAAGCCGACCAGCGCCGGGCGCAGCAGCCGGCTCCGCAAGCCGCGCCGCCGGCCGCTCCGGCGCAATAGTCAGTAGTCACCCCGGCGAAAGCCGGGGTCCAGTAATACGAAGCGGCGCGGTTACGGCCGGGTCGAATTGGTTGCGATGACTGGATTCCGGGATTCGCCGGAATGACAGAGCGTTTCAGGGGAGGGGGGAATGAACTGGACGGGCGGCTACGTCGCCGACATTGCCTATACCGCCGGCTTTTACCGGGAGACGGCGGCGAGCCACATGGCCTTTATCGCCCTGATGCTCGGCCGCTCCCCGGGTGAAGCCTTCAAGCCCGCCCGCTATCTTGAGCTTGGCTTCGGCCAGGGCTTCGGTCTCGCTCTGCTCGCCGCCGCAAATCGCGACACTCAATTCGAAGGCATCGATTTCAACCCCGAGCATGTCGCCAATGCGCGGCGTCTGATTGCCGATGCCGGCCTTGAGAACATCAAGGTGGCGGAGATGAGCTTCGAGGAGCTCGCGGCGAAAGGCGGCGACAACGATTTCGACGTCATCGCGCTGCACGGCATCTTCGCCTGGATCTCTCCGGAATCGCAGGATGCGATCGTGCAAATCCTCCGCCAGCGGCTGAAGCCGAACGGCTTCGTCTATATCTCCTATAATTGCATGCCGGGCTGGGCCCCGCTCGCGCCGATCCGCCAGTTCATGGTGGAGGTAAAGCGCCAAAATCCCGGCCACTCCTCGCGCCAGATCGACCTCGCCCTCAACCTCGTCACCAAGCTGAAGGAGGGGAAGGCGGCCTTCTTCCTCGGCAATCCCGCCGCGGCACAGCATGTCGAGGCGATGGCGAAGATGGACCGGGTCTACATGGCCCATGAATATCTCGACGAGCATTGGCAGCTGTTCCAATTCTCCGAGATGGTCGACCGGCTCGGCGCGGCGAAACTCTCCTTCGTTGCCTCCGCGGCGCTTCCCGAGAATCTCGACGTCTATACGATCCCGGCCGATCTTCGTCCGCTTATTGCCGAGATGCAGAATTTCCGCCTGCGCGAAGCCGTTCGCGACATGTGCGGCAATCGTCGCTTCCGGCGCGATTATTTCGCGCGCGGAACGCCGGCGCTCACCAGCGCCGAGCATCGGCGTCTGCTTTCGCAATTGAAATTTACGCTCGCCGTGCCGCGCGAAAACGTCGTTTTCACCTTTGCCGGCCCCTTACAGCAGCTGCAAGGCCGGGAAGACCTCTATGCCCCCATCGCCGACGCGCTGGCGGACCGCATCGTCCCCTTCGACGAACTGGCGGTGCTCGATGCCTTTGACGGAAAGCTCAGCATTTTGCTCGAATGTCTTGGTCTTCTCGTCCACTCCGGCCAGGCGGTGGCGCTGTTGCCGCCGGAGCCGGACACCGAGCCGGCCAAGCGCTTCAACCGCATGGTCGTGGAGCAGGCGCGCGCCGGCCGCATGTACAACACGCTTGCCTCGCCCTTGGCGCGAACAGGCCTCGGCGTCGGCGAGCTCGGCTTGCTTGCCGTCGCCTGCGTGATGGAGGGCACGACGGAGCTCGAGAAGATCTCCGCCGACGCCCTGTCGAGGGTCAAGGCACTCGGCCGCGTGGTGGTGAAGGACGGGGAGGCGGTGCACGACGATGACGCGGCGCTCGCGACGCTGACCGAGCGCATGCGCCCAATTCTGGAGAAGCATGTTCCCATCTGGCGCCGCCTCGGCATGCTTTAGGCGGCCCCTCGTCGGCATTGCCCGGCTTGACCGGTCCAAACCGAGTCGCGCGATCCTCAAAAGCCCCTCGAGATAGGGTTAGGCAGTCTTGCTCCCCAGGCCCTCACGTCCCAATTCGAGACACATTTTTGTCACCTCAATGAGGCCTTCGGAACCCGTTGCCGAGGCATCGCAAGGCCGTGCACGGAGGAAGCGAACTCCAGCAAAATCAAGGCTTCCGGCCGGTATCCCGGTGCCTCTGATGCAAGCCTTGCGTGTCCCCCGCGCAACAGTGATGAACAATCGCCTAACGGGCCATATTCTCGCCTTGCGTCCACTTTGGCCGAGGCGTAATCCATGTTCAGGATAATGCCATTGGGGGCGTTAGGGGGATTGCCATGCGGAAGACGCGTCAGGGACTGCTCAATTCGACGAGCTATAGCACGGTTGCCATCGCGGCCGGGCTTGGGAGCGCCTTCGCGGCGCGACCTCCGAAGCAGAAAAAGAGGGCGCTCGGGGCGGCAGCGACCGCCATCGGCGCTGGCGCGGTCGCCTTAACTGTTGGCATGACCGCCGCCCCGCAACCGGCAAATGCAGAGATCTGCGGGCTGCTCCAGCCAGTCGGCGCGACTTTAACGCAATATGCGAGTGGGAACTCTTTCGCCTGCGGCCCGTACGCCTATGCAAAAGATTACGCGAGTGCTGTGGGCTTCGGCGCCAAAGCCGTCGGCGGCGGCACGGCTGCTACCGCTGCTTCCGCCTTCGGTGACCAGGCGACAGCCACCGGCGCGGGCGCTTCGGCACTCGGCAGCAATACTTACGCTACCGCCAAAGATGCAACGGCGATCGGCAATTACGCCAAAGCGACAGACAAGAACGCCACCGCTGTCGGCACCAAGGCCTACGCCTCCGGCAACAAATCCTTCGCAGGTGGCGCCAGCTCTACGGCGTCGGAAGATTGGGCAACGGCACTCGGCGGCTTCTCGACAGCCAGCGGCACGGCGGCCACCGCTGTTGGCGCCAACACCAAAGCGAGCGGTGACTTCTCTGTCGCCATCGGGGGTGGTGTGGCGTCGCCTGCCCAGGCGACCAACACTGGGAGCATCGCCGTCGGCAACAACGCTTACTCGTCCGGCTACTCTGCCATCGCGCAGGGGGTCAATTCGAAGGCGACTGGTAAGAACGCGCAAGCATTCGGGACCGGCGCATATGCCAAGGGAGCGAATAGCATCGCCAACGGGTATGGGGCGAGCGCAAAGGGCGCGAGCAGCATTGCCATCGGGGACGGGGCCTTTACTCAGAAGGATGCAACGAACGGCATCGCCATCGGTACTGGCGCAGCGTCCAAGGGAGTGAACGGCACCGCCATCGGCACAGGCGCGGTCGCCTATGACTCGGTCGCCATCGGCGCCGGCGCCAAGGCCAAATACGGCAACACCGCCGTCGGTGACAAGGCGATTGCGAACACTGCGATCAATGCGTCTGCGTTCGGCAACAACTCTCAAGCTAAGGGCGCAGGCAGCACTGCGATCGGCACCGCATCTTATTCGCTCGGTGCCCAGTCGACGTCGGTTGGCGCCTTTTCTGGTCCGATTGCGGCTGTCGCTGGAGCGACTAGTATCGGCTACTTGGCCAATACGGCCACCGCTGGCGTGAACAGCACCGCAGTCGGTATCGCATCTTCCTCTGACGGCAAGGGCTCCACCGCGATCGGCGGCACCTCCAATGCTGACGGCGCCTTCAGCTTCGCCGGCGGCTATGGAGCAAACGCCACGAAGGGCGGGGCGACCGCGCTCGGCGCGGGAAGCAGTGCGACGGACAAGGTCGCGACTGCGGTTGGGGCACTTTCTTCGGCCAGCGGGGCCCAGAGCTTCGCCGGCGGTTATAAGAGTTCCGCGACAAATAAGGGCGATGCCGCGGTCGGCGCTTACTCGGCGGCAACCGGCGGGATCAGCTTTGCCGGCGGCTATAAGAGCAGCGCGTCGGGAGCCGGATCGACGGCGGTGGGCGCCCTCTCGAAGGCCAACAGCCTGTTTAGCTCCGCCTTTGGCTTTTCGTCGCAGGCGACTGCGGATGGCGCCACGGCTCTCGGCGCTTTCAATAAGGCCTCCGACATCAATGCCTCGGCGGTCGGCTCCGGCAATATCGCCGACGGCAAGCAATCGACGGCGCTCGGATCCTTCAACAAGGCCTATGGCGACTATTCGACGGCGGTCGGCACCCAAAATACTGCTTCGGGCAACAATTCGAGCGCCTTCGGTTCCAAAAACGCCGCTAAGGGTGACAACTCGACTGCAGTCGGCGCCGGTAACACCGCAGACGGCGCCGATACCACAGTTGTCGGTTCCAACAATAGCGTGACCGGAAACAACAGCGGCGCGTTCGGCACGGACAATACTGTGACAGGCGACGGCAGCTTCGCCTTCGGCGATCCAAATGTGATCGTCGGCGACGACACCTTCGTCGTCGGCAATGACAACGTCGTCGACTCAAGCGCTGCTGTTTCGGCAAATCCGGGCAGCACCACCGTCACCGGCATTGCCAACGTCGTGAATGCCGGCAATGCCTCCATCCACGGTAACAACAACATCGTGAACTCGCCCGTCGGCATTGGGGATGGCGACAACGTCAACATCCTCGGTAGCGGCAACACGGTGGCCACGGCGGTCAGCGCAGCGAACTCGAACGTCGTCGGTAACGACAACTCCGTCGAGGGCGAAAACGCGGCGGTTCTCGGCAACGGCAATACCGTGTCCGACGAAAACGGAATCACCGTCGGCAACAACAACACTGCCTCGGCGGAAGATGCCACTGCTATTGGTCAAGGCAGCACCGCCTCCGGCACGAGCAGCGTCGCCATCGGTGATACCACCACCGCCTCGGGCCTCGGCTCGACGGCAGTCGGCTCCGCCTCCGATGCCACCGGGCTCGGCAGCTCAGCCTTTGGTCTTGGTGCGCAATCGACCGGGCTCGGCAGCACGGCGCTTGGCACGCTGACCTTCGCCACCGCGGCAGGCGCAACCTCCGTCGGTAGCGTGTCCCTGGCCTCAGGCGTCGGCTCAACCACGTTGGGCACGCTCAACGCCGCCACCGGAATCGGTGCAACGGCGCTTGGCAATCTCAACGCAGCCACGGGCGCCGGCGCTACCGCAGTCGGTACCGGCAACCTCGCGACGGGCGATGAGTTCCTTCGCGGCCGGCAGCGGCAGCACGGCCTCCGGTGAGGACAGCGTCGCCATCGGCGACGAGGCTCTCGCCAGCGGCGAAAGCGCGGTCGCCATCGGTGAAGAAGCCACGGCCAGCGGAACCCAGAGCACGGCCATCGGCGACGAGGCCAAGGCAACCGGCACCAATTCGGCGGCCTTTGCTGCCGGTGCGGTCGCGAGCGGCCAAGGTTCCACGGCAAGCGGCGTCTATGCCCTTGCCAGCGGCTACCAGTCCTCCGCGAGCGGCTACAATTCGCTGGCTTCTGGGTACCGGGGCACTGCTTCCGGTGCCTATGCAGCGGCGACCGGAGCTGGATCCAGCGCGACCGGCACCTTCTCCAAGGCGAGCGGATACCATGCGACGGCGAACGGCTATTTGTCCTACGCCTCCGGCAGACATGCCTCGGCCTTCGGTGCCCATTCCTACGCCGGACCGGGATACAACAATAACGCTCTCGGCAATGGTTCCGATGCGTTCGGCGGCAACGGCAATACGGCGGTCGGCGGTTACGCCCAAGCCATCGGCACCAACAATACGGCCGTTGGCTACTCCTCTTACGCAACAAGCCCGAACGCCTTGGCAGTCGGTGCCAACACCTCAGCCACGGCTTCAGGCTCGGTGGCGATCGGTACGAATGCCGATGGCGAGGGCGCCTTCTCCGACCGCGAGAATGAGTTCGTGCTCGGCACCGGCGACCATACCTACACGGCGCGGGGCATTACTTCCGGCCTCAGCCGCTCGCGGCAGACCGGCCCATTGGAGGTCGTGACCTCCGACGCCGGAGGACACCTCGCCACGGATGGCGGCGAGATCTTCAAGCGCCTCGACGAAGCCGAATCCGGCATCGCCCTCGCAATGTCGATGGAGGATCCGGACCTGATCGGCAATGAGCGGTTCGGTATGCGGGCGAACTACGGCAACTTCGAAGGTGCAAGCGCGCTGAGCTGGACCTTCGCCGGCGTACTCGGCCGCGATGTCCTGAAGCCAGGCGACCGCATCTCTCTCGGCGGCGGCTTCGGCGTCGGCTTCGAGGAAGGCCAGGGTGACGATGTCTGGGGCGGCCGGGTCGGCGCGCAATGGACTTGGGGCAACGCGCCCGCAGCGTATCGCTAGACGCCTAAACGCTTAAACCACAAAGCCGGCCCGGGGTCGCCCCGGGTCGGCTTTTGTGTTAAACACGCCTGTGAGCGATGAAAATCCAGCGAATTTTCGCGACGAGCTGAAACGCCGCCGCGAGCAGCGTGCCGCGCAGATGCAAGAGGCAGCGCCGGTGCGGCTGGTTGGGCGCTATCCTACGCCTGTCGCCGTGGCCGCCGCCGAGGCTCAGCCCGAGCCTCCGGCGATCACCTTGGAGCTGCCCCCTAGCTGCCATGCCGCCCTCCCTTTCGCGAGGGGCGCCGCCCCGCAAGCGGGGACCGAACCGCTGGATCATCGGCCTCATGCTGGTCCCGGCGGTGGTGGCGCTCGTTTCGACCTCGCTGCTCCTTTACGTGCTTCTCCTCGAAAAGCACCCGGACCTCTTCGCTGCGGATGATGCGAGCGAGCCGGTGCAAGCCGCCGAAGAGCCCGAAGAGCGGCACACCGGGCCACGGGTCACGCCGCGCTATGGCTTCGCGCCGTCCGGTCATGCAGATCAGGCCGTGGCCGCTCAGCCCGAGCCCCAGCCGCAGCCGGCACAGCAGCCGGAGCCCATGATGGTGCCCGAGACGGCGACGATCGGCATTGGCATGCAGCCCCCGGAGCAGGAGGCGCCTGCTGTCGAGCCGGCTCCCGCGCTAGAATCGAGCCCTCCACCGCCGCAAGCAACCGGGCCGGCGGCCCCCGCTCCGCCACCGCCGGAGCAAATGGCTGAGGCTCCTGCGCCGCCGCCCCAGGCGCAACCAATGGCGCCGCAGATCCAGCCGGTGCTGCCGCAGCTGATCGCGCAATGGGGGGATCCGGGACTGCAGCCCGCTCAAACCGGCGCGCCGGCGGTGCCGCCGGATCAGGTGCTCCTGCTCCTCATCCGGTCAAGCCTCTTCGCGCTGCACCGCTCCAATATGACCGGCAATTACCAGTTCCTGCGGGGGGTCTCGTCGGTCCCGTTCCAGAACGCCAACCCGCCCGGAAAGCTCTTCCAGGTCTTTGCCAATTTGCGCAACCGCGGCGTCGATCTTTCGCCGGCGATGACAGTGCAGCCGAAATTGATCGCCAAGCCCGAGATCAATCAGCGTGGGGTGCTGCGCATCAGCGGCTTTTTCCCGACCGAGCCCGAGCGCATCTATTTCGATCTCAAATTCTTGCGCGGCCAGCAGGGGCGTTGGCGCTTGTTCGGCATCACCGCCGAGAAATTGGCGCCGAAGCCGAAGGCGCAGCAGCCAGCCGCACCCGCCGCCGCGCAGCAAGCGCCTTCGCAGCTTGCGCCCACAGATGCGGAGGCGAACACCGCGCCCGCCGCTCCGGCCCCGGCGCCGGTCTCGGAAGCGCTGCCGCCGCTGCCTTCCAGGAAGCCCACCATCTCCGCCGCGACGCCCGCGCTCGTTCCTGAAGGAGAGGGCGGCGTTGGGGGTGAGGAGGCGACCGCCGGTACGACGATCGAGGACGTTCACGACCGGGTGGATGAAGCCGATGCGCAGCCGGCCGAGAAGAAGAAGCGCTTCTGGCCCTTCCGCCGCCGAGACTTCGGAAGAGTAGCGCCGCTCCCTACATTGGCCGGGATCAGGGTGACGATGGAACAGAGCGGCACAGCCTCGCCCAATATCAGCATCGTCTATTGCCGGCTCTGCGGCTGGCTCTTGCGCGCCTCTTGGATGGCGCAGGAGCTCCTGACAACCTTCGCCGACGAGCTCGGCTCGATGACGCTCGTCCCGGATGCAACCGGCGGCGTCTTCGAGGTGCGGCTCGATGGCAAGCTGCTATGGTCGCGCCGGGAGAAGGGCCGCTTCCCCGACATCAAGGAGCTGAAGCAGCTCGTCCGTGACGAGATCGCACCGGACCGCACTCTCGGCCATAGCGACGCAAAGCCTGCCGACGCCTGACCTCTCGCCAGGTCGGCGCGCCCTTGCCGGGGCGGCCGGCCCTGCCGATATGACGGGGCAAGGACGCGCCTTTCAGGCTTCGGCGCTTAAAGACAGGAGAAAGAGCGTGACACAACCCGTCATCGTCACCATCCCGCACAAGCTCGGCAAGGAAGAGGCCGTGCGCCGTCTGAAGACAGGCTTCGAGAAGCTGCATTCCGGCATCGCTCAGCTTGCGGTCGTCGAGGATAATTGGACGGGAGACCGTCTCGATTTTCGTGCCCAAATTCTCGGCCAGACCGCCTCGGGCATTGTCGATGTCGGGGAGACAAGCGTGCGCCTCGAAATGCAGCTCCCCTGGATGCTGGCGATGCTGGCCGAAAAGGCCAAAGCGATCGTCACCCGTCAGGGCCAGATCATGCTCGAAGGTCCGAGCAAGGGCCCAAAGGCCGGAGGCTGATCCCTCTCGCATGGCGGCCGTGGGTCGCATGCACCGCGCATCCGATGGTTCGAGGCCCGGCCGTCATCCTGAGGTGCGAGCGAAGCGAGCCTCGAAGGACGGCCGGGCACCTCACCATGACGGATGCGGATATGCACGAATGTCCGCTCTCCCCTTGTGGGAGAGCACGCGAGGGCGCATGCCCGAGCGGTGAGGGGTTAGCGACGCGCAGCGTCGCGTATGCAGGGAAGCCCCTCACCCGGCTCGGTCGCGAAATGCGTCCGGCTACCCTCTCCACGAGGGGAGAGGGAACCTTTCTAACGAATCTCCAGGATCTCCGCCTCGGAGGTCCCCGCCAAAACCACGTCGCCTCTGCCTTTGCCCATCAGGGCCTGCGCGACCGGGGAGGCGTAGGAAATCGTCCCGAGCGAGGGATCGGCTTCGTCCTCGCCGACGATGCGGTAGGTCTTCTTGCGTCCGTCTTCCCGCTCGATGGTGACCGTCGCGCCGAACCGCACCTCGCTATTGTCCTTCGGGGGATCCACAACCTGGGCCGTCGCCCGCCGCGAGGTCCAATAGCGCAAATCCCGGTTGATCTTGGCGAGCTTCGCCCGGTCGTTGGCGTCCTGGGCAGCCGCGTGGTCGACATGCAGGCGCGCGAGCTCGGCCTCTATCAGCTCGAGACCGTGCTCGGTCACGAGGTTGTGGGGCGATACCGGCCGGTCGGGCAGGTCGTCATAAACGTCGCCCGCCTCCGGCTCTTTGACGAAGGCCTTGCTCATCCCCCCGACTATATCATGACGGGCAGGGGATAGTGCCCTAATCGGGCCGCGCGCCGAGGTCGGCCAAACGCGAATGCAAATTTTCTCGGCAGTGTCCCTTCGGTGCTAGTCTCTTAGGCAAAAACGCGTTAATGGGCATCGGCTCGCTTGAAGGCGATGGGGGAGGGGATAATGATCGACACGGGGAATGCCGCGTGGCTGATAACGGCCACGGCGCTCGTTCTATTCATGACATTGCCGGGCCTGGCGCTTTTCTATGGCGGCCTGGTGCGCGCCGAGAATCTGCTCTCGGTGCTGATGCAATGCTTCTCCATTACCTGCCTCGTCAGTCTGTTGTGGCTGATCCTCGCCTACAGCCTCACCTTCAGCGGCACCGGCCCCTGGCTCGGCAATCTCGATAAAGCGATGCTGCTTAGCGTAGCGCGCGACGCGGCGGATCCGAACACCAAGATCCCGGAATTGGTGTTCTTCATGTTTCAGATGACCTTCGCCATCATCACCCCGGCGCTGATCGTCGGCGCTTTTGTCGAGCGCATGCGCTTCTCGGCCGTGCTTCTCTTCACGGCGCTCTGGCTGCTCTTCGTCTATGTGCCGGTGGCGCATTGGGTGTGGGGCGGCGGCTGGCTGTTTGCGCGCGGCGTGCTCGATTTTGCCGGCGGCCTTGTCGTGCATCTCACCGCCGGAATCACGGCGCTCGTGCTCGCCGTCATGATTGGGCCGAGAACCGGATTTCCCCACGACGTTAAGCCGCCGCACGCGCCTTGGATGACCATGGCCGGCGCCTGCATGCTCTGGGTCGGCTGGTTCGGCTTCAATGGCGGCAGCGCGCTGCAAGCGAACGCTCAAGCCGGCATGGCGATCACCGTGACGCATATTTCGGCCGCGACCGCGGCGCTTGTCTGGCTGGTGATCGAGAGCGTCAAATTCGGCAAGCCGAGCATGATCGGCATCGCCACCGGCGCCATTGCAGGGCTTGCCACCATCACGCCGGCGTCGGGCTTCGTGGGACCCGTTGGCGCCGTCGTCCTCGGGCTGATCGGCGGCACGGTTTGCTACGTCGCCGTCATCCTGGTGAAGCAGCGCTGGCGCATCGACGATAGCCTCGACGTTTTTGCCGTGCACGGCGTCGGCGGTGCCCTCGGCACCATTCTCATGGCCATCTTCATGGACGCGGCGCTTGGCGGCGCCGGATACGCCGAAGGCCAGACCATGGGCGGGCAACTCGTGGCGCAAGCGACGGGCCTCGTGGCAGTCCTCGTCTGGTCGCTGATTGTCAGCGTCGCCATCGCCAAGGCGGTGCAAATCTTCGTCGGCTTGCGGGTCAGCGTCGACATCGAGGAACAGGGCCTTGATCTCCGGCAGCATGGCGAGCGCGCCTACAATATGTGACGTCTGAGGAAAGATCGGCCAAGCGCGCGGGGCTTTACGGCAAAAGACTTGACGATCAAACATATCGGGCAGACCGTGCCAATCCCGCGGAAAGAGTGAGCAGCGACGCGATGAGAGACCATCATCCAAGGAGCGGAGAGCGAGCCTCATGAAATACGTCATTGCCGTCATTCAGCCGCACCGTCTCGACGCCGTCAGAGAGGCCCTCGGAGCGCTTGGGGTGCAGGGCCTCACCGTCAGCGAGGTGCGCGGCTTTGGGCGCCAAAAGGGACAGACCGAGATCTACCGCGGCGCCGAATACACCATGCAATATGTCCCGAAAGTGAAGCTCGAAATCGCCGTCGACGACGCCCTTGCCGACCGGGTGGTGGAGACGATCGGCGATGCGGCGCGGACCGGCCGGATCGGCGACGGCAAAGTGTTCGTGCTCGACCTCGAAGGCGTGATGCGGGTGCGGACAAGGGAGATCGGCACCGACGCGCTCTAGCGCCCGGCGCTTTTGCGCCGCGCAGCTTTTGCCGCTTCGGCGGCGTGCCGCAGATCCTCGACCAGATTGTCGAATTCCCTCGTCTTGTCGCGCTGTTCCCTGAGGCGCAGAAGATAAGAGGGATGGACGGTGATGATCACCCGCCGGTCGGCGATCTCGATCAGCCGCCCGCGATTGGCATTGATGGGGAGCGCCTTCCGCATCACGCCGCGCACAGCCGTCGCGCCCATCGCCACGATGATGCGGGGGTCGACGATGTCGATCTCATTGTCCAGCCACCAGCGGCAAGCCTCGATCTCGCCGATGTCGGGCTTCTTGTGAAGGCGGCGCTTGCCCCGCGGCTCGTTCTTGAAATGCTTCACGGCGTTGGTGACGTAGATGTCCTCCCGCTCGATCTCGGCGCTCGCTAGCGCACGGTCGAGAACCTTGCCTGCCGGCCCGACGAAGGGCCGGCCGCCAAGGTCCTCCTGATCTCCCGGCTGCTCGCCGACCAGCATCAGCGCCGCATCGACCGGCCCCTCGCCGAAGACCGTCTGCGTCGCGTTCCGGTAGAGCGGGCAACGTGTGCAGTCGCGCGCTTCTTTGCCGAGCGCTCGCAATGCCCGGTCGGGATCGTTGAGGCGTCGCGCTTCCAAGAAAAGCGGAAGCTCAGCCTCCGACCATCTCGCCGCCATTGGGATGCAGCACCTGTCCGGTCATGTAGGAGGCATCCTCGCAAGCGAGGAAGAGGAGAGAAGGCGCGACTTCATTCGGCTGCCCTGGCCGTCCGAGCGGCACATGCTGCCCGAACTTCGCCACCTTATCGGCATCGAAGCTCGCCGGAATGAGCGGCGTCCATATAGGCCCGGGCGCGACCCCATTCACCCTGATCTCGCGCTCCGCCAGCTGCTTCGAGAGGGAGCGCGTCAGCGACACGATGGCCCCCTTCGTGGCCGAATAATCGACGAGGGTGTCGTGGCCGCGATAGGCTGTCACCGAGGTGGTGTTGATGATGGCGGCGCCTTTGCCGAGATGCGGGAGGGCGGCCTGGGTCATGAACATGTAGCCGAAGAGATTGGTGCGGAAGGTTTTGACGAGCTGCTCCTCGCCGATGTCCTCGACCTCTTTCTGCTCGTGCTGTTCGGCCGCATTGTTGACGAGGATGTCGAGGCGCCCGAAGCGATCGACGGTCCGCTTGACGGCTTCGTCGCAGAACTTCGCCGAGCCGATATCGCCCCTCAACAGGAGGCAGTCGCTTCCTTCCTGCTTGACGAGCTCTTCCGTCTCCTTGGCGTCCTTGTCCTCCTCGAGATAGACGATGGCGATTTTCGCGCCCTCGCGCGCGAAGAGGACGCTCGCCGCCCGGCCGATGCCGCTATCGCCGCCGCTGATCAGCGCGACCTTACCCTTGAGGCGATCGGAGCCCGGATAGCGAGGCTCGTAATCGGGCTTCGGCCGCATCTTGCTCTCGACGCCGGGCTGATGAGACTGCTCCTGGGGTGGCAGCGGCGCTTTGGAGCGGCGTTCCTGCATGTTTGTCTCTCCTTGAGATGACGTTCGGCGCTTTCAGCCAGAACGGCCCTGAGTGGAGAGAGTTCCGGGGCCCTCCTCCAAGCTTTTTTCCCGAAAATCGGCTATTGCCGCTTTCAAGGCGCAATTCTCGGCACCATATGTCGCGTGAACAGTGTCTGGATTATCTAAAGCGATGTCGGAGATCAGCAGCACCAGCCTCGTGAAATCCATCGAGGGCGGCGGCCCGCCAGCCCGGAGTGGGATGGCTGCGCTCGCCCCGCGCCGCGGATTTCGGCTTTGGCCGCGCGAGAAGGTGGTCAAGGAGAGTGCGCTTGGGGCGCTTCTGAAGCCGATCGGCGTGTCGCTCGCGCTGCTGCTCTCGACCTATGCGCTGCTGTCGCTCGGCACCACCTTCTACCGCAGCTATCACCGCCATATCGACCATACCGCCGCGGTGCATCCCGACCGGAGCGTGCTCGACGTCCTGTTTCCGGATGCGAGCCTGCCGGCCGACCCGGTGAACCTCGTCGTCAAAGACGTGGACGGCCAGATCCATAAAATGGTGGCCAGCAAGTCCGAGGCCGATAAATTCGTCAACGACACGATCCTCATGCTCGATGCCGAGCGCGCGCGCATCAAGAAGGCGGCGCGAGAGGACCTTGATCGCAGCTTCGCCGCGGCCTTTCAGGACCGCGAGCAGGCGATCTCCGCCTATGCGGATTGGTTCTTCGCCTGGAAGCGCTCTTACGTCGTGCTGAAAGAATCCCTCGGTTCTGCCGTCACCCGCTTTTTCGAAGCGGGGCGGTACCAGTCGCTCTCCGAGGCGGTCGAGGCCGACCTCAAGGATTACTTCCTGAAGCACTACAAGGAACATGTGCTGCGGCCGGAATTGCGCGATGGCGGCATTGGCCAGGGCGTCGAGCAGGCGGCGCGGCATGCGCATGACAGCTACCGTCGGGTCATCGCCAATGGCGACATGCGGCTGCAGCTCTTCCTGGCGCAACATACGCAGCATCTCGAAGAGGTGCCTTCGTCGACGCCGGTGACCAATCTGAAGCTCGATTGGGACGCCCAGAAATGGAAGGCGCCTATCTATCTGATGCAGGACCGGGCCTTCGATGGCGTGGTCGGCGTCGGCACTGCGGCGGCCGGCGGCACGGTCGGAGCGCTCGCCCTTGGGCCGGTGTTCAACCGCGTGCTCGCCCAAAGCTTCGGCCAGATCTCGCGCCGCCTTGTCGGCTCGCTTGGAACGAGGCTTGCCTTCGCGCAGCAGGGCGCCGTCGCCGGCACCGTGGTGCAGCCGGTGGGCGGCCAGGTGATCGGTGCCGCGCTTGGCGTGATGGCGGGTATTGCCGTCGACTATCTCGGCAGCGCCGCCAATGAGGCTATCAATCGCGATGAGTTCGTTGCGGCCAACAACCGAGCGCTCGATGCGACGATCGAGACTTGGAAGGCCAGTCTTGCCGGCAACCTCGATGCGGCCGTCGACAAATGGTTCGACGATGCCCGCTCGAGCGTGGTTCTGACCTCGCGTTAAATTCCGCGCTTCCGCCGATCATGGCGCGCGAAGCAATTTCCGCTCGCATTCGCGCACCGTCAGCGCATCTTCCCCCACGATGCGTCCGACCATCTCGCACTCCCAGCCGTTTTTCAGCTTCTTGATGCGGTATTCGTTGTAGCGAGCGGCCGGGATTTTACCCGACACCGCCTCCGAGGCGGAGGGCACGCCAACGACGACGGCCGTCCCGGAAATCGTCTCAAGCTCATATTCGGTCTGCTCGTGATTGTGCCCATGCAGCACGAGCTCGGTGCCTGACTCCTTCAATATGCGGGTCAGCGCTGCCGCATCGCGGAGGCCTCGCCGCCAGCCGACTTGGCCGGGGAGGGGTGGATGATGGATGAGAACCACCCGAAAGAGGCCCTGCCGGCCGAGCTCTTCAAGCAAGGGGGGAAGCAGCGCGCGTTGCGCCGAGCCGACGCGGCCGGCGGCGATGAAGGGCAAAGTGGGAATGGCGGAGGAGAGCGCCACAAGCACGATGTCGCCGAAGCGGCGCAGAAACGGAAAACCAGAAGCCGGCGTCGGCGACAGCTTTTCGCCCGCTTCGTTCGACTGCATATAAGGCAGCCACCGCACCGTGCCCTGTTCGGGATGCAGCCGCACATAGGCGTCGTGGTTGCCGGGAATAGCGGTCACGCGGTCGGGGGGCCCGAGCTCGCGCAGCCACTCCGCGGCCATCTCGAACTCGCCGGGAAGCCCGATATTGACGAGGTCGCCCGTGACGGCGATGTGGTCCGGGTTCCGCTCGATGATGTCGCGTGTCAGCACCTCTAGAACGTCGCGCTGATGCACCAGCTTCCGGCCCTGGTGCCAGTTCACGTAACCGAGCATGCGCTTGCTCATAAGGTCGCGGCGCCGCGCCCGGGGCATCGGGCCGAGATGAATGTCCGAAAGATGGGCGAGGGTGAAGACGCTCATAGTCCCGATTTGAAAGACCTCCGCTTCCTATGACGATAGAGCAGTGCGGACGGTTCCGTCATCTCCGCAAGCCATTCCGCGGCGCGCGAGTGACAGGGGTTAAGGTCCCTATCGCCGACCAAGATCGGCTGGCATAGTCGTTTCGATCTTACCTACCGACGAAACCGAGCATCCGAATTGAGCGTCATCACTAAAATTCTCCGGCCGATCTGGCGCATGCGCCGGGGCCTGACGCTCGGCGTGCAAGGCGTTCTTACCGATGCCTCCGGGCGGGTCCTTCTCGTCAGGCACAGCTACCGGCGCGGCTGGTATTTTCCCGGCGGCGGCGTCGAATGGGGCGAGACCCTTGCCGTCGCGCTTGCTCGCGAGCTCGAGGAAGAGGTCGGTGTGCGAATCCTCGAAGCGCCGCGGCTGCACGGCGTCTACGCCAATTTCGCCAGCTTTCCGGGGGATCACATCGCCCTGTTTCATGTCCCGCGCTGGGAGCGAAATGGCAATTACTGCCGGCCGAGAGAGATTGCCGAGGCGGAACTGTTCGACCGCAACGCTCTTCACGAAGGCACCGATCCCGGCACGCGAGCGCGCCTTGCCGAGATTTTCGGCGGCGCCGCAAAGTCGGAGAGCTGGTGATCTATTCGGGCGCGGAGGCGAAGCGCTTCGCGATTTTGGCGACGTGGTGCCCCTGGAAGCTGGCGAGATTGAGCTCCTTCTGGGAAGGCAAGCGGGACCCATCAGGGGCGGAAATGGTGCCGGCGCCATAGGGCGAGCCGCCTTTCAATTCGCTGACATCGACGAGGTCCGGCGCCGAATAGGGGAGGCCGACGATGATCATGCCGTGATGCAGCAGCGTCCAATGGAAGGAGGCGATGGTCGTCTCATTGCCGCCGCCCGTGCTGGTGGAGGTGAACACGCTGCCGATCTTGTTGATGAGGGCGCCTTCTGCCCAGAGCGGACCTGTCTGGTCGAGAAAATTGCGCATCTGCGAACTCATATTCCCAAACCTCGTCGGCGTGCCGAAAATGATCGCGTCGTAATTGACGAGATCCTGAGGCGTGGCGATCGACGCCGGCTGATCGACCTTCATCCCGGCATCCTTCATGACATCCTCCGGCATGAGCTCCGGCACGCGCTTCACCGAAACCTGAACGCCCTCGACGGCGCGGGCACCATGAGCAACGGCATAGGCCAGGGTTTCCACATGGCCGTAAGAGCTGTGGTAAAGAATGAGCAATTTTGCGGTGTCAGCCATCGTTTTCTGCTCCCCGTTGCAAGGGGGGTATCCGGGCGGGACGCGTTCCCGTCAAGGGCAGTCTAGTTGAAATCGGGTTCCGAAAGAGAAAGATCGGAGCCTGGAAGCATCGCGCGGAGCGGCAGAACCAGAAGCTGCTGGACCGCTTCTCGGCTGCGTGATATGGCAGCGCCGCCATGCGGTTTGAATATTCCATTTCCTACACCCGACGACGAGGGCGCGTGTCTCGGACACGCTCATTTCGCCCTCAGCGCTGACGCATCCGCACTCCTCTTCGAATTTCGACGGTGCTCCAGCCGGGGGTGGTCTGCCCCGGGTATTTTAGGAGATCCGCTATGCAACCCCAATTCAAGATCAGGGAAGAATCGGCTGACGATGCCGCGATCCTTTCCGACCTATCCGCCGCCGCCTTCGGTCCCGGTCGCTTCACCCGCGCCGCCTATAAGGTGCGCGAGGGCGTTTCACCGACACCCAAACTTTGTTTGACCGTTTGGAGCGATGACCGGCTCCGGGGCGGCGTGCGTTTGACGCCCGTCGCCATCGGTGAGGAGAAGCGCGCGCTTCTCCTCGGTCCGCTCGTCGTCGATCCCGCTCATGCCGGTAAGGGCTATGGACGGACGCTGGTGACGCAAGGATTGGAGCGGGCAATAGCGGAAGGTTTCCGCCTCGTCGTGCTGGTCGGCGACATGCCTTATTATGGCAGGTTCGGATTTCGTCCCGTTTCGCCCGGGCGCATCACGATGCCTGGACCCGTCGACCCTGAAAGGCTGCTCGCGATCGAGCTCGTGCCCGGGGCGCTGGAAGGGGCCGCAGGCTTGATGCAGGCGCTGAACGGCTAGTGGCCTTCGCGGAACCAGGTCATTGCCATCAGCGACAAGAGGAAGGCAAGCGCGAGGAACCCGGTGAAGAGCGGGAAGAGGCGCACGCCTTTCACGTGATAGGCTTGACGCTTGTGCAGGCCGAGCCAATCGCCGCCATGCATCACCTGTCCGCCTCGCATCATGACGAGGCGCGGCAGGGCCTCGGCCTCGTCTGCCTTCCGGCCAAGCCAGAAGCTGCCGCCTCCGGTCTCGGTGAGGATCGGCTCGAGCACTTTGTCGGTGGCGGTCACGCGGGCGAGCTCTTTGGTGTTCGCCTTCCCAACCGTCACCACATTGGCAAGTTCGCCGCTCGCCACCCGGTAGACGCCTTGCTCGGGGGCTTTGATCGATTTCCGCCAGAGCCCCGGCTCGACCTGGTCGAGCGTGACCGTCTCCTCTTTCCCTGACGGGCCGGTCACGGTGACGGGCTCGACCGCGTCCTTGACCGAGCGGCGCTCGATGGTGAGGGTCTCGTCGCGGCTCGTCGCCTTCAGCGTCTCCTCTTCGAGATCCGGCTCCTTCATCAGCCAATGGGCGAGCCGCCGCAGCAAATCCGTGTAGGGGCCGCCGCCTTCATAGCCGCGCGCCCAAAGCCAGATGTGATCGGAGAGCAGGATCGCCACGCGGCCCTGGCCCCGTTCGCCGAGAATGAGCAGCGGCGCGTCGTTCGGGCCTTTCATCACGGCCGCGGCGTCGCGTCCGCTGACTTCGGCAACGCGAAACCAGCGGCCCCAAGAGGGGTCCTCGCCGGCTCCGGGCAAGTCCCGGGTGACCGGATGCTTCTCCCCCAATTCGGTCAGCTTCGGCTTGAACGGTTGCTCGATCACGCGGCCGCTTGGAACGGCGGGAAGGATCTGTCCGAGCGGCGTGCGATAGAGGCTTAAGGGAGATGCATAATCGTCCCCGGCCGACACGAGCACAGCGCCGCCTTCATTAACGTAGCGGGAGACATTCTCCAGATACATCAGCGGAAGCACGCCGCGCCGCTGATACCGGTCGAAGATGATCAGGTCGAATTGATCGAGCTTCTCCTGAAACAATTCCCGCGTCGGGAAGGCGATCAGGGACAGCTGATTGATCGGCGTTCCGTCCTGCTTTTCCGGCGGGCGTAGGATGGTGAAGTGCACGAGATCGACGGCGGCATCGGATTTCAGCATGTTGCGCCAAGTCCGCTCGCCTGAATGCGGTTCGCCTGAGACGAGGAGCACGCGCAAATTCTCGCGCACGCCCTCGATCGTCAGCACCGCGCGATTGTTGACGGTGGTGAGCTCGCCAGGAGCGGCCTCCGCCTCGATCTCGACGATGTTCGGGCCGGCGCGCGTCACCTTGATCGGAATCTCGACCTTCTCCCCCGGCTTCACAATGCGCGTCGTGGGGGACTCGCCCTGCCGCGTGACCGTCAGCCCGACGGCGTCGTTTTGCGAAGGAGCGGTGTCGGTCACTTTGACCTCGACCATCTGCTCGCCATCGACGAGGCCGAATCTCGGCGCCCGCAAAATGTCGAGTTGCCGGTCGAATTCGCCTTGTTTGCCCGGGATCAGCGCATGCACCGGCGCCGCAAATCCGAGCGCCGCGGCGTTTGCCGGAACGTCGTGGACTTCGCCGTCGGTGACGAGGATGGCGCCGGCGAGGCGGTCCGGCGGAACGTCGGCGAGCGCCCGGTTAAGGTCCGAGAACAGCATGGTGCCGTCACGGTCCTCACTGCTCGCATCCGTTTCGGAGCGCACCCAACGCACATCGACATTGGGTAAGGCCTTGAACTTCTCCTCCAAATCCTTGCGGATGGCCTCGGTCCGTTCTTCGCGTCCCGCAACCGCCTGGCTTTGGCTTTCGTCGATGACGACGGCAACCACGTCGTTGAGTGGCTCTCGGTCCTCCTGTTTCAAATGCGGGTTGGCGATGGCGAGCAGGAGCGCGGCATAGGCCAGCGCGCGCAGCACGGCGCCGCGCCGCGCCCGCCACAACAGCAGCGCAAAGAGCAGGACGCCGAAGGCGGCGAGGCCCCAAAAAATCGGCCAGGGGACGAAGGGAATGAATTCGATCGACCAGCTCATCGCCTATTGTCCCAACCGCTCGAGAAGCGCCGGCACATGCACCTGGTCGGCCTTGTAGTTTCCGGTGAGCGCATACATCACGAGGTTGACGCCTGCCCGGAATGCCATCTCCCTTTGCACCTCGCCGCCCGGCACAGCCGGATAAAGCGGGCGATTGCCTGAATTGAGCGCCCAGGCGCTGGCAAGGTCGTTCGAGGTGATGACGATGGAGCTGACGCCATCGGTGCGCCGCGCGCGCTCGGCGCGATCCGCCTCGTCCGCTGGCTCGGCCTCGACCCAGGTGGTGCCGCCGTCCCAGCGTCCGGGGAAGGTGCGCATCAGATAAAAGGATTTGGTCAGAACGTGATCTTCCGACACCGGCTGCAGCGGGGGAATGTCGAGCTGGCCGATCAATCTCACCAGTGATTGATTCTGCTGGCCGCCTGAGAATGAGCGGTCATGGTCCTGCGTATCGAATATGATCATGCCGCCTTGCTTCATGAAGGCGTCGACCTTGGCGAGCGTCGCGTCGGAGAGAGGCTGTGCATCTTGGCGCACGGGCCAATAGAGAATCGGGAAGAAGGACAGCTCGTCCTTGTCGATGTCGACGCCCATGGGTTCGGCGGGTTCGAGCGCCGTCCGCGCCTGCAGCACCTTGCTTAGTCCGACGAGGCCTTGATGACTGATCTCATCGAGCTCGGGGTTGCCGGTCTTTACATAGGCAAGATGCGTTTTGAGTGAGGCCTCAAGCGCGAAATCTTCGCCCGTCGGCGCTTCCTTCTTGGCTTCTGGCTCCGGGCTTTGCGCCTGCGCAGGATTGTGCAGCGCCGGAATGAGGGCAAATGCCAGAAGGACCGCCGCCATGGCGCCGCGCCGGCGCCAAATGCCGAAGCCAGAGCTGAGTAGGATGACGGCGAGGACGTCGATGGCAAAAAGCCCAAGCACGGCGAGATAGAGCCATGGCTCAAGCGCCGTCGGCTTTTGCAGGACATAGCCGCTCGTCGCTCCGGCCCCCGCGATCGAACCGAGAGGCTTCAGCACCGTCTTGGCGTTGACGAGATTGAGCGCCCGCGGAGCACTCGCCGGACCGTAATAGCCGGGAGGGTGATCGGGCCCCGGCACGGTGGCATCGATGGTTTCGGAGGAGAGCGGCGCTGCGCCCGGCGGCGGCGGTACGAGCTGGCCGAACCCGTCCAAGGTCTGAACCGGCGGAAGGGTGCCGGCAGCTTCGATCTTCGGACGGCTCGCATTATCCTTCGCCGCAGTCGTGCCTGCCGGTCCCGCAAGCTCGGGGGAAACCCGGCTCGGTCCCATTGTTACGGTCCGCCGCAGCATCTCGACGAAGAGACCGGAGAGCGGGAGGTTCGACCAGTCCGAATTCGCCGTGACGTGGAAGAGGACGATCCAGCCCTCCCCCTGACGCGAGGCGGTGACGAGCGGGGTGCCGTCGGCAAGCGTCGCCCATATCTCGGATTCGGTGGAGACGCTGGGATCTGCAAGCACCTGCCGGCTCACGCGGACATCCTCGGGAATTTTGAGCCCGGTATAGGGGCTCGACTCCTCGAATGGCGCGAGAGTTTGCGGCGTGCTCCAGGACAGCGAGCCGCCGAGCGAGCGTCCACCACGCCGGAGAGCGACAGGCAGCAGTTCGTCTCCGCCTTGCTCCAAGCGCGGGCCGGCGAAACGGATCAAGACACCGCCGGCCTTCAGCCAGGCTTCGAGCTCCTCGACCGTTGCCGGCACGAGCTTGCCGATATCGGCCAGCACCAAGGTCGAGACTTTGTCCTCGATCAGCTGATGCGTGGCGCGCGCGACATTCACATCCGGAGAGGTGACGATGTCGGCATAGGGCGCGAGCGCGCGCTGCACGTAATAGAGCGGAGAGAGCAGCGGCTGCGCGGCTTCCCGCGAGGCGCCTGAAACGATGCCGACACGCCGCCATTCCGATCTCGCATCGAGAAGATGCACGGCGCCGGCGGAGCGCTCGGCGGCGATTTCCATGCGCGACACTTGATTGCGGATTTCGAGGGGAAGCTCGAATTGCGCCTTCGCCTCGCGCGCGCCGCTCGTGATTGTGAAAGGCGATTCTCCGAGCGGTTCGCCGCGGCTGCTGAGCGCCCGCACCGTTCCGGCGCGCGGTCCCTCGGTCCCGCTGAGGATGCGGGCGGCAAGCGTGCTGCGCTCGCCGGTCCCCGGACCAAGGGCAAGCGGCGCCGTCTCGCCTTCCGGCCGCAGCACCGACAGATTGGCGGCGGTGCCGGCCAATTTCGAAAGCCGCTCGGCGAACTCGGCGGACTTGCCGTGGTCGAGGCCGTCCGAAAGCCAGACGATGCTGTAGCCGGCCGGATCCTTGAGCTCGCGTTCCAATGTTTCGGCCAGCGCCTGCCGGTCCGGTGCGTAGGGCTGCGGGGCGATGCCGGCCGCTCGCTCTCTTGCTTGATCCGCGCCATGCGGGCCGATCAGCGGCTCGCCGGGGGCCGTCGGCGCAAGGATGACGGGCCTGCCATCTTGTCCGGCCTTGTCGATTGCGGCCTCGATGGCCTCGCGCCGCTCCGCCCAATGCGAGGCCGAGGCCCAGCCATTGTCGATGACGAGCAGCAAAGTGCCCGTGCCGGGCAGCGCCTGCGCGTCCGGGTTCAACACCGGCCGGGCCAGCGCGAAAATTATGAGCGCGGCGAGAAGCATCCGGAGCACCGTCAGCCACCAAGGGCTGTGCGCCGGCGTCTCTTCAGTCGTTTTCAGATCCTTGAGCAGCCGTGTTGGCGGAAAAACGACATGTTGTGGCCGCGGCGGCGTAAAACGTAACAGCCACCAGATCGCCGGCAGCGCGGCAAGACCGAGCAGAAGCCATGGCTGCAGGAAGCCGACCGCTCCGAGGCTGAGCATCAGCGGGCCCCGCTCGTAGCGGAAATCGCCGCAGGGGCGCGGTAGCGATAGTCGCGTCCGAGTCCAGCGAGCCGGCTATAGAGCGAAAGAAGGATCTCCTCCGCCGGACGGTCGGTGTGATGCGTCAGGAAGGTCCAGCCAAGACGGCGGAGGCCCGCGGCAAGATCGCGCCGATGCGCCTGCATGCGTTCCTGATAGCGCTCGCGTAAGGTCTCGGCGCGGCCGGCGATGACGCGGTCGCGGCCTTCGCTCGCGGCAAACTCCGTCCGCCCGGAATAGGGAAGGGTCTCCTCCGCCGGATCCAGGATCTGCACAAGATGGCCCTTCACGCCCTGCGCCGCGATCGATTCCAGCCGGGCCAAGGTCTCGTCCACGGGCTCGAGAAAATCGCTGAAGAAGAGGCATTCGCTGAAACGGCTCAACCTCGCAGCGGGAGGCAGGCTCGTCGCTCGCTCAGACTCCCCGAGCATGAACTCGGCAATGCGGCGGCTGGCACTGCGGCCCGTATAGGGACGGCTGCCGAGCACGCCGACGCGTTCGCCGCCATTGGAGAGAAGCTCGGCGAGCGCAAGCGACAGAAGGATGGCGCGGCTTTCCTTCGTCGTCTTCGACAGAAAAGACCGGAATTTCATCGAGGGAGACAGGTCCACCCAAAGCCAAAAAGTGTGCGCCGCCTCCCATTCCCGCTCGCGGATGAACAATTGATCCGAGCTCGCCGAGCGCCGCCAATCGATTCCCGAACGGGCGTCGTTGTAATCGAAATGCCGGAATTGCCAGAAGGTCTCGCCAGGGCCGCCTCGGCGCCGCCCATGCGTGCCGTGCTCGACGGTGTGAGCGACACGCTGCGCCTGCACGAGGAGAGCCGGCATGCGCGCGGCGAGCGCATGCGCTTCTGGCTCCTCGTCCGGAAAGGGATGGCGCCGTCTCTCGTCGATTTTTGCCAAGTCGCGAATTACCCCAGCGGCTGCACCAGCTTCGCCACGAGGTCGCTGATCTGCAAGCCCTCGGCGCGAGCGGCAAAGGTCAAGGCCATGCGGTGCTTCAGCACCGGCTCGGCGAGTTCGACAACGTCATCGACCGAAGGCGCCAAGCGTCCGTCGATAAGGGCCTTGGCGCGTACCGCCAGCATCAATGCTTGGCTCGCCCGCGGACCGGGACCCCAAGCGATGAGGTCTTCAAGCTCCTGATTGATGCCCGTGCCGGGCCGCGCCGAGCGCACGAGCTTCAGGATGGCATCGACGACCTGGTCGCCGACCGGCAGCTGACGCACGAGGCGCTGCGCAAGCATGAGTTCTTCGGCGGAGAGGATGGTCTTCAACGATCGGTCCTCGACGCCGGTTGTGGCGAATAGCATACGCCGCTCAGCCGCCTCGTCCGGATAGCTGACATCGATCTGCAAGAGGAAACGGTCGAGCTGCGCCTCGGGGAGGGGATAGGTGCCTTCCTGCTCGAGCGGATTCTGCGTCGCCAGCACGTGAAATGGCCGCGGCACCTCGTGCCGTACGCCGGCGACAGTCACGTGATGCTCCTGCATCGCCTGCAGCAGCGCCGATTGGGTCTTCGGACTGGCGCGGTTGATCTCGTCCGCCATCAAGAGCTGGGTGAAGACCGGCCCCTCGACGAAACGGAAGCTCCGCTTGCCGCCGGTTCCCTCTTCCAGCACTTCTGAACCGACGATGTCGGAGGGCATCAGGTCGGGCGTGAATTGGATGCGCTTATTTTGCAGGCCAAGCACGGAACCGAGTGCTTCGACGAGGCTCGTCTTGGCGAGCCCCGGCACGCCGATCAAAAGCGCATGGCCGCCCGACAAAAGCGTGATCAGGGCAAGCTCAATGACCTTGTCCTGGCCGAAAATGCTCGAAGCCGTGGCCTGATGCACGCTTTCGATTTTCGCGCCGATCTCGTCGATACGGTCGATGAGCTGGTTATCCGAACTGGCAAGGGTGGTCATGATCGCCTTTTTGCTCGTTTGCTCGCGGCTGAAGAGAGGGGAACTATAGGCCCTGAGGATTGGCAGGGAAGAGCACTTCGCATGCCAAGGCAGTCACAATAGTGTTGGTTCCACGGGCACTTTCGCCATTCGACGTGCACCGGCGCATTACGTAGGAGGAAGCCGCAAAGGGCTCAAGATGACCGGCCGAAACAACAAGGAGGTAGTGGCGGCGCTGGACTCGCTGAAAGGCAGATCTAGCCGCGAAAATCGCCCAAAACCACAAGATTGTGGGGATATCGGCCTCAGCATCGGCCGGGATGGCACATGGTATTACCAGGGGAGCCCCATCTCGCGCCTGCCGCTCGTCAAGCTGTTCGCCTCCGTGCTGAGGCTCGAGGAGGACGGCCGCTATTATCTCGTAACGCCCGTCGAAAAGGTCGTGATCGAGGTCGAAGACGCGCCCTTCCTTGCCGTCGCCATGGAGCGTACCGGCAAGGGCAACGACCAGCGTCTCTCCTTCACCACGAATCTCGGCGAGAGCGTCGAAGCGGGGCCCGACCACCCGATCGAGTTCCGCGAGGACGCCGAGGGCGCACTCACCCCCTACATCCTCGTCAAGAATGGATTGAAGGCGCGCCTCACCCGGCCGGTCTATTATGAGCTCGTCGCTTCCGGGACCGAGGAGGGGACGGAAGCCGGAGAGCGGCCCGGCGTCTGGAGCGGCGGCATGTTCTTTTCGTTTCCGGCCGGACCAGAGGACAAGCGCGAAAGCTAAGCTTCGGTTGCGCCGGCGTCTCCAGCGGAAGATGATTGCGGCCGTTCTATTGCCCGCGGGCCAAAAGGAGGGCCGACCACGCGAATGCTACGCATCGCCCTGATCGATATCATCGTCTTTGCGCTGCCCTTCCTGATCTATGCGATTTACATGATCATGGTGAGGAAGGTGGCGCCTGCGGATCTGTGGCAATCCGCACCCTATGTGTGGCTGGTTGCCGGCGGGCTGGGATTGCTTCTCGTGGCGATGGCGACGCTGATCTCCTATTCCGGAGGGAAGCCAGGAGGCACCTACCGGCCGCCGGTCACCGAGAATGGTGTGATCCGCCCCGGAACCATCGAATAGCGACCAACGATGTCTGAGCCTGACGCCGCCCGGCCTTCGAAAGCCGTTTCGCTCGAACATGCCGAATGGCTCGAGCGAGAAGAGACGAAGGCTGTCTTCGACGCGCTGAGCGGCGGCGATATCGAGACGCGCGCCGTCGGCGGGGCGGTGCGGGATGCGCTGCTCGGACGTCCGGTGACAGAAATCGACATCGCGACGACGGCACTGCCGGAGCGGGTGCTTTCGCTCGCGGCGGAAGCGGGGCTAAAGGCTGTTCCCACAGGGTTGCAGCACGGAACCGTCACATTGATTGCGAAGGGTGTCCCTTTCCAAGTGACGACGCTTCGGCAGGACGTCGAGACCTTCGGGCGGCATGCCAAGGTCGCCTTCACGCGCTCTTTCGAAGAAGACGCGAGCCGGCGCGATTTCACCCTCAACGCGCTCTATGCCGACAGACACGGCACAGTTTTCGACCCGCTCGGTGGCCTCGACGATCTTATGCAAGGGCGGGTGCGCTTCATCGGCAGCGCCGAGGCGCGCATCGAGGAAGACTTCTTGCGGATCCTCCGCTTCTTCCGCTTCCACGCTTATTACGGAAGAGGGCCGATGGATGCGGAGGGCCTCCGCGCTTCCGTGACATTGCGCGATGGCCTCCGGCAGCTCTCCGCCGAGCGGGTTTCCGGCGAGCTGAAGCGCATCCTCGTCGCGCCGCGCGCGGCCTCCGCTATCCGCGCCCTCTACGATTATGGCCTCCTCACGGAATTGCTCGGTGGGGTGCCGCGGCTTTCGCGTTTCGAGGCCATTGCCAGGATCGAGTCCGTCCTTGGCGCTCGAGCCTGACGCTGCGCTCCGCCTCGCCGCCCTTGCGGTTTTCGTCGAGGAGGATGCGATGCGGATCTCGCAGCGCCTTCGCCTCTCGAACGCCGATCGCGGGACGCTTGCCCTTGCCGCTCGCCAACTGCCCGGCCTTCCCGCCGAAAAGGCTGGCAAGCGCGCGCTGTATCGCCTTGAAGACAAGTACCGCCCTGCGCTGCTGCTCTCCTGGTCTCTATCCGCGCCGGCGGAGGATGCCGCGTGGCGGGAAGCCTATGCGCTGCCCGACCGTTGGCAGCCGCCCGCATTTCCCCTGCGCGGAAGCGATCTCGCCGCGCTCGGGCTTCGAAGGCCCCGCCATAGGGCACGCGCTGCAGCGCCTCGAGGAGCATTGGCTCGATGGGGATTTTGCCGCGAGCCGGGAGACGCTTCTCGCAAGGGCCAAAGCCATCGCCGAGGACTAGAACTGCGCCGCGATTGCTAGCCCTTCACGCGATCGATTAGTGCCATGGCCGCGGCGGGCGCCCGCAGCTTTCCCTCATGGATGAAATACATGAACACGTCGCGCGGCCGCGGATCGGCTTTGGCTGATGCGAGAGGTTGCAGGTCCGGCGGAATGTCGCCGCCGGCAAAGATTTTAGCGCGTCCGGCCCAGGCATCGAGATCGGACCCCGGATAGGCCGTCTCCAGTGCGTCGTCGCCCTGCTGCAATCGCGCATAGACGACATCGCCGGTGATATCGGGGATGTTGGGCCAATCTCGTGCATCGGTATAAGCGACCGCGACACCCTCATCGCGCAGCAGACGAACGAAGTCCGGCGTCGCGAAGCTGCGATGGCGCACCTCCAGGACGTGACGGAAAGGAACGCCATCCAGCTCGCGCGGAAGGATTGAAAGAAATTTCCCGATCTCATCGGTGTCGAAACGCTTGAAGGGCGGCAGCTGCCAGAGGATCGGTCCGAGCTTATCGCCGAGCTCCAAGAGACCGGAGCGCACGAAACGGTCGACGAAGCCGCCGGTCTCGGCAAGCGCCTTGCTGTTGGTGACGATGCGCGGTCCCTTCAGCGAAAATTTAAAACCCTCCGGGGTCGCGGCCGCCCATTTGCGGAAGGAGGATGGGCTTTGCAGGCGGTAATGCGTGGCGTTGATCTCGATGCTTGTCAGTTTGCTCGCCGCATAGGCGAGCTCGTCGGCTTGCTTGAGGCCTTTCGGATAGAAAACGCCGCGCCACGGAGCATAGAGCCAGCCGCCGACACCGACGCGGATCTGTCCTTGGTTCATCCCTCCAGACAATGATCGCTCCTCGTTATGGCTGCGCCATCCGCGACATCGGACTCGGAGTAAGCGGCCCTGGATTTGCCGGGTGAAGCCCGGATGACGTGGTTCTCTAGACAAACGAAAAAAGGGCCGCACCCCTTAAGGCACGGCCCTTCGTTTACGCGAGACGCAACGCTACTCGACTAGAAGTCCATATCGCCCATGCCGCCGCCTGGAGGCATGGCCGGAGCCTTCCTCTTCGGCTTCTCGGCAACCATGGCCTCGGTGGTGATGAGGAGGCCGGCAACGGAAGCGGCATCCTGCAGCGCCGTGCGCACGACCTTGACGGGGTCGATCACGCCCTGTTTGACGAGATCGCCATATTCGCCGGATTGCGCGTTGTAGCCGAAGGAATAGTCGTTCTTCTCGACCACCTTGCCGACAATCACGGCGCCGTCCTCGCCCGCATTCTCGGCGATCTGCCGAGCCGGGGCCTGCAGCGCGCGACGCACGATGTTGATGCCGACTTTCTGATCCTCGTTGGCGGCCTTGACCTTATCAAGCACCGACGCCGCACGCAGCAGCGCGACACCGCCGCCGGGAAGGATGCCTTCCTCGACCGCAGCGCGGGTGGCGTTCAGAGCATCGTCGACGCGATCCTTCTTCTCCTTCACCTCCATTTCGGTAACGCCACCGACCTTAATCACCGCAACGCCTCCGGCGAGCTTCGCCAAGCGCTCCTGCAGCTTCTCGCGGTCGTAGTCGGAGGTGGTGTCGTCGATCTGCTGTCTGATCTGCGCCACGCGCGCCTCGATGTCGGCCTTCTTGCCGGCACCATTGATGAGCGTGGTGTCGTCCTTGGTGATGGTCACTTTCTTGGCGCGGCCGAGCATGTCCAGCGTGACATTTTCGAGCTTGATGCCGAGATCGTCGGAGATCACCTGGCCGCCGGTCAGGACAGCGATATCCTGCAGCATCGCTTTGCGGCGATCGCCGAAGCCGGGCGCCTTCACCGCCGCGACCTTCAAGCCGCCGCGCAGCTTGTTGACGACGAGGGTCGCAAGCGCCTCGCCCTCGACATCCTCGGCGATGAGGAGAATCGGGCGGCCGGTCTGCACGATGGCCTCGAGTACGGGAAGAAGCGACTGCATGTTGGAGAGCTTCTTCTCATTGATGAGGATGTAGGGATCCTCGAGCTCGACCCGCATCTTGTCGGCGTCGGTAATGAAGTAGGGGGAGATGTAGCCGCGGTCGAACTGCATGCCTTCGACGACGTCGAGTTCGGTCTCGAGGGCCTTTGCCTCCTCGACCGTGATGACGCCGTCATTGCCGACCTTCTTCATCGCCTTGGCGATCATCTGGCCGATCTCGGTGTCGCCATTGGCGGAGATGGTGCCGACCTGAGCGATCTCGTCGCTCGAGGTGACCTTCTTCGATTTCGCCTTCAGCTCTTCGATCACCGCGGTGACGGCAAGATCGACGCCGCGCTTCAGATCCATGGGGTTCGAGCCGGCGGCCACCGACTTTGCGCCCTCGCGCACGATGGCGTGGGCGAGAACGGTTGCCGTCGTGGTGCCGTCGCCGGCGGTGTCAGAGGTCTTCGACGCGACCTCGCGCACCATCTGCGCACCCATATTCTCGAACCTGTCCTCGAGCTCGATCTCCTTCGCCACCGTCACACCGTCCTTGGTGATGCGGGGGGCGCCGAACGACTTTTCGAGCACGACATTGCGGCCCTTCGGGCCGAGCGTTACGCGCACCGCGCTGGCGAGCACGTCGACGCCGTGCAGCAAGCGCTCACGGGCGTCTTGAGAAAATTTCACTTCTTTCGCAGCCATTTTGGGTAACTCCATTAATCGGGGGGTGGCCCCTAATTAGGCGGCCTTCTTTTTCGCGGCGGCTCCTTCGAGGACGCCAAGGATGTCGCTCTCTTTCATGATGAGCAGCTCTTCGCCGTCGATCTTCACCTCGGTGCCGGACCATTTTCCGAAGAGGATGCGGTCGCCGGGTTTGACGTCGAGCGGCTGAATCTCGCCCTTCTCGTCCCGGGCGCCGGGACCTACGGCGACAATCTCGCCCTGCTGGGGCTTTTCCTTAGCGGTATCGGGAATGATGATGCCGCCTCTGCTTCTCTCGTCCTCTTCGATGCGGCGCACGACAACACGGTCGTGCAAGGGACGGAATTTCATGTCGATCTCCTCCAAAGCTTTATGGGAGCGGCGGAGGCCTCGAAAGCACCTCCCCGCGCGCGTATTTACGGTTGGCAATTAGCACTTTCAAGGGGCGAGTGCCAACCATTAGCAAAGTTCACGGTGTGCTGCTAATGACATGATTTTAAAGGGTAATTGGCTGGACGCAACCTCGGGCCGGGCATAGCATTTGTTCCATAAGAACAACGGCCAGCAGGGGGACGTCATGACCGACAATGCCTTCCTTCGCCAGCTCGAAGGGTTTTCTTTGACGACGGCCGAGATCCTTTACCGCCTACCCGACCATCCAAGACTGCTGCAGAGCTATCTTTGGCAGGATTACGACCTCGCGCCCCGCTTTCCAAAGCTCACCGACTTTCTCGATTTTTGGCATGCAAATCTCGACGGGAGGCTGTTCCGCGTTCGCGTGGAGCATCGGAAGCTGATCTCGCCGGCCGAGTTCTGCTTCGTCGAGGGTGAGCTTCAGCTGCATTAGGCGAGCACCGGCCGGGACTTCGCCAAGGCTCGGTTTTGTGGCACGCTCCGGTTGGATCGATCCCCGGAGTCTCGCATGCGTCTATGGCTGCTCGCCTTCCTGCTCGGCGCTGTGTTCGGCACCGCTTTCGGTGTGGCCGTCGGTTTCTTCCTCTTCCCCTTCATCTTTCCGCCGCCGGAATCCGCCGAGCAGCTTGCGGCAAGCGAACGCGGCAGGCTCGTCGCCACGGGCGAGTTCATTCACGCAAATCCGAGCGACCCGATCCATTACGGGAAGGGCAAGGTCAGCGTCTATGAAGGCGTCGTGTTTCTGCACGAGGATTTCGAAGTGGGGCCTGGGCCGGCCTTCCACGTCTATCTCGTCCCGGCTGCCACTGTGCGAGACGCCGGCCAGGTCACGGGCAAGATGTTCGTCGATCTCGGCGGATTGCGCGCCTTCAAGGGCAGCCAGAACTACAAAATTCCCGGCGGCGTCGATCTCTCCAAATTTCCGAGCGTGGTGATCTGGTGCGAGCAGTTTTCGGTGCTGATCTCGCCCGCTGACCTCACGTTTGAAAAGCCGAGCTAACGGCTTACGGCAAAGCTCTTCTCCCATGCTGCCGTCATTCCGGCGAAAGCCGGAATCCAGAACTCCGAGAGGCTTGAGGCCAAAGCCAGCGCTTCGATTCACTGGACCCCGGCCTCCGCCGGGGTGACAGGAGGCCAGCGTCGTACCGGCGTCAAATAAGCGAAGTAGGAGCTAATGCCCGAACTCGTAGATATGCGCCTTTTCCTGATCCAACACCGGCCGCAAGGAGCGGAATGCCTTTGGATAGAGATAGAAGGGGATGCGCGGGAAGAGGTGATGAATGAGGTGAAAGTTCTGGAACATGTAGAGCCAGTTGACGACCGGCCCGAGCACCTTCCCCTTCACCCAGAACACATTCGTGTCGCGATAGCGCTCATGCACCTCATGCGGTTTATGCGTGAGATAGGCGAAGAAATAGATGATGAGCGCCGAGGCGAGGAAATGCGGCACGATCCAGAGCGCCAAGACCTCGCGCCAATAGCCTTCGACCGACAGCCACAACGCGAGCCCGTAAAGCACCGCGTAGGAAATCATGATGTGGATCGCGAGCGGCAGCATGCCGGGCACTTTCGGCCGGAAGGCGATGTATTTCCAAAAATAGTGATGGTACCAGAACACGATCGTCATGCAGCGGAAGAACACCTTGAACGGGCTCCGCACCGCGACCCAATTGTCGGGATCGATGTCGGGATTGTTGGTGTCGCGGTGATGCGCAAGATGCATGTGCCGGAACGCCTTATACTCATGCAGCAGAATGGCGCCGCAGACATAGCCGACGGAGTGATTGAGCCACAGCCAGCTTGAATTGCGTCCGGCGATGTTGCCGTGACAGGCTTCATGCAGAGGCGTCTGGCTGGCGTACAGGATGAATGTATTGAGGATGAGGCCGAGCCAAAGCGGAATGATATGCATCGCGCCAAGCGTGGTGACGAGCGCGAACGACGCGACGATGGCGGCCGCGACGGCAACGGTCGGCCACGCGACTTTGCCGAGATAAGGCTTGATAAGGCGAACCGCTTCACGGTCCGCCTGCGAATTAGGAAGATCCCGCGGCTTTGCGGTTTCGGGTGTCGCGGGAACGGCGATATTCATTGCATGAGTTCCTTCAGCTACCTTGCTCGCAAACCACCGCGGCACAACAACGTGCTTGCGCGGCACTTGTTCGGACTCATCCTCAGAGGACTGATTTTGCAATCGGGCGGCGCCGTGTTCAAGACACGATGTAGGCGGAAGACGCCCCAAATTGACGCAACCGGATTGCAATAATGCAAGACCCGGGTGAGGACTAAACCCCGGCCGGGCCTTGATGCTTGGCAGCCCCGGGTCAGGCCTTAGCGGCAGAAATGCTCGTAGCCGTCATAGCCGACGAAGGTTCCGCTGCTTGGATCGAAGCTCGCATAGCGCGCTTCGCAATAGCCGTACCATTCGGGGGTCCAGGGCGCGGGGCCATAGGCGACCGGGGCGTAGACCGGCGGGGCGACGTAAAGGGGAGGGGGTGGCGGGTAATAATAGCCGGGACCAGTCAGCGCGGAGCCGACAGCAACGCCGATTCCAAGTCCAACCAGGCCTGCGCCCCAGCCGCGGCGCCCTGCCTCCGCTCCGTCCGGCGCCAATAGGACGCCGAGCCCGACAAGCGCAGCGAGGCTGAGCGCCCTGAGATCGAACCTCATCATGGGTCTCATCCTTTGCTTCAGGCGTCCGCGAACCGTGTTCCGGACGCAGCTTCGATGGTGCGAGGCGGAGATTGAGGCCGCCCTTTCAGGAGAATAAGGCTATCGGTCTGAATCGAGGGTTAAGCCCTTCCCGGCAAAAGAAAAACCGCCGGGAGATCCCGGCGGTTTTTCCGATTCAATCCGCGCTTTCGGCAAGCCGAAGCGGTATGGGCAAACCTTAGGCGAGCTGAATGTTGGCTGCCTGCTTGCCGCGGCCACGGCGATCATCCTCGATCTCGAAGGAGACCTTATCGCCCTCATTGAGGGCGGGCACGCCGGAGCGCTCAAGCGCCGAAACGTGTACGAAGACGTCCTTGCCGCCATCCTCCGGCTGAATGAAGCCGAAGCCGCGCGAGTGGTTGAAGAATTTCACGGTGCCGTTGACACGAGCCATTACTGGGATCCTTTCCCCAATTCGAGTTTCCAAATAACGGGCCCCGGACCGAAGGGTCCACTGGCGTCTTGAATGTTAGGAAAGGGTTGTCGTGCTCGTTCGGCGCGAATAGTCACTTTGCCGTCGTCCAAGTCCGCGCCCAAAGCCTTGGGCGCCCGGTACAATAATTATGGGAATAAGCCAGGCGGTTGGCAAGCGCTAATCGGCCTGAATTTTCTTGCGCGGCAAGGGATAAGCGGCGTCTTCGTAGAGCTGGCGGATGCCGGAATGATCGAACCGATCCTCGTTAACTTCGAGGATGGCGGCAGCAAAGCCGGCCGAGGGCAATTCCTCGACGGCGTAGCGGATGGCCGCCGCGGCACTCGGAAACCGGCGATAGAAGACGGGCTGCCGCATGCCGGGCCGGCCCTTCGGCGCAAAAAGCTCGGCTGGGGCCTTATAGTCGAACGATCTCGCCAGCGGTTTAGGCTCCTTGCAATTTGCAATTGGGCGCGGGCGAAAGACCGGCACGCCGAGCCTGTTTCCGTCCGGGTCGGAGCTAGCAGATTGGCATAAAAGTGGCGGAAAACCAAACCGGCGATGAACGGCTCTCTCAGAGTGGGTTCAGGCCGGGGGCCTTACGAAGGCGATGCATCCCGCGACGGCGCGGGAGCAGAGCTTCGGGGCCCTCATGCAAAAGATCGCCACCCTTATCGTCATGCTCGGGGTCGCACTCGCCGCAAGCTTCGTGATTGCGCCGATCGGCGCCTTCGGATCCGGCCAACCCGCTCCGACGCAGACCAGCTTCGCTTACGCCGGCATCAGGGGTTAAATTCAGGTAGGGCCGCCGGTCTGAGGCCCCGTTTAACGGGCCCCGAAGACCCAAGGCCGGGATTGTCTTTGGAAGGCGCCGGAGCTATAAGCCCCGCAGTTTCCTAAGCGGAGGGCGTCTCGCCCCCGTCGATCCAAGGGCCACGCGGCCCTTCCTTTGTTTCATGGAGGCGATAATGGCTGAGGCACTCGAGCTCAAGGCATGGGCGCGCGGGCGCACCGGCAAGGGCGGCGCGCGGGAAGTGCGCAGGCAAGGCCGCATTCCGGGCATCATTTACGGCAACAGCGCCGATCCTCAGACCATCGCTGTCGACTACAAATCCGTTTTCCAGCAGCTGCATACGGGCCATTTTCAGAGCACGATCTATATGCTCGATATCGACGGCGCCAAAACGCGGGTGATCCCGCGCGACGTTCAGCTGGATCCGATCCGCGACTTTCCCATCCACGTCGATTTCATGCGCGTCGGCGAGCATTCGCTCGTTACCGTCGAGGTGCCGGTGCGCTTCCTGAATGAGGCGGCATCTCCCGGCTTGAAACGCGGCGGTATCCTGAACGTGGTGCGTCACGAGATCGAGGTGCGCTGCCCCGTCGATGCCATCCCTGAGCATTTCGATGTCGATCTGACCGGCCTCGAAATCGGCGACTCCATCCACATCTCCGCCATTCAGATGCCGGAGGGCGTGAAGACCACGATCACGGAGCGCGACTTCACCGTCGCCACGATCGTCGGCCGCGCCGCCGAGGAAGCCGGTCCGAGCGCGGCTGCCGCTGAGGGCGCCGCGGCAGAGGCCGGCGCAGCCGCGGAAGCTTCCTCCGACAAGGAGAAAGATAAGGACGAGAAGAAGGACAAGAAGTAGGCGTTCCTGTTTCTGACCTAGTTCTTGAGCTTCCGTTCGGGATGAGGCGTGATGAAACTCTTTGTCGGCCTCGGCAATCCTGGCGGTGAATATGCCTTCCATCGCCACAATGTCGGCTTCATGGCGGTCGACGCCATCGCCGCGTCCCACTCATTTCCGGCTTGGCGAAAGCGCTTCTCCGGCGTCGCCGCCGAAGGCAAGCTCGGCGGAGAAACGGTTCTTCTGTTGAAGCCGCAAACCTATATGAACGAGTCCGGACGCTCGGTCGGCGAAGCTATCCGCTTCTACAAGCTCGATCTTGGCGACGTCACCGTCTTTCACGACGAGCTGGATCTTGCTCCCGGCAAAGTGCGAGTGAAGCGGGGAGGGGGCGTGGCCGGTCATAACGGTTTGCGCTCACTCACGGCGCATATCGGCAACGATTATTGGCGCGTGCGCATCGGCATCGGCCATCCCGGCCATCGCGATCTCGTCACGCATCATGTGCTGCGCGACTTCGCCAAGGCCGACCGCGACTGGCTGAAGCCGCTTCTCGATGCCATCGCCGACGCCGCACCGGACCTTGCTCGCGGCGCCAGCGACAAATTCCAATCCTTCATCGCACATAAAATGCAGGCCGAAGCACCCTCTGCCGACACCGCCGGCGCAGAAGAAGCGGAAGCGGAAGCCGGTTTGGCGAAGCGGCTGCGCCGCTGGCTCGGGTCCTAGCCATGGGCTTCAAATGCGGCATCGTCGGACTGCCCAATGTCGGCAAGTCCACCCTCTTCAACGCGCTGACCGAGACGGCGGCTGCAGCGGCGGCGAATTATCCCTTTTGCACCATCGAGCCGAATGTCGGCGAGGTGCCTGTTCCGGACCTCCGGCTCGACGCGCTCGCCCGCATCGCGAAATCGGCGGAGGTCGTGCCGACGCGGCTTACCTTCGTCGATATCGCCGGCCTCGTGCGCGGCGCCTCGAAGGGCGAAGGCCTCGGCAACCAATTCCTCGCTCACATCCGCGAGGTCGACGCCATCGCCTATGTGCTCCGCTGTTTCGAGGATGGCGATATCATCCATGTCGAAGGGCGGGTGGATCCGATCGCCGATGCCGAGACGATCGAGACCGAGCTGATGCTCGCCGACCTCGACAGCCTGGAGCGCCGCATCCCGACGCTCGAACGGAGAGTGCGGGGACAGGAAAAGGAGGCGATCAAGTCGCTCGACCTCGTGCAGCGCGCGCTAGCGCTGTTGCGGGAGGGAAAGCCGGCGCGGCTGGCGAAGATTGCCGAAGAGGAGCACACGGCCTTCAAGGCGCTGAACCTCCTCACCGCAAAGCCCGTGCTCTATGTGTGCAATGTCGATGAGGCCTCGGCTTCCGACGGCAACGCCCATTCCGCGCGCGTGAAGGAGCGCGCCGATGGAGAAGGCGCCGGCTGCGTCGTCATCTCCGCTAAGATCGAGTCGGAACTCGCGGAGCTCTCGCCGGAAGAGCGCAAAGTCTATCTCGGCGAGCTCGGACTACCAGAGCCCGGCCTTAACAGGCTCATCCGCGAGGGCTATAAGCTCTTGGGATTGATCACCTATTTTACCGCCGGGCCGAAAGAGGCGCGGGCCTGGACGGTGCCGGTCGGCACCCGCGCGCCGCAGGCGGCGGGCGTGATCCATACCGATTTCGAGAAGGGCTTCATCCGCGCCGAGACCATCCCCTACGACGATTATGTCGCTCTCGGTGGGGAGGCCGGCGCGCGCGATGCCGGCAAGCTGCGGCTCGAAGGCAAGGACTATGTCGTCAAAGACGGCGACGTCCTGCATTTCCGCTTCGCGAATTAGTACGGAGCGGCGCACGCCTAACGCAAGGCGGCGGCGATGTTGCCGCCGTCTACCGTGGCGATGTCGCCGGTGGTCTTCAGCGCCTTGGCCAGCTCGACAAAGGCCTGCCCAACATCCTCGGCAAGCACTTCGCGTCCGAGCAGATTGCCGCTCATATACTCCGCCTCCGACACGCCGCGGGCGCGCGAGCGCGCCTTGATCATATCGTCGGTGAGGAGACCGCTACGGACGCGATCGGCGTTGACGCCGTTGGCACGAATGCCGTCCTTGCCGTAATCGAGCGCATATTGGCGCATGAGCAGCATCGCCGCCGCCTTCGGCAAGCCGTAGGGGCCGAAATTCGCGCCGGGATTCACCGCCTGCTTCGACAGGTTGAAGAGGAGCGCGCCGCCCGTCCCTTGCTTCAGCATGATGCGGACGGCTTCCTTGGCGACGGTCTGATGCGCGAAAAAGTTCAGCTCGAAGCTTTTCCGCAAATCTTCGTCGGAGACATCGCCGATACGGCCCTGCCAAGCAGCGCCCGCATTGGAAACGACGATATCGACGCCGCCGAATGCGTCGCAGACTTTGGCGAAGGCGGCGCGGACCTGCTCGGGCTTCGTCACGTCGCAAGCCCCGCCAAGTCCGCCGATCTGCTTCGCCACGGCTTCCGCCGCGGCCCCGTTGATGTCGAAGATGGCGACGGCGGCGCCTTCCTTGGCGAAGGCCTTGGCCGTTGCGGCGCCGATGGCGCCGGCCCCGGTGATGAAGGCCACCTGTCCGGTCAGCGGCTTTACCACCGCGCCTTTCAGCTTTGCCTGTTCGAGGCTCCAATATTCGAGCGCGAACAGATCGCTTTCGGGCAGTGGCTCGTAGCGGCCGATGCCTTCGGCGTCGGTGACGACGCGCACCGTGTTCTCGGCGAGGTCGGCGGCGATATGCGCGTCCTTGGTGGTGCGGCCGATGCCGAACAGGCCAAGGCCGGGGACGAGCACGACGCGCGGCGCTGAATTGAGCTTGGTCTTCGTGTCTCCGGCGGCAGCGTTCTCGCGGGCGAAATAGGCGTCGTAGCGGCGCACGAAATCCTTCACGGCCTGCCTCACCGCCGCGGCAAAGTCAGAAAGCTCGCCAGCTTTCGGCGCCGGCAAGATTAGAGGCGTGTTCTTGGTGCGGATGATGTGGTCCGGCGTCACCACGCCGCGCTGGCTGTGATCGGTAAGCTCGGCGCTGTTGACGTAAGCTAGGATCTCCGGGCCCGTGCGGAAGGTCATGACGAAACGCGTCGGCTCTCCGCCCGCGGTCGCCGGCGGCAACGCGACGGCGCCTCGGATGAACGGCGCGATCTCCGCCACCGTCTCGAGCGTCTCCGGCAAACCCCGGCTCTGGAAAACGACCGGCCGCCCTTGCCGCAGCCGGCTCTCCGCGAGCGACACCATTTCGATCATGCGCTCATAAGCTTCGCGCGCAGTCTCGCCGAAGGTGAAGATGCCGTGCTTATGCAGGATCAGGCCTTCGGCGCGCGGATTCTCCTCGAACACCCTCGCCGCTTCCTTGGCGAGGCCGAAGCCCGGGGCGATATAGCGAACGATGCCCATGCGGCTGTCATAGACCTCGGCGGCAAGAGCTTCGCCGTCGGGTTGGTCGACAAGGCTGAGCACGGCCGCCGCGTGGGTATGGTCGATGAATTTGTGCGGCAGGAAGGCGTGCAGCAGCGTCTCGACCGACGGGTTCGGTGCGCCGGCATCGATCAGATTGAGCCGCTGCACGTTGACCATCGCCTCGTCCGATAGTGCATCGAGCGCACGGAGGCGCCGCAAGGGATCGAGCTTCACCGCCGGCAAGCCTTGCGGCTCGATATCGGCCATGTCCCAGCCGGAGCCCTTGACGCAGATGACCTCATGCTCCTCGCCGAGATCGTCGGTGGCGCGGGCCTTCACCGAAGTGTTGCCGCCTCCATGCAGCACGAGCAGGGGATCGCGGCCGAGTAGCCTCGTCGTATAGACGCGCAAGGCAAGATTCTCGGCGACGCCCTTGGCGGCGTAGGTTTCGATCGCTTCCTTGGCGTGAGTGTCGTTCCAGCGGCTTTGCATGGGGCGGGTTCTTGCAAGTTTCGCGCGGCCCGACAAGGGCGCTCATCGCTGCCTTTGTTGTGGCAAGGGCGGGCCACAAGATTCCCCGTTTCCGCCACCGTCTTAAACCGAATTGCAACATTTTCCCGTGGAAGCTTGTCCCTCAAAGAGTGGTGTTGAGTATGAGGGAGTAAAGGTGGGAACGCTCTTCGATCATTATCGGCCCGAGCTCCACTATATGCGCGGGCCGGGCCCAAAATGGCGGGAAAAGCACGGAGACGCCCCGGTACCGGTGATGCAGAGACGGCCGCAATTGCCGCTGTCGATCTGGATCTTGCCGGTCACGACCATCGCGCTGTTGGGCCTCGCCGCAATCGTCGCCTTCGCCTAGCGGACCAGTCTTCGAGATTGCCGATCAGCCGGCGCGGACCGCGTCAGCGTGCTCCGGATAAAGCAGCGCGAGCGCATCGCGCGTGCCCGGTGCAACGCCACGCTCGGTGATGAAGCCGGTGATGAAGCGCAATGGGGTGACGTCGAAGCCGGGATTGGCGGCCGGGGTCCAATCGGGCGCGATTTGCACGGTGGCGATCGTCCCGTCGGGAAGCTTGCCGGTCATGAACTTCACCTCTTCGCCGCCGCGCTCCTCGATGGGAATGACGCTTCCATCGCGCAAGCTCCAATCGATGGTCGAATGGGGGAGCGCCACGAAAAACGGAATGTCGTTGTCGCGCGCGGCGAGCGCTTTCAGATAGGTGCCGATCTTGTTGGCGACGTCGCCATTGGCGGTGGTGCGGTCCGTGCCGACGATGCAGAGATCGACGAGCTTTTTCTGCATCAGATGCCCGCCGGCATTGTCCGGAATCAGTGTATGCGGCACGCCGTGCGCGCCGAGTTCGAAGGCGGTCAGGGAGGCGCCTTGGTTGCGCGGTCGCGTCTCGTCCACCCACACATGCAGTTTGATGCCCTCGTCATAAGCGCGATAGATCGGCGCCAGCGCCGTTCCCCAATCGACGGTGGCGAGCCAGCCGGCATTGCAATGGGTGAGGATGTTGACGGTCTCGCCCTTCTTCCGATCGGCATGCGCCTGGATGAGGCCGAGCCCGTTCTCGCCGATGCGGCGGTTGGTCTCGACATCGTCCTCGCAGATCGCGGCGGCGCGGGCATAGGCCGCGGCGAGCCGCGCGTCGCGCGGCTGGTTGCGCACGGCTTTGCGCATCTCCTCGAGCGCCCAGCGGAGGTTTATGGCGGTTGGACGGGTGGCGGCGAGGGTGTCGATCGCCGCATCGAGGGCTTCGTCCGACGCGTCCTGCCGCAGCGCGAGACATACGCCATAGGCGGCGGTGGCACCGATTAACGGGGCGCCGCGCACCTGCATCGAGCGGATGGCTTGAGCCGCGTCTTCGAGATTGCGGAGCGTCACCGTCTCGAAGACGAAGGGCAGGCGGGTCTGGTCGATGATCTCGACCGACCAGCCGTCAGGATTGACCCAGATGGTGCGATAGGGCTTGCCGTTGATTTTCATGGCACGCGATTTAGCACGGCAACGGCCTGACGTGCAGCGCCGATTGCCTAATGGCCCTCGAAGGAGATTAGCGTGTGGCAGGGAATGCCTAGCGCCGCCAGGCGTGCCGCGCCGCCGAGATCCGGCAAGTCGATGACGAAGGCGGCACCGACCACATCCGCCCGAAGCTTCCGCAGCAGCTTCACCGCGGCCTCAGCCGTGCCGCCGGTGGCGATCAGATCGTCGACGAGGAGGACAGGCTCGCCCGGATTGAGAGCGTCTTCGTGCACCTCGATGACGTCGATGCCGTATTCGAGCTCATATTCCTCACCGATGGCTTTTGCCGGCAGCTTGCCCTTCTTGCGGATCGGAACGAAGCCGCAGCGCAGCCGGTCCGCCACCGCGCCGCCGAGGATGAAGCCGCGCGCTTCGATGCCCGCGACCGCCGCGATCCGGCGCGTGGCGAAGGGCTGCACCAGCCGTTCGACGCAGGCCCGGAAGCCGGCCGCGTGGCCGAGCAGCGTGGTGATGTCGCGGAACATGATGCCGGGCTTCGGATAGTCCGGGATCGTCCGCACGAGTTCGCGAAGCTCGATGTCGGCGGCAAGTGGCATTCGCATCCCCCGGGAGCCGGTAAGGAGAGGTCCGCTTGAATTGATGCCGGAGCCTAGAGGAAGGCCGCTTCACTGAAAAGTGGCGCCGAGAAGAGTTCAGGCCTGGTTCAGCACGCGCCCCGCGACGGCGTCGAGTTTCTTCAAGAGCTCAGGATCGCGCGCTTCCGGCGCCGTGATGATGGCGGTATCGAGCGCCCGGTCGGAGCCGATGGGGCAGGGCTCGTGCTCGCGCGGCATCTCCTGCGCGAGGCGGGAAACGAGCCGCGCCGCCTTTTCCGCATTCGCCATCAACACCTTGATGATGTCGGTGACGGTTACGGCATCATGGTCCGGGTGCCAGCAATCGAAATCCGTGACCATCGCCACCGTTGCGTAGCAAAGCTCGGCTTCCCGGGCGAGCTTCGCCTCTGGAAGATTGGTCATGCCGATGACCGAATAGCCGAGATCCTTATAGGTGAGGCTCTCGGCGAGCGTGGAGAATTGCGGACCCTCCATGCAGATATAGGTGCCGCTTCGCGCAATCGGGATGCCTTCAGCCTCGGCGGCATTGGCGAGATGCAGGCGAAGACGCGGGCTGACGGGATGCGCCATCGAGACATGCGCGACGCAGCCCTTGCCGAAGAAAGAGCTGGCGCGATTGAAGGTGCGGTCGACGAATTGGTCGACGAGCACGAATGTTCCGGGCGGCAACTCCTCTTTGAAGGAGCCGCACGCCGACAGAGAGATGAGATCGGTGACCCCGGCGCGCTTCATGACGTCGATATTGGCGCGGTAGTTGATATCGGAGGGCGACAGCCTGTGGCCCTTGTCGTGCCGCGACATGAAGACGATCGGCAGCCCGGCAATCTCGCCGATGCGCAAAACCGAGGAGGGCTCGCCCCAGGGGCTCTCGATCTTTTCCTCGCGCACCTTTTCGAGGCCTGGGAGATCGTAAAGCCCCGACCCGCCGATCACACCAAGTACCGAAGCTGTCATTTCCCCTCCGCCTCGCGCGCCAATGTAACGCTAATCGCCGACCCTGATGTAGAACACGGACCAGATCCAATCGCCACGGCCCGCCTCCGGCGGCTTTTGGCCCTCGGGGCGCGTATTGATCAACCAGAGCGGCCCCTGAGCGCCGACGCCGAGCGGCACGCCGTCCGCCTCGAGCGCGAGGATCCAGTCGGAGCCGTCGATGTCCTCGGGCAGGAGCGAACCGGAAAAGCCGTCGAGCCCTGTGAAGGTCAGCTTCATTTTTGCCGATTCGATACGTCCAAGGATCTCTATGAGAAGAGGGCCCTTGAAGGTCGCCGGGGCGTCATATCCGCGGGGCTGCGCTTTGACCTCGCCTTGGCCGAGTTTGAGGAGCATGGGGCGATCGAAAGCGAAGGCCTTCGGAAAATCGATCTTCTTCGAAGCGAGCAGCACGTCTTTGTTCGGATCGAGCGGACCGCGATTGGACTCGCCGATGGTGCCGCTGACGGTCAGCAGCACCATCTCTTTCGGCGCGGATTGCTCTTCGGCGGATGCCGGCGGGAGAAGTCCAAGGGTCATGGCGGCCGCGAAGGCGAGCAAGCGCAGGCAATAGAGCAGACCGTAGAGGGAGCCGATCGTCATGCTCGGCTGCATCGGGCGCTACGCGGCGGAGGGCGGCGCCGCACGCCGCCGTTTCGCCCGCGCATGATGCTGCGACCAGATGGTGCGCTTGGCGATGAACATGATCACGGCGAAGGCGATCAGGAAGGCCATGACCCTCGCACCCAGTTTGTGGCGCTCCTCGAGCTTCGGCTCGGCCGCCCACATGAGGAACGCGGAAATATCGCGCGCATAATTGTCGAGCGTCGGCTTGGTGCCGTCCGTGTATTTGATCAGACCATCGGTCATGGGCTGCGGCATCGCGATCTGATGGCCCGGGAAGGCGGTGTTGTAATGCATGCCGGGCGACAGCTCGAAGCCCTTCGGTGGCTGATGGTATCCCGTCAGCAGCGCATAGATGTAATCGGGGCCGCCATTCCGCGCCTTCGCCATGACTGAAAGATCGGGCGGCAGCGCGCCTTTGTTCATCGCGCGGGCTTGCGCGTCATTCGCGTAAGGCGCGCGGAAACGGTCCGCCGCCTTGGCAGGCCGCTGAAACATCTCGCCCTTGTCGTTCGGTCCGTCGGTGAGTTGCACCTGGGCGGCAAGAGCCTCGACATCCTCCGGCGAGAATTCCGGGCCGCCCTCTTCGTTGAGGTTACGGTAGGACAAGAGGTTCAGCGAATGGCACCCAGCGCAGATATCCTTGTAGAGGCGATAGCCCCGCTGCAGCTGGTTGTTGTCGAAATAGCCAAAGGGCCCGGTGAAGGTCCAACTCTGGCTTTCAACCTTTGGCTCTTCCGCCGCGCGCGCGCGATCAGCCAAGACCATGACGATCGGCAAAGCAAGTACGGCCGAGAGGCCGACAGAGAGCGGAAGCAACCTCACAGAACTGGCTCCGGTTCGAGTTTTCTCTGCGCCGGCTTCCGTAGCGAAGCTGCCGGCTGCTCGTCGGGGCCGAGGATGGATTCGGTGATGCTCCCCGGTAGCGGCCTCGGTTTCTCGAAGCGTCCAAGCAGCGGCATCACGATGAGGAAGAAGCCGAAATAATAGACGGTAAGGATGCGGCCGGCCACGAGATAGAGGCCTTCCGGGGGCGCCGAGCCGAGATAACCGAGCGCGAGACAGGTCGCCACAAACGCCCAGAAGAACCATTTGAACAGCGGCCGGTAGCGCGCAGAGCGCACGCGCGAGGTGTCGAGCCAGGGCACGAAGAAGAGGATGCTGATCGAGGCAATCAGCGCAATCACGCCGAGCAGCTTGTCGGGAACGGCGCGCAGGATCGCGTAGAAGGGCAGGAAATACCATTCCGGCACGATGTGCTGCGGCGTTTGCAGCGGATTGGCGGGAATGTAGTTGTCGGGATGGCTGAGGTAGTTGGGCGCGTAGAAGACGAAGCCGGCGAACAGCAGCGCGAAGAGCACGAGCGCGAAGCCGTCCTTCATCGTGTAATAGGGGTGGAACGACACCGTATCGCGCGGTCCCTTCACGTCGATGCCAGTCGGATTGTTGCTTCCCGGAATGTGCAGCGCCCAAATGTGGAGCACGACCACGCCGGCGATGATGAAGGGGAAGAGATAGTGCAGGCTGTAGAGCCGTGTCAGCGTCGGAGCGCCGACGGCGAAGCCGCCCCAAATCCACTGCACCAATGTTGTGCCAAGCCCCGGGATGAGCGCATCCAGCGATGAAAAGAGGTTGGTGATGACAGTCACCGCCCAGAAGCTCATCTGACCCCAGACGAGCGAATATCCCATAAAGGCGGTGACGATCATCAAGAGGAGAATGAGGACGCCGAGGATCCAGAGGACCTCACGCGGCGCCTTGTAGGAACCGTAATAGAGGCCGCGCAGCGTGTGGATGTAGACGGCAAAGAAGAACATCGAGGCACCGACGGCGTGCGTATAGCGCAGCAGCCAGCCCCAATTCACGTCGCGCATGATGTGCTCGACGCTGTCGAAGGCACGGTCCGGAGTCGCCACGTAATGCATCGCCAGCACGACGCCGGTGGCGATCTGGGCGACGAGCATGAAGGTGAGAATGCCGCCGAAGGTCCACCAATAATTCAGATTGCGCGGTGTCGGAAACACGAGGAACTGGTCGTGCATGAGCCGCATGACCGGCAGCCGCTCATCCAACCATTTCGAGACGCTGTTGGCCGGCCTGTAGGTCGAGATGTGTGCTGCCATTGGCTCTTGCTCAGCCGATCTTGATCTTGGTGTCGGCGGTGAAGGCGTAAGGCGGGATAGCGAGATTCTGCGGTGCCGGCCCCACACGGACGCGGCCGGCGGTATCGTATTGCGAGCCATGGCAGGGACAGAACCAGCCGCCATAGTCGCCGCGATAATCGCCGACGGCTTGCCCTTTCGGAATGCAGCCGAGATGCGTGCAAATGCCGATCATCACGAGCCAAGGCTCCTTGCCTTCGGCGGCGCGGTTCTCGTCGGTGGCGGCTGCGTTCTCGGGGAGGTTGGCGTTCCGCGCAATCGGATCGATGAGGTCGTCGAGCGCGACGGCCTTCGCCTCCTTCACCTCTTTGTCGGTGCGGTGGCGAATGAAGATAGGCTTGCCGCGCCACATGACGGTGATCGCCTGGCCCTTCTCAACCGGGGCGAGGTCGACTTCGGTCGTGGCGAGCGACAAAGTGGAGGCGTCCGGATTCATCTGATCCAACAGCGGCCAAAGGCCAAGGCCAAGCCCTGCCGCCGCGAAACCGCCGGCGGCGATCATGATGACATCGCGGCGGGAGGGATCGTCTTCGGGATCGTGCAGGTCGGTGGAAGAAAGCTGCGTGGTGTCAGCCACTTACGAAGCTCCTCGAATCGCCTTCTGCTCGCGCCGCTTAAAGGAAACGCCCAGCCCCGGCATCTAGACCGGTCCGGATGATCCCTTCTTAAGCTGGTGCTACTTTTTTCGCCGGTTTGGAGGCTTAAACCGGTGCATCTCGTCCAGCTTTCTTGCATCAGCCCCAAACCTTGTCCAGAACCGGAAGCTGGGCAAATTGGCGCAGACCCGGACTTTGCGTCCGGAGAAGACGCGACACCGGCTCACAACGAAAGTGCGAAGGGATAAGGAGTTAGCGAGCGGACATGTCGGACAGTGCAGCACTCTTGGCAGCAATCGAGCTCCTCACGGCGCGCAAGGAAAAGGCAAGGGTCTTTTTCGAAACCTTGCGCGACGCGTTGTGCCAATCGCTTGAGGAGATTGAGGATGAGGCGGGCTCCAGCGAGCTTTACGCCGACCAGCCGGTGGGACGCTTCGTCCGCGCGCCTTGGCAGCGCGCCGAAGGTTTGGGCGCCGGCGGCGGCATGATGTCGATGCTACATGGCCGCGTCTTCGAAAAGGCCGCCTGTCATTGTTCAATAGTCGAAGGGCGCTTCACGCCCGAATTCGCCCAGAACTTCCCCGGCGTCGACCAGAACCTTTCCTTTTGGGCGTCGGGGGTGTCCTTTATCGCCCATCCGGCCAGCCCGAACGTCCCTTCGGCGCATATGAATGTGCGCATGGTGGTCACGACCACGAGTTGGTTCGGCGGCGGCGGCGATCTGACGCCGATGCTTGAGCGGCGACGAACACAAGAGGATGAGGATTCGAAGGATTTTCATGCCGCGTTCCGCGACGCCTGCGAAGGGCAGAAATCCGCCGACTATCCCAGCTTCAAAGCCGCATGCGACGAATATTTCTTCTTGCGGCATCGAAATGAAACGCGTGGCATCGGCGGGATCTTCTACGACAATCTCGACAGCGGCGATTGGGACGCAGATTTTGCCTTCACGCAGAAAGTCGGTGCGGCTTTCCTCGACGTTTACCCGAAGATCGTGCGCCGCAATCTTAACTTGCCGATCACCGAGGCAGACCGGGAGGAGCAACTCGTCCGCCGCGGACGTTATGTCGAATTCAATCTGCTCTACGACCGCGGCACCGTCTTCGGTCTGCAGACCGGCGGCAACGTTGAGGCGATCTTCTCGTCGCTGCCGCCTCTCGTGAGGTGGCCCTAAGAGCCGGCGAGCGCGGGCTTAATAGAAAAGGCTAGAGACAGATTTCTCGTCCGCCGTGCGGGCGATGGCTTCTCCGAGGAGATGCGCGATCGGCAATATGCGGATGTTCGGCGCTCCGGCGACCGCTTCGCTCGGCAGGATCGAATCGGTGATCACCAGCTCCTTTAATGGCGAGCCGGCGATGCGGGCGACCGCCCCACCGGAAAGGACGCCGTGACTGATATAGGCGGCGACGCCCGTCGCGCCTTCTTTCAGAAGCGCCTCGGCGGCGTTGACGAGCGTCCCTCCGGAATTGACGATGTCGTCGACGAGCAGGCAGACCCGCCCAGACACGTCGCCGATGACGTTCATGACTTCCGAATCGCCGGGCCGCTCTCGCCGCTTGTCGACGATGGCGAGCGGCGCATCGATGCGCTTCGCGACCCCGCGCGCTCTCACCACGCCGCCGACGTCTGGCGACACCACCATCAGATTGGCAGCGCCGAAATTCTGCCGGATGTCCTGCACCATCACCGGTGCGGCGAAGAGATTGTCAGTGGGGATATCGAAGAAGCCCTGGATCTGCCCCGCATGCAAATCGAGCGTGAGGACGCGGTCGGCGCCGGCCCTGTCGATCATATTGGCGACGAGCTTCGCCGAAATGGGCGTCCTCGGGCCCGGCTTTCGATCCTGACGCGCATAGCCGAAATAGGGAATGACGGCGGTGATGCGGCGCGCCGAAGCGCGGCGGAGCGCATCGATCAGGATCAGCAGCTCCATCAAATGGTCATTGGCTGGAGCCGAGGTCGATTGAATGACGAAGACGTCCTCGCCCCGGACGTTCTCAAGGATCTCGACGAAGATCTCCATGTCCGCGAAACGGCGAACGATGCATTTCGTGAGAGGCGTCTTGAGATAGGCGCCGATGGCCTCCGAAAGCGGACGGTTGCTATTGCCCGCAACCAGCTTCATGCCATGCGCTCCTGTCGGCCGACCCATCCGAACGCGCGGCTTTTAGCAAGCCCCGGGGTGGAGGTAAACGCCAGCGCAACGAGTGATGCGAAATAGAGACAGTTAAGTCCGCGATTTCGGAAGCAGTTCGATGATCTTGTCGGCGGCTGCCCTCGCCGCCGCGTCAGCGACCGGCCCCCACGGGCCGTTCAGCGATCCTTTGGGTATGGTGTTTTGCTGGGAAACGGTTCCGAGGTTGCCGCCTCTCGGACTGGTGACCTGCCAGTCGATACGGATGTTCTGCCGGCCGCTCGGGCCATTGGTAAGGCTGACCTTCGCCTTCACGGTATAGACGTTTCCGGCCGGCGCGGAGGCGACCTTAATGCCGCCGGCGCTCAGCCGCTTCTTCAGAGCGTTGGGGAGCGATTTCTCGCCGTCGCCTGGCGCGCCCGACACGCCCGTAACCAGAACGCCGCCGTTGCCGCTCGCTGAGGCTGTGCGCGTCGGCGGAGGTGAGGCAGCCGGCGCCGGAGCGGTTGCGGCCGGTCTCGGCGTTGGCGCCGTGTCCGGGCCGGTGGCGATGGCGGGCGAGGGGAATCCGCCGGAAAGACCGGCGGCGAGCTGCGAGGCCGTTTTCGCGGCGATCTGGCGGAGCGCTGCCTCGTCCACGGCGCTCCAAGGATCCCGCCCCGAACGGTGGGTGATCATCTCGTCGCCGGAAACGCGGGTCACCCGCTCTCCCCCGGATCCGGAGACGTCCCAAATATAAGAGATTTTCGAGCCTTTCCGCTCCGGCGTCGCCACGAGATAGCCTCGCAACGTGTAGCGCTGGCCGGTTTGATTGGCGGTGAGGGTGAGGCCGCGTTCGGTCCCCGCCGCGACCAAGGCCTGGGTCAGCTGCTGCGTGACCTTCTCCGGCGCCCCGATGATTGGGGCGATCCCCATGGTGGTTGGGCCGCCGAAGATGCGCCCTGGATTAAGCAGCGCGCTTGAGGAGGGGAGGGAACCGCAACCAAATAAACCAAGCGTCACCACGGCGGCTAACGCCGTGGCTGCGAAACGCCTGACTTGGCAGCACACGCGTCGCAAAATCGCGCCCAACAAACACTCCCTCTGTTGGCCGCGAAGCCCCGCTTGCAAGGAGGCTAAAGACCCGCGGGACTCCCACTCAACTAACGGCACCCAGATTAGCGGTCCGGCGCGGTGCGCGTCCAGTTGAAGGTACGGGCCGGCCGGCCCTTCGCTGCCGATGGTGAATGAGGATCAGGCAAGCACGATGGCTGAAATTTGGCGGCCATAATCGGGCTCGCCGTGATGCTGCGATCGCCGGTAGCTGAAAAAGCGCGTTTCGTCGCAATAAGTGCAAAGCCCAAGCGCGGTCGCGCTCGGCACCCCAGCCCGGACCAGCCGGTCGGCCACATAGGCCGGAAGGTCGAAATGCGGCTCGCCAGAAGCTTCGACAACCGCGAAAAACCCATCGCTTTCCGGGTCTTCTGCGAGGAAGCGCTCCCTAAACTCCTCGCCGACCTCATAGGCCTCCTTGGAGATGCAGGGACCGATTGCCGCGGCGATTTGCTCGCGCTTCGCTCCCAAACCCACCATTTCCGCGACCACTGCGTCGACGACCCCGGACAATGCGCCGCGCCACCCGGCATGGGCTGCGCCGACAACACGGGCTTTGGGATCGCAAAGCAGGACCGGGGCGCAGTCGGCCGCGAGCACGGCGATGGCGAGCCCCGGCTGCGCCGTCACGAGGGCATCGGCCTCGGGCGCGGCCTCTGCTCCCCACCGCGTCTCGGCGACCACCGCCTGGGCACTGTGCACCTGCCGGACGGTCAAGAGCCGCGCCGGTTCGGCCTCAAGCGCGAGGGCGACGCGGGACCTGTTCTCCGTGACGTTATCCTTGGCATCGGCGGATCCCGGCCCGCAATTCAGAGATGCGTAGATGCCGGCCGAAACGCCCCCCTGGCGGGTGAAATAGCCGTGCCGTATTCCGTCACAGCCCTGGAGAATTGAAGCCCGAACCATGCCCGATGAAGCGTTTACGATGCCTATGAAGAGGATAGGGGCAAATTCCGACCGGCGAAAGACGGTGGAGGCGGAAGGTCCGCACCGGTGAGGGCGAGCACTTTGAACTGCGCGCCCATCTGTTGCGGATCCACAAGACGGGCGGCGCCGGTGAGGATCGCGCTTTGTTGCTCGGGGCGCGCGGCTTCAAGCAAACGATCTCGCCTCGCCTCGAGCCCAAGCTGGAGAAGGAACTGCCCTTGCGGCATTGGGCCGTAAGCTTTGAGACCGAGATTCTCCGCGACCCGCCTCAGCTCTGCAAAATCGACATGCGATGTGAGGTCGGCTCCTCCGGGATCGGCAAGCGGATCGGCGTAGCGATGGCGGCGGACTGCCTGCAGCGTGTCGCCGAACCCTGACACGTCATGACCGTAGTCGACGATCAGGGCCGCAAAGGCGGCAGCCTCGGCGCGCCGCGCCATCATGCGAAGCATGTCCACGATGCCCGGCCGGTGTTCGACAATCGAGCCTTCGGGAATTTCGCTACTCTGCCTGGCGAGAAATTCCTCGGCGCCGGCGGCCGGGGGCCCCTCGACCAGCGACAATCCACCCTGACCAGTATCGACCAAGCGTTCGTTCCAGATCTTACCGCGACGAACGAATTGCCGGATCGGCAGGGCGTCGACGAACTCATTGGCAAGGAGGATGGTTGGCCCCGCCGGGACGTCCTCCAATCCTGCGAACCATGCGAGCGGCACGCCGGCATCTTTGAGCGTTTCGCGTTGCAGTGCCGCGAGGCGCGGACTGCGCTCGACGAGCGCAATTGAGACGGACTCGGCAAAGCGCGGCACCACGCGCCAAGCTCTGATCGCATCGGCAAGCATCGTGCCGCGGCCGGGGCCAAGCTCGGCGACGATGACGCGCGCCGGCTCGCCCATGCTCTGCCAGACCGAGGCGGCCCAAAGACCGATGAGCTCGCCGAAGATCTGGCTGATCTCAGGCGCGGTGATGAAATGCCCTTCCGCGCCAATCGGCTGCTTCGCCGCATAGGCGCCTTCGGCATCATCGAGCAGGCAGGCCCGCATGTAGGCTTCCAGAGTGAGTGGGCCTTCGGCGGCGATGCGCGCGGCGAGGCGCTCTTTCAGAGACGATGCGGGCCGCTCAAGAGGCATCCTGCGTCTTGGACTTAGCGGGCTCGGAAGCGGAGGCGGGCGTTACGCGTGCGCGCCAGATCAGCCAGGCTCCGATCAGGATCATCGGAATGGAATAAACGATGCCCGGCGTGAGGATGCCGATATCGAGGGGATGCCCGAAATGCGGCTCCCGCACGAACTCAACGAGGCTGCGGAAGATCCCGTAGAAAACGAGGAATAGCCCGAAGATCGTGCCAGGCCGTGTCAGCGCCTTGTAGCGGAACACGGCGACGGCCAGGATCGCGAAAAGCACGAGGCCTTCGAGCGCCGCTTCGTAAAGCTGGCTCGGATGGCGCGGCTCTGGCCCTGCGCCGGGAAAAACCATCGCCCAGGGAACATCGCTGGCGCGGCCGACAACCTCGGCATTGATGAAATTGGCGATGCGCCCGAAGAAAAGCCCGAAAGGCGTCGCGGCCGAGGCGATGTCGCCGAGGGACAGCGGATTGATGCCGATCCGCCGCGAGTAAAAATATACGGCGGCAACGACGCCGAGCAATCCGCCATGGAAGGACATGCCTCCCTTCCACACGGCAGGAATATCGAGCGGGTTCGCCAGGAAATAGCTCGGCTCGTAGAACAGCACGAAGCCGAGCCGGCCGCCGAGCACGATGCCGAGCGTGATCCAGAGGAGGAAATCGTCCGCCTGACTCTTCGTCATCGGCGGCTTGCCGTTCCAGAGCTCCGGCCGCGAGACCAACGTGCGCCCATAAAGCCAGCCGAGCAGGATGCCGGCCATGTAGGCGAGGCCGTACCATCTGACGGCGACGGGCCCGACCTCGATGGCGATCGGATCGATGATTGGGTAGGGGATGGCGAAGAGCGGCATGGCCTCGGCTTTCGCTTTGAATTGGTCCGGACCCTTCACCGCCACCTTCTGCCTGTCAAGGCGCGAGGCATTTGTGACGGCACGCGCCTTGATCGCGGAGGACCCGGGTTCCATTATGCGCGGATTCCAAGAGGAGCGTTCTCATGACGCAGACCACAGGGCGGTTCTTCGATGAGCTCGGCAAGCTCATCACCGATGCGGCCGGGGCCGCGCAGGGCGTTCGCAAGGAAATCGAAAGCGTCGTCCGCTCTCAGGCCGAGAACATTTTGCGCGAGCTCGATGTTGTGCAGCGCGAGGAGTTCGAGGCGGTGAAGGCGATGGCGCAAAAGGCGCGCGAGGAGAACGAGCAGCTGAAGACGCGGCTTGCCGAGCTCGAAGCCTTGCTCGATGAATTCGAGGCCGATCTCAGCACGCCGCAGGCATCACGGCCGATCCGTAGCACACGCCCGAAACGGTTCTAGCGCGCCGGGCCCTGCAGCGAATCGGACTCCGATTGCGCGGAAACCGAAGCAGAATCCACAGTTATTCCACGCCTCATCCACAGCATTTTGAATAAGTCGGCTTGCCGAGAGTTGGTGGCAAGAGTTCGTGGGATATATAACTGATTCACAAGCTGATTCGCGGCGGCGGCACGCGTGCGCGCAACTCTGCTGAGGCCCTCAGAGGACACGCATGGCAACGGCACAAGCCAATTATGAGCGATTCTCCAATCCGGTGGATTTGGTCGAGCATCTGGCCACGACCCACGATTGGGCATTCGAGCGCAGCGCTCCCGACGAGCTGACGCTCTCGATCTCGGGCGCTTATTGCGATTACAACCTCTCGATCAATTGGCGCGACGACCTCGACGCACTTCATCTCGCTTGCGCTTTCGACTGCAAGGTCGCAACGCCGAGGCTCGGCGAGATGTACCGGCTTCTGGCGCTCATCAACGAGCAGCTCTGGCTCGGCCATTTCGATCTCTGGCGCGAGGACGGCATGCTGCTTTACCGGCACGGATTGCTTCTCGCGGGTGGCAAGACCCACCCTTCCCAATGCGAGGGCCTTTTGCGAGCGGCGCTCGAAGCCTGTGAGCGCTATTATCAATCCTTTCAATTCGTGATCTGGGCCGGCAAGTCTCCGGAGGAGGCGCTCGCCGCCGCCCTGTTCGAGACGCAAGGACAAGCGTGACACTTCGCTCAGCGGGCCCGCTGCTTCTCGTCGGCGCGGGCAAGATGGGAACCGCCCTCCTGGCCGGATGGCTGCGGCAGGGTCTCGACCCTTCACGCGTGACCGTGCAGGACCCGTCGCCCTCGGCCGAGGCCGAAGCCCTTCTCGCGCGTCATGGCTTGCGGGCCGCGCGCACTCCGCCGTCCGGCGAAGCGGCGGTCGCCGTCTTGGCGGTGAAGCCGCAACTCATGGACGACGTGCTGGCGGAGCTCGCCCCGTCCATCGGCGGCGACACGCTGGTGATTTCCGTCGCGGCTGGGAGGACGCTGGCGAGCCTCGCCCGTCCTCTCCCCGCCGGCACCGCCATCGTCCGCTCGATGCCGAACACGCCGGCGAGTGTGGGCCGCGGGGTCACCGTCGCGATCGCCAACGCCTCGGTGAGCGCGGCGCAGGTGGAATTCTGCACGGCGCTGCTCGAAGCGGTGGGGGACGTGCTCTGGATCGACGATGAGGCGTTACTTGACGCGGTCACTGCATTGTCCGGCAGCGGTCCGGCCTATGTGTTCCTGCTCGCAGAATGCCTCGCCGAGGCAGGTCGGGACGCGGGGCTCGATGCGGAGCTTGCCGCCCACCTCGCCCGCGCCACCGTCGCGGGCGCCGGAGAGCTGCTGCAGCGCTCAGACCTGTCGCCTGCCGAGCTTCGGCAGAATGTCACTTCGCCGAACGGGAACGACGGCTGCGGCGCTGGAAGTGCTGATGGGTAAGGATGGGCTGGCCGAGCTCCTCGCGCGCGCCGTCAAAGCGGCGGCGAAACGATCCCGCGAACTCTCCTCCTGAACCGAACCCCCGCCGGAAATACCGCGTTCCCCTACCGGGCCCAAGGTTGCCGCCCTATATGCGGGGAGGAAGGAGTGACGACATGTTCGAGGAATTCAGCAACCGAAACAGAGCTATTCGCGCGGCGCTCGAGCTTGCGGCAGAGCGCGGATGGAATGAGGTGACCTTTCCGGCCATCGCCGAGCGGACGCGATTGAGCCTTGCCGATCTCCGCCGCGATTTCACCTGCAAGACGGATATCCTCAAGGCCTTTCAGCAGGAGGTCGATGCCGAGGTGTTGCGCAAGATCGGCCCTGCCGGACCCGATCAAAGCCCGCGCGACCGGCTGTTCGATGTCCTCATGACCCGTTTCGAGGTGATGGCGCCGTTCAAGCCGGGCCTTGCCCGCATCTTTCCGGCGATCTGCTGCCATCCTTCGGACTCCGCGGCGCTCCTTTGTTCGACGCTCGCGTCCCAATATTGGATGCTGGTCGGCGCCGGCGCGAGCAGCGACGGCGCGGGGACAAGCGTTCGCGTCGCGGGGCTGACGGCGATCTACACGCAAGTGTTCCGCACCTGGCTCGACGATTCTACGCCGGGCCTCGACCGCACCATGGCTGCGCTCGACCGGAAGCTCCGGCGCGGCGAGGATTGGCTGAAAGGCTTCGAGAGCGTTTGCCGCTTTGCCTGCGGCTTCGTGCCGAGAGGCTGGCGCCGCCAGGAGCCCGAGTTCTCGCCCGGAAACGCCGCCGGCCCCGGCGCCGGTTGGACCGGCGCCAGCGCCCGGACCTGCCGGGATCTAAGCGAAGCTCACTCGGGAAGCGGATCCTCATCGCCGGGGCCGGAGAGATCCTCCGGCCCTTCGCCCGGCAATTCCGCGTCGACGGGGTCGGGATCCACCGGCGCGTCCGGGTCATCCAGCGGCTGAAGGGGCGTCGTCCCTTCATTCTCCATCGGCGCGCCTTCGAGATCCTTTTCGCGCCCGATCTCGACGCCGTCATCGCCCGCCTCGATCTCGATCTCGCTGCCGGGCTCCTCGGTCTCCTGTATCGCGTCGCCCTGCGCCAGTGCGCCGCCTGCGATCGTCAGGCCGAACAAAGCCGCCAATCCGTATGTTGCTAGGCGCATGGCGTATCCTCTCTTTTGCTCGTCGCCGCGGCGCGGGTGAGCATCAATTGCGAAGCATTTAGTTGCTTTCGGGATCGAGCGTCTCTTCGCCCTCGACGGAATAGGGAGTCTGCCAGGTCTCGCCCGGGCTGACAAAATAAGGATCGCCCATGGCGCCCGGCGCGGGGTCCGCCGTTTCGGTGGATTCACTCGCGGGAGCGTCGACCGTCGGATTGGTCATGTCATCGGGAAGCGCGAGTGCCGGCATCTCTTCGGGAAGGGTAAGGCTCGGCTCCTCCGCGCTTGGGGCACTCCCGCCGGCGCTCATTTGCGCGGCGGCCATCGTAGACAAAACCGACGCGAGCAGAATTGCGGCGACACTCAAAGCTCTTTGCATACGTCCCCCCGAATTCAATTCCAGCGGGGGAAGCTACAATGCTTTCGCTCAGACGGGAACCTTCAGAACCGCGCGGAGACCCCCAAGCTTCGATTGCTCGAGCGCGATATCGCCGCCATGGATGCGGGCGATGTCGCGGGCAATGGCGAGGCCAAGGCCGGTCGAGCCGGCGCCGGCCGGCTGATTGCGGGCGTCGTCCAGGCGGTAGAACGGACGGAACACATGCTCGCGCTCATTCTCAGGAATGCCCGGGCCGTTATCCTCCACCTCGACCACCAGCGATCCATCCTCGCGCGCGGCGCTGACCGAGACATGGTCGGCAAAGCGGATCGCGTTGTTGACGAGGTTCGCCACCGCGCGCTTGAAGGCATGCCGCCTTAAGGGAACGATGAGCGGCCTTTGCTCGACCTCGACCCGGATCTCCTTGGTCGTATGCGCCTGGTTGCGCACCTCGGCGAGAATTTCCTCGACATTGGTGGTGACGATCTCTTCGCCGGCATCGCCCTTGGCGAAGGCCATGTAATCTTCGAGCATCGCCTGCATCTCGTCGACGTCGTTACGTAGTTCCTCCACCTCCGGGCCGTCCTCGAACATCGCCAGCTGTAGCCGGAAGCGCGTGAGCACGGTGCGGAGATCGTGGCTGACGCCGGCAAGCATGGTGGTGCGCTGCTCGACATGCCGCTCGATGCGGTCGCGCATCTCGATGAAGGCTTGCGCTGCTTGCCGCACTTCGCGGGCGCCGCGCGGGCGGAAATCGGGCGGGGGCGGGCGCCCCTTGCCGAGCCGTTCGGCGGCCTCCGACAGCCTGAGGATCGGCTTGATCTGATTGCGCAAGAACAGAATGGCGACGGTGAGCAGCACCAGCGACGTCGCCAGCATCCACAAGAGGAAGATGTGAGAGTTGGAGGCGTAGGTCTGACTGCGCCGGGCCAAAATATGCATCACGCCGGCATTCAGCTTGATGCGGATGTCGACATAGCTCGATCTGCCGACCGTATCGATCCAGAAGGGCTTGCCGATCTTGCGATTGATCTCATCCGAAAGGGTGCTGTCGAGCAGATCGAAGAAAGGCCGGGATCGCTCCTGCGGCAGCACGTCGTCTGGAATGAATTTGACGCGGAGGCCGTAAATTTCATCGGCCAGCTTGACGATCGTGTCGGTGTCGCTCGGGCTCGGATAGGCATCGTGCAGCTTGATCAGCATGGCGAGGTTCTGCACGGTCGCGGTGGAGAGCCGCTTCGTCACCGTCTCCCAGTGCCGCTCGAGGAAGACGAAGGTCAGGACCGATTGCAGCAGCACCATCGGCGCGATGATGATGATCAGCGCGCGCGCATAGAGGCCCTTCGGCATCTTGGCGCGTATGGCGGTGGCGATTTTCCCGTAAAGGGTGCGCAGTCCCGCATAGACGGGCGCGATGTTCGGAACCGCGAGGGTCATTCCGGATAAAGGATGTAGCCCTTGCCGCGCACGGTCTGCAGATAGACCGGATTGGCCGGGTCTTTCTCGATCTTGCGCCGCAGCCGATTGATCTGCACGTCGATGGCGCGCTCGCCGCCATTCTCGCCGTCCTCCTTGGCGAGTTCATGCCGGGCGACGGGGACGCCGGGACGCTGCGCAAAATATCGCAACAGCTCGCGCTCGCGTTCGGTGAGGCGGACGGTTTCATCTCCGCAGCGCAACTCGCCCCGGCCGACGTGAAATACATAGGGCCCTAAGCGCACTTCGCCGGTGGCCGGCGCGCTGGCGCCGCGGCGGAGCACATTGCTGACCCGGAGCAGCAATTCGCGCGGGTCGAAGGGCTTTGCGAGATAATCGTCGACGCCGGCTTCGAGGCCTTCGATGCGGTCGCCGGGCTCGGCGCGCGCCGTCAGCATGAGGATCGGCACCTGCGATTCACGCCGGAGCGCCCGTGCGAAATCGAGGCCGGATTTCATGCGGCATCATCACATCGAGGATGAGAAGATCGAAGGTCAGCCCGCGCATGGTGGCGCGCGCCGAGGCTGCATCGACCGCGGTGGTGACGCGGAAGCCATGCTCATGCAGATAGCGGGCGAGCAGATCGCGGATGCGGTTGTCGTCGTCGATGACGAGGATGTGGGGCGAATTGTCGTCCGGGACCTTGCCGCGCTGCGCTCTGACTTGCACGACCATCGTCACATCCCCTCCGCATTGCCGCGCTCGGCGGCGGCGTCGGACGCTGACTCCATGATGGAGGAGACTTTGGGCCGTTCTTCGGCATCGATCATGGCGCTGAGAAAAGTGCGGATGGAGTGGATGCCGCCTTGCCCCGCGGCATCGAGGGCCTGCGCCAGCCGCTCGGCTTGCGGGGAGGCGAGCCGTTTCGCCAGAGCCCGCCCGGCATCGGTGGTGAAGAGCAGGCGCTCGCGGCGGTCGACGCCGCCGACTTTCTGCACGACATAGCCTTTGTCGATCAGCTGCTTCAGCACGCGGCCAAGGCTCTGCTTGGTGATCTTGAGAATGTCGAGGAGATCGGCGACGCGGAGGCCCGGATGGCGGTTGACGAAATGCAGCACCCGGTGATGCGCGCGGCCGAAGCCGAATTCCTGCAGGATGGCGTCCGCGTCCTGAGTGAAATCGCGATAGGCGAAGAAGAGAAGCTCGGCGAAGGCCAAGAGCTCGGCGGCGGGCTGGCGCCTCGGCCTCCTGGCCGCGGCACGGTTGCGGCGCGGCTGGGTGGCGGGTTCTCTCAGGCTCTCATTTATGTCAGTCATGTTGACTTAATTTGGGGCCCATTGTAGAGGACTTATGTCAGCCTTGTTGACTTAATTCCATAGATATTCTTCCAAGCTTTTCTTCGCAATGTTGTGCGAGTGGGGCTTGAGGGCATAATAAATCGGCTTTCGGGGCTTGGTTCCGCCGGCCCAAGCTCTGGGAGGATCGTTTCGATGGCACCGCAGCCCTACGATCAGCGCGAGGGCGTCATTTGGCTGAATGGCGAGCTGATCCCTTGGGCCGACGCCAAGGTGCATGTCCTCACCCACGCGCTGCATTATGCGAGCGCTGTCTTCGAGGGCGAGCGCGTCTATGGCGGCGAGATCTTCAAGCTCACCGAGCATAGTCAGCGTCTACATGAGTTGGCGAAGGGGCTCGACTTCGAAATTCCCTACAGCGTCGCCGAGATCGACCAGGCCTGCCGCGAGGTGGTTCGCGCCAATGGGCTGATCGACGGCTATGTGCGCCCGATCGCCTGGCGCGGCAGCGAGCAGATGGGCGTCTCGGCGCAGGCGACCCGCATCAATCTCTCCATCTCCGCCTGGGATTGGGGCGCCTATTTCGATCCCGCGGCGCTGACGAGCGGCCTCAAGCTCGCCATCGCCGGCTATCGCCGCCCCGATCCGCGCACCGCGCCGGCGAAGAGCAAGGCGGCCGGGCTCTATATGATCTGCACCATCGAGAAGCATCGCGCCGAGCGCGCCGGCTATGCCGATGCGCTGATGCTCGATTGGCGCGGCCAGATCGCCGAGGCGACCGGCGCCAATATCTTCTTCATCAAGGACGGCGTGTTGCATACGCCGCTTCCAGACTGCTTCCTCGACGGCATCACGCGCCGCACGGTGATCGACCTCGCCAAGAAGCGCGGGCTTGAAGTGATCGAGCGGGTGATCATGCCGGAGGAGATGGCGGATTTCTCCGAATGTTTCATCACAGGGACGGCGGCCGAAGTGACGCCCGTCTCCGAGATCGGGCCTTACCGTTTCGCCGTCGGCGACATCACCCGCGCGCTGATGGCGGACTATTCCGCGCTGGTGCGCCCGGCGAAACCGGGCGCTGCGAGGGGAGAGACCGGAACGCCAACTCGCGGCGAATATCGCTGCGAATTAGCCCTCGCACGCTTGGCCTTTGTGTACAGCAAGGCCTTTGAATGAAGCCCCTAAAAGGGGCTCTATTTGCGAGCATCACGCTTGGCCTGAGCTTGGCTCGCTTTGCCATGGACCGGTCCCAACCTGGCTCGGCGAAGGCGTACACATCGCTTTCGAGGGCGACGAACTCGTCCCGGACACGGGCAAGGTCCTTTTTCGTGTATGCGAGCGCTGCACCCTTTTGATAGTCGCGCTTGAGCGGCGTCCGAGTGATCGGTGCGTCTGCCTTCCCCTCTTCCCGATTCCAAAGGCCGTGCGTAATGTTGTTCCGTTTATGGGATGCTGCAGAAACACGGCTAACAGCTTCGCGAGCTGCTCGAGTTGCTTTTGCTTCCGTTCGAGGGCGACAGAGGCGAGAGCTTCAAGCATATCTCGCCGTGCGCGGTGACCTTGGTGGGAAAAGAAAATTACGTAGCTGTAGCGCCAGTCGGTGCTTCCAAGAAGCTCGTCGAATATGTACCACAAGTACATTTCGATCTCGTCCCATAGGAGATTTATTTCACCGGTCAGGCGTAGGAGTTCGGCGTCATTGAGAATCAGCTCGTTCGGGACGCGGACCATCGGTAGCCGCTTTAGCGTGCTTGATAGGACAGGTGAACCCGATCTCGGGTCAAACGCAATTGAGAAACTTAATTATTTGCCAGCCCAATCCGAGGAGAGTTTGGCCTTAGCCGAATTTGCACACATGATGGCCCAAAAATACGCGACGCTTGATGATGTGCAAAACATCGTCACCGAGCAAATTCCTGAAGGCGTAAACCTTGAATACAAGGGATCGGCCATTCTCATCAACCGCGATGCAAGTACGCTGTGCAAGACGGTTACGGCTATGGCCAATTCTGCAGGCGGTATCTTCATCATTGGGATTGAGGCCAAAGACGGGACGCCGGTTCGTGTGGATGAGGGTACACCCGGTCTTCAAAGCCAGATTGGATCTATCAAACTATTAATGGAAGCACGTTCCCGGCGATAGAGACGGTTAACGTGCGAGACTTTCAAATTTCAACGGGTACAATCTATGTGCTCGAAGTACTGCCCAGCCCGCAGGCGCCACATCAAAGCAATGACCGAAAATACTACAAGCGCCGCGGGTCCCACAGCGAGGTGATGGAGCATTACGAAATCGAGGACGTGCGGGCCAGACCCAAGCAGTCGCTAATGCCATTGCGCATCGGAGTTACATACTAGAACATTCTTGGGTATGTCCGTTTAACGAATACCCACGAAACCGATGCGATTACAGGTGTTCAGTGTGAAATTGAGGCCAACTTTCCGTTGGACGGCGATTGCCTGACCTCACTTGGGGATCGTGGACTACGCGCGCTTTTGTCCGGATCGGAGCTTTATTTCTTGCTGGGTTCAATGATCGAGATTTTAAGAACCCAGAACCGGCAGTTACGCTCAAATTCAGGTACACGTTTCACCAAACAACCATGGCTCAATCCGTCACGTTTCATCTCGCGGACCTGAACCGAACCGCGATCATGAAATCGCCCATCGAGCGCGTGTTGGAAAACCTTGACACAAAATAGAGAAGATAACGCGTCAATTAGAAAAGCTGCATCATAGCGCCGAGAGATTAACGCGGGCAGTCGATGGTACCGGCCTGAGAGTGTCGCAACGCACGCTACGAACTCTCAAGGACTTGCCGCAGCTGTTTGATCCTCGCGAGTTCGATGCCGATGGCTATTGCATCATCGCGGATATCTCTATGGACGACGCATACGCATTGAGCCGGCTGTTTCGCTACATCCCATCTGCACAGGCAAAGGCACAATACAAACTGATCGGTCATGAGGTTCGGGCACGGTTTGAAAAGCATTTCAAGGTCGATTTTACGGAGGGCGACTCCACCAGCATGGCATCGCCAGAACCATGCCGGAGCTTCCTGCATCGCTACTCGCCCGCGAATTTCGCGAACGCGCCGCGGTCGCCGTTGAAGACGTTGAGGTCGACGCCGCCGCTGATGCCGTCGACCAGCCCGGCGAAGTGATATTGCCAGAGCACCCAATCGTCGCTGCGCGGGGCGCGCAGGATGGAGCGCCGCCACATCGGCCGCTTCGGCAGCACGGAGCCATAGGCTGCGAGGAAATCGCCCGGCACATACAGCAGCAGCTGACGCCCGGTCTCGGCTTCGACATGCGCGACGAAAGTCGCGATCTCGGTCTTCAGCTCTTCCTTGGAAGGACGGCGGCTGCAATTGCCGACGTATTCGATGTCGAGCACCGGCGGCAGCGCATCGGCATCTTTCGGCAGCATCTCGACGAAATTCTTCGCCTGGTCGATCGCCGGGCGGCAGAGCGTGAAGAAATGATAGGCGCCGGTCTTCAGCCCGGCTTTGCGCGCGCCGTCCCAATTCGCCTTGAAGTTGGGATCGCGCCAATCTCCGCCTTCGGTCGCTTTGATATAGGCGAAGGCGATCTCGTCGCGCGCGACGCGCTGCCAATCGATCTCGCCCTGATGCCGCGAGACGTCGACGCCGCGGATCGGATAGCGCGCTGCATCCGGACGAAAGGCGAAGAAATAGATGGCGGCGACGCCGGCAGGACAAACACGGATGCAGCAACGATCACGCGTAAAATTGTGCCGAGCGAGATTCCAAAAAGCGGTTTCAATTGGCCTCCTTTAGTGTGGGGTCATTCCGCTACAGGAATAGGTTGCAGGGGACAAGGTGGGGATTGGTTGCGTCCGGCGCCAGGCCCGATCCGTGCTAATCTCGCGCCATGAGCGTTGAGCAATTGCTTCGCGACGATTGTTCGGAGTTCGACGCCAACTTCGCTGCCGGCTGATTCCCTGTGATCCTCATGCTGAGGAGCGCCCGAAAGGGCGCGTCTCGAAGCATGAAGACATTGGCTCCTCATCCTTCGAGACGGGCCTTGCGGCCCTCCTCAGGATGAGGATGAAGGGCGTGCTATGGTCCGCAAATGGACCAAACGGAAGACATCGCGATAGCAAGCCCTGCACCGGAGTTTCGATGCCGCCTTCCGGCAAGAGCTGCACAGGCTGCTCGTCTGGCGGCGCGATGTGCGCCGCTTCCGACCAGAGCCGCTGGCCGGCGGCGCGATCGAGCGCCTGATCGCGACGGCGTGTCTTTCACCTTCGGTCGGGTTGAGCGAGCCTTGGCGCTTCGTGCTGGTGGAAGATGCGGCGCGGCGGAGCGCGATCCGCGATTGCTTCGAGGCCTGCAATCGCGACGCGCTCGCCGATCAGAGCGGAGACCGCGCCGGCCTTTATGCGCGGCTGAAGCTCGCCGGGCTCGATGACGCGCCCTGTCAGCTTTCCGTTTTCTGCGACCGCGGCACCTTGCAGGGCCACGGGCTTGGTTGCCGGACGATGCCGCAATCGCTCGATTATTCGGTGGCGATCGCCATTCACACGCTGTGGCTCGCGGCGCGGGCAGAGGGCATCGGCGTCGGCTGGGTCTCGATCCTCGATCCCTCCCGCATGGCCAAAATCCTCGATGTTCCAGATGGTTGGTCCTTCATCGCGCATCTTTGCATCGGCTATCCGGAAAGGGAGGACGACGTCCCGGCTCTGCAGCGTGCGCGCTGGGAGCGGCGGCAGGACCCGGCGTGCGGCTCTGCTCCGCCGCTAAGTTCGGTTGCAAGACACGCTGGCAAACGGCACTCTCTACCGGGCTGATCTTGGGGGAGGGGTGGCATGCATCGTCGTTTCGTGGGCCTGTGCCTGGCCCTTCTGCTCGGTGTCGCGCTCGGCTTCGGCGCCGCCAATGAAGCGCGCGCCACACCGCTCACCGGCAATGCCGGCGCCGCTGTCACCCATCAAAGTCCGGTGCTGCCCGTGCTCGTCTGGCGCGATTGTCAGCGCATCGCGCGCTGCCGCGGCTGCCGCCCCGTCTATCGCTGCCGCTCTTGCAACTATCAGCGGCAATGTCCGCGCCGGGGGCCATGCGCCTGGGCGGATGTCTGCGTCTGGGGACCGTATCTGCCCGTTGCGCCGCGCGGCGTGCCGATCATCACGGGACGCTGAGCTTTAGCGGCGGAGCTCGGCCGCGGCGAGTGTCGCGATCTCGATGATCGTTTGCCGGATCCTCGCCGTCGCCGATGATCCAGCATGCCGAGAGGCTGGCGAAGGCCAGCACCCATTGCAGCAGCCGCGTGCGATCGAGATTGGCGCGCGCGGCGACGATGCCGGCCTGACGCGCCATGCGTCCCGGCGCCGTCGCGATCGCATGGTCGGGATCGCGGAACAGATTGGCGAAGTCGAAAGCGCGTTCGCCGAAAAGACCCTTCGGATCGATGGCCAGCCAGCCGCGCGAACCGAAATCGAGAATGTTCTCGTGATGAATGTCGCCATGCAGCACGGCAATGTCCTGCGCGGTGCGAAGGAGGTCGCGCGCCGCCGCCGCGCCTTCGAGGATGATGCCGCCTTGCGACGCCGCCATCGTCTCAAGCGGCCGGAACCATTGGTCGAGCGGCACGAGCCCTGGAGGGGGCGGCCGATCGCGCGGCGCATGCAGCTTCGCCGCGACGTCGCAAATGATGCGGCTCGCCTCGTCGTCCTCACCGTTTCGCGCCATTGCCGAGAGCGAGGCCAAACCCGTGGCGCGCTCGAGCAGCAGCACATCGTCGTCATGCGCGATGACGCGCGCGGCGCCGTCGCCCATCCCACCATGGCATCAAGGCGCCGCCGCGTTTCTCTTCCGGCTCGAGCGCAAGCTTCAGCATCAGGGGAGTACCGTCGCGGCGGACGGGCAGAAGCTCGCTCGTTCCCGTGACGATCGTCTCGCCGTCGGGCTCGAGGTCCCAGCGTGACAGATAGGCTTGAAGCAAGGCGGGCTACTCGGCCGCGTTTTTCGGCGTGTCCCAGCGCTGCCCGGCGATCTCGTCGCGCCGATTAGCTTCGACCCAGTGGGCGCCTTCGGGGCCGCGTTCTCGCTTCCAGAACGGCGCGTTGGTCTTGAGGTAGTCCATCAGAAATTCCGCGGCGCGGAACGCTGCTTCGCGATGCTCGGAGGCTGTGACCACCAGCACGATATTGTCGCCGGGCTTCAAGCTGCCATGCCGGTGGACGATGAGGCACGCTTGAAGCGGCCAGCGTTCGCTTGCTTCCTTCTCGATGCGCCGCAGCTCGGTCTCGGTCATGCCGGGATAGTGCTCGAGCACCATCTCCTCGACGGCGCGGCCTCCGGCGTGGTCGCGCACGGTGCCGAGAAAAGTGACGATGGCGCCGATGTCGGAGCGGTCGGCCTTCAGCTGCGATCTCGGCGCCGATGTCGAAATCTTCGGTTTGGACGCGGATCATTGGCGACGAGACTCCGGTTTTCTTTCGTCATGCCCGGCCTTGTGCCGGGCATCCACGAGGCAACGAGCACAAAGCAAGTGGCTCTGGATTGCCGGGTCACGATCGCGCCGGCCGCTCGCGATGCTCGCGGGGCTTCGGCCCGGCAATGACGATGGACACGGACAGTCATCAGCCGCCCGTCACCGGCGGGAAGAAGGCGATCTCGCCGGCGCCCCTGATCTCCGCATCGTGCCGCACATGGCGCTGATCGATCGCTGCCTTGATCACCTCGGTGCGTTCGAAGGCGTTGGCGTATTCCGGCCCGCGGCTTTTCAGCCATGCTATCAGATCGCCGATCGTCCTAACCTCGGCGGGGAGGTCGATGTCCTCGGCGCCGATGCCGGTCTTCTCCTTCACCCAGGCGAAATAGAGGAGCCGCAAGGCTAATCCCTCTCGTCGCGCGCATGGCGCACGGCCGCCAGCAGATAGTCGTAGCCCGTATAGAGCGTCAGCAATGCCGCCATCCAAAGGAGGCTAAGGCCGAAAGTGGTGGTGTGCGACCACACTTTGTCGCCGGCGCTTCCCGCCAGCAGAAAGCCGATCGCTACCATCTGCAGCACGGTCTTCCATTTCGCGAGCCTGGTGACCGGCACTCCGACGGCGAGAGAGCCGAGAAATTCGCGCAAGCCCGAAACCAGGATCTCGCGGCAGAGAATGATGACGCCGGCCCAGAGCGACCAGCCGGCGATCGTCTGATCGGCGGCGAGCATGAGCAGAGCGGCGGAGACGATCAGCTTGTCGGCGATCGGGTCGAGCATGCGGCCGATGGCGCTTTGCTGCTGCCAGGCGCGCGCGAAATAGCCGTCGAGGAAATCGCTGACGCCGGCGGCGATGAAGATCCACATCGCCGTCCAGCGACCCCAATCGCCGTCGACAAAGAAACAGGCGACCAGCGCCGGAATGGCGATGATGCGCCCATAGGTGAGGATGTTCGGCAGGCTACCGAAGCCCACCCGCGTCCCGCGCCGGCCGGCCGGCGAAAATTTCTCGCCGGCAATATTGGAACGCGACTCCACTTAGCGGTTCCCTTCGTGAAAATGATCGTAGATCGTCCGCGCCATCTGCGCGCTGACGCCCTCGACATTGGCGAGGTCCGCGACGCCGGCGCGGCTCACCGCCTTGGCCGAGCCGAAATGCTTGAGCAGCGCGCGCTTGCGATTTGGGCCGATGCCCGGGACCTCGTCCAGCGGCGAAGACTGCATCGACTTCTTGCGGCGGGCGCGATGGGCGCCGATGGCGAAGCGGTGCGCTTCATCGCGCAGGCGTTGGATGTGATAGAGCACGGGGTCGCGCGGCTCGAGCAAAAGCGGATCCTTGTCCCGCAGATAGATGCGCTCGCGCCCGGCATTGCGATCGGGCCCCTTGGCGACGGCTGCGAGGCAAATCTCCGAAAGGCCAAGCTCGTCGAGAACGGCGCGCGCGGCCGAGAGCTGCCCGGGGCCGCCGTCGATGAGGACGAGGTCCGGCGCCGCCCAGCCATTGGCCGAAGCCTTGTCGCGCGAAAGCCTGCTGAAGCGTCGGGTCAGCATCTCCCGCATCATGGCGTAATCGTCTCCGGGAGCAAGGTCCTCGGAGCGAATGTTGAACTTCCGGTATTGGCTTTTGATGAAACCCTCGGGTCCCGCGACAATCATGGCGCCGACCGGATTGGTTCCCGAGATGTGACTGTTGTCGAATACTTCGATGCGTTCGGGAGCGTCGTCGAGTTCAAACAGCTCCGCGAGCCGGGCGAGGATCGCCGCTTGCGAAGAGGCTTCCGCCAGTCGCCGCGCCAGCGTTTCGCGGGCATTGACCAGCGCCTGCGCCATCAATTCACGCTTTTCGCCCCGCTGCGGAGACAGAACGCCGACCTTGTGGCCGGCCCTGAGCGACAAGGCATCGGCGAGCAGGCGTCGTCCGGCGACCTCGTGCGAGAGGAGCACCAGCTTCGGCGGCGGCTTGTCGTCATAGAATTGGGCGACGAAGGATTCGAGCACCTCCTCCACCGGCAGGCTTTTATCGGCGCGCGGGAAATAAGCGCGGTTGCCCCAATTGTTGCCGGTGCGGAAGAAGAACACCTGGATGCAGGTCTGGCCGCCATCTTGATGCGCGGCGAAAAGATCGGCGTCCTTCACGCTCGCGGGATTGATGCCCTGATGCGATTGCACGTGACTGAGGGCCGTCAGCCGGTCGCGGAAGCTCGCCGCGCGTTCATAGTCCTGCTTGAGACTCGCTTCATCCATCAGCGCGTGCAGCCTGCGTTTCACCTCATCGCTCTCGCCGGTGAGGAATTTCAGCGCCTCATCGACGAGCGCGCCGTAATCGTCTTCCGAGATTTCCGCCGTGCAGGGCGCGCTGCAGCGCTTGATCTGGAACAGCAGGCAAGGGCGCACGCGGCTTTCGAAATAGGGATCGGAGCAAGAGCGCAACAGGAACGCCCGCTGCAGCGTGTTGACCGTGCGGCTGACGGCGCCCGCCGAGGCGAACGGTCCGAAATAATCGCCTTGGCGGCCTCTGGCGCCGCGATGCTTCAGGATCTGCGGAAATTTGTGGTCGCGGGCGATGAGGATGAACGGAAAGGACTTGTCGTCCCGCAGCACCACATTGAAGCGCGGCTTCAGCCTTTTGATCAGATTGGCTTCGAGCAGCAGCGCTTCCGTCTCCGTGGCGGTGGAGACGAATTCCATGGAGGCGGTGTCGGCCACCATGCGGGCGATGCGGTTGGAATGGCCTTGCCCGCGCGCATAGCTCTGCACCCGCTTCTTGAGGCTGCGCGCCTTGCCGACATAGAGGACTTCGCCCTCCTGATCGATCATGCGGTAGACGCCGGGGCCGGTCGGCGCTGTCTTTGCCTCCTTGGCGATGACGGGCGCGCCTCGCTCCGGCCCGAACAACGCATTACGCGCGCGGGAAAGGAGCGAGTCTTCAGCGCTGTCGGTCTTGTCCAAGGGCATTGAGGTCCTGAAGGCGCTGCAGGGCGCGCCGGATATTCTAGTGAAGTATGGCCTAGGCGATGACCACTTCAAGGCCTGGCGGCCCGTTCAAACGAGGTGCTGGCCGCCATCGAGCAGGATGGTCTGCCCGGTGATCGATGGGGTTGCGATGAGGAAGCGGATCGCGGCGCAAATTTCCTCCGGCGTGGCGCCTCGCCCAAGCGGTGTCGCTTGGAACTCGCCGCGGAATTCCTCCTCCGATTGCCAGCGGCTGGGGAGCACCGGCCCTGGACCGATGGCGTTGACGCGGATCTGCGGGGCAAGCGCCTTCGCCAGCATGCCCGTTGCCGTCCACAGCGCGGACTTCGCGAGCGTGTAGGAGAAAAAGTTGGTTGCCGGGCGCATGACGCATTGATCCACCAGATTTACGATCGATCCGGTTTTTTCGGGCGGCAAAGCCTTGGCGAAGGCCTGCGAGAGAAACACCGGCGCCCGCAGATTGATGGCGAATTCCGCCTCCCAGCCGGCAAAATCGAGCGTGGCGACGTCGTCGGGCTCGAAGATTGCGGCATTGTTGACGAGGAGGGTGGTCGGGCCGAGTTGGTCGGCGCAATCCGACATCAGCTTGGTCAAGTCCTCCTCCCGGGATAGGTCGGCCTGGAGCCGCACGGCCTCACCACCATTCTCCAATATCTCCGCCACCAAGCGCTCTGCATCGGCTTCCGAGGACCGGTAATGGACGCCGATCTTCCAGCCATCGGCGGCGAGGGAAAGCGCGATGGCGCGGCCGATGCGGACGGCCGCGCCGGTCACGAGCGCCGCTGAGCGAGGACCTCGATCTGTCATGGTTTCAGCGAGCGAAAGCGCTCTCCAAACACGTTGCGCCAGCGAATCGAAATAGGCGTTTTTGGGCCGGCCGACTGCCTATTGCGTCGAGCATTTTTTGCAAGTGGCACTCCGACACGGTCGGGCTTTCGGGGAAACGCCGTGTCTGTGGGCAAATGCACGAAATTTGGGCAGGTAGTTCTGACCAATTGCGGGGCGATCATCGTTGGCATCGCACATTGTGTCAGCAAAGTTGCTTGCGGCTTGCAGAAACGTCACAGTCCTCCAAATCCTGATTGCAAAGCATGGCTTTATCTTTGCGGCCGAAATCTACACCGCTATTGTATTTGCAACACGGACGCGGCACCGGGCTGCGTTCTCGGTGATAGGGACTATCAGAAGCGGGGTCGTGAGATGAATTGGGGGATTTTCATGGGGAGAAGTATTAAAACCGGAGCGATCGGAGTGGCTCTGATGGGCCTCGCGGGTCAGGCGGTTGCCGCCGATCTTTACTCGACACCGGTTGCCGAGGTGGCCCCGACGCACAAGCTCGCGCTGTCGGCCAACGTCGCTCTTACCACGGATTACGTGTTCCGCGGCTTCTCGCAGACCTCGGAAAATCCGGCGATTCAGGGCGGCTTCGATGCCACCTACAACATCGTCTATGCCGGCGTGTGGGCGTCCAATCTCGATTTCGGCGGCGGGCCCTTCGGGCAGGACATCGCCAATATCGAGATCGACTACTATGGCGGTATCAAGCCGAAATGGGGCAAGCTCACCTTCGATATCGGCGGCATCTATTACAACTATCCCGGCGCCTGCGAATCGACCTGCGGGCTCGGTGAGCTCGATTATTTCGAGGTGAAGACCGGCGTCTCCACCACGCTCTTCAACGACAAGGTGGCCGTCTATCTCAACAATTACTGGTCCCCGGATAACACCGGCGAGATCGGCGACAATGACGTCCTCGAGGGCGGCGCTTCCTACTCGTTCAACAAATGGGGGATTTTCACGCCGAGCATCAGCGGCTTGGTCGGCCACCAATGGGGCGACGAGGACGAAGGCGGCATTGACTACACCTATTGGAATGCCGGCCTGACGCTCGGCTTCGCCGAGAAATTCTCCCTCGATGTCCGCTATTGGGACACCGACGTCGAAGGCTGCACGAGCGGTGTGTTCTCCTGCGACGAGCGTGTTGTCGGCACGCTGAAAGCTGTTTTCTGAACTCTGTTTCCCCAAACAGATCTTGTCCGAAAGGGCACCGGGTCATCCCGGTGCCCTTTCTTCTTTGGCGCGGGCGGCTAAGCCTAGTCTATGCCGACCGAAGCGAGAGACCGCGCCCGATCGACGCCGAGCGATACGGCCGTAGAAGCCGCGCAGGCGGTCTACACGCCGCTGACGCTGCCTCTCTACGATGTCATCGTGCACGGCCTCTCGAACCGCTTCGCCTGGCGCTGCCCGACCGAGAGGCTTGTGGCGCTATACCGAAACAGCCTGTCCTCTCAGCACCTCGAAGCAGGCTGCGGCACCGGGTATTTCATCGATCGCGCCGATCCGGCGTCTTTCGAGCGGCTGGTCCTGCTCGACGCCAACCGGCATTGCCTCGCGCGCTCTGCCGCGCGGCTTGCCCGCTATCGGCCGGAAACGCAAAGCGCAAATCTGCTCGAGCCGCTCGAGATCGCCGGCGGGCGCTTCGACAGCATCGCCCTGACTTACGTGTTGCACTGCCTGCCCGGGACCCTCGATTGGAAGCTGCGCGCGGTCGACCATTTGCGCGCGCTCCTGCGCGAGGGGGGCGTGCTCTTCGGCGCCACCATTCTCGGACGCGGCATCAATCCGAATGCGGCCGCGCGAGCGCTGCTGAGGGCCTACAATGCGAAAGGCGTCTTCAACAATCGCGGCGACGACATGTATTCGCTCGATCGCGGCCTGCGTGATCGCTTCAACGACGTGCGGATCGAGAGGATCGGCTGCGTGGCGCTGTTCGAGTGCCGGTAGCTGCGTCTAGCCTAGTCGGCGGCGGGGATTGCGACGCTCGGCACGCGGCATTCGCGGCTGGCCTCGTTCTTTCCGCAGGCGCGAGGAGAGAGGTCGCGTTCGAAGCACACGCGTATGTCTAAGAGAGCGCCTTTGCGGCATGTGATCGAGATCATCTCGGGCCGCAGCCAGGCATTGGTTGCCAGGAATTCGCGCTCGATCTTCTCGGGTGAGAGCGACAGCGGATCGTCGGGCGTTTCCAGCTGCTCGGGAATATCGATGCGCTCGAAGAGCGTGCGGGCGGCTTTGTAATAATCAGCCGGACTCAATCCGGCGCAGGTGCCGTGCTCGCGATATTCGTGAATGATGAGATTCTTGCTCGGCATGATGTCGCGCATGCGATCGATGACGTGATCGGGAACCCATGGGCGCCTGCCGCGCCAACATTCTTGCGGCCAGCCGTCGAGATATTGCGGCCAAAGTCCGTGCAGGGTGAAGCCGTGCTGCCGCCGGGCTTCGCATTGGCGGTCGTTGCGCCGATCGCCTTCATGCGCGCAATAGGTCGGCGACCAGCTGAGAACGAGCACGTAATAGTCGAACCGGCCAGGCTGATCGGAGCCATGACGCTCCGCTGCCGGCGCCTGCGCCGGCAACAGCAGGAGCAGCGCCAAGAGTGCGAGCCTAACGGTCATGACTCCCCACCGCGCCGAGATCATGCAGGATCCTCGCCCAGCTGCGGGCGCCTTTCACGAAGCTTGTGACATTATATTTCTCGTTCGGCGAATGGATGCGGTCGTCTTCGAGGGCAAAGCCTATCAAGAGCGCGTCAAGTCCAAGCCGCGAGCGGAAACTTTCGACGATTGGGATCGAGGCCCCGCAGCCGACGATGACGGCAGCCTTCCCCCATTCGGATTCGAGGGCATCGGCGCAAACGCGGAAGGCGGGCGCCTCGGTGTCGAAGCCGACGGCGGGTGAGCCGCCTTCGCCGGCAAAGCTCGCGCGGCAATCCGGCGGCAGCCGCTCCTCGACGAAACGATGCAAGCCCGCCAGCACCTTGCGGGGGTCCTGGTTCGGCACAAGGCGAAATGTGAGTTTCGCCGTCGCGCTCGAAGGGATCACCGTCTTCGTTCCCGGTCCGGTATAGCCGCCGAAGATGCCGTTGATCTCGACCGTGGGCCGCGACCAAAGCTGCTCGAGCAGGCTGCGGTCAATCTCCCCGGCGGGATGCTTCAAGCCAACAGAGCCGAGAAAGGCCTCTTCATCGAAGCCGAGACCCCGCCATTGCGCGATTTGCGCCTCGGTCGGCTCGACGACATCGTCATAAAATCCAGGGAGAAGAATGTGTCCGCTGCTCGTCCCGCATCCCGGCGAGGAGTTCGGTCAGCACGCGGATCGGGTTGCGCGCCGGCCCGCCATAAAGACCCGAATGCAGATCGCGGGACGGACCGGTGATGGTCAGCTCGGAAAAAGCGAGGCCGCGCAAGAAGGCGGTGATCGCCGGAGTTTCGGCGTCCCACATTCCGGTATCGCAAACGAGGCAGAGATCGGCGGCGAGCTTGTCCTGTTTCTGATCGAGAAAGGCCGGGAGACTCGGGCTGCCGCATTCCTCTTCGCCTTCGAGCATGATCGTGACATTGACCGGCAAGCGTCCATGCGTGGCGAGCCAGGCGCGGCATGCCTCGAAGAAAGTCATCACCTGGCCTTTGTCGTCGGAGGCGCCGCGGGCCACGATCATCTTTCCGTCCGGCCCCGTGACGATGCGCGGTTCGAAGGGTGGCGCTTGCCAGAGATCGAGAGGGTCGGGCGGTTGCACGTCGTAATGGCCGTAAAAAAGCACCGTCGATTGTGGGCCGTCTGGCGAGCGCCAATGGCCGAGCACGATCGGCTTTCCTTCGGTTGCGACGATTTCGGCCTTAAATCCGATCTCACGCAGCGTCACCGCGCACCACTCGGCGGCGGCGGTGCAGGCCTCATGATAGGCGGGGTCGGTCGACACACTCGGAAAGGACAGGAATTGGAACAGGCGGTCGAGCGCAGCCTCTTCCTCCCGCGCCAGCGTCTCGAGCACGGGGTGCAGTTCAAGACCTTTTGCCGGCACGGAGGTCACAAGCAGATCCCTGCTTTCGGGCGGGAGACCGCGGACGGTTCGTCAGCAGATCATCGAAGAAGGCACGCGAGCATGATCACCCGGCGCTGTTGCCAAGGTGCCAAGGCAAAACGGCGATAAGAGGTAATGTTGGGGAGGGCTATTCGCTGAGTTGCACGTTGGTGGCTTGCGGCCCCTTGCCACGACGATCCGGCTCGGTTTCGAAAGTGACGCGTTGACCTTCATCCACGGCGGGAAGTCCCGAGCGCTGCAAGGCAGAGATGTGCAGGAACACATCCTTGCCGCCATCATCCGGCGTAATGAAGCCGAAGCCGCGCGAGTGATTGAAGAATTTGACCGTGCCGGTCTGGGACATGGGAAGCTCCTTTTCCCCTTCTCAAGCGTCCGAAGCTCTCGGACGAAAACAAGTCCTCGAAAGACGGGAAAAGAAACCACGTTTCCCCGGAAATACCGGGCGCGCGCGGCCAGTCTTCACCCGAAACCAACGCACAAAGGCGCCCCACTTTATGTTCGGCGCCTGGGCAAGCGCAAGGCCCATCTGGGCCCAATTGGGGCGGGTTTCGGGGGCTAAAAAGGGTGTCCGGACTTAGTTCGGATAGGGGTCGCGGTTCGGCGGGCCGTTCAGCGAGTCTGCCGGATAATCGAAATGCGGGCCGAAATCCTTCGGGGCAGGGGGCATTTTCGGCTCGCCCCAAATTTCGCTGAGGGTGGTCGAATATCCGCCAACGCCGCGGAACGGTGCGACCTTATAGGCCCCGCGCGGCTTCGAGCTGATACTGCGCTCTTGCGCTTGCGCGTAGCCGGCCGGCAAGCACAGCGCCGCGGCAAAAACGGCGAGGGCGAGGAGGCTGACGATCTTGATGGGTTTCAGCATTTTCTGTCTTTCTCGTCTGAAACCCGGCAGCAGACAGCCAAGTTCCTTCGCCGACTGCGCGAGTCGTCACGATCCTTCCATGACTATGGCGTCTTTGCGGCCCCCTGCCTAGCCCTGGTGAGCGCAGTGCGCCGGCGCGCATCGTGTTTTCAGTTCAGGCGCGGCTTCAAAGCCACGCCGCGAGCTGACTTCACATAGAGGCAATAAAAAACGCCGGGCCTTGGCCCGGCGCTCGCTCTGTCGAGAGTTCGCGAGTTGTGTGTCCGTGCTCAGTTCCGGCCGAGCACGCTCACTTGCACGCGCGCCGCGCCGGAGCGGATCATGCCGAGATTGGATGCGGCGGCTTTCGACACGTCGATGATGCGGCCTTTGATGAAGGGTCCGCGATCGTTGATGCGCACCACGACGGACCGGCCGTTGCTCAGATTCCTCACCAGCACCCGCGTGCCAAATGGCAATGAGCGGTGCGCCGCCGTAAGCGCGCTCGGGTTCATCATTTCACCGCTGGCCGTGCGCGAACGCAGTGCGTACCAGGAGGCATGACCGGTTTGTTCGGCCTGAGCAAAGTCGGAAGGGAAAATCGCCGCCCCGATAAGGCCCATGGCAACGAGGTTAGCTCGCATTTTGAACATGCGTTGTGCTCCTAATTCGATTGTCTTGGGTTGACTGAGCCGACGACAAATCAAGCCGGCTCAAGCCTGGCGCTAACCTACAAGCCAAGCGGGCAAAAACCCGGCTCTCCCTGGGTAATTGAGGGGCCATTTAGGGGCGATGGGTTAATATCGATAAAGAATTGCCAGGTTCTGTTAGGTCCCGGCGGGATTACGCCGAGCGGCAACCGACAATTCGTTTGCCGATCACTGAACGCTAGAAGCCGCCATATTGATCCGGCGAATAACCCGCGCAGGATCCTTTCAGCCGCGTGTCGTTGCCGATCCTTTGGCAGAGGCGGACCTTGGTCAGCGCATTGAAACGGACTTCCTCATCCGTGACGCGGATGCCGTAGCTCCTCGCCACGCGCGCAATCTGCAATTCCTCGCAATAGGGCGTCGAAATCGGCCCGTGCTTGGTGATCTGAAAATTTCCGTCGCAGCGGATGCGAGCAATGGCGGGAGAGGAGAGAAGCAGGACCGCGAGAACGACGCCGGCTATTTTCCAAGCAAAGGAGATCATCGTCGTCTCACCTCTTGGCTTTCGCAACAGGACTGCAGCCGAGGAGAATTTCGGACTTACTATCGCACCGCTATCAATATCGAAAAACGCGATGGCGCGGTGAAGACGGAGTGAAACCACTCTGGCACGCGAGCTCCTGCACTGTGTTTAGGCTGCTCTCAATTCTGCTCAATTCAAAGCCAAAAGCAGCCTAATCATTGCCCTTTTTAGATTTATTACATATATCTGACGATAACCTACAACTCCAAGCAATGTCCCGGAAGAGCGGTGATGTCAGAGAGGAAGGCGGCGGAAGCCCAGGCTCAACAAGAACAAAAATCTCCATGCGCGAGCGCGGACATCCACCTCGGGCGGGAACCCATGACCGGCGCGCAAGCCTCCTCGCTGAAGCAGCTGGCGGAGGAGATGAAAGAGCCGCACGCCTTCGAAGCGGGACTGACCAAGAGCGAAGCCTCGCGCCGGATTTACAGGCTGCAAGAGCGGCTTCGCCTCGGACAATTGCCTCCTCACACCGACTGACCGCACTCTACCCGCGATCCTGCGCGTTCGAAGCCAGGCGCACGGCAATGCCGTTGTGAGGAGATGCGCAAGATACGGTAAGGTCTCACCGGATCGTTGCTTAACTCCGTCGCTCCATCTCGGCTCAGTGCCGCTTCCACCGATCAAGGATGAGACGCCAATGAAAGTCGCAGCGTTAGCGGGAGTGGTTCTGATGGCAGCGAGCGGCCCCGTCTTCGGCGCCGCCTGTTCCGATCCGGCCAATTTTTCTCGTTGGCTGCAGAACTTCAAGCAGCAGGCGGTGGCGGAAGGCGTATCGCCGGAAGTCGTTTCAAGCGCGCTGCAAGGCATCACCTACGATCGCGCCACCGTCGGCAAGGATCGCGCCCAGGGCGTGTTCTCGCAAAGCTTCCTGCAATTCTCCGACCGCATGGTGTCGAAGAGCCGGCTGCAGACCGGCGCCGCGCAACTGAAGAAGAACGCCAAGCTCTTCCGGAAGATCGAGGAGGAGTATGGCGTACCGGGGCCGGTGCTCATCGCCTTTTGGGGGCTTGAGACGGATTTCGGCGCCTTCATGGGCAAGATGGAAACGCTGCGATCGCTCGCAACGCTCGCTTTCGACTGTCGCCGGCCCGAGAAATTTACCGCCGAGCTGATCGACGCCCTGCGCGTGGTCGAGCGTGGCGACCTTTCGCCTGCGGAAATGCGCGGTCCCGCCCATGGCGAGGTCGGACAATTCCAGTTCCAGCCGAGCGTCTATTATCAATATGCCGTCGATTTCGACGGCGACGGCCGCCGCGACATGATCCGCAGCAATGCCGACGCGCTCGCTTCCGCCGCCAATTATTTGAAGGGGATCGGCTGGCAGGCGGGACAGCCCTGGCTCGAAGAGGTCCTGGTGCCGGACGACATGGATTGGAGCCAAGCCGACGTCACCATCAAGAAGCCGCGCTCTTATTGGGCTCAGAGCGGCGTCACCTATCGGAACGGCGATCCGATCCCGGCGGACGAGACGCCGACGGGCCTCGTCCTGCCGATGGGGCGGAACGGCCCGGCTTTCCTCGCTTATCCGAATTTCGACATCTACACCGAGTGGAACCATTCGCTCATCTACTGCACCACAGCCGGCTATCTGGCCACGCGCCTTGCCGGAGCGCCGACGCTCAGCCGCGGCAGGCGCAATTTGGAACCAATGCCGGCGGCGCAAATCAAGGAAGTGCAGCTGCTGCTGAAAAAGCGCGGCTATGACGTCGGCAAGATCGACGGCGTGATCGGCGCCGCGACGCGCGTGGCGATCCGGGAAATGCAAGCCAAATACGGGCTGCCCGCGGACGCCTATCCGACCGTCGAACTTCTCGCCGCCTTGCGCGGGGGCCGATAACGGCCTCCGGGCCACCCCCGGATCCCGGAAGACAACCTAGAGATCACAGAAGCTAAGCCTGCTCGCCTTTGGTAAGATGCAGGCGGGGGGTGTCGCGCGCCGAGTCGCGGCCCCATTCCGCAGCGACTGCCAAGGAAGGGGATTTCGATGGAAGGGCCAATAGTCGACCTGATCGTGCAATTGATCGCCGGAGCTTTGGGCGGCACCGCCGCTGGCGCCGCCCTCAAGGATCTGAGCATGGGAAAAGCCGGCGATGCCATCAGCGGCGCCGTCGGCGGCGGCATTGTCGGGCAGATTCTCGCGGCCGTCCTGACTGGCGCCGGGGCACCGGATGCGGGAGCCGCGGCCGGTCTCGACCTCGGGGCGTTGATTCAGAACGTGGTTGGCGGCGGCGTGGGCGGCGCGATCGTGACGGCGATCGTCGGCGCTATCCGCAATGCCATGATGAAGAGCTAGCCGGCAGAAACGCTCAGTAGCGGGCCTAGCGGCTCTTGCCTTTATAAGCGCGGGTGCCGGGCTTCCCGGCCTTAGAGCGTCCGCGCGATCGATGCAGCGAGGCGAGGGGGACCTCACGATTGTGAGGTCCCATCTCGTCGAGCGTCGGCTTGTGCGGCCGTGACGGATCGTAGGCTTTCGGCTTGCCGATCTCCTCCGCCGCCCTCTCCAATTCCGATTGACGCGCCAGCGGATCGTTGGCGACGGCGAGCTCCATCTGCCGCAGACGCTTGACCTCGTCGCGCAACCGCGCCGCTTCTTCGAATTCGAGGTCGGCGGCCGCCGCGCGCATGCGCTTCTCCATATCGGCAAGCACTGACCCGATGTTGTGGCCGATCAGCGCCTGCTCCTCTTCGCCGAAGCCGGCGCCGGCATCGACGAGCACATGGTCGCGCTCATAGACCGAGGAAAGAATGTCGCCGATATTCTTCTTCACGCTTTCCGGCGTGATGCCGTTCGCCTCGTTCCAGGCCGTTTGCTTTTCGCGCCGGCGGCTGGTCTCGGCGATGGCGCGTTCCATCGAGCCGGTGGTTCCGTCGGCATAAAGGATCACCCGCCCATCGACGTTGCGGGCGGCGCGGCCGATGGTCTGGATGAGGGAGGTCTCGGAGCGGAGGAAGCCCTCCTTGTCGGCATCGAGAATGGCGACCAGCGCGCATTCGGGAATATCGAGACCCTCGCGCAGAAGGTTGATGCCGATCAGAACGTCAAAGGCGCCGAGCCGGAGATCGCGGATGATCTCGATGCGCTCCAGCGTCTCGACGTCCGAATGCATGTAGCGCACGCGAATGCCTTGCTCATGCATATATTCGGTGAGGTCTTCGGCCATGCGCTTGGTCAGCGTAGTGACGAGCACGCGATAGCCTTGTGCCGCCACTTTCCGGGTCTCGTCGATGAGATCGTCGACCTGCGTTGAGGCCGGGCGGATGAGCACCGGCGGATCGACGAGGCCGGTCGGCCGGATCACTTGCTCGGCGAAAGTGCCTTGCGTCTGGTTGAGCTCCCAGCTGCCCGGCGTTGCCGAGACATAGACCGTCTGCGGCCGCATCGCGTCCCATTCCTCGAAGCGGAGCGGCCGGTTGTCCATGCAGGACGGCAGCCGGAAGCCATATTCCGCGAGCGTCGATTTACGGCGGTAGTCGCCGCGGAACATGCTGCCGATCTGCGGCACCGTGACGTGGCTTTCGTCGACGAAGACGAGCGCGTTGTCCGGCAAATATTCGAACAGGGTCGGCGGCGGCTCGCCTGGCTTTCGCCCCGTGAGGTAACGCGAATAATTCTCGATGCCGGCGCAGGAGCCGGTCGCCTCGATCATTTCCAGATCGAACAAAGTCCGCTGCTCGAGCCGCTGCGCTTCCAATAAGCGCCCAGCACTGTTCAATTCGGTGAGGCGCTGCTTCAGCTCCTCCTTGATGCCGCGCACCGCCTGCTTCAGCGTCGGCTTCGGCGTGACGTAATGCGAGTTGGCGTAGACTTTAACCTGGCTGAACTCGTCGGTCTTGGCGCCGGTCAGCGGATCGAATTCGACGACGCTTTCGACCTCGTCGCCGAAGAGGGAAACGCGCCAGGCGCGATCCTCAAGATGCGCCGGCCAAAGCTCGATCGTGTCGCCGCGCACGCGGAAGCTGCCGCGCGTAAAATTGGCGTCGTTGCGCCGGTATTGCAGCGCCACGAGATCCGCCATCAACCGCCGCTGCTCGACCTTGTCGCCGCGCTTCAGCGTGAAGGTCATCGCAGTATAGGTCTCGACGGCGCCGATACCGTAAATGCAGGAGACGGAGGCGACGATGATGACGTCGTCACGCTCCATCAGCGAACGCGTCGCCGCATGGCGCATGCGGTCGATCTGTTCGTTGATGGACGAATCCTTCTCGATATAGGTGTCGGTGCGCGGGATATACGCTTCGGGCTGGTAGTAGTCGTAATAGGAGACGAAATATTCGACCGCGTTCTCCGGGAAGAAGCTCTTGAACTCGCCATAGAGCTGTGCCGCGAGCGTTTTGTTCGGGGCGAGGATGAGGGCAGGGCGCTGCGTCGCCTCGATCACCTTTGCCATGGTGAACGTCTTGCCCGAGCCGGTGACGCCGAGCAGCACTTGATCCTGCTCCAGTGCGTTGGCCGCTCCCACGAGCTCGGCAATGGCGTGCGGCTGGTCGCCTTTCGGCTCCAGCTCGGTTTGGATGTCCAAGGCCACGCCGCCTTCGCTCTTTTCCGGGCGCGGCGGCCGATGCGGCAGAAAGGGCGCGAGTGCGCCTGTCACCAGCGGGTGGTTCTGCATCAAGGGCTGCGGAGCCTCGCCGAATCCGGGCGGCCTGCGGTCGGCCCCTGAAGGGAGACCGAGGCCGACGGATTCGCCCGTGACGGCGCGCGGTTCGGCGCGGCTGCCGAACGTTCTCGGAACACGGTGAGGCATGTCCCGAATATGGCGGCAGGAGGTGGGCTTGACTAGGGGCGGCCGGCCTGTCGGCTACCCGGTCAGAACCCGTAAATCGCGACGCCGATGCCAAAGGCGATGACACCGAGCGCACTGAGGATGGTCGGGAGAATTGCGAACAGCGTGGCGAGGCCGAGATGCGTGCGGCGAAGAGCAAGAATGATGGCGGCAATCGCCAGCACCGGTAGAACGACCACGTTAATGACGGTGAGCAACCCGCCATAGCCGCTTCCCGGAAATCCGTCCCAGGAGATCACCACCGAGGGGAGCAAGCTCAGCCAGTCGAGCAAAATGAGCAGGGCGATGGCGACAATGGCGAAGGCGATATTGCCGCGAAGGGCGAAGACGAACGCAGCAATAGCCACCGGCGCGGCAAGCAGGATCGTCGCCGTGATCAATTGGCCGGCCGGCGTCGGGCCGGGAATTCTCCCGTCGCCGTCGAAAAGAATGGCGAGTGTACTCAACGCCCCCACGATCTTGATGATGGCGACGATGAGCAGCGCGACGCGGATGCGGTGCTCGCTCGGATGCTGCGATGTCTGCGCTGCGGCTTCGGCGGTCACTGAAACGGCCTCAAATGCGGGGCCGATTTTGTGCATGCGGTGCGCGTGAAAGCAACGGCCGGTGAGCCGACCCGCTTTGGCCCCAATTCAGCCATGCGAGTCGCTTAGCGAGGCAGAGCCCCCCAAAACAGCTGATGCGAGGATTCAATGCTGCGCCGCTTTCTTCCGGGGCTCGCCGCCTCGTTGGCTGCCGCCCTGCTTCTCATTGCTTGCGGAGATCCGTCGTCTGAAAGCGCCAATCAGGCGAACAACGAGGATTACGAGCAGACCGCTGCCGCCGATCCGGACGCGAACAGCACGTCCGAAGAAGAGCAATATGAAGAGACCGACCTCGACGAGGAGGGGGCCGAAAGCGGTTACGAAGAGAGCGACGGGTCCGAAGGATACCGTGAGCGTTCCCGAACGGCTTCGCGCCAACCGGCCTACGCGCAGCCGCGGCGGCCCGTCCCCCGCCAGACGGCAACGCCGGCCGTCGGCGCCGGCGTCCGCGGCGATGTCGGCATGTTCTACGAGGCGCTCGACCGCGACGGCACCTGGGTCAAGCATCCGGATTACGACTATGTCTGGTTGCCGGCGCGGATGGGGCCCGGCTGGCGTCCCTATCAAGAAGGCCGCTGGATCTGGACCGAGCAATATGGCTGGTATTGGGAGTCGGAAGAGCCCTTCGCCTGGGCCGTGTATCATTATGGCCGCTGGGACTACGACCCCGATTATGGATGGTTCTGGGTTCCGGGCGACATTTGGGCTCCCGCCTGGGTGACATGGCGCACGGGCGGCGAGGAGATCGGCTGGGCGCCGATCGCTCCGGACCGCCGCGGCTTTGCCGCCGGGCAGCCGCGCCGTTACGCGCCGCCGGTCGCCGAGAGCTGGGTGTTCGTCGAGACGCCGCATTTCTCCGAGCCGGATCTGTCGCCCTTCGTGCGTCCGGTGAGCCGCATCGCCGCCTCGCTCGGCATCGCGCGCGAGGTGCGCACCCCGAGATGGGAGCGCGACCGCATGGTCAATTATGGGGCGCCGCCGTCAGAGCTTCGCCGCTATCTCCGGCAGCCTGTTCCGTCGCGCGAGCTCGTCTATGTCGGCGATCGCGACGACATGTTCGAGGATGTCAAAGGCCGCCGCATCGGCATTTACCGGCCGACGATCATGCGCGCCGAGAGCCGGCGCGCGCCGCGCCGGATCGAAGATGCGAAGGACGTCGCCCGCGTCATCCTCGCCGCCTTCGCCGATCCGGCGCCGGAGCGCCTTTACGATGCGCCCTCGGCGGCGCTGCTCGATGTGCTCGCTCGCGAAGAACGCAAGGGCCTGCGCGAGGCGCGGCTTGAGGCGGAGCGGGCGGTCCTCGATGACGAGATCGAGCGGCTGCGTAAAGAGCGTGCCGAGCTGATCGAGAAGCGCCGCCAGCAAGCGAAGAAGCTCGAGGCAAAGCTCGAGAGAGAGCGTGAAGAAGCACGCGCCGAACGCAAGCAATTGCAGGAGCAGGTCCGCGCCGAAAAGCGGAAGCGCGCCGACGAGATCACCATCGAGGCGGCTGCACCGGTGGCACCGCCTGCGGCACCTGCGCCTGCTGCCGATCCGGGAGCGGCATCGGCACCGATGCCCGCACCGGCTCCGGGCGAGAGCGTCACCGCACCGGCAGCGCCGGTCGAGACACCGCCCGCCGATATCGGCGCGCGGGGCGATGAGAGCGACAGGCCGAAGCGGAAACGGGACCGCGCGCGCGAGGGCGGGGAAGAGCCCGCTCCCGCGGCGGCCGTCGAGCCGAAGCCCATGCCGGCGGAGCCTGCCCCAGCGGAGCCTGTCGCGAAGCCTATGCCGGAAGAGCCCGCCCCCGAGACGATCGCGAAGCCGGCACCAGAGCAACCCGCCCCGGACGCGGTCGCGAAGCCGGCGCCACCGGCAAGCGAGGCCCCGGCGCAGCAAAGCGAGGTTACGCCCGCGCCGGCCCCGGCAGAGCAGGCACCCCCCGCTGCTGCGGCGCCTCCGCCCGTTGAAGTCCCGCCGGCCGAGGAGGCGCCCGCGGCTCCTCCTGAAGAAGCCAAGGGTGACGAAGGTAAGGATAAGCCCTCTCGCCGGGCGCGTAAGAACGACGATGGCGACGCCGATGCCGCCGGCGACGGCGATGGAAAGGATCGAGGCGGCAAGCGCAAGAAAGCGCGCGGGCAGGATGAGAACAAGTCGGCGCCTTCGCCTGAGGCGGCCGCTCCGCAAGAGGCTGCGCCGCCTCCTCCCGCCGAAGGCGATGAAGTTGGACAGCAGCCCGCTCCGGCGGCACCGGACGCGGTTGGGCCGCAAGGTGCGCTCGATCAGGCGCCGCCAGAGGAAAATTCAGCCGCTGGGGAGCCGGACAAGCCTGGCAAAAAACGCAAGGCGAAGAAGCGCTTGCAGGATGACGAGGACGCGCCGGAAAGCGCCGAGCAACAGCCGGAGGAGGCCTCTGTGCCGCCTGCGGCCGACGCTCCTCAGGAATTGCCGCCGCAATAGCGGAGCGCGATCGAATGCCGATCAAGGATGCATCACGTCATACGCGGTTGCGGAGTGCTCGCTCCCGTGCCGTCTCCTGCGCGCAATTCGATGGCACGTTGGGGACACTTCGCTTGCAAACGGCGTATAATGGAAAAAACAATTGACTCGCTGCGCAGGACGGCAAGCTTGGATTTGTAAAGCGTGATTCGGGGTGCACGCGCCCGTGTGGGACGGGCTTCTGCAGCAACAGAACCGGAGCAGAACCATGGCTACGAGAGGTGGGAAGAAACGCACAGCATCGAAGACGGGCGCCAAGAGGACCGGCGGCCGCGCGAGCGCTGCCAGGAAGACGACGGCGCGCAAGACCGGCGCCCGTAAGACGGCAGCCCGGAAGCCGGCAGCACGCAAGCCGGCGGCACGAAAGACGGCCGCCAAGCGCACGACTGCCAAGAAGACGACGAGAAAAGCACCGGCGCGGAAGACCGGCAGCGCCGCGCGGAAGACGACCGCTCGCAAGACCGCGGCCCGCAAGACCACAGCCAAGAAGAGCACGGCGCGCAAACCCGCAGCGCGAAAAACAACGGCCCGCAAACCCGCAGCACGGAAGACAGCGGCCCGCAAACCCGCAGCACGGAAACCGGCCGCGCGCAAGCCGGCGGCAAAGGCAAAACCGGCCGCAGCAAAACCGGCAGCGAGCGCCGCGGCAGCACCTAGCGCGGCGCCAAAACCGAGTCCCGCTCCGTCCCCGGCACCCGCACCGTCGGGCGGCATGGGCGGCTCATACTCGGCTCCCCGTCCGGCAAGTCCGGCCGGCAGCGATAGCATGCCCCAGCGCCCATCTGGTGGAATGAGCCCGCCGAGCAGCTCGCCATCGTCATCCGGAGGGACGTCCGGCGGCTCGCCGAGCCCGCAGCCCTATCGTCCGTCCTGGGCGCGCGACGAGGACGACCTTTAGATTCAAGAGGGAAAGTCGGAATCGATCCGGCTCTCCCACCTTACGAGAACTGCTCTTCTGGGGACGCGTCGGGCGCTGACGACGCGCTCATCAACGGTCACGCCAGACCCTTCGCCCAACTTCCCAAGCAAAACCTAATCCTACGAGGGTTTGAATGACCGCTGCCGCTGGTCTCGCTCAACCCGGCCTATGGCCGTTCCTGGCGCCGGTCGCGCTTCTGTTCTGCTCCAACCTCTTCATGACCCTCGCCTGGTACGGCCACCTCAAATACAAGGCCGTGCCGCTCGTCCTGGTCATCTTTGCGAGCTGGGGCATTGCCTTCGTGGAATATTGCTTCGCGGTGCCGGCGAACCGCATCGGCAGCTCGGTTTATTCGCCCGCCGAATTGAAGACGATGCAGGAGGTGATCACGCTGCTCGTTTTCGCCGGCTTCACGGCCGTCTACTTCAATCAGCCATTGACGTGGATGCAGGGAGGAGGGTTCGTGCTGATCGCGGCCGGTGCCGCGCTGGTCTTTTACGGCCGGAACCTTTGACCTGACGGGAACGGCTCCGGACGGACTGAGCTGGCCGCCCGGAGTATTTAAAGACTAGACGCCCCGGAAGACGTTGCCGACCGCCAAGATCACATAGGCGACGACTGCCGTCCAAAAACCGTGCTCGGTGACGAAAGGTATCGCCACGAACTGGCCAATTACGGCCAAGACAGCGAGAATAAGAGAAATGATGAATACCGGGGTTGTTGGCGCGGACAATTCCATGTTCAGCCCCTCCCTCCTGTTGACGCGGGAAATGTAATCGGTTTGTGTGAAAAATCGAGCGGTTTGGCCAAGCTGCGCACAATGTTGGCCATGCCGTTCTCAAAAAGGGGGAGTTGCCGATGCATCCCTTAACGCGCCTGATCCTCGGGCTGATCGTCCTGCTCGTCATGCTGGCGGGCGTTGGGCTCGCTCTTCCGCGCAATGTGACCATCGCCCGCTCGGTGGTGATCAATGCGCCGGAGTCCTTCGTGTTTTCCCACCTCGATAATCTCCGCAGCTTCAATGCATGGTCACCCTTCGCCGCGCGCGATTCTCAGTTGCAGGTGAGCTATGCAGGCCCCGAGTTCGGGAAAAGGCGCCCGGGTCGACTGGACGAGCAGCAAGAGAAGCGTCGGCGATGGCAGCATGGAGATCACCGGCTCGTCGCCCAACAGGCGCATCGACCTTGATGTGAATTTCCACGGTCAGAAGGGGAAGTCCTTTTACAATGTGGTTCCCGCGGGTTCCGGGAGCAAAGTGACCTGGGGCTTTCAATATGAGACGGATGCCAATCCGCTGACGCGCTGGAGAGGGCTGACCGACCGCCGGTTCGGGGCGGAGTTGGGAGACGGCCTCACCAAGCTGGAAGAGCTGATCGAGTCGGAGCGGAGGCCGATGGCTCCCGAGGCTCCAGCGGCCGAAGCCCCGCCAGCCGAGGCGCCCGCGGCGGAATCGGCCGCGCCTGAAGCGCCGCCCTCGGAGGCACCGCCGCCGGCGCCGCAGCCTTAATCCTCTAAACCTTGGAGTTGGCGCTCTTTGCCGGCGTTGCGCTCTTCGGCTCGTCGATCGCTTCGATCATCAAGCGCGAGGCGGCCGGCGCTTCGGTTTCCGCGCAATGCGGATCGGCCTGCTTTTTGTGGCCGGTTACGACAGCGTTGCTGTCGCCTTTAAGGTGCTTGGCGCCCGTCACCCGGTAGTCGAGGGTGCGGCCGCTGGCAGTGGTCACCGTGATCCAATCGCCGACCTGAAGGCCGCCGGCACTCAGATGTGGATCAGGTCCCCCGACCACCACCGATGCGCGCGCTTCATGCGAAAAATTCAAGTCCGCCGCGTCAGAGGTCTCGGTCTTGAGCACAGCCGCGCTTAGACCGAGCCGGGTCACTTTCGTCGAAAACGGGGCCGCGCCGTCGTCCCATGGCCAAGCCGGCTTGGCCGCAGACTGAGCGGCCCGATCCCAGGCCGCCTGGCTGAAAGATTCGGAGACATAGGAGCGGGAGAGCCCTTCCTCGCGGATGAGCGCCAAGAGGCCCGCTCCCGCCAGGAAAGCGATGCAGAGCTTCCATCCCGCTCTCGCCAAGGAAGGCAAGAGGGGGAGCAGGACCTGTGCCGGCCCCCGTTCCGGCATCAGATCCTCCTCCCGATCTGCCGCCGAGGGGAGGTAACGTCGCGGCGATGGCGTCGCCGCCTAATAGGCGTCGCCGTCCTTGGCGCAGCGGTTTCCATGCGCAAACAGGCTGGCTGCTCGCCGGTGCGAGCAGCCAGAGTTCTCGAAGGAGCAAGGAGAGAAAACGGAGAGTCGGAGCATACTCGGCACGGCGTCATCTTCAGCAGATGCTTGGACTTGCAGCGCCATTGACCGCCCCTCTGGCCGATAGACCATGCAAAGGGAAGCATCGCATTGGGGCGGCGCTTTAGCAGGATTGTGGCCGCGAACAGCGCCAAGCTGCCAAAAACTGCCGCAACTGTGACGCAATTCACTCCCGCCGAAAGACCTCGCTTGGGGAACTGTTGCAGCCGGGACTCGTTTGCAGATCACCCAACTCATTCGCGCCGAAGCGGAGCACATCTCAGCGGAAGCGCGCCCAAAGGAGCAAAACCGCATGGCCAAGCTGACCTCGCTGGACGACCTTTTCCTCAACATGCTCAAGGACATATATTACGCCGAGAAGCAAATCTTGAAGGCTCTGCCGAAGATGGCGAAGAAGGCCGAGTCCGATAAGCTTCGCCAGGCCTTCGAGCACCATCTCGAAGAGACGGAAGGCCAGGTCGAGCGCCTCGAGCAGGTCTTTGCCTTGATCGAGCAGAAGGCGGCAGGCAAGACCTGCCCGGCGATCAAAGGGATTCTCGAAGAAGGCAACGAGCTGATGAAAGAGGCCGCCAATTCGGACGTCCTTGATGCCGGCATGATCGCCGACGCCCAAGCGGTCGAGCATTACGAGATCGCGCGATACGGGACGATGATCGCCTGGGCCAACCAGCTCGGTCTTAGGGAAGTGGCCTCCCTGCTCAATCAGACTCTCGAGCAGGAATACAATGCCGACAAGAAGCTGACCGAACTGGCCGAATCGAGCCTGAACCGGCAGGCCGCAGCCTAAAGCTCAGAACAGCGATTTTGACGCAGGCGGCGCGGGTTCTCCCGCGCCGCTTCTTTGCGCCCTTGCTCTTGCATGACGAGCGTCACAGCGCTTAGGGTGCAGCGCTTTTCCACGGGCATTTTCCTCGCCCGGATGCGCCTTCAAACGATCTTTGGGAGATTCGAATGGGACTGGTTGCCCGCGCGCTTGAGAGGGTGAAACCCTCGCCGACGATCGCCATCACCAACAAGGCACGCGAGCTGAAAGCCGAGGGCTTCGACGTCATCGGCCTTGGCGCCGGCGAGCCGGATTTCGACACGCCTGACAATGTGAAGCAGGCGGCAATCGAGGCGATCAAGCGCGGCGAGACGAAATACACGGCCGTCGACGGCATTCCCGAGCTGAAGCGCGCCATCGTCAATAAATTCGAGCGCGAGAACGGCCTCAGCTACAAGCCCTCGCAGATCACCGTCGGCAGCGGCGGCAAACACGTGCTTTACAATGCGCTGGTCGCGACACTCGACCCTGGCGACGAGGTCATCATCCCCTCGCCATATTGGGTCAGTTATCCCGACATCGTCATGCTTGCCGGGGCGACCCCCGTCATCGCCGAGACGAAATTCGAGACCGGGTTCAAGCTGACGCCGCAAGCGCTTGAAGCTGCGATCACCCCGAAGACGAAATGGTTCATCTTCAACTCGCCCTCGAACCCGACCGGCGCGGCCTATACGCGCGAGGAGATCAAGGCGCTGACCGACGTGCTGCTGAAGCATGAGCGGGTCTGGATTCTGTCCGACGATATTTACGAGCACCTCGTCTATGACGGCTTCGACTTTACGACGCCGGCGCAGGTCGAGCCGAAATTGAAGGATAGAACGCTGACCATGAACGGTGTCTCCAAAGCTTATTCGATGACCGGCTGGCGCATCGGCTATGGCGGCGGACCGGAGCCGTTGATCAAGGCGATCGCCACGCTGCAATCGCAATCGACCTCAAATCCATGCTCGATCAGCCAATGGGCATCGGTTGAGGCGCTCGAGGGTCCTCAGGATTTTCTCAAAGACTGGGTTGCCGCGTTCCAGGAGCGCCGCGACCTCGTCGTGTCGATGCTGAACCAGGCGAAGGGGATCAATTGCCCGACGCCGGAAGGCGCGTTCTACGTCTATCCGTCCTGCGCGGGCACGATCGGCAAAACGACGCAGAAGGGCAAGACCATCGCCAATGACGAGGATTTCGCCACTGCCATCCTCGAAGAGGAGGGGGTGGCCGTGGTGCATGGCGCCGCTTTCGGTCTCTCGCCCTTCTTCCGCATTTCCTACGCCACCGGCATTGACACGCTCGAAGAGGCCTGCCGCCGCATCCAGCGTTTCTGTGCGAATTTGAGCTAGGATGCGATACCACGAGTAACCGTCATGGCCGGGCTTGACCCGGCCATCCACGTCTTTCTGGAGACAGAGATGAAGCTCAGCACGGGCAACCAGATCAAAGGCAAGATCATGGAGATCCGCAAAGGCGCGGTGACGGCGATCGTCTATGTGCAGATTGCCGGCGACACCATGCTGGAGACGAGCGTCACCATCGCGGCCCTTGAGACCCTCGGCCTTTATGAAGGCAAGACGGTATTTCTGATCCTCAATCCCGGCGACATCATCATCGGCTGCGACTAGGCCTTGTCGATCCCGAACCGATGAACATCGCCGCCGGCGCCGGCACGTCGCAGTTGATCGTCCTTCCCGATGGCAGATGCATCGGCTGCGCCGAATATGGCGACCCTTCCGGCCTTCCCGCCATCGCGCTGCACGGAACCCCTGGCTCGAGGGTGATGTTTGCGCTTGCCGATGCGCCCGCCCGCGAGCGGGGCATTCGCTTAATCGCGCCGGAGCGTCCCGGCTACGGCCTGTCGGACATGCGCACCTTCGCGAGCCTCGCCGAGGCCGCCGGCGATATCAGGGCCGTCGCCGATCACTACGGCATGCGGCGCTTTGCCTTGATCGGCGTGTCCGGAGGCGGTCCCTATGCCGTTGCCGCGGCCGCCGCCAATCCGAAGCGCTGCCAGCTGCTGGCGCTCGCCGGCCCGGTCGGGCCGATCGCCGATCTCGGCGACCAGCTCCGCATGTCGAAAATGCACCAACTCGTCTTCGGCACGTTTGGGTCGTCGGAATTTGCGTCGCGGGTTTTCTTTCAGGGGCTTCGCTTCGTCATCTCCAATCAGCCGGAGATCGCCTACCGCATCCTGCTGCAGCGTCTTGGCGATGCGGATAGCGAAATCCTGCATCGTCCCGAGGTGAAGCAGAGTCTGCGGGCTGCCATCACCGAAGGCCTGCGGCAAACCGTGGAGGGCGCCGTGCAGGATGTGCGGCTCTTTTGTTCGCCTTGGGGCCTGAATTTGTCGGACATCGACGTGCCGACCATTCTTTGGCAGGGCGATGACGACAGCATCGTCCCGCCGCGCGCCGCTTTCCGGCTCGCGCAGGAATTGCCGAATTGCCGCCTCGATGTGTTCTCGGCCGGACATTATTGGCCGTTCGTGCGTTTCGACATGATCCTCGACGCTGTCGCGGCGTCGCTCAGAGCGCACACGCCAGAGACCGGCAGATTGCCGGCCCGATAGAGGCTCGGTTGGAACTCACGCATTGCGCGCTGCATGTCCGCAATCTCGAAGAGAGCATTGCGTTCTATGAAGATTATTGCGGTCTCATCCGGGTGAAAGAGCACGGCAAGGGAAACGACCGCACCGTGTGGATGGCGGCCAGCGCGGAAGATCCGCGTTTCGTTCTGGTGCTGCTCGGTGGCGGCCCGGCGCGGGAGCAGCCAAAAGACGACATGACCCATTACGGGTTTGCGGTTCCGCGCCGGGAAGATATCGACGCGATCGCTGGGCGTGCTCGCAAAGAGGGGCGGCTGTTTTGGGAGCCGCAGGATTTTCCGCCGCCGACGGGTTATCTCTGCGCCGTCAAAGATCCGAGCGGATATGTCATCGAATTTTCCTTCGGGCAGCCGCTCGGTTCCCGGACATCAGACCTCCGAAATCAGAAATCGGACTAGACGATGCGCGCCCATCGTAGAGATTCCTAGCGTCCGACTTCCGGCTTGCCATCGGATCGTCCCCTTGTCACCATAGCTTCATTAATGGGCCCGGCGGATTTGGGCCTAGGCCTGTCCTGCCGGGAAAAAAGCCAAGGGAGGAGAGTATGGGCCAAGCGCAGGGCCAACCAGCCCGCAGCGCCCGCTGCATCGCACTGGTTGGTCCCTATCTCAGCGGTAAGACGACCCTTCTTGAAGCCATCCTCGCCCGTACCGGCGCCATCAATCGCCAAGGCAGTGCGGCAGGACAGAACACCGTGGGAGACGCCTCAGAAGAGGCGCGCGCCCACGGCATGAGCGTCGAGCTCAATGTCGCCACTGTAGATTTTCTCGGCGATACCTTCACCATCCTCGACTGTCCTGGTTCCATCGAGTTTCAAGCCGATGCCGTCAACGCGCTGGCGGCCTGCGACGCAGCGGTAGTGGTCTGCGAGCCGGACGAGAAAAAATTGCCAGCCTTGCAGCTGATCTTGAAGCAGCTCGACGATCGCGGCATTCCGCACTTTCTCTTCGTCAACAAGATCGACAAGGCCGAAGCCGGCGTGCGCGATATTGTGCCGTTGCTGCAGCCTGCGTCGAACAAGCCGCTGGTGCTGCGGCAGGTGCCGATCTGGGAAAACGACATCGTCACCGGCTTCATCGATCTCGCGCTCGAGCGCGCTTATGTCTATCGCGAGCACGCCCCGAGCGAGGTGAGCGCCATTCCCGACATCCTCGCCGACAGCGAGAAAGAAGCGCGCTTCACGATGTTGGAGAAGCTCGCCGATTATGACGATGAGCTGATGGAGCAGCTGCTCGAAGACGTGCCGCCGCCGCGCGATAGGGTCTTCGACGACCTCTCCAAGGAGATGCGCGAGGGGCTGATCTGTCCCGTCTTTATGGGGTCCGCCGAGAACGGCAACGGCATCCTGCGTTTGCTGAAGGCCCTCCGGCACGAAGCGCCCTTTGTACAGGCGACGGCCGAAAGGCTCGGCATGGCGGACGCCGCTTCCTGCGCGCAAGTGTTGAAGAATTTCCACACGGCGCATGGCGGCAAGCTGACCCTTGCGCGCATCGTGACCGGCTCATTCGCCGACGGCGCCACGCTCTATGGCGGCGCCGAAGATGAGCGCATCTCCGGACTCTTTAGCTTGATGGGACAGGAGCCGACGAAACGCGGCGAGGCGATTGCAGGCGATACCGTCGCCTTCGGCCGTCTCGACCACATCAAGACCGGCGACACCCTGACGGCGGAAAAGGGCAAGACGGTCAAGATCGAAACGCCGCCGATGCCGGATCCGGTCTTCGGCCTCGCAATTGCCGCCAAGGAAAAGAAGGACGAGGTGAAGCTCACCGCGGCGATCAACAAGATCATCGAAGAGGATCCTTCGATCTCACTCACCCAACACCAGGACATGGGCGAGATGGTGCTCTGGGGGCAGGGCGAGATGCATCTCCGGGTCGCGCTGGAAAAGCTCGTGCGTAAATATGGCATCGACGCCGCCACGAGACCTCGGCAGATTCCGTATAAGGAGACCATCCGCAAGCCGACGGAAATTCGCGGCCGCCACAAGAAGCAGTCCGGCGGTCACGGCCAGTTCGGCGACGTGGTCGTCACCATCAAGCCGCAGCCGCGCGGCAAGGGCTTCGAGTTCTCCGATCACATCACCGGCGGCGTGGTGCCGAAGAATTACATTCCCTCCGTCGAGATCGGCGTGCGCGACTATTTGCATCACGGCCCGCTCGGCTTCAATGTCGTCGACGTCGCCGTCTGCCTGATCGATGGCTCATATCATTCGGTCGATTCCTCCGACATGGCTTTCCGTCAGGCCGGCCGCATCGCCATGAGCGAGGGCATGCCGCAATGTTCGCCGGTGCTGCTTGAGCCGGTGATGGCGGTCGAGATCGCCGTTCCGTCCGAAGCGACCGCCAAGATCAACGGCATCATCTCGTCCCGTCGCGGGCAAATTCTCGGCTTCGACGCGCGGCCGGGATGGCCCGGCTGGGATCTCGTGCAGGCGCAGCTGCCCGAGGCGGAGATTCAGAACCTGATCGTGGAGCTGCGTTCGGCAACCGCCGGCGTCGGCACTTTCACCGCGAAATTCGACCATCTCGCCGAGCTTACGGGGAAGATCGCCGACCAGGTTTTGGCAAGCCGGGCGGCGAAGGCGGCCTAAAGGAGAGGGATCAACAGGGCCGGTAGAGCCGTGCCAGCTCGCGGCCGCGGAGGTAAAGGACCTTGCCGGAGAGGCCGCCGCGGCGCCTGAGCCAGGCGCGGACCGCCGGCGGATAAGAGGCGGTGACGATCCGCGTCTCCTTCCGCGCCGCGTGGGTGCGTCCGGTGCGCGTGTCGAGCCATCTTGGCGCGTGGAAGCCGAGCACGGCCCGGCGCGTGACGCAGATGCGGTTGCCTGGAATGGTGCTCAGAACCAGCGTGCAGGCGGAGAGGCACGGCCCGTCGATAACGACCCGCTCTCCCGATTGGCGCATGCGCGCAAACTCTTTCAGATAGTTTCCGACGGCGCCGCCCATGCTGGAGCGGATGCGGATCTCGGCAAAACTTGCATCGGCCGCCAACACGGTCAGCAGGATAGCGAGCAAGACGCGTTGCCAAATCATGGCTCAGCCGTCGATGCGCCTTCCGATGATGGCGATCGCCTGTTGATAGACGCGGGCGGCATTCCAGCCTTGCAGCGCCGCGAAGTTCGGCTCGCCGGGTTGATAGCCAGCCCCTGGCACCCAGCCGTGACCTTTGAGGAAATTCGCCGTGGAGGCGAGCGCATCGGCCTTGGAGCTCAGATTGACGCGGCCGTCGCCGTCTCCGTCCACCGCATACAGCATGACGCTCTTCGGCAGGAACTGCGTCTGCCCGACTTCGCCATGCATGGCGCCGCGCGTGTTCGAGCTCAGAACGCCGCGATCGACGAGCTGCAGCGCGGCATAAAGGTGCTCGGTGAAATATTCGGGGCGGCGGCAATCATAGGCGAGGGTGGCGATCGCCGAGAGCGTGTTCTGATTGCCGGTGATCCGGCCGAACCCGGATTCCATTCCCCAGATGGCGAGCAGCGGCCCGGGCGGAACGCCGTAGCGCTTCTGGATGGAGGCGAAGAGACCGGCATTGGCCTGCTTCAGCCGCCGGCCTTGCGAGGCGATGGCCGGGCCGCCGCGCTTCGCCATGAAGGCGTCGAGCGACAGCTTGAAGCTCTTCTGGCCGCGATCCGCGCGGATGGTGCTGACCGCGTAATTGGTGCGCATCAGGGCGGCGATCGCGTTTTGTCCGATGCCGTTCCCGGCCGCCTCTTGCGCGAAGGCGCGCTTCCAGGATTCAAAACCCGCCGAGTTCTTGCCGCACGGAGCGGCCGCGGCTCCGCCCGCGAGCGCCACGACCATTGCCAGCGCCGAGGTGAGGAGAAGAGGTTTTCTTGTCATTGCCACCCTATCGGTCATGTCGGCGGAGCATGGTTGCCGGCGTTGTTTCGGCAGGGACTATAGGGCAGAAATTGGCGAGATTGGGGGTGTTATGCCCCGCCAAGGCAGGGATGCCGCTTCCTTGTCACTGCCGCGGATGCTGCAAGCGCCAGTCCGACGGCCGTTCGAAGCTGCCCTGCCAAAGCCCGCGCTTCGCCGCCTCGGCTGACAATTCCGCGTCGCGATAATGGCCTTGGCCGCGCCCATCGAGGTTCACGGCAAAACCTTCCTTCACCAGCGCTTCGCCGAGATCGGGCACTTTCGACGTGCCGCAAATGGCAATGACGCGGTTGTAATTGTCGCGGCCGCGCGGTGCGCAATCGACGGCATAGCGGCCGATAAGGGCTTTCAGCCGCTTCTGCGCCTCGCGGCCGCATTCCCAATCCTTGCCGTCGTTCGCGGTGCAAGTCTGACCGAGCTCCGGCGCGTCGATACTGAAGAGGCGCACCTCGACATCTCCCGAGCGCAGCGTGTCGCCGTCGATGGCCGTCGTCCGGTCCGCCACCTTGAAGTGAAGGTCCGCCTCCGGGCTGCAATAACGGGCGATGAGCACTGCGATCAGAATGACGATGGCAAGGCCGATGAGGCGCCCAAGCATCAGCGCGAATTCGCGCTTCGGGTTGGCGGGCCGGGGCGAAGCCGGTTGCCGTGGTTTGGAGGTGATTCTCCGCAGATCCATGGCTTGAGTGTAAACGCAGATCGGCGGCGCAAGAACCGGATGTGTGGCCCCTCGAGGTGAGAGGCCACACTTTGTTACCGGAGGCTAGATGCGGAAGACGGCGCCCTTCACCGAGCGCACGCGCTCCCGCACCCGTCCGCCGTCATTTCCGGATTTGATGATCCATTGCCCGTCATCGCTCTGACCGGTGATCATGCCGACATGATGATTCCAGACCACCACGGCGCCGACCCGCGGGGCCGACGGCCGGCCCCAATTCTTCCAATTGCGGGCGAGGTTCAGCTCCGGACCGCCGCCGATTTGCGACCGCATCCACCAGCCGCACCAACGCGACGGCCGCGGGCCGAGGCCGCTACCGCGACGATACGCGCTCGCTCGTCCGGGAGAGGCGCGCGCCGGGTCGCAGGGACATTCGGAGCTCGCGGCTGCCGGGCGTTCGCGTGCGTTCCTGCCGTCTTGCGCCGGCATGGCGCGCGAATGGTTTACGGCTTGAGAGGGTTGTGCGGCTCGACTTGGTCGGGTCCCCGATAACGGACATGCCGACATTGTCCCGGAAGGGAGACGGTGCCGCGGAGCTTGGTCTGGAAAATAGCGTCGCAAAAAACAGTCCAGCGACGGCGAAAAGGATCGCCTTCATCCTCAATCCTCGTGTTGTTGGTGGAAGGCGCCCATCCTCAAGAACAATCCGGCGAAACAAGGAGCTGGAAGGGGCGATATGCGGGCCCGGCTCGCCCAATTTGCGGCGAAATTATAATGGGTTAACCGGCCTGCCTCATTTCCCGCGTACCAAGGGACACCTCGGAACGGGCGCTGCACCACCGGCAACGGACCGAAGAAAACTCCCTGGCCCCTTGCCACCTCCGGCGAGGAGAGGGTGACTTTAGCGACGGCTCGCGCGTCATTTCTTCCTGCCGCGCGGTTTTTTGCTAAGGTCCGCGAAAATGTTTGGGAGGATCGGCATGGAGTGGCGGTTTCGGCGCGGGTGGTCCGGCGCATTCGGCGCGGCAAGGCTCGCATCCCTGTTTCTGCTGGCCTCGCTTTTCGGCAGCTCGGTCTCGCACACGCAAGACCAAGGCGAAGCCGAGCAGAAGCCGCCGCCCTGCACCGAGGACGCGGTTCTCGTCTTCGATGCCTCGGGCTCGATGTCCGGCAACCAAACTCTCGGCATTCCGAATACGCGCGCGCGCATCGACGAGGCGCGATCGGCGCTCGCCCAAGTCGTGCCGAATGCCACCAAGTTCCGAAAGGTGGGCCTCGTGACCTATGGGCCCGGGCCTTACAATCAATGCAACGTCAAGCTCGAATTCGGGCCGACGCCGAATTCCGCCGCGATGGTGATGCGCGCGGTCAGCTCCATCATTCCGGCGGGGCGGACGCCGCTCACCTCCGGCATCGAGGAGGCGGCGAAAGCTCTCAGCTATCGCACCAAGCCGGGCGTCATTGTCCTGCTGACCGATGGCGAGGAGACCTGCGACCGCAATCCTTGTGACCTAGTCAAGCAGCTAAAGCTCGACGCCCATAAGCTCACGGTTCACGTCGTCGCCTTCCGCTATGACGCCTTTTCCTGGACCGGCGGCAATAGCATCATGGATATGAGATGCATCGCCGACGAGACGCACGGCCTCTACATCAAGGCCAATAGCGAGCAGGAGCTCGTCGAAGCGCTGGAGAAGACGCTCGATTGTCCGATGGTCTCGCAACTCGGCGGCGGCAAGAGCGGCGCTTCGTTCCGGACCGGCGGCTGACTAGGTCTTACTCTGGTTTCTTCTCCGGGGGCGCCTTCGTCTTCCCGCAAGGGAAGGCGGTGAGCTTGCAGTTCGAGTAGAGCCCCTGATTGACACAGAGCATGTCGGGGTTCTTGGCGCTGTCCACGGTCGCGTCGCTATAGATTTTCAGCGCCTTTTTCAGCCATTCGGCCTTGGCGTTTTCCGCCGACTTTTCGGGGGACGGCGAGAAGCCTTGTCCCCGAGCCGACAGCGGCTCGCCGGCGCATTCGAGCTCAGCGGCAAAGGATTGGAACGGCGCAGCGCTGAGAAGCGTGGCGATCAATAGGACAATCAGAATGTTCGGGCTCTTCGGCATCAGAACTTTTCCCTGGTCTGGCGCAGGGAAACTATCACAGAGTCCAAGCGCTGCCATCGCCCCTCAGATTGCAAGTGTTCCTAGTCGGCAAGGGTCGCGCGGGCAGCCTCGAGCTCGCGCAGCTCGGCGGCGTCGAGCACCGGGTATTGCGGATTGAGGGCTTCGATCTGCTCGACCATAGCGGCGCCCACCACGAGACGCGTGAACCATTTATTGTCGGCCGGGACCACGTACCATGGCGCCTCGGCCGTGGAGGTTGCGCGGATCGCCTCCTCATAGGCCGTTTGGTACTTATCCCAGAGCTTCCGCTCGGCGAGGTCGCCGACATTGAATTTCCAGCGCTTGTCGGGATCGTCGATGCGGGCAAGCAGGCGCTTCCGCTGTTCCTCCGGCGACAGGTGCAAAAAGAATTTGAGGGTCAGGGTGCCGTTACGGGCGAGGTGCCGCTCGAAAGCGTTGATGTCCTCGTAGCGCTCCTTCCAGATGGCGTCGGTGACGAGGTGCGAAGGAAGGCGCTGCCCGTCCAGGATCTTCGGGTGCACGCGGACGACCAACACTTCTTCGTAGTAGGAACGATTGAAGATGCCGATATAGCCGCGGCGAGGGAGCACCACCGTCGTCCGCCAGAGAAAGTCGTGATCGAGCTCGCGCTCGCTCGGCGCCTTAAAGGAATGCACCTCGCAGCCCATCGGATTGACGCCCGACATCACATGCTCGATGACGCCATCCTTTCCGGCGGTGTCGAGGCCCTGCAGGATGACGAGGATCGCCCACCGATCCTCGGCGTAGAGCCGCTCCTGCAGCTTGGCGAGGCGCTTCGCGCCGGATTGCAGCAGGGGCTTGGCGTTATCTTTCTCCACGTCGAGCCCGCAAGTGTCCCCGGGATCGAATTCGGCGAGCTTGAAATTGCGCCCGTCGCCGACACGGTATTTCCGAACGATATCGGCTGGGAGCTTGAGCATCGCTACGCGGGCCTATTCCGCCGCTTTCGGAACGGACTCGGTCCTGGCGAGATGGCGCTCGGCATCGAGCGCCGCCATGCAGCCCATGCCGGCGGCCGTCACCGCTTGGCGGTAGATCTCGTCGGTCACGTCGCCTGCGGCGAACACGCCGGGCACGCTCGTCTCCGACGAACGCGGTCCGGCGACGATGTAGCCGCTCGGCGACATTTCGAGCTGACCCTTGAACATCTCCGTCTGCGGGACATGACCGATGGCGATGAACACGCCGCTGACCGGCAGATCGACGGTCTCGCCGCTGAGGACGTTCTTCAGTCGCGCGCCGGTCACGCCATGAGGATTGGTGGTGCCGAGAACTTCTTCGAGTTCCGTATTCCAAACCACATGGATCTTCGGATTGAAAAACAGCCGCTCCTGCAGAATCTTTTCCGCGCGCAGGGAGTCTCGGCGATGCACGAGCGTGACGCGGCTGGCGAGATTGGCAAGATAGATCGCCTCTTCGACGGCCGTATTGCCGCCGCCGACCACCAGCACCTCCTTGTCTCGGAAGAAGAAGCCGTCGCAGGTCGCGCAGGCGGAGACGCCAAAGCCCTTGAACCTCTCCTCGGAGGTGAGACCGAGCCAGCGCGCTTGGGCGCCGGTGGCGATGATGAGGGTATCGGCCGTGTATTCGGTGCCGCTGTCGCCCTTCAACAGAAAGGGCCGGCGCTTGAGGTCGACCGCGTCGATATGGTCGGACACAAATTCCGTGCCGACATGGTCGGCCTGCAGGCGCATCTGCTCCATGAGCCAGGGCCCCTGGATGACATCGGCGAAGCCCGGATAGTTCTCGACGTCGGTGGTGATCGTCATCTGCCCGCCGGGTTGGATGCCCTCAATGAGAAGGGGCTTCAGCAAGGCGCGTGAGGCGTAGATGGCGGCCGTATAGCCCGCGGGTCCGGAGCCGATGATGATGAGCTTCGCGTGGCGTCGGTGCATGGGTGCCTTAGCGTGGGATGGAGAGAACAGGTAAGCGCAACGAGGCGCTGGTGCAACCCGGCCGCGGCAAGTCGGCCTTTATCCTTTGCTTTCAATGCCTAGCGCCTGACGGACGACGCCAGCAACGCGCTCGGTATCGTTGATGGGTGGGTAGGACCACGAACTCGATGCGTCCCCCGAAGGGGCGCGTCGCCCCTCGTTCGCGCATCATGGCGTGGAACCGGCCGAGCCGCCGCGACTGACCCTTGAGGCTTTGCACATAGACCGGCTTGCCGGTCCCGGTTGCCTCCGTGACCATGTTGGTCGAATCCTCCGTCACGATGATCGCATCGGCCAAGGCGAGGAAGGCGAAATAAGGATTGTCGCCGTCACCGTTCCAAACAAATTGCGGAACGCCGGCGATCGCCTCGGACAGGGCCTTGAGGGAGGCGGGGGGCGTTCGCCGCGACGGCGTGACGAGCAGAGACCCGCCGGTGTCGCGCGCGAGCGTGGCGAGCTCCTTCCCAAAGTTTGCGGCAAGATCGGCCGGGAAGCTGAAGGCGCGGCTCGTCCCTCCGAGCAGCACGGCGATCCGCGGCCGGGGCAAGGGGGCGATGCGGTCGCGGAAGCGCTCTGCCGCCGCCGCCAAACGCGAAGGCGTGACGCCGTGCATGGAGCCGAAGGTTTCGATCACATTCGTGCCCCGCATCCCGTCATGCAGCGGCGCCGCGACGAGGTCGAACGCATGCGCCGCGACCTTCGGGTCTTGCAGATTGAGGGCATAGGCCGGCGGCGTTGAGATCCGCTTCAGCGCCAGCGCGACCGGCACGCTGTGCCGCCCGGTTGAAACGATCAGCCTCGGCCAGGGTGGCTCGAGCGGCTCGTTCGACGAGACGAGGCGCAGCAGCAGCTTCGGCGGCAGGTGAACCTGCAGGCCCACCGGCAGGATGCGCAGCACGCCGCGCGCCCGAACGCGCTTCAGCGCATAGGGAACTCCCACCGCCTCGGCCATAGCGATGCATTGCGCCTCCATCCCAGCCGAGCCCTCGGTGACGATCCAGGCGGCAGCGCTATTGGAATTTTCGGAATGGAGAGGCGACACTTTCTTTTCGATTCTTCCGCGAAGAAGACTTAAAATTGCTCCTTGCCGTCCGAGCAATCCGCTAAGGAGCTAGCAGCGCTTCTAACGCGCGGCAGCTGAGGGCGTCCAGGAGCAAGGACTATGCGTTCTGCCCGTCTCGACCAGACCGATCGGCACATCCTGCGCGAATTGCAGGCCGATGGCCGCATGACCAATGTCGATCTCGCCCGGAAAGTGGGCATCTCGGCGCCGCCCTGCCTTCGCCGCGTCCGGGCCTTGGAGGAGGCCGGCTTCATCAAAGGCTATGCGGCGCTTCTCGACGACCGGGCGCTCGGCTTCGACGTGACGGCCTTCGCCATGGTCGGGCTGCACAGCCAGGCCGAGGCGGATTTGATCGCCTTCGAAGAACGCGTGCGGTCGCTGCCGATCGTGCGCGGATGCTACATGCTGTCGGGCGAGATCGACTTCATGCTGAAATGCGTGGCGCCGGATCTTGCGACCTTTCAAGATTTTATCATCCATGAGCTGACGGCTGCTCCTAACGTCGCCAGCGTGAAGACCTCGCTCGTGATCCGCACCTCGAAGCAGGAGCCTGGCGTGCCGATCGAGCTGGCAAGCGGCGAAGCCTCGCCTCGCGAATGAGCGGCAATCCCATTCTCCTAGAGGTTCTCCGCGGCGAGCTGGTGGAGAGCCGGCATCGCGGCGCCGTCGCTGTCGCCGATGCCGACGGCCGTATCCTTCTCGCGCTTGGAGATGTCGGCCAACATGTCTTCCCGCGCTCGGCGGTGAAGGCCATGCAGGCGCTGCCGCTGATCGAGAGCGGTGCCGCGGACGCTTTCGGCCTCAACCAGGCCGAGATCGCGGTCGCCTGCGGGTCGCATAGCGGCGACGACATCCATGTCTCTACGGCGCGATCCATCCTCGCCAAGACCCGGCTTACAGAAGCCGATCTCGCCTGTGGGGCGCATTGGCCGATGAGCGAGGAGGCCGCGCGTCAGCTCGCGCGACGGGGCGTTCAGCCGGGCCCGATCCACAACAATTGCTCCGGCAAACATGCGGGCATGCTGGCGACAGCGCTTCATCTCGGGCTCGCAACGCGCGGCTATGAGCAGGCATCGCACCCAATTCAGCAAGCGGTCGCCGCCGCGATTGCCGAGACATGCGGCGTCAGTTTCGAGAGCAACGATATCGCCACCGACGGCTGCTCGGTGCCGACTTTTGCGCTTCCCCTCTCGTCGCTGGCGGCGGGATTTGCGCGTCTCATCTCCGGCAAAGGCCTTCCGCCTTCGCGTGAAGCGGCGGCGAAGCGCCTCGTCGGCGCCTGTCTCGCCGAGCCCGTACTCGTTGCCGGGGAAGGGCGGTTCGACACGATCGCGATGCGGGGGCTGGCGCCGCTGGCCTTTACGAAGGGCGGAGCGGAGGGCGTGCATTGCGCGGCACTCGTGTCCGCCGGGTTTGGCATCGCGGTGAAAATGGATGACGGCGCGAAGCGCGGTGCTGAAGCCACGCTCGCGCATCTGCTCGCCGCTTTCTTGCCCCGGGCGCGTTCGGTGCTGGGTGCCTACCTCTCCGGCGACATCCGCAACTGGAAGGGGCGCAAAGTGGGCCAGCAGCGCCCGGCCCCTGCGCTCGAACAGGCGCTCGCGGAGCTAGCCGCCGGAAACGCTGGGGCGCGGGCCGGATGATCGATTATGCTGCGACGGAGATCGTGCTACACGGTTGCGAAATCGCCCGCTGGGCGGCTCACAAATCCTAGTCACCGCAAGGGGAGAGAATCGTCATGAGGTCTGTTAAGGGCGTTTTGGCAGCGGCGAGCGCAGCGATGCTGTTCTCCTGTCTGGCCGCAAGTCCTTCCGCGGCGCAAGGTTCGGTCGCGGGGACGCTGAGTTGCGATGTCGCCGGCGGTGTCAGTTTCATCCTCGGCTCCAGCCGCGCGCTCGACTGCGTCTATCAGCCGAATCGCGGGATGGAGGAATTTTACAAGGGCACCATCAACAAGATCGGCATCGATATCGGCTTCCAGACCCGCGGCAAGATCGTGTGGCAGGTGGTGTCTCCGGGTCTCGCCCGTGGCCCCGGCGCGCTCTCCGGAAATTACGTCGGCGTCAGCGCCAGCGTCGCGGCCGGCCTCGGCATCGGCGCTAACGCCCTTCTCGGCGGCAACAAGGTGGTGCTGCAGCCGCTCAGCGTCAGCGGCAGTGTCGGCATCAACGTCGCGGCAGGAATCGGCGACATCGCGCTGACGTTTGTCGGCGGAGAGGCGCCCGACCTTCGCGAATGGGTGCCGTTCAACAGGTAGCCGCGACTTCGATCAGGAAAGAGCGCTTGCCGGAGATTGGCGCCGCATCGCGAGGATCGCGCTCGCGCGTGCTCCTGTAATGCGATTTGCGGCGGCAAGCGCGCCTGCATTGCGGCTGCCGAAATAAGCGATGCCGATATAGGCGCCGCTGATGCGATTGCCGCGGACATCACTCGGCGGTGATGGGGGCGTGCCGAGAAGGATGCCGTAGCCCGGCGCGGCCTGGACGATGTTTCCGACCAACGCGCAGTGGCCCGCGGCGGAAATCCCGGTTCCTTGCGTCTCGCCATATTTGCGGAAGTAGAGATTGCGGATCTCATTGGCCTCGATGCGCGCCTGCGCGCCTCCGCGCTGCTCAAGAGAGATACCAGTCGCGGCGCGCTCGATTATGTTGGCGTCGATGCGGCAGTCCCCGATCGACGTGAGACGAATAGCGGACGCGCCGCAATCCTTGAAGCGATTACGCTCAATTCGAACGTCGCTGACCTCCTCGCCGAAAACCCCCATGCCGCCGATGCCCTCAATCGCGCAATCGGCGATTGATCCCGAGCCGCGTCGAAGCGCGAAGCCATGTCCGCGAAAGCCGACCGCATGGCAATCAGTGATGTGCAGCCGATGCACGGCGTCGGCTTGAAGCAAGGCGCTTTCGGCTCCGAGTGGAAACGCTCCGCCCTCGAGCGTCAAACCCTCGATGCGAATATCTCGCGCATCGGCCGCCGCAAAAGCGCCCGACCCGTCGCGGCAGCGCAAGATGGTCTTGCCGGAAACGCCGAGGAGGTGGGTGCCGGACCGCAAAGTCAAACGCCGCGTCGAGTAGAGGCCCTCCGGCAGAAGCAGCTTCACGCCCGCACGCGCCGCCTGGTCGAGCGCGGCTTGCAGCACGGCGGTCTGATCGATGCCGCCGCCCGGTTTTACCGACACCGCACCGGCCGCTGCGCTTTGCCGGCGGAGAAAGGCCGGGCACGCGAAGAACGCAAATCCGCCTCCGAGGCCAATCCGCACCGCTTCGCGCCGGTCGATCGCCATCTACATTTGCCTTTAGGTCGGAGCGGTGGCGGCCATGCGCGGCGCCCGGTCTCTTCGCGCTGTCATTCGGCCTTCGCTCATATCGATCCGAGCAAGGAGCGCATCCAAGATCGACGCCGCTCCGCGCCAAAGCTCGGTCTCGGAGAGCGGGTCGCCGGCGCCCGTAGCACGTAGCGGCAAATGCAGGAACAGCACGTCACAAGGCGAAGGCTGCCGGCGCGCCCAATCGAGCGATCGGTAAAAGAGGAAGTTGCAGAGATAGTTGCCGCAATGATTGGAGGCGGCGCCGGGCAGGCCTTGATCGCGCAAAGACCGGACGAGCGGCGCGGCAGGAAGGCTCGTCGTCAGCGCCGCAGGCCCGCATTCATAGATCGCAGATGAGCGTGGAAAGCAGCCGCCGGCATCCAATTTCGCCTCGGTGGCGTTCTCGGCGCGGCGCTCGATGCGGAAGCCGCGCGCGCGCCGGGCGACGCCAAGATGCAGCACGAGGCGTGGCCGCAAACCCACAAGCACGGCGGGAAAGCGCTTTGAGACCTCCTCCCATTCGGTCGGGAGAATATGCGCCTCGATCGGGACACCGGTGCGGGCGCGCTCTTCCGCCAAGCGCAGCGCGAGGCGGCCGGAGACATTGTCGGCAACGCCCGGAAAGGGACCGAAGCCGGTGATGAGGACGGTCGATGCAGCGCCCATGATCATCGCTTACCGCTCGGCTACCGCTCGTGCAAAGCAAATTCTCGTCAGTCGTGCGGTGACCTTTGCCGCCGAAGCCTGCGAGCCTCTGCAGTTCCGCGGCCGCGGCGCCGGGCGTCAGCGCGCCGGAGCGGACCTTGTCTTCCATCTCCCGCCAGCGGCGCGCCACATCTTTGCTGCCCTTGAACATCTGCAACAGGCTCTGCTCGAAGATCTCGCGCATCCAGGCAACCGCCTGCGTCGCCCGCTTCGTTTCCAATCCGCCATCTTCCTTCAGCGCGGCGTGCCGCTCCTCGACCTTCTGCCAAAGCTCATCGAGACCAGTGTTCTCACGCGCCGAGACCGTGAGCACCAATGGCGACCAATTGGGATTGCCGGCGGCGAGAATGTGCAAGCCCGTACGGTATTCGGTCGCGGCGCGCTTCGCACGATTGATATTGTCGCCGTCGGCCTTGTTCACGGCGATGATGTCGGCGAGCTCCAACAGCCCGCGCTTTATCCCTTGCAATTCGTCGCCGGCGCCGGGAATGCCGACCACGACGAACACGTCGACCATGTTGGAGACGGCGGTCTCAGACTGTCCGACGCCGACGGTTTCCACCAGGACCACATCGTAGCCGGCCGCCTCGACCAGGGCGATCGTCTCGCGCGTGGATTTGGTGACGCCGCCGAGACTGTCGCCGGCGGGGGAGGGGCGAATGAAGGCGGATGGCTCCGCCGCCAGCCGACCCATGCGTGTTTTGTCGCCGAGGATCGACCCGCCGCTCCGCGAGGAAGTAGGGTCCACAGCAAGAACCGCGACCTTCTTGCCGGCCGCCACCAAATTCATGCCGAGCTGATCGATGAGCGTCGATTTGCCGGCGCCTGGCACGCCGCTGATGCCGACGCGGATGCTGCCGCCGGTGGCCGGCAAGATCTGGTCCAGAAGGCGCTGCGCCCTCGCCGAATCCGCGGGCCGCGCACTTTCGATCAGGGTGATGGCGCGCCCGAGCGCCACCCTGTCCCCAGCCTTGATGGCCTCTGCCAGCGCTTCAATAGTGGCGGTCTGTATGCCTGACGCGGACATGGATGGGATCAGGGGCCTTGGCGGTTTCGCTCATCGGCCAGCAGTTGTTCCACTACGGCCTTGAGCGGCGGAAGGTTCATCCGTCGCAATATACCAGAGGGTATCGGGGTCCACCCGGTGGTAGGCATGCCGCAACAAATTGCCCAAATCGGCAATAGCGCGCCATGGGAGCTCAGTATCCTCACGAATACTAGTTGGAAGGTGTCGGGAGCCTTCACTAACAATTTCAAGCAGCCGCTCTACGCTGAGGAGGCGCAACCGATCCTCGGAAAAGCGGTTTTTATTTACGCCCTTCAATATGTTCTGAATTTCTTCGATCGCGCTAAGAATGTGGAGGAGGCGATCGGACAGGCTTGGAGGCAATTCAGAATACCTCGATCAGATCATCGGCAATGCGTTTAGCGGTACGCTCGTCAAGCGAGCGCCGCAGCGTTACTTGGGTCGCAATGCCGAGCTCGTCTTCGATCATGAGGTGAACACCGGCAAGATCGAGAAGAGAGAATCTCGAACCCGGATCTATATCGACGAGAATGTCCAAATCGCTGTCCGGCCGAGCGTCCCCCCGGGCGCGAGAGCCGAAAATGGCAAGGCGGGTGATGCCTTCGGAATTTAGCGCCGGCGCGGCATTCTTGAGCTTCGCGATGATTTGTTCGAGGGTCATGCTATTCGGCCGCCTGTTTGTCCGCCGGCGCCTTGGCCCCCAGCTTTTTCAGAAGATCGATGGCCGCATCGGCGATGGGCGTGCCGGGACCAAAGATCGCTTTCGCGCCCGCGTCGTAAAGTGCTTCGTAGTCCTGCGGCGGGATGACGCCGCCAACCACCACCATGATATCGCCGCGGCCTTGCGTTTCGAGCGCCTCGCGCAAGGCCGGAACGAGGGTGAGGTGCCCGGCCGCAAGAGAGGACACGCCGACGATATGCACGTCGTTCTCAACCGCCTGGCGGGCGGCCTCCTCCGGCGTCTGAAACAGCGGGCCGATATCGACGTCGAAGCCGAGATCGGCGAAGGCTGAGGCAATCACCTTCTGCCCGCGGTCATGTCCGTCCTGACCCATCTTGGCGACGAGGATGCGCGGGCGGCGGCCATGCTCTTCCTCGAAATCGTCCACGAGATCCTTCACGCGGGTCAGGCTTCCGTCATTACGTCCCATCTCAGCTTTATACACGCCGGTGATCGCCGTGACCTCAGCCCGATGGCGCCCATACACCTTTTCCAAAGCATAGGAAATTTCGCCGACCGTCGCCTTGGCACGCGCCGCCTCGACCGCTCCTTCGAGGAGATTGCCGGTGCCGGCCTCGGCATTGGCGGTGAGGGCGTCAAGCGCCGCTTGCACGCGCGTCTCGTCGCGCTCGGCCCGCAGCCGCTCGAGCTTATCCAGCTGCTGGCGCCGCACGGAGCGGTTATCGACTTTCAGGATCTTGATATCGGCGTCGCTGTCGGGCCGGTATTTGTTTACGCCGACGATCGTCTGCCTGCCTGAATCGATGCGGCCTTGCGTTGCCGTCGCCGCCTGCTCGATCATGCGTTTCGGAATGCCGGCCTCGATCGCGCGTGCCATGCCGCCGAACTTCTCGACCTCGTCGATATGCTGCATGGCGCGGGCGGCAAGATCATGCGTGAGCCGCTCGACATAGAAGCTGCCGCCCCAGGGATCGATGACGCGCGTCGTTCCGGATTCCTGCTGCAGCATCAGCTGCGTGTTGCGGGCGATGCGCGCCGAGAAATCGGTCGGCAGCGCCAGCGCTTCGTCGAGGGCATTTGTGTGCAGAGATTGCGTATGGCCTTGCGTCGCCGCCATCGCCTCGACGCAAGTGCGCACCACATTGTTGAACACGTCCTGCGCGGTGAGACTCCAGCCGCTCGTCTGGCAATGGGTGCGCAGCGCGAGCGAGCGGTTATCCTTCGGCTTGAACTCCTCGGCAATCATCTTTGCCCACAAGACGCGCGCCGCACGCATCTTGGCGATCTCCATGAAGAAGTTCATGCCGATCGCCCAGAAGAAGGAGAGGCGCGGCGCGAAAGAGTTGATGTCGAGGCCGGCTTTGACGCCGGCGCGGACATATTCGATGCCGTCGGCGAGCGTGTAGGCGAGCTCGAGATCCGCTGTCGCTCCCGCTTCCTGCATGTGATAGCCGGAGATCGAGATTGAATTGAATTTCGGCATCTTCCGCGACGTGTAAGCGAAGATGTCGGAGACGATGCGCATCGAAGGCGCGGGCGGGTAGATATAGGTGTTGCGCACCATGAATTCTTTCAGAATGTCGTTCTGAATGGTGCCAGACAGTTGCTCGGGCGGGACGCCTTGCTCCTCGCCGGCGACGATGAAGAGCGCCAGAACCGGCAGCACGGCGCCGTTCATCGTCATCGACACCGACACCCGGTCGAGCGGAATGCCGTCGAACAGCGTGCGCATGTCGTAGATCGAGTTGATGGCGACGCCGGCCATGCCGACATCGCCGGTCACCCGCGGATGATCGGAATCGTAGCCGCGATGCGTGGCGAGATCGAAGGCGATCGACACGCCCTGCTGGCCGGCGGCGAGATTGCGGCGGTAGAAGGCGTTCGAATCCTCGGCGGTGGAGAAGCCGGAATATTGCCGCACCGTCCAGGGCCGCTGCACATACATGGTAGGGTAGGGGCCGCGCAGATAAGGCGGAATGCCGGGCAGGCCGTCCAGGAAGTCGAGGGGCGCGATGTCGCTCGGCCCATAGACGGGCTTGATGCCGATCCCCTCCGGCGTCTCCCACTTATCGCCGCCATTGGGTGCCGGCGGCTGGGCCGAAGCCTTGAGGCCGATCTTGCCGAAATCCGGGATCGCACTCATGCCGTCAACTCTTTCGTAGATCTGCTCGAGCAGGCCGAGCGCGTCGCAACCCTGAAAGAGGAAGGTGCCGACGCCGGCAGCTTGCAGCGCCTCGGCGCCGTCGCGCGGCTTGCCGGAGAGATAAACGTGGCGGGCGCCGGCGGCGAGGAGCGTTTCCGCTGCCTTGGCGCCTTCCGCCGCATAGGCTTTATCCGAGGAGCAGAGGCATGCGAGCGTCGCGCCGCTTGAGGCAAAATCCTGCAAGCTGCCTTCGACGGCCTCGATGCCGCCCGCCTCCAACAGGCTCTTCGCGAAGCTTGCCCTCGCGGTGAAGTCGGACGGACGACCGAGAAGGGCGAGGAAGATCTTCGGTCGCGCGCCATGCTCGGAAAGATAGGCGTCGCTCCGGTCGCGCAAACGCTCGAACGGTTCCGCCAAGCGCATGCGCGGCAGCGGCGGCAGTCCTTTGGCTGATGCGGTGCTGTCTTTGCGGACAGGCGCGAGCACCGCGACGGGGTCCTCATGCAGATCCGGAAAATCGCTGGTGCCGACCACGGGCTCCTTGCGCCTCGCCACTCGTGCTTCGCGCTCGGCCCGCACCTTCGCGACGGCGGCCCGCAGTGATCCGCTCGTCAGCACCTCGGCGAGCCCTCCATCACGCTCAATGTCTTGGAACAGCGACCAGGCCCGCTCGGCGAGCTTTCCGGTCAACGCCTCGATGGCGCCGGAACCGGCGGCGGGATCCGCAACGCGATGCAGGTTCGATTCCTCGATGAGGATGCCCTGAATGTTGCGGGCGACGCGGCGCGCGAAGGCATCGGGAACGCCGAGCGCTGCAGCTAAAGGGCAGCACGGAAATCGCATCCGCACCGCCAAGCGCGGCGGCAAGCGAGGCGATGGTTGCGCGCACGATGTTTCCGTGTGGGTCGCGTTTCGTCATCATGCGCCAGGCCGTTTCGGCGGTGACGATGGCGCGCTCCGGCGCGAGCCCGCAGGCATCTTCGATTTCTGCCCAAAGTCTCCGCAAGGCGCGAAACTTCGCCATGGTGAAGAGCTGGTCCTGGTCCGCGGCGAGCCGGAAATAGATCGCGCGCCTCGCCTCTTCGAGGGGAATTCCTAGCGCCTCGAGCGCGCGGAGATATGCGACAGCGGTGGATAGAACGAAAGCAAGCTCCTGCGCCTCAGACCCGCCCGCCGCATGCACGGGCCTGCCGTCGGCGACAGCGAAGGGTCCAGGGAAACCTTCGGAGGCAAGGTCGGCCACCATCTGCGCAAAGGCCGGTGCGATCTCGTCCCACGGTTTCAGCGCGATGCCGCTTGCCGCCATGGCGCCGAGCGGATCGAGACCGAAGCGGATATTGACGGAGCCCGGCGCATTGCCGCGCGCGCGGACGATGTCGGCGAGCGTAAAGGCAACATCCTTGGTCAGCGGTCCGAGATCGAGGTCGACATCGAGGCCCCAATCGAAATGCACCTCGGCGAGCGCCTTTTCGAGGGCGTCAACATTCGTGGGGAGCGCTCCGCCATAGTCGCCCACCGCGCCTTCGAAGACGAGATGCAGCCCAGTCGCGCTATTGTTGAGGTCTTCGAGGATCTGCCGGTCGGCAATCGCGGCGTCGGCGATGTCGATGCGCTGCATGACGCCCCAAGGCGCGCCTGGCGCCCGTCCCGGGATGACGCGCCCTTCGCGCTCGCGGGCATAGAGCGGCGCGATCTCGATGCCGTCATAGCTTCGCGCGGTCAGCGCGCTGAGCGGCGTGCCCTTCAAGGCGTCGGTGACGAGCTGCTGCCAATCCGCCAAATCTGCCTTTGGAAAGCCGCTCGCGAGGGGGAGTTCGGTCATGACCGCCTTGTCATATTCGCTTTGGTCCCTCCTAGCACGAAGCGAAACCGCCACGAAAGGCGGCCTTCGGCGGTGAATTGGCGCTTTCTCCACAACAGCCCCCGCGTCTTTGCGGCGGGATGGCCGCCCGGTTAAAGTGCGGGGAGAGACGCGGAGGGAAATGAGCGATGGCCACGCGCAAAGCAGCGCCGAAGAAGGCGACAAAGCCGAAGGGCGAGACCGTAAGCGTTGCAAAATTGGACGAGAGCCAGCTGCCTGAGGACAGTGTCTATCTCGGCCAGAGCACCAAGCCCGAATTCATCTATCTTCGGCTCGCCAACCGTCACGGGCTGATTACCGGCGCGACCGGAACCGGCAAGACCGTGACCCTGCAAGGCTTGGCCGAAGGCTTCTCCGACCAGGGCGTCCCGGTGTTCTGCGCCGACGTGAAGGGCGATCTCGCCGGCGTGGCGGAAGAGGGCGAGTCGAAGGGCTGGATCGAGGAGCGGGCCGAGGCGATCGGCTACAGCGTCGACTTCAAAGCCTATCCCGTCATCTTCTGGGATTTGTTCGGCGAATTCGGAACGCCGATCCGCACGACGGTCTCCGAGATGGGGCCGCTTCTCCTGTCGCGCCTCATGGATCTCAGCGACGCGCAGGAGGGCGTGCTCAACATCGCCTTCAAGATCGCCGATGATGAGAAGCTCCCGCTCATCGATTTGAAGGATCTGCAGGCGCTGCTCGAGGATCTCGCCGCCCGCGCGGCCACGCTGACGACAAAATATGGAAACATCACCAAGGCTTCGGTCGGCGCCATTCAGCGCTCGCTGCTCGTTCTCGAGCAGCAGGGTGGGGCGCATTTCTTCGGCGAGCCGGCGTTGAAGATCGACGATCTGATGCGCACCGCGCGCGACGGACGCGGCTATATCAGCGTCCTTGCCGCGCAGAAGCTCATGGATTTGCCCCGGCTCTACGCGACGTTCCTTCTGTTCCTGCTGTCGGAATTGTTCGAGGAGCTTCCCGAGGTCGGCGATCCGGACAAGTCAAAGCTCGTCTTCTTCTTCGACGAGGCGCATCTCCTCTTTAAGGACGCCCCGAAAGCGCTGCTTGAGAAGGTGGAGCAGGTCGTGCGCCTGATCCGGTCGAAGGGCGTCGGCGTCTATTTCGTCACGCAGAACCCGCTCGATATTCCCGACACGGTTTCGCGCCAGCTCGGCAATCGCGTGCAGCATGCGTTGCGCGCCTTCACGCCGGCTGAGCAGAAGGCGGTGAAATCGGCGGCGCAGACCTTCCGCAAGAATCCGGACATCGATACCGAGCAAGCGATCATGCAGCTCGGTATCGGCGAAGCGCTCGTTTCCACGCTGGACCAGAAGGGTCAGCCGACGATGGTCGAGCGAACCTTCATCAGGCCGCCAAATTCGCGGGTCGGCCCGATCACCAAGGACGAACGCCAGGAGGTGATCGACGACAGCCCGGTCGCCGGCGAATATTCCGAGCTGATCGACAAAGAGTTGGCCTATGAAATGCTGAAGGAACGCACCGCGGAGCGCGCAGAGGCGAGCGCGGCCGAACCGGAAGCGCGGACGGCCGGGAAAAAGACCGCCTCAGGCGGATCGCGGAGCGACAGCTTCTGGTCGACGCTCGGCAAGCAGATCGTGCGCACGGTGGTGCCGGCCGCCACCCGCATGCTCGAACGCGAGATCAGGCGCGGCGTGCTGGGCGGTGTCCGCAGGCGTCAGTAGGAAGCGAGCGCGGGCCTATTTCGGGGCGCTGTCGAGCATCTCCTCGACATGTTCCCAATTCACGAGATTGTCGAACCAGGCCTCGAGATATTTCGGCCGCAGATTGCGGTAGTCGATGTAGTAGGAGTGCTCCCACACATCGCAGCCGAGCAGCGGCCAGCCGCCATGCACGAGCGGGTTCTCGCCATTCGGGGTCTTGGTGACTTCCAGCTTGCCGTTTTTGAGGGTGAGCCAGCACCAGCCTGAACCGAACTGCGTCTTGCCGGCCTCGATGAAATCGTTGCGGAACTTGTCGAAGCCGCCGAGATCGCTGTCGACCATCGCCTGCAGCTTGCCCGGAAGCTTCTTGCCGCCGCCGCCCTTCTTCATCCAGGGCCAGAAATGGTTGTGGTTGAAGTCCTGGCCGGCATTGTTGAAGACGGCCTGGTTCTTGCCGTAGCTCGCCTTGACGATTTCCTCGAGGCTCATCCCCTCGAAGCCGGATCCGGGCAGCAGCTTATTGAGCATGTCGACATAGGCCTGATGGTGCTTGTCGTGGTGATATTCCAGCGTTTCCGCCGACATGTAGGGCTGCAGGGCGTCGTAGGAATAAGGGAGCTTCATCAGGTCGAAGGCCACGGCGATTCTCCGCGTTCTGCTTTTGGGAGGGCTTTGAGAAAGTCGCCGGAAAGCTAGAGGTTCCGCCCTTTTCGCGCAAGGCGAGGCCCGGAAGGCGACGGGCAGAGAAAAAGCGCGGAGGCCGTTTGGCCTCCGCGCTTTCCGTTAAGCAGGAAGAGGTAATTGGGCGCGCGCTTAGAGCTTCGCCCAACTCCGATGAAGGGCGCATGAAGCGAGAATGAAATCGGAATGAACGCCGGAGCGGGGTGGCGCGGAGCCCCTGAGCTCCGCGCCGTGCCGAGGGGAAGGCTCGCTACAAAGTCAGCAGCAGGGGCTGACGATGCGACCTTGGCAGGCGTTACCTGAACGGCGGCTGAACGGCGAAGACAGATTTCGTTCAGCTAACTCCCTCGCCCTGGAAGAAGCTGCGACGGTCACTTTCTCCTCCCCCTGAAAGGGGGAGGTCGGCGCGCGGCAGCGCGCCGGGTGGGGGTCAGGTCTCACGCCGCAAGAAGACCCCACCCCATCCCTCCCCCTTCCAGGGGGAGGGAGATTGACGAGCTCATTTTATCAGCGCCTGCAATTCCTTGAATTCCGGCGTTCCGGCCTTTCCGAGCCATTCGAACAGCACCATTTCGCTGTCGACCACCTCGACCCCGGATTGGAATAAGCGGGCGAGCGCCAGGCGGCGGCTTGTCTTCGCGCGCGATGCCACCGCATCGGCGACGACAAAGAACTCAAAGCCCTGATCCTCAAGGTCGATGGCGCTCTGCGCCACGCAGACATGCGCCTCGATGCCGCCGATCACCACCTGTGGACGCCCGTCGCGGCGAAGATCGCTGAGTTGCTCGCGCAATGCCTCCGCCTTGAAGCAGGAGAATTCGACCTTCGGGACGATCTCCCCTCCGCCGCCCAGCGCTTCGCGCAATGGTTCGGCCGTTGGTCCGAGCCCTTTGGGATATTGCTCCGAATAAGTGATCGGCACGCCGAGCGTGCGCGCGGCGCGCACGAGCCGCAGGCAGCGTTCCACCACGCGCTCCGGAGTCCACCATGGCAGGCAGTAGCTTCTCCTGAACGTCGACGATGAGGAGCTGGGATTTGTCGCGTGAGAGCAGCATGGCGGCATTAGGTCAGATCGGTGCGCGAAGGGCAACCGGCCCATCAGGCGCCGGCAAGCTCTCCTAGGCGAGTGGCGAGCTGCTTCAGCTCCCATCTTTTCGCCAGCGCCGCCGCCTTGTCCCAAGTGGGTTTCTGGTTTCGGAGGCTCGGGAGCGGCGCCTTCTTGTCCATCGTCGCGATCTCGCGATAGAGCCGCAAGGTATCGGCCATGTTTTCGAACCTGCCGGCTGCGAGCGCCGCTTCGAGGCTTCCATATCGTTCCAGCAGCGAGGCGGCACCGGCCGGGCCGACGCCAGGAGCCCCGGGGATCCGGTCTGAGGCATCGCCGCGGAGCGCGATGAAGTCCGGCACCTGCGCAGGATCGACGCCATAGCGGGCGCGCACCTCCGCCGGGCCGATACGCGCCATCTCGCCAGCACGTAGCGGGTAAAGGATCGTCGTGCGGTCGGAAGCGAGCTGGAAACTGTCGCGGTCGCCGCTCGCGACGAGCACGCTGCCGCCGCGCTTCTCTTCGGCGGCTGCGGCTGCAGCCAGAAAATCGTCGGCCTCATAGCCTCGCCCTTTGGCATTCTCAAAGCCGCAGGCTTCCACCAATTTCGGCAACGCTTTCAGCTGCTCGATAATGGCGTCGTCGAATTCGCGGCCGCTTTGATAGTCGGGGAGGGCGTCGTGCCGGTAAGTCGGCGCCTCGAGCGTGTCCCAGGCGACGAGCACGGCGCGCGGCCGCTCCTCGCGGTAGAGGCGGAGCAGCATATTGGCGAAGCCGAGAATGGCGCCGGCTTGCTTGCCCCCGCGCCGCAGAATGGTCTTCGGCAAAGCGTGATAGGAGCGGTGCGCGAAGGAATCGCCGTCGATGACGAGAAGAGGCTGGCGTGGCGCCGTGGCTCTGCGGCGCGGTGCCGCTTTCCTCATTGCCGGCTTTGCACGCGCGGGCTTGGGGGCGCGCGACGGCACCCGACGTTGCGCCGATCGTTTGTCGCTGAGCACGATCCACGTCGGCGCATGATCGCTGGCATTTGCTTCGCCGCGCACCCCGCGATCAACACCCGCTTCTGTCAGCCGTTTCGCGGCGCGCGGGTTCAGCAGCAAATGATCGAGGCGGAGGCCGGCGTCGCGCGGCCAGCGATTCCGCATGTAATCCCAGAAGGTGTAGATGCGCTCATCCGGGTTGAGCGTCCGGATGGCGTCGACCCAGCCTTGGCCGAGCAGGTGCTGGAACATGGCGCGGGGTTCCGGCTGCACGAGGGCGTTCTTCTTGTAGGAGGTTGTCGGGTAGATGTCCGCGTCGGTCGGGACGATGTTGTAATCGCCGGCGAGCACGACGGGAGCATCGAGCGCATAGAGCTCGGCGGCGTGGCCGATCAGCCGCTTCGTCCAAGCGAGCTTGTAGTCGAATTTCGGGCCCGGCTGCGGATTGCCGTTCGGAGCGTAGAGGCTTGTGATGAGGACGCCGTTGACGGCGGCTTCGAGATAGCGCGGCTGGATATCGGCTGGGTCGCCCGGCAGTTCCGTCCTCGTGAGGACGGGCTCGGTGCCGCGAGCGAGAATGGCGACGCCGTTCCAAGATTTTTGCCCCCGCCAAATCGCGCCATAGCCGGCGGCCTCGATGGCGCTGCGCGGAAAATCCGCATCGGTCGATTTCAGCTCCTGCAGACAGACGACGTCCGGCGCTTCCTCGCGCAACCAATGCAGCAAATTGGCGAGCCGCTTATTGACGTTGTTGATGTTGTAGGTCGCGATCTTCATCGGGGAGGCGCATATCTCCCTCCCCCTGAAAGGGGGAGGGCCGGGGAGGGGGTCGTGCCGGCATCAGGCAGTCAACGACCTATCGAGATTTCCTGAGTGATCGCCTGCAAAACGCTCTCCAAATTGTTCCAGACATCTCGATTAGAGAACCGAATTACGCGAATGCCCTTGCCTGCCAATATGCGCGTACGCGCTGCATCACGCCGAACGTTCATTGCATGCTCATCCCCGTCCAGCTCGATGGCAAGCCCTAGGCTCGGTGCATAAAAATCCAGAACGAACGGCCCGACAGGATGCTGGCGTCTAAAGGCGCTTCCGAGCTGCGAACCGCGTAGCGCATGCCAAAGGCGCTGTTCGATGGGAGACATATGGCGGCGAAGCGTTCGCGCGCGCGATGTCATCGCTCGCGTTCGAGTAAAGGGCATGGCGGGAGCATGAGAGCAAAATTCGTCTCGCGCTGAAAGAGGGAGTCGTTGCGCCCAGCGCGCCCAGGGGACCCCCACCCCGACCCTTCCCCTTTCAGGGGGAGGGAGATATTGTCAGGCGTCTCATCGCCTTCGGGACCCCGCTCCCGGTACATTGAACAGTATTCTGAAGCAGGCCGGGCTGAAGAAAGATAGCTGATGCGGTACGCCGTCGTGATCGAGAAGGCACAAGGAAACTATTCCGCTTATGTGCCGGATTTGCCTGGCTGTGTCGCTGCCGGTGACACGATCGAAGCCGCGGAACGGGAAATCCGAGCCGCGATCCGCTTTCATATCGCGGGGCTAACGGCCGATGGCCTTGAGGTTCCGCCGCCGACGGTTGGCGCCGAATATGTCGACGCTTGATCGGTGAGCGGGTCCATCCCAACTCCCTTTCAGGGGGAGGGAGACTGCTACACCCACGGGACCCCAGCGATCTTCAACGCAAACGCATAGGCAAGGGCAACTTCCTTCAGCCGCTCGAAGCGGCCTGAGGCGCCGGCGTGCCCAGCCTCCATATTGGTGCGCAAGAGCAGCAAATGCTCGTCGGTTTTCGTCGCGCGGAGATGCGCCACCCATTTCGCCGGTTCCCAATAAGTCACGCGCGGGTCGGTCAGCCCGGCGAGCGCAAGAATGTGCGGATAGTTCTCCGCGCGCACATTGTCGTAGGGCGAATAGGCGGCGATGGTCCGATAGGCCGCTTCGTCCTCGATCGGATTTCCCCATTCCGGCCATTCCGGCGGCGTCAGCGGCAGACTCTGCATCGAGCATCGTCGTCAGCACGTCGACGAAGGGGACTTCGGCAATGATGCCGAGAAAAAGATCCGGAGCCATGTTGGCCACGGCGCCCATGAGCATGCCGCCGGCGCTGCCGCCATGCGCGACGATGCGGCCGCGGGAGGTGAAGCCTTCATTGGCGAGATGTTCTCCGGCAGCGATGAAATCGGTGAAGCTGTTCACCTTCTTCTCGCGCTTCCCGTCTTTGTACCAGCGATAGCCCTTGTCCTTGCCGCCGCGGATATGCGCGAGCGCATAGACGAAGCCGCGATCGACAAGAGACAGCGCATTCGTCGAGAAGCCGGCCGGAATTGACATGCCATAGGCGCCGTAACCGTAAAGGAGGAGCGGGGCGGTGCCATCGAGGGGCGTTGTCTTACGGTAGAGGAGGGAGACCGGAACGGTTTCGCCGTCCTTTGCCGGCGCCATGATGCGGCGGGTGACGTAGAGGCTCGGATCGTGGCCGCTCGGAACCTCCTGCGTCTTCCGGAGGACACGCTCGCGGCTCTCCATGTCGTAATCGAAGATTTGTGCCGGCGTCGTCATGGAGGAATAGGTGAAGCGGAGCGTCGTCGTGTCGTATTCGAAGCCGGCCGAGAGGCCGAGCGCGTAAGCCTCCTCGGGGAAGGCGATCGCGTGCTCTTCGCCGTCGGCAAGACGGCGGATGACAATACGCGGCAATCCGTCCTCGCGCTCGAGGCGGACGAGATGATGCTTGAAGGCGACAACGTCGAGGATCAGGCGTCCCGGCCGATGCGGCTCGATCTCCCGCCACGAGTTCAGGACCTGGACTTTCGACCGGCGCCGCGACGATGCGGTAATCCTCGGCGCCGTCCGAATTGGTGAGGATGATCAGGTCCTCGCCCTGATGCTCGACGGAATAATCGTGCTCAGGCTTCCGTGCCGCGACGAGACGCGGAGAGGAGAGCGGAGCTGAGGCATCGACAAGACGCACCTCGGCGGTTTCGTGATCATGCACGCTGACGGTCAGAAACCGCCGGCTTTGCGTGGCGCCGAGGCCAAGGAAGAAGGCCGGGTCCGGCTGCTCGTGGATCAGCGTGTCGGCGCTCTCCGAGCCGAGCCGATGCGCGAAAATCCGCCGCGGCCGGTGCTCTTCGTCGAGCCAGACATAGAGGAGGGTTTGGCTGTCCGCCGCCCATTCGAGGCTGCCATTGCCATTCTCGATCGGCTCCCCGATCAGCGCGCCCGTCTCGGCGTCAACGATGTGGATCCTGTAAAACTCCGAGCCGTTCGTGTCGGCCGCGTAAGCGATGAAGCGGTGGTCGGGGCTGTGCACGACATTGGCAATCCGGAAATAGGCATGTTCGCGCGCGAGCTCATTCGCGTCGATGAGGACCCGTTCGGCGCCGCCGGCGCGCGGGGCGCGGCAGAAGAGCGGGTGCTCCCCGCCCGGGACGAAACGCGCGTAATAGGCGAAGGCGCCGTCAGGCGCCGGCACGCTCGAATCGTCCTCTTTGATGCGGCCCTTCATCTCGGCAAAGAGCGTGCGCTGCAGCGCCTCGCTGTCGGCCATCTCGGCTTCCGTGTGGGCGTTCTCAGCCTCGAGATGGGCGCGGATATCGGCGTCGAGCACGCTCGGATCGCGCATCACCGCCTGCCAATTCGAGGCGCGAAGCCAAGCATAATCGTCGGCGCGGGCGAGCCCGTGATGCAGCGAGGTGACAGGTTTTTTCGGGGCGCGCGGTGCCTTCACGCGCCCGACTTTGAGGTCATCATTCATGCGCCAACCGTTAAATTTGGTGATGTTGTTCTAGAGCGAGGGTCTTTCGCCGCGCTGCCTCGGACCGGCCAATCTTTTTGCTGTTTCCCTCTTTAGGCCGAAACTAACGCGCATAAGCGGCAGTTCATTCCGTCGAGATAGTCTTCGAGCTTGGGGATATAACCGGCAGTTGGAACTTTTTTAAGACAAATCCAGGCATTTTCACGTTTCGATGATTGTGCCTTTGCCGAGTTATAAGTTTGACCTCGCGGTAATTGGGACTGCCACGCTGCACAAACTGTATAGAAAAAGACGATTGAAGCAGTCTGGGTTCGGAAATGCCACCGACGCCCGAAAGTTGTGAAGATCTTCACCACAATTATTAGGCCCACAGTCTTCTGCGGGCTAAAATCATCATCGCCGGTAAGTGAGCTGTTATAGAATTGCGAGACCCGGCAGGCTAAGAGTGATAGACGCGATTTCGTTGCCAATCTTGTGGAACTTTCGCCAAAAAACTGGCGTATTCGCAAGGCTGAATAGAATTGTTATCCCGCGATATTAAAGGCGACGTGGTGAAGTGCACCCTCGGGTGACTGGGAAGCGATTATATAGGATTGAGGAGCAACTTTTATGGAACACGACATGGAGAAAACTGAACTCGTCGAACTAACCGCCGAGATCGTCTCCGCTTATGTCAGTAATAATACTGTTGTCGCCACCGACCTCCCAGGGGTGATCCACAATGTATTCGACGCCTTGAGCCGGGCATCGCAGTCGCTCGGTCTTCCAGCCCGGGAAGAGCTGAAGCCGGCGGTGCCGGTGAAGCGCTCGGTCACGCCGGAACACATCGTCTGTCTCGAAGACGGCAAAAAGTTCAAGTCATTGAAGCGTCATCTGCGCACGCATTACGACCTTTCTCCCGAGGAGTACCGGGAGAAATGGGGCCTGCCGCACGACTATCCGATGGTTGCGCCGAATTACGCGGCCGCCCGCTCCGACCTTGCCAAAAGGATGGGGCTCGGGCAGCGCCGGCGTTAAGCCGCCCGGCAGTCGCCCCGCGCACCGGTTCTGTGGGAAGCACCTCGCCGGCTTTTTGCGGGCCGAGCGCCTCCAGCATCGCCAACTCGCCCTTATAGGCGCTGAGAAGGGCGATGTGCCGGTTGAGGTCGTAGGTCCAATGGCCTGCTCGCCCGCGCCGGCGCTCGCCGGCAAGCGCCTTGCGTAGCCTTGCGACAAGGCGGCGGCCGCCCTCCGGGCTTTCATCCGCGATTTCGTGCGGCCAGAGCGGCAAGAGGCGCGGCAGATCCCGGGCGCGGCGGTAGGCCTTCGCCCCGGCCCTCGTCATCGCTTCGAAGGGATCTTGGCGTTTCTCCTTCGATCTCGATTCGGCGGCCCACTCACAACCGACGCTCTTCGACATGGCTTGTCCTCCATGCCGATAGAATGCGGGCGGTTCTCCTCGCCGTGGATTGGCGGGGGATAGAGCGCCGATCTCCCGCACCACCTATGCCCGACCGCGCCTCTATCCCCGCCGCGCTTCTCTCCCTTAGATTGTGCTAGGTATTAATTCCTATTTATATACATGACAAAAGCACCCGATTCGAGTAAGGCAGAAGCCGTCTCAGCCGATCAGGCCGAGGCTGGCGCGCCGGGCGAGATTGAAATTACGCGGGAGATAATTCGAGGCGGGGGCGACTTCGTATCAGAGGCACGCTTCTGCTTATCCGCCGGACTTACTCGTGGACGTCGATTTCTCGAGCCATGGCGCTAAGCGGCAGGGCATATGGTCCGGTCCAGTTTCCGCTCAATCACTTGCACGGCTTGCACGAGCAACGAGATGGCGAAGTATCCGGCCCTCTATACATCCGCACCCTGACGAACAACTACTTCGAATTGCGGGATTGTGTATGGCGTTTCCTCAATAGCCGTCCGCCGTCTTTGCCAAGGCGCGGTCAAAAATGACAACCTCGTTGGGAGATCGGTGTCCCACTGGCGATGGGCCATGTTATCGCGAGCAAGTTTAAGCGCGGCTGTTTCAGTCCGGATTGACTCAATGTCGTCCACTTCAAGCTGGTTGTCGCTGGTCTTGTCGTAGACGGTTTTCAGCAGCCAACTTACGTCATTTAGGCGCAGCTCGCCCGTAAGCAGCTTACCTAGGTCACGAGCTATTGTTCTTAAAGCAGCTGCTTCAAATACGTTTCGACGTAGCTCATAGAGTCGATGAATCGCCCGATGAGCGTTAGGTATTCATCGGGTCCCAAAGACCCGAGTGGATCATCGCCATTGGCTAAACCCCTTAAAGATGAAGAGATGGACGAGACGCGGCGGATCATGGAACGCCTAGTGCGGATGCCGCACAAGCCGCCAAGGAAAACGACAAGGGTGTTTCCACCGGCAAAGGTCCGGCGCAGCCGGAGAAGAACTTACGCGACCTTAGGGGAAGAGGCGGGTCAAGCCGTAGCTGCTTCACCGCCTCCCTGTCACAGTCAAGATTTGTCAAGATCGCGGCAAGTCTAAAGCTGACATGACGGCAACATTGATTATGTATTGTGACGGTAAGTCGGAAGGGATCTTTGCTTCCGCATCGTCTAATCCCTCCGGCTTGCCGCGCAGCGATAGCCGTTAGGTTTCGCCATAGCGCCCCATCGAACGGTTGGACCATGGCTCATCCTTGGCGAAGGATTCGATTTCCGTCGTTAGGTCTCTTGTCCGCTTCTTGCCCCAGCTAAATCATGTTCCTCGGGCTTTCGAAAATGTCGGTCATGAACAACTCCGGTAGCGACAAACAAGAGGAAGCGCAGTTGTGCCACGTTTGGCGAAACGGCTTCTCGGCCATGCCCCGCAAGACGCGCGTAAGAGTCGAAGCTTGGAAAGCCAAAAGCGAAAAACTCATCCACAGAAGCGCACGGCCGGAAAGGGCCGCGCGCGTGTGGGAAATGGCAAAACGTTAGACCGCCTGTTTTCTTCTGAATCTTGCGAAGGAAATGGCGAGCCTTTTGCTCGATTAGTTCGGGGTCTTGTGAGGTCTTCGATAGGTCAGCCGTTTGCCTTCGGCTGCCTGTTTGACGATTAGCGACGGCGCGCTCCGTATCTTCGATCGCCAAGACCGGAACGATTGATTGTAACGGAAATCGAACTCGGCAAGGTAGCGATGCAAATGCGCTTCGCCGCAATGCTGATAGATGCCCTTCATGCCGCGCTTGAAGACTGAGAAAACGTTCTCAACCGTGTTGGTGTGAACCATGTAGCCGTCCTCATAGCGGACATACTCGCTTGGCAGTGTGCTTGACCGTCTCGTGCGTCGCGAACTCGTTGCCGATCTGCGCAATAGAGATTGCTTTCATCGGTGTGCAGGTTGCTTTCGCGGCGGACGTTGCGGACCAGAACGTCACGGACGTTCGCAGCGGTCGCATGGTCGACATGGAACATGCGGGACTTGCCGCCACGCTCGACTAAGAGCAACGACAGCGCGCTTACCGCGCGGACCCTTCTTGGGATAGCGATAGGGAATGCCATGGCGCTGCTTGGAGACACGAGGCGTTTCGAGCTTTCCGAAATAGGTTTCGTCGGCTTCAACAATTTTGCCTTCGCCGCCAAGCGGGCCGGCGTTCATGTCTTTCATCGCTTCACGGATGCGATGCGCCATGAACCATGCGGTCTTGTAGGTGACGCCGAGCGTGCGGTGCAGCTGATGGCTGCTGACATGCCCTTCTTGGACGAGCCGAGAAGGTGCATCGCCAGCCACCACTTGTTGAGCGGGATCTTGGAGCGCTCAAACACGGTGCCGACCGTGACCGTGAACTGGCCTTTGCACTCGTTGCAATAGTAGAGGCCCGGACGGTGAGACTGCTTAGCGCCTTCGACCTTGGCAATGCGCTCCTGATCAGCGTTGCCGCAATGAGGGCAATACAGGGCCATCGGGCCAACGGGCGGCCTCTAGTGCCTTCGCGCGCCTTGTCCAGCGTTGTTGAAGATCGGGTTTTGGAGATCGGCTTTCATGAGACTGTCTTCCTGAAGAGATTAGTCGGGCGAACGATTTAGAGTTTCTCGGGCACGCTGAATTTCGTCGGCTAATGACAACGCGCACACGCTCAAGGGCTTCTCTCTGAATTGCTGCAAGCCGCCAGTCCGTTTCCGCCTTCGGAGTGTGCACACGAAGAAAAAGGAACTCGGTCGTCGTCCAAGCTATCCGTGTCCGCAATAAGGATTTCGACGGCCAGCCCTTCATCGGCTGAGCTGACGTTTGTTGATTGCAGTTTCATGGTTTCCCCCTTCTACGCTTGACATATTGGCACTTACAGCCACTTTTGTCAAGTATATAATTAGGTATTAATTCCTACATCCTGGTGTAGAGGGAGAACAGCGGTATGAGTTGTGTTCGAGCCGAGGCGCGTTCCTTCACGAAGCGGGTGGGAAACCGCCACCGAATATTCCTTCGCCGCGCCATCGAGCCGGCGGTGGCGGCGGCATTTGACGTCGATCTTGGCGATCTTTGCTCGGCGACGCGGGGCTCGCCCCGTGCCGCCTTTGCGCGGCAGGTCGCCATGTATCTCGCCCATGTCACACTCGGCGCCTCGCTCACCGAGATCGGCAATTTGTTCGAACGGGACCGCACCACGGTCGCGCATGCCTGTGCCCTCGTCGAAGATCGCCGCGACGATCCGGCGCTCGATGCGCAGCTCAGCTATCTGGAAGAGGCCGTCGCCGCGATGCGGAATGCCGTCGCGCTCGCCGGCGGCGTGCGATGAGCGCGCCAGCGCCGAAAGAGAAGCGCTCTCTTTCGCAGATGGCGCGGTCGCTCCTCACGCAGCTCGATGCCGAGGGGAGCAGTCTCCGGAAAGCGGATAGCGGTTATTGCCTGAAGAGGGAGTCGGGCGAAGGAGGCCGCGGGCAAATCGCCGAAGATGTGGTTCGCTTTTGCCTGCATCAGGACTTTCTCGAGAGGAGGGGCGAGGAGCTCATGCTGTCGGCGACAGGCCGCGCTTGGCTGAGGCGAAAGTCGACCGACGACGACGCCTTTCGCAGCCAGCATCAGCTTCGAGAGGTCCGCCCTCGGGAGATGGAAGGATCGAGCCGCCCAGTGCTCGTCAACGAAGCGGAAAGTCCGCTCGGCTGGCTGAGGAGCCGCAAGGATCGAAGCGGCCGGCCGCTGATCGCCAGTGAGCAATTCGAGGCGGGCGAGCGGCTCCGCGCCGATTATTGGTTCGCGCAGCTCAGCCCGCGCGTGACGGCGAACTGGTCCGCGCTTGCTCCGTCCGGCCGCTTGCGCCGCGCAGCGCCGTCCGATGCGGCCTCGCTCCGCGACGAAGTCATCGCAGCCAAGGAGCGTGTGCGCCGCGCCATCGAGGCCGTCGGTCCCGAACTGTCAGGCGTGCTCGTGGATGTCTGTTGCGAGCTGAAGGGGCTTGAGCAGGCCGAGCGCGACAAAGGCTGGCCGCAGCGGGCAGGGAAGGTGGTGCTGCAGCTCGCGCTGACGCGCCTCGCCCGGCATTATGGGATCGGCGCGAAGGCGCCCTCGCGGAGCAACCGCATGCGGCATTGGGGCAGCGACGACTACCGGCCGACTCTCGATGCATGGCAGGAGAAAGCCTAGTGGACGCGCGGGGCGCTTTCGATCGCTCGCTCCGCGTCGCTCCGGATTCTCTGCACCATGGCGACAAGTCCGTTCGAGCGCTGCGGCGTCAGATGTTCTCTGAGATGCAGCCGCTGAAGCGCCTGAATGGCGTCGATGGCGAGAATATCGTCGGCGGCCTTCCCGGAATAAAGCGCGAAGAGGACCGCGATCAGGCCGCGCACGAGATGGGCGTCGCTATCGCCGATGAAATTCAGCCGCGGCATCGCACCGTCCCGATCAGCTTCTGTCGCGAGCCAGACCTGGCTGACGCAGCCGCGCACTTTATTCGCGTCGTTGCGCGCCTCGTCCGGCAAAGGCTGCAGCTTCCGCCCGAGCTCGATCACGTAGCGATAACGGTCCTCCCAATCGTCGAGGAACTCGAAATCGGCGACGATGTCCTCGAAGCTCGGCGGCGCGGAAGCGGCGCTCGTCTCCGGGAATGGCTTGGGTCATCCCAGCTATATAGGCCGATAACGCGCGGAGTTCGACTCGGGCGCCGCGGTTCGCAAGCCCCTTATGCGCCGGCGCGGCGGGGACCGCTCCAGGCGGGGAGGAGATCCTCGATCGTCAGCGTGTCCTGCGAGCCGCTGAGGCCGGCGCTCACCGGCTTGCCGGCAGGGGGAACTGCGGCGGGAAGGCTTTGCGTCGGAGTGATTTGCGGCCGTCCGAGCAAGCCCTGCTTGTCCTCCGCATTCTCGATGGTTTCGCCTTCCGTCGCTTCGCCAGCCGGCGCCGCCGGGTCGCTGGCCAGGAGGCTTCCGGCCTTCTCGCCGACGAAGCCCATCAGCATCTGCGCGCCGAATTCGGCCTTCTGCATGAAGACATCGAAGGCGTCGCGGCCCTTCACGCAGACATTTGGATTGCGCTCGCAAAAGCCGCTCACGTCTTTGACCGCGGCTTCCGCGGTGCCGTAGACGTCGCTCCGCTGCTTGTCGTCGCTCGGCAGCAGCAGGATCAAGATCATCAGCCAGAAGGCTGCCCGGATAAGAAACATCATCGCGTTGGTCCCACGATTATTGGCATCCCTGTTTCCGCGTCGCCGGCCCGGAGGTCTCTCCTGGAAAACCGTCCCGGGCCGGTCCCGCGATGCTGGCAAAATTATCCGCCAAGTCGGAAGATTTGTTCGAGGCCGGCGGCACAACCTTGCGAAAAATGTCGGCGAATTTGCCTAAAATTTAAGGGAATTCGGCGCGGCATCCCGGAATCTCAACGGGTGCGGAAAAGGAGGGGCTGCGGGGTTTTAATCTTCCTTAAGCGACGCGAGCAATAATCCGGACCCTGATCGGATGAGTGCCGCCCAAACGGGGCTCGGAGATGAGCGTGGGAAAGCAGCAGCCATTGCGCGGAATAGCCGCCTATTCGAGCTCGCTTCTCCATGCGGGTGCGCGCGAAGACCCAGTCACCGCGGCGCGGCAGCAATCCTTCATTGCCGTCCATCTTTCGGCTGGGCTGCTCGCGCTCTGCGTGCTGCCTGTCTATCTGTTCATCAGCGGCAGGCCCTCGATCGCCGGCGCAGTCGCGCTTCTCTGGTTCCTGTCGCCGATCGGCATCGTCTATTTCCTCTCGCGCACGGGCCGATTCGGCGCCGCGCATCTCATCTCGGCGACGAGCTTTGCCGGTCTCATCGTCTGCACGGCTTGGCTCACCGGCGGCATCGCGTCCTTCCTCATTCCATGGATGGTGGTGGTTCCGCTCGAGGCGGCGCTCTCTACGGAGCGGCGCACGGTGATCTGGGCGGCGGCCGCAAGCTGTCTCGGCTTGCTCGCGCTTGCCGCAGGAGACGCCTTCGGCCTCACGCCGTTGGCGCCGACGCCAGCTTTGCCAGGACCGCTTCTCGGCGTCATTGGCGCGGTCTCGGCGGCAATCTACGCCGCATCGCTCGCTATCGCGGTTCAGCGGCTACAGGCGCGCTCGGAAGAGGCAATCGAGGCGAGCGAAGAGCGCTACCGGCTGCTCGCCGAGAACGCCACCGACCTCATCACCCGCCACGACGAGAAGGGCCGCGTGGTCTTTGCCTCGCACGCGGCGCAGCAATTGCTCGGCGTCGAGCCGGGAAATCTACTCGGCGACGGATTGTTCGACCGCGTTCACATCGTCGACCGTCCCGCCTATCTCACGGCGTTATCGCGTTGCAGGGCGGAGAACGAGGCGGTTGCTGTCGAGTTCAGGGTCAAGCGCTCGAGCGAGGCCGCCGAGGACAATCACGTCTGGGTGGAGATGCGCTGCCGTCCGTTCCAGCCTGAAGGGGCGCGCAAGAAGCGCGGCCAAGGCGGCGGCGTGCTTGCCGGAACGCGCGACATTTCTGAGCGCAAGGTGCATGAGGCTGAGCTTTTGCGCACGCGCGACGAAGCGCGGAACGCCAGCCGGGCGAAGTCGCAATTCCTCGCCAATATGAGCCACGAGATCAGGACGCCGTTGAACGCCGTCATCGGTTTTTCGGAGATCCTCAACCGTCAGCTTTTCGGCGCGATGCAGGAAGAGCGCTATCGCGACTATGCGAGGCTCATTCACGAAAGCGGCGAGCACCTTTTGAATGTGGTGAATGACATTCTCGACATGTCGATGATCGAGGCCGGCAAGTTCAAGATCGCAAGGGAAGCCGTCGAGGCGAGCGCTTTGGTGGAATCATGCCGCGAAATCATGCGCCACACTGCCGAGAAGAAGGGCGTGTCGCTGGTCGTGGAAGTGACACCCGGGCTACCGGAATTCATCGCCGACAAGCGCGCCTGCAAGCAGATGCTGCTCAACATGATCTCGAACGCGATCAAATTCACCAATGCCGGCGGATGGGTGCGCGTTTCGGTACAGCTGAAAGACGGGATGGTGTCCATGTCGGTGGCGGATAACGGCATCGGCATTCCGGCGCAGGATCTGCCGAAGCTCGGCAATCCCTTCGTGCAGGCGGACAATTCCGGCGGCCGGAGCGAAGAGGGGACGGGACTTGGCCTCTCCGTCGTGAAGGGGCTGGCAAAGCTGCATGGCGGCGAGTTCAGGATCATGAGCGAGCTCGGTCAGGGCACGATTGCGAGCGTCGCGCTGCCTTTCGATCCGCCCCGGGAAGAGGATCTTGGCCGGCGCGCCGAAAGCGCCGCTTGAGCCTCCTCCGGCCTTTGAAAATTTAGCTTCTCTTTAGCTTCGAGCGCCAAGATAGCCTCGAAGACTTCACCGGCGTCAAAAACGCAGAACAGATCGCTTCGAAATGCGCCTGCTGGCTCGACTCATTTTCCTCGGCCTCGTCGTCATGACCGGGTTCGTGACCTATAACGCGCTCTATATGCAGCAGCTGCGGAGCGCCGCAATCAGCCGCGCCGAGGAAACCCCTCCGCCGCCGGCGGTCTCAGCCGTCACCACCGACACGCCCTATCTCGGGATCCAGGAAGCGCCGGAGCAACTCGTCACCGCCATTCAGCGCGAGTTGACCGCGAGGGGTTATGCTCCGGGCCCGGTCGACGGCACGTTGCGGGACGAGACGCGGAAGGCCATCTCCGCTTTCGAGAAAGACAAGGGGCTCGAGGTGACCGGCAGCCCCACCGACGAGCTTCTCCGCCTCATCATTCTCGGCGAGACCATGATCGAAGAGCCGAGCGTCGGGAGCGTTGCCGAGGCCCCGATGCCTGACGCGAATCACTCGACGGACGACGTCGTGAAGAAGGTGCAGCAGATCCTTGCCGACCTCGGCTACGCGCCAGGGCCAATCGATGGCGCGATGAGCAAGGATACGGAACAGGCCCTCATCGCTTTTCAGCGCGATCGGAAGCTCGACCGGACCGGTCGCATCACGCCGCAGCTGCTGGCGGAGATCAAGCGGGTCACAGGACGGGATATTGCCGGACTTGCCGCAAAGCCCTAATCGGGCTCCTGCATGCGCTTGAAAAGCAGCATTTGGGTGAGCGCTTATTTGCGGCGCTGCCAAACGGCAGGCGCTTCCGTCGTCGTGGTGCGGCGCGGCGACAACGATGCCGGTGCGATTTACATCTGCGTCAACAGTCTCGACGGCCGCGTGGAAATCTACGGCCCGGCCCCCTCCGGACTTATGACCGCAACTCGTGACCGAAGCTGGATTCGATGTTTCCAAAATGCGGTAAGCGAGGAAGAGACTTCGCGCTATCTCGGCCGGCAAATCGAGTTCGATCCGGATTTATGGATCGTCGAGGTCGAGGACAGATCGGGCCGCCACTTTCTGGAAGAGGCCGACATCGAAGAGTTGCGTTAGCATTCTGTTAACCGTACCGTCGTCCTATTGAGCGAAGCCGCACCGGAGGGGCGGCACGAGCCACGCCGATTGGAGGCCAATCGATGGGAACGATCCTGCAATTCGCTCCAAGGTCCGATTCAGCGCGTCGAAGCGCAGAATGTGCGGACGATATTCGCGGCGTGATCGTCATCTTCCCCGGCGTGCGCATCGAGCGTCACGGCGTCAAGACGCCGAAGCGGGCGCAGGTGCAGGCGCGCAAGAAGGCGCAGCGTTACCGTAAAAAATAACGGAACTAGCGCGGCTCCGCGGCGCCGGGCTCAGGCGAGTCCGCAGGCGCCGCCTCAGGCTCCGGCGATTGCGCGGGCTCCGGCGATTCTCCCGGCATGGACTCTGCCGCAGGCGCATCCACAGGCTCCTGCATAGGCGCCGGCGCGGCAGCCTGCTTGTGCGGGCCGCAAAAGCTCGCGCGCAAGGCTTGCTCGATCTCCGGCGCGCGGCTCGGTCCGATCAAAGGCGCGCGGATCAGCACGATGCCTTCCTCGACCGGCGATTGCACCACCACTACCTCGTCGGCGCCTTCCGGCGCATCGACGCCGGCTTCGGCGACGGTTTGATCCTCTCTCGCCAGCACGAGGTCGATGCGCTGTTGACGCATGTCGGCGCCGGCGACGGTGTAGAAATTGTCGCCGCGCGGCGTGTAGAGCGCGATCAGCCAAAGGTCGTTGGGAACGCCGGCGCGCACCCGCACCGCGCCTTGGTGCAGGTCGAAACGGCAGACAGCGTAGCGGGTGTCGGGTGCCATGAAAGGCATCGGCTGCTCGCCTTTGCCGGCCGGCGGGAGCAAGACCATGCTGTTGATGGGAGAGAGGGGAGCAAGCCTCGCCCAAGCGTTCTTTGGAGCGACATAGGGTAAGGCGAAGACCGCAATGAGGTGGATCATGCCCGCCAGCACGATGCAGAGGAAGACGTGGTAAAATGGGATCTTCAGTTGCATTGGACGCGGTCTATTCTCGGCAGCTGATCTTCGGGGATCTTGCCGATGCCGTCTGAAATCGGTTTCGCGCGGGCCGTAGATGCGCAGCAAGAGAGAAACGCGCTTGCTGGCGGTTGTACCGGTCGGCAGCCAATTCTCCGGACGTGCCTGGCTTGAGACCGTCACGCGGAAGGAGCCGTCGCCGCGCCGGATCGCCTCTTCACTGTTGAAGCTGTAGCGCTCGGACGGGTTCGGAATGACCTGGCCGTTCTCATCATAGAGGCCGAGCGACCACCAGCGCGCATTCATGTGAAACCCGGTAAGCGCATATTCGCAATCCGACCAAAGCGTGCGTCCGCGGCTGTCGGTGCGGGCGAGAAAATAACGCGCGGTGCTGGAAGTCAGCGGCAAGCGGCCGCTCCGCGCCAAATGCGCCTTGGTGTAATGGTCCGCACCCGGATTGCCCTCGCTGAGCCAACTCGTCCAGGGGCCGGAGCGGGAGGTGGTGAGGGGCGTTCCCTGCTCGGTCATATAGGACGCCAGAATAGTTCCGAGCACGAGCGCGCCGAGAAAGACGCCGAACAACCGCAACGGCGTGTGCAAGGCTTCGATCGCTGAGCCAAGCCGCGTGTCGTGCAGCGATATGCCTGCCCGCTCGATAAGCTGAGAAGTGAGGCTGGCCAAATCCGCCTATCCTCGCCAGGCTAAAACCGCTGCTCGGTCGCAGGAGCGGCCTCGGTGGCGGCAGGGGGAGGCGGTTCGGCCTGAGCGTCAGGCCCTCCGGCGCCTGCCATGCTTGGCTGCGGCACGGCAGGCTGAGAGGCGACGGCCGCTTCGGCCCGATTGTCCGGCTTCGTGTCGCTCGGCGCCAAGTCCCCAGCCTTTTTCAGCAATTCGCCGATGCGCCCAAGCACCCGCTGGGTCGAGCTCGACAAATCCTTGACGCTTTCCGGCGTCGGCGGCGCAACGACGTCGGTCTCGGTGGTGGCCGCGGCCTTTTGCAGCTGTGCCAGCCGCTCTTGCTCGGCCACTTGCACCGGGTGCGGGGCAATGCCGGGGATCGACGGGATGTTGTCGGTGTCGCGCGCCTGCACCATGAAACTGTGCCAGGTCTGCGCCGGATAGCTGCCGCCGGTGACGCGCGCCATCGGGGTGAAGTCGTCATTGCCCACCCAAACGCCGACCACATACTGGCCGGTGAATCCCAAGAACCAAGCGTCGCGGTAGTTGGAGCTCGTTCCGGTCTTGCCGGCCGAGTAGGTGAAGTCGAGCTGCGCCGCCTTGCCGGTGCCGCTCAGCACGACCTCCTGCAGCATCGGGTTCAACTGCTCGACGACCTTCCGATCGAAGATCTGCTTCCGCGGTTTCTCGTCACGCGCATGCGAATAGAGAATATCGCCCTGCAGCGTCTGAATTTCCTCAACGCCGTAAGGCCTGACCTCAAGACCGCCGGCCGCGAACACGGCATAGCCGCCGGTGTGGTCGAGCGGCGTCATGCCGGTATCGCCAAGCGCCATCGAGCAGCTCTTCCTGATGTAGGGGATGCCCATCTTCTTCATGTTCTCGACGATCTTGTCGCGGCCGACATCGAGAGAGAGCTTGACGGCGATGGTGTTGATCGACCGGGCCAGCGCTTCCTTCAAGGTCATGCGGCCGCGGAAGCCGCCCGAATAGTTCTTCGGCGACCAGCGTCCGCAACTCACATAGCCGTCGCTGACGGCAGAGGTCGCCTTGTAGCCGTGCTCGAGTGCCGCGAGGTAGACGTAGCCCTTGAACGAGGAGCCTGGCTGACGATAGGCCTGGGTGGCGCGATTGAACTGGCTTTCGCCGTAATCGGCGCCGCCGACCAAGGCGCGCACGGAGCCGTCCGTCTCCATGCCGACAAGCGCGCCCTGGTCGAAATGGCGCGCGCGGCCAAACTCGCTGATGGTCTTCTGCATGGCCTGCTCGGCCATCTTCTGCAGGGGAATGTCGACGGTGGTCCGGGCGAGAAGGATATGCTCTCGCCGGCCATGCATGCGCTTCTTCACCTCTTCGAAGGCCCAGTCGAGGAACCAGTCGGGGCTGTAGAAATCGCTACGCTCGATGATCTTCGCCGGGTTCACCCGCGCGCCATAGACCTGACCCTCGGTGAGATAGCCGGCCTGCACCATGTTGGTGAGCACCTCATTGGCGCGGGCGCGGGAGGCGGCCATGTCGATATGCGGCGCATAGCGCGTCGGCGCCTTGAACATGCCGGCGAACATTGCTGCCTCCGACAAATTCACGTCGCGGATCGACTTGCCGAAATAGAATTGCGAGGCGGCTTCGACGCCATAAGAACCGCCGCCGAGATAAGCGCGGTCGAAATAGAGCTTCAGGATTTCGCGCTTGGTGTAGTGGTTCTCCAGATAGATGGCGATCAGCGCCTCTTTGATCTTGCGGACGATCGACCGTTCCGGCGTCAGGAACATGTTCTTGGCGAGCTGCTGCGTGATCGAGCTACCGCCCTGCACCACCGAATCCGCGCGCGCATTCTCGGCAAGAGCGCGGATGGTGCCCATGACGTCGATGCCGAAATGATCGAAGAAGCGCCGATCCTCGGTCGCGAGCGTCGCCTTGATCAGAAAGTCCGGCAGATCTTCGAGCGGGACGGAATCGTCGCGAAGCAATCCGCGCTTGCCGATCTCGTTGCCGTAACGGTCGAGGAAGGTGACGCTGTATTCGTCGGACAGATTGACGCTGCCTTGCGCGACCTCGAAAGAGGGAAGGGCGAAGGCGAGAAGCACAAGCAGCCCGCCGACGCCCAGCGTCAGCGTTTCGCAAGCAAGCTCGTTGGCGCCGCGCAGAAAGCCGTGAACTTCGAAGCGGCCGAAGAAGGTGGCATAACCGCTCCACCAGTCCTTGAACGACATCCAAGCGCCGTAGAGGCCGGCGTCGATCGACGAATCGATCGCAAGCCAGTCCACCAGCTTTCGTTTGCCGCTGCCGTGAAGGAAATCGCGCACTTTGGCCTCAACCTACGCTTGAAGCGAGGCTTCGCCGCTCAAGCCAACGCCTGGAGGGCGAGTAACGCAAATTACACCGGGAATGAGGCGATTTATAGGGGCTAAACAAGGGTTAACCGACTGTTTACCGTGTCGCGGCGTTTTCCGCCGGCTTCGCCGCAGCCGCCTGTGAGCCGGCCGCGGTTGGAGGTTTTGCGCCGGTGGGGGAGGCGGCCGGTGCGGCGGCGGCCGCCGCGGCAGGGGCGGCGGGGGGCGCGCCCTCGACATTGAAGCCCTTGGTCTGCACGCAAGCCGCATAGGCGCGCTGATAGGAGCCTGGGCGCAGACTGCGGATTATACCCGCGACGCTACCGGTGGTCTTTGTTTCCGCCTCGACGGCGCAGGCGGCACCAAGCACCTTCGACGCATCGGGCGGAACGGGTTTGCCGTCGGCGGCGACGATCGGCCGGTTGGAGCCGGTGAGGGCACAGGCCGAAAGCAAGAACGCCGCCGAGAGGATGGCCGCAGCCGAGAGCAGCCCGGGCCAGCAGGCGGCGGTGACGGAAACTTTTGGGCGGTGCAAAACAGCGTTCATGCGAAGTCAAATGACAGGAATGATGAGGGTAGCGGCATCCTCACAGGCAAAGGGGCATCACGATGGCGTGAGGCGACCCCAACAACGGCGCTGGCAAGATCATAGGATGGCGCGCGTTCCCTTAACCTTAACCAATAAAGTTAATTTCACTGGCCTCGCTAGCCGGGGAGTGCCAGGTTGAGAAGGTGGTGGTCCAAACCCTGCGATCACCCCTTTGGTTGGAAGCCCCGAGCCTCTCTCCACCGCTCGGGGCTTCTTTTTTCTCCGATATAGGAATTTATTCTTGACAGCGTCGCGCTGCTCGGGTAGGGTTCATTTATAACGCGACAGTTGCGTGAGGCGCCGCAGCGCTTCCCGGTCACGCCGGGAAAGCCTCGGCGCCGTTGGTTTTTGATGGGACGGCGCTCCGATCGCCGGTCCCAATCCCGGCTTCAGCCATCTTCTCGATTTGACCCAACGACGTCCTGAAGAAGGGGCGCGAGGACTGACCCATTCCTGATGCGAGCACCCGAAAGATCCCCTGCGCTTGGGAGGCCATCGAGCACGACTTTATTTACAGCGGCCTCGCGCTGACGAGGATTGGCGAGCGTCACGCCGTCAGTCCGAGAACGATATCGCGGCATGCGACGAATGGCGGCTGGGTCCGGCTCGTGCCGATGACGAAATCGGCCGGCAAGCCAAAGCCCAGGCGAGCGGCTAAGCGTTCGCAGAAAGCGCGCCGCGGTGAAGTCGTCCAGCGGCTGCTCGAAGGGCTCGACCAGGGACTAACGCAATTGGAAGCGCGCATGACCCCGGATGGAAATTCGAAGGAACCGCCGAGCGCGGCAGACGCTGAGCGGAACTCCCGCACCTTAAGCGGGCTCGCGCGCCTCTATGCGAAGCTCGTGGCGCTCGACGGAGAGAAGAAGCGGGAAGGGGGTAAGGCGGCGAAGACGGAGGCCGGCGACGATGCGGACAAACTCCGCCACGATCTTGCGCTCCGCCTTCAGCGACTCAATCAGACGCGGGACCCTTGATAAGTTCCTTGCCGGCCTTTCGCCGGCCGAGCTCAGCGCCCTGCATTACGATTTCGAATTATGGGCCCGCGACGACCAATTGCCGCCGAAAGAGGCGCAAGGCGGCGGAGCCTGGACGAGTTGGATCCTGTTGGGCGGCCGCGGCGCCGGAAAAACCCGCGCCGGCGCCGAATGGGTTCGCCAACTGGTGAGGGAGCCGGGCGGCGATGAGGCGCGCATCGCCTTCGTCGCCGAGAATTTCGCCGAGGCGCGGAGCGTGATGGTCGAAGGCGTCTCGGGCCTCCTTGCCGTGCATCCGGCGGAGGAACGGCCGTGCTTCGAGCCGTCGCGCCGGCAGGTGACCTGGCCGAACGGGGCGATTGCGCAGCTCTTCTCGGCCGAGGACCCGGAATCCTTGCGGGGACCGCAATTCAGCGCCGCCTGGTGCGACGAGCTCTGCAAATGGCGGCGGCCGCAAGAGACTTGGGACATGCTGCAATTCGGGCTGCGGCTCGGGCGGCATCCAAGGCAAGTAGTAACGACGACGCCGCGGCCGACAAAGCTGATCAAGTCGCTGCTCGCCGATCCGCGGAATGCCGTGACGCGGGCCGCGACGGTGGAGAATGCCGCAAATCTTGCGCCAGGATTTTTGCAGGCTGTGGTCGGCAAATATCGCGGCACGCGGCTCGGACGGCAGGAACTTGACGCTGAGCTGCTCGAGGATCGGCCGGACGCGCTTTGGCCCCGCGATCTGATCGAGCGAGCGCGGGTCGCCTTTCCGCCGGAGCTCAGGCGCATCGTCGTCGCAGTCGATCCGCCGGCCTCGAGCGGTGCAGGCGGCCGATGCCTGTGGGATCGTGGTCGCCGGCCTTGGCAAGGACGGGCGCGGCTATGTGCTCGCCGATCTCACCGTGGACGGCGCGCGACCGATGGTTTGGGCGGAGAAGGTGGTCGCCGCCTATCGGCGCTTCCTCGCCGATCGCGTGGTGGCGGAAGTGAATCAAGGCGGCGAGCTGGTCGCGACGGTGATCCGCCAGGTCGATGCCACCATTCCCGTGCGCGAGGTGCGCGCGATGCGCGGCAAGTGGCTGCGCGCCGAGCCGGTGGCGGCGCTCTACGAACAGGGGCGGATCGCCCATGTCGGCGCGCTTGCGGAGCTGGAAGATGAGATGAACGATTTCGGCGCCGGATGGGCTTTCGGGCGGGAGCAGTCCCGACCGGGTGGACGCGCTTGTCTGGGCGATCACGGATTTGATGCTGCAGGTGCCGCCCGAGCCGCGGATTCGCAGCGTGTGAAATCAGCCGTCCCGAGGGGGGTATCGAGCCTCGGATTTTAACGCAAACCCCCCTCCCTAACCCTCCCCCACAAGGGGGAGGGGATTAGCAAGCCGAGTTCCACGTCCTTTCCGTCATCACCCGCGAAAGCGGGTGATCCAGTAACCGCCTTCCTTCCAGAGAGTGGACCGCGTCGGTTACTGGATTGCCCGGTCAAGCCGGGCAATGACGAAGAAGGCACAAGGCCGGGCATGACGAAGCATATGTTGAAGGGCACGTGGAATGACATTGCGTGAGCGGATGCGGCGGCTGTTCAAGCCGGAGCCTGAAATCGAGGCGAAGGCGAGCCGGACGGCGAAGCTGATCGCGCTCGCCTCGAGCGGGCAGCCGGTGTGGACGCCGCGCGATCTTTCCTCGCTGGCGCGCGAAGGCTTCACCAAGAACCCGGTCGTCTATCGCGCGGTGCGGATGATTTCCGAGGCGGCCGCGTCGGTGCCGCTTTTCCTGTTCGACGGCGGACGCGAGATCGACGACCACCCGCTGCTGGCGCTGCTCGCAAGGCCGAACGCGGCGAGCTGCGCGCCGGACCTGTTCGAAGCGTTTTACGGGCATCTGCTCGTCGCCGGAAATTCCTATGTTGAGGCGGTCTCCGCCGGGGGCGCTTACGCGAGCTGCATGTGCTGCGGCCGGACAGGATGAAGGTGGTGCCGGGCGCCGGATGGCTGGCCCGAGGCCTATGACTATACGGCCGGCGGACAGACGATACGCTTCGCCATGGAGGCGGGGCAGGGGGTACGCCCGATCCTGCATATGGCGCTGTTCCATCCCACCAACGATCATTACGGCTTAAGCCCGCTCGAGCCTGCGGCCGCCGCCATCGACATTCACAATGCGAGCGGCGCTTGGAACAAGGCGCTCCTCGACAACGCCGCCTGTCCCTCCGGCGCGCTCGTCTATGCGGCGAAGGATGGACAGCTGACGCCGGAGCAATTCGAGCGGCTGAAGACGGAGCTCGAAGAGAGTTTCCAGGGCGCGAAGAATGCCGGGCGGCCGCTGCTGCTCGAAGGCGGGCTCGACTGGAAGGCGATGGCGCTGTCGCCGAAGGACATGGATTTCATCGCCGGCAAGCACGCCGCCGCGCGCGAGATCGCGCTCGCGCTCGGCGTGCCGCCGATGCTGCTCGGCATTCCAGGCGACAATACTTATGCGAATTACGCTGAGGCGAACCGCACCTTCTGGCGGCAGACCGTGTTGCCGCTCGTGACGCGGACCGCCAAGGCTTTCTCCGCCTGGCTGGCGCCGGCCTTCAGTGGCGGCGGAAAACTTGAGTTGCGGCCCGATCTCGATGCCGTCGAGGCCTTGAGCACTGAGCGCGAGGCGCTGTGGGAGCGGGTGCGGAAAAGCGATTTCCTCACCGTCAATGAAAAGCGCGCCGCCGTCGGCTATGGCGCAGTCAGTGGCGGCGATGCGCTGGGGACCCAACGATAGTTGCGAATCGGGGTGCGACTCGCTCTAAAATAGCTGCTCCAATAAGAGAGGAGCAGCATGAATAAGCCTAAAGACGAATTCACAGAGAGGCCGGACAAAAGTGGCCAGGTCACGGAAACGCCGACAGAACGTCCGAGCCAATCTCCCGATAGCGGACGGAAAATCTACGACACGACGGACTGGTCGCGACCGCCGAAGCCCAAAGACCAGCGCGGGAATTAGTTGGGACCAAGACAACTATTACGTAGCATCCTTTGGCATTCACAAGTGCCGACGGTACCACGCAAAGCTGAGGGCCTTTTATCAAGGCCTTCACAATGCAGCGCTTGGCGCAAACGCCGTTACAGCATCAGGAGCCTTCGTCGCCGTGTTGGCCGAAATGCCGACGCTAGCGGCTTGGCTTACTGGAGTAGTGGCAGTAGCTACGAGCTTCGACGTCCTATTTGGGTTTGATGCGCGCGCCCGACTTCATGACGATCTTTGTCGCCGTTTTACTGAATTGGCCGCCTGTATTGTCGAGTGGCCACCGACTCCTGCAAATTTAGCCCGCGCGGCGGCACAACGGATTCGTATAGAGAAAGACGAACCAACTGAGAAACGGTTGATTGACCTCTTGGCTCAGAATGAGGAAGCACGTTGTCGCGGCGTACGCGAAGAGGATCTCCTACCCATCTCTAAGCTACAAAGAGTGTTTGGCTATTGCTTCACCTTCGGCCTACCAAGGCTCGAACGAGCTAAAGCCGAGGCCGAACGGACCTCGGACTAGGGCTCGTAGGAGAACGGTAGGCGATCGCGAGATGCCATGCTAGCATCCGCGTCGCGGCGGCTTGCTACGGAGGGAAGCATGGCACTGCAGCTCACACCACCGAAGAAGAACAGCTTCATCTTTTCCGTCGTCCTGGCGGGTCTCGGCATTTTGCTTTACCTGCTCGGCGTCTTCGGCGTGTTCGAGGGCGGCTTCGAGGCTGTCTCGCATTACGCCTTCTGGGTCGCCGTCGGCGGCTGGGCCATCATGGCTGCCGCGGTGGCGGCGAAGGGCTTTTAGCTCCGCCCGATATTAAGAGAGAACGACATGCTGCAACGCTTCGGCGATACCACGCCGGCGCGCGAGGTGAAGTTCGCGCGCTGCAATCTGAAGGCCGTCGAAGCGGACGGCACCTTCTCCGGCTATGCGAGCCTCTTCGGCGAGGTGGATCTCGGCAACGACCTCGTCATGCCGGGCGCCTTTCGCGACAGCTTAACGCGGCGTGGAACGCTCGGCGTGAAGCTGCTGTTTCAGCACGACCCGAATGAGCCGCTCGGCGTCTGGCTGGAATTGAGTGAAGACGCGAAGGGACTGTTCGCGCGCGGAAGGCTGATGCCGGAAGTCACGCGCGCAAGAGAGGTGCTCTCGCTGATGCGCGCCGGCGCGCTTGATGGGCTTTCCATCGGCTTTCGCACAACGCGAGGCCGCACCGACCCGAAGAGCGGCGTGCGGCGTCTCGACTCGATCGATCTCTGGGAGATCTCCATCGTCACCTTCCCGATGCTCCCCGAGGCGCGGGTGAGCGCGGTGAAGCGGCGTGGCTCCGCGTTGCCGGGGAGCATGCGGCTCGCCAGTTCGCTGCGCGATGGCGCGCGCTTGATGCGGATGGGCTGATATGATGCCTCGGCCGGGAGGGCAGTGGCATGGACATCCATATTGCAAGGCATGTGATGCGGAGCGTGTTCCGCAGCGCGCGCGAGCTGGAGGCTTTGATCCCGCTCCTGAAGGAGCATTGTGACTCGGAGGACTACGCCACCTATGGCAAGGGCGTCGCCATGGTGCTGGCGACCATGAGTACGGAGCTGACCGGCAAGATCCTCGCCGCTCATCCAGAGCTAAACAAGGAGATCGACGCCGACATCGCCAAATATGGCCGATACCTTTAGCGCTCGCGGGCAATGCCGGCCGGAGGATGACATGATTGCGCGCCGGGTCTTGAAGCTACGGCAGCAAGGATCGGAGCTGGAGGTGCCTGTCTCCCTCTTCGCGCCGGAGAGAAGTGGGACTGATTGGCAGTGCCGCTTCGAGATTGGCTGGCCTGAGGGCGCGTATCAAGGCTGGGCGGCAGGCCTCGACGCAATGCAGGCATTGTGTTGGCGCTGCAGAAGATCGGCGCCACGCTTTACGCGAGCGAATATCACAAAGCTGGATTGCTGATGTGGGAGAAGCCGGGGAACGGCTACGGCTTCCCGCTCCCGCAGAATGCGCGCGATTGGCTCGAAGGCGATGACGCCCGCTTCTTCTGAGGCTTGACGTCAGACGTGGATGGCCGGGTCAAGCCCGGCCATGACGAAATAGATTTTTCATCGACCGACCGACGACCCCCTCACCCGACTGCTCGGGCGAGAAGCCGAGCAGTCGACCTCTCCCCACCGGGGAGAGGCGATGACGCCCAACGAAATAGAGACTTGGAGGCGCGTGCCAGGCGGAAGCGGCACGACGCCATCGATAAGTTCACCCCGGAGCAACCCCCGAAACGAGGATGAAAATGAGCGAAGCCCTGACGGAAGACATCGAGATTAAATCGGGAGGCGGCGCCGGCGAAGACGTTGCGGCCGCCTTCGACGAATTCATGCGCGCCTTTGAGGCGTTCAAGGACACGAATGACGAGCGGCTGTCGCTGATCGAGAAGCGGGTGTCCGCCGACGTGCTGACGACCGAGAAGCTCGATCGCATCAACAGCGCCATCGACGAGCATAAAGCGATGGTCGACGAGCTGGTGCTGAAATCGGCGCGGCCGCAGCTTTCCGCCGCGGCGCTGCGCAGCCCCTCGGTGCATCAGCATAAGGCGGCGTTCGACGCCTATATGCGCCACGGCGAAGCGCAGGGACTGCATGTCCTCGAGGAGAAGGCCTTGTCGGTCGGCTCCGGGCCCGATGGCGGCTATCTCGTGCCGGCGGAGACGGAAGCCGCGGTGATCCGCGGCGTGAAGGAGATCTCGCCGATCCGCGCCATCGCCGGCAACCGCGTGGTGAGCGCGTCGGTCTTCAAGAAGCCCTTCGCCATCACCGGACCGGCGACGGGCTGGGTGGCGGAGACGGCGACACGGCCGGAAACCAACTCGCCGACGCTCGCCGAGCTCAGCTTCCCGACCATGGAACTCTACGCCATGCCGTCGGCGACGCAGACCCTGCTCGACGATTCGGCGGTGAATATCGATGAGTGGCTGGCGGAAGAAATCCGCATCGCCTTCGCCCAGCAGGAGGGGACGGCCTTCGTCTCCGGCAACGGCACCAACAGGCCGAAGGGCTTCCTCGACTATACCAAGGTCGCGAACGGCTCCTGGAGCTGGGGCAATGTCGGCTATGTGGCGACCGGCACCGACGGCGCCTTCGACGCCACCGATCCGAGCGACGACCTCATCACGCTGATCTATGCGCTGAAGTCCGAGTACCGGGCGAACGCGCATTGGGTGATGAACCGGGCGACGCAGGCCGCCATCCGCAAATTCAAGGACGGCGACGGCAATTATATCTGGCAGCCCGCCGAGCGCGCGGATCTCGCTCCCACATTGATGGGTTATCCGATCGCGGAAAGCGAGGACATGCCGAATATCGCCTCGAACAGCTATTCGCTGGCCTTCGGCGATTTCCAGCGCGGCTATCTCGTGGTCGACCGCGCCGGCATCCGCGTGCTGCGCGATCCCTATTCGGCGAAGCCCTATGTGCTCTTCTACACGACGAAGCGCGTGGGCGGCGGCGTCCAGGATTTCGACGCTATCAAGCTGATGAAGTTCGGCACGTCGTAGGCATCGCGGCGAGGTGCATATCTCACCGCTCCCCCCTTGCGGGGGAGCACGCGCGCCAACGGCGCGCGGAGGGGGGTGAGCAAGAAATGCGGAAGTCATCCCCAAACCCCCCTCCCTAACCCTCCCCCACAAGGGGGGAGGGGATAAGACAGAGAATTTGCACAAAGACGGCGAGAGCATTCCTAGCGAACCCTCGCCGAACCGGCGGCCGCGAAACCGCGTCCCTCCCGCGCGGGCGGCCGCCAAATTTCTTGAGGCTGACCCCCCACCCGGCTTGCTGACGCAAAGCCGACCTCCCCCTTCCAGGGGGAGGAGTCACTCTTGTTTGCATTGATCCCCACCCGGCTCGGCCCTTAGGGCCGAGCCACCCTCCCCAATAGGGAGGGATGAATTGGAATGCACCCATGGCTTTGGTCTTAACGGCACCGCCTGCGGTGGAGCCGATCACGCTCGCCGAGGCGAAGGCGCATTTGCGCGTCGATGCCAATGACGAGGATATGCTGATCGGATCGCTGATCGTGGCGGCGCGAAGTTTCGTCGAGCGCAGCCTTTCGCTGGCGCTGATTTCGCAAAGCTGGTCGCTCTATCTCGACCGCTGGCCCCGTTCCCGCGAGGTGGCGCTGCCCATCGCTCCGGCACAAAGCGTCGAAGCTATCCGCGTCTACGATTCCGACAACCAGCCGACCGAAATCGCGAGCGAGGATTATGTCGCCGATGTGCTCTCGGTGCCTGGGCGTCTCCTGTTGGCGGCAAACGCAACGCCCATTGCGCCGGCGCGAGAGCTGAATGCCGTCGAGATCGCCTTCATCGCCGGTTACGGGGATGAGCCCGAAGACGTGCCGGCGCCGATCCGCCAGGCCCTGCTGCATGCTCGTCACGCATTGGTTCGAAAGCCGGGAGCCGGTGGTGCTCGGTGAGGCGCCGCATGAGGTTCCCACAACGGTGGCGAGCCTGCTGCTTCCCTATCGCCGGGTCCGCCTGTGACCGGCATGCGACCGAGCGTTCTGCGCCAGCGCGTGACGCTGGAAGAGATGCAGCGCGTGCCCGATGGCGGCGGCGGCTTCGTCGAGAGCTGGTCGCCCATCGTCAGCCTGTTCGCCGATATCAAGCCAGCGGGCGGCCGCGAAAGGGTGGAGCACGACCGCCTGGCGGGACGCGTCTCGCACGAGATCGTGCTCCGTTATCGGGACCGGCGTCGTGCCCGCGATGCGCTTTCGCACCGGGACGCGCGTCTACGAGATCCTCGCGGTGCTCGATTTCGAAGAACGGCGCCGCTGGCTGAAATGCCTCTGCGAGGAGCGGGACCTGTGAGTGTAACGGTGAGGGGGCTCGAGCGGCTGCAACGCCGGCTGAACAGCCTCGCCGACCCGCACCCCGTCGCGGCGCTGCTGAAAGGCGAGGCGGAAGCCATCGCCGAGGCCGCGCGAGCTCAGCTTGCCGAACATGGCAGGAGCGGGCCATCTCGCGGAGAGCGTGCGGGTCGCCGATCTCAGCGTTCCGAACCGCCCCGCCTTTGCCGCCGGCAGCGAATTGGAAGAGGCGCGGGAGGCCGAATTCGGAACCATCGGACAGGCGGGCAACGCCCTTTCTTTCCTCGGTATTTTTCGAGCGTTCACGCGCCGTTAACGCGAGACTTAGACAGTTGCTCAGCGCGTCATTGAAGAACCGGGCACGGTTTTAGCTTAGGGCTGCCGGCGGGGCGTTGAAGAGCAGCCGCCAAAGACCCATATCGATAGGACTAAGGGAGAGGCGGATGACGGCGAGCACAGGCTGGTCCCTGCAACGGAGCGTCTATCAGGCACTTGCAAATTCGGCGCAGCTCACCGGGCTGCTCGGCGGCGTTCGTATCTATGACGATCCCCCGCAGGCGGCGAGCTTTCCTTTCGTGACACTCGGACAAAGCCTGGTGCGCGATTGGAGCACCGGCACCGAAGACGGCGCCGAGCATTTGCTGACCTTGCATGTGTGGTCGCGGACCGGCGGTAGGAAAGAGGTCCACGACATCATCGACGCGATCAAGTCGATGCTGCACGACAAGCCGCTGGTGCTCCTCGATCACCATCTCGTCAATCTGCGGGCCGAGTTCTCAGAGGTTAGGCCCGATCCCGACGGCCATACCTTCCACGGCATCGTGCGCTATCGCGCCGTGACCGAGCCGCACCAAGCCCAAGCGGCGTAGTCAACGAACAGTTGTCACATTCGCCCCGGCGCTCGCGCCGGACGGTCGAGTTGCGCTATAGAGGATCCTTCGCGCAAGGATTCTCGCATGGCCCTTTGGAGCAGCGTCACAGACTTTCTCGAGCGGATCAGCGACGGGGAGGCGCGCGCCGAGCAGCTGCCCGACCAGGAAATGCGCCTCGCCGCCGCCGCGCTTCTTGTGCATGCCGCGGCCATCGACGGCAGCTTCCGCGGCGAGGAGCGGCAGAAGCTGAAAGAGGCGCTGCGAACGCGCTTCGAGCTGAGCGACGCGGATGTCCGCGCGCTGCTGAAAGAGGCCGAGGCGCGCGAGGCCGAGGCCGTCGATCTTTACCGCTTCACCAGCGTGCTCTGCCGCAAGCTCGACCAGGAGGGCCGTCAGCGCATCGTCGAGATGCTGTGGGAGGTCGCCATGGCCGACGGGGTGCTGCACGAATTCGAGTCGCATCTTGTCTGGCGCGCGGCGGAGCTGCTCGGCGTCTCCACCCGCGACCGCGTGAAGCTACGGAAGGACGTGGCGGCGAGGACCGGGACGAGCACCGAGGATTAGATGCTTCGCTTCATGCCCGGTGCTTTAGCCCGGCGATGACGAGGAGTAATTGAAGGCGGCTTCGGGCCGCCTTTTATTTTGCCTGCATTCCAGAAACGAGGAGAGAGATGGCGGCGCAAAAGGGTAAAGACCTTCTGCTCAAGATCGATGCCGACGGCGCGGGGAATTTCGTGACCGTCGCGGGCTTGCGGGCCAGAACGCTCGCCTTCAATGCGGCGACCGTCGATGTGACGGACACCGAATCCGTCGGCCGCTGGCGCGAGCTCCTGGAAGGCGCGGGCATCAAGAATGCGCGCATCACCGGCAGCGGCATCTTCAAGGATGCGGCGTCCGACGAGACGGTCCGGCAATATTTCTTCGACGGCACCATCCGCGACTGGCAGGCGATCGTTCCGGAGCTCGGAACGGTCGAGGGGCCGTTTCAGATCGCCAGCCTCGAATATGCCGGGCCAGCATGACGGCGAGGTGAGCTTCGAGCTCGGACTGGAATTCGCCGGGGCGTTGCAATTCACGCCGGCGGCGTAGGGCGTCCGGCTCAATACGATTGCTGCTGGTTACTGGATTGCCGGGTCACGAGCGCGCCAACCGCGAACGATGTTCGCGGGGCGCTTCGGCCCGGCAATGACAAAGAGAGGTCAATCATGGTCAATCGGTATCGTGGCGAGATCGAAGCCGCGCTCGACGGCAAGAGCTATCGGCTCTGCCTGACGCTCGGCGCGCTTGCCGAGCTCGAACATGCCTTCGGCGAGGAAGACATGCTTGCCGTCGCGGAGCGTTTCGAGAGCGGACGCATTGCGGCGAAGGACGCCATCCGCATCATCGGCGCCGGCCTTCGCGGCGCCGGCTACGAGCTCGACGACGCAGCGGTGGCGGCGCATGAAATGCGACTCCGGTGCGGCCGGCTTCGTCGACATCGTCGCGCGGCTGCTGGCGGCGACCTTCACAGCGGCGTGGGGGAGGGGACCGGCCCTTTGCGGAGAGGGCGGGTTAGACGCCCACGCGACCCGAGCCCGTGACCCGGCCTTACAGGGGGAGGGAGAGTCGCTGAAGCCCTTTCCGTGGGAGGAGGCGATGGCGGCGGGGCTCGGCATTCTGCGCCTGGCGCCACGAGATTTCTGGGAGATGACCCCGCGCGAGCTCGATGCCGCGCTCAGAGGCGCATTCGGACTTCGCAGCAAAGCGAGAGCGAATGACTCGCGTGCCGATCTTGAGGCGCTGATGGCGGCGCATCCGGATTTTACGAAGGACGTTTCGGCAACTTCCTCCCCTCTTGTGAGGGAGGGGGGTGAGCGAAGTTCAAGCATCGAACCCCCCTCCGTTCGCGCTTCGCGCGACCGTGCTCCCCCGCAAGGGGGGAGCGGAATGCAGAGTGACACCCTCAAAGGATGACTTATGGCCGAGCGGAATGACGGGCTGTTCGTCACCATCGGTGCCGATATTGCGCCTACGGAGCTCGCTGAGCGAAGCGAGCCGCCTCGGCACGCGCTTTGCCGGCGACCTCACCCGCGCCTTCACCGATGCGGCCGTGAAGGGACGGTCGCTCGCCGATGTGCTGCGCTCGCTGGCAACTTCGCTTTCGACGCATGCGCTCGAGGCGGCGCTCGCGCCGATTACGAAATTGTTCGGCGGCGCCCTCTCGCAGCTCTTTGTCGGCGCCCAAGGTGCGGCGCGACCGACGCCCTTCGCCGATGGCGGGGTCATCGCTTCGCCGATCGCCTTCCCGCTCGGCGGGACAAGGCTTGGGATCGCCGGCGAAGCAGGTCCCGAGGCGATCATGCCGCTGTCGAGGGGGGCGGATGGACGCCTCGGCGTGCGCGCGCAAGGCGGATCGGCGCCGGTCCAAGTGACTTTCAACGTGACGGCGCAGGATGCGGAGAGCTTCCGCCGATCCGAAGCGCAGATCACGGCGATGCTCAGCCGCGCCGTGGCGCGCGGCCAGCGGAATTTGTGACACATGGCATTTCACGAAGTGCGCTTTCCGACCGGGATCTCGCTCGGCGCGAGCGGGGGTCCCGAGCGGCGGACGGAGATCGTCGTGCTCGGCTCCGGCGCCGAAGAGCGGAATTCCCGCTGGGCGGATTCGAAGCGCAGCTGGAATGCCGGCTACGGCATCAAGGCGTCGGCGATCTGCACGCCGTGATCGCCTTCTTCGAGGAGCGGCGCGGGCGCCTGCACGGCTTTCGCTTCAAGGATTGGTCGGACTTCAAATCCTGCGCGCCGACGGAGAGCGTGAGCGCCGACGATCAATGGCTTGGCGACAGGGGATGGCGACACGGCGGCGTTTCCAGCTGTTGAAGCGATATGGCGCGTCCTTCGCGCCGTGGTCGCGCGAGATCGAGAAGCCGGTGGCCGGCAGCGTGGTCGTCGCGGTGGACGGGGTTGAGCAAAGCGGCGGCGCCTTCAGCGTCGACGTTGCGACGGGCGTCGTGACCTTCGGCGGCGGACATATTCCGGGTGAGGGGGCGCGGTGACCGCCGGCTTCGAATTCGACGTGCCGGTGCGCTTCGACACCGACAGGCTGGAGCTGAACCTCTCGCATATCGAAGCCGGTTCGATCCCGGTCATTCCGATCGTGGAGATCAGGCTGTGAAGCCACGGGCCGGTTGCGCATTGGGGAAGCCTAACCCCCCTCCGTCGCGCATGGCGCGAACGTGCTCCCCCGCAAGGGGGGAGCGGAAAGATTGCACACGCCATGAAGGCGATTTCGCCCCTCTTGCAAAGCCATCTCGACGGCGGCGCGACGACGCTCTGCTGGTGCTGGCGCATCACCCGCGGCGATGGCGGCGAAGCTCGGCTTCACCGATCATGACCGCGATCTTGCCTTCGACGGCACGAGCTTCGAGGCGGCGGCAGGGTTCACTGCCTCGGAGATCGAGTCGGGCCTCGGGCTCCGGGTCGATACAATGGACGCGCATTCGGCGCTCAACTCCGACCGGATCGACGAAGCCGATCTCGCCGCCGGCCGCTTCGACAATGCCCTGGTCGAGATCTTCCGCGTCAACTGGGCGGAGCCTTCGCAGCGCGTGCTGATGCGCTACGGCAATCTCGGCGAGATCTCGCGCGGCAGCGCCATTTCCGGCCGAGGTGCGGGGGCTCGCGCATGAGCTGAATCAGCCGAAGGGCCGCATCATCCAGCCTGTCTGCGACGCCGATCTCGGCGATGCCCGCTGCACCGTCGATCTCGACGACCCGGATTTCAACGGTGGCGGCGCGGTGACCGCGGTTATCGATCCGCGGCGGTTTGCGGTTTCAGGGATCGATGTTTTCGAAGAGGGCTGGTTCGCGCGCGGCAATCTCATTTGGGCGAGCGGAGCCAATTCCGGGCTGAAGGCCGAAGTGAAAATGCATGCCAAGAGCGCGGGCGTAGTGACGCTGGAGCTCTGGCAGGCGGCGGTGGAAGACGTGGAGGCCGGCGATGCATTCACCATCACCGCCGGCTGCGACAAGGAAGCAAGTACCTGCCGCCTGAAGTTCGACAATCTCGTGAACTTCCGCGGCTTCCCCGACGTGCCGGGCGTCGACTTCGCGCTAGCGACGGCCGAGCGCGGCAAGAAAAATGACGGCGCGAGCCGCAAGGGATGACTCGTGTATTCCCAGACCGCTCCCCCTTGAGGGGGAGCGCGCGAAGGCGAAGCCTGAGCGGAGAGGGGTCGCGGACAACTCCCCTCCCGGACAGATCAGCTGCGCTTCGCCGTCCGCTCCTCCCCCACAAGGGGGGAGGGGAATCGAGCCTCTCGCGATGGGCGATCGTTAGTGCGGCGCGGGGCTGGATCGGCACGCCCTATCACCATCAGGCGAGCCTGAAAGGCGCCGGCTGCGATTGTCTCGGGCTGATACGCGGGATCTGGCGCGAGCTGCTTGGGGCGGAGCCCGAACGGCTCCCGCCCTATAGCCGCGATTGGGGCGACGCCACCGGCGCCGAGCCGCTGCTTCGCGCGGCGTTCAAACATCTGACGTCGGTGGCGGTCGCGGACGCGGAAGCGGGAGACGTGCTCGTCTTTCGCATGCAGGCGGGCGTGGCGAAACATGCGGGCGTGCTGGCCGAGGGTTCGCTGACGCCGCGAGGAGCGGCGCGCTTCATTCATTCCCAAGAGGGGCTTGGGGTGACCGAAGCAGCGATGGGCCTATGGTGGCGGCGGCGTGCTGTCGCAGCCTTCAAATTTCCCGGGGTTCGCTGACCCCCTCACCCTTTCCGCCATTGCTCGCCTTCGGCTCGCGGCGAAAAGCCCTCTCCCCAATGGGGAGAGGGGAAGATCTCTGGCGCTCCTTTTTACCTCTCCCCGGCGGGGAGAGGTCGGCGCGCGTAGCGCGGCGGATGAGGGGATTGGAGATCAAATAAATGGCGACATTGGTCCTTGGCATTGCCGGGCAGGCAATCGGCGGCGCGCTCTTGCCCGGCGGCCTCTCGCTGCTCGGCTCGACGCTGACAGGCTCCGCCATCGGCGGCGCGGCGGGCGCGCTCGCCGGCGCTTTTGTCGACCAGGCGCTGCTCGGACCGCTCGCGGCCGCCTCCGGCGCCTCGAGCTTGCACGCCGGGCCGCGCGCTTTCGGATTTGAAGCTCGGCAGTTCGAGCGAAGGCACGCCGCTGCCGCGCGTCTATGGCCGCGTGCGGCTGCCGGGGCCAGCTGATCTGGGCGACGCGCTTCAAGGAGCAGAAAGAAGAAAGCCGACGGCGGCGGGAAGGGCGGGGCGCTTGAGGGGAGCGGCAGCAACGCCGTCGAGTACCGCTATTTCGCCAATGTCGCTTATGCACTCTGCGAAGGGCCGATCGCCGGCATCGATGCGGTCTGGGCCGACGGAAAGAAGCTGAAACTCAAGGATCACGACCACACGCTCTATCTCGGAGGCGAGGAGCAGGAGCCTGACCCCTTCATCGAAAACAAGGAGGGCGCCGGCAAAGTCCCGGCCTATCGCGGGCTCGCCTATATCGTCTTCAAGGAACTGCAGCTGAAGAAATTCGGCAACCGCCTGCCGCAGCTCAACTTCGAGGTCATCCGCCCCTTCGACGATTTCGAGCCGATGGCGAGGGCGGTGACGCTAATCCCCGGCGCCGGCGAGTTCGTCTACGACACGCAGAAGGTGATCGCCACCACCGGCGGCATCACCAGTGCCGGAGAACGTCCACACCGATGAAGCCGACACCGATATCGAAGCCTCGGTGCTGCAGCTCGCCCGTGCCTTTCCGAATCTCGAATGCGTGGCGCTCGTCGTCACTTGGTTCGGCACAGATCTGCGCATCGGGCATTGCGAGATCCGCCCCGGTGTCGAGGTGGCCGAGAAGGAGACCGAGCCTTACGCCTGGCGCGCCGGCGGCGTGATGCGGGAAGACGCGCATGTCGTGTCGCAAAGCGGCGGGCGTCCGGCCTATGGCGGCACGCCGTCCGACCGATCGGTGGTGCGGGCCATCGGGCTGCTCAAAGACATGGGCTACAAGGTCGCCCTCTATCCCTTCATCGCCATGGACGTGCCCGCGGGGAACACGCTTCCCGACCCTTACACCGGCGAAACGGGGCAGCCCGCCTATCCCTGGCGCGGCCGCATTACTTGCGATCCCGCTGCCGGGCGAGCCCGGCACGGTCGACAAGAGTTCAGCTTGCGCCGACCAGATCGCCGCCTTTGTCGGCGAGTTGGAGCGCGTCGATGTCGACACCAACGACGATGACGAGGTCGTCTATGAGGCGGAGACCGAGGAATGGTCGTTCCGCCGCTTCATCCTCTCTTGCGCCAAGCTCTGCCAGGCCGCCGGCGGCGTCGATGCCTTCATCCTCGGCTCGGAGCTCCGCGGCGCGACGCGGCTCCGCTCCGACGCCGACACCTTCCCCTTCGTGCAAGCGCTGATCGAGCTTGCCGGCGATGTCCGCGACATGCTCGGCGGCGAAGTGAAAATCACTTATGGCGCCGACTGGACCGAGCATGGGGCCTATGCGCCGAATGACGGTTCCGGCGATGTGTTCTTCCACCTCGACCCGCTCTGGGCGAGCGACGACATCGATGCGGTCGGCATCGATTGTTACTGGCCGCTCGCCGATTGGCGCGACGGCGAAGACCATCTCGATGCGGCTCCCGGCCGCACCATCTATGACCCCGACTATTTGCGCGGCAATGTGCAGGGCGGCGAGGCCTACGACTTCTATTACCCGGCCGGCGGCGCCACCGGCAACGAGCCGAGCGCGGAGCGCATCGCGCAAGACCGGCTGCCGATCGAGGATGGCGCCTACGACAAGCCCTGGGTGTTCCGGCCGAAGGCGATCCGCGATTGGTGGCAGAACCAACACTTCAACCGGCCGGGCGGCGTCGAGGATGCGTCGCCGACGGATTGGGAGCCGGAATCGAAGCCGATCTGGTTCACTGAGCTTGGCTGCCCTGCAGTAGACAAGGGCGCCAATCAGCCGAATGTCTTCATCGATCCGAAAAGCTCTGAGAGCTTCGCGCCCTTCTTCTCGCGCGGCACGCGCGACGACCTCATGCAGCGCCGCTATTTGCAGGCGGTGCTCGGCTTCTTCGATCCCGACGACGCGGCTTATGTCGAAGGATCGAACCCGGAATCGTCGGAATATGACGGCCGCATGCTCGACCTTGAGCATGTCTACCTCTGGACTTGGGATGCGCGTCCTTATCCAGCCTTCCCGCAGGCGCTGTCGGTCTGGGCCGACGGCGCCAATTGGGAGCTGGGTCATTGGCTGACAGGGCGCGTCGGCGGCGGCTCGGTCGCGTCCCTCGTCGCGAAGCTGCTCGCGGACTACGGCTTCAGCCGCTTCGAGGCATCGAGCCTCACCGGCACGGTCGAGGGCTTTCTCATCGATAGGCTGATGAGCGCCCGTGAGGCGTTGCAGCCGCTGAGCCTCGCTTATTTCTTCGACGCGGTCGAATCGGGAAGCCTGATCCGCTTCAAGCGGCGCGGCCTCGAAGGTCCGCAGATCGCCGTCACGTGCGAGGATCTCGTCGAGACCAGCGCCGACGGTCCGCTCTACACGCTGACGCGCGGGCAAGAGACTGAGCTGCCGCTTTCCGCCAAGCTCACTTTCATCAATCGCGGCAAGGACTATCAGCAAGGCTCGGCCGAGGGCCGGCGCCTGAATGTGGATAGCGCCCGTGTCTCGGCGGCCGAGCTTCCGATCGTCATGCAGCCAGAGATCGCGCAGGCGATCGCTGAATCTTGGCTGCGCGATGTGTGGGCGGCGCGCGAGCGGGCGAACCTGGCGCTGCCGCCATCGCTGCTGGCGCTTGAGCCCACCGATCTCATTCTGCTGGAAGCAGGGGGCCGCTCCTATCCGCTGCGCATCACCGAGACGCGCGACGCCGAGTTCAAGGCGATCGAGGCGCGCTCCATCGAGCCGCGCATCTTCGAGCCCTTGCGCGTGATCCCGCGCGAGAGCGAGCCGCCGCTGCCGCCCGTGTTCGGTCCGGCAACGGCCTTCTTTATGGATCTGCCGCTGTTCCGATCGGGCGAGGCGGAAGAGACGGGCTTATGTCGCCGCCAACGCCAACCCTTGGCCGGGCGCCATCGCCTTCTACCGCTCACCGTCGGACAGCGACTTCGCCCTCAACACGCTCGCCGAGGTGCAGCCCACCCACGGCACGATCGTCTTCGATTTCTATTCGGGGCCGCTCTATCGCTACGACCGCTCGAACAGCCTGCGCGTGACGCTGAGCCATGGCGAGCTTGCCTCGGCGACGGAAGGCGCGTTGCTTGGCGGCGCCAATCTCGCTGCCATTCGCAACGCCGATGGCGAATGGGAGCTGATCCAGTTCCAGCTGGCCGAGCTGGTGGCGCCGGCGACCTACGACCTCTCGGTGTTCCTACGCGGGCAATTCGGCACCGAAGGGGCGATGCGCAATCCCGTCGCCGCGGGCGCACCGTTCCTCTTGCTCGACGAGGCGGCAACGGCCGTCGCCATGACCCGCGACGATATTGGGCTGCCCTATAATTGGCGTTACGGGCCGGCCGATTTGCCGCTCGACGACGTGGCGTTCCGGACTGAAGCGCATGCCTTCACTGGGCTCGGCCTCAGGCCGTATCGCCCGGTGCATCTGAAGGGCCGCCGGGATCCCGGCAGCGGCGATTGGACCATCAATTGGTTCCGGCGCACGCGCGTCGGCGGCGACGGCTGGGAGCAGGAGGACGTGCCGCTTTCGGAGCAAGCCGAGCTTTATGAGCTGGAGATCCTCGACGGACCCGGCGGCGACGTGCTCCGCACCGTCACCGGCCTCGGCGTTCCATCCTACGACTACAGCGCCGCGCATCAGACGGCAGATTTCGGCGCGCCGCAGGCGACCGTCAATGTCCGCGTGTATCAGCGGAGCGCAACTTACGGCCGCGGCGCTCCCGCCGAAGCGCTGATCTTCGTGTGATCCGACTTCTAACCTCAACTCTATCCGGATTTTGAGATGACCGAGACCGCAAGGCTGCGGCTGCCGCTGATCGCGGCGGCGCAAGCGCAGAAGCACGTCACCCATAACGAAGCGCTGACCGCGCTCGACACGCTCGTTCAAGCAAGCGTGCTCGACAAGGACCTTTCGGCGCCGCCTTCGACGCCAAGCGAGGGCGATTGCTACATCGTCGCTTCCGGCGGAAGCGGCGCCTGGTCCGGCCTCGACACGCGCATCGTCCGTCATATCGATGGCGTCTGGCGCTCCTACCTGCCGGGGTCTGGATGGCTCGCCTATGTCGAAGATGAAGCACAGCTCTATCTGTTCGACGGCACGAATTGGGCCGCAAGCGCCGGCGGCGGGGGCGTCAGCACGGCCAGCCCTCCGGTCGTCAGCGGCAATCTTGTCCGCTATGCCGACACCACCGGAGATGTGATCGAAGACTCAGGCGTGTCCACGAGCGACTTGCAGCCCTTGGATGCGGACCTGACCGCAATCGCCGCTCTCTCCACTCAGGGATATGGCCGCTCGCTGCTCACGCTGGCTGATGCAGCGGCGCTTCGCAGTGCCGGCGGGCTCGTCGTCGGCACCGATGTGCAAGCCTTCGATGCCGACCTTGCCGCCATCGCCGCGCTTTCGACCACGAGCTTCGGACGATCGTTGCTCGCGCTCGCAGATGCCAACGCGTTGCTCGCGACACTCGGAACCTGGCGCGTGCTCGCCGCGTCGGCCGTCGCCGCGTCGCATACCGGCTCCACCGCCGAGACCACGCTCGCGACCATTACAGTACCTGGGAATGCAATGGGGCCGAACGGCATCCTGCGCATCACGCTGCAATGGGGAAGAACGGGGACGGCGGGGACCATGACGCCGAAGGTGTATTTCGGCGGCCTCGCCGGGACACTCTATCATTCGGCGGTGGTTGGCGCCTCGAACCTTTCGCTCCGGCATCAAATTCAGATCGCCAATCGTAACGCCGCCAATTCCCAAATCGGACATCAGGGAAACCACGCCAATAATGGCGGGTGGCAGCAAAGCACCACCGCAGCGATCACCTCCGCGCTCGACACCACGTCGAGCCAAGACATCGTCATCACCGCACAGCTGAACACTGCGGGCGACACAATGCGGCTCGAAGCCTACCTCGTCGAGCTTTTGCACAAAGCCTGACGCAGATCCCGAGTTAAGACACATGAACATCTTCGGAGGGCTTTACCGGGCGGCCGAAACCGTCAGCGCCGGAAAGGCCGCGGCCATCGGCGGCGCCGGGTCCGGCGTGTCGGTGGCCACGGCAGCGCTTGCCGATCCGACCATGCTCGGCGCCATCGACATCGCGGCCACGGTTCCATGGCTACAGGTGGCCACGCTCTGCATCGGGCTTTTGACCGGGGTGAGCTCGCTGGCGCTCGTCCTCATGAAGGTCGTGCAGCAGGGCCGCGACATGCGCGGCTAAGCGGCGCTGAACGGACCTCCTTCTTCTTAGGATACATCATGACGATACCGAGTTGGTACGCGCTCGCGCTCGCCGAGCGCGGCGTGAAAGAGGCGGCTGGCGCCGCTAACAATCCTAAGGTGCAGGCTTACTACCGCGACGCCGGCCATCCCGGCGTCCGGCATGATTCCGTGCCCTGGTGCGCCGCCTTTGTCGGCGCGTTGCTGAAGCGAGCGGGTTTGAAGGGGACGGGCAAGCTGAACGCCCGCTCCTATCTCGCTTGGGGAAAGAAGCTGGAGGCGCCGAAGCAAGGCTGCGTCGTCGTCATGTCGCGCGGGCGCTCGAAATGGCAGGGCCACGTCGCCTTCTTCGATCGCTGGGAGCGCGACCGCCTTGTCTGCCTCGGCGGCAATCAATCCGACCGCGTCTGTTTCGCCTCCTATTCGAAAGCGAGGGTGCTCGGCTACCGCTGGCCGAAAGAGGCGTGAGATTTTTCACAAGGAAAGCGAAGGAGAAAACATATGCTCAATTTTGGCTGGCTGATGAGTGGCGGCTTTGCGAAAGGTCATCGCACCCAAATTCTCGGCGTCAGCGCCGCCATCTCGGCGGTCGCCCTGTGGGCGGTCGGCGATGCAACCTTCTCGGACTTGATCGCGCAGGCGCCCATCATTTTCGGCGGCCTCGGCCTTGCCACCCTCGGTGCAAAGGTCGACGGCACGCGGCGAAAATAAACCCAAGACCTCCATTCATGCCCCGTTCAGACGCGTGGTATTAGATTGTCGGGTCACAAGGGATCGGCGATACCGACCAATGCCGCGCGTCTTTATTCAAGCAGCCTTAGCGGCTGCTTTCTGCGTCATCATGGCGGCGGCGACACAAGCCGCCGCCCGCTGCCTGCCGTGGAAGGCTGCCGCGCCGATCATTGCCGCGAACGGCCTTCTGTCAGGGAAGGCCGTTTACGGAATGGTTCAATCGCGAATTCGCGGCAAAATCATTCAGGCAATCCTTTGCAACGATAAGGGCAACTTTACTTACAGGGTGATCGTCCTTGGCCCTAAAGGGGACGTGAACAATGTCACCGTGGATGCCCGGACGGGCCGCTTTTGATCGCGATTGCACGAGGTAGGTGAGACATTGCGATTGCTCGTCGTCGAAGACGATCCGGATCTCAATCGCCAGCTCGTCACCGCTTTGGGTGACGCGGGTTACGCTGTCGACACCGCCTTCGACGGCGAGGAGGGCCATTACCTCGGCGACACCGAACCTTATGACGCCATCGTCCTCGACCTCGGCCTGCCGAAAATCGACGGGTTGAGCGTGCTCGAGCAATGGCGGCGCAACGACCGCAAGATGCCGGTGCTGATCCTCACGGCGCGCGAGCGCTGGAGCGACAAGGTTGCCGGCATGGATGCAGGCGCCGACGATTATGTCGCGAAGCCCTTCCACATGGAGGAAGTATTAGCGCGCTTACGGGCGCTGCTCCGTCGCGCCGCGGGGCATGCCAGCAATCTGCTCGAATGCGGGCCGCTGCAGCTCGACACGAAATCCGCCCGGGTGACGGTCAGCGGGCAGGCGGTCAAGCTCACCTCCCTAGAATATCGCGTGCTGACCTATCTGATAATGCATCGGAGCCGGGTCGTCTCCAGAAGCGAGCTCGTAGAGCACCTCTACGAGCAGGATTTCGACCGCGACTCGAACACCGTCGAGGTTTTCGTCGGGCGGCTGCGCAAGAAGCTCGCCGTCGACATTATCAAGACCGTTCGGGGGCTCGGCTACCGCCTCTCCGACGAGAGCGATGGGGCCTAATTCTCTCGCCTTCCGCCTTTTCGCCTCCGCCGCCGCGTGGACGCTCGTCGCCATACCCGTGGCCGCTTTCCTGCTCCTCTCCCTTTATCGCCAGGCCGTCGAGCGCAATTTCGATGCGCGCTTAGACGTCTATCTCACGAGCCTCGTCGCAGCGAGCACCGCGCAAGCCGCGCCGGTGCCGACGGAGCCGGAAGCCCTCGGCGCGCCGATCTTCACCATCCCTTTTTCCGGCTGGTATTGGCAGATCAGGCCGATGACCGGCGGAAGGCCGCTCTACCTCTCCGATTCCCTCCTCGACGAACAGCTGGATATGCCGGGAAAAGCACTCGTCGCCGCTGACGAGACGGGTACCCGCAGAGCCTATATTTCCGGACCGCAGCAACAACGCCTGCGTGCACTCGAGCGTGAGATCAGGCCGGCAGGCCCGAACTCCAACCCTTATTCCTATATCGTCGCCGGCGACTTCGGGCGATATCGACAGCGACATTGCCGAGTTTCGCTTCATGCTGATTGCGGCTCTGGCCGTGCTCGGCGCCGTGCTCGTGCTTGCGACGCTGTTCCAGGTTCGCTTCGGCCTGCAGCCGCTCCGCGCCATCCGCCAGGATCTCGCCTCGATCCGGTCCGGCAAAGCGGAGCAACTCGAGGGGCAGATTCCCGACGAGATCCGGCCCTTGCAGCAGGAGCTGAACGCTCTCATCCAGTCCAATCGCGAGATCGTCAACCGCGCGCGCATGCATGTCGGCAATCTCGCGCATGCGCTGAAGACGCCGCTCAGCGTGATCACCAACGAAGTGCGCGGCAAGAAAGGTGGGCTCGCGGCGAAGGTGGTCGAGCAGGCTGAGATCATGCGGACGCAGATCAGTCACCATCTCGATCGCGCGCGTGTCGCGGCGCGCACGAGCACCATCGGCGACATCACCGACGTCGACAATGTGCTGCGGGCTCTGAAGCGGACGCTCGACCGCATCTATGAGGATCGCGGGCTCGAGTTCCGTATCGCTGCCGGCTCGGAGTTGAAGTTCCAGGGCGAGCGCCAGGATTTCGAGGAGATGGTGGGCAATCTGCTCGACAATGCCTGCAAATGGGCGCGCTCGCGCGTGAGCGTTGCGGTGGCTCGCGCGTATGAAGGCGAGCGTTTCGAGGTCATTGTCGACGATGACGGGCCGGGTCTGACGAAAAGAGAGCGCGAGCGGGCGGTGAAGCGCGGCCAGCGGCTCGACGAGACGAAGCCGGGCTCGGGACTTGGCCTCTCTATCGTCGCGGACCTCGCCGATCTTTATCGCGGGCAACTTACGCTCGAACCCTCTCCGCTCGGCGGCTTGCGCGCTCGACTAAAGCTGCCGGGGATCTAGACGGAGAGCGAAGGAGCCAAAAAGGTGGCTTTCGTGGTGAAACCCGAGGCCCGCTCATTCGTTTCGCTCAGGCCCAACGAAGGAGGAGTGGCTATCATGAACAAACCGCTTTTTGTTGCCGCCATTGCTGCGATCGCTCTTTTCGGCCTTTCCGCCAATACGTGCGGGGGCGACAAAGCCGCCGACAAGCCGGCGGATCAACCGGCACCGGCCGCGCCGGCCCAACCGGAAACGCCGCCGCAGTAGTTGCATTGAATCAAGCGGTTGGCTTGGGCTTTGACGCGCTCAAGCTGCCGCTTGCTCTCACGCTTTCTTAATCAGTTTTACGGCATGCTCTTGTGAATGACTGGGCGCACTCGCACAGTCCTTGGCGTAAAGAGCGGTCGTCCAATGCGTATTGCGTACCGAAATATTGCAAGCTGCCTGTCGTTGCTTTGCATTCTGCCGCTCGCAGCTTGCGGGTCAGGCGGCCGCAATGGCGGCATCGCCGATATGAGTTCCACCACGGGGAGCCTTCCAAGCGCAGGCCCGTCTGTCATCGGCGGCATCGCCACGAACAATGCCGGTCGCGAGATGGAAGCACGGGTGCGATTGGTTGCCGCCGACGCGGAATATCGCGCGCTCGAATATGGCCGCTCCGGCACCGCCGTCGATTGGGACGGGGAAGCCGAGCGCGGCTCGATCGTTCCCGGGAAGCCGTACAAGGCCGGCGACCAATATTGCCGTCCCTACACGCACACGCTCTACAGGGGCGAATCGCCGCAGGTCGAGAACGCCACCGCCTGCCGCTCCGACAAGGGAGTCTGGCGGAGCGTCAGCTAACGGCACCTCGCGCAAAGTTGCGCGCCGAGATTTCCGGTGTCGCTTGCCCCGTCCTTCCCTCTTCGCCTATGCCTAGCCTTCACCCGAGTTGGAGGTTGGCTCGCCGGTGCTCCTCTGGGCGACGTTCGCCGTTCTGACGGCAGGAATTTTGTTTCTCCTGCTCCGGCCGCTGTTGCGGGATGGAGGTAAGGAGGGCGCCCGTGCCGATTTCGACGCCGCCGTCTATCGCGATCAGCTGAAAGAAATCGACAGCGACCGGGAGCGTGGTCTCATCGCCGCCGATGAGGCCGAGGCCGCCCGCACCGAGATCGCCCGGCGCTTGCTAGCCGCCGATGTCGAAGGGCATGCGACCGGCGATAGCGCGGCACGCATTTCCTCCCGCAGCGTGGCCGCCGCGCTTGCAATCTTCCTCCCTCTCTTAGCTCTCTCCATCTATCTCTATTACGGCTCCCCGCTTCTGCCGGATCAGCCTCTCCTTGCACGGCTACAGGCGCCGGACGCGAACCGCGATCTCCAAGCGCTGGTGGCGCGTGTCGAGGAACGCCTGCGCCAGCAGCCCGACGAAGGCCAAGGCTGGGACGTTATTGCGCCCGTCTATCTCGGTTTCGGCCGCTTCGCCGATGCGGCCGACGCCTATCAGCGCGCCATTAGGCTGCTCGGAGAATCGCCGAAACGGCTCGTCGGCTATGGAAGGGCGCTTTTCTTTGCCGGCGGTGGCGTCGTCTCCGAGGACGCGCGCAAGGCGCTGACGCGCGCGCTCCTGCTCGATCCCAATCGGATCGATGCGCGCCTCCTTTTGATTCTCGCCAAGGAACAGGACGGCAAGCTCGCCGAAGCGGCAGGCGATTGGCAGGCGCTACTCGCCAAGGCTCCTGCCGACGCACCATGGCGGCCCGCGGCGGAGAAACGCCTCGCCGACGTCACAGCCAAATTGGAAGGGAAGGCGCCGCCAACGAATGACGCCGCCACTGCCGCGGCTGATGAGGCAGGCGCCGCCGAGCGCCAGGCTATGATAGAGCGTATGGTCAGCGGGCTCGCAAATCGCTTGGCAGAGAAAGGCGACGACCTTCCGGGCTGGCTGAAACTGGTGAGATCCTATGCGGTGCTTGAGCGGAAGGATGACGCGTTGAAGGCGCTCGAACGGGCAAGAAGCCAGTTTGCCGGAAATGCCGATGCGCTGCGCGAGCTCGATTCGCTTGCAACCGAGCTTGGCTTAAAGTCCTGAAGGTAGATCACAGGGCAGATTTGCAATGACAAGAAAAACCCGACGCGCCGCTCTGATCGGCCTCTCGCTATCGGTGCTGGCGCTTGCCGTCGCCCTCGTCCTCATTGCCTTGAGAGAGTCGATCGTCTTCTTCTACAGCCCGAGCGAGGTGGCGCAGAAAGAGGTGAGCGTCGGGAAGCGTTTCCGCCTCGGTGGTCTCGTCGAGGATGGCAGCGTCGAGCGCGGGCAGGGGACCACGGTGCGTTTCGCCATCACCGATAAGAGAAGCGTGCTGCCGGTGACTTATACCGGAATTCTTCCTGATCTTTTCCGCGAGGGACAGGGCGTGATCGCCGAGGGGATGCTGCAGACGGATGGCGTGTTCCATGCCGACAGCGTCCTCGCAAAGCATGACGAGAATTACATGCCTCCAGAGGTGGCGAAAAAGCTGAAGGAGCAGGGCATGTGGCGCGGCGACGGGCAGGACGCCGCGGCGGACAGCAAGCCATGATTGCCGAGACGGGTCATTACGCTCTCATCCTGGCGCTTGCGGTTGCCATCGCGCAGACCGTGCTGCCGATCTGGGGAACGCGAAGCCGCGACCCGCAGTTGACTGCGATTGCCGTGCCGGCGGCGCAAGCTCAGTTCCTGCTGATTGCCGTCGCTTTCGCCGCGCTGACCACGGCCTATGTCACATCCGATTTTTCGGTGCTGAACGTTTGGCAGAATTCACACTCATCGAAACCGATGATCTACAAGATCGCCGGCGTGTGGGGGAACCATGAAGGCTCCATGGTTCTCTGGGTGCTGATGCTGGCGCTGTTCGGCTCCGCGGTCGCGACCTACGGCACCAATCTGCCGAAAGAGCTGCAAGCGAATGTCCTCGCCGTGCAAGGCTCGATCGCCGCGGCGTTCTTGCTCTTCATCATCGTCGCCTCAAACCCCTTTACGCGGCTCGACCCCGCGCCCTTCGACGGACGCGGCCTCAACCCAGTGCTGCAAGACCCCGCGCTCGCTTTCCACCCGCCATTTCTTTACGCCGGCTATGTCGGCTTCTCGATGGCCTTCTCCTTCGCCGCCGCCGCGCTTATCGACGGTCGCATCGATGCCGCCTGGGCACGCTGGGTGCGGCCTTGGACGCTCGCCGCCTGGATGTGCCTCACCCTCGGCATCGCCATGGGATCTTGGTGGGCTTATTACGAGCTTGGCTGGGGCGGCTTCTGGTTCTGGGACCCGGTCGAGAACGCCTCTTTCCTTCCCTGGCTATCCGGCACGGCGCTCCTGCATTCCGCGCTCGTCATGGAAAAGCGCGACGCGCTGAAGGTGTGGACGATCCTGCTTGCGATCATCACCTTCTCGCTCAGCCTTATGGGCACCTTCCTCGTGCGCTCCGGGGTTCTCACTTCGGTGCACGCCTTTGCCGTCGATCCCGCGCGCGGCATCTTCATTCTCGGCATCATGGGGCTGTTCATCGGCGGAGCGCTCGCGTTGTTCGCCGCCCGCGCGCCTCTCCTTCGTCAAGGAGGGCTGTTCGCACCGATCAGCCGGGAAGGGGGCCTCGTGCTCAACAACCTCCTCCTCACCACGGCCTGCGCGGCGGTGTTCGTCGGCACGCTCTACCCGCTCGTGCTCGAAGCCATCACCGGCGAGAAGATTTCCGTCGGCGCGCCCTTCTTCAACTACACCTTCGTGCCGCTGATCGTGCCGCTGCTGCTCGCGGTGCCGTTCGGACCGATGCTCGCCTGGAAGCGCGGCGATCTCCTCGGCGCCGCGCAACGGCTTACCTTGGCTGCCGGCCTCGCCCTCATCGTCATGATCGCGATTCTCGCTATTCGGCAGCGAGGACCGTGGCTCGCGCCGTTCGGCATCGGCCTTGGCGTTTGGCTGATCGGCGGCGCTCTATCGGAGGTGGCGTATCGCGTGAAATTGCTCGACGGCAGCTGGCCGGAGATCGGCCGCCGCCTCGCCAATCTGCCGCGCTCGGCCTATGGGACGATGCTGGCGCATGCCGGCCTCGGGCTGGTGGTGATCGGCATTACCGCGACCACCGCTTGGCGGAGCGAGAGCATCCTCAGCATGAAGCCGAAAGACCGGACGGAAATCGCCGGCTATCAGCTCACCTTCGAGGGGGTGGCGCCGAAGACCGGCCCGAACTTCAGCGAGACGGTCGGGCTGTTCAAGGTTGAGCGAAATGGGCGTGCGGTGACTGAGCTCTTGCCATCGAAGCGCGATTTCTCAGTGGAGAAAAGCGGCACGAGCGAAGCCGGCATCTATGGAAGCTGGCGTGGCGATCTCTACGCCGTGCTCGGCGACGCCCTGAAAGACGGCGCTTATAGCGTGCGGATTTATTTCAACCCGCTGGTGCAACTCATCTGGATCGGCGCGGTGGTGATGTTCATCGGCGGCGGGTTCTCCCTTTCTGACAGGCGCTTGCGCGTTGGAGCGCCGCGCGCGTCGCAAAAGCGGGGCACGAGACTTGCCGCAACTTAAGGCAGGCCAATGAAGCGCCTGATATCATGGCTTTTTTGCTTCACCGGCATGGCCGCAATCGCGATATCCTTGGCACTGCCGGCGAAGGCGCTGCAACCGGACGAGCTTCTCGGAGATCCGGCCCTGGAAGCGCGCGCCCGCGCGATTTCGGCGGGACTTCGCTGTCTCGTCTGCCAGAACCAATCGATCGACGATTCCGACGCACCGCTTGCCCGCGATCTGCGCTTATTGGTGCGGCAGCGCCTGGCGGCGGGCGACACGGATAGCGAGATCGAAGACTTTGTGGTGGCGCGCTATGGCGAGTTCGTGCTGCTGAAGCCTCGCTTTGCCCCGCACACGCTCTTGCTGTGGCTCACCGCTCCGGCGGTGTTGCTTACGGCTATCCTCGCGATTCTCATGGCCTATCGGCGGCGCCGGCGCTCCGCTTTGCCAGCCGCGGCCCTGAACGCGCAGGAGAAGCGGCGCGTGAAGGAGCTTCTTGATCAGGGCTGATTGCTGCCGCGACCGCGCAGGACTATATTTTGACAGGAAAGCGTGACCGGCAGCCGCGCCGCATTGCCTTCGGCAGCATCGCAACCTTACAGAAATTTAATTCCCCCGAAACGGCGGCGTAATTGCCGAGTTTCTATATTCCTCAGCCAAGAGCTTGTCCCTTCAGGCTTGGGACGCGACTTCATTGATATTGGGAGAGAGCAACATGACCAGTCTTAATCAGGGCCCGTCGACCGGCGAACGGTGCGGATTCGGGTCTCGGCGCATCGCGCTAACCGCTGCGGCCGTCATAGCGCTGAGCGCCTTCGGACTGGCGATCGGCCAGGACAATCGCTTCGCCTTGGCGGAGCCGGTGCCGATGATCGATACGCCCGCTGGGCGGGCCCCTTACAGTTTCGCCGATCTCGTCGAGCGCGTGAGCCCGGCCGTGGTCAGCATCAACGTCAAAGGAAACGGCAAGACCGCTCAGAACGAGTTCTCGGTTCCCGGGCCTGCCGGACCTTCCCCCGGACAATCCGCTTTATGATTTCTTCAAGCAGTTCCGCGAAGGCATGCCGAAGGGCGGCCAAGGTGGTCCAGGCGGACCGGGCGGCGGCGCGCCGCAGCGCCCGCATCCGACGCTTGCGCAAGGATCCGGTTTCATCGTCTCGGCCGACGGCTTCCTCGTGACCAACAATCACGTGGTGGAAGAGGCCGACAATATTTCCGTGACCCTCTCCGACGGAACGAAATATGACGCAGAGCTGGTTGGCTCCGACCCGCGCACCGACATCGCCCTCCTCAAGGTCAAGGGGAAGGGCAATCTCCCTTACGTAGATTTCTCCGAGAAGGACCCACGCGTCGGTGACTGGGTGCTCGCGGTCGGCAATCCGTTCGGCCTTGGCGGCTCGGTGACGGCCGGCATCATCTCGGCTCATAACCGCGATATCGGCTCTGGCCCCTACGACTATCTGCAGATCGACGCGGCGGTGAACCGCGGCAATTCCGGCGGCCCGTCCTTCAATCTTGAAGGCCAAGTCGTCGGCATGAATACGGCGATCTTCTCGCCGAGCGGCGGCAATGTCGGCATCGCTTTCGCAGTCCCGGCGGCGCTCGTGAAGGAAGTGGTGTCGCAGCTGAAGGAGCATGGCACCGTCGATCGCGGCTGGCTCGGCGTCGTCATTCAGAACGTCACCGACGATATCGCCAACTCGATCGGACTTACCGAAGCGAAGGGCGCCATGGTCACGAAGGTGGCTGAGGACGGTCCCGCCATCGAGGAGGATGTGAAGGCCGGGGACGTCATCGTTCAGGTCAATGGCGACAAGATCGACGATTCCCGCGACCTTGCCCGCACGATTGCTGAGTTGGCGCCCGGCTCCGACGTGAATTTGTCGATCATCCGCTACGGCGCGCCGCATGACGTGAAGCTGAAGCTCGGCAAATTCCCGAGCGCCAAGAAGCTCGCTTCTCTCGAGCAAGAGCAGGAGCCTGAGGCCGGCACGCAGCTCGAGGGTCTCGGGCTGTCGCTTGCCCCGGCCCTGCGAGTGCCGGGTGCGGGCGATGCAGGCGTCGTCATCACGGAGGTTTCGCCCGATAGCGACGCCGCCGACAAAGGCCTGAAGGCTGGCGACGTCATCCTGCAAGTCGCCGGTGAGACGGTCTCGAATGCGAGCGACGTTGCCACGGGTGTCAAGAAAGCCATGGATAGATCCAAGGAGAAGGACAAGATCAATGTCCTCCTCCAAGTCAAAACCGGCGATCAGACGCGCTTCGTTGCGCTTTCCCTGAAGAAGGCAAAAGTCTAGAGCCTTCGTTCGCCGGAGGGCGGCGCGGTTCCCCCCGCCGCGCCGCCCACCCTCCTTGCACAAATTGCGGAGGCCGGAGATCTAAAGACCAGGATCAATCTCCATGCGCGTGCTGGTGATCGAGGACGACCAGGAAACCGCTAGCTTTCTCAGGCGCGCGCTGAAGGAGCAGGGCCATGTCGCCGAATATGCGGCGGACGGCCAAACGGGTCTCGATCTCGCCCGCGCGAATGCCTACGACGTTCTCATCGTCGACCGCATGCTGCCGAAATGCGATGGGCTTGCCGTCATCGGGACGCTACGCGCCGAAGACGTCAGCACGCCAGCTCTCATCCTCAGCGCTCTTGGCGAAGTCGACGACCGCGTGAAAGGCTTGCGGGCCGGCGGCGACGATTACCTCACCAAGCCCTATGCATTCAGCGAGCTGCTCGCCCGCATCGAAGCGCTCGCCAGGCGGAAATCTCCGGAGGAGGCGTCCACCCGCCTCGTCGTCGCCGATCTTATCCTCGACCGTCTTTCACATAAGGTGACGCGGGCCGGCGAGCCCATTATCCTGCAGCCGCGCGAATTCCGGCTGCTGGAATATTTGATGAAGCATGCCGGCCAGGTGGTGACCCGTACCATGCTGCTCGAGAATGTCTGGGACTATCATTTCGATCCGCAGACCAACGTCATCGACGTGCATGTCTCGCGGCTGAGGTCGAAGATCGACAAAAGTTTCGATAAGCCCCTTTTGCACACGGTTCGTGGCGCCGGTTACACCATCCGTGACAGCGCTCACTAAGCTTTATCGAACCACGACCTTTCGTCTGTCGCTCACCTATCTCGCCTTTTTCGGCGCGGCCGCCATCGTGGCGATCTCCTACATCTATTGGAATACCACGGTGCTGCTGACGCAGCAGCTGCATGAGACGATCGACGCCGAGCTGAAAGGTCTCGCCGAGCAATATAAGGCAGGAGGCCTGACGCGGCTCGTCAGCACTATCTCCGACCGGAGCCGCACTCCCGGTAGCAGTCTCTATTATGTCGCCGACGCAGAAAGCCACCGCATTGCCGGCAATCTCGGCGGCATCTCTTCGGAGCTCTTCAACAGCATGGGGCCCGTCGAGTTCGTCTATAGCCGGCCGGCGGAAGGTGGGACGGAAAGACGGCTCGGCTTCGCCAACGTGTTCCGTCTTCCGGGCGGCTATCGCCTCATCGTCGGCCGCGACATCGAAGAGCGGCGGGTGCTGGCGCGGGTCATCCGCTCGGCGATGCTGTGGGGGCTCGGCGTCATGGCCTTGTTCGGCATTGGCGGCGGCTATTGGGTGAGCCGGAAGCTGCTCGCCCGCATCGACGCCGTCACCGCCACGACGCATACGATCATGCGGGGCGATCTCGCCGAACGCCTGCCGGTGTCCGGGTCTGGCGACGAGCTCGACCGTCTCTCCGAGAGCGTCAATCTGATGCTCGACCGCATCGAGCAGCTGATGGCCGGCTTGCGCGAGGTATCGGACAATATTGCCCACGATCTGAAGACGCCGCTCAGCCGCTTGCGCAATCGCGTGGAGGCGACGCTGAGCGAGCCTTATGGCGAAACGTCCTACCGCGAGGCGATGGAGCGAACCATCGAGGAAGCCGACGAGTTGATCAAAACGTTCAACGCGCTCCTCTCCATCGCGAGGCTCGAGGCGGGCGCCAGCGGCGAACAGAAAGAGCCGCTCGAGCTTAGTGAAGTCGTGCGTGACGTCGCCGAACTTTACGAACCGGCTGCCGAGGAGAGGGGCATCGCACTCCGCGCCGAGGCGCCCGAGCCCGTCTACACCCGCGCCGACCGGCAATTGCTCGGCCAGGCCATCGCCAATCTCGTCGACAACGCCATCAAATATGGGACGCCGAAATCGGCGGCGGAGCGGGGCGCGAAGCCGGAAATCGCGCTGAGCGCCAAGCGGCGTAACGGCATGGCCGAAATCGCCGTGAGCGACCGCGGCCCGGGCATCCCGCAAGGAGAGCGCGAGCGGGTGCTTGACCGCTTCGTCAGATTGGAGGCGAGCCGCTCCGAGCCGGGCAGCGGCCTCGGATTGAGTCTCGTTGCCGCGGTGGCAAGATTTTATGGCGGCCAAGTGAGGCTGGAGGACAACCATCCCGGGCTCAGGGTAGTATTGTCGCTTCCAGCCGAAAGCGCCGCGGTGCTGAACGGTCCCAAACGTCAAACGATGCAAGAAGCAGAGATCCGATCAGCGTGACGGCGTTCTTCGAACGCATTTCTCAATCGCTTCCACCGCTTCCATCGACCCGCGCCGAAGGGCTGGTCGATGCGTTGGCGGCCGTCTGGGTGAATGCCCCCGCGACCGCCGCGGCCGCCGAGCTCCTACAAAGCTCGGCGAAGGTGCGGACGCTGCTCCTCAGCACCTTCGCCGCCGCGCCATACCTTGCCGCGCTGGCCGAGCGCGATCCCCCCCTCCTTGCCGAATGCCTGTTGCGCGATCCGGACGAGCATCTGGCGAGCGCTGCCGGCGATCTCGCTGCAGCAATCGACGGATGCGCTTCCACCAAGGACGCGATGGTCGAGCTCCGCCGCTTCAAGAAGCGGATGGCGTTGCTCGTAGCCCTTGCCGACATCGGCGGCGTGTGGAGCACGGAGGAAGCGCTCATCGCCATGAGCGCCGCCGCCGAGACGGCGGTTGCGCAAGCGGTCACGCACCTCTTCCGTCAGGCGCATGCCCGCGGCGAGCTCGAAAGCCCGGAGATGAAGGGATATTTCGTCCTCGCCTTGGGAAAGCTCGGCGCGCGCGAGCTGAACTATTCGAGCGATATCGACCTCATCGTCTTCTACGACCCGCACCGCGCCGCGCTCGCGTCCGGGGTGGAGCCTTCGACCTTCTTCGTGCGCCTGACGCGCGAACTCGTCCGCATGCTGCAGGAGCATTCCGGCGACGGGTATGTTTTCCGCACGGATTTGCGGCTTCGCCCGGATCCCGGGGCGACGCAAATCGCTCTCTCGACCGACGCCGCGCTCACTTATTACGAGAGTTTCGGACAGAACTGGGAACGCGCCGCCATGATCAAGGCGTGCGTCATCGCCGGCGATAAAGAGGCGGGCAGCGCCTTCTTGCGCCACCTCTCGCCATTCGTCTGGCGGCGCTATCTCGACTATGCGGCAATCGCCGACATTCACGCCATGAAGCGGCGCGTGCATGAGCATAAAGGGCACGGCACCATCCGCGCCGGCGGCCACAACATTAAGCTCGGCCGCGGCGGCATACGCGACATCGAGTTCTTCGTGCAGACGCAGCAATTGATTGCCGGCGGCAGGCATCCCGAGCTCCGGAAGCGGGGGACGCTCGCAGCGCTCGCCGAGCTTGCCGAAGGCGGCTGGACCTCTCCTGCCGCCGCTGAGGACCTCACCCGCTCTTATCTGTTTCTCCGCCGTGTCGAGAACCGGCTGCAGATGGTGGAGGATCAGCAGACGCATGTGGTGCCGAGCGATCCGCAGGCGATGGCCTCGATTGCCGCCCTTTGCGGCTATGACAGCGCCGAGACATTCTGCGCCGCGCTTCTCGCCGAGCTTTCCCGCGTCGAAACCCATTACGGCGCGCTGTTCGAAGCGCTGCCGAAGGTCGCGGATGCGGCGCCGAGGCTCGTGCTTCCGAGCGATGAAAACGATCCCGCGGCGCTTGCCTCGCTTGAAGGTCTCGGCTTCACCAATCCCGCCGAAGCCATCGCCACTTTGCGCGCCTGGCAGTCTGGCCGGTATGTGGCCATGCGCAGCGGCCGCGCGCGCGAAAGGCTGGCGGCGTTCCTGCCGGAGCTGCTCGAAGCGTTCGGGCGGACGGCTGAGCCCGATCTTGCCCTTTCAACCTTCGACAAGGTGGTGGCCTCGCTTCCCGCCGGCGTGCAGCTCTTCTCGCTGCTTGCCGCAAATCCAAGCCTAACCCGCCTCATCGCCGACATCATGGGAACGGCGCCGCGCCTTGCCGCCATCATCGGGCGCCGGCCGAGGCTGCTGGATGCCGTGCTGGATCCGGGCTTCTTCGGGGCGCTGCCCGAACCGGCGAAGCTGCGTGACTTGGTGACGAACGCCCTTGGCGAAGCGGGCGATTATCAGGATGCGCTCGACCGGGCGCGGATCGTCGGCCGTGAGCAGGGTTTTCTCATCGGCGTGCGAATATTGTCCGGCACCGTTTCGCCGAAGCAGGCCGGCCACGCCTATTCGACCCTTGCCGATACGTTGATCGATATCCTCGCCGGCCGGGTCGGGGGCGAGCTCGAGCGTCAGCATGGAAGACTGGCGGACGGGCAGGCGGCGATTCTCGCGCTCGGAAAGCTCGGCGGCCACGAAATGACCGCCGCGTCCGATCTCGACCTCATCACGATCTACGATTTCGCCGACGGCGCCGATCACTCCGACGGTGCAAAGCCCCTGTCGGGCACGCAATATTACACGCGGCTTACGCAAAGGCTGATCGCGGCACTGTCGGCGCAGACGGCGGAGGGGTCGCTCTATCAGGTCGACATGCGGCTGCGGCCTTCGGGAAATCAGGGGCCGGTGGCGACGAAGCTGACAAGCTTCGCGGATTATCAGGAGCGCTCGGCTTGGACGTGGGAGCATCTCGCCTTGACGCGGGCGAGGGTGGTTGCGGGACCGCCCGAGCTAAGGCGCGGGATCGAGCGCGTCGTGCAAAGCGTGCTGAGGCGGAAGCGCAACCGCGCGGAGGTCGCGGCCGAGGTCCGGACGATGCGGGCCCGGATCGAGGAGGAGAAAGGCACGCGCGACATCTGGGATCTGAAGCAGGTCCGCGGCGGCCTCATCGATCTCGAATTCACCGTTCAGTTCCTGCAATTGATCAACGCGCACAGAGATCCCGGCGTTCTCGACACGAATACGGCGGGCGCCGTGGCGAAGTTGCGGGCTGCGGGCGCGATCGATGAGGGAGAGGCAGAGATCCTCGCAAGGGCCGCCATCCTCCTGCATGCGCTCACCCAATGCTTAAGACTGTGCCTCGACAAGCCCTTCGTGCCGGACGAGGCGCCCCGCGCGCTGAAAGAGCTGCTGGCCCGGGCTTCGGAGATGCCGGATTTCGAGACGCTGCAAGCGAAGCTGCGGGAGACGCTGGCCGGGATGCATGAGCTGTTCGAAAAGCAGATGCGGTAAAGGTGTTCAGGCGCCGGCGGGCTCCGGCTCGAGCTCGAGGCTCGATTCAGCCCCGGGCTCCCACACACTCGCGACGAGTGGCAGGGTGCAGGTGACCGTGGTGCCCTGACCTTCGCGGCTGACGATGCGGAAGGTGCCGCCATGCAGCTCGACAAGGGCGCGGGAGATGGCAAGGCCGAGCCCGCTTCCTTGATGGCTTTTTGAGAATTGGTTCTCGACCTGCTCGAAGGGCTGCCCGAGCTTGACGATATCGCCGGCAGGGATGCCGATGCCCGTGTCCTTGATGGCGACGCGGATCGAATCCTTCAGCCGCGACAGATGCACGTCGATGCTGCCATTGTCGCGCGTGAACTTCACCGCGTTCGACAAGAGGTTCAGGAACACCTGCTTCAGCGCCCGGCGGTCGGCTTCAATGGTCAGCTTCGAGGGGCCGTGACGGGAGAGGTCGATGTTCCGCTCCGACGCCGCCTGGCTGACAACCTTCATGCTGTCCTGCACGATGTCGGCCACGTCCACCGCGCCGACATCAAGTGTGATGCGGCCCGCCTCGATCTTCGACATATCGAGAATGTCGTTGATGACCTCGAGGAGGTAGGTGCCGCTCGCATAGATGTCGCGCGCATATTCCTGATATTTGGCATGGCCGAGCGCGCCGAACAGCGCCTCCTTCATCACCTCCGAAAAGCCGATCACGGCATTCAGCGGCGTGCGCAATTCATGGCTGATATTGGCGAGGAATTCTGACTTCGCGCGGTTCGCCGCCTCGGCCTTGTTCTTCTCCAATGCATATTTTTCGGCAAGGTCGGCAAGCTGCTGCTTCTGATGCTCAAGCTTCCGCCGCGACGAGGTTAGTTCGGTGACGCTGGTGCGGAGCTGCTGCTCGCTGTCGGCAAGCCGCTGCTGGCTCTCTTTCAGCACGCTGATATCGGTGCCGACGCTGACATAGCCGCCGTCGCGGGTGCGGCGCTCATTCACATGCAGCCAGCGCCCATCTTCGAGCTGCGCCTCATAGGTGCAGGATTCCTCGTCGCTCGAATCGACTCTGATGCGCTTCCGAATGACGGGATCCGAGGCGGCTGCGATCACCTCCTCATACGCGTTGCCCGGCATCACGGCCCTATCGGGGAGCCCATGAAATTGCTGATACTTGCTGTTGCACATCACGAGGCGGTTCTGCTGGTCCCACAGCACGAAAGCCTCGGAGATGTTCTCTACCGCATCGCGCAGCCGCGCATTTGCGTCCAACTCGCCGGTGACGACATTGCCGGCGCTGGCGATGGCGTTCAGCCAAAGCTCGCCGGTGGCGTCATCGCGGTCGATATCGCCGCGGAGGCGCATAGAGACGAAATGTCCTTCGGTGTGGCGAAGGCGGAACGGCAATTCGAAGCTCATTTTGCCTTCGCGCAGATGACGTTCGATCTCGCGGCGTAAATCGTCCTCCGGATGCAGCATGCCGGCGATCTCGCGAAACGACATCGGTTCGTCCGTCGGCGCTAGGCCCACGAGCCGATACATCTGCGACGACCAGCGGATGTGCCCGCGGGCAAGATTCCAGCGCCAGGTCGGCGAAATCGAGAGCGCCTCGCGGATCGATTGCGGAACCGCGGCCGCCCCGCGCACCACCGCGGGGCCGAAGAACCAAAGCCCGCCGCCGAGAAGCGCGAGCACGAGGCCGGTGCAGACGAGGAGGCCGATCTCAAGCGTTGCATCCCGCTGCCAGCCGGAAAGGGCCGCGCCGACGGGCTGGATCAGCGCTAATTGCCCGTCGATGCTGGGAACGTTGCGCACGGTCACGAGCGCGTCGGTGCCATCGGTGAGGCTGAGGCGGAGCACGCCGGCATCCGCGCCGAAAGTGGTGAGCGGCTGCTGCGCGCCGAGAAGGCCGAGAAGATCGTGATGCTCCGACGAGGTCGACGGCGCCCGGGCGCGAATCGCTCCTTCCGCGTCGGCGAGCAGCATGATGCGCTCCTCCGCCGTCGTGCCCGGCTGCAGGCTGGAGGCGAGCGCGCTTTGCCAGTCTCCCGTCTGCGACAGCTCCTTGTTGGAGAGGCGCAAGGCGGCGACGTCAGCGAAGAGAGACAGTCTTTCCTCGGCCGCGGTGAGTGCCGACTGCCGCCCGCCGATGGTTTGCGCGACAAGGCCGACCGCCGCCAAAGAGGCGAAAAGGGCGATCAGCACCGGGAGGGCGCGCCGCGTCAGTTCCGGTTTGAGCAGGTGGCCGCTAACGGCTCCGCGAAGGTCTTCCCAGCGCGGAAGGCCAATCGCAAAGGATCGCGCCGGCGCGGAATCGACCCGCGACATTCGGTCCCCCTAATAAGTTCTCCAAAATCGAGCCGGAGAACTTGCCGCATCTCCGAATCGCTTCCCTCCATTGAGGGGATGAAGAAAAGAATTGTCCAGGGAAAAACTGTGGAAAGAACCTTAACAACTCGTTGACGCGAGTAACGCCGGCAACGCGAATCAGGCAGTGCCCAGCGTTTTTGCGACGATTTCGTAGCTGTCGGTGGACATCTTCGCCGCCGCGAGTTTCTCAAGCGCACCCTTCGCGCGGGATTGGCGGACGGGCTCGAGGGTCCGCCAGCTCTCGAAGGCGCCGAGCAAGCGCGCCGCCATGCGCGGGTTGAAGGCGTCGATCTGCAGCGCCGTCTCCGCAAGGAATTCGAAGCCCTTGCCGTCGGCGCGGTTGAAGCCGGTCGGATTGCCATGCACGAAGCTTCCGACGAGCGCGCGCACGCGGTTCGGATTTTTCAGCGTGAATTTCGGATGGGAAAGCAGCGTGCGGGCATTCTCCACCGAATCGGGCCGCGCTGCTCTCGCCTGCAGCGCGAACCATTTGTCGAGCACGAGCGGTTCTTCCTGCCAGCGACGGTAGAAATCGGCGAGCGCCTCGTCCCGGGCAGGAGCCGTTATATGTGAGAGAATTGAAAGGGACATGACCGCGTCGGTCATGTTGGTGGCGGCGCGATATTGTTGCAGCGTCCGTTCGATCTCCCCAGACCGCCCGGTGGCGGCGAGCAGATCGAGGGCGGCGTTTCGAAGCGCGCGCTTCCCCATGCTTTCCGCGTCAGGGGAATAAGGACCCTCGCTCGCGCAGCTCGCATAGATCGCGAGGAGCGCGTCACCGATCTTGGTGCCGATCGTCTTTCGCAAGCTCACATAGGCTGTGCGTATCCTGTCGGGGTCGACATCCTGCGCCAGTTCCCGCGCGATATCCGACTCGCCCGGGATCCGCAGGAACTCCGCGCGATAGCCGGGCGCGAGCGTGTCATCCGAGGCTGTTGCCGAAAGCGCCTGTGCCAGCCGCGTTGCGTCGATGCCGGTGACGGACTCTCAGATTCGCCCCATCACGAGAGGCGGCCATCAGAAGCCGCATCGCGTAGAGCTGCGCCGCCTGCCAGCGGTTGAACGGGTCCGCGTCGTGGCGCATGAGGAACTCGGTCTGCTCCGGATCGAAATCGATGAGGAGGCGCACCGGCGCGGAAAAGTCCCGCAACCATGACGGGATCGGCGCCGCCGGGATGCCGCGGAAGACGAAGCTCTGCTCGCTCTCAGTGATTTCGAGGAGAGAGTCCTCGATCGCCGATCCGTCCTCAAGCTCGAGTGGCAGTTCTTGCCCGTTGCTGCCGAGAAGGCCGAGCTTCAGCGGTATCAGCATCGGCTCATTGCGCTCTCGGCCAGGAGTTGCGGGAAGGGATTGGCTGACGGTGAGCCGCGCGGTTTTCTCGTCCGGATCGTAGTCGAGCGAGCAGGAAAGCTCCGGCGTGCCGTTCTGGGTGTACCAGCGCATGAATTGCGTGAGGTCGCGGCCGGAGGCGTCGGCCATCGCCGCGACGAAATCCTCGACGGTCACGGCCTCGCCGTCATGACGCTCGAAATAGAGGTCAATGCCTTTGCGGAAGCCGTCGCGGCCGAGCATGGTCTGCAGCATGCGGCAAAGCTCGGCGCCCTTCTCGTAGACGGTGGCCGTATAGAAATTGTTGATCTCGATATAGGAGGCCGGCCGGACGGGATGGGAGAGCGGACCGGCATCCTCAGGGAATTGGGCGGCCTTCAGCATCCGCACATCGGCGATGCGTTTCACGGGCCCAGACCGCAGATCGGCGGTGAATTCCTGATCGCGGAAAACGGTCAGGCCTTCCTTCAGACAGAGCTGAAACCAATCGCGGCATGTGACGCGATTGCCGGTCCAGTTGTGGAAATATTCGTGGGCGATGACGCCCTCGATGGCGCTGTAATCGCCGTCGCTCGCAATATCCGGCCGAGCGAGCACCAGCTTATCGTTGAAGATGTTGAGGCTCTTATTTTCCATCGCCCCCATGTTGAAATCGCCGACCGCGACGATGTTGAAGATATCGAGATCATATTCGAGGCCGAAACGCTCCTCGTCCCAGCGCATTGCGCGCTTCAGCGATTCCATCGCCCAATCGCAGCGATCCTCCTTGCCGGGCTCGGCATAGATCGCGAGGTCGACCTCGCGACCGGAAGCTGTGGTGAAGCGATCGCCGACCTTGGCGAGATTGCCGCCGACGAGCGCGAAGAGATAAGAGGGCTTCGGGAAGGGATCGCGCCACACGGCATAGTGGCGTCCGCTCTCCAGACGGCCGGCATCGACGAGGTTGCCGTTCGACAGCAGGACCGGCGTCGTCTCCGCATCGGCTTCGATACGGATTGTGTAGATTGCGAGCACGTCGGGGCGGTCGATGAAATAGGCGATGCGGCGGAAGCCTTCCGGCTCGCATTGCGTGCAATAGGTGCCGCGCGAGCGATAAAGTCCCGACAGCACGGTGTTGGCTTCCGGATTGCAGAGCGTCGTCGTCTCGAGCGTGAAGCTATCCGCCGGAACCTTCGCGATGGTCAGGGATTTGCTGCCGACCACGTAATCGCCCTCGGCGAGCGGAGCCCCATCGAGGAGGATGTTCTCAAGAATGAGATCCTCGCCGTCGAGCACGAGCGGCGTGTGCTTCCCTTCGGCTGCGGGGTTGTGGCGGAGGCGGAGCTTCGAGCAGATGCGGGTTGCCGTCGGATCGAGCGACACATCGAGCTCGACGGTCTCGATGAGAAAAGCAGGCGGCGCGTAGTCCTTGAGGAGTTTCGGTTGCCGGTCGGATCGGTCCATTCGCTGAAAAACCTCGGAAGCGTCTCGCGGCTCTTAGGCGTCGAAGCATGAAAAGCCAAGCGCGCGATCCTTGAGGGTGACGCGCAAGCGCGAATGCCCTATGGCTGCCAAATGCAGCGCCCGCTTTCGCAGAGCGAACTCCCCATCACGTTTTTCCGGCCAAGCTTGCGAGAGACTCTCTTGCTTGCGCTGTCGAGCGCGACGGCTTTCGCGGTGGCGGCTTATCTTCGCTACGGCATCATGGAAAACACGCCGCTTGGCCTCGCCTGCGACGCGGGCGGGACGGGCTTTGTCTGCAAGACGCGGCTCGCGGTCGCCTATCTGTTCAATCTCAGCGCATTCGGCTGGGCGGCGGTGATTGCAGCCTCTTTGCAGCTCTGGCGCCCCAACGTCATCCTCTTCGGGATCAGTCTGACCTTCGCCTCGCTCGGGCTGGTACTTTATAATTCGCGGCTTGCGGCCCTCGCGGTGGTGCTGCTCGTGTTTAGCCTCGCTCGGGCACGGGTACCGGCGCGGCTCTGAGGGTTGTCGCGGCAAGTAAGAGCAATAACGCCGCAAACCAGAGCGCCTGCCAATTCTCGATCCCCTCATTCACAACAACGAACATCGCCGACAAAGCGAGCATCGCTGCCGCGACGCGCTCCGCAAGGCCCGGAGCCTTCGGCCTAGCATGGATGAAAGCGGCTATCGCGAGCGCGATTGCGGGGCCGGTGAGGAGCGCGAGCTGGAAGCCGTTGTAGCGGGCGTTGAAGACGAGCCCCAGTCCCACATGCATGGAAGCGAGCAGCGTCCCGGCAAAGAGAAGCGCGAAGATCATGGTAGTGATGTCCGCCCGCCGGCTGAGCGGCGCATTGAGCGCAACAGCGATGCTCGGCAGACCTTTATTCCGCATGACGGCCATGGCGGCGCTGACCGGCACCATGAGCGAAAGAGCGAGCATGCCGGCGGAGCGCAATCGGTCTCCAAGGTGAGGCGGCTCGGTGGAGAGCCCGATGGCAGCGGCGCCGAACACGAGACCGCCGCCCGCCGCGATCGCCGCCACCGCTAGGCTTTGATCCCAGCGAGGTGGCGAGGAGGAGCGGCTCGCGAGCCAGCCTGCGAAGAACACGAAGGCGGCGGCCATGACGCCGAGCGCCGCGGCGAGAGCCCAGTAGGGATGGTTTGAGACCGGTTCGCCGAAGCGGAATTTCGGCTCGCGCGTGACGCTGTCGAACAGCCCCCAATAGCCTCCGACCGTCCCCTCCAAATCCCGCTTCCAGGGCTGATCGAAAGCTTCGATCAAATTGATGCGCCAGCCCTCCGCCTTTGCCGCGTCGACCACTCCCGTCCAGACGAGCGCCTGGTTCACGCGCGACGGCAGGGCTCCCTCTCGCATGCGGCCGGCGCTCGGCCATCCCACCTCGCCGATCAAGAGATCCTTGCCGGCAAACACCTTAGCGACCTGGCTCCGGATTTCCCGAACGTGCTCGACGGCCCGCTCGGCTTCGACCGGGTGGTCTTCCCAGAAGGGAAGGATATGAATGGTGATGAAATCCGCGACTGCGGACAGCTGCGGCGCCTTCAGCCAATATTCCCAGACATCGGCGTAGGTGACGGGGAGCCCGGAGCGCCGCCGCACCTCCTGCATGAGGTCCTTCAGGTTCGCCGGGCTTTGTTCCCCCCGCAACAGCACTTCGTTGCCGACGATCAGGGCCTGGACGGCGCGCGGGTGATGGCGCGCGAGGCGGAGCGCCGCTTCGATCTCACGGCGATTGGCGGCGGGATCTCGGCTGATCCAGATGCCCTGCAGAACCCTCAGGCCCAGCTCATCCGCGATACGGACGATCTTGCCCTGCATCGCGGCGGCGGAATAGGTCCGGATGCACGAGGTGACGCCCGCCAGCCGCCTCAGATCGTCCACGATTTGCTCATCGGGAATCCGCAATGGCTCTGCATAAGGAGCCTGTTCGCCACGGAACGGAGCGTAGCTGAGGCAGTTTAGCTCACGCGCCTGGGCGGACTTCGTGCCGGGAGGCGATACCGGTTGCCCAAGGGAATACCAGGCGGCGGCTATCGCGGCGGCGACGACAACAAAGAGGAGGGGAAGACGGATCATGTGCGGGACGGTGACAGGAGGCTGCGACAAAGAGGCTAGTCGCGTCGCGGGCCGGGGTTGGGTCTGGTTTGAGGAATTGCTAGGTGCTAAATATTCTTCTAACCGTTGGGCCGTCAAATCGTTGGGTTTCGTCGCAAAAATCAGCAATCATTTCACGCTCGGGCACCCATACATGCGCTTAGCCTATTGCACCGCCGCCATCGTCCTGGCCGGCGGCTTTTTATTGAGCTCGGTCTCCGCCGGATTGGCACAGGAGGGGGAGAAGCCTGCCGAGAAGGCGGAGCAGCAAAAGCCTCCCGAGGAAAAAGACAAGGCGAAGGAAGGCGAGCAAAAATCCGCCGACCAGGCGAAGGCCGAAGCGCAGGCCGCAGCACGCGCCCTCGCCGAGATGAAGCAATATCGCGAGGCCGCGGCGACCCTATCGCCTTCAGCGGGCGCCGCCGAATGCGTTTGGACCGGCCGCCGGGTCGCTAGCCTCCTTTGGCGCGACGACATGGACACGGCCCTTCGCTACATCGGGCTCTACGATCGGTTCGGCTGCTCCTCGCAGCATCTGAAGATGGCCTTCCGCTGCATGATCGAGCAGGGGCCGATGGATCCGAAGGCGCAGGACAAGCTCGCGGCCCGGGTGCAGAGCTGCTGGCTCGACCCGCAAGGGGTGACGACCGCCGCGAGCCGGGCGAATGAAGATTCCACGGCCCGAAACGGAACGATTCCGAACTAAAAGAGTTAGCAAGAAGTCACGTATAAAAATCGCAGGGCTTGGCCGGGTGCTTGAACCCGATAATTGAGAGTCTCCCAAAAAATGCGCCGTCTGGGTGTGGTCGTCGTGGTCGCGCTGGCGACCCTTGTGCATGCGCTGGCTTGGTATTGGATGCAGGAGCGGAGCGACGCTTCTGACGTCGTCGGGCCCTTCAACAGCCTGTCTTTTGCGCCAATCGCCGCAAATAAGGACGCCGAGTCCGACCCGGCAACGGCAGAAGAAATCCGGGCCGATCTCGCCACCATCGCGCCTTACACGCGTGGGGTCCGCACCTATAGCGTGAACAGCGGTTTGGAGCAGGTCCCCGAGCTTGCCTCGGAACTCGGGCTTCGGGTGACGCTCGGCGCTTGGATCGACGAGGCCCCGGGACGCGAGGAAGCCAATGAGCGCGAGATCGAGACGGCGATCCAGCTCGCAAGGACACACCGCAACATTGACAGCGTCATCGTCGGTAACGAGACGCTTTACCGGAGCACCCTGATCGACAAGGGCACGACCGTGCCCGACCTCATCGAGAAGATCCAGCGGGTCAAGCGCCAGGTCTCGGTCCCGGTATCCACCGCCGAAGTGTGGAATATTTGGCTCGATCATCCCGAGCTCGTCTCGGCGGTCGATTATCTCGCCGTGCACATCCTTCCTTATTGGGAAGGCATTCCGGCGGAGGCGGCGGTCGAGCACGCCATGAACATCTATCAACGCCTGCGCCAGGCCTATCCCGGCAAGAGAGTGGTGATCGCCGAGTTCGGCTGGCCGAGTGCCGGGCTAAACCGGCACGCCGCCGTGCCGGATGCCATGTCGCAGGCGAAGATCCTTCGCGACTTTGTCGCGCGCGCCGACGATCTCGGCATGGAATATTCGATCGTCGAGGCCTTCGATCAGCCCTGGAAGGTGTTCGAAGGAAGCGTTGGCGCTTATTGGGGTATTTTCGATGCCAGCCGGCACGCGAAATTCGAGCTGAGCGGCCCGGTAGGCCCGCCGAACTGGCTGCTGAAGAGCATCGCCGCACTCGCCCTTGGCGTGCTCCTCTGCATCCCGCTATTCGCGCTGCCGCGCGTTGCCCTCTTCGAGGCGGGGATGCTGGCGGCCACGGCGCATCTCCTCGGCGCCTGGGGCTCGCAGGTCTTCGACTATCTCGCCACTCATTATTTCGTGCTCGGGTCGCTGATCGCCGCGATTATCGGCGCGGCGCTTCTGGTGCCGCTCATCATCATCATGAAGCGGCGCATGGACGAGCTTGCGACCATCCTCCTCGGCAGCAGCCCGACGCGCCTCTTGCAGCCCGGCCTGCCTGCGCCGGAGAAGGCGCCACTCGTCTCCATCCACATTCCCGCTTGCCGCGAGCCGCCGGACATGCTGCGCCAAACGCTCGACAGCATCGCGAAGCTCGACTGGCCGAACTTCGAATGCATCCTCGTCGTCAACAACACGCCGGACCCGAATATGTGGGAGCCGGTCGAGGAGCATTGCCGGAAGCTCGGAGCGCGCTTCAAATTCGTGAATGCCGAAAGGCTCGCCGGCTTCAAGGCGGGCGCCTTGCGGCTCGCGCTCGATCACACCGATCCGAAGGCTGAGATCATCGGCGTGCTCGATGCCGATTACACCGTTGACCCCGATTGGCTGAAAGAGCTCGTGCCGGCTTTTGAGACGCCGACGGTCGGCCTCGTGCAGGCGCCTCAGGATCACCGCGACGGTGGCAGAAGCGTGTTGCATGCCAGCATGAACCGCGAATATGCCGGCTTCTTCGACATCGGCATGGTGCAGCGGAACGAGGTGAATGCCATCGTCTCGCATGGAACGATGTGTCTCCTCCGCAGGAGCGCCCTGATGGATGCCGGAAATTGGTCGAGCGACACCATCGTCGAGGATGCCGATCTCGGCCTTGCGCTCATGGCCCGGGGTTGGGAGACGCATTACACCTCGCGCCGCTATGGCTGGGGCCTGCTTCCGTCCGACTTTGCCGCCTATAAGCGCCAGCGCCACCGCTGGGCCTATGGCGGCGTGCAGCTGATCAAGAAGCATTGGCGCGCTTTTCTGCCGGGCCGTTCGCGCATCACCGCGCAACAGCGCGGCGAATATCTCTTTGGCTGGCTGACTTGGCTTGGCGCCGAGAGCCTCGGCGTGCTGCTCGCAATCCTCAACCTCGCTTTCGTGCCCTTTGTGGCGTTCGGCGCTATCGCTGTGCCGGCGGCGGTGCTGACCATCCCGGTGCTCGCTGCCTTCGGCGTGATGTTGCTGCATTTCCTCGCGCTCTACCGCGCGCGGGTGCGTTCGCCGTTCTTCGCTTCGCTCGGCGCCGCTTTCGCCGCCATGGCCTTGCAGCTGACGGTCGCCCGCGCTGTCGCGGAGGGGCTGTTCAAGGACGGAGTGCCCTTCCTGCGTACCGCCAAGGGCTCCGGCGGACATGTGAGCGAGCGCTTCCCGGCATTCTGGGAGGCCACGTTCGGACTGCTGCTCGTCGGCTCGTCTCTGCTGCTGCAGGTTACGAATGTCACGCAGGCGCAGGCGATTTCCATCTTCAGCTTCGTGCTCTTGGTGCAGAGCCTGCCCTTCCTCGCCGCCGTCGTGGTGACCCTGTTCGAGCGGTCGTCCCTCAACGACTTTGCGACCTGGCGCAGGCTAGCTTCGGTTGCAAGCTACCGTCCGCGCGGCCGGGCGCCGACGCCGGGTGCGACGGGTGGTGAAGGAAATATCGGCATCCTGCCCTAGCCGAGATCGACGCTCCGAAGTCTGAGCGCGTTCGCGACCACCGAGACCGAGGAAAGGCTCATGGCCGCCGCGGCGATGATCGGCGACAGCAGGAGGCCGAGGAACGGGTAGAGCAGGCCCGCCGCGATCGGGACGCCGGCTGCGTTATAGGCGAAGGCAAAGAACAAATTCTGCTTGATATTACGCATCGTCGCGCGGGCGAGCCGGACGCCGCGCACGATGCCGCGCAAATCGCCCTTCAGCAGCGTTAGCCCCGCGCTTTCCATCGCCACGTCGGCGCCGGTGCCCATGGCGATGCCGACATCGGCCTTGGCGAGCGCCGGCGCATCGTTGATGCCGTCACCGGCCATGGCAACGACAGCGCCCTTGCGCTTTAGGTCGTCGATCAGTTCGAGCTTCTGCTCGGGCTTCAGATCGGCGTGGACGGCATCGATGCCGAGTTCTGTCGCGACCGCTTCCGCCGTGACGGGATTGTCGCCGGTCGCCATCACGAGCTTCAGCCCGAGGGCGTGAAGCGCGCGAATGGCGTCCGCGGCTCCCTGTTTCACCGGATCGGCGACGGCGATGAGACCGGCGAGCCTGCCGTCGGCGGCAAGGAGAACCACGGTCTCGCCCTTGCGGCGGCGTTGCTCGGCGGCCTCGGAGAGGGCGCGGAGAGTAACGGCATTAGCCTCCATCAGGCGCGCATTGCCGAGAAGGACATCGGTGCCAGCGACGCGGCCCTTCACCCCCTGACCCGTCACCGCCTCGAAGCCTTGCGCTTTTGGTATGGGGATATTTCTCGCATTGGCGGCCGCTAGGATCGCTTCGGCGAGGGGATGCTCGCTCCCGGCTTCGAGCGCGGCAGCCAGACGCAGAATCTCCTCCTCGCGAAAGCCGGGCGCCGGCTCAATCCCGGTCAGCACGGGCGCTCCTTCGGTGAGGGTTCCTGTTTTGTCGAGCACGAGAATATCGACGGCGGCGAGCCGCTCGAGCGCGGCGGCGCTCCGCACCAACACGCCGGCCTGGGCGCCGCGGCCGGTCGCGACCATGATCGAGATCGGCGTCGCCAGCCCCAAGGCGCAGGGGCAAGCGATGATGAGGACGCTGACCGCCGCCACCAGCGCATAAGCGAGGCGAGGCTCCGGCCCGAGGAGGAGCCAGAGGAGAAAGGCGAGCGCCGCGACCAGCAATACCGCCGGCACGAAATAGCCCGACACTTTATCGGCAAGCGCCTGGATCGGCGCGCGGGAGCGCTGCGCCTCGGCGACCATCGCCACGATGCGGGCAAGCGTCGTCTCGGCGCCGGTGCGGTCGACGCGCATGTCGAAGCTGCCATTGCCGTTCAGCGTGCCGCCGGTGACCGCGTCGCCTGCCACCTTCTCCACCGGCAGCGGCTCGCCGGTGAGCATCGATTCGTTGACGGCGCTCCGGCCCTCGACGACCGTGCCGTCGATCGGCACCTTACCGCCCGGACGAACGCGCAAAATATCGCCGACCCCCACCGCGCTAACCGGCACGGTCTCGGTCTTTCCGTCCGGAAGGATGCGCAATGCCGTTTTCGGGGCGAGCTCGAGAAGCGTGCGGATCGCGCCGCCGGTTTGCTGGCGGGCGCGAAGCTCAAGCACCTGGCCGAGCAGCACGAGCGCGACGATCACCGAAGCCGCCTCGAAATAGACCGGCACCAAGCCGTTGGCGTCCCGCATCGTCTCCGGGAAAAGGCCGGGAGCGAGGGTGGCGACGAGGCTGTAGAGGAAGGCTGTGCCGGTGCCGAGGGCGATCAGCGTAAACATGTTGAGCCAGCCGGAGCGCAGCGACTGAAACCCCCGCTCGAAGAACGGCCAGCCGCACCAGAGCACGACTGGCGTGGCGAGCAGCACTTGCAGCCATCTTTCGCTTGACGGCGACAGGAAGGGCAAGAGGTCGATGCCGAAGACATGATGGCCCATGTCGAGGGCGACGATCAGGAGCGATAGGGGAGCCGCGATGGCAAGCCGGCGGGTAAAATCGCGCAGCTCCGGATTGTCGCCTATCTCCGGCGGCACGCCCATCGGATCGAGCGCCATGCCGCAGATCGGGCAGGACCCCGGTCCTTCCTGGACGATTTCGGGATGCATGGGGCAAGTGTAGAGCGTGCCCTTCGGCAGCGGCTTCTCTTCGCCGCGCTTCGTCAAATAGCGGTCGGGATCCGCTGCAAATTTCGTGCGGCAGCCGGGCGAGCAGAAATGATAGAGGCGCCCCGCATGCGCGAATTCGGGTTTCCCCGCATGCGGATCCACCTTCATGCCGCAAACGGGGTCGATGGCGAACTGCGCTGTCATGGCGTCATGCATGGGAAAATCGCCCGGCTCTCGTTGGGGCTTGCGGGATGGCTCCGATTGCGCCCCAATCTCTTAATAGATGGTGGGAGGGGGAGATGGGGCAAGCCCGATCATTGTGGCTCGCGGTCCTGCTCGCGGCGGCGGCAGGCATTGGGGCCGGATATCTGATTTGGGGCTGGCCGACCAATTGGTACGGCCGCAGCGTTGCGACCTTCCCCTCAGGGCCGGAGGGCGACCTCATCCGCTACGGCCACGCGCTTGTCGTCGACACGGCAAAATATATCGGCAAGAGCGCCGAGGATCCGCAAAAGCGGTTTGGCGGAAATGATCTCGCCTGCACCAACTGCCATTTGAATGCGGGCCTACAACCCTTCGGCGCGCCCTTCGTCTCCACCTTTGCGACTTTCCCGATGCTGGTCGACGATCAGGTGCTCGGCCTCAAGCACCGCATCAATGGCTGCATGATCCGCAGCATGAACGGCAAATTCATGCCGGTCGACGGGCGCGAGATGGAGGCGCTCGTCCTGTACATGAAATATCTCGGCAAAGGCACGCCTGAAGGTATCCGCCTGCCCGGCATGGGGCTCATGCCTTTAGCGGAGCCGCCGTCTTCACCCGATGCGGCACGCGGGACGAAGATCTATGCCGTGCATTGCGCCACGTGCCACGGCGAGAACGGGCAAGGTCAGCGGCGCGTTCGTCCGGCCGTCGGCTATACGATCCCGCCCCTTTGGGGCGACGAGAGCTTTAACGACGCGGCTGGAATGGCGAAGACGGCTTACGCGGCAGCCTTCATCAGAGCCAACATGCCGCTCGGCATCAATTATCGCGAACCGGTACTGACGCTGCAGGAGGCTTGGGACGTCGCGGCTTACATGAACGCGAAGCCCCGGCCGCCGGGACCGGCGAGGCTGAAACGAAGCTTCACTGACCGGAACCGCTTCTCGAGTTGGGCAGCTTGAAGCGGCGTGGATAGGGGCTATGTAGCTCACATGGATGAGCGAGCCGCTGTCCCGGCGCACAAATCAATGTCGCTTCCCGTTGGTGTGCAGCCCCACCGCTTTTCGGTCGCGCCGATGATGGAGTGGACCGACCGTCATTGCCGCTATTTCCTGCGGCTGATCTCCAAGCGCACATTGCTTTACACCGAGATGATCACGGCGGAGGCCATCCTGCATGGCGATCGGCCGCGCCTGCTGCAGTTTCATCCGGCCGAACATCCTGTTGCCCTGCAGCTCGGTGGCAGCGAACCCGGCCGTCTTGCCGAGGCGGCAGGCATCGGCGCCGAGTTCGGCTATGACGAGATCAATCTGAATGTCGGCTGCCCTTCGGACCGCGTGCAGTCGGGCCGATTCGGCGCCTGCCTCATGGCCGAGCCGGAGCTTGTCGCTGAATGCGTCGCCGCCATGCGCGCCAAGGTCGCTGTCCCGGTCACGGTCAAATGCCGCATCGGCATCGACGATCAGGATGCCGAGGAAAGTCTCGATCGACTTCATCGACACTGTCGCGAAGGGCGGCTGCAGCACCTTCATCCTGCATGCGCGGAAAGCCTGGCTCGAAGGCCTAAGCCCGAAGCAGAACCGCGAAATTCCGCCGATCAATTATGAGCCGCGTCTATCGCGTGAAGCAGGATCGTCCGCAGCTGACCGTGGTGGTGAATGGCGGCATCTCATCTTTCGCCGAGGCGGTTCGCCATCTCGACCATGTCGATGGCGCGATGCTTGGCCGCGCCGCCTATCACGATCCCTACCTCCTCGCCGGCGCCGATGCGGCTCTATTCGGCGACGACGCGCCACCACCCTCGCGGCTCGACGTGCTTGAGCGGTTCATGCCCTATGTCGAGGCCGAGCTGTCGCGCGGGTTGCGGCTCAATCAGATGACGCGTCACATCCTCGGCCTGTTTCACGGTCAGCCGCGGGCGCGCGCCTTCCGCCGCGTGCTCTCGGAGGAGGCGCATGTCGAAGGCGCCGGCATCGAGGTGCTGGAGCGGGCGCGCCGTGTTGCCGCCGGCATGCACGCATCGGCGATCGCGGCGGAATAATCAGGAGATCTGGCGCGAGGGGCGCAGGCGGTCGCGCAGCGCGAGCAGGCCGTTCACATCCAAAAAGCGCGACGTCTGGCGGCAATAATCCCGGTAGGGAGTGCCGTAAAGCTGCTTCAGCCAATCCTCCTCGACGAGCGCCATCAGCACATAGGCGCCGGTCATGATTGCCGAGAGCACGATCGTCAGCATGGAGTTGGCGCCGATCGAGAGGCCGATCAAGCCCATGATCGAGGCGGTGTATTGCGGGTTGCGGCTGATGCGGTAAAGGCCGCCGGTGACGAGCCCGTCCGCGCCGCAATAGGTGTTGCCGAGGCCGAGATTGAAATAGCCGCAGACGGTGATCGCAAGGCCGGTGACGCCGATTGGCACCGCGACGATCAAGCGCGTCCAATCGAGGAGCGGCGTTGCGTTCCAGTCGAGAATGGCGATCACGAAGGTCGCCATCATGCCGCCGCGGAACAGACCCCAGAAGGTCAGACTCTGCCAACTGCCTGGAGCAGGTGTCGGCCAGATGCGAAAGCCTGGAACGAGGAGCGTCCTCAACAGAAGGAGATCGAGGACGAGACCGGAGAGAGCGCCTAGGGCGAAGAGAGCGACTGTCATGTTTGCGGACGGAACCAGAGTCCCGTTTCAAAAATGCGACAGGCGCTTGACGATTTTACAACGGAGCGCTCCTGCCGGAGCGGCAGGATCTCTGCGTGCCAAGTCTAGATCGTCTGATTATAGGCGCCGACTTCCGGCTGTTTTTTGAGCTCGGCGTCGATCTCGGCGAAAATCGCCCGCATATTTTCTTCCGAGGTGGGGCTTTCCACCACCACGACGAGCTCAGGCTTGTTGGATGAGGCGCGAACGAGGCCCCAGGTCCCATCTTCGAGCACGATCCTGATGCCGTTGACGTCGATCATTTCGCGAATTTTCTGGCCGGCGAGCATGCCGCCATTCTTCGCCACCTCCTTGAAATGGCCAACGACGCGCTCGACCACGTCATATTTTATCTCGTCGTCGCAATGCGGCGACATGGTCGGCGACTGCCAGGTTTGCTGCAGCTCGCGCTTCATCTCGGCGAGCGTCTTGTCGGGATTTCGGTCGAGCATGTCGAGCACAGCGATTGCCGAGACGAGGCCATCGTCATAGCCGCGGCCGAGCGGCGGATTGAAAAAGAAATGTCCGGACTTTTCGAAGCCGACCAGCGCGCCGGTCTCGTGGCTGTAGCGCTTGATGTAAGAATGCCCGGTCTTCCAGAAGAGCGTCTTGGCGCCGTGCTGTTTCAGCACCGGGTCGGTCAGGAATAGTCCGGTCGATTTCACGTCGGCGACGAACAGCGCGCCGGGGTGGCGGGCGGCGATGTCGCGGGCGAGCATGACGCCGACCTTGTCGGCGAAGATCGCTTCGCCGTCATTGTCCACGACCCCGCAGCGGTCGCCGTCGCCATCGAAAGCGAGGCCGAGATCGGCGCCTTCCGCGGCCACCGCCTCGCGCGTCGCATCCAACATCTTCATGTCTTCGGGGTTGGGATTATGGGCGGGAAAGGAGTGGTCGAGATCGCAATTGAGAGGAATGACCGTGGCGCCAAGCTCGGCAAGAACGCGCGGCGCAAAGGCACCGGCCGTACCGTTGCCGCAGGAGACAACGATCTTTAGCGGCCTTGTAAGGCGCGGACGCTTTAAAAGGTCCGCCATGTAGCGCTCGGGAATGTCCGGGACGAAGATGTATTTGCCGCCGCCGGCCTCGGACGACCCGCCCTCGAACACCCGTTCCTTCAGCGCATTCATGTCGTCCGGGGCGAAGGTGAGGGGACGTTGCACCCCCATCTTGATGCCGGTCCAGCCATTGTCATTGTGGCTGGCCGTGACCATGGCGACGCCCTCAACGCCGAGTTCGAATTGCGCGAAATAGGCCATCGGGGAGAGCGCCAAGCCGATGTCGTGAACCTCGGCGCCGCCGGCGAGAAGCCCGGTGGTCAGCGCTGCCTTGATCGAGGAGGAATAGGAACGGTAGTCATGTCCGACCACGATGCGGGGCGGAACGCCTCGCTCGCGCATGAGGGACACAAGCGCGAAGCCGACCGCCTGCAGGCCGAGAAGATTGATCTCCTCGGGGTAGCGCCATCTCGCGTCATATTCGCGGAAGCCGGTCTGCTTGATGAAAGGAAGCCGCTCGAACTCGGCGGTGTTCGGCTTTAGGTCTTGGCGCGGCTTCGGATACATGCTCCCCCTGTCGGCGTTCCGCCACTGAATTGATGCTGCACTAGAATGTCCGCCCGCGGGGCTCGGTTCCCTTAGAGGCACAAGGTTCCAGCGGCAAGACGCGCGAGTGTCATGCTCTTCTCGCCGGGAACGTTGCCACGCTCAGCCGCGCAACCGCAGGAAATCGCCGGAAAATTCGTAAGAGCGCAGGCGGCTGAGGAACGTCATGCCAAGCAGACTCTCGAACAAAGCACCTTTCTTGGCGACGAGCGCGTCCACATCCTGCCGGTCGAGTGGGCCGACCGCGACGCTTTTCAGCTTCACGCGCGCCGCCTTAGTGCGGCCATTCGCCGTCATCACGGTCACGTCGTAGGAGAGCTTATCGAGATCGATCCCTGCCTTCTTCGCATCTTCGGGGCGGAGCACGATGGTCGAGGCGCCGGTGTCCACGATCATGGAGATGTGCGACCCGTTGACCTCGGCGCGGGCGGTGAAGTGCCCATCGAGCCGGCGCCTGATTTTGACCTCGGCCGGGCCGTTGCTGCTGACCTCGACGACCATGGCGCTCCCGGGCAGCAACTCTCCGGCGAGACGGCCGGCGAAAGGCAGCAGTTCGTGCCGGTAGGAATAGCCGGCAACGAGGGCGAGGCCGAGCGCCACCCAAGTGAGCGCATCGCGAAGGAGGTCGCCTGGATTGCCGCGGTAGCGGCTGAAGAGCCCGCCTCCGAGAAAGAGGAGGAGCGCAGCGCCGGCGGCGAGAGAGGCGAATGTGCCGATCGGAATCCCGGCGATGCTGCCGGCCTCATCATTCTGGACGAGCAGCATGGCGGCAAAGGCGATGATGAAGAGGGCGATCCAGCTCGACACGGGTTTGACTACTCTTCGACGCCGGCGAGCAGGGATAAGCGCGCGTGCCGGCCTTCACCATCCCAATGGAAAGGCTGTGCAAGGCAGCAATCGGCTTTGACAACGCACATGGGTGTCAATGTAGGGGCCTCGGGTAGGCGAGGGCAATTGGATTGACCCTAGCGGCGAGAAGCTTATCCGCAACGCCTGCCTTAATCGGGACACAGTCCCTTCAAGACGGGTATGCAAATGCTTATCTCCGGGGTGGGTGCGGCCGCGGTCGGGCCGGTTGTATTGGCGGCGCCCATTCGGGCGTGCGGGGAAAAGGGGATATTGGCATGCGGCTGACCGTGATCGGCTGCGGAGACGCTTTTGGCGCTGCGGGGCGTTTGCAAACGTCGTTTCATGTGCGCATGGCGGACCGCCAATTCCTCATCGATTGCGGCGCGTCGACGCTTATCGGCATGCGGAAGCTCGGCCTCGATCCGAACGATCTCAGTATGGTGTGCATCACGCATCTCCATGGCGACCATTTCGGAGGACTGCCCTGGCTGTTGATCGACGCGCAATTCGTGACGAAGCGGAAAAAGCCGCTGATCATCACCGGGCCGAAGGGAACGGAGGCCCGCTTCCTGGCGGTGGCGGAGGCGCTCTATCCCGGCGTGACGAAGAATTCCCGGTCCTTCGATCTGCGTTTCATGGAATATGATGGCGAGAAGCCGCTGAAGATCGACGATCTGACGATCAGACCTTTTGAGGTCCTGCACCCCTCCGGCGCACCGCCCTACGCCTTGCGTTTTGAGCATGACGGCAAGGCGATCGCCTTCAGCGGCGACACGGGATGGACCAACCGGCTCTGCGACGCCGCGCGAGACGCCGACCTCTTCATCAGCGAATGCTTTCAATATGACGTCACTCTGCCCATTCACCTCGACTACAAGACGATCGATGCGAATTACGAGAAGCTCAACGCGAAGCGATTGCTCCTGACGCATATGGGGACCGACATGCTCTCCCAACGCCACAAGGTCGACGGCTCGCGCTATCTCATCGCCGAAGACGGGATGACCCTCGACCTATGAGGCCAGAAGCGGCCAGTCTCGATCGCCTCCTCTTGCGCATTCGCGCCTGCCGCCATTGCGCCAACCCCCCGAGCGGCAGACCGCTGCCGCACGAGCCGCGCCCGGTACTCAGGGTCAGCCCGACGGCGCGTCTTGCCGTCTGCAGCCAGGCGCCCGGCACGCGCGTGCACGCATCCGGCGTTCCCTTCACCGACCCGTCGGGAGACCGATTGCGCGATTGGATGGGAGTGACGCCGGCGGAGTTCTACGATGAGGACCGCATCGCTATCGTCCCGATGGGATTTTGCTTCCCCGGCCAGACCGAGGGCGGCGCCGATCTGCCGCCCCGGCGCGAATGCTCACAGCTTTGGCATTCGCAACTTTTCGCGGCCCTGCCGCAGATCGAGCTGATCCTTGCTGTCGGCAGCTACGCGCAGGCGTGGCACCTCGGAAACAGCGTCGGAGCAAAACTCGATGCCACAGTACGCGACTGGCGTAAGCACCTGAAACGCAAGGAAGGTCCGCGCATCCTTCCGCTGCCGCATCCCTCCTGGCGGAACAATGCCTGGCTGAAGCGGAATCCATGGTTCGAAGCGACCTTGGTGCCGGTTCTACGCCGCGAGGTCCAAGCCCTCCTTAGCCAGGAGGAATGATTTTGCGTGTAAGGCGGTTATTGAGGCTTTCAACGCAACCTCATTTCTGATCTTCCCATTTCGAAGAAAAACATTTATCTATTTCTCCATGCTCGACCGCATGGACCGAAAAATCCTCGAAATCCTGCAGCAGGACTGCACGATCCCGGTTGCCGAAATTGGGAAGCAGGTCGGCCTTTCGACCACGCCGTGCTGGCGGCGCATCCAGAAGCTCGAAGAGACCGGCGTCATTCAGCGGCGCGTGGCGCTCGTGGATTCGAAGAAAGTCAATGTGGGGGTGACGGTGTTCGTCTCCATCACCACGAGCCATCATACGCAGGACTGGCTCGATCGTTTCCACGCCGCGCTTCGCGACTTTCCCGAAGTGGTCGAGTTTTACCGCATGAGCGGATCCGTCGATTATCTGCTGCGCGTGGTGGTGCCGGACATCGAGCGCTATGACGCCTTCTACAAGCGCTTGATCGGCAAGATCGAGCTTTCGGATGTGAGCTCGGCTTTCGCCATGGAGCAGATCAAATTCACGACGGAGCTGCCGCTCGGCTACGCGACCGAAAGGGCGGCGTCCTAGCGCTTACGCTGCAGTCGCGCGATCAGGCTCGACGTATCCCAGCGGCGACCGCCCATCGCCTGCACTTCCGCATAGAATTGATCGACGATCGCCGTCACCGGAAGTTCGGCGCCGTTCCGCTTCGCTTCATCGAGGATGAGGGCGAAGTCCTTGCGCACCCAGTCGACGGCGAAGCCGAAATCGAACTTGCCCTCAACCATGGTCTGCCAACGATTCTGCATCTGCCAGCTTTGCGCCGCGCCTTGCGAGATCGTGTCGATGACTTTCGGAATATCGAGGCCGGCGCGCTCCGCAAAATTGAGCGCCTCGGCGAGCGATTGGATGAGACCGCCGATGCAGATTTGGTTGACCATCTTGGTCAGCTGTCCGCTGCCGGGGCCGCCGATGAGAGCAACGGCCTTGGCGTAAGAGCGGATGACGGGCTCGGCTTTGCGATAGTCGGTCTCTTCGCCGCCGATCATCACGGTGAGGGTGCCGGTTTCGGCTCCGGACTGTCCGCCGGAAATTGGCGCGTCCAAAAAGCCGGCGTCTCGGTCGCGCGCTGCTGCGTGCAGTTCGCGGGCGATTGTCGCGGACGCCGTGGTGTGATCGATCGTGACGGCGCCTGGCTTGAGGCTGGAGAACGCGCCGTCTGGGCCGAGCGTCACGGAGCGGAGATGATCGTCATTGCCGACGCAGAAAAAGACGAGATCCGCATTTTTCGCCGCGTCGGCCGGACTTGCTGCGACGCTGCCGCCGAACTCCTTCGCCCAACGCTCAGCTCTGTCCCGCGTGCGGTTGAAGACGGTGACCTCGTGGCCGCCGCGCTTTCGTAAGTGCCCGGCCATGGGGTAGCCCATGGTGCCGAGGCCGATGAAGGCTGTCTTGCTCATGACGATGCGCCGTGCCCTAACGTGTGGGCATCGTTCTAGAGCAGGGATCGCCACCCGTCATGGATGGATCGCACGGAATCCAGGCGCGTGCGGTCCGATCGACGCAAAATCGAAGCTGCGAAATGTCAGTTGAAATTCACCCAGCGACGATGCTGATCTTCAAGATCGTCAAAATCGTCGGCCGCGTTTTCCACGGGCTGATCGAGCGCCACGTGGTCGTAGCGCAAGCACTGAGCGAGAAGCTCCAGCAGCGATGCGTGCAATTCGCGCTCGGCCGGAAGCTGTGGTGGGTTTGCAGCAAGAAAGCTTAGGATTTCCCCGTAATCGGGCATAACGCTCCCCCGTACTAGCCCCCCAGGCCAGCGAGAGGACGGTGCCGGACCGTTGTGTCAAAACTGTGGTCCGGCCGCTCCGTCAGGTCAACGTCGAGCGCTAAGCTCCCAGCCGATACCGGCCGATCAGGCGCATCGGCGTGCGGTCATCGGACCGTCCGCAAAGCGACAGGCCGTCAACGGCCACGCCCTCGGCGCAAATGTCCTCGAGCATTGGCCAGAGCGCCTGCGCGACCCGATCGAGATGCGCATTGTCGAGGGGCCCGGTGAGAGTGATCTGGAAGCGGTACTCGCTGAGGACATGCGGATCGCCGAAGCTGCTGAGCAGCAGCCTTTGATGATCGTTCAGCGTCGGGTCGGACTGCGATTTGTTTTCGCTTTTCGATGCCGGCGCCACGAAGCCGTCGAAGGCCGCGACGCATTGGGCGGCCAGCCAGTCGAGCGCTGGACGCGCCTCCACCGGCCGCAGCACGAGATAGCGTCCAGCGCGCGCGAGCGTGAGGGATCCGGTGTCGACCGGGCGCCGCCGGCGCGCAAATCCGACGAGCCGCGTCTTCAACGCGTCCGCGCCGACGCCGTCGCGCAGTTGGAACGGACCGCGAAAGTTGGCATGCAGTCCAGGATAACGGCCGTTCGCCGCAATCGTCCTCGAACCGGCATTGGTCAAGCCGCTTTCGGAGAAGGCCTGCAGCGTTGCACCGTCATTCGCGCGCCCGAACCAGGAGCGTCCGAAGGCCGCAAGCGGCGTCCCGGGCCGCGGTGTGTAATAAATCGCGAAGCGGGTCAGAGTCGCCTGATGCGCGCCCCTCAGTTCATTGTCCAGCTGGGCACGATTGAGCATTCGTTCCTCCGATTTGGTGCAGCACTCGAACAGCCGCGCATGTTGGGTAGCATTACGGTGTGGCGCCGGCACGACGGGTTCTTGGCGAGAGAAGGGCTGGTGGGTGAAGGGTTAATGACTCCTTTCCTCTCGCATCTGCGAAGACACCGATGTGCGGACGCTCGAAGCGAGAATTTTTTGGCACGAAGCGGGATGCTGCGTTTCGTCGGGGATGACGCGGCGCACAAACTGCAGCGCATCGGCAACAACGATGCCAATCTGGCGCGAAGGGGCGAATAGGGATGATTGAGTTTTACACGTGGTCGACGCCGAACGGGCAGAAGGTCTCGATCATGCTCGAGGAAACGGGCCTTCCATATCGCGTGCATCCGATCGACATCGGCAAGGGGGATCAGTTTCGTCCCGAATTTCTCGCCATCGCTCCCAACAACAAGATCCCGGCAATCGTCGACACAGATACCGGCCTCGCTCTCATGGAGTCCGGCGCGATCCTCCTCTACCTCGCCGAAAAGACGGGAATGTTCTGGCCGCAGGGTTTCGAGACCAAATGGCGCGTGGTCGAATGGCTGATGTGGCAGATGGGTGGGGCCGGGCCTTTCCTCGGTCAGGTACACCATTTCGTGAAGTTCAATCCGGGCAAGAGCGCCTATGCGGAGGAGCGCTATTCGCAAGAGGCAAAGCGATTGTGGAGCGTGCTCGATCGGCGGCTCAGCGACAGAGACTATGTCGCCGGCGACTATTCGATCGCCGACATCGCCATTTGGCCGTGGGTCTCACGGTTCGAATGGCAAACCGTCGATTTTGCCGATTACCCCAATGTGAAGCGCTGGTATCTCGCCATCGCCGCCAGGCCGGCGGTGCAGCGCGCCTGGAATGTTCCGCCGCGCGAGGGCGGCATTCCGATGCCATGATCGGGGCGCAAGCTTCTAGCTTCGGCGGCGGCTGCTATGGCAAAATGCCGCTAGACCGGTCGCGCGATGAGGAAAGGCCAACAGCCGTCGCCGGCCATTCACCCCCCTCCGAGGGAAACCGACGAGACCTGCGAGGAGAACGCGATGCGTAACAGATTGAGCTCCACCGGATTGATGCTGTCGATGTTTGGTGCGCTTGCCGTGGCGGCGACCACAAGCGTGGCGACTATCGGCGATGCCAAGGCGCAAGTCATCGAGCGTGGCGTGCAAGGCGGGGTCGTCGGGGCGCTGATTGGCGGCCTTGTCGGCGGCGGCAGAGGGGCCGGCAGAGGCGCCGCGATCGGCGCCGGCGTCGGCCTCGTCACGGGAGCGGCGGAGGCGAATGCTCGCGCCCGCTATGACGACAGCTATTATGGTCCGCCCCCCGGCGTTCGGGGACCGGGCGGACCCGGGGGTCCGGGACTTGTCTTCGGCGTTCAGGAATCGCTGACGCGGCTTGGCTATGATCCGGGACCCGTGGACGGCGTCTACGGCTATGCGACGGCGGAGGCGATCCGGGAATTCCAATACGACAACCGCCTGCCCGTTGACGGCAGACCCTCTCCGCGATTGTTGAACTACATGATCAGCCAAGGCGGTTAGGGAGCGAGCTCGGCAACCTCTGTCGAAGTCGCGGAGGACAGCCCGTCAGTCGGAGGAAGCGGCGCATGTGGAAGCCGATCTTGGTCGTCGCCGCGGCGACAACTATTGCATTCACTGCAACCGTCGCCCGGACGGCTGAGGACCTTGCCGCGGCCGTGAAGGAGCGGCGGCAGCTGATGAAGAAGGAGGTCTCTCCCGCGGCAAAACTCGGCGGTCAGATGGTGAAGGGGAAGGTGCCCTTCGACGCCGGAAAAGCTGCCGAGGCGATGAAGGACATCAATTCCGTGCCGGACAAATTCGTCACGCTGTTTCCGGAAGGCACGGAGCTCGGCGCCATTCCCGACAGCGAGGCGCTGCCCGCCATCTGGCAGTCCTTCGACGAGTTCAAGGCTCTCGCCGCGAAGCTGAAGGATGCGAGCGCCGAAGCAGAGGTCGCCGCCGGAGAGGGGAGCGAGGCGTTTGCTGCGGCTTTCGGCGACATGACCAAAATTTGCAAGGAGTGCCACGAAACTTACCGCGAGAAGCGGCAATAGGCACGATATGCGGCTGCCAAAGTGACCATTGAGGATTCCGGGCCAAGCATATCCGGCCCCTGGCGCTGGGCACTCTTCGCTCTCGCCGTGGCGGGAGCGATCGTCTTTTACCTTCTCACCATTCCGAGAACCGTGCCGGCATCGGCGCTGCCTGATCGCATCCCCGACCTCGCCAATGGCGAATACATGTTCAACGCCGGCGGCTGCGCAAGCTGCCATGCCGAGCCGGCCGTCAAATGCAAGGATCCGAAGATCAAGGATCCGCGGCTGCTCGGCGGCGGGCGCTGCATGCGGACCGATTTCGGAATCTTCTACGTGCCGAATATCTCGCCGGATAAAGACACCGGCATCGGCACCTGGACCACGCTCGATTTCGTCAACGCCATGAAGCGTGGGATCGGACCGGGAGGCGCGCATCTCTATCCGGCCTTTCCCTACGGCTCCTATCAACGCATGACTTATGAGGATCTGATCGATCTCAAGGCGTATCTCGATACATTGCCGGCGGTGAAAAAGGCCTCGGCGCCGCACAACCTCACCGTTCCCTACAATTGGCGCCGCGTCGTCGGGCTTTGGCAGCTGCTCTATGTTGACGGCGAGACCTTCAAGCCCGACGCGGATAAATCGGCGAAGATCAATCGCGGCAAATATCTCGTCGAAGGTCCGGGCCATTGCGGGGAGTGCCATACGCCCCGCAACGACATTGGGGGCCTGATTGCAAGCCAGGCCTTCGCCGGCGCCCACAACCCAGAAGGCAAGGGCAAGATTCCGAACATCACCCCGAGTAAGGATGGGGTCGGCGATTGGAGCGAGGAGGAGCTTGTCGACTTCTTCACGACCGGGCACACGCCGGATTTCGACGTGGTGGGCGGGCGCATGGCTCAGGTCCAGGAGAATTTGGCCAAGCTAAGGTCTGAGGACCGCGCCGCTATCGCAGCCTATCTCAAGAGCCTGCCGCCCTTGCCTGACGCTGTCCCGCGACAAGGGAAGGACGACCACGAGGAGGATGCAGCAGGGGACGAGGCCGAGGATGCGTCGCCCGAAACTCCGGAAGAGCCCGCACAATAGCTTGTCCAATCCGCCGGGAGCAGGTCGCGTTGCTTCCGACTTTAGGCTTTCGGTGACACGGCGATGAAAATCCCTTTACAAGCGCGTCCGGATTGCATACGTCCGACCCGCTCCTGGCGTCGATGCTCCAGGGCAGCAACTGACAATCTCAATCTCGTGTGGGAGTAGACATGGGATGGACGTTTTCACTTCTGCCGCGGAGCTTGTCCGTGACCGCCGACCCGAGCGACCCGTCCTCGCCTTAAGGCCGCAGGCTGCCGCCCGCGCCGGGCGCTGGTTCCTCGCCAATTTCCCTGGCCGCGTCCTCTATGCGGCCAAGGCCAATGATTCGATCCCCATCCTCGCCGCGTTGGCAGAGGCGGGGGTCGATGCTTTCGATGTCGCCTCCCTAGTCGAGATCGAGAGGGTGGCGACCATGTCGAACGCCGACCTCTATTTCATGAACCCGGTGAAGTCGCGGAACGCGATCCGCCGCGCTTATTACGATTTCGGCGTGCGCCGCTTCGCCTTCGACAGCGAGGAGGAGCTCGAGAAGATCCTCGCCGAGACCGGAAGGGCAAAGGACCTCGGCCTCTTCCTGCGCATCGCTTGCCCGAACACCCACAGCCTAATTCCGCTCGAAGGGAAATTCGGCATTTCGAATGCTGAAGCGCCGGCGCTTCTCCTCCGGGCGAGGCAGGTCGCCCAGCATCTCGGCATCACCTTTCACGTCGGTTCGCAGGCGGTCGTCCCGGCTGCCTTCGGCGAGGCGCTCCGCCAAGTGGGTCAGCTGATCATCACTTCCGGCGTTTTGGTCGATTCCATCGACATCGGCGGCGGCTTCCCGAGCCGTTACCCGCATTCCGATCCGCCCGAGCTTTCCGCCTATATGGAGGAAATCGTCAAGGCGTGGGACGAGCTTGCCGTCAAGGAATCTTGCGAGATCCTGTGCGAGCCGGGCCGCGCTCTGGTTGCCGAAGCCGAATCCGTCATCGTGCGGGTCGATGCGCGGCGCGACAACGCGCTCTACGTCAATGACGGCGCCTATGGCAGCCTGTTCGACGCGGCCTATTCCGGCTTCCGCTTTCCGGCGCGCCTCGTCAGCGGCGGCGGACGGAAGTCGAAGACGATGACCGATTTCGTCCTTTACGGGCCGACCTGCGACAGCGCCGATTATATGCCAGGGCCGTTCACGTTGCCTTCCAACGTCCAGGAAGGCGACTATATCGAGGTCGGGCAGATCGGCGCCTATGGCCGCGTGCTCGCCAACCGCTTCAACGGCTTTGGCGAATTCGACGAGGCCGTTCTGACCGATGAGCCCATGCTCTCCATGTATGGGGAGCCCGAAGCGGCGGCGAAGCTCGACGAGGCGCCGAAATCAGCGAGGGCCTAGGGGCGATGCATTCGGTGCCGGCCGCAAAAGGGCTGTGAAGCGCTGCCCGAAGGGTTTTGACCGCCTGCCGCTCGCGTCATATTGTATCGGCACACAAAAGTGGGGGGACCTTTCATGAGCGTCGGAAACATTGTTGCGCTCGTCTGCATCGTCGTCAGCATCATCTTCGCCCTGGTGGGCGGCCAGATCGCCAACCCGGTGTGGTGGGCGCTGCTCGCCATCTTCGCCGTGCTTTGGTGGGGAGTCCGCGCGCCTTGGGGCAATTAAGCCGGGCACGTCGCTGATCCAAAGGGCTGGTTGAGGACTAGAGGCGCCGCTCGGCGCCTGACGCCGTCATTGGAACGATGGTGGGCGGTACTGGACTCGAACCAGTGACCCCTGCGATGTGAACACAGTGCTCTACCAGCTGAGCTAACCGCCCATCGACAGGTGCGGATTTAGCGATTGGCCCTTCGCTAAGTCAAGAAACGGGCGTGTAGACCAGGCGCAGCCGGCTCTCGAGTTGGGACTGCCGCGCTCCCGCGGGGGCCTCCGTCCAGCAGCGATGGTTATTTCTGGATCAGGCCGCTGACCGTCGCGAGCGTAGCGGTGGCCTCGGGAAGATTGCCTTCCGTGCATTGGGCGTCCGCCTGATCGAGCAGCTCGTTCACCTTGTTGAAGTCGTCCTCGCTCAAGGGCGCGTTCTCTTGCCGCGTGGCAACCGCCTCTTCGACGGCCGCAAGCTGCTGGCTGCAAGGATCTTCGGGTGCCGCGCCCGCGCCCTCTTCAACCGCGAGGGCAGGCGCCAGCATGAGCCAGGTTAAGGCGGTGGCGGTCACGACACGCTTCAGCATCGCTCGTCTCCCTAAGGACATTTCGAATTTGGCGGTGGGAAAGTGGACTTACACTGTGGCTCTTGATTGAGAGGAGTCGGTTTGAATGTGGGCAAATTTTTGACTCTAGCGGAAAGCGGTGCCGCGCTCCGCCGCGGCTAGGGGCTTGCGCAGCAGACGCGCCGCCTCGGCGGTCAGCTGGCCGAAATCGTCGATAGAGGCGTCCGGCGGCGGACCGTCGAGCGGTCCCGGCGGCGAATAACCGAAGCTCACCCAGATGACCGGCACGCCGGCGCTTTTCGCCGTCTTCACGTCGATGTCGCTGTCGCCGACCATGAGGGCGTTCTCCGGATCGCCGCTTGCCGCCTCGATTGTCCGCAGCAGATGGCCGGGATGAGGCTTCGACATGGGAAAGCTGTCGCGTCCGGCGATAGCTTGAAAAAAACCCGTGAGGTCGAGCGCGTCCAGCAGGAGGTGGGCGAGGTTCGCGCGCTTATTGGTGCAGATTGCGAGCCGTGCGCCTCTCGCGCGCAGCTCCTCAAGGGCCGTCAGCGCCCCGGGAAAAAGGCGGCTTTCGACGGCGATGTTCTTCTCATAATAGCGGAGGAAGCCTTCCAGCATCGCATCGATGTCGTCGGTGACGCCGGTTTGCCGAAGACCCTCCTCGATCATCACGCGGGCGCCATAGCCGACTGTGGATCTGATGGTCGCCAGCGTAACCGGCGCGTGTCCGCGCTCGATCAGAACATGATTGAGCGCGTTGGTGAGGTCAGGCGCGGTATCGACCAGCGTTCCGTCGAGGTCGAAGACCACGGTCGCGCCGCGAAAATCCTTGGAGGGCAAGCTCGCTTAATCTCCATGTGAAGCGTTGACCGGGGCAAGCGGCCTCGGCATATCTCGTCAGAGCGCCCTTTGCGAGGGCGAATTGCTCGGCAAGGATCGACCGCCATCGTCGCGCTGAAAGATCATTCCTTGCTTAAGGAGCGGTGCCTCATCGACGGGGCCTGGGTGGGGTCACCCGGCCTTGAGGTGCGCAATCCCGCCAATCGCGAACTGATCGGCCGCGTGCCGGAGCTCGGCAAGGAGGAGACGCGGGCTGCAATCGAGGCCGCCGCCAAGGCCTTCCGGGCCTGGAGCGCGCTCCTCGCCAAGGAGCGGTCGGCCACCCTCCGCCGCTGGTACGAGCTCATCGTGGCAAGCAAGGAAGACCTTGCGCTGCTGATGACCAGCGAGCAGGGGAAGCCGCTTGCCGAAGCCCGGGCCGAAATCGATTACGGCGCCTCCTTCGTGGAGTTCTTCGCCGAGGAGGCGAAGCGGATCCATGGCGAGGTCATCCCGGCCTATAAAAAGAGCGGCCGCATCCTTGTGATGAAGCAGGCGGTCGGCGTCGTCGGCGCCATCACCCCTTGGAACTTCCCGCTCGCCATGATCACCCGCAAGATCGCGCCGGCGCTCGCGGCAGGGTGCACGGTGGTCGCGAAGCCGGCGCCGGAAACCCCGCTCACGGCTCTGGCGCTGGGCGAGCTTGCGATGCGCGCCGGCTTCCCGCGCGGCGTTCTGAATATCGTCACGGGAAATGCGGAGGAGATCGGTGGCGAGCTCACCGCCAATCCGCTCATCCGCGTCATTGCCTTCACCGGCTCGACAGAGGTCGGAAGGCTTCTCATGTCGCAATCGGCCGCCACCCTGAAGAAGCTGTCGCTGGAGCTTGGCGGCAACGCGCCCTTCATCATCTTCGACGACGCCGATCTCGAAGCGGCGGTGGCGGGGGCGATGCAGTCGAAATACCGCAATTCGGGCCAGACTTGCGTCTGCGCCAATCGTATTCTGGTGCAGGACGCGGTCTATGACCGCTTCGCGCAGATGCTCGCCGGCGAGGTGAAGAAGCTCAAAGTGGGGATCGGCACCGAGGATGGCGTCCTGCAGGGCCCGCTGATCAACGCCAAAGCGCTCGCCAAAGTCGAGGCGCATGTCGGCGATGCGGTGGAGAAGGGGGCGAAGCTGCTCACCGGCGGACGCCGTCACGCGCTCGGCGGCACATTCTACGAGCCGACCGTCCTCACCGATGTCACGCCAGACATGCGGCTCGCGCAAGAGGAGACCTTCGGTCCCGTGGCGCCGCTCTTCCGCTTTCGCGATGACGATGAGGCCATTCGTCTCGCCAACGACACGCCTTACGGTCTTGCCGCTTATTTCTACACGCAGAGCCACGCCCGCGCCTGGCGCGTGGCGGAGGCGCTCGACTATGGCATCGTCGGGGTGAATGAGGGGATGATCTCGACGGAGGTCGCGCCGTTTGGCGGGATGAAGCAGTCCGGTCTCGGCCGCGAGGGATCGCATCACGGCATCGACGAATATGTGGAATTGAAATACGTCCTTATGGGTGGGCTCAAAGGCTAAGGGAGGCGGCATTGGCCGATGCAACCGACCTCAAGGAGAGCGCGGCGCTCACCGCGCTCGAATATGTGCGAGACGGGATGGCGATCGGGCTCGGCACCGGCTCGACGGCGGCGAAGTTCGTCGAAGCGCTGAGCTACAAGGTCGCCGCCGGCATGAATGTGATTTGCGTGCCGACTTCGGATGCGACGCAGGAGCTGGCGCAGACGCTCGGCATCCCGCTGACGACGCTCGACGAGGTGCCGCATCTCAACCTCACCGTCGATGGCGCCGACGAGATCGACGATCAGCTGCGGCTGATAAAGGGAGGCGGGGGAGCGCTCCTGCGCGAGAAGATCGTGGCGACGGCCTCGGACCGCATGCTGGTCATCGCCGACGGCAGTAAGCTTGTGCCGATCCTCGGGCAATTCCCACTGCCGATCGAGGTCGTTCCCTTCGGGCTTAGCGCCACCTTCCGCCTGGTCGAGGCGATGGCGGTGGAGGCCGGCTGCCAGGGTCAGATCGCGCTTCGCAAGGTCGGCTCCGGCGATCCCTTCATTACCGATGAAGGCAATTACATTCTCGATTGCCATTTCGGCCGCATCGCCGAGCCGGAGGTGCTGGCCTTCGCTCTGCTGCGTGTTCCCGGCGTGGTAGAGCACGGGCTGTTTCTCGGTATCGCCGATTTAGCTATTGTCGCGAAGCCGAGTGGCGTTGAGGTGCTCCGGCGTCCGCGATGACGCGCCTACAACTCCCTAAGTGCGCAGAGGAAGGCCTGAGCGATGGCAGGCGATGACTACGATCTCCTTGTGCTCGGCGCCGGCTCCGGCGGCGTCAGAGCCAGCCGCCTCGCGGCCGAGCTCGGCGCCAAGGTCGCGATCACCGAGGAGTATCGCGTCGGCGGCACCTGCGTGATCCGCGGCTGCGTGCCGAAGAAGCTCCTGGTCTATGGCAGCAGATATTCGTCCGCTCTCGAGGATGCCGGCGCATTCGGATGGAGCTTCGAGAATCTGCGCTTCGACTGGCCGACGCTGATCGGCAACGTGCAGCGCGAGGTCGATCGCCTCAACGGTCTTTACACCCGTACGCTGGAAAAAGCCGGTGTCGAAACCATTCTTGCGCGCGCCACGCTGAAGGACCGGAACACGATCGAGATCGCCGGCAGCGGCACGCTTCTCCGGGCGAAAACCATTCTGATCGCGACCGGCGGACATGCCATACTTCCGAATATTCCGGGAGCCGAGAATCTCATCACCTCGAATGAGTGCTTCAAGCTCGAGCAGCTTCCGGAAAGCATCGCCATCTTGGGCGCCGGCTATATCGCCATGGAGTTCGCGTCGATCTTCGCCGGCTTCGGCGTGAAGGTGACGGTGATCTATCGCGGCGATCAAGTGCTGCGCGGCTTCGACGACGATCTCCGCGACGGCGCCGCCGAAGGTTTGCGCGCCCGCGGCGTCGATATTCGCATCGATACGGAAATCGCCCGCATCGAAAAGGAAGACGGGTGCTACCGGCTGCATTTCAAGCGCGGCGACGACCTCAAAGTGGCGCTGGCGATGGCCGCCACCGGGCGGCTGCCGAACACCTCGGGTCTAGGGCTCGAAGCGGCGGGTGTCGCGCTCGGCGCACGCAAAGAGATCCTCGTCGACGAATTTTCCCGGACTTCAGTGGAGAATATCTACGCAGTCGGCGACGTCACCGACCGGTTCAATCTGACGCCGGTCGCCATTCACGAGGCCAACGCCTTCGCCGAGACCATGTTCGGCGGCAAGCCCACCCCTGTCGACTATGGAAAGATTCCGACGGCTGTCTTCTGCGACCCCGAGATCGGCAGTGTGGGCCTCGCGGAGCAAGAGGCGAGAGCGCGCGGGCGCGTCATCGACATCTATAAAAATGTGTTTCGGCCGATGAAGAGCACGATTTCCGGGCGCCAAGGGAAGATGGTGATGAAGCTCGTCGTCGATATGGAATCCGACAAGGTGCTCGGCTGTCACGTGCTCGGGTCCGACGCGGCCGAGATCGTGCAGATGGCTGCCATCGCCATCAATATGGGCGCGACCAAGGCCCAGTTCGACGCGACCATGGCGCTGCATCCGAGCGCCTCGGAGGAGCTGGTCACGCTGCGGCACAAATGGGAAGCGCCGGCGGCCATGGCGGGATCAGATGCGGCGGCTTGAGGACAAGGTCGCGCTCGTCACGGGGGGAGCGGCCGGCATCGGCCGGGCCATCGCCGAGACTTTCGCGCGCGAGGGCGCGCAGGTGGTGATCGCCGACCGCGACGGCGAGGGCACCCGCGCTGTCGCCGAGGCCATCGTCAAAAGCAACGGTTCGGCGCGCGCCGAGACCGTGGATGTGACGAGCACCGAAGAGGTGCGGGCGTTGATGGCCAACGATCAGCGCGGAATTCGGCCGCCTCGACGTGCTCGTCAACAATGCCGGTGTCGGCGAGCGCAGCGACTTTCGCCATTTGAGCGACGAGGCCTGGGATCGCGTCTGGAAGGTCAATCTCGACGGCACGGTCCGCTGCGCGCGCGAGGCCTTCGATCTGCTGAAGGCGTCGGGGAAGGGATCGATCGTCAATCTCTCCTCCGTCATGGCGACGAAGCATACGCGCCAGATGTCGGTCTATTCGGCGACGAAGGGGGCGGTGTCGGCGCTGACGCGCAGTCTCGCCGTCGAATATGCGCCTTACATGATCCGCGTGAACGCCCTCTGCCCCGGCTATGTGGAGACCGGGCTGATTGGCCGCTACACGGCAAACCCGATGATCGCCAAGGGATTGCTGGCACAAACGCCGCTTCGCCGCTTCGGCAAGCCCGAGGACATCGCCAACGCGGCGTTGTTCCTTGCCTCCGACGAGGCGGCCTATATCACCGGCGCGAGCCTCAATGTGGATGGCGGCATGGGCACGACGCTTTAAATCCCTCTCCCCTCGTGGGAGAGGGTGCCGAGCGGCTTTCGCCGCGAGGCGGGTGAGGGGGCATTCGCCGCTACCCCTCACCCGGCTCAGCCTCGCGTGCTCTCGGCTTCGCCACCCTCTCCCGCAGGGGGAGAGGGTTTTTGTGGGGCTAGCGGCCCGGCCTTCGTCTCCGCGACGATGTCGTCGGTCACGGCCAGGAGCGCCGCTTCATCGCTGCCCCCAAGCTCCTTCACTTCCTCGAAGCGGGCGAGCTGCCGATCGGCGCTCGTACCATCCCTCACGATCTCGCGCGCGCGGGCGACTTCCGCCGAGCAGCCGAAATGATCCGCGTCCTCGGCGAGAAGGTCGAGCAGCTCGTCCATCAATTCGTCGAAGGGAACGATGGCGCCCTTGCCGAAATCGACCATGCCGCGCTCGGTGCCATAGCGCTGCGCCCGCCATCTATTCTCGCGCACGAGGAAGGGCGGGTAATGGCGCCAACGCTGGTTCTCGCGGCGGAGGCGATAGAGCATGCGGCAGACGCAGCGGAAGAGCGCCGCGATGGTGATGCAGTCCTCGATGCGGGGGCAAACATCGGTGATGCGCATCTCGAGCGTCGGAAAGCGTGCCGAGAGGCGTAGGTCCCACCAGATCTTCGTCGCATCCTCGATCAGCCCGGCGCTGACGAGAAGATCGATGGTGCGCGCATATTCGCTGTAGCTGCCGAATTGATGCGGGAGGCCCGTGCGCGGAAGCTCGTCGAAAACCGAGAGGCGGTAGGATTTCAGGCCGGTGCGGTTCCCCTGCCAGAAGGGCGACGAGGTCGAAAGCGCGAGCAGATGCGGGAGGAAATAGGCGGCCTGGCCGAGGAGATCGATCCGGAGGTCGTCATCCTCGATGCCGACATGCACATGCATGCCGCAGATCACGAGGCGGCGCGCCACCTGCTGCAGATCCTCGGCGAGGACGTTGTAACGCTCCTTATCCGTGTGCTGCTGGCTTTGCCATTCGGCAAAGGGATGGGTGGAGGAGGCGATCGGCGCGAGACCGAACTCGCCCGAGATGCGGCCGATGGTGGAGCGGAGTTTCACGAGCTCGCCCCGCGCCTCGCCCATCGAGCTGCACACTTTGGTGCCGACCTCGATCTGCGAACGCAGGAATTCGGGGCTGACCTGGCCTTTCAGGGCTTCCTCGCATTTGGCGAGCAAAGCAGGCGGAGGCTCGGGCGCAAGGTCGCGCGTCTCCTGATTGACGAGGAGATATTCCTCTTCGATGCCGATGGTGAAGCTCGGTTCGTGCATGGCTAAGGCAATTCATGAGCAGGGACGCCGGTTCCGGCAGTCAATGCGACTTTAGCAAGCCTCCGAGGAGGGAGCCCACCCCATAGGCGAGCCCGGCCGCGATCATGCCGATGGCGAGGGTCTCCAAACCCGCCCGCCACCACGGCGCCGACGACCAGCGGCTGCGGAACGAACCAATGGAAAAGAAGGTGATGGCTGCGGCTGCGGTCGAGGTTGCAAGGCCGGCGGGGGCGCCAAGCACGAAAGGCAAGAGCGGAACGAGGCCGCACACGCCGAAGGCCAGGAAGGTGACGAGAGCCGCCTTGACCGGCGAGCGCGTCACTGGCGGCAGCCCATGCTCCTCGGTCATCATCGTCTCGATCCAGCGCTCGCGATTTTCGGTGATGACATCCACGGCGCTTTCCAAGGTTTTTCCCTTGAAGCCCTTGGCTTCGAAAATCTGCCGGATCTCCTCGCGCTCGCCTTCTGGTGCCACCTCAACATGCCGCTCCTCCATGCGGCGGACATGCTCATATTCGTCGATCTCCGCCTTCGTGCCCAAATAATTGGCGGCGGCCATGGAGAAGCCGTCGGCGATCAGATTGGCGGCCCCGAGGATCAAAAGCGCGTTGGTGGAAAGCGCCGCCCCGGCAACGCCGGTGATGATGGCAAAGGTCGTGATCGTTCCGTCGATGCCGCCATAGATCCAATCGCGCAAATAGCTGACGCGTGGGCCCCGGAGCAGGCGCGTTGCGATCTCATGCGGGTGATGCCCATGCTCAAGCTCCTTTTTCGGCAAAGATTCCTCCTTCTTCCCGGATTGCAGCGCCAGGTTAACCAATACACCTTCTGGGTGGCGAGCTTCCCGCAAACGGCTTATATAGCGGCGACTTTTGTTGGGAGAGTTGCATGGCGATGCGTTGGAGTCCGGAGAGCTGGCGGTCGATGCCGATCGAGCAGGTTCCGGTCTATCCTGACGGGCAAAAATTGGAAGCGGTCGAGGCGCAGCTTGCGACCTTTCCGCCGCTCGTCTTTGCCGGAGAGGCAAGGGCTCTGAAAGCGGAGCTTGCCCGCGTCGCCGCCGGCGAGGCCTTTCTGCTGCAGGGCGGGGATTGCGCCGAGAGCTTTGCCGAGCATCGCGCCGACGCGATCCGCGATTTCTTCCGCGTGTTCCTGCAGATGGCGGTCGTCCTCACCTATGCCGGCGGCTCGCCGGTGGTGAAGCTCGGCCGCATCGCCGGACAGTTCGCAAAGCCGCGATCTGCGCCATTCGAGTCGCAAGGCGGCGCCGAGCTGCCGAGCTATCGCGGCGACATCATCAACGGCATCGATTTCACCGAGGAGGCGCGTTCGCCGGACCCGCAGCGCATGCTGATGGCCTATCGGCAGTCGGCGGCGACGCTCAATCTGCTGCGCGCCTTTGCCCAAGGCGGCTACGCCAATCTCGATCACGTGCATCGGTGGAATCTCGGCTTCGTCAAAGACAGCCCGGCGGGTCATCGCTACCAAATGCTCGCCACCCACATCGCCGAGAGCTTGCGCTTCATGCGCGCCTGCGGCCTGACACCCGAGCGCATTCCGGAGCTTCGCACGACGACGATCTTCACCAGCCACGAGGCCTTGCTGCTCGGCTATGAGGAGGCGCTGACGCGCATCGACTCGACGTCGGGAGATTGGTACGCGACCTCAGGGCATTTCCTCTGGGCCGGCGACCGTACGCGTCAGCTCGACCATGCGCAGGTCGAATTCCTGCGCGGCATCAAAAATCCCATCGGCGTCAAATGCGGGCCGAGCCTCGGCGCCGACGAGCTGCTGCGCCTCATCGATATCCTCGATCCCGCCAATGAGCCGGGCAGGATCACGCTGATCTGCCGTTTCGGAGCGAAAGAGGTCGAGAAACATCTTCCCTCCTTCATCCGAGCGCTGGAGCGGGAGGGAAAGAGTGTCGTCTGGACCTGCGATCCGATGCACGGCAACACGATCAAGGCGGCGAATGGATACAAGACCCGGCCCTTCGACCTCATCCTTTCCGAGGTCGAATCCTTCTTCGACGTGCACCGGGCGGAAGGGACCCATGCCGGCGGTATTCACGTCGAGATGACGGGACAGAACGTCACCGAATGCGTCGGCGGCTCAAAGCCAGTCACCGAGATGGATCTCTCCGACCGCTACCACACCCATTGCGATCCGCGGCTGAACGCGGACCAGTCTCTCGAGCTCGCTTTCATCGTCTCCGAGCGGCTGAAGCGTGAGCGGGAAGCGCGCCCGGAGCCCGAGATTTCGATCATCGCCGGAGAATAGCGCGAGGTTTCAAATTCCCTCCGCGAAGGTCTAGGTTGCCGACATGACCAAGGCCATCGGCGACCGTTTTAAACTCGCACTTGCTCAGCTCAATCCCGTCGTCGGCGATATCGACGGCAATCTGAAGAAGGTGCAGGGCGCGCGGGAGCAGGCCGCCGCGGGTGGCGCCGACCTCGTCGTTTTCACCGAACTTTTTCTGACCGGCTATCCCATCGAGGATCTCGCTTTGAAACCGGCGCTGCAGGCGGCGGCGCGCGAGGCATGCGAGCAGCTTGCCGCGGAGACAAGCGGTGGCGGTCCCGCTGTGATCGTCGGCCTGCCTTGGGGCGAAGGACCGCTCGTCTATAACGCGCTCGCACTCCTCGATGGCGGACGCATCGACGCCCTCCGTTTCAAATATAATCTGCCGAATTACGGCGTGTTCGACGAAAAGCGGGTGTTTGCGCCGGGCCCGTTGCCGCGGCCTATCGCGTTCCGCGGCCTGAGCCTTGGCGTTCCGGTCTGCGAAGATATTTGGGCTGAGGAGGTCTGCGGCGCGCTTGGCGCTGCGGGTGCCGATCTGCTGATCGTGCCGAACGGCTCGCCCTATTGGCACGACAAGCTTCCCCAGCGCCTCGCGGTCGCGCGACGGCGCGTCGAGGAGACGGGCTTGCCGCTCGCTTACGTCAATCAAATCGGAGGCCAGGACGAGCTCGTCTTCGACGGCGCCTCCTTCGTCCTCAATGCCGATGGAAGCCTCGCCATGCAGATGCCGGCCTGGGAGGAAGGGCTCTGCATCACGGAGTGGCACAAGCACGAGGAGCATTGGCGCTGCTTGCCCGGAGCGCGAGCGGAAATCGAAAGCGGGGAGGGCGCCGACTATCTCGCCTGCGTCACGGGCTTCGCGACTATGTCGAGAAGAACGGCTTCCCCGGCGTGGTGCTCGGACTCTCGGGCGGCATCGATTCCGCGCTTTGCGCCATCATGGCGGTGGATGCGCTAGGATCCTCGCGCGTGCATGGCATCATGCTTCCCTATCGCTATACCAGCGATGAGAGCCTCAACGACGCCGCCGAGCTCGTGCAGCGGCTTGGCATCCGATACGACACCATGCCGATCGAAGCCGCGGTGGAAGGTCTCGCGAAGAGCTTTGCTACGCTCGCCGATGGATCGCGCGAAGCAGGCACCGCGGAGGAGAATTTGCAGTCGCGCGCCCGCGGAACGCTGCTGATGGGCATTTCCAACAAATTCGGACCGATGGTGATCACCACCGGCAACAAATCGGAAGTGTCCGTCGGTTACGCCACCCTCTATGGGGACATGAATGGCGGCTTCAATCCCATCAAGGATCTCTACAAGACGCAGGTCTTCGCGCTTGCGCGCTATCGAAACCGCGCCCGCCCGAAGGGATGTCTCGGCCCCGAGGGGGAGGTCATCCCGGAAAATATCATCGTCAAGCCGCCGACCGCCGAGCTGAAGCCCAATCAGCGCGATCAAGACACGCTGCCGCCATATGATGTCCTCGATGACATTTTGAACTGCCTCGTCGAGCTCGAAATGCCGGTGAAGGACATCGTCGCGCGCGGGCACGCGCCGGAGGTGGTGGCAAAGGTGGAGAGGATGCTCTATCTCGCCGAATATAAGCGGCGTCAGGCCGCGCCCGGCGTGAAGATCACCGCGAAGAATTTCGGGCGCGACCGGCGTTATCCCATCACCAACAAATTTCGCGAGAAGCTCTAGAGATGAGCGTCACGGTCCGTTTTGCGCCGAGCCCGACCGGGCGGCTGCATGCCGGCAATATCCGCACCACCCTCCTCAATTGGATGTTCGCGCGGCAGAAGGAGGGGCGCTTCCTCCTCCGGCTGGACGATACCGACGCGGAGCGATCAACTGAAGAATACGCGCAAGGCATCCGCGAGGACCTCGCTTGGCTCGGCCTCGAATGGGCCGACGAGGTGCGGCAGTCGCATCGCTTCGCACTTTACGCCGCGGCGGTTGAAAAGCTGAAAGCCGCGGGCCGGGTGTATGCAGCCTATGAAACGCCGGAGGAGCTTGAGCTGAAGCGGAAGCGCCAGCTCGCGCGCGGCAAGCCGCCAGTCTATGACCGCGCGGCGCTAAGGCTCACCGATGACGAGCGCGCCAGATTGGAGGCGGAAGGCCGGACGCCGCATTGGCGCTTCAAGCTGGAGACGCGCGATGTGTCGTGGAACGACCTCGTGCGCGGCGAGCAGCATGTCGACGCCGCCTCGCTCTCCGATCCCGTGCTCGTGCGGGCGGACGGCACCTATCTCTACACCCTGCCCTCGGTGGTGGACGACATCGAGCTCCGCATCACGCATGTAATCCGTGGCGAAGATCACGTCGCCAACACCGCGCCGCAGATCCAGTTGTTCGAGGCGCTCGGAGCAGTGCCGCCCGCTTTCGGGCATCACAATCTTCTCGTCGGGGCCGATGGGCAGGCGCTGTCGAAGCGCGACCGGGCAATCTCGATCCAAGGTATGCGCGAGGAGGGGCTCGAGCCGCTCGCCGTTGCCAGCTACGCGGCCACCATTGGCACCTCCGACGCCGTCGCGCCGCATGCCGACATGCAGGAGCTTGTCGCCCGGCTTTCCTTCGGCAAGCTGTCGCGCGCGCCGGCCCGCTTCGATCCCGACGAGCTCCGCGCGCTGAATGCAAAACTCTTGCAGCTGCTTCCCTATGAGGCAGTGACGGAGCAGCTCTCGACGATGGGAATCGAAGGCGGCGAAGATTTCTGGCTTGCCGTTCGCGGCAATCTGGCGGTGCTGAAAGAGGCGGAGGCTTGGTGGCGGGTCGTCAGCGGACCGATCGACCCCGTGATCGCCAACGCCGATCTTTGCGAAAAATCGGCGGAGCTGCTGCCGCCGGAGCCATGGGACGCCACGACCTGGCAGCACTGGTCTGCCGACGTAAAGAGCGCGACCAATGTCAAAGGCAAGGATCTGTTCCAGCCATTGCGGCTTGCGCTGACCGGCCAGGAGCATGGGCCGGAGCTGAAGCATCTGCTGCCGCTGATCGGACGGAGCCGTGCCTCGGCGAGATTAAGGGGGGAGGCTGCCTGACGTTCCCCGCCGCTTATTGCGCCGGGCGTCTCTTCGCCACGGTCGATTGCTGCCCCTCGACGGGCGCTTCTGCTTCTTCGGCAGGGGGCGCCTCTTGTGGAGCCTCGGGAGCCGCCTCGGCCGCATCGGGGGCAGGGGCTTCTTCCTCGCTCGGGGCCGGTGCGTCCATCGGCGTTGAAAGATCGAGCTCTGCCGGAGGCTGTTGCGGCTCTGCGGCCGGCTCGGGTGCCGGCGCCTTCGCCGGGGCCGCAGCCGTCTTACCGGGAGTTGCCGGCGCGCCTTCCGCCTTCTGGCCGGAGGCCTCGATCTCCGTCGGGCTATATTCCGCTTCCTTGCAGGAGCAGCCCTTCACATATTCTTTCCGATAGCGGAACGCGTTCGGCAGCGCCGCATAAGCCGCCCCGTTCAAGGAGATGGCCTGGCTGATGTCGCCGCCGGGGTTGTGGTAGACGTAAAGTTCCGCCGGTGCCGCGCAATTCGACTGACACATCGAGGCATCGTCGGAGAGGTGGCTTGCATAGGTCGCGTGGCTGATCGGGAAGAAGAAGCCGTCGCACATCCGCACGCAGACCGAGCGGTAGCGACCGCCTGGGTCGATGCTGCGATGGGCCGGCTGCTGCTGTCGGGTCTCATCGTCTCTGCCGCCGCGGCCGAACCAGCCGAACAATCCGCCGCCGCCCTGTTCGCGCCGTGACTGCTGCATTTGACCGCCGCCGCAGCCATTGCGGGCGAGCGCCGCCCTTAAATCGGCCTCATGACGGCGGTTGCCGCCGCCGCCGGCCGAGCTTTGATCTTGCAGCCGTTCCAGGCGCCGCCGCGCATCCTCGGCGCGGGCGTTCATCTTCAGGCATTTCGGGTTGCGGACGAGGCCTTCGCCAAAAATTAAGAAGCGTGAGAAACAGCCGGCATCCTCCATCGCCGCCTTCGTGCCGCGATAAACCCGCTTGGCATCGGCAAGCTCGCGCTGCACGCCGGGCTGGAATCCGCCGCCTCCGCCTCCGCGCCTCGCGCTCGCCAGCTCCTGCTGCAGCTGCAGGCAGCGGAGCTGCTGGTCGTCTTGCGCCAGCGCAACTTCGCCCGCGGCAATCGCTAATCCGCAGAAGGCGAGGGCTGGAAGAAAGCGTCTTTTCATTGCGCCGATGCCGTATGCCAAAGCTCGTGAGGAGCGCTCAATTCAGGTCCCGTCCCAACATCCCGGGGCCATTCGGCACGGCAATTGCTGCCGTTTCGGGCATTATGCGCCCCGGAGCTTAGGGGTCAATGCGGCATCAATAAGATGGTCGCCTTGACCCTCTCCGGATTTGCGGCCATAAGCGGGCGGCAATGGCGCAAGAGCAACCCATCCTTATCGTTTTCTGGGGCATCATTCCGAGCTAGCAAAGTGCTGGCCGGGTCGTTCTTGCCTATTTCCTCCCTTTAAAAGAACCGATTGCCGGCCGGCCGTAAGGCGAGAGGCTTTCGTGGCGCTTAGGCTCTACAACACGCTTAGCCGCAAGAAGGAGCTCTTCGAGCCCTTCGATCAGGCGAATGTGCGCATGTATGTGTGCGGGCCAACGGTCTACGACTTCGCCCATATCGGCAATGCCCGCCCGGTGATCGTCTTTGACGTGCTGTTCCGCCTGCTTCGGCATGTCTACGGCGAGAAGCACGTCAGATATGTGCGCAACATCACCGACGTCGACGACAAGATCAATGCGCGCGCCGCGAAGGACTATCCCGATCTGCCGCTCAACGAGGCGATCCGCCGCGTGACGGAGAAGACGGAGGCGCAATTTCGCGACGATGTCGCCGCGCTTGGCTGCCTGCCGCCGACGATCGAGCCGCGGGCGACCGAGCATATCGCCGAGATGAGCGCGCTGATCGACACGCTCGTGCAGAATGGAAGCGCCTATGTGGCGGAGGAGCATGTCCTCTTCCACGTCGCGGCGATGCGGGATTACGGCAAGTTGTCGGGCCGCTCGCTCGACGAGATGATCGCCGGCGCGCGGGTCGAGGTTGCGCCCTTCAAGCGCGACCCGATGGATTTTGTGTTGTGGAAGCCCGCGAAGCCGGGCGAGCCGTCCTGGCCGTCACCGGCAGGCATCGCGGCGGCCGGCCGTCCCGGCTGGCACATCGAGTGCTCGGCCATGGCTTGGAAGCATCTCGACAAGACCTTCGACATCCATGGCGGCGGCATCGACCTCGTCTTTCCGCATCATGAGAACGAGATCGCGCAATCGCGCTGCGCCTTCGGCACCGAAGTGATGGCGCGCTACTGGCTGCATAATGGCTTCCTCCAAGTGGAGGGAGAAAAGATGGCGAAGAGCCTCGGCAATTTCGTCACCATCCGCGATTTGCTGACCGGGTGGGGCGGTTACGCCTGGCCGGGCGAAGCGCTTCGTTTCAGCATGCTGAAGACGCATTATCGTCAGCCTCTCGACTGGACGCTCGCGGCGCTCGATGAATTGCACCGGACCCTGTGGGAATGGTACGGGGATGTGGATGGGCGCGGCGAGGACGCCATGTCCCGCAGCATGTTCTCGATGCGCTGGCCGACGATCTCAACACGCCGAAGGCGATGGCCGCGATGCACGAGCTGCACAGCGCTGGAAAATGGAAGGAGCTGCGTGCGGCCTTAGGCTTTCTCGGCTTTTCCGGAGAGCGGCGCGCAGTTGAGCGTGTGCGCGCCGGTCAGGAACAACCCGCAGCTGGTCTTGATGTGGATTCGTTGATCGCTGCCCGAAGCGCTGCCCGCAAAGCCAAGAATTTCGCCGAGGCCGATCGCATCCGCGACGAGCTTGCCGCCATGGGCATTGAGCTGAAAGACGCGAAAGATCCGAAGACGGGCGAGCTCGTCACCACTTGGGAGGTCGCCCGATGACCCGGGCACACAATCCCGGCTTATCGAAAAAGCCCTCTCCCCTCGTGGGAGAGGGTGGCGGGCGGCGCAGCCGCACGCCGGGTGAGGGGGCCGTCGGCCGAGCGCGCGTTCTGCGCCAACGGATGACGGATGCCGAGCGCAAGGTCTGGCATTTGCTTCGTGGCCGGCGATTTGCTGACGCAAAGTTTCGGCGGCAAGTCCCACTCGGAAGATACGTGTCCGATTTTCTTTCATTCGAGCGACGGGTCGTCGTCGAGATCGATGGCGGCCAGCATTCGGACTCTATTGCAGACAGGTCTCGCGATGCGTGGTTTCGCAGCCAGGGCTTTGCCGTGGTTCGCTTTTGGAACAACGACGTGCTTGCCAACATCGAGGGCGTCTATCTGACTCTTATCGCGATCGTCGACGGCCGACCCCCTCACCCGACTTCGCGGCCTCAAGCGGCCGCGAAGTCACCCTCTCCCACGAGGGGAGAGGGGAAACATACGCGGCTCCGCAACTCGGGATCGAGAGAGTCAGGAGGAGCGGTATGACCCGCGAGCGGCTTTATCTCTACGACACGACGCTCCGCGACGGCGCGCAGACGCAAGGCGTCGACTTCTCGCTCGAGGACAAGACGCTCATCGCCAAGCAGCTCGAGGGCCTCGGCCTCGATTACATCGAGGCCGGCTATCCCGGCGCCAATCCGACCGACACGAAGCTCTTCGCCGAAGAGCGGAAAAGCGGCCCGGCGAAGCTCACGGCCTTCGGCATGACGAAGCGTCCCGGACGTTCGCTTGCCAACGATCCGGGTTTCCAAGCCGTTCTTGCCGCGAAGGCCGACGCGATCTGCCTCGTCGGCAAGACCTGGGATTTTCACGTCGATGTCGCTCTTAGCACCAGCCTCGAAGAGAATCTCGCCGGCATCAAGGACTCCGTCGCGGCCGTCGTCGCAAGCGGGCGCGAGGCGCTGCTCGACTGCGAGCATTTCTTCGATGGCTATAAGGCCAACCCGGCTTACGCGCTCGATTGCGCCAAGGCCGCCTATGCAGCGGGCGCGCGCTGGGTGGTGCTCTGCGACACCAATGGCGGAACGCTGCCCGAGGATGTGGAGGCGATCGTCTCCGACGTGGCGAAGCACGTCCCCGGCGACCGGCTCGGCATTCACGTTCACAACGATACCGACAATGGCGTCGCCAATTCTCTCGCCGCCGTGCGCGCCGGCGCCCGTCAGATCCAAGGCACGCTCAATGGTCTCGGCGAGCGCTGCGGCAACGCCAATCTCACTTCGATCATCCCGACGCTGCTTTTAAAGTCGCCCTATGCGGAGCGTTTCGAAACGCGGGTGTCGCGCGAGAATTTGCAGACGCTCACCCATGCATCGCGCTTGTTGGACGAGCTGCTCAATCGCGCGCCGAACCGCAACGCCCCCTATGTCGGCGAGGCGGCCTTCGCGCATAAGGGCGGCATTCATGTCTCGGCGGTGCAGAAGAACCCCAAGACCTATGAGCATGTGCCGCCGGAGTCGGTGGGCAACAGTCGAAAGCTCCTCGTTTCCGATCAGGCGGGACGTTCCAACATCCTTGCCGAGCTCGACCGCATCGGCATTTCCGTGCCGAAGGACGATCCGCGTGTCGGACGCCTGCTGGACCAGGTGAAGGAACGCGAAGCCTCAGGCTATGCCTATGAAGCGGCGGACGCGTCTTTCGAGCTGCTCGCGCGCCGCAGTCTCGGCAACGTTCCCCAATTCTTCGACGTCGATTCCTTCCGCGTCCTGGTGGAGCGACGGCATAACGCTCTCGGCGATCTCGTCACCATTTCGGAGGCGACGGTGAAGGTGCGCATCGATGGCGAGCCCATGGCGTCCGTGGGAGAAGGGAATGGTCCCGTGCACGCGCTCGACAATGCGCTCCGCAAGGATCTCGGCCGCTATCAGAGCTTCATCTCCGACCTCGAGCTTGTTGATTACCGAGTGCGCATCCTCAGCGGGGGCACCGACGCGACGACGCGCGTCTTGATCGAAAGCCGCGACGGAGAGGGGCGGCGCTGGTTCACCGTCGGCGTCTCGCCCAACATCGTCGACGCCTCCTTCGAGGCGCTGCTCGATTCGGTCAATTACAAGCTCTTGCGCGACGGCGCTCCGGCGCCCGGAGTCTGACGGGCGAAACGATGGACGAGACCCCGTTGCCGCCCGTGCGTCAGGCAAGCTGCCCTTGCGGCGCCCTCATCGTCACTGCGCGCGGAGAGCCGCGCCAGGTCTATGCCTGCAGCTGCATGGATTGCCAGCGGCGAAGCGGCAGCGCCTTCACCTACGCCGCGATTTATCCCGAGGACGACGTGACGGTGGCAGGCCCGTATAAGGTGTGGCGGCGCCGCGCGGAGTCTGGCCGCTTCATCGAGAATCATTTCTGCGAGACATGCGGCGTTACCGTCTTCTTTCGCGGCGACGGCTTTCCGGGAATGATCGGCGTGTCGGCAGGCTGCTTCGCCGATCAAACCTTCCCGCCGCCGGCGCGATTGTATTGGACCTTGCGCCGGCAGCATTGGCTTCTCGTGTGCGCCGATCTCGCCGAGCTGCCGACACAGCCGGACGTCGCTCCTCCGCCCGGGTCGGCCTGATCAATATTTCGCGGCGACTTCCGCTTCCTCCGCAACTTCGGCGACTTTCGATCTCGCAACGAGCGATCGCCGGATTGCCGGGAGGATCTCTTCGACATCGGAGACGAGCTCCAAGCGAAGCTCGAGCCCCCTCCGGATGAAACTTTCCTGCTTCATGCGCGAGAAGAGACTGAGCAGCGGGTCCCAAAACCCTTCGATATTCGCAAGCACGACCGGCTTCTGGTGCTGCTCAAGCTGCGCCCAGGTCAGCTGCTCGACGAATTCCTCTAGCGTGCCGAGGCCGCCCGGAAGCGCCACGAAGGCTTCGGACTTCATGAACATCAGATGTTTTCGTTGATGCATATTGTCGACGACGACGAGCTCTTCGGCGTCCAGCATCATTTGCTCGCGCTCGCTCAAGAAAGCCGGGATGATGCCGGTGACCTTGCCGCCGTTCTTCATCATCGAGCGCGACACCTCGCCCATGAGGCCGAGGCTTCCCCCGCCATAGACAAGGCCGATGCCGGCCTCGGCAAGAATCCGCCCAAAGTCGCGCGCGGCCTTCGCGTAGGCAGGATTAAGCCCGGAACCCGAGCCGCAATAGACACATACGTTTTTGAGATCAGTAGCTTTTTTCATGAATTTGATCTCGCATCGGCCCCGTTAAGCGTCAAGCAAAGGAGCGAATTTATCGGCTTGGCGTATGGCGCATCGATTCGATAGGTTTAGGCCCGCCGGCCAGATTAGCCGGCTCAGAAAGAAACGAATAAGACAGGGAAAACTCGCCCGAGGACCTCGCGCCATGAGTAGGAACAGACTAGTCGGCTTGATTGCGGCAGCGGTGGTCCTCATCGCGGTCATAGTAGGTGGCATTTACGCCTATCAGCGGAAGGCCGCTCGTCCCTCTCCGGGCGAGCCGGCACCCGTCGCGGAGCAGAAGCAGCAGCCAGGCACGACCGCGCCCGCGCCAGCACCTGCGCCAGCGCCGGAACCGGAAGCCAAGAAGACCGAAGCGCCGAAGCCCACCGCTGTTCCGAGCTTCGACGTCGTGCGCATCGAGCAAAGCGGCGAAGGCGTCATCGCCGGCCGTGCCGAGGCTGGCTGGACCGTCAAACTCGAAAGCGGCGGCACGAAAGTCGCCGAGACGATTGTCGACGAGGAAGGCGCCTGGATGGTGGTGCTGGAGAACGCGCTTCCCGCGGGATCTCACACGCTGACCCTTCGTGCCACCTCTCCGGATGGCACAAAGGCCCTGACGGCGCAGCAGGGCGTGCAGGTGGCCGTTGGTCCGGCTTCCTCCGAGCCGCAGATGGCCGGCAAGGAAACCCTTCCGGAAAGCGGAGAGGCTTCCCCCGGAGCTACGGCTCCCGCCGAACCTCCAGCCGCCGAGAAAGCGCCGGACGTCGCGGCAACGGAGCCGGAGATTGCGCCTGAGGCCGTGCCGGCGCCGCCGATCCCGCCCTCGGAACGGCCGAAACCACCGGTCAGGATCAAAAAGGTCGACTATGTCGATGTTGGTTCCGACAGCGGCAAGATCACCATGTCGGGCGTCGGCGATCCTGGCGGCGCAATCGTGTTCTTCTTCGACAATGCTCGGGTCGGCGAAACCGTTATCGGCAGCGACGGCACTTGGGCGCATGAAGTGGAAAAGCGGCTTGTCGGGAACGGCGACCACATCCTTCGCGTCGACAAGATCAATCCCGATTCGCCGATGCCCGCCGGACGGGCATCGGTGACGCTCCGCCGTGCGCCTGAAGCGGCGGCGAAGCAAGAGCCCGCGCCGCCCGCGGCGGCTTCGGAGGCGCCGGCTCCGGCAGCATCCGCGCCTGCCGCTGATCAGCCAAAGCCCGAGCAGGCGTCAAAGGGAGAAACGGCGGAAACCGCCGCACCCGCGCCGACGCCGGCACCTGTCGCGGGAGCGCCCGTCGATCTGTCGGGGCAGCCGCAGCCATTCTATCCGTCCGCGGAACCCGATGGCGCGGACACAAACCCGGCGGAGCCGGAGATTGCTGCCGCGCCCGGGGCTACCGAAAAGACGCAAACCCCCCCAACCGAAATTGCCAAGGCCGAGCGCGATGCGCCTGTCCTCCCCTTGCAGCCGGTGTATCCGAGCGGTTCATCCCCGGCATCAGAACAGCCTTCGTTTCCGGTCGTGACGGGAAAGCCGGTGGACCTCTCCTCGCAGCCGCAACCGCTCTATCCGGAGCGGACTGCCGAGGAAGCGCCGCAGGTAACCGCCACCGAGCCAGCCGCTTCTGCCCCGCCGGTTATCGTGGAGAAGCGCTCCACCCCGGCCGCGCCTCCGCCCTTGGTTGCCGCGCCTCCCGCCACGGGATCCGCGCCGGCCGCGGAGAGTTCGATGGAGAAGACGACTTCGGCCTCGTCCCCGAAACAGCTGGCCAGTGCGGAGCCGCCAAGCCTCGAGAGTCAGCCGCAGCCGGTCTTTCCAAAGGCCGAGCCGGCTCCGCAGGTTGCTGCGTCCGAACCCGCCCCGTCCGACCCGGCCGTGACCGTGGAAGAGCCATCAGCATCGCCTGCCCCGCCGCCCTCGGTTGCCGCACCGGCTCCTTCTGGAGCGACGGCCAACGCGGAACCGCCGAGCGTCGCCACTCAGCCGCAACCGATCGTTCCAAAGGAAGAGCCGAAGCCGGAAGCAAAGCCTGAGCCGTCAGCTCCCGTTGCTGCCGCCGAGCCGCCCGCCGTTCCGGCGCCGTCGGAGCCTGCCAGTCCTCCGGCTTCCGAGCAGACGACTGAACGCGCCAAAACACCGGACGTGGCCGCCGCGCTGCCGACTGTCACCGCTGAGACGCCTGGGACGAAGAAGCCGGAAGCGGAGCTGCCGAAGGTCGTCTTCAACAGCGTCGACTATGCCGAAGCCGAGGGTGAAACCGGATCCATTGCGCTAACGGGCACCGGCGAACCGGGCGCACGCGTGCATCTCTTCCTCAACAACCATCCGCTGGGGGAGACGACGGTTGCAGAGGACGGCAGCTGGTCGTTCGAGACATCGCGCAAACTGCACCCGGGCCAGCACAATATCCGCGCCGATCAGCTCGAGGCAGGCGGAACGGTGGTCGCTAGCGCGTCGATCGGCATGGAGCGTTTGGAGAAGCCGGTGCCACCGGAAGAGCCGGTCGCTGCGCGACAGCCTCCGGCTGCTCCTGCGCCGGCAACCCCATCGCCCGCGGCGAAGGAAACCGAGACCGCTGCTGCCGAAGCAGAGCAGCCCACGGCGGAGGAATCAAAGTCTCGCAGGGTACGTTCGCGTAACTATACGGTGCAGAAGGGCGACACGCTTTGGGACATTGCCGAGGACTTTTATGGCGGCGGCTGGCGTTTCCGGGCGATCGTCCGCGGCAACCGCAACCAAATCCGGAATCCGCATTGGATCTATCCGGACCAGCAATTCCGCATGCCTGATAAGCCGTGACAGGAGCCGCCCATGCCGGTTCGGCTGGGACGTGCTTGAGGCTCAAGGTCCATCGGACTATGCTTCGTGAAGCGAGGGGGTAGCGCGATTGCCGCTGCCCCCTTTTGCCGTTGAAGGATAGCGACGACCTCAATGCAGGACCGGGCCGGAGCGGCGACGCAGGACAAAAAGGATTGGCTTCCGCAAACGCGGAGCGATGCAATCCTGCGCGCGCGCCCTGGCCATATCGGCGTCCTCCGCGAGCTTCTGCCCTATGTTTGGCCGGCGGGCCGGCCCGATTTGCGCCTAAGAGTGCTGCTCGCGCTCCTGGCTCTCGTGCTCGCGAAAGCCGTCACTTTGGCCGTGCCGATTTTCTACAAATCTGTCGTCGACCTTCTGACCGGCGAGGCGACGGGGCCGGAGGCGACCGCCATCGGCCTCGCCGCAAGTCCCATCTTCCTCATTATCGCTTACGGCATTGGCCGGGTACTGATGGTCCTTTTCGCGCAATTCCGCGATGTGCTGTTCACGGCGGTGGCGCAGAACGCCGTGCGCAATCTCGCCAACCGCACCTTCCGGCATTTGCACGAGCTTTCGCTGCGCTTCCATCTCGAGCGCCGGACAGGCGGACTGAACCGCGTCATCGAGCGCGGCGTGAGCGGCGTCGACACCATCGTGCGCATGGCGGTGCTCAACTCGATCCCTACGGCCGTCGAGCTCGTCATGATCTCCGGCCTCGTCGCCTATTATTTCGGCTGGATCTATGTCGGTGTCGTGCTCGTCACCGTCGTGCTTTATGTCTGGTTCACCTTTTGGGCAAGCGACCGCCGCATCGTCATCCGCCGCGAGATGAACGATTCCGATACCGAGGCGCATTCCAAGGCCGTCGACAGTCTCCTCAATTTCGAGACAGTGAAATATTTCGGCAATGAGGATCTGGAGAGCCGGCGCTTCGACAGCTCGATGGCGCGATATGAGAGGGCGGCGATCAGAACCTACTCATCGCTCGGCCTGCTCAATACCGGCCAGGCGGTGATTTTCACGATCGGCATGGCGGCCTGCATGCTGCTCGCCGCGAACGACGTGGCGCGCGGGGTGCTGACGGTCGGCGATTTCGTGATGATCAACGCGATTTTGATCCAGCTCTATCTGCCGCTCAATTTCATGGGCATGGTGTATCGCGAGATCAAGCAGGGGCTCATCGACATCGAAACCATGTTCGCGCTTCTGCATGAGAAGCCGGAGATCGCCGACCGGCCTGGGGCGCGGCCCCTTCGCGTCGAGAAGGGCCAGATTCGCTTCGAGAACGTGTCCTTCGCCTACGAGCCAGAGCGCCAGATCCTGAAGAATGTCAGCTTCGAGGTCCCGGCCGGAAAGATGGTGGCGATCGTCGGTCCCTCCGGGGCGGGCAAATCGACCATTTCGCGCATCTTGTTCCGCTTCTACGAGCTGACAGGCGGCAGAGTCCTGATCGACGGCCAGGATATTCGCGACGTGACGCAGCAATCCTTGCGGGCGGCGATCGGCATGGTCCCGCAAGACACCGTGCTGTTCAACGACACCATTGAATATAATGTGCGCTACGGCCAGCCAGACGCTGACGAAATGCAGGTGCGCGACGCGGCGCGGCTGGCGCAAATCCACGACTTCATTATGACCCTGCCGCAAGGTTACGACTCGCTGGTTGGCGAACGCGGCCTGAAGCTATCAGGCGGCGAGAAGCAGCGCGTCGCCATCGCCCGCACAATCCTCAAAGGTCCGCCGATCCTCATGCTTGACGAGGCGACGTCGGCGCTCGACAGCCACACCGAGAAGGAAATCCAGGATGCCCTCGAGCGCGTGGCTCGCGACCGCACAACCCTCGTCATCGCCCATCGGCTGTCGACGGTCGTGCATGCCGATAACATCATCGTTCTCGATCACGGAGAAATCGTCCAGCGAGGGACGCATGTCGAGCTTTTGGCGGAGAGGGGCCTTTATGCCAGCCTGTGGGCGCGGCAGCGTGAGGCTGATAAGGCGCGGGAGGAAATGGCAAGGCCGCCCGAGAAGGATCGCTCAACAGAAAAGCGGGATGCCGAGCGGCTCGATGAGGAGGCGCTTGCCGGCCAATAGCCGCAGCGCAGCGACATGACAGACCGGCACGGCATTCTCGACAGCATCACCGGCGCGCTTGTGCCCATTCACCGGGATGGACACAAATTCATCATCGGCTGCGCCGTGGCGACGCTTATTCTATTCCTGATTGCGCCCCCGCTCGGCTGGCTGGCCGCGGTCGTCACGGTCGCTTGCGCTTATTTCTTCCGTGATCCGGAGCGCTTCACGCCGGCGCGGCCTGGGATCGTGGTCAGCAGCGCCGACGGCAGCATTTCTGGAGTGGCGACGGCCGCAACCCCGCGGGAACTCGGCTTGGCGGAGCCGACGCGCCTCCGCATCTCGGTGTTCCTGTCGGTCTTGGACGTGCATATATGCCGTTCGCCCGTGACCGGCCGCATCGTGAGCAGCGTTTATGTGCCGGGAAAATTCCTGAATGCCGAGCTCGACAAAGCAAGCGAGGACAATGAGCGGAGGGCCTTCTTGATAGAAACGCCGCAAGGGGAGCGGGTGGGCGTCGTCTTGATCGCCGGGCTGATCGCGCGGCGCATCGTGACTTTTGTGAATGAGGGAGATAGCGTGACGGCCGGGGAGCGCATCGGCCTCATCCGCTTCGGCAGCCGTGTCGATGTCTACCTTCCCGACGGGACCGCGGCGTTCGTCAGTCTGGGGCAGACCGCCATCGGCGGCGAAACGGTGCTAGCAGAGCTGACCCGCCCGGCTTTACGGAACGATCCCCTAGGGCAGCAACCCTTCCTGGAGCGCTAGACGCGTCGATGTTTCCGCCCTTCGATCCTGAAAGAGACGACCGCCGCCGCCGTCCGGGGCAGCGGATGTTCGCGCGCGGCCAGGTTCCCGTCCGAGTGCTGATCCCGAACATCTTCACTTTGCTCGGGCTGTGCGCCGGGTTGACGGCGATCCGCATGGCGATCGAGCATCGCTGGGACCTCGCCGTCGCCGCTCTTGTCTTTGCCGCGGTTCTCGATGGCATCGATGGGCGCATAGCGCGTCTGTTGAAGGCCTCGTCCCGCTTCGGCGCTGAACTCGATTCGCTGGCCGATTTCGTCAATTTCGGCGTCGCGCCGGCGATCATCATCTTCAACTGGGCGCTCGACGATCTCCGCAGCATCGGCTGGATCGTCGTTCTCATCTATGCGGTTTGCGCGGCGCTGCGGCTCGCGCGATTCAATGTCGCCCTCGACCGCACCGACCTTCCGGCGTGGAAGAGCAGTTATTTCGTCGGCGTACCGGCGCCCGCGGGCGCCATCGTCTTGCTCCTGCCGATCTATGCCCAGGATCTCGGCCTATCCCTGCCGAGCCTTAACCCACTGGTCCTCGTCTATACGCTCGCTATTGCGCTTCTGATGGTGAGCAAGGTGCCGACCTTCTCCGGCAAATTGATCGGTCAGAAGATCGCCCGCGAATATGTGCCGCCGGTCTTCGTGCTGGCGGCGCTGTTCATCGGATTGCTGGTGACATACCCGTCGCTCACGCTTTTCATAGGCTCCCTCATCTATCTCGCGCTTATTCCCTTGAGTGCCTATCGCTATGCCCAAGAGGAGAGGAAGACCGAAGCCGCGGCAAGATCGCAGAACGGCAAAGGCGCGGGCCAAGGCGACAAGCATCCGCGCCCACAGCCCTAAGGCACCTAGGCAACGGGGAATTGCGGCAGATTAGACGGTGAGGTCGCTGTCGCCCGGCGGCAGCACGCCGACCACGTCGTAGAGGAGGCCTCCCGGCGCCAGCATCTCCATAAGCCGCGTCCGTCCGAGTTCGACAATCGGCCGGTGTTTCACGGCGAGGACGATCGCCTCGAAGTGGCCCTTCGGGAGGGTAGGTACGATCGTAATGCCGTACTCCTCTTGCGCCGCTTCCACATCGGCGATCGGATCGTAGACGATCACATCGACAAAGCCGCTCAACTCGCGCACAAGCTCGGCGACCTTGGTGTTGCGTGTGTCCGGGATGTTCTCCTTAAAGGTGAATCCCATCACGAGAACCTTGGCGTCGTCCATCTTCAGCTTCCGCTGGATCATCGCCTTGATGACGTCGCGGGCGACGTGACCTGCCATGCCGTCATTGATGCGGCGCCCGGCAAGGATCATCTCCGGATGGAAGCCGATCGATTGGGCTTTGTGCGTCAGATAATAGGGATCGACGCCGATACAGTGACCGCCGACGAGTCCGGGCCGGTAGGGGTGGAAGTTCCATTTCGTCCCGGCAGCCGTCAGAACCTCGCGCGTATCGAGACCGAGCGCCTTGAACAGCATCGACAATTCATTGACGAGGGCGATGTTCACGTCGCGCTGAATGTTTTCGATGACTTTGGCGGCCTCGGCGACGCGGATCGAGCTCACCTTATGCGTGCCGGCGGTAATGATGCTGCCATAGACGCGGTCGACGAGATCGGCGGCTTCCGGCGTCGAGCCTGAGGTCACCTTGACGATGCTCGGCACCCGGTGCTCGAGGTCGCCGGGGTTGATGCGCTCGGGCGAGTAGCCCGCGAAGAAGTCGCGGTTGAAGGTGAGGCCGGATTGCTGCTCGAGGATCGGGACGCAGACTTCCTCGGTCGCGCCCGGATAAACGGTCGATTCGTAGACGACGGTATCGCCGGGGGACAGCAGCCGCCCGACGGCCTCGCTCGCGCGCATCAGCGCCGTGAGGTCCGGCCGCTTGGCGATGTCGATCGGTGTCGGCACCGTGACGATGTAGAAATTGCAGTCGCGCAGGTCGTCGATCTTGGCACTGACCCGGAGCTCGCGAGCCTCGGCAAATTCTTCGTCGGTGACCTCGCCGGTGCGATCCTTCTTCTGCGCAAGTTCGCCGACACGGCTCTCGTCGATATCGAAGCCGACGACCGGAAAATGCCTTGCCATATAAACGGCAAGGGGCAGGCCGACATAGCCAAGCCCGATAATGCCGATGCGCAGCTGCGAGAGCTCGGGCAAGCGCGCCCGTGCGATCTCGGCGTCTGGCCGAAACCTCTTCTGCTCGTTCATCTAATGACCTTGTTGCCCCTCGATTAGCGGCGCCAAGCTAGCATTTCAGCACGATTTGGACAAAAAGAGGCGCTTTCTTGCCCTTCTGCCGTCCGGTTTGGCGCAAAACGTGCGGGGATGGTAAAGGCCACAGGAGACGGCGACGGAAGTCCTACCGAATGAAGCACAGACTTTCCACCTATCTGCGTCAGCTCGAAGCCGAAAGCATCCACATCATCCGCGAAGTGGTGGCCGAGTTTCACCATCCGGTCATGCTCTATTCGATCGGCAAAGACTCCGCCGTGATGCTGCATTTGGCGCTGAAGGCCTTCTACCCGGCAAAGCCGCCATTCCCGCTCTTGCATGTCGATACCACGTGGAAGTTTCGCGACATGATCGCCTTCCGCGACCGCGAGGCGCGGCGGCTCGGGCTTGAGCTTCTTGTCCATACCAATGAGCAGGGCGTCCGCGACGGGATCTCCCCGATCACGCATGGGAGCGCGCTCTATACAGACATCATGAAGACGCAGGCGCTGAAGCAAGCGCTCGACCGGCACGGCTTCGATGCCGCCTTCGGCGGCGCGCGGCGTGACGAGGAGAAATCGCGCGCCAAGGAGCGGGTCTTCTCCTTCCGCAATTCCGCGCATAATTGGGACCCGAAGCGGCAGCGGCCGGAGCTCTGGCATCTCGCCAACACCAGGGTCGGCATGGGCGAAAGCATGCGGGTGTTTCCGCTGTCGAATTGGACTGAGCTCGATGTCTGGACCTACATCCATTTGGAGAGCATTCCGGTGGTGCCGCTTTATTTCGCCGCCGAGCGCCCGGTGGTTGAGCGCGGCGGCACCTTGATCATGGTCGATGACGACCGGCTGCCCCTTGATGCCGGCGAAAAGCCGGAGCTGCGCCGGGTGCGCTTTCGGACGCTTGGCTGCTATCCGCTGTCGGGAGCGATCGAATCGACGGCCACGACGTTGCCGGAAATCATCGATGAATTGGTGACTTCGAGATCTTCGGAGCGGCAGGGCCGCGTGATCGATCACGATCAGACGGCCTCGATGGAGAAGAAGAAGCAAGAGGGCTATTTCTGATGGCGCGGCTCAGCCTGGTCGAGACCGGACAGGAAAACGCGGAAGCAAGGCTGAAGCAGCGTCTTGCCGAAGACGAAGATAGGGGGCTGTTGCGCTTTCTGACATGCGGCAGCGTCGACGACGGCAAGAGCACGCTGATCGGGCGGCTGCTTTACGATTCCGCGCAAGTTTACGACGACACGCTGAAAGGCGCCGAGCGCGAACTCGAAGCGGCCGGGGGGTAGCGGCGCGCTGGATCTGGCGCTGCTGGTCGACGGCTTGCAGGCCGAGCGCGAGCAGAAGATCACCATCGACGTCGCCTACCGCTATTTTTCGACGCCGCGCCGGAAATTCATCGTCGCCGATACGCCGGGCCACGTTCAATACACGCGCAACATGGCGACGGGCGCGTCGAATTGCGAATTCGCGGTGCTGCTCATCGATGCGAGAAGCGGCGTCCTCACCCAGACGCGGCGGCATGCCTGCATCTTGTCGCTGCTTGGCATTCGGAAAGTGGCGCTCACGGTCAACAAGATGGACCTGGTCGATTTCGACGAAGCCCGCTTCGACGAGATTGTCAGAGAGTTCGCCGAATTTTCAGCTCCGCTCGGCTTTGAGTCGATGACCGGCATCCCGGTGTCGGCGCTCAAGGGCGACAATGTGCTGAAGCCGAGCGCCGCAATGCGTTGGTATCATGGGCCAACCTTGCTCGGTCATCTGGAGACGGTGGAGGTCGGCGGCGAGCCGGAGCACGCGCCTTTCAGGTTTCCGGTGCAATGGGTCAATCGCCCGCATCTCGACTTCCGCGGCTATGCCGGCACGGTGGCGAGCGGCTCCGTGCGTCCGGGCGACGAGGTCGTCATTCATCCCTCGGGAAGAAAGGTGCATGTCGCCCGCATCGTTTCGGCGGACGGCGATCTAGAGATGGCGCAGCGGGGCGAGGCGATCACCCTGACCTTTTCGGAGGAGGTCGATGTCAGTCGCGGCGACATGTTGGCGGCGCCGGAGGAGGCGCCGTCCGTCGCCGATCAGATCGCGGCGCGGCTCATCTGGTTCGATGAAGAGCCGATGCTGCCCGGCCGAGCCTACATTCTGAAAAGCGGCCATCAGACGACGACGGCGACGATCTCGAGCCTCAAATACAAGCTCAATGTCGACAATCTCGAGCATGTCGCCGGCAAGACGCTCGAGCTGAACGAGGTCGGCATATGCAACCTCAGCACCGTCAAGCCGCTCGTGTTCGACCCTTACGCCGATAACGCCGAAACCGGGAGCTTCATCCTGATCGACCGCTTTACCAATGCGACGGTCGCCGCCGGCATGATCGAATTCGCGCTGCGCCGTGCCACCAACATCCAATGGCAGGAGCTTTCCATCGACAAGACGGCGCGCTCCGGTCTCAAGGGCCAAAAGCCCTGTGTGCTGTGGTTCACCGGCCTGTCGGGCTCCGGCAAATCGACGATCGCCAATATGCTGGAAAAGCGGCTGCATGCGCTCGGCCGCCATACTTATGTGCTCGACGGCGACAATATCCGGCACGGCTTGAACAAGGATCTCGGCTTCACCGACGTCGACCGCGTCGAAAATATCCGTCGTGTGGCGGAGACGGCAAGGCTGTTCGTCGAAGCGGGATTGATCGTCATGGTTTCATTCATCTCGCCGTTCCGCTCCGAGCGACGCATGGCGCGCGAGCTGTTTCCGGAGGGCGAGTTCATCGAGATCTACGTCAATACGCCGCTGGAGCTTTGCGAGGCGCGCGACCCGAAAGGCCTTTACCGCAAGGCGAGGGCGGGGCTGATCACGCATTTCACCGGCATCGATTCCGATTACGAGGTGCCGGAGCAGCCTGAGCTTGCCTTGACGACGAGCAAATCGACCGCCGACACGCTTGCCGATCTCGTTCTCGCCGAGATGCGGCGGCGCCACATCGTCTAGTTCCGGCAGGATCGGCGGGAGAGGGCGGGCCGCAGTCGCCAATTCCCCCGATTTCGTCCCTCGATGATGCGACTGCGGCCCCCTCCAGCCAGTCTTACGGACTGGCGAGGATCTTGATTGCCGAGACTCTCCGGCTTGGTCTTCTGAACTGCTCCTCCGCCACCGAGTGCGACCCGTTGCGCGGGAGTGCTCTTACCGATGGATGAAGATTGGCGTCTCTCGACTGATTGGTCCTCGGACGGGCCCGAGACGCCCATGGTCGTCACAAGGGCAAGAGCCGTCAGCACGAAGGACACGGCGACGCAGCCGGCAACGAGCAAGGTTGCCTTTCGCTGCCGCCGCTGAAACTGTTGTGCAAAAACCCGCATTTCCATTGGGGCGAAGGGACCGGCGTTTGGATCGCCCAAGCCTGGCGCGTCGGGCCGGTGCGGAGCTCGCAGAGGAAGGTCGTGGGAGTGTTGCCGCCCGTCGATCGCGGAAGATCGATCGATGCGGTTGAGAAAGGATTTCAAACCGGGATCCGGCGGGGCCAGCCTTTCGAGGCGGGCGGATAAGAGGTGCGGCAATTTCCGTGGCGGGGCGGTCGCGGTCTTCGCGGCGGGGAATGCCCCGATTAACGGCTCATGTGTGAATACAGGGCTTTCAGGGAGGGCAGAGCCCTCGCTTCCATACTCCCCGCCACCGGGCATCGAATAAAGGGCCATGACCCGAACTCAACCTGCGCCGGAGCAAAGATGGCTCCCGGCACGGTCCCCTTTCCGCAACCGGCCGCTGATCGGCCGGGACGCTGCTTACACAGACCCGCGCATGCCACGAAGCCGGCATGGACGTCACAATTGGGGTGAACACCCCGTCAAGATTGCTGCCGGAACGCGATACTTTGCCGGCATCAACGATGAGCGACGCTAATCAGCGAGTGGGGCTTGATTGGGGCAAAGCCGAGGCTTCTGCTTGACAGTGATATTGTCAGCACGGTCATCCGCGGCGCTTTTGTCTGGCTTGAAGCCATAATCGCGCATCAGGCCGGCCATCATGCCGGCATAGAGACGATAGGCGAGACGATTGAAGCGCAGCGAGGCGGCGAGTGCGCTCGGCAGCACATAGCGGAAGTAAAGGCGCAGCATCCGCTGCCGCCGTTCTGTCGCCGGCATGCGCTCGAGCAATTGCGGCGCGAGCCGATAATAATCCGCGATCGCCTGCCTTCCTCGCGGCGTGCGGGCGAGCACCTGATCGCGATAGCGGCGGAGCGCTGTCAGCTCGAAGCAGTCGTCGCTGAGGCCAAGGGCTTCGCAGCAGGCGGTGGTAATGAAGCAGCCCTCGGGAGGAGGCGTGCATTTCTTGTCGTCGGCTGAGCGCGCGAGCGCATCGCGGCGCTTTCCCGCCCAAGTCAGAGCCTTGCGCAAATTCGCGCAATCCAATTTGAACCGGCACTCCTTTGCGCCGAGCTTCACCGCCATCTCGATGGAGGCTGCCTCGCGAAAGAGCGGCGCGATCGCGAGCGGCAGGACGATGGAGACCTTGTCGTCGCGAATTTCGGTGCAGACGCCGCAAAGAACCTCATCGACGACCACCTTTCCGTCCTCGCCGCGGGCGATCAGACGGTTGTCGGGATTGACGAGGAAATCCTTCGGCAGGGCGATGGAGTTGGGGCCGCCGAAGATTACGAGCTTCGCGTCATAGCTCGGCGCCACCTGCATCTCGGCGCGGAGCTTGCACTCATCCGGATTTTCGAAGGCGATCTGGCCGATCCGCGCGCCGGCCTGGGTGTCGGTCGCGATCCCCTTCCAGGGCCCGAAGCTCTTGGAGGCGTAGCAATCGCGCTTCGCAGCAAAGGCGACATCGCTGAAGGGCGAGAGCCGTGAAGCCCCGGCGATGGCGGCGATCAGGCCGAGAACTCGGCGGCGGGTATTTGTCATCGTGAAATTATGGTGGCTGGGGGACTAGGATTCGAACCTAGACTGGCGGAGTCAGAGTCCGCTGTCCTACCGTTAGACGATCCCCCACCAATTCCCTATATGGCCCGTTTCGGCGCCCATTCCAACAGCGCAAAATCCGCTGATCACACGCGGTTCTAGCCGCCGTTTTGCGCGTTTGGCAAGGTTAGCAGCGTGAAATGAGGGAAGCTTCTCGATGATGTATTTGTTCCGCGCCTGGCTGCTTGTCGTCATTTTCGTCGTGGGCTCCAGCGCCGTCGCCCACGAGCACAGCGTCAAGGCTGGCGACATCGCCATTGAGCGTGCCTGGGCGCGGGCGACGCCGAGCGGCGCCAAGGTCGCCGCCGGCTATCTGACGATCGTCAATTCCGGACCCGAGGATCGTCTCCTCTCCGCCACCGCCGAGATCGCCGAGCGTGTCGAGATCCACGAGATGACGATGGAGAACGGCATGATGCGGATGCGCGAATTGCCCGACGGCGTGACACTGCCAAAAGGCGCGACCGTGACGCTCGCGCCGGGCGGCACCCACCTCATGTTTCTCGGCTTGAAGCGCGAACTGAAAGAAGGGGAGAGTTTCGCCGGCACATTGACATTCTCGGGCGGCAAAACCGCTCGATGTAACCTTCGAGGTCGCGGGCCTCGGTGCTACCGCTCCTAAGGATGCACAGCAGCATCATCATACTGAGCATCGGCCGCGCCGCCTCGCCGGTAACCAAGCGGCGAAGATCCGAGCCTGTTTTACGCTGCATTAACCATGCGCGCCTAACCTCCTCTGCATCCCATCGGGAGCGCCGCATCTTGCGGCGTGCAACAAGAAGAGGGCGGCTCAAATGCTACGCCTCGTTCGCTTGGGCTTACTCGCGATCGTCATGATCTGGCTCGGCCTGCTGCGCGTGGTCTCGCCGGAAAGCTTGCGAGATCGCCCGTTCGGGATCGCCCCGGCCAGCTAGGGCTCTCCGCGTCCGCGCGGTCTAAAATCGCCTCGCCTATATCAGATCATCAATCATGTGGTCGATGCCCTGCCGAGACGCTGGTGCGCCCGGCAGGGCTCGAACCTGCAACCCCCAGATTCGAAGTCTGGTGCTCTATCCGTTGAGCTACGGGCGCCCGTGTTTTTAGTAGCAGTAATCCCAATAGCCGCGGGAACGGTAAGGATCTGCCCAGTACCAGCAGAGATTCGGCGCCGGTGCCATGGCCGAATAGGCTGCGGCGCCGAGAATGGTGCCGAGCGCCACGCCGCCGATCACACGGCCGTAATGCGGACGCTTATACCAACGCTTGTAGGGACGAACGACGACTTTGTTGCCCTTCCACGGCTTGCCCCAGCCGCCGCCCTTCTTCCAACCCTTGTCCCCCCAGCCCTTCTTGTCGGCGACGACGATGCCGGCTGCGGGCTTGGTTCTTTCGGAGGGAAGTGCGATGGCACCCGATGAGGAGGCCGCACGGGAGCCGGCAGAGTCGCTCACGCCGGCAATGGCTGCGCCGGGTTGTGCAACGGCGAAGCCGAACGCAAGCAAAAGAGCCGCGGCGAACGCGGCCACGGTAGAAGAGTGACGAGTCCTCGTAACATTCATTGGGTCATGCCCCATTGTTGATCTCCGGTAAGTGTCGCTGAAACGATGTCGCTGCGGCGAGCCCGCCCTTGGCACAGCTATCGCTAGTTAGGCATCAAGGCGACATTTTGATGGCTGCGGGCGGCGCAAATAGAACCCGAACAAGCTTAAGTCCGGCTTAAAGCAGGCCTCCGCAGATCGTCTCAATTGTTTCTTGAAGCAGAATGTGAGCTTGATAGACTAGCCTCATTGAACAATTGGCGGGCCGTTGCATCAAGTATGGGCGGTCTAGCAGACCAGGGGTTGATTCGCAGTGACTGGGCCGAGCGGCGATGCCGGCGCGGCTGCTATTCCTCCGTCTGTCGAAGCAAGACGGAGTGAAACCGATACCTGCGGGGGGCGCGGCGGTCCGGCGCAGACAGCGGTCCGGGTGCTTTCCGAGGCACCAGCGAAGGGCCATTTCGGTGCAGCGCAGAGCGGCAAGAACGGGAGCGGGCCGAGCCCGCGCGCGGATGCGCCCATCTATGCCGCGCTCGATCTCGGAACCAATAATTGCCGGCTTCTCGTCGCGCGTCCGTCGCGCCGGGGCTTCCTTGTCATCGATGCTTTCTCACGCATCATTCGCCTCGGCGAAGGGGTGCACCGCACAGGACAGCTCAGCGAGGCGGCGATGGCGCGGACCATCGATGCGCTTCGCATTTGCTCGGAGAAGATGCGCCGGCGGGGCGTCGCCCGCTCGCGGCTGATCGCCACCGAGGCCTGCCGGGCCGCCGCAAATAGCGGGGAGTTCATCGATCGCGTCCGGCGCGAGACCGGTCTTGCACTCGAGATCGTGACTCGCGAGACCGAAGCGCGGCTCGCGGTTTCGGGATGCGCCTCCCTCATCGATCGAAGTTGCAATTGGGCGCTTGTCTTCGATATCGGCGGCGGCAGCTCCGAGCTGATCTGGCTCAACCTCAACGGGCTCGAAGGTCCGTTGCGGAGGTCGATCTACGACCGCCTCGAAGTGCAGAACTGCATTGCCGGCTGGACCTCGCTGCCGATCGGCGTCGTCAATCTCGCCGAGCGGCACGGGGGCAAGGACGTCAGCCCCGATGCTTACGAGGATATGGTCGCCGATGTCAGCGAGGCCTTGGAGAAATTCGAGGCGAAGCACGATTTCCGTAATCGCATCGACGGCGCCGGATCGCATTTCCTCGGCACTTCGGGGACGGTCACGACCATCGCCGGCATCCATCTCCGCCTTCCCGCCTATGACCGGTCGAAAGTCGATGGCTGTTGGATCGGGTCCGATGAGGTGCGGGTTGTGTCCGACCGGCTGCTGCGCATGAGCTATGCCGACCGTGTCTCGCAGCCTTGCATCGGACAGGAACGCGCCGATCTCGTGCTCGCCGGTTGCGCCATTCTCGAAGCGCTGCTCCGGGCTTGGCCCTGCCAGCGGCTGCGCGTTGCCGACCGCGGCTTGCGTGAGGGCATCCTCGCCACGCTGATGGCCGAGGATGGGCATGGAAGGCGTCCCCCGCGGCATCGGTCGGGCGGATGGCGTTAGTTCCCCGTTAGGGGCGTCGCCCTACCGCGATCATCATAAACCTCTGTGACAGAACTGCCCGGAGTGCCGATGGCGCGTTCCCGCCCCGAAAGACTTGCTCCGGCTTCTCGCGGCAGCCGCAAAAACACGGCGGCCGAAAAGGCCGAGATCGTGGCGACCACGATAAAGGCGGTCGCAAAATCCTCCGCTCGGACTACGCCATCGGCGCGCAGGTGACGCTCGATCTCGAGGATCAGGGCGCCAATGGCGACGCCGGCCGACAGCGACAATTGCTGCGCGACGCTGGCAAAGCTCGTCGCCCGGCTCATCGCCCGCGGTTCGATATCCGCATAAGCGAGCGAGTTGATGCTGGTGAATTGCAGCGATTTGAACACGCCGCCGATCAGGAGCACGGTGATCATTGCCGCCGCCGGCGTCACAGGGGTGAACAGCGCCGTCGCGCCGATGAAGATGCTGCTCAGGACGGCGTTGACCACGAGCACCGGTTTGAAGCCGAAGCGACGGAGGATCGGACCTGCCGTGGTCTTCATGGCGATGGCGCCGATTGCCGTAACGAAGGTCAGCATTCCCGACTGAAACGGCGTTAGCCCAAAGCCGAGCTGCAGCATGAGCGGCAGCAGGAATGGCGTCGCGCCGACGCCGATGCGGAATAAAAAGCCGCCGACGATGCTCGCATAGAAGGTGTCGACCTTCAGCAGGTTGAGATCGATCAGCGGTGCCGGTGCCTTGCGGGCGTGCCGCACATATAGCCAAGACGAGATGGCGCCGACGGCAAGCAGTGTCGCAACGACGCTAGCCGGAAAGAGGCCCTGGCCGATGGTGGTGAAGCCGAAGGCGAGGCCGGAAAGGCCGACGCCTGACAAGACGAAGCCTTTGACGTCGAGCGGCGGCAATTCCTCTCCGCGTAGATTGCCGATGTAGCGCGAGACGAGGATGACGCCGAGAATGCCTATCGGAATGTTGATCCAGAAAATCCAACGCCAATCCGCATAGGTCGTAATGAATCCGCCGAGCGGCGGCCCGATCACCGGGCCGAGCAAGGCGGGGATGGTGAGCCAGGCCAGCGCCGAAATCAGCTCGGCTTTCGGCACGCTTCGCAAGATCACGAGCCTGCCCACCGGAACCATCATGGCGCCGCCGATGCCTTGCACGATGCGAAACAGCACGAAATCGGTCAGCGAGGTGGCGAAGCCGCAAGCGGCAGAACCGACAGTGAAGACGACGATGGCGGCGCGAAACACGGTGCGCGCCCCGAAACGATCCGCCATCCAGCCGCTGATGGGGATGAAAACGGCAAGCGAAAGAAGGTAGGAGGTGAGCGCAAGCTTGAGCGCGATAGGATCTTCGTTCAAATCCTTGGCGATCGCCGGCAGGGACGTGGCGATGACCGTCGAATCGATCGTCTCCATGAAAAGAGCTACGGCGACGATGAGGGTGACGAAGTATCGGGGCATGTGTCAGTTGTTTTAGGGAATGGATTGCACATGGGGCCTTCGGCCTCTCATGGTCAAGACCTGCGGCAAGAAGGCCGGTGAAGGACATGTCGGATCGCGACAACAAGGGTGGTAAGGGCAGGCCGGTCTCGCGCCGGCTGACGGTGAAGCTGCGCACGGCGAAGGGCCGGAAGACCGGCTCGACGCGATGGCTGCAGCGGCAGTTGAACGATCCCTATGTCGAGGAGGCGCGCCGGCAGGGCTTCCGCTCACGCGCCGCGTTCAAGCTTACCGAGATCGACGACAAATACCGCATCCTGAAGCCCGGTGCGGTGGTGCTGGATCTCGGCGCCGCGCCCGGCGGCTGGAGTCAGATTGCCTCGGAGCGGGTGCGATCGGAGTCAGGGCAGGGGCAGGTGCTCGCGATTGACTTGGCGGCGATCGATCCGATTGCTGGCGTGGAGGCGCTTGAGCTCGATGTGGAGCATCCGGACGCTCTGTCCCTCATAAAGGCCAAGCTGAGAGGCGGCGCCGCGCAGATCGTGCTCTCCGACATGGCGGCATCGGCGATCGGGCACCGCGCCACCGATCATATCCGCACGGTAGCTCTTGTTGAGGCGGCGCTCGATCTCGCCGTAGCGGTGTTGGCGCCGGGCGGCACCTTCCTCGCCAAGACGTTTCAGGGAGGTGCGGGGCAGGAGCTTGTAGCCGCGCTGAAGCGCAGCTTCGCGAAGGTGATCCATGTCAAGCCGAAGGCCAGCCGCCCCGAATCGCCGGAGGTGTATGTGCTTGCGACCGGCTTTCGCGGACGATCCTAGACGCGAAAAGGCCTCCGCCGAAGCGGAGGCCTTTCACACTGCAGCAAGAGCCGCTTTCCTAGTAATAGTCGTATCCGATGCAATCCTGATATCGCGACCACCAATAGGGGCTGCCGCTCATAGTCGCGCGGCGATACAGGTAGTTGCAACCGCCGCCGGCGTAGACGCCGTAAGCCCAATAGGGCGTGCCATAGTAGAAGCGATTGCGATGATGGCGATGCTTCCAGCCCCGTCCATCATGGTCGCGGCCGGCATGCCGCCGACTGCCGCGGTCCATGCGCGGCCGATCGAAATCGCGGCCCGTGACGCGACGGTCACCACCGCGAATTCTGTTGCCGAAATCCCGTCCTCCGCCGCGGTTCACAAAGTTGCGGCCGCCACGCGAGGAGCCGCCGAGCGAAGGCCGCCCGCCGCCACCCCGGCTGAGAGCACCGCCGCCACCGCGACCACCGCCGCTGAGAGCGCCGCCGCCACCCCGGCCGCCGCCGCCGCTAAGGCCACCGCCTCCGCCGCGGCCACCGCCGCCGCTCAGGCCACCGCCTCCGCCGCGGCCACCGCCTTCACGCACAAGGTCGATCTGGCCGGCCGGGACGGACCCGCCAACGTCCTTAAGCCCCGAAGCGGGAGAGGCCGATGCCGGGCTTTGGGCCAAGGGCATGACTAGAAGCGCTCCTGCGAGAGCGCCTATCGCCGCTAAGCTCCTGTTCATGGAAAACTCCTTTTCGTTGCTGGACTCCAGGCACACGTCCCGCCTGGTCCTTGTTATCAAAGAAATGTTTGGAGGTGGCTTGCAGTTCCCTAGGAAGTCGCGCCGCTCGCCTTCCCAAAGCCCGGTCGAACTGATAAAGGAGGCCGCCAACCGGCGAAGCCCGCCAAAACCGCTTCGGCGCAGCCGCGCCGCTTCCAGCGGATGCGGCGTGAGACCTGCTAAGCCGAGAGACGAGGTTGGCTGATGCCCGAAGGGCCCATTCCAGACAAGAAGCTACTCCGCGACGTCGAGCTTGGGCTCACTTTCGACGATGTGCTGATCCGGCCCGCCGCCTCGGACGTCCTGCCGAGCACGGTCGATGTGAGCACACGGGTTACGCGGACGATCTCGCTGCACATTCCCATCCTGTCGTCGGCCATGGACACCGTCACCGAAGCAAGGCTCGCCATTGCCATGGCGCAGGCCGGCGGCATCGGCGTCGTTCACCGCAATCTGGATCCGGAGGATCAGGCGGCTCAGGTCGCGCAGGTGAAGAAATTCGAATCCGGCATGGTGGTGAATCCGGTCACGATCGCCCCGAATGCGACGCTGGCGGATGCGCTGAAGCTGATGGCCGACCATCAGATCTCCGGCATTCCGGTGGTCGAGTCCGGCCGCAATGGCGCTCGCGACGGAAAGCTCGTCGGCATCCTCACCAATAGGGACGTCCGTTTCGCCACGAACCCGGGTCAGCCGGTGCATGAGCTGATGACGAAGGAGGGGCTCGTCACCGTCAAGGACGGCGTCGACTCAGAGGAAGCGAAGCGCCTCCTGCACTCGCATCGCATCGAGAAGCTGCTCGTGGTTGATGACGACTATCGCTGCATCGGCCTTATCACCGTGAAGGACATCGAAAAGGCGAGGGTGCATCCCAACGCTTGCAAGGACGAGCAGGGACGTCTCCGCGTCGCTGCCGCGACAAGCGTGGGCGACAAAGGCTTTGCCAGGAGCGAGATGCTTATCGACGCCGGCGCCGATCTGATCGTCGTTGACACCGCCCACGGCCATCAAGTCCAAGTCCTCGATGCGATCGATCGCATCAAGCGGAAATCGAACGCTGTGCAGGTCGTCGCCGGGAACGTGGCGACCCGCGAGGGCACGCAAGCGCTTGATCGATGCCGGCGCCGACGCCGTGAAGGTCGGCATCGGCCCGGGATCGATCTGCACGACCCGCATCGTGGCCGGCGTTGGCGTGCCGCAACTAACGGCGATCTTGGAAGCGGTTGAGGTGGCGAAGAAGCAGGACGTGCCCGTCATCTCCGACGGCGGCATCAAATATTCCGGAGACCTCGCCAAGGCGCTCGCGGCGGGCGCCGATTGCGTGATGATCGGTTCGCTGCTCGCCGGCACCGATGAGAGCCCCGGGGAGGTCTATCTCTACCAAGGGCGCTCTTACAAATCCTATCGCGGCATGGGCGCCGTGGGCGCCATGGCGCGTGGCTCCGCGGACCGTTATTTTCAGCAGGATATCAAGGAAGTTCTGAAGCTGGTTCCCGAAGGCGTTGAGGGCCAGGTTCCCTATCGCGGCCCGCTTTCCAGCGTCCTGCACCAGCTGATCGGCGGCCTGCGCGCCTCGATGGGCTATACGGGCGCGCGCAACCTCGCCGAATTTGCCGCCTTGGCGGAGTTCATCCGCATCTCGCCAGCCGCTTTGCGCGAGAGCCACGTGCATGACGTGACCATCACCCGCGAATCTCCGAACTATCCGCGGGAATCGTGACGCCTGCCGCCCACCCCCGGCGGAAGACTATTGCACCCCGAGCTTTTTGATCCGCTCGATAATGTCCGGCTCGAACTTGATGGCCATCTGGATGTCGGCGCTGCCGTCGGTGGGCTTACCCTTGCGGCTCTTCACGAGGCCACGCCCGACAAGGGCGGACGCATCGTTCGGATGGATCACCAGCGCTTTTGAAAAGTCCTCCAGCGCTTTGTCGAGATCGTTCTTGAGGACATAGACCCAGCCGCGATCGATATAGGCTTTGGCCTGCTGCGGATCGAGCTTGATCACTTCCGAAAAATCGGCGGCAGCACGGTCGTAATCCTTCTTCTGACGGAAAATTTCGGCGCGCTTCTCGAATCCGGTCGCCTCTTTCGGGTCGAGCTTCACCTTCTGGTCAAGCGCGGTCGCGGCGCCGTCGAAATCGCCTTGGTCGCTCAAGATCATGCCGCGCATCATGTAATAATTGCCGCTATCGCCCTTGAGCTTGATGGCCTCGTCAATATCGGCGACCGCGGTCTTCAAATCCTTTTTCGCCCGGTGCGCGGCCGCGCGCATGAAATAAAGATTGGGCTCGTCGCCATCGAGCGCCAGCGCCTTATCCAATTCTTTTACCGCTCCGTCGAAATCCTTGATGGCAGACAGTCCGAGCGCGCGATTCCCATGTGCCGCGACGACAAGGTCCTGATCCTTCGATCCTGAGGCGATGAAAGAAGCGCAAGCGTCGAGCACTTCTTTGATGGTTCCCCGGCCGGTGAAGCAAGGATTCGTCGCGGTAACGCCACCAGATGCGGCCGGAGCATCTTCTTGTTTGGCGGGGGGATCGACCTGCTCCAAGAGCGGGGCTTTCGGCGTTTCGGGCGCCTTTTCGGCATCGGCCGCCGATGCGGACGAGATCAGGCCGACGGCCATCGCCAATATTCCGGCGGCGATTGCTGCTCGCCTTATGGCAATTCTAACCGGTACGGGCATTCAATCCTCCTTAGGCGTCTCGGGAATTTTGCCCATGTTTAAGACCATGGGAACGGGGCTCGTCAATTGAACTCCCGTTCATGTCGCGGCAGTTCTTAGGGGAAGAGGTTCTGCCGCGGCCCTGTCGCGCCGGGTTGCGAGGCGTTATGTCCAGCGGATGACACCAGCAGGACGCATCTCCGCCGCCATCGAGGTGCTGGCGGATATCGACGCGCGGAAGCGCCCCGCCGCCGAAGCCCTGAAGGATTGGGGGCTGTCGCACCGCTTCGCCGGATCGGGAGACCGCTCGGCGATCGGCAATCTCGTTTTCGATGCGTTGCGGCGGAAGGCATCGAGCGCTTACGCGATGGGAGACGACACACCGCGCGCCATCGTGCTCCGTACCCTCGTGACCTCCTGGGACATGACCCCGGAAAGCGTCGAGGCACTCGCCGACGGCAGCCGTTTCGCGCCGGAACCTTTATCGGAGGCTGAGCGTGCCGGGCTCCTTGCCGTTCTTCCAATCGACGCGCCAGACCATGTTCGCGGCGACTTTCCGGAATGGGTCGCGCCGCTCTTTCGTGAAGCCTTTGCCGAGCGGGACGTGGAGGAAGGGATGGGCCTTGCCGGGCGCGCCCCCGTAGACCTCCGCGCCAATACCCTGAAGGCGACGCGGGACAAAGTCCTGCATGCCCTCCGCCGCCTTGAGCCGGTCGCGACGGCCTATTCGCCGTGGGGCGCCCGCATTGCCGCCGGCATCGGCGCGACGCGCCATCCACATGTCGAGGCCGAGCCCGCCCATGGCAAGGGATGGTTCGAAGTTCAGGATCAGGGATCGCAGCTCGCGGTGCTTGTCTCTGGCGCCGGTCCGAAGCAGCAAGTGCTCGACCTTTGCGCCGGGGCAGGGGGCAAGACGCTGGCGCTCGCTGCTGCCATGCAGAACACCGGGCAGCTCTATGCCTATGATCGGGACCGGCTACGGCTCCGGCCGATCTTCGACCGCCTGCAGCGCGCCGGCGCGCGCAATGTGCAGGTGCTTCCGCCCGGGGAACCGGACGCGCTCACGCCGCTCGAAGGGAGGATGGATCTCGTCCTCGTCGATGCTCCCTGCACCGGCTCAGGCGTTTGGCGGCGGCGTCCAGATGCCAAATGGCGTGTCTCTCCGGAGATGCTGGCGGCGCGCATCGCCGAGCAGGAGGCGGTGCTCGACCAAGGTGCAAAGCTCGTAAAGCCCGGCGGCCGCCTCGCCTACATCACTTGCTCGGTCCTGCCGCCGGAAAACCAATCTCAGGTCGAGGCCTTCCTCCTGCGGCATCCAGAATTCGCTCTCACACCGTGGCGGAAGGCGTGGGACGATGCCGGGCTGCCGGCGGCTCCTCCCTCTGCCGACGGCTCCGAGACCACCATGCTGATGACGCCGGCCACCTTCGGCACCGACGGCTTTTTCGTGGCAATTCTCCAGCGCCGTTAGCGCCGCGATCCTCGCCACCCCGCATGGGTCATGGCGTGGAGGCATCGGCCCAAAAAAGTTTCCGCCGCTTACGCCGTTACCCCTTGAAATCGACAAGAGAGTCGCTGAAATGACTGCCGCTCTTTGCGTGGATGAGCGAACGGGCGATTGGCGCTCGAAGGTCCATCGAGAGCTGGAGGGGTTCAGATCAATGAATTCTGCTTCCCGGCGAGCCGGAAGAGCCGCCCAGTTGCCACACGGCAACAGCACTTCTCACGAGACCGCCTCATTCCGTAACCCCTTCGCCCAATGCGCCAAGCATTGGGGCCCTTGTCGGTCGCCTCGAGCGCTTTCCGGTGGGGCCGGCGACGCGCGCCTTCCGCAAGCGCTTCTATCCCGCGATCGAGCCGCAGGAATGGAACGATTGGCGCTGGCAGGCGCGTGCGCGCATCCGAACCCTCGCCGAGCTAGAGCGCATCTTTGTCTTGTCCGATGACGAGAAGGACGCAGTCCGCCGGCACCAAGGCTCGCTGCCCCTCGGCATCACCCCCTATTATGCGAGCCTCATGAGCCGCGAGGATGCCGACGAGCCGCTTCGCCGCACGCATATTCCGGTCGGCACCGAATATCTGAAGGCGCCTGGAGAGGCCGACGATCCTCTGGGAGAAGATGGCCACACCGCGGCCCCCGGCCTCGTGCATCGCTACCCTGACCGCGTCCTCTTCCTCGCGACCGGCTTCTGCTCGACCTATTGCCGCTATTGCACGCGCTCTCGCATGGTCGGCGAGCCGGGCGGCGACTATTCCTTTAGCCGCCCGCAATGGGAGGAGGCGCTCGACTATATCGCCGCGCATCCCGAGATCCGGGACGTGCTCATTTCCGGCGGCGATCCGCTGACGCTTTCCGATGAGCGGCTCGACTATCTGCTCGGACGGTTGCGCGCCATTCGCCATGTCGAATTCATTCGCATCGGCACGAAGGTGCCGGTGGTCTTGCCGATGCGCGTGACCCGTTCGCTCATTCGCGTGTTGAAGAAGCATCATCCGCTGTGGATGAGCCTGCACTTCACCCATCCTGCCGAGGTGACACCGGAAGTGACCGAGGCCTGCACGCGGCTTGCCGACGCCGGCATTCCGCTCGGCAGCCAGACGGTGCTGTTGAAGGGCGTCAATGACAGCGTCGAAACGCTGAAGGACCTCTTCCACAATCTGTTGAAGCGCCGGGTGCGGCCCTACTACCTCTATCAATGCGACCCGATCAGCGGCTCCTCGCATTTCCGCACCAGCGTCGATAAGGGCCTGGAAATCATGCGAGGCCTCCGCGGACACACCACCGGCTATGCCGTGCCGACTTATGTGATCGACGCGCCTGGCGGCGGCGGCAAGATCCCGCTCCTGCCCGATTATGTCGTCGGCCGCGAGGGCGACGATCTCATCCTCCGCAATTTCGAGGGCGGCGTTTATCGCTACACCGATCCCGGCGGAACGGTGGGAACGGACCGGCCGGGCGTGCCCGACCAACTCTGATGCGCATCGGTCTCGTTTACGATCTGCGCGACGATTATCGTGCCCTCGGCTTCAGCGAGGAGGACGTCGCCGAATTCGACTCCGTGGAGACGATCGATCTGCTCGTCGCCGCCTTGGAGACGCTCGGCTGCGAGGTTGAGCGCGTTGGCCGCGGACAGGCGCTGGCGCAGCTTCTCGTGGCGGGTAAACGCTTCGATCTCGTTTTCTCCATCGCCGAAGGGGTGAGGGGACGCTCGCGCGAGGCGCAGGTGCCGGCGCTCTGCGAGCTCTTCGATCAGCCTTATCTTTTCTCCGATCCGCTGACCTCAGCCGCGTCTCTCGACAAGGCGGTCGCCAAAAGGCTGGTTGCCGCCGCCGGGATTCCGACGGCAGCCTTCATGGTCGGGACGGAGGCCGGCGAGCTCCGCGCCTGGGATCGCTTCCCCTCCTTCGTGAAGCCGCTGGCGGAGGGGACAGGCAAAGGCTGCGAAAGCGCGTCCATCGCGGCGACGCGCGCCGAGCTCTTGCAGACCGCCACAAGCCTGATCGCCCGATACCGGCAGCCGGTGCTCGTCGAGGATTATTTGCCGGGCCGCGAATTCACGATCGGCATCGTCGGCAATGGCGACGATGCGCGGGTGATTGGGATTTGCGAGATCACGCTGAACGCGAATGCCGACGCCGGCGTCTATTCGCTGCACAACAAGGAGCTATGCGAGGAGCTGGTCACCTATGCCCGCGCCGATGACGCCGAAGGGCGGCTCGCCGGGGAGCGGGCGCTTTTCGCCTATCGCGCGCTTGAATGCCGCGACGCCGCTAGGCTCGACTTCCGCTCCGATGCCTCCGGCGATCCATTCTTCCTCGAGGCGAACACGCTGCCGGGGCTGCATCCCTCGCATTCGGACCTGCCGATCCTCGCCGCGCAAAACGGCATCGCCTTCGAAGAGCTGATCGGCGCGATCCTCGATGCGGGCCTCGCCCGCTACGGTCTGGCGAGATCGGCGCCGGAACGGAGCCGGAGACGCGCCTGATGGCCCCTGAGCCCGGCGGCTTCATCCCCGTCGTGCATGCCGCGACGAAGGAACGCCCAGACGAAATCGATACGCTGATCAGCGCCGAAGCCGTCGCAAACGCACTGACGGAGCTCGGTTTTCGCTCCGAGCCGGTCGCGATCGATCTCAATCTCAACGACATCGAAGCGCTGAAGCGGCAAAGCCCGCGCCTCGTCTTCAACCTCGTGGATGCCGTGCGCGGCGACGGAAGGCTCGCGCCTGTCATCCCGGCTTTGCTCGACGCGGTCGGCCTTCCCTATACCGGCGCGCATTCCGATGCCTGGCTCGAAACCCTCTCGAAGGTCGCGACCAAGGCGAAGCTCGAACGCGCCGGTCTGCCGACGCCGGCCTTTTCCGTGGATGGAAGCGGGCTCGATCCCGACGCGCTCTACATCGTCAAATCCGCCTGGGAGCATGGCTCGCTCGGGTTGGATGCAAGTTCGGTGGTGAAGGGCGGAGAGACGGCGAAACGTATCGGGGAGCGGAACGCGCAATTCGGCACCGCGCATTTCGCCGAACGCTATCTCGATGGGCGTGAGTTTAACCTTGCCCTGATCGAGACGCGCGGTCGCGCGCAGGTCCTGCCGATCAGCGAAATTCTGTTCGAGAATTGGGCGGAAGATGCCCCGCGCATCGTCGGCTATGACGCCAAATGGACGCCGGAAAGCGCGGTCTATGCCTCGACGCCGCGGCGGTTCGGGCTGGAACGGACGGAGCCGAAGCTTGCGGCGCGGCTGCAAACTCTCGCGGTTGCCGCCTGGGATTTGTTCTCGCTCTCCGGCTATGCGCGCGTCGATTTCCGCCTGGACAGTGACGGCAACCCGTCAATCCTGGAGGTAAATGTCAATCCCTGCCTCAATCCCGACGCCGGCTTCGCAGCCGCCGGGGCGGAAGCCGGCCTGACCTATCCCGAGCTCATCGGCAAGATCGTCGAGGCTGCGCCCCGGCCCTTGCGGGAAGAGTCCTGACATGCTTCGCATTTGAGCATGTTGCGAATCCGCAAGGTCGCAGACGCAACCACCACGGCCAACCGTGCCGCCATCGAGGCCGCGCAGAAGATTATGCGCGAGCAATTCGCTTCGATGCCGGAGCGCGATATCGCCAAGCTCCCCGATCAGCTCTCCAACCCGCTGAAGCACAAATTCGTCTCGCGCCTCTTCGTGGCGGAGAATGCCCGCGACCAGATCCTCGGCGTGGCGCTACTGCTTTACGCGCCGGATATCGGCTTCTCCTATCTTGAGATTATCTCCACCGCGCGCGGGGGCACCGGCCGCGGCATCGGGGCGAGCCTCTATGGGCGCGTGCGCGAAGAGGCACGCGCGCTCGGCACGCAACTCTATTTTGAGAGCCTCCCCGACGACCCGACGCTCAGCCCCAATGCGGAGATCAGGGCGCAGAACACGGCGCGTTTGCGCTTTTACGAGCGTTACGGCGCGCGGCCGATCGTCAACACCGCCTATGAGACCCCGGTGCAGCCGGGCGGCACCGATCCGCCTTATCTGCTTCTCGATCCCCTCGGCGCCGAAGAACTGCCGAGCCGCGACAAGGTTCGGAAAGTGGCGCGCGCCATCCTGGAGCGGAAATATGTGCTGCCGGAGGCCTATGTGCGGATGGTGGTCGAGTCCATCAAGGACGATCCCGTCCGGTTGCGTGAGCCCCGCTATACGCGCTCTCGAACGGCGCCAAAGAGTTTCGGGCCGCCTTCGGGCGAGCCGCGCATCACCTTTGTGGTCAACGACGACCACACCATCCACCACGTACAGGATCGCGGTTATGTGGAGGCGCCGGTGCGCATCCGCTCGATCATGGCCGAGCTGAAGGCTTCCGGTTTTTTCCAACGCATCGAGGTCAAGCATTTCCCCGACCGGCATATCCGTGCCGTACATGACGGGCGCCTGGTCGACTACATCCGTAAAGCCTGCGTCATCGCCGGGCCGAAGAAATCCATCTATCCTTATGTCTTCCCGACGCGGAATCCGGCCCGTCCTCCGAAGGATGAGACGGTGCTTGCCGGCTATTACTGCATCGACACTTTCACGCCGCTCAATCTCAACGCCTATCTCGCGGCGCGATCCGCCGTCGATTGCACCCTCACCGCCGCGGAGAAGGTGCTGGAAGGCGCCGATCTTGCTTATTCGCTGGTGAGGCCGCCGGGTCATCACGCCGAGACGCGGAATTTCGGGGGCTTTTGCTATTTCAACAACGCGGCCATCGCCGCCAATCTCCTCTCGCGTTACGGGCGCGTCGCCATCCTCGACATCGACTACCACCACGGCAACGGCCAGCAGGAGATCTTCTACAATCGCTCCGACGTGCTGACGGTCTCGGTGCACGGTCATCCGAGCTTTGCCTATCCCTATTTCTCCGGCTTCCGTGACGAGACGGGCCTCGGGGCAGGCGCCGGCTATAATCTCAACATCCCGCTGCCTGAGCACATCACGCCGGACGAGCACCGCACCGCCGTGGCCGAGGCCTTGCGCCGCATTCGCCGCTTCCGGCCCGCCTACCTCATTGTCTGCGCGGGCTTCGACACGGCGCGCGGCGATCCGACCGGCACCTGGTCGAATCGCGCGCGGGATTTCGAGCGCCTCGGCCACATGATCGGCGAGCAGGGCTATGCCACGCTCGTGGTGCAGGAGGGCGGCTACCGCGTGCGCACGCTCGGCACCAATGTGCGGAATTTCTTCGCCGGTCTCCTCACGGGCCATTCAGCGGCGCGGCAGATGGCGCCTGCGCTCGCCCGCGGCGCCAATGGCCGCAACGGACGCCGCGACGCGCTCGAATGGCGAACGGCGGTGATGGCCGAGGATGTCGGGCGGGTGAAGTCGCTCGTCGCCTCCACCGGCTTCTTCAATCCGGCAGAGGTAGAGGTCGCAGCCGAGCTTGTCGCCGAGCGCCTGACGCGCGGCATCCGCTCCGGCTATCACTTCATCCTCGCCGAACGCGGCAGCACGCTGCTCGCCTATGCCTGCTTCGGTCCGATCGCCGGTACCAAGAGCGCCTACGATCTCTTCTGGATTGCGGTGTCGCCCGACGAGCATCGGAAGGGTCTCGGCGCGCAGACTTTCGTCAAGGCGGAGGCGGCGATGCGCAAGAGCGGCGCCACGCTCATCTATGCCGACACATCCTCCTCGGACAAATACGCCCCGACCCGCGACTTCTATCGCGGCATGGGCTTTCGCGAGGAGGCGCAGCTCGCCGACTTCTACGGTCCCGGCGACGGCAAGATCATCTATGTGAAGGACCTCACCCCGCCGGAACCGCCTCGATGATGCCGGGCGCACCGGGCCTCTCCTGCGCGGAGGCGGGAGTAAAACCTGCTTGCATCAGCAAAGTCTCGATCTCGGCCTGCGTGCGCAGTCTGCCGCCGGTGATCGTCATCATATGCAAATCGAGCATGGTTGCCGCCGGATCGTCCTCGGCGTGTTCGGGCAACAACCGCTCGATGACCGCGAGGCGCGCCGAAGCCGGCATCGCGCGCCGGCAGTTGCGCAAGATCGCGAGCGCGCCTTCATCGTCGAAATTCCGAAGCACGCCAGTCAGCAGATAAAGGTCTGCTGCCTCTGGGATGTCGGCAGCGGGATCGCCAGCCAACAACCCGTCGATGCTCGGATGCGCCTTCAGGAGGGCGGCGAGCAGCCCGCCATAGCCGCCGATCTCAGCCACCGTCTTCACGCCGGAAAGATCGAGGCTCGCGAGGATCGGGCCGGCCGAGGCGGAGGCCTCCTTCGCCAGATAGGTTTCGAACAGGGCGCCCGCGTCCGAATGCGTCCGCCGCCACTCGGCGACCGGCGCCCCGAACACATGCGGGAAGGCTGGCTCCCCGCTCCGCAAAGTCTGCGGCAGCTCCGACCAGGGCCGCCAATATTGCTCGACGACGATCAGCAGCTTCTCGCGCAGCCGCGCCGGCGGCACCAGGCTGGAGCGCCTTCCCAAGCGCGGACAGCGCGAAGCTACCGCCGCCGCGCTCTTCGCAAATTCCGATGCTGACGAGACCTCGCAGAAACCGCGTGAGGTGCGGTAACGACAGGGACAGCAGCTCGGCGATTTCCGCCGCCGTCCGGGCCCGTTCCCCCATCGCCTCGGGCAGGCCGATCTTCACCGCGGCATAAGCAAGCGCCGAAGCGTGATAGGCCTCGATCTGCAACCGCAGCCTCTCTTCGGCTGCCCGTTCCCCAGAAGAGCTTTGCGTCATCCCACGTCGCCCGCACGCGTCATCGCGCCTGCTGCTTCACCGCAGGGCCGATGACCTCGATTCTGTTGGTCCAGAGATAACCTGAGAATTCCGGCGGCACACGCAAAAGGTCTTCCGTGGCGAGGCCATTGCCGACTCAGCGCCATTTCGATATCGAGCGCCATGCAGCCGCAAGAGAAGGTGCTCATCGTCGATTTCGGCGCCCAATACACGCAGCTGATCGCGCGCCGAGTTCGGGAGGCGGGCGTCTATTCCGAGATCGTGCCCTTCGACCGCGCCGCCGAGGCCCTGAAGCCGGCCTTGCCGCAGGCGATCATCCTTTCCGGCGGCCCGGCCAGCGTGCATGAGACGGGCACCCCGCGGCTCTCCCCCGCCATCGTCGAAGCCGGCGTGCCGGTGCTCGGCATTTGCTATGGCGAGCAGGCGCTTGTCGCCGCGCTTGGCGGCGAGGTGGAAGGCGGCCACCACCAGCGAATTCGGGCGCGCCGAGATCGAGATTATCGACCGGACGCCGCTTTTCGACGGCCTCTGGAAGACCGGCGACCGCGCCCCCGTCTGGATGAGCCATGGCGACCGCGTCACCCGGCTGCCCGACGGCTTTCGCGCCGTCGCCGCCTCGAACGGCGCACCTTTCGCCGCCATCGCCGACGATGAACGCAAGCTCTATGGCGTGCAGTTCCACCCCGAAGTGGTGCATACGCCCGATGGCGCGAGGCTCATCGCCAATTTCGTGCATAAGGTCGCGGGCTGCCCCGGCGATTGGTCGATGGCGAAATTTCGCGAGAGCGAGGTCGCGCGCATCCGCGAACAAGTAGGGAAGGGGCGCGTCATCTGCGGCCTCTCAGGCGGCGTCGATTCCTCGGTCGCGGCGCTCCTCATCCATGAAGCGATCGGCGATCAGCTCACCTGCATCTTCGTCGATCACGGCCTCTTGCGCGAGAACGAGGCCCGCGAGGTCGTCGATCTCTTCCGCGGCCATTACAACATTCCGCTCGTGGCGGTGAGCGCAGCTCCGCGTTTCCTCGCCGAGCTTTCGGGCGTCAGCGATCCGGAAGCGAAGCGGAAGACCATCGGCCGCGTCTTCGTCGAGGTGTTCGAGGAGGAGGCCGAGAAGCTCGGCGAGGTGGATTTCCTCGCGCAAGGCACGCTCTACCCCGATGTAATCGAGAGCGTCTCCTTCTCCGGCGGTCCGTCGGCGACGATCAAGTCGCATCACAATGTCGGCGGCCTCCCTGAGCGGATGCGGCTGAAGCTGCTCGAGCCGTTGCGCGAATTGTTCAAGGACGAGGTGCGGGCGCTCGGGCGCGAGCTCGGCCTCCCCGCCGCCTTCGTCAACCGGCATCCCTTCCCGGGGCCGGGCCTTGCCATCCGCATTCCCGGCGAGGTCTCGGAGGAGAAGCTCGCCATCCTCCGCCGCGCCGACGCCGTCTATCTCGACGAGATCCGCAAAGCCGGCCTCTACGACACAATCTGGCAGGCCTTCGCTGTGCTGCTTCCCGTGCGCACCGTGGGCGTGATGGGCGACGCGCGCACTTACGACTATGTCTGCGCGCTGCGGGCGGTGACCTCCACCGACGGCATGACCGCCGACTATTACGATTTCTCCCACGACTTTCTCGGCAGCGTCGCCCGCCGCATCATCAACGAGGTGCGCGGCATCAACCGCGTCGTCTACGACATCACCTCAAAGCCCCCCGGCACGATCGAGTGGGAGTAGGGGTCGGGCCTGACGATGCTACACTCCGCCGATCATGACCAAGCTGCGCGTCCATAGCTTTGCAATTTCGCTCGACGGTTACGGCGCCGGTCCCGGCCAGAGCCTCGACAATCCGCTGGGCGTTGGCGGCATGGGGCTGCATCAATGGTTCTTCCCGACGCGCACTTTCCAGCGCACGCTGTTCGGCCGGGATGAAGGCACCACCGGCGTCGATGACGATTTTGCCGCGCGCGGGTTCGACTAATCTCGGCGCCTGGATCCTCGGCCGCAATATGTTCGGCCCGGTGCGCGGGCCTTGGCCGGACGAAACCTGGCGCGGCTGGTGGGGCGAGAACCCGCCCTATCACGTGCCCGTTTTCGTCGTGACGCATCATGAGCGTCCACCGCTCGAAATGGAGGGCGGCACGATCTTCCATTTCGTGACCGGGGGCGTCGAGGCGGCACTGGCCCGGGCGAAGGAGGCCGCCGGCACGCGCGACATTCGCGTCGGGGGAGGGGCGGGCACCATCCGCCAATATCTGAATGCGCGGCTCATCGATGAAATGCACATCGTGGTCTCGCCGGTGCTGCTCGGCGGTGGCGAGCCGTTGCTTGCCGGCATCGACCTTCCGGCGCTTGGCTATGAAGTGACCGAGCATGTGCCGTCGGAGAAGGCCACGCATATCGTGTTTGCCAAGCGCTGACATATCGCTAACTCCCGCTCTCCCCTTGTGGGAGAGCACGCGAGGGCGAACACACTCCTGTGTGAGCCTGAGCGGTGAGGGGTCAGCGGCGAAGCCGCGTCCAACGAAGGATCACCCCCTCACCCGGTTCTTCGCTTTCGCGAAGAACCACCCTCTCCCTCAAGGGGAGAGGGGAAAGGGTCGGGGCGGCCTATGAAGGATCTGCGAGCTTCGACAGATGCGTCAGAACGCAGAGCCAACCTCCGTCTCGCCGGACGAAGACATTCGACGAGCGCTCGATCTCGCGAAAGGGCTGGCCTTTGAACGTGCCGCCGGAAACGCCCTTGGCGATCACCACGGCGCTGTCGCCATAGAGGCGGACGATCAGATCCTCGCTCGACATGACGTCATGCGTCAGCTCGCCCCTGGCGATCAAGCTGAGCAAAAGCTCCCTGCCGTTGACGCTGCCGTCGGACCCGACGATCGTCCAATCCTCGGCCATGAATTTGCCGATCGCCGCCGGATCGTTCGAGATCATCGCTTCGTCCCAAGCGTGGACCGTCGCCACAATTTCGGTTTCGCTCATATGCTTTCCTTCAGGGATAAAGTCGAGTTGCTCAATGTTAAGGATCAATCGCGATGGCAGAGCACCGGATTGGGACGCGCGAAGAATGGCTGACGAAACGCCTTGAGCTGCTCAAGGCGGAGAAAGACCTCACGCGGCACAGCGACGAGGTTGCGAGGCAGCGGCAGGACCTGCCCTGGGTCCGGATCGACAAGGACTATCGTCTCGACACCGACGATGGCAGCCTCTCGCTCAAGCAGCTCTTCCAAGGGCGTTCGCAGCTCCTCGTCTATCATTTCATGTTCGGGCCGGACTACACGGCCGGATGCCCGGCATGCTCGGCGATTGCGGACGGGTTTAACGGTGTGGCCCTTCACCTCGCCAATCACGACGTGATGCTCTGGGCCATTTCGCGCGCGCCGCTCGCGAAGCTGCAGGACTACAAACGCCGGATGGGATGGAAATTCCCCTGGGCGTCATCCTTCAACAGCGACTTCAATTCCGATTTCAACGTCTATTTCACCGAGGAGCAGCAGCGCCAAGGCATCGATTACAACTACCAGCACGAGCCGCCGCTGCAGGCACGGCGGAACGACGAACCGGCAATGGCTTCGCGCACGACACCGGATGGGCCCTCCGTGGGTGCCGCGATGACCGGCACTGACGTGCCAACCTACACACGCGAGCGGCCGGGCATGAGCGCGTTCGTGATTGGAGGATGGCGTCGTTTACCACACCTATTCGAGCTTTGCGCGAGGGCTGGACGGCCTCTGGGGCGCTTATCAGTGGCTCGACCGCGCGCCCCAAGGCCGCAACGAGACGGGCTTCTGGTGGCACCGCCATGACGAGTACGGCCGGCCTTGAGGCGATGCCCCATCCATTCTTCGTCATCACCGGCGGGCCCGGCTCCGGTAAGACCTCGCTGATCGATGCGCTCGAAGCGGAAGGCTATGCCCGCTCGATCGAGGCCGGCCGTGCCGTCATCAAAGAGCAGGTCGCGATCGGCGGCAACGCCTTGCCTTGGGGCGACCGGGCGCTCTTTGCCGAGCTGATGCTCTCTTGGGAGCTGCGCTCCTATCGCATGGCCGAGGAGGAGGCGGGGCCGGTTGTCTTCGATCGGGGCGTGCCGGACGTTCTCGGCTATCTGCGTCTCTGCGGGCTTCCGGTCCCGGCCCATATGCTCAAAGCCGCCGAGACGTTTCGATATCGGCGGGAGGTCTTTATCGCTCCGCCCTGGCGGGAGATTTTTGCTGAAGACAGCGAGCGGAAGCAGAGCTTCGCGGAAGCCGAGCGAACCCATGCGGCGCTGAGCGACGCTTATAATGCGCTAGGATATGAGCTGATCGAGCTTCCACGCGCTTCGATTGCCGAACGTAAGGCCTTTGTCAGCGCCGCGATCGGCGATGCGCGCATGAAGAGCTTGTCACAAGATTGACGCGAACCCGTTCGATGGTCCGCCCGCCTTAGGGAGAAGGAGGAGAATCGCCATGCTGAGATGGATCCTGATTGGAATTGCCGCCGTGATTGCCGCTTTCGTGGTGGTGGTCGCGCTGCAGCCTTCCGAGTTTCATTTGGCGCGCACCGCCACGGTCGAAGCCCCGGCCGACGCGGTGTTCGCGCAAGTGAACGACCTGAAGAAATGGGAGAAGTGGTCGCCTTGGGCGAAGATCGACCCAAATGTCAAAATGACCTACGACGGACCGAGCGAAGGCACCGGCACGATGGCGAGCTGGTCCGGCAACAGCGACGTCGGCGAAGGTAAGATGACGCTCGTCGAGAGCCGGCCAGGAGAGCTCGTCAAGGTCAATGTCGCCATGGTGAAGCCGATGGAGGGGTCGAGCACCTCGGAGTTCACCTTCAAGCCTGACGGCGACAAGACCGCCGTGACGTGGCACATGTCCGCTCACCACAATTTCCTGCAAAAGGCCATGTGCTTCGTCATGAACGGCAAGAAAATGATGACGGAGATGATGGACGATGGGCTCAGCAAGATGAGCACCGCGGCAAAGTCGTCGTAACGCTAGCCTCGCGACGAGGGAGCGGCAGTACCGAGAGACGCGGCGAGAACATCGACGAGGACGCGGCCGGCGCTGCCGTCCTCGTCGAGCCGCGGGTTGTAGATGGTGACCTCGATGCCGGCCGCCCTCCCGCTTGCGAGGATGATACGGAGCGCAACCGTGAGCTCGTCTGGGGTCAGGCCGTCCGGGATACGGAAATCGACGGCCGGCATGATGGCGTCGTCGAGACAATCGGCGTCGACATGCACGAAGAAGCCGTCGAGGTCGGCCCGCAGCAGATGATCCAACGCCGCCCTTGTGGAGGCTTCGATCCCTAGCCGGCGCACCGCCTGGAGATCGTAGCGAGGCATCTCGGCCGGAAGAGGCTGGCTACCGGACGCGGCCTGATCCTCGTGGTCGCGATAAGCGAAGGCGACGCAATGTTCCGGCCGCACCAGAGGCCGGCGGCCTTCCAGATCGGTCAGAAGCGCGGGTCCATAACCAGTGACGAAGGCCAGATCCATGGACGCCCCTTCGCCCTTCGGCTCAGCCTCCGGCTGAAAGAAATCGGCATGGCCGTCGATGAAGAAGAGGCCGTAGCGGCCGCGCCGCCGCAGGGCGAGCATCGAGCCGAGCAGGATTGTGCAATCGCCGCCGAGGACAACAGGAAACTCGCCCGCATCGAGCATCGCAACGACGGCGTCAGCGAGGATAGGCGACCAGGCAGCGATCGCATGCGCGTTCAGGACATGGGTCTCGGGATCAGGCGCTACATCCTTCGGCGGGACCGCCAGCCGTCCGGCGTGACGGGCAAGAAGGCGCTCGCCAAGCCCGATCTGCAGGAGCCGGTCGGACAAACCCTCGACGCCGTCCGTCGACAGGCCGAGCGCGGAGGGCGCTTCAAGGATGGCGTAGGGCCTGGTCTTCATCGCCGCGCTTCTTTAGTTGACGGGGACGATCGGCTTGCCTCTTGTAACGTTCAGACGTCCGAACTCGACCGGGGGAGGCAGCAATGAACTTCGATTATCAGCAGTTTTACTTTTCGGCAGCGGGACGGATAAATCGCCAGCAATGGTGGTTGCGTCTCGTCTTGCCGTTTTTCGTAGTCATCGTTGCACTGCATTTCCTCGATTTGAACCTCGGAACCTTCGACCCGGAACTCGGCGTCGGTCTTCTCACCGGCATTTTCTCGCTGCTCACCTTGATCCCAGCGATCATGGTTCACATCAAGCGGTTTCATGATCGCGACAAGTCCGGATGGTGGGTGCTGATCGGGATCATTCCCATCATCGGCGGGCTGTGGCTTCTGATCGAACTGGGCTTCCTTTCCGGAACGCCGGGCAGCAATCGCTTCGGACCGCCTGTCCAAGACGGACCGGTGACGTAAGGATCCAACTCGCGAAATCGCGAAGTCGCGAAATCACGCCTCTCATTCTCGGGATCGCCGTTTTCCTGAAAGCGGGCGCGGTGAGTGCCTGCGGCGGTTTTTTGCCCTGCAAAATTCCTATATATCTGCCATAAGACGGCCCCCATCGGCTGTGGAGAGAGACGTAAGTGTCAGCTCATTCCGCCTCGAAGCGCATCAGCGCGCCGGAGATCGCCAAGCGAAAGGGCGGCGAGCCCATCGTGGCGCTCACCGCCTATCATGCGCATACGGCTCGGCTCATCGATCCGCATGTCGACATCCTTCTCGTCGGCGATTCCCTCGGCATGGTGATGCACGGCTATGAGACGACCGTGCCGGTTCCGCTCGAGCTGATGATCATGCATGCGCAAGCGGTGGTGCGGGGCTCGAGCCGCGCGCTCGTCGTCGTCGACATGCCGTTCGGCACCTATGAGGAGAGCCCCTCAGTTGCCTTTCGCAACGCCGCCCGGGTGATGAAGGAAACCGGCTGCGGCGCCGTCAAGCTCGAAGGCGGCGCGCATATGGCCGAGACCATCCATTATCTCACCGAGCGCGGGATCCCGGTGATGAGCCATATCGGCATGACGCCGCAAGCGGTGAACATGCTCGGCAGCTTCAAGCCTCGGGGACGCTTCCGCTCCGAATGGGAGCCGTTTGAGCAGGATGCCCGCGCCGTTGCCGATGCCGGCGCCTTCGCCGTCGTGCTCGAGGCGCTGGCCGAACTCCTCGCCGCACGCATCACAAAGCAGATCCCCATTCCGACCATCGGCATCGGCGCGAGCGCCGAATGCGACGGCCAGGTCCTGGTGCTTGAAGACATGCTTGGCCTCAGCCCGCGCGTCCCGCAATTCGTGCGGAAATACGCCGAGCTCGGAGGAGCGATCGAGGCCGCCGTGAAGGCCTATGCCGGCGACGTTCGCAACCGGTCCTTCCCGACCGGCGATCACACCTATCCGATGCTTGACGAGCCGGAGGCGGCCCCGAAAAGGACAAAAATGACCGGAAGTTAGCGGCTTGGCTGGCCGCGACGGTCGGGGGAGGTTTATCGCTCCAATGCTGCCGGCGCTTGCGCCGATGGGGCAGCTTTCCTATACGGCCACGACAGGGAGGAGCGGCGCGGTGCCTGAACGGGCAATCGTTCCGCCGAATAAAGAGTTCGCCGCAAGATGAGCGACCAGAATTTTCTTCGCGAAGTTGAGGAAGCCGTCCGCCATGAGCGCTACCGCGCGCTGTGGGATCGGTACGGCGTTTATATCATCGCCGCCGGCGTGATCATCGTCGCTGGAGTTGCCGGATATAAGAGCTGGGCGCATTGGCAGAAGAGCCGCGCCGAAGCGACCGGCGCCGACTTCGTCCGTGCACTTTCGCTGCAAGACAAAGGCCAGGAGGACCAGGCGCGCGAGATCTTCGCCGAACTCGCCAAGGATGGCACGACCGGCTACCAGCTGCTGGCGCGATTGCAGCTTGCCGTGGCCACGGCAAAGGCCGGGAAAATCGACGAGGCGGTTGCGCTTTACGACGCGCTCGCGGCAGAAACGAGCGACAGCGTTATCAAAGGCCTCGCGACCGTTCAGGCGGCGACCCTATTGGTGGAAAAGGCCGACCTTGCGGAAATGGAACGGCGCCTAAAGCCGCTGATCGATAGCGGCAGCCAATGGAAATATTCCGCCCGGGAGATGCTCGGACTTTCTGCCTACCGGCACAAGAATATGCCAGAAGCCGAAAAGCAGTTCAGCGAGCTGCTCGGCGATCGGGGCACGCCGGGGAATTTGCGCGAGCGCGCCGAGATGATGCTCTCTCTCATCTTCGGCTCTCCGCAAGCATTGAGCACCACTGCGAGATAGCGATCTTCAGCGAGGTGGCGAGGGTGGACCCGCGATCAAGACGGGGAAAAACGTGCCCTCTGTGGCGGATGATCGCGACCATGGCGCTCGCCGCGAGCGTCACAGGCTGTGCCAGCAGCCTTCCCTCGATCCCGAATCCATTCGAAAAGGATGAGGAAAAGCTTCCCTGGGGAGCGCATTCCCGTCATCACCGGTCAGGATCCGTACAAGGTCGATCCTGCCGCCGGCTCAAGGCCGGTCGCTTTGCCTGGGGCGGTCGCAAATGCCTCTTGGACGAGCCCCGGCGGCAATCAGACGAATAGTCCCGGACACCTCGCTCTCGGCGAGGGTGTCAGAAAGGTCTGGAGCGCGGATGCGGGGACCGGCTCGTCCTCGAGGGGAAGGCTGAGCGCCGTTCCCCTCGTTGCCGACGGCAAGGTCTTCACGCTCGATGCCGCCGGAAGGGTCTCCGCCTTCTCGGCCTCCGGAGGCGGCAAGGTCTGGTCAACCGACCTCACGCCGGAAAATGAGAAGCGCGCCGAAGGCTATGGCGGTGGCCTCGCTCTCGATGCGGGGCGGCTCTATGCCGTGACGGGCTTCGGCAAAGTGGTGGGGCTCAATCCGGGGAGCGGCGCCATTCTCTGGACCCACGAAGTTGGGGAGCCCATCCGCAGCTCGCCGGCCGCCGCCGGCGGCAAGGTCTATTTCGTCTCGACCGACAGCGTCCTGCATGCCCTTGAAGGCAGCGAAGGGCAGGAGATCTGGACCGCGCGCGGTCTGCCGGTCCCGGCGACCCTCCTCTCCAATGTCAGTCCCGCGATCGGACGCAATGTCGTCACCGCGTTTCCGGCAGGGGAGTTGACGGCCTTCGATCCGAGCAGCGGCCAGCCGGCCTGGAAAGAATTGCTGGCCCGCGCGACGGGGACGACGGCCGCCGGCATCTTGGCCGACCCAGCAAGGCCGGTGATCGATCGCGGCGTCGTCTTTGCCGTCAGTCACGGCGGCAAGATGATTGCGGCCTCTGAGGCGACGGGCGAGCGGCTCTGGACCCATAATGTCGTCAGCACGCAGATGCCGTGGCCGGCGGGAGACGCCGTGTTCATCGTGGATATCAGCGGCAAGGTCATGGCGCTCGGCCGCACCGACGGAAAAGTGCGGTGGGTGACCTCGCTTCCGGGTGAAGCGCGCTGGAGCGGCCCCGTGCTCGCGGGGGGTAAATTGTGGCTGGCGTCCGGCGAGGGCCAGCTTGTGAGCGTCGACGCCAAGACCGGGCAGCAATTGGGGACCGTCGATCTCGGAGAAGACGTCTTCGTCGCGCCGGTTGTGGCCGGCGGCCGCATGTATATTCTGAGCGACGACGCGACCTTGTTCGCCCTGAACTAGCCGCTAGCAAGCGAGCTGAGCCCCACCGGACCATGCCCCTTACCGTTGCCATTGTCGGCCGACCGAATGTCGGAAAGTCCACCCTTTTCAATCGCCTCGCTTGGGCGGCGGGTGGCGCTTGTCGACGATCAGCCCGGTCTCACCCGCGATCGCCGCGAAGCCGTGGCTGAGATCGGCGGCGGCGAGATGGTGCTGATCGATACCGCCGGCTTCGAGGACGCCAAGGAAGGCCTCTCGGCGCGGATGCGTGCGCAGACCCAAGCCGCGATCGAGCAGGCGGATCTCGTCCTCTTTCTCATCGATGCGCGCGCGGGAATTGTCGCCGGCGATGAGATCTTCGCCGAGCTTGTGCGGGTCTCCGGCAAGCCCGTCATTCTTGCCGCCAACAAGGTCGAGGGACGCGCCGCCGAGGCAGGTCTTTACGAGGCTTTCTCGCTCGGCTTCGGCGAGCCGCTCGCCATCTCGGCCGAGCACGACCTAGGCATCGGCGATCTGAAGGACGCGATCGAAGCCGCCGCAGAGGGGCTCGACCGGCAAGACCAGCCACCGGACACAGCCGAAGAGGGGGAGGAGGCCGACGCCGAGCTTCACGATCTGCGCATTGCCGTCATCGGCCGCCCGAATGTCGGCAAATCGACGCTCGTGAACGCGCTTCTCGGCGAGGAGCGGATGATCACCGGCCCGGAAGCCGGCATCACCCGCGACGCGATTTCCGTTCCCTTCGAATGGAAAGGCGTTCCGATCCAGCTGTTCGACACCGCGGGCCTCAGACGGCGGATGCGGGTGGAGGGCCGGGCGGAGGGCCTTTCCGCCGCCGATGCCGAGCGCGCGATCCGCTTTGCCGAAGTGGTGATCCTGCTGCTCGACGTGGAACGGCCATTCGAAAAGCAGGATCTGCATATCGCCGACCTCGCCAATGAAGAGGGACGGGCGATGGTCATCGCCATCAACAAATGGGACCTCGTTCGCAATCCGGACGTGCGCCTCGCCGAGCTCGAGGAGACCCGCCAGCGCCTCCTGCCGCAATTGAAGGGCGTGGCTCTCGTCCCGGTCTCGGCGATGAAGCGCAAGGGCATGGGCGCCCTGATGGACGCCGTCCTCGCCGCAAACGAGGTGTGGAATTGGCGCGTCCCCACGCACGCCCTCAATCTCTGGCTCAAAGAGGCCGTCGAGGCGCATCCGCCACCGGCGGTTTCGGGGCGCCGCATCAAGATCAGATACATCACGCAGAGCAAGGCGCGTCCGCCGACCTTCGTCGCCTTCTGCTCGCGGCCGAAGGCCGTGCCGGATTCCTATATGCGCTATCTCGTAAATTCGCTCCGCGAGACGTTCGATCTTCCGGGCGTTCCCCTCCGGCTGCTCTGGCGCAAGGGCGCCAACCCTTATGTGCGGGAGGCGGACGCGCGGTGAGCGAGCAAGCGGCGACGGAGATTTATTTTTATCACCTCGAGCGCCGGACGCTGGAAGACATCCTTCCCTCATTGCTCGAGCGCTCGCTCGAGCGTGGCTGGCGTGCGGTCGTGCAGGCCGCGAGCGAGGAACGCGTCGAGGCGCTCGACACGCGGCTATGGACCTATAGCGATGAGAGTTTCCTCCCCCACGGCACCGCGCGCGATGGTTCGGCGGAAGCCCACCCCATCTATCTGACCGCCGAGCAGGACAATCCGAATGACGCCGCGGTCAGGTTCTTGGTCGATGGCGCCGAGCTTGCCGATAGCTCGCCCTACCGCCGCGTCGTGTTCATCTTCGACGGCCGCGACGAGGACGCCGTGGTCAAAGCCCGCGCGCAATGGCAAGAGGCGCGAGCCAAAGGACTCAGCGTCTCATATTGGCAGCAGGACGAGCAGGGGCGCTGGCAGCAGCGGGCCTGAACTTTGCTTGAGAGAGCGGCGTTCGGCCGCTATAAGCGCGCACAAATCACAACAATTCGGGGACAATCACGGCCATGGGCGTGGAGCGTACGCTTTCGATCATCAAACCTGACGCGACGGAACGCAATCTGACGGGGCAGATCGTCGCGCGTTTTGAGGGTGCCGGCCTCAGAGTTGTCGCGCAAAAGCGGGTCCGCTGGAAAAGGAAGGACGCGAAATCCTTCTACGAGATCCACAAGGGGCAGCCTTATTACAAAGAGCTCATCAAGTTCATGACTTCCGGCCCGATCGTGCTGCAGGTGCTCGAAGGCGAGAACGCCATCGCCAAGAACCGCGAAATTATGGGAGCGACCAATCCCGTAGATGCGGCGGCCGGAACCATCAGGCGCGATTTCGGCGTCAATCATCAGCGCAATTCGGTGCATGGCTCCGACAGCCCGGAGACCGCCAAGCGCGAGATCGCGTCCCTCTTCAAGAAAAGCGAGATCGTCGGTTAGCGCCTGCTCGACGAGCGAGGCCTAAGACAGCATCGGGCAACCGAGCGTTTTCCTGAGCGCCTCGATCAGTTCCTGCTCCGTCGCGACGCCGATATAGAGCCCACCACTTTCTTCGGCGAGGCATTTCGTATCGAGCAGGCTCTGCTCGCCGGTCCAGGTGTAATTCTGCACCCTGAGGCCGATCACATGCACGGTGAGCTGTAACGCCTCCGCGTGCAGCCGCTTCCCCACCTCGCAAGGTTTCCCGCCGCAAGTCTCCTCGCCGTCGGTCAGAACGACGATGATGCCGGGCTTATGCCGATAGTTGAGGATTTCCGCCGCACGCTCGACGCCGGCGGTGAGCGGGGTCCTCCCCGCTGGAATAAGTCGGCTCACCGTTTCGACAACGCGCCGCGCTGAATTGTCCTCAGGCGGAAAATCGAGCTTCACATTGCATTGGTTGGATGCGCCTGGGCCGTAAGTGACGAGACCGACGCGGCGGAAGCGGGTGATACTCGGCAATACCGCCGCGAGCGATCGCCGCACCTTCTCGATGCGGGTGTGGGAATTCGCCGACTCGCTGCCATAGCCCCAGCCATTTCCCGCCATGGAGCCCGAGGCGTCGAAGACGAGCATCGCGTCTTCGGTGCAGGGACGCTCTTTCGGATCTTGCGCGGGCGCCCTTCCGACGGAGGCGGCAAGGATCAGCGCCGCGATAAGGGCGAGGCCACGGAAGGGTCGGGAAAGTAGCCGCATCATGCCGCCACCGCGGATCAGCGGCTGAATTCCTTGATGCGGAATGGGAGGCCGCCCTTAGGGCAAAGCGTCACCGTGGCGTGGATCTTCGCCGGCACCGGTCCGACATATTCCGGCGTGAAGCGCCGCAAGAGCTGCACGAGCGCCAGCGTGTTTTCGATCTGCGACAGCGCTCCGCCGATGCAAGCGCGTTTTCCGGCGGCAAAGGGCAGATAGGAATATTTCACCCGCTTCTTCGCCCGCTCGGGCGCGAAGCGCTCCGGATCGAATTTCTCCGGCTCTTCCCAATATTTCGGGCTGTGATGGGCGATATAGGTGAGGATGACGATCTTGTCGCCGGCCTTGATTTGCCGCCCTTCGATTTCGTCGTCGCCGGCGGCGATGCGGATCAGCGCCCAGATCGGCGGGAAGAGGCGCATCGTCTCCTGGATCACCATGCGCGTATAGGTGAGCTGCTGCACCTCGTTCCATTCCGGATCGCGCGTGCCGCAAACGCGGTTCGCCTCTTCGCGGATGCGCTCCATGGCTTCGGGGTGCTGCGATAGGAGGTAGAGCGACCAGGCGAGCGTCAGCGCCGTCGTTTCGGTGCCGGCCCAGAGATATTGCTTCATCTCATCGACCACTTGCTGGCGGTCGAATTCGGGGAAGGTCGGATCGGCCTCGGCCGCTTCCAGCATTTTCAGCAGGGTCTTTTCGCGATGTTCGAGGATGCCAGCGCCGACGACGGTCTCCGGCATCGTGCCCCAAACCTCCATGGCCTTGGCGGCGTCGTCTTGCGTCACTTCCATCAGTTCCCCGCGCACGGTCTTTAGGCGCAGCGATTTGTGATTCATCACGTCGGTGTAAGTCTTGACCTGGCTGAAAATGAAATGCGGATTGAATGGCATTTCGCGGTCGAACAGGGCCTTGCACACCATGTCCGCCGCCAGCGTCCAGGTCTCCTCGACCATCTCGATGGTCTCGCCGGTTTCGGAGAACTGCTTCCACCGGGCCATCTTCGAATTGATGGCGCCCATCAAATAGGGGAAATAGTCCTCGAACATGTTCGGGTGGAATGCTGGCTGTTGCGGCGCGCGGATCTTTTGCCAGAGCGCGCCATCCACCGTGATCATGCTCTTGCCGAAGATCGGCCGGAGCCCGTCGAAATATTTCGTGTAATTGTCGGCGTTGGTGACGAGAACGCGCTCGGCATGCGCCGGCTCGGCCAGCAGCACGATGCGCTGGTTCTTCAAATTGATGGGAATGACGCCGCCATATTTCTCGCTGAGCGCCATGAGAACCTGCATCGGGTTCTCTTGGTTGAGCAGCGGCGTGAGCTTGAACCAGATGCTCTGCTCTTCGCCAAGCCCATGCGATGGAGAATAGGCGACGTTCATCTCGGCCATTTCCCCCTGATCCCGTTTCCGTCGAGCTGTAGCACCCGCCTTAATCTGCGGAGCTGGAGGCGGCGCGGCAAGCGGCCCTCTTTGGCCGGTAGCGCCTTGTTTTCCCTGTCATGTAGCACCCGTCTTGCGACATTGTCCATCTTGAGGGGATCGTCCCAACTGCATCTTGTCGTGCGGCACGCCGCCACGTCTAAATTGAGGATCAACAAGCTGGCGCTTAACGAGGTGAGGATCGATCGGCGAGGGGTGGGGAAAAGAGCGGCGGCTGCTCCTGCTCGGCAAGCGCCGCGACGACCCTTTCGCCGATCACATTGACGGCGCCAGAAGCGACGAGCCGCAAGGCGAGCGGATAAAGGCGGTGCTCGGCCTGCAGCACGCGCGCGGCAAGCGTCTCCTCGCTGTCGTCGCTAAGTACCGGTACCGCGGCTTGCGCGACGATCGGACCCTCGTCCATTTCCAAGCGGACGAAATGCACGGTGCAGCCGCTCACTCTCGCACCGTCGGCAATCGCACGGGCATGGGTGTGCAGTCCCCGATAGGCGGGCAGCAGCGAGGGATGAATATTGAGGTGGCGATTGCGCCAGCTGTCGACAAAGCCTTCCGTTTGCAATCGCAGGAAGCCGGCATTGCAGAGAAGCTCGACGCCGGCTTCGTTCAGCGCGGTATCGATGGCGGCGTCGAAGGCTTCGCGCGACGGAAAGCCGGTATGGCTGATCGTGCGCGTCCGAATACCGGCCGCCTCGGCGCGGGCGAGGCCCTGCACGCCGGCGACATTTGAGATGACCGTGACGATCTCCGCTGGATAGTCCGACGACGCGCAAGCATCGATCAAGGATTGGAGATTTGAGCCGCGCCCGGAGATGAGAACGCCGACGCGTTTCTTGCTCATGCGCTGAGGCTGCCCGTGTAACGAACGGCCATGTCGGCGGAGCGCGGCACGAGACGGCCAAGCCGCCAGGGCGCTTCGCCTGAGGCACGCAAAGACTGCGTCACGGAGTCGGCATCGCGTTCAGAGGTCACGATCACCATGCCGATGCCGCAGTTGAACGTCTTCAGCATCTCCGCATCGTCGATACCCGCCTCCCGCTGCAGCCAGTCGAACACAGGCGGCAGCGCGAAAGATGATAGGTCGATCTCGGCGGCGAGCGTCTCGGGAAGCACACGCGGCAGATTCTCCGTCAGCCCTCCGCCGGTGATGTGAGCGAGCGCCTTCACCGCGCCTGGCATCGCCCGTAAGACTCCGAGCACCTGCCGCACATAAATGCGCGTCGGCAGAAGCAGCGCCTCGCCGAGCGTTTTGCCCGAAGCGAATGGCGCCGGGTCGCGCCAATCGAGCTCCGCCTCCTGCACGATGCGCCGCACGAGCGAAAAGCCGTTGGCGTGCACGCCGGAAGAGGGCAGGGCAAGGAGGATATCGCCCACTTCGAGGTCCCGCCGCGGCAACAGCGCCGTCCGCTCCACGGCGCCGACGGTAAATCCGGCAAGGTCGTAGTCGCCGGGCTGATAAAGCCCCGGCATCTCCGCCGTTTCGCCGCCGATCAAGGCGCAGCCGGCCTCGCTGCAGCCTTCGGCGATGCCGGCGATCACCGCCTCGGCCACGCCAATGTGGAGCTTGCCACAGGCGAAATAATCGAGAAAAAACAGCGGCTCAGCGCCTTGCACGACGAGATCGTTGACGTTCATCGCCACGAGATCGATGCCGATGCCGGAATGGTCGCCGGTGTCGATGGCAAGCTTCAGCTTCGTGCCGACGCCGTCCGTCGCCGCCACCAGGAGCGGGTCCTTGAAGCCGCATGCGGCGAGGTCGAACAGGCCGCCAAAGCCTCCGATCCCGCCGACGCTCCCTTTCCGCGCGGTGCGGGCTACGAGCGGCCCGATCGCCTTCACAAGCGCGTTGCCGGCATCGATGTCGACGCCAGCCTCGCGGTATCCGAGTGGAGCTTTCCGTTCCGATTTTGCGGGCATTTTTCCCTGAGGTGAGGGGCCTCGATGGTCGCCACATATCAATCGGGCGTGGCCGTCCGCGTCAAGCCGTGACGCTCGAACCCTGATGATGTCGATCGGCCCACGCCTCGTCACATTTGCGCGGTTTACCGGCATCTGCTGAGATGGTGCCCATGCCTCCTGAACTGTTCCGAAAATCGCTTACCCTTTTCGCCACTCTTGGACGTGCCGTGGGATTCGGCGTTGTCCTGCTGGGGCTGGCTCTCGTCGCCGGAGAGGCGCGCGCGCAATCGGAGGACAGCCTCTACACCGTCTCCAAGCTGCCGGTCGACGTCGCGGCCAAGAGCGCCGTCGAGGCGAAGGCGAAGGCCATGGCCGAAGCCGGGGAGCGTGCCTTCCACATCGTGTTGAAGCGCGTGGCGCCTATTGGAGCCGCGGCACAACTCGCGATCCAGCCGCAAGAGATCGAATCCCTGATCGGCGGCCTTTCGGTGCGGAACGAGAGAATGTCGAGCACGCGCTACATCGCGAGCCTCGACATCAGCTTCAACGAGCAGGCGCTGAAGGAATTTCTCGCCGGCCGCGGCATTCCCGTCAGCGAGAGGCGCGGTCCCCCCATCGCCATCATGCCGTTGACCCTTGAGGGCGAAAAAGTGACGGGAGCGGGCAGTCCCTGGTACCAGGCCTGGATGGGCCTCGATTTGAGCCATGGGATTGTAACCGCGACAATCATCCAGCCGCGGGAGGGTCTCGATGCTCGTCTCCTGGAGGCCGTCCTTGCCGGCGACGCCAATGCCTATGAGGAGCTAAAGGGCGCCTATAGCGGTCAGCCCGTGGTGGTCGCCGTCGGGCAGCCGCAAGGGGAGGGCTACATGGTCCGGCTCGCCGGCGCGGACGGCGTCGGCCAGATCAATTTCGGGCAGACCCTGATGAGCTCCGGCGACGCAGACGCCGTCGCGCGGGAGGCGGCTGAATTTGCCCTCTCCGTTATTGAAAATCGCTGGAAGGCACAGGACGGCGATGCCCAGGCGATCGGGGTCCCAGCCCCCGACGGGTCGGAAGGCCTCTCTGCCGTCGATCCCGAGGCTGAGACAGGCGAGCCGGAACGGAGCGTGGTCGCTCTCGTCGAATTTTCGGGTCTGCAGCAATGGCAAGAGATGCGCAACCGGCTGATGTATGTACCGGGCCTGCAAGGCTTTGAAGTCAACCAGCTCTCTGCCAGGGGCGCGTCCGTCAGCTTCGGCTATGCCGGCTCGCTAGGGCACCTGCAGAAGGTGTTGGCCGAGAACGGCTTTTCCTTCGAAAATGCCGAGGACAATTTCATCATCCGGGCCCGCTAGCGGCATCTACGAACCGGCCCAGAAATCTGATAAGCCAGACACCGGCGACCGCTTGTCCGGGAGTTCTCCGGCGGCCGCCGGGAGAGCATTTTCGTGAATATCCCGAATACCTTGACGCTTGGCCGGATCGTGCTGGTGCCGGTGGTGATGTGGCTCATCGTCACCCATGAGATGATGGCTGCCTTCGTTCTGTTCCTGCTCGCCGGTGCTTCGGACGCGGCCGACGGATTCCTCGCCAAGCGTTACAATTGGCGGACGGAGCTAGGCGCCTATCTCGATCCAATCGCCGACAAGGCCCTGCTTGTCAGCATCTATGTGACGCTTGGCTTCTACGGCCATCTGCCGGCATGGATCGTTATTGCCGTGGTAAGCCGCGATATCCTCATCATCGGGGCCTTCCTTCTCTCATGGGTGTTGTCGCGGCCGGTGCCGATCCACCCGCTTCTCATCAGCAAGGTCAATACGCTCGCGCAGATCGTGCTCGCCGGCCTTGTCCTCGCAGATCTTGGCGTCGACCTTGGCGCCGACGATCTCATCGCCGTTCTCATTCCGGTGACAGGAATCCTGACCATCGTGTCGGCGGGCGCTTATTTCTTGGGCTGGCTGAAGCATATGGCGAGCTACGAGCCGCCGCCTAAGCCCATTACCGCCAAGGGGCAGCCCGTTGCCGCGAACGGGTCGGAGCAGAGCCGGATCAGGGCCTCGTGACGGCCGAACAACTCATCCTGGAGCTACCGCATCGCCCGGCGCTCGGTGCCGAGGATTTTCTCGTCAGCGACTGCAACCTCGGCGCTGTGCGCCTGATCGATGCATGGCCCCGCTGGCAGAACAACATTCAGCTCCTGATCGGCCCAGCCGCAAGCGGCAAGACGCACCTTGTGCGTGTGTGGCAGGCGCGTTCGGCTGCCGTAACCCTTACCTCCGGCGCCGATATCGGCGCGCTCGAGGCGAACGAGGGAGAGGGCGTTGTCCTGGAGGACATCGACCGGGCGGGCTACGAGGAAAGCTGGCTCTTTCATTTGCTGAATCTGGTGCGCGAAAGGGACCTATCGTTGCTGCTGACGTCGCGAAAGGCTCCGATCCATCTCGATTTTTCCCTGCCGGACCTCACCTCGCGGCTGAACGCCGCGCCGGCCATTCGCATCGGCGCACCGGACGATGCATTGCTGAAGACTGTAATGCTCAAGCATTTCGCCGACCGGCAGCTGCCGATTGAGCCGAAGGTGCTCGAGGTCCTTGCCCTGCATATCGACCGTTCGCTGGCGGCGGCGGCGATGGCGGTGGAGGCCGTGGACCGGGAAGCGCTGGCGTCAGGGGGAAGGATCACGCGTCAGCTGGTAATGCGGGCATTGCGGAGAGGGGCTGTGGAAACGGGCTAAACCCTAGAAATCGTCATCGCCGTTACACAACTGATAGAGTGAAAGAGCAAAATGGCCGGCCGTCGCACGACCAAATCGAGACCGCGTTCGAATGGAGCGAGAATGACTGTACAAGAGCAAGTACCGGCGGTCGAAACGCCGGACAGCGTGGCGAGTTTCGGGCCTTCCCGCTTCTTCAATCGTGAGCTGTCTTGGCTGCAATTCAACAAGCGCGTCCTCGAAGAGGCAGCGAATGAGCGGCATCCCCTGCTCGAACGCTTGCGCTTCTTGTCGATCTCGGCCTCGAACCTCGACGAATTTTACATGGTGCGCGTCGCGGGTCTGCGCGGCCAGGTGCTCGCCGGCATCGAAACGCCAAGCGAAGACGGTCTGACGCCGTCGGAGCAGCTCGATCAGATTAGCCGCTTCGTCGCCGAGCTGACCGAGGAGCAGCAGGAGAGCTGGGTTCAGCTCGAGAATTTGCTGGCCGATGCCGGAGTCGATGTCCTCAAGGCCAACGAGCTGACGGCGAAGGAGCGGGATTGGCTGGAGGAGCATTTCCTCAGCCAGATCTTTTCGGTCCTGACGCCCATCGCCGTCGATCCCGCACATCCTTTTCCGTTCATTCCGAATTTCGGCTTCACCCTCGGGCTCGAGCTTGTGCGCGAAGGGTCGCTCCGCACCATGCACGCGCTTCTGCCGATCCCCTCGCAGCTCGCGCGCTTTATCCGGCTCCCTGCCGAGGGGACCGACGCGACGGCGCCGATCCGCTTCATCCGCCTTGAGACCGTTGTCGGCATTTTCGTGTCGCGTCTCTTCCCCGGCTATCGCGTGCGGAGTCAGGGCGCCTTTCGCATCCTTCGCGACAGCGAGGTGGAAATCCAGGAAGAGGCGGAAGACCTTGTGCGCCTGTTCGAATCCGCACTGAAACGCCGCCGGCGCGGATCGGTGATCCGGCTGGAGATAGAATCATCGATGCCGGCGCGCCTGCAGCGATTCGTGATGAAGGAGCTGAAGGTCACCGAGCGCGAAAGCTTCGTGCAGCGCGGATTGATCGGATTGACCGATACCAATCAGCTCATCGTCGGCGATCGCCCGGACCTCAAATTCCAGCCCTATATCAGCCGGTTTCCGGAGCGCATTCGCGAGCATCATGGCGATTGCTTTGCCGCCATCAGGGCGAAGGACATTCTCGTCCACCACCCTTACGAATCCTTCGACGTGGTGCTCCAATTCCTGAAGCAGGCCACCGCCGATCCCGATGTCGTCGCCATCAAATGGACGCTCTATCGCACGAGCAAGACCTCGCCGATCATCGAAGCGCTGAAAGATGCGGTCGAGGCCGGGAAATCGGTGACGGCGGTCGTCGAGCTGAAAGCCCGTTTCGACGAGGAAGCCAACATCAAATGGGCGCGCGATCTCGAAAGCGCGGGCGTGCAGGTTGTCTACGGCTTCATCGAGCTGAAGACGCACGCAAAGCTCAGCCTGATCGTTCGCCGCGAGGGCGGAGACCTCATCACCTATTGCCACGTCGGGACCGGTAACTACCACCCGGTGACGGCGAAGATTTACACCGATCTGTCCTTCTTCACCGCCGATCCCGCCATCGGTCACGACGTTTCGCGCATCTTCAATTTCGTGACCGGCTATGCGGAACCCGCGGAGCTCGAAATCATGGCCGTCTCACCGAACGGCATTAAGGCGCGCATCCTCCAGCACATTCGCGAAGAGATCGAACATGCGAAGGCCGGTAGGCCGGCCGCGATCTGGATGAAAATGAATTCGCTGGTCGATGCGGAGATTATCGATGCGCTTTACGAGGCGAGCCGGGCAGGCGTCGACATCGATCTTGTCGTGCGCGGCATTTGCTGTTTGCGGCCGGGCGTGCCGGGCTTATCCGACAACATCTATGTCAAGAGCATCATCGGCCGGTTCCTCGAACATGCGCGCATCTATTGCTTCGGAGCCGGTCATGGCTTGCCGAGCCGCAAGGCAACCGTTTATATCAGCTCGGCCGACATGATGCCTCGCAACCTCGACCGCCGGGTCGAATTGATGGCGCCCATAAAAAATCCAACGGTGCACGAGCAGATTTTGGATCAGATCATGGTGGCGAATTTGAAGGATAATCTGCAGAGCTGGCAGGTGCTTCCCGACGGAAGCTCGGAGCGAATCCTGTTGCAGCCCGGCCAGGAACCTTTCAGCGCTCAGGACTATTTCATGACCAATCCTAGCCTTTCCGGACGCGGGACGTCGCTTAAGGAAGATATGCCGCCGCATTTCGGGCGCGTGATCGAATTGAGTTAGGCTCGTCGCCAGCCAAGCGAGACCATGGCCCGAAGACCCGAGCAACTCCCCGTCGCGGTGGTCGACATCGGATCGAACTCGGTCCGGCTGGTGGTCTATGAGGGTGCAACACGCGCCCCTACCACTCTCTTCAATGAGAAAGTTCTTTGCGGCTTGGGGCGCTCGATTGCCTCGACCGGACGGCTCGGCGCCGACGCTGTGGCGCGGGCATTGCGGGCGCTTCGCCGCTTCCGCGCTCTGATCGACCAAATGCAGGTCGCCCGCGTCGAAGCGATCGCGACGGCTGCGGCGCGCGAGGCGAGCAACGGAGCAGAGTTCATCGCCAAGGCCGAACGGCTTCTTAACGTGCCGATCCGGGTGCTCTCCGGCACGGAGGAGGCCGAACTTGCGGGCCTTGGCGTCATTGCCGGCATTTCCGACGCGGATGGTTTGGTTGGCGATTTCGGCGGCGGCAGTTTGGAGCTTGTCGATGTCGCCAACGACACATTGTCGGACGCGGCAACTCTCCCTCTCGGCGGCTTGCGATTGATCGATGCCGCCGGCGGGAATTTGAAGCGGGCAAGAGAGATCGTCGATACGGAGCTTGCCAAGGTGCCCTGGCTCGAAAAGGGCAGGGACCGCGATTTCTACGCCATCGGCGGAACGTGGCGGGCGCTTGCCAGACTGCACATGACGCAGACGCGCTATCCGCTAAACGTGATGCACAATTACCGCATCGATGCGGCGGACGCGTTGCGCTTCTCCTCGTTGCTCGATCAGCAATCGCAAAGCTCTCTCGCGGGCATCCGTGATATCTCGAGCGCCCGGCGTGAGACTGTGCCGTTCGGGGCTCTCGTTCTCGAACGGCTGATCAAGCAGGTGAGGCCGCGCTCCATCGTCGTCTCCGTCTACGGCATCCGCGAAGGGTTGCTTTACACCATGCTGAGCGAGGAGGAGCGGAGCAAGGAACCGCTCATCTCGGCCTGCGACGATCTCGCCTGGCGCCGCTCGCGTTCGGTCGCTTGCGCCTACGAGCTTTGCGACTGGACCGACATTTTGTTCGAATTGCCGGGTTTGAAGGAGAATGCCTCGCAGCGCCGGCTTCGGCATGCGGCGTGCTTGCTCTCCGATATCGGCTGGCATGCCCATCCCGACTATCGCGGCGCGCAAAGCCTTAATCTCGTCGCGCATGGGAATCTGGTGGGCGTCGATCATCCCGGCCGCGCCTTCCTCGCGCTCACCGTCTATTACCGAAATGAGGGCACCATCAAGGACGAGCTCAGCCAGACTCTGATCGAGCTCGTCGACAAGGACATGGTGAAGCGCGCGCGCATTTTGGGGTCTGCCTTCCGGGCCGCGCATATGGTCACGGCATCGATGCCCGGCGTCTTGCCGAACACGCCGCTCTCCTTCGAGGGAAATCGCCTGGTGTGGACCGTCCCGGAGCCCTATTCGAATTTGGAAGGAGAGCGGGTCGACCGCAGGTTCAAGGATCTGGCGACGCTGCTCGACCGGGAGCCGGAAATCCGGGTCGGCCCCTCATTTCAGCTTGCGGCAAGCTAAACGCTTGAATGGCTGAGCAAAAACCTGCAATTCTTGCTGGCCTTGCCGCCCTCCAGCTTTCGAAGTCCTGATGGCAGACGATCTCTACTCCACTCTAGGCGTTTCCCGGACCTCGACTGCCGAGGATATCGCCAAGGCCTATCGCAAGCTTGCGAAGCAACTGCATCCGGACCTCAACCCCGGCGATAAGAGCGCCGAGGATAAGTTTAAGAAAATCACTGCCGCCTATGACATCCTCGGCGATGCGGAGAAGCGCCGGCGCTTCGATCTCGGCGAGATCGATGCGAGCGGCCAGGAGCGCCCGCAGCAGCGTTACTACCGCGAATATGCAGGGGGCGAGGATGGCGCGCGCTACCGCTCAAGCGCCGGCTTCGAGGACCTCGGCTCCTTCTCGGACCTCTTCGGAGACATGTTCCGAAAAAGCGGGGGCGCTCGCGGCGAACGCTTCGCCATGCGTGGCAGCGACGCGCAATATCGGCTCGAAATCGATCTCCTGGAAGCGGTGAACGGCGCCAAGAAGCGCATCACGCTTCCTGATGGGGGCACGCTCGATGTGACCATTCCTGGCGGCGTCGGCGAAGGTCAAGTGATGCGGCTGAAGGGAAAGGGCATGCGCGGCATCGGCGGCGGGCCGGCCGGCGACGCCCTGGTCGAGATCATGGTGCGCCCGCATTCCTTATTTGGCCGCGAGGGCGACGACATCATCGTCGAGGTGCCGATCACTTTTTCCGAGGCGGTGCTTGGCGGGAAGATTCAGGTCCCCACTGTCACCGGCAATGTGCATGCGACCGTCCCTCCGGGCTCCAACACCGGGAGAACGCTGCGGCTTAAGGGCCGGGGCATGAAAGGGAAGGGCGGCAAGCATGGCGACCAGCTGGTGAAGCTCTTCGTCGTGATGCCGGAGCATATCGACGAGGATCTGCGTTCTTTTGCTGAGGAATGGAGCCGGACGCACAATTACGATCCGCGCCAAAAGCTGAAAGAGCGGACCTGATGCTGACCGAGCACGACATCGTCGCCAAGGTGCGGCAGGTAAGCGTGACGCGGCTCAGAATCTGGGTGCGGCAGGGTTGGATCCGCCACGCCGATGAGGGAAAGGGGACCTTCACCGAGGCCGACCTAGCCCGCGCCGCGATGATCCGCGATCTTGAAGACAAGCTCGGCTTCGACGAAGAGCAGGTGCCGGTGCTGCTCAACCTCATCGATCAGATTCACGGGCTTCGCGCCCAGCTGAAGACTATGCTCGACGCTTTCGAAAAATTGCCGCCCGAGGCGCGTACGAAGGTGAAAATGCGGGTGGTCAAGCGCAAGCCAACGCCGTCGCGCCGCCGCTGATCATCGAGCTCCTGCCGCTAGTCCTGCTGCAACGCCGTCTCCGCGGAGCGGGCGTCTGCGGGTTGGACGGAAACCTCCCCCCGCTTGATGACGAGCGCCAATTCGCCGCGCTTCAAGGCAAGCGCATCGTCGCCGAACAGTTTCCGGCGCCAGCCGCGTAACACCGGAACGTCCTCGTCGCCGGACCGCGCAATTTCCTCGAGTTCGTCGCTGGTGGCGATCAGCTTCGGCGCCACCCCGTGCCGGCCCGCGATAGCCTTCAGAAGAACGCGCAAGAGATCGACGACGGCTTGCGCCTCGGGCGGCATCGGTTCGCCGCGCTCGATCGAGGGCACGCTTTTCGGATCGCGGTCGAGCCCTCGCGCCACCGCCTCGATCACGGCGCGACCGCGGTTCGAGCGGGCATAGCCGTTATGCAGGGACCGCAGCGAGCCGAGATCCTCGACGGTGCGCGGCGCTTGGCTCGCGATGTCGTACAATGCTTCGTCCTTCAGGATACGGGAGCGGGGCACGTTCTGCGTTTGCGCCTCGCGCTCGCGCCAGGCCGCAAGCTCCATCAGCACGGCGAGCGCCTTCGGCGTCTTCACCCGCAATTTCAATCGCTTCCAGGCATGTTCCGGATGCGATTCATAGGTGGTTGGATCGGTGAGGATCCCCATCTCCTCACTCAGCCAGCTTGCGCGCTCGGAACGGTCGAGCTGGCCGCGCAGCTTCGGATAGAGGTCGCGCAAATGCTGCACGTCGCCGAGGGCATAGGTGAGCTGACGGTCGGACAGCGGCCGCCGGCTCCAATCGGTGAAGCGCGAGCTCTTGTCGAGGTTCCGGTTCAGAAGGCGCTTCACCAGCATCGAATAGCTGACCGCCTCGCCGAAGCCGCAGACCATGGCGGCGACCTGCGTGTCGAAGATCGGGTGCGGCACGACGCCGGCAAGATGGTGAATAATCTCAATATCTTGGCGGGCCGAATGAAAAACCTTCAGAACGCGCTCATCGGTCATCAATTCGAAAAAAGGGGCGAGATCGATTTCCGGGGAAATGCTGTCGACCAGTATCTCCGTGTCGCCTCCCGCCATCTGGATGAGGCAAAGTTTCGGCCAGAAAGTCTGCTCGCGCATGAATTCGGTGTCGATCGCCACGAAAGGGGCGGCGGCAAGCCGGGTGCAGGCTTCGGCCAGTTCGTCAGTGCGGGTGATGAGATGCATTGACGGCGATATAGCCTAAGCCTCGCCGGACGCAAAGAGACCGGTGGGAAAGCCCGCTCGATGCGAGCCTCTCCTCACTCCGGCTGCACGCTTTGATCGCCGCCCGGCGTTCCCGGCGGGGGAATCACCGGCGTCGTCCCAGGATTGGGGTTCGGGGCCGTGGTATAGATTTCCGCATCCCCGGTCGGCGGCGGCGTGATCACCCCTTGGTTGCGGTCTAGGTGCTCGCTCAGCGTCTCGTTCGGCTGCTTGCCGGGCAGCTGCTCGGTCCCGTTTTCCGCTCCGGGCGGATCTTCGCCTTGCGGGACGCCTTGTTGCGGCACGCCTTGGGCGGCGGCCGCAAGTTTCATGTGAGGCGGGTTGAAATCCTCGCCGAGATAAGTGGTAGCCGTCGACCAAAGCGTAACACTCGCGGCGACAATCCACGCAGACGCGGGCAAGCGCGTGCGGATTGGTATTGTGATGCCGATCTTGTTCATGACCTACATCCCTCTCAAAAAGTGCCTTGCCCTAACAACGCGGGCCGAACTCGCGGGGTTCCGGCAGCCTCCGGGGCGTTGCCTTGACAAAGCCGGCACGTCATGCGCTTTTCCGCCACCTCCCTCTAACGTCATTTCGGTATGCATCCTTATCGAACGCACACCTGCGGCGAGCTCCGCAAAGCCGATGTCGGTCAGACGGTTCGTCTTTCCGGCTGGGTTCACCGCTTGCGCGATCACGGCGGCCTTCTCTTCATCGACCTTCGCGATCATTATGGAATGACGCAAGCGGTGGTGGATCCGTCCTCTCCGGCTTTTGCCGTGGCCGAGAAGCTGAAGCCTGAATGGGTCGTGCGCATCGACGGCGAGGTGGTCGCGCGCTCTGCAGACACCATCAATCCCAACCTCCCGACTGGAGAGTTGGAGGTGCGGGCCACCGAGATCGAGATTCTGTCTGAAGCGAAGGAGCTGCCGCTGCCGGTCTTCGGCGAGCCGGATTATCCCGAGGATACGCGCCTCCGCTATCGCTTCCTCGACCTTCGGCGCGAGAGCCTTCACCGCAACATCATGAAGCGGCAGGCAATCATCTGGTCGTTGCGGCAGCGGATGCGCGATGCCGGCTTTTTCGAGTTTCAAACGCCGATCCTGACGGCCTCCTCGCCTGAAGGGGCACGCGATTATCTCGTGCCCTCGCGCGTGCATCCGGGAAAATTCTACGCGCTGCCCCAGGCGCCGCAGCAATTCAAGCAGCTGATCATGATCGCCGGCTTCGACCGGTATTTTCAGATTGCGCCTTGCTTCCGCGACGAAGATGCGCGCGCCGACCGTTCGCCGGGAGAGTTTTACCAGCTTGATCTCGAAATGAGCTTCGTCACGCAGGACGACGTCTTCGCCACGGTCGAGCCGATCATGCGCGGGATGTTCGAGGAGTTCGGCGGTGGCAAGCCGGTGACGCAATCCTTCCCGCGCATCGCCTTCGCCGAGTCCATGCGCAAATACGGCACCGACAAGCCGGATCTCCGCAATCCCATCGAGATGACGGATGTCACCGAGCATTTCCGCGGCTCCGGCTTCAAGATCTTCGCCGGCATGATCGAGGCTGACGCCAATACGCGCATCTGGGCGATCCCGGCGCCCGCCGGCGGCTCGCGCGCCTTTTGCGATCGTATGAATGCGTGGGCGATTTCTGAAGGCCAGCGCGGCCTCGGCTACATCATCTTCGATAAGCCGGCGAGCGATGCCCCGGCCAATGCCGATCCCGCCGGCAAAGGCCCGATCGCCAACAATCTCGGCGCGGTACGCACCAGCGCCATTCGCGAGCAATTACAGGCAAAACCCGGCGATGCCGTGTTCTTCATCGCCGGAGTGCCGGCAGAGTTTGTGGATTTTGCCGGACGCGCGCGTACAAAAATCGGTCAGGAGCTCGATCTGATCGACAAGGACCGCTTCGAATTCTGCTGGATCGTCGATTTCCCCATGTATGAGTGGAACAAGGACGAGGGGAGGGTCGACTTCTCTCACAATCCTTTCTCGATGCCGCAAGGCGGTCTCGACGCGCTCCTCGAAAAGGACCCGCTCGAAATCCTTGCCTATCAATATGATCTCGTCTGCAACGGGGTGGAGCTTTCCTCCGGCGCCATCCGCAATCACAAGCCGGAGATCATGGAGAAGGCGTTTGCCATCGCCGGCTACCCGAAAGAGGAACTGGAGCAGCGCTTTGGCGGCATGTTGCGGGCCCTGCAATTCGGCGCGCCGCCCCATGGCGGCATCGCTCCAGGCGTCGACCGCATCGTCATGCTGTTATGCGACGAGGAAAATCTGCGCGAAGTCGTCATGTTCCCCATGAATCAGCAGGCCGAAGATTTGCTCATGGGCGCCCCGTCCGAGGTGAGCGAGAAGCAGCTGAAAGAGCTGCATATCCGCCTCGCTCCGCAGAAAAAATGACGGCCTGAGCCGGTCACAATTCCCCATTTTCGCCAGTTGCTGAGCGCCGTCCACGTTCTTATGCTGTGCGCGGCAAGGCTGCCCATAGAAGGCAGCCTGCATCAAAGGGAGGACGGCCGATGAGACATCGGTTGGCGCGAGGCGCTCTGAGCGCCGCCTGCTTGATGCTTGTGCTTAATACGAATGCGCGGGCAGAGACGGCCGACACCGCGGCGTTCCTTAATGCCTGCGTCGCCGATCCCGTCATATTGGATGAGCCGAGCCTCGGCGAGGGCAGCGAGGTGACGCCGAAGATCTATTGCGACTGCATCGCCGGCAAGCTGGTGGAAGGCGCCCACTCTCAGGCCGATGTCGACATGCTGACCAAGATGCACAAGGACGACATCACCGACGAAGACGCCGAGGCCTATCCCACGCTCGACGTGCTGATGGAGGCGAATGAGGCGATCGAGGACGAGTGCAGAGCTGACCTCGGTCTGCCGGTCTCCGACGACGAGGAGGAAGGAGAAGCGCCGCTAGGCGAAGAAGACATTCCCGTCGAAGAATAGCGTCTCCTAATGCGGGACGTCGTAGCGGCGCCAGAAATCGACGGTCGCGTTCCTCAGCGTGAAAAAGCAATTGAAGCCGCAAGGGATCCAGGCACCTCCCGGAAGCTGCACCTCGTCGCCACGCGGTCCGCGGCGCACGGCGCCTGTGACAGTGTCGGCCGGATCATATTCGCTCGGCACCGTGATATAGGCTTCGGCCCCACGCAGCCTGTCTCCGGCCATTGCCGCCGGCGTCCCGAGACAGAGCCCACCGCTCGCCAATGTGCAGGCCGCAACGATCCCCTTCGTCAAACCGCGCATGAATTCAGTATCCTCTCTGCGTTTTGCGGTATCTTGGGCTGAGTTCGGACGGAAGGGAAGCCGGGAAAATTTCCGGGCTAAGTGCAGCCGGCAGAGCGGCGCAATAGCGTTGGGGGAGTGCGGGAAGCCATGGATCTGTGGGAGCGCGTGTTCCTCTATTGCGAGCGCGGCACGAACGAGGCTGTGCTTGCGGAGCCTTTTAATGCCGCGAGCAATCTCGCCTTCTTCATCGCGGCGGGAGCGGCGCTTTTGCTGCTGCTGCGCCGGCCGAGAGGGGAACGCAGCGCCGATCACGCGCTTCTTATTGCGCTCGTGTTTCTGATCGGGCTCGGCAGCCTCTCCTTCCATCTCTTTGCCGATAAGGGAACGCTGCTCGCCGACGTCATTCCCATTGACGTCTTCATGCTCGTCTATCTCGGCTTTGCGCTGAACCGCTTCTTGCGCGTTCCGCCCGGCTGGACCACGCTTCTTCTCATTGGCTTTACGGGAGTGCTCGCGCTCACCATGCAGCTGAAATGCTGGAGCGGCGGCATCGGCTTCCCCGGACCCGACATCACGGGAGCGGGGGAATGCCTGAACGGAAGTCTGATTTACATCCCGGCTCTGATCGCGATGGCCGCGATCGGCGGGCTCCTTTATGAGCGCCGGCATCCAGCCGCTGGCTACGTCCTCTGGGCGTCGCTCGTCTTTGCCGTCTCGGTGACCTTCCGCTCGCTCGACATCACCCTTTGCGAGGATCTCACCCTCGAAGGGCGAAAGCTCGGGACGCATTTCATCTGGCATATCCTCAATGGCGTCACCCTCTTCTTGCTGCTGCGGGCCAGCTTCGAAGGGGTTAGGGCGGCGAACACGCATCTTGCGGCAGCCTTGCGCGAGGCAAGGTCGTCGGCGGAGGAGGATTAAAGCCGCCATTTCCTAGGCAAGTTTCGGCGTTTGGCGCGGGAAAATTCATCGACGCGCTTAAGGGCCTCCTTTAGGCTGTCATCAGCTGAGCCACCTAACGAGCCGGCAGCCAACGCGCCTAGGGAGCCAATGATGAACGAACAGCCGTTACGCACGACGTTTTTTGGCGGGTGTCCGCATGACTGCCCCGACACCTGCGCCATGATCTATGAGGTGGAAGGCGGAAAGCTGGTCGAGGTGCGCGGCAACCGCGATCACCCGATGACCCGCGGCACGCTCTGCGTGAAGGTCAAGGATTACCACGACCATCACTACAACCCCGATCGCGTGCTCTATCCGCTCCGGCGTTCAGGCCCGAAGGGCTCGCGCATGTTCGAGCGCATCAGCTGGGATGAGGCCATCTCCGAGATCTCGACGCGCTGGAAGGAGATCATCGCCAAACATGGCTCGGAAGCGATCATGCCCTATTCCTATCTCGGGAATGAAGGGCTGGTGCAGGGGCTGACGGCGGGCGACGCGTTCTTCAATCGGCTCGGCTCCACCGTCAACGAGAAGACCTTCTGCGCCTCCGGCTCCTCCACCGCGTGGCTGCTCACCGTCGGACCGACGGGCGGCGTCGATCCTGAGAGCTTCGTGCATTCGCGCTACATCGTCATTTGGGCCTGCAATTCGATCTCGACCAATCTGCATCATTGGCCGTTCGTGCTCGAAGCGCGGAAGCGCGGGGCGAAGGTGGTGGTCATCAACTCCTACCGCTCGCGCACGGCGAAGCAGGCCGATTGGCACATCAGGCCGAAGCCCGGCACCGACGGGGCGCTCGCCATGGGCGTCATCGCGGCGCTGATCGAGAACAATCTCGTCGATCGCGATTGGGTCGAGCGTCACACGGTCGGTTATCCGGAGCTCGCCGAGCGGGCGCGCGCCTTCACGCCGGCTTATGTCGAGAAGATCACCGGCGTCCCCGCCGAAGAGATTACGCGCCTTGCGCGCGAATTTGCCACGACGCAGCCCGCGGTGATCCGCATGGGAGTGGCGCTCGAGCGGCATGCAGGCGGCGGCCAAGCCATCCGCGCCGTCTGCGCCATTCCGGCGCTCGCCGGCTCCTGGCGGCATGTCGGCGGCGGCTTGCTGCAGATGCCGCTCTGGGAGTTCCCGGTGGATTGGGCGAGGGTTTCCCGTCCCGACTACATCCGGCCCGGCTCCCGCGTCGTCAACAATCTCCAGCTCGGCAAGGCGCTGACCGGCGGCATGCAGCTCGATCCGCCGATCATGGGCCTCTACATCTACAACACCAATCCGGTCAGTCAGGCGCCGGAGACCAACAAGATCGTGGAAGGGCTAAGCCGCGAAGATCTGTTCTTCGTGACGGCGGAGCATTTCGTCACCGACACCGCCGCTTATGCCGACATCATTCTGCCCGCCACCATGGCCGGCGAGCACGACGACATGATGTTCTCCTGGGGTCACTTCTATTTGACCATCAACGAGAAGGCGATCGAGCCCTGCGGCGAAGCGAAATCGAACGCGGAAATCTTCCGGCTGCTCGCCGGAGCCATGGGCTTCGACGACGAGCAGTTCAAAATGAGCGACATGGAGCTCGCCGAATATTATTTGAAATGGGACGCCCCGCAGATGGCGGGCATCGACATGAGTTATTTCCGCGAGCATGGCTATTTCCATCTCGCCGTCGGCACGCCTGACGACCGGCTGCCGCATGCCGAAGGAAATTTCCCGACACCGTCGGGCAAGGTCGAGTTCCTCATTAAGGACGGCAAGAACTTCGTCGCCGCGGCATTTCGCATGGGCTATGAGGAGATGCAGTCCGGCGAGGATGTCGATCCTCTGCCGGGCTATGTGCCACCGCGCGAAAGCCCGGAGAGTAACGCCAAGCTCGCCGAGAGCTATCCGCTCAACATCCTCTCGCCGAAGAGCCACGGCTTTCTCAATTCCTGCTACGCCAACGAGCCGCATAAGATCCAAGGCCAGGGCGAGCAATTCGTGTTGATCAGTCCCAAGGATGCGGCGGACCGCAATATCCGCGAAGGGGACCCTGTCCGCGTTTACAACGGGCGTGGCGCCTTCGAGGGTTTTGCCCGGGTGACGGACGATGTCGGTTCAGGCGTGGTGGTGGCGACGCTCGGCTATTGGCGCAGCCTCAATCGCTCCGACGGCTCGGTGAACTCCATCTCTTCGGACGCCTATTGCGGCCTCGGCCGGGCGCCGACCTATTCGGACAACCTCGTCCAGGTGACGCGGGTCAATTGACGTCGTCTGACTTCGCTAACCTCCCGCTTTTACAGCGGGAGGCGGCGCGGCGTTGACCTCTTGCAGGACCGTGAAGGTCTCAAGCTCGGGATGTCCGAGATAGATCGACTTGCCGGCGCCGGCGCCGGCATGCGCCTGGCGGAAGGCGTCTGACCGCGTCCATGCCAGAAAATCCGCCTCGGACCGCCAGAGGCTGTGCGAGGCGTAAAGGATGTGATCGTCCTTCTCCGGCCCCTTCAGCAAATGAAAGGCGACGAAGCCGGGCACCTCTTCGAGGCGCGAGCGGCGCTCAAGCCAGACCCGTTCGAACTCCGGCCCGGAGCCGGGCTGCACCTTGAATCGGTTCATGGCGATGAACATTCTTCACTCCCTCTGACCTGATCTGTTTGGCAGCGACCGATGGCCGCTGTAAATCCGCTAGCGGTGACCCACTTATATAATGCCCACCCCCCTTTATGCGGGAAAGGAATCCCCATGAAAAAGGACGTCAAGGAGCGCCGGACGGCGCCGCTGCAGACCCCGACCGATCTCGGTGACAATGCCCGGCGCGACATCACCGGCGCGCTCAATGTTCTCCTCGCCGATACGTTTGCGCTCTATCTGAAGACGAAGAACTTCCACTGGCATGTCTCGGGCCCGCATTTCCGCGACTATCATCTGCTCTTCGATGAACAGGCAGAGCAGATCTTCGCTACCACCGACGAGATAGCCGAACGCGTCCGCAAAGTCGGCGGCAACACCATCCATTCGATTGGCGAGATCGCGAGGCTGCAGCGCATCAGCGACAATGATGCCGACTATGTCGATCCGCTCGACATGCTTGCCGAGTTGCGATCCGACAACCAAGCCATGATCGCCGCTTTAAGGGAGACGCATGACCTTTGCGATGAGGAGCGCGACGTCGCTACGGCGAGCTTGATCGAAACCTGGATCGATCAGGCCGAGCGGCGCGTCTGGTTCCTTTATGAAGCGAGCCGCCGGGGAGCCCCCGGACACTAATCGGCACGAGTCTGCCGGGATGAGGCATATCGGCTGTCGGTCTGGCGGTCGCACCTTCCCGGTTGGCCGCGCGCGATAGGACCATTATAGGACCGTAGTCCCTTCCGCTTTAGGCCCTATCCGATGCGGCGACGCCGGTTTACCCAGGAGACTTTTCGCCGGTTCCTCGAATCGGAGACCTCCGGCGGCCTCGTCCTCATGGGCTTCGCCGCACTCGGCATGATCGCGGCAAATTCCGCGCTGTCCGGCGACTACACGAAGCTCTTTCACACCGAGATCCTCGGCCTCGATCTCCTGCATTGGATCAATGACGGCCTGATGGCCGTGTTCTTTCTGCTCGTCGGGCTCGAGATCAAGCGTGAGATGCTCGAGGGCCAGCTCGACACGTGGCCGCGCCGGGCACTGCCGCTGATCGCCGCTTTCGGCGGCATGCTGTTCCCCGCGCTGTTCTTCATGCTCGTCAATGCCGAGCATCCGGAGAATTGGCGCGGCTGGGCCATTCCCACGGCGACCGACATCGCCTTTGCGCTCGGCGTGCTGGCACTGCTCGGCTCGCGCGTGCCGACTTCTCTGAAAGTCTTTTTGACCTCGCTCGCCATCATCGACGATCTCGGCGCCATCCTGATCATCGCGATTTTCTATGCCGCCGAGCTTTCCTGGCCGGCGCTCGGCGTCGCGGGTTTGGCGGGGCTTGGCCTTTATCTGCTCAACAGGCAAGGTGTCGTGCACCCGCTGCCCTATCTCGCTCTTGGGGTAATTCTTTGGGTGTCGATGCTGTCTTCGGGGGTGCATGCGAGCCTCGCCGGCGTCATCTTGGCGATCGCCATTCCACTTGCGTCGTCGAAGCGCGGCGATGACCATGCTTCGCTCCTGCACAGAATGGAGCGCGGCTTAGCGCCTTGGGTCGCCTTCCTGGTCCTGCCGGTCTTTGGCTTCGCCAATGCCGGCGTATCGCTTGCCGATGTCGGCCACCAATCGCTGTTCTCGCCTCTCTCGCTCGGCATCATTGGCGGCCTCTTCATCGGCAAGCAGCTCGGGATTCTGCTTTTCGTTTTTCTTGCGACGCGGCTTGGGATTGCGGCGCTGCCCGCGGGAGCGACTTGGTGGCAGATTTACGGGGTCGCGATTCTCTGCGGTATCGGCTTCACCATGAGCCTCTTCATTGGCTTGCTCGCCTTTGACGATGCGGAACGCGAGGCGGTCGTGAAGCTCTCGGTCCTCGTCGGATCGCTTGCCTCCGCGCTCCTCGGCCTAGCCGTCCTGCTGGTGACCTCGAAGAAAGACGCGACCGAGCGGCGTTAGCTGCGAGCGTTGCCGTAGAGCCAAGCGAGCCGCTGCAACAGAGCTTCCGGCGAGCTTCGGCGCAAGATAGCGTTCCTCGCCGCGGCGGTCGGCCCGCGCCAATGGTAAAGCCGGCCGTAAATCCGCGCCATGCGCTGCACCCGCGCAACGCGCGGACGCCGCAAGCTCTCATAGTCGGCAAAGGCGGCGAGGGGGTCCTGCACGCGCCCTTGCAGGCAGGAGGCGAGCGTCGCTGCGTCCTCGATGGCGAGCGCCGCGCCTTGCGCAAGATAAGGCAGCACGGGGTGGGCGGCGTCGCCAATGAGAACGATCCTGCCTTGGTGCCATGCGCCCATGCGTGGCAGACGGTAAAGGGACCAGCATCTCCAGCTTGCGGCCCCTTCGAGCAGCTCGCGTAACGGGCTCGCCCAGCCTTGCACCATGTCGAGGAGCGGCGTGGGTTCGGTCTCCAAATTCCAGCCCATTTCCGCCTGTCCGCTATCGACGATGGCGACGACGTTGAGCGCTGCGCCGGCGCGAACGGGGTAATGGACGATATGGGCGTGCGGGCCGAGCCAAAGGCCGACGATCGGCGCGTTGAACGGAGCGGGAAGAGAAAGGCGCGGCAAAAGCGTCCGCCAGGCGGTGGCGCGAGCGTGACGCAGCAAGCTGCGCGGTGCCATGCGTTGCCTTATCTCCGACCACAACCCGTCGGCGGCGACCATCCAAGACGCCTCTCGCGACTTTCCGCCGCCGGTCGTTGCGACGATCTTGCGGTCAAAGGCCTCCACGTCCGTCACCGCTACGTTTTCGCGGAGATCGACGGTTCCGAGCGCTCGGCAGGCCCGCAGCAAGCCGGCATGTAGATCGGCGCGATGCAGCGTCAGGTAAGGGCCGCCGTAACGCTGCTCCATCGCGCTCCCAAGCGGCATCGAGGCAATCCGCTTCCCGGAAAGGCCGTCGAAAATGACAAGCTCTTGCGGCCGGAAGCCCTGCTCGGCGATCGGCGCCAACGCGCCAAGCTCGCGCAGCACGGAAGTGGCATTCGGGCCGAGCTGGATGCCGGCGCCGGTCTGATCGCTGAAGCTCGATCGCTCCAGCACTGTCGCCGCGATCCCGCGGCGGCCGAGCGCGATCGCGGCGGTCAGCCCGCCAATGCCGCCGCCGGCAATCAGAACATGTTCCGGCGTTGACCTTGCGATCATTTTCGAAGCTTACGCTTCCGGCGCACCGGGCGGGGCCGTTGCGACATAGATGCAGGATGGAGGATTACTTTCGAGGGCGGTAAGTTTGGAATCGTAGCGGTAAAGCGTCGAACAATATGGACAGACGAGCTGATCCTCGTCGCCCATATCGAGATAAACATGCGGATGATCGAAAGGCGGAGAGGCGCCCATGCATTGGAATTCCTTGACGCCGATCGCGATACGGTCGACGCCCTTGTCATTCACCATATGGGGCACGAGCATATGAGCCATCGCCGCGCGGCCATCCTTTCATCTTCGAACGACGGCAGCATAAACGCGCGCCGCCCGGAGCGGTAGTGCGCGATGCCGAGCTTCGCATCGGACGGCGTCGAAATCTTCTACATCGACGAAGGGGAAGGGGAGCCGATCCTGCTCATTCACGGCTTCGCCTCCAACATTGCGGCCAATTGGCGCGATTCCGGTTGGATCGCCGCGCTCATTCAGGCCGGACGCCGCGTCATCGCGCTCGACAATCGCGGCCATGGCAAGAGCGAGAAGCTTTACGAGCCGCATCGCTACGGCGCTCCGGAGATGGCGGAGGATGCGCGCCGGCTTCTCGATCATCTCGGCATTCAGCGCGCCGACATTATGGGTTATTCGATGGGCGCGCGGATCGCTGCCTTTTTTGTGTTCAAATATCCGGAGCGGGCCCGGAGCGTCATCTTTGCCGGTCTCGGTATCAACATGGTACGCGGCATGGTCGGCACCGGCCCGCTGGCAAAGGCCCTCGAAGCCGCGAGCATCGACGAGGTGAGCAACGATGCCGCGCGGAGTTTTCGCGCTTTCGCCGAGCAAACGGGCAGCGACCTAAAGGCGCTGGCCGCCTGCATGCGAGGTCCTCGGGAGAAGGTCACGAAGGAAGAACTCGCCAAAATTGCGCTGCCGTCGCTGGTGGCCGTCGGCACCAAGGATGTGATCGGCGGTTCCGGGGAGGGCCTCGTTGCTCTGATTCCCGGGGCGAGGCTTCTTTCCATCGAGGGCCGCGACCATATGAGAGCTGTTGGGGATAAAGGCTTTAAGCAAGGCGTTCTCGACTTTTTAGCCGCCCGGCCTTAAGTCCATGCTAGTCAAAGCCGCTTAGGCGCTTGCCTCAAGCGAGGAGGTGGGTATGAACAGACCCTTCACCGCGGTGCAGCCTCAGGTCAGGAGCTACGACCCGATCTGGGATCGCGTTCGCCGCGAAGCCGAAGAGACGAGCGCGAACGAGCCAGTGCTCGCCAGCGTGATTTTCGCGACGATCCTCAGCGAGCCGACGCTCGAAGACGCGGTGTGCCACACCGTTGCCAACCGCCTGCAGCCTTCCGTCGATGCCGGCCTCCTGCACAAGACCTTCCGCGAAGTGCTGGCCGAGGAGCCGGGGCTCGGCGATGTGTTCCGTGCCGATCTCGTCGGCGTGGCAAAGCGCGATCCCGCCTGCAGGCGCCTGATCGAGCCGCTTCTCTATTTCAAGGGCTTCCAGGCGCTTGAGACCTATCGTTTCGCCAATCATCTTTGGCGAACCGGACGCCAGGATTTCGCGCTGTTCCTGCAGAGCCAGTCCAGCCGCATCTTCGGCGTGGATATTCATCCCGCCGCCCGGCTCGGGAAGGGCATCATGCTCGACCATGCCACCGGCATTGTCATCGGCGAGACGGCAGTGATCGGCGATAATTGCTCGCTGCTGCACGGCGTGACGCTTGGCGGCACCGGCAATGAACGCGACGATCGGCATCCGAAGATCGGCTCCGGGGTGATGATGGGTTCCGGCGCCAAGATCCTCGGCAATATCACCATCGGCGATTGCGTGCGCATCGCTGCCGGAAGCGTGGTGCTGAACGATGTGCCGCCACGGCGGACGGTCGCTGGCGTTCCGGCGAAAGATATCGGTCCGGCGGGTTGCGAGGAGCCGGCGCTGACCATGGATCAGCTGCTGCAAGAAGGCAGATAGTCCGGTGCATAGCCGGTCAAGAAGCGCGCTTTCAGCGCCGTGCCACAAAGGGGGTCGTTTTGACACGTGAGGAGATCATCAAGCTTGAGCGCTATCTGCAGCGGGTGTTCAAGCTTCAATCGCTCCAGGTGAAGCAGCGTCCCCGCAAGGATGATTCCGCCGAAGTCTATGTCGGCGATGAATTCATCGGCGTGCTTTTCAAGGACGATGAGGACGGCGAGACCTCCTATCAATTCCAGATGGCGATCCTCGATTTCGATCTCGAAGGCTAACCCCGCTCGAAAGTTCGTTGGTCTGAACGGCGCTTCCGCGGAGGCAGCAACGTTTCGACACATTCTCGGGCAAGGAAAGACTTTCCGAAATATCCGATCCCGGCCGGCAACCACCGGCCCTGGCTCGTCTGCACCCCAACATCTGAAGGGACATTCACGCGATGAACGCCTCTAAGGTTTGGCTCAGTCTCGTTGCCGTGGCGAGCTTGCTTCTCCTCGGATCCGCCAAGGCCGAGAAGGATATGTCGCATTTAAAGCCGGATTTGGCCGCCGCTCACCGCGCCGAAATTGCAACGAAGGGCCGGGAGCGTCTCGCTTATGCCGAAGGTGAGGCTCGTGCTCATCACGGGCGCAAGGGCCATATGAAGCAGTGCAGACACGAGGATCGATCCGAAGGACAGGGGCGTTTCCATCCCGATCAATTGGCGCAGCGGCTCAGCGTCATGGAAACGGAAATCGGCATTAGGTCTAACCAGCTCGATGCGTGGCGCGATTACAGCGACGCGCTGCTTGCCATGATGGCCCCGAAGTCGCCCGGCGAAAAGGATGCAGCGGACAGAGAGCGAACGGGGGCAGAGGCAAAGCCATTCGACCGCGCTCGCCGGCTTGCCGACAATGCGATCGAGCGCGGCAAGCGCGCCGAGGCGCTGAAGCAGGCAGTCGATGCCCTAAGCACTGCGCTGACGCCCGAACAGCTGGAGAAGGTCGGGCAGATCGAGGCGCGGCTTGCAGAAATGCGTCATGGACCGGGCCGTCATTTTGGCCGGCATGATCGGCCTAGCCGGGGCCACAAGGCGCCTGGCCCGCGCGGCCCCGAGGGGCCACCGCCCGGCGCGCGTCCTTAAAGTCTTGAGTGACGCGGCCTTAAGATCCCGTGCCTTCCGCGTTGCGGCGGTTCGACGCTGAAACGTTGGTCTGGGGAGCCTGATCCGGCGGCAGCAGCGATACCCAGAGAAGCGGGTTCTCCTTCGATTGCTGCTTGACGAAGATGTAAGGCGTTTCCTTCCAAGCCAGCACTTTCGGGTTCTTATTGTCGAGCACGAAATCGCCGGCGTCGGTCCGAACCGTCAGCACCGCGTGTCCCTCTTGGTTCTCGTCGCGCACGACGGTGATGGCAAGCGCTCCTTCCGGCCAGCCGCGCTCGATCAAGAGGCGCCGCTTCAGCAGCACGTAATCCTCGCAATCCCCTTTGCCCTTGCCAGGATAGGTCCAAACCTCGACCTCGCCATAGAGATCGGTGTCGGTGACCGGTTCGACGGACTCGTTCACATAGCGGTTCACGGCGCGGAGTTGATCCAGTCTCGCATCGGTCAATTGCACGCGCTCGCCCCGATTGCCGTTCGTCCGGCAGTCCTCGCCATTCTTCTTGCAGAAGCTGACGAAGCCGACCGGGGGCAGGCTTTGCCCGAAGGTCGTCAGAAATACCGGCTTCGGAGATATTGGGGGAGACGGCGGCGCGTAGGAAGCCTGTTCGACGATGCGCGTCGCAATCGGTTTTCTCGGCGCCCGCGACGGCATCTCGATCGCGGCAGGCGCGATCGACGCCTGCTGGAAGGCTCGCTGCGGTTCGGGCTTAGACGCCATGCGTTCTTTCGTCGCCGGCAGCGACGAGACGAACATCACAAAGCCGACACCCACGGCAAACTGCTTCAACATCAAACCCCCCAATTTTTTGTTGGGGGTATCGTCTCAAAGACGGTTTGAGAGACCCATAAAAAGGTGCCGCGTTTTGAATCGGTCTCGGCAAGGTCTTCTTAGGCACGATCGCGCATCTCTAACTCGGCGTTAATTTGCCTAAACTTTTAGTAAGCGGAGGAACAAAGGCGGGGCAAACGTTCTCCGCCGTTCCAGAGTGCGGCTAAAGTTAGACGGATTTGATTTGCAGCGCGTGCTCTTGGCTCGCGTCCAAGCCGCCACGATAAACACGAAAGTGGCGTTGCGCGGGAGCCCTCGAGGAAAAATCCTCGATCTGCGGCGTCGCATCCTTGCCGTCAGGACGCACCAGGCCGGTGCTGCCGATCTCAAGCCAACGAAGCGGCATCGAGCCTAGCCAAAAGGGGGGATCGATGGCGCTGATGGCGCCGAGGACCCGGCCGATCTGCGATCCCGTTTCGGCCACCGGCATTAAGACAAGCTCGAAGCGCGCCCGGCGCTCGGCATCGGCCCAGGCGTCGAAGATGACATGTCCGACGCTGCCCTGGCGGATGACCGACTCCAGCAGCGAGGCAAAGACAGCGCGATCGCTACCGTGCCAAAGGTCGAGAAGGTTCTCGCCGCGCAATTCGCGGTCGAAGGCCCGACAGATGCGCGTTCCCGCAAGTCGCAAGCGGCATGTCCGCATCGCTTCGGGGCATTCGGCGATGAAAATATCGGGGAGCAGATAGGCGATCGCGGCTGGATCGATCTCGGAGCGGAGCGGCGCCACGCGGCCGTTGCGCAAGCGCTCCCAATAATCGAACAGATGTTTGCTGACGCCGTTCTGCATGCCTCACCTTTCGGCGGCATAGCTACACGTTTCCGCGTCGCGCTCCAGCGTCGCCAAGTTCCTGGGTAAATAGTTTTGTTTTGAGGCAAATATTTCTCGCCAACGGTATCGCTTGCTAAGACTACCGGCTTCTTACTGTAGTCAGATCTTGCGATTTGCACGCGGCCGGGCATTTTGCTTATGGCTACTGAAGCGTTGACGCCAAATCCTTGAAAGACGCGATGCACGACCAGCCCGGCCAGACTTCCGAACCGATCTTCAACATTCCAGCCATCGTCCTCATCGCGGCCGGCCTGATGATCGCCGTTCAGGTCGTCAGAGGATTGCTGCCGGATATTGAGGGGGTAGAGCTCCTCTTAGCGCTCGCTTTTATCCCCGCGCGCTACAGCGGCGAGGCCTTCGAACTGCCCGGCGGGGATATCACCGCGGTGACGTCCTTCGTGACTTACATGTTGGTGCATGGCGGCTGGGCGCACCTCCTCGTCAATCTTCTCTGGATGATCGCCTTCGGCAGCGCGGTTGCAAAGCGCGTGGGCGCGGCGCGTTTCGTCGCCTTTTCCGTCGCCTGCGGCATCGCCGGCGCGCTAGCCCATTTGGCGTTGCATTGGGGCGAGCTCACCCCGGTGGTGGGCGCCTCCGCGGCAATATCCGGGCAAATGGCGGCGGCGCTGCGATTTGCTTTCAGCGGCAGGGCCTATCGCGGCACGCGAGACTTGGCTGAGGTGCCGCTCGAAACGCTTGGACGCACCTTAAGCGATCCGCGCATTCTCGCCGTCATCGGCGTTTGGGTGGCGTTGAATGCGCTGTTCGGTTTCGGGATCATTTCCCTCGCCGGGGCCGAAGGCGAGATCGCCTGGGAGGCGCATATCGGCGGTTTTCTCTTCGGCCTTGTCGCATTCGGATTTTTCGACGTGCGGCCGATGCCGGCGAGCGGCATTCAGCGCCCCTACTAGCTTTCTCGATTCTCTTGCGCGGCGGCCTCGTCGAGGACAGAATGTCGCAGGCCACCAGTAAGAGGGGCTGGAGGAAACGTTATGAATGTTGCGTCAATTTTGAAGTTGAAGGGAAGGGACGTCGTAACTGCCGCTCCTGAAATGACTCTGCTGGAGATTGCCGAACTGCTTGCGACTTACGGTATCGGCTGCGTCGTCATCGCCGGTGAGGGCGGAAAGGTCGTCGGCATCGTCTCCGAGCGGGACGTCGTCCGCGCCATCGGCAGCGCCGGCATCAAGGCGCTGAAGGATCCCGTCTCCGCCTATATGACGCGGTCGGTTTTCACCGCGCGCGAATCCGACACGATCGAACGTCTGATGTCGGAGATGACATCGCATCGTTTCCGCCACATGCCCGTCGTCGAAAGAGGGAAGCTCGCCGGCCTCGTCTCGATCGGCGACGTGGTGAAAATGCGTATTGCCGAAGCCGAGATGGAAGCAGCGGCGATGCGCGAATATATCGCCACCGGCTGACGCTCTCTAAGGCGTCGTCGTCCTCACCAGGGCAGCAAGATCGTCAATCTGCCTTTCTGTGGCGCTCTGACCTTGTGCCATCGCTTCCGCGGCGCGGTGAAAATCGAAGAGGCCAATCTCGCCGACCTTCGGCGCGATGATGATGTCGGGGGGATCGCCTGCGAGCCGAGACCGGGCGATCCGGTCTTGCGTGATGTTGATGGCGTCCATCATCACCGCCGAGATGCCGGGCGCGCCATCGCTTCTCCCAAAGATCTGCCGGTGCAACAAATGCACGGCGGCGCGGCCATTCTTCTCCGGGGGTATATTCTCCGGGGGAAGCGGCGGCTCGCTGAGGGCTTCGTGGTCGTGGATGATGCTGCCCCGGCCGCCGAGCCCGCCATTCAATGTCACGGCGATAACAACGCGGGCGCCAAGCGCGCGGCAGACCGACACCGGAATAGGATTGACGAGCGCGCCGTCGATGAGCCAGCGGCCGTTGATCTTCACGGGGCGAAAGATGCCCGGAAGCGCGAAGGAGGCCTTTAGCGCGTCGACGAGGCTGCCCTTGTTAAGCCACACCTCGTGGCCTGTGCCGAGCTCGGTCGCCACGGCAACGAATTTCCGCTCCAGCTTCTCGATACAGAAATCCTGCAGGTGCGCCTCGAGGCGGCTTGAGAGTCTCTGACCGGTGATGAGTCCGGAGCCGGCAAAATTAAAGTCGAGGAAGCCGAAGACACGCCGCCGCGTGAGGCTGGCGGCGAATTCCTGCAACGCGTCGAGCCTGCCGGTGACGAAACAGGCGCCCGCGACAGCACCGATCGAGGTGCCGGCGACGATATCTGGCTCGAGTCCTGCATTGGCGAGCGCCTTCAAGACGCCGATATGCGCCCAGCCGCGCGCCGCGCCGCCGCCAAGTGCGATACCGATCAGCGGTCTTGCCATGCCTTGTGAGCTCCGGCGCGCGAGAACCATCAGCGGAGTGTCGGAAGCGTGACGGTGCTAGGCCCGCACGCTCATCAACAATCCACGCTACTTCGTAGTTTTTAAGTTTCTGTTTGCGGCGTCAGCGTGACGGTAGACGTCCTTGGGATCGAAGAGTTTGTCGGCGTCCACGAACCGCAGCGACGCGGCGCCCGGCTCGCCTTGGCCGACCAGCACGGCGCGGTAGAAGCACGATTTCCGCCCCGTATGACAGGCGGCGTCCACGCCTTGCATCTCGACCTTCATCCAGAGGGAATCTTGATCGCAATCGGTTCGGAGTTCGATGACCCGTTGGGCGTTGCCGCTTTCCTCGCCCTTCCGCCACAACCGTCGCCGCGACCGCGACCAATAATGCGCCTCGCCCGTCTCGATGGTCCGCGCCAACGCCTCGTCATTCATATAGGCGAGCATGAGGACTTCCCCGGTCCGCGCGCAAGTCACGGTGACGGGGATGAGGCCGTCGGCTCCGAACCGAGGCGCGAAGGAGAGGCCTTCCTCGATGTCGTCTGCGGCGTCTTCGGAAGAGGGGGCGGATGTGCCGGTCATTTGCGCCATATCGCCCCCAAGGCGCCGCCTTAGAGGCGGCCGCGCTCGGTGGCGAGCATCATAAAACGCGCCTGCTGCGCGGGGTCGTCCTTGAAGACGCCCGTGAACTGCGTGGTGATGGTCGCGACGGAGGGCTTCTTCACGCCGCGCAGCGACATGCATTGATGCACCGCCTCGATCATCACCGCGACGCCCTTCGGCTTCAAAGCGCGGTCGATGGTCTCAGCGATCTGCGCCGTCATCGTCTCCTGCGTTTGCAAGCGCCGGGAAAAGACTTCGACCACGCGCGCAAGCTTGGAGATGCCGACCACCCGATCGGTCGGAAAATAGGCGACATGCGCCTTGCCGACGAAGGGGATCATGTGATGCTCGCAATGCGAATGAAGCTCGATGTCGCGCAGCATGACGATGTCGTCATAGCCGGCGACCTCGTCGAAGGTGCGGGACAAAACTTCGAGCGGATCCTCGTAATATCCCGCGAAGAACTCGTCATAGGCGCTCGTCACGCGGCGCGGCGTGTCGCGAAGGCCCTCGCGGGAGGGGTCGTCGCCGGCATAGGCGATCAGCGTGCGGACTGCCTCCTCGGCCACCTCGCGGGAGGGGCGGGAAGGTTGGTCTGCATGGCGCGATGCTGCATCAGCCCGCGTCGGTAATTTCTTGATCGTGGCGTCCATTTCTGCCCTGCCTCGCTCGGCCTCTGAACCTGCCCAATTCAAGTCGGGCGCCGAGGAGTTTATAGTGGTACGTCAACTCGCAGCGGCCCATTTGCCCTGCGCTGTCCACCAAAGCTGCATATATAGACGGCAAGTGTGACCTGCAAGCGAAGTCCTAAGGCTTTGACGTGAGATGAATTCCCCGGAAGACCTTTATAGCCAACGCATTTTAGAGCTTGCCGCGAATATCAGCCGCACCGAGCGGCTGGGCGCTCCCGATGCCACAGCCGCGGCCCATTCGAAGCTTTGCGGGAGCAAGGTAACGATCGATCTCCGCATGCAGGGCGACATCGTCGTCGACTATGGCCAGAGCGTGAAGGCCTGTCTCTTGGGGCAGACGTCAGCCGCGATCATGGGCCGCGAGATTGTCGGCTCGACCGCCGCGGAATTGCGGAGGGTCGGCGCCATCATGCGGAAAATGCTGAAGGAGGGCGGTCCGGCGCCCGAGGGCCGTTGGTCTGACCTCGCCATCCTCGCGCCGGTCAAGGATTATAAAGCCCGGCATGCCTCGACCCTGCTCATCTTCGACGCGGTCGAGGACGCCATCGCGCAGATCGAAGCAAGCCGCGCCGACGACGCCGCTCGCTCTGAAGCGCATGTCTGAGCGGGGCATGCGGGCAGCGCCGGCTTCTCCCGGAGCGGCATCCCGCATCGCCAAGGCGTTGCTTCTCGGTCCGATTGCCCTCTACCGTGTCGCTATATCCCCGCTCCTCGGCGTGAATTGCCGCTATCTGCCGTCCTGCTCCGACTATGCGAGGGAGGCGGTGGAGACGAACGGGGCGTGGAAGGGCGCCTGGCTGACGGCAGCGCGCCTCTGCCGCTGCCACCCATGGGGTAGCCATGGGCTCGATCCCGTCCCCGACCTTCGCGGCGAGCATCATTCCCTCGCTCCATGGCGTTATGGCCGCTGGCGCTTTTCCCGGCCCGATTGACAAGGGATTGACTCCGGCTGTTGCGCTTGTGCAGAAGGGGCCGCCAAGTGTTGTCCGTCTTACCTGCGCCCGTACGCAGGAGTGAGAGGAGCGAAAGATGATCTCCCTGACATTCCCTGACGGTTCGAGCCGCGACTTCAAGCCGGGTGTCACCGGCCGCGACGTGGCCGAGTCGATCTCAAAGTCGCTCGCCAAAAAGGCGGTGGCGATGAGCCTTGACGGCGCGCTGAAAGATCTCGCTGAACCCATCTCCGGCTCGGCAGCGATCCGCATTCTGACGCGTGAGGATGACGCGGCGCTCGAACTCATCCGCCACGATGCGGCGCATGTAATGGCCGAGGCCGTGCAGGCGCTCTATCCCGGAACGCAAGTCACCATCGGCCCGGTGATCGAGAACGGCTTCTATTACGATTTTGCGCGGGAGGAGCCCTTCACCCCCGACGATCTGCCAAAGATCGAGGCGAAGATGCGCGAGATCATCGCCCGCAACTCACCCTTCACCTGCGAAATCGTCAGCCGTGAGAGCGCGAAGGATCGGTTCGCGAAGAAGGGTGAGACCTTCAAGCTCGAGCTGATCGACGCCATCCGCGAAGGCGAGGATTTGAAGCTCTATTCGCAAGCCGAATGGGTCGATCTTTGCCGCGGGCCGCATATGACCTCCACGGGCAAAGTCGGCAACGCCTTCAAGCTTCTGAAGATTGCCGGCGCCTATTGGCGCGGCGATTCCAATCGGCCGATGCTTCAGCGCATTTACGGCACCGCCTGGGCGACCGAAGAGCAGCTGAACGCCTATTTGCATCAGCTCGAAGAGGCGGAGAAGCGCGATCACCGGCGTCTCGGCCGGGAGATGGATTTGTTCCATTTCCAGGAAGAAGCGCCGGGAGCAGTTTTTTGGCATCCCAAAGGCTGGACGCTGTTTCAGGCGCTGATCGGCTATATGCGCCGCCGGCAGCAGGCTTGGGGCTATGTCGAAGTGAACTCCCCGGACATGCTGGACCGGTCACTCTGGGAGCGCTCCGGCCACTGGGAGAAATTCGGCGAGAACATGTACATCGCCGAGACCCCCGACGAGCGCGTCTATTGCTGCAAGCCAATGAACTGCCCCGGGCATGTGCAGATCTTCAAGCACGGGCTGAAGAGCTATCGCGACCTTCCGTTGCGCATCGCCGAATTCGGCAAGGTGCATCGCTACGAGCCGTCCGGCGCCTTGCACGGCCTCCTGCGCGTCCGGCACTTTACGCAGGACGACGCGCATATCTTCTGCACCGAAGATGAGATCACGGAAGAATGCGTGCGCCTGAACGAGCAGATGCTGGCCATCTACCGCGATTTCGGTTTCGAGGATGTCCGCATCAAATTCTCCGACCGGCCCGAAAAGCGCGTCGGCGCTGACGAGGTATGGGACAAGGCTGAGGCGGCGTTGAAACGGGCGGTGGAAGCCGCCGGTCTCGTCTATGAGCTCAATCCGGGCGAGGGGGCCTTTTACGGTCCGAAGCTCGAATATGTGCTCCGCGACGCCATCGGGCGCGACTGGCAATGCGGCACGATCCAGGTCGATCTCAATCTGCCCGGCCGGCTCGGCGCCTTTTACATCGGCTCGGACGGAGAAAAGACCGTGCCGGTGATGATCCACCGCGCCATGTTCGGTTCGCTGGAGCGCTTCACCGGCATCCTCATCGAGCATCACGCCGGCCATCTGCCGCTCTGGCTGTCGCCGGTGCAGGTGGTTGTGGCAACCATCGTTTCGGAAGCCGACGCTTATGCCTCACGAGTTCTCGACGCTCTGCAGGCGGCGAAGCTCAGGGGTGAGGCCGATCTCCGCAACGAGAAGATCACCTATAAGGTGCGCGAGCACTCACTCGCCAAGGTGCCGGTGCTCTTCGTCGTGGGACGACGTGAGGCGGAGGAGGGGACCGTTTCGATCAGACGGCTGGGAAGCCAGGAGCAGCAGGTGATGCCGCTCGAGGCGGCCATCAAGGCAATCGCGGACGAAGCAAGACCCCCGGATTTATCAACCCGCCAGGACCAGGCGGCGGCGTAGCGCCGTCGCTTCCGCTGCCGAAGGCGATGCCGGTATCGGGCGAGCCGGTCGGGGCCTCGCCGGGAGAGGGAAGATCGGGCGGGTTCATGATCAGCTGTAGGGCCTCGGGCGAGGTCGGCCCCTGATCCATCACCACTTCGATCTGCTTCGGCTGGCCGGGAAACACCGCGAATTTGCTCGTATAGCTCTCGCCATTGTGGTTGGCGACGACGGCATAATCGCCGGCGGCGAGGATATGCGTCGGCAGCGCGCCGGCAACTTCGCTGACCACGTCGCCGGTCGGCGTAAAGATGCGCCATTTCGTTTCGGCGAGCGCCTCGCCGCCGGCATTCTGCACCAGCTTGAACGTCACCGGCGACGCCGCGTGCTTGATCGTCGCCTCGGTGATCTTGCCGGGCTCGACCGTGACGTCGGCGCGCACCGTGGCATTGGTTTGTCCGTAGGTGCTGACGATGTGATAGGCGCCGGCGTTCAGCCGGATCACCACCCCGGGCTTCGCCTCATTCAGAATTTCACGGCGGTTGCCGAATTGATCTTCCTCGTCGGAAAGGATGTCGAACTGCACCATCCGGTCCGGAAGCGCCTGCCCGGTCACGAGCATGGAAGCGAGCTTCAGGCCGCCGCAATTGAGAATGAACGTCTCTTCCGCGGACTTGCCGCTATGCACGTTGATCTGCTTCGTGAGGTTTGAGAGCCCGTAAGCGGCGTTGACGAGATATTCGCCGGGAAGCAGGGCCTCGGTGGCGGTGGCTTCCGGACGCGTGGCGATGAGCTGACGTTTCCCGTTCTGACCCGCCTTCGCTGAAAAGATGCGCCAGGTCACGCCGTGCGCGACTTCGGGACCGGCCTCTGTCAACACGGCCTTAAAGGTGACGGGGACGGGCAGTGAGGGATTGCCGGTTTCCGCGCTAGGGGCGGTCTCGGCCGGTGAGGGGGTCGGCCCTATCGGCGCTGCTGCCATCTCTTGCGGGGGCGCGCCTTCTGCAGGCTCGGCCGCTGGGTCCTGCGGCAGCGCCCGGCTCTGCTGCGGATTTCGCCTGCACGCTTTCGCTCGAGGCGATCGGGGGCGGGGCGATGGTCACGGTCGGCACTTTGGTCGGTTCCGGAATCTCGCCTTCGCCCTCTGCTGCGGGAGGCGCTTCGCCGGAGGTGATCGATTCGGGGACTTCAGCCATTTCCGTCGGCGCCGTTCCGACCAGCGCGGCTGGGTCGGGGTTTGCCGCGACCACGGCCCCGGCAGGTGCCGGTGCGGCCGGGGTGCTTGCCGCCACGTCGAGAATATCGCTCAAGCCTTGCTTCAGTTCATCGGCGCTTGTTGCCGTCGTGAAGCGTCCACCCGTGAGATCGGCGGCGCAACTCAAGGCCTTCACGGACTCGGACGGCTCCTTGTCGAAGCCGATCACGCTAATACGCAAACCGGGATTTGCGTCCTTCAGCGCTTTGGAGGTGGCGCAGACATCGGCTTCGCAAGTATCCGGGCCATCGGTGATGAGGAGGAGGTCGAGATTGCCGCCCTCCGCCGCCTTTGCCGCCTCGGTAAGCGCCGTGGCGATCGGCCGTTGCTTGCGCGGCCTGAAATTCAGGAGGATTTTGTTCTGCGTGGCGCTGGTGAACTCGCCGGGCTTCGCGCGCACCTGCCAGTCCGCGCAACCGGACCCGGACCCATGCCCGAGCGCGGCAAACCCGAAGGCCACGCGATCCTTATGGCTGGCGAGGACGCCCTTCAGAGCGTTGCGCACGAGGGGAATTTCTTTCTCGCCGCCGATCCGGCCCCACATGCCGCTCGAGCCGTCGAGGATGACCATGACGCGGGCGGGAGCGGGAGCCGCGGGATCCTGGGCGAACGCGGTCGCGATGGCAGACGGGATGCAAGCGATGAGCAGGGCGACGAGGCCCGCCGATCGGTTCCCAACCATACCTAGTGCTCCCTCAGGCCCCCCGGTGCGGCCCTTATACCCGTCGGAGTCCCCTCACAACGCAAGGAAATTTCGTCACCACTAAGGCGAGAAGGAACCCTGATGCCGCATTGGCCGGGGACCGGTCGCGGCCTGCTCAGGCTATTAGGAAGGACAAACGATATCAACTGCTTACCGCGCAAGCCGGTCGCGGCCACGCAGCCGCGATTCCCTAATACCCAAACTGCTCGGAGATAATTCGCTCGGCCAGCGTATGGCCGGGGTCGAACATCATGAAAATCTCGATGCCGCCCTCCTCGACGATGTCCACAGTGATGACATCGCGAAACTCCATATTGTCGGCAACGGCGCTGACCGGGCGCTTGTCGGGCTCCAGCACCTCGATCCTGACCACGGCCGTGTTCGGAAGGAGGGCCCCGCGCCAGCGCCGCGGGCGAAACGGGCTGATCGGCGTCAGCGCGAGGAGGGGCGAGTTGATGGGAAGGATTGGCCCCTGGACGGAAAGGTTGTAGGCCGTGCTCCCCGCCGGCGTGGATAACAGGATGCCGTCGCTGATGAGCTCATCCATCCGCAGCTTCCCGTCGACGGAAATGCGCAATTTAGCGGCCTGGTAGATCTGCCGGAAAAGCGACACCTCGTTGATCGCGAGCGCCTCGTGCTTCACGCCATCCCGGTCGTGGGCCTTCATGCAGAGCGGATGGATGATGTTCGTTTCCGCGCGAGCGAGCCGTTCGCGCAGATCGTCGGCGCGATAGTCGTTCAGTAGAAACCCCACCGAGCCGCGGTTCATCCCGTAAATCGGGATGCGGGTGTGGAGGTGCCGGTGCATGGTCTGCAGCATGAGACCGTCGCCGCCGAGCGCGACGATGATATCCGCCTTGTCGGGCGGTGCGTCCCCATAGCTGGAAACAAGGTCGCGCCTGGCGCTTTCGGCCTCCTCGGTGTCGCTGGCGACGAAGGCGATGTTGCGGAATTCGGCCATGCGCGTTGAAGGATGCCTGGAGACGTTGCGAACGGGGCACTATAAAGGCCGCGCGTCCTTTGCAAAGCAAGCGGGCAACATCGTTTGGAGCATGGTGAATTGATGAGCGGCGGCGAGCGTCCGGTCTTCGTCTACACGACCTTCGCCAAGCTGGAGGACGCAAAGAGCGTCGGGGAGGCGCTTGTTGCCGCGCGTCTTGCCGCTTGCGTCAATATCTTCCCCGGCATGCTCTCCATCTATGAATGGAAGGGAAAGCGCGAGCATGCCGAGGAGGTGGCAATGATCGTCAAGACGAGGGCCAGCCTCGCCGAGGCGGTGATGGCGGAGACGAAACGCCTTCATCCTTACGAGGTGCCGGCGCTGATCGTGCTTCCGACCGAGGGCGGCAGCGAGGACTATTGCCGCTGGATCTTCGGCCAGACGGCCGAGCCCGGCGGTGCCTGACTCCTCATTGCTGCCGCTACCCGGCCGTTTTTGCCTTTAATTTGTGCCAACCCACCGCCATGATCCGCCGGCTAGGGGATCAACCGCCAACCGAGCGTCCTTGTCTCTACTTACAAATATTGCCCTGAGGCGCCCGCGCAGCGCGGACCTGCAGGCCCTTGGCCGCGACGCCTTGGCCGGAACGATCTCGGCCATCGTCCAGGTCGCCTATTGCATCTCCTTCGCCGCCCTCATCTTCACCGGCGATCTTGCCAGCGGCTTCCCCCTCGGCCTTGCCGGCCTGATGATGGGCGCGGCGCTCACCTGTCTCGTGATCTCGCTGACCTCTTCCTTCTCCCCGGTCGTCGGAGGCCCGGATTCCCCGACCGTCGCCGTCATGAGCGTCGTCGCCGGATCCGTGGCGGCGGGGATGATCGCCAAGGGGGCGACGCAGCAGGAAATCATCATCAATGTGCTCGTCGCCCTATCGGTGAGCGCATTTCTGGTCGGGGTGTTCCTCTTTTCCGTCGGCGCGCTGAAGCTCGGCCAATGGCTGCGCTTCATCCCATACCCGGTGATCGGCGGCTTCCTCGCCGCGTCCGGCCTTCTCCTTATTCTCGGCGGTATGGAAGTGGTGACGCAGAGCAATCTCGTTCTCTCCGCGTCGAGCTGGCAGCCGATCTTTTCATCGCTCTATCTGCCGCAGATCGCCGTCGCCGCGATGTTTGCTTTGTCAGTGCCCTTGGTCGGACGCTTCGTGCCGTCCTTCCTCGCGCTGCCGCTGACATTCCTCGTTTATCTCGTGGCGCTCGACGTCGTCCTTTTCGTCGTCATCGATGACACCGCCTTACGCAGTGCTTGGTTCTTGCCGAAATTAGGCGAGCTCGGCCTTTGGTGGCCTATTGCGGCGGTGGCTGGCGATGCCGTCGATTGGCGGGTGATCGCCGGAAGCGGGGCGGAAATTGCCTCCTTCTGCGCCGTCGCGGCCATCGCGCTCCTTCTCGATGCCTCGAGCCTCGAGGTCGCCCGCCATCGATCAGGGGACCTCGATCAGGAATATCGCTCGAACGGCATCGCCAATTTGCTTGCCTCGGTCGGCGGCGGCTTCGGCAGCTCGTTGTCGATGGATTCGAGTCTCCTCTTAGAAGAGTTGGGCGGCAATTCGCGCTGGGCAGGCGCTCTCGTGGGCGTTGTGCTGATCGTCATTCTTTTGTCGGGCGCCGATATCGGCAGTGTCGTACCGAAGGCGATCCTCGCCGGCATGCTCGCTTATCTCGGCGTGGTGATCATCGTCGAGCTCTTCGGCGCACCGGCGCAGCGCTCCTGGACGGAATGGCTGCTGATCGGTGCGATGACGCTCGTCATCGTCAATTTCGGTTACTTCATGGGCGTCGTTCTCGGCATCATCGGCGCTTGCCTGATGTTCGCCTTGAGTTACAGCCGCATCGGCGTCATTCGTCGCCACCTCACGCGCAAGGAATTCTCCAGCAATGTCGAGCGCGCGCCGGAGCAGGCGCGGCTCCTCCAGGAAGAGGGCCCGCGCCTGCACGTTTTCTGGCTGTCCGGCTTTATCTTCTTCGGCTCCTCGAACGGCCTTTTCGAGCGCATTCGCCGGGAGATCGACACGCAGAAGGAGAAGCCCGTAGCCTATATCGTGCTTGATTTCGCGGCGGTGCCGGGATTGGACACCTCGGCGCTCCTCAGCCTCATCAAGCTCCGCAATCATTGCAACGAGAACGGCGTGGCGCTCGCCTTCTCCGGCTTGAGCGACGTGATGCGCGTCGGATTTCAGAGGGCAGGATTTTTCGGGAAGGGAACGGCGCATCAGATCTTTGCGACCCGCAACGAAGCGGTGGAGTGGTGCGAGGACATGCTGCTCATGCATCATGAAGTCGGCGCCGCCTCCGACCACAGTTTCGAAAGCTGGCTCACCAAAGAATTCGGCGGCGCTGCCGACATGTCACGCATCGTGCCCTATCTCGAGCGGCATGAGATCGCCGTGGGCGACCCGCTGTTCCGTCAGGGCGAGCCCGCCGATTCCGTGGAGATACTCGCCTCGGGCTGCGTCGCCATCACCATCCAGGACGAGCTCGGCCGTCCGATCCGTCTCCGCCGCATGCTCGGCTACACCGTCGTCGGGGAGATGGGGTTCTATCGGCAGGTGCCGCGCACCGCGAGCGTCGTTGCCGAGGAGCCGAGCGTCGTCTATCGGCTCACGCGCGAAGCTTTCGACCGCATGCAGAACGAGGACGCGGCGGCGGCCTCGGTCTTCCACAAGCTGATCATTCGTCTGTTGTCGGATCGGCTGGAATTCGCCAATCGCGAGATCGCCGCGCTGCTTTGATTATTTGAAGGCGTTGGCGGCGAGCACCCCGACGATGACAATATAGGTTAGTCCGTGCAGGAGCTGATCCGTGCCGAGCGCTTGCCAAAAGCCGCGATCTTCCGGCGTCCAGCCGCTGCGTTTCGCGAATTGCTCTTTCAGCCAATCGACATGGTAGTGAACGGCAAATTCGCCGGCGGCGATCATCGCCGCCAACAGCAACGAGGCGGGGGCGATGACGAGATAGACGATCGGCGTCAGCGCCACATGGATGCCGGCATGGATCAGGCCGCCGGGATGCCCGTAAATGCCCTTGTTTCGGCACTGATAGGCCGTCTGCAGGAAGAAATCCGCGGCCGTATGCTTCACCATGAGCGCGGCCATTGCGGCGAGCGTGAGTAGGGCGATCTCGTTCATTTTGCGGTTCTATTTCGACTCGGCTTCCACGCTGCCGTCCCAATCGGGAGGCGGAGGCGTGCGGCGGAAGGCTTCGATCCGCTGGCGATAGAGGCTGTAGAGGCGGGAGAAGCCCCCCCCATTTAATGCCTCGCAGTCGCGGCTTAAAGTCTCTGCCTCATCCCATTGCATGGCACGGTAAGAGCGCAGGAACGCATTGTGTCGCTCAGCGTGATCGGTAAAGGCCGGCGCCTGTTTCAGGGTCTCGTCTCCAAGCAGGGCGAAAATACGCGTCGCCTCGCGCTTACCCTTCACTTTGAGGAGATCGAGTTCGAGAAAGGCAAAGTCCGGCGCTTTTGCCGCGGTCGATTCGCCGACGATGGTGACGATGTCGTAATTCTTCGATTGGCCCTCGAGGCGCGACGCGACATTGACGTTGTCGCCGATCACCGAATAGTCGAACCGCTTCTCGGTGCCGAGATTGCCGACGCAGCAGATGCCGGTGTTGAGGCCGATGCCGATCTTCACCGGAGCGAATGGCCGCTTCTTCGCTTCCGCCTCCTCGCGCCAACGGTCGTTCAGCTCGCCCATCTGCCCCATGATCCGCAAGGCCGCGCGGCAGGCATGCATCGGATGGTTAGGATCGTCGAGCGGCGCATTCCAATAGGCCATTACCGCGTCGCCCATGAATTTGTCGATGGTCCCACGCTCTTCGAGAATGATGTTGCTGAGCGGCGTGAAAAGGGTGTTGAGGAACCGCGTCAGCTCTTCGGCGTCAAGGCCCTCCGAGATGGAGCTGAAGCCGCGCACATCGCTGAAGAGGAGCGTCATCTCTCGCGTCTCGCCGCCAAGCTTCAGCCGTGAGGGATCCTCGGCCAGGCGCTCGACAAGGCTCGGCGCCATATAATGTCCGAAGGCGCGCCGCACCCGGTTTCTTTCCTGCTCGGTGCGAAGAAACACGAACACCGTTCCGGCAAGATAGATGGCGGCGAGCGCAAGCGCCGGGTAGACGGGATCGATCAGCCAGCCATGCGTCACAAAGCCATACCATGAGATGGCGATGATGGCGGCGAGCGAGAGGCCTGCAAGCGCCGCGCCTGTCAGCGCGCCGGAGCGGTAAACCAAAAACGCGGTCAGAAGCCCGATGATAAGGATGTAGAGCAGCTCGGCGGGCTCGGCGAAATCCGGGCGGTGCAGGAAATCACCCTTCAGGATTTGCTCGATGGCTTGGCTATGCAGCTCGACGCCGGGCACCGAAGAGTTCGAGCGGCGTCGCCCGAAGATCGAGAAGCCCCGGAGCGCTCGTGCCGATCAGCACGATCTTTCCCTCAAGCGCCTCCTTGCCGATCTCGCCATCGAGGACACGCCAAGCCGGAATGAAGCGTTCCTTCGCATGCGGCGTGAATTTGATCCAGATCTGCCCTTCCGAATCCGTCGGGATCTCGAAATCTCCGACGCGGATTGCGACGATGCCGGTCTTTTCGCCGAAGGATTTCTCGCTGCTCGCGCCGGAGGATTTGACCATGATGGTGGACGCGCCCTGCGCGAGCCGCAAAAGATCGGCGGCGAAGGACGGATAAAGCTGGCCGCCGACATCGACGATCATCGGCATGCGGCGGATGATCTGATCGTGATCCGGCAGCCAATTCAGCGTGCCGGCCCCCGAGCCCTTCTCCTGCAGAATTGGCAGGCTGGCGGTTGCGCCGTCGAAGCGGGGAGCGAACAACCGCGGATCATCGCCGCTATGAGCAAAGCCCGCCTTCGTCTCGGGTGGCGGCGTGGTTTGCGGATTGGCGATGAAACCGAGGACCACCGGCGCCGCACCGATCGCCTCAGCGAATACCGTATCGTTGGCGGGAAGGCTCTCGACCTTGCTGCGGAGATCGGGGACGTCCGGTAGCGCCGGCCAGGAGGCGATCGCATTTGCCGGCGAAAGCCGGTCAGGCTCCGGGAAGACAATGTCGAAGCCGATGGCCGATGCGCCATTTGCCGCCAGCGATTCGACGAGCTTTGCCAACGTCGTCCTCGGCCATGGCCATTGGCCGACGCGCTTCAGCGATTCTTCGTCGATATCGACAATGCGGACTGGGAGATCGGCGACGTATTGCCTCGGATCGATCTGCTGATAGGTGTCGAAAACCAAAGACCGCAGCCGCGCAACGGGAGCGGGATCCCAAATGCGCAGGAGGAGAGCGCCGAGGATGAGAGCGCCCATCAACAGCGCGTAGAGAAATCGAGATCCCATCTCTTAGAAAACCGAGCCAGACAGCTGACAATGCGCGGAGAAGCCTAGTCGATGCGCCGCATCCGCTCCAGCCTCATTCATTTGGCGAGCGGCGTGCGGGCGATGTCGCGCTACAACCGGCAGCGTTGAACAAACGGCATGAATGACATAGGAAACCTCTGACATTTTCCGCTTCAAGAACGTCAGTTAGGGGCACATGAACATCACGATGATCGGCGCGGGCTATGTTGGCCTCGTCTCCGCCGCCTGCTTCTCGGAATTTGGCTGGAACGTCACCTGCCTCGACAAAGACGAGAGCAAGATCGACCAACTGCGGCGCGGCCGCATACCGATTTACGAGCCTCGCCTCGACGAATTGCTCGAGCGAAATCTGAGCCAGGGCCGCATCACCTTCGAAACCGATCTTGCGCGAAGCGTGGGCGACGCCGATCTCGTCTTCCTCGCCGTCGGCACGCCGATGCGCAGAGGCGACGGTCACGCCGATCTCAGCTTCGTGTTCCAGGCGGTAGAGGAGATCGCGCCGCATCTGAAGGGTTTCACCGTCATCACCACGAAATCCACCGTTCCGGTGGGTACGAGCCGCGCGATCGAGAAGCGCATCACCGCGATCCGCCCCGATGCCGATTTCGCCGTCTGCTCCAATCCGGAGTTTCTCCGTGAGGGTTCCGCGATCTACGATTTCATGCATCCCGATCGTGTGCTCGTCGGTTGCGACGACGACCGGGCGCGGGAGGTGATGCAACGCCTGTACAAGCCGATCGCGCTCCGCAACGCTCCGGTGATCTTTGTCAGCCGCGAATCGGCGGAGCTGGCGAAATATGCGGCGAATGCTTTCCTCGCCATGAAGATCAGCTTCATCAACGAGGTCGCGGATCTTTGCGAGGCGGTCGGCGCCAATGTGCAGGAGGTCGCCACCGCCATCGGCGCCGACGGACGCATCGGCGACAAATTCTTGCATCCGGGGCCAGGTTATGGCGGCTCATGCTTCCCGAAGGACGTTGCCGCCGTCATCCGCACGGCGCGAGAGGCGCGTTCGCCCCTGTCGCTGATCGAACAAGTGCAGACCGTCAACAATGAGCGGAAGATCTCTCTCGCCGGGCGTATCGAGCGCGTCTTCGGCGCCCCGCTTGCCGGCAAGAATGTGGCCGTGCTCGGCATCGCCTTCAAGCCGGATACAGACGATGTCCGCGACGCGCCGAGCCTCACTCTCGTTCCCATGCTGCAGGAGCGCGGCGCGACCGTCCGCGCCTACGATCCGCATGGGCGCGAGAACGCGGAGTCGCTGCTCCCGGGGGTGATCTGGTGCGGCAATGCGCTCGAGGCAATCGACGAGGCGGATGTCGTCGTGGTGATGACGGAGTGGAACGAGTTCAGAGCGCTCGATCTTGAGACGGTGAAGCGGCGCATGCGCGGCGAAGTCCTCGTCGACCTTCGCAACATCTATGCCCCGCAACAAGCACAAGCGGCGGGCTTCCGTTACGCCAGCATCGGCCGCTAGCGACTAGGCCGTCGCAGCGTCAGACCGGCGCGGCCGCTTTCTGCCGCGAGGGCGCCGGCGAGGTGCCGGTGCCGCTGCCCCATTTGCCGGGCTTCATCTCCGCCGTCGCCATCGCGCCGAAGCGGCGCAGCACTTTCAGGGCTTTCCGCCGATATTCGTGATAATTGGCTTCGAGCCGATGCCGCTCGCTCTCGACATAACCGGCCGGGCGGGAACGAGCCATTTGCGCCTTTAATCCGCGCAACCAATTGGCGCGCTCATGACCTTCCGAGGCGGCGACAAGAAAACTTGCGACCAGGCGCGACTGGTAGTCGGCGAGGCGCCAAATGCTGCCATTCGCCTGAATGAGGCCGATGGCGAAGAAATCGTCGAATTGCGGATGGAAGACATTGAGGTAGAGCTTCGGCTTGCCGCTCTCTTCGAACAGCAATGACTTGTCGATGAAGGGCATCGCGATCTCATAGCCGGTCGCATAAATCAGGAGGTCTGCCTCGACCTCGCTGTCGTCGGAAAACAGGACCCTGTTCCCCTTCAGCTCGACGATCTCCGGCTTGATGCCGATACGGCCATGAGCGGCGAGCTGCGGCAAGGCCGTGCTCATGGTCGGATGCGTGTCCATGATCAGATGCTCGGGCTCGGGCAGGCCGTAACGCGAATTCTTGCCCACCATCAGCTTGTGCCAATGCGTGTAGAGCCGGTTGCGGATGAAGCGGGGCATCGGCACGCGCTCGGTGAAATTGATGATGCCGTCCATCGGCCTGCCGAACATGAATTTCGGCACGAAATAGGTCCCGCGCCGCATGCTTTGATAGACGGCGCGCGCGACGCTCGTCGCGTCCACGACGATGTCGCAAGCCGAGTTGCCGGCGCCGACCACCACCACGCGCTTGTCGATGAGCTGTTTCACGCTGCGATAGTCGCGCGAATGCATCACCTCGCCTGTGAAGTGGCCGGGGATCTTCGGTGCGCGCGGCACGTCGTGATGGCCTGAGGCGATGGCGACCGCGCGGTAGAGGCGAGGGAGGGGCTCGCCGGCAATCTGCACGAGCCAGCCGTCTTCGCTCTTCTCGATCCGCTCGACCGATGTGCCGAACTCGATCTTTTCGAGCACGCCGAAATATTGCGCGTAGTCTCGGAGATAGGCGAGCACTTCCCGATGCGAAGGATAGGTCGGGTAGTCGTCCGGCATCGGGTAATCCTCGAAGCCGGTATATTTGCGCGAGGAGACGAGAAAGGTCGTGTCATAGACGACGCCGGTATTCGTGGTCTCGTTCCATAGCCCGCCGATATCGTTCTCGCGCTCGAGGCAATCGAACGGAATATTCCGCTCGGCAAATACCTTCGCCGCCGCAAGCCCGGAAGACCCGGCGCCGACAATGCAAATCTTGTCTCGGACGTCTTTGACGTCGCGGGCCTGCTTATCCATCGGCACTCAATCCCTTCATGCAGAAACATTCACCGCACGATTCGGCCCGTGGAGGAGTCCGCCTGGGCCCAATCCCCTGTGGGAACGATGTGACATAGGCTGACATTCTAACACCAGCATCGCGATTGCCCTTTGGGACGATCATCCGTGCATTTAACCTCGTCAAAGACGACTCAGCGACTGCGGAGGCACAATTTGCGCGTTCCGGTCGTCATGGCGGCAGCTATTTTAACTCTCGGGCTGTTTTGCGGCAGCCCCAGCGCCGGCCAGCTTTGGCTTCCCACGGTCCATAACCCCTTCTGCAGCGTCAAAACCTACAGCCTTCCCGAGATACCCGAGCAGGCCCTGTCGGCGACGGACCGCGACAAGCAGCCGGTCATCGTCGTTAGCGCAACGGCCATGTCCGAGACCAGGGCCTATGGCCGCTTCCTTATGGCGCATGAATGCTGCCATCACAGCCTCGGCCATGTCGGGAGCTTCCGGCAGCAAGTTGGGCATGTCGGGCCGCAGCGTTTCTATTATCTGGCGCCCCATCTCCGGCGTATGGAGCTCGCTGCGGATTGCTGCGCTGCCAAGATCCTAGCCGCGAAGAAGGAAAGCGAGCCGATCGCCGCGGCGCGCGAGGCGATGTCGCGCTTCGGCACAAAGCCGACCGGCGCCTATTACCCGACGGGCCTCGAGCGGGCGGCAAATATCGCAAGCTGCGCCGCTCAAGCCGGGCCGTAGCACCTAGGGCCCCCGACTGGCGGTCTTGTGACTTGACCGCCATAATCCCGACTGTGATGCCATGAGAGCATTCGCCACGGTCATTGGGCCGGAACGAAAGGCTCGGGCCGCTCTCTAGGCCCCATTTGAGCGAATATGAGCAGCGTCGCCGAAGGTCAAAGATCAGCCGGGTCAGAGCGCAAATCCCATGCCTATGGGACGAGGCGAGGCCTGCGCCATCTCCTGCTTGCGGTGCTCTCCGGTTTCGTCGCGTCTGCCGCCGCCATGGCGGAGGCCCAGTCCGGTGAATTGCGCGTCTGCGCAGACCCGGACAATTTGCCCTTCTCCAACCAGCAGGGGGACGGCTTCGAAAACAAGCTGGCCGAGCTGATCGCAACGCAATTCAACATGACCATCGCCTATACCTGGCTTCCGCAGATCGTCGGCCATGCCGCGGCGATGCCCGAGCGGCAGGCTTGCGATCTTCTCCTCGGTTATGCGCAAGGGGGCGAGCAGGTCGACGATACCAACCCCTATTACCGCACCTCCTATGTGCTCCTTTATCGGGAGGGCGATGAGAGATTGGCCGGCATCGAGAGCCTTTCCGACCGGCGCTTGAAAACGAAAACGATCGGCATCATTGCGCGCACCCCGCCGGCGGCCATCATGTCGGCGAACGGCTTGGTCGCGAACACCAAGCTCTATGAAGCCGCTCCCGACGACCGGTCGGAGCGGGCAGTGGAAAAAATCGTCGACGCCATTGCTGCCGGAAAGATCGACGCGGGCGTCGTCTGGGGTCCGGTCGGCGGTTACTACTCGCTGAAATCGGAGGTGCCACTGAAGCTCGTCCCGCTCGTCAAGGAAACGGCCGGTCCGCAGACCGTCTATGGCATCACCATGGGAGTCCAGCGCGACGATCCTGAGTGGAAGTACCGGCTGAACAAATTCATCGCCGACAAGCAGGATGACATCAACGCGCTACTGGCCGAGTACAACGTCCCGCTTCTGGACGAGAACGGAAATCCTATCCGGCCTTCGACGGCCCAGCGCTAGCCGGCCCGTTCGCCCTCACATTTTGCAAATGCTCTCCGAGCGATCGATGCCGAGCATGTCCATCTCGATCTCCGGAGGCTTCGCATATCGAAAGCCCCTTTGTGGAGAGACGGAAACCGGCACCTTGTCGGTGGCGATCAATAGCGGCTGGCGGAACTGACCGTCCCATGGCCGGAATTGCTGCTTGACGCCCTTAAAGGGCGCAAGCTGCAGCTCCGGTCCCCGGACGAAGGCGGCGACATCGGCAAACGGGGATTCGCGGTTGCGGGTGACGGCCTCGCCGATCGCCTTGCCGGCGACGTAGCTCTGATAGTCGATAGGCAGCATCAGCCTTTTGAACGTCTTCTGAAAATTGTTGTTGGCCTGGGTGGCGCCCCATTTCTCGTGACCCGCGCTCCAGGTCGTCGCGACCAAGCCCGTAGTGCCGGCCACCGGCCTCGGCTCCGCTCCGCCGCGATAGGGCAGGTAAGGACCGAAATGCTGCTCCTCATCGGCGACGACAATCACGTCGTAAGTGGCATGCGGTGAGAAGCTCGCATCGGTGCTCGCCTGCTTGCCGGGCGGAATAACGCCGATATCGTCGCGCCTGCCGCCGGACATGTCCTGATATTCGCGCGTATCGACGATGTTGGCGCCGAATTTGTTTGCCGATCTCCGCACCGCGTCGAGATAAGCGAGATCGTCTTTCGACGAGCCGTGCACCACGAGCCAATTTTTCCAGCCCTGCATGACGAGAAACTGCGCCAGCGCATCGGCGAGCATGGCGCGATCCGGCGCCACATGCATGACGTTCGCCCGGCAATTCTCCTGCCGCAGAGAAACGTCGGCAGCGCGCGCGTTGAAAAGGAGAATGTCCTTCCCCGCGGCCCAGTCCGCGAGCTTCACGAGTGTCGTGGCCGGGGCGTCGACGATGATGAAATTGTGCTTCGCCTCGTAGAATTTCTGCAGCGCCTCCAGAGCCTGTTCCGGCGTGCTGACGGTCTCGGCATGGAGCGAGTAAAGATCGCCGACCAGCTTGCCGCCGGCATTGTTCTCCTCGATGGCCATCTCCGCACCGGCGATCCCGGCATTACGGGGCTCGACATCCAGCCGGGAGGCAGGCCGCGGCCGTTCGTAATCCTCGCGGATGTAGCCGACCGGAACCGGCCGGAGATCAGGGGACTGGCGCAGCTTCAGTTCGATGCCACCCTCGGGCCGCGGCTTCGATGTGGTCCGCTCTGGTCTGTCCGTCGCCGAGCCGGCGAACGCATCTGAGGACGCGAGAAGCGGGATGCATAAAAGGCCAAAGGAAAGAGTGAGATAAGCGATTCCGGCCATGGCCGGAGAGCGGTGCAGGCGCATTGGAAGCTACCCATCGCGGCAGATGACGGTCAGACGCGATGGTAATCGTAACCCCGAACATTGCAAGCTTGCAGCTAAGACGGGACAAATAGGCAATGATAGTTGCGCAGATTGGCGCTCATGCCTCCTGAGACCCTGTGTGCGTGGTGCCGCGTTGACGCGGGCGAATGGGTCGCGAAGAAGGTGCGATATCGAGGGCGGCGATAGCCTCTAGAAGAAAATGATGGCGCCTGCCTGGAACAGATCCCAGTCTTCCCAGCTGAAGTTCAAGCGGCCGCCCGTGTCGTCCCGAATGAACGCATCGGTATCGAGGGTCTGGTGCTGCCATCGGGCGTAAACGTGCATGGCGGCAGCGTCGATTTCCTGCACTACTCCGAGGCCCCAGCGCTCGACCGTAGAGCCCGTGGGATGACAGTTGAAAGGCTGGTCGAGCACGCCAGCGCATATGGTAAGGGCGGGAAGGAACTGATCTTCGTATTGTCCATATTCGCCGAAGAAGACGGTAGCGCCGAGTGGGCTAAGACTTGCCCGCCAGAAGGGCTTCACGTACCAAGCGTCGGTCTCCGGGAATGGGATACTGACAAATGGCGGCCGGCTGAACACTCCGCCGGTTTCCTCATGTTGGTAAAAACCATAGACACCGAGGCCGGTCGGCGTGTGCATGATGGTGCCGCCAACTTGGTGAAGGTCGGCTCCCTCGGCATTTTCGTTCATGACCGCTGTCTCGATCCAAGTGTACGAATATGCGGCAGACACTTTCCAATTGCCCCACTGGCCTGCGTAGAAGACCGCGGCGTCCCAGAAATCGAAGTCTGAAGAGGTCAGACCGAAGGCGGGAATGCCACCGCCGGTGAAGGCGTTGTTGCCGTAAGAGGTTTTGAAGCTGAAGCCGCCCCAGGTTGGCGAGTTGTAGCGGACCGCAGGCTGTGCGGCACCCCAACAATCGGCACCAATGTTGGCGCCGAGGCCCTGGCAAGCAAAAAAGGCGCCCCAATTTGCCGCGGCGAGACCAGGCACTCCGCCAACGCCCGTTCCCTTGGGACGAAGCCGGAAGAAATTTCCCTCGAAGAACACCGCGTTTGATTCGATCACGGTGCCGGAGATGTCGGCGAGCACCGCCGCGTTGTCGGACGCCGGGCTCAGATGACCCCAATTCAAGGTGCCGTAGTCGTCGCTCTTGATGAACATGTACGAATAGAGGGTCGAAATGTCCCCGAACGTGCCGGCCGTGTCGTCGAGTTGGTTCGCGCCGAAGCCGAACACGGTCGATGGGGCAAGAACCGTTAGGTTGAAACCCGCGGACCAACCGGGAGCTATCTGCGCGGTGCCGGTGATGGCGAAGCGGCTGCCGAGGTCGTAGTCCTTGTCGCCGACGATGAAATGATCGAGATCGCCGTCATCCCACCAATTGACGCTCTTGATCACCCAACCCGAAAGGGTCACGGAGACCTTCTTATTGCCCTTGCGGACGGTCGTCGCTTCAAGCTCGGCGACCCGCTCTTCCAAATCGGCGCAGCAATCGCCGCCGAGATCGGCGGCGTTGGCGCTACCTAATCCTGCGAGGTTGGCAAAAAGGAAAAGCGCAGCCGCAGCTGAAATTCGCCCCGCAATCATGTCCGTCCCCCAGGACTCGAGCTAGGCCCTAAATATTCATACCGAATTTTCATGCTCAAAGGGCATGGATCGGCTCCCTCTTTGGGCCCTTTTCTCGCGACGTGACATTTTTGCCATAGCGAGATGGCAGGCCCTAATTCTTGGCGCTTGGGCTACTCGGCGGGAACGAGGGCCGGTTCCCGGACTTCCGGCTTCGCCGGGGAGTTGCGGGGGTTCCGGTAGATGTAGTCCGGGGCCGGCTTATGCGCCTCGTCGCGCGCGAGCCGAACCATCTCGCCGTGATAAGGCGACAGCGCGCAAGCAGGGTCGGTGTTGCGCGGATCGCCGGAAATGGCCATCGCCTGGCAGCGGCAGCCGCCAAAATCCACCTCGCGGAAGGCGCAGGAACGACATGGCTCCTTCATCCAATCGGTGCCGCGGAAGGCGTTGAAGGCGTCGGAGTTCATCCAGATGTCGAGGAGCCGCCGGTCCTTCACATTGTCGAAGGTCAGCGTCTTGATCGATTCGGCGGCATGGCAGGGAAGCACTTTGCCGGCCGGCGTAATATTCATAAAGCCTTTGCCCCACCCGCCCATGCAGGGCTTCGGCCGCTTCGCGTAATAATCCGGCACCACCATGTCGATGGTCAGGAGGCCCTTCAGCCGCTCGCGCTCGCGCTCCACGAACTCGATCGACTCGATCGTCTGCTGGTAGGTCGGGATCAGCGCAGCGCGGTTGAGATAGGCCCAGCCGTAATATTGCACATGCGCGATCTCGAGACGCTGCGCGCCGAGTTCGAGCGCAAGCTCGATATAGCGCGGCACGTTGTGAATATTCTGCCGGTGGATCGGCGCATTGATGGTGAGCGGCAGCCCGAGCTCCGTCGTCCAATGCGCGACTTCGAGCTTCTTTTTCGTCGCGCCGGGATAGGCGCCGATACGCTCGGCGTTGTCGGCATCGACGTCCTGGAAGGAAATCTGCACGTGATCGAGCCCGCGTTGCACGAGCCCTTCTAGGCGGGGACGATTGAGCGTCACGGCGGCGGTGATCAGATTGGTATAGAGGCCGGATTTCGAGGCGGCACCGACGATGTCCTCGAGATCCTTGCGCGCCGTCGGCTCGCCGCCCGACAGGTGCACCTGCAGGATGCCCATGGCGCCGGCCTGCTCCATCACCGATACCCATTCGGCGGTGGTCAGCTCTTTGTTGACGCGCTCGAGCTCGAGCGGGTTAGAGCAATAAGAGCATTGCAGCGGACAGCGATGCGTCAGCTCGGCCAGCAGGCCGACAGGCGCGAATGCGCAAAGCGCCGCGTCCATCTCGCCGCTGACGCCGGTCGTCGGCTCATCGTTGACGACAAGCGTTTCGCAATGGCCGTTTCCGTTTTTGAAGGTCGGGCTCATCCTTTTACATATCCCTTGTCCGCCATCTCTTGGAGCAGCTCCATCACATCCTTGCGGATGACGTCGACCGGTGCCGCATACTCCTTGGAAAGCGTTTCGGCGATCTCCTCCACTGTTCTCTTTCCGTCGCAGAGCTTCAGCACTGTGACGGCGATTTCGTCCGGCGTCAGAATCCGCTCCGGCGCCAGTAACACCCACCGGCCTCGCCCCGCATCATGGCGGAGCTTCAAATAGGCCGGCAAAAAAGGCTGCGTCTCTCCGGCGATCATCAGGCGTCGTGCGGGAGACGCAGGATTGTTCGTCATGCCGCATCCGGCACGAAAGCTCCCGGAGGGATCAGCCCCGGGTCGTAATAAGCCAGGTAAAGCGCATCGAGTTGCGACCACAGCACGTTGCATTTGAACCTAAGTGCATCGAGGACGGCGGTCTGCGCCTCCGGCGTCCGCGCATTCCGCTTCACATATTGCAACGCGTAGTCGGCATCCTCGGGTGCCTGGACGAGGCGGCGCTTGAAATATTGCATCACCTCGTCGCTGATGAAGTCGTAATTTTCGAGCATGCCCGAGATCCGCTCCTTGTGGATCTTCGGCGCGAACAGCTCCGTCAGCGAAGAGCCGACCGCCTCGACCAGCGTCTTCTCGCGGACGAAATTCACATAGGCTTCGACCGCGAAGCGGGTGGCGGGGAGGGCGCCCTTCATCGAGACCACATAGTCGCGATCGAGACCAAGCCCATCGGTCAGCACCAGCCAGCGCTCGATGCCGCCTTCCTCCTCGCCATGTCCGTCATGGTCGAGAATGCGATGCGCCCAATCGCGGCGAAGCTGCCGGTCGTTGCAGCGGCTCAAAAGCGCGGCGTCTTTGCGAGGAACGGCCGATTGGTAGCAGTAACGGTTGAGCGCCCAGGCCTGCACTTGGCCCTTATTCAGCTTCCCGCCATGCAAAAGCTCATGGAAGGGGTGCTTGTCGTGATAGCGCTCGGCGCCGATGGCGCGAAGCTCCTGTTCGAGTTCCTCGGGGCTCATGATCTTGGTCACGGCGCAACCTCTCTCCCCGGACCGGCCTCAATCGGCCTACCCAAATCTCTTATAATTTAACCCTATACTATCATGGGGAACGCCGATGAGAGCCGCATGAACTCGGTCATGAACGCAAACTTCCAGTGACATTAAGAAAATCTGACAAAAAACTCCGGCAACCAATTCAGGCTGTTCCCAGAATTCGAAACGGCGATCCCAGTCGAAGCTCGGGACCGCCGCCTCTAATTATCCGAGGATGAGTTTAACGGACTAAGCGCGATCCAGCTCAGCCGGCAGGTAGCTCGTAACTTCCATGCCGGATTCCGTTTCCTCAACCGTCGGCTTTTGCCACTCACGCATTTGGTCTCTCCTTTTGCGATTTTAGGGCTCAAGCACTTCGGCCCAGTGCGACGAAAGCTTCAAACAAGTCGGCCGCCTGAACCTTGCCCTTCTATATGGCCACCCTCTCTGATAATTTCAAATTGCATTTCCTGTGGTCGGTATAAGTAGGGCTTATAATGGTGACGCTCAGACAGCTTCGTTATCTTGAGGCTTTGGCCGACACCCGCCATTTCGGCAACGCCGCCGACGCATGCGCTGTTAGCCAGCCGGCGCTGTCGATGCAGATCAAGGAGCTTGAGGACGAGCTGCAGGTCAGTCTTGTCGAGCGGCGAAAGTCCGGCATCGTGCTGACCGAGCAAGGAGAGGAAATCGTCCGGCGTGGCCGCACCGTTCTCGCCTCGGTTCGCGATCTCGTCGATTATGCGAAGCATCGGGGCCGCTTGCTTTCGGGTCCGCTGAAGCTTGGGGCCATTCCCTCGATCGCGCCCTATCTGCTTCCGGCCGCGCTACCGCAGCTCAAGCAACGTTTCCCTGAGCTTGCGTTGCAATTGCGCGAGACGATGACGGACACGCTGCTGCGAGAATTGCTGAGCGGCGAGCTCGACATCATCTTGATCGCGCTTCCCGTGGCCGAGCCGGACCTCGAAACGCTTCCCTTGTTTCAGGACAAATTCCTGCTCGCCGTTCCCGCGGGGAAGGAAGGAAAGAAGAAGCGCTCCGGCGCCGCCGACCTTCTCGCCAACGAGCGGCTGCTTCTCCTCGAAGAGGGACATTGTCTGCGCGATCAAGCTCTCAGCTTCTGCCGCCTCGTGTCGCCGGAGGCGCGGGAGAGCTTCGGCGCCTCAAGTCTTGCGACGATCGTGCAGATGGTCGCCTTCGGACATGGCGTCACGCTGCTGCCGGAGCTTGCCGTGGCGAGCGAGGTGCATCACCGCAGCGACATCAGCCTCTTGCGATTTGCCGCGCCCGAGCCTTCGCGAGAGGTCGGACTTGTCTGGCGGAAGACGTCGCCGCGCAAGCACGATTTCGCCGCCCTTGCCGCGCTTCTCAGGGAAGCCGCGCCGCGCGACCTTCGGGTTTGAATGTCTCGAAGCTAATACGGATCCGGGACGGCGTGCACGCGATTGGCGTCCGGCACTTCGCGGAGGAAGTGGAACGAGTTGCGGAAATATTCCGCATCCTTGGCGGCAGAGCGCCGTTGCGGTCCCGCCGAGATCAGCATGTAGATGCGGTCGCCGTCCTGAACGAGACCGATCCAATGCTGTAGCTTGCTCTTCTCGTCGTCGGCGGTTGCCTCGTAACCTTCGACCCCGGCAATCGTTTGCTCACCTTTTTTCCGAAGACGCGATCCGCTGTCCCCGGCATAAGCCGCGGCCATTTCCGCGAACAGGCCGCCCTGTGGAGATTTCGGGCCTTTGCCTTGCGGATATTCGAGCACCACGACCGAATAGACCGTCTCATCGCCGTCATTGGCGCTGAAGCTGTGCCGGGTCAGCGGATTGAGACCAGAGATGGATCCGCTTTCCAGCTTTGGTGCGCTCGGGAAAGCGGCCGTGAAATTCTGCTCTTTGGAGGTGAATTCGTTCCAGACCGGCTGCGCATCGTCGTTTCGGTCTTGGCCGATGGCGGGCGCCGCCAACATCACCGCGAGGAACGCCGCCTTCAGAGCATAGATGTGCATCGCTGTCCTTCCGCTTCGACGCCGACGAATCGGATCCGTGACGTGGCCTATGATGCCGCCTTTGCAGCGCGCTCGTACATTCCCTTGACGTCCTCCTTCAGAGCCGCGCGCGATTTCGGCCTGAGATAGAGCATGTGCCCTCCGGCATAATTCTCGACGCGGATCGGTGCCGCATTCGGCAGTGTCGGCAGCTGGCTGACGAGAAAGCTCGAGGCGAGGTAGGGCGTGATGAGGTCGGTATAGCCGCCGGCGATGAGAACCGGCATCGATGGGTTCGCGGCGCGCGCCTCTTGCAGCTCCTCGACGACGCCCGCGTAACCCTGACGCGTCGGGCTGGTGCCGAAATCCCATTTCTGCCGCGTCGATTTGTTGAGGAGCGTGTAGGACAAGTCGGTCTTATAGCCGAGCTCTTCCCGCGCATATTGCACGAAGGCCGATGTCCAGAGCGGCACGGTCGCGTCGAGCACGGGATCCGGTCCTGTTGCCCAGGTGCTCGAGGGCTTCGGATCGGGGCCGGTGATGCTGCCGTCATAACGGCTGAGCACCCGCCCCGTCTTCCGCGCGAATTCCTTGATGAAGAGCGAGGACGGAACGCGCGCATTGCGGCGTTCGACGTAGTCCGGCGAGAGGCCGGTCAGCTCGGCGACCTTGCTGCTGGCTGTGCGTCCGCCGCTTTCGGTACCGGAGGCAAGCGCCACGAGGAAATCCGACAGCGCGTAGCGCTCCACCTCGCTCAGCTTCTGCCGCAAAGCATCGCGCTCGACGATGCCGTCGCTTTCGAGCTTGACGGCGGCGAGGGAGGGGAGATCGAGCGCCCAGGAAAGGGGGTTGTATTCATCGCCATAGAGCAGCGCGAATTCGAGCACCGGGGAGATGAGCATGATGCCGCTCGGCGATGTCGTTCCGCTCTTCTGCAATTCGCGGGCAAGCGCCGCGACCCGAAAGCCGCCATAGCTCTCGCCGGCGAGGAACACCGGCGACAGCGTGCGTGAGTGCTTGATCAAATAAAGACGGACGAAATCGGCGAGGGCGTCGATGTCCTCCTCCACCCCCCAGAATTTTTCCTCGTCCTTGCCTTCGGCCGTGCGGCTGTAGCCGGTGCCGACCGGATCCACGAAGACGAGATCGGTCATGTCGATCCAGGTCGAGTCGTTGTCGATCAGACGGGGCGGGGGGCCCTCGATCGCGCCCATGTCGCTCGTCGCGAGCACGCGCGGGCCAAGCCCGCCAATGTGGAGATAAGCTGCCGCTGCGCCGGGGCCGCCATTGAAGACGAAAGTGATCGGCCGTTTCGCGTTTTCGGGTTCGCGGCCGTACGACACATAGAAGATATCGGCCGCGGGACGGTTACCCTCCGCCGGCAGCACTAAGCTTCCGGCCTCCGCCGAATAGTTCAGGGTCTCTCCGGCGACGGTGGCGCTGTGCTCGCTGCGGACGGAGGGCGGAAGCCGAGCCTCATCGTCCTTTTTTTCTTTCTGGTCTTTTGCCCCGTCGTCGGATTTTGCGCCGGAAGCCTGGGCGGTCTCTCCGATCGGGGGATGTCCCGCGGGCAGATCCTGCGCATTGGACGGTCCCGCGACATGCGTCGAAACGAGGATGGCGAGGAGGACAAGGGACGAGACTCTGAGCAAGATTGGCTCCTACGGGCGAGCTGATAAGCTTTGCGATCAGAGTTAGTTGCGCCTTTTGGCCGCCACAAGGCGAAGGCGCAGAAATTCAGCTTACAATTCGGCAATCAGCGGCAGCTAAAGCCGCCAACATCGCATTGCCGCTGGCCGAGACAGATCCGCAAATTATTGCAGCAGCGCCGGGCACACACCTCGACGGTCACCGTCGCCGCTGCCGAGGGCAGGGAGGCAAGCGCCGCGCAGGCGCCGTTGCAGGAGCGGAAATCGTCCTGGCAAACATTCTGATCGGTCGGCGTGCACACAGAGGGCGTGTCGCGGCAGACGATGACCGAGCAGCGGTTGAGGCAGGCCTGGATACGGCTCGCGCTCGTGACTCCACGTCCGCAATTTGCCCTGCAAGCGCCTCTAATCTCGCTGCAATCCGCCGCCGCGGCGGGCGTATCGAAGGAGAGCAACGCCGCGAACGCCACAAGGACGAAGGTCAGATAAAGTGCCCGCATTGCCTCACTTCGATCATTTTGAGCGCCGACTCATCATAACGGGGCTTTTCCCGGCTGTCCCGCATTGGCAAGCGGGGGCGATACCCCCTTGCAAAGAAAAGGGTGGATGCATTCGATGAGGACCGGGGCCTTACGCACCTTGCCGCTCGCCCTAGCGGCGGTCCTCCTGCTTGGCTGCGCCAGTTCGGGCGAGCGGCGGGAGCAAGAGGCGCATTCCTCGACGGGGGTACCGGAGGATGACGAGGCGACCTGCCGGGAGAGCGGCGACCCGGGATCCGTCGCCTTTGAAACGTGCCGCAACCGCCTGGCCATAAAGCGCTCCGAGCAACAGCGCATCGAGTCCCAGCGCCAGGAGGATTTCAATCGCTCGCTTGGCGAGGGGACGTCCGGCCTCGCCGACCATTAGAGGGGCGCCTTTTCACGTCAAAATGAGGCCACAGCCTGGTCAATTTGACCATGTTGGGTCGGGGAAGGCGTGGGAGCGCGCGCCGGTACTTGAGGGGTATGCCATGAGAACGATGCTGGCTCTCGCTTTCATAGCGAGCGTTTCGACGAGCCTTGCCATTCCAGCTGTCGCGGGACAGCGGGTGAATGCGACTTGGTACGGAGACGAGCTCCGCGGCCGCCGCACCGCCTCGGGCGAAGTGTTCAATCCGAATGGCCTAACGGCCGCGCATCGGACGCTTCCCTTCGGCACTTGTCTACGCGTCTCCAATCCGAGGTCCGGGAAGTCGGTCAAGGTGCGCATCAACGACAGAGGCCCGTTCACCAGAGGCGTTAGCCTCGACATCTCCAAAGGCGCCGCGCGCGCGATCGGCATGCGGGTGACGCAGCACCTCAACGTTTCCCGCTGCTGATACGGCGCTGAAAGATCAGAGAATTTGGTGTTGGCGATCCGGGGCGTGGAACCTCACCGGTCCGCCCGGCGTTCATCTAGCTGCCATCGGGAAATTTTTTGCTCGCCAGGAGAACCACGTGAAAACCTATGAGTCGGAGCTGCGGCCTATCAGGGTTGTGGTCGCCATTCTTTGGGCCGCCGCAGCCTTTGCGTTGGTGACGACCTATTATCTCCTGCCGCGTGCGGACGAGATCAGCATCCAGACGGCGAAGCATATCAAGGCCGACAGCGCCGCGCCGAACCTCTCATTGCAGCCCGTGTCGCACCGAGTGTCGACATCGCGCCCGCTTCGCTAGCAATATTCCGCTAGAAGCCGCGAAACAGATTGCCAGCCAGCAAGAGCAAGAAGGCGACGAGCAGCGTCTCGAAACTGTAGGCGCTGACGACGGGTATCGACGCGTGAGCGTAGCGTACCAACAACGCCAAAATCGCGAGAAAAACGGCGATCATAAAGATCGCGCGCGACGGCGGTGACAACCAAACGGCCATAGAACCCCCCAGGACTTGATGCTTCTACGCTAAGCAGAATAGCCGCGGCTGTGTGCCCGGCTCTACTGTTTTCAGCGCGCGCCGAAACGCGGCTTCATCATCGACACCAGCCAGTCGGGGAGCGCGTAAGCAAGGTGCGGATTGGGACCGATCCGTATCTCGGTGTCGGACTCTACTTTGCTCTTCGCGACGAAGACGCCGACAGCCCCGCCTTCGCGATCGAGGAGGGGGGAGCCGGGGCGGCCGCCATCCATCTCGTCGCGCGCAAGGATCCAGAGCGGACCGTTCTGATGGCGCAGCTCGCAAGGACGCCATTCCACCCCGCCCGACAGGAGATGCCCCCAGCTGCGGCGCATCGGGTTGGTGACGATGAGGCTTTCGCATTCATCGACGAAGTTGCGATGCGCCTCATATTTATCTTCGAGCTCCTGGCTGTCCGGCGGGCCGAGGACGGCGATGTCGGCGGCGGGATCGGCGAAGAGGCATTCGGCCCAAATCGCCTGCCTGCCGCCCAACGGGCCGATCAGATTTTGGAAGGTGCGCTCCTCGAGAAGCGATTCCGCGCCGTCCGGCGGGATGAAGGGGAGACAATCCGCAGCGGTGACGATCAGCGGGCCTGACTTGCTTTCGACGACGAAGCCGCAACCCGAGCCGACGGACAGCACCGCGCGCTTCGCTCTCCCAAGGTCGGGACCTTCGCCCGCATAGGATTGTGCGAACACCACTTCACTCCTCCTCCGGTCGATACACAGAGTCGTGCTGGTGCCGGCTGGAGGATTCGAACCCCCGACCTACTGATTACAAATCAGCCGCTCTACCAACTGAGCTAAGCCGGCTTACGCATTCCCCGAAGGGTTACTTGCACTCGGGGGCGACACTCGGTCCGCCGCGCTGATCCCTGTGGCCTCAACTCTGCCAGGCCAAGGTTTTGTGTAACAGGCCTGCGAAGCACGGGCAACGCCGGGGCAGTTTCGGCCCCTTAAGTTGTCCGAGCACTCCTAGTGCGTGGCGGATTGCGCGCGGCCTGTACGTTCCATCGCGCGAGTTAGACCCTGCCTGGGAGGGGACGAACGAGGATTTGCCAGTCAAAGGCTGAGAAGCCTGGCCTCCTACAATGGTTAGAGCAGCACCATGACCTCCCGTTCAGTTGCCGACGCATGGCGCTGCGGCAAAACTGACGAAGAATTTCGGAAGGCTTGAGAAAGAGTTGCTCGCGCGCCGGCTCGATCAGTCTCAGCCGGATGGAAACGATACGCCGCATTGAACGTAGTCATACCAGCGGGAATTATTGAGCAAAGTACGGCGTTTGGTCCGGACCAAGCGGAAGTTGGCGAGCTAGTCAACATGCACTCGGTGAAGCGATCTGTGCAACTCGGGCCACTCAGTGGCATGGCTCTTATCCCATCCTCATGCCATAGTTTGATGTCTGACACAATCCATGACCGCTCGGCATCGATCCTAACGGAGCGAGTATCGAAGCCTACACGCAAGGGCCCAGCGGATCACGTGCAACGACAAACCAGAGTAATGAGCTACGCGATGTGGACCGAACCGAAGCCCAAGGAGGCTGTCACGACATTGCCCGGCGATTTAGTTCTTCAAGGCCATTCCAGTGCTCGTCACACGCCTGCTTGTTCGCGTTTCGGTGCTGACACAGCAACGTTGATAGTCGTCTTCGTCAAAACCGAATCCGATGGGCAATCTGGATCAGTGGCATATACCGCAAACAGCGCAGCGAAGGCTGCGCTGAGCACAATGCCGATCGCGCAATGCCAGCCGTTGAGGCGAAGTCCCCGCATCGCTGGGAGGATACATCGGCCGCTGGTCGCGCCTCTACATGCCAATCGGAGCCAGCTCGGCCCCATAGCTTGAAAGTGCGCCAACGTTCTCCATATTCAGTGGACTCCCTAATTAAGGAGCCCCACTGTGATTGATCCAATTCGTTGCTCAGATTCCGCTTCCGCAAGCTGATGATGGATCAGTCGCCCACACGTGCAGCGGGCGGAGCCGTCAGTTGGACATACGACAAATGAGCCTTGAGTCGCGGCCCGGCTCGTCCTTCCGCAAGTATTGGTGGAGGCGAAGATGCGATTGGTGCGATGAAGGCTGTCTGCCGCCTAAGCGCGCAGCAGGCGCTTCGAGGCCTCGAACAGTTCGGCCTCGTGCCGCTCCATCTGCCGGATTTTTTCTTCGAGGTTGGTGGCGCCGACATAATAGGCGAGCAGCCGCCGCGGCGACTCCTTGAAGATGGTCAGCTGCTCCTCAAGTGCCTTTTCTTGCCGCTGCGCGAATTGATTGAAACTTTCGAAGGCGGCGTCATGGCCGAGAGCTTCGAGGCGTGAGGCGTCGCGCTTCAATCCGAGCTTTTGATATTCGCTGTAGCGAACGAGCGTCCGCGTGAGGTCGAACACGGCGAATTTGTGCAGCTCGATCTCGGTCGGGCTGAGATTGTAAGTCGGCAGCCGCTCGAGCTCCTTGAGCAGCGCTTGGCATTTCTTGGCAATTCTCGACGCCGTCCGCTTCACCGGATCGAGATGCAACCCCAACATGCCTCCCTCCAGCCCTGGCACTTACACGCCAATCTAACACGTCCTGGCCGCCGTCTTGACGCAATTCCATCAGGGGAGGTCAGGGGAGAGAGAAGCCGCTTTGGCGGTAAACGCCTCTTCGGTCGAGACTTTTGCGCCTTCTAGCGGCGTCGGCGCGTTGCGAGGATTCCGGCGAGAAAGGCGATAGCAAGCAGCGGGACCGGGCCGACCTGCTGCACCACCCTGCCGATCCCCTCGTCGAGCATGCCGGGTCCCTCGGCAGTCGGCGCCACCCGGGCAGGGGCTTGCCGCTTTGGCCTAGAGCCGGCGCGGGACGCGAGTGCCAGAACGATCAAGCCCACGAGTAGAAGCGAGGCCGCCATGATGGCTGCCGCCTCGCCGGCGCTGAATTGATAGAAGGCGATCAGAAAATGATAGGCGGCGATCAGCCCGAACGCGGCCGCGCCGAGCAGAAATACCAAGGCGACAGCCGCGATGGCGGCTTGCCGAAGCGAGCGGTCCAGCGATTCCTTGATTCTGGCGCCGACCTGTACCGTGGAAAGCAGCGCCAGCGCCGCGCGGAGCATGAAACTTGCCTAGCGGCGGGTGAGTACGCCGAAGAGGAAACCGAGACCGACGGCAATCGCGACCGCCGACAGAGGATTTTGCTTGATCGCATCCTCGGCCTGGGTCGCCGCTTCAACCGCCTTGTCCTGAGCGCGGCCGATCTGCTTGTTGGCGATGCGGGTGACGGTGCCCGTCAAGTTTTGAATCTCGTTGCGAATGGCATCGATCTGGTCGGCAAGCTCCTGCGTGTCTTGCGTGGCACTGCTCCGTTTGCCGGTGCGGAGATCGGTATCGGTCGAAGCCATCAGGGTGTCCTTCCTTAGAGAGCGCAATGGTGCTGTTCTGGCAGGGGCAACGCTGCCGGAAGCCGCGAGTTCCGTAACGTCAGTATACACACGGTTTTTGGGGCCGGCCTGGAATCGGCCGACATGGTCAATGGCGGTGGGCTTCGCTTGCTTTTGCTGTGACTTCCTCGCCGCCATGAACTAGTCTCGAACGCGCTATCGGGGGACGATCTGCCATGAGAGGATCTTGCCTGGCTCTTGCCGCGAGTGCGGCGGCCATTCTGACTTTCGCTTCGGTTCCGGCAGAGGCCACCGGGCGTTATGCGCGGCCGGAGGTGGAGCAATCCCGTCTGGTCGAAGCGGTCCGCTTCGGTCATCGCTCCAAAGCGATTTCGATGTATTGCTACCCCCGCAAATATTGGTGGTTCTACCGGCCTTACACGACGAGCGCCGACAACCACATCCGCTGCATGCCCTATTTCAAATATCCGCGGCGAGGCGGCGGCGGTCCCGACGGCATCAAATAACGGCCAACCTTATCCGCGTGGTAAAGCCGTCGCGGCCCAATGCAGGGCGATCGCCGCGGCATTCGATATGTTCAGGCTCTGCATGTCCCGGGACGTGGCGATGCGGCAGAGAGAGTCGCAGCGCTCGCGCGTCAGATGGCGGAGACCCTTTCCTTCTGCCCCAAGCACGAGCGCAAGCGGCAGGCTGAGTTCGGTCTCAACCAGTGTCTTCGCCGCTTCTTCGGCGAAGCCGAGCCGCCAATAGCCGGCCTCGCCAAGCTCGTTAAGCGCCTGGGCGAGGTTGCCGGCAAGGATAATCGGCACGATCTCGAGCGCGCCGCTTGCGGATTTGGCGAGCGTCCCGGTGAGCGGCGGGCTGTGACGCGCCGGCATCACGAGGCCCGTAGCGCCGAAGGCGGCAGCGGATCGGAGCACCGCGCCGACATTATGCGGGTCCGTGACCTGGTCGAGCACGATGACGATACCGCCGAGCGGCGATCTCTTCGATTTCGACCGGCGGGAGCGGGGCGGTTTCGAGGACCACGCCCTGATGCACCGGGTCGCCGACCCCAAGCGAACCGAGCATCCTGTCGAGGTCCCTCGGGCTTGCGTCCTGCACCTTCACGCGGCGTTCCGACAGAGCCGCCTCGAGCCGCTGCGCGGCATTCTCGGTGGCCAGCACGCGGTGGATTTCGCGCTTCTTGTTGCGTAAAGCAGCCTCGACAGCATGCAGGCCGAAAAGCACGACCCGGCCGGTCTCGGCGCGGGGCTTGCCGCGTTGCGGCGGGGCTTTGGCATACCGCATTTTGGGGCGAGGCACGGCGATCGGGACCTTTTGGCGGCTGTTCCGCCTAGATGGCCGGAATCGGCATGAAAGGGAACAGATTTGGGGGAAACGCGACGGTTTTGCGGTTGACAGATGACGGCGCGGTTACCATAAACCCGTTCGAGGCGGACTTTGCCGGCCTACGGCGGGGCGTTTTGGCTTGGTTGAATCACCAAATCGACAATCCATCTTCAAAGGAGGGGTGCCCGAGTGGCTAAAGGGGACGGGCTGTAAACCCGTTGGCTATGCCTACGTAGGTTCGAATCCTACCCCCTCCACCAAGTAACCTTCCGGTAGTCGATGGGTGCGGGTGTAGCTCAATGGTAGAGCAGCAGCCTTCCAAGCTGAGGACGAGGGTTCGATTCCCTTCACCCGCTCCAAGCATCGGAGGCCGAAGGTCGTAAGTCAAAAGTCGGAATTGAGATCTCTCCGATTTCTGACTTCTGACCCTGATTAGGAGTGTAGCTCAACTGGCTAGAGCACCGGTCTCCAAAACCGGGGGTTGGGGGTTCGAGTCCCTCCACTCCTGCCAGACTAAGAGCGAAGAGTGACGATGTTGGTGGCGTTTCGGCGCGCACCGTTAGGGAATGTAGATGGCAAGAACGAGCCCATTTGAATTCGTGCAGCAGGTCCGGACCGAGGTTTCCAAGGTCACGTGGCCGAGCCGCAAGGAGACGATCATCACCACCGTCATGGTCTTCATCATGGTGGTGCTGTCGGCGATCTTCTTCTTCGCCGCCGACCAGCTGCTGAGCGTCGTCGTCAGCTTCATTCTCGGTATCGGCCGCTAAGAGAACGCTTCGATGGCAATGCGCTGGTACATCGTTCACGCTTATTCGAACTTCGAGCGAAAGGTCGCGGAGTCGATCAAGGAGCGTGCGGCCTCGGGTGGCCTCGCCGACATGTTCGAGGAAGTGCTCGTGCCGATGGAAGAGGTGGTGGAGATGCGCCGCGGGCGCAAAATCACCTCCGAGCGGAAGTTTTTCCCGGGCTATGTGCTCGTCAAGATGGAGCTGAACGACCACACCTATCATCTGATCAAGAACACGCCGAAGGTCACCGGCTTTCTCGGAACCGAGAATAAGCCGATCCCGATCAGCGACGCCGAGGCCGGCCGCATCCTTCAGCAGGTGCAAGAAGGTGTCGAACGTCCGAAGCCGTCTGTCACCTTCGAGATCGGCGAGCAGGTGCGTGTGGCCGATGGGCCTTTCGCGTCCTTCAACGGGCTCGTCGAGGAAGTGGACGAGGAGCGGGCGCGGCTGAAAGTGGCGGTATCGATTTTCGGCCGGCCGACGCCGGTCGAGCTGGAATATGCGCAGGTGGAGAAACTCTAAGGCAGAGCGCTCTTAATCGGGCGCACAGGAACGGCCGGCAGAAGCGGAAGTCAGTAAATGGCAAAAAAAATCGACGGATACATTAAATTGCAGGTGCCGGCAGGGCAGGCCAATCCTTCGCCGCCGATCGGGCCAGCGCTTGGACAGCGCGGCGTGAACATCCCCGAGTTCTGCAAGCAGTTCAATGCCGCGACGCAAAGCTTCGAGGCCGGCGCTCCGATCCCGACGGTGATCACCGTTTATGCGGACCGCTCCTTCACCTTCGAGATGAAGACGCCGCCCGCGTCCTTCCTTCTCAAGAAGGCGGCCAAGATCGGCAAGGGCTCGAAGGAGCCAGGCCGGACCGGCGCCGGCGTTGTGACGCAGGATCAGCTCCGCGAGATCGCCGAAGCGAAGATGAAGGACCTCAACGCAAATTCCGTCGAGCAGGCGATGAAGATCATTGCCGGCTCCGCCCGTTCGATGGGCCTTCAGGTTCAGGAGTAAGGGACATGACAAAAGCCGGCAAACGCATGCGGAGCGCCCGCGAGACCGTCGAGCGCGAGAAGCTTTATCCGCTGGAAGAGGCGGTGAAGCTCGTGAAGGACGCGGCTAAGGCGAAGTTCGACGAGACGGTAGAGGTCGCGCTCAATCTCGGTGTCGACCCACGTCATGCCGATCAGATGGTTCGCGGCGTCTGTCAGCTGCCGAACGGGTCGGGACGGACGCTTCGGGTGGCGGTATTCGCCAAGGGCCCGAAAGCAGAAGAGGCGAAGAAGGCCGGCGCCGATATTGTCGGGGCCGAGGATCTCGTCGAGACGGTGCAGAAGGGCGAGATCAATTTCGACCGCTGCATCGCGACGCCGGACATGATGCCGCTTGTCGGACGCCTCGGTAAGGTGCTTGGGCCGCGCGGCCTGATGCCGAACCCGAAAGTCGGCACCGTGACGATGGACATCACGCCGGCGGTTGCGGCGGCGAAGGGCGGCTCCGTCGAGTTCCGCGTCGAGAAAGCGGGCATCATCCATGCCGGCGTTGGCAAGGCCTCATTCACCGAGCAGGCGCTCGTCGAGAATGTCCGTGCCTTGATCGATTCCGTGATGAAGGCGAAGCCGTCCGGAGCCAAAGGCACGTTCCTGAAGCGCATTGCCGTGACCTCCACCATGGGGCCGGGCGTGAAGGTCGAGCCGTCAACGGCGACGGCTGTCGTGCATTAGAGTTTCGCGGCCGTTTGGCCGCGAGTACGGGCCGCCTCGAAAGGGGCGGTCCAGAACCTGTCCGAGATTGCAGGTGTGGGCGACCACTTAAGCCATTTGGGCCTGCATGAGACGGGAGACGAACGGTTGAAGGTTTCGGGAATATCCCGGGCCTGCAGATCGATTTGAACCTCGTAAGTGGCTCGCGTTTTCGAGCCGGACAGGCAACGGAGCGCCGCTTGAAGAGCGGGGTCGCGACTTTGCCGTCCGCCCGCTGTTCCGGCGGCAAGGTGTGGTGAGAGCCGGGGGCATAGCCTCACGGCTCAACAAACGGAGTGAGCTCCATGGAAAGAGCTGAGAAGCGCGAGAACGTCGCTGCGCTTCACGACGCTTTCGCCAAGACCGGCGTCGTCGTCGTCGCTCACTACGCCGGCCTCTCGGTTGCCGCGATGACTAAGCTCCGCCGCGAAATGCGCGACGCGGGCGGTGCGGTCAAGGTAGCCAAGAACCGGCTCGTGAAGCTTGCCCTCGAAGGAACCGAAGCCAAGGGAATCGCGGATCTGCTGAAGGGGCCGACTTGCCTCGCTTATTCCGAGGACCCGATGGCTGCACCGAAGATCGCCGTCAAATTCGCCAAGACCAACGACAAGTTCGTGATCCTTGGCGGCACGATGGGATCGACCGTGCTCGATCCAGAGGGGGTGAACTCGCTCGCTAGCCTGCCGTCGCTCGACGAACTGAGAGCCAAGCTGATCGGATTGCTGCAAGCACCGGCCGGCAAGGTCGCTCAGCTCCTCAATGCGCCTTCGGCGAAGCTTGCGCGCGTATTTGCAGCTTATGGAAAGGAACAGGAAGCGGCCTAAGGCTGCTTCGGAACCCCGTTCAAAGACTTACGAGGATAGACAAATGGCTGATCTGCAGAAAATCGTCGACGATCTCTCCGGCCTCACCGTGCTCGAGGCCGCCGAGCTTGCCAAATTGCTTGAGGAGAAATGGGGCGTTTCCGCCGCCGCGCCCGTGGCCATGATGGCCGCAGGTGGTGCCGCTCCCGCCGCCGCTGTCGAGGAGAAGACGGAGTTCAACGTCATCCTCACCTCTGCCGGTGCGCAAAAAATCAATGTTATCAAGGAAGTGCGCGCGATTACGAGCCTTGGCCTGAAAGAGGCGAAGGATCTGGTCGAGGGCGCGCCGAAGGCGGTGAAAGAAGGCGTCAACAAGGACGAGGCCGAGAAAATCAAGAAGCAGCTCGAAGGGGCCGGTGCCACGGTCGAGCTGAAGTAGCGTTAGGGTTGAAATTGGCCCGGGCAGAACCCAAATATCGTTACCGGAATCTGCCCGGGCCAACCCAGCAATTGACCACGAGACGTTTCGCCAGAGCTTCCGCTGAGAAAAGCGGGGTTCCGGCGAACCGTCGCGTCGAGCTTTGAGAGGATCACGAATGGCGCAGCAGGCAATGAACGGTCGTAAGCGTTTGCGGAAGATGTTCGGCCGCATTCACGAAGTGGCCGAGATGCCGAACCTCATCGAGGTGCAGAAGCAATCCTACGATCAGTTCTTGATAGTGGACGAGCCGGAGACCGGGCGGCCTGAGGAAGGCCTGCAGGCGGTGTTCCGCTCCGTATTTCCCATCAAGGATTTCGGGGATCGCGCGCAGCTCGAATTTGTGCGCTACGCCTTTGAGCCGCCGAAATATGACGTCGACGAGTGCCAGCAGCGGGGCATGACCTTTGCCGCGCCGCTGAAGGTCACCCTTCGCCTGATCGTCTTCGATGTGAATGAGGAGACCGGCGCCCGCTCCGTCAAGGACATCAAGGAGCAGGACGTCTATATGGGCGACATGCCGTTCATGACCTCGAACGGCACCTTCGTCATCAACGGCACCGAACGCGTGATCGTTTCGCAGATGCACCGCTCGCCCGGTGTGTTCTTCGACCACGACCGCGGCAAGACGCATGCCTCCGGCAAGCTCCTTTTCGCCGCGCGCATCATTCCCTATCGCGGCTCTTGGCTCGATTTCGAGTTCGACGCCAAGGACATCGTCTATGTGCGTATCGACCGGCGGCGGAAGCTTCCGGTCACGACGCTGCTATACGCGCTTGGCCTCGAGGACGAGCAGATCCTCGCGACCTTCTACGACCGCATCCCGCTGAAGCTGACGAAAGAGGGATGGCGCATGCCGTTCCGCTCGGACCGGATGCGCGGCGTCAAAGCCACGAGCGATCTCGTCGATGCGAAGACCGGCAAGGTCGCCATCGAGTCCGGACGCAAGATCACGGCGCGGCTCGCCAAAAAGCTCGCCGATGAAGGTCTGAAAGAGCTTCTCGTCAAGGACGAGGATCTGCATGGCCGCTATCTCGCGGAGGACATCGTCAACCTCGAGTCGGGCGAAATCTATGGCGAGGCTGGCGAGGAGATCGACGCGAAGCTCGTCGCCACGCTGCGCGAGCTCGGCCTCAAAGAGGTGCCGATCCTCGACATCGACCATGTCAATGTCGGCGCTTTCATTCGCAATACGCTCGCCATCGACAAGAACTCCAACCCGGAAGAGGCGCTGCTCGACATCTATCGCGTAATGCGCCCGGGCGAGCCGCCGACGATCGACGCGGCCGCGACGCTGTTCAAGTCCATCTTCTTCGATCCCGAGCGTTACGACCTTTCCGCGGTCGGCCGGGTGAAGATGAATATGCGGCTCGATCTTGAGTGTCCCGACACGGTGCGTACGCTCCGGAAAGAGGACATTCTTTCGGTCATCAAGACGCTTGTCGATCTTCGCGACGGCAAGGGCGAGATCGACGACATCGATCATCTCGGCAACCGGCGTGTCCGCTCGGTCGGCGAGCTGATGGAGAATCAGTATCGCGTCGGTCTCCTGCGCATGGAGCGGGCGATCAAGGAGCGCATGAGCTCCGTCGATATCGACACCGTCATGCCGCAGGATCTCATCAATGCGAAGCCGGCGGCTGCCGCGGTGCGCGAATTCTTCGGCTCCTCGCAGCTGTCGCAGTTTATGGATCAGACCAACCCGCTGTCGGAGATCACGCATAAGCGCCGGCTGTCGGCGCTTGGGCCGGGCGGTTTGACCCGCGAGCGCGCCGGCTTTGAGGTGCGCGACGTGCATCCGACCCATTACGGCCGCATCTGTCCGATCGAGACGCCGGAAGGTCCGAATATCGGTCTCATCAACTCTCTCGCCACCTATGCGCGCGTGAATAAATACGGCTTCATCGAGAGCCCGTACCGGCGCGTCCTGAAGGGCAAGGTCACCGACGAAGTGGTCTATCTCTCCGCCATGGAAGAGGCCCGCTACGTCATCGCGCAGGCGAACGCCCAGCTCAATCCGAACGGCACCTTCGCCGAGGATCTGGTCGTCTGCCGTCATGCCGGTGACGTCGAGCTCGAGCCGGCGGAGAAAGTCGATCTGATTGACGTCTCTCCGAAGCAGCTCGTCTCGGTGGCCGCGGCGCTGATCCCGTTCCTGGAAAATGACGACGCCAACCGCGCTCTGATGGGCTCGAACATGCAGCGTCAGGCGGTGCCGCTGATCACGGCGGAAGCGCCGCTTGTCGGCACGGGCATGGAAGAAGTGGTGGCTCGCGATTCCGGCGCCGCCATCGGCGCACGCCGCACCGGCATTGTCGATCAGGTCGATGCGACGCGTATCGTCATCCGCGCGACGGAAGAGACGGACCCGTCGAAGTCCGGCGTCGACATCTACAATCTGCGCAAATTCCAGCGCTCGAACCAGAATACCTGCATCAACCAGCGTCCGCTGGTGCGCGTCGGCGACAACATCCAGGCAGGCGAGATCATCGCCGACGGTCCTTCGACGGATCTCGGTGAGCTGGCGCTCGGGCGGAACGTGCTCGTCGCCTTCATGCCTTGGATGGGCTACAATTTCGAGGATTCCATCCTCATCTCCGAGCGCGTCGTGCGCGATGACGTCTTCACCTCGATCCACATCGAGGAATTTGAGGTGATGGCGCGCGACACGAAGCTCGGGCCCGAGGAAATCACGCGCGACATTCCGAATGTGTCGGAAGAAGCGCTGAAGAATCTCGACGAGGCCGGCATCGTCTATATCGGTGCCGAGGTCAATCCGGGCGACATTCTTGTCGGCAAGATCACGCCGAAGGGCGAAAGCCCCATGACGCCCGAGGAGAAGCTGCTCCGCGCCATTTTCGGCGAGAAGGCCTCAGACGTGCGCGACACCTCGCTGAAACTGCCGCCCGGGGTCACCGGAACGGTGGTCGAGGTGCGCGTCTTCAATCGGCACGGCGTCGAGAAAGACGAGCGCGCCATGGCCATCGAACGCGAGGAGATCGAGCGGCTCGCCAAGGACCGCGACGACGAACTCGGGATCCTCGACCGCAACGTCTTTGGCCGTTTGCGTGACGTGCTCCTGCACAAGGTCGTCGCCAAGGGGCCGAAGGGCATCAAGAAAGAGGCGCGCATCACCGACGCCATGCTCGACGAAGTGTCGCGCTCGCATTGGTGGGAGATCGCGCTGAAGAACGAAAAGGCGATGGCCGAGGTCGAGGCCATCCGCCGGCAATATGAAGAAGCGAAGAAGGGCCTCGAGCAGCGCTTCGTCGACAAGGTCGACAAGCTGCAGCGCGGCGACGAGTTGCCTCCGGGCGTCATGAAGATGGTCAAGGTCTTCGTGGCCGTGAAGCGCAAGATTCAGCCCGGCGACAAGATGGCCGGGCGTCACGGCAATAAGGGCGTGATCAGCCAGATCGTGCCGATCGAGGACATGCCCTATCTCGAGGATGGGACGCCGGTCGATATCGTGCTCAATCCGCTCGGCGTGCCGAGCCGCATGAATGTCGGCCAGATCCTGGAGACCCATCTCGGTTGGGCGTGCCGCGGACTTGGCCGCAAGATCGGCGAAGCGCTCGACGCTTATCACGCGTCGCGAAAGGTGAAGCCGCTCAAGGACCTCCTGAAGTCCGTCTATGGCGAGGATAAAGCCATTAACGCACTGAAAGAGGACGAGCTCATCGAGGTGAGCGACAGCTTGCGCATCGGTGTCCCGGTCGCAACGCCCGTGTTCGACGGCGCGCATGAGCATGACGTCACGGAGCTTTTGAAGGCCGCCGATCTCGACAGTTCGGGGCAGGTGACGCTTTTCGACGGCCGTACCGGCGAGGCCTTCGAGCGCAAGGTGACTGTGGGCTACATCTATATGCTGAAGCTCCACCACCTCGTGGATGACAAGATCCACGCGCGCTCGATCGGGCCTTACAGCCTCGTCACCCAGCAGCCGCTGGGCGGCAAGGCGCAGTTCGGCGGCCAGCGTTTCGGCGAGATGGAGGTGTGGGCGCTCGAAGCTTACGGCGCGGCTTACACCTTGCAGGAAATGCTGACGGTGAAGTCAGACGACGTCGCCGGCCGCACCAAGGTCTATGAGGCCATCGTGCGCGGAGACGACACCTTCGAGGCCGGCATTCCGGAGAGCTTCAACGTGCTCGTCAAGGAAATGCGCGCGCTGGGACTGAATGTCGAATTGGTGCAGCCGAAGCCCGAGGACCAGCCGCCGGTCCGGGTGCGGCTGCAGCCGCCCCCCGCCGAGTAACGGCGTAAAGCGCGGCGAAACGAGAAGCGAGCAACCGTAGGGCGCTCCAAGCGCCTGATGGGAGAAGAACGAATGAACCAGGAAATCGTCAATCTCTTTGGTCCTCAGGTCCAGCAGCAGAATTTCGAACAGATTCGCATCGGCATCGCGAGTCCGGAGAAAATTCACTCCTGGTCCTATGGAGAGATCAAAAAGCCGGAGACGATCAACTACCGCACCTTCAAGCCGGAGCGCGACGGCCTCTTCTGCGCGCGCATCTTCGGCCCGGTGAAGGATTACGAGTGCTTGTGCGGGAAGTACAAGCGCATGAAATATAAGGGCGTCATCTGCGAGAAATGCGGCGTCGAGGTCACGCTCGCCAAGGTCCGGCGCGAGCGCATGGGCCATATCGAGCTTGCCGCTCCCGTCGCGCATATCTGGTTTTTGAAGTCGCTGCCGTCCCGCATCGGCCTCTTGCTCGACATGACGCTGAAGGATCTGGAGCGCGTTCTCTATTTCGAGAACTACATCGTGCTCGAGCCGGGTCTGACCTCGCTGAAGCCGCTGCAGCTCCTGTCCGAGGAAGACTATCTGAAGGCGCAAGACGAGTTCGGCGAGGATTCCTTCACGGCAGCGATCGGCGCCGAGGCCATTCGCGAGCTCTTAAAGGGTCTCGATCTTGAGAGAATCGCCGCTGAGCTTCGCGTCGAGATCGCCGAATCGACCTCTGAGCTGAAGCCGAAGAAGCTGGCGAAGCGCCTGAAGGTGGTCGAGGCCTTTCTTGAGTCCGGCAACCGTCCGGAATGGATGATCCTCACAGTGGTTCCGGTCATTCCGCCGGAGCTGCGTCCGCTCGTCCCGCTCGATGGCGGCCGTTTCGCGACCTCGGATCTGAACGACCTCTACCGCCGCGTCATTAACCGCAACAATCGTTTGAAGCGGCTGATGGAGCTGCGCGCGCCGGACATCATCATCCGCAACGAAAAGCGCATGCTGCAGGAGGCGGTCGACGCCCTGTTCGACAACGGCCGCCGCGGCCGCGTCATCACCGGCGCCAATAAGCGGCCGCTGAAGTCGCTCGCCGACATGCTGAAGGGCAAGCAGGGGCGCTTCCGCCAGAACCTGCTCGGCAAGCGCGTCGATTATTCAGGCCGTTCGGTGATCGTGGTCGGTCCCGAGCTGAAGCTGCATCAATGCGGCCTGCCGAAGAAGATGGCGCTCGAGCTGTTCAAGCCCTTCATCTATGCGCGTCTCGACGCGAAAGGCCTTGCCGCCACGGTGAAGCAAGCGAAGAAGCTCGTCGAAAAGGAGAAGCCCGAGGTTTGGGACATCCTCGATGAGGTGATCCGCGAGCATCCGGTGCTGCTCAACCGCGCTCCGACCTTGCATCGTCTCGGCATTCAGGCCTTCGAGCCGGTGCTTGTCGAGGGTAAGGCCATTCAGCTGCATCCGCTTGTCTGCGCGGCGTTCAACGCCGATTTCGACGGCGACCAGATGGCCGTGCATGTGCCGCTTTCGCTTGAGGCACAGCTCGAGGCGCGCGTGCTGATGATGTCGACCAACAACATCCTGCACCCGGCCAACGGCTCGCCGATCATCGTGCCGAGCCAGGACATCGTGCTCGGACTTTATTATCTCTCAATCGCCATGGACGGCGAACCGGGCGAGGGCTCTGCCTTCGGCTCGATCGCCGAAGTGCAGCACGCGCTCGACGCGAAGGCCGTGAGCCTGCATGCCAAGGTGAAAGGCCGTTTCCGCACGGTGGACGAGAAAGGCAATCGCATTTCTCTCATCGTCGACACGACGCCCGGCCGGATGCTGCTCGGCGACCTCCTGCCGAGAAATTCGAATGTCAGCTACGACATGGTGAACCGTCTGCTCACGAAGAAGGACATCTCCTCCATGATCGACGTGGTGTATCGCCACTGCGGTCAGAAAGAGACGGTCATCTTCTGCGACAGGATCATGGGCCTCGGCTTCTCCTATGCCTGCCGTGCCGGCATTTCCTTCGGCAAGGACGACATGGTGATCCCGGAGACCAAGGACGCCATCGTGCACAAGACGAGCGACCTCGTCCGGGAATATGAGCAGCAATATAATGACGGTCTCATCACCCGCGGCGAGAAATACAACAAGGTTGTCGACACCTGGACTGAGTGCACCGAGCAGGTCGCCAAGGAGATGATGAAGCGCATCTCCTCGGTCGAGCGGGACGCGAAGACCGGGCGCGAGAAGCCGATCAACTCGATCTACATGATGTCGCATTCCGGTGCGCGCGGCAGCCCCGCGCAGATGAAGCAGCTTGCGGGCATGCGCGGCCTGATGACGAAGCCGTCCGGCGAAATCATCGAGACGCCGATCATCTCGAACTTCAAGGAAGGGCTGTCGGTGCTCGAATATTTCAATTCGACCCACGGCGCACGGAAAGGCTTGGCGGACACCGCGTTGAAGACGGCGAATTCGGGTTATCTGACCCGCCGGCTCGTCGACGTGGCGCAGGACTGCATCATCACCGAAGATGATTGCGGCACCACCGACGGCATCACCACGCGCGCCTTGCTCGAATCCGGCGAGGTGACGGTGTCGCTCGGCCAACGCGCGCTCGGCCGCACCACGGCGGAGAACGTCAAGAATCCGTCGACCGGCAAGGTGATCTTGAAGGCCGGCGAACTGATCGAGGAAGAGCAGGTCGAGATTCTCGAAAATGCGCGGGTGCAAGAACTGCGCATCCGCTCGGTTCTGACCTGCGAGACCCGGAATGGCGTTTGCGGCAAGTGCTACGGACGCGATCTTGCCCGCGGCACGCCGGTCAATCTCGGCGAGGCCGTCGGCGTCATTGCCGCTCAGTCGATCGGCGAGCCCGGAACGCAGCTCACCATGCGCACCTTCCATCTTGGAGGTGTCGCGAGCGCCAAGGTCATCGATCAATCGTCGCTCGAGTCGAATTTCGACGGCATCGTCAAGATCAAGCAGCGTAACGTCGTGAAGGATTCTCAAGGCCGCGCGATGGTCATGGGCCGCAACACGACGCTTTTGGTGCTCGACGAGGATGGCACCGAGCGCGCCGTTCACCGGCTGCCCTACGGCACGCATTTGCGTGTGGACGAAGGCGCGAAGGTGAAGCGGGGCGATCGCCTTGCCGAATGGGATCCGTATACCCGCCCGGTGTTGACTGAGATCGACGGCACCGTCGATTTCGAGGATCTCGTCGAAGGCGTCTCGGTCAGCGAGCGCAAGGACGAGTTGACCGGCATCACCAATTCGGTGATCGTCGATTGGCGGGCAAGCCCCCGCGGCGCCGACCTCCGTCCCGCGGTGACGATCAAGGACAAGAAGGGCAAGGTGGCGAAGCTCAGCCGCGGTGGCGAGGCCCGTTACCTGTTGCCGGTCGATGCCGTCATGTCGGTCGAGGCCGGACATGAGGTGAAAGCCGGCGACGTGCTCGCGCGCATTCCGATGGAAAGCGCCAAGACCCGCGACATCACCGGCGGTCTGCCGCGGGTGGCGGAGCTGTTCGAGGCGCGCCGTCCGAAGGATCACGCCATCATCGCCGAGGCTTCCGGCACGGTGCAGCTAGGCCGCGATTATAAGAATAAGCGCCGCATCATGATCGTGCCCGACGATGAGAGCGAGCAGACCATCGAATACCTCATCCCGAAAGGGCGGCATCTCGCGGTGCAGGAAGGCGACCGCATCGAGAAGGGCGAATACCTGCTCGACGGCCATCCGGCCCCGCACGACATCCTTGCCATTAAGGGTGTCGAGGAGCTGGCCAACTACCTCGTCAACGAGATCCAGGAGGTCTACCGCCTCCAGGGCGTCACCATCAATGACAAGCACATCGAGGTGATCGTCCGGCAGATGCTGCAGAAGGTCGAGGTCGGCGATCCCGGCGACAGCGGCTTCCTGAAGGCGGAGCAGGTGGATAGGCTCGATTTCGAGGATGCGAATGCGGCGGTGGAGGCCGAAGGCGGGAAACCCGCCACCGGCCAGCCGGTGCTGCTCGGCATCACCAAGGCGAGCCTGCAGACGCGTTCCTTCATTTCCGCAGCCTCCTTCCAGGAGACCACTAGGGTCCTGACTGACGCGGCCGTGAACGGCAAGGTTGACCAACTCGAGGGCCTGAAGGAGAACGTCATCGTCGGCCGGCTTATCCCCGCCGGCACGGGCAGCATGCTCGAGCGTCTCTCAAAGGTCGCCGTCCATCGTGACGAGCTGATCCTAGAGGAGCGGCAGCGGACCTCCGCCGACCGCCTCGGTCACGAGGACGAGGAGGAAACGGAGCCGGAAGCCGTCTGATCCGGAACTCGATTTCGGAGCTTGCAAAGGATGGGGCCCTTCGCGGGGCCCCGTCTCTTTTTGCCAGCAATTCTGTGCCCCGAACCCTTGACGGGGGAAGAATCCGCCTGTTAAAACGCGCGCACTTTCGTGGCAGGTGGTAGCCCATCACGCCTCGCACTTTCTGGGCGCGGGTTAGACACTGCCGGATTTAACCGGGTCACAATCGGCACAAGATCTTGGGGGCTTGTTCCTTCAAGGTCCTCTGGATTGAAGGGGCTGGACGCGCATCCCTGCGCTTCGGCCATGGTGTTTTCGGGCAAGGCCCACGGACTGAAGATTGGAACGAAGGCTCTAGATGCCGACGATACAGCAATTGATCCGCAAGCCGCGCACAAAGCCGGTGAAGCGAAACAAAGTCCCGGCGATGCAGGCCTGTCCGCAGAAGCGGGGCGTCTGTACCCGCGTCTATACGACGACGCCGAAGAAGCCGAACTCGGCCTTGCGCAAAGTGGCACGCGTGCGGCTGACGAACGGCCTTGAGGTGACGAGCTACATCCCCGGCGAGGGCCACAATCTGCAAGAGCATTCGGTGGTCTTGATCCGCGGCGGCCGCGTCAAGGATCTGCCGGGCGTTCGCTACCACATCATTCGCGGCGTGCTCGACACCCAAGGTGTCGGAAGCCGCCGTCAAAGACGATCCAAATATGGAGCAAAGAGGCCGAAATAGCGGGCCTCTTTTGTTTTGCGAGAGAAGACAGCACCATGTCACGGCGCCATAGAGCAGATAAGCGCGACATCATTCCCGATCCGAAATTCGGGGATATCGTGCTCACCAAATTCATGAACTCGATCATGAAAGAGGGCAAGAAGTCCGCGGCCGAGCGCATCGTCTATGGCGCGCTCGATCAGATCGAGCGGAAGACGAAGCAGAACCCCGTGGAGCTGTTCCACGAGGCGCTCCGCAACGTCATGCCCGCCCTTGAAGTGCGTTCACGCCGCGTCGGCGGCGCCACCTATCAGGTGCCGGTCGAGGTGCGGACCGATCGCCGGCAGGCGCTCGCCATCCGCTGGATCATTACATCGGCGCGCGGACGCAACGAAAACACGATGGTCGAGAGGCTTTCCGGCGAGCTGCTTGATGCCGCCAACAATCGCGGCACGGCCGTGAAGAAGCGCGAAGACACGCACCGCATGGCGGACGCGAACCGCGCCTTCTCGCACTACCGCTGGTAACCGCGTTTAAGGACTAGGACGATGCCCCGAGCTACCCCGCTGCAGGATTACCGCAATATCGGCATCATGGCGCATATCGATGCCGGTAAAACCACGACCACGGAGCGGATCCTCTATTACACCGGCAAGAGCCACAAGATCGGCGAGGTGCATGACGGCGCCGCGACGATGGACTGGATGGAGCAGGAGCAGGAGCGCGGCATCACCATCACGTCTGCCGCCACCACCGCCTTTTGGAACGACAAGCGCATCAACATCATCGATACGCCCGGCCACGTCGATTTCACCATCGAGGTAGAGCGCTCGCTTCGCGTGCTCGACGGCGCGGTCGCACTTCTCGACGCGAACCAAGGCGTTGAGCCGCAGACCGAGACCGTATGGCGTCAGGCCGACAAATACGGCGTGCCGCGCATGATCTTCGTCAACAAGATGGACAAGATCGGCGCCGATTTTTACATGTCGGAGAAAATGGTACGCGACCGGCTCGGCGCCAATCCGATCGTGCTGCAGCTCCCCATTGGAGCCGAGTCTCAGTTCAAAGGCGTCGTCGACCTCGTACGCATGAAGGCGATCGTTTGGGACGAAGAGTCCCTCGGCGCCAAATTCCATGAGGAGGAGATTCCCGCCGACCTCCTCGACACCGCCAAGGAATATCATGAGAAGCTCATCGAGCAGGCCGTCGAGCTCGACGAAGCCGCGATGGAAGCTTACCTCGAAGGCAAAGCTCCGGACGTCGACACCATAAAGAGGCTGGTGCGCAAAGGCACCGTAGAAGCCGTGTTCGTGCCGATCCTGTGCGGCTCGGCTTTCAAGAATAAGGGCGTGCAGCCGCTCCTCGACGCCGTTGTCGATTATCTGCCGTCACCGCTGGAGGTTCCGTCGGTGAAGGGGATCGACGTTAAGTCGGGCGAGGAGTTGGGACGCGAGCCGAAGGACGACGCTCCGCTGTCGATGCTCGCTTTCAAGATCATGAACGACCCCTTTGTCGGCTCGCTGACCTTTGCCCGCATCTATTCCGGGAAGGTGGAGTCCGGCGCGAGCTTGCTCAATACGGTGAAAGATAAGAAGGAGCGCATCGGCCGCATGTTGCTGATGCATGCCAATCACCGCGAAGACATCAAGGAAGCCTATACCGGCGACATCGTTGCGCTCGCCGGCCTGAAAGACGTGACCACCGGCGACACGCTGAGCGATCCGACGAAGCCGATCATCCTCGAGCGCATGGAATTTCCGGAGCCCGTCATCGAGGTGGCGGTCGAGCCGAAGACGAAGGGCGACCAGGAGAAGCTCTCCGTCGCGCTCAATCGTCTTGCGCAAGAGGATCCGTCCTTCCGCGTCTCCGTCGATCACGAATCCGGCCAGACGCTGATCAAGGGCATGGGCGAGTTGCATCTCGACATCATCGTCGACCGCATGCGCCGCGAGTTCAAAGTCGATGCAAATGTCGGCATGCCGCAGGTCGCCTATCGCGAGACCGTGTCGAAGACCGCGAATGTCGACTACACGCACAAGAAGCAGACCGGCGGCTCCGGCCAGTTCGCCCGCGTGAAGCTCACCATCGAGCCGAACGAGCAAGGCAAAGGCTTCGAATTCGAGAACAAGGTCATCGGCGGCAACGTGCCGAAGGAATATGTGCCCGGCGTGCAGAAGGGCGTGAGGAGCGTCGTCGATGCTGGGATCCTTGCCGGTTTCCCGATGCTCGACATCAAGGTCACGCTGACCGACGGCGCCTATCACGACGTGGATTCGAGCGTGATGGCGTTCGAGATCGCGAGCAGGGCGGCTTTCCGCGAGGGGGCCTTGAAGGCCGCGCCGAAGCTGCTCGAGCCGATCATGCGCGTCGAGGTCGTGACGCCTGAGGACTATGTCGGCGGCATCATCGGCGATCTGACGAGCCGCCGCGGCCAGGTGCGCGGGCAGGAGAGCCGCGGCAATGCCGCGGTCATCAGCGCCATGGTCCCGCTCGCCAATATGTTCGGCTATGTGAACACGCTCCGCTCGATGAGTTCAGGGCCGGGCGCAATTCACGATGCAGTTCGATCATTATTCGCAAGTGCCACAGGCTGTGGCGGAAGAGGTTCAGGCGAAATTCGCCTAAGACGTGAAGCAAGGGCCCGGTGGGCCGGGCTGCATTGTTTTTGATGTGAAGGATGGAGAGCCAAGATGGCTAAGGAAAAATTTCAGCGGAATAAGCCCCATTGCAACATTGGGACGATCGGTCACGTCGATCACGGCAAGACCACGCTGACGGCTGCGATCACGAAGGTCCTGGCGGAAAAGGGCGGTGCCAAATTCACCGCCTATGACGAGATCGACAAAGCGCCGGAAGAGAAGGCGCGCGGCATCACCATCTCGACCGCGCATGTGGAATACGAGACCGGCGCGCGCCACTACGCTCACGTCGATTGTCCGGGCCATGCCGACTATGTGAAGAACATGATCACCGGCGCGGCGCAGATGGACGGTGCCATCCTCGTCGTCTCCGCCGCCGACGGCCCGATGCCGCAGACCCGCGAGCATATCCTGCTTGCCCGTCAGGTCGGCGTGCCGGCACTCGTCGTCTACATGAACAAGACCGACATGGTAGACGATCCCGAGCTTCTCGACCTCGTCGAGCTCGAGGTTCGCGAGCTGCTTTCCAAATATGAGTTTCCCGGCGACGAGATTCCGATCGTCAAGGGTTCGGCGCTCGCCGCCCTTGAAGGCCGCGACGAGGAAATCGGCAACAAATCCATCCTTGCGCTGATGGACGCTGTCGATGCCTACATCCCGCAGCCCGACCGGCCGAAGGATCAGCCCTTCCTCATGCCGATCGAAGACGTGTTCTCCATCTCCGGCCGCGGCACCGTTGTGACCGGCCGTATCGAGCGCGGCGTCGTCAAGGTCGGCGAAGAAGTCGAGATCATCGGCATCCGTCCGACCACGAAGACCGTCGTCACCGGCGTCGAGATGTTCCGCAAGCTGCTCGATCAGGGCGAGGCGGGCGACAATGTCGGCTGCCTGCTGCGCGGCGTGGATCGTGAGGGCGTCGAGCGCGGCCAGGTGCTGGCAAAGCCCGGTTCGGTGAAGCCGCACACGAAGTTCAAGGCGGAAGCCTACATTCTGACCAAGGAGGAAGGCGGACGGCATACGCCGTTCTTCGGTAATTACCGTCCGCAATTCTACTTCCGCACGACGGACGTGACCGGCGTTGTCGAGCTCCCGGAAGGCACCGAAATGGTGATGCCGGGCGACAACATCGCGATGACCGTCGAGTTGATCGTGCCGATCGCCATGGAGGAGAAGCTTCGCTTCGCCATCCGTGAGGGCGGCCGCACGGTAGGTGCCGGCGTCGTGGCGTCGATCATCGAGTAAAGGGATGGAACCGGGCGCGCCCCTAGCGGGCGCGCCCTTCATTTCGAGGCGCTTCCGGATGCAAAGTCAGAACATAAGAATCAGGCTCAAAGCCTTCGACCATCGCATCCTCGATGCGTCGACCAAGGAGATCGTGAACACCGCGAAGCGGACGGGCGCGGAGGTGCGGGGACCTATTCCGCTGCCGACGCGCATCGAGAAGTTCACGGTGAACCGGTCGCCCCACATCGACAAGAAGAGCCGCGAGCAGTTCGAGATGCGCACGCATAAGCGGCTCCTCGATATCGTCGATCCGACTCCGCAGACGGTGGACGCGCTGATGAAGCTCGACCTCGCCGCCGGCGTCGACGTCGAGATCAAACTCTAGAGCCGCCGAGGACGAGCAAGGAAAAGAAGATGCGGTCAGGTGTCATCGCACAAAAGCTCGGCATGACGAGGATCTTCACCGACGCGGGTGAGCATATCCCCGTGACGGTGCTGAAGCTCGACAAGTGCCAGGTGGTGGGCCACCGCACAGCGGAGAAGAACGGCTATACCGCTCTTCAGCTGGGCGCCGGCGCTCCGAAGGTGAAGCGCTTGACTTAAGCTGCGCGCGGGCACTTCGCCGCCGTCAATGTCGAGCCGAAACGCCGCCTCGCCGAGTTCCGCGTAACCCCCGAGAACGTGATCGAGGTGGGTGCCGAGATCACTGCCGACCATTTCGTCGAGGGGCAGTTCGTGGACGTGTCCGGCACGAGCATCGGCAAGGGCTTTGCCGGCGCCATGAAGCGGCACAATTTCCACGGCTTGCGCGCCTCGCATGGCGTGTCGGTCAGCCACAGAAGCCACGGCTCTACCGGCCAGCGCCAGGATCCCGGCAAGGTGTTCAAGGGCAAGAAGATGGCCGGCCATATGGGCGATGTGAGTGTCACGACGCAGAATCTGCGGGTGGTAAAAACCGATCCTGAGCGCGGCCTCATCATGATCCGCGGTGCGGTGCCGGGCGCGAAGGGTGGATGGGTGCTGTTGCGGGATGCGGTGAAGCGCAATCTGCCGGAGGCAGCACCGAAGCCCGGCGCCTTCCGTAAAGCGGGCGGCGAGGTTGCGGCGGCTCCGAAGCAAGAGCCGGCGGCCGAGCAAACAGAGGCGGGGAGCCAAGGCTAATGCAAGCGGACGTCACCACTCTCGACGCCAAGAAGGCGGGGACGGTCGAGCTTCCCGACGATGTGTTCGGCCTCGAGCCTCGTGCCGACATCCTCGCGCGCATGGTGCGTTATCAGCTGGCCAAGCGCCAGGCTGGCACGCGCTGGGTCAAGGACCGTTCGCAGGTCAACTACAGCACTGCGAAGATCTATCGGCAGAAGGGCACCGGGCGTGCCCGTCATGGCAGCCGCAAGGCGCCGATCTTCCGGGGTGGCGGCAAGGCTTTCGGTCCCGTGCCGCGCAGCCACGCGATCGATTTGCCGAAGAAGGTGCGGGCGCTCGCGTTGAAGCACGCGCTGTCCTCGAAGGCGAAAGCGGACGCGCTCGTGGTTATCGATAGTTGCGAAGTGAAGAACGCCAAGACCAAAGAGCTGAAGACGCGCTTCTCAAAGCTCGGGTTCGGCTCGGCTTTGATCATTGATGGCGCCGAGGTGCAGGTTTCTTTCGCCAAGGCAGTGCGCAACCTGCCGAATGTCGATGTGCTGCCGGTGCAGGGCATCAACGTCTACGACATTCTCAACCACGACAAGCTGGTCCTGACCAAGGCGGCGGTGGAAGCGCTGGAGGCGCGGTTCAAATGAGTGCGCTTCAGTCCTATGACGTCATCCTCGCTCCGGTCATCACCGAAAAGTCGAGCATGGCGTCTGAGTTGAACCAGGTGGTCTTCAAGGTGCGTCGCGATGCGACGAAGCCGGAGATCAAGGCTGCCATCGAGCAGCTGTTCAAGGTCAAGGTGCTTTCGGTGAACACGATCCTGCGCAAGGGCAAAACCAGGCGCTTCCGCGGGATTAAGGGCCGGACGCAGGACGTGAAAAAAGCGATCGTCAGGCTCGCCGAAGGCGACAAGATCGACGTGACGACGAGGATCTAGCGGCATGGCACTCAAAAGCTTCAAGCCAATCACGCCAGGTCAGCGGCAGCTCGTGCTCGTCGACCGGAGCCATTTGTGGAAGGGCAAGCCCGTCAAGGCGCTGACCGTCGGCCTCAACAAGTCCGGCGGCCGCAATAATCAGGGCCGTGTGTCGATGTGGCATCGCGGCGGCGGGCATAAGCGCAGCTACCGCGTGATCGATTTCAAGCGGCGGAAATTCGGCGTGCCGGGCACGGTCGAACGGCTGGAATACGATCCGAACCGCACCGCCTTCATCGCGCTGGTCCGCTATGAGGATGGCGAGCTCGCTTACATTCTGGCGCCGCAGCGTCTCACGGCCGGCGACACCGTCATTGCCGATACGCGCGTCGACGTGAAACCCGGCAACGCCATGCCGCTTGCCAACATGCCGATCGGCACCATCGTCCACAATGTGGAGATGAAGCAGGGGAAGGGCGGGCAGATTGCCCGCGCCGCCGGAGCTTATGTCCAGCTCGTCGGCCGCGACGCCGGCTATGCGATCCTGCGGCTGAATTCGGGCGAGACGCGCATGGTGCCGGCCGACTGCCTGGCGACCGTTGGTGCCGTCTCCAATCCGGACAATTCGAACCAGTCGATCGGCAAAGCGGGCCGCATGCGCTGGAAAGGCCGGAAGCCCGTGGTGCGCGGCGTGGCGATGAACCCGGTCGACCATCCGCATGGCGGCGGTGAAGGCCGTACCTCCGGCGGCCGGCATCCGGTCACGCCTTGGGGCAAGTCGACCAAAGGCAAACGCACGCGGCACAATCACGCGACGGACAAATTCATCCTGCGCAGCCGCCATCAGAAGAAGAAGGGTTAGCGACGTGTCACGTTCGATCTGGAAAGGCCCGTTCGTCGACGGCTTCCTCCTGAAGAAGGCGGAAAAAGCCCGCGGCTCGGGGTCCGCTGCGATCATCAAGATGTGGTCGCGCCGCTCGACCATTCTGCCGCAATTCGTGGGGCTGACCTTCGGCGTGCACAATGGTCAGAAGCACGTCCCCGTCCTCGTGACGGAGGACATGATCGGGCACAAATTCGGCGAGTTCGCTCCGACGCGGACTTACCACGGACACGCCGCCGACCGAAAGGCGAAGAAGGCGAAGTAATGGGCAAGGCGAAACGAGAGCGGATCCTGTCGGAGAACGAGGCACGCGCGGTGGCGCGGCTCATTCGTGTCAGCCCGCGCAAGCTCAACCTGCTGGCGCAATTGATCAGGGGCAAGAAGGTCGACAAGGCGCTCGCTGACCTGACCTTTTCGCGCAAGCGCGTGGCCAAGGACGTGAAAAAGACGTTGGAATTGGCCATCGCGAATGCCGAGAACAACCACGACCTCGACGTCGATCAGCTCGTCGTGTCGGAGGCCTATGTGGGAAAAAATTTGGTGATGAAGCGGTTGCGCGCGCGTGCGCGAGGCCGGGGCGGCCGCATTGAGAAGCCATTCGCGCAGATCACAGTGGTGGTGCGCCAAGCCGAGGAAGTTGCCTGATGGGCCAGAAAGTCAATCCGATCGGGCTTCGGCTCGGTATCAACCGCACTTGGGATTCGCGCTGGTATGCGCGCCGGGGCGAATATGCCCGCCTCCTGCACGAAGATCTGAAGATGCGCGAGCATATTCTGACGACGAAGAAGCAGGCCGGTATCTCCAAGGTGGTCATCGAGCGGCCGCATAAGAAGTGCCGCGTGACGGTGCATACGGCGCGGCCGGGCATTCTGATCGGCAAGAAGGGCGCGGATATCGAGAAGCTCCGGAAAGAGCTCGCCGGGCTGACGGATTTGGAGGTGCATCTCAACATTGTCGAGGTGCGGAAGCCCGAGATCGACGCGACTTTGGTCGCGGAGGGCATCGCCCAGCAGCTCGAGCGGCGCATCGCCTTTCGCCGCGCCATGAAGCGTGCCGTGCAGTCGGCGATGCGGATGGGTGGCCTCGGCATTCGTATCAATTGCTCTGGACGGCTCGGCGGCGCGGAAATCGCCCGCATGGAGTGGTATCGCGAGGGCAGGGTGCCGCTGCACACGCTGCGCGCCGATGTCGATTACGGGACGGCGCTTGCCCGCACCGCCTACGGCATCATCGGCGTGAAGGTCTGGATCTTCAAAGGCGAGATCATGGCGCACGACCCGATGGCCCAGGAGACGAGAGCGCTCGAGGCGCAGGAAGGCGCCCGGACCACGTCGCGTCGCGACGCGCCCCAGGCGCAGGCTTAAGGACAAGGCTGAACGGCTATGCTGCAACCGAAAAGAACAAAATACCGCAAGGCCCATAAGGGCCGCATCAAGGGCGCGGCTTCGAGCGCGATCTCGCTGAGTTTCGGCACCTTCGGCCTGAAGGCGCAGGAGCCGGCGCGTGTTACCGCTCGTCAGATCGAGGCGGCGCGGCGTGCGATTACCCGGCAGATGAAGCGTGCGGGCCGCGTTTGGATCCGGATCTTTCCCGATGTGCCGGTGTCGAAGAAGCCGACCGAAGTGCGCATGGGTAAGGGCAAGGGCACGCCGGAATTTTGGGTCGCACGTGTGCGGCCCGGGCGCGTGATGTTCGAGATCGACGGTGTGGGCGATCAGCTCGCGCGCGAGGCGCTCCGCCTTGGTGCGGCGAAGCTTCCCTTAAGAACCCGGATCGTGGCGCGCATCGAGGCGCAGGGCTAGGCGAAGGACGAAGCGCGATGAAAGCGGCACAGTGGCGCGGCATGACGCAGGACCAGCTCGACGATGAAATCGTCAAGCTGAAGAAGGAGCAGTTCAATCTGCGCTTCCAGGCGGCGTCTGGCCAGCTCGAAAATACGGCGAGGGTGCGTCAGATCAGGCGCGATGTCGCGCGGATCAAGACGATCTCGCTCCAAAGGGCCCCCGAGGCCAAGCGGTAAGGACGAAGAACATGCCGAAGAGAGTGCTGCAAGGGGTCGTGGTGAGCGACAAGAACGACAAGACGGTGGTGGTGCGCGTCGAGCGCCGCTTCACCCATCCTTTGCTGCAGAAGACCGTGCGCCGCACCAAGAATTATCACGCGCATGACGATAAGAACGAGTTCAAGGAAGGCGAGATGGTGTGGATCGAGGAATGTCCGCCGATCTCGAAACAGAAGCGCTGGGTTGTGCTGCCGCGCGAGCGTGCGGCGGCTAGCTAGGTCTGGGCATAGGGAAGAGAGAACAACGCCATGATCCAGATGCAATCAAATCTCGACGTCGCCGACAATTCCGGCGCGCGCCGCGTCCAGTGCATCAAGGTGCTCGGTGGGTCGAAGCGGAAATACGCCTCTATCGGGGACACGATCGTCGTCTCCGTGAAGGAAGCGATCCCGCGCGGCCGCGTGAAGAAGGGGCAGGTGATGAAAGCCGTGGTGGTGCGCACCGCGAAAGGCGTGCGCCGGCCGGACGGATCGATCATCCGCTTCGACCGCAACGCCGCTGTCCTCGTCAATCCGCAAGGCGAGCCGGTCGGCACCCGCATCTTCGGCCCGGTAACCCGTGAGCTGAGGGCGAAGAAGCATATGAAGATCGTGTCGTTGGCTCCGGAGGTTCTGTAAGAGATGCCGAAGCTGAAGATCAAAAAAGGTGACCGCGTCGTGGTCATCTCCGGCAAAGACAAAGGCAAGAAGGGCGAGGTGCTGAAAGTGCTGCCGGCCGAGAACCGCGCCGTCGTCAAAGGCGTGTCGATCGTGCGCAAGCATCAGCGGCAGAGCCCGACGCAAGAGGGCGGCATCGTCTCGAAAGAGGGGGCCATTCACATTTCCAACCTCGCGCTCGAGGACCCGAAGGACGGCACTCCGACGCGCGTCGGCTTTAAGTTTCTGAAGGACGGCCGCAAGGTGCGCTTTGCGAAACGTTCCGGGGAGGTGATCGATGTCTGAGGCATATGTGCCTCGCCTGAAGCAGCACTTCCAGGAGGAGCTGCACGGGGCGCTCGCCAAGGAATTCGGCTACGCGAATCCGATGCAGGTGCCGCGGCTTGAAAAGGTCGTGCTCAACATCGGCGTCGGCGAGGGCGTTGCGGATTCGAAAAAGGTGACGGCGGCAGCGGCAGACCTTGCTCTGATCGCCGGCCAGAAGCCGGTCATCACGAAGGCGCGGAAGTCGATCGCTACTTACAAATTGCGCGAGGGTATGCCGATCGGCGTCAAGGTGACGCTGCGCAAGCACCGGATGTACGAGTTCGTCGACCGCCTCGTGAACATTGCGCTGCCGCGCGTTCGCGATTTTCGCGGCCTCAACCCGAAGAGCTTCGACGGCCGCGGCAATTATGCGCTCGGCCTGAAGGAGCACATCATTTTCCCGGAGATCAATTTCGACAAGGTCGACGATATCTGGGGCATGGACATTGTCGTATGCACGACGGCGCAGACCGACGCCGAGGCGCTGGCGCTGTTGAAGCATCTGAACTTTCCGTTCCGCAGCTAACGAGCTTGCGGCAGGAGGAGGACTGAATGGCGAAGACGAGCATGGTGGAGCGGGACAAGAAACGTCGCCGCCTCGCCAAGAAGTTCAAAGTGAGGCGCGAGCGGCTGAAGGAACTGGCCGCCGACCTCAAGCTGCCCGCCGAGGAGCGCTTTGCTGCGCGGCTTAAGCTTGCAGAGCTTCCGCGCAATTCGTCGCCGTCACGGGCGCGCAACCGTTGCGATCTGTCAGGCCGCCCGCGCGGTTATTATCGCAAGCTGCGTATGTCCCGTATCGCGCTCAGGGACCTGGCGAGCAACGGGCAGATCCCGGGCATGATCAAATCGAGCTGGTAAGGAACGCCGATGAGCTTGAACGATCCATTGGGCGATATGCTCACACGTATCCGCAATGCTCAATTGCGGCGGAAGACGACGGTGACCACGCCCGCCTCAAGGCTGCGCGAGCACGTGCTCGATGTGCTGATTGAGGAAGGTTACATCCGCGGCTATAGCCGGACCGATTATGACGGCGGCCGCGCCGAGTTCGATATCGAGTTGAAATATTTCGACGGCGAGCCGGTCATCAAGGACATCAAGCGCATCTCCACGCCGGGACGGCGCGTCTATTCCTCGGTGAAGGATTTGCCGATGGTAGCCAACGGGCTTGGTGTCGCCATTCTTTCGACCCCGAAGGGGGTCATGTCGGATTCCCGCGCCCGCACCGAAAATGTGGGCGGCGAGATCCTGTGCAATGTGTTCTAAGGCGAAACGCGCCGGTAAGAGCAAGGTAGGCTGACAATGTCTCGGATCGGAAAGAAGCCGGTGCCAGTGCCGAACGGCGTGACCGCTTCTGTCGACGGCCAGATGGTGACCGTGAAGGGCCCGAAGGGCGAGTTGAAGCATGTCCTCGTCGATCAGGTGATCGCGAAGCTCGAGGATGGCAGCATCGAGGTCGCGCCGCGTGAGGACACGCAGATCGCGCGCGCCATGTGGGGCATGTCGCGGACGCTGATCGCCAATCTGATGACGGGCGTAACCGACGGTTTCACGAAGCGTCTGGAGATCACCGGCGTCGGCTACCGCGCGTCGGTGCAGGGCTCTAACGTGCAACTTCAACTTGGCTTCAGCCATGATGTTCTGCACCCGATTCCGCAAGGCATCCAGGTGCAATGCCCAAAGCCCACGGAGATCGTGGTGACAGGCATTGACAAGCAGCAGGTCGGCCAGGTTGCGGCCGAGATCAGAGCTTATCGGCCGCCCGAGCCCTATAAGGGCAAGGGCGTGCGTTACGCTGGCGAATTTATCTTCCGCAAGGAAGGCAAGAAGAAATAGCGAGACCGTCATGTCGACTTTGAATGCAGGTTTTATCAGGCGCGCGCAGCGGGTGCGCCACACGCTGAAGCGGTCCGCGCATGGACGGCCGCGTCTGTCCGTGTACCGCTCTTCGAAGCACATCTACGCTCAAGTGATCGACGACGCCGCCGGGCGGACGCTTGCGGCGGCTTCGACCCGCGATGTGGATCTAAAGAGTAATCTCAAGAAGGGCACCGATCTCGCGGCGGCCGGCGCCGTCGGCAAGCTCGTCGCCGAGCGTGCCGTCAAGGCAGGCGTGAAAGACGTCGTGTTCGACCGCGGCGGATACCTCTTCCATGGGCGCGTGAAAGCGCTCGCTGACGCCGCCCGTGAGGCGGGACTGAACTTTTAGCGGAAAGGACGAACCGAAGTGGCACGAGGCCCGCAAGCAAGAGGCCGCGAGGAGCGAGAGCGCGACGGCGAATTCATCGATAAGCTCGTGCACATCAATCGCGTGGCGAAAGTGGTAAAGGGTGGACGCCGTTTCGGCTTCGCCGCCCTCGTCGTCGTCGGCGACCAGAAGGGTCGCGTCGGCTTCGGTCACGGAAAGGCGCGCGAGGTGCCTGAGGCGATCCGCAAGGCGACCAACTCGGCCAAGCGCAACCTGGTGCGCGTGCCCTTACGCGAAGGCCGCACGCTGCATCACGATGTGAGCGGACATCACGGAGCTGGCCGGGTGATCCTGCGCGCCGCACCGGCCGGCACCGGCATCATCGCCGGCGGCCCGATGCGCGCCGTGTTTGAGACGCTCGGCATTCAGGACGTGGTGGCGAAGTCGCTCGGCAGCTCCAATCCCTACAACATGATCCGTGCGACTTTCGACGCGCTGCGTCACGAGGACAGCCCGAGGGGTGTCGCCGCGCGGCGCGGCAAGAAGGTCAGCGATATCGTGTCCCGCCGCAAGGATGGCGCCGGCGAGGCCGCGAGCGCGGCCGAAGCGTAATTTGTGAAGCGAGGCTCTTCGACATGGCGACTAAAGGCGAAAAGAAGACGATCACTGTCGAGCAGTATGGAAGCCCCATTCGGCGTCCGGCTGTGCAGCGCGCCACGCTGATCGGGCTCGGGCTCAACAAGATGCATAAAAGGCGGACGCTGATCGATAGTCCGCAGGTGCGCGGCATGGTGGCGAAGATCGCCCATCTCGTGCGCATCGTGGACGACAAGGCTCAGGGCTAAGGAAATAGATAATGCGATTGAACGAAATCAGAGACCGGCCCGGAGCCACAAAGGCGCGAAAGCGCCTCGGGCGCGGCATCGGCTCCGGCCTTGGCAAGACTTCCGGACGCGGCGTCAAAGGCCAGAAGGCGCGCACCGGCGTCGCCATCAAAGGCTTCGAAGGCGGTCAGATGCCCCTCGCGCGGCGTCTGCCGAAGCGTGGCTTCAACAACATTTTTGCCAAGTCGTATAATGAGATCAATCTCGGGCGCATCCAGGAAGCGGTGGATGCGGGACGCCTTGACGGCAAAAAGCCGATCACTGTCGAAGCGCTGAAGGAAGCACGGCTGATCCGGCGTTCGCGGGACGGCGTTCGTCTCCTCGGCACGGGCGAGATCAAGGCCGGCCTGACTTTCGAAGTCTCCGGAGCTTCGCAGAGCGCCATCAAGGCCGTCGAGGCTGCTGGAGGCACCGTCACGCTGAAGCCGCTGGCGCGCCGCGAAGGTGCGCCGAAGGATGCGCAAGCAGCCGGTGGCGAGAAGAAGAAGCCCGCCAGGGCCAAGGCTAAAGCCGAGACCGCGGCTGAGAGCGCAGACACGAAAGCGGCAAAGCCGAAGGCCCCGCGCAAAGCGGAAGGCGATAGCGACAAAAAGCCGAGAACGAAGCCCGCGCCGACGAAGAAGGGCAAATAGAGGGAATTGCGATCGGCACGCCGGCTTTAGCCGCGTCGAAGCCAGGTCGACGGAGAAGAGAGCCCCCGCATGGTTTCCGCCGCAGAACAACTGGTTGCCAACCTCAATCTTTCGGCTTTCGCCAAGGCCGACGAGCTCAAGAAGCGCATCTGGTTCACGCTCGGCGCGCTCTTGATCTACCGGCTCGGCACCTACATTCCCATTCCGGGGATCAATCCCCAGGCGCTCGCCGAAGTCTTCCGTCAGCAGCAATCCGGCCTGCTCGGCATGTTCAACATGTTTTCGGGCGGCGCCGTCGAGCGCATGGCGATCTTCGCGCTGAACATCATGCCGTACATCTCGGCATCGATCATCATGCAGCTGCTCGTCACCGTCTCGCCGCACCTGGAACAGTTGAAGAAGGAAGGCGAGCAGGGCCGCCGGACGATGAACCAATATACGCGCTACGGCACGGTGGTTCTCGCCGCGCTGCAAGCCTATGGCATCGCCATCGGTCTTGAGGGCGCCGGCAACATCGTGGTGGATCCCGGCTGGTTCTTCCGCATCACCACCGTCATCACGCTCGTTGGCGGCACCATCTTCCTGATGTGGCTCGGCGAGCAGATTACCGCCCGTGGCGTCGGCAACGGCATTTCGCTCATCATCTTCGCCGGCATCGTCGCGCAACTGCCGAGCGCCATATTCGGCACCTTGGAGCTCGGCCGCACCGGATCGATGTCGACGGCGCTCATTCTCGCCATTCTGGTGCTGGCCGTCGTGGTCGTCGCCGTGATCGTGTTCATGGAACGGGCGCAGCGGCAACTCCTCGTGCAATATCCGAAGCGACAGGTCGGGAACCGCATGTTCCAGGGGGATTCCTCCCACCTGCCGCTGAAGCTGAACAGCTCGGGCGTGATCCCGCCGATCTTCGCCTCGTCGCTGCTCCTGTTGCCGATCACCTTCGCGAATTTCTCCGCCGGGCAGGGACCGGAATGGATGACGACGGTGACGGCGCTGCTCGGCCAGGGTCAGCCGCTCCACATCTTCATCTATGTGTCGCTCATCATCTTCTTCGCGTTTTTCTATACGGCCATCGTCTTCAATCCGAAGGACACGGCCGACAATCTGAAGAAGTATGGCGGCTTCTTGCCGGGGATCAGGCCGGGTGAGCGCACCGCCGAATATATCGACTACGTCCTCACCCGCATCACCGTCGTCGGCGCCCTCTATCTCGCCGCCGTCTGCGTGCTGCCGGAGATTCTCGTCACTTATGCCGGCGCGCCATTCTATCTCGGCGGTACGTCGTTGCTGATCGTCGTGAGCGTGACCATGGACACCGTCGCGCAAATCCAGAGCCACCTGCTCGCCCACCAATATGAGGGGCTGATCAAGCGGGCGAAGCTCCGGGGAGCGAGACGTCAATGATCATGGTCCTGCTCGGCCCTCCCGGCGCGGGCAAGGGAACTCAGGCCAATCTGCTCGAGAAAGAGCGGTCGCTGGTCAAGCTTTCCACCGGCGACATGTTGCGGGCGGCGGTGGCCGCCGGCAGCGAGCTTGGTCGCAAGGCAGGGGACATCATGGCGAGGGGCGAGCTCGTGCCTGACGCGCTCGTCATCGGTCTCATCGCCGAGCGTATCGATAGCGAAGGCAAGGGAAGCGGGTTCATTCTGGACGGCTTTCCGAGGACCATCGCCCAGGCCGAGGCGCTCGACGATCTTCTCGCCGATAGGGGGAAGGATGTCGACAGCGTCATCGAGATGCAGGTGGACGACGAAGCGCTGGTCGAGCGCATCGCCGGGCGCTTTTCCTGCGCCAAATGCGGCGAGGGCTATCATGACGTCTATAAGCTGCCGAAGGCGGAAGGCGTCTGCGACCGGTGCCAGGGGACGGAGTTCGTGCGGCGTCCCGACGACAATGCGGAGGTCGTCCGCGCCCGGCTGAAGGCCTATCACCGGCAGACGGAGCCGCTGATCGGCTATTACCGGGATCAGGGGAAGCTCTCCTCCGTCGACGGTATGGGCGGCATCGAGGCGGTCCATCGGGAGATTGAGGGGGCTTTGAACGGGTCGAAGCAAAATCGCGCGGAACGGGCCGGTTGACCTTGTCAAGCGGAATCGCTAGATAGAGCGACCCATTGACTGAGAGGAAAAGGCCGGTCCCGGGGGCGTTTGTTTCCCGCGATCGGTTTTGCTGCGTTCCAGCGGTAATCTTGCTTTGATTTCAAACGATTAGAACGTGCCTTTGAGGAGACGACTTCGTGGCCCGAATCGCAGGCGTTAACATCCCCTCCAATAAACGGGTTGAGGTAGCGCTCACCTATATCCACGGCATCGGCGACACTTTCGCCAAGCATATCTGCGCGAAAGTGAGCATTCCGCCCGAGCGGCGGGTCAGCCAGCTGACCGAATCCGAAGTGATCCAGATTCGCGAAGTGATCGACCGCGATTATATGGTCGAAGGCGATTTGCGGCGCGATGTCGCCATGAATATCAAGCGGTTGATGGATCTTGGCTGTTATCGGGGCTTCCGCCACCGCCGCGGGCTGCCCGTGCGCGGTCAGAGGACCCATACCAATGCGCGGACGCGGAAAGGTCCCGCCAAGCCGATCGCCGGCAAGAAAAAGTAGAGCTTTTAGGATGGCCGGCACCTCGTGCCGGCCTGTTGCATTCATGAGAAGCGGGATCAAGCATGGCCAAGGATAAGACGCGCGTTCGCCGCCGCGAGAAGAAGAACATCACCTCCGGCGTCGCGCATGTGCATGCAAGCTTCAACAACACCATGATCACCATCACCGATGCGCAGGGGAACACCATCTCCTGGTCGTCGGCCGGGGCTATGGGCTTCAAGGGCTCCCGGAAATCCACGCCCTACGCCGCGCAGGTCGCCGCCGAAGACGCCGGTAAGAAGGCGGCCGAACACGGCATGAAGAATCTCGAGATCGAAGTGCGCGGCCCCGGCTCCGGCCGCAAATCGGCGTTGCGCGCGTTGCAGGCTTCCGGCTTCACGATCATCTCCATCCGGGATGTGACGCCGATTCCGCATAATGGCTGCCGGCCGCGCAAACGCCGCCGCGTCTAAGAAGAAGAAAGGACCGGACAAACTCATGTTGCATACGGATTCTCGCGAGCTGGGGCAGGCAGCCTCGCTCATGGAGCAGGAAAGGGCCCCCCAGGTGTTGCAGAAGAACTGGCAAGATCTCATCAAGCCCACGAAACTCAATGTCGCTTCCGGTCGCGACCCGCAGCGCTTTGCCAACGTGGTGGCGGAGCCGCTTGAGCGCGGCTTCGGTCTGACGCTCGGTAATGCCTTGCGGCGCGTGCTGCTGTCCTCTCTGCAGGGGGCGGCGATCACGTCCGTGCATATCGACGGCGTGTTGCACGAATTCTCCTCCATTCCGGGTGTGCGCGAGGATGTCACCGACATCATCCTCAACATCAAGGAAATCGCCATTCGTCAGCACGCCGAGGGCGTGAAGCGCATGGTCTTGAAGAAGGAGGGCCCCGGCGTCGCGCGCGCGGGCGATATCGAGACGAGCTCCGATATCGAGATCCTCAATCCCGACCACGTGATTTGCACGTTGGACCAGGGCGCCACCATCCGCATGGAGTTCACGACCTCCACCGGCAAGGGCTATGTGCCCGCGGAGCGCAATCGTCCCGATGATGCCCCGATCGGCTTCATACCGGTGGATTCGCTTTACAGCCCGGTGCGCAAGGTCTCTTACAAGGTCGAGAACACCCGCGAGGGGCAGATCCTCGATTACGACAAGCTGACGCTGGATATCGAGACGAATGGCGCCGTACGACCGGAGGACACCATCGCGCTCGCCGCCCGCATCGTCCAGGATCAGCTCTCGGTGTTCGTCAATTTCGAGGAGCCGAAGAAAGAGACCGCGCTCGAGCGTCAGCCGGAGCTTGTCTTCAACGCGGCTCTGCTGAAGAAGGTCGACGAGCTCGAACTTTCCGTCCGCTCGGCGAACTGTCTGAAGAACGACAACATCGTCTATATCGGCGACCTTATCCAGAAGACCGAAGCCGAGATGCTGCGCACGCCGAATTTCGGCCGGAAGTCGCTCAACGAGATCAAAGAAGTGCTCGCTTCGATGGGGCTCCATCTCGGCATGGAAGTGCCGGATTGGCCGCCGGAAAATATCGAGGAATTGGCGAAGCGCTTCGAAGATCATTATTGATCGGACGTCGTGGCTCGGCTCTAAGACCGACACCGTTCGTTCGTACCGGAGGTTGAAATGCGTCACCGCAAAGGGGGAAGGAAACTCAATCGCACGGCGACCCATCGCGCCGCGCTGTTCACCAGCCTTGCCACAGCCCTGTTCAAGCATGAGCAAATCGTCACGACGCTGCCGAAGGCGAAAGAGCTTCGCCGCGTCGCCGATCGGCTGGTGACGCTGGCAAAGCGCGGCAGTTTGCACGCGCGGCGGCTTGCGTTTGCGCGGCTGCGCGACGAGGCGATCGTGGCGAAATTGTTCGGCACGCTCGGGCCCCGCTATGCAGATCGTCCCGGCGGTTATACGCGGGTGCTAAAAGCGGGCTTCCGCTACGGCGATTCCGCGCCGATGGCCGTGATCGAGCTCGTCGATCGCGATCCGGATGCTCGCGGCCAGGATTCCGGTCCGGTTCAGGAGCGCGAGGAAGAAGAAGCGGGCAAGAAGGCCGCTTAGTCGGAGCGGCCGGCGCCGCTGATCAAATCAAGCTAGGTCAGAGGAATAAGGGCGCCCCCTCCAAGGAAGGGGCGCCTTAGCCTTTAGCGCAGACGGCTATTTCTTGTCGTCGCCATCATCATCATCGTCGTCGTCATCGCCGCGCACCGGAGGCAAGTGGTCCGCAGCCGTGCCGGCCTTCTTCTCGCGCGCGTCATGGGCCATGATGGCGTTCTTCTTCACGCCCTTCACGCCATCGGTGAAAATCCCGCGGATGACCTTCTGCGCGTCATCGTCGGACGTCCCGTCAGCCGCGTCGAAATCGGCTTCCCAATAGATCACCGAACGATCCGGCTCGTCGTCTTCCTCCATCCAGAACTTTGCCTTGTAGTTCTTTACCGGGAGGGGGCTTTCGACGATTTCATAACTATAGGTAAGGTCGCCGGTCTCGGTGAGCTTTTCCTTGATCTTTGCGCCATCCTTGAGCGTTAAGGTGCGGAAGGTGACGTCGCCTTCCTTCGTTTCCGCGCATTCGGCGACAGCCGGATGCCACGATTTGATCGCGCAGAAGGCGCCGGCAACCGCCCAAACCTCGGTCGGCAGCCCGGGTGCTTCGATCCTCTTTTTGACGTTCACCGCGGAGGCCGAGGCGCTTCCCAACAGAAGCGCGGCCACGGCAAGCAGGCCCAATCTCATAATACGCATGCAGTTTCCTCCACTTGTGATGACTTGCTCTTAAATGGCGGGTCTGCGGCATCTTAGTCCAAGAAAAAGCCTGAACAAGCCCCGGAAATATGCCCGTCCCGGTCGGATTCACGCGGCGGCTGCTTTCGGCTATAGGGGACGGGAAACGAAAGCGGGTGATTGATGCCGCAGAGAAAATCTCGTTTTTGCCTCGCCGGCTGGCTTTTGGCGTCCTGTCTTTTGCTCATCTTCTTCGCGGTCACGGCGCAAGGGCAAGAAAAGCGTGCCGCCCCGCAAAATGTGCAAGCGCAGGGCCAAGAGAAGCGCGTCGTCCCGCAAAGCGTGCAAGGGATGAAGCAATCCTTCGCCCCGGTCGTGAAGCGCGCGGCGCCCGCCGTCGTCAACGTCTATGTCGCCCGGCGCGTGAAGCAGGTGGTCTCGCCCTTCGCCAACGACCCGTTCTTCGGCCGCTTCTTCGGCGAGCGCTTCGGCATCCCGCGCGAGCGCATGCAGAACTCGCTCGGCTCCGGCGTCATTGTCAGCCCGGACGGCCTCGCCGTCACCAATTATCACGTCATCCAGGGAGGAGGGGGCGGTGAGGCTGAGATCACCGTCGCGCTCGCCGACGGGCGTGAGTTTCCGGCGAAAGTGATCGTCGAGGATGAGCAGACCGACCTCGTGGTGCTGCGGCTGAACGGCAAGGGCGTGACCTTCCCCTCGATCGAGTTTTCCGATTCCGACGATCTTGAGGTCGGCGATCTCGTCCTCGCCATCGGCGATCCCTTCGGCGTCGGTCAGACGGTCACGAGCGGCATCGTCTCGGCGCTCGCGCGCACCAAGGTCGGTATTTCCGACTATCAATTCTTCATCCAGACCGACGCCGCCATCAATCCGGGCAATTCCGGCGGTGCTCTGGTCGGCATGGATGGTCGCCTTGTCGGGGTGAACACCGCCATCCTGTCGCGAAGCGGCGGCTCGCATGGTATTGGTTTTGCCATTCCCGCCAATGTCGTGCGGCTGGTGGTTGACGCGGCGCTGCAAGGCGGAAAAGTGCAGCGGCCCTGGTTTGGCGCGTCGCTGCAGCCCGTCACTTCCGATCTTGCCGACACGCTCGGCCTTGACCGCCCTCGGGGGGCTTTGGTGAGGAGCTTGCACCCGAAAGGCCCGGCCGCGAAGTCCGGTCTGAAAGCCGGCGATGTCGTCATCAGCGTCGATGGCAAAGAAGTGCAGGACCCGCGCGGCTTTCACTATCGTTTTTCAACGAAGGGCATTGGCGGCACAGCCGAGCTGGGCTTCATCCGCGAGGGCAAGAGCTACAAGGCGACGGTCGCGCGCATGGCGGCGCTCGAAGATCCGCCGCGCGACGCCCGCGATCTCACCGGCAGACACCCCTTATCCGGGGCCCAGGTGGCCAATTTGTCTCCGGCAGTCGCCCAGGAGCTCAGCATCGAGACCGATGGCAGCGGCGTCATTGTCATGGCCGTAAAGCAGAGAACCCCCGCCGCGCGGATCGGCTTGCAGCGCGGCGACATCGTCCTCGGGGTGAATGACGAGCGCGTTCCCTCGGTCGCCGCTCTCGCCAAGGCTCTGGAGCAGACGTCAGGCGGCTGGCGGCTTTCCTTCGAGCGTGACGGCAAGGTGTATAATCTCGCCATCGAGGGCTGAGGAAGAAAGGTGCCTGCATGGTGACCCTATTCGAGGCGGCCGGACTTTCAGAGCGGGCGCCGCGGCCGCTTGCCGACCGTCTCCGCCCTTCGTCCTTGGAGGAGGTGGTGGGCCAGGATCACCTTCTCGGCCCGCAGGGGATGCTCCGCCGCATGGTCAGCGCCGGGCGCCTCGGCTCTGTGATCTTCTGGGGGCCGCCCGGCACCGGCAAGACGACAGTGGCAAGGCTCTTGGCCGAAGTCACCGATCACCATTTCGAGCAGCTCTCGGCCATTCATTCCGGCGTCTCGGATTTGCGCCGGGTGTTCGACGCCGCGCGCGCGCGGCGCGAGACCGGCAAGGGCACGCTTCTCTTCGTCGACGAGATCCATCGCTTCAACCGCTCGCAGCAGGATTCCTTCTTGCCGCATATGGAGGATGGAACCGTTATCCTTGTCGGGGCGACGACGGAGAATCCGTCCTTCGAGTTGAACTCGGCGCTTCTGTCGCGCTCGACAGTCCTCACCTTCAAGCGGCTCGACGATGAGGCGCTCGAAGCCCTGCTCGCGCGGGCCGAAGCGCATGAAGGGCGGAAGCTGCCGCTGACGGCCGAGGCGCGTGAGGCGCTCATTTCCATGGCCGATGGCGACGGCCGCGCCATCATCGCCCTTGCCGGAGATGCGTGGCTCGCCGCCGACCACGGCACCGCCTCGCCGCTCGATCGCGAGGCGCTGGTGTCGCTCGTGCAACGCCGCGCGCCGATCTACGACAAATCGCAGGACGGGCACTACAATCTCATCAGCGCCTTGCACAAATCCGTGCGCGGATCAGACCCCGATGCGTCGCTCTATTGGCTCGCCCGCATGCTCGCCGGCGGCGAGGACCCGCTTTACATTGCGAGGCGGCTGGTGCGCATGGCGGTGGAGGATATCGGCCTCGCCGACCCGCAGGCGCTCGCTCAATGCAATGCCGCCAAGGACGCTTACGATTTTCTCGGCAGTCCCGAGGGCGAATTGGCGCTCGCCCAGGCGACGGTGTATCTGGCTCTCGCGCCGAAATCGAATGCCGCGTACCGCGCCTTCGGCGCGGCCAAGAAGGCGGCGGAGGAGGGTGGCTCGCTCGCGCCCCCGAAACACATTCTCAACGCGCCGACGAGGCTGATGAAGCAAGAGGGCTATGGAAGCGGCTACGCCTACGATCACAACGAAGAGGAAGCCTTCTCCGGGCAGCATTACTTTCCGGACAGCATGCAGCGTCAGAGTTTCTACCAACCGACCGCGCGGGGCTTCGAGGCGGAGCTGAAAGACCGGCTCGAGCGCTTCGCCAAGCTTCGGGCGGTGCGGTCGGCCCGCTGAAGAAGTCTCGCCTTCGCCACACGCTCACACTGCCCTGAGATAGGCCCCCAAGGTAAAGCCTGCCCATACCGCCGCGAGGCAAATGAGGATCGAGAGGGCGATATTGGCGAAGGCCGGTCCCCATTGCCCATCCTGCATAAGGGTCAGCGTTTGGAGACTGAAGGCCGAGAAGGTGGTGTATCCACCGAGAAAGCCCGCCATCAAAGCGACCCGCGCCGTTTCTCCGAGGAAGAGCTTGCCGTTGGGATCGGCAAGGGCCGCGACGATGCCGATCAGCAGCGAGCCGCTGACATTCACGAACAGCGTCCCCCAGGGGAACGCCTCACCGAACAGCCTGGCGAGGACGCCCGAGCACCAAAAACGCGCCACGCCGCCAAGCGCGCTTCCGAAGGCAATCCAGAGATAGAGTGTCATGGTCGTCCCCGCCTCTCAGAATTCTCTTCAGCGCGGCGGCAGTCGACAAACTCCCACCGCCTCTTATTGCTGCGGTAGGAGTCATCAGCCATAGGGCGGTTAAAGGGGGCTCCATCCCCGGCGCGGGTGCAATTCTAATGGCGACAGATCGGCGATCAAGCTTCCCGCGCGATAGCGCGCCTTCGATCAGAGACCCAATGACGCAGAGAGCCTCGGTCGAGACGCGGGTCGTGGCATCCGATGAGGATGGGATGCGGCTCGACCGCTGGTTCCGCAGCCATTTCGCCGGGATGCCGCAGAGCCGGCTCGAGAAGCTCTTGCGCACGGGGCAGGTGCGCGTCGATGGTGCGCGCGTGAAGGCGAATACGCGCCTCTCCACCGGACAGAGCGTTCGCGTCCCTCCTCTTCCGGCGCTCGCTCCGCCCTCGAAGGCGGCCACGGCGAGGACGCTGACCAAGGCCGAGCGGGAGCTGCTCGCCTCCATCACCCTTTACGAGGACGACGATCTCCTCGTGCTCAACAAGCCGCACGGCATGGCCGTGCAAGGCGGCACCAAGACGGCGCACCATCTCGACGGGCTGCTCGAAGCGCTCGGCGACAGCCCGAAGACGCGGCCGCGGCTCGTGCATCGCCTCGACCGCGATACGTCCGGTGTGCTGGTGGTGGCCAAGCGCCGCGAGGTGGCGGCAAAGCTCGGCCGAGCCTTTCAAACCCGCTCCGTGCGGAAGATCTATTGGGCGATCGTCAAAGGCCTGCCCAAACCCCCGCAGGGCAAGATCGATGACGCGCTGGTCAAGGCGGCGGGACCGGAGGGCGACCGGGTCCGGAAAGCGCGGCCAGGCGAGCAGGAGCGGGCCCAGTCGGCCGTCACCCATTATGCCGTCGTCGACCGGGCAGGGCAGACGGTGTCCTGGCTGTCGCTGAAGCCGGTCACCGGGCGGCAGCACCAATTACGCGCTCACGCCGCCATCATCGGCCATCCGATTTTGGGTGACGAGAAATATCGCGGCGATCGTGACATTCCCGAGGGGGTCCCTAACAAGCTGCATCTGCATGCGCGTCGCATCAGCTTCAAGCACCCGTCGGGGGATGGAATCGTCGACGTGACGGCGCCGCTCCCGGAGCATATGCGGCAGAGCTTCGAGCTCTTCGGTTTCGCCGAAGGAGGCAGTACCGAAGACGACTAACGCGCGCTATGCCTACGCCCACACGAATGGAGACCGTCCTCACATGCTCGGGAAAGACAACAATTGGTTCACGTCATTCGCTCAAGGGGCCGCGCATTTTTCGGGGCGGCCGCTCACTTTTCTCGCTGCGGTATTTCTGATCGTCGTGTGGGCGGTCTCCGGGCCTTTATTTGGCTTCAGCGACACCTGGCAACTCGTCATCAATACCGGCACCACGATCATCACCTTTCTGATGGTGTTCGTGATTCAGAACACGCAGAACCGCGACACCGCCGCCCTGCAGATCAAGCTCGATGAACTGATCCGTGTCACGAGAAGCGCGCGCAATACGCTTCTCAATCTCGAGGATCTCGACGAAGAAACGCTAGAGCATCTGCGAAAGGATTACGTGCGCTTGGCCGAACAAGAGCGCCCCGTGGCCGAACTCGGACCGACAAGAGCCGTTCCCGGAAAGCCGGCACACCGCAAAAAAGCAAAGCGCCGCTCTTCGCGAAAGACGCCAGCAAAATGAGGATATTGAGGCGGTTCCGGTGAAGCGCTTCTACAAGGATGTCGGCATCGAGAAGGAAGCGGAGGGTAGCTTCTCCGTTCGGCTCGACGGCAAGCCCGTACGCAGCCCCGGCAAGGCGTTGCTTGCCGTGCCGAATGCCGCGTTAGCCGAGGCGATCGCCGAAGAGTGGCGCGCGCAAGGGGAGAAGATCGATCCTGCCTCGATGCCGCTCACCCGGCTCGCCAACAGCGTCATCGACGGGATCGCCGGGCGAGAGAGCGCGGTCGTCGAGGACATCTGCAACTACGCCGGTTCCGACCTCCTTTGCTATCGTGCAGGCGCCCCGGAGGGCTTGGTCGCCGCGCAGGCACAGCATTGGGATCCGATCCTTGCTTGGGCGAAACAGAATCTCGGCGCTCCCTTCCTCGCCACTGTCGGCATGATGCCGGTCGCGCAACCGGAAGCCTCGCTCGCCGCGATCGAGAAGGAGGTCTCCAACCTCGACGAATGGCGGCTCGGAGCGCTGCATGTGATGACGGCGCTGCTTGGCTCCGCGCTCCTGCCGCTCGCCATATTGAAGGGGCGGCTTTCGTCGGAAGACGCGTGGGCGGCCGGGCATGTTGACGAGGATTGGCAGATCAAGCAATGGGGCGAGGATCACGAAGCGAAAGAGCGGCGGAAGCTTCGCCTTCGCGACTATAATGCCGCGGCGAAAATGCTGGAGTTGCTCAACAGGGGATAGGGGCGACGCGCATGCGGAGACGGGGAGTGTCGAGGGCAATGGCGATTGCCTTTACGTGCTTGGCGCTGTTCGGCCAGGGCTGCTCGACACCGGCAATCGAACCGGCGTTGCTTGAGGATGCGAGGGTGCGCTTCAGCGCGCAAAGCGCGCTCGCCGAAATCAATGCCTTCCGCCGCGCGAATGGCGTGAAGCCGCTCAGCCTCGATCAACGGCTCTTGCGCGCCGCGGCCACGCAGTCGGCCTATCAGGCGCGGCGCGGCGCCATCGGCCATCGCGGGGAGGGCGGCGCGAAGGTCGTCGAGCGGACGCAACAGGTGGGCTATCGCCCCACCGTCGCCGGCGAGAATGTCGCCTCCGGGCAGAAATCCTTCAGCGAGGCGCTGCGAGGCTGGCAGAAAAGCGCCCCGCATCGCCGCAATCTGCTGCTTCCCGACGCTGAAGCGGCGGGTATTGCGGTGAGCTATCGCGGTGGGATCGCTTATTACACCCTGGTCGTCGGCGCCGAGCGCTGAGCCCTAAGCGCTAAGCGGGTAAAAATACCAATAATTTCAGTTGGATTTGCCCGTCGCCTGCGCGGGCGCAGGTTCGCCCCGTTTTAAGGGCTTTGGGGCCATGCTATGGACCGGGTCACAGAGCTGACATTTGAGAGGGGCGGACAGGGACGATGAAGGAAGTCCTCGAAGAGCTTGAAATCAGGCGGGGAAGGGCGCGGGCCGGAGGCGGTCCGCAGCGCATCGAGGCGCAGCATGCGCGCGGCAAGCTGACGGCGCGGGAGCGCCTCGAGCTCCTGCTCGACGACGGCTCCTTCGAAGAATTCGACATGTATGTCGAGCATCGCTGCACCGATTTCGGCATGGGCGATACGCGGGTGCCGGGCGACGGCGTCGTCACCGGTTGGGGCACGATCAACGGCCGCATCGTCTACGTCTTCGCCAAGGACTTCACCGTATTTGGCGGCTCGCTGTCCGAGGCGCATGCGCGGAAGATGGTGAAAATCCAAGACCTCGCGCTGCAAAATCGCGCGCCTATCATCGGCCTCTTCGACGCCGGCGGCGCGCGCATCCAGGAGGGTGTTGCGGCGCTCGGCGGCTATGGCGAGGTCTTCACCCGCAACGTCCTCGCCTCCGGCGTCATTCCGCAAATCTCGGTGATCATGGGCCCATGTGCGGGCGGCGACGTTTATTCGCCGGCGATGACCGACTTCATCTTCATGGTGAAAGACACCTCCTATATGTTCGTCACCGGCCCGGACGTGGTGAAGACGGTGACGAAGGAAGAGGTCACGGCCGAGGAGCTCGGCGGCGCCATCGTGCACACGACGAAATCCTCGATCGCCGACGGCGCCTATGAGAATGACGTCGAGGCGCTGTTGCAGATGCGCCGGCTGATGGACTTTCTGCCTGCCAACAACGAATCCGGTGTGCCCGAGCTGCCGACGCGCGACCCGTGGGACCGCATCGACCATTCGCTCGACACGCTGATCCCGGACAATCCGAACAAGCCTTACGACATCAAGGAGCTGATCCTGAAGGTCGTGGATGAGGGCGATTTCTTCGAGGTGCAGGCCACCTTCGCCAAGAATATCGTCATCGGCTTTGGGCGCGTGGAAGGGCGCACGGTCGGCATCGTCGCCAATCAGCCCATGATGCTCGCCGGCGTGCTCGATGCCGATGCGTCGCGGAAAGCCGCGCGCTTCGTCCGCTTCTGCGACTGCTTCAACATCCCGCTCGTCACCTTCGTCGACGTTCCCGGCTTCCTGCCGGGCACCGACCAGGAATATGGCGGGCTGATCAAGCATGGCGCGAAGCTGCTCTTCGCCTTCACCGAGGCGACGGTGCCGAAAGTGACCGTGATCACCCGCAAGGCCTATGGCGGCGCTTACGACGTCATGTCGTCGAAGCACATCGGCGGCGACGTCAATTATGCCTGGCCCTCGGCCGAGATCGCGGTGATGGGCGCGAAAGGCGCCGTCGAGATCCTGTTCCGCACCGAATTGAACGATGAGACGAAGATCAAGAAGCGGATTGACGAATATCAGCGGCGCTTCGCCAATCCCTTCGTCGCCGCCGAGCGCGGTTATATCGACGAGGTAATCATGCCTTCCGCGACGCGGAAGCGCGTCGCCCGCGCGCTACAGATGCTGCGCAACAAGCATCTCGCCAATCCATGGAAGAAGCACGACAACATCCCGCTCTAGAGGATTGAAACGATGCGCGTTCCGATGGTGGTGGGCTCTGCAGTGCTTTTGATCGCGGCACCAGTTCTGGCCGAAGCGCCGGTGGCTGTGGCGAAATTCGCCTGCAAGCAGGGCAAGAGCATCGAAGCGAGCTTCTATGCCGACAAGGTCAACTTGAAACTGAGCGACGGCAGGAGCATGACACTGCCGCAGGCGATGGCGGCATCCGGCGCGCGCTACGCCAATAAGGATGAGAGCTTCGTCTTCTGGAACAAGGGCGACACGGCCTTCGTCACCGAAGGCAAGGACGGGAAAGAGACCTTTTCAGGCTGCGTAACGAAGGACTAGCGGCCGGAGGAACTTGCTCGACCGCCCGATGGCTCAGCGCCATTGTAATCGCACGCCTTTTTCGTCTGATCCAGGCGCCTCGGCAAGCCCAATTGAGGGGTGGCGACAAGCGCCCTTGTCGGGCTAGTTTCAAGCGATTGCGACGGCCAAGGGGGTTCTTGCGTGTTTCGCAACCTGGCTGCTGCCCTGTTTGTTACGGTCCAGGTTTTAGCCCTGGGAACCGTCGGGCAAGCTCGCGCCGAAAACGAGGAGCCGGCGGCCAGCGTCGATCCGAATGCTGGCGGAGGCCAGGCGGCGCCGAGCCCGGCCCCGGAAACCGTCCAGCCTGCCAACGAAGCGCCCGAGGCGAGCCCGCCTCCGGCCGGAGCCGCAGCGCCAGTCACGGCCGATCCGGTCGTCAGCGCCATCCGCACGAAGCTCGTCGATCCATCACCTTTCAAGGACGCGCAGGCGGAAGATTTCGCCGCGCTTGCCGCCTTTTATAACGGCCGCGGGAACCCGCTCTGGCTCACCGAGATGGGGATGACGGCGAAGGGACAGGCGGCTTTGTTCGAGATCGCCGATTTAGAGGAATGGGGCCTCGACGCCAAGGCCTTCGAGCTGCCAGACGCCGGCGCGTTGCCGGCGAGCGAGGAGGCTCAGGCCGACGCCGAGATCAAGCTCGGCCTCGCCATTCTCGAATATGCGCGGCATGCGCGCGGCGGGCGTCTGGTGCCGAGCGAAGTCAGCGGGCGCTTTGACCAGAAGCCGCCCCTTCGCGATCCGAACGTGACGCTTGCCGAAATCGCCATTAGCGACGCGCCGGATCTCTATCTGCAGTCGCTGCATCCGAAGCATGAGCAATTCGCGCGCCTGCGCGAGGCCTTGGCCAAGATGCGCAACCCGGATGACGATGCCGCAAAAGAGGAGGCCAAGGAGACGGCGGCCGACAATGATCCCGCGGGTGAAAGCGCGGACAAAAAGAAGCCCGCCGAGAAGAAGGAAACGGCGAAAAAGCCGCCGACCGAGAAGGACGTCAAACGCGTCCTTCTCAACATGGAACGCTGGCGCTGGATGCCCGAGGATCTCGGCAGCACCCACATCGTCAGCAACACGCCGGAATTCATGCTCCATGTCGTCAAGGACGGGAAGCGGATCTATTCCGACAAGATCCTCGTCGGCACCAGCGGCTATCCGACGCCGATTTTCTCCGACGAGATGGAGACGATCGTCTTCAATCCGGAATGGATCGCGCCGCCGACCGTGCTCGTCGAGAATCTCTGGCCGCATCTGCGCAAGAAGAATTTCGGGATGCTTGCCAAGCACAAGCTACGCGTGACCTATCAAGGCAAGCCAATCGATCCGAAGCGCGTGAATTGGAGCAAGGTGAATGTCCGCAGCTACACCTTCATCCAGGCGCCGGGGCCGGGCAACAATCTCGGCAAGGCAAAGTTTCTCTATCCCAACGAGCATGCGATCTACATGCATGACACGCTGCCGGTTCGGAAGAAGTACTTCAAGCGTTCGGTGCGTGCGGTCGGACATGAATGCGTGCGCATGGAGCGGCCGGATAAATTCGCGGAGGTTTTGCTGCACGAAGCGAACGCGATGCCTGCCGCCAAGATCAAGGAGCTGTGGGACAAAGGGATAGACAAGGGAGTGTCGCTCGAAGCGAAAATCCCCGTGCACATGGTCTATTTCACCGCAACGGTCGATGATGACGGCAAGCTGTCGACCTTCTCCGATCTTTACGGCTTCGATCGGAAGCTAGCCGCGGCGATGTTCGGCAATTCCGATGGCTTCCCGGCGCCAGCTCCGGAGGCCAAGGTAGCGGAGTTGGAAGGACGGTCGGGGCCGCAAAGGCAGCGCACGGCGGCCAGCGGCATCGCTGGCGCGGTGCAAAGCTTCTTCCAAGATTGATCGGGTTTTGAAAGGGAGGGCGAACGCACCCTCCCATTCGCTATATCGTAGGCTTAGGCGTGCGCCGCCTCGGCCATGCGCGACTTCCGGCCCGCTCCGCGCATGTCGGCCGCCGCCGCCCTGATCTTGGCGCCTTCTGCCCCGGGAATCTCGATCTCGATCTCAAGCAACGAGAAGGATTTTTCCCGCTCGATCCGTACCTGCACTTTGTCCGGATCGATGCAAACATGCTTGGCTACGACCTTCAGCACCTCCTCGCGGAGAAGCGGGACGAGGTCTGTGGCGCTTTCCGCGCCGCGCTCATGCGTCAACAGGATCTGCAGGCGCTCGCGAGCGACAGACGCGGATTTTCGCTTGCCGAACGAGAACCAACTCATGCGGCCCTCCTTCCGAGCAGTTTGTTGAACAGGCCATTGCGCTCGGTTGGGATGTTCATCGGCACGTCCTGGCCCATCAGCCGCTTGGCGGCGTCGAGATAAGCGCGTGCTGGTGCGCTCTTCGGATTGGAGATGGTGATCGGGGCGCCGAGATTGGAAGCGCGAAGCACTTCTTCGCTTTCCGGGATGATGCCGATAAGCGGAATGGACAGAATCTCGACCACGTCGTCGATCCTCAGCATCTCGCCGCGCGCGGCTCTGGCCGGGTCGTAACGCGTCAGCAACAGCCGTTTGTCCATGCGCTCGCCGCGCTTTGCCTTCTCGGTCTTCGCATCGAGAAGGCCGATGATGCGGTCCGAATCGCGTACCGAGGAAACTTCCGGATTGGCGACGATGACGGCGAGGTCGGCATATTTCATGGCGAGCGTCGCGCCGCGCTCGATGCCGGCGGGGCTGTCGCAAATCACATAATCGAATGAGGAGCGGAGCTCGCCGATGACCTTCTCGATGCCTTCATCGGTCAAACGAATCCTTGTCGCGCGTCTGCGAGGCGGCGAGCAGAAACAGGGTTTCGATCCGCTTGTCGCGGATGAGCGCCTGCGAGATCTTGACGTTGCCTTGCGCCACATAAGTCAGGTCGTAAACGACCCGGCGCTCGGCGCCCATGACGAGGTCGAGATTGCGGAGCCCGACGTCGAAATCGACGACGACGACCCTTTGACCATCTTGCGACGCAAGAGCGGCGCCGAGAGCGGCGGTCGTCGTCGTTTTGCCGACGCCACCCTTGCCGGATGTTACCACGATGACTTGCGCCATTGTTCTCTCCTTAGATTTCAGTCGAGCGGTTTGATGGCCAGGTTGCCGCCGTCGAGCCAAGCGTGGACGGACTTCCCGAGCAACGGTGCGATTTCTTCCGACATGCGGTAATAGCCATCGATGGCGATCAGCTCCGCCTCGATGCGCTTGCAAAAGATGTGAGCCTTCGAATTGCCCTCGGCGCCGGCAAGGACCCTGCCGCGCAGCGTGCCGTAGATGTGGATGGAGCCGGTCGCGACGATCTCTGCTCCTGATGAGACGGAGCCGATGACGGTGACGTCGCCCGGATGGAAGATCGATTGCCCGGAGCGAACGGGGGAATCCACCATCAAGGAGGGCGGTCCCAATTCCACTGGCTGCGCGTCCTGCTTCGCCTTCTTGCCGGGCGTTTCCGGCGTGTGATTGCGGTTCGCCGGCAAAAGCGGGGGCAAATCAGGCCCGGCAAGCGATTCGTCGGCGCCGAGGATCCCCATGATGCGGATCTGCCTGCGTGGCGAGGTCGTCCATCAGCGCCGTGATCACGGCCTTTTCTGCAGGCAGCGCGGAGACGTCCATCACCACCGGCTTGCCGCCGAAAAAGCCCGGCGAGCGGGACAGCCAGCGATCGGCCTCGGACATCCATCGCTCGACCGGTTTCTCCGGTTTGAGCACGAAGGCATGCAGCGAGCGGCTACAGAATTGAAAAGTGGGAGAGGTCCGGGCTGGCATGGCTGGTTTCGGCTTCGCCGTTCGAATCCGGTTAACACTGGTTAATATGAGGCCAAGGATAGTTAACGGGACGTTAAGGCGGACCGCTTCCGGCCCGCTGCGGCTAGGATTTTTGCTGACCCATTGCTGCGGGGGGCGCATGGAAGGCGTCATCCAGGCGGGACCGGGGGTGCTACACTCGCCCATGCGGAAATGGGCCTTGGCATTTGCGCTTATTCTGCTCGCCGCCCCCGCTGCGGCCGGCGAGAAATGGGCTGCCCTCAACAAACAAGCGAAAGACAACACCGGCGATCTAGAGATTGACGGCAACCGCCTGCGCTTCGCACGCCACGGGGAGCCGCTGATCCTGCAGCCCTATGAAATGGCCCGGGACGGCGATTGGGGCAGCACCGGAGATGTCGTTGCCGGCGACGTGTTCAAAGTGGCGCCTATCACCCCCTCGTCCCATCGTCGGAAGCCGCTTTGCAAGGAGGCGATCCGCTATCTGGTGCTCTGGACGTTCGGGGAGGGGGACCTCACGCTTAATCTTTATGCAGGCGATACCGCGCCGACCGGCTACCCCGAGGCCGACACTCTTTGTGCCGCTTACTCCTACGAAGTGCGCTGACGCAGAGCCTCGAACTTGTGGTATAGTCCGGGTACGTCTTTTTTCTCCCCAACATCGCTTTTGGCAGACGGGAAGACTCAGATGCGCGCAGCTCGTTTGCATGGCTACCACCAGAATCTCATCTTGGAGGATGTTCCGCTCCCGGACGTCGGCCCGAACGACGTCTCTGGTCAAAGTGACCGCCGCAGGGATGTGCCGCACCGACGTGCAGCTCATCGACGGTTATTTCCGCCCCTACAACGAGGCGACCTTCCCGATCACGCTGGGGCATGAGATCGCCGGCGAGATCGAAAAGATCGGTGCGTCGGTGCCGGCCTCGGCAGGCTTCGAGGAGGGAGATCAAGTCGTCGTGGTCGGCGGTTGGGGCGACGAGACGTGCCGTCACTGCCAGCAGGGCAACACGCAGATTTGCGCGCATGGCAGGTGGCCTGGCTTCGGGCCGTATGGCGGCTATGCCGAGTACCTTCCGGTTCCCGCCAAATATCTCATCAAGGTCGACAAACGCTTCAATTTGAAGGCCGAAGAACTCGCGCCGCTCACCGATGCAGGGCTGACGCCTTATCGCGGCATCAAAAAGCTGCGCGACGCCGGCGCGCTCGGGCCAAACCGCGTGCTGGCGGTGTTCGGCATCGGCGGTCTCGGCAGCTACGCGATCCAATATGCGAAGCTTCTCGGCGGCGGTGCCGTCGTGGTCGCCTTCGGCAGGAATGCCGAGAAGCTGTCCGTGGCGAAAGACCTCGGCGCCGATCATGTCATCGACATCAAGGACAAATCGACGGACGACGTCAGGAAGGACTTGGCCAAGGCGACCGGCCAGAGCGAGGTTGACGCGGTCATCGATTGCGCCGGCGCCGCGGAGATGATTCAGCTGGGCTTCAGCCTCTTATCCATTGGCGGGCATTACTCTTCGGTCGGATTGGTGGGAGACAGGATCGACATCCCGCTCTTTCCGCTCGTCGTGCGCGAGTTCACCTATCACGGCTCGTTCTGGGGCAATTACAACGATTTGAGCGAAGTCGTGTCCTTGGTGCAGCAAGGCAAGATCCGGCATGCGATCAAGCCCATTCGCTTCGAAGACATCAACGAGAACATCGAGCTCATCCGTGCCGGCGAGGTAGTCGGCCGGGCCGTGGTGAAATATTAGCGCGAGAGGGTAGGCAAGGGGTTCAGCGGCCCTCGGTCAGAAAACGAAGCACGGACTCGTTGAAGCGGCGCTCGGCCTCGAGATGAATGAGGTGGCCGATGCCTTCGAACACTTCGACCTTTGCATTCTTCATTTTCGCGGCATGCGCTTGCGCGAGCTCGACATTGTGTCCCATCTTTTTCTTGAGCGGCTCCGGCGCGAAATCTTTTCCGACCGCGACGTGATCGTTCTCGCCGATCAGGAATAGGACCGGCTGCGTGAGCAACGGAATCTCCTGGGCGACCGGCTCGCGCCAGATCATCTGATAGGAATTGACGAAGGCCGCGAGCCAGCGCGGATATTCGGCGCTGCCGCGAAGACCCGTGCGCGCTTTCACATAAGGCTCGATCGCCTCCTCTGGCAGCGTCACCTCATAGGCCTTCATCATCCATTTCCGGAAGCTCTCGGCCGTGACCTTCTGTTCTTGCGCGAGGAGTGCTTCGTTTGAGACCGGCGGCACGTAGAGCCGGTAATCTTCAAGGCCGATGGGCCCCGCGAGCGCCAGGCGGTCGACGCGATGCGGGTACATCCTTGCAAAGCGCGTGGCGAGCATGCCGCCCATGGAGTGCGCGACGATATCCACTTTCTCGACGCCGAGATGATCGAGCAGCTGCGCTGTGTTCCGCGCGAGCTGATCGAAATGCAGGTCGGAGGTCGGTTTTGCCGATTTTCCGAAGCCAATCTGGTCTGGCACGACGACGCGATAGCCGCTGTCGGCAAGCGCCTTGATGGTTGCCTGCCAGTAGCTCGACGGAAAATTGCGGCCATGCAGGAGAAGCGCGACCCGCCCGCCCTGTTCTGCGTCCTTGCGCACATCCATATAAGCCATGTTCAGCGGGCCTTCCGGCGAGGGGAGCGACAGGAACCGGACTGGGTAAGGATAGCTGAACCCCTCCAAGGCTATGCCGAAGGGCTCCTCGGCGGAGACCGGCTTCGACGTCAGCGGCAGATAGAGGGCAAGGCAAAGGCAAACGATATGCGGCAGGCGCATGATGCGGGCGTTCCTCCAAGGCCTGGCGGCGACCGCACGCTTGGGAGCGGCGTTTGCCATTGTCCTAAACGGCTGCTAATTCGGTGCGGCTTTCGGCCTCTCGCGGGGCGCATTGTCGCCCCCACCACCGGGTAGATTTGCTTGTAGGCGCCATCTTCGCGCAATAGCCAAAATCCACAAGATCCATGATCAAGCGCTTCATCATCGCAGCAATTCTCGTCGGCCTGGTCGTCGGCGGCATCGCTTATTTCAATCTCTATTTTAAGCCGGCGATGATCCAAGACTTCATGTCGAAGATGGAGCAGCCGCCCGTGACCGTAACGTCCGAGCGCGCCGTCAAGAAGACATGGGTCAATAGCGTGCCTTCGATCGGCACGTTGATGGCGATTTAGGGCGTCAATGTCGCGCCCGAGGTCGGCGGCATCGTCAAAGAGTATCTGTTCGACAGCGGTAACGACGTTGAAAAAGGGGCGAAGCTTGTCGAGCTCGACACCTCGGTCGAACATGCCGAGCTCGAGAGCGAGCGTGCGGCACTCGCCGAAGCGAAGCTTGATTTTCAGCGCCAGTCGGAGCTCGTCGGGAGGGGCGCGGTTTCGCAAGCGACCCTCGACGCAACGGTCGCCAAGCGGGATCGCGCCACTGCCGCGGTCGAGAAGAATCAGGCGCGTATCGCGCAGAAGAATATCACCGCTCCCTTTGCCGGCCGCCTTGGCCTTCGCCGGGTGGAACGCGGACAATATGTGTCGCCGGGGCAGGCGCTCGTCTGGCTGCAATCCCTCGACCCGATCTGGATCGATTTTCCAGTACCGGAAAAGGAAGCGGGCAAGCTCAAGAAAGGCGCGACCATCGAACTCACTGTCAGCGCCTATCCGGGGCAGACCTTCAAAGGCGAGATCGAGGCCGTCGATGCCCGGGTGGCCGAGGAGACGCGTACTTTGATGGTACGGGGTCGCATGCCCAACCGCGACAACAAGCTGCTGCCCGGCATGTTCGCCAATGTGGCGATGCTGGAGGACAAGCCGAAGGAGCTCGTCACCATTCCCCGCACGGCGGTCACCTATAGCCTTTACGGCGACAGCGTCTGGGTGGTGAAGGAAGGAAAGCCGGAGCCAGAAAAAACTGCGAGCGTCGGCGAAGTGAAGCTGCCTGAGCCGAAGCTCACCGCCGAGCGCCGATTCGTACGGCTCGGTCAGACCCGCGAGAATGAGGTTGCCATCGTCGAAGGCGTTTCGGATGGCGAACAGGTGGTGACAAGCGGTCAGCTCAAGCTGCAGCCGGATTCCGTCATCAAGATCGACAATTCGCAGCCGCTGAAGCCGCAGGCGACGCGTCCGAAGCAGTAAGCTCCATGCGCTTTACCGACATCTTCATCAAGCGGCCCGTGCTCGCCACCGTGGTGAGCCTCTTGATCCTCGTGATCGGGGTGCAGGCGGGGTTCAAGCTGCCGATCCGGCAATATCCGGAGATGGCGAACACCACCATCACCGTCACCACGATCTATCCGGGAGCGAATGCCGACCTGATCCAGGGCTTTATCACCGTGCCGATCCAGCAAGCGGTGGCGAGTACCGAAGGCATCGATACGCTCACGGCCTCCTCGACGCAGAATATGAGCACGGTCACGCTCAATCTGCGCCTCGACGCCGATCCCGACCGCGCCATGACCGACGTGCTGTCCAAGATTGCGCAGGTGAAGAGCATCCTCCCGCGCGAAGCGGACGACTCCGTCGTCACCAAGACGACGGGCGAGGGCTATGCCCTCATGTATCTCTCCTTCAATTCGAAGGTGATGAGCAGCTCCCAGATCAGCGACTATCTCAACCGCGTGGTGCAGCCGAAGCTGCAGACCATCAACGGTGTTGCCAAAGCCGAAATCCTCGGTGGCCAAGTCTTCTCGATGCGCGTTTGGCTGGATCCGGACCGGATGGCCGCCCTCGGAGTGACGCCCCTCGACGTGCGCCTCGCACTGGCCAATAACAATTTCACCTCGGCGCCGGGGCAGCTGAAGGGCGATTACGTCCAGACCAATATCGACGCCAAGACCTCGTTGGAGGATCCGGCCGATTTCGAGCGCCTCGTGGTTCTCAACCGCGGCGATGCTCTGATCCGGCTCGGCGACGTCGCCGAGGTCGAGCTTGGGCCGCAAAGCGCCGATTCCTCCTCGGTGTTTAATGGACAAAAGGCCGTGTTTATCGGCGTCTTTGCGACGCCGACAGCGAACCCGCTGACGGTCATCACCGCTGTCCGCGAGGCTATGCCGGAGATCCAGCGGGAGCTTCCCGTCGGCCTGGAAGGCGCCGTCGCCTATGACGCGACGAAGTTCATCCGCGCCTCGCTCTGGGAGGTGATGAAGACGCTCGCCGAGGCGACGCTCATCGTCGTCGTCGTGATCTTCCTCTTCCTTGGCAATTTGCGGTCGACGATCATCCCGATCGTTACCATCCCGCTGTCTCTCATCGGCGTTCTCGCCGCGCTCTACGCGCTCGGATACTCGATCAACCTCTTGACCCTGCTGGCGCTCGTTCTCGCCATCGGTCTCGTCGTGGACGATGCCATCGTCGTGGTCGAGAACATCTACCGGCATATCGAAGCCGGAAAGCGGCCGATGCAAGCGGCGCTGCTCGGCGCGCGCGAGATCGTCTATCCGATCATCGCCATGACCGTCACCCTTGCTGCGGTGTTCGCGCCGATCGGTTTCGTTTCCGGCCTCACCGGCGCGCTCTTCAAGGAATTCGCCTTCACCCTTGCGGGAGCGGTGCTGGTATCCGGCGTTATCGCGCTCACGCTCTCGCCGATGATGTGCTCGCGCCTTTTGAAGCCGCATGCGGCAGGCGGTGGCGGACGTTTCACGCAATTCCTCGACCGCATGTTCGAAGGGCTGAAGGGGCGTTATCAAAGGCGCCTCGACCGCACCCTTAACTATCGTCCTGTGACGCTGCTGGTGCTCGCCGGGGTGATCGTCGCGAGCGGTCTCCTCTATATGACGACGCAGAAGGAGCTCGCGCCCGAAGAGGATCAAGGCATCCTCTTCACGTTGGTAAAGACACCGCAATACGCCAACCTCGATTATCTCGAGGACGCGACGCTGAGGCTCTATGACGCCTACAGCGCGGTTCCGGAAAAAGAGCACGTCTTCACCATCAACGGCTTCCCTGACGTGCATCAGGGTTTCGCCGGCATCTTGTTGAAGCCTTGGGGCGAACGCGAGCGGAACCAGAAGGAAGTTCTGAAGGACCTCGAGCCGCGCCTCTCGGCGATCCCGACGGCGCTCGCGCTCGCCTTTTCGCCACCGGCTCTGCCGGGAAGCACCGGCGGCACCCCAGTACAGTTCGTGATCACCACGACGCGCGACTTCAAGGAGCTTGCCGATGTGCTCGCCGATGTCGAGAAATCGGCGCGCGAAAGCGGCCTCTTCATCTTCTCCGATTCCGATTTGCGCTTTGAAACCCCGCAGGTCGAGCTCCACATCGACCACGACAAGGCAAACCGGCTCGGCATCTCCATGGCCGATATCGGCGGTTCGCTGGCGACGCTGCTCGGCGGCAATTACGTCAATCTCTTCGATCTGTACGGCCGCTCCTATCGCGTGATCCCGCAAGTGCCGCGCGATTTCCGGCTGAACGAGGATTGGCTCACCCGCTACCAGATCCGCACTGCCTCTGGCACGCTCGTGCCGTTGTCGAACGTCGTGTCGATAACGAAGTCGGTGCAGCCGAACGCGCTCACCAATTTCCAGCAGCTGAATTCCGCGACGCTGTCGGGCGTGCCTTTCCCCGGGCGCACCGTTGGCGAGGCCGTCGACTTTCTAAAGAAGAAGGCTGAGAGCTTCCCAGAAGGATTCTCCTACGATTTCCAGGGCGAGAGCCGGCAATTCGTGCAGGAGGGCAACACGCTCCTCTACACCTTCCTATTTGCCTTGCTGGTGATCTTCCTCGTGCTCGCCGCGCAATATGAGAGCTTCCGCGATCCGCTCATCATTCTGATCGCCCTGCCGACATCGATCTTCGGAGCGCTATTGCCGCTGAATGCCGGGCTCGGAACGATCAACATCTATACGCAGATCGGTCTCGTGACGCTGATCGGGCTCATCTCGAAGCACGGCATCTTGATGGTGGATTTCGCCAACAAGCTGCAGGCGGAGCGCGGGCTCGACCGCCGCGCGGCAATCGAGGAGGCGGCGGCCATTCGCCTTCGGCCGATCCTGATGACGACGGCGGCCATGGTGGTCGCCATGGTCCCGCTCCTGATCGCCGGGGGCGCGGGGGCCGGGGCGCGGTTCAGCATTGGCGTCGTGATCGCCGCCGGCATGGTCATCGGCACCATCTTCACCCTCTTCGTCACGCCGGCCGTCTACACTTACGTGGCGAGGGATCACAAAGCCGCTCGCGACCACGAGGAAGCCGATGAGCCGGAGCCGGGGACGGCCCCTGTCTCCGCCGGCATGGCGCCTGCCGTCGCAGCGCCCGCCGCCTCCCTCGCAGCCGCGAGGGAGAAGTCCGGGCTAGAGATGGAGGCTGGAACGCTCGCTGCCGTGATGGCGGGAGCGCGGCCGGACGCGCGACCCTCGGCCGAAGTCCTTGCCTTCAGCTCCGCGGCGCAGGCCGTGACGGAGGGGGACGACGTCGAACGCAAAGGCGGCAGACGGTCTGGACGCCGGAAACCGATCCCGCCGGCCGCCGAATAAGGGGGCCGGTTTACTCCCCTCGGCCAAGCCTCTAGAAGGGCCGAGCTATTCCCCGGGGGCGTTAAGGTCCATGTTTGCCAAGCTTCTGATCGCCAATCGCGGCGAGATCGCTTGCCGTATCATCCGCACGGCCCGGCGCCTCGGCATTCCGACCGTGGCCGTCTATTCCGAGGCCGACCGCGACGCCATGCACGTCTCTATGGCGGATGAGGCCGTCTGCATCGGGCCCGCTGCCGCCAGCCAGTCTTATCTCGATATTGCCAAGATCGTTGCGGCCGCCAAGGACACCGGCGCCGACGCAATTCACCCCGGTTATGGCTTCCTGTCAGAAAACGCCGCCTTCGCCCGCGCGCTCGACAAGGCCGGGATCACCTTCGTCGGTCCGAATGTAAAAGCCATCGAAGCGATGGGCGACAAGATCGAGTCGAAGAAATTGGCGGCGAAGGCCAATGTGTCGACGGTTCCCGGCCATCTCGGCGTCATCGAGACCGCCAAGGAAGCGGTCAAGATCGCCGAGGAGATCGGCTATCCGGTGATGATCAAGGCCTCCGCCGGTGGCGGCGGCAAGGGCATGCGCATTGCCTATAGCCGCGGCGAGGTGGAGGAGGGCTTCACCTCATCCCGCTCCGAAGCGAAGTCGAGCTTCGGCGATGACCGCGTCTTCATCGAGAAATTCGTCGAGGAGCCGCGGCATATCGAGATTCAGGTGCTTGGTGACAAGCACGGCAACGTCATCCATCTCGGCGAGCGCGAATGCTCGATCCAGCGCCGCAATCAGAAGGTCGTGGAGGAGGCGCCGAGCCCCTTCCTCGACGAGAAAACCCGCGCCGCGATGGGCGCCGAAGCCGTCGCGCTGGCGAAAGCCGTCGGCTACGACTCGGCCGGCACGGTCGAGTTCATCGTCGATAAGGACCGCAATTTCTACTTCCTCGAGATGAACACGCGGCTGCAGGTCGAGCATCCCGTGACCGAGCTCGTCACCGGGCTCGACCTCGTCGAGGAGATGCTGAAAGTCGCCGCCGGCGAGAAGCTCACCCTGAAGCAGAAGGATGTGAAGCTTTCCGGCTCCGCGATCGAGACCCGCATTTATGCGGAGGACCCGGCGCGGAATTTTATGCCGTCCACGGGACGCCTCATTCGCTACCGGCCGCCGGCCGAAGGGGTGCATGACGGCATCACGGTGCGTCTCGATTCCGGCGTGGAAGAGGGCGGCGAGATCTCGGTCTATTACGATCCGATGATCGCCAAGCTCGTCACGCACGCTTCGACCCGCAGCGACGCCATCGCCGCCATGGGCAAGGCGCTCGACGCCTTCGCCATCGACGGCTTCCGCCACAACATTCCCTTCCTCGCCGTGCTCATGCGCAACAAGCGCTGGGGCGAGGGCCACCTGTCCACGAAATTCATCGCCGAGGAATTTCCCGAAGGCTTCAAGCCGCCGATCCCTGAAGGCGCCGAACGCGATGCCATCGTCGCCGTGGCCGCCTCTATCGATCATATGAGCAATCTGCGGCGCCGCGACCATCACCCAGCAAATGCAGGGAGACCCGTTCCGCTTCGCCGAAGTGCGGATTGTCGAGCTCTCCGGTGCGGCAGAGCGGGTGACCGTTGCGGGCGGCATCGAAGGGCCGTTCACCGTCAGCTTCGGAACCGGTGACGAACAGCGGCCGATTGTGCTCGCGTCGGATTGGTGGTTCGGCGATCCGGTCTGGATCGGAACCATCGACGGAAAGGGTGCGGCCATTCAGGTCCGTCCCATTCTCAACGGCTACGATTTGACCTTTAAGGGGATCGAGGCTGTCACCCGGGTCTTCACCGAGCGCGAGGCGGAACTCGCCGCGCTGATGCCGGTCAAGGAGAAGGCCGACACCTCGAAACTGCTGCTCTGCCCGATGCCCGGGCTCGTCGTCTCGCTGGCGGTGAGCGAAGGCCAGGACGTGAGCGCCGGCGACCCGCTCTGCGTCGTCGAGGCGATGAAGATGGAGAATGTGCTGAAGGCCGAGCGGGACGGCAAGGTCAGCAAGATCCTGGCGAAGCCGGGGGACAGCCTGAATGTCGATGCGGTGATCCTCGAATTTGCCTGAGCTACATCGTCATGGCCGGGCTTGCCCTCCTTGTCATTGCCCGGCTTGACCGCGCCATTACCCAGTCTCCTCATCGTCATGGCCGGGCTTGTCCCGGCCATCCACGTCTTTCATGCTCAGTAGTCGTGGATGCCCGGCACAAGGCCGGGCATGACGGAGTTGCTTACGTCCATGGTGCAAGACCGCAAACAGCGCAGCGTCGGCGTGAAGATCGAGGGAAAGGTGCAGGGCGTCTGCTACCGCGCCTGGACCGCGGAGACGGCGGCCAAGCTCGGCCTCGACGGCACGGTGCGCAACTGCCCGGACGGAAGCGTCGAGGCGGTGTTCTCCGGCCCCTCAGGCGAGGTCGAGAAGATGCTGCTTCTCTGCCTCAAAGGTCCGCCCGCCGCGCGCGTGCGAAGCGTCTCGATCGTCTCGCAAGGGATGAGCGTCGAGCCTGGCTTTCGCGTGCTCGGCAGCGATTGGCGCTAAGTGCCGGACGCGCCGAACACGGCTTCGAACGCCTCGCGCAACGCCTCGTCCACGCGCCGCATCTCTGTTTCGGCGCCGAGCGCGGCGAGGCTCGTCGGCTCTCTCTCGGCATGGCCGCAAGGGACGATCCCGGAGAAATGCGTGAGGTCCGGATCGACATTGAGACTGACGCCGTGAAAGCTGACCCAGCGGCGAAGGCGGATGCCGATGGAGGCGATCTTCGCCTCTCCGGCGAAGATGCCGACCTCGTTCTCGCGCCGGCCGAACTCGACGCCGAGCTCGGCAAGCGCGACGATCAGCCAAGTCTCGAGGTCGTGCACGAAGGCGCGCACGTCGCGCCGCTCCCGCCGCCCAAGATCGAGCATGACATAGGCAATGCGCTGGCCGGGGCCGTGATAGGTGAAGCGGCCGCCGCGCCCGCTGACGAAGATGGGGAGGCGCTCAGGATCGAGCAGCTCCTCAGGCGCCGCGCTGGTGCCGGCCGTGTAAAGGGGAGGGTGCTCCAGCAGCCACACCGCCTCTCGCGCCTCGCCGGCGAGGATGCCGCCAACGCGGGAGTCCATCGCCGCGATGGCCTCGGGATAGGGCACAGGCGAGACGGTCCGCAGCCATTCCGGGCCGAGATCGGCGAAGGGCGCCAATTGGAAGGTGGTGTGCAGCAAGGCCCGCAACGCCTTTCTCTGTCTGTTCGCCTGGAGTTTAGCGCCTGAAGCTTACCTTGCACCTAACGGAGGGCTTTGCTAAGGCAACCCGGCCTCGCGGGACCTTGCCGCGGGGTGGGGCCTTAGCCATATCCGGTTTAAGGCTCGGGATTCCAATGCGGTCGTGGCGGAAATGGTAGACGCGCAGCGTTGAGGTCGCTGTGGGCTATGCCCGTGGAGGTTCGATTCCTCTCGACCGCACCATCCCCCAATATATCCCCTTCCATATCGCTCAATTTTCGGCTGGAGAATCGCCCTAATCGGGGCTTAAGTGCCGCTAATCCGCCGCGCTCGCTGGCGCCGGAGGCGCGTTCTTCCGGCCCCCTGCCGCCGGTCCCGCGTCGCCCGCTGTGCTTCGGCGTTCGGACCCTTGGCTTTTTCTGGACATTCGGCATGCAGGATTCCGCGGGCGATATCTCCTTGCGCGACGAAGAGGGCATCCTTCGTCCCGAATTTCTGCACAACGTCCAATCCGCCATCGCGGCAGGCGACGCGGATGAGGCGCGTGCCATCGCTTTGCCGTTGCACGCCGCGGATCTCGCCGATCTTATCCAGCTCCTCCATCCCGATGAGCGAACCGCGCTCATCGACATGCTCGGCGCCGATTTCGATGCGACGGCGCTCACGGAGCTCGACGAGAATGTGCGCGACCAAGTGCTTGAGGCGATGCCGAATGACAAGGTCGCCGAAGCGCTGGAGCAGCTCGATTCCGACGAGGCGGTCTATCTTCTTGAGGATCTCGACCAGGAAGATCGCAGCGAGATCCTCGCGAAGCTCCCGTCTTTCGAGCGGGCGGCGATCGAGCGAAGCCTCGATTATCCGGAAGATTCCGCCGGCCGCATCATGCAGACGGACTGCATCGCGGTGCCGCCTTTCTGGTCGGTGGGGCAGACCCTCGATTACATCCGCGAGGAGCCCGATCTTCCCGAGCGCTTCCTCGAAGTCTTCGTCGTCAACCCGGCCTTCCATTTGATCGGCTCGGTGTCGCTCGACCAATTGCTGCGCTCCAAGCCCGGCGTGCAGATCGAGCAAATTACCGATAGCGACATTCATCCCATCGACGTTCTGTCCGACCAGGAGGAGGTGGCGCGAAGATTTGAGCGTTACAACCTTACCTCGGCCCCCGTCGTGGATGCGGACCAGCGCTTGGTGGGCGTCATCACGGCAGACGATGTCGTCGAGGTCATCCAGGAGGAGGCGTCTGAGGACATTCTGCGCATGGGCGGCGTCGCCGGCGAGTCGGTCACCGACAATGTCTGGCGCACGGTGCGCCACCGCTCGCTCTGGCTCTTCGTCAATCTCGGCACGGCTCTGCTTGCCGCTTCCGTCATCAAATTGTTCGATGCCACAATCGAGCAGATGGTTGCGCTCGCCGTGCTGATGCCCATCGTCGCGTCGATGGGAGGCAATGCCGGCAACCAGACCATGACCGTGACGGTGCGGGCGCTTGCGACGCGCGATCTCGGCGCCGCCAATGCTGCCCGTGTGATCGGTCGGGAGGCGATGGTCGGGCTTCTCAACGGCTTGATGTTTGCGGGTCTCCTCGGCCTGATCGTCTATGCCTGGTTCGGCAATGACGAACTTGGCCTCGTAATCGCGGCGGCGATGGTCATCAATTTCCTCGTCGCCGCCATTGCCGGGATTGTCATTCCCCTGACTTTGAATCGTTTCAAGATCGACCCCGCCATCGCCTCCGGCGTCTTTGTCACCACGCTGACCGATGTGGTCGGCTTTTTCGCCTTTCTCGGGCTTGCGGCCCTCTGGCTGCTGTGAGACGGTCCGTCCGCGTCGATGTTCTTTTATCTCGCCAAGATCTTCTGGTTTCTCGCCCAGCCCTCCACCCTGATCGCGCTTCTGATCGCCTATGGGGCGATTCTGATTTGGACGGGATGGGCGCGATGGGGGCGGAGATTCGTGTCGGCCGGCGCCGTGCTATTGTTGCTCGTCGGCCTCTCTCCGCTTGGCAACGCGCTGATCTTGCCGCTCGAGGATCGTTTCCCGCGCGCAAATCTCAAATGGCCGGTGGCCCCGGCCGGGTTCATTATTCTCGGTGGGGCCGAGATCCCGCTGATTTCGAAAGCGCGTGCGGCGCCGTCGGTGAACGAGGCTGCTGAGCGGCTGATCGAGGCGGTCACTCTCGCCTCCGCTTTTCCCGAGGCGAAGATCGCCATCAGCGGCGGCGATGCCGGGATCCTTTACAAATCGGGGCCTGAAGCTGCGAGCAGCGCCTCTTTGCTCACGAGCCTCGGCGTTGCGAAGGAACGTTTCGTCATCGAGGAGGAGTCGCGGGACACTTATGAGAACGCGGTGAAATTGAAGGCGTCTCTCGAAAAGCTTGGGCTGATCGGCCCACAGAAACGCTGGGTGCTCGTGACCTCGGCATTTCACATGCCGCGTGCCATCGGCGCCTTCCGGCAAGCCGGTTTCGCCGTCGAGGCATGGCCGGTCGATTACCGAACCCGCGGCAAGGACGATCTCTTTCGTCCCTTCGACAAGGTCTCGGAAGGCCTTCGGCGGACGGATGCAGCTGCGCGCGAATGGGTTGGACTGCTGGCTTACTGGCTCGCTGGACGCTCCGATGCGCTCTTCCCGGCACCGGCGGACATCGGCGGCTGCGATAATGCCACTAGCCGATCCGGCACCCCGCCAGCATCTCCCTGTCGACCCAATTCCTGAGATAAGTCGCCGTCCGCAGCGCGGCGCCATCCTCGCCGCCGAACGTCGCCACCATCTCGCAGAGCATCCCGAAACGCGTCCCGCGCTCGGCCTCGTCCCACATCATGGCCTCCTCGGGCGGGAACGGCCGGAAGCGGGCGGTGACGTCTTCGCGCCAGACGAGGAGTGCCTGCGGCTCCGGCAAGACGCACGCGGGCGCCGGATCATTCTGTTCTTGGAGTGCCGCCCATATGTCAGCCGCGTTGGTGCGGAAGGAGAGCCGGACCACCGTCGGATGCGAGGTGAATATCAGTCTTGGCCAAAGCTCCGGCGCGATCTCGCCGAGCTCGGAGAGCTTCAACGGATTTGCCTCCGCGCCATCGAAGGCGTCGGCGAGCGCTTTTTCGAGCCGGGCCAGCTCGGTTAACTCCGGATGCCCGCGATATCGCTCTTTCGCCTGCACGAAGTCCGGCAAATGCCGCCCGAACCAACGGGCATTTCGCTGATCGGATGGATTTTCCTCGATATAGGCCTTCGTCAGCTCGGCGAAGCGCTCGTCGCCGAGATAGATGTGCAGGTGCCGATAATCTTCGGCAAGGATCTCGGCCAGCCTCGCAACATACGCATTGCGGTAGACGCCGAACAGCGCCGAGCGGTCCGCCCTGGCGCTGTCATTCACTTCGCCGAGGATGGCTTCGTCCCCGGCAAGGATGCCTTGCTGAAAGGCCTCTTGCAGCTCGGCTAGGCTTTTCATTCCGCGGCTTCGAGCTGCCGCGCGGTGGCGATGCGCTCTCCTAGCACGTCCGTGGCGATCTTCCGGGCCTGGTCGAGCTCCGCCACAAGTTCGGCAAGCGGCGGGATGTTGTCGTCTCGCTCGATCATGGTTGAGACCGGCCCGAAATGGTCGACCGCATCGCGATAAAAGTCCCAGACCTCCTTCGAGACCGGATGATCGTGCGTATCAACGATGTGGCTTTCCTCATGGCTATGCCCGGCGACGTGGAACTGAACGACACGGTCGCGCGGGATGCCACGCAAGAAGTCGCCGGTGTCGAAGCCGTGATTGAAGGCGCTCACATAGACATTGTTCACGTCGAACAGGAGCCAGCAATCGGCGCGCGTCGCCACCTCGCTGACGAACTCCCACTCGCTCATCTCCGATTGCGAGTAGGTCACGTAGCTCGACACATTTTCGAGTGTCAGCCTCCGCCCGAGAAAATCCTGCACCTGGCCGATGCGATCGACGACGTGGTCGAGCGCCTCCTCGGTATAGGGGATCGGCAAGAGATCGTGCAGGTTCACGCCATGGACGCCGGTCCAGCACAAATGATCGGAGATCCAGGCCGGCTTCACCCGGTTCGCCAGCGCCTTCAGCCGGCCGAGATACTCCAAATCGAGAGGGGAGGTGGACGCGATCGAGAGCGACACGCCATGCATTACGACGGCATAGCGTTCGCGGATGCGGTCAAGGATGCGCAAGGGCTGGCCGCCATCGACCATGTAATTTTCGGAGATGACCTCGAACCAGTCGATTTTCGGCTCGCCTTCGAGGATCTCGCGATAATGCTGCGGCCGAAGACCCAAGCCGAAGCCGAGAAAGGGCGGCCTGTCGCTGTTCATCGATGGGGCTTTCTCGATTGAAGTGAGGTCCGAAGCTCAGCCCTTCTTGATCTTGCCGCCCTTGTCCAAGCACTCCTTCTCGGTCATCACGACATAGCCCTGGCCCTTGCAGGCATTGGCTGCCTTGCAGTCATTCTTCGCGGTCTTGCAATCGCTATGACCCTTACAGGCGTTGACGCCCATGCAATGGCCCTTTTCTCCCGAAGGGGCGGCGGCGTTCAGCGAGGCGCCCGAAAGCATGAGCGTGGCCGCGGCAATCGCGATGGTGGTGCCCGATTTTGGCGTAATCTTCATGGCTCGCTCCCTTGGTATGCTGTTTCCTCGCCCCTGGGATATGCTTCCCTTGCCCTCACTCTATCCCTAATTTTGGCGAAGGCGCGTCAGAGGTGAGGGCGGCAGACCCAAAAATGACCGCCCCCGCCGGGAAGAACGGTGCCGTTCCGGACACAAAGACCAGACCCGCAGGATTGGTAACGCACGCAAAATGACCGTTCATCTCGTCAAGCTTTGCGTCGGGGTGGAGACGGTTCAGGAGCTCAAAGCCTGGCAGGACGAACGGCTTAAGACCCTGCGGAAGGCCGGCAAGCCCCCCGAACTCTGCCACCGCACGCTGCAAACGCCCCGGCGTCGGGAGGAAATCCTCGCGGGCGGCTCCCTCTATTGGGTGATCAAGGGGTTCATCCTGGTCCGGCAGCCGATCGTCGATTTGCGCCCCGACCGCAAGGACGATGGCGCCGCCTGTTGCGGCATCGTACTCGCCGATGAGCTCGTTGCGACCGCGGCGCATCCGCGGCGCGCTTTTCAGGGCTGGCGTTACCTCGAAGCGGATGAGGCCCCCGGCGATGTGCGGGGTGTTTCGCTCGAGACCGGCGACATGCCGCCTTCGATGCGGGCCGCGCTCCGGGAATTGCGGCTGCTGGACTTCTAGGCCCTCGGAACCGCGGCGACATTGTCGATGAGGCGGGTCCGCCCGAGATGCGCAGCACCGAGCACGCGGGCGGCCCCGCGAAGCGGGCCGGCGAGCGGCGCGAGCGTCTCGGCGTCGCGCGCGGCAACATAATCGACGCGGAAGCCGTTGGCTTCGAGCTTCGCCTTGCCCGCCGCCTCCGCCGCGCGCGGCTCTTCACCTGCCAAGAGCGCATCCCCGACTTCGCTCAATGTCTGAAACAGAAGCGGTGCAAGCGCCCGCTCTTCCGGTGTGAGGTAAACGTTGCGCGAGGAAAGCGCGAGACCGTCCGGCTCCCGCACGATCGGGCCGGGGACGATGCGCACGGGCAGGTCGAGATCCTTGACGAGACGCTTGATCACGAGAAGCTGCTGATAGTCTTTCTCGCCGAACACGGCGACATCCGGCGCGGCTTGCAGCAGCAATTTCATGACGACCGTCGCCACCCCCTCGAAATGTCCCGGACGCGTGGCGCCGCAAAGGTCTTGCGAAAGGCTCGGCACGCTTATCTTCGTTTCGAAGCCGGAAGGATACATCTCCTCGCGGTCCGGCGCGTAAACGAGATCGGTACCGACCGAGGCGAGCTTTGCCAGATCTCCGGCTTCGTCGCGTGGATATTTCGAAAAATCCTCGCTCGGGCCGAATTGCGTCGGGTTGACGAAAATCGAGGCGACCACCCGGTCGGCTTTGGTCTTGGCGATCTCAACCAGCGACAAATGCCCGGCATGCAGCGCGCCCATGGTCGGCACGAGCGCGATCTTCGCGCCTTCCGCGCGCCATTTCGACACCGTGGCGCGTAACGCCGAAACCGTTCGAACTGCGTTGAGAGATTGGGTCATGAATGCATCAGAACCTCAGCGGCAAGGATTTGCCGCAGAGGCCGCTACATACCGGATTTCTCGGCCTTCCGGGAAGACGCAGACGGTGCCCCAGGACGCGTCGGGCTACCTCGGAGGTCAATGCCGCTCGCCGCCGGAGGAGACGCCGACTGGGCGAACCCATTGTCGTTTGCGGTAGGCGGGTCCATCTTCATTGGCAGGACCTTCCGCTCGGAGGATGAGATCAGATGTCGGCTCAGTCGAAGACGCCGATCAAGACGGGAACCGGCGCGCTCGAGGAGACCCGCTCAAGCGGCGCCGAGATCGACAATTTCCTGCAGCGCGTGCGGACGATGGCGCCGGCGGCGGATGGCGCTCGCGGGCGGCTCGTCTTTGCCATGGACGCCACCATGAGCCGGCAGCCGACCTGGGACCTCGCCCTGAAGCTTCAAGGCGACATGTTCCAGGCGGTCAAGAAAGCCGGTGCGCTCGACGTGCAGCTCGTCTATTTCCGCGGCTTCGGCGAGACCCGCGCCAGCAAATGGGTGCGCGATCCCGAAAGCCTCGCGCGCCTCATGGCGACCGTCGCCTGCCAGGGCGGCTTCACCCAGATCCGCAAAGTTCTCCTCCACGTGCTCCGCGAAGCAAAGAAGGCGAAAATCAACGCCGTCGTCTATGTCGGCGATTGCATGGAGGAAGAGATCGATCAGCTCAGCCACTTGGCCGGGCAGATCGGCCTCCTCGGCGTGCCGATGTTTCTATTCCAGGAAGGACACGATCAGAAGGCGGAGCGCACCTTCAAGGAGATTGCGCGGCTGACCCGGGGCGCTTATTCCCATTTCGATGCCGGCTCCGCCCGCCAGCTCTCGCAGCTTTTGTCGGCCGTCGCGGTCTATGCCAGCGGCGGACGGAAGGCGCTGCAGAAGCACCGCGCCGAGACGCAGAGCGACGCGGCGCAGCGTCTTCTCGAGCAACTTGGCTAAGTTGACGAAAGATGGTCGCGTTTCTTGCCGGAATTGGCGCCCTCGTCGTTCTCATCTTCGGTGCGCGGCTTCTATCGAGAGCCGATCCGCAAAGGCTCGCGGCCGTGTTGCGTAAAGTCTGCGGCGCCATCCTTATCGGCCTCGCCATCCTCCTCGCGCTCCGCGGCGCCATTCCTATCGCCATCCCGCTTGTGGCCCTCGGCCTCGCCTTGCTCGGCATTCCGATGAGTTCCTTGTTCGGCGGGAGTTCTCCTTACGGCAGCGCGCGAAAATCTCCGGGTCAGAAATCTGCCGTCCGCTCCGATTGGCTTGATATGGAGCTCGACCATGACAGCGGCGCTCTCGATGGACGCTGCCTCAAGGGCCGCTTCGCCGGGCGTGCCCTGTCGTCTCTGTCGGACCGAGAGCTTTTCGACCTCCTCGGCGAAGTCCGTGCCGGCGATCCCGAGGGAGCTGCGCTGCTTGAAGCCTATCTCGATTTCCGGCTGCCAAGCTGGCGTGAGCGCGAGGAGGAAGGTGCACCGCGGAGAGCGCCGCGAGGCTCCGCCGGCCGCATGAGCAAAGAAGAGGCGCTTGCCATGTTGGGGCTCGAGCCTGGCGCGAGCGAAGAGCAGATCCGGAGCGCTCACCGGAAGCTGATGCTGAAGCTGCATCCCGATCAGGGCGGCTCCAACTACCTTGCCGCCCGCGTCAATGAAGCGAAAGACGTGCTGCTCGGAAAAGCGTGAGGGCAGCCGGCTGGGCCTAGTTCGCCTGCATCACCACGCAATCGAGGCCGAAACCCTTCAAGGTTTTGCAGGTGCTCTTGGCGCCGTCTTGCGAAAATCCGGCAAAGCGCGCCCGGTACCATTGCGTCGAGTCCTTTTTGAACGGCACCGTCACCGGCGCGTGGCCGGCCACGGTCTTCGCCGCCCTGCCGCGGATCTCGGCCAAGCGCCTCTCGGCCTCTTGCGCGCTTCCATAGGCGCCGACCTGCACGTGATAGGGACCGCTCTTCGCCGGGCGCTTCGCCTCCCGCTTGGTCTTTACGGGCGGGGCAGCGGGCTCGACCGCGACGATAGGAGCAATCGGTACGCGCGGGGCCACTCGCGTTGGGGGCGGGGCGGCAGGGCTGCCCACCTTCGCCGGCAATGGGCTTGCCGCTGCGGAGGCGAAGGCAAACAATTTCTTGCGTGGAGCCGGGGCCGGTTTGGCCGCGACCAGCGGCTCCCTCGCGCCGGACGTCGATGCCTTGGCGAAATTCGCCGTGAGGAGGGCGCGCATCGCCGCATTGCGCTGTGCCGATGTGCGGCCGCCCAGTACGACGGCGATGAGGTGCTTGTTGTCGCGCCGCACCGAGGCGGCGAGGTTGAAGCCTGCCGCGCGGGTATAGCCGGTCTTGATGCCGTCCGTGCCCTTATAGTCGAAGAGCAGCCGGTTGTGATTGCGGTGCTTGCGACCTTTATAGGCGAAATATTTGGTCTGGAAGCACTCGTAATATTGCGGGAATTCGCGCAGTAGGCGTTCGGAGAGGATCGCCATGTCGCGCGCCGTGGTGACCTGGGCCGGATTGGGCAGTCCCGAAGCGTTGTGAAACACGGTGTTGCTCATGCCGAGTTGGCGGGCCTTCTGCGTCATCAGCCGGGCGAAATTCGCCTCGGTGCCGGCGAGGTTCTCGGCCACGACCACGGCCACGTCATTTGCCGACAAAGTGACGAGCGCGTCGATGGCGTCTGCGGTGCGGATGGTTTGCCCCGGCTTGACGGCCAGTTTGGTCGGCGGCTGCTTTGCCGCGAATGGGGTCACGACAAGCTCGGTGTCCGGGCGGATCGCGCCGGAGCGCATATAGGTAAAGAGCATATAGAGCGTCATCATCTTTGTGAGCGACGCCGGATGCCGGGGCGTGTCGGCGGACTGCGCGTGCAGGATTTTGCCGGTCTTCATGTCGACGACGATGGAGGCGGCGATGACATTGCCGCCGCCGCGCGATTTTTTCCGCTTCTTGGCCAGAGCCTCGCTGAAAGGCGAGACGGTCAGCGCCAAAATGAGGGCGAAAGCAAAGCCAAGCCGGGCTCCGCGATAGAGCCAGGCGGAGCGTCTCTCCCGAAATTTTCCCACGCGACGACGAAGGGGTTTGGTCCCCTCTCCCTGATGCAAAACGCAGCCGGCGCGGAAGCCTTTAGGCCGACGCGTCCGTGTAGGCGGCGAAAGGGGGAGGCTAAAATCTGATTATTGCCAAAGTGTTAACGGCAATTATGACGTTTATTGTGCAGTGCAAAAAAATCATTGACCTCTCATTGTGCAATGCATATATAAAATTTGCATTTGCAGCAAACCGCTAAGCGCAATTTCGAGAGAGGACTAATGATGCTCAAAGGATTCGAAGACTTTCAGAAGGTGGGCAAGGACGGCTTCGACGCGGCCGTCAGGTCGTTCGGCGAGGTAAATAAGGGCTTCCAGGCCATTGCCTCCGAAGTAACCGATTATTCGAAGAAGGCGTTTGAGGACGGCACCCGCGCTTTCGAGCAGCTGATCGGCGCGAAGTCGGTCGAGCAGGCTGTGGAGATTCAGTCCCAGTACGCCAAGAAGGCCTATGACAATTACATCGCCGAAGTCTCCAAGCTTGGCGAGATGTATGTCGGTCTTGCCCGCGATGCGTATAAGCCGGTCGAAACCGCTTTCAATAAGCGCGCCGCGTAACGCTCGTCCCCCCTTATCTGATCTGACGAATTGAACGGCCCGGGTTCAGCCCGGGTCGTTTTTTTTGCCGTTTTCCTGTCAGCAAGCGCAGCTATCCTTCGATGCTGCACGGGCGGATTTGCAGCACCTTGCGTCCTCCCGCTAGAATGGATCAGATATGCGAAGGGCATCGGCTGCTCAAATTTGCGGATGAGAAACGAGAGGCCAGCGAGGGTTTGACGATGGCGCGAAACGGCGACAATCGCCGGGGCAGCGACACCGGCACCCACATCATTACCAAGACCCGCGCGAAGACCAAGCGGCCGAGCCTCTACAAGGTCTTGCTCCTCAACGACGACTACACGCCCATGGACTTCGTGGTCTATGTGCTGGAGCGCTTTTTCAGTAAGCCTCCGGAGGAAGCCACCCGCATCATGCTCCACGTTCACCAGAAGGGCGTCGGCATCTGCGGAGTCTACACATATGAGGTCGCAGAGACTAAAGTAGCTCAAGTGACCAGCTTTGCCCGTCAGCATGAGCACCCGCTGCAATGCACGATGGAGAAGGAATGAGGATTTAGGTGGCTTCGTTTTCGTCCAGTCTGGAACAAGCGTTGCGCCGGGCGTTGCAATACGCCAATGAGCGCAGCCACGAATATGCGACGCTGGAGCATCTGCTTCTGTCGCTCGTCGACGACCGCGACGCGGCCGCCGTCATGCGCGCCTGCGACGTCGATCTCGACCTGTTGCGCGACAAGATCACCGGCTATCTCGACAACGAACTCGCCGGCCTCGTACTCGACACCCATAACGACGCGCAGCCGACCGCTGGCTTTCAGCGGGTGATCCACCGCGCCGTCGCGCATGTCCAATCTTCCGGCCGGGAAGAGGTCACGGGGGCGAACGTCCTCGTTGCTATCTTTGCCGAGCGCGAGAGCCACGCTGCCTTCTTCCTGCAAGAACAGCACATGACCCGCTTCGACGCGGTGAACTACATCAGCCACGGCATCGCCAAGCGCGCCGGCATGTCGGAGCCGCGCACCGTGCGAGGCGTGGAGGACGATGCCGCCACCGTCGAGGGGGGCGAGGACAAGAAGCGCGGCGCCGACGCGCTCGAGGTCTATTGCATCAATCTCAATCAGAAGGCGCGGGCGGGGCGCATCGATCCTCTGATCGGCCGCCATTCCGAGATCCAGCGCACCATTCAGGTTCTTTGCCGGCGGCAGAAGAACAACCCGCTTTTCGTCGGCGATCCCGGCGTCGGCAAGACGGCCATCGCCGAGGGGCTGGCGCGCCGCATCGTCATGGGCGATGTGCCGGACGTTCTCGCCGAATCCACGATCTTCCAGCTCGACATGGGCGCGCTTCTCGCCGGCACGCGTTACCGCGGCGATTTCGAAGAGCGCCTGAAAGGGGTGATGCGCGAGATCGAGGCCTATCCCGGCGCCATCATGTTTATCGACGAGATCCACACCGTGATCGGCGCCGGCGCCACCTCAGGCGGGGCCATGGACGCCTCCAATCTGTTGAAGCCGGCGCTGCAATCCGGGACGCTCCGCTGCATCGGCTCGACCACCTATAAGGAATATCGCCAGCATTTCGAGAAGGACCGCGCGCTCGTCCGCCGCTTCCAGAAGATCGACGTCAATGAGCCGAGCGTCTCCGACGCCATCGAGATCCTGAAAGGCTTGAAGCCCTATTTCGAGGACTTCCACCGTGTCCGCTATACGCGGCAGGCGATCAAATCGGCGGTGGAGCTATCGGCAAAATACATCCACGACCGGAAGCTTCCGGATAAGGCCATCGATGTGATCGACGAGACCGGCGCCTCGCAGATGCTGGTGCCTGAGCGGCAGCGGCGGAAGATCATCGGCGTCAAGGAGGTCGAATCCACGATCGCCACCATGGCGCGCATCCCGCCGAAGACGGTGTCGAAATCGGATTCCGAGGTGCTCCGCGCGATCGACAACGATCTGAAGCGCGTGGTGTTCGGGCAAGAACGCGCCATCGAGGCGCTCGCCGCGGCGATCAAGCTTTCGCGCGCCGGGCTGCGCGAGCCGGAAAAGCCGATCGGCTGCTACATGTTCTCCGGCCCGACCGGCGTCGGCAAGACCGAGGTCGCGCGCCAGCTGGCGAAGCTGCTCGGGGTCGAGCTGCTCCGCTTCGACATGAGCGAATATATGGAGCGCCACACCGTGTCGCGGCTCATCGGCGCGCCTCCCGGCTATGTCGGCTTCGATCAGGGCGGCCTGCTGACCGACGGCATCGATCAGCATCCGCATAGCGTTCTCCTCCTCGACGAGATCGAGAAGGCGCATCCGGACCTGTTCAACATCCTTCTGCAGATCATGGATCACGGCAAGCTGACCGATCACAATGGCAAGCGGGTCGACTTCCAGAATGTGATTCTGATCATGACCACCAATGCCGGGGCGACGGACCTCGCCAAGGCCGCTATCGGCTTCAACCGCTCGAAGCGTGAAGGCGATGACGAGGAAGCGATCTCGCGCCTGTTCAGTCCCGAATTCCGCAACCGCCTTGATGCCATCATTCCCTTCGCCAATCTCTCGCCGGATGTCATCTCCAAGGTCGTGGAGAAATTCGTCTTTCAGCTCGAGGCGCAGCTCGGCGACCGCAACATCACCATCGAACTGACGCCCGAGGCGAATGCCTGGCTTGCCGAGCGTGGGTATGATGAGAAGTTCGGCGCGCGGCCGCTTGGCCGCGTCATCCAAGAGCACATCAAGAAGCCGCTCGCCGAGGAGATCCTGTTCGGCAGCCTGAAAGACGGCGGCACGGTCCGCGTCATGGTCGTCGGCGAGGAAAGCGACCGGCATCTCGGCTTCGAATACATCAAGGCAGACGCCCCGATCCGTCCGAAAAAGAGCGAGGACGAAGATCTCGATGACGAGGACGATGATCCGAGCGGATCCGCACCCTCAGGCGGGGAGGGCGGCAAATCGGGATCGAAGGCAAAGCGCGGTTCGCGCCGCGCCGCGTCCCGCCGCACGGGCCCCCGGAGAAACACCGGCTCCAGCCTCGTGCCGAAAGTCCCGCTCGGCTCGCGCTAAGCCCTAAAGCGTGTAGGTCGCGCCGTCTTCCGCGAGAGCGACGGGTCCAGAGTAATGCGCCTTGGCTTCGGCGAGCGTCTTTTTCGGGTCGGCGAAGCGGGCGAGGTGGGTCAAGAGCAAAGCTTTCGCGCCGGCGGCCTTGGCCATTTCGGCGGCTTCTCTCGCGTTCGCATGCATGGTGGCGCGGGCGCGATCGACGGCTTTCTTGCCGTCGCGCTCCGCGCACAAGGCATCGCACAGAAAGAGGTCTGCGCCGCGAGCGCAGGCTACGAGCGCTTCGCAAGCCACACTATCGGCGCTGAAGGCGAAGTGCTTTCCACCCTTCGAGACGCGCACGGCAATCGTCGGCACGCGGTGCACGCCTTCGAAGAACTGGACCTGGAAGCCGCCGATTTCCCGCGTGCCGTCCACCGACACCTCATGCCGGACGATATCCGGGGAGAGGTCCCACTCGGGAAAGGCGCCCGCCATGATCGCGGCGATGCCTTCATGCGTATCTTGAAGGGCATAGATGTCGAGTGGGATGCGCGCGAGGAAGAGATCGAGCATGCCGCCGGCATGGTCGAGATGCCGATGCGTGACGATGACGTTGCGCAGCTTGGCGCGGTCGAAGCCGACAAGGTCGAGCTGGCGCGCGAGCTCCAACCCCCCGCAGGTGTCGATCAGGAGGGGCTTGCAGCCGCGCGCGGTGACGATCATGCCGGTCATCGCCCGCGCCGGATTGAGCGGAGCGCCGGTGCCAAGCAGGGTGACCTTCATGCGGGCGCCGTTAGCCGGTTCCGAGCTTCTGCCTGATCGTCTCGGCCGTTGCGGCGAGCTCGCCCTGATCGGCCGTGGCGCCAGTATGGGGCTTTAAGGGTCGGCCCTCCTTCACCGGGACGATATGAAAGTGCAGGTGGAAGACCGTCTGGCCGGCGGCGGCACCGTTGAATTGCTGGATCAGCACGCCGTCGGCGCCGACCGCCTCCTTGATCTCGGGCGCGAGGCGCTGCACCACGGCCGACAGTTTCGCCAACCCCTGCGGCGAGATCTCGAACAAATCCCGCGCTTCTTCCTTGGTGATGACGAGGGTATGGCCCTCGCTCCGCGGCATGATGTCGAGGAAAGCGAGCGTGTCCGCATCTTCATAGATCTTGTGAGAGGGGATCTCGCCGCGCAGCATTTTGGCGAACACATTGTTGCGGTCATAGGCCATGACGGTTCCTATCACGGAATTTGCCGGAAACGAGTCTCCGTCTCGCCCCGCTTCATTCGCGCCGGTAAGGCGACTCCGCTTCCAGCAGCGCCGCCTCATGCGCGACGGCCAGCCGCTCGCGGGCGAGATAATCCGCAACCGGCCGGCGGAGCGCCGGATCGGAGATGAAATGGGCGCTGTAGGTGGTGACCGGAAGATAGCCGCGGGCCAGCTTGTGCGCGCCTTGCGCGCCGGCCTCTACCGATGCGAGCCCGTGCTCGATGGCAAAGGCGATCGCCTGATAGTAGCAAACCTCGAAATGCAGAAAGGGGTGCTCCTCGATGGCGCCCCAATAGCGGCCGTAGAGGGTGTCGGCGCCGATGAAATTGAGCGCGCCGGCAACATAGCGGCCGCCGCGCTTGGCCATGATGAGCAAAATGTCGTTCGCCATGTTTTCGCCGATCAGGCTAAAGAAGCTGCGCGTGAGGTAAGGCGAGCCCCATTTGCGCGAGCCGGTGTCCATGTAAAAGGCGAAGAAGGCGTCCCAATGCGCTTCCGTCAGATCTATGCCCGTCACCCATTCGATCTCGATGTCGGCGTCGAGCGCCTGCTGACGCTCTTTCCGGATGAGCTTCCGCTTGCGTGAGGAGAGCGCGGCGAGGAAGTCCTCGAAGCTTTCATAACCGCGGTTCCGCCAATGGAATTGCTGGCCGATGCGCTGCAGGAAGCCGAGCTTGCCGGCGAGCACCCATTCGTCCTGGCTGAGGAAGGTGAGATGCAGCGATGAAACACCGCGGCGCTCGCTGATCTCTCTTGCCGCTTTGAGCAAGACGGCCTCGTGGCTCGCGCGTTCCGGCCCCTCCGGTACCAGCAGACGACGTCCGGTGACGGGGGTGAAGGGCACCGCCCCTTGCAGCTTCGGATAATAGTCGCCGCCGGCGCGTTCATAGGCATCGGCCCAGCCATGATCGAAGACATATTCGCCGAGCGAATGCGATTTCAGATAGCAGGGCAGGCCGCCGAGAAGTGTCCCTGAACTATCCTTGAAGAGGAGGTGGTGCGGCATCCAACCGGTCGCCGCAGCGGCGGAACCGCTCTCCTCCAGCGCCGACAAGAAGGCGTGGGAAATGAAGGGATTGGGGTAGCGGTTAGAACCGCCGCGATAAGAACTCGGAAACGCGCAAGCGTCCCAAGCGGAGGGTTCGACCGCCGCCATGCTGCTGATGCTTTCGACGGACAGAATGTTGGCGTCGTCGTTACTCTCTTGAGCATCCCGCGGCTGTTCGATGTCGCCCATGGCTAGGGTCTGATGCCTTCGAAGATCATGGCGTCGGCGTAGCGTCGGGCGACCGCCTCATCGGCCATGGGCGCGTACGGTCCAGGTCACGACGGGCAGGCCCATCTTCCGCGCGATCGTCGGCGCCAGCGCCGGCAAGGCTTTCACATGGTAGGCGATGAAGTCGGGCCGGGCTATGGCCGCGGTGAGGAGGTGGCGCATGGCGAAGCGCCGGAATGGCGAGAGCATGTGCCAATAGCGCGCATCTTCGAAACGCTCGGAGATCAGCCCTCGCCGCAAACTGGGCGCAAGGTCCCTGAAAGAGGCGATGAGGCCATGGTCGAAGGACATGATCGCGATATTGGGCCGATGTCCTGAAAGCGCCTCGGCGATATTCTTCGCGTAGCGATCGTCGCGGCCCCAGTCGCTCTTGATCTCGATAAGGAGCGGCACCCGGTCGCCGACGTTCGCCAGCAGTTCGGGAAGGGTGAGGATCGTGTCGGCACTGCCCTTCAACGCGATTTTGGCCAGGCTTGCGGCATTCCGCTCACGGACCAGGCCGCACTCCTCGGTCAGCCGGTCGAGGTTCTCGTCATGGAAGACGACCGGCACGCCGTCGCTTGCGCATTGCAGGTCGACCTCTACTCCATAATCGGCGGCGATTGCGGCGTCTAATGGCGGAAGCGCTGTTCTCGACGATGCCCTGCCGCGCATCATGCAGGCCGCGATGGGCGAAGGGCCGCCTCAGCCAATCGGGCGAGGAGGCGGTCATGCCGGCCTTATGGCCCGGCTACTCAACCGCGAACAGCGCATCGACTTCGACGGCCGCCCCAAGCGGCAGGCTGGAGCAGCCGACCGCGATGCGCGTGTGCCGCCCCTTTGAGCCGAGGACCTTCACCATCAGCTCGGAGGCGCCGTTGATCACCTTCGGATGGTCGGAAAAGCCGGGCGCCGCGCTCACATAGCCGCTCAGGCGAAGACATTGGGCGATGCGGTCGAGGTCGCCGAGCGCAGCCTTTGCCTGGGCGAGAATGTTGAGGGCGCAAAGATGCGCGGCCCGCTGCCCCTCGGCGACGTCCAGGTCGGCGCCAAGCGTCCCGGCGACGGCGATTTTTCCTTTCTCGAAAGGAAGTTGCCCGGAAATATAAAGCTGACCGTTGAGATGCAGAAAGGAAACATAGTCGGCGACCGGCTGGGCAACCTCAGGGAGAACGAGGGCCAGGGCGTTTAGCCGTGCTTCGATATCGCCTGCCATAGAATCCACCGCTCCGATGTTGGGTTCTCGAGATTTTCGCGAAATATTGGCGCCGTGCAACCTGCGGATTGGAGGCCTTGTCGCCGCTATCCGTTGGTGCCACAAATCTTGGCCCCATATTAAGTGGAATGAGGGGTTCAGCGCGCCCGCGCACGGAGTTCGGATGCAAGCAATTGTTCGGAAGTTCGGCTTCGCATCCTTGCTGGTCCTTTGCTCAATCGGACCGGCCTTGGCGTTTGCCGCCAAGGAGCCGCTGAAGCTCGTTCCGCACCGGGCCGTTTACGAAATGACGCTCGGCCAAACGCGCTCTGCCTCTGGGATCACCGGCATCGACGGCCGCATGGTCTTCGAATTCTCCGGTTCCGAATGCAACGGCTATTCGCTGAATATGCGCATGGTCACGCAGATGACGGATTCGCAGGGACAAACCAACAGGACCGACCTCCGCTCGGCCACCTGGGAGGAGGGGAACGGCGAGAAGTTCCGGTTCCAATCGTCCCAATATCTGAACGACAAGCTCAACGACATGACGATGGGCCGTGCCACCCGCGATAACGGCCAGCCCGCCATCCAGGTGAAGCTAAGCCAGCCGGCCCGGACCGAGCTGAAGCTGAAAGGCCAAGTGCTGTTCCCGACGCAGCATAGCTTTGCTCTCATCGAGGCTGCGCTGAAGGGCGAGAAGGTGCTGCAGGCGCAGATCTATGACGGTTCGGAAAAGGGCCAGAAGGTCTACGACACCACCGCCTTTATCGGAAAGGAGGTGCCTCCCGGAAGCGAAGGGGATGTCGAGGCAGCTGCCAAAGACAAGGGCCTTGCCGAAATGGCCTCCTGGCCGATTTCGATCGGCTATTTCGAGCCGAAGGCAGGGGACCTCACGCCGAGCTACCAGATCGATTTTCGACTGCACGCCAACGGTGTCAGCCGCGAGCTTCTCATCGATTACGGGGACTTCTCGATCTCCGGCAAGCTCGCCTCCCTCGAATATCTGAAATCTCCGGCCTGCCCGCCGTCGAAAACCCCCGCGCAGCCAAAAGCTCCCCGCTAAACACTTTGGTTACGCGTCGGAGCGACACTCCGTGTCAACCGCTCGAGCGGAATCGCCGTTTGGACATAGGGAGCCGACATTCATGGCGCTGACCGGAAACATCGCCCATCATGATGGGACCGATTCGCTGGGAACCACATCCATGAGCAAGACAGTCCTGATCGTCGAGGACAATGAGCTGAATATGAAGCTCTTCAACGATCTGCTCGATGCCCATGGCTATCGGACGCTGCAGACCCGGAATGGCATGGAGGCGCTGTCGCTTGCTCGCGAGCATCGCCCAGACCTCATTTTGATGGACATCCAGCTCCCGGAGGTCTCGGGTCTTGAAGTGACGAAATGGCTGAAAGAGGACGACGATCTACGCGAAATCCCCGTGATTGCCGTCACCGCCTTCGCCATGAAGGGCGATGAGGAGCGGATCCGGCAGGGAGGCTGCGAGGCCTATATCTCGAAGCCGATCTCGATTCCGATGTTCCTGGACACAATCAGGCAGTTCGCTGGGGCGGCCTAGGGGAACGGAACGCCGATTTTCGCTGAGCTCACAGGCAAGAGACGCCGTAGGCAGGGCTGTGGAAGCTTGGACGTGGACTGAGGGTTTTCGGTTAAGGCTTTACAGGAACTGAATTTTCAGCGTATTAAATAAGATGGATGAGTCGGATTTTCCGAATCTTTCAACTGCTCTATAGTTGCTAAAGGCGGGAAAGAAGTCGGGCTGACAATCGATCTTCTTGGGTGATCCTGAAAGTGGGACACCCAGTTTGCGAGATAACCCTACGGAATGCTCAGGTCCGCCGCATCTCCTGGGTCCGTGGGGTTCGGTCGGCCGGAGCGCGGTTTGAGTGGCCTCCTCGTTAGCGCCGCGTTTCGGCCGACCAACTAATTCAGCCTTCGCGGCAGCTCACAACATTCGATCGATTAGGAAAGGCCCGCCGTCGCGTCGCGCTTAGCGCTGGCGCGCTATTTGATCTTGCTTTCCTTAAACTCGACATGCTTGCGGGCGACGGGATCGTATTTTTTGAAGACGAGCTTCTCCGTCGTGTTCCGCGGATTCTTTTTGGTCACGTAATAGAATCCGGTCCCCGCGCTGCTCACGAGCTTGATCTTCTGGGTGACGGGTTTTGCCATGTCGTCCTCACTTATCCGAAATCGAGCGCAACCTACTCGCGGTCACTCCGAAGTCAAGGTCTGACCCCGGAGCCGTCCTCGCTCTTCCCCTCATCATAGGCGTCGTAATCGTCTTCCTTCGCCTCCGGATCGAAGCCGTGCATCAGGAGAGCCCATTGCAGGCCGACCAGCGAGCCCTTGATGGGCGGCAGCAAGGCAAGCGACATCAACACCGTTAGCGGCAGCCAAAGGGCCGCGTGCAGCCAAAGCGGCGGACGGTAGGCCATTTCCACGGCGAGCAGCAGGCTGATCACCACATGCCCGACAATGACAATGGTGAAATAGGGAGGGGCGTCGTCGGCGCGATGGTGATGCAGCGCCTCGCCGCAATTTGCGCAATGGTCCTTGACCTTCAGATAGCGGCCGAACATTCGGCCCTCGCCACAGGCCGGACAGCGAAGCAGCCCTCCGCGGAGGAGGGAGGAGCCAACTGAGCGGGCCCCTTGCGAGCGCCCGTCAGTGGCAGGAACCGTTGCATCTGTGATCGGCGGGGTGGGTTGCATGCTTTTTCTTACCGAATTTTGAGGTCTTGCGCCAACCTGCTCAGAGCTACGCGACCTTTCGCCGCCGCTTTTAGCGGCGCTTCCGGCCACTTTTAGCTTGAGCTTTCCGGCGTCCGGCTCCGGGTTTCTTTCCTCTGCCTTCGCCCGCGATCCGCGACCGTCTCGGCTTCACGCCGATCTGCCGCCCTTCGCTTAGGAGCTCAAAACGCATTGCGCCGGCACTCGGGATACATTCCACCAGCCGCACGTCGACTCTGTCGCCGAGCTGGAAGGCGGCGCCTGTGTCTTCGCCGACCAAGGCCTGACGTGCCTCGTCATGGTAGAAATATTCATTGCCGATCGAAGAGGCCGGCACGAACCCATCCGCCCCCGTCTCGTTGAGGCGGACGAAAAGGCCGGTCCTTACCAAGCCCGATACCCGCGCGGTAAAGCGCGCGCCGATGCGGTCGGCGAGATAGGCCGCGATCAGCCGGTCGGCCGTTTCCCGTTCCGCAGCCATCGCCCGCCTTTCGGTGATGGAGATAGCCTCGGCGATGCTTTCAAGGATCGGCATCTCCGCGTCGGTAAGGCCGTCATCGCCGAGCTTCAGCGCCCGGATCAAGGCGCGATGCACGATGAGGTCCGCATAACGCCGGATGGGCGAGGTGAAATGCGCGTAGCGGCGCAAGTTCAAACCGAAATGACCGAAATTGTTGGGGCTGTATTCGGCCTGGGCCTGGCTCCGAAGGACCACTTCGCCGACCAGCTCCGCCGACGGTGTCGACCGCGTAGTAGCAAGGATGCGGTTGAAATGCTCCGGCTTGATCTGGCCGGTCTTCGGCAGCTTCAGCCCGAGCGTCGCCAGAAACTCCGACAGCGACGCAAGCTTCTCTTTCGATGGTTGATCGTGAACGCGGTAGATGAGCGGCGTGCGGTGCTTTTCCAATTCCTCCGCGGCCGCCACATTCGCAGCGATCATGAATTCTTCGATGAGCCGATGCGCATCGAGCCGGGGTGGGCTGACGACATCGCGCACGCGCCCAGCCTCATCGAGCAGGATCTTCCGCTCCGGCAAATCGAGGTCGAGTGGGCTCCGATCGTCACCGCGCCTTGCAAAGGGTGGCGTAAGCCGCCCAGAGCGGCTTCAGCACAGGCTCAAGAAGCGGGCCGGTCACGTCATCAGGGCGCCCGTCGATCGCAGCTTGCGCCTGCTCGTAGCGAAGAGCGGCGGCGGAGCGCATCAGCCCGCGCACAAAGCGGTGATGTTTCTTGCGGCCTTTTCGGTCGAACACCATGCGCACCGCGAGGCAGGCCCTATCCCCGTCCGACTGCAGCGAGCAGAGATGGTTCGAGATCCGCTCCGGAAGCATCGGCACCACACGGTCCGGGAAATAGACGGAGTTGCCGCGGATCCTTGCCTCCTTGTCGAGGGCGCTTCCCGGGCGCACATAGGCCGCCACGTCGGCGATGGCGACGATGACGATCCAGCCGCCTTGATTTTGCGAATCGGCATCCGGCTCGGCATAGACCGCGTCGTCGCGGTCGCGTGCGTCGGCCGGGTCGATCGTCACGAGCGGGATCTTCCGAAGGTCCTCGCGCTGTTTCAGCTCCGTTGCCGAGGCGGCTTCGGCCTCCTGCAAGACGGGCTCTGGGAAGGTGTCCGGAATGCCATGCGCATGGATGGCGATGAGACTGGTGGCGCGTTGATCCTCCGGACTGCCGAGCCGAGCGACAATCTTTGCGCTCGGTCCGCCGAAGCGTGCGCCTGACATTGGTTCGAAACGGACCAGCTCGCCGGCCTTCGCATCATGCGTCGCGCCGCGTGCGACGCGCCATTCCTTCAGCTGCTTCTTGTCGACGGGGTCGATGATGCCGCCCCCGCCGGCAAGCGCGCGGAAGATGCCAAGATGGCTCCGCGTGGCCTGGGGCAGCTTTTTGATCGGCCGCGCCTCATAGGCAAAGTCGGCGTCAGCGAGGGGAGTGATGCGCGCCAGCACCCGGTCTCCGATGCCCGCGGCGGCGCCTCGTTCCTTTTTGCTTTCACGCACCAGCACGCGTGGCGGAGGGCCCTGATCCTCGGGCCAGGTGGATGGGCGGGCGACGAATTCGCCGTCGGCATCGCGCTCGACGATGTCGAGCACCGTCACCGGCGGCAGAACCCCGGGCCGCGACAGCTTCCGGCGCGTGCCGGCGATCAATCCGTCGTCGGCCATGCTGCGCAGCAGCTCTTTCAGGGCGATGCGATCGCCGCCCTTCACGTTGAATGCACGCGCGATCTCGCGCTTTCCCGTCTCGCTATTGGAGCTCTGCAGGAAATCGAGAATCTCTTGCTTCGAAGGAAGCGTCCCTGAGGTCTGTTTTTTTGAGGTCGTTTTGGTTTTGGCCACGGGCCGTTCTAGCATGGCCGGCATTTCTTGGCGGCAGGATTACCCCGCCGACTCTGCCGGCTCCTTTTCTGTCTTCTTCGTCTTTTTCGGCTTCGCCGCTTTGCGCTTGGGGCGTTTGGAGGGGCCTTGTGCACTCTTGGCCGCGATCAGCGACACCGCTTCTTCCATGGTCACGGCTTCAGGCTCGAGACTCTTCGGCAGCGTGGCGTTGATCTTGCCGTGCTTTACATAGGGACCGTAACGCCCATTTAAAACCTGCACGGCGCCCCCGCCCTCCGGATGCGCGCCGAGATCCTTGAGCACGGTAGCGCCGGCGCGGGGACGGCGCGAGGCCTTCTCGGCAAGGAGGCTGACGGCGCGATTGATGCCGACCGTAAACACTTCCTCGGGGCTGGAGAGGCTCGCATATTTGCCGTCATGCTGGATGTAGGGGCCGAAGCGGCCAAATCCCGCCGTGATGGGTTTCGCCGATTCCGGATGCAGGCCGATCTCGCGCGGCAGCGAGAGAAGGGCGATCGCCTTTTCCAAATCGACGGCTTCCGGGTCGGTGCCCTTCGGAATCGAGGCGCGCTTCGGCTTCTCGTCGCCGTTCTCGCCGAGCTGGACATAGGGACCGAAGCGGCCGGTCTTCAACAGAATTTCGAGGCCGAACTCAGGATCCATGCCGAGCAGCTTGCCGTCGGCGCCGACCGCGAGCGCCTTGTCGCCGACATCGGCGAGCTGACGCGTAAAGCGGCAATCAGGATAGTCTGAGCAGCCGATAAAGGCGCCGAATTTGCCGATCTTCAGGCTCAACCGTCCGTTCTTGCAGGACGGGCAGGCCCGCGGGTCGCCATCGCCCGTCGACGGGAAGATGTGCGGCCCGAGCAGATCGTTGAGAGCATCGAGCACCTCGGCGATGCGGAGATCGCCGATCTCCTGCACGGCGGCGATGAAGTCACGCCAGAAATCGCGAAGGACGTCCTTCCATTTCAGGTCGCCCGCCGAGATGAGGTCAAGCTTTTCTTCCAGATCGGCGGTGAAATCATATTCGACATAGCGCCGGAAGAACGCCTCGAGGAAGGCGGTGACGATGCGGCCTTTGTCTTCAGGATAGAGGCGCTTCTTATCGAGGCGCACATATTCCCGATCGCGCAAAATGTTGAGCGTCGAGGCATAGGTCGAGGGGCGGCCGATGCCGAGCTCTTCCATTTTCTTGATGAGGGTCGCCTCGGAATAGCGCGGCGGCGGCTCCGTGAAATGCTGCTTCGTCACGATCTCGTGGGAGTCGAGCTTGTCGCCCGTCGCGAGCTTCGGCAGGCGCGACCCGCCTTCGGCTTCGCTATCGTCGGTGCCTTCCTCATAAAGCTTCAGGAAGCCGTCGAAGAGAATGACGGAGCCGGTAGCGCGGAGGCCGTATGCGACGCCGTCCGTTCCCTTCGCCTCGATCTCGGCGGTCGTCCGTTCGATCTCGGCGCTTGCGGCCTGACTAGCGAGCGCCCGCTGCCAGATGAGCTTGTAGAGCTTGGCGGCTTCCGCATCGAGATAGCGCTCAACCTTCTCCGGCGACTTCGAGAAATCCGTCGGCCGGATGGCCTCATGCGCTTCCTGGGCGTTCTTGGCCTTGGTTTCATATTGGCGCGGCGCGTGCGGCAGATAGCGGCGGCCATAAAGTTTCTCGAGTGTGCCGCGCGCGGCGGTGATGGCCTCGGGGGCGATCTGCACGCCGTCGGTCCGCATATAGGTGATCAGCCCCTCGCTCTCGCCGCCGAGATCCACGCCTTCATAGAGACGTTGCGCCAGCTGCATGGTGTGGCGCGGCGACAGGCCGAGCTTGCGGGAGGCTTCCTGCTGCAGCGTAGAGGTGGTGAACGGAGGCGCGGGATGGCGCCGCTGTGCCTTGCTCTCGACGCTGGTGACGGCGAAGGGCGCGCCTTCGAGCGCGGTCTTCAGGCGGGAGGCCATCGCCTCGTCGGCGATGTCGAATTTTTCGAGCTTCTTGTCGCCGATGCCGGTGAGACGCGCTTGCAAGGTCTCGCCGGAGGCCGTCGCTAAGAGAGCCTCGAGCGTCCAATATTCTTGCGCCTTGAAGGCTTCGATCTCGGCTTCGCGGTCGCAGACGAGGCGGAGCGCCACCGACTGCACGCGGCCGGCCGAGCGAGCGCCGGGAAGCTTTCGCCACAGCACCGGCGACAGCGTGAAGCCGACGAGATAGTCGAGCGCGCGGCGCGCAAGATAGGCATCGACAAGCGGATGGTCGATCTCCCGCGGATGCCGCATCGCATCGAGCACCGCCTCCTTGGTGACGGCATTGAACACCACGCGTTCGACCGCAACCTTGTCTAAGGCCTTCTTGCGGTGAAGGACCTGATAGACGTGCCAGGAGATGGCTTCGCCTTCGCGGTCCGGGTCGGTGGCGAGGATGAGCTTGTCGGCGCCCTTGACGGCCTTTGCGATCTCTTCGAGGCGCTTCGCCGCCTTCGGCTCCACGTCCCAATGCATCTCGAAATCTTTATCGGGGAGGACGGAGCCGTTCTTGGACGGGAGGTCGCGCACATGCCCGTAAGAGGCGAGCACGCGATAGCCCGAACCGAGATATTTGTTGACGGTCTTGGCCTTGGCCGGCGATTCGACGATGACAATGTTCATTGAGACTTCCGTGGCAGGGCGCGGGAGACGCCCGCCGGGAGGGGCCCTTTTTCTGGCTCTTGCCCTCGCAATAAGGCGAAAATGGTGTTTCCGCAGGGGTCTGTCAAATTCGCGCCATCAAATCGCACGCCGAAATTGACAACCAACAGCTGTATATCATAAGGAATCGCAACCACTAGGTGGTGAAATTGACTGTATGTTTCCGAATATGGGCCAGGAGGGGCTTTGAGCAAGGGGCGGAGAAGCGGCGACGGCATGCCTCCTCGCCTGGAAACCTCCCGCGACTGCTCAAAGGCGGCGGCGGTGACGCGCCATGAAGCGGCCGATTATATCGCGAGCCTCCTGGAAGGCCTGAAAGTCCTCGCAAAATCTGCCGGTCTTCCTTTTGTCGCCTACCTGCTCGCCGTCACCATCGAAGCCGCACAAGCGGAAAAGAGCCAGGACGATTAGGGCTCGAACCCGGCCTCGGCAAGCGAAACGAGTTGCTGGCCATGGCGTTGCAGCCTGCCGGCCAGATCGAGCTCGAGCAGCACGATGTGGATCGTTCGTGCGGGAAGGCCCGTGACCCGGATCAATTCGTCGATATCGACCGGGCTTGGCCCGAGGACCGCCACGACGCGCGCGCGGTCGTTCTGCGCGATCTCCGGCAGCGGTCCGGCCGGCCGGCCTTCTTCGGGCGCCGCAAGCTCGTCCCGGGGAGGTAGCCTCCGTCCGAGAATTGGAGCGAGCGCCTCAAATATGTCCTTGGCGCTCGTGGTGAGACAGGCTCCTTGCCGCAGGAGATTGTTGGTTCCCGCGGCGCGTGGGTCGAGCGGGCTGCCGGGCACGGCGAAGACCTCGCGTCCTTGCTCTCCGGCAAAACGCGCGGTGATCAAAGAGCCGGAACGTTCTGCCGCCTCGACGACCAACACGCCGATCGAAATGCCGGAGATCAGGCGGTTGCGGCGCGGGAAATCTTTTCCGCGCGGAACGAAGCCTGGGCTGCGCTCGCTGAGCAGGAGCCCTTTCTCGCCGATCGCGCGTTGCAACTCGTCATTCTCCGGCGGGTAGACGATGTCGATGCCGCCGGCGAGAACGGCGGCGGTGCCGCGATCGAGCGCGGCAATATGAGCGGCGGTGTCGATGCCGCGCGCGAGACCCGAGGCGATGACGAAACCTTCGAGGCCAAGCTCGGTAGCGATCTGCCGCGTGAATTTCTGGCCGATGGCCGAGCCGTTGCGAGCTCCCACGATCGCCACCATCGGCCGGTCGGCAAGGTCGAGCACGCCCTTGACGAAGAGGAGGGGAGGCGGCGCATCGGTCTGTGCCAGCGCCGGCGGGTAGCCGAGCTCTCCCATCGCCACCAATTCGGCGCCGGCGCGCCGTGTCGCCTCAAGCTCCGCCTCCGCGTCGGCGAGCGGGTAGACGCGGATCGCGTGCGCGCCACCGCGGCGCGACAGGATCGGCAAGGCTTCGAGAGCGGCTTCCGCTCCGCCGAATTGGTTGACGAGCGCGCGGAACGTGACGGGGCCGACATTCTCGCTGCGGATCAGGCGCAGCCAGCAGAGGCGCTGCCGGTCGCTCAGCTTGACGTGGCCTGGTGCCGTATCATCGCCGCCGCCTCTAGGGCTTCCGCGCGCCAATCCGGCCCTCCTCGCCTCGGAGGAGGCGCCTGATATTGTCGCGGTGACGCCAATAAAGAAGGGGCGTGAAAAGGAGCGATAACAGAGCGACAGGAAGATTGCCCATCGCCAGCAGCACGGCCGGAACGGCGGCGCTGGCGACGAGTGCGGCGAGCGAGGAGTAACGCGTCAGCGCCGCGACCGCGAGCCAGATGACGGCGAAGGCAAGCGCCGCCTGCCAGGCGAGGCCAAGCAGCACGCCGATATAGGTGGCGACGCCCTTGCCGCCGCGAAAGCCGAGCCACACCGGAAAGAGATGGCCGAGGAAGGCGCCGAGCCCGGCGAGAAGCGCCGCAGGCTCGCCCCAGCGCGAGGCGATCAGAACTGCAGCGGTGCCTTTCAGGCCGTCCAAGAGCAGCGTGAGTAGCGCGAGCGCCTTGTTCCCGGTGCGGAGCACATTGGTGGCGCCGATATTGCCGGAGCCGAGACGCCGGACATCGCCATAGCCCGCGAGCTTTGTCAGGATCAGTCCGAAGGGGATCGAGCCGAGCAGATAGCCGAATGCGAATGCGACAGCATCGAAAAAGGTCCAGCTGACCCCCAACGACATCGGCCGACCCCGCCAGTCTCATTCGCCCTTACGTGCCGGGTGCAGCGTAATGATAGACGGGCCGTCCTGCAACGAAGGTGAGGCGGGCGCGGCCCTGCAATCTGGCGCCGTCGAAGGGCGTGTTCTTGGACCGCGACTGCAACGCGTCGGCATTGACCATGAACGGTGTCGCAAGATCGATCACGGCAAGGTCGGCCGGCGCTCCGACTTGCAAGCGTCCGCTCTTCAGTCCGAGCAGGCGCGCCGGGTTCGCCGTCATGGCGGCAAGGAGCGTGCGAAGATCCACGGCGCCGTTATGGTAGAGGCTAAGCGCCGCTGGCAGCATCGTCTCGAGGCCAACGGCGCCATCGGCAGCCTCGGCGAAGGGATGACGCTTCACGTCGGCGTCTTGCGGATCGTGGGCGGAAACGATGACATCGATGTCGCCGCTTGCCACGCCCTCAACCATCGCCTGCCGGTCGGCTTCGGATCGAAGCGGCGGCCGGAGCTTGAAGAAGGTCCTGTAGGGGCCGATGTCGTTTTCGTTGAGCGACAGATGATTGATGGAGACGCCGCAGCTGACGGGCAAGCCCTTCGCCTTCGCGGCACGGACGATCTCCAGAGATCCCCGGCAGGAAATTTGCGCCGCGTGATAGCGGCAACCGGTCAGCTCCACGAGCCTGACATCGCGCTCCAGCATGATGATCTCGGCATGCGGCGGAATTCCTTTTAGCCCGAGGCGGGTGCATACCTCGCCTTCATTCATGACGCCGTCCTGAGCAAGATGCGGGTCTTCGACGTGATGCACGATCAGTGCGCCGAAATCCTTCGCATAGGCGAGCACGTTCCGCATCGTCCTGGCATTGGCGAGACTTGCCTTGCCGTTCGAGAAGGCGATGGCGCCCGCTTCGCGCAAGAGCCCGATCTCGGTCATTTCCTCGCCGGCGAGATCCTTGGTCATCGCCGCCATCGGGTAGACATGCACGCGTGCGGTGTCCCGAGCGCGCCGCTTGATAAAGTCGACAAGCGCCACGTCGTCGATCACCGGCTCGGTGTTCGGCATGATCAGGATCGTGGTTACGCCACCGGCAGCCGCGGCGCGGCTCGCGGTCGCGAGCGTCTCCCGGTGCTCATGCCCCGGCTCGCCGGAGAAGACCATCATGTCGATGAGGCCGGGCGCGAGCAGGTCGCCGCCGCAATCGATCACCTCGGCATCGGCCGCCGATCCCGCTGTCACGCTCGGGCCGATCGCCGCGATGCGGCCATCGGTGATGAGGACACCGCCCGCTTCATCGAGCCCTGAAGCCGGATCGAGCAGTCGCGCATTGACGAGCGCGATCTTGCCGGTGGTTTCGTGGGTTCGTTGCATCATCGTCATTGGTTCGGCAGATGGCGGGCAAGCGCCTGCAGCACCGCCATGCGCACGGCGACGCCCATTTCGACTTGCTCGCGAATGACGCTGCGCGGATCGTCGGCAACGATGGAGTCGATCTCGACGCCGCGATTCATCGGCCCGGGATGCATGATCAGCGCGTCGGGCTTCGCCCGGGCGAGCTTCTCGCTGTCGAGACCGAAGAAATGGAAATATTCACGCTGGCTCGGGATGAGGCTCGCCGACATGCGTTCGCGCTGCAGCCGCAGCATCATGACGATGTCGGCGCCTTCCAGCCCCTCCCACATCGAGCGGTACACTTCGACGCCGAGGCGTTCGATGCCGGAGGCGAGCAAGGTCGAAGGAGCAACGACGCGGACGCGCGCGCCGAGAGCATTCAGAAGCAAAATGTTGGAGCGCGCGACGCGCGAATGCTTGATGTCACCGCAGATCGCCACCGTCAGGCCGGCGATCTTCCCCTTATGGCGGCGAATGGTCAGGGCATCGAGCAGGGCCTGGGTCGGATGCTCGTGGCTGCCGTCGCCCGCATTGATGACGGAACAATCGACCTTTTGCGCCAAGAGTTCCACCGCGCCTGCGGCATGATGTCGGACCACCAGAATATCCGGTCGCATCGCATTCAGTGTCACGGCCGTATCGATCAGCGTTTCCCCCTTTTGGATGGAGGAGGTGCGCGCTGACATGTTCATAACGTCGGCGCCGAGCCTTTTCCCGGCGAGCTCGAACGAGCTCTGGGTTCTGGTCGAGGCCTCGAAGAAGAGATTGATTAGGGTGCGGCCGCGGAGGTCGTCCCGCTTCTTGGCCACTTGCCGGCTGACATTCGCGGCTTCTTCGGAAAGGTCGAGGAGCCCGACGATCTCCTTTTGCGAAAGCCCCTCGATCCCAAGCAAATGGCGATGTGGGAAGGAAAATTGAGGGGCTTCGGCCGCGATGCTCATTAAAGCTGACCTATAGGCCGGTTCCGTCAGCGCGGCAAGCTTGGCCGCGCGCGGAAGGTGTGGCAGCTATAGAGGAATGAACGACAACACAGCCGTTGCCAGCCAGGATAATTCGAACCAGGTCCCGCCCTTCGTGGACGTTAACCTATTTACGTCCGACACCGCCTTGCAGGAGGCTGTGGCCCGCGAGGGTGGTGCCAAGGCCGTGACGGGGCTTGAGGCCTTCGGCCGAACCGCCGGAAGCGCGGCCGCCAATGAGCTGCAGCGCCTCGCCGATGAAAATCCTCCGCGCCTTCGCCCCTTCGATGCGCAGGGACAGCGGATCGACCGCGTCGAGTTCCACCCGGCCTACCACCGGCTGATGGGGATCAGCACGGGTCATGGGCTGCATTGCTCGACCTTCGAGCATCTTGCCGGGGACGGGGCGCCGCGCCCTGGCGCCCATGTCGCCCGTTCCGCTGCCGGCTACATGGCGACGCAGATGGAAGCCGGGCATTGCTGCTCGATCACGATGACCCACGCGGCCATCGCTTCGCTCGGCTATGCGCCGGGCCTTGTCGAAGACATGCTGCCGAAGCTGCTGAAGCGCGGCTACGACCCGCGTTTTCTGCCCTGGCAAAGCAAGGACGCGCTCACCATCGGCATCGGCATGGCTGAGCGCCAAGGCGGCTCCGATGTCCGCTCCAACACCACATCGGCCGCGCGGGTGGAGGGTGTGGACGGTGCCAGCCTCTATACCATCACCGGACATAAATGGTTCTTGTCCGCGCCGATGTCGGATGCATTCCTGGTCCTCGCGCAGGCGGGAGGTGGACTGTCCGCCTTTCTCGTTCCGCGGGTAATGCCTGACGGGACCGCCAACGGCATTCGCCTCGAACGCCTGAAGGATAAGCTCGGCAACCGCTCAAACGCGTCTGCCGAAGCGAGCTTCGACCGCGCGCTCGGCTTTCTCGTCGGCGCGGAGGGACGAGGGATCGTCGCCTTAAGCGACATGGTGACGCTGACGCGGCTCGATTGCGCGATCTCCTCCGCCGGGCTCATGCGACAGGCGCTCGCTCGCGCCATTCATCATGCGCGTCACCGCTCCGCTTTTCAGAAGCGGCTGATCCAACAGCCGCTGATGCGTCAAGTGCTCGCCGATATGGCGCTCGACGTCGAAGCTGCGGCGACTCTCGTCTTCCGATTGGCGCGCTCTTTCGATGGCGGCAAGGACGAAACGGAGACGGCCTATCGGCGGCTCATGACTCCGGTCGCGAAATATTGGGTTTGCAAGCTCGCGCCGGGGATTGCGGCTGAGGCGATGGAGTGCCTCGGCGGCAACGGTTATGTCGAGGAAGGGGGGATGCCTCGCCTCTATCGCGAAGCGCCGGTCAACGCATTGTGGGAGGGCTCCGGCAATCTTCTCTGCCTCGACGTGTTGCGTGTGTTCGAGCGCTTCCCCGAGACCCTCGACCGGGTGCTCGCCGAATGCGAGACGCTGGGGGGCGGCGAAATTCGCCTGAAGGCCGCTTTGCGGGAGGTGAGGACCTTATCTGTCGAGGCCCGCAAGGACGAAACCTTGGCGCGGGTGCTTACCGAACGGCTCGCCTTGATCTCCGCCGGCGCGCTTCTCCTCGCTCATGCTCCCGCGCCAATCAGCGATGCGTTCCTCGCAACGCGGCTTGCCGGGGACCCGAAGCAAACTTATGGGGCATCGCTCGCCCGCGCCGATCTCGACGCCATCTTGGGGCGCGCTTCGCCGGTGAGCGCATGACGAATGCTGGCCGCCCTCAGAGGCGGCCTCTTCATTTCCAGAGATGCCGCTCAGCGGCTCGGTAACCTTTGGTTTACCCCTCACCGCAAATCATCGAGTTTCGTACGGCTGTGATGTGTCCGGTAATTTCGCCGCGGCCGAAATGCAGTCATCTTCGGTCAGGCGGAGTCGAAACCATGATGAGCGTCCCTTTTGTATTATTTGCGTGCGGGCTGGCGGCGGCCTGGACAAGGCGCCGGAATACCGCGCTCGGCTTCTGGTGTGCCGGCGCGATTGTGCTCCTCGTTCTTTTCCGAATGCACGGCACCGAAATGCTGAACGCGACCCTCTAGATGCCGGCAAGCCGCCTAAGGCGGTCGAGCGCTCCTTGCAGGATATAGGCGGCGGCCATCCGGTCGATAACTTCCGCGCGGCGCTTCCGCGTGGCATCGGCTTCCAGCAAATGCCGCTCGACGGCCGCGGTCGATAACCGCTCGTCCCAAAAGGCAATCGGGATCTCGATCAGCGGCAAGAGATTGCGGGCGAAAGCGCGCGTCGATTGCGCACGCGGACCCTCGGTTCCGTCGAGATTGAGCGGCAGACCAAGGATGATCGCACCGACGCCCTGCGCGCCGATGACCTCACCAATAGCGGCGGCATCTTCGGTAAACTTGGTCCGTTTCAGCGTCTTGAAAGGGGTCGCGACGCTTCGGCTGACATCCGACAGAGCCATGCCGATGGTTTTGGTGCCGAGATCGAGGCCGAGCAGCCGTGCCTCGGGGCGGAGGAGAGGAGGCAGATCCTCGATGGGACAAGGCCGGTGCTGCGTCATCAGAACCGGGCTTGCGCCGCGGCAGCCTCCTTGTCAACGGCGCTGAAAATCGGGGCTTTGCGGCGACCGTTGCTGGCGGCAAAGACCGGTGCTACTCCTACTGAAACGCTCATCGAAGCCTGCTCGCACCCGATCCCAAGCCCATGTCCGTCGACCGCGCGACCGTCCATCGTATCGCTCATCTTGCCCGCATCGCGGTCACGGAAGAGGAAGCTGCCCGCCTCGAGAAGGAGCTCTCCGGCATTCTCGATTGGGTGGCGCAGCTCGACGAGATCGACACCTCAAATGTCGCGCCGATGACGCGTGTCGTCGACATGACGATGAAGAAGCGCAAGGACGAGATCACCGACGGCGATTGCGCTGACGCTATCCTGAAGAATGCGCCGTCGGTGGACGACCATTATTTCGTGGTTCCAAAAATCGTGGAGTAAGGTCATGCATGCACTCTCAACATTCGTCGTGCTTTCGATTTCCTCCGCCCTGATGGTGCTGCCGGCGCGATCACAAGACGATTTCAGCTTCATCGCCGGAAATTATGCATTGGATCCCGCCGATTGCGGGACCCTGGCCGGGGGGCAAGCTTTTTCCAAAGAATGGGTCGATGCGCTGTCATCCGAGGTTTTGACGCGCGAAGGCGTAACCAGCCCGCGAGAAGTGCATTGCCGGTTTCGGTCGGCTGCCACTGGCGGGGCAGGCTGGACCGTCAAGGCGGATTGCGAAGAGCTTGGTGAGGCCGAGTCCTACAACCTTGCGGTGACGGCGAATGCCGACGGCTCCGTCGCCATTCTCAATGAAGATGTTTGGGGCCCGGAGCCCATGGTTTTTCAGCTCTGTCCCAAATGACGGCATCGCGGGTCGGTAGCGTATGAGGAAGGGAATATTGGCGGCGTGGCGCAGACACGCGGATAGCCGGCGCTAAAGCATGTCCGATCCGACCGATCTCACCATCGCCGAGGCACGAAAGGCGCTGAAAGCGAAGGAGCTTTCAGCCGAGGAGCTGACGCGCGCGCATCTCGACGCCATCGAGCGCGCCAACCCTTCGCTCAATGCCTATGTGCTGACGACCCAGGAGCGCGCGCTCACCATGGCGAAGGAGAGCGATCAACGCTTCGGACGCGGCGAGGCGGGTCCGCTCGAGGGAATCCCGCTCGGCATTAAGGATCTGTTCGCGACGAAAGGCGTGCGCACCACGGCCTGCTCGCACATCCTCGACGGCTTCACCCCGCCTTACGAATCCACTGTCACCGCCAATCTTTGGGCGGCCGGCGCGGTGATGCTCGGCAAGCTGAACAATGACGAATTCGCCATGGGTTCCTCCAACGAGACGAGCCATTACGGACCGGTGGTCAACCCGTGGCGGCGTCAGGGCTCGAGCGCGAAGCTCGTGCCCGGCGGGTCATCCGGTGGTTCCTCGGCCGCCGTGGCCGCGCGTCTTTGCATGGGCGCGACCGCGACCGACACCGGCGGCTCAATCCGCCAGCCCGCCGCCATCACCGGCACGGTCGGCATCAAGCCGACCTATGGCCGCTGCTCGCGCTGGGGCATCGTCGCCTTCGCCTCCTCGCTCGATCAGGCGGGTCCCATCGCCCGCACCGTCGAGGATGCCGCTATCCTGTTGCGGGCGATGGCGAGCCACGATCCAAAAGACACGACCAGCGTCGACGCGCCTGTTCCGGACTATGAGGCGGAGTTGAAGCGCGGTGTGAAGGGGCTGAAGATCGGCATTCCGAAAGAATACCGCGTCGACGGCATGGCGGCCGAGATCGGCGATCTCTGGGAGCGGGGCATCGCCTGGCTCAAAGAGGCCGGCGCGGAGATCCGGCCCGTGAGCCTGCCGCACACCAAATATGCGCTGCCGGCCTATTACATCGTGGCGCCGGCGGAGGCCTCCTCGAACCTCGCCCGCTATGACGGCGTGCGCTACGGCCTTCGCGAAGACGGCCGCGACGTCATCTCCATGTATGAGAATACGCGGTCGGCAGGCTTCGGCACGGAGGTGAAGCGCCGCATCCTGATCGGGACCTATGTGCTGTCCGCCGGCTATTACGACGCCTACTATCTGAAGGCGCAGAAGGTGCGGACGCTCATCAAGCGCGACTTCGATGAGGCCTTCGCGGAGGTGGATGTGATGCTGACGCCGACGACGCCGTCTCCCGCCTTTGCGCTCGGCGAGAAGTCAGGCGATCCGGTGGAGATGTATCTGAACGATATTTTCACGGTGACGGTGAATATGGCGGGGCTGCCGGGCATGTCGGTGCCGGCGGGCCTCTCATCGGAAGGGACGCCGCTCGGCCTGCAGCTGATCGGGCGCGCCTTCGACGAGGAGACCTTGCTGCGCGCCGGCGCTGCTATCGAGAAGGCGGCGGGTCCTATTCCGAGGCCCGAAAATTGGTGGAGCGCTGCGGCATGAGCGAAGGCCTAGTGAAACCGGCGGAAGATCGCCTCCGCGTCTCATCTGGGAGCCGGTTTGAGCCGATCATCGGGTTTTCCCGCGCCGTGCGGGTCGGCAATTTCGTCGCTGTCGGCGGCACCACCGCGGCGAGCGGGGGACAGCCCGTCGCCGTGGGAGACCCGGAGGCGCAGACCCGCGCCACCCTCGCCGTCATCGCCAAGGCGCTCGGAGGCGCCGGTGCGAGCCTCGCCGACGTCATCCGCACGCGCATCTATCTCGTCGACATCGGTCATTGGGAGGCGGTCGGTCGCGTGCATGGCGAATTCTTCGGCGAGATCCGGCCGGCGACCAGCATGCTGCAAGTCTCTGCTTTCATCGATCCCGATTGGCTGGTCGAGATCGAGGCAGAAGCCATCGTTTCCGGAGGGTGAGGCATGGCTCCGAAGCGGGCTGCCGAATGTAACGACATGGAGGAAGTGCGGAAGGAGATCGACCGCATCGATAGCGCCCTCGTCGACCTGATCGGCGAACGCTTCACCTTTGTCGACCGTGCCTGGCAGCTGAAGCAATCTCCCGCCGAGGCGCGCGTGCCATGGCGCATCCAGCAGGTGATCGACGGGGTGCGGACACGCGCCACGGAGAAAGGCCTTCCCCCGGAGCTGGTGGAAGCGCTCTGGCGGCAGATGATCGGCTGGTTCATTCAATATGAGGAGGAGAAGCTCCGCCGTCCCGACGACCGGAAGGAGTAGCCTCTTGTCATTCCCGCGAAAGCGGGAATCCAGTACACCTGCCAGCGCGATATTCTACCGCCGGGGTTACTGGATTGCCCGACCGAGCCAGGCGATGACAGTGGAATCGATATGCAAGAACGAACCAAGACGGACAATCTGATTGAAGGGGAGACCGGTGATTGGGAGGTGATCATCGGCCTGGAGGTGCATGCGCAGATCACCTCGAGGTCGAAGCTTTTCTCCGGCGCCTCAACTTCGTTCGGCGGCGAGCCGAACTCGCATGTGAGCCTCGTCGATGCGGCGATGCCCGGCATGCTGCCGGTGATCAATGAGGAATGCATCGCCCAGGCCATTCGAACCGGCCTCGGCCTCAAGGCGAAGATCAATCTCAGCTCCGTCTTCGACCGGAAGAACTATTTCTATCCCGACCTGCCGCAGGGCTATCAGATCTCGCAATATAAGAGCCCGGTGGTGGGCGAAGGCGAAGTCGTCGTCGACCTTTTGAGCGGCGAGCGCGTGACGGTCGGCATCGAGCGGCTGCATCTTGAACAGGACGCCGGCAAAAGCCTGCACGACCAGCATCCCAAATTTTCATTCGTGGATCTCAACCGCTCCGGCGTCGCGCTGATGGAGATCGTTTCTAAGCCCGATCTTCGTTCGTCAGAGCAGGCAAAGGCTTACATCGGCAAGCTCCGAACCATTCTGCGTTATCTCGGCACCTGCGACGGCAATATGGACGAGGGCTCGCTGCGCGCCGACGTCAATGTGTCGGTGCGCCGTCCCGGTGCGCCGCTCGGCACCCGCTGCGAGATCAAGAACGTCAACTCCATCCGTTTCATCGGCCAGGCCATCGAGCATGAAGCGCGGCGCCAGATCGAGATCTTGGAGGAGGGCGGCAGTATTCGAGCAGGAGACGCGGCTCTTCGATGCAAAGACCGGCGAGACGCGCTCCATGCGCTCGAAGGAAGAGGCGCATGATTATCGCTATTTCCCCGACCCAGACTTGCTCCCGCTCGAGCTGACGCAGGATTATGTGGACGGGCTTGCCGCCGGCTTGCCGGAGCTCCCAGACGCAAAACGCGCTCGCTTCATCGAGGACTTCGGCCTCACGCCCTACGATGCCGACGTTCTCGTCGCGGAGCGCGAAGCCGCCGATTATTTCGAAGCGGTCACGGCAGGCCGGGAGGCAAAGCAGGCAGCGAATTGGGTCATCAACGAATTGTTCGGCCGGCTTAACAAAGACGGCAAAGGCATCGCCGACAGTCCCGTCTCCGCCGCGCAGCTCGGAGCTGTTCTCGATCTCATCAAGGACGGCACCATTTCCGGCAAGATCGCCAAGGACGTGTTCGACATCGTCTTCACCGAAGGCGGGGATCCGGGCGCGATCGTTGCGGAGCGTGGCCTTACCCAGGTGACGGATATGGGCGCCATCGAGCAGGCGGTCGATGAGGTCATCGCCGCCAACCCCGAGAAGGTGGCGCAGGCAAAGGCGAAGCCCTCGCTCGCCGGCTGGTTCGTCGGCCAGGTGATGAAGGCGACGGGCGGAAAGGCGAGCCCGCAAGCCGTCAATGCTCTCGTCAAGTCGAAGCTCGGCCTCGATTAGCCCTGCATCATTCCGGCGAAAGCCAGGAAGCTACGCGATCAGCTTCATGTCTGCGCTACGCAGGCCAGGTCGTCATTCCGGCGAAAGCCGAAATCCAGTAGGCAACTCCCATGAAGGGACAGCCTTGCGTTTACATCCTTGCAAGCCGGCGAAACGGAACCCTTTACACGGGCGTCACAAGTGACCTTGCCCGACGGGTTTGGCAGCACAAAGCAGACGTGGTGCCGAGCTTTACCAAGCGATACGGAATACATCTCCTCGTTTATGTCGAGATGCACGACACAATGGAGGCAGCGATCACACGTGAAAAACAAATCAAAGAATGGAAAAGGACTTGGAAGCTGCAATTGATCGAGAAGATGAACCCGACCTGGAGAGACTTGTTTGATGAAATTAATCTGTAAGGACGTTCGTGTTGCTCCTGGATACCGGCTTTCGCCGGTACGACGATCCCTCAAATGACCAAAGCCGTTCGGGTTCACGCTTATGGAGGGCCGGAGGCGCTTCGCTGGGAGGACGTGCCCGTAGGCGCGCCGGGCGAGGGCGAGGTCCGTATCCGCCAGACGGCGATCGGCCTTAATTTCATCGACGTCTATCAGAGGACCGGGCTGTACCCGCAACCGTCGCTTCCTTTCATTCCTGGGAATGAGGGGGCCGGCGTGATCTTGGCGGTGGGGCCCGGGGTTTCAGAGTTCAAACCGGGCGATCGTGTCGCCTATGCCATGGCGGTTGGGGCTTATGCCGAGGCACGGCTCGTGCCCGCGGACCGGCTGGTGCCGCTCCCGGACGCGATCCCCGACGAGATCGCCGCTGCCATCATGCTGAAAGGCATGACGGCCTGGTATCTTCTTCGCCGCACTTACAAAGTTGCGCGCGGGACGACGTTGCTCTTGCACGCCGCGGCCGGCGGTGTCGGCCTCATTGCCTGCCAATGGGCGGCTGCGCTTGGCGCCACGGTCATCGGCACGGTCGGGTCGCCCGAGAAGGCGGAGCTCGCCCGGGCGAATGGCTGCACCCATGTCATCAACTATCGCGAGGAAGACTTTGTCCCGGCGGTGAAAAGGCTCACAGGTGGGGAGGGGGTGGACGTCGTCTACAACTCCGTCGGCAAGGACACCTTCCCGGGGTCGCTCGATTGCTTGAAGCCCCTCGGCATGTGGGTGAGTTTCGGCCAGTCCTCTGGGCCCGTGCCGGAGTTCACGATCACGCTCTTGTCCCAGAAGGGCTCGCTTTATGCGACGCGGCCGTCGCTGGCCCACTACACGGCAAAGCGCGCCGACCTGTTGGAGGCCGCGCGCGAGCTGTTCGACATGGTCTCGTCGGGGAAGGTGAAGGTCTCGGTCAACCAGACCTATAAGCTGGCAGACGCCGCTCGCGCCCATCGCGATCTGGAGACGCGGGCAACGACGGGATCGACGGTCTTGGTCCTGTCTTAGGAGATCGCGTCAGCGGCTATCGGCCTGCGACGTGTCCTCTTCCTTTCGGCATTCGCGGAAGAGGGAGCGCATGCAGCGCCCGGCGCCGCGGGCGAAGGTGCCCATATTCTTCACGCCACGTCCAAGTGCCGTGCCCGGCTTATTACCGCTCTCCTCCGCCGCACCGGGAATGTCCGTCGTGGCGACCGGCCCTTTGGCAATCGGGTCGGGAGCAGAAGCGCCGGCAGGAAGTTCCGGCAAGAGCGCCTCGGTGGCGGTGAGGGGCAGCGCATTCTCCTCCGGCTTGTCGTCCTTGCCGAACGCCCCGCGGATGCCGCGCCGGGTCGCCGCCGATCGCGCCGACCAGAGTCTTCGGTCCGCGTGGGCCGGCCTCCGGCAGTGGCCGGCGCTGCCGGTGGCACACTTGGCGTCTCTTCTCGGACGGCAAAGCCGGACGAAAGATCCGGAGCGACATAGGCATATTCCTTGAGGATGCCCGGGCAGTCGGACGCATCGTTCCGGGCAGCGCAGGAACTGTGGCCGCCCTCCTTAGCGGCGCGGATGACGCAATAGAGCTTCAACGCATCGCTGCGCGGGGGGGCGCCGGTGACGCGGCAAAGATAGGTCTGGTCCGGTCCCCGGCAGCTGAGGCAATAATCGTTATCCTTTCGCCGCAGCCGGCGCGGCGAAGATCGCCGCAGCCAAAGCCATGCCGGCATACAGGCGGACATTCGGCACGGGGTGACCTTTCTGGAATTGACTTGCGCCAATTTTATCACAACGGGCAGGGAAGCCGACCCCTCTTTTCCACTCTCAGCCGGTAGGTTTAACGTCCGGCCCCGGATCGGCATTTGCCTTCCGGCAGCGGATGCTTACCTCTTCTCTATGAAGGGAAGGCGTCGGCGGTCAGCCGCCGTGCTAGTCCGGAGGGCTGAGCGGCGTTCGCGGATCGGGGTTACAGCCGGGGCCGGCTGTGCTAAGCGCGGGGAGCCTTCTTACGGAGACGTGGCCGAGAGGCTGAAGGCGGCGGTTTGCTAAACCGTTATACGGTCAAAAGCCGTATCGAGGGTTCGAATCCCTCCGTCTCCGCCAACACCTTCTCTCCTATTTGCACACCACTAAACAGGCACCAGCAGCGGCTGCTAATGCACGGCGTGGCTGACGGCTTCCGCCAGCATTTCTGGATAGACCGGTTTGCCGAGGATGGGCGATTCCGGCGCGACCTCGCGGATGCGCCTCAGTGTCTCTCCGTCATTATGGGCGGTGACGAAGACGACGGACGTATCGCATACATCTCTTAGCCAGCGCGCGGCCTCGATGCCTTCCCGGACCCCGCCGAGATAGACGTCCATCAGAACGACGTCCGGCTGATGTGACATGGCCGCGGCCATCGCCGATTTGGCGTTCGAGACGACGCCGCAGACTTCGATCCCGAGGCCTTTCATCAGCTCCTCTAGGTCGATGGCGATCAGGAACTCATCTTCGACGATGAGGGCCCGGATCTTTCCCTGTTTTACGCTCATAGCCATTTTTTATGCCGCCTTCCCTGGTGGACATCAAAGCAACGCCGCGTGTTTCGATTGGTTTCGTGAGATCGAAGCCGGTCCCTGGCTCCATCCGAGGGCGAATGGGTTCCTGTCCGGGCAGACGCCGAATGAGATGAGACGGTTGAAGAGGCGGGGCTAAGCCGAGGAATGCAGGACTATTTCTCGCTAAGGGCGCGCGGCTTTAGAGAGCAGTCCGGCGAGGCGACGGGATGGTCTTGGGGAGCCTTAGCAGTGTGAGGCTGTTAGGGAACAGCCGCGCCGGGAAGCGCCTAGTTGGGTTTCCGCACCGGAAGCTCCATGTCCTTGCCGTCGAGGACGTAGGCCTCGTCCTCCTCGACTGGAATGAAGGGCTCGCTCGCCTCGGCCGTCTCTTCGCCATTCGGCAGCGGGATCCGGCTTGGGACACCATCCGGATCGACGACGACGAGCTCCGCCGTGCGCCAAATCCATTTCGCTTGCCGCTGGCCCCATTTGGCGGGCTCGATGGCGAGCACATGGCCGAGCTCGATGTCGACAATGGCGACATATTCCATGCGCACGCCCTTCAGCGTGGTTCCGGCGTAATAGTGAAGGAGCCCGACGCCGGCGAGCTCGTCCGACAGAGGCTCCCAATGGAGAGGTTCGGGATCGCCGCCGCCATAGGTTTCGAGCCTGATCCGCAATTCGGGATAGCCTGAATGCGTGGCGATCTGGCCGGCGCCCTGCACCCAAGCGATGTTCCACTGATCGACGCTAAGGTCTGCAGCAGTCTCCTTCGGCGCCGCAGCAATAGGCGCGCTGGCTTCGAGGCTCGCCTTTTGCGCCTGGCAATCGGTGGCGAGGTCGGCGGAGACGGGCCCGACAGTCTCGGGGGCGTCGAGCAGGGAGAGGGGCGGAACGAGCGATGCCCTCATAACGATCATCTTTGGCTCGGATGCACCGGGTAACAGATCGTTGCTCGCGGCGACCTCGCCATCGCCACAGGCGGGAGCGGACTCCTGCGAAATCACCGGCAGCGGAAGCTCCGGCATCGCGTTCTCCTCGATGGCCCGGTAGAGGTCCGAAACGATCCTCGGAGCCTTCTCGGCGATCTTCGGGTCGCGCTTTCGCGCTTCGCCGAGCTCGGCAAGCGCCGTCTCTTTCGACCCCAAAAAGGCGTGCGCCGAGGCACGGCCGAGATAAGCATGGCCGACGTCGAAGCCGAACTCGATGGCCTTCGTATAGTCGCTCGCCGCCTCCTCGTAGCGGCCAAGGGCGAGCAAGGCGTCGCCGCGATGGAGATAACCCTGGCCGAAACGGGGATCGATATCGAGGGCGCGGGCGAAGTCCCGCATCGCCGCCGCCGGCCGATCGAGCGCAAACTGCGCCCGTCCGCGCCCGTTAAGAGGCGTCGGGTTCATCGGCATGAGGATGATCGCCTTGCCATAATCGTCGCTCGCGCCCCGGTAATCTTTGAGCAAAAACAGGGCGTTGGCTCTGTTGTTGTAGGCCTCGCCATAATTGGGCAAGAGCGCGATGGCGGTGCCGAAATCCTTCGCGGCCTCTTGATAGAGTTCCATCCGCAGGAGGAGGTTGCCGCGGTTGTTGTAATGCGTCGCTTCCTCGGGGAAGAGCCGGACCGCCGCGTTGAAATCGTCGAGGGCGCCGCGGAACTCATTCAGATAGGTGCGGGCGACGCCGCGATTGGCGAAGGCAAAAGCCTTGACCGTCTTCGACAGAGAGGGGGCGGCCAGCGCCTCGGTCAGCAACCGGTCGGCGGTGCGGTAATCTTGGCCGACGAGGGCATCCCGTCCGAGATAGGCGCGGAACTCGCCGGCGTCACCGCTGCGATGCGAAGGAGGATCGAAGGCGAGGGTGGTCGCCGGGAAAAAGATCAGGCCTAGAAGGAAGCAGGTCAGCTTCCTTGCATTCGACGCCTTTAGCGGATCCCACGTCGCCGCACTCACGACCGGCACCTGAGGTAATCGGGTCCCCGGCACTCGCACAGCGCCGTATAAGGACCCGACAATTCACTCTGATACGAGTGCGAGAATTTTACAATTCACGAATCGCGATTCAGCGTCGCCGACGCGAATTTTTTTCGTGTCGATCCCATCCGCGAGGAGCGGAGACGCGATTTCCGACCGGCGGACGCGCTATGGCGCCTCGATCAGACGGCCGCGCCACCCGACGATCGGATGGCGCGGTCCGTTGGCGTTAATAATAAGCGACGCATTGCTGGTAGCGGCGCCACCAATAGGAGCTGCCGCTGAGGACGGCTCGGTCTCGCAGCCACCCGCAATCGCCGTAACCATAATCGTAGGCATAAAGGCCGACGGGCCCGTACCACCCATAGCCGCCATAGTAGCGGCGGTGCTTATGGCCGTGCTTGCCCTTCCACTTACCGCCATGCCACTTGCCGTTGTTCCAGTGCTTCGAAGCGAGGTTGCGGCCCTTCAGGCCCTTCATCGAGCTGCGCGGTCCCGCGGCGAAGCTCCGCCTTGACCCGCCATAGCCCTTAAGGCTGCCGCGATAGGCACCCTTGAAGTTCCCGCCCGGGCGGCCGAGGCTACCCTTGAAGCTGCCACCGCCGGCCCGCAAGCCGCCGCCGCCGCCCCTCAAGCCGCCGCCGCTCAAGCCGCCTTTGAAGCCGCCGCCGCCGCCGGCCCGCATTCCGCCGCCACCGCCACCGCCGCCTCTACCGCCACCGCCACCGCCGCCTTTGCCGACAAGGATGACGTCGGAGGATTTGGTGCCGACGGCGCCATGGCCGCCATAGACCTGCGCCTGAGCACTCTCCTGCATCGCGGGCGTGAGCAGGAGACCGCCGGCGAGAGCCGTGACGGCCACCGTCAATAAGGGGGTTTTCATCGTCTCACTCCTCAAGTTACGGAGCCGGGCTTCTGGCCCGGCCCCCATCTAGGCCTACCCCGTCTTCGCGAAGGGCTGCTCTGCAGGCGCCTCGATCGCCGCATTGATGGCGTCGTCGACGCTCGAGAGCCAAACGAAACGCATCGAGTTCCGCGCCGCCTCCGGGATCTCGTCGTAATCCCTGCGGTTCCGCTCCGGGAGAAGCACGGTGGTGAGGCCGGCGCGCATCGCCGCCAGCACCTTATTCTTGATGCCGCCGACCGGCAGGACGAGGCCTCGAAGCGAGATCTCGCCGGTCATGGCCGTATCGTTCCGCACCTGCCTGCCGGTCAGGAGCGAGACAAGGGCGGTGAAGAGCGCGACACCGGCGCTCGGGCCGTCCTTGGGGATAGCGCCAGCTGGCACGTGCAGATGGATGTCCGACTTGTCGAACAGGCCGGGGTCGATGCCGAGCGCCACGGCGCGAGCCTTGACGAGGCTTAACGCCGCCTGCGCGCTCTCCTTCATCACCTCGCCGAGCTGGCCCGTCAGGATCAGCCTGCCGCTCCCCGGCACCCGCGCCGCCTCGATAAAGAGGATGTCGCCGCCGGTTGGCGTCCAGGCGAGCCCGGTGGCAACGCCCGGCACGCTGGTGCGCATGGCGACTTCCGCCTCGAAGCGCTTGCTGCCGAGAATCGTCTGCAGGTCGCCCGGCTCCACATTGACGCTGCCGACACTGCCTTCGGCAATACGCGTCGCGGCATGGCGGGCGATCGCCCCGATCTGGCGCTCCAGATTGCGGACGCCGGCCTCGCGCGTATAGTCGCCGATGATGGCGCGGATCGCATCGTCGCTGATCGCGAGCTGGTCCGGCTTCAGACCGGCCGAGTCCAGCTGCCGCTTCATGAGATAGCGCTTGGCGATCTCCACCTTCTCTTCCTCGGTGTAGCCGGGGAGTTCGATGATCTCCATGCGGTCGCGCAAGGGCCCGGGGATGCTGTCGATCACATTCGCCGTGCCGACAAACATCACCCGCGACAGATCGAACGGCACCGCGAGATAATTGTCGCGGAAGGTCGAGTTCTGCTCCGGATCCAGCACTTCGAGCAGAGCCGCCGACGGGTCGCCGTGGAAACCGGCGCCGAGTTTGTCCATCTCGTCCAGCATCAGCACGGGGTTACGCGTCTCGGCCTTGCGGACTGCTTGGATGATGTTGCCGGGCAGCGCGCCGATATAGGTGCGCCGATGGCCGCGGATCTCCGCCTCGTCATGCAGCCCACCAAGGCTGATGCGGACGAATTTCCGCCCCGTCGCACGCGCGATCGACTGCCCAAGCGAGGTCTTGCCGACGCCGGGAGGGCCGACGAAGCAAAGGATCGGGCTCTTGCCTTCCGGATTGAGCTTCCGCACCGCGAGGAATTCGAGGATGCGCTGCTTGATCTTCGGAAGGCCGTAATGGTCCTCATCGAGGATGCGGCGCGCTTCGGCGATGTCGATCCGCTCTTCGGAGAGCTTCGACCAGGGCAGCTCCACCAACAGGTCGAGATAGGTGCGGATCATCGAATGCTCCGCGCTCGCCTCGGGCGTGCGCTCAAGACGCTTCAGCTCCTTCAAAGCCTGCTTCTCGGCCTCCTCCGGCATCTTGGCGGCCGTGATGGAGTTGCGCAGCTCCGCCACCTCGGCGGCGCCTTCATCGCCTTCGCCAAGCTCCTTCTGAATCTGCCGGAGCTGCTCGCGCAAGATATGCTCGCGCTGGCGGCCCTGCAGCGATTCCTGCGTCTGCTCGCCGATCTGCTTCGACAGCTTCAGCACCTCGATCTGCTGGATAAGGCTCCGCAACAGAGTGTCGAGCCGTTCGCGCACATCGAAGGTCTCGAGCAGGCCTTGCTTCTCGGCCGGGGTGAGATCAGTGGCATTTGCGACGAAATCCGCGAGGGTCGAGGGCGAATTGATCTGATCGATCGCATCGGCCAGCTCTTTCGGCAGCGTCGGCAAGAGCGAGATTGCCTCGCGTGCGCGCTCCTTCAGCTGGTGCATCAGGGCGGCGACCTCGGTGGAGAACACCTCCGCCTCGCCGATCTCCTCGACGCGCGCCACGAGGAAGGGATAGCCGGGGAGGAACTCCTCGACGCGGAAGCGGCGCGTGCCACGCGCCACCATGTGATGCGTGCCGTCGGGAGCCGTGACGTAGCGCAGGATCTCGGCGACGGTGCCGACCCGATGCAAATCGTCGGCTCCCGGGAGTTCGACGGCTCCGTCCTTCTGCAAGATGACGCCGATGGGACGATCGGCGCGGGCAGCGGCCTGCGCGCCGGCGATCGATTGCGGGCGCCCGAGCCCGAGGGGGGCGACCACGCCCGGAAACAGCACGGCGTTCCGGGTCGGCAAAAGAATGAGCGCCCGGTCCGGCAAGGCCAGATCGGAGGTCTCTTCGGTCTTTGCGATCTCAATCGTGTCGTTCATGCGGTCGGGACCCGGGGTTACGCGATCTTGGCGAAGGTCAAGAGCAGACAGCCATTCAGAAGCTCCCGCTTCGAAAGCTGCAGGCGGTTGGTTTGCAGGGCTACGCGTCTTTCAAATCCTCCATATGGAATCTCCAGCCTCACAATATTGGCATTCAGACCGCGCGTCGGAAGCGAGCGCGTTCCGGAAATTCGGAGCATGCCGCTGTCGAACTCGACCTTCACGGCTTCCGGAGCGACGCCCGGAAGCGCCGCGATGATGACGAGCTGCCGTTCCGTCTCGAAAATGTCGACCGGCGGCTCCCAGCGGACATGCAGTGCGCCTTCCCGTGCGGGTTCGAAGAATTGGCGGCGCATCTGCTCCGCCTTGTCGAGGAGGGCGCAAGCCTCCGCCCACATCACTCTTTTGGGATCACTGGTCACGTCCAACCTTGAGGGGGTGCAAGTGCGCTAAATCGCGTGGCGGCAGGACCCGAGGGTCGTTCAGGGAAGTGCGACGGCAGCGCGCCGGGTTCTCTATATTGGGAGCGGTGCCAACCGCTACAAGGCCTGGGACTTTGGCCGCGCGGCGCCGTGGGCGAGGCGGCACGTCTCCTTTATATGGTGCCGAATGGAGCCCCATGACGACCAGCGGCCGGTGCTTGAGTTCTTAAGCTCACCGCAGGCCTACGACCCGCCGCCCTCGCGGGTCGAGATGGTCGAAACCCACGCTTCGATCGTGTTCTTGGCCGGCGACCGTGCCTACAAGCTGAAGCGCGCGGTCAAATACCCCTTTCTCGATTTTAGCACGCTTCAGAGAAGAGGCGCGCCGCTCTCCTCAACGAGCTCCGCGTCAACCGCCGGACCGCCCCCGATCTTTATCTGGAGGTCGTGCCGGTGGTCCGGACCGCCGGCGGAGGGCTTCGAATTGGCGGGGAAGGGGAGGCGCTCGAATGGCTGTTGGCGATGAACCGCTTCGATCAGGCCTCCCTATTTGACCGGAAGGCAAGAGACGGATTGCTACCGATCGAGGCGATGCCGCGCCTGGCGAAGGTCATCGCTGATTTCCACCGTTCGGCAGACCGGCAACTTTCTGCCGCTTCCGCGATCTGCCGGCTCGGCCGCGTATTCGACGACAATGGAGCCACCTTCGCCGGCGCCGGAATCATTCCTTCGGACCGCGCCGCAAGGTTCAATGATATTGCGCGATCTTTGCTCGCAACGCTCGTTCCGCTCTTGGCCGCCCGCGCCCTTGGCGGTTACGTCCGCCACTGCCATGGCGATCTGCATTTGCGCAACATCGTCGAGATCGACGGCGCGCCAATTCTTTTCGATGCGATCGAATTCGACGACAGCGTCGCCACTGTCGACCTTCTCTACGATCTCGCTTTCCTGCTCATGGACCTTGGCGAACGCAGAATGGAGGCGCACGCCAACGCGCTTCTCAACGCCTATCTGGATGAGTTCGGGGACACCGCTAATCTCCTCGGCCTCGCGGCGCTCCCTTTGTTCATCGCCATGCGCGCCGCCATCCGCGCCAAGGTCGAGCTGTTGCGAGCGCAGCTCGCGGAAGAGCCGGCGAGGACCCAGGCCGAGAAGGCCGCGCTCTCTTATTTTCGCTTCGCCGAGACGTCTCTTGCGCCGGAAAGGCCGCGTCTGATTGCGGTTGCCGGCCTTTCGGGCAGCGGCAAGTCGAGCCTGGCGCGGGCGCTCGCGCCGCATCTTGGCGGCGTTCCGGGGGCGGTGATCCTGCAAAGCGACCGCGAGCGAAAACGCCTCTTCCGCATCGACCCATATGAGCGGCTGCCGGACGACGCCTATGACAAGGAGATCACCAGCACGGTCTATCGCCTGCTACGTAGAAAGGCGGCGATGGCCCTTGCCGCCGGCCGCTCCGTCATCGTCGATGCCGTGCATGCCAAATCCGAGGAGCGTCTCGCCATCGCCAAGGTGGCGGAGCGGGAAGGGGTGGCCTTCACCGGGCTTTGGCTAGAGGTGCCGATCGCCACGATGGAGCAGCGGGTCGCCGCGCGCGGCGCCGATGTTTCGGATGCCGATATCGGCGTGCTGCGACAACAGCTGGCCTACGATCTCGGGCCGCAGCAATTTCAGGTCGTCGATGGGTCGCGCCCGCTGGAGGAGATCGTGCGGGCCTGCCTCGCGATCAGAGGCGAGCATAGCGGCTCCTGACGGACTGTGGCCCGCGCGAAGCCGCGTGACATTCACGCTTCCCTAACGCTTCCGCCCGACATTAGGCCAAGGCCGGTGGCGGGGAGTGGTAGAGTGTCTTGCGTAGCGTCGGCGCATCGCTTTCCGCGAGCGGCCTCTGATCCTCATCTTCGCCAATTCGTCCGCGCTGGGATCGTCCTTCTCTGCGTTTCGCTGCCTCGTCTCCGTTGCGGTCGGCTGCGCGAAAGGGCCAAAGCTCGGCGAAAGGGTGATCCCGCTTGGGCATCCCGTGCCGAAAGGGGGCGGCGCTTACAGCGTCGGCAAACCTTACGTCATCAACGGTGTCCGCTATAGCCCGCGCGAGGTGACGAGCTACGACCGCGTCGGCATCGCCTCCTGGTATGGCGAGCTATTTCATGGCCGCCGCACGGCGAATGGCGAGATCTATGACGCCGACCGCCTCTCGGCAGCGTCGCCGACGTTGCCTCTGCCCGTCCTTGCCAAGGTGACCAATCTCGAGAACGGCCGGTCGGTCGTGGTTCGCGTCAACGACCGCGGCCCTTATCGGGGCAATCGCCTCATCGATCTGTCGCGGCGCTCCGCGGACCTCCTCGGTTTTCGCAGCAAGGGCACGGCGCGGGTGCGGGTGCAATATATCGGGCGGGCGCCGATCGACGGCGACGACTCTTATGAACGGAGCTATCTTGCAGGCCTGTCGCGGTCGCGCATCGGCTCACAGAGAAGTTACCGCGCCGCTTCTGGCTACGAGGACAGAAGCGCTCTTTGGCGTTAGCCCGGCATTGCGGCCAGGTTGATTTTTCCAGGCGACGGCTCGATAGTATTCGCGAACCCAAAATTCCCGCGAACTCGATCGGACGCCGGCAGCTCGTGACCCTTTTTCGTCCTTATGACTTGTTGAAGGCCGCCTTGGCGCTGGCGGTGCTCCTCCTGCCGGCCAGCTTTGCTGCGGTGAACGCGCAAACCACCACCCCCGTCGGCAAATTCGAGACGAAAGGGAAGCGGGCGATCCTCATGGATTCCGAGGACAATCTCGTCTTCTACGAGAAGGACGCCGACACGTCCTTCCCGCCGGCCAGCATGAGCAAGCTCATGACCATGGCCGTCGTCTTCCGCGATCTGAAATCGGGACGGATCAAGCTCGAGGATCAGTTCAAGGTCAGCGAGCATGCCTGGCGGACGGGCGGGGCGCCATCGCGAGGTTCGGCCATGTTCGCGCCGCTCAACGCCATGATCAGCGTCAACGACCTCATCCAGGGCGGCATCATTCAATCCGGGAACGATGCCTGCATCGTTCTCGCCGAAGGCATCAGCGGCAGCGAGGAAGCCTTCGTCAAGGAGATGAACAAGCATGCGAAGGAGATCGGCCTCACCCATTCGCATTTCATGAATTCGAGCGGGCTCTCCGCCAAGGGCCATGTCATGTCGGCCCGCGATCTCGCTATTCTCGCCAACCACCTGATCAAGACCTATCCGGAGTACTACCACTATTTCTCGCAGAAGGAGTTCACCTTCAACAAACACACCTTCCGCAACCGCAATCCGCTGATCTGGGAAGATTTGGGCGTGGACGGCCTCAAGACCGGGTACTTGCAGGAATCCGGCTATGGCCTCGTGGCGAGCGCCAAGCGCGGCGATCAGCGCGTCATCGAGGTGGTGGCGGGTCTCGAAACGAAGAATGAGCGCGAGGACGAACCGAAGAAGCTGCTCGAATGGGGCTTCAAGAACTTCAAGCCCTATCGGCTTTTCGACAAAGGCCAGCAGATCAGCGATGCGCTCGTCTGGGGTGGCGAGGCTCGTTATGTCCCGCTTCTCGGAGACGACGATATCGAGGTCATTCTCCCAGTGACGACAAGCGGCAAGATCACGGCGCAGATCGTCTATCAAGGTCCGATCAAGGCTCCCATTCGCAAGGGGGACAAGGTGGCGTCGCTCCGGATCACGGCCGACGATACCAAGGCCTCCAACGAGATCCCGCTCTATGCGGGGGCCGACATCGCCGCGAGCAATTTCGCCTGGCGAGGGCTCGAACTCGCTTCTCGTTCTCGCTTTCGGGTGGATCCTGTAAGCGCATCGCAAGCTGAGTTCATCCAATGCGCCATGAAAAAGTCGAGACCGGCAGAATTCATCACCTTCGAGGGAGGTGAGGGCGCCGGGAAATCGACGCAGGCGACGCTGCTTGCCGGCCGGCTGACGACGGCCGGTCGCACAGTCGTCACGACGCGCGAACCTGGCGGCTCGCCGCTCGCCGAAGATATTCGCGCGGCTTTGCTGTCCGGCAAGGTGCAGGAGTTCGGGCCCTTCGCCGAGGCGCTGATGTTCTCCGTCGCCCGGCAGGATCATGTCGATAGCGTCATCACCGGGTCTCTGGCGAAAGGGAGCTGGGTGATCTGCGACCGCTTCGCCGATTCGACGCGCGCTTATCAAGGCGTCGCCGGCGGCGTGCCGACGGCGTTGATCGCGGCGCTCGAGCGCTTGACGCTGCAGGAGCCTGAAGCCCGACCTCACCATCATCCTCGATCTGCCGCCGGAGCAAGGACTGGCACGCGCCGCGACGCGATCTGGCGGCGAGGCTCCCGACCGCTTCGAGGCCGAGCAAATGTCGCAGCATGAGCGTATCCGCAAAGCCTTCCTCGACATCGCCGATGAAGAGCCGCGGCGCTGCGTGGTGATCGATGCGCGGAAGCCTGAATCGGTCGTTGCCGAGGATATCTGGGAGGCGGTTTCGGTGCGCTTACGCCCATGAGCCGTGCGCCCATGAGCCGGGCGGCCGCCGAGCGAACCCGCCAACCTCCCGCCGAAGAACCTGACCGTCTGGAAGGATTTGCAGCGCCCCGCGAGGTGGACCGCGTGGTCGGTCATAGCGCAGCGCGCGCCGAGTTCGCCGACGCCATTGGCGGCGGCCGGCTTCACCATGCTTGGCTGATCGTTGGGCCCGAAGGGATCGGCAAAGCAACGCTCGCCTACGATTTCGCGCGCCAGGTGCTGGCGCTCCCGAAGAGCGGGCTAGGGCCGGAGCCGAGCGACGAACGACGCGACGCCGTCTTCCGTAAGGTCGCCGGGCTCGCGCATCCGAACTTTCTGTTGCTCCGGCGCTCCTTCAACGAGAAGACGCGACGCTATTCGCAATGGATCACCATCGATGAAGTGCGGCGCCTCCGCGGCTTTCTTGGCCATAGCGCCGGTGAGGCAGGCTGGCGCGTGGTGCTCGTCGATCGCGCCGACGAGCTGAACCAGAATGCCGCCAACGCGCTTCTGAAGGCGCTGGAAGAGCCGCCGCCGCAGACGCTGTTCCTGCTGGTCGCCGTTGCCGAGGGCGCCATTCCGGTGACCATCCGCTCTCGCTGCCGAAAGCTTCGCGTCTCGCCGCTGTCGCCTGCCGAGCTCGGCGAGGCAACGAAAGCGGCACTCGAGAGGGGCGAGTATCAGGTCGATGACGAGGCGCTCTCGACGGCGCTCGCGCTCAGCCAAGGAAGCGTACGCCGCTCGCTCGAACTGGTCACGGGTGACGAAGTCGAACTTTACCGCGACATTCTCGATGGCCTCGCCAAGCTGCCGAATGTCGATGGCGAAGGCCTGCACCGCCTTGCCGACCGCATCGGGGGGTTCACCGATATTGCCCGCTTCGAGCTGTTCTTCTCGCTGCTCCTCGGAACGCTGGAGCGGCTGATCCGAGGGTCGGCGACCGGCACCGATCCGCTTGCGGAGGAAGGAGACATCCGCAAGCGCCTATTCGCCGGCGAGCGACCTCGGGGAGTGGGCCGAGGCGTGCGGGGCTCTCGGCAGATTGAGGGAAGAGGCCGCCACCCTCAATCTCGATCGCAGCATCGCCATTATGGAAGCGTTCTTGCGGCTGCAGAACGTCGCTCGCGCCGCCGCGCGCTAGGCGCCGATCGGCTTGCCGCGCTCGGCGCATGGCGTTATCCATCGGCGCCATGAGCGCGAAGCAGTCCTACTACATCACCACAGCCATTTCTTATCCGAACGACGTGCCGCATATCGGTCACGCCTATGAGGCTGTCGCCACTGACGCGCTCGCGAGATTCCGCCGCCTGCAGGGCTTCGACGTCTTCTTCCTGACCGGAACGGACGAGCATGGCATCAAGATGCTGCAGACCGCGCGCAAGAAGGGTATCACTCCGGCGGAGCTGGCCGATCGCAACACGCCGCGCTTCCGTGAGATGGTTGCAACGCTTAATTGCTCCAATGACGATTTCATCACCACGCGCGAGGAGCGGCACAAGCGCGCCTGGCGCCGAGCTTTGGCGCCGCATGCGCGACAATGGCGACATTTACCTGGCGAAATATGCCGGCTGGTATTCGGTGCGCGACGAGGCCTATTACGACGAGGCCGAGCTGAAAGACGGTGCCGAGGGGCAAAAGCTTTCGCCGCAAGGGACGCCGGTCGAATGGGTCGAGGAGGAGACCTATTTTTTTCGCCTATCGGCCTATCAGGAGAGGCTGCTCGCGCATTACGAGGCCAACCCGGAATTCATCGGGCCGGAGTTCCGGCGCAACGAGGTGCTGAGTTTCGTCCGCGGCGGCTTGCAGGATCTGTCGATCTCGCGGACCACCTTCGATTGGGGGATTCCGGTTCCGGACGACCCGAAACACATTATGTATGTGTGGGTCGACGCGCTCACCAATTATCTCACCGCCATCGGTTTTCCCGACGAGAGCTCCGAGCGCTTCAAGCGTTATTGGCCCGCCGATGTGCATGTCATCGGCAAGGACATCATTCGCTTCCACGCGGTCTATTGGCCGGCCTTTCTGATGTCGGCGGGTGTTGCTCTCCCGAAGCGGGTCTTCGGGCACGGCTTTCTCTATAATCGCGGGGAGAAGATGTCGAAATCGGTCGGCAATGTCGTCGATCCTTTCACGCTCGCCGCCGATTTCGGGGTGGATCAGATCCGCTATTTTCTGTTGCGCGAGGTGCCCTTCGGCCAGGACGGAAATTATAGCCGCGAGGCCATCACGCAGAGGATCAATGCTGATCTCGCCAACGATCTCGGCAATCTGGCGCAGCGCTCGCTATCGATGATCGCCAAGAATTGCGAGGGGAGCGTGCCGGCTCCGAAGGCGCTCACCGAGACCGATCGCGCGATCCTTGCCGCCGTGGATGAGGCGCGGGAGCGCGTCGACCAGGCCATCGAGGAGTTTGCCATTCATCGCGCCCTCGAAAGCATCTGGTCCGTCATCGCCGATGCCAACCGCTATTTCGCGAGCGAGCAGCCTTGGGCGCATAAGAAGACGAACCCCGAGCGCATGAACACGATCCTTTACGTGACGGCGGAGGTGCTGCGGCAGATCGCCATTCTGGTTCAGCCGGTCATGCCGGAAAGCGGCGGCAAGCTTCTCGATCAGCTCGGTGTTAGGCCGGAGGCGCGCGATTTTTCTTTCCTCGGCGAGGAGGGACGGCTGCAGCCCGGGACTGCGCTTCCCGCTCCACAACCGGTCTTCCCGCGCCATGTCGAAGCCGAGGCTTCGGAAGCCGGCGCCTCCAACTAGAGTCCCCTGACGATGCTTGTCGACAGCCACTGCCATCTCGATTTCCCGCAACTCCGCGGCGACCTTGACGGCGTTCTCGCTCGGGCGAAGGCGGCGAATGTCGATCTTATGGTGTCGATTTCAACAAGGGTGCGGAAGTTCGATGAGCTTCTCGCTCTGGTCGAGCCGCATGAGAATTTGTTCTGCTCCGTCGGCACGCACCCGCATAATGCGGCGGAGGAAGCAGACGTGACCGCGGCGGAGATCGTAAAGCTCGCTGGCCATCCGAAAGTGGTGGCGATCGGGGAGGCGGGGCTCGACTATCATTACGACAACAGCCCGCGCGATGATCAGGAGCGCGGCTTTCGCGCCCACATCGCCGCGGCGCGCGAGACGCAGCTTCCGCTCGTCATCCATGCGCGTGAGGCGGATGAGGATATCGCCAGGATCCTCGAGGAAGAGACAAAAGAGGGACGTTTTCCCTTCGTGCTCCATTGCTTCACGGGCGGAGCGGACCTTGCGGAGCGTGGGCTCGCGCTTGGCGGCTACATCTCCTTTTCCGGGGTTGTGACCTTTAAGAGCTCCGCGGCCTTGCGCGACATCGCCGGCAAGGTTCCGCTCGACCGGCTGCTCGTGGAGACGGACGCGCCTTATCTTGCGCCGGAGCCGATGCGCGGGCGGAGTAACGAGCCGGCCAACGTCGTCCACACGGCGGCGCTTCTCGCTCGCCTTCGCGGCCTCGAGCCGGACGAATTCGCGCGCGTGACCACCGCAAATTTCGCGCGGCTATTTTCAAAAATCCCGGCCGCTTCATTCGCCAGCGCGGCATGACGCTAAAGCTGACGATCCTAGGCTGTGGGACGTCCGGCGGCGTTCCGCGCATCGGCAATAATTGGGGCGCCTGCGATCCCGACAATCCGAAGAATCGCCGCCGCCGCTGTTCGGCGCTCGTTCAGCGCGAGGACGGCAAGGGCAGCACCAATATTCTCATCGACACGCCTCCCGACATTCGCGAGCAGCTCCTCGACGCGCGCATCGGTTGGCTGGATGGCGTGCTTTTCACGCATGATCACGCCGATCATTCGCATGGCATCGATGATCTGAGGATGGTGGCTTATAACGGCCGCCGCCGCGTCGCCGTCTATCACGACGAAAAAACCGGCCGGTCGCTGAAAGACCGTTTCACCTATTGTTTCGAAACGCCCGCAGAGAGCGAATATCCGCCGATCCTGCGTAGCCACAACATTGCACCCGGCGTTCCCTTCGCGGTCGAAGGGGCGGCAGGCAGCATCGAGATCATGCCGTTCCGGCAAATGCATGGGAGCGGAGAGTTGCTCGGCTTCCGCTTCGGCAACATCGCCTATTCGCCGGATGTCAGCGATTTCCCTGCGGAGTCGCTGTCCTTCCTGGAAGGTCTCGATGTGTGGATCCTGGATACGCTTCGTTACACGACGCATCCGAGCCATCTCAGCGTCGAGCAGGCGCTTTCCTGGATCGAACGCATGAAGCCGAAACGGGCGGTGCTCACGCACATGCATATCGATCTAGACTATGAGGCGCTCGCCCAATCTTTGCCGGAGGCGATCCGGCCGGCCTATGACGGGATGGTGCTGACGGCCGATTGATTGCAGGGCAGTGCGAGGGCGATTAGGGGATCGGGACAGAAATCATGACTTTGCCGGCGAGCGACTCGTCCGGCGTCGCCGTGCCTACCGTCTCGCTGTAATCCCCGACGGCCTGAATGCTGTAGCCTTCGGGCTGGGTGATGAGGATGCCGCCGCCGATCGTGTTGCGGGCGATGCCTGGCCGCACCATGGCGTTGTCGACGTCGAGGCTGGTCTTGAAAAAGGCGAAAGGCTCGAGGCTGGAGCCAAACCCCATGTCGATCTGGCGCTTGATCTCCGGCCCGATCGTCACGCGTGTCATGTCGAAATCCGTCCCCACCAGACCCGGGATGGCGGCAAGCGCGCTTTCATTCACATAAGTCACGGCGGCGGTCGGCACGAGCTGCCATCCGCCGACGGACCAGCCGCCGGCGATCTCTTTTCGGCTGAGGACGCCGGTTTGGAAGAGGCTCGTTTCCTCGCTCAAGGACATGGTTTGCGGTAAGTCAGTTGGTACGCTTACCCCCGTCAGATCGGGAGCGCAGCCTGTTTTGCCGTCGGGGCAGCTCTGCGCGAGGGCTCCCCACGAGAAAACGGCGACGAAAGCTCCAATCACCCCCCCAAGGAGTTTCAAGGCTTTCCACCTCTTTGGTCACTGTGGTGAAAGTCCGCCATCTCAATAGCCCCGATTAGCGCAAAGTTGTGGAGATTCTGCGGCGAGGCACCCGCGAGGAGATTCCAGGCTAGCCCATCCCGGACGGAGAGGCGTCGAAGGTTTCGCCGGAGCTCTCCGTGGTTGCCAGCCTCACGAAAATATCCGTGCTGTGCTCGGGCTTTGGCAAAGTTGCTTGATCCTCGCCGGGAAAAGCCTCCATGCGCATTCGCGTGGCCATGGCGCCCGGATCGACGAGGTTGACGCGGATCGAAGTTCCGGCGGTTTCGTTGGCATAGGTCCGCGCCAGAGTTTCGAGCCCGGCCTTGGAAACGGAGTAGGGGGCCCAATAGGCTCGGGCCGAGCCGGCAACACTCGAGGTGACGAAGATGACCCGTGCGGCCTCGGCCTGCCGCAACAAAGGATCGAGGGTCCGGATCAGGCGCCAATTGGCGGTGAGGTTGACGGCGAGGACCCGGTCCCAACGCTCCGATGGAATATGCGGCAGCGGCGACAAGCCGCCGAGAATGGCCGCGCTTCCGACCAGCACATCGATGCGTCCGAACCTTTCATAGAGAGACGGGCCAAGCGCATCGACGGCGCCGCCATCGGCAAGATCGAGCGGGATCAAGCTGGCCTTCCCTCCGCCGGCGCGGATCTCGTCGTCGACACGGCCGAGAGAGGCAAGCCCGCGCGCGAGCAGCAGCACATGCGCGCCTTCCTGTGCATAGCGAAGCGCGACGGCGCGGCCGAGCCCGCGCGAGGCGCCGGTGATGAGCGCGATGCGGTCCTTCAGGCGCTGCTCAGTCATTCAGGGAAGGTCGAATTCTCTCCTGAGGGGAGCGATCAGCCGGCTTCGGCGAGGAAGGAGAGCTGCTTTTGCTGCGGCGGGCCTTCTCGATCGCGGAGCCGCGTCGGATACTCGCCGGTGAAGCAATGGTCGGTGAATTGCGGATGGGCGGAATCGCGCCCGTCATAGCCCATCGCTTTGTAGATGCCATCCACCGACAGAAATTCGAGCGTATCGGCCTCCATGAAGCGCCGCATTTCTTCCAGCGACTTCGTCGCCGCCAGCAACTTCTCCTGGTCCGGCGTGTCGATGCCGTAATAGTCGGGATAGGTGATCGGCGGGCTGGAGATGCGCATATGCACTTCCTTGGCGCCCGCATCGCGCATCATCTGCACGATCTTTACCGAAGTCGTGCCGCGCACCACGCTGTCGTCGATCAGCACGATGCGCTTGCCTTTGACCTGGGCTTGGTTGGCGCTGTGCTTCAGCTTGACGCCGAGCTGCCGGATGCGCTGCTCCGGCTCGATAAAGGTGCGACCGACATAATGGTTGCGGATGATGCCATATTCGAACGGAATTCCCGACCCTTGCGAATAGCCGATGGCCGCGGGCACGCCGGAATCGGGAATAGGAACCACGACATCGGCATCGGCGGGAGCCTCGCGCGCCAGCTGCCGGCCCATCTCCTTCCGCACGTCATAGACGGGGCGTCCGCCGACGATCGAATCCGGCCGGGCAAAATAGATGTATTCGAAGATGCAGAGGCGTGCGGGATATTTCGGTACGAAACGGTGGCTCTCGAGGCCCTCGCTGGAAATCACCACGACTTCGCCATTCTCGACCTCGCGCACAAACTCAGCGCCGATGATGTCGAGGGCGCAGGTCTCGGAGGCGAGCACCCAAGCGTCGCCGAGGCGGCCGAGAACCAAGGGTCTGATGCCATGCGGATCTCGCGCGCCGACGAGCTTCTTATTGGTCATGCCGACCAGGGCATAGGCGCCTTCTACCTGCAGCAGCGCTTCGACGAATTTCTCAACGAAGGTATGTTTCTCGCTGCGCGCGACGAGATGCAGGATCACCTCGGTATCAGTCGTCGACTGGCAAATGGCGCCCTTCTTGATCAGCGCTTCGCGCAAGGTGAGGGCGTTGGTGAGATTGCCGTTATGGGCGAGCGAGAAGCCGCCGGATTGCAGATCGACGAAGAGCGGCTGAACATTGCGAAGGACCGGATCGCCGCAGGTTGAGTAGCGGACATGGCCGATGGCGGAGTCGCCTCTCAGCCGGTCGATCACAGGGCGGCTGGTAAAATGGTCGCCGACGAGGCCGAGCCGGCGTTCGCCGTGGAAATGGTGTCCATCGAAGGTGACGATGCCTGCCGCTTCCTGGCCGCGGTGCTGAAGAGCGTGCAAGCCGAGGGCGGTCAGCGCGGCGGCGTCTGGATGATTGAAGATGCCGAAGACGCCGCATTCCTCATGCAGCCGGTCCTCTTCGAGCCAGCAGGAGATCTCGCCCTTCATGTCAGCTTGACCGGTCAAAATGCGTCCTTCCTCCCTCTAAATAAGCGGACTTAGAAACGCTTCAATGCCGCCGGGCGAAGCTAATTCGGCGGTGTTTCCGTTGCCGGCGGAGACTCGGCCGGCGGCGCTGCTGCGGGCGGCGGCGCTTCCGCGGGGGGAGCTGCTGCCGGCGGTGCTTCGGGCGGCGGGGCTGCAGGCGCAGGAGCGCTCGCAGGCGGCGCGGCCGGCTCCGTGCCGGGCGTCGGTGCCTGGCCCTCGGCGCCGTCCTCAGGCATGCCGCCAGGCAAATATTGCTCGGGGTTCGGCGGCATCAGCGATTCAATGGCCACCTGGGTCTGTTTCAGGATCGGATAGGATTTCGCCTCGGTGACCCAGGCTGGCTGGTCGCGCGCCAGCGCGCTGAACAAGATGAAAACGATCGCGACCAGCAAGAAACCGCGCCCCAGCCCAAAAAAGAAACCGAAGGTCCGATCGAGCGCGCCGACGCGGCTGTCGAGGACCCGGTCAGAGATGCGGAAGGTGATAAGGCTGATGACGATCAGCGTGATGACGAACACGCCGACGGCGAAGCCGACCTGTGCGATGGCCGGCGAGGGGAAGTACCCTTCCACCATCGTGTAATATTTCGGCGTGAGGTAGAGGGCCGCGACCGCGGCAACCGCCCAGGAGAAGATCGAGAGAACTTCGCGCGTGAAGCCTCGAACCATCGCCAGAAAGCCGGAGACCAGCATGATCACGATGAGGATCACATCGAGCCAGGAAATCGGCATAAGGCTAGGCTCCTTGGGAAAGCGCGGCGGAGACTATCACGATTCCCCGCGATGAAGCACAAATGCCAGAAACCGGCAATGGCGCAGTGGACATCTCGCCGCGATGTCGCAGGCAAAAGGCTCGGGACACGCTTCGCCTAATCCTTTCGGCTGCCTCCAAACCAGGCCACCAGCTCTTCAAGGGTGGAGATCGGCGCAAGCTCGAGCCCGGCAAGCGCGCGATCCGGAGCGCAGGCCGCCGGCACGACAGCGCGTAAAAAGCCGAGCTTTGCCGCCTCCTTGAGGCGCTGGTCCATATGCCCCACGGTCCTGATCGCCCCCGTGAGGCTGACCTCGCCGAAATAGACGGTGTCCTCCGGGGCGGGCTTCCCCGTCAGCGAGGAGAGGAGCGCTGCCGCAGCTGCAAGATCGGCGGCGGGATCGCCGAGCTTCAGGCCTCCCGCAACATTGAGATAGAGCTCGTGGCTGGCGAGCCTAACGCCGCCCCGGGCTTCCAGCACGGCGGTGAGCATGGAGAGGCGATTGGGGTCCCAGCCGACCACCGCACGCCTTGGCATCGAAAGCAAGGATGGGGCCACAAGTGCCTGGATCTCGACCAGAATGGGCCGCGTCCCTTCCATCCCGGCAAAGACCGCCGTGCCCGGCGCGCCGGTTTCTCGATCGCTGAGAAACAGCGCCGACGGGTTCTCGACCTGCTTCAGCCCCTCATAGCGCATTTCGAACACGCCGATTTCGTCGGTGGGACCGAAGCGATTCTTCACCGCGCGCAAGATTCGGAATTGATGGCCGCTCTGTCCCTCAAAATAGAGAACCGTATCGACCATGTGCTCGATCACTTTCGGACCGGCGATCTGGCCATCCTTGGTCACGTGACCGACAAGGATCAGCGTCGAGCCGCTATTCTTGGCGAGGCTCACCAAGGTCTGGGCGCAGCCGCGCAGCTGCGAGATGGTCCCCGGTGCTCGATTCGAGCGCTTCAGACCAAAGCGTCTGCACTGAAATCGATGACGATGAGATGCGGAGCCTTCGTCTTTCCGAGCGTCGCGACGATGTTGGCAAGGTTGGTCTCTGTTCCGAGTTGCACCGGAGCGCCGCTGAGGCCAAGGCGTGCAGCCCGCATGCGCACTTGCGCCGGCGCTTCCTCTCCGGAGAGGTAGAGAACGCTGGCGCCGCTCGCGGCGAGACTGGCCGCAGCCTGCAGGAGAAGCGTGGATTTGCCGATGCCTGGGTCGCCGCCGACGAGCACGGCCGAGCCGGGGACAAGACCGCCGCCGAGCACGCGGTCGAACTCGGCAATCCCCGTCGGAACGCGCGGGGCATCGCGGTCCTCGGCGGCGAGGCTTTCGAACAGCGCCGGGCGTCCTTTGCCGCCTCGGATCGCCACGAGCGCCGGCGGTCCAGAGACGGGTGCGTTCTCCTCGACGATGCTGTTCCACTCGCCGCAGGCGCCGCATTTACCGGACCAGCGCGAGGTAACCGCGCCGCAGGTCTGGCAGACAAAGGCTTTGGAAGATTTGGCCATGACTCTCCTTGTCAGGGACCGATATAGCGCCGCAGCGCCCGTCTGCCGAGATTGGTCAGCACCTCATAATCGATGGTCCTGGCGGCTTCCGCGATCGCATGCGCGGCGTTGCGGCCGATAATCTCGGCAAAGACGCCGCGGTGTGCAATCTCCGGCGGGATGTCGGTCACGTCGACGGCGATCAGGTCCATAGACACGCGCCCGAGCAGCGGCGCCCGACGGTCGCCGAAATAGACGCAAAGCCCTTCGCTTCCATCGCCAACAGAAAGAGCTCTGAAGAGGCCGTCGGCGTAGCCGCAAGCGAGCGTGGCGATACGGGCGGGGCGCTGCAGCGTGCGGGTGGCGCCATATCCTATCGTTTCGCCGGCAAGCGCATCTCGGACCTGCAGGACACGCGCCTGCAGCGTCACCGCCGGTTCGAAGGCATCCTCGCCGCGCTGGGGCTTCCCGCCATAAAGGGCAATGCCGGGACGGGCGAGGTCATAATGGTAGTCGGCGCCGAGCATGATCCCGGCCGAATTTGCGAGGCTCGCGCGCGCTTTGGGCAGCTTTCGGCGTGCCTCATCGAATCGGCGCCGCTGGGTTGCGCTCTTCGGATGATCCGCTTCATCGGCGCAAGCGAGATGACTTATCACGAGGTCAAGAGCGAAGGCGTCGAATAGTTCGCCGCGCGCGGCGAGCGCGTCCACCTCGCCGGGAGAGAGGCCAAGGCGGTTCATGCCCGTGTCGAGATGCAGCGCGGCGGGAAGCTTCTGCGCTTTTGCCCTGCAGAACGCCGCCCACTCAGTGACTTCCTCAAGGCTGTTGAGCACCGGTCTTAGATCGTGCTGCCGCAAAAAATCTGCCGTGCCCGGCAACAGACCATCGAAGACGTAGATGGTTGCATCCGGCAGCAAGGCGCGAAGCTCGCCACCTTCGCTTAGGGTCGCCACGAAGAATGTCTTGCAGCCGATCGCCGCCAGCACCGGCGCGACCTGCCGCATGCCAAGACCATAGGCATCGGCTTTCACCACGGCAGCGCATTCCGCGGCATCGCAAAGGTCTGAGAGACGCCGCCAATTGCGGGCGATGGCGCCAAGGTCGATGGTGAGGATCGCCGCAGCAATCTGCTCTTCGGCTTGTTGCTCCCCATCCGCCGGCGGCTCGGAGGAGGAGGGTCTCGTCAATCCAGCCGCTCCGGCAGGCGATCCTCCGCGGCGAGGTTGCCGAACCGCGTGAACTGCGCCTCGAATGACAGCTGCACCGTCCCGGTCGGGCCGTGGCGCTGCTTGCCGATGATCACTTCGGCCTTGCCCGTCACCGCGTCCATCTCGTCTTGCCATTTCTTGTGCTCTTCCGTGTTCTCGCGCGGCTGCCGGCGCTCGAGATAATATTCCTCGCGGAACACGAACATTACCACGTCGGCGTCCTGCTCGATGGAGCCAGACTCTCGCAGATCGGCGAGCTGCGGGCGCTTATCCTCGCGGTTTTCCACCTGGCGTGAGAGCTGAGACAGGGCAAGGATTGGAACATGCAGCTCCTTGGCCAGCGCCTTCAGGCCGGTCGTGATCTCCGACACCTCCTGCACACGCCCTTCGGCCGCACGCCGGGAAGAGCCGGAGAGCAGCTGCAAATAATCGACGACGATCAGTCCCACATCACGCTGACGCTTCAGGCGCCTTGCCCGCGCGGCAAGTTGCGCGACGGTGATGCCGCCGGTCTGGTCGATATAAAGCGGAAGGATCTGCAGATCCTGCGAGACCTCGACGATGCGGTCGAACTCGTCGGCATCGATGCGGCCGCGGCGGATACGCTCCGACGGAATATAGGACTGCTCGGAAATGATGCGGGTGGCGAGCTGCTCGGCCGACATTTCCAACGAGAAGAAGCCGACCACCGCGCCGTCCGTTGCGTCCCCGGATTGCGGGTCGCGCTTGAAGCTTCGCGCCACGTGATAGGCGATGTTGGTGGCGAGCGCGGTCTTTCCCATGGAGGGTCGGCCCGCCACGATAATAAGATCGGAGGGCTGCAATCCGCCCATGCGCTGGTCGAGGTCGCTGAAGCCGGTCGCAAGGCCCGATAGGCCGCCGTCCCGGCGATAGGCATTTGCCGCCATGTCGATGGCGTCGGTCAGCGCGCTGGTGAAAGGCTCGAAGCCCGAGCCGTATTTCCCGGTTTCGGCGAGTTCGTAGAGCCTCTGCTCGGTGTCCTCGATTTGCACCGCGGGTGGCGCGTCGATCGGCGCATCGAAGGCCTTGTTGACCATGTCCTCGCCGATCTGAATGAGATGCCGGCGAATGGCGAGGTCGTAGATGGTGCGGCCGTAATCCTCGGCGTTGATGATGGTGGTGGCGTTCGCCGCCAGCCGCCCGAGATATTGCGCGGCGCTCAGCTCGCCGACCGCATCGTCGGCCTGGAAGAAGGTCTTCAGCGTGATCGGCGTCGCGCGCTTCCCGGCCCAGATGAGCTTTGCGGCGTGGTCGTAGACGCGGCCGTGCAGCGCGTCGAAAAAATGCTCGGGCTTCAGGAAGCTGGAGACGCGGTCGCAAGCCTCGTTATTGACCAGGATCGCGCCGAGAAGCGCCTGCTCAGCCTCCACATTATGAGGCGGACTGCGGAAAATGCGCGTTTCGGCAGGAGAGGGAACCGGGCGAATCAGTGCGTTGGACATGCATGAGGTAAGCAAGCCGGGAGGAGCGAGGCTAGTGGCTGAAGCTGTGAAGATCGGGGAGATCGCAACCGATCAACAGCTCCAGCCAAGTTCCGCCTGCGCCATCGTTGACCTTATTTGTCGGTCTCTTCGGCATCGGCTTCGGTTTCGGCTTCGGCCTCAGCCTCAGCCTCCTCCTATCCGCCGCATGTGCGCCTTCTTCGAACAGCTGTTCGGCGGCGCGGCGGGCGGATTCGGCTTCGTCCTCAGCCTCTTCCATGGCCCTTCCCGTGACCCTCTCGCCGCGAGCCTGGCGCTCTGCTTCATCTTGGGAGCGGGCGACATTGACGGTCACGCGCGGTTCGACTTCACCATGCAGTGAAACGCGCACTTCGTGAAGCCCAAGCATCTTGATCGGCCGGTCGAGCTGCACCTGCTTGCGCTCAATTGAGAATCCGCCCTCGGTCACGACATCGGCGATGTCGCGCGTGCTGACCGAGCCGTAGAGCTGCCCGGAATCGCCCGCCTGGCGGATGACGATGAAGCTCTTGCCACCAAGCTTGTCGGCGACAGTTTGTGCTTCGGATTTCAGCTCCAGATTGCGCGCCTCGAGCTGCGCCCGCTCGCGCTCGAAGCGCTCGCGATTTCCCTTCGTTGCCCTCAGAGCCTTCCCCTGCGGGAGGAGAAAGTTGCGGGCAAAGCCGTCCTTGACGGTGACGACGTCGCCCATCTGTCCCAGCCGTCCGATACGCTCAAGAAGAATGACCTGCATGTCTCAACTCCTTTGGTCAAAATCCTAGTCTGTTTGTGGAGGCCGGCCGCGCGACGCCGCCCGCTCGCGTAAACGGAGCATCGGCTCGCTCAAGCCGATAATGGCGACGACGATGGCAACCCAGCCCAAAAGCACGATGCCGAGATAGATCGAGGCGAGCATCAGGCCCCGAAAGGGCATGCCTCGCGTGAAGGCGTGCAAAATGGAAAGGCCTTGCAGCACGTAAGCGAACAGCAACGCTCCGGCAAAACCCGTGGCGACGAGCCCGGCCACGCCCGGCACGAAGGAGAGGACGAGCGCCACGGTGAAGGCGAGAAAGAAGCCGCTCGGCACCTCGATGTCGTCGAGCTGCGGCCAGGGGCGCAAGGCGCGACCTGAGGCTTGAACGATCACTCCGGCGAGCCATAGATTGAATAGGATGACGGTCTGCCAAATGGCGGCGAAGGCGGCGGGCATCCCGCGGGCGAGAATGGCGCTGAGATTGTCGATCGTCGCTTCGTCGAACTGTGTCTTCAGCGCGCTTTGCTGCAGAAAGGGCTTGATCGCGTCCTTCAGCGTTTCGACGTCTTTGCCGTAGAGGACCACGAGAAACGCAGCGAGAGTCCCGCCAATAATTGCCGCCCAGCCGACAAGCCGGCCGATCGGATACCATTCAACTTGGGCGCCGCCATCGCCGGTTGCCGTCGGCGCGCGATTCAATAGGGCCAGATAGCAAAGGAGTGCGAGCGGCGCGCCGAGGGCAACCGCGAAGAGGACCGCCGGAGCTGGCCCGAGGACGCTTGCCGTGACGAGCGTTCCGGCAAGTGCGGCGACCAATCCGGCGACCGAGCCCCAGCCAAGACCTGCAAGAGAGATCGGCAGCGGCGCGAGATATAAAAGAAACGGCGTGCTCGTCGCCGCCGAAGCAATGAGGGCGGCGGAAACAAGTCCCGCGCCCGCGCCGATAATGGAAGGTGTTGCCGTTATCATCGCTGTCCCGGCTCCCTTGGAGCGGTTAGGGGCGGCTCTTCACCGCCCCAACTTGGTGTTTCGCGGCCGTTAGCCCGCGATCCCGTTTCGACCAGCTACCTCACTGGATGAGATAGGGCAGAAGCCCGAGGAAGCGCGCCCGCTTGATCGCGCGGGAAAGCTCACGCTGCTTCTTGGCCGACACCGCCGTGATCCGGCTCGGCACAATCTTGCCGCGCTCGGACACATAACGCTGCAACAGCCGCACATCCTTGAAGTCGATCTTCGGTGCCTTATCGCCGGAGAAGGGGCACGTCTTCCGGCGACGGTAGAATGGGCGCCTTGCGCCTGCCTGAGCCATGCTCATGCTGATTCCTCCTCGCCACTAGCCACGGCTGCTTCTTCGCTTCCATTGGACGGCGTCTCACGAGGGCCGAAATCGCGGTCGCGATCCCGGCGCGGTCCACGCCGATCGCGATCTCCACGATCGCGGTCCCCGCGATCACGGTCACGATCTCCGCGCTCGCCGCGGCCGTCGCGCTCGTCTCTCTCCGCGCGGCGCATCATGGGCGAAGGCCCATCTTCATGCTCGTCCACCCTCACGGTGAGAAAGCGGATGACGTCGGTGGAGAGACGCTCCTGCCGTTCGATCTCGGCGATTGCCGCCGACGGAGCGTCGATGTTCATCAGAGAAAAATGCGCTTTGCGGTTTTTCTTGATGCGATAGGTGAGGGAACGAATGCCCCAATATTCGACCTTACGGACGCTGCCGCCGGCCTTCTCGATGATCGATTGAAATTCCTGCGCGAGGCCTTCCACCTGTTGGGCGGAAACGTCCTGGCGCGTCAAAAAGACATGCTCATAAAGGGGCATGGCTGCCTTTTCCTCATTTGGCTCCGGCGCAAAGCCTCTCATGGACCAAGTCGGAAAGGCCCAAGAAGATGACCCTAGGGAGCGAAGACAGAGGAGACCGGCTTTCGCCTGCCGCCAAGAAGCGGCTCTCCCTTCAGCCTCCGACCGGAGCGGTTCAGGCCCGCTTTATACGGGCGCGTTCGGATTTTGCAAGATGGCGCGCTTATTGCGAAATCGACTTCGAGGTGCACTCGGCAACCGGCTTGTTGTCCTTTACGGAAAAGGCGACGCAATTGTCCTTTCCGAACACTTCGATGACATCGAAGCTGCCGATCGGCGCTCCCGAATAGCTGACGTCGAAAGAGACCGGCGTTAGAGCCTCGGCTCCTTGCTGCGGCGCGCGCCCGCGGGCATCGAAGGCGAAGATCTTGTCCTTCGGCTCGCCGACGCGGGGCGCGAGGGCGAATTCGCTGAAGCCGGCCTGCGGCGCTGTCGCTTTGACGGAGATGTTGATGATCTTCTTGTCGATGCTCACGGAGACGCTTTCCACCTTTGGCAGCACCACGAGAGCGGGGTCCGGCGGCATCTTCGAGGCCCATGGCCATGGTTGAGGCTCGGCGGCTTCGGCGGCAAGGGTGGAGGAAACAAGGAGAGAGAGGGCGGCAAGAAACAAAATTCGCATTTGTTTTCTCCCTGACTTCAGCTTGTTCGGGCTGAGCTTCTCTAGCTTGCTTGACAGGCCGGAGGCAAACAGTGTCTTTGGCCGACTTTGGCCAAAGACCGAGCGACGATGAGCCGATGAGCATCGCTTTTATCTTTCCGGGACAGGGCAGCCAGGCGGTGGGCATGGGGAAGGCGCTTGCCGAGACCTTCCCTGCGTCGCGCGAGGTGTTCGCCGAAATCGACGAGGCTCTCGGGCAATGCTTGTCGGCACTGATGTGGGAAGGGCCCGAGAACGAGCTCACCCTGACCGAAAATGCGCAGCCGGCCTTGATGGCGGTGTCTCTCGCGGCCGTAAGGGCGCTCGCGGCGGAGAAGGGCATCGGCATCGAGACATCGGCAAAATATGTGGCCGGCCATTCCCTCGGAGAATATTCGGCGCTCGCCGCAGCCGGCAGTCTCAGTCTTGCGGACACCGCGCGGCTTCTGAAACTTCGGGGCAAGGCCATGCAGGCCGCCGTCCCGGTCGGCGAGGGTGCGATGGCGGCGCTTCTCGGCGCCGAGCTCCCGCAAGCCCAGGAGCTCGCGGCCGCGGCAAGCGATGGCGACATTTGCCAGGCGGCTAATGACAATGCGCCGGGGCAGGTCGTCATTTCCGGGACGCGGGCCGCCGTCGAGCGCGCCGTCGCGCTTGCGCCGAAATATGGCGCTCGCCGCGCCGTGCTCCTGCCGGTGAGCGCGCCTTTCCATTGCGCGCTGATGCAGCCGGCGGCGGAAGCGATGCAAGAAGCGTTGGGGGAGGTTGAAATCCGCCGCCCCGCCGTCCCGCTCGTCGCCAATGTCGTCGCCGCTCCCATCAGCGAGCCGGCGGAGATTCGCGCAAGGCTCGTTGAGCAAGTCACCGGCATGGTGCGCTGGCGGGAATCGATGCTTTACCTCAAAGACAACGGCGTCTCGACCGTTTATGAGATCGGCGCGGGACGCGTCCTCACGGGTCTTGCCCGCCGTTTCGAGGGGCTCGAGGCAAAATCGATCGGCACCCCGCAAGAGCTTGAGGAAGCCGCCGGAGCGCTTGCCGGTCTCTAAGACCCGCTGAAAGGAGAAAGCCGGATGTTCGATCTTGCCGGAAAAGGCGCGCTGGTGACCGGAGCCACGGGCGGTATCGGCTGGTCGGTTGCCGAGGCGCTGCATGCCCGGGGCGCGAAGGTTGCGGTCTCCGGCACCCGCGCCGAGCGGCTGGAAGAATTGAAGGCGAAGCTCGGCGAACGCATCGAGATCCTTCCTTGCGACCTGCGCGACCGCGCGGCTGTCGCCAAGCTCGCGGAGGATGCGGAGAAGGCTGTCGGCCAAGTCGATGTGCTTGTCAACAATGCCGGCATCACCCACGACAATCTCTTCATGCGCATGAAGGACGATGAGTGGGATGACGTCATCGCCGTCAACCTCACCTCCGTCTTCGTTCTGACGCGCGGGATCCTCCGCGGCATGATGCGGCGGCGCTACGGCCGCATCGTCAACATCGCGTCGATCTCCGGCGTCTTCGGCAATCCGGGGCAGGGGAATTACGCCGCATCCAAGGCTGGCCTGGTCGGCATGACGAAATCTTTGGCGCGCGAGGTGGCGGCGAGGGGAATCACCGCCAATTGCATCGCGCCCGGCTTCATCACGACGCCGATGACCGACGCCTTGACGCCGAAGCAGATCGAGATGATAGCGGCGGCGATTCCAGTGGCGAAGTTCGGGAAGCCGGAAGATATTGCCGCGGCAGTCGTGTTTCTGGCGAGCGAGGAAGCCGGCTACATCACCGGCGAAACGGTGCATGTGAATGGCGGCATGGTGATGGTTTGACCGCCTGAGGGGGCGCTGTTGTTTCGGGAATAAATCCCAAAAAGGCTGGGTTTTGAGGTTCTGGCAAAGGGGGGGAAAGTGTGTTACGCAATCGACCGCTCTGCCAGGCTCGAAGGGGGCTTGACAAAGATAATCCTCCTCGCGTTCAAACCCGGTGAATTGCCGCTCTGGGGTGCTTAGGCCATGAGCCGAAGCTCGGGGGACGTGCGAGGCCAACTAGATTAGTGAAAACGGTGAGGCGGAAATGAGCGATATCGCAGAGCGCGTAAAGAAGATCGTGGTGGAGCATCTCGGCGTCGAGGCCGACAAAGTGACCGAGAGCGCGAGCTTCATCGACGACCTCGGGGCGGACAGCCTCGACACCGTCGAGCTCGTCATGGCTTTTGAAGAAGAATTCGGCTGCGAGATTCCCGACGATGCCGCCGAAACCATTCTCACCGTTGGCGATGCCGTGAAGTTTCTGGAGAAAAACACCGCGGCTTAAAGCCTCGGCTTCCGCTGGCGCGCGCAGCCTCGCGCGGTGTGATTCTTAAAAAATCTGGCCGGACATGGGGTCCGGTTTTCTCGAGGTCGCGCGAAAGCGTTACATGCGACGTGTCGTCATTACAGGTTTGGGACTGGTCTCTCCGCTCGCAAATGGTGCGGAGACGACCTGGGAGCGTCTGCTTGCCGGCAAGAATGCCGCCAAGCGGATCGAAAATATCGACGTCTCCGATCTCAGTTGTCAGATCGCCTGCCAAGTGCCGCGTGGCGACGGCTCGGACGGCACCTTCAATCCGAATGATTGGATGGAGCCGAAGGAGCAGCGGAAGGTCGACGAGTTCATCATCTATGGCATTGCGGCGGCGACGCAGGCACTTGCCGATGGTGGCTGGAAACCGGAGAGCTACGAGGATCAGACCCGCACCGGCGTGTTGATCGGCTCCGGGATCGGCGGATTGCCGGGTATCGACAAGACCTCGCTGCTGTTTGCCGAGAAGGGACCGCGGCGCGTCTCTCCGTTCTTCATTCCCGGACGGCTCATCAATCTCGCTTCCGGCTATGTTTCAATTCAGCACGGCTTGAAGGGCCCCAACCATTCGGTGGTGACGGCTTGCTCGACCGGCGCGCATGCGATCGGCGATGCGGCGCGGCTCGTTGCTCTTGGCGACGCCGATCTCATGGTGGCGGGTGGCGCCGAGGCCTCAGTCTGCCGGCTGGCGATTGCCGGCTTTGCCGCCTGCCGCGCCCTGTCAACCAACTTCAACGAGGAGCCGCAGCGTGGCTCCCGGCCTTACGACCGCGACCGCGACGGCTTCGTCATGGGCGAGGGGGCCGGTGTCGTGCTCTTGGAGGAGCTCGAACACGCCAAAGCCCGCGGCGCCAAGATCTATGCCGAAGTGATTGGCTACGGCCTTTCCGGCGATGCCTTCCACATCACCGCTCCGGCCGAGGATGGAGATGGTGCGTATCGCTGCATGGTGGCTGCCGTGAAGCGCGCGGGTATCGATCCGGCCGACATCGACTATATCAACGCGCACGGCACCTCAACGCCGATGGGCGACGAGATCGAGCTCGCGGCCGTCGAGCGTTTGTTCGGGAATGCGGCCGGCAAGGTTGCGATGTCGTCGACCAAATCCGCCATCGGGCATCTGCTCGGCGCTGCCGGCGCGGTCGAGGCCATCTTCTCGGTGCTCGCCATTCGCGATCAGATCGCGCCGCCGACCCTCAACCTCGATAATCCCTCGGTGGAGACCGCCATCGATCTCATTCCGCACAAGGCTCAGAAGCGGAGCATCGATACCGTCCTCTCCAATTCCTTCGGTTTCGGGGGCACCAACGCCTCCCTAATTCTCCGCCGCTACGCCGCCTAAGGCCGCGGTTGGGCCTTGCCAGCCGAACCAACCTTTCGCCATATTCCGTAGCCAAGTGGGGGATGATCCGCACGGGGCATCCGGTCCAATGGCTGAGACCAACCGCACGTCGTCGGCTACCGGCAGTGAAGCGCTGCTTCGGCTTGCGGAGCAGCTTGAACGGGATCTGGGCGGATATTCGCGCAGCCCGGCTGAAGCGCTAGAGCCGCTGGGACCGGTTGAGTCTGCAGAACCGGACTCTGGGGGGAGGCGAATGCATCCGGTTTTGGCTTTCTTCAACGCCATGCTGCAACTGGCCTTCGTCACGGCAGTGATCGGCCTTGCTCTCTTTTATTTCGGCCGGCAACAATTCGATCAGCCGGGACCGTTGCCGAACACGGCATCCATCATCATTCCGAAAGGCGAGGGCGTGAGCGCGATCGCCGACCGGCTCGAGCAGGATAAGGTCATCGTCGATCGCGGACTCTTCGTCGGCAGCGTCGTCTATTTTACCTATCTGCGCGGCGCCGGCTCTCTGAAGGCCGGCGAATATGAATTCCCGAAGCATGCGAGCCTGCGGCAGGTGCTGGATACGCTCGTCGACGGCAAATCGGTCGAGCATAAGATCACCTTCCCCGAAGGGCCTGACCAGCCAGCAGATCGTGCAGAAGCTACTCGCGCATCCGGATCTGCACGGCACGATCCCCGAAATTCCCGCCGAAGGCTCGCTGCTACCTGACACCTACCGCTTCCAGCGCGGGGATAGCCGCTTGCAAATCGTCGAGCGGATGAAATCCGATCAGAAGAAATTCCTCGACAAGCTGTGGAATGAGCGCGACCTGGAGATCCCAGTGCAAACGCCGGAGGAGGCGCTCATCCTGGCATCCATCGTCGAGAAGGAAACCGGCCAGACGTCCGAGCGGCCGCATGTGGCGAGCGTTTTTCAAAATCGCCTGCGGAAACGGATGCGGCTGCAATCCGACCCGACCATCATTTACGGCCTCGTCGGCGGGAAGGGGTTTCTCGATCACCCCATTCAGCAGGAAGAGCTCGATCGCGAGACGCCGTACAACACCTACAAGATCGACGGACTGCCGCCGACGCCGATCGCCAATCCCGGCCGCGCCTCCATCGAGGCTGTGCTGAAGCCGGCCAAGACCAACGATCTTTATTTCGTGGCGGATGGGACCGGCGGTCACGTCTTTGCGCCGTCCCTCAATGAGCATAATCGGAATGTCGCGCGCTGGCGGAAGGTCGAGCGGGAGTTGCGCGCACAGGAGCGGGCAGCAGCGGCGGCCGCCGCAAATTCGCCCGCCCCCGTCAGCGAAGGCGCCCCTGGAACTCAAGCCCCGGCTGGGGAAGAAGCAGCGGTCGCCGGGGCTCCCGACACCGGGGCCATCGATCTCTTGGGCGAAACCGGCGTCCTTCCCGCGGAGCCTGGCGAGCGTGCCATTGCCGCCGCGGCATCCGGCACGGTGATGGCCGGTCAGCGTGTCCGGCCGGCTCCTACGCTCTTACCCTAGCACTCACCGCGATCAGTCCCCGCGAAGCCCATTTGCCCACCCCCTCCCGGCAACTCGGCTATAAGGAGCGCGCCTTCAGGAGCCGCCGAAAGGGATCCCGCTCATGAGTTTGAAAAGCATGACCGGTTTCGGCCGCGATGCCGGCAGCGATGGCGAACGGAGTTGGGAGTGGGAGGTGCGGAGCGTCAATGGGCGCTCGCTAGAGCTTCGCTTTCGCATCCCTTCAGGGTTGGACGGCGCTCGAGGCAAAGGCTCGGGCGCAGAATTCAAGACCGGCTGTCGCGCGGCAATCTCACGCTGAACCTCGCCATGCGGCGCGACAGCGGCGACCTCGTCATTCGCCTCAACGAGGCTGCCTTCGCGCAGGCGCAAAAGGCGGCAGAGCGAGCGCATGCGATCAGCGGCATGCCGCAATCAAGCCTCGATGCGCTCCTCGGCATGCGCGGCGTCGTGGAGGTGGTTGAAGCGGAGGAGAGCGAGGAGAGCCGAACCCTGCTCGAACAGACTTTATTGCAGAGCCTCGAAAGAGCCGTTGCGGGCCTCATCGAGATGCGGGCCGCCGAAGGACGGAGGCTCGCCGAGAATATCAAATCGCAGCTCGCGCAAATCGCCGACCTGACCGAGCGGGCCGCCAAGGCGCCCGGCCGGCAGCCGGAGGCCATCGCCGTGCGGCTTGCCGAGCAGACGCGCCGCCTCGTCGACACCGGCAGCGGGCTGTCGCCTGAGCGGCTGCACCAGGAAGCGCTCCTGCTCGCAGCGAAGATGGACATTCAAGAGGAGCTCGATCGCCTCCGGTCGCATATCGCCGCCGCGAAAGAGCTGCTTGCCGAACAGCAGCCGGTCGGCCGGCGCTTCGATTTTTTGGCGCAGGAGTTCAATCGCGAGGCGAACACCATCTGTGCAAAGGCCTCCGATATCGAGGTCGGCCGCGCGGGGCTGGAGCTGAAAGCGGTGATCGATCAGCTGCGCGAGCAGGTGCAGAACATTGAGTAAGACGATGAAGCCGGTGCGCAGAGGTCTGATGCTGGTGCTGTCGTCGCCCTCCGGCGCGGGCAAGACCAGCCTGTCGCGCCGCCTGCTCGAAACGGAGCCGAACCTCGAATTGTCGGTGTCGCATACGACGCGGGCAAAGCGCAAAGGCGAGGTCGAGGGACGCGATTATCATTTCGTCGACCAAGACAATTTTACGAGAATGCGCGAACGCGACGAGTTCCTCGAATGGGCGGTCGTGTTCGACAATTATTACGGCACGACGCGCTCTCCGGTCGAAGAGGCCTTGGCGAAAGGCCGCGACATTCTCTTTGATGTGGATTGGCAAGGCGCCGACAAGCTGCGCGAGAGCGCCGGCGGCGATGTCGTCACCGTTTTCATCCTGCCGCCATCGGCGGATGCGCTTGCCGGGCGCTTGAATGAGCGTGCGCAGGACTCAGCCGAAGTGGTGCAGCGGCGGATGCGCGGCGCCAGCAACGAGATCCAGCATTGGAACGAATACGATTATGTCGTGGTCAACGACGATTTCGACAGCACGGTCAAGGCGCTGCGCGCCATCCTGACCGCCGAGCGCGTGCGGCGCACGCGCATCACCGGACTGAAGGATTTCGTTCAGTCATTGCTGTCGGATCTCTGATCTTTCGCTTTCAACGTTTCCGCGATCCGGCAGAAGGCGGCGATGTCGAGCTCCTCGGCGCGGGCCTCTGGTGCAATTCCGAGCTTTCGTAACAGCGCTTCTGGATCCGGAACCAGGCGCCGCAGCGAAGAGCGCAGCATCTTGCGTCGCTGGCCGAAGGCGGCTGCCGTCACTTGCTCGAGCGCATTGGCCGCGCAAAGCGGCTCCGGCGCCGGCTTCGGAACGAGCTCGACGAGGCTCGATTCGACTTTTGGGCGCGGCGTGAAAGCGGCCGCCGGCAGGTTGAACAGGATGCGGGGACTGGTCCGCCATTGGCTGATCACCGCCAAGCGACCGTAATCCGTGCTGCGCGGCGCCGCGACGATGCGAAGCGCGACCTCCCGCTGAAACATCAGCACCAACCTATCGAACCAGGGTGGCCATGGCTCTGTCTTGAGCCAGCCGATGAGGAGGGGTGTTGCGACATTGTAAGGAAGGTTGGCGACGATACGCGCCGGACGCTCGCACACGAGCGTCTCATAATCGACCTCGCGGGCGTCGGCTGCGACGACCTGCAGGCGACCGGGATAATGCGCGGCAATGTCTTCGAGCGCGGGAAGGAAGCGCGGGTCGCGCTCGATCGCAATGACATGCGACGCGCCTTCGAGGAGGAGCGCGCGGGTCAGCCCCCCAGGTCCTGGCCCGACCTCTACGATCGTCGCGTCATCAAGAGGTCCCGCCGCGCGGGCGATGCGGCGGGTAAGGTTGAAATCGAGCAGGAAATTCTGTCCGAAGGAGCGGCGGGCGCTGAGCGACGCGCCGCGGATCACATCTCGAAGCGGGGGAAGGCCGTCCGGCGCCGTCAAGCGAAGGCCTCGGCGCGATCATGCATCTGTTCGGCAAGGCGCAGCGCCGCGATCAAGCTTTGCGGACGTGCGCGCCCGGTACCGGCGAGCGAAAACGCCGTGCCGTGATCGGGCGAGGTGCGGATGAATGGCAGCCCGAGCGTGACGTTGACGCCCGCATCGAAGAACAGGGTCTTGAATGGGATTAGCGCTTGGTCGTGATACATGGCGATGGCGGCGTCGTAAGTGCTGCGCGCCTCGGCATGGAAGAGCGTGTCCGCCGGATGTGGCCCGCTCACTTTTAGCCCGCGAGCGCGAGCGGCGGCGATTGCCGGCTCGATGATCCGGATCTCTTCATCTCCCATCGTGCCGTCCTCGCCAGCATGCGGATTGAGGCCGGCAATGGCCAGCCGCGGTTCAGCGATTCCGAAATAGCGCGCAAGCGCCGAAGCCGTCGTTTCGAGCGTTTTGACGATGCGCGCTTCGCTCAAGGCTCCGAAAACATCGCTGAGCGGGAGATGGATGGTGACCGGAACCACCCTCAGCGTGTCAGACGCCAACATCATCACGGCGTCGGACGGGTCGCGTCCGGCGAGGTGCGCGAGGAATTCGGTGTGGCCGGGGAAGGGGAAGCCTGCACGGGTCAGCACGGCCTTGCTGATCGGATTGGTAACGAGCGCGCGCCCCGACCCCGCACGAACCAACTCGACCCCGAGCCTGATGCATCGTTCCGTCGCCACGGCACTTTCAGGCGTCGGCGCGCCGGGCCGCACCTCGCCTGCGACCGGCACCGGAAGCATGGGAAGTGCATCAGGGAATATCTCGGCGGCCGTCTCCGGATCGTCAGTCGTCGATAAGATGACGTGGGTACCGAGCAACTTGGCACGGGCGGCCACCACATCCGGATCGCCGATCAAGAGGAAGGGCGGAATCTGCTCCGTCGCGCGCGCGCCGTAAGCAAGGAGCGCGATGTCGGGACCGATGCCGGCCGGATCTCCGAGCGTGAGGATGAGAGGATTGTTGGTGCTGCGCATCGGCAACAGGGCCGGCCGAAAACGTCCGTAGATGCGAAAGGAAGGAGGCTAGGCTCCGATGAGGACCGTCTTAGGCCGATCCGGTGCCGGCGTCATCCTGGAAGCGAGCGCTAACGATATTCGATGAAGGCGTCTTGCCGTAGATCGCGCAGGAAGCCCTCGGCCCTGAGGCCAAATTCCTGCTCCATCAGGGAGCGCTGTGCTTCCTGCCGCTTCTCCGGGTCGCCCTTCACCACCTGCTTGCCGCAGACCGCATAGGCCTCGATGCCCGAGCCCGAGATGACCGGCGGGGTCATCTGCCCCACCTTGGCATGCATGACGAGAGTCCGCGCCGGCTGCGGCAGCCCGCCTGGCTGCTGATTGGAGAGTGCCTTCACGACGACACCATCCATCCCTTTCGTCAGGGACGGCATGCTTCCGCAGGAGCTCATCTTGCCGCGCACAAATTCGAGCGCCGCGAGCTGCTTGGCGATCGCCGCCTGGTCCATGTCGCTCGAAACTTCGAATCGGACCTGGCGCAGGCTGAGAAGCGTCTTCTCGCCCGTGGCGCTGGCATCCGCGCCCGCGCCTCCGAGGGCCTTATCGACATCCCCTTCGTCGATGACGATGTTGTGCCGGAACTTTCGCTGCACGACGCGCTGCCAGACGATCTGCGCGCGCACTCGGTCCTGCAGCGTCTTGATGCTGACGCCGACGCTGCCAAGGGCGGTGCCGAGCTGCTCGGCCGACATCTTGTTCTTCTGCGCCATGCCGCCGATGATCTTGGCAACATCCTCCTCGGCTGCCGTTACGCCTTGCTTCCGGCCCTCCTGGACCTGCAAGCGCTCCTCGATCAGCATCTCGGTCGACTTCTTCTTCAGGGCGGGGGAGGGCTTCTCCTGCGTCGTGAGGGCGAGGAAGCGCTCCCGTTGTTCGACGTCATAGGCCGAGATGGGATCATCGTTGACCAGCACCACGATGGAGTGCTCGGCTTGCGCGTAAACGGCGCCGGGGATCAGCCCGAGAGCGCAAGCAGAAGCCGCTCCGAGCGCGAAGCAGCGGAGTCGGCTTCGGGCCGGCCGAAGTGAAAAAAGACGAGCGCCGTTACGCACGTAAGACTCGCTAGTTAATACCACTCGAAGCGCCGATACCGCCCGTAGTGCCGATGCCACTCGTCTGGTCGGGCCCGAGAAGATCGTTGGCTTCCGTCTGAAGCTCGTAAGTACCGAGATATTTCAGCGACAGGGTAAGCATCACGCGCGTTTCGGGCTCGATATCGCGGTCGCTAATCTCACTTTGCATATAAAACACGCTCGCAGTAAGGCAGTCGTCCCTGTACCGGAAGCCCATCGCTTGGGTGAGCGGCTCGTCCAGATCGAGGTCGTAGCGGAAAGCGCCGAGAAGGCCCCAATTATCGGTGAGGTTGATGCCGCCAGTGGCAAGGATCTCTTGCCGCCGCTGACGGAAGGGATCGTCGGCAATCAGCTCTTTCGGATCCACTTGCGCGTAATTGACGCCGAGGCTGATCGGTCCGAGAGCGGCGCTCGACCCCAGATTGGTGCGCCGCAGTTCGAGCGAGTCCTTGTCGAAGCGCGTCTGTCCGACGAAGGAGAGATAGCGTGACGCCTCGACATAAAGGCCGGCGACATAGTCGGATTCCTGGGTGCCGAGGCCGGTGTTCTCGCCAAAGGGGTTCTCGCCGGAGATCTGGTAGCTCTCGCCAACGACGGCCCGCGCATAAGCGCCCGAGGGCAGCTGCGCCGTATAGCGCAAGCCAACATTCGCCCGGGTGCCCGTCTCGATACGGTCGTAGCCCGAGAATTTGTCGATATCGAAGAGAATGGTGTCGTCGAAGACGAGGCTCTGCGCGTCTTCGTTCGGGATCTCGTCTTGATCACCGACATCGTCCGGGCGCGCGATGATCTGAGCGACGGGCTCGATCACATGCGCGACGTTGCCGGTGGTGCCGATGAAGGGATAGCGATATTCGGCGCCGGCCACGGCGTTGCCGCGGAAGATGCCGCCATCCAACTCTTCGAGACCGGAATCGGGATCGACGAATTCGTTGATTGCGTAGGCATCGCCGCGCAGGCGTCCAAACGGCGTAAACACCTGGCCGAGGCCATCGATGAATTGACGACGCCACTGCATCTCGACGACGGCGCGGTTGGAGTCGGTTCCGTCCGCATTCGCGAGCGCCATCAAATTGGAATTGAAGCTCAGCTCGCCGCCGACGACAGGGTTATCGACGATGAAGTCGTAATCGATGATCGGATAGACGACGGCGTCGGCGAGGGGGTTCTTCGTCGTGAGCAATGTCCCGGTGTCGTAGAAGCGCATGCTCGCGTAGTTCCGGTCATGCAGACCTTCCATATAAAGCTGAGAGATGCGGTCGGTCTTGATCTCGCTGTCGAGATGATAGAACCGCCGGAAGGTGTCGTCGGTTTGCGCTTCGCCGCTCCATCCCCATGACCAATAGGGATTGAGCGCGAACTTACCTGCCGTGTCGATGCTGCCGCGGAAATCGCTGTCGGCCGGCGTATCAAAGGTGCCTTCGTCGACAACGCCGGCAAGATCGACCCGATAGGCGCCGCTCGACAAGCGATGGCGCCAGCTGCCCTGCAGCAGCGCGCCCGCTTCCGTCGTGAACATTGGCGCGAAGGTGAAATCGTAATTGTCGGCGAGGGCGAAATAATAGGGAACGGTGACCGCGGTGCCGAGGCGATCCGACTGCGTGTAGTTCGGCATCAGGAAGCCGGACTTCCGCTTCACTGTGGGATCGGCGCTTTGGAACCAGGGCACCCACACGATCGGCACGCCGAAGGCGTCGAGGAACGCATTCTTATAGGTGATCGTCGCCGCGTCTTTGCGGTGAATGATCTTCTTCGCGCGCAAGCGCCAAGTCGGCGGCTTGCTCGGGTCTCTCTCGCAGGGCTTGCACGGCGTAAACCAGCCGTCTGAGAACACCGTCACATTGCCGGCTTCTCGCGAGGCGGTCTGCGCCACGATGCGCGTGTCGTCCTTGGTCACCACGCGTAATGCGTCGATGAAGCCGTCGCGGAAATCGTCGGTCAGCGTCATCTGATTGGAGGTGATGATGGCGCCGTCAGGATCCTTGATGCGGACATTGCCGGCCGCCGCGAGCGTGTTGGCGCCGCGGTCGTAGATCACCTGATCGGCGAGCAGCGTGTAATTGTTGTAATAGATCTCGACATTGCCCCTCGCGGTGACGCGATTGTTTTCGTTGTCGTAGATCATCTCATCCGCCTGCAGCAGCATCGGCTCGTTGCTCTTGGATGAGTCCAATTTCGGGATCTTGATGAGGTCGCCGAGATCGGCCTGACCCTTCTGGGCAAAAGCGGAGGAGGGGGTAAGGAAAGCCGCTCCACAGGCGATGAGACAAACGATAACGGCCGCGGCCCATGGGGAGAGACCGCGGTAACCATGCGAGTTGGCGCCGGGCGCTGCCCGGCTCCGCATGACCCAGTTTCTCACGCGGCTGCTCATCACCCGTCCTCCTTGTAGAGGAGCAAGGTGAGCGCGAGGCTCGCCGTGACAATGACCGGCACCCAGGCGGCAGCCAAGGCGGAGGTCAGCCCGGCCATGGCGAAGTTGCGGGACACTTCCGCGAACACGAAGAACGCAAAGCCTGCAGCAACACCGACAAGCGCGTTCAGCTGAATGCTTCCGAAACGGAAGCCGCGCAGGGAGCAGGTGGCGGCGATCAGAACCATGGTCACGAGCAGGAACGGCCGCGACAGCAGCAATTGATATTGCACCCGGTATTGCGTCGCAGGCAGGCCCGCGCGTTCGGCAATCTCGATGAAGTTGGGCAGATCCCAGAAGGAGATGGAGAACTCAGTCCCGAGAGCATCGCGAACCTGGGTGGGGCTGAGATAGGTGCTGATGAGATAGCTCGAATAATGCGCGGGCTGCTGTCCGACAGCGCTCACCCAGGCATCCTGAAGCTCCCAGCGGCCTTCCTTGAGATTGGCTTTCCGAGCTTCGATGCGCTCGGTGAGTTGGTGATCCGGCGTATATTGGAAGATCGTCACGCCGGTGAGCTCAAGACCCTGATTTGAAACCCTGAGCGCATGCACGACCGAAGGTCCGTCGGCACCATCCTCACGCAACCATGAGCCGGCGTTCTTGGTCTTCAGCAGAGAATCTTTCCGATCGAAGGCGCTGACGAACAGCCGCTCTGCTTCGGCGCGCGCGCCGGCAGCGATCGGATTGTAGAGAAGCACGAAAACGATGCCGAGGAAGAAGGCGACGATGATCGCCGGCGTGATGAACTGCCACACGGAGACGCCGGCCGCGCGCACCACGATCAGCTCGGAGCTGCGGCTCAGCATGAGGAAGATGCCGACCGTGCCGATCAGTACGGCGAAGGGCAAAGTGAGTTCGGAGAATGACGGCAGCCGCAGCAAGGTCATGTAGGCGAGGAGGAAGGCGGGAACCTCTCCCTCGTAACTCCCGGCGCGGCGCAACATCTCGATGAAATCGACGAAGAAGATGAGCACGCAGCAGACGGCGAACATCACCATCATGGCGACCAGGAACCGCAGCAAAAAGTAGCGCGCAAGGGTCCCTGCTGCACTGATGCCCGGCATCTGCGCTCTCACTTTGTCATCCCCCGATCGGCCCATATTTTTGTGGCCCCCAACCCGAAATAGGGCCGGAGACTCAGTTTGGACCTTAATTCTGGTGACATTCTAACGTGCGCGGCCAGACCCGCAATAATAATCGCCATCAAAGGGATAGCGTAGACGAGGGGAACTGCCGCAGGGTTCAGGGTGACAAGATTCGACGCCATGAGCCCGGCGACGCGCACCCCGATGGTGATCGCGCACACAAGTAGGATTTGCTTCCAGCGGCTCTCTCGCGTCGTGCGGGCATGGCCGAGGACGGCGATAGCCACGGCGACGCCGACGAGCGGGTAGAGGGGGGTCGAAAACCGGTCGTGCAGTTCGTTCCTCAGCTGGTCGGCTCTGCCCTTTACTTTCAATGATTTAGGGTCAGGGTTCAGCAATTCGTGCAGGTACAGCTCGCGCGGCCTGATCTCCTTATTTGCGCCGGAGCGGGGCGTAATGTCCGAGATGTTGAGCATGTACTGGTCGAAGGCGACGGTCTGGGCGCCCTTGTCCGGCGTCAGCGGCTCAAAGCGCTGAACATGGCCGTCGAACATCACGAGGTAGGAGCCTTCGTCGTTGGAAATGATGCGGCCGTGATCGGCCAAGTAGCTCATGACCTGCTTCGGATCCCGCTCGTCATGGACGAGGAGGCCGAGCAGATCGCCGGTCTGCGAGCGGTCGCGGATATGGAAGGTGAGGCCCCCCTCCGGGCTGGAAAAGCGGCCCGGTTGAAGGACTTGCGAGATGATGTCGGTGCGTACCTGAGTGATGAGATCGCGCAAAGCGCGCATGCTCGCCGGCGTTATGAACAGGTTGGAGATGAGGACGACGACGCAGACCATCGAGGCGAGGATCAGGAACGGCGTGCCGATTCGCCAGATCGGCGCGCCGGACGCCGTCATGACGATCAGCTCGCTGTCGCCGTTCATGCGGTCGAGCGTGTAGAGCGTCGCCATGAGCGCGGCGTTCGGGGCGATGAGCGCAAGGAGGCTCGGCAGGCCAAGCGCGGTGATCTGCAGGAAGAGCGTCACCCCCTGGCCTTGAGAGACGATAAGATCGAGCTCTTTCAAGGCGGTAGCCAGCCACACGATGCTCGTAAGAGTGAGGAGGATGATGACGAACGCGTTCGTCACCTGCCGAAACACGTATCGGCCGAACAGGCTGCTCATTTCCCGCTCTCTCGAGGTTTCTCTGCGACCCGGCGTGGAAAGCGACACGAGCTGCTGAAGCCGCCAGCGCCTTCCTTGATCCCATCTCGAACAGTCCAAAATGGCTGAATTTCGACCCGGAGCGCGGCTTGAAATGCCTAACGACACAAACTAGGAAGGGCGCCTTGAATTCCGTCCTGCTGTTGCAGAGTTGCATCAGTGAGCGCGCAGGCGAAACGGCGCGGCTGTGGCGCCCTCCGATCGGCCCTCGCGGCATCCGGAGCTAAACACGAGGGAGCGAGCGGGTGAGCGACACGACGGCCATTTCCTTTGCGAACCTGAAATTGCCGGGCGAGGGCGTCGCTGTCGTCTTTGCCGAGGAGGGGCCGAAGCTGACGCCGGCCGCGGCGGAGCTCGACAAGAGCTCGAAGGGACTGTTGAAGCGCGCCATCGAGGTCAGCGATTTCAAGGGCAAGAAAGACAGCGCCGTCGATCTCATCGCGCCAAGCGGACTCGGCTTTGCGCGTCTCATCCTCGTTGGCATCGGCAAGAGAGCGAATCTGACTTCGGAGGATTGGCTTAATCTCGGCGGCGCGGTGCGCGGCCGGATCTCGGGCAAGGAAGCGGCGACCGCCCATGTCGTCGTGCAGGCCGCGGGCGGAGAGATGAGCGCGGACGATGTCGCGAGTTTCGCGCTCGGCGTTGGATTGCGCGGTTACAAGTTCGAAAAGTACAAGACAAAGAAGAAGAGCAACGGCGCTGCCGACACGAGCCGGCGCACGCTGAAAAAGATTGTCGTCCACTGCGCCGATCCGAAAGCCGCGACGAAAGCCTTCGCGCGCGGACGAGCGATTTTGAGTGGCGTGACCTTCGCGCGCGATCTCGTCAACGAGCCGGCCAATATTCTCGGTCCGATGGAGTTCGCACAGCGCACCAAGGAACTCGCGAAGGAAGGGCTGCAAGTCGAGGTGCTCGCCCCCAAGGCGCTCGAGCGTCTCGGCATGAACGCGTTGCTTGCCGTCGGGCAGGGGAGTTCGCGCCCGAGCCATGTCGTCGTGCTGCAATGGCGCGGTGCCGGAGCGAAGGGCGGCGATCCCGATCATCTTTGTCGGCAAAGGCGTGACCTTCGACACTGGCGGCATTTCATTGAAGCCCGCGGCCGGCATGGAAGACATGAAGGGCGACATGGCGGGCGCTGCTTGCGTCGTCGGCCTTATGCGTGAGCTTGCCGCGCGCAAAGCGAAGGTCAACGCCATCGGCATCATTGGCCTTGTCGAGAACATGCCGGGCGGCAACGCGCAACGACCTGGAGACATCGTCACCTCGATGTCGGGACAGACGATCGAAGTCCTGAACACGGATGCCGAAGGGCGCATGGTTCTCGCCGACATCCTTTGGTATGCGCAGGAGCGCTTCAAGCCGAAAGCGGTGATCAACCTTGCGACGCTGACCGGCGCGGTGATGGTGGCGCTCGGCAAGGAGCATGCCGGCCTCTTCAGCAACAATGACGAATTGTCGAGCTGGCTGCTGGCGGCAGGAAGCGAAACCGGCGAGCGGCTGTGGCGTCTGCCGCTCGGGCCGAAATACGACAAGATGATCGACTCAAAAATGGCCGACATGAAAAACACCGGCGGCAAGTGGGGCGGGTCGATCTCCGCAGCGCAGTTTCTGCAGCGCTTCATCAAGGACGGCACCGCCTGGGCGCATCTCGACATCGCCGGCACCGGCCTTGCGTCGCCGGAAAGCGAGATCAATCGGAGTTGGGGCTCCGGGTTCGGGGTCAGACTTCTCGACCAGCTCGTCCACGACCATTACGAGCGCGCCTGAGCGAGCGCGCGTCCGAGCAAGCTGTCATTCCCGCCCTATACAGATATTTTCCATAATATACCTTATGCGAATCCAGCATATGGGTCGGTTTCTCAACAAATTTAGCCAAAGACCTGATCCAATTACGGTCTTTCGTGTTGGCGTGTTCCGTGGGAGCCTATGAATGACCCTTGAGGACCCTGATCGGCGCTATGGAGTGGCTGATCTCCTCGGAGTGATGGCGGCGCTGCGGCACCCCGAAACCGGCTGTCCCTGGGATCTCGAACAAACCTTTCAAACCATCGCCCCCTACACTGTCGAGGAAGCCTACGAGGTTGCCGACGCGATCGAGCGGCGGGACTTCGAAGGCCTGAAGGGTGAGCTCGGGGATCTGCTGTTTCAGGCGGTCTATCATTCGCGCATTGCGGAAGAAGAAGGCCAATTCGATTTCACCGATGTCGTCGACGGCATCACGCGGAAAATGATCCGCCGGCACCCGCATGTCTTTGCCGATACCAATCTGAGAGCAGGTTTCGGCCGTTCGGCCTGGGAAGACATGAAGGCCAAGGAGAAGGGCACCTCCGAGGTTTCGGTGCTTGCCGATGTGCCACTTGCCCTCCCCGCCCTGACACGCGCGGTGAAGCTGCAATCGAAGGCGGCACGCGTTGGTTTCGACTGGCCGTCGCTCGAGCCGGTGCTCGCAAAGGCGGAAGAGGAATTCGCCGAGCTGAAGGCTGAACTGGAAGAGGCTTCGGCGTCGCGCGGGTCGTCGGGGCGCGTGGCGGAGGAATTCGGCGATCTCCTCTTCGTCATGGCGAATGTCGCGCGCCATCTCGGCATCGATCCCGAGGCCGCGCTCCGCGAAGCCAACGCGAAATTCGTCCGGCGCTTCGAAAGCATCGAGGCGGCGCTTCGTTCCGACGGTCGCCTCGCCGGCACAGTCGAGCCTCGAAGAGATGGATCGTCTGTGGGACGCCGCAAAATCTGCTGAAGACAAATCCTGACGCGCTGAGGCAGATTATTCGGCAGCCAGCCGAAGCCGCGCCGCACCGGCCTGCCGGAGAAGCGCGTCATGCCGCTCGGGCGGAACGCGGACGCGTAAGCGGACGACACCGTCGCCCTCCTCGCTTCGTCCCAGAACCTCGAAATTCTCGTAGATCCAGTTCGACAGCGCGCCCTCCTCAGGTCCGAGCGCAAGCTCCAGCGTCTGGCGGCTGCGATTTAGTCTCGTCTCGATCTCTTGCAGCATCTCCGGCAGACCTTGCCCAGTCACGGCAGAGACGAGGCATGGTGGGTCAGGAGCGCGAGCAGCCTCATTGCGGCGCGCTTCGAGGCTTGCCTCGTCCAGCAAATCCGCCTTGTTCCAGATTTCCAAGATGCGTGAGGCTTCGTTGTCGGGATCGATCCCAAGCTCGCGCAGCACGGCGTGAACGTCGGCGCGCTGCTCGTCGCTTGCTTCGTCGGCGATGTCGCGCACGTGCAAGATGAGAGCGGCTTCCTCCACCTCCTCAAGCGTCGCGCGGAACGCGGCGATCAGCGTCGTCGGCAGATCGGAGATGAAGCCGACCGTATCCGACAGCACCGCCTTTCCGCCATGCGGCAGACGGATAGCGCGGAAGGTGGGGTCGAGCGTGGCGAAGAGGATGTCCTCGGCAAGGACGTCGGCGCCGGTGAGAGCGTTGAACAGCGTCGATTTGCCGGCATTGGTGTAGCCGATGAGCGCGAGGACAGGATAAGGAACCCGCTGCCGCGCCTTCCGGTGCAAGGCGCGCGTCCGCCGCACCTGCTCGAGCTCGCGGCGGATGGATTCGATGCGCTCGCCGATCACGCGGCGATCCGCTTCGATCTGCGTCTCGCCGGGGCCGCCGAGAAAGCCGAAGCCGCCTCGCTGCCGCTCCAAATGCGTCCAGGAGCGCACGAGCCGGCTCTTCTGATAAACGAGGTGCGCGAGCTCGACTTGCAGCCGCCCCTCCTTCGTCCGTGCGCGTTCTCCGAAAATTTCGAGGATCAGGCCGGTTCGGTCGAGCACCTTAGCGCCCCACGCCCGTTCCAAATTGCGCTGCTGCACCGGCGTGAGAGGATGATCGACGATCGCGAGCTCCGCACCCTCCTCGCGGATCAGTTCGCCAAGCTCCTCGACCTTGCCTGAGCCAAACAGCGTCGCCGGTCGCAGTCTTTGCAGCGGGATGAGTGCCTCGGCTCTGACATCGAGCGAAATGGCGCGGGCGAGCCCGACCGTCTCTTCGAGCCGCACTTTCGGCGCGCGGGCCAGCTGCCGGCGTCCCGCCGCTGCCGCACCCTCCCCCCGTAATTTCGGAGGGATCGGCTCCAAGACGATGGCTGCAGTTCTGCCGTCGCCGGGCGGAGGCGTGCCGGCGCCCTCGTTCAGCGTCCCCTTAGTCATCTTCGGGGTCTTCGGACGCAACTACTCTGCGGCGCCTTCCGTGTCGCCGATCTCGGCGAGCTGAATGGGTTGACCCGGCATGATCGTCGATATTGCGTGCTTGTAAACGAGCTGCGAATGGCCATCCCGCCGCAGCAGCACGCAGAAATTATCGAACCAAGTGACAACGCCCTGCAGCTTTACACCGTTCACGAGAAATATGGTCAGCGGAGTTTTTTGCTTCCGTACATGATTAAGGAAAGTGTCTTGTAGACTCTGCGCGCGTTCTGTCGCCATGGGCTTCCCCGTCCCTTACAGGCTTTTATCGGGCCTCGGCCAAATCCCTCGCCGAATGCCGCCGCATTAGACGCGATTGGACGCCGTCACTGCAAGTCCAGATTGAGGTTTGACTACAACGTCGCTAGCGGAGGGCGCCCTCCCGCTCGGTCGAATTGACGCCGAGCGCCCGCAATTTCCGGTGCAGCGCCGATCGTTCCATGCCGACAAATTCGGCGGTGCGGGAGATGTTGCCGCCGAACCGGTTGACCTGCGCCATCAAATATTCCCGCTCGAAGATCTCGCGGGCGTCGCGCAAGGGCAGCGACATCAGATGTTCGCCCCCTGCCCCATTCGGAGAAAGCGGCATCGGCGAGACGATCTCCTCCGGCAGCATGTCGGCGGTGATAATGCTATCGACGTCGCCCCCGACGAGGATCATCAAGCGCTCGATATTGTTGCGCAATTGCCGGATGTTGCCCGGCCAGTCATGGGATTGCAGCACGGCCATCGCGTCCTCGCCGATACGGCGCGGCGGCAAGCCGGTGGCAACCGAGATCGCTTGCACGAAATGCCGGACGAGCTCCGGTATGTCCTCTCGTCGCTCCGCCAGGGACGGCACCCTGATCGGCACCACATTCAGCCGGTGAAACAGATCCTCGCGGAGGCGCCCGACGGAGATCTCCTTCTGCATTTCCCGGCTGGTCGAGGAGATGACACGGACATCCACATGCACCTTAGGGCCGCCGCCGAGACGCTGGAATTTCTGCTCGACCAGGACCCGAAGCACCTTCCCTTGCGTTTCGAGCGGCATGTCGCTGATCTCGTCGATGTACAACGTGCCGTTATGAGCCTCTTCGAGCGCGCCCACCTTGCGGGGGCCGGACCCGAAGCCCTCTTCCGTCCCGAACAATTCGAGCTCCACCCGGTCGGGAACCATCGCGGCGGCATTGAGAACGACGAAAGGCCCGTCGGCGCGGGCGGACTTCATGTGCATGACGCGCGCCCCAAGCTCTTTTCCGCAGCCGGAGGCGCCGGTGATCATGACCCGGCTGTTGGTCGGCGCCACCTTGTCGATGGCTTGGCGCAATTGGTTGATGGCGGTGGAGCGGCCGATCATGTCGAAGCTGTGAGCGCTTCGCTCGCGCAGCTCGCGATTTTCGCGTTTTAGCCGGTAGGATTCGAGCGCGCGGGCGCAAATCAGCACCAGCCGGTCGGCCTTGAACGGCTTCTCGATATAGTCGTAGGCGCCGCGCTTGATGGCGGCGACGGCGGTTTCGATGTTGCCGTGGCCGCTGATGATGATCACGGGCAGATCGGGATGCGCGCGCTTGATGCGGTCGAGCAGCTCGAGGCCGTCGAGCTTCGAGCCTTGCAGCCAGATGTCGAGCACGACGAGTGACGGGCGCCGCTCCTCGACTGCCGCCAGCGTCTCCTCGGAGTCCTTGGCCGACCGCGTGCCGTGGCCCTCATCCTCGAGGATCCCGCCGATCAGCTCTCTGATGTCTGCCTCGTCATCGACGATGAGGATGTCAGACGCCATGAGTAATTCCTCCCTTACACAGCCGCCTCTGGCGCGCTCACTTGCTTCTTATGGTTCTCGGTACCGTTATTCTCGGCTTCGATAATTTCTTCGGCTTCGCGGATCGGAAGATCCATGCGGACCGAGGCTCCATGAGCCGTGTCACCGCGTTTTGGCGCATCGCCGAGCTGCAGCGTGCCGCCATGCTGCTCGGTGATACGCTGGACAATGGCAAGGCCAAGGCCGGTGCCCTTGGTGCGGGTGGTCATATAGGGCTCGACCAGCCGTTGCCGGTTCTCCGTCGGCAATCCGCAGCCATTGTCGATGACCGAAATCTGGAGCCGATCTCCCTTCACGCGGATCTTGGCGACGATGCGGCCTTTCTCGGTTCGACCCGGATCCGCCTCGAAGGCGGTGTCGATGCCCTCCCCCGCATTCTTGACGAGGTTGGTGATCGCTTGGGCGAGAAGCCGACGGTCGCACAGCAGAACCGCCGGCACTTGCGGAAGGTCGAGCTCGAAATCGAGCTCGGGCCGGCTGACTTGGAAGAGGAAAACGGCTTCCCTCACAACATCGCGCACGTCGTGCATTTCCATGATCGGCTTCGGCATGCGGGCAAAAGACGAGAACTCGTCGACCATGCGGCCGATATCCGAAACCTGGCGGATGATCGTGTCGGTACATTGATCGAAGATGTCGCGATCCTTGGTGATCGAGTCGCCATATTTGCGGCGAATGCGCTCGGCCGAGAGCTGGATGGGCGTGAGCGGATTCTTGATTTCATGCGCTATGCGGCGGGCGACGTCCGCCCAGGCGGTGCTGCGCTGCGCGCTGACAAGCTCGGTGATGTCGTCGAAGGTGACGACGTGGCCTTCGGCGGTGCCGCTCGGTCCTTCGCTTGTCACGCGAACCGCAAGGTTGGATTCGTGACCTCCCCGCAACAGCGTGATCTGATCGGTGACGAGGCGCTTATTCTGTTTCTGCGCCCGCTTCATCAGCGGACCGAATTCGGGAATGGCCTCTGAGAGCGGCTTGCCGACGAGCGCCTTCTCCCGTCGTCCCAGGAGGGTTTCGGCGGAGCGGTTGACGAGGATCACGGTCCCGTCGGGATCGACGCCGACGACGCCCGCCGTCACGCCTGAGAGCACCGCCTCCATGAATCGTCTGCGGTCGTCGAGCGCCGTGTTGGCGCCGATGAGAGCGTCTCTCTGGCTCTTCAGCTCCGAGGTCATGACGTTGAAGGTCTGACCGAGCACGGCGAGATCACCATCCCGCGGCCGCGTCTCCACTTCGACGTCGAGATTGCCGCCGGAAACACGTTGCGCCGCGCCCATCAGCTGACGGATCGGCGAGACGAGACGGCTTGCGAACCACATGCCGATCCAGATGGCGGAAAGCAGCAGGGTCAGCGCCATGGTGAGATACATCAGCGCGAAGGCGACTTGGACGCCGGTACGGCGTTGCTCTAGCCGCTGATATTCATCGACATTCGCCCTCGTGTCGCGGAGCTGCTGCAGCACCCGCGCATTCACCGGCCGCAAGACATAGAGATAGGTGTCGTTGAAATTCTCCAGCGCCTTCAAAGCGCCGACGAGCGCGGTGTTGCCGGGCGCTATGACGATCGCCTGGCCCTTCTTGGCAAGCTCGATGACCGGGGGCGGCGGCGCTTGGAAGGGAACGCTTGGCTGCGAGGCAGCGGTAGCGAGGATGCTCCCCTTCCCGTCGATGAGATAGGCGATCGGCAGCTCGCGTATCGCGGCTTGCGCCGCGAGAAAATTGGCGAAGCCTTGCGGGTGCGTCTTCACCAGCGTCACCGCCTCGTCGATATCTTTCGCCATCCCGAGCGTGTCGGTGCGGATGACTTGGCCGTGCTCCTGCACATAGGCGGTGGCGACATTGAGGGAGTTCTGAATGATCGATTTCGTCCGGCTCGAAAACCAATGGTCGAGGCCGCGATTGAGGGAGTCGCTGGCGAAGATCGCAAGGAGGACGGCCGGCACCACCGCGATAACGCTGAACAGGCTGACGATGCGGACGTGAAGCTGAGCGCCGGCTGCCTGCCGGTGGCGCGCCAACCAAAAATTCGTCAGTTGCCAGGCGATGATGCCGACCATGGCAAGGACGAGCACGAGATTGAGAAGCAGCATCCCCACCACGACCTCGTGGGTGGGAATGATCGGGGTAAGGCCCGTCAGAATGACGTAAGTCGCTAGGCCGGAGCCGAGCGCCAGCATCATGACGATGAGGCCGACCGTGAAGGCGAAGCGGCGTTTCGACGGCCGCTTCCGCTGAACGCCGTCGAGCGGCGCAGAGGACGAACCCGGCGCCTCTCCTGCCGATGGCTGGCGGCCAAGCCGCGAAAAGCTCAGCTTCCCGGCGGCGCGCTGCAAAGCGTCGTGCAAAAGCGCCAAGCCCCCTTACCCCTTGATACGGCGGAGAATCCGAAGGAACCCCCAGCTCCTCCGGGCAATTTGGTGCAATAAGATCACAATGTGGTGCTTTGGCGACAGAGCGCCAAAATTTTCCGGCGGTTTTTCGCCCTTGTCGCCTAAGGGCGCCGGCGGACGAGCCCCAACGCACCTCAAGGCGAGCACGGTTCGCCTTCGTTAGAGGCCCGGCGTTCTGATGACCTTGATGCCGAGGTCGCGGATCTTTTTGCGCAAGGTATTGCGGTTCAGCCCAAGCAATTCGGCCGCGCGGATTTGATTTCCGCGGGTGGCTGTCAGGGTCGCCGTGAGAAGCGGCGTTTCGACCTTCCGCAGCACCCGCGTATAGAGCCCCGCGGGCGGCAGGTCCTTGCCGAAGGTCAGGAAATAGTCGGCGAGATAACGCTCCACCGATTCCGACAGATCGCCGCCGCGTTCCGCGACGTCGGCGAAAGGCGGCCTCGCGACATTCGCAAGCTCGTTCTCGACCATCTCCGCCGTCACGGTGTCCTGCGCATAGATCGCCGACAGACGCCGGACGAGGTTTTCCAGCTCCCGAATATTGCCCGGCCAGTGATAGCGCTTCAAACGCTCGAGGGCGGCCGCTTCGAAAGCCTTGGACGGCAGGCCCTCCTTCTCGGCGAGACCCAAAAAGTGGCGGACGAGATCGGCGATGTCCTCGAGGCGTTCCCGCAACGGAGGCAGCCTGAGCGGCACGACATTCAGCCGGTAGAACAGATCCTCGCGGAACAGCCCCTGATCGATTTGATGCTGCAGGTCGCGATTGGTCGCGGCGATGATCCGCACATTCGTGCGGATCGGCGTGCGGCCACCGACGGTCGTATATTCTCCTTCCTGGAGGACGCGGAGAAGACGCGTCTGCGCTTCCATCGGCATGTCGCCGATCTCGTCGAGAAACAGCGTTCCACCCTCGGCCTGTTCGAACCGGCCGACATGCCGATTCTGCGCGCCGGTGAACGCGCCCTTCTCGTGACCGAACAGCTCCGACTCGATCAGCTCGCGCGGGATCGCCGCCATGTTGATGGCAACGAAAGGCCCATTCCGCCGCTTGCCATATTCGTGCAGCGCGCGGGCGACGAGCTCCTTGCCCGTGCCGGACTCGCCCGTGATCATCACCGTGAGGTCGGTCTGCGTCAGGCGGGCAAGGACGCGGTAGATGTCCTGCATCGCCGGGCAGCGTCCGATCAGCGGCAGCCCTTCGCTCGGCTCGGCTGTAAGGCGAGGCGTCTTCCGCCGGGGCTCGGCCAGAGCGCGTCCCACCACCGCGATCAGCTCGTTCAGATCGAAGGGCTTCGGCAGATATTCGTAGGCGCCGCGCTCGGCCGCGGTGATGGCGGTCATGAAGGTGTTCTGCGCGCTCATCACGATGATCGGCAAATCGGGACGCAGCTTTTTCACCCGCGGGATGAGCTCGAAGGCGTTCTCGTCTGGCATCAGCACATCGGTGATGACGAGATCGCCCTCCCCCTGGCTGATCCAGCGCCACAACGTTGCGGCATTGCCGGTGGCGCGCGGCGCGTAGCCGGCGCGGGCTAGCGCTTGATTGAGCACCGTGCGGATGGCGGCATCGTCGTCGGCGATCAGAATGTTTCCCTTGGCCATCTCTTAAGCAGACCCTGTTTCCGCGTTGTCCGTTTCCGCCATCGGCATCAAGGTGCGGAAGATCGTCTGCCGGGGGCGGGAATCGCATTCGATGACGCCGCCATGATCGCCGACGATCTTCGCCACGAGCGCCAGCCCAAGTCCCGTGCCGGAGGGCTTCGTGGAAACGAACGGATCGAAGAGATGCGGCATGAGATCGCTCGGCACGCCGGAGCCGTTGTCCTCGACGGCGATTTCGAGCGGGAGGCTGACCCTTGCCTGGCTGCCCGGCACCGAGAGGCGGACGCCCGGCCGGAAGGAGGTCGAGAGGGTGATCTGCCCGTCATGCTGGCCGTCGCCGATCGCCTCCGCGGCATTCTTGATGAGATTGAGAAAGACCTGCACGAGCTTGTCGCGGCTGCCGGGGACCGAGGGCAAGGACGGATCGTAATGCTCGACGAATTTGATCTGGCGCGCAAAGCCGTGAATGGCGATCTGCTTCACATGATCCAGCACGTCGTGGATGTTCACCGGCTCGCTTTGCAGGGGCCGCTCATCGCCGAAGATCTCCATGCGATCGACAAGTTTGCAGATGCGGTCCGATTCCGCGCAGATGAGCTGCGTCAGCGTGCGGTCGGAATCGGTGCGGTCGCTTTCCAAGAGCTGCGCGGCGCCACGAATGCCGGACAGCGGATTTTTGATCTCATGCGCAAGGACGGCGGCGAGGCCCGACACCGATCGCGCGGCGCCGCGATGCGTCAACTGCCGCTCGATCATCTGCGCCATGCTGCGCTGCTGCAATAGGATGAGAACGCGCCCCGGCGTTTCCTGCAACGGACCGCCATAGAGATCCACGAGCCTCGGCCCATCGAAACGGAAGGAGCCGAGGTCGACGCCATATTCATTCACATGCGTCTCGTTGCGCTGGACTTGCTCGACGAGCGCGATCAACGGACTGCCGAAAGCGACGACATCGTGGAGCGTGTGACGCGAAAGAACGGCCGCGCTCATCTGAAAGAAATCCTCGGCAGCAGCGTTGCCATATTCGATGCGGAGCTCGGGGCCGATGACGAGCAAGGGATGCGGCAGCGCGTCCAGGAGTGCATCATGAGCAATTCCCGCCACGAGCGGAGGGCGCCGCGGACCACCTTGCTTTTTGTTTGCAACGCTCAAGCGGTGTATCCTTCGGGTCTCTGCTGCCATGCACAAGAAATAAGCAAGCGGCGACAGTGATATTTAATTGGGCAGAATACGAACAAATCGCTGATCCTGCAACATCACTTTTGCCGCAGTGCAAAAAGACGTTGCTGCATTGCAGCTAAGGACTTAGCGGGGAGCGGATGTCGGTATCGGTTCTCATCGTCGCGGCAGGACGCGGAACGCGAGCGGCTGACCGGAACGATTTGATTCCGAAACAATATCGCCAGATAGGCGGCCAGCCCCTGCTCGCTCGCACCCTGCGGGTCTTTGCATCGCACCCTCGGGTCGGCGACGTGGTCGTTGCCATCCGTCCTGACGACGCCGGGCTCTTTGCCGATGCCGCCGCGCCTTTCGGCGACCGCGTGCGGCCGCCGGTCCCGGGCGGCGAGCGCCGCCAGGATTCGGTTCGCTGCGGCCTTGAGGCGATGGCCGCCGCGCCTCCGTCCTTCGTTCTCATCCATGACGCGGCGCGGCCCTTCGTGCCCCCGCATCTCATCGATCGCGTGCTCGATGCCCTCGATGAGCACGCGGCGGTGCTCCCTGCCCTGCCGGTCACCGACAGTCTGAAGCGCATCGAAGGCGGACGGCTCGTCGGAACCGCCGATCGCGACACCTTGTTGCGTGCGCAAACCCCGCAAGGCTTCCGCTTCGACGCGATCCTCGCGGCCCACCGCGCCGCCGCTGAAGCCAACGAATTCGACTTTACCGACGATATCGGCATCGCCGAATGGTTCGGATTGGAGATTGCCGTGGTGCCGGGTGCTGAGGAAAACCGGAAGCTCACCTCTGTCGAGGACATGGAGGCTGCCGACGAGCTGTTGCGGCTGCAGGAACAGCCGGCCGCGGCAACGCTTGTGGTTGGCTCCGGCTACGACGTGCATGCCTTCGGGCCCGGCGACTTCGTAACGTTATGCGGTGTGCGCATCCCGCATCGGAAAGCGCTGATCGGTCACAGCGATGCCGATGTCGGTCTGCATGCGCTTGCCGACGCGATCCTCGGGACCATTGCCGAGGGCGATATCGGCGTCCACTTCCCGCCTTCCGACGCGCGCTGGCGCGGCGCTCCTTCCGACATCTTTGTGCAGGACGCGGCGGAACGCTTGCGGTCGCACGGCGGCGAGATCGTGCATGTGGATCTCACCTTCATCTGCGAGTCGCCTCGCATCGGCACGTACAGAGATGCGATGCGCGGCCATGTCGCCACCATACTTGGCCTCGACACGCGCCAGGTTAGCGTCAAGGCGACGACCAATGAAGGACTCGGCTTCATCGGCCGGGGCGAAGGCATCGCTGCCATGGCCACGGTCACCGTGCGCCGGCCATGACCGAGCCGGTGCACATCGATGCCGCGATCCTCACAAGCGCGGCGGCGCTGCTAGAAGCCGCCCGATCGCGCGGCGATAAGATCGTCACCGCGGAATCCTGCACCGGCGGTTTGATCGCTGCCACGCTCACCGCCATCCCCGGCTCCTCCTCCGTCGTCGATCGCGGCTTCGTCACCTATTCGGACCGCTCGAAGATAGAGATGCTGGGCGTTTCTGCGCGCTTGATCGAGCAGCATGGCGCCGTCAGCGAAGAGGTCGCGCGGGCGATGGCGGAAGGCGCCCTCGTCCATTCGGAAGCGAGCCTCAGCGTAGCGGTCACCGGCATCGCCGGCCCCGACGGCGGATCAGCGCAGAAGCCGGTGGGCCTCGTCCATCTCGCCGCGATGCGGCGCGGCGGCACCATTCTGCATGAGCGCGCGCTGTTCGGCGATGTCGGGCGGGCGGAAGTTCGGCGCCTCAGCGTTGCGCGTGCGCTAGCGCTGCTGGCCGGCCTCATGTGACACGGTTCGACGTTCGCCGACGCCATAAAGCTCGTCCGCGCGCGCTTCGAAGGCCGCCGTGTAATGCCGCACCGCTTTCGCGAAAAGTCCGCCCATCATGCGCTCCAAGAAGCGCGAGCGGAAGCTATAGCGAATGTAGAAGTCGATCTCACAAGATCCTGTGCCGACTGGCAAAAACACCCACCGATTTTCCAGAAAAGAGAACGGCCCGTCGAGATAATGCACCTCGATCCGCCGCGCCAAAGGATCGAGCACCACCTCCGTGGTGAAGCTTTCCTTGAGCATGCGATAGCCGACGGACATGTTGGCGATCAGGACTTGCTTGTCCCCGCGCCGTTCCCGCCGGCGGATGGTCAGCGCTTCGCAAAGCGGCAAGAATTTTGGATAGTTCTCCACGTCGGCGACGAGCGCATACATCTCATCTGGCGTGTGCGCGATGACGTGCCTGGTCTCGTAAACATACATGGTGCTTTGAGTGCCGCTAGCAGATCGACGCAAGCCGCGCGGCTTTAAGCCGCGCGAAATCCTCGGCCGCGTGGTAGGAGGAGCGGGTCAGCGGCGACGCGGCCACGAGCAGAAAACCGCGCGCCTCGGCCTCGCGCTCCAGCCCTTCGAATTCCTCCGGCGTGACGAAGCGGGCGATGGCGGCGTGTTTGCGCGTCGGCTGCAGATATTGGCCGATGGTGACGAAATCCACATCGGCCTCTCGCAGATCGTCCATCAACGAGAGCACCTCGGACAGTTTCTCGCCGAGCCCGACCATGATCCCGGACTTGGTGAACATTTGCCGGTTCAGCTCCTTTGCCCGCCGCAAAAGCAAGAGCGAGTGCTCGTAGCGCGCGCCTGGGCGGATGCTTCGGTAAAGCGCCGGCACAGTCTCCAGATTGTGGTTGAAGACGTCAGGCCCCGCGGCCACCACCTGCTCGAGCGCGCCGTCCTTCCGTAGAAAATCCGGCGTCAGCACTTCGATGCTGGTTCCGGGGGCGTTGGCTCTGATCGCCGCGATGGTTGCAGCGAAATGCGCGGCGCCGCCATCCGGCAGATCGTCGCGATCGACCGAGGTGACGACCACATGCTGCAGCCGAAGCTCGGCGATCGCCCGCCCGACTCGCGCGGGCTCGCCCGGATCGATGCCCGCCGGTTTGCCGGTCCGCACATTGCAGAAGGCGCAAGCGCGCGTGCAAATGTCGCCGAGGATCATCACCGTGGCGTGGCGCTTCCCCCAGCATTCGGCGATGTTGGGGCAGGCCGCCTCCTCGCAGACCGTGTTGAGGCGATGGCGCCGCAAACTCGCTTGCGTCTCAGTGAAGGCATTTGCGCCAGGCGCAGGCGCCCTCACCCGGATCCAGGGCGGCTTCGGCAAGGCGGGCCTATCCGGCGCCCGCATCTTTTCAGGGTGACGTGGCGGCCTTGCCGCGACCGCGTCGAACAAGGCCGCCATCGAAACCTCAGCGAACGGCCGGGTTCGGTCCCGGGCCGGCAAATCTGCGCCAGACCCAGACCAAGAGAATGGCGCCGAGCGTGGCGACGAGCAGATTGCCCACCCAGCCATAAAATTCGATGTCGAGAATGGCGGCGAGCGAGCCGCCGACGAAGGAGCCGGCGACACCAACGAGCAAATTGGTGAGAAGCCCGTGATCGCTCGCCGTGACCTTTTCGGCGATAAAGCCAGCCAGCGTTCCGATGATCAGCATGCCGAAAAAGCCAACCCCCGGCATGGAGAGGAATGCGTGAGTTCCCACCGTCCATTTGCGCCTCCGTTAGAATTGAAGCCCGAACCGCTACGCGCTACCCGGGATCGATTTTATCGACCTCGTCCGCGTAATATAGGCGATCCTCCGCCAAGCAACAGCTTTCGCCTAGATGTGCAATGCGCGGCCATAGGCATCGAGCACGGATTCCCCCATCATCTCCGACAGGGTCGGATGCGGGAAAATGGTGGAGGCAAGCTCCGCCTCCGTCGTCTCCAGCTGCATGGCGATGGCAAAGCCCTGGATCAGCTCCGTGGCTTCCGCGCCGATGAGATGGGCGCCGAGGAGTTCGCCGGTTCCGGCATCGAAGATGGTCTTCACCAGCCCGTCGATGTCGCCGAGCACCAGCGCCTTGCCGTTGGCGCGATAGGGAAAGCGCCCGACCTTGATCGAACGCCCGGAGGCGCGCGCCTTCTCTTCGGTGAGGCCGATACTGGCGATTTGCGGGCTGCTATAGGTGCAAGACGGGACCGTACTCGGCTTCAGCGGGTGCAAGGCTTCGACGCCGGCGATCTTCTCCACGCAGAGCACGCCCTCATGGCTCGCTTTATGCGCCAGCCACGGCGCCCCGACCACGTCGCCGATGGCGTAGATGCCCGGCACAGAACTGCGGCACCATTCGTCGACGACGATGTGGCCCTCTTCGATCGTGACGCCGAGCTCCTCAAGGCCGAGCCCCTCGACATTTCCGGTAATACCGATGGCGAGGATGGCGCGCTCCGCTTCCAGCGTCTCTGGACCCGGGCTCTGGCCGGGACGACGCAAGGTTGCGACGACGCTGTTGTCGCGGTGCTGCAAATCTTCGGCGATCGTGCCCGTGTGTATGGCGATGCCTTGCTTGACGAAGGCCTTGCGGGCGAGCGCCGAGATCTCCTCATCCTCGCCCGGCAGGATGCGGTCGGACATCTCCACCACCGTTACCTCCGAGCCGAGCGCTCTGTAGAAGCTCGCAAATTCGATACCGATGGCACCAGAGCCGATGACGAGCAGCGATTTCGGCAGCGTCTCCGGCACCATCGCTTGCTTGTAGGTCCAAACGAGCCGTCCGTCGGGTTTGAGGTTTGGCAGCTCGCTCGCCCGCGCGCCGGTGGCGATGACGATATGCTCGGCGTCGATCGGTGGGAGTTCGTCGCCATCCTTGCCGATGATGGCGATCCGCCCCTCGCCTTCGAGCCGCGCCGTTCCGTCGAACACCGCAACCTTGTTCTTCTGCATGAGATAAGCGACGCCATTGGCGAGACGATCGGCGAGCTTTCGGCTGCGCGCGACGATCTTTGTAAGGTCGAAGCCGATCCCCTCCGCCACGAGGCCGAATTCCCCGGCGCGCTGCAAATCGCGATAAAGCTCGGCGGAGCGCAGCAGCGCCTTGGTGGGAATGCAGCCCCAATTGAGGCAGATGCCCCCAAGATGCTCGCGCTCGACGATGGCGGTCTTCAATCCAAGCTGGGCTGCGCGGATCGCTGCGACGTAGCCGCCGGGACCCGCGCCGATCACCGCGATGTCGAAATGCCGATCCGGCTGCGCGTCGGAGGAAGATAGGTCCGTCATCACACCAGCATCGTGACGGGGTCTTCGAGGAACGCCTTGAAGGTGGCGAGCATCTCGGCGCCGAGCGCGCCGTCGATCACTCGATGATCGACCGAAAGCGTCGCATGCATCATGGTGGCGATCTTCACGGCATCGTTCTTGATGACCGGCTGTTTCGCGGCGCGACCGACGGCCAGGATCGAGGCCTGCGGCGGATTGATGATGGCGTCGAATTGCGAGATGCCATACATGCCGAGATTTGAGAGCGTCGTCGAGCCGCCCTGATATTCGTGCGGCGCTAGGCGCTTCGAACGGGCGCGCGCTGCCAAATCTCGCATTTCGTTGGAGATCTCCGACAGGCTTTTCAGCTCCGCATGGCGGAGCACCGGCGTGTGCAAGCCTCCGCCGTCAAGCGCCACCGCCACCGCGATATCCGAGCTGCGATGCAGGATGAGGCCTTCGTCGCTCCAGCTGGCATTGGCGCGCGGCACCTTTTGCAACGCCATGGCCAGCGCCTTGATGATGAAATCGTTGATCGACAGCTTGAAGACATGCGGGCCTTCCTCGGGGGCGAGCGCGTTCAGCCTTTCGCGGGCGGCAAGGAGCGCATCGACCTCGCAGTCGATTGACAGGTAAAAATGCGGGATGGTTTGCTTTGAAAGGCTGAGTTGCCCGGCGATCGCCTTCCGCATCGTGTCATGCGGAACGAGCTCATAGCTCCCAGGCTCATAGACCGCGAAGATCTGCTCGTCGCTAAGGGCGCGCGGCTCGGCCGGGGCAGCGCGGACGAGGTCTCGCGGTCCTCCCTGCTTGATCCCTTCGGCAATCTGCTCGCGGATGGCCTCGAAAATCGCATGCACGTCTTGCTGCTGACGCGAATCTTGCTGCTCGGCCTCATCTGGCGGCATTGGATCTGGTTCTGGCGCCTCCCGAGCCATGGTCTCGACGTCGCGTTTCAAGATGCGGCCATGCGGGCCGGACCCGTGCAGTTGGTCGAGATCGATGCCATGCTCCTTGGCGAGGCGCTTTGCGAGCGGTGACGCAACGACGCGTTCGCTTTCCCTTCGCGCCTCCCCTTCATTCCCCTCACCGTCGTCCGCGCGCGCCACGATTATTTCGACGGGCAGGCGGGACTCACTTTCGGCTCCTGAAGTCTCGCCGGCGCTATCCTCTTCCATTCCGTTGGCGCCGTTTGCGTTGTCCATGACGAGCAGCGCGATGGGCTGGTTGACACGCACATGCTCGGTACCTTCCGGCACGAGGATCATGCCGATGCGGCCGTCTTCGTCCGCCTCGATCTCCATTGTCGCCTTGTCGGTCTCGACCTCGGCGAGGAGATCTCCGGCGCGCACATCGTCGCCCTCTTCCACATGCCATTTGAGGAGCTTTCCCTCCTCCATGGTCGGCGACAAGGCCGGCATGCGGATCGGCGTCGGCATGATCAGGCGCGCTCCGCCGCGATAAAAATCAAAGTGTCGTTTCGCATGCGCATCATTTCCGATAGCAGACCGATTTCGCGGCTTCGATCACCTGCTCCACCGATGGCAAAGCCAGCCTTTCCAGATTGGCGGCGTAAGGCATCGGCACATCGGCGCCGGACACCTTCAGCGGCGGCGCATCGAGATGGTCGAAGGCCTCAGTGGCAACGCGAGCGGAGATCTCCGAGCCGATGGAGCAGATCGGCCAGCCCTCTTCCACGGTGACGATGCGGTTCGTCTTCCGCACCGAAGCCAGGACCGTCTCCATATCGAGCGGCCGCAGCGTGCGGAGATCGACGATCTCGGCATCGATCCCGTCTTCGGCAAGCCGCTTCGCGGCTTCGAGCGCATAGGCCATGCCGCGCGAATAGGAAACAATGGTCACATCCTTTCCTTCGCGTGCGATCCGAGCCTTGCCGATGGGAAGCACGAAATCGTCGAGCTTCGGCACCGCGAAGCTTTGGCCGTAGAGGATCTCGTTCTCTAGGAAGATCACCGGGTTGGGATCTCGGATCGCGGCTTTCAGCAGCCCCTTGGCGTCCGCCGCGTCGTAAGGCGCGATCACTTTCAGTCCGGGGACGCTGGCATACCAGGCGGAAAAGTCCTGGCTGTGCTGGGCGCCAACACGAGAGGCGGCGCCATTCGGGCCGCGAAACACGATGGGACAGCGCATCTGTCCGCCGGACATGTAGAGCGTCTTCGCCGCCGAATTGACGATGTGGTCGATGGCCTGCAGCGCGAAGTTCCAGGTCATGAATTCGACGATCGGTTTCAGCCCGGCGAAGGCGGCGCCGACGCCGATTCCGGCAACGGCATATTCGGTGATCGGCGTGTCGACGACGCGCCGCTCGCCGAACTCGTCGAGCAGACCCTGCGTGACCTTATACGCGCCCTGATAATGGGCGACCTCCTCGCCCATGACGAAGACGCGGTCGTCCGCGCGCATTTCTTCCGCCATGGCGTCGCGCAGCGCCTCGCGAACCGTCATCGTCACCATTTCGGTGCCGGGCGGGATGCCTTCCTCGGCGCTCCGCTCTTCGGGTGCGTGTTGCGGTCCGGCCGGCGCCTCTTCGATGTCCGGTCGCCATTCGCCGAGATCGTTGTCGGGCTCGCGCGATATCCGTTCGACCGGCTCCGCCTCCGCATGGCGCAGAGCTTCGGTCAAGGTCGGGAAGGCCGGTCGCGCCTCATCCTGCCGGTTCGCGTGCGCGCTGGCCCCTTCCCCTTCGCCAAGAAGCATGGCAATCGGCGCGTTGACCTTGATGCCCGCGCTTCCCTCCGGCACGATGATCGCGCCGATGGTGCCGTCCTCGGCGGCCTCCATTTCCATCGTCGCCTTGTCGGTCTCGATCTCGGCGATCACGTCGCCTGCCTTGACGGTATCGCCTTCCTTCACGTGCCAGCGGGCGAGCGTGCCCTCCTCCATGGTGGGCGAAAGCGCCGGCATCAGAATTTCGGTCGGCATATCGATTTACGATCCGCGTCAGACCGGTGCCAAAACATCGGTGTACAGCTCGCGCGCATCCGGCTCGGGATCGTTGCCGGCGAACTCGGCCGCTTCGTTGACGATGGCGCGGATCTCCCGGTCGATATCCCTCAGCTCTGATTCGTCGACGGCGCCGGAATCGAGCAGGCGCCTGCCGAGGAGCTCGATCGGGTCTTGCAGCGAGCGGACGTCTTGGACTTCTTGCCGCGTGCGATATTTGGCAGGGTCTGACATCGAATGCCCGCGATAGCGATAGGTGCGCATCTCCAGGATCGCCGGCCCGCCTCCGTCGCGCACTTTGGCGAGCGCCGCTTCCCCCGCCGCCTTCACGGCCTCGACATCCATGCCGTCGACTTGCATCCCGGGAATGCCGAAGACGGAACCGCGATTATAGAGTTCCTCGGCCCGCGCGCTCGCCCGCTCGACGGAGGTCCCCATGGCGTAGCGGTTGTTCTCGATGATGTAGAGGACGGGCAGCTTCCACAGCGAGGCCATGTTGAAGCTCTCATAGACCTGCCCCTGATTGGCGGCGCCCTCGCCGAAATAGGTCAGGCAGACATTTTGGCTGCCGCGATATTTATTGGCGAAGGCGATGCCGGTGCCGAGCGGCGCCGGCGCGCCGACGATGCCGTGGCCGCCATAGAAATGCTTGGCGACCGAAAACATGTGCATCGAGCCGCCCTTCCCCTTGGAATAGCCGTGCCGGCGTCCCGTCAGCTCGGCCATCACGCCCTTCGGCTCCATGCCGCAGGCGAGCATGTGGCCATGGTCGCGATAGGCGGTGATGACTTGATCGTCGTGCCGGCGCGCCATCTCCATGCCGGTCACCACGGCCTCCTGGCCGATATAGAGGTGGCAGAACCCTCCGATCAGACCCATGCCGTAGAGCTGTCCCGCCTTCTCCTCGAACCTGCGGATGAGCAGCATGCGGCGATAGGCATCGCGCTGTTCGTCGGCGGTAAACCGAGGAATGTCGGCGGCGCCGGAGGGCGAGGCAAAATCGGCGGCGAATGGCTCGGAGGAAGCGTTCAAGACTCACCTTCAGAAGCGCTTACGCGAGAACGCTAACACGAGTTCGGAGCTGCTTCCAAAGGACTAGGGCGCGAAACCAACATGCTTTCGCGATGTCAGGCGCGAGGTTGCAGCGGCGTAAGCGGCGAAGCGCGCAAGCGCTCGCATCAGAACGAAAAAAGCGCGGCCGTTAGTGCTTCGGTGCGGGCTCGGCAGCACTGGCCTGTGGGCGCCGCTTCAGAATGATGAGGTCGTTGGGGTGGGCCAGGTTGAGGATGGCGCGGGCCCGCTCATCCAGCATGTCCGGGTCGATGCTTTCAGGCCGTAACAGCGACACGTCTCGCTCGAGCCTCATCCGCACCTCTTTCAGGCCGGCGAGCTCGCCTTCGAGCACGGCTCGGCGCTTTTCAAGGCTGTCGCGCGCTTCGAGGCCATGATCGCCCGTCTGCAGGCTGTAGTAGAAATATCCCCCAAGCGCGCAGGCGCAGAGCGGAAAGAGCAAGGATCTGAGCCGCATGTCCGCTCCTGTTGGCACGACGCAAACCCGTCATTCCGCGAATAGCGGAACGCGCAGTAACAGCCGGGACGCTGATCCGGACTCGGCTTACTGGCTTGCCCGGAAACGCCGGACAGGTGACGGAACGCGGGAGAGAATCGACTGCGTTTGGTTAAGCTCGCGTTAGCGTCCGCGCTTCAACACGGCCTTTCCGGCGTATCGGGCGGCGCTGCCGAGCTCCTCCTCGATGCGGAGCAGCTGATTATATTTGGCGACGCGGTCTGAACGCGCGAGCGAGCCCGTCTTGATCTGCCCGCAATTGGTGGCGACGGCGAGGTCGGCAATGGTCGCGTCCTCGGTCTCGCCGGAGCGGTGCGACATCACCGCCGCAAAGCCGGCGTCCTGCGCCATGCGGACGGCCGCGAGTGTCTCGCTCAAGCTGCCGATCTGGTTGACCTTGACGAGAATGGCGTTGCCTATCCCTTGCTCGATGCCGCGCTTCAGGCGCGCGACATTGGTGACGAAGAGGTCGTCGCCGACGAGCTGCACCTTATCGCCGATCGTCTCGGTCAGCGCCTTCCAGCCTTCCCAATCGTCTTCGGACATGCCGTCCTCGATGGAATAGATCGGATAGTTGCCGACGAGGTCCGCATAGGTGGCGACCAGCTCGGGACCCTTCAGCGTGCGTCCCTCGCCCTTTAGTTCGTAGCTGCCATTGGCGTAGAACTCGGTGGCGGCGACATCGAGCGCAACGAAGACATCTTCGCCGGGCTTCAGGCCGGCGGCGCCGATCGCTGCCATGAGGAAATCGAGGGCTTGCCGCGTCGAAGCGAGATTGGGAGCAAATCCGCCTTCGTCCCCGACATTGGTGTTATGGCCCGCGGCTTTCAGCGCGGCTTTCAGCGCGTGGAAGATCTCCGCGCCAAGTCTCAGAGCTTCCGCGAAATTCTGTGCCCCGACCGGCGCAATCATGAACTCCTGAAAATCGATCGGATTGTCCGCATGCGCGCCGCCATTCAAGATGTTCATCATCGGCACCGGGAGCAGCGTTGCATCGGCGCCGCCGAGATAGCGATAGAGCGGCTCCTTGCGCGAACGCGCTTCCGCCTTGGCGACGGCAAGCGACACGCCGAGAATGGCGTTGGCCCCGAGCCGCTTTTTGTTGTCGGTGCCGTCTAACTCGGCCAAACGCTTGTCGATGCCCGCCTGATCGCTCGCGTCGAGCCCCGAGATGGCGCTGCGGATCTCGCCATTGACGGCCTCTACCGCCTTCTGGACGCCCTTGCCGCCATAGCGCTTGCCGCCATCGCGAAGCTCATGCGCCTCATGCGCGCCGGTCGAGGCTCCCGAGGGAACGCCGGCGCGGCCGAAGGCGCCGTCCTGCAACACCACATCCACCTCGACAGTGGGGTTTCCGCGGCTGTCGAGAATTTCCCGCCCGACGACGGTGGCGATTGCGGTCATAGTCCGGTCCTTTGGGAGTGGCTTACTTGCGTGTCACGGTGCCAAGTGACAAGGCTTCGCGGCGCCTTTTATCCGCTTGGGGCCTCAGCGCAAGGGGCCCCGACGAGGAGGAGTGTTGTGACCGAGTTGAAGAAATATACCGGCGGGTGCCATTGCGGCGCCGTCCGCTTCGAGGTGGAGGCTGACCTCACGCCCGTCATCGATTGCAATTGCTCCTATTGCGAAAAGCGCGGGATCTTGTGGAGCCATGTCGGTTTGCCGCAATTCAAGCTGCTGCAAGGCGAAGATCAATTGTCGGAATATCAGTTCAACAAGAAGGTCATCCGCCATCTCTTCTGCCGCCATTGCGGCGTCTCGGCCTTCGCGAGCGGTCAGGATGAGCACGGCGTCGAGGGTTTCGGCGTCAATGTCAGGTGCCTCGACAATATCGACATCGCCGCGCTGGAGATCGCTCCCTTCGACGGAAGGAGCGCGTGATGGCCGAAGCCGGGACGGGAGCGCTCGTGCTCTTTTCCGGCGGCCAGGATTCCACCGTCTGCCTCGCCTACGCTCTCGAACATTATCAGCGGGTTGAGACGGTCGGCTTCGACTATGGGCAGCGTCATGGTGTCGAGCTCGAATGCCGGGTGCAGGTACGGGAGGAACTGGCGCGCGCCTTTCCCGCTTGGGCGGCAAGGCTCGGCCCCGACCACAGGCTCGATCTGACGAGCTTCGGAGCGATCGGCGACACCGCCCTCACTACCGAAGCCGAGATCGTCACTCTCGCCTCCGGTCTTCCGAGCACTTTCGTTCCCGGCCGCAACCTTGTCTTCTTCACCTATGCGGCGGCGCTTGGCTATCGGCGCGGCCTGACCGCTCCTCGTCGGCGGCATGTGCGAGACGGATTATTCGGGCTACCCGGATTGCCGCGAAGCGACGCTTGCAGCCCTGCAAGAGGCGATCAGGCTCGGCACGGAGATGCCCTTCACACTTGAGACACCGCTGATGTGGCTGACCAAGGCGCAGACCTGGGAGCTTGCCGAAGAGCTCGGCGGTGACGGCCTCGTCGAGCTGATCCTCGAGCACACCCACAGCTGCTACAAAGGCGAACGCGGCACGCGGCACGATTGGGGCTATGGCTGCGGCGCCTGCCCTGCTTGCGAGCTTCGCGCCAAGGGCTACGCGAAGTGGCGCGAGGGCCAACCAACGGCCGGAAAGCGCGCTCGCGCGGCACAGTAAAGATCCGCCGCAAGTCCTTGCCGTAAAGGCGAGAACACGCCAATTCTCCTCCCATGTACGCGGTCAAGGAGATCTATTACACGCTGCAAGGCGAAGGCGTTCACGCCGGCCGGCCGGCCGTGTTCTGCCGCTTCGCCGGCTGCAATCTCTGGTCCGGCCGCGAGGCTGACCGCGAGGCCGCAACGTGCACCTTTTGCGACACCGATTTCGTCGGCACCGACGGCCCTGGCGGCGGCAAATTCGCCGATGCGGCCTCGCTCGCCGAGGCTTGCCTCGAAGCAATGGCGCGGCAATGGCGGCACGCGCCCCTTCGTGGTGCTGACCGGCGGCGAGCCGATGCTGCAGATCGACGAGCCGCTGATCGCGGCGCTGCATGCGGCTGGTTTCGAGATCGCCGTCGAAACGAATGGAACCTTGCCGGTGCCGCGCAGCATCGACTGGATCTGCGTCAGCCCAAAGGCCGGCGCGCCGCTCCTGCAACGCTCAGGCGATGAGCTGAAGCTCGTCTACCCGCAAGCGGCGCTCGATCCGGCCGCGGTGGAGACCCTCGATTTTGGGCATTTCCTGCTGCAGCCCATGGATCTTGGCGACGGAAGCGATGAAACGCTCCGCGCCGCGATCGGCTATTGCCTCGACCATCCGAAATGGCAGCTGAGTTTACAGACGCATAAGCTGCTCGGCTTGCCTTAGCTCTCAAGGGCGATGGCTGGCGATCATCCGAAGATTCGCCTAGAAACGGACATGCGCGTCTTTAAGGAATTTCTGTTCGAGGCGGCCCATTTCCTGCCCTCGGCGCCGGCCGGACATCCCAATTCGCGGGTGCATGGGCACTCCTTCCGCGCGCGTGTGAGCGTCGACGGCGAACCCGATGCGAAGACCGGGCTCCTCTTTCATTTCGACGATCTCGATGCGGCAATCTCCGAAGCCCGTGACGCGCTCGACCATCGCCTCCTGAATGAGGTCGAGGGCCTGACCGCGCCGACGCTCGAGCGCATCGCCATGTGGCTTTGGGACAGGCTCCACAACAAGGTGCCCGGGCTCGCCGAGATCGCCATCTTCCGCGACAGCTGCGGCGAGGGATGCATCTATGCGGGCCCCGGCAATGCGGCGCCTCGTCTCCGCGCCGCGGAGTAGCGGGACATGGCAGCGAAATCCGCGAAGCCGAAGCAGCTCGGGAAATCCACGCCCGTGCCGCCCTCTCCCGAACAGGCGTTACTTGAGCGCGTGCCGAACCCGCATAGCGACACGCTCTACGCGACACGCTTCACCGCGCCCGAATTCACGTGCCTTTGCCCGATCACCGGCCAGCCCGATTTCGCCCATCTCGTCATCGATTACGCCCCGAAGCGCTGGCTGCTCGAATCGAAATCGCTGAAGCTTTACCTTGCCAGCTTCCGCAACAGCGGTGCGTTCCATGAGGACGCGACGGTTACGATCGGCAAGCGCATCGCCGAGCTGATCGAGCCTGCGTTTCTCCGCATCGGCGGTTATTGGTTTCCGCGGGGCGGCATCCCCATCGACGTGTTCTGGCAATTTGGCGCCCTGCCGGAAGGTCTGTGGCTGCCGGACCAGGGCGTGATCCCCTATCGCGGCCGCGGCTAGACCGGAGTTAAGACCGTCGCTTGGCGATCCGGTCGATTTCCATCAGCTCAGCCAGCAGCGGCCCAAGCTCCTTCAGCGGAAGCATGTTGGGCCCGTCTGACGGCGCGCGGTCCGGATCCTGATGCGTTTCGATAAAGATGCCGGCAACGCCGACGGCGACCGCGGCGCGGGCGAGGACCGGAACGAAGCGCCGCTCGCCGCCGCTTGCCTCTCCCTGTCCGCCCGGCTGCTGCACCGAATGCGTCGCGTCGAAGATCACCGGCGCCCCCATCTCGGCGAGGATGGGGAGAGCGCGCATATCCGAAATGAGCGTGTTATAGCCGAAGGAGACGCCGCGCTCGGTCACGAGCACATTGCCATTGCCGGCGCTGACGACCTTGCCGACAACATTCCGCATGTCCCAAGGCGCGAGGAACTGGCCCTTCTTCACATTCACCGGCTTACCGGTCTTTGCCGCGGCGATGAGAAGATCGGTCTGGCGGCAGAGGAAGGCGGGAATCTGCAAGGCGTCCACCGCCTCCGCCACCGCCCCGCATTGTGACGCCTCATGCACGTCGGTGATGATGGGAAGCTTGAGGCTCTCCCTGATCTCGGCAAAGATGGGAAGTGCCTGCTCAAGCCCTAACCCGCGCGCTCCAGCGGCGCTCGTCCGGTTCGCCTTGTCGAAGGATGTCTTGTAAACGAGGCCGATCCCGAGCTTGCCGGCAATCTCCTTGCACGCGGACGCCGTTTCGAGCGCATGCCCGCGGCTTTCCAGCACGCAAGGTCCCGGCGATGATTGCGAGCGGCAGCGCGTTGCCGAAGCGGGCGGCTCCGATCTCGACGGCGGCGCTCGGCGCAGGTTTTATCTGGGCGGTCACGGGCGGACCATGGGCGGCGAAGCCTCAGCCGTCAACGGGGTCGCGGCGATGCGCCAGCGCGCCTGCGACATAGGTCGCCCGCACGGCGCGGTCGTCGCCGAGCGTTATCAGAATGAACAGCACCTCCTCGAACGACCGGGCGCGGGCGGTGCGGAAGGCGAGCAGTGGCGTAGCCTTCGGGTCGAGGACGATGATGTCGGCTTCGCGCCCCGGTGCAAGCGACCCGATCCGTTCCTCGAGGCCGAGCGCCCGCGCGCCGCCGAGAGTCGCAAGGTAAAAGCCTTCCAGCGCGGTGAGCGGCGCCGCATTCAGCGCCGCGACTTTGTAGGCTTCATTCAACGTGGCGAGCAGCGAGAAGCTGGTGCCGGCGCCGATATCGGTTCCGAGACCGACCTCGATCGGACAGTTCAGATCCTTAGCGGCGCGCATGCGGAAAAGGCCGCTGCCGAGAAAGAGGTTGGAGGTCGGGCAATGGGCGATCGAGGCACGCCGCTCATGGATGCGCTGGAATTCCGAGTCCGAAAGCCAGATGCCATGGCCGAGCACCGACCGCCGCCCGACCAGCCCGTAATGATCGTAGACGTCGAGGAAGTCTTTCCGCTCCGGAAAAAGCTTGGCGATGAAGGCGACCTCCTCGCGGTTCTCGGCGAGATGCGTTTGCAGATTGAGGTCCGGATAGTCCTCCCAAAGCGCGCCCGCCGCCTCGAGCTGCGCCGGCGTGCTCGAGCCCGCCCAACGCGGCGTGACGGCGTAGAGCAATCGCCCCTTCCCGTGCCATTTCTCGATCAGCGCTTTCGACTGGTCGTAGCCGCTCTGCGCACTATCCCGTAACGCCTCGGGCACGTTGCGATCCATCATGCATTTGCCGGCGACGAGCCGGAGATTGCGCTTCAGCGCCTCTTCGAACAGCGCATCGACCGATTGCGGATAGACGGCGCAATAGACGCATGCCGTGGTCGTGCCGTTGCGGAGGAGCGCGTCGCAAAAGACCGACGCGATGGCGCGCCCATGCGCTTCGTCGGCGAAGCCCTCCTCGACCGGATAGATGTACTCCTCGATCCATTGCAGCAGCTGCTTTCCGGGCGCGGCAATCGCGCCCGTCTGCACGTAATGCACATGCGCATCGATGAAGCCGGAAGAGAGGATGCAGCCGCTATAATCGGCGATTGCCGCGTCCGGGAGCCGCGACCGCAATTCGGCATAAGGGCCGGCCGCCTCGATGAGCCCGTCGCGGCAAAGGATCAATCCATCCGGCTCGTAGTGAAAGCAGTGTGCAGGGTCGGCGAGGAAGGGATCATCGCTGAAGCTGATCAGGCTGCCCCGAAGGCCCGTAAGCGGCGCGTCCACCATGCGAGGATCTTATCCGATTTCGCCGGCGCCCCGGGTGGAGGACGCCCCTAGTGCCCCTCGCTTCGGCCCGGTCCGCACCCAGGACCCGCTTCGTGGCCTCAGATCTAGCGTTGAAAAGCCCGTATTCCCCGTTTGCGTGTGGGCCAAGTTTGCCGTTATCTGGAACGTCTTTTTGGGGGGAAATCCATCATGAACAAAGCAATTGCAGAATTCGTGGGGACTTTTGCGCTTGTTTTAATTGGCTGTGGCGCGGCCGTGATGAGTGGAATGGGTTCGGGAGCAACGTCGATCGACGCGCTCGGCATCGGCGCCGCCTTCGGCCTCACCATCGTGGCGATGGCTTATGGCATCGGGCAGATTTCCGGCTGCCATATCAATCCGGCCGTCTCTTTCGGCGTTTACACCGCCGGGCGGATGAGCCTCGAGGATCTCATCCGCTATGTCGTCGCGCAGGTGCTCGGAGCGCTTGCGGCGGCCTTCGTGCTTTATCTCATCCTGTCCGGCAAGGGCTCCGGCTGGGATGGTGGCCTCGCCCAGAATGGATGGGGACCCGGCTATCTCGGCGGATATAGCGTCGTCTCGGCCTTCCTTTATGAGGCGCTCGCCACCTTCTTCTTCCTTGTCTGCATCCTTGGAGCGACGCAACGCGGAGCGCCGGTCGAACTTGCCGGCCTTGCCATCGGCCTGACGCTCATCGCGCTGCATCTTTTCGGCATCAACATCACCGGCACTTCGCTCAATCCGGCGCGTTCCATCGGGCCGGCGATTGTCGGCGCCGGAACCAACACCGAGGCTCTGATGCAGCTTTGGCTGTTCATCCTGGCGCCCCTCGTTGGCGCAGGAGCGGCCGGCTATTTGTTCAAATCGCGCATCCTCGCCGCCGATACGACGATCCCCGAGCGCGGAGCGTCAAGATCGAAGGTGCCGCCGGCAGCTTCGGCGCCACGCAAGCGGCGATAGCGGCCTTGCAGGAGCAGCTCTCGCCTAGACGAGGCGAGACTGCTCCACCGCCGCGCCGATGAAAGAGGCGAAGAGCGGATGCGGCTCGAAGGGCCGTGATTTGAGCTCGGGGTGAAATTGCACGCCGATGAACCAGGGGTGGTCCGGGATCTCCACGATCTCCGGCAGCAGCCCGTCCGGGGATAGGCCGGAGAAGCGCAAACCCGCTCCTTCCAGCCGGTTCCGGTAGCGCGTGTTCACCTCATAGCGGTGACGGTGCCGCTCGGAGATGCGCGTCGTTCCATAGATTTCCGCGACCTTGCTGCCTTTCGCGAGCACGGCGTCATAGGCGCCGAGGCGCATCGTGCCGCCGAGATTGCCGTTGTCCTGGCGGCGCTCCAGCTCCTCCCCCTTCATCCATTCGGTCATGAGACCGATGACAGGCTCCGACGACGGGCCGAACTCGGTGGAGCTTGCTTCGTCGATGCCGGCGAGATTGCGCGCGACCTCGATGACGGCCATCTGCATGCCGAAACAGATGCCGAAATAGGGTACGCCCTTCACGCGCGCGAAACGCGCGGCTTGGATCTTTCCCTCCGTTCCGCGCTCGCCGAACCCTCCCGGCACGAGAATGCCATGCACGTCCTCGAGATGGGCGGCGGCATCCTCTTGCTCGAAGGTCTGCGCCTCGAACCACTCAAGGTTCACCTTCACCTTGTTGGCGATGCCGCCATGCACGAGCGCCTCGTTGAGGGACTTATAGGCGTCCTTGAGGCCGGTATATTTGCCGACCACGGCGACATTCACTTCTCCGTCCGGGTTTGCAATGCGCCCGACGATCTCGCGCCAGCGCGAAAGGTCCGGCTCCGGAGCGTGCGTGATGCCGAAGGCCGCCAAGACCTCGCGGTCGAGACCTTCTTCGTGATAGCGCACCGGCACTTCGTAAATGCTGGCGACATCGAGCGCCTGCACGACGGCTTCTGTCCGGACATTGCAGAAGAGCGCGATCTTACGCCGCTCGTCTTTCGGCAGCGGCCGCTCGCAGCGGCAAAGGAGCACGTCAGGCTGAATGCCGATCGACCGCAGCTCCTTGACGGAGTGCTGCGTCGGCTTCGTCTTCAATTCGCCGGCGCTTGGAATGAACGGCACCAGCGTCAGATGGATAAAGACCGATTGGCCGCGCGGCAGCTCATTGCCGAGCTGGCGGATGGCCTCGAAGAAGGGCAGGCCCTCGATGTCGCCGACCGTGCCGCCGATTTCGCAAAGGACGAAATCGACGCCCTCATTGCCCTGCATGATGAAATTCTTGATGGCGTCGGTGACATGCGGGATCACTTGCACGGTGGAGCCGAGATAATCGCCGCGCCGCTCCTTGGCGATGATCTGCTGATAGATCCGCCCCGTGGTGATGTTGTCGGCTTGGCTGGCCGGGCGCCCCGTGAAGCGTTCATAATGGCCGAGATCGAGATCGGTCTCAGCGCCGTCGTCGGTGACGAACACCTCGCCGTGCTGATAGGGGCTCATCGTCCCCGGATCGACGTTGAGATAGGGGTCGAGCTTTCGCAGGCGGACGGTATAGCCGCGCGCTTGCAGCAGCGCGCCAAGTGCGGCAGATGCCAGCCCCTTACCGAGAGAAGAGACCACGCCGCCGGTAATAAAGATGTACCGCGTCATGGGCCTCGACCTTAGCGGAAAGCGTGCTGAGTCGTAAGCCCGGCCTTACGACCATGCACCGGGAAAGTCGGGCGGCGATGCGCCGGGAAGCCGGCCGGGCGGTTATTGCGTCGGCGGCTTTGGCGGCTGCGGCGCTTGCGGCGCGGGGGCTTCAGGCGCCTTTTGCGGGGCCGAGGGCAGAACGAGGCCCGGGAGACCGCCTTCCCCGCCGCTGCCTTGCTCGAAGATCGAGCTCGGTCCGCCTTGGCGGCCGGCCATGATGCTGAGGACGAGGCTGGTCGCAAAGAACATGGCGCCGAGCACGGCCGTGGTCTTGGTCAAAGCGTTGCCGGCGCCTCGGCCGGTCATCAATCCGCCACCGCCGCCGCCGATGCCAAGCGCCCCGCCTTCGGAGCGTTGCAGCAGCACGACGGCGACCAACGCCGCGGCTATCATGATGTGAACGACAAGAATAACAGTGATCATCGCGTCGCCTTCGCTTTGCCCGGCGGTGTCTTAACTGAATCGGCCAGGGCTTGGCTAGGGCCGGCGGCGCCGCTCGCGGATGTGGTGCGGCTCGGATTTCGATCCGGCAACGGAACCCCGGAGGTCTTCTCCACCGCGGTCTTATCGACGCCCCCGCCCCTGCAGCGAAACTGGATCTGCTCTTCGACGCTCAGAAAATGCCGCACCTTTTCGATGGCATCCGGATTGAGGTTTCGCTTCACCCAATCCGGGCCGTGTTCCAAGGCGGCGCGCATGTCCTTGGTGAGGAGCCCCTTGCTCTCGGCCGAAAGCCTTGTGCAGCTTTCCTTGTCGAGCGGCTCGGCGAATGCTGTCGGCGCGCTAAAAGGCAGGGCGACAAGCGTCAGCACCGCCGCGCGCGTCCAGTAACGCGTTTTCCCCGAAAGGCCGCTCATATCACCGTTTTTGGGGCCATTACGGGGAGGCTGAACGACCGCTAGCGGCCCGCTCGATCCTTCCCTGTCTGGCCCTCGTCCCCCAAATAGGCCAACAGAATAGCATAGAAATCGCGAGCTTTAAGACTTGCGCCGCCCACCAGAGCCCCATTCACATCGGGTGTGGCAAGGAGGGTGGCGGCATTCTCCGGTTTGACCGAGCCGCCATAGAGAATGCGCATCTTTCCGCCCTCTGGCCCGAGCCGGCGGCGAAGCCCTTCCCGAATAAAGGCATGCACTTCCGCCACGTCCTCAGGCGTTGGGGTCAGTCCGGTGCCGATGGCCCAGACCGGCTCATAGGCGATGACCGTGTCCCCGGCATTCGCCGATTTCGGCACCGAACCCTCGATCTGCCGGCCGACCACCTCGAGGGTCCGGCCCTCCTTCCGTTCGGTCTCTGTCTCTCCGACGCAGACGATCGCGAGAAGCCCGGCGCGATGAGCCGTCAATGCCTTTGCCGCGACCATGTCGCTGCTTTCGCCGTGATCCTGCCGCCGTTCGGAATGGCCTACGATGACGCCGGTAGCCCCTGCATCGGCAAGCATCTCCGCGGAGATGTCGCCGGTATGGGCGCCGGTGACCTCGGTGTGACAATCTTGGCCGCCGAGTGACAGCCCCTCGCCCTGCAGCGCAGTCCGCGCCCGGTCGAGCAACGTGGCCGGGGGGCAAATCATGACATCCGCCGCCGGTACCGGCCGCTGCCGCATCAAGGCAAGCAGCTCCCCAATCTCGTTGAGGGAGGCGGCGGTCCCGTTCATCTTCCAATTGCCCGCGACCAGAGGCCTTATCGACGTCACGCCAGTTCCTCCACTTAAGGCCAAGGACCGCTGCCTTGCCGCGCTAAGTCTTGCTACCTATGATGCGGCCGCACTCGGCCATCCCAAATCGGCCACGGGTGCGGAACGATTACAATAGCCTAGCGAAGGAATCTCAAGGCGTGGCACTCAACACTTTGCGTAAAGGCGCGGCCCGGATGTTCGGCCTGATCCTGATGGGGCTGCTCGTCATCAGCTTCGCAATCTGGGGCATCGAAGACGTCTTCCGCAATTACGGAAGCCAGAGCCTCGTCACTGTTGGCGACACGGAAATCACGTCGCAGGACTACACGCGGGCGCAGCAGGAAGTGCTGCGCGTCATGAGTGCCGATGCCAAGCGCGCTTTGTCCTTGCAGGAAGCGCGGGAGCAAGGCCTAGACCGCCGCGTCCTGGAGCGGCTGGTCGGCGGCGCTGCGGTCGACAATCACGCGAAGGAGCTCGGCCTTAGCATCAGCAACGAGGCGCTGCTCGAAGCCATCAAGAACGACCCGAGCTTCAAAGATTCGGCGGGAAATTTCAGTCCCATCGCCCTGCAGCAGGCCATGCGCAACATGGATATGAGTGAGCAGGGATACATCGCAGCCGAGAAGGAGCACAATTTGCGGCGGCAATTGCTCGCCACGATCGGCCGGACCGCGACCATGCCACCGATGTTCCTGTCCGCCTTCAACGATTTCAACAACGAAACGCGCACTCTGCGCTACGTGGTCGTGCCACGAAGCGCCGCCGGTGCCACCCCGGCGCCGACCGACGCGGACCTGAAGAGCTTCTACGAGAACAACAAAGACAAATATACCCAACCCGAGTTCCGTAAGATCGGCGTCCTCGCCGTCACGCCAGAGGCCGTCAAGGACCAGGTGCAGATTACCGAGGCCGAGATCAAGGAGGCTTACGAGCAGGAGAAGGACAAGCTCGGCAAGGCCGAAAAGCGAAAAGTGCAGCAGATCCCCTTCGCCGACAAAACCGCCGCCGACGCTGCCTATCAGAAGATCCAATCCGGCACCGATTTTGTCGTTGTCGCCAAGGAAAACGGGCTGAGCGAGGAGGACATCGACCTCGGACTGCTCACTCGCGCCGATATGGCCGACGCGGCGATCGCCGAGGCTGCGTTCAAATTGGAGAAGGACAAGGTCAGCGAGCCTGTCGCCGGAGAGCTCGGGAAGTTCACCCTGTTGCGGGTGACGGAGATCGAGGCCGGCAAGGACGTCACCTTCGAAGAGGCGAAGAAAGACCTCGAGAGCAAGAAACTCAAAGAGCGGGCGCAGACCGCCATTTTCGATCTGCATGACAAGATCGAGGACGAACGGGCGGCGGGCGCGCAGCTCTCCGAGATCGCCGAGAAGTTCAAGCTGAAATACGAATTGTTCGAGAAGGTCGATCGCGAGGGTAAGGGCCCCGACGGAAAGGCCCTAACCCTGCCGCAGCAGACACAGCTGCTCAACGCCGCCTTTGCGAGCGAGGTCGGCGTCGAGAATGATCCGATCGATGCCAAAGATGAGGGCCTCGTTTGGTTCGAGCTTCTCGGCATCGAGCCGTCGAAGCTCCGCCCCTTCGACGAGGTGAAAGCGAAACTCACCGAGGATTGGCGGCTTGGGGCGGACCGGAACATCGTTGCGAAATTCGCCGACGGTTTGGTGAAAGAGCTGAATAGCGGCAAGACGCTCGAAGACGTGGCGAAGCAGCTGAACACGCAAGTGATCACCTCCGAGCCGCTGAAGCGCGATGGCATCGCCATGAACATTCTGCCCGCAGCGATAGGGCAGGCCTACGCGCTGCCGAAAGGCACTTATGCCTCGGCGCCTTCAGGCGTCGATGAGGGCCGGATCGTGTTCCAAGTTGAGAAGATTAATCCCGCGCCGAAGATTGAGGGGCCCGCCGAACAGCAATTGAAAAAACGGCTCGCCAATTTCATCGGCGAGGACATCATCGGCGAATATTTCGCGGCGCTGGAGCAGCGCTACGGCGTCACCATGAATCGCCAGGCGTTGGCAAGGCTGACCGGCAGCGAAGCGCAATGAACACGGCAAGGGCCGCTTCGCTGAGGCCCGTGCCGGAGCCTGCGGGCACTCCGATCGAGCCCGATGTCACGAGCTTTACGCGCCTTTACGAGGCCGGCACCCCGCAGGTCGTCTGGACGCGGCTCGTTGCCGATCTCGAGACCCCCGTCTCGGCGATGCTCAAACTCGCCCATGAGCGGCCGAACAGCTTCCTCTTGGAATTGGTTGAGGGCGGCGCTGTCCGTGGCCGCTATTCCATCATCGGCTGCGAGCCGGATGTGATCTGGCGGGCGCGCGGCGCCAAGGCCGAAATCAACCGATCGCCGGAGGCCCATGCGGAGGCCTTCAGCCCCTCGTCCCTGCCCGCGCTGCAATCGCTGCGGGAGCTGCTCGCCGAATCCGCAATCGAGCTTCCATCGGCCTTGCCGCCAATGGCTGCCGGCATCTTCGGCTATATGGGCTACGACACCGTACGCCTCATCGAGAATTTGCCGTCGTCGAAGCCGGACAAGCTCGGCCTTCCCGACGCCATCATGGTGCGCCCGACCCTCATCGTCGTGTTCGATGGGGTGAAGGACGAGATGATTGTGGTGACGCCGGTGCGGCCGCTTGCCGGCGTCAGCGCCCAAGCAGCCTATGCGCGAGCCGCCGAGCGGATTGCGTCGGCGCTCGACCGGCTCGAACAGCCTTTGCCGCATGTCGGCGACCTTGGCGCCGAGCCCGAGCATCCGATGCCGAAAGGCTGCACGACGCCGGCGGCACTATATGCAGAAGGTCGCACGCGCCAAGGATTACATCGCGGCGGGCGACATCTTCCAAGTCGTGCTCAGCCAGCGCTTCGAAGCTCCGTTCTCGCTACCCTCTTTTTCGCTCTATCGGGCGCTCCGCCGCGTCAATCCTTCTCCCTTCCTCTATTACCTAAACTTCGGGGAGTTCGCGGTCGCGGGCTCAAGTCCCGAGATCCTGGTTCGCGCGCGGAACGGCGTCGTCACCGTCAGGCCGATCGCCGGCACGCGGCCGCGCGGCACGACCCCGACGAAGATAAGGCACTCGCCGAAGAACTGCTCGCCGATGCGAAGGAGCGCGCCGAGCATCTGATGCTTCTCGATCTTGGCCGCAACGATGTCGGCCGGGTCGCCGAGATTGGCAGCGTGCGCGTGACCGACTCCTTCTTCCTCGAATATTACAGCCAGGTCATGCATATCGTTTCGAATGTCGAGGGGAAAATCGACCCGAAACGCGACGCCATCGATGCGCTGATGGCGGGTTTTCCGGCCGGCACCGTCTCCGGCGCGCCGAAAGTGCGGGCCATGGAAATCATCGACGAGCTCGAAGACGAGAAGCGCGGCCTCTATGCCGGTTGCGTCGGCTATTTCTCCGCGAATGGAGAGATGGATTCCTGCATCGTGCTCCGGACGTCGGTGGTGAAGGACGGGACCATGTATGTGCAAGCCGGCGCCGGTGTCGTCGCCGATTCCGTGCCTGAGCGGGAGCAGGCGGAATGCGTGAGCAAGGCCGCTGCCCTCTTCCGTGCCGCGGAAGAAGCCGTGCGCTTTGCGACGCGCGCCAGGCGCCGGTCGTAAGGTAGTGAGGCGGATATGCGAACGCTGATACTTCTCAGGCACGCGAAGTCGAGTTGGAAGGACCCCACCCTCCCTGACCATGAGCGGCCGCTCAACTCCCGGGGCAAGGCGGACGCTCCCTTGATGGGCAAGGCGCTCGCCAAGCACGGTGTCACGCCGGACCATGTGCTTTGCTCAAGCGCGCGGCGCACCCGCGATACGCTCGCCCTCGTCCTGCCGGAGCTGAAAAGCACGCCGCAGGTCGATTATGTGGACGGGCTCTATCACGGCACGCCGCAGGCGCTCTTGGAGATCCTAAAGGGCGCGCCTGCGACGGCCGGCACCCTCCTGCTCGTCAGCCACAATCCTGAGATTCATGAGCTGGCGCTCGATCTCATCGGCTCCGGGCCGATGCATCTTCGGGACCGCCTCGCCGCCAAATATCCGACCGCAGGCGTCGTGGTGATCCGCTTTCCTGCCGGCGACTGGAAGGACATCCAGATAAACAGCGGAAAGCTTGAGCTGTTTTTGACGCCGAGGGACGAGCAGCACTCTTAGCGCCCCCGTCTGAAGCCGCGCTTGACGGGCCTCGCCGCGCGGGATTAACACCAGCCTATGCTGACGCTCATCGATAATTACGACAGCTTTACCTACAACCTCGTCCATTTTCTCGGTGAGCTGGGCGCGAGCAGCCGCGTCTATCGCAACGACAAGATCAGCGTCGATGAGGTACTTGCCGAAGCGCCCGCGGCCATCGTTCTCTCGCCCGGCCCTTGCGATCCGGACCGTGCCGGGATTTGCCTCGAATTGATCGAGCGGGCGGGGAAGGACATCCCGATCCTCGGCGTCTGTCTCGGCCATCAATCCATCGGCCAAATCTATGGCGGCCGCGTCATCCGCGCCCCCTCCTTGATGCATGGCAAACTTTCGAAGGTGCATCATTCCGGCAAGGGCGTGTTCGCCGGCCTCCCTCAAGATTTCTCAGCCACGCGCTATCATTCGCTGGTCGTCGAGCGCGATACGCTGCCCGAGGAACTCGAAATCACCGCCGAGACCGCGGACGGGGTGATCATGGGCCTTCAGCACCGGCACTTTCCGGTGCATGGAGTGCAATTCCATCCCGAAAGCATCGCCTCCGAGCATGGTCACCAGCTGCTCGCCAATTTCCTTGATCTAGCCCGGGTCGAGCGCCGCGCGCGGGCCGCCGGCCCAAGGGAAGCGCTCGGTGCCCTCTGACCTTGCTCTGAAGAACGGCGCGGGGCTGTCAAACCTTCGCGGCACCATCGCCAAAGTCGTCTCCGGCACCGGACTTTCCCAGGAAGAAGCCGCCGAGGCCTTCGGCTATGTGATGTCGGGCGACGCCACCCCGGCGGAAATCGCCGGCCTTCTCATCGGTTTGCGCGTGCGCGGCGAGACCGTGGATGAAATCGCCGGCGCTGCCCGGGCGATGCGAGGCAAGGTTCTCACCGTGCGGGCGCCGGCAGGCGCCATCGACACTTGCGGCACCGGCGGCGACACCAAGGGCACCTTCAACATTTCCACCGCGTCGGCCTTCGTCGTGGCGGGCGCCGGCGTTCCGGTGGCGAAGCACGGCAACAGGTCGATCTCTTCGCGCTGCGGATCCGCCGACGTGCTCGTAGCGCTCGGCGTCAATATCGACGCCGCGCCGGAGACGATCTCCACCTGCATCTCCGGTTGCGGGCTCGGCTTCATGTTCGCGCCGAACCATCATTCCGCCATGCGCCATGTCGCCAAGGTGCGGAGCGAACTCGGCACGCGCACGATCTTCAATCTGCTCGGACCCTTGGCCAATCCGGCCGGCACCAAATACCAGCTCGTCGGCGTGTTCGCCCCGCAATGGGTGGAGCCCCTCGCCCGGGTGCTGGCGCTCCTTGGCACCGAGCGCGCCTGGGTGGTGCATGGCGGCGACGGTCTCGACGAGCTGACGACGACCGGCGTGAGCGAAGTCGCCGCGCTCGATGGCGGCCGCATCTCGACCTTCAAGATCTCTCCGAAGAACGCCGGCCTCCCCGAGGCGAAGCCTGAGGATTTGCTGGGCGGCGACGCGGCCGAAAATGCGGCGCAGATCCGCCTCCTCCTCGGCGGCGCCAAGGGGCCGTTCCGCGACATCGTTCTCCTCAATGCCGCGGCGGCGCTGCTTGTCGCGGGAAGGGCTACAGTCCTTGCGTGAGGGTGTGACCCTCGCCGCCGATGCGATCGATTCCGGCAGAGCGACCGGCGTCTTGAACGCGCTCGTCGAACTCAGCCATGCTAAGGCTTGATCATGGCGGACGTGCTCGAGCGAATACTTGCCTATAAGCGCGACGAGGTCGCGGCGGCGAAAGCGGCCTGTCCGCCGGAGGAGATGCGCGAGCGGGCGCTCGCGGCACCGCCGGTTCGCCCCTTCGCGGGAGCGATCGCTTCGCGGCTCTCGCGCGGGGATTTCGCGCTGATCGCGGAAGTGAAGAAGGCGAGCCCGTCGAAAGGACTGATCCGCGCCGATTTCGATCCGCCGTCGCTCGCCCGCGCTTATGAGGACGGCGGCGCCGTATGCCTCTCGGTCTTGACCGACGCGCCGTCCTTTCAGGGCGCGCCTGAATATCTCGCAGCAGCAAGAGACGCGACCAGCCTGCCGGCGCTGCGCAAGGACTTCATGCTCGACACTTACCAGGTCGCCGAGGCGCGGGCCTGGGGCGCCGACTGCATCCTCATCATCATGGCCGCGTTGAGCGATGAGACAGCCCGCGCTCTTGCCGATGCTGCCGCGGAGCTTGGCATGGATGCGCTCATCGAAGTGCATGACGAGCGGGAGCTTGAACGCGCGCTTCGCCTCGATGCGAAGCTGATCGGGATCAATAATCGCAATCTGAAAACATTCGCGACCACCCTCGAAACCACCGAGAGGCTGGCACCGCTTATCCCCCCGGACCGCACCGTGATCGCCGAAAGCGGCATCTTCAGCCATGGGGATCTGATGCGTCTCGCCGAAGCTGGCGTCCGTACCTTTCTGGTCGGCGAGAGCTTGATGCGTGCCGGCGACGTCGCCGCCGCCACGCGGCTCCTCCTGACCGGCAAGCCGGTAGCGCTGACGGAAGCGGCGCAATGACCGCCTCGCGTCTCAGTCACCTCAACGAGGCCGGCGAAGCGCGCATGGTCGATATTTCGGCCAAGGCCGTGACCGAGCGGATCGCCGTCGCCGAAGGCTTCGTCGCCATGGCGCCCGCAACCCTCGATCTCATCCTTGCCGGCGAAACCCCGAAGGGCGACGTGCTCGCGACAGCGCGCATCGCCGCCATCATGGCGGCGAAGCGGACGCATGAGCTCATCCCGCTCTGCCATCCGCTTCCCTTGACGCAAATGGTCGTCGAGTTCGTGCCGTCGCAAGAGCCGAGCGGCATTCGCGTCAGCGCGACGGCCAAGGTCGAGGCGAAGACCGGCGTCGAGATGGAGGCGCTGACGGCGGTCTCCATCGCCTGCCTCACCATCTATGACATGTGCAAAGCCGTCGATCGCGGCATGGAGTTTTCCGGCATTCGCCTCGTGCAAAAAACCGGCGGGCGCTCGGGCGACTATCGGCGTCCGTGAGCGATCCTTGCCGGCGGCGTTAAAGGGCCATGGCACTCCTTCCCGTCTCTGAGGCGATCTGCCTCGTCACCGAAGGGCTCGAGCCGCTCGAGGCCGAGCGCATACCGCTTGCCGACGCGCTCGGGCGCGTGCTCGCCGAGGACCTGCAGGCACGCCTCACCCAGCCCCCCTTCCCCGCCTCGGCGATGGATGGCTTTGCGGTGCGCAGCGAGGATGTGGCGTCGCTGCCGGCGAGCTTGCGGCTGATCGGCGAGTCCGCCGCCGGACAGCGTTTTGGCGGCACGCTTGGCGCAGGACAAACCGTTCGCATCTTCACCGGCGCGCCCGTCCCTCCTGGCGCCGATCGCGTCGTCATTCAGGAAAATGTCGATCTGTCCGGCGATATCGCCACCATCAACTCCGTCGATAAGGAACGCTTCATTCGCCCCTCCGGTCAGGATTTCAGGGAGGGCGAAATCTTGCTGCGGGCCGGCACCCTGCTCGATGCGCGTCGTATGATGCTGGCGGCCGCCATGAATTACGCCGAGCTGCCGGTGCGCCGGAAGCCGCGTGTCGCCATCCTCGCCACCGGTGACGAGGTGGTGCCGCCGGGCACGGATCCGGGTCCGGATCAGATCATCGCTTCGGCGGCGACTGGGCTTGCCGCCCTCGTCGAACAGCATGGCGGCGAAGCCATGCTGCTCGGCATTGCGCAAGACACGCCGGAGAGCATCGCCACGCTCGCCCGCGCCGGCAGCTCCGCCGACATCCTCGTGACGATCGGTGGGGCATCGGTCGGTGAGCGGGATCTCGTCGCCTCGACGCTCGAGGCGGAAGGGCTGCAGCTCGTCTTCCGGAAGCTCGCCATGCGCCCCGGAAAACCCATTCTCTACGGCAAAATCGGCAAGCAACGCATGCTCGGGGTGCCGGGCAATCCGGTCTCCGCATTGGTCTCAGCGCTCGTTCTGCTGGTGCCGATGCTGAACGGGATGCTCGGCATTGAGGACGCGCGGGAGCTTGAAGACGCCCTCCTTGCCGAAGACATGCCCGCGAACGGTCCGCGCCAGCATTACATGCGGGCGGTATCCGAATGGACCGCCGAGGGCGCGCGAATGGTCCGGCCCATCCCTGTCCAGGACAGTTCGCTGATGGCCGATTTCGCCCGCGCCGACTGTCTTCTGGTGATCGCCCCAAACGCGCCACCCTTGGCCAAGGGCGCGCGGGTGAAGATCATCGCCCTTTAGGCTCGCTCGGCGAGCCTGGTTAATGTCCCGGAAACTCGAATCATCGACACGCAAGGATTCCGGCGTGGCGAACGACCAGATATTGGGCTTTCGCGCTTGCAGAACACAAATAGAACAGATAAACTGTTCATGATTTGTACAAGGGGCGACAGGCCGCGCCCAAAGGGGACCAAATGCTCACGGTGAAGCAAAAAGAGCTTCTGATGTTCATTCACGAGCGCCTGAAGGAGTCCGGGGTTCCCCCCTCCTTCGACGAAATGAAGGAGGCGCTCGACCTCAAATCCAAATCCGGCATCCACCGGCTGATCACCGCTCTTGAAGAGCGCGGCTTCCTGCGCCGGCTGCCCCATCGGGCGCGGGCGATGGAGATCGTCCGCCTGCCGGAATCCATGCCGCCGCCGCTGGCCGCGGCCCGCGCGCGCGGCTTTTCCCCAAGCGTCATCGAGGGCAGCCTCGGCCGGGTGCCGCAATTGGCCGATGGCGAGCCGATGCCGCAAAGCGTGAGCGTGCCGGTCATGGGCCGCATCGCCGCCGGCGTGCCGATCGAGGCGATCCAAACGCGGCTCGACACCATCGACGTGCCTCCGGAATTGCTTACCAAGGGCGAGCATTTCGCTCTGGAAGTGCGCGGCGATTCCATGATCGACGCCGGCATCCTCGAAGGCGACACCATCATCGTGCGGAAATGCGACGATGCCGGCAATGGCGACATCGTCGTCGCTTTGGTTGATGAGGAGGAGGCGACGCTAAAGCGCCTTCGCCGCCGCGGCGATTCCATCGCGCTCGAAGCGGCGAACTCCGCCTATGAGACGCGTATCTTCGGGCCTGACCGCGTGCGCGTGCAGGGCCGGCTCGTCGGCTTGATCCGCCGCTACTAGCTCCGCGACGCGTCTCTATTCCTCGGGATCGGAGCGCGGACCGCTCTCGGCATTGTCGGCATCGAAACCGTAGGCATGCGCTCTCCCCGCTGGAGCCGCCGCCTTCGCGGCAATCTCTCTTTGCGGCACCCAGGGTCTTTGCCCGCGCGCTTCGGCGACGCTCTCGCTCCTGATGGAGAGGCCATCTAGATAAAGCGCATGCGCGCCGCCCTCCTTCAACGCCCGGCGGTCGATCACCACCCGCGGCCCCTTGCAAGCCTTCCCAACCGTGAAGGGTGCAACGACAATCTCGGCGACCCGACAATCTTCCTCGAGCGCGGCCACATGCCGGACGATGGCGACGGTTTTCCCCCGCAAAGTTCCGATACAGCCGAGATGATCGCAGCGGAACGTGCCCGATGCTGAGGCCGCCTTCGCGTCGCGCTTGTCGCCGTCCGCCAACAGCCATTTCTCGATGCTGTAGCTTGCCTCCGTGGCAGGAGGAAATGCGAGGGATCCCTCGGCGCTGCGGAGCGCGACGCTCCGCCCATCGCGCTCGACGAGGAGGTCCGGCTTCCGGTTCTCCCCGCTGCCAAGCAGACCCGCCGCCAGAAAGACGAGGCCGAGCGCCCGCCACCTCGTCTGCCACAGGCAGAACCAAAGCCCGCCAAAGGCCATGAGGAGAAGCGAGAGCGGCGGCATGGCCGGCACCACCGAGACGGCGCCAGGCCAGGAGGCAATCCAGGTGCCGATGTCGAGCAGCAGCGCGATGCCGGTTCCCATGATCTGCAGCGGCCAGGCTTCCAGCCCGAACGGCATCGCGATCAATGCGAGCAGCGCAAACGGCATGATCAGAAAGGTGACGAGCGGCAAGGCCAGCAGATTGGCGAAGACGCCGTAATGCGACATCCGATGGAAATGGTAGATGGCAAAGGGCGCCACCGCCGCCGTTGCCACCAAAGTCGTTACCACGTCGCCGACGATGAATATCCTGATGCGGCGAAGCAGGCGCCAGAACGCACTCACATCCTCCGCGCTCTCGCTCTCCTGCCGGCCATGCGCCTCGACGAGTGCGATCAGTCCGATGACGGCGGCGAAGGACATCTGGAAGCTCGCATCGAACAGGCTTTCCGGCGACAGGATGAGAATGATGAGCGCGGCGAGCGCCACGTTGCGCATGGTGAGCGCCGGCCGGTCCAGCAACACGGCAATGAGCACGACGCTCATCATGATCCAGGCGCGCACGGTCGGAACCGCAGCTCCCGAGAGGAGGAGATAGACGAAGGCGGTAACGAGGGCGGCGACAGCCGCCCATTTCCGGATCGGGAAGCGGAGAGCCAGAGACGGGATGAGCGCCAATCCGGCGCGGACCGCCCAGAACAATGTGCCCGCCATGATCACCATATGCAGGCCCGAGATGGAAAGGATGTGGAACAGGCCGGAATCGCGCATGGCGCGGTTGTCGTTCTCCGGGATGCCGGCCCGCTCGCCGGTGATCAGCGCAGCCGCGACCTCGCCGCGCTTTCCGGGCAACGCGGCGCGAATGCGCGCATTGATCGCCCCGCGGAGGCGATCGACCGGCGCCCAGGCGGCAAGGTCCCAGGGCGGATCTTCGCCATCTGCGAGGACGACGGGTCTTCCGAGCGCGTAACCGACGGCGCCGATCTGATCGAACCAGGCGGTGCGCGCAAAATCGAAGCCGCGCGGCTGAACCGGCTCCGGCAGCGGACGCAGCGCCGCCCTCACCGAGACGCGGTCGCCGGTCTCGAGGCGGCCGCTCGCCGCGTGCATGGAGATCCGCACACGGAACGGCCGCTCCAGAGGCGGCAACGCGTCGAGCTCGGTGACCCTAAGCGTCGCCCTCGCTCTTGCTTCGTCGCGCAATTCGTAGCGCTCGACCCAACCTTCGACCGTCACGCCGCGCAATTCCTCGGCAAGGACCGGCGCGCGAACGCTCTCCGTTCGGATTTTTGCCGCGGCGAAGCCGAACGCGATGAGAAGAAGTGCGCCGCCAAGGATGAGCACCGGGGTCCGGTCGCGCATGGCGACAAACAACCCGAGCGATGCGAGCAGGAAGGCCGCCGCACTTTCCCAGCGGGGCTCCAAGGGAAGCGCGAAATAGATGAGGATGCCGGCGGCGAAGAGGACCGGCACCCAGAGCGGCCAACGGTCGGATTCGGCGGTAACCGAAGCGCTGATGGCGGCGAACATGCGGGAAGCGAGGCGTGGCGCATGGCCGCGAGGCCCGCTCTCTTCGCTCCACACATCTTCGCCCTGGCCAGGCATTGATGCCCCCGCCCTGACCTTTCCCCTCCTCTATGCTACATCACGGCCGTCCGAATTTCGCCGCCAATCCGGGAGGTCCGTTCCGGCGCATGTCCGAGACCGTCGTCACGCGCTTTGCCCCCTCGCCCACCGGCTATCTGCATATCGGCGGCGCACGCACGGCTTTGTTCAATTGGCTCTACGCACGGGCGAAGGGCGGCAAGATGCTGCTCCGCATCGAGGACACCGACCGGGCGCGTTCGACTGACGACGCCATCCACGCCATTCTCGACGGCCTTTCCTGGCTCGGGCTCGGTTGGGATGAGGAGCCCGTCTACCAATTTGCGAGGGCCGCGCGTCATCGCGAGATCGCCGAGAAGCTCCTCGCCGAGGGCAATGCCTATCGCTGCTATGCCAGCCCCGAGGAGCTGGACGCGATGCGCGAGCGCGCACGCGCCGAAGGCCGGCCGCCGACCTATGACGGGACATGGCGGGACTGTGCAGATCGAGATGCTCCGGAGGGCGTTCCGTTTGTCATTCGCTTCAAGGCGCCGCGCGACGGCGAAACAATCATCGACGACAAGGTTCAGGGACGCGTCGTGTTTGCGAACAAGGATCTCGACGACCTCGTACTCCTCCGCAGCGACGGCACGCCGACCTACAATCTCTCCGTCGTCGTCGACGATCACGATATGGGCATCACCCATGTCATTCGCGGCGTGGATCATCTCACCAATGCCGCCCGGCAGGCGCAGATCTATCGCGCGCTCGGCTGGGCGTTGCCCGTCTTCGCGCATGTGCCGCTGATCCATGGTCCGGATGGTGCCAAGCTTTCGAAACGGCACGGCGCGCTCGGTATCGAGGCCTACCGTGCCATGGGGTATTTGCCAGTGGCGTTACGCAACTACCTCGTGCGGCTCGGTTGGAGCCATGGCGACGACGAGATCATTTCGACGGATGAGATGCTCGGTTGGTTCGAGCTGGAAGGGATCGGCCGCTCGGCGGCTCGCTTCGACTTCGCCAAGCTCGAGAGCCTGAACGCGCATTATCTGCGGCAAACTCCTGACGCGGAGCTTTTGCAGCGTTTGAAGGCTGTCTTGCCTGAGCTTCCGAACGGTCAGGAACTCTCCGAAAAGATCGGCGAGGAAGGCTGGAGAAAGCTTGCCGCCGCCCTTCCCGGCCTGAAAGAGCGGGCCAAAACTCTGAGCGAGCTCCTCGGCAGCGCCGTCTATCTGTTCGTCGAGCGGCCCCTTACCTTGGACGACGGGGCCCGCAAAATTCTCGAACAGGCCGGCCGCAAGACCCTCGCCGATCTCCTGCCAGGGCTCGAAAAGGTGTCCGATTGGAGCCCTGGAGGGCTCGAGGCGTGCCTCAAGGCCTTTGCAGAGGACTCCGGCTTGAAGCTCGGAAAGGTGGCGCAACCGTTGCGTGCCGCCTTGACGGGACGAACCACCTCCCCGGAATCTTCGATGTGCTACATGTGCTTGGCAAAGAGGAGTCGATCGCGCGCATCCAGGATCAAGCCCTGGAGCGCCAATCTGCCTAAGCCCTAGGCAGCGCTTCTTATTGCAGTGCGTCACATTTTTATGTGTTTTTGCCGCAGTGCAAAAATCTGCTAACGCTATGCCGCAAGTGCTGGCAAAATGCGATACGAAAAAGCTGAACTTTCTGGAGACTTGCATGAGCGTCGCTGAGATACAGAAGCCTGTTGCTGACGAAGCGACCATGATGATCGATGGTGGCCACCACGAGCTGCCCATCCGCAAGGGCACGCTCGGACCGGATGTCGTCGACATCACCACGCTCTACGCCGAGACGGGACACTTCACCTACGATCCCGGCTTCACCTCCACCGCCGCTTGCGAATCGAAGATTACCTTCATCGACGGCGACAACGGCATCCTGCTCTATCGGGGCTACCCCATCGAGCAGCTCGCCGAGCAGGGCTCCTTCATGGAGACCTGCTACCTCCTCCTTTACGGCGAGCTTCCGACCAAGGAGCAGTACGACAAATTCTGCAATCTGATCACGCGCCACACCATGGTGCATGAGCAGATGACGCGCTTCTACACGGGCTTCCGGCGTGATGCGCATCCGATGGCGGTCATGGTCGGCGTCGTCGGCGCTCTCTCGGCCTTCTATCACGACTCCATCGACATCAAGGATCCGAAGCAGCGCGAGATGGCGAGCATTCGCATGATCGCGAAGATGCCGACCATCGCCGCCATGGCCTACAAATATTCGATCGGCCATCCCTTCGTTTATCCGCGCAACGAGCTCGATTATTCGTCGAACTTTTTGCATATGTGCTTCGCGGTGCCGTGCGAGGATTACAAGGTTGATCCCGTGCTCGCCCGAGCCATGCGCCGCATCTTCATCCTGCATGCCGATCACGAGCAGAACGCCTCGACCTCGACCGTGAGGCTCGCCGGCTCCTCCGGAGCTAATCCTTTCGCCTGCATTTCGGCGGGCATCGCCTGTCTCTGGGGGCCTGCGCATGGCGGCGCCAATGAAGCGGCGCTGGAGATGCTGCAGGAAATCGGCTCGGTGGATCGCATTCCCGAATACATCCGCCGCGCCAAGGATCGGAACGACCCGTTCCGGCTCATGGGCTTCGGCCACCGCGTCTACAAAAATTACGATCCGCGCGCCCGCATCATGCAGAAGACCTGCCACGAGGTGCTGGAGGCTCTGGGGCACCCCGACGATCCGATTCTGAAGGTTGCCCTCGAGCTGGAGAAGATCGCGCTGAACGACGAATATTTCGTCGACAAGAAGCTCTATCCGAATATCGATTTCTATTCGGGCATTACGCTCAAGGCCCTCGGCTTCCCGACCTCGATGTTCACGGTGCTGTTCGCCATTGCGCGCACCGTCGGCTGGATCGCTCAGTGGAAGGAAATGATCGAGGACCCGTCGCAGCGCATCGGCCGGCCGAGACAGCTCTATACCGGCGAGGCGGAACGCGCCTACTTGCCGATCGCGGGTCGCTAAGTCGCGTCGCGGGCGTCCCCGGCCACCTTGCCGGCCAAGGCATAATCCAGCACGATCTTCGCTGCCGCAACGCTCGGCGGCTCGCCCGTGTCGCGGAGTCGCGCGGCGGCACGCGCTCCGCCCTCGATGTGGCGCGTCCGCTCGGGTCCGTCGGCCAAAAGCGGCAAGACCGCCGCGGCCACCTTCTCCGGCGTGCACTCCTCTTGGAGCAATTCCGGATAGACATTTTCGCCGATAACCAGATTGGCAAGTACGACCGAGGGCGTGCGCATCAAGAAGCGGAATTTGCTCGACAGGGCATCGGTACGATAGCTCACCACCATCGGCGTGCGGGAGATCGCCAGTTCCAGCGTCGCGGTGCCGGAGGCTGTGAGCGCGGCCCGGGCCAGTTTGAAGGCGGCGAATTTATCCGCTTCTTCAAATATGAAGCGCGGACGCACCGCCCAGCTTGCGGCTTCCGCCTCGACCAGATCCCTGAGGCTCTCGACCACGGGGATAAGAACCTCGAACTCACCCAGTCGATCCTTGACGATCCGCAACGCACCGCCGAACGGCGGCATGAGACGCTTCACCTCGCTCGAACGGCTGCCCGGAAGAACGGCGAGCACGAGCCGATCCTTCGGAATATCGAGGCGACGGCGGAGCGGTTCCGGATCTACGCTCTCGATCCAATCCAGCTTTTCGGCCATCGGATGGCCGACGTAAGAGCAAGGAGGCCCGCCAAGCTGCCGATGCACCTCCGGCTCGAAGGGCAGCAGGGCCAGGATATGATCGACATAGGGCCGCATCGCGCGGGCGCGTCCCGGCCGCCACGCCCATACGGTTGGCGAGACATAGTCGATGATTGGGATATGCGGCGCGCGGCGGCGAACGCGCTTTGCCACCTGATGGGTGAATTCGGGACTGTCGAGGATGACGAGCGCGGCGGGCTCGAAGGCAAGCACCGCCTGCGTAGTTTGTTTGATCCGGCGCCAGATCGCCGGCAGGCGCGGGAGAATGTCGAGCGGCCCCATCACGGCGATCTCTTCCAGGGGAAACAGTGAAGGACAGCCCTCTGCCTGCATCAGCGGGCCGCTGACCCCTTGCAGCGTCAGGGACCGCGGAGACAAGTCGTGCAAGGCTTCGATGAGCTTTCCGCCAAGCGCGTCTCCGGAGTGCTCGCCGGCGACGAGAAAAAGCTTGAGCGGCGGCGAACCTGCCGCGTTCTGTGACGGATCGGAATCGCCCGTCTCATCCAAACGGTTAGACGGCATCTTCGCGGGTAAGTCTTTGGCCATAGAGGAAGAGGCCGTTCGCGTCCGCAGCAGCGATGGTTTCGTTCGGATGCGCCATGAGGACTTGCCCCGCCGCCACGGCGATCCCGGCGAGGCGCGCTTCCGCGGCGCGGCGGGCGGTCTCCGGCCCGATGGTCGGAAGGTCGACACGCTCGTCTTGCCCCGGCTTTGGCGCCTTCACCAGCACGCCGCTGCCGTCATGGCGGTGGCGGTCCCCCCGCAAGGCGGCGCAGCGCGCGAGGATCGCATCGGTTCCCTCGAGCGCCTCTATGGCAAGGACGAGGCCCTTGGCGACAACGACCGCTTGGCCGATGTCGAAGCGGCCAAGCGCGTTGACGATCTCGAAGCCCTTCTTGATGTCGGCGAGGTTCTCGGCCGACGGTGCCTTGGCGCCTAGGGTTCCTTCGCCGGCGACCAATTCCGGCGCCACGTCGTCCGCCCCATAGACGCGGTATCCCTTCTCCTCGAAAAAGCGCACCACGGCGGAGAGAATGCCGTCATCGCCGCCGACGCTTATCAACCGCACCAAGCGCGGGACGTCGCGGATCGCGCCGAGGTCGAAGCGGATATTTGCGAAGTCCGGCCGTTTAACGCCGCCGATGATCACGAGATCACGGCAATTGCGATCCTCAAGAGCCGAAAATAGACGGCCGACTTCCCCCCATTTCACCCAAACATGCGGAAATTTTTCGAGGGCGGGGTCGGCTTCGCCGCGAATGCCGATCACATGCACCTCGCGCCCGGCATTCGCCGCTGCCTCGGCGACGGCGACAGGCAGGCTCCCATTCCCGGCGATGATCGCCAGCGGTCCCGACCCGGATCCGCGTCCGGTCTCGTCAGCTCTGGCTTGCGGTGTGCGCATGATTCGGCGTGCAGAAAGAACGATCAGAGCCGCCTTTGAGGAAATCGACGATCTGACGGACGAGAGGATGAGCGGCGAACATGGCCTCGACGTCTTCGATACGCTCCTTCAAAGTGCCCTCGCTCGCAAACAGCATGCGATAGGCTTGGCGGAGCTCGTGGATCTGCTCGCGCGAAAAGCCCGCCCGTTTCAATCCGACGATATTGAGTCCGGAGAGGACCGCACGATTGCCGATCACCATGCCGAACGGAATGACGTCCTTCTCCACGCCCGACATGCCGCCGATGAAGGCGTAGGAGCCGATGCGAACGAATTGGTGAATGGCGCAAAGACCCCCGAGAATGGCACGGTCGCCGACCGTGACATGTCCGCCCAAGGTCGCGCTGTTAACGAGGACGACATTGTCGCCGACCTTGCAGTCGTGCGCGACGTGCGATCCGGCAAGCAGCAGGCAGTTCGCGCCGACTTTGGTCAGCAAGCTTCCGCCCGTTGTCCCCGGATGGATGGTGACGTGCTCGCGCATCACCGTGTTCGGCCCAATCTCCAGCCGCGTCGGCTCCCCTTGATATTTCTGATCCTGAGGGATGTGCCCGATCGCGGCGAAGGAAAAGACGCGGCACCCCTCGCCGAGCGACGTATTTCCGGTAACCACCGCGTGGGAATGGAGGATGACGCCGTCGCCGAGTTTGACGTCGGGACCGACGACGCAGAATGGACCAATCTCGACTTCGGCGCCAAGCTCGGCCTTCGGATCGACCACGGCGGTCGCATGCACTTTGGCCATTCGCGGGTCTGGCCTATTTCTCGACGATCACGGCGCTGACCTCGGCCTCGGCGACGACGGTTCCGTCGACCAATGCCTGCCCCCGGAACCGCCAGACGCGGCCGCGATTGCGGATCTTCTGCACGTGATAATGCACGGTGTCGCCGGGCACCACCGGGCGCCTGAAGCGCGCTTTGTCGATGGCCATGAAATAGACGAGCGGCGGCTGCTTGCCGTCCACGATATGGCGCATGCAGAGAGCGCCGGCGGTCTGAGCCATGCCCTCTACTAAGAGAACTCCCGGCATCACTGGGTTTCCAGGGAAGTGTCCCTGGAAATAGGGCTCGTTCGCCGTCACACTCTTGACGCCCGTCGCCGAAATATCGCCGTCCATATCGATGATGCGGTCTACCATCAGGAACGGGTAACGGTGCGGCAGCAGCTTAAGGATGTCGGTGATCTCTGCCCGCCGGGGCAAGATCTTGGTGCCGATCTCATTCATCGCCGGTCTCCCGAGGGCCTTTCGCTTCATCTCCGCCCCCGCCCATCTTCCGATCGTCGCGTTCTGCCAGCCGGCGCAACAGCGTGATCTCTCGAAACCAAAGCTTCACCGGTTTCGCCGGAGTTCCGCCCCAGCGCACGCCCGGAGGAACATCGCCACGGACGTTGCTCGAGCCTGCGATCTGCGCACCGGCGCCGATCTTGACGTGGCCGATCACTCCAACCTGACCGCCGAGAACCACATAATCGTCGAGCTGGGCACTTCCGGAAATACCCGTTTGTGCGACGATGACGCAATGCCTGCCGATCACGACGTTGTGGCCAATTTGCACAAGATTATCAATCTTTGAGCCCTCGCCAATAATTGTGTCGCGCAGGGCGCCGCGATCGATGGCGGTATGGGCGCCGATCTCAACGTCATTCTGCACGACCACCCGCCCGATCTGAGGCACTTTTTCATGGCCGCTCCTTCCCATGGCGAAGCCGAATCCGTCTTGGCCGATGGAGACGCCGGCATGGATGATGACCCGGTCGCCCACAAGCGTGTGGGTCAAATTGGCGTTCGGGCCCACATAGCAGTCGCGGCCGATATACACGCGATAGCCGATGACAGTGCCCGCCGCAATCGTGGTTCCGCGTCCGATAGCCGCCTCTGGGCCGACAACCGCGCCAGGCTCGACAGTGACGCCATCTTCAAGCTGCGCCGTCGGGTGGATATTCGGGCCGTCCGTGCCCCTGCTCATCGCCGCTTTCGGCTTCAAGGCATCCGGATAGAATTTCGCCAGGATCTTGGCGAAGCCCCGGTAGGGGTCGCCGGTGACGAGGGCTGCCATGGCAGGGGGCGCCTTGCCGGCGAATTTCGGCGAGACGAGGCAGGCCGCGGCCAATGTTTGCTGAAAGAGCGGGAGATATTTCCGATTGTCGAGAAAAGAGATGTCACCCCTCCCCGCGACATCGAGGGGTTTCACATCCTTTATCTCCGTATGCGGATCGACATCGCCATGCGGAACCGCGCCCGCGATTTCGATCAAGGCGCTTAGCGGAAAAGGGCCCGCGCGCTCGAAAAAGCCCGGATGCTGCATGAAGCTCACCGCTTGGAATCGCGGCACCAGCAATGACGCCAAGCCGGTGGAAGAAGCAAGCCCTAGTAGTTGGTTGAGGCTCCGAAGCGGAAGAATTCGGTCCGGTCGTAGGAGGCCTTCAGGAGAGCCTGGGCGAGATCGGCCCGAAGCGGCCCGAGCGGTGACGACCAGATAAGGCTGAAGCCGGAGGACAGGCGGACTTCCGAATCGTCGAAGATGAAGCTGCCCGACCGAGCGACGGCGTTTTTGGCGATCTCGCTCGGCATGAACAGCGAGCCCGCATCGACGAAGACGGCGCCCTGCATGCCGATGGCGTCGGGAAGGAACGGTATCGGGAAGCGCGCTTCAGCCGTCGAGGCCCAGAACGCTTGGCCGCCGAGGGGATCCTTCGTGCAATTTTGGACGCGCTGCCCCGTGGTCGGGTTTTGACAGGCGTCGCGAGGACCAATGCCCGCACGTTCGAAGCCCCGTATGGTCTCGCCGCCCTTGAAGAAGAGGTCCGTCATGCGGATCTCCTCGCCTCCCCAGCCGGCGATATAGCCGCCCTGCAACCTGCCGACCGCGGTGATCTTGTTGGTGATCGGATAGTAACCGCGCGTATCGGTGACTTGCCGGAGATAGTTCACGTCACCGCCGACACCGGCAAAGTCTTGCGAGAAGGAGACGAAGACGCCCTGCGTCGGGCTTTGCGGGATGTTGCGCGTATCGAAGGCGACCGTATATCCGACGCTCGAAACGAATGCCTCGCCCTCGGATTCCTTGACGGCGAGCGAAGCGTTCGACTTCACGTCGTAGATTTCCTCGCGCTCAAGCCGGTAGCGCAGGCCGAGCTGCGTATTGTTTGCGATCGGAAAGCCGAGGCGCAAATTGCCGCCGGTGTTGCGCTCGCGGAACGAGGCGATCGAGCTGAAGTCCACCTCTTTATGGAAGAGGTCGAAGCCTGCGGCGAGGTTGCGTCCGAGAAAGCGCGGCTCGGTAAAGCTGAAATCGACCTGCGCGCGCTCCAAGCTTCCCGAAAAGCCGAGCCGCACATATTGGCCTTTGCCCATCAGATTGCGTTCGGTGACGCTGATGTCGCCGATCACGCCTTCGCTCGTGGAATAACCGGCACCGAAGGAGAGCTCGCCGGTCGGCTGTTCCTCGATCTTGACGATGAGCACGACCCGGTCGGCCGAGGTCCCCGGCTCCGTCTCGACCTCGACCGTTTTGAAGAAGCCGAGCGCCCGCAACCGGCGGCGTGCGGCTTCCACCAGCATCCGATTATAGGCATCGCCTTCGGCAATGGTGAATTCGCGGCGGATCACGTGATCCATCGTGCGGTAATTGCCGACGATGTTGATGCGCTCAATGTAGACGCGCGGACCCTCCTCCACGACATAGGTGATGCGAATGGTGCGAGAGAGCGCGTCGCGGTCGAAGCGCGGCCGCACTTGCGCAAAGGCGTAGCCTTCCTTCGAGGCGAGCACAGTCAGCGCTTCCGCCGTCTTCTCCACCCTCTGCGAATTGTAAGTGCGCCCTTGTCTGCTGACGATGCCGGGCCGCAGCATGTTGACGTCAAGCGACGGAAGCGCCGTCTCGACGTCGATCTCGCCGAATTTATACTTCTCCCCTTCCTCGACGGTGAAGGTGATGAAGAAGCCCTGGCCGTCACGATCAAGGTCAGCAGTCGCGGAGAGAACCTGCGCGTCGGCGTAGCCGTTCTTCAGATAGAACTGGCGCAGCAGCTCACGATCGAGATTGAGCCGATCGGGATCGTAGATATTGGTGCCTTTGAGGAAGCTCAGGAGGTTGGTTTGCGTCGTGCTGACCACGTAGCGAAGCTGCAAATCGCTGAAGGCCTCGTTGCCGATGAAATGGATGGCGCGGACCTTGGTGCTCGGACCCTCGGTGATCTCGTACACGACGTCGATGCGATTGTTGTCGAGATTGATGATCTTCGGGGTCACTTGCGCCGAGTAAAGGCCCTGGCGGCGATAGACATCGAGGATGCGTTTGACGTCAGCCTGAACACGCGCGCGCGTGTAAACGCTGCGAGGCTTCGTCTGCACCTCGGCGCGCAGCGTGTCGTCGTCTAAATCCTTGTTTCCTTCGAAGGCCACTTTCGCAACGATCGGGTTTTCGACCACGACCACCACGACGGCGCTACCGGCGCGGCGAATGCGCACATCCTGGAAGAGCCCGGTGGCGAACAGCGCCTTCAGGGATTCGTCGATCTGGCCCACATTGTATGGGTCGCCGACATTGAAAGTGAGATAGGTCCGGACCGTTTCCGGTTCGACGCGCCGGTTTCCTTCGACGCGAATGGCAGAAATCGCTCCGCCCGATTGCGCATGCGCGGAGAGACCGCCAAGGCCAGGGCAGATCCCCGGCAGGGCAAAGCCCAAGACCGCTGTGAGCAGGGCTACAGACAGCCCTCTCGTCAAACCCCACCGCACCATCACTGGTGTCGCCCCCTCAACACCGATCCCCCGTGGACCCAGAGCCCAGGATCGAAACGTGGCCACGTTTTGTGGCCGATTTTGGTCCAGTGCCCCCACGAAGGGGCGTTGAAGCTTATACGCTTCCTGTGTGACCTTTTTGACGCCGCATCCTACAGAAACTTAAGGTAAATCAGGTCATTCCAGGTAGCAAAAATCATTAACATGAGAACAAGCGCCAAGCCAATCCGAAAACCGATTTCCATGGTGTTTTCGCTGAGGGGCCGGCCGCGAATTGCCTCAATCGCGTAAAACAAGAGATGTCCGCCATCGAGCATCGGAATCGGGAAGAGATTTATGAGGCCGATGCTGACGGAAATGATCGCCGTCAGATTGAGAAGCGCCAGGAACCCGGCCGATGCCACCTGCCCCGACACCTGCGCGATACGAATCGGGCCGCCGAGCTGATCGGCGGCTTCACGGCCGACGATGACATCGTAGAGATAACCGAGCGACCTCGAGATGACGAAATAGCACTCCTGCACTGCCATGCCGAAGGCGGTGATTGGATCGTGGCGCTTCCGCGACCAATCGTCAGGCGAGGCGCTGCGCTGTATGCCGAGGAGGCCAAGGCGAACCTTGTTGCCGAAATTGTCGGTGATCTCCTTCAGCTCCGGCGTGGCGGTCAGCTCCAGCCTCTGTTTGTCGCGTTCGACCTCGAAGCGCAGGGGCTGACCCGGGCTCGTGCCGACGATGCGCTGCATTTGCCCGAAGCTTTCGATCTTCGTGCCGTCGATGGCGATCACGGTGTCGCCGGATTTGAAGCCCGCTTTCTCGGCGGCGCTCCCCGGATTGACGACGTCAACCTTGGCAGCCGTCGTCTGCTCGCCGAAAAAGGTGAAGATCGCGGTGAAGATGGCGATCGCCAGCAGAAAATTGGCGATGGGGCCGGCAGCGACCACCGCGGCACGCGCCCATAACGGCTTCCCTTGAAAGCTGCGCTTGCGGTCCTCTGGCGAAAGCTGTTCGAGGCCTTTGCTGCCCGGCGCGCTCGCGACATTGTCGTCGTCGATGAATTTCACGTAGCCGCCGAGCGGGATCCAGGCGAGCCGCCAGCGCGTGCCGTGCCGATCATTGAATCCCGCGATCTCGGGGCCAAAGCCGATCGAGAAAACCTTGACGGCGATCCCGCACCAGCGGGCGACAAGGAAGTGCCCCAGCTCGTGAATGAAAATGACGACCGTGAGAACGAAGAGGAAAGGCAGGATGTAGGAGAGCAAGGGGTTTCAAACCTCGATTTTGGGAACCGGACGTTAACCGAATTCGATCGGTCTTCCTAGTTTGCGGCTTTCGCTTCCGCAAACCGCGACAGCAGCGAATTGGCCATATTGCGGGCTTCGGCGTCGATTGCCAGCACATCGTCGACATTTTGGGCCTCGCGCGTAGCGAGATGAGCGGCCTTCTCGAGTGTGGCTTCCACGAGGCTCGCGATGGCCAGGAAACCGAGGCGTCGCGACAGGAACGCCGCGACGGCGACTTCATTTGCGGCATTCAGCACCGTGCCGGAACTGCGGCCGGACTTAAGCACCTCCCGCGCCAAGCGGAGCGACGGAAACCGTATTTCGTCCGGCGCTTCGAAGCTGAGCGTGCCGAGCTTGGCAAGATCGAGGCGTGCCGTCGGCGCATCCATGCGCACCGGCCAGGCGAGGCTGTAAGCGATCGGCGTCCGCATGTCCGGACAGCTCATCTGCGCGATGACGGAACCGTCGCGGAAATAGACGAGGCAGTGGACGATGGATTGCGGATGGATCAGCACCTCGAGCCGCTCGGGCCCAACGGAGAAGAGATGATGCGCCTCGATCAATTCGAGGGCCTTGTTCATCAGCGTCGCCGAGTCGATGGTGACCTTCGGCCCCATCGACCAGTTCGGATGCGCGAGCGCCTCGGTTGGCGACATCCGCGCCATCTCGTCCACCGAGGAGAGCCGGAACGGGCCGCCCGACGCGGTAAGGCAGATGCGGTCGATATCGCCGGCGGAGCCGCCCGTCATTGCTTGCATCGCTGCGGAGTGTTCGGAATCGACCGGCAGCAGCGTCGTCTGATGGCGGACGACTTCGCGCATGAAGATCGGGCCCGCCGAGACGAGACATTCTTTGTTGGCGAGCGCCGTCGAGCGTCCTTGCCGGACGGCGGCAAGTGTCGGCTTCAGCCCGGCGGCGCCGACGATCGCCGCCATGATCCAATCGGCGGGCCGCATTGCGGCCTCGATCACCGCCCCCTCGCCGGCACCAATTTCGATGCCGGTGCCGGCCAGGCGGTCGCGAAGTTCCGGATAGCCGCTCTCATCAGCGAGCGCGACAAATTCGGGTCGATGCTGGAGCGCAAGTTCTGCGAGCCGCGCGGCGTTGCGGCCGCCGGTCAAGGACACGATCCGATAGGCGGCCGCATTCCGTGCGATGAGATCGAGCGTGCTTTCGCCGATCGAGCCCGTCGCCCCCAGAACGGAAATGCGGCGGGGCTCGGTTGCCGCACCCGCGCTTTCGCGGGCGACGGCACCTTCAGCCGCTTCTCTCATCGACAACGATCTCACCATAGAAGCAGCGCCTGACCCGGATTGTCGATACCGTGAAAGGCGACGATGGCCGCGGCCGCCAGCGCGGCGAAGAGAAGGCCGTCGATCCGATCGAGCACGCCTCCGTGACCTGGAATGATCCCGCTCATATCCTTGACGCCGAATCTGCGCTTGATGGCGCTCTCGGTCAAATCGCCGATTTGGCAGGCGGCCGCCAGGATCAGACTGATAAAGGCCAGCCAATAGGGTGAGGTACCGAGCGCGGAAGGCGCGAAGGCAAATCCCGCAAGCGTCGGCACGGCGAGGCCGACGATGAGCCCGCTCCAGGTCTTCTGCGGCGAAATGCGCGGCGCAAGTTTCGGGCCGCCGAGAAGCCGGCCGCCGGCGTAGGAGGCGGTGTCCGTGAGAATGGCGACGCAAATGACGTAGAGCACCGCGGTGATGCCGTGGCTCTGATCGCTCCGCAAGAGGACGAGCGCCCACGCTGGCACCGCAATATAGAGAAGGCCAAACAGCGACCAAAGGCGCGCCTCTCCGTGCGTCGCGAAAGCAATTCCGGCAAGTCCGAGCGCAAGGGCGATGGCCGCGAGCTCAGGCCGTCTCAGCGTGACGAGAAGAGCGATGGCCGCGACTGCGGTGGCCTGCATCGCCATCGCCGGATCGATATCCCGGCCGCGCACGAGGCGCGACCATTCCCAAGCGACGACGGCTCCGGCGCCGGCAATGATTGAGGCAAATGTCCAGGGGCTCGCCACCACAGCGCCAATACCTATGGCGGCAAGCACTAGGGCCGAACCCAACCGCTTCGGCATGTCCGAGCTTGCTTGAGCACTCTTCGCCGGTTGTCCGGGCCGCGTGGCAGGCCTCACGCGGTGGATCTCGCCTTCAGGCCGCCGAAGCGGCGCTTCCGCTGGTGGAACTCGAGAATCGCTGCCTCGAGGATCTCGCGCGAAAAATCCGGCCAATAAGCGTCGATGAAAACAAACTCGCTATAGGCGAGCTGCCATAGAAGAAAGTTGCTGAGGCGGCGTTCGCCGCTCGTGCGGATGAGAAGATCGGGATCTGGAAGATCCGCGGTGTCGAGATAGGCGGCAAATCGCTCCGGCGACACATCTTCGAGCTTGAGGTTCCCGCTTTTGACGTCCTCGGCCACTCGGGACGCGGCCCTCGCAATCTCGTCGCGCGAGCCGTAGTTGAAAGCGATGGTGAGATTGAGAGCGGAATTGTCCTTGGTCAGTTCGACGGCATCCTCGATCATTCGCAGGATGTCGCCTTCGAGCCCCGAGCGGCTGCCGATCACGCGTATCTTCACGCCGTGCCGGTGCAGATCGGCGAGATCGCGGCGGATGAATCGGCGCATCAGGCCGAAGAGATCCTGGATCTCCTGCTTCGGGCGCTGCCAATTCTCCGACGAGAAGCTGAACAAAGTGAGATGCGAGATGCCGAGCTCGAGCGAAGCTTTCACCGCGCGGCGAACGCTTTCAACGCCCTGGCGGTGACCTTCCGCGCGCGGCAGGCCCCGCCCGGCCGCCCAGCGGCCGTTGCCATCCATGATGATGGCGATGTGCCTGGGGATGACCGGATCCGCTTCGGACCAAGCATTCATGAGCTGCGTCGCATCCTTTCGGCTAAGCCGAAGTCAATTCGATGACCGGCTAGACCTGCATGACCTCGGCTTCCTTGCCGGCCAAGGCCTCGTCGATCTCTTTGATGAGCTTGTCGGTGAGATCCTGGACCTTGGTGGCGAGGGAATGGTGCTCGTCTTTGCCGATCTCGCTGTCTTTTTCCATGCGCTTTAGATGATCCATGCCGTCGCGCCGGACATTCCGGACCGCCACGCGCGCCTGCTCGGCATATTTATGAGCGACCTTCACGATCTCGCGTCGGCGCTCCTCATTCAGCTCGGGGATCGGCAGGCGCAACAGTTGGCCTTCGGTCACCGGGTTGAGGCCGAGGTCGGATTCGCGGATGGCGCGCTCGACGGCGCCGACCTGCGACTTGTCCCAGACCTGTACCGTGATCAGCCGCGCCTCCGGCACGTTGACCGTGGCGACCTGATTGAGCGGCATCTGGCTGCCATAGGCGTTCACCATGATGGGATCGAGAAGATGCGCCGAGGCGCGCCCTGTACGCAACCCGCCGAACTCCTGCTTCAACACCTGCAGGGCGCCGTGCATGCGCCGGTCGATTTCCTTCAAATCGAAGTCCGTCATGACGCCCTCCCTCCCCCGGCTTGTTCTGACCGAGCCCGACCAGGCTCTTATCTCATCGACGGCGCGAATAGCGCTCAGGCAATCGTGGTCGACGCGCCTTTGCCCTGCAGAACCGCAGCCAGCCCGCCTTGCTCCTTGATAGAGCACACAATTATCGGAATCCGATTGTCCCGGGCAAGGGCGATTGCCGCCCCGTCCATGACGCGGAGGTTTTTTTGCAGGACTTCGTCATAGCTGAGCGCGTCGTAACGCTTGGCGTTCGGCACCTTCTCGGGATCGGCATCATAGACGCCGTCGACCTGGGTGGCCTTGATAAGGGCTTCGCAACCCATCTCGGCGGCGCGGAGCGCACCGGCGGTGTCGGTGGTGAAGAACGGATTGGCGGTGCCGCCCACGAAGATCACCACCTTCCCATCCTTCAGATGTTCAAGCGCACGGGGGCGGATGAAGGTCTCGCAAATGCTCGGCATCGGGATCGCCGACATGACGCGCGCGGTATGGCCGCGCTTCTCGATGGCGTGGCCTAGAGCGAGGCCGTTCAGCACCGTCGCCAGCATGCCCATATAGTCGCCGCTGACGCGATCCATGCCGTCCGCCGCGCCGGTGAGGCCGCGATAGATGTTGCCGCCTCCGACCACGAGACAGAGCTTTACCCCGAGATCGGCGACCATGGCGAGATCGCCCGCGATGCGGTCGAGCACCGCGACATCGATGCCGTAACCGGCCTTGCCCATCAAAGCCTCGCCGGAAAGCTTCACCAACACGCGGGAGAAGCGGAGCGAAGGCTTGTCGTTAGGGGCCGTCATGAGCCGCCTCTTCGATCGGTCGCCCGCGTGCTGGACGCGAGACGCAAAAACGCGCTTTTAGCGAGGTTAAGAGCCCGCGGCCGCGGCCACTTCCGCCGCGAAATCCTCTTGCTTCCGGGCGATCCCCTCTCCGAGCGCAAAGCGGTAAAATCCGGTGATCTTGATCGGCGCGCCGGCCTCTTTCTCGGCGGCAGCGAGCGCCTTTGCCACGGTCGTCTCCGGATCGTGGACGAAGGCCTGCGACAGCAGAACCACCTCTTCGTAATATTTGCGCAGGCGGCCCTCGACCATCTTTTCGATGACCGCTTCCGGCTTGCCGGACTCCTTCGCCTGCTCGGTGAGCACCGCGCGCTCGCGCTCAACGAGAGCCGGATCGAGGTCGCCAACATCGATCGATTGCGGGTTCGCCGCGGCGATATGCATCGCCACCTGCTTGCCGAAAGTCTTCAGAGCCTCGGCGGCGCCCTTCGAATTCGATGGCGACGATGACGCCGATCTTGCCGAGGCCAGGCGACAGCGTGTTGTGCATATAGGTGCCGATGGCGCCATCCTTGACGCCGAGATGGACGCTCCGCCGAAGCGACATGTTCTCGCCGATCGAGCCGACCATCTCCTTCAGATGATCGGCAACGCTGATCTTGCCGCCGCCGAATTTTGCCTCGGCAAGCTTCTCGACATCGCCCTTCGCCTTCAGCGCGTCGGACGCGATGGTGCGGACCATGTCCTGAAACGTGTCGTTGCGGGCGACGAAGTCGGTCTCCGAATTGACCTCGACGAGTGCCGCCTCCTTCGCATCGGCCGCCAAGCCGATCAGGCCTTCCGCCGCAACACGGCCGGCCTTCTTCGCCGCCTTGGCGAGGCCCTTCGCGCGCAGCCAATCGACTGCGGCTTCCATGTCGCCGCCCGTCTCGTTCAAAGCGGCTTTGCAATCCATCATGCCTGCGCCCGTCTTGTCGCGCAGTTCCTTGACTGTGCTCGCGGTAATCTCTGCCATCGCGATCCTCTCGCCGGTTGCCGGCGTGCTATCTGATCTAATTTTCGGGGGTGGCCGGCGCCGCTGACGGTCTCGGTGGCCTGGGTCCCGTCCGGCCTCTGTTGTTGCCGGGGCCGCCCCTATTGTCCCTGCGTCCCTTTCGCTGCTGACGCGGGTCGTTGGGTCGGGAGGGTGGTGTCCCCTCGCCCTCTCCGGCGCCGTCTTCCAGCGCCGATTCCGAAAGCGGGTCGGCGGCCGCGCCGGCATCCATGCCGGCCGAGCCTTGCGCCCGCTCGATGCCATCGAGCGCGGCGCGGGATATCAGGTCGCAATAAAGCGTGATCGCGCGTCCGGCGTCGTCATTGCCGGGGATCAGATGAGTGATGCCGTCCGGATCGCAATTCGAATCGACGACGGCGACCACCGGCATGTTGAGCTTCCGCGCCTCGGCGATGGCGATCGATTCCTTGTTGGTGTCGATCACGAACAACAGATCCGGAAGCGCGCCCATATCCTTGATGCCGCCGAGCGAACGCTCCAGTTTGTCTTTTTCTCGGGTGAGCTGCAGCAGCTCTTTCTTAGTGAGGCCCTGCCCCTCGCCGCCGAGCGTCTCTTCGAGGCTCTTCAGCCGCCGGATCGAATTGGAGATCGTGCGCCAATTGGTCAGCGTGCCGCCGAGCCAGCGATGATTGACGTAATATTGCGCGCAGGATTTGGCGGCTTCGGCGACGGCCTCGGAGGCCTGGCGCTTGGTGCCGACGAACAGCACACGCCCGCCCTTGGCGACCGTGTCGGCGACAATGACCAGCGCCTGATGCAACAACGGCACCGTCTGCGTCAGATCCATGATGTGGATGTTGTTGCGGGACCCGTAAATGTACGAAGCCATTTTCGGATTCCAGCGGTGGGTCTGATGACCAAAATGCACGCCAGCTTCGAGGAGTTGGCGCATGCTAACGTTCGGCAGTGCCATGGGACTGCTTTGCTCCTTTTCCGGTTCGACCGCTGCGGGAGGACGTGGACGGGCGAAAGGCCAGTCACCGGAGCGACACCGATAAACCCTTCTCGAGCTCGGTGGCGGCTCCCGCATGTGAGATGCCGCGGGTTATAGGCATGGTTGCCTTAATTGGCAAGCGCGGGGGCTCCGGATGAGCCCTTGCCAGCCGGCCCCTAAACGGCGTGCACGGCGGCCACGCCCTCGACCAGCTTCAGCGCGCTTCGCTGCCTCGGGGTCGCATCGATGCCGCCCGGGAGCACGAACTCGACCTCGCGGGAGAGGTCGTTCAGTCTGAGCACGAGCCGAAGCTCTCCCTTGCCACGCTTACCGTCAACCTGCTCCGCAATCCGGGGCAGGCCGCCGATGCTTTCGAGCGTGATCTTCATGCCGGCATGGCGGGCTTCGGCTACCTTTTCGAGCGAGCGGATCTGCTGCGCCCTCACTTTGACCTGCTCCCCGTCGGCTTCCGCTTCGACATCGATCAATACCGCGGTGCCGATCTTCAAAAGCTCGCGCGAGGCGGCGAGCGCCTCGGAAAAGACCACCGCCTCGAACTGCCCGGAAGGGTCGGAGAAGGCGACAAAGGCGTAAGCGTTGCCGCTCCTCCCCTTCCGTTCCCGGAAGGAGAGCACCGTGCCGGCGAGCGTCCCGACGGCGCGGCGGTGGCGCGCTTTTCCTCCGAATTCGACCCAAGGTTCGACGCCGAGGGAGTCGAGCACCTCCTGATAATCGTCGAGCGGATGGCCGGTGAGAAAGAACCCGACCGCATCGAATTCGCGTGACAGCCGGTCCACCGGCATCCATGGCGACGCGGGGCGGAGCTCCATCGGCGGCGGCAGGCGCGACAACCCTACGAACAAATCCTCCTGCCCGGCGCTCACGGCTTCGATCGAGCGGCTGCCGACGGCGATGACGCGGTCGACATTGGCAAAGGCGGTGGCGCGGTCGATGCCAAGCTCATCGAAAGCCCCGGCCGCCGACAGCGTCTCGAGCGCGCGCTTATTGACCATGCGCGGATTGACGGCGCGCGCGAAGGATGAGAGGTCGCGGAACGAGCCGCGGCTCTGCCGCTCGGCGCAGATATGCTCGACCGCATGCTTGCCGATATTCTTCAAGGCCGCCAAGGAATAACGGATAGCGCCGTCGCTCGGGACGAATATCGCCTCGGAATGATTGACCGAAGGCGGCAGCACCTTGATACCCATGTTGCGGGCTTCCTGAGCGAAGACATTCAGCTTGTCGGTGTTGCCGGAATCGAGCGTCATCGATGCGGCGATGAACTCGATCGGGTAGTTCGCCTTGAGGTAAGCGGTCTGATAGGCGATCAGCGCGTAGGCTGCGGCGTGCGATTTGTTGAAGCCATAGCCGGCAAATTTCGCCACCAGCTCGTAAATGAACTCGGCGCGACCGCGCTCGACGCCATTGGCGACTGCGCCCTCGACGAAGCGGGTGCGCTGCTCGGCCATCTCTTTCTTGATCTTCTTGCCCATCGCTTTGCGCAAATGGTCGGCTTCGGCGAGCGAAAAGCCAGACAGCGCGCGAGCAATCTGCATCACCTGCTCCTGGTAGATGATGACGCCGTAGGTCTCTTCCAGGATCGGCCGGATCAGCGGATGCAGATAATCCACATCCTCGCGACCATGCTTCCGGCTGACATAGCTGTCGATGTTGTCCATCGGCCCGGGGCGATAGAGCGCGACGATGGCGATGATGTCTTCGAAGCGGTCCGGCTTCAGCTTCCGCAAGGCGTCTCGCATGCCCGCGCCTTCGAGCTGGAACACGCCGACCGTCTCGCCGCGCGCAAGCAGCTCATATGTCGCTTTGTCCTGTAGAGGAATGCGCGCGGGATCGAAGGCGATGCCGCGGCGGGCAAGAAGATTGCGCGCCGTCTCGATGACGGTGAGCGTTTTCAGACCGAGAAAGTCGAATTTCACCAACCCCGCCGCCTCGACCCATTTCATGTTGAACTGGGTGGCGGGAAGCTGGGCGCGCGGATCGCGATAGAGCGGCACAAGCTCGATCAACGGACGGTCGGCGATCACCACGCCCGCCGCATGCGTCGAGGCATGACGATAGAGGCCTTCCAGACGTTGGCCGATGTCGAGGAGCTTCGCGACGATCGGTTCGCTGTCGCGCGCTTCCTGCAGCCGCGTTTCGCCGGCGATCGCCTGCGGAAGGGTGATGGGGTTGGCGGGGTTGTTCGGCACCAGCTTGCACAGCCGATCCACCTGGCCATAAGGCATCTGCAACACGCGCCCCACGTCGCGAAGTACGGCGCGGGCCTGCAGCTTGCCGAAGGTGATGATGTGGGCGACGCGGTCGGCGCCGTAGCGCTCCCTTACATAGGCGATCACCTCGTCGCGCCGGTCCTGGCAGAAATCGATGTCGAAATCCGGCATCGATACGCGTTCCGGGTTGAGGAAGCGCTCGAATAGAAGGCCGAAGCGCATCGGATCGAGATCGGTGATGGTCAGCGCCCAGGCGACGAGCGAGCCGGCGCCGGAGCCGCGGCCAGGCCCGACGGGAATGCCCTTCCCTTTCGCCCATTGGATGAAATCGGCGACGATCAAGAAATAGCCCTGGTAGTTCATGCCGATGATGACATCGAGCTCGAAGGCGAGACGCTCGGCATAGGATTTGGCGTCCTCGCCCGGAGCGACGCCTTCGCTCGCCAATCTTTGCGCGAGGCCGGCTTCGGCCTGCTGGCGGAGTTCGCGCGCTTCATCGGTGCCAGTTGAGGCGGCGAGAAACTGGGGAAGGATGGGCGCCTGCACCGCCGGCCGGAAGGCGCAGCGGCGTGCGATCTCGATGGTGTTGTCGATAGCCTCGGGGAGATCGGCGAAGAGCTCGGCCATTGCCTGCGGGCTCTTGAAATAATGCTCGGGGCTGAGGCGGCGGCGCTCGTCTACGGCGACGTAGGTTCCCCCCGCAATGCAGAGCAGCGCGTCATGCGCTTCGAAATCCGCCGCCGTTTCGAAATAGGGCTCGTTGGTCGCAACGATGGGGAGCTCGGCGGCATAAGCGAGATCGAGCAGCGGCGGCTCGACCATGCGCTCTTGCGGCAGGCCATGCCTTTGAATTTCGACATAGAGCCGGTCGCCGAAAATCTCTTTCAAGCTGTGCAGAGCGGTCTCGGCGAAGCGGAAATCGTTGGCGGCGAGCGCCCTGTCGATCACCCCGTCCGGCCCGCCGGTGAGCGCGATCAATCCCTCTTTGTGGAGCGAGAGGTGCTGAAGCGTGACGATCGGCTCGGCGGCATCGGCGCCATAGCCATAGGCGTCGGTGGAGAGCTTGATCAGATTTGCGTATCCAACGTCGTCCTTCGCCAGCAGAGCGATGCGGCCGTGATTGATGCGCCGCGCGATCACACCCTCGGCAATCGGCTCCTCCACATCGAAGAAGGACAGAGACAAGGTACAGCCGATGATGGGCTGGATATGTGACGCGGCAAGCGTCTCGGAGAATTCGAGCGCGCCGAAGAGGTTATTGGAATCGGTAAGCGCAAGCGCCGGCATTCGATGCGCGGCCGCAAGCTCGGCGAGCTTTGAGATCGTCAGCGCCCCTTCGAGCAACGAATAGGCCGAGTGCACGCGAAGATGCACGAAGGGAACGACAGGATGGGCCATGCTGCTTTTCGACTCTCGAGCCTTGGTGCGTTCCGTCGCATTAGGGGCGGAGTTGCCCGCCTACGACCAGGCCGCATGCGGCGCTATCCAAGCTTTCCACCGAAAGCTGTTCTTATTATGTTCTCAAGTCAAGCCATGCGCGCAACCACGCAAACCAGCGTGTTCTCAGGCCTCGGAAAGGGCCGGCGCCGGAGCGCCCTCCTCGACCAGCGAGCCCTCAACGAGGCGCAAGGTGCGGTCCATCTTGGCCGCAAGCTCGAGATTGTGGGTGGCGATGACCGCCGATACGCCGGACTGGCGGACGAGGCTGAGCAATTCGTCGAAAACGCGCTCGGCCGTATGCGGATCGAGGTTCCCAGTCGGCTCGTCGGCAAGCAACACCCTCGGCGCGTTGGCGACGGCGCGGGCAATCGCCACGCGCTGCTGCTCGCCGCCGGAGAGCTGCGCCGGCCGGTGGTCGATACGTTCGCTAAGACCGAGCGACGAAAGAAGTGCGTTCGCGCGGCTCTCGGCTTCAGACCGGCTGAGCCCAAGAATGAGCTGCGGCAGCATGATGTTTTCGAGCGCGGTGAATTCCGGCAGCAAATGGTGAAACTGATAGACGAAGCCGATTGCCGATCGCCGCAGCTGGGTTCGATCCTTGTCGCCGAGTTCGACGCTGTCGACGCCGTCGATCATGACGGCGCCGCTGTCCGGGCGCTCGAGCAGGCCCGCGATGTGCAGGAGTGTGGATTTGCCGGCGCCCGAGGGTCCAAGCAAAGCCACGGCCTGACCCGGGAAGAAAGCGGCGCTCGCTCCGTTCAGCACCTTGATGACGCGCGATCCTTGCTTATAGGCGCGCTCCACGGATTGAAGCCTGAGCGTCGCCATCTGCTTCGGAGCGTTCATCTGCCCGCCTATTCGTATCGTAGCGCTTCCACCGGATCGAGGCGCGAGGCGCGCCAGGACGGGTAGAGAGTGGCGAGGATCGAGAGCAGCAGCGCCATGACGACGACTGACGTCGTTTCGCGCACATCCATCTCAGCCGGCAATTGCGAGAGGTAATAGAGCTCCGGCGAAAAGAGCTCGGTCTCGGTGATCCAAGCGACGAATTCGCGGATGGATTCGATATTGAGGCAAACGAGCACGCCAAGCGCGAGCCCGGCGAGCGTGCCGACGATGCCGATGCTCGCGCCGGTGATGAAGAAGATGCGCATCACGGCGCCTTGCGACGCTCCCATGGTGCGTAGAATTGCGATGTCGCGGCCCTTGTCCTTCACCAGCATGATGAGGCCGGAGATGATGTTGAGCGATGCTACGAGCACGATCAGCGTCAGGATCAGGAACATCACATTGCGTTCGACCTGCAGCGCCGTGAAGAAGGTCGCGTTTCGCTGCCGCCAATCGCTGATATAGGTGCTGGATCCGCCGGCCTCGGTGATCTTCGGACCGATCTTGCTGACGTCGTCAGGGGAATCGAGCACGACTTCTAATACGCTGACGCTTTTCGGCTTCGAGAAATAGCGCTGCGCTTCGGCGAGCGGCATGAACAAAATGCTGGAATCATATTCCGACATGCCGATCTCGAAGATCGCCGCCACCGGATAGGCTTTCACCCGTGGTGCCGTACCGAGCGCGGTCGAGGCGCCGCGCGGGGTGAGCAGCGTCACCTGGTCGCCGACCTTGACGTTGAGGTCGTTGGCGAGGCGGGTGCCGATGGCAACGCCGGGTTCCTCCTCCCGGTCGAAACCGTCGAGAGTCCCGAAGCGGATATTGTCGGAGACGGCCGTCAGTCTCTTCAGATCGGCCTCACGCAAGCCCCGGACCAGCGCCCCGCCGGAAGACGAAGGCGTCGAGACCATGACCTGCCCTTCCACCAGGGGCAGTGCGAATTTCACTCCCGGTACGCCACGGATGCGTCCGGTCACCTCGTCGTAATTGGCGAAATTGGGATCGAGGCTGTGCACCACCACATGCCCGTTGAGGCCGAGCATCTTCGAGAACAGCTCCTGCCGAAACCCGTTCATCACCGCCATGACGATGATGAGCGTTGCGACCCCGAGCATGATGCCGATGAAGGAGAAGCCGGCGATGACGGAGATGAAGCCTTCCTTCCGGCGCGCACGCAGATAACGGAGCGCGACCATCCACTCGAAGGGGGCGAAGGCCCGCGTGGCGCGGACGCCGCTCATGCAGCTTTCCTGCCGGAGGCGGCGGAGGCGATCAATTGGTTGACCGCCGCCTCGGCACTCAGCGTCGATCTCGCGCCGCCGCGCCGCTCCTTCAGCTCGAGCTCTCCAGCTTTGACCCCTTTCGGCCCGACGATCAGCTGCCAGGGAAGGCCGATGAGGTCGAACGCGGCAAATTTCGCGCCTGCCCGCTCGTCTCGGTCGTCATAGAGCACGCTCAGGCCTGCCGCTTGAAGTTGCCCATAAAGATCCTCGCAGACGCGGTCGGTGTCGGGATCGCCGCTTTTGACATTGACGAGGCCGACATCGAAGGGGGCGACGCTTTGCGGCCAGACGATGCCCTGCTCGTCATGCGAGGCCTCGATGATGGCGCCGACGAGGCGCGAAACGCCGATGCCGTAAGAGCCCATCTGCACCGTCACCCAGCCCCCGTCCGGGCCCTGCACTTTGCATCCCATCGGCTCGGAGTACTTGGTCCCGAAGAAGAAAATGTGGCCGACCTCGATGCCTCGGGCGCTCACCTGGGCGTCGGCCGGGACCTCCCGCGCAAATCGCGTCGCGTCGTGCTTTTCACTGGTCGCGGCGTATTTCTCGGTCCAGCGGCGGACGATGGGTGAAAGATCGCCGCCATAGTCGACATCGGTTCCAGGCGCCTCGAAGGCGGTGAGATCCTTGTGGCAAAAGACCTCGCTCTCGCCGGTCTCGGCGAGGATGATGAATTCATGGCTCATATCGCCGCCGATGGGACCCGATTCGGCCGCCATCGGGATGGATTTCAGCCCCATGCGCTCGAAAGTGCGCAAATAGGAAACAAACATCCTGTTGTAGGAAGCGCGCGCCGCCTCGACCGTCAGGTCGAAGCTATAGGCATCCTTCATGAGGAATTCGCGCCCGCGCATCACCCCGAAACGAGGCCTGATCTCGTCCCGGAACTTCCATTGGATGTGATAGAGGTTCCGCGGCAGCTCCTTGTAGGACTTCACATTGTCGCGGAAGATCTGCGTGATCAGCTCCTCATTGGTCGGCCCGTAGAGCATGTCCCGCTCGTGCCGATCGCTGATGCGGAGCATCTCCTTGCCGTAATCCTCGTAGCGCCCGCTTTCGCGCCAAAGCTCGGCCGGCTGCACCGTCGGCATCAACAATTCAAGTGCCCCTGCCCGGTCCTGCTCCTCCCGCACGATCTGCTCGATTTTGTTGAGGACGCGGAAGCCGAGCGGCAGCCATGAATAGATCCCCGCACTCGACTGCCGGACGAGGCCGGCGCGAAGCATCAACTTGTGCGAGAGAATCTCGGCTTCCTTCGGATCGTCCCGGAGCAGAGGCAGAAAATAGCGGCTAAGTCGCATGGAGAAGCCGTGCCCGTTCCGGATCGCTGAGCCAAGCCTGCATCTTCTGAGATATCAAGGCCCTGGCAAGGCCGCTTCGCGCGGCCGAACCTTGACGCTGGAGGCTATAGCTCAACTCGCAGGCGGGAGGCAATCGTGGCGGGTTCGCGAGGGCCGCGCCCTCTTCTTAGAAAATTCTTCTCATTGACGCTTTGCCGCTCAATTTTTTCGCATGCAGCACTTGGCAAGCACAAAATTTCGCCTTCCTCCAACAATGATGGTGACAATTTGGCGCGGCCTTGTTAGGGTCCCCCCGCAACGTGAGAGCAGCAAATGCATTGCCGCGTTGCCGTTGGACTAGGTCCAAGTCTTGGGAGGAAGGCAGCTCCGAGCGCGCGAAACTCAACGATGCGCCGCCGCTCTTCAGCATCACGAACGTCCTTGAGTGACGCTTCGGAAGCGGAAGAGAAGGAGAGTGGGCGAACAAGAAAAGCAAGGCTTCCGGCCTTGCTTTTTTGTTGTGCGATCCCCCGAACGATCAGCGAAGCGTATCGAAGCGCGGCAGGAAGGGAATGTCGTCGAGCGTGATGATCTTGTGCACGACGATGGCATAGACGAGCGCGAAGACGAGGCTGGCGACCACGGTGGTCGCGAGCATTTTCGGCAAGAGATTTGGCAGATGCGGCGCGCTCTCGGCGCTGCCCGGCACGACATTGCCTTCTTCCGTCTGGGTTCTCACACCAATCGGGAGCATCGCGAAGAGCACGATCCACCAAATCACGAGGTAGATTGCGATGGCGAAGGCGAGGGTCATCACGCCTGCTCGAGTTCGACGAGGGTCCCGCAAAAATCCTTCGGGTGCAGGAACAGCACCGGCTTGCCATGAGCGCCGATCTTCGGATCGCCCTTCCCCAGCACGCGCGCGCCTTGCGCGACGAGGCGGTCGCGCGCTTCCAAGATATCCGGCACCTCGTAGCAAAGATGATGGATGCCGCCATTCGGATTGCGCTCGAGGAAACCGGCAATCGGCGATTCCGCTCCGAGCGCGCCGAGGAGCTCGATCTTGGTGTTGGGAAGCTCGATGAAAACCGTCGTCACGCCGTGCTCCGGCTCATCGACCATGGGCGAGACCTTCGCGCCAAGCGTATCGCGATAGACGGCGGTCGCTGCGGCGAGGTCCGGCACGGCAATGGCGACGTGGTTCAGTCGTCCAATCATCTCTTCCTCTTATCGTTGGCTATAGCACCGTCAGCAGCACCGAGCACACGGGCTTCTTGCCCCAAGACTGGTTGATGGCGGCGCGGACGCTCCGGCGAACCGCCTCGCTGACAAGCGCCTGATCCTTGCGGCGTGCGCGCGGGATGCTTTCGATGGTGCCGATCGCCGCATCGCGGGCAATCGAGGTTAGCGAGGTGCCGTCCCGGTCGGATGCGGGTATCCCGGTGAGCGAGACCTCCGGGTCGGCAAGCAGCTGTCCCTTCTCCGAAAGCACGAGTGAAACCGCCACCGAGCCGGCGAAGCTCAACTTCCGGCGTTGCCGCACTTGCGCGTCGTCGGAGCGAGTGATGATGGCGCCGTCGCGGAACAGTCGCCCGACCGGCACGTCGTCGATGATTTTGGCCGGCCCCGGCGCGATCCGCACCATGTCTCCGTTTCGCGCCCTGATCACTTCCTTGACGCCGAGCTCCTCGGCGAGGCGCGCATGCGCTTCGAGATGCCTCCCCTCGCCATGCACGGGTATCGCTATTCGTGGCTTTACCCATTGATATAATGTACGAAGTTCGCCCCGGCGGGGATGGCCGGAGACATGCACCGGCGCGTCCTGGTCGGTGATGATTTCGATCGCCTTGTCGGAAAGCCCGTTCTGCACCTTGGCGACGGCCTTCTCATTGCCGGGGATGGCGCGTGAGGAGAAGATGACGCGGTCGCCCTCCTCCAACTCCACATTCGGATGCTCGCCGGCCGCAATGCGCGCCATCGCGGCCCGGACCTCGCCCTGGCTGCCGGTGCAAAGCGCCACCAGCTTCTTAGCTGGAATGCGTTCGAACTCGGTTTCGCTGACGACCCGGAGATTGGGGTCGAGATAACCCGTTTCCTGCGCCGCCTCGATGACCCGGTGCATCGCGCGCCCGACGACGAGCAAATGCCGGCCGGCGGCTTGCGCGGCATTCGCAACCGAGCGAATGCGGGCGACGTTAGAGGCGAAGGTGGTGACCGCAACGCGCCGCGGCGCCTCGCGGACGAGCCGCTCGAGAGTGACCGCGACCTCCGCTTCCGAAGGCGAGAATCCTTCGCGGATGGCATTCGTCGAATCGCAAATGAGGGCGTCGACGCCGTCATTGCCGAGCGCCATCAGCCGTGCCTGATCCGTCGGAGCGCTTGTCAGCGGGTTTTCGTCAAGCTTCCAATCGCCGGTATGCAAGACCGAGCCAAGGTCGGTCTTCAGCATCACGGCCGAAGGCTCCGGGATGGAATGCGACATGTTGATGAGCTCGATGTCGAAGGGGCCGATCGTGCATCGGCCGCCCATCGGCAGGATCTTTACGGTGACGTCTTTCTCCCGTCCCGCCTCGCCGAGCTTCGATTTCAGCATCGCCGCGGTGAAGGGCGTCGCATAGACCGGCGCGCTGCCGAGCCGAGGCCAGAGATCCGCCACCGCGCCGAAATGATCCTCATGCGCGTGAGTGAGAAGCAGTCCGACGATGTTGTGGCGCTCTTCTTCGAGAAAGCGGATGTCGGGAAGAATGACATCGACCCCGGGCTCCGCCTCCCCGCCGAAGGTGATGCCCATATCGACGACCAGCCATTGCCGCCGTTCCGGTGGACCATAGCCGTAGACATAGAGATTCATGCCGATCTCGCCGACCCCGCCAAGCGGCAGGAACACGAAATCGGCTTGGAGACGTCCCCCCTGCATCTCCGTCACGACCTCAGAAAGAAAACGTCGCCGGCGGTGATGCGGCGCTTGGCGCCATCGCTCGTTACGAGCTGCAGCGCCCCGTTGGAATCGAGCCCGGCAAAGGTGCCTTCCACTTCCTTCTCGGCGCTGACGCGAACCTTGATCGGCCTGCCTGCCGGGCCTGCGCGATCGAGCCAAGCACGCCTTATCCGTGTGAAGCCAGTCCCCTGATCCCAGCGCGAAATCCAGGTGTTCATCTCTGCCGCGAGCGCCTCGAGCGCCGCTTGCGCGTCGGCGGTAACGCCGTGGCCGGCGAGGCTGGTCGCCTTCTGCTCCAGATCCTTCGGATGGGAGACGAGGTTGATGCCGGTCCCGACTACGATTTTGCAGCCGCTCTGCGCGGTCGCGCTCTCAAGCAGCACGCCGGCGATTTTTTCTTCGTCGAACAGAACGTCGTTCGGCCATTTCAGCAAAAGGTAGCCTCGGGATTCGAAGGGCAGGAAGCGCGCTACTGTCTCGTAAGCGGCGATACCGGCAACCAGCGCAAGCTGACCGGCCGTGGCAAGCGGGCAATTCAAGCTCACCAAAAGGCTCGCGAAGAGATTTCCTGGCTGGGACTGCCAGGAGCGGCCGCTGCGCCCGCGCCCTGCGGACTGGCGCAAGGACCAAACCCATAACGGCCCCGGCTCGCCCGCATCGGCACGCCGCCGCGCCTCCGAATTCGTCGAGTCGCAGGTCTCCAGGCGCACCAAGCGGTGACGCGTCGGCATTTTCGGCGCTGAGGAGAGATTTGCAGGCATCAGAATAAGGATTTTGCCGCGCTTGCCGCCATCGCGACAAGCGGCGCCGGATAGAGAATATACAGGATGACGAACGCCCCGCTGACCCCAAGCACGGCAGCAAGCAGCCCCGGCATCGGATCGAACTCCGCCACTGCTGCGTCGAAATACATGATTTTGACGATGCGCAGGTAATAATACGCACCGACGACGCTCAGCAGCACGCCGACCACGGCGAGCGGGTAGAGCCCGGCATGGATCGCCGCCAGGAAGACGTAGAATTTGGCGAAGAAGCCGGCGAGCGGCGGAATGCCTGCGAGCGAGAAGAGCAGCATTGCCAAGAGGAACGCCATTCCCGGGCGTGTGGTGGAAAGGCCCGAAAGCTGCTCGATATCCTCGACCATGCGCCCGTCGCGCCGCATCGCCAAGATGCAGGCGAAAGTTCCGAGCGTCATGGCAAGATAAATGGCGAGATAGACGATCAGGCCCTGCACCCCTTCGACGGAGCCGGCGGCGAGACCGACCAGCGCATAACCCATATGCCCGATCGAGCTATAGGCCATCAGGCGCTTGATGTTGCGCTGGCCGATCGCCGCGAAGGAACCGAGCGCCATCGAGGCGATAGCGAGGAAGGTGACAATCTGTTGCCATTCCGGCGTGACCGAGGGGAACGCCGCGTAGAGCGTCCGCACGGTCAGCGCCATGGCGGCGAGCTTTGGTGCGGCGGCAAAAAATGCAGTAACGGGTGTCGGCGCGCCCTCATAGACATCCGGCGTCCACATATGGAACGGCACCGCCGAGAGCTTGAAGGCAAAGCCGGTGATGAGGAACACGAGGCCGAAGATCAGGCCGAGATTGGCGCTCGACGGCTGCACCGCCGCCGCGATGTCCACGAACAGCGTCGATCCCGTGAAGCCGTAAATCAGGGAGGCGCCGTAAAGCAGCATCCCGGAAGAGAGCGCGCCGAGCACGAAATATTTCAGTCCTGCCTCGCTCGACCGCGCCGAGCGGCGGTCGAAGGCCGCCATCACGTAAAGCGCGAGGCTCTGCAGCTCCAAACCCACATAGAGGGCGATGAGATCGTTGGCCGAAATCATCATCATCATGCCGGTGGCGGCGAGCAGCACCAGTACTGGGAACTCGAATTTCAGCCGGTCCTCGGCGATCCAATAGTCGCGCGACATAATGAGCGCGGCGCTGGCGCCGATCAGGGTGAGGATCTTCATCACTCGCGCGAAGGGATCGATGATGAAGCTGTCGCCGAAGGCCGTCACGGTTCCCGACCCGCTTCCCACTAGGAGGGCTGTGAGCGCTAAAACCGCGACCGCCAACCAGAGCACGAGCTCTCCCCGCTCCTCCTGCTTGCCGAGGCCGAGCAGCAGCAGACCCATCGCCGCCACGGCGAGGGTCAGTTCTGGAAGCAGCGCCGGGAAAAACTGAAGATTGTTCGACAGGGCGGTCTCTTACGGCAGGAAGGCAAAGCGGCTCTGCTCGGCCGCGGCAATTGCGCTCTGATAGTCCTTGATCAGAGCCTCCACCGAGACGGCAGAGAGGTCGAGAATAGGCCCGGGATAGAAGCCGAAGAGGATCGTCAGCACGACGAGCGGCGCGAGGACCGTGACCTCCCGCCAATTGAGATCCTTGATGAAGCGGAGGCTCGGCTTCTCCAGCTTTCCGAGCATCACCCGGCGATAGAGCCAGAGGGCGTAACCCGCGGAGAGGATGATCCCCGTCGTGGCCAGGACGGCAACCCAGTTATTGACGCGGAAGGCGCCGGTGAGGCTGAGGAACTCGCCGACGAAGCCGGAAGTGCCCGGCAGCCCGACATTCGCAAGCGTGAACACCATGAAGCAGAAAGCGTAGAGCGGCATGCGATCGGCAAGTCCGCCATAGGCGGAAATTTCGCGCGTATGCATGCGGTCGTAGATGACGCCGACGCAAAGGAAGAGCGCCGCCGAGACGATGCCGTGCGACAGCATCTGAAAGATGCCGCCTTGCAAGCCCTGCATGGTGAGGGTGAAGACGCCGATAGTGACGAAGCCCATATGCGCGACGGAGGAATAGGCGATGAGCTTCTTCACATCCTCCTGCGCCAACGCGACGAGCGATGTGTAGATGATGGCGACGACCGACAGCGCGAAAATCAGCGGCGCAAATTCCGCCGAAGCAAGCGGGAACATCGGCAAGGAAAACCGCAAGAAGCCATAGCCGCCCATCTTCAGGAGAATGCCGGCCAGGATCACCGAGCCTGCCGTCGGGGCTTCCACATGCGCGTCCGGGAGCCAGGTATGCACCGGCCACATCGGCAGCTTCACCGCGAAGGAAGCGAGGAAGGCGAACCACAGCCACGCCTGCATCGACGGCGGGAAGTTGTGATCGAGCAGTGCCGGAATGTTGGTGGTACCCGCCTCCCAATAGATCGCCATCATGGCGAGCAGCATCAAAAGCGAGCCGGCCAGCGTGTAGAGGAAGAATTTGAAGCTGGCATAGACCCGCCGCGGGCCGCCCCAGATGCCGATGATGAGAAACATCGGGATGAGGCCGCCTTCGAAGAAAAGGTAGAAAAGCACGAGATCGAGGCTCGTGAAGACGCCGAGCATCAGCGTTTCGAGCACGAGGAAGGCGATCATATATTCCTTCACCCGCGCCGCGATCGAGGTCCAGCTCGCCAGGATGCAGAGCGGCATCAAGAATGCGGTGAGGAGCACGAAGGGCAGCGAGATGCCGTCGACGCCCATATGGAAGGTGATCGGTCCGAGCCAGGGCCGCTGCTCGACAAACTGAAACTCCGCACTGCTTGGGTCGAAGTCGTGCCAAAGTACGAGCGACAGACCGAAAGTGAGGAGCGTCGTCCAAAGGGCGATGTAGCGCGCATTGCGATCGGCGCTTTCGTCGCGCCCGCGAAGCGCCACGATGAGAAGCGCCCCGATCAGCGGCAGAAAGGTAACGGTGGAAAGGATCGGCCAGGGATAGCTCATGGCAGCAGCCCCCGCCCGGCGAAGAGGAAGTAAGTGATGATCAGCGCCACGCCGATCAGCATGATGAACGCGTAGTGGTAGATGTAGCCGCTTTGCAGCTTCACCACGCGATTGGTGATGTCGACGACGCGGGCGGAGATGCCGTCCGGCCCGATGCCGTCGATGACGCGGCCGTCGCCGAACTTCCAGAGGAAGCGCCCGAGCCGCAGCGCCGGCCGCACGAACAGCGCGTCATAAAGCTTATCGAAATACCAGGCGTTCAGCAGGAACTGATAGACGCCGCGGAAGCGCTTCGACAGGCCGAATGGCACGAGCGGATTGCGAATATAAAAATAATAGGCGACGGCGAAGCCGAGGACCATCGCCACGGTCGGCGATAGGATCACGGCGAGCGGCACGTCGTGATGCTCTCCGGCATGCCTGACGAGCGAATCGCCCCAGAACGCGTTCGCCCCTCCGCCAATGAAATAATGCATGAACACGCCGCCGGCGAGCAACGAGCCGAGGGCGAGCACCGCGAGCGGCAGCCTCATGCTCCAGGGCGGTTCGTGCGCGTGCTCCAGCACCTCGCGGCTTTCGCGCGGGCGGCCCTCGAAGCAGAGAAACATCAGCCGCCACGAGTAAAAAGACGTCAGCACCGCAGCCGTCAGCGTCAGCACGAAGGCATACATCCCGACCGTGCTGTGCGCGGCATAGGCAAACTCAATCACCGCATCTTTGGAAACGAAGCCGGCGGTGAAGGGAAATCCTGTGAGCGAGAGCGTGCCGATCAGCATCATCGCCCAGGTGAAGGGCAGAACTTTGCGGAGCGCGCCCATGCGGCGGAGATCCTGCTCGTGATGCAGCGCGATGATCACCGCGCCGGCGCCGAGGAAGAGCAGCGCCTTGAAGAAAGCATGGGTGAAGAGGTGGAACATGCCTGCGTCATAGGCCCCGACACCCTCCGCCACGAACATGTAGCCGAGCTGCGAACAGGTCGAATAAGCGACCACGCGCTTGATGTCGGTCTGCACGAGGCCGACGGTCGCCGCGAAGAATGCCGTCGTCGCTCCGACCACGGTCACGACGGCGAGCGCAATCGGGGCAAGCTCGAACAGCGGCGACAGCCGCGCCACCATGAAGACGCCGGCCGTCACCATGGTCGCGGCATGGATGAGCGCCGACACCGGCGTAGGGCCTTCCATTGCGTCCGGCAGCCAAGTGTGAAGCAGGAATTGCGCCGATTTACCCATCGCCCCGACGAAGAGGAGGATGCAGATCAGGGTCAGCACGTCGATCTGCATGCCGAGGAAGGCAATCGTCTTCCCCACCTGCTCGGGGGCGGAAGCGAAGACGGCGTCGTACTGCACGCTGTCGAACACGGTGAAGATGGCGAAGATGCCGAGCGCGAAACCGAAATCGCCGACGCGATTGACGATGAAGGCTTTGATGGCGGCGGCGTTCGCTTCGGGGCGGTGATACCAGAAGCCAATCAGCAAATAAGAGGCGAGCCCGACCGCCTCCCAGCCGAAGAACAGCTGCAGGAAATTGTCGGCCGTCACCAGCGACAGCATGGCGAAGGTGAAGAGCGACAAATAGGCGAAGAAGCGCGGCTTGCCGGGATCCTCTTCCATGTAGCCGATGGAGTAGAGATGGACGAGGCCGGACACCGTCGTCACGACCACAAGCATCACGGCCGTCAGCGTATCGATGCGAAGCGCCCAGGAGCTCTTCAAGGATCCGGAATCGATGAAGGTGAGGAGCTCGATGCGGTGTTCCTCGCCGCCGATGCCGGTTTGGTAGAGCGCGAACCAGGAAAGCGGGATCGTGAAGAGGACGAGCGCGGTGGTGATGACCTCGCTCGCGCGGGGACCCACGATCCGGCCGAAAAAGCCGGCGAAGATGGCGCCGATCAGCGGAAGAAAGACGATCGCCTGATACATCCGCGCTGCTAGCCCTTCAACAGATCGATCTCGGCGACATCGATGGTGCCGCGGTTGCGGAAATAGACGACGACGATGGCAAGGCCGATCGCCGCCTCGGCGGCGGCGACGGTCAGCACGATCATGGCGAAGACCTGGCCGGCGAGATCGCCGAGGAATGCCGAAAAGGCGACGAGATTGATGTTCACGGCGAGCAGCATCAGCTCGATGCTCATCAATATGACGATCACGTTCTTCCTGTTGAGGAAGATGCCGAAAATCCCGAGCGTGAAGAGGATGGCGGCGACGGTGAGATAGTGGGACAGGCCGATGGTCACGAGAGCCCCCTTCCCGTTTCCACCTTGACCAGCTCCACCGACTCTTTGCGCGAGACTTGTCGCGAAACATCCTGCCGCCGCACGTCACGCCGATGATGCAGCGTCAGCACGATGGCGCCGACCATGGCGACGAGGAGAATGAGCCCCGAAGCTTCGAAGAGATAGACATATTTCGTGTAGAGCACCTGCCCGAGGGCGCGGGTGTTGCTCACGGCGCCTCCATCCGGAACATGTGCAACCGCGGACGGCGCGGTCACCCATGCGGTGAGGACGAAGATCAGCTCGAGGAGAAGGACGATTCCGACGGTCGCGCCGACAGGCAGATATCTAAAAAAGCCGGCGCGGAGTGCGGCGAAATCGACGTCGAGCATCATCACCACGAACAGGAACAGCACGAGCACCGCGCCGACATAGACGACCACAAGGATCATGGCGAGAAACTCGGCGCCGAGCATCACGAACAATCCCGCGGCGTTGAAAAAGGTAAGGATCAGAAACAGCACCGCGTGTACGGGGTTGCGCGTTGCTATCACCATAAAGGCGGAGGCGACGCAAACGCTTGCAAAAAGATAGAAGAAGAGCGCCGTCGCGGTCATGCCGCTCTTTCCCTCACCGGTATGGCGCGTCGAGCGCCAAATTGCTGGCGATCTCGCGTTCCCAACGGTCGCCATTGGCGAGCAGCCGCTCTTTGTCGTAGTACAACTCTTCGCGCGTCTCCGTCGCGAATTCGAAATTCGGTCCTTCGACGATGGCGTCGACCGGACAGGCCTCCTCGCAAAAGCCGCAATAAATGCACTTCACCATGTCGATGTCGTAGCGGGTCGTCCGCCGCGTGCCGTCGTTGCGGCGTGGGCCTGCCTCGATGGTGATGGCCTGCGCCGGGCAGATCGCCTCGCAGAGCTTGCAGGCGATGCAGCGCTCCTCGCCATTCGGATAGCGCCGCAATGCGTGCTCGCCGCGAAAGCGGGGCGACAGCGGACCGCGCTCGAAGGGATAATTCACCGTCGCCTTCGGCTTCACGAAATATTTCAGCGCCAGCCAAAACGCCGAGAAAAATTCTAAGAGCAGGAGCGACTTGGCGGCTTGAGCAAATCGCGTCACGCCATTCTCCTCACATTGCGCTCCGCCATAGCTTCAGCACGGCCGCAACGACGACGACCATGGCCAGCGACAGAGGCAGGAAGACCTTCCATCCGAGCCGCATCAGCTGATCGTAGCGGAAGCGGGGCACCATGGCCTTGACCATGGCGACCAGGAAGAAAAGGAAACAGACCTTTGCCACGAACCATAGCACACCGGGTATCCAGGTGAAGGGCGCGACCGGAATGGGCGGCAGCCAGCCGCCGAGAAAGAGGACCGTGCCGAGCGCGGAAAGAAGCACGATGGCGACATACTCTCCGAGCATGAACAGCATGTAGGGCGTGGAGGAATATTCGACCATGAAGCCGGCGACGAGCTCGGATTCGGCTTCGAGCAGGTCGAAGGGCGGCCGGTTGGTCTCGGCCAGCATGGAGATGAAATAGACCACGAACATCGGCAGGAGCGGCAGCCAGTACCAGCCGAAGAGGCCGTATGAGCTCTCCTGCGCCTTGACGATCTCGGTGAGGTTCAGCGTTCCGGCGCAGAGCAGCACGGTGATGATCACGAAGCCGATCGACACCTCGTAGGACACCATCTGCGCCGCCGACCGCAACGCGGCGAGAAAGGCGTATTTCGAGTTCGAGGCCCAGCCGGCCATGATCACGCCATAGACCTGCAAGGAGGAGATGGCGAAGATGTAGAGGACGCCGACATTGATGTCGGCGATTGCCCAGCCTTCGTCGAGCGGGATGACGGCCCAGGCCGCGAGCGCGAGGCCCGCGGTGATGAGCGGCGCGAGAAGGAAGAGTCCCTTATTGGCGCCGGCCGGAATGATCGGCTCCTTGAACACGAATTTCAAAAGGTCGGCGAAGGACTGCAGCAATCCCCAGGGGCCGACCACATTCGGGCCGCGCCGCAGCTGCACCGCCGCCCAGACCTTCCGGTCGGCATAGAGGAGAAAGGCGACGAGGATCAGCAGCGGCACGAGCAGCAGACAGGCTTTGCCCGACTGCGATCGCCAATGGCAGCCCATAGCTTCGCCAGAGCTCAGCCATGCGTGCCCGTCGCCTTCTGGCTCTTGGCGTGCAGCGCGCTCAGCTCCGCCATGATCCTTGAGGCGCGCGCAATCGGATTGGTCAAATAGAAGTCGCCAATCGCCGTTCCGAATCGCTCCTTCCCGGTTTTGCCGCCGCGCTTGGCGAGGGCTTCGACGGCGCTAGCATCGGCGGGTGTGATCTCGCCGATCAGCGCGAGGTGAGGCGCTTCGGCAAACATCTTCGCCCGGAGCGCCGAGACGGTGTCGAAGGGCAGCGCATTTCCGAGCACTGCCGACAAGGCTCGCAGGATCCTCCAATCCTCGCGCGCATCGCCTGGCGGGAACACCGCGCGCCCGGTCAATTGCGGGCGCCCTTCCGTGTTGACGTAGAGCGCTTCCTTCTCGGTGAAGGCGGCGCCGGGGAGAATGACATCGGCGCGATGGGCGCCGCGGTCGCCGTGGCTTCCTTGGTAGACGACGAAAGCGTTGCCAAGGCCCTCCATGGCGATGTCGTCGGCGCCAAGGAGATAGACGAAGGCGATGTCGCCGCTCTCGGCGCCGGCGAGCGATTCCAGTCACGTCAAGCCCGCCCTCGCCTGGGACAAAGCCAAGGTCGAGGCCGGCGACACGCGAAGCGGCGTTGTGCAACACACTGAAGCCGTTCCATCCGCTCTCCGGCTTCACGGCACCGAGCGCGAGGGCAGCGCGCGCCGCGAGTGACAGGATGCCCTCGCCCTCTTTGCAGACGATTGCCCCCTGCCCGACGATCACCAGCGGCCGCTCGCAGCCATCCAGCTTGGCGAGGAAGGCGTGCTCGCCGCTTGCAACCTTCGCCAAGGTGTCCGTCCCGGCGCCGAGATGCTCATAAGGATAAGTGAGATCGACGGGCGCGCCGATGAGGCCGATAGGCAGCTGCCCTTGGCATTGCCGCCAGCGCTTCCGGATGCGCGCATTCAGCACCGGCGCTTCCGTGCGAGGATCGGTGCCGATGAGGAGGATCGCATCCGCCTCGTCGATGCCTTCGATCGTGGCATTGAACAAATAGCTGGCGCGGCCGAGCCGAGGATCGAGCTTTGAACCATCCTGACGGCAATCAATGTTCGGCGAGCCGAGTTGCCGGGCGAGCAGCTTCAGCGCGAACATCTCTTCCGCGCCTGCGAGATCGCCGGCGATGGCGGCGAAGCGTTTGCCGTCGAGGCCTGACAGCCTCTCGGCGATAGCGCGGAAGGCCTCATCCCAGCTCACGGGTTCGAGCCGGCCGTCGCGCCGGAGATAAGGCCGGTCGATGCGCTGCAGCCGAAGCCCGTCCCAGACATGGCGGGTCTTGTCGGAGATCCACTCCTCGTTGATGGCGTCGTTGATGCGCGGCAGGATGCGCACCACCTCCCGTCCCCGCGAATCCACCCTGATGTTCGAGCCGAGCGCATCCATGACGTCGACGGATTGTGTCTTCGTCAGCTCCCAGGGACGCGCGATATAGGCATAAGGTTTCGACGTCAGCGCGCCGACCGGGCAAAGATCGACGACATTGCCGGAAAGCTCCGATGCCATCCCCCGCTCGAGATAGGTGGTGATCTCCATGTCCTCGCCGCGGCCGATAGCGCCGAGTTCCTCCACGCCCGCCACCTCCGTCATGAAGCGGACGCAGCGCGTGCAATGGATGCAGCGGTTCATATAGGTGTCGATCAGCGGACCAAGATATTTGTCGTCGACGGCGCGCTTATTGTCGGCGAAGCGGCTGGCATCGAAGCCATAAGCCATCGTCTGGTCCTGCAGATCGCATTCGCCGCCCTGGTCGCAGATCGGGCAATCGAGCGGGTGATTGATGAGCAGAAATTCGAGCACGCCCTCGCGCGCCTTCCGCACCGTCTCGGAATTGGTGATGATCGTCGGCGGCGTGCCGTCGCGGTTCGGCCGGAGATCGTTAACGCTCATGGCGCAGGAGGCGACCGGCTTCGGCATGCCCGCTACTTCGATCAGGCACATGCGGCAATTGCCGGCGATCGACAGACGCTCGTGATAGCAGAAACGCGGGATCTCGATGCCGGCGAGGTCGCAGGCCTGGATCAGCGTGATGCCGGCGGGCACCTCATAGTCTTTGCCGTCGATGTTCAGCTTCGGCATGGTTCAGCTGTCCGACCCTACTCCGCCGCGATCGGCACCGACGGCGACAAGGGCCGCGTCGCCAAGGCATCGATGCGCTCTTCGATGACATGCCGGAAATGCCGGATGAGCCCTTGCACCGGCCAAGCGGCCGCGTCGCCGAGCGCGCAGATCGTATGTCCTTCGACCTGCTTGCTCACATCGAGCAGCATGTCGATCTCGCTCTTCTGCGCCTCGCCCCGCGCCATCCGCTCGAGCACCCGCCACATCCAACCCGTTCCCTCGCGGCACGGCGTGCATTGGCCGCAGGATTCGTGCTTGTAGAAATAAGCGAGGCGCGCGATCGCGCGGATGATGTCGGTGGATTTGTCCATGACGATGACGGCCGCCGTGCCGAGCCCCGTCTTCAGCTCCTTCAGCGAGTCGAAATCCATGGGCAAATCGTTGCATTGGCTCGCCGGAATGCAGGGCACCGAGGAGCCGCCGGGGATCACCGCTAAGAGATTGTCCCAGCCGCCGCGCACGCCGCCGGCGTGACGGTCGATCAGCTCGCGTAAGCGGCACGCCCATCTCTTCCTCGACATTGCAGGGCCGGTTCACATGGCCGGACAGGCAGAAGAGCTTTGTGCCGGTATTGTTCGGCTTGCCGAGGGACGCGAACCAGACCGAGCCGCGGCGCATGATGTCGGGGACGACCGCGATCGATTCTACATTGTTCACCGTCGTCGGCGCTCCATAGAGGCCGACATTGGCGGGGAATGGCGGCTTCAGCCGCGGCATGCCTTTCTTGCCTTCGAGGCTTTCGAGCAGTGCCGTCTCCTCGCCGCAGATATAGGCTCCGGCGCCGTGATGCAGGTAAAGGTCGAAATCCCAGCCATTGATGTTGTTTTTGCCGATGAGCTTCGCGTCATAGGCTTCGTCGATGGCGGCCTGCAGTACTTCGCGCTCGCGGATGAATTCGCCGCGGATATAGATGTAAGAGACATTCGCCCGCATGGCGAAGGAGGCGATCAGCGCGCCCTCGATCAGAAGGTGCGGATCGTGGCGCATGATGTCCCGGTCCTTGCAGGTTCCGGGCTCGGATTCATCGGCATTGATGACGAGATAATTCGGACGGCCGTCCGATTGCTTCGGCATGAACGACCATTTGAGGCCCGTCGGGAAGCCCGCCCCGCCTCTTCCGCGAAGGCCTGAGGCTTTCACCTTTTCGATGATGCCGTCATGACCGCGCTCGAGAATCTCTTTGGTGCCGTCCCAGGCCCCGCGCGCGCGGGCAGCCGGCAGCTTCCAGCTCTCGAAGCCGTAGAGATTTTTGAAGATGCGATCCTTATCCGCGAGCATCAGCTCCGCTTTCCTCTTGGAGAGCGCTTCAGAGGCGGTTTCGGCACGGGCGTCTCGCGGAAGCTCGCCGCCCTGCCCGGTTTCTTCGCCTCTACGTCCGTCAGGGCCTGCGCTGCAGTTGCCTCCTTATCGTGCTGCCCGGCTTCTGCCTCGATTGCTGTGAGCGTCGTCCGTCCGCCGAGAGGCTCAGAAGATTGCCGCCCATTTTGCGGCCCAGGCTTCGGCTTCCGCCCGGATGCGAGCCCGGCAAGCGTTCGCTCGAGACTGTCCGGCGTCAGATCCTCGAAGTAATCCTTGTTGATCTGCGCCATCGGAGCGTTGACGCAGGCGCCGAGGCACTCGACCTCCGTCCAGGAGAAGAGGCCGTCATCGGTGACGCGGCCCGGCTCCCCGATCAGCCTGCGGCATGTGTCCTTGATTTCCTCGGCGCCGCGCAGCCAGCACGGCGTGGTGCCGCAGACCTGCACGTAATAACGCCCGACCGGTGACAGATTGAACATCGTGTAGAAGGTCGCGATCTCATAGACGCGGATATAGGCCATCCCGAGCAGATCGGCGACGTAGCGAAGCGCGGGCTCCGGCAGCCAGCCGCCGCATTGCTCCTGCGCCCGCCAAAGGAGCGGGATCACTGAGGAAACCTCGCGCCCTTCTGGATATTTCCGGAACTGCTCCTTCGCCCAGGCAAGGTTCTTGGGCGTGAAGGAAAAGGCTTCCGGCTGATCGGTGGCGAGACGGCGAACGCTCATAATCTCTGTCGGTGCTTTATCGAATCGCGCTTAGGAAGATGGCCGCGTGGGGTACCATTATTCCTAGCAGATGGCGGCATTTCTTACCTGCCGCAATATCGGGCATCACCTGTCGACTTCCCCGAACACGATATCGATGGAGCCGAGCACGGCGGAGACATCCGCGAGCAGATGGCCGCGGCAGAGGAAATCCATGGCCTGCAGATGCGGGAAGCTCGGCGCCCTGATTTTGCAACGATAAGGCCGGTTGGTGCCGTCGGCGATGAGATAGACGCCGAACTCTCCCTTTGGAGCCTCGACCGCGGCATAGACTTCGCCGGCCGGCACGTGAAAGCCCTCGGTATAAAGCTTGAAGTGATGGATCAGCGCCTCCATCGAGCGCTTCATTTCCGGGCGGCGCGGGGGCACCATTTTATGGTTCTGCACCATCACCGGCCCAATCTCCGTCGTCAGCTTCTCGCAGCATTGCTTCATGATGCGCACAGCCTGGCGCATCTCCTCCATGCGCACGAGGTAGCGGTCGTAGCAATCGCCGTTCTTGCCGACCGGAATGTCGAAGTCGAGCTCCGAATAACATTCGTAAGGCTGGCTCTTGCGGAGGTCCCAGGCCGCGCCGGATCCGCGCACCATGACGCCGGAAAAGCCGAGCGCCCAAGCCTCGTCGAGGCCGACGATGCCGATATCGACATTCCGCTGCTTGAAGATGCGATTCCCGGTCAGGAGTCCCTCGATGTCGTCGCAGACCTGCAAGAAGGGGTCGCAGAAGGCGTAGATGTCCCGCACGAGCTCCGGCGGCAGATCCTGATGCACGCCGCCCGGCCGGAAATAATTCGCATGCATGCGCGAGCCCGAGGCGCGCTCGTAAAACACCATCAGCTTCTCGCGCTCCTCGAAGCCCCAGAGCGGCGGCGTCAGCGCGCCGACATCCAAGGCTTGCGTCGTGACATTGAGGAGATGCGAGAGCAGCCGTCCTATTTCCGAGTAAAGCACGCGGATCAGCTGCGCGCGCTTCGGCACGGTAACGCCGACGAGCTTTTCGATGGCGAGGCAGAAAGCGTGCTCCTGATTCATCGGCGCGACGTAATCGAGCCGGTCGAAATAAGGGAGCGCTTGCAGATAGGTCTTGTGCTCGATCAGCTTCTCGGTGCCGCGATGGAGGAGCCCGATATGCGGATCGACGCGCTCGACCACCTCGCCGTCAAGCTCGAGCACGAGACGCAGCACGCCATGCGCGGCGGGATGCTGCGGCCCGAAATTGATGGTGAATTTGCGGTCGTCCCCCTCCCGCTTGCCGCTGTCGGTTTCGGCCAGATGTGTCGCGCTCTCTGCCATCTACCAAACCTCGTCATGGCCGGGCTTGTCCCGGCCATCCACGCTATTCCTGGCAACACAATAATTCGCGGATGCCCGGCACAAGGCCGAGCATGACGAACAAATGGACGGTCTCAGGGCGGCGATCATGCGACGACCTTGATCTTCGATTTGGCGGTCTTCGCCGCGAGGCCTCGATTGAAGCGCTGCCAGCCGACGATGAAGCGCTCATGCGTGCCGGAGCCAATCTCGTCGAAGCCGTCATGCGCCCGCAGCGAGAATTTCGCGCGCGGACCTTTGACCTCGATGCATTCGGCTTCCACCGTCACCGTCAGACCGACCGGCGTCGCCGCTTTGTGCGACACGTCGATATGCACGCCGACGCTCCCCTCGCCCGCATCGAGATGCGGCTTCAGGAGCTGCACGCAGGTCCATTCCATCAGCCCGACCATGAAGCCGGTTGCGAAAACTTCCGGCATCTCCTGCAGCTCCGGCGCTTCGGCATAGAGATGCGGAACCGTCTTCTCGGCCGGCACGACATAGGCGAAGCGGTGCTTCAGCCCGGCTTTGAGTGTCGGCTTCATTGGCTCGGCTCCCGGTCCGGCGCCTCGCCCGCCTTCTCGTCGCCCGGGATGGCATTATCCATGCCTTCCCAAGGGCTGAGGAAATCGAAGCTGCGATAGTCCTGCATCAATTTCACCGGCTCGTAGACGACGCGCTTCGATTCGTCGTCATAGCGAAGCTCGACGAAGCCGGTGAGCGGGAAATCCTTGCGCAAAGGATGCCCCTCGAAACCGTAATCGGTGAGGATCCGCCGTAAATCCGGATGACCCGTGAAGAGAATGCCGTAAAGGTCGAAGGCCTCGCGCTCGAACCAATCCGCCGCCGGAAAGATGCTGACCATGCTCGGCACGGGAGTGCGCGCATCCGCCCGCGTCTTCACGCGGATGCGCCGGTTATGCCAGGGGCTGAGCAGATGATAGACGATCTCGAAGCGCTCCTGGCGCTCGGGATAATCCACCCCGCAAATGTCTATGAGGCAGCCGAAGCGGCACTCCGGATCGTCGCGCAGGAATTGCATCGCGCGCGGCAGCTCCTCGCGCGCCAGCTCGAGCGTCAGCTCGCCATGAGCGACGTGCCAGGATCGGGGCGAGAGCCGATCGTGCAGAGAGTTGCCGAGGGCGTTCAGGGCTTCGTCCATGATCTTTCCAAAACCGCCAGGCCGGACTCAGCGTTCGATGGTGCCGGTGCGCCGGATCTTCTTCTGCAAGAGCAGAACGCCATAGACGAGCGCCTCCGCGCTTGGCGGGCAGCCGGGCACGTAAATATCGACCGGCACGATCCGGTCGCAGCCCCGCACCACCGAATAGGAATAGTGATAATAGCCGCCGCCATTGGCGCAGGAGCCCATGGAGATGACGTAACGCGGCTCAGGCATCTGGTCGTAAACTTTGCGGAGCGCCGGCGCCATTTTGTTGCAGAGCGTGCCGGCGACAATCATCACATCCGATTGCCGTGGGCTGCCGCGCGGCGCAAAGCCGAAGCGCTCGAGGTCGTAGCGCGGCATCGAGGCCTGCATCATTTCCACAGCGCAACAGGCGAGCCCGAAGGTCATCCACATCAAGGAACCCGTCCGCGCCCAATTGATGAGATCGTCGGCGGAGGTGAGCAGGAACCCCTTATCGGCAAGCGCGTCGGAGAAATCGCCGAAGCGGCCACGCTCCGGCGTGATCTGCCCGCTTCTCGCTTTAGCGGGTGTGTCCAACGCGATGCCTGGCTCTAATCCCATTCGAGCGCGCCCTTTCGCCACTCATAGATGAAGCCGACGGTCAGGATGGCGAGAAACACCATCATCGACCAGAACCCAAAGAGGCCGATATCGTCGAAGGCAACCGCCCACGGGAACAGAAACGCGACCTCTAGATCGAAGATAATGAACAGAAGCGACACAAGGTAGAACCTCACGTCGAATTTCATGCGGGCGTCGTCGAAAGCCTCGAATCCGCATTCATAGGCAGAGACCTTTTCCGGATCCGGCTTCCAGGGCGCGATCAAAAATGGCGCGATCAGGAGCCCGGCGCTGATGGCAAAGGCGACGCCGATAAAGATGACCAGCGGCAGATAGGCCTGGAGGAGCTGGCTCATGGCTTAGGCGCCTCACGGTGTTGGCGGCAGGCCCCGTGAGAGCCGGGAAAGACTCGGGCGGGGCCGCGCGCTTCTTCGATTTGGTGAGGCTTAGACCAGCGTCGGCGCGGCGGCAAGAAACTGCCGGCGCTTTTGCATGCTCATAAAATGGCGGGAGTGACGGGACTCGAACCCGCGGCCTCCGGCGTGACAGGCCGGCGCTCTAACCAACTGAGCTACACCCCCTTATGCTGACCGCGAAAAGGGCAGTCAGGGGACCTGCCCGCATGTACGAGTTGGGATTCCCCAAGTCAAGGTGAAGGTCCGCGCGCGGGAGAAGAGAACAGTCTCGGCGGCCGCTTCCTTAGTGAGGCATTGCGCTTTCTCGCCCGCATTTTGGATCGCCATTCCTTTCTAATCTCTACCGGACGGGTCTAGATATTTGCCGATCAGCCTACGGGAGGCTTCGGCAGGGAGAATGGGAATGGCTCGCTACACGCTTCTGGTCTCGGCTTTCATCCTCACGCTCCTTAACGGGCATGCCTCGATTGCAGGCCGAAACCACCATCCTCAACGTGTCGTATGACCTCTCCCGCGACCTCTACAAAGAGATCAATCCGCGCTTCGCCGAGGAGTGGAAGGCGAAGAACGGCGAGGACGTGGTGGTGAACCAATCGCATGGCGGCTCCAGCAAGCAGGCGCTGTCGGTGCTGAACGGGCTCGAGGCCGATGTCGTCACCATGAACCAGGCGACGGATATCGAGGCGCTAGTGAAGGGCAACCTCGTGGCGAAGGATTGGCGGCAGAAATTTCCCAACAACGCCTCCCCCTACACGACCATCTCGGTCTTCCTCGTGCGCAAGGGCAATCCGAAACAGATCAAGGATTGGAGCGACCTCATCCGCGAGGATGTGAAGGTGATCGTGCCGAACCCGAAGACCTCCGGAAACGGCCGTTACACCTATCTCGCGGCCTGGGGCGACACGCGCCTCAAGGGCGGCGACGATGCCGCGGCCAAGGAATTCGTCAGGAAGCTCTTTAAGAACGTCCCGGTTCTCGACGGGGGCGGACGCGGCGCGACGACGACCTTCGCCAAGAACGGGATCGGCGACGTTCTCGTCACCTTCGAGAATGAGGCGATCCTGCTGGCTGAGGAGCTTGGCAAGGATGAATTCGAGACCGTCTATCCTTCAACCAGCGTGGAGGCGGCGCCCCCCGTGGCCATCGTCGATCCCGTGGTGGAGAAGCGCGACACGCGGAAGGTCGCCGAGGGCTATCTCAATTTCCTGTTCACGCCGCCGGCGCAGGAGATCATCGCCAAGCACCATTTCCGCCCGCGCGACCCCGCCGCGCTGGAAAAGAACGCCGCCAAATTCCCGAAGATCGAGACCTTCGACGTCGAGAAGCTGATCGGCCCCTGGCCGGAGGTGCAGAAGCAGCATTTCGACTCAGACGGCATCTTCGACAGCATCGTCGCGGCGAAGAATTAAGTTTTGCGGGATCGCAGCCTAGTGAACTCTTCGCCTAAGACCTCGACGTCCTTGAGGCGGCCAAACTCGTAGCGAGCGTTGAACCTCACATCGCCCAGCAACTCGATAGACCGGTCATGCACCTTTTTCACGAACCCAAGAAGTTCCTGCGACATGAATCTCCCCTGACCTCCGTCGTATTTCTCAGGGGACTGAATGCCTGTTTGTTCGCGTCAGTATTGTTGGTGGGCGGTGACAGTCTCGAACTGCCGACCTCCTGGGTGTAAACCAGGCGCTCTTCCAGCTGAGCTAACCGCCCGAGTAAAGCGTGGAGCCTCTGCGGCCCGACGAGCCTATGAGGCGTAGGATAGCCGCGGCCGCGCCGGGCTCAAAGCCGTTCGCCGCCAGCAGCACCGGCCGCGCTAAATGGAAAGGCGGAGCCCGCAAATCGCGGCTCCGCCCTTCAAAATTAGGTATCCCTGACGACGCGCGCTAGCCGTTGACGGCCTCTTTCAGCGCCTTGCCGGCGCGGAATTTCGGTACGCGCGATGCCGGGATGTCGACGGTCTCGCCGGTGCGCGGATTGCGGCCGGTGGAGGCCTTGCGGTCGCTCACCTGGAAATTCCCAAAACCCACAATTCTTACCGTATCTCCGCTGCGCAACGCTTTCTCGATATTGCTGAAGGTTGCGTCGACTGCCTTCTCCGCTGCGTCCTTGGAGATTTCAGAGTCTTTCGCCACCTGGGCGATCAGGTCAGCTTTGTTCACGGTTGTGCTTCCTTTCCTTAAGGGGCGCCGCCCCCGAGGGCCATTCGGCTACGCTTGCGATTCTCTAACGCGTAGCTGTATGACTGGCGCAAAAAGCCCGGAAAATCAACAAAAATGGTCCGACTCGATGGCTCGGGTCGGACCACGGAAATGAGGCAAATCGACGGCGATCGGCCGCGTCAATTTTAATGTGCCGTGACCGCCGCCGGAGCCTCGTCCTTCGGCGGCAGAAGCTTGCCGGCCTCCTCCTCCTCCTGCCAGGCGATAGCCTGCGGGGCGCGGGTGAAGGCGATCTTTATCACCTCGTCCATGCGCGAGACGGTGCGGATATCCAGGGCCTTCTTCAGATCTTCCGGTATCTCCGTGAGATCTTTGGCGTTTTCGTCCGGAATGATCACCGTCTTGATGCCGGCCCGGAGCGCCGCGAGCAGCTTCTCCTTCAGCCCGCCGATCGGCAGGACCCGGCCGCGAAGCGTGATCTCGCCCGTCATCGCCACCTCGCGGCGGACGGGAATTCCCGTCATCATCGACACGATCGCCGCCACCATGGCGACGCCGGCGGAAGGTCCGTCCTTCGGGGTCGCCCCCTCCGGCACGTGCACGTGGATGTCGCGCTTCTCGAACAGCGGCGGCTTGATGCCGAATTCGACCGAGCGCGAGCGCACATAGGCGTTCGCCGCCTGAATCAATTCCTTCATCACGTCGCGCAGATTGCCGGTGACGGTCATCTTGCCCTTGCCCGGCATCATCACGCCTTCGACGGTGAGGATCTCGCCGCCGACTTCGGTCCAGGCAAGGCCGGTGACGACGCCGACCTGATCTTCAAGCTCAGCCTCGCCGTAGCGATATTTCGGCACGCCGAGATAGTCCTCCAGATTTTTGAGGCTGATCTGGATGGATTTCTTCTTCGAGGTGAGAAGCTCTTTTACCGATTTCCGCGCGAGCTTGGCGATCTCGCGCTCGAGATTGCGCACGCCCGCCTCGCGCGTGTAGCGGCGGATGATCTCCTTCAGGGCGTCTTCCTGCAGGCTCCACTCATTCTCCTCCAGCCCATGCGCCTTTGCCTGCGCAAGGATGAGGTGCCGGCGGGCGATCTCGATCTTCTCGTCCTCGGTGTAGCCCGCGATGCGGATGATCTCCATGCGGTCCATCAAGGCAGGCGGAATATTGAGCGTGTTCGCCGTGGTGACGAACATCACATTCGAAAGGTCGTAATCCACCTCGAGATAGTGATCGTTGAAGGTGTGGTTCTGCTCGGGATCCAGCACCTCGAGCAGAGCAGAGGCCGGATCGCCGCGGAAATCGGCGCCCATCTTGTCGATCTCGTCGAGAAGGAAGAGAGGGTTGACCTTCTTCGCCTTCCGCATCGATTGGATCACCTTGCCGGGCATCGAGCCGATATAGGTGCGGCGGTGGCCGCGGATCTCGGCCTCGTCGCGCACGCCGCCAAGGCTCATGCGCACGAATTCGCGGCCCGTCGAGCGCGCGATCGATTTGCCGAGCGAGGTCTTGCCGACGCCGGGAGGCCCGACAAGGCAGAGGATCGGGCCCTTCAGCTGATTGGTCCGGTTCTGCACGGCGAGATATTCGACGATGCGGTCTTTCACTTTCTCGAGGCCGTAATGATCCTCGTCGAGGATCGCCTGCGCTTCGTTGAGGTCGCGCTTGATCTTGTTCTTGACGCCCCACGGGATCGACAAGAGCCAGTCGAGATAATTGCGGACGACGGTGGCCTCGGCCGACATCGGGCTCATCTGCCGGAGCTTCTTCAGCTCGGCGAGCGCCTTCTCGCGGGATTCCTTCGAGAGCTTCGTCTTCTCGATCTTCTGCTCGATCTCCTGCAGATCGTCGCGGCCATCCTCGCTGTCGCCGAGCTCCTTCTGAATGGCCTTCATCTGCTCGTTCAGATAATACTCGCGCTGCGTCTTCTCCATCTGCCGCTTCACGCGGCTGCGGATCTTCTTCTCGACCTGCAGCACCGAGATCTCGCTCTCCATCAGCGTGAAGACGCGCTCCAGCCGCTCGGAGATGGTGGTGACCTCGAGCAGCGACTGCTTCTCGGCGATCTTCACGGCGAGATGCGAAGCGATGGTATCGGCGAGCTTCGAATAATCCTCGATCTGCGAGGCGGTGCCGAGCACCTCCGGCGAGATCTTCTTGTTGAGCTTCACGTAGCTCTCGAATTGCGACACGACCGAGCGTGACAACGCCTCGATCTCATCATCGGCGCCGACACTTTCCTCGACGCGTTCGATCTCCGCCTCGAAATAATTCTCATTCTCGGTGTAGCGCTTGATGGTCGCGCGCGCGTTGCCTTCCACCAGCACTTTCACGGTGCCGTCGGGCAATTTCAAAAGCTGCAGGACCGAAGCGAGCGTCCCCATCTCGTAGATGCCCTCGGTCGAGGGCTCGTCGTCGCTCGCATTCTTCTGTGCGACGAGCAGGATCTGCTTGTCGGTGCGCATCACTTCTTCGAGCGCGGCGATAGACTTTTCGCGGCCGACGAAAAGCGGCACGATCATGTAGGGGAAGACGACGATGTCGCGAAGCGGCAAGACCGGAAAACGCTCCTGGCCTTCGGCTTCTGCTCGCTGCTGCTTGGTCTCGGTCATGGCAGTCCCATCTTCTAGGCAACAGACGCCCTCGAAAGGCGCGTCAGCTGCATCTATTCTTCTTCCGCGAAACCGCCCTCCCCTCTAAAGGCAATTTCCAGTGTCGTTTCCGGCGCTTCGCCGGACAGCACTATCCTAGCGTGCCTGGCGTAGGTGGCAACCGCAGCAGCCACCTTCAAGCCGCCACGGGAGCGGCATTTTGCCTAAATTTAACCGATCTGAGACGGATTCGGCCGGTCGGGCAAGCTCAAGCGCTTGTTCCGAGTTCCTCGTGCCGGTCGGAGTAGATCCGCAAGGGCCGGGCGTTTCCTTCCACGACCTCTGAACTGATCACCACTTCCTCGACCCCACGCAGGCTCGGCAGCTCGAACATGGTGTCGAGCAGAATGCCCTCCATGATCGAGCGGAGGCCGCGCGCGCCGGTTTTGCGGTCGATGGCCTTTTTGGAGATGGTGCGCAGCGCCTCGTCGGCGAAACTGAGCTGCACGTCCTCCATCTCGAAGAGGCGCTGATATTGCCGCACGAGCGCGTTCTTCGGCTCGGTGAGGATGCGCATCAGCGCCTCCTCGTCGAGGTCTTCCAGCGTGGCGATCACCGGCACGCGGCCGATGAATTCGGGGATCAGCCCGAATCTCAGAAGATCCTCCGGCTCCACGCCTTTGAGGATGTCGCCGGTCCGGCGCTCGTCAACCGACTCGACCTTGGCTCCGAAGCCGATCGAGGTGGACCGGCCGCGCGCCGCGATGATCTTCTCGAGGCCGGCGAAGGCACCGCCGCAGACGAAGAGGATGTTGGTCGTATCGACCTGCAGGAACTCCTGCTGCGGGTGCTTGCGGCCGCCTTGCGGGGGAACGCTCGCCACCGTTCCTTCCATGATCTTCAAGAGCGCCTGCTGCACGCCCTCGCCCGACACGTCCCGGGTGATCGAAGGGTTGTCGGATTTACGGCTGATCTTGTCGACTTCGTCGATATAGACGATGCCGCGCTGCGCCCGCTCGACATTGTAGTCGGCAGCCTGCAGCAGCTTCAGGATGATGTTCTCAACGTCCTCGCCCACATAGCCGGCCTCGGTCAGCGTCGTCGCGTCGGCCATGGTGAAGGGCACGTCGAGGATGCGGGCGAGCGTCTGCGCAAGCAAAGTCTTGCCGCAGCCGGTCGGCCCGATCAGAAGAATGTTAGATTTCGCAAGCTCGACATCCGAGTTCTTGCCGGCGTGAGCGAGCCGCTTGTAATGATTGTGCACCGCGACCGAGAGCACGCGCTTCGCGTAATCCTGCCCGATCACATAATCGTCAAGGACGGCGCAGATCTCCATCGGCGTCGGCACTCCGTCGCGCGACTTGACGAGGCTGGACTTATTCTCCTCGCGGATGATGTCCATGCAGAGTTCGACGCATTCATCGCAGATGAACACGGTCGGCCCGGCAATGAGCTTGCGGACCTCATGCTGGCTCTTCCCGCAGAACGAGCAATAAAGGGTGTTTTTCGAATCGCTTCCGCTCACTTTGCTCATGCGTCCTTCATTCCCTATCCTCGGTCCTTTGCGTCAAAAAAACCCCGCAAGTCCCGGCAGTTCCTTCGTTTTTGCAAGTGAGCCCTGCTCCGCCTCGGCTGACAGAGCGGTAATCTCAGCATGCTAGGGGGCCACGATCAAGGATTGATTAATCGCGCGCCCGCCGCGCCGTCCTATCGAGAATTTAGGTGCCGCGACCTTGGCGGCTTCTCGATCCTCGGTGGGAAAGCGACGGAGTGTCGCTTAACCGAGTTCAGGCAGTTCCGCACCGCTCCTTTAGGAGACCGGCGCCAGGCGTTCGAACTTTTCCTCGACGGCCTGGCGTTTTGAGATCACCTCGTCGACGAGGCCGAAGGCTTTCGCCTCCTCCGCCGTCAAGAAGTAATCGCGATCAAGAGTCTTCTCGATATTCTCATAGCTCTGGCCGGTATGCCGGACATAGACGTCGTTTAGGCGGCGTTTCATCTTGATGATGTCTTCGGCGTGCCGCTCGATATCGCTCGCCTGGCCCTGGAAGCCGCCGGAAGGCTGATGCAGCAATACGCGCGCATTCGGCAGGACGTAGCGCATCCCCTTCTCGCCGGCGGCGAGAAGCAGCGAACCCATCGAAGCTGCTTGCCCGATACAAAGGGTCGCAACCGGAGGCCGGATGAATTGCATCGTATCGTAGATCGCCATTCCGGACGTCACCACTCCCCCCGGGGAGTTGATGTACATGGAGATTTCCTTCTTCGGATTCTCCGCCTCGAGGAATAGGAGCTGCGCCGTGATGAGCGAGGCAAGGTGATCCTCGATCGGCCCGGTGACGAAGACGATGCGCTCTTTGAGGAGGCGCGAATAGATGTCGTAGGCCCGCTCGCCGCGGTTCGTCTGCTCGACCACCATCGGGACGAGCGTGCTCATGCGACTGTCATGAAATCCGGTCATATGCCTCGCGCCGGGACGAATTCGCCCTCAGCGCTCCTCCGACTAAAGTCCGCTCACCAGCGCTACTACATAGGCGACGGGGCGCCTCACGAAAAGGGGCCCTGCGCCAGGCACCTGCGGTCATTTATGGTGGTGGTGCCCATGATCATGATCGTGGTCATGGTGGTCGTGGTCATGATGGTGGTCGTGGTCGTGATGATGGTCATGATCGTGGTCATGATCATGATGGTGGTGATGGTCGTGATCGCCCTGCATCGCCTGCCGCACGTCGCCGTCGGCATAGAGCTCTTCAAGGCTGATCTTCTTTTCCTTCGGCTTCGCGAGCTCGACGATGAAGTCGATGACCTTGTCCTCGAAGATGGGAGCGCGGATCTCCGCCAGCATCTGCGGATTATTCCGGTAGAAATCGTAGACCTTGCGCTCCTGGCCGGGGAACTGCCGCGCCCGCTCGAGCAGTGCGCGGCTGACCTCGTCGTCGTTGACCTCGATCTTATTGCGCGTGCCGATCTCCGAAAGGACAAGCCCGAGCCGCACCCGCCGCGCGGCGATATCGCGATAATCCTCGATCGCCCGGTCCTCGGTGGTGCCCTCATCTTCGAAATTCCGCTGCGAGCGCTTGAGGTCGGCCGTGACCTGGTTCCAGATTGTCTGGAATTCCTGGTCGACCAGTGTCGGCGGGAGCTCGAATTGATGCGTCGCGCTCAGCTGATCGAGGATCGCGCGCTTCAGCTTGACGCGGGCGGCGCCTGCGCTCTCTTGCTCAATGCGTTGGCGAACCATGGCGCGAAGCTCCTCGAGCGATGAAAGCCCCGCCGCTTTGGCGAAATCTTCGTCGAGTTCCGGCGTTTCGGGGCTCGCCACCTCCTTCACCTTGACGGCGAAGCGCGCGGTCTTTCCCGCCAGCGAAGCCTCGGGGTAGCCTTCCGGAAAGGTGGCGTCGACGTCCCTCTCCTCGCCGGCCTTGACGCCCGTCAGTCCCTCCTCGAAGCCCGGAATGAAGCCGCCGCGGCCGAGCAGAATCTGGGCGTCCTCGGCGCTTCCACCCTGGAAGACCTCGCCGCCGATGCTGCCGGTGAAATCGACTGTCAGCCTGTCGCCGGTCTCGGCCGGACCGTCCTTCGCCTTGAAGCTTGGATTTGCCGCGCGCAGGCGATCAAGCGCCTTGCCGATATCCTCATCGGTGAGATCGGCGACGGGCTTCTCGAATTCGAGCTTGGCGAAATCGGCGAGCTGGATCTTCGGCAGCACCTCGAAATACATGGTGTAGGCGAGGTCGGCGCCGCCGGAGATGATGTTGTTGACGTCCGCCTCATCCTCGGGAAGCGTGATGCGTGGCTGGAAGGCCGGCCGTTCTTTCCGCTTCGACAGCGCTTCCTGGCTCGTATCGGCGACGGCCTGTTGCACGACCTCGGCCATGACCGACCGCCCATAGACGCGTCTGATATGCGCCGCGGGGACATGTCCTGGACGAAAGCCCTTGAGCTTCACCCGGTCTTTCAGCTCTTCGAGCCGGTCTGACAGCCGGCGCTCGAGCTCGTCCGCGCCGACCACGATCTGCAGCTCGCGGCAAAGTCCATCCACATTCGTTTCGGTGATCTGCATCCCTACCCGTCACATCTTTCGGAGCCCTGCCGGTCGTCCGGCAGTGCGGCGTCTCCGGCCGTGCTTTCGCGCCTTTAGCTGGTGCGGGCGGAGGGATTTGAACCCCCACGGCCGAGGCCACCAGAACCTAAATCTGGCGTGTCTACCAGTTCCACCACGCCCGCAAAACAAGCTGCGCCGCTTTGTTGTATATCGCAGGTGCCCTATGAGGGGGCAAGCCATCGCGGCCGCCGGTCGCGCGTCGCGGGAGCCGTCCTTCCAGCACGTCGCGCCGGACGGCGGCGACTTAAGCGCTATTCAGTATTTGCGCGGCCGGAGGACGCTCTAGTAGGTTGCCGGTCCGATTCCGAAGAGTGGAAAACTACATTGCGATCCTGCAACGGCATCATCGAAGCGATCGGCAACACGCCGCTGATCAAGCTGAAACGGGCGTCCGAGGAAACCGGCTGCACGATCCTCGGCAAGGCCGAGTTCCTCAATCCGGGTCAGTCGGTCAAGGATCGCGCCGCCCTCTTCATCATTCGCGATGCGATGGAGAATGGGCGCCTCGCGTCGGGCGGAACGGTCGTGGAGGGAACGGCCGGGAATACCGGCATTGGCTTGGCCCTTGTCGGCAATGCGCTCGGGCTGAAGACGGTCATCGTCATTCCGGAAACCCAATCGGCGGAGAAAAAAGACATGCTCCGCCTGACCGGCGCCGAGCTGATCGAGGTGCCGGCAGTTCCCTATAAGGACCCGAACAATTATGTGAAATATTCCGGCCGGCTTGCCGAGCAGCTCGCGGCAACGGCACCGGGAGGCGCGATCTGGGCCAACCAGTTCGACAATGTCGCGAACCGCCAGGGCCATATCGAGACGACCGCAATTGAGATCTGGAACGACACGGAAGGCAAGGTGGACGGCTTCGTCTGTGCCGTCGGCACCGGCGGGACGCTTGGCGGCGTGTCGATGGGCCTGAAGGAGAAGAATCGCGACGTCGTGATCGCCCTCGCCGATCCGATGGGGGCCGCCCTCTACCATTATTACAAGCACGGCACGCTGAAAGCCGAAGGCAGCTCGATCACCGAGGGCATCGGCCAGGGGCGCATCACCGCCAATCTGGAAGGCGTGGAGGTGGATCAAGCCTATCAGATCCCAGACGCCGAGGCGCTGCCCATCGTCTTCGATCTCCTCCGCGAAGAGGGCCTCTGCCTTGGCGGCTCGAGCGGGATCAATGTCGCCGGCGCCATCCGCCTCGCCAATGATATGGGCCCCGGTCACACGATCGTCACGGTGCTCGCCGATTACGGCACGCGCTATCAGAGTCGCCTGTTCAACCCGAAATTCCTTCGCGAGAAAGGCCTGCCCGCTCCGGAGTGGCTGGAACGTCGCATCGAAATTCCGACCGTCTTTGCTTAACTTGGGAAACGAAATGACCGAACGCATGTGGCTGATCGAGACCGAAGAGCTCGCGGCTGAGCTTGGTGCTCCCGACTTGATTGTTTTCGATGCCTCTTGGCACTTGCCGGGCGACGGCAAGGATGCGCGCGCCGAATATCTGGACGAGCATATTCCCGGCGCGCTCTTCTTCGACATCGACGAGATCGCCGATACGCGAAGCAGCCTCCCGCATATGCTGCCGCCGCCGGAGAAATTCTCCTCGCGCATGCGGGCGATGGGCGTCGGCGACGGGTCGCGTATCGTCGTCTACGACTCAAAGGGCATTTTCAGCGCGGCGCGCGTTTGGTGGACCTTCCGCGTCATGGGCGTCGAGGACATCGCCGTCTTGAATGGCGGTCTGCCGAAATGGAAGGCGGAAGGCCGACCCCTCGAAAGCGGCGCCCCGCCGATGCGGACGACGCGCCACTTCACGTCGCGCCGCAATGCCGACCTCGTGCGTGACGCTTCCGATGTGAAGGCAGCGCTCAAGGACGGCTCGGCGGAGATCGTCGATGCGCGCTCGCCGGACCGCTTCAAGGGCAGCGCGCCGGAGCCGAGGCCAGGCCTTCGCTCCGGACACATCCCCGGCTCCGTGAACGTTCCTTACGGGAAGCTCCTGAAGCCGGACGGCACGCTGAAAGACACCGCCGAGCTCGAGGCCCTCTTCCGCCGCGCCGGAGTTGATCTTACGAAGCCCGTGGTCACGAGCTGCGGCTCCGGCATCACCGCGAGCGTGCTTGCGCTTGCGCTTGCCGAGATCGGCCACCGCAAGACCGCCGTCTATGACGGCTCTTGGGCCGAATGGGGCGCCGACCAGAGCCTCCCCGTCGAGACGGGCTGAGATGCGGCTTATCCCATCTCTTTCCGCCGGGGTCAGCCGATGAAGAAGCGATCCTCGACCGGCAAGGATGGGACGCGTGTCGTTCATGCCGGTCGCGATCCGGAGCGATTCCACGGCTTCGTCAACACGCCGATCTATCGCGGCTCGACCGTGCTCTTTCCGACCATGGCCTCGCTCGAGGCCAATGCTCAGGAATTCACCTATGGCCGCCTCGGCACGCCGACCGTCAAGGCGCTGCAGGAGGCGATCGCCGAGCTTGAAGGCGGCCACGCGACGCTGCTCACGCCGTCAGGTCTCACCGCAATCGCCGCGACGCTGCTCGCCTGCCTCTCCGCCGGCGACCATCTCCTCATGGCGGACAGCGTCTACCGCCCCACGCGGCGGTTCGCCGACGGCATGCTGAAGCGGCTCGGGATTGAAACCACCTATTACGATCCGCTCATCGGCGCCGGCATCGCTGAGCTCATCACCGAGCGGACGAAGGTGGTCTTCACCGAATCTCCCGGCTCGCAGACTTTCGAGGTGCAGGACATTCCGGCCATCGCCGATGCGGCGCATCGTGCCGGCGCGGTCGTGGTCATGGACAACACTTGGGCGACCCCGCTCTACTTCAAGCCCTTCGCGCATGGCGTCGACATTTCCGTCCAAGCCGCCACCAAATATATCGTCGGCCATGCCGATGCGATGCTTGGCGCCATCACCGCGACGGAGGTGCTCTGGCCTAAGGTCGCGAAGACGCATGAGGATCTTGGTCTTTGCCCCGGCCCCGAGGACGCCTATCTCGGCCTCCGCGGCCTTCGCAGCCTCGCCGTGCGGCTGGCGCATCACCAAGCTGTCGGCGCTCGAGATCGCGACATGGCTAGCCGCCCGTACCGAGGTCGCCCGCGTCCTCCACCCGGCGCTTTCCGCTCTTGCCCCGGGCACGATCTGTGGAAGCGCGACTTCAAAGGCGCCTCTGGGTTGTTCTCGATCATACTAAAGCCGGTGCCGAAGAGTGCCGTGGCGGCAATGTTGGACGGCCTTGAGCTGTTCGGCATGGGCTATAGCTGGGGCGGCTTCGAGAGCCTTGCCCTCCCCTTCGACCCGGCCGCCTATCGCACGGCGACGAAATGGGAAGCGGAAGGCCCCGCCATCCGCTTCCATATCGGCTTAGAGGATGTCGACGATCTGAAAGCCGACCTCGCCGCCGGCTTTAAGCGGCTTAACGCAATGGCTTAAGGGGCTGGGAAGGTGGCGGTCCCGCAAGGATTTGAACCTTGAACCCTCTGCTTAGAAGGCAGATGCTCTATCCCTTGAGCTACGGGACCGGTGCTGACGACTTATAGTCCAGTTCGGCCAATAGGGCACGTCCCCTACCACCTCAAGTCGTCATGCCCGGCCGACGTGCCGGGCATCCACGTCTGACCCTGCTGCAGATGCCCTCGTCATGGCCGGGACAAGCCCGGCCATGACGAACTGATCATACCGGTACGATTTCGACAAGCCAAATCGCTCAATGCGTCCAATTGCCGATGCGGCCGAACTTGAAATTCTCGGCGTAGGATTTCGGCTTCAGCTCCGTCTTGTTCGGCTCCTCGATGCGGAAGGGAATGCCCTGGCGCGTCGCATAAGCGATCGCCTCCTCCAGCGTCGGAAATCGTAATCTCACTTGCGGGCGCGTCTCTTCCGAGCTCGTCCATCCCATCAACGGCTCGAGCTGCAACGGTAGCTCGGGCTCGAATTCGAGCACCCATTCGCGCGGGGCATCGCCCTGCTGCATAGCGCTCTTGGCCGGCTTGAAGATGCGCGCGAGCATCGAGATCGTTTCCCACGTCGAAATATTGGTCGGGGCAGCAAGATTTGAACTTGCGACCCCCTGCTCCCAAAGCAGGTGCGCTACCAGACTGCGCTATGCCCCGATCATGCATATGCGAATGACCAATACATAGTCCCGAGAGGCGCGCGGGGCCAGAGGCGGGCTCCCGCGGCGCTTATTGCACCGGCGCGGTCGCCGGGAGGCTGTAACGCACCTCGTCTCCGGGCTTCAGGCCGATTTTCGCTGCGACCCCGGCATTGACTTCGAGGATGCCCTTGACCGTGCCGCCGGAGGGGATCGTCTGCAGCGAGAAGGGCTCCGTCCGCTCGACGATCCGATGCACCCGATTGTCCGGCGAGATGAAGATCATGTCGAGCGGGATGTAAGTGTTGCGCATCCACATGGAGATCGGCTGCGGCGGCTCATAGAGGAACAGCATGCCGGCATTTTCGCCGAGGCTGCGCCGATACATGAGGCCGACGGTCCGCTTCTCGTCGGTGTTGGCGATTTCCACGTCGAAGTGATGCGCTCCCGACTGCGTTTGCAGAACGAGAGGGATGGTCTCCGCCGCAAACGCCGCCGGCGCGAACAGCAATGGCAGGGCAACGATCCCTGCCCGCGTTGTCGCGAGGCCCGTGGCAGACAAGGCGCTGAAGATCAGTGCGAGGATGGGCCGGCCGCGCCGTCTGGCTTCAGGTCCGCGGCCATCAGGCCCTTCGGCCCGCGGCCATAGCGAACGAGCACGGTCTGGCCCGGGCGCAGCTCGGTGAAGCCGTAGCGCCGGAGCGTTTCCATATGCACGAAGATGTCGAGCGATTGCGGTCCGCGCGTGAGAAAGCCGAAGCCGCGGAGGCGATTGAACCATTTCACGATCGCCGGTTCCCAATCGCTTTCCGGGATCACCGCGACATGCGTCCGGGGCGGAAGCTGCGAGGGATGGACGGCTGTGGAATTGTCCATGGAAAGAATGCGGAAGGCCTGCAGCCCTTTTGGGCGGCGCAGCACCTCGCACACCACGCGCGCGCCTTCGTAGGCGGTCTGAAATCCGTCCCGCCTCAGACATGTCACGTGGAGAAGAACGTCTTGTAGATTATTCTCGTCCGGAACGATGAACCCATATCCCTTTGACGCGTCGAACCACTTGATCGCTCCTGAAACTTCAAAGACATCGATTGTGGCTTCATCATCGCGTTGGGCAAGGTCTTCAAAAAGTGGCGGTTCTTTCGCCCCCATGCCGCATTCCCCCGCTAAACGCAGCTCCACGTGTACGCGCAACCCCACTCGAATCACGTGGAACGATATCGCCGCAAGATATCACCGCCCCTTTCGCAGGCCAGTGGAATTTTCCGAAGGCATGCCTTCTCCACAGTCGCTACGCGATCGTCATGCGATGCGATGCGACTCTTCACGCAAGCGGCTGAGCGCAAAAGCAATTCTTGCGCTCGCCAACTCTTCCGAGAAATTTTCGATCAACGCGCGAAACGAACGCTTGAAGCGCACAAGCATTTCTACGAGCGATGAAATTCCGGCTCGCCGGATGATGGAACCGGAATGGCTCGCAGCTGTGGACCGGGAGCAACAATGCGCATGAATCTTTCTCGACGGGCATGCGAAAAACGCAAAGAGCGCCTCCGCTTGTCATCGCAGCATCGCCCCGCTAGGGGTGTGGCGGGCGAGGTTCCGACACGCCGGGAGGTGATGCATGCGATATCTCCACACCATGGTCCGCATTTCCGACGTCGACCAGTCGCTCGACTTTTTTTGCAACAAGCTCGGCTTCAAGGAAGTCCGGCGCATGGAGAGCCCGCAAGGCAGGTTCACCCTATTTTATCTCACGGCTCCGGGGGACACGGAGAACGAGATCGAGCTCACGCATAATTGGGATCCGGAAGCCTATGACGAGGGCCGCAATTTCGGTCACCTCGCTTATGAGGTCGACAATATCTACGAGACTTGCGAGCGCCTCGTGCGGCATGGCGTGACCATCAACCGGCCGCCGCGCGACGGGCACATGGCTTTCATCCGCTCGCCGGACAACATTTCCATCGAGCTCTTACAGAGGGGCAAGCCGCTGCCGAAGCAGGAGCCATGGGCGTCGATGTCGAATGTCGGAAAGTGGTGAGAGCTGTCGGCCGCCGGTTCCGCGCGCTGATGGCGTGGTGCCCCCTACGGGGATCGAACCCGTGTTTTAAGGTTGAAAACCTCACGTCCTAACCACTAGACGAAGGGGACCTGCCGGCGGGCCTCGCTCATATAGAAAGCTTTGCCTCTGCGGGCAAGCAAAGCGCGGGATCACACCGCCGCCGCATCCTCGATCAGGAACTCGACGCTGTCGCGCCCATTCCAATTGTCGCGCCGGAGCGTGCCGGCGACGTGCAGCACTTCCCCGTCGGCAAGCAGCGATGCAAGTGGCGTTTCGGCGACGCGGAAGGCGCAAGCCTCGACGCGGCCGCCGTCCGGCGCCACCAGCGTGCAGCGGAGGTGCTTGTCGCCGATGGCGCGGAGGCGCTGCACGCGATGCGCCGGGAGCACGAAGCGCGGCTCCGGATAAGCGGCGCCATAGGGCCCGGCGCGGTCGAGGAGGTCCAGCATTTCGATCGTCGCGCCGCGTGCCGAAAGAGCGCCGTCGATGGCAAGTCTTCTGCTCGAGGCTGCCGCCGCGACCGGCGCGGTGAGATGCATCTCCAGAAATGCGAGCCAATCCGCTTCCCGCTTTTTCTCCAGGCGAAAACCTGCCGCCAGCGCATGCCCGCCACCCCTTTCGAGGATGCCGTCCTGCACCGCGGCGCGAATGACGCGTCCAAGATCGGTGCCTGCAATCGAGCGTGCCGAGCCGACGCCATATCCGTCAGCCCCCCACGAGGTGGCGAAGGCAGGAAGATTGAAGCGTTCGGTCAGGCGGCTGGCGACAAGACCGAGCAGCCCCTTATGCCATCCCTCGCCGCACGCCCAAAGAAAAGGTCGCCCGCGACCGGACTCCTGCTCCGCAAGCGCTAGCGCTTCTTCGACGAGGCACGCTTCGATCGCCCGGCGCTCTGCATTCATCGCTTCGAGCCTCTCGGCGATGGCGCGCGCGGCGATATCGTCATCGGTGGCGAGGAGTTCGGCTCCGAGCGAGGAGGCGCCCACCCTCCCCCCGGCATTGATGCGCGGGCCGAGGACGAAGCCGAGGCTGTAGCAATTCGGCGCCCGCTCGAGGCGCGCCACATCGGAGAGAGCGCGGAGGCCCGGATTGTGCCGCGTCGCGAGGATCTTGAGGCCCTGTGCGACGAAGGCGCGATTGACCCCCTTCAAAGGCACGACGTCGCAGATTGTGGCCAAGGCGACGAGGTCGAGGAGGCCGAGCAGGTCGGGCTCGGGCCGGCTCGCATAGGCTTGCTTCTGGCGCAGCGCCCGCAGCGTCTCGATCAGGAACAGAAACACGACACCGGCGGCGGCAAGATGGCCTTGTCCGGACAAATCGTCCTGCCGGTTTGGGTTGACGATGGCGAAAGCCGGCGGCAGCGCTTCGTCGGCCTGATGGTGGTCGATGACGACGACATCGACGCCTTTTGCGGCGATGGAGTGGATCGCACTGCCGGAGGTCGTGCCGCAATCGACGGTGAGGATGAGCGTCGCGCCCTCCTCAACAAGCGCCGACAGGGCCGCTTCGTTCGGCCCGTAGCCCTCGGTGAGCCGGTCGGGAATATAGATGGTCGCCTCTTGCCCATGGGCGGCGAGAAAGCGGCGGATGAGCGCCGCCGAAGCCCCGCCATCCACGTCGTAATCGCCGAAGACCGCAATCCGCTCGGATCTCAATATCGCCGCGGCAAAGCGCTCCGCTGCCAACACCATGTCTTGCAAGGAGGCCGGGTCCGGCAAGAGATCGCGGAGCTTCGGATCGAAATGCGCGGAGAAGGTATGCGCGTCGACGCCACGGCCGGCGAGCACGCGCCCAAGCAGCTCCGGCACGCCATGCCGCTGCGAAATGGCGAGCGCCAGGGATGCCGTCGCCGGGCTGAGCCGATCCACCCAGCGAAAGCCGCGCGCCGAGCGCGTCACCCCGAGAAAAGCGGGCTCGATTGGGGTGCCGATGATCGGCGCATTGAGAACGGCGGTCACGCGCGCCGCCGGAGGAAAGGGTCGGGCATCGAACCAGCCTATCTGATTCGGAGGCTGCCCCGCTCAGCCGGCCCGGCCAGTGTTCCGATACTCGGTGTGAATCCAGCGCACGGTATGCGGCTTTCCGCGCATGACGACGGAATGAGTGGAGATCGCCTTCCGCGCAAAGCGCACGCCGCTCAGCAACGAGCCGTCGGTGATGCCGGTGGCGGCGAAGCTCACATCGCCGGAGGCCATGTCCCGCATCGTATATTTGCGCTCGAGGTCTGAGATGCCGGCGGCTTTTGCCTGCTCGCGCTGCTGCTCATTGGCGGGCATCAGCCGGCCCTGGATCTGACCGCCGATGCAGCAAAGCGCTGCCGCGGCAAGCACGCCTTCCGGCGCCCCGCCGATCCCCATATAGACGTCGATGCCGGTGTCCTCCGGCTCGGTCGTGTGGATCACGCCGGCGATGTCGCCGTCGACGATCAGCCGCACCGCGGCGCCGGCCGCGCGCACGGCCTCGATCAATCTTGCATGCCGGGGCCGATCGAGGATGCAGGCGGTGATCTCGCTGACGGGCACCCCTTTCGCCATCGCAAGCGCATTCAGATTGTCGGCCGGCGACGCGTCGAGATCGACGAGGTCGTCCGGATAGCCCGGGCCGATGGCGATCTTGTCCATATACATGACCGGCACCTTGAGGAGGCTTCCGCGTTCGGCGATGGCAATAACCGCGAGCGCGTTCGGAAGCGCCTTGGCGGCAAGCGTCGAACCTTCGACCGGATCGACGGCGATATCGACTTTGAGGCCGGAAGCGCCGCTGCCGATGGTCTCCCCCATATAAAGGTGCTGGGCTTCGCTTTCCTCGCCCTCGCCCACCACCACGACGCCCTCGATCGGCAGTCGCGCCAGCGAGCTGCACATGGCATCGATGGCCGCGCGGTCCATCGCCGCCTCATCGCCACGGCCGCGAAGACGTGCCGCGGCGATCGCGGTCGCCTCTGTGACCTTGACCAAATCGTCGCCAAGCACGCGGTCGAGATCGGCGCCGTCCGGCCGGTCCGCCATTTCGGGCCTCTCCCCGCCCGGTTGCGCCGTGCTGCGCTCGGCCATGGCCTCAGAGCTTCTCGATGCGGATCATCTGCGGTTTCTCATCGACATTTCCGTCCTGCTCGATGGCAAGAAGCGCCTTACGGATGGCGGCCTCCGAGGTCTGATGCGTGATCATCACCACCCCTGTCGGCGCTCCGGCATCCTGCCGCCTGAAGCCCGGCAGCTCCGCGGAGGAGCGGCGCTGGACGATGCTCTCGAGCGAGATGCCCTGTTCCGCCATGCGGGTGGCGATTGCGGCAAACGCCCCGGTACGATCGTAGACTGAGAGGCGGATGTAATAGCCCCCTTCATGCGCGCGCATTTGAGCCGGCTTATAGGGCTGCAGATCCTTCGCCGGTATGACGAAGGACGGAAAGATGCGCCCGCGTGCAATATCGATCAAATCGCTGGCGACCGCCGAGGCCGTGGGGCCAGCGCCGGCACCTCGGCCGATCAGCATGATGTCGCCGACGAAATCGCCATCGATGGCGACGCAGTTCGAGACGCCGTCGACATCGGCGATTGCCATATGCTTCGGCACCATGGCGGGATGGACGCGCTGCTCGATGCCGCTATCGGTGCGGAGCGCGACGCCAAGCAGCTTGATGCGATAGCCGAGATCGTCCGCCGCCTCGATGTCGGCGGGGGTGATGGTCTCGATGCCCTCAATATAGATGGAATCGAACGACGGCCGCGTGCCGAAGGCAAGCGAGGTGAGGAGCGCGAGTTTGTGCGCCGTGTCGAAACCGCCAATGTCGAAGGTGGGATCGGCCTCGGCGTAACCTTGCTCCTGCGCTTCTTTCAGGACGTCGGCGAATGGCCGGCCTTCCTTCAGCATCAAGGTGAGGATGTAATTGCAGGTGCCATTGAGGATGCCGTAGACGCGGCTGATGGCGTTGCCCTGCAACGCCTCGCGCATCGCTTTGACGACGGGAATCCCGCCGGCGACCGCCGCTTCGAAATTGAGCGCGACGCCGTGCTGTTCCGCGAGCGCGGCAAGTTCCGCTCCGTGATGCGCGAGCAAGGCCTTGTTGGCCGTCACCACATGCTTGCCGGCGCGAAGCGCCGCTTCGACGGACTCCTTGGCCGCGCCTCCCTCGCCGCCGATCAGTTCCACAAACACGTCGATCGAAGGGTCGCGGGCGAGCGCCACCGGATCGTCGAAGAATTTGTAGGGGGAAAGATCGATGTCGCGGGCTTTGCGCCGATCACGCGCCGAGACAGCCACGATTTCGATGGGCCTGCCGCTCCGCGCGGCAAGCTCACGCCCACGCGCTGCAATGAGCTTGAGCAGGCCCCCACCGACCGTTCCAGGGCCGGCGAGCCCGAGTTTCAAAGGCTCCGTCATTCAAGGATCAGAGGGTTCTGGACGCTTTAGGCGCGAGTGGAATGACGTTGTGGAGGGATTTTTCGGAGTCCACGAGGAATTTTCTGATGTTTCGAGCCGCCTGGCGGATGCGCTGCTCGTTCTCGACGAGCGCGATGCGCACATAGCCCTCGCCATACTCGCCGAAGCCGACGCCCGGCGAGACGGCAACGCCCGCCTGCTCGAGCAGGAGCTTTGAGAATTCAAGCGAGCCGAGATGGTGGAACAGATCCGGGATCGGCGCCCAGGCAAACATGGTCGCTGGCGGCGACGGGATCGGCCAGCCGGCGCGCGTTAGCGCATCGACGAGGCAATCGCGGCGGCGGCGGTAGATGGTGCGGATCTCCTCGATGCAATCCTGCGGCCCGTTCAAGGCCGCGGCTGCCGCGACTTGAACCGGCGTATAGGCGCCGTAATCGAGATAGGACTTCACCCGCGTCAGCGCGCCGATCAGGCGCTCATTGCCGACGGCAAAGCCCATGCGCCATCCGGGCATCGAATAGGTCTTGGAGAGCGTGGTAAATTCCACCGCGATGTCGATGGCGCCGGGGATCTGCAGGATGGACGGCGGCGGCGGGCCTTCGAAATAGATCTCGGCATAGGCAAGGTCCGACAGCACGATCAGATCGTGTTTCTTCGCGTAGCTGACGATCTCCCGATAAAAATCGAGGTCGGCGACGCCGGCGGTAGGATTTGCCGGATAATTCAGCACGAGCGCGGTTGGCTTCGGCACCGAATGCTTCATCGCCTTGTCGAGCGAAATCATAAAGCTTGAATCGGTCGAGGCCGGCAAATGGCGGATCACCCCGCCAGACATGATGAAGCCGAACTCATGGATCGGATAGGTCGGGTTCGGGACCAGAACCACGTCGCCCGGCGCGGTGATGGCTTGCGCCATGTTGGCGAAGCCCTCTTTGGAGCCGAGGGTCGCCACCACTTGCGTCTCAGGATTGAGCCCGACGCCGAACCTTCGCTGATAATAGGCCGCTTGCGCCCGCCGCAAACCGCCGATGCCGCGCGACGCCGAATAGCGGTTGGTGCGCGGATCGCGCACAGTCTCGACCAGCTTCTGCACGATATGCTGCGGCGTCGGCATGTCGGGATTGCCCATGCCGAAATCGATGATGTCGTCGCCGCGCGCCCGTGCTTGCGCCTTGAGCTTATTGACCTGCTCGAAGACGTAAGGTGGAAGCCGCTTGATGCGGTGGAAATCGGTGTTCACGATAGGCGTCCCGCCTGCCCGCCGGGGATCCGGCGAGCCAAAGGCATATGAACCACATTAGCGCCGCCAGGGGCAATAATCCAAAGCGGAAGCGTTAGTTTTGGCTCTTTTCGGCCGTGCCCTCGGCTTTAGGCTTGCCTGCAGAGGCAGCCTTTAAATCCCGCTCCTGCTGCATGGCCGAGATGACCAGCTTCTTGGCTTCCGGCGTCAGCGCCTTCGCATACGCCTTCGACTCGGTGGCGAAGGTATTGTCGGGTTGGCCGGCGGTCAGGGAGTCGGAGCAGGCGCTGAGGGCAAATGTCGCGGCGGCAATTACGGCAAGGCGCAAGCCGGTAAAGGCGGCGGCAACCCCGGTACCGCCGACGGGCTGAAGATTCTTCAGGCGATTGGAAATGCTCGAACTCGTTGTTATATTGCATAGCACAAAAGACTCCGCCGAGGCTTACTCACTCTGCCGCTCAGCTTGGCGTCAATGTGATTAAGCCGGGGTAAAATGGGGGCGACCGATAAATGCAGAAAAACAATGACAGCGGTGCCGGCGGACCTGCGGATGGCGAAACACCGCAATTCGATGTCCTAGCCCGCAACCTCGTCCGCCTCTTCGGCGGGGGGGCGAGCGTATTCGGCACGCTCGCGGAGAGGAAGAATGGCGGCGGCCCCATGAGCATGGCTTCGGAGGCCGGCGAAGCAACGAAATTGTTCGGCGAGATCGCCCAGCGCTGGATGAGCGAGCCTGCCAAATTCGCGGCCGCGCAGTCGGTGCTGATGAAGGATTATGCCGACCTCTGGGGCCGTTCGGTGCGGCGCTTCCTCGGCGAGGAGGTGGAGCCGGTGGTGCAACCGGCTCCGGGCGACAACCGCTTCAAGGACCCGGACTGGTCGAGCAGCCAATATTTCGATTTCTGGAAGCAGGCCTATCTCATCACTGCCCGCTGGGCGGAAGACGTAACGCGGCAGACGGAAGGCATCGACGACAGAACCCGCCAGCGCGCGATGTTCTATCTCGAACAGACGCTCGCGGCGCTTTCGCCTTCCAATTTTCCGCTGACCAATCCTGAAGTGGTACGGACGACGATCGCCACCAATGCCGAAAATCTCGTGCAAGGGATGGAGCATCTCGCCCGCGACCTGAAGGACTCGAAGGATCTCCTTCGCATCAGTCAGACCGATCTCTCAGCCTTCGAGGTCGGCAAAAACTTGGCGATGACGCCGGGCAAGGTCGTGTTTCAGAATGATCTTGTGCAGCTCATTCAATTCAGCCCGGCGACGGGGGAAGTCTATGAGAAGCCGCTGCTGATCGTCCCGCCCTGGATCAACAAATATTACGTCCTCGATCTCGCCCCGGAGAAAAGCTTCATCAAATGGGCGGTCGATCAGGGCTTCACCGTCTTTGCCATCTCCTGGGTCAATCCGGACGCGAAGCTCGCGCAGAAAACCTTCGAGGATTACATGCGCGAGGGCATCCTCGCTTCCGTCGAGGCCATCCTGCGACAGACCGGGCAAGGAAGCATCAACGCGCTTGGCTATTGCGTCGGCGGCACGTTGCTTGCCTCAACGCTCGCTTATATGGCCGCCAAGGGCGACAACCGCATCTCGTCGGTGAGCTTCCTCGCCGCGCAGGTCGATTTCAGCGAGGCCGGAGACCTCCTCGTCTTCATCGACGATGCGCAACTGAAATCGCTCGAAGAGATGATGGCCGAACAAGGCTATCTCGACGGTTCGCGCATGTCGGCCGTGTTCAACATGCTCAGGCCGCGCGATTTGATCTGGCCTTACGTCGTCAACAATTATCTGCTCGGCAAGAAGCCGTTCCCCTTCGACCTGCTTTATTGGAACGCGGATTCGACGCGCCTGCCCGCCGCCAACCACGCCTTTTATCTCCGCGAATTTTATCACCTCAACCGGCTCAGCAAGGGCGAGATGGTGCTCGGCGGCGAGCGCCTCGATTTGAAGCGTGTGACCATCCCGATCTACGAGCTCTGCACCAAGGAAGATCACATCGCCCCGGCCTCGTCGGTGTTTATGGGGGCGAAGCTCTTCGGCGGTCCCGTGCGCCTCGTCGTGGCCGGCTCGGGCCATATCGCCGGCGTCGTCAATCCGGCCACGAAAAAGAAATATCAATATTGGACCGGGCCCTTCCCCGCCCCGACGCTTAGCGACTGGATGCAGCACGCGACCGAGCATCCCGGCTCCTGGTGGCCGAATTGGTCGGCTTGGCTTGGCGAACGGTCCGGGGCGAAGGTCGAGGCCCGGGATCCCGCTGCCGGGCCCCTCAAAGCTATTGAGGATGCGCCGGGCTCCTATGTGCGGGAACGTATCTAACGCCTACGCTCCACCCCGAGCATCACGGATGCTATAACTGCCTTCTATCCTTTGGAAGTCCTTATGCTTGAGCTCGAACTGGAACAGGAAACTGACGGACGCTGGCTTGCTGAGGTGCCGGCGCTTCCCGGGGTGCTCGCCTATGGCGCAACCGCAGAGGAAGCGAGAAACAAGGTTGAGGCGCTCGCACTTCGTACCCTCGCTGATCGAGTGGAGCATGGTGAGCCAGTTCCCGAGCTGCGGGGGCTTTTCGTGCCGGCGGCATGACGCGCTGGACTTCGACCAGAGCGAGGCGCGTTCTGGCGGCGTTGTTCTCCATTGGATGGGCGCTGAAGCGTGAGGGGAAAGGCTCCCACCGCGTGCTTCACCGCGAAGGTTGGCCCGACTACGTTTTGCTTTTCACGAAAGCGACGAAATTGGTCCGAAGATGTTGGCGCGCATCGCGCGGCATACGGGACTTAAACCCGAAGACCTCTGAAACCTGAGCTCACGGAAACAGCGGCAGCTGCTCGAGCCCGAGCGTCTCTGGGAAGCCGTACATCAGATTGAAATTCTGCAGCGCTTGGCCGGCGGAGCCTTTCACCAGATTGTCGATCGCCGAAATGACGATCGCCCTCCCCGGCAAACGGTCGGCGAACACGCCGATCTGGCAGTAATTGGAGCCGCGCACATTCTGCGTCGCTGGGATGACGCCCTCCGCTGCCACGAGCACGAACGGACTGTCGGCATAGGCGCTGTGAAGCGCCTCGCGAAGCTCGCCGACACTGCTCCCCTTCGCGAGCCGCACATAGCAGGTGCAAAGCTCGCCGCGGCTCATCGGCACCAGATGCGGCGTGAAATTCAACGCAATGCGCGTCCCGGCCGCCGCGCTCAATTCCTGCTCCATCTCCGGCACATGCCGGTGATTGCCGATGCCGTAAGGTGACAGCCCTTCGCCGGCTTCCGAGAAGAGGATGTTCTGCTTCAGGGTCCGCCCGGCGCCCGAGACACCGGATTTGGCGTCGACGATGAGATCGCTCGCCTCGATCAACTTCGCCTTCACGAGCGGCAGCAGCGCCAGGAGAACCGCGGTCGGATAACAGCCGGGACAGGCGACGAGCCGTGCTTTACGGATCGCCTCGCGATTGTGCTCCGTCAGTCCATAGACGGCGTCTTGCAGCAAGGCTGGCGCGCTATGCGTTCCGCCATACCATTCGGCGTAGAGATCCGGGTCGCGCAGCCGGAAATCGGCCGACATGTCGATGATTTTCACATGTGCCGGGAGCTTGCCGATTTCGGCATGCGCGGTGCCATGCGGCAACCCGCAAAAGGCGACGTCGATGTCATCCCAATTCACCGCATCCGACGTCACCAGCCCCGGCAGGTCGAGCCGGGCAAGATGCGGGAAAGACCTGCGCCAGCGGCTGCCCCGCATGGCCCTTGGCCACCAGTGCCGTTATGGCGATATGCGGATGCAGCGCGGCGAGCCGGATGAGGTCCGCGCCTGTATAGCCGCTGGCGCCGAGAATGGCGGCCCTGATCTTCGTGCTGCTTGCCATGTGAATTGGCCCAGTGCTGCCGCGCCGCAATTGCGACGTGCTTCGTCATACCGGCGAAAGCCGGTATCCGGCAATTCCAACCTTAAGATTAAGCGAGACCGGCGCTGCCGGTGCCGATTAGCGCTTGGAGAATTGGAAGCTACGTCGGGCTTTCGCCTTGCCGTACTTCTTGCGCTCCACGGTTCGCGCATCTCGCGTCAGGAAGCCGCCCTTCTTCAACAGGCTTCGGAGCTCAGGCTCGAAGCGCGTGAGAGCGCGGGAAATGCCGTGGCGTACGGCACCGGCCTGGCCGGAAAGGCCGCCGCCGCTGACGGTGCAGACGATATCGAACTGGGTGTCGCGCTTTGCGGCCACGAGCGGCTGCTTCAGAATCATCTGCAGCACCGGCCGGGCGAAATAGGACGCGTGATCCTTGCCGTTCACTTCGATCTTGCCGCCGCCTGGTTTCACCCAAACGCGGGCGACGGCGTCTTTACGCCGGCCGGTCGCATAAGAGCGTCCCTTGGCGTCGACCTTCCGTTCGTAAACGGGGGCTTGCGGCGCGGCGCCCTCAGACTTCAGCCCGCCCAGATCTTCCAGGGTCCGCGGTTCGGCGTTGGCCATGATCTTTAGGCGCTCCTTGCGTTCTTGCGGTTGAGGGCGGCGAAATCGAGCTTCGTCGGCGTTTGCGCCTCATGCGGATGCTCGGTGCCGGTATAGACCCGCAAATTCTTCAGCTGTTTCCGTCCAAGCGGCCCGCGCGGAATCATGCGCTCGACCGCTTTTTGCAGCACGCGCTCCGGGTGCTTGCCCTCGAGGATCTTTTCCGCCGTGCGGTCTTTGATGCCGCCGGGATAGCCCGTATGCCAATGATAGACCTTGTCGGCGCGCTTATTGCCGGTCAGGACGACCTTGTCGGCATTGATGACGACGATATTGTCACCGCAATCCATATGCGGCGTGTATTTGGGCGTGTGCTTGCCCCGCAGCCTCATGGCGATGGCGACCGCGAGCCGGCCAACCACGAGGCCCTCGGCATCGATCAGGATCCACGGCTTCTCGATATCTTTCGGGGTCGCAGAAAAGGTCTTCATGGCAGGGCTCTCTTCGGAAGAAGTCGCCGGCTTCTAGCCGTGGTCGCTAGGAGCGTCAAGGACAATCGGAAGTGCAATGTAAATCTGTGGCTTAGTGATGTGGTATTATGATACCGTCCGTTCTTATCGGCGCCTTTTTGCCAAGCGCTTTGAACTGCCCTAATGCAGATCGAGAGCGATGCGCCAAGGACGCGACGATGGCTGAGGCCTCAATTGACTTAGCGCGGCCGGGGACGGAGGCAAGCTCCAAGCCGGTTCTTCGGGAGGAGCATGGCGCGGTCGTGCTCCTCACGCTCAATCGTCCAGACGCCAGAAACTGCCTCTCCGGGGATCTTATTGCCGCGCTGCACGCCGAGATTCAGTCCATCGGCCAATCGGAGGCGGCACGGGCCATCGTCATCACCGGCGCCGGATCGGCCTTCTCCTCCGGCCACGATCTGAAGGAACTGACCGCGCACCGCAACGACCCCGATCGCGGAAAAGCCTATTTCGCCAAGATCATGAATGCCTGCTCGGCGATGATGCAGTCCATCGTGCGCTGTCCGAAGCCGGTGATCGCCGCCGTCAACGGCATCGCCACCGCCGCGGGCTGCCAGCTCGTCGCATCCTGCGATCTTGCCGTCGCCAGCAGCACCGCGCGCTTCGCAACACCAGGGGTGAATATCGGGCTCTTCTGCTCGACGCCCATGGTGGCCCTCAGCCGCAACCTATCGCGCAAAGCCGCAATGGAAATGCTCCTCTTAGGCGACATGGTGGATGCTCCCCGCGCGCTTCAGCTTGGCCTCGTAAACCAAGTGGTGGAAGAGGACGAGACGGTGAACGCCGCCATGGCGTTTGCGCGGCAGATCGCCACGAAACCGAAGGCGACGCTCCGCATCGGCAAGGAAGCCTTTTACCGTCAGATCGAGATGCCGCTCGATGAGGCCTATGCCTATGCCTCGGCGGTCATGGTGGACAACATGCTCGATGCTGAGGCGAAGGAGGGTATCGGCGCCTTCCTCGAAAAGCGGCCTCCGGTTTGGCCCGGATAGACGACGCGCATGCCGCGTTTAGCCTCGGAAATGCCTAGTTTCTGGTATGACGATCCCCTATAGTCCGCGCCGCCTGACAACCCTGCCGAGCCCTTCCTGCCGGCTTTGCATTCCCGGCGCGGCCACGGGTGCTAAGCCCAACGCCCTCATGAAGATTGGAGAGACAAGAATGAAGCAGCTTATCGCCCTGACGATGATCGCCTTTATGCTTCCGGCCGGTGCGGCCCTCGCCCAAGGGGGTCCCTGCCAGGCCGACAAGCAGAAATTCTGCAAGGATATTATGGACGCCGGCGGCAAGCCCCGTGCCTGTTTGAAGGAACACGTGGATGAGCTGAGCCCCGCCTGCAAAGAGAAGCTCACCAAGAAAGACGACAGCGACGACGACGGCGACAAGAAGGCCGACGAGAAAAAGGCGAGCGGCGATGACGCGAGCGCCGACAAGCCCGCCGATGCGAAAACCGACACGCCGGCGGCAAGCGCCCCCTCCACCACCGACGGTGCAACTCCCGGCGCGCAATAAGGACATAGCGCGTGCCGAGATCGCCATACGTCTCGGCACGCCCGTCACCTGCCCGGCCGGGTCGGCAGGCTCTCATTGAATCACGACACCTATAGCGACGCTTACATCCGAGCGATCCTCTCGACCGTGCGGAGCTTCGCTTTCGTCGGCGCGAGCGCCAATCCCTCGCGGCCGAGCTATTTCGCGATGAAATATCTGCTCGCGAAAGGCTACCGCATCATTCCCGTCAATCCTGGGCAGGCCGGGAAAGAGATCCTCGGACAGAAAGTCTATGCCTCGCTCGCCGACATCGGCGAGCAGGTCGACGTCGTCGATATTTTCCGCGCGCCCGAGGCCGCGCCCGGCATCGCCCGCGAAGCGGTTGCCATCGGCGCCAAGGTGGTGTGGATGCAGCTTGGCATTCGCAGTGACGAGGGGGCGAAGATCGCCGAGGATGCCGGGCTGAAGGTCGTCATGAACCGCTGCCCGAAGATCGAATATGGGCGCCTCTCCGGCGAGATCGGCTGGATGGGCGTCAACAGGCGCCTCATCGACAATCGAAAGCCGCTTCTCTTCGGCAAGGGCGGCACCATGAAGCACCGCGCGTGATCGCGGCCACGATGAACGAGCGCGGAGCGGCCTTCGGCTTGCTATAATCGCCAAGATTTGGAGGGGGATGCATCATGGCTGAGGAGCGGCAACCTGGCTTCAATACCCTGGCGATCCATGCCGGGGCGCATCCGGATCCCGCCACCGGCGCGCGGGCAACGCCAATCTACCAGACGACCTCCTTCGTGTTCGAGGACGTCGATCATGCCGCCGCTTTGTTTAACCTCGAGGTTTTCGGCAACATTTACAGCCGCATCGGCAACCCCACTCAGGCGGTGCTCGAGGAGCGCATTGCCGCGCTCGAGGGCGGCACCGCGGCACTTGCCGTCGCATCGGGTCATGCGGCGCAGGCGCTCGTCTTTCACGTCTTGATGCAGCCTGGCGATGAATTTGTTTCCGCGCGCCAGCTCTATGGCGGCTCCATCAATCAGTTCACGCAATCCTTCAAGAAATTCGATTGGCAAGTGCGCTTCGCCGATACCGACGATCCGGAAAGTTTTCGCGCCGCGCTGACGCCGAAGACGCGGGCGATCTTCGTCGAGTCGATCGCCAATCCCGGCGGTATCATCACAGATATTGAGGCCGTCTCAGCCATCGCTAAGGAAGCCGGCGTTCCGCTCATCGTCGACAATACGCTGGCTACGCCCTACCTCAGCCGGCCGAAAGAGCATGGCGCCGACATCATCGTGCATTCGCTGACCAAATTTCTCGGCGGTCACGGCAATTCCATCGGCGGCGCCATCGTCGATTGCGGCACCTTCGACTGGCTTAAGAGCGGCCGCTACCCGACATTGACGGAGCCCTCCCCGAGCTATCACGGCGTCACCTTCGCCGAGACCTTCGGCGATTTCGCCTTCGCCATTGCCGCCCGCGCCTTTTCGCTGCGCGATCTCGGACCTTCGATCTCGCCCTTCAACGCCTATCTCATCCTCACCGGCATCGAGACGCTGCCGCTCCGCATGCAGCGCCATTGCGACAATGCCCTCGTGGTGGCGGAGTGGCTGGCGAGCCATCCGAAGGTGGCGTGGGTGAATTATGCCGGCATTCCCGGCAGCAAATACCATGCTCTGGCGCGGCGCTATTGCCGTCCCGGTGCGGGCGCGGTTTTCACCTTCGGTCTCAAGGGCGGATACGAAGCCGGCGTCTCGCTCGTCAGCAATGTGAAGCTCTTCAGCCATCTGGCGAATATCGGCGACACCAAGAGCCTCATCATTCACCCCGCCTCGACCACGCATCGGCAGCTCTCCGATGAGCACCGCATCCGCGCCGGCGCGGGGCCGGAGGTGGTCCGCCTCTCGGTCGGCCTCGAAGACATCGCCGATATCGTCGCCGATCTCGATCAGGCCCTCGCCGCGAGCTGAGCTCCAGCTGCGGCCGGCACGACGCGGCGCGTGAGCCACAGATGATGGATGGCGGCGCCGAGCAGAATGGCGGCGCCTGCCTGATGTGCAAGCGCGAGGTGAAGCGGCACCAATAAGAGCAGCGTCCAAACGCCGATTGTCGCCTGCAGAAGAACGAGCAGCAGGAGCACAAAGCCGCTTGTCTGCAGAAGCGCCGGCTTGCCGCTCATCGAGAGCCAGATCGCTTGCGCGATAACCGCAAGCACCACGACATAGCCGAGGAGCCGATGGTCGAATTGAACGGTCAGCGGATTCTCGAACAGATTGAGATACCAGGGCTGAAGCGCCCATAGCCCGTCCGGAATCATGACGCCGCCCATGTCGGGCCAAGTGTTGAAGCCGATGCCGGCGTCGAGACCCGCGACCAAGGCGCCAGCAAGGATCTGCAGATAGATCAAAGAGAGGACGGCGAGCGCCGGCCAGAAGCCCGGACGCTCCCTCGGCACGCGTGGCCTCGTTCGATCCTGTCCAAGCTCGAAGATGAGCCAGAGCGTATAGCCGAAAATGATAAAGGCGAGTCCGAGATGGCTGGCGAGCCGGTATTGGCTGACATCGACCCGGTCGACGAGACCGCTTTTCACCATGTACCAGCCGAGCGCGCCCTGAAGGCCGCCCAATAGGAAGAGGCCGGCGAGCCGGGGCAATAGGGGTCTCGGAATGTAGCCCGCCATCCAAAACAGGATGAAGGGCACGAGGAAGACGCCGCCAATGAGCCGGCCGAGAAAGCGATGCGCCCACTCCCACCAATAGATGGTCTTGAACTCTTCGAGGCTCATGCCGCTCTTTTGCGAGCGATATTCCGGGATTTGCTTGTAGGCGTCGAAGGCCTCGTGCCAATCCGCGTCGGAGAGCGGCGGGATGGCGCCGGTGACCGGCTTCCACTCGGTGATCGAGAGGCCTGAATCGGTAAGGCGCGTGGCGCCGCCGACGAGGATCATCGCAAAGACGAGGATGGCGATGATGCCGAGCCAAAGCCGCAAGGCAGCGGTGTGACGCCCTTCCAAGGCCATTGCCCGCCCTGCCACAAGGCTTGTTTCTACGCCTGCCGACATGCTCTCTGTTAGCGTCGAAGCCGCGCTTCCTCAATGGCTTCGGGCTTCCGGCGCACCATCAGGCAATCCCTCGCGCCGGGAAGCAAAAAATGCGAAACTCCAGGCCCACCAAAGCGCGGGCTGCCGCTCGCGAGTAACCCTTGCGGAGAAATTGATGGCCAACCAGCCCCCTTTCGAAATTCCGGCGGAACTGCGCGACATGGCTGAGCGCAACGTTGAGCAGGCTCGCGCCGCTTACGGCCACTTCATGGACTTCTTGAGCCAGTCGATCGGCGCGTGGGCGGGAGCTCAGCCGGCGGACGACATGACCGGGTTTCGCTCCTTGCAGGAGCGCGCCGTCGCCTTCGCCAAGGAGAATGCCGATCGCTCCTTCAATCTCGCAAGCGAACTTACCCGTGCCAAGGACATCCAGGAGGTCATCTTGCTGCAAAGCCGCTTCGTGCAGACGCAGATGCAATCCTTCGCGATGCAGGCGCAGCAATTCGGCTGGCTGATGACGGACACCATACGGGACATCAAGCCAAAGGAATGACGCCTGCTGCAGTCCTGTTAACTGGCGGCTGAGGCGTGAGACGGGCGACGGCTGGACCGCCGCCCGCCAAGCTCCTTAGGCGGCTTTGGCGTAATAATTCTTCAGCCGGCTCATCACCTGCTGCTTGTCGAAATCCGCGCCCATCTCCTGCATTGCATCGGCAAAGCGGCTGACGATCTCGGTGATCGCTTCCGGCGTCAGCTGATTCAGAATGCCGATGCGCACTTGGACCGGCTCTGACAGGGTCGGCCAGATGCCGAAGCCTTTGGCGCGAGCGCCGGCGACGAGATCCTTCTCCTTCCCCGCCAGCTTGCCGGGAAGATTGAGAACGACGAGGCTCGTCATGTTGGAGGTCACCTCGCAGCCCATCGACTCGACCGCCTGCCGGAGCGCCTTCTCATGATAGGCGTAGTCAGAGGCTTTACGGGCGCGGCTATAGCCGAGAAGGATGCGCAAGGCTTCGTGGAAGGCGGCAACCGCATAGCCGGAGTGGGTGCGGTGATAGGCCGGCGTCGGCACATCCTTGCCGTCGATGATGCCCCAATGGCGGCCTTCCAGGATCGGATGATGCACGTAAGTGTGGCAGCCGCGTTTCCGCACGACATCAATGGCTTTGTCGGAGAAGCTCACAGGCGCGTAAGTCAGCGGCAGGCTGAGCACGCCCTTTTGCGGACACGACGCCCAAGCAACGACGCCCGGATAATCGTCGATGTTGTAATCGGCGACGCCGAGGCTCGACACGACGTCGCAAATGCCCATGACATTGTGCTTCAGGCAGGCGTCGCTGAAGGCCTTCAGATCGTTGATGCGGCCGGAGCCCGTCTCCCAATGCGCCATGAACGCCCACATCGGCTTGTGCTCGGCGAGCGCCTTGTCGATGACCTCTCCCGTCACCGACTGGCCATGCGGCACCGTCACGGTCACGACGCTCTTTGCCTGCGGGTTGAGGGAATCGGCGGCGAGCTCCTCGGTGGTGGCCGCCTTCATGCGGATGGTCAGGCCGTCAATGCCGGAGAAGGTTCCGTTGGTGAGGACGACGACCTTGTCGCCGGGAAGAATGGCCGAAAGCACGCAATCGAGGCCACTAAAGCCCGTTCCGCCGACGCCATAGGTGTAGACGTTCTTGGTGCCGAAGACTTCGCGCAGCATCTCCTTGGCTTCGATCATGCCGCGAAGAACGTCCTTCTGCATGTGATCGGCGACTTCGGTCTTGGCGAAACGCTCAAGGACCCTCGGATCGGTGTTGCCAGGTCCTGGGCCGGCGGCCAGGGTTTCGGGAATTTCCAGCTGCGGATAAATCGTCATTGCGACCCTCAAAAATGTACGGAAATGGATGGAGGCCGTGGTGCCACGGACCCGACTGCATAACAGATAGGCAAGCCGAAACTAAACAAAAAACTGGCTAAGATCGGCCTTTTTGACCGCGTCACAAAGGTGCGGGGGATGCATTTCAGGCGCGCCGTTTGCCGCGGAAAAAGCGCGCGCTATGGTCGGGGATGAGCATGCGGACGCGGAAGCTGATCGGCACGATCCTATTGATCGCATTTCTCTGCTGCTACGCGGCGCTCGCCGGCTCTATTGGCGCCGGCCGCATCTCCGAGGCGCATCCCCTCGCCCAATTCGCCTATTTCTTGGCGGCGGGACTTCTCTGGGTCTTGCCGGCCGGGTTTGCTCGTCCGCTGGATGCAGCGGCCCGATGCCGAAGCTCCGGTCAAGCGGCGTTGACGCGCTGAAAGCCGTTGGAGAAGGCGAAAGGCGCCCCGGCAAGGCAGAGCTCGGTATAGGCCAGGGATTGAACGTCGCGTCCGAGGAATACGCGCGGCAGCGCCGTGAGATAGCGGCGATGCTGCGGGAAGAGGACCCCTTTTCGCGCGGTCACCGCGGTACGGAAGCCGATATCTTGAGCAAGACCGAACTCCCGCACTTTGGCGCTCGTCTCATCGCCATAGGGAAAGGCGAAATGCAGGGGCCGATCGCCGAGCTCGGCAGCGATCTTGTCGGCGCTTCCCTCCATCTCCGCCGCGGCGCTGTCCCATGACAGTTTCCGCAACGCGTAATGACCGCGTGTTGCCGCCCCGATGGTGACGAGCGGGTCCGAGGCCAGCGTACGAAGCTCATCCCAATCGAGGAGCAGCGGCCGGCAGAGTTCGGTCGCATCGATGTCGTAGCGCTCGGCAAGGCTGCGGACGATGCGCCTTTGCGCCATCTCGTCGATGCTGCAGAGCCACTCTTTCAGCTCGCCAAAGGCTTGCTGCTTCTCGGCGGGCGTTCGCGTGGGAAGGCGCCAAAGCTGCTTTTGCCGGCAGAGCTCGATCTCGTCGGCGCGCCTCAGAACCTCTTCGAGCGTGATCCACCAAGGCTCGGCGCGGCCGGACGGATAGTCGCTTGGAACATAGACCGTGAATGGCAGGCCGCGGCGCTTGAAGATGGGATAAGCGTGAAGCAGCGTGTTGCGATAGCCATGCTCGAAGGTGAAACACACAAAGCGCTTCGGTTCGTCGCTCCACAACCTCTCCACGGCTTCGTCGAGCGACACCACCTCGCGCCCTTCCGCCTCGACCTGATCCAGCAAGGCCTCCAGAAAGGCGTCGGCGATCTCGGGGACCGCCTGCCAACTGGCATCGGGGGCTTCCGGCGGCCGCACATAGTGCAAAGCGAAGATGATGCCCGTGCCTTGCGTATAGGGCGCGAGCAAGCGATGGGCTCGAAGATGGTAGAGGCCCGAAAGCGCTGCCTTAACCATGGCAGCCTTGACCGCAGTCATGGCGCTAGTCCCCTCGCCGCAGCGGTAAGCGTTCAATAACCAAGCTTAGCGACCTGAATCCTAACCAAGTCCTTAACGAGCAACGCCACCGGCGAAATTTCCATCGGATGGGCGCCGATTACGGGTTAGCTTAGGCGCCGGCAACCCTTCCGACTGCGTCAGGCCGTGAGTTCCACCCTTCGCATCCTCCATTGCTTGCGTTCACCGGCTGGGGGCCTGTTCCGGCGCGTGCGCGGGCTCGCCAGGGGGCAGGCCGACCTCGGCCATAAGGTCGGGATCGTTTGCGATTCCGGGTCAGGCGGCCCCGAGGCGACGCGCCTCCTCGATGAGCTTCGTCCACATTGCGAGCTTGGCGTTATCCGCCATCCCTTCCCGCGGCGGCTCGGCTTCGGCGATTTCAGCGCCGGCTGGTGCGTGCGGCAGCTGGTCGAGGATTGGCGCGTTGAGGTGTTGCACGGCCATGGCGCCAAGGGCGGCCTCTATGCGCGGCTTGCGGGGCGCAGTCTCCTGCAGCAGCGCAATCGCCCCTCGATCGTCTATACGCCGCATGGCGAGATCTCCGGGCGATTTGCCATCGCTGCGGAGCGCCGGCTGTCCCCCTTCACTGACGGCATCGTGTTTGAAAGTCGCTTCGCCGCGGAACGTTACCGCGAACTGGTGTCCGAGCCGCCCTGCCCCACAACGATCGTGCCGAGCGGCATCTCCCCGCACGAATTTTATGAGGCGATGATCGGTGAGGCCGCCGCCGATTTTATCTATGTGGGCGAGCCTTCTTATCCGAAAGGACTCGATGTATTTCTCAAGGCGCTCGCGTCCCAGCGCCGCATTTTTCCGGCGACGGCCGTCATTGTCGGGACGGGTCCCTTCGAGCGCCATTTCCGGCGCATGAGCCGCTGGCTCGGGCTCGGCAACAAAGTTGCATTTTCCCCGCCCGTCGCTGTCCGCACCGCGCTCGTGCGCGGACGCTGTGTCGTCGTCCCAGCCCGTGCCGAGACCTCTCCCTACATGGCGCTCGAGGCTGCCGCGGCGAGGATGCCCTTGATCGTCACCGATGTTGGCGGTGTCGCCGAAACCTTCGGCGGCACCTCGCTGCCTCTCGTCAAGGCCGGCGATGTCGCCGCGCTAGCACGCGAAATGCGCGTTTTTCTTTCGACGCCGAAAGCGTTCCTCGATCGTGCACCGCGGGTCCAGGCCCATCTGCAGAAGCGGCCACCGGCCGAGACTATGGCGCGTGAGGTCGCCGCATTCTATTTTTCCGTTCTGAGGAAGACGCCCGCGCCCGTCGAACTCGCCGGCACGACTGCGATGGAGGAGTAACTCAAGATGTCGACTTTCGCCGAGCTCGCCACCGAATATTACACGCTCTGCAAAAGCGGAGGCGCCGCGATACCGGAGACTCTAGCACCGCTTGGGACGCAGGTGGCGCTCGCGCCGGTCGAAACCGAACCAGATGCCATCGCCGCCCTCATCCTCATCACCAATCAGGTGTCGAATTTCGATCCCACCGTGGTCGGGGCGGTGCTCGCCAGCTTGCGCGAATATGTGGAGGCGAGGATCTACCACGTCGCCTGAAGCACCGCGCGCATCCCTCGGGGGCCAGATAAGGAAACGGGACGCCGAAGCATCCCATTCCCCCCGTAAGTCCCCCCAATCCTGTGGGATTGCCGTCGCACGGACTGGCGGGACCACAGCCGCTTGCCAGCCGATAGAGGGAGCTTAGCGGCGTATGCGGCAGTTATATGACATCGGCTACATTCTTGATCGTCGACCTGCCGCAAAGGGGTTTTGAGTGGCCGCCAAAAGTGTCGCCAAGGCCAAATCGCTTAAGACGGCGCCTTCGGAAGCAGGTGGGACCGTGATTTCCTTGCGGGAGAGAGTGCGGCGTCTTTATTTCGGCAGAAGCCAGGAAGCGCATCGCTTTCGCTATGCCCTCCTCGCCTTCGACCTGCTGGTCATTCTTTTCATCGTCGCCACCTCATTCGTCGAGCGCTCATTTTGGCTGGAAGCGGTCGATGTCGTCATCGGCGTGCTCATCCTCGTTGAGTTCTGTGCGCGCCTCTGGGTGAGCGAGCGCCCTTTACGCGAATTCACCCACCCAGCCACCTGGGCGGATCTCCTCGCCATTCTTTCTTTCCTCGCTCCCCTCGCCGGTGAGGGATTAGGTTTCTTGCGCGTCCTCCGAACCTTGCGGCTGCTGCACACCTATCAATTGGTGGCGCGTCTTCGCTCCGAGAGCAGCTTCTTCCGGCGGAACGAAGAAACCATCGTCGCCGTGGTCAATCTCGCCGTATTTCTCTTCATCACCACGGCGGTGGTCTACGAAACCCAGCATTGGCGCAATCCCGAGATCGCCAATTACATCGATGCGCTCTACTTCACCGTCAGCGCGCTGACGACGACGGGGTTCGGCGACATCGTCCTCGACGGCTCCACGGGCAAGCTGATCGCCGTCATGATCATGATTTTCGGCGTGACGCTGTTCTTGCGCTTGGCGCGGGCCCTGCTCTGGGTGCACAAGGTCCGCTTCCCCTGTCCGAAATGCGGGCTGCAGCGCCACGAAGTCGATTCCGTGCACTGCAAGGCTTGCGGCGAGCTGCTTAAGATTCCGGATGAAGGACAGTTTTAGCCGGAGCGGAACTCCGGCTTTCGCGCAGCGCGGAAATTGTGACGGAACTGCCCTTTGCGGGGGTCGTTACCCCTATGCCTTCGGGCTCAGCCTCAACAAAAATGGAGTATTGATGATGCTGAAAAACCTATTCCTATCCGCTGCCATCACCGGCCTTGTCGCCGCCGTCGCGATGCCGATCCAGGTTTCGCCGGCCGCGGCGCAGATGTCGTGCCGGGAGGCGGCAAAGATGCAACATCCGGACGATATGCTCGCACGGCTCGCTTATCTGCGGGAATGTAGGGCGGCCTCGAAGAGTTCGCAGGCAACCGAAGAGGTGCCTGCGGAGCCGACTTACGCCGGCGACTTGTAAGGTCCGGACCGAGCCTTAAGAGAAAGGGACCGCTCGCCGGTCCCTTTCTTTGTCGGTCGCCGAGATTTTTTAGGAAATGGTCGGAGCGGGGAGAGATTGGCCCTGCCGCTATGTTGCCACGAAGCGTGTGACGTTGGCTTGGCAGTCTGCAGCTGAGCCAGGCGCAAGGGTCGTTAGTCGTTCCGCCCGTTCACAGTACTTCAGGATCTTTGTCCCCCTGATTATTGTTGCAACAGCAACTCGTGAAAACTCGAGGAGGGTGCAAGTGAGTCGAGTCCTCGCAGCCATAGATAAGCGCCTAAAGGCTGCAAAGAAGAAGCGGAAGGGACGTAGTGAACCTACCGCCCGCTTGATCTTCGAAACCATCGCCTACGCACGTAGTCTGTGGACATTTCAAACGCTGATTAAGCAGGGGCTACGCAAGAACGACGTACTTGTAGACTATGGCTGTGGACAGATGCGGATTGGCATTCACGCGATCCGATATCTAGGGCCTGAAGCTTATTGGGGCTTCGACATAGCGGAGTTGCAGCTGGAAGCGGGTCGACAGCGCTTGGGGAGCAAGCTCCTATCCGGAAAGAAGCCGCACTTGTGCATAATTTCGTCGCGAACAATCAAAGACTGCATCGCGGCTGGACCAAACTTTGTATGCTCGATCGACGTGATGAACCGTGTACCAGCTGAGGATTTACAGGAATATCTGCGAAACATTACTTTGCTAACCGGATCATCGGGAAAGGCCATAATTCGGTGCCGATGGTCGAACTCAACAACGTTTCAGTTCGGTCAAAATTGGGCTTATCCTCTTCAGAAATTGAGAAATATCGTATCACACGAAGCTGCACGGCTTGATGTCGTCCGGTCTACTCCTTGGGAATTCATCCCTGGCGCAACCGGCGCAGTAGGGCTGTTGCAAATTTCGCCTCGGTAGGGGTCACTGCGAGCTTTGCAATATCGCTTCCCGTGCCGCGCATAAGCACGCGATCTACAATTCCAGCTTCGGCTGCTTCCTTTCTGAAGCCTCCCACGTGTACCTAGAAATGATTTCAATGGCAGCCGATCGCCTTCTGGTTTCGTGCTCTCCAAAATACTGAAAGAAATGGTCGGAGCGGGGAGATTTGAACTCCCGACCCCCGGTCCCCCAGACCGGTGCGCTAACCGAGCTGCGCTACGCTCCGAATTTCATGCCCGCGAGACTTCGATATACACGCTCGCCCTCCGGACACAAGGCTTGGGAAAGCGGCGGTGTCAGGACTTGGCGGCCGCGAGCAGCCGGCGGCAGGCTTCGAGCTCGCGCAAGAGATCCGACAGCCCTTCGGGATCGGCATGGGCCTGCGCAACTTCCGGTCTCTTCCTACGGCTTCGTGCTTCCGCCGCCTCGGCGGCGATATCCGGAATTTTCGGCGCGCGCTGCTTTGGCATTTCGCGCGTCTCGTCCGACAGATAGCGCTCTTCGATGAGATAGCGCGGGCCATATTCGCGCAAGATCTTCTGCACGCCGCGGATGGTGTAGCCGTCATCATAGAGAAGGAAGCGGATGCCGCGCAGCAGCGCCACGTCCTCGGGCCGGTAATAGCGACGCCCGCCGCCGCGCTTCATCGGCCGGAGCTGCGTGAATTTCGCTTCCCAGAACCGAAGCACGTGCTTCGGCACGTTCAGTTCCTCGGCAACCTCGCTGATCGTGCGAAAGGCCTCTGGTGCCTTGTCCAACGCCGCCTCGTCGAGTTTCTTGATGTCTGAAGCCGCTATTCGGCGGCTTTCCTCCGCGACAACGCCTCGTTGATGCGCTGCTTCATGATATTGCTTGCCCGGAATACGAGCACGCGCCGCGGCGTGATAGGAACTTCCTGTCCCGTCTTAGGGTTGCGGCCGACGCGCTGGCCCTTGCTGCGAATCCCGAAGGACCCGAAGGAGGATAGCTTGACGGTATTCCCCCGCTCGAGGCTGGAGACAATCTCGCGCAATACGAGTTCCACGATCTCGGCGGACTCGTTGCGCGGCAGGCCGACCTTCTGAAATACAGCTTCAGCGAGGTCGGCTCGCGTCAATGTTTTCCCGGCCATACCAATGACACTCCCCCGGGCCGCGGGCATGCACAAAGGCTAATCGAGCACGCGTAACGCGGTCAATTACCTGCACCCCACAAATTCCTGATATTGCACGTTTTTCTATCCGGGTGTGTCTTTCGGGCGCCACTCTGCCCGAAAATTCACCAGCGCAGCAGCACCGCGCCCCAGGTAAACCCCCCACCCATGGCTTCCAAAAGCACCAGATCCCCCTTCTTTATGCGTCCCTCGGCGCAACCCTCGGCAAGAGCTAGCGGAATCGAGGCGGCACTCGTATTCGCGTGCTTGTCGACCGTCACGATGATGCGGTCTTTATCGAGCCCGAGCTTTCGCGCGGCGCCGTCGAGGATACGCTTATTGGCCTGATGCGGCACGAACCAGTCGACGTCGGAGGCCTTGTAACCGGCCTTTTCCAGCGTCGAGCCAATGGCTTCGGCGATATTCGTCACGGCATGACGAAACACCTCCGGGCCGTCCATGCGGACATGACCGACGGTGCCGGTGGAGGAAGGCCCGCCATCCACATAAAGCTTGTCGCGGTAGCGGCCGTCGGAGCGGAGCGATGAGGCAAGGATCCCGCGGTCGGTATCCGCCCCATTCAGCATCTGCGCTTCGAGCACCACGGCGCCTGCCCCGTCGCCGAAGAGGACGCAGGTGGAACGGTCGCTCCAATCGAGGATGCGGGAAAAGGCTTCCGAGCCAATGACAAGCGCGCGGCGGAAGCCACCGGACTTAAGATAATTGTCGGCGGTCGTGACCGCGAAAACGAATCCGGAGCAGACCGCCTGCATGTCGAAGGCGGCACCTTGCGTGATGCCGAGTTCCGCCTGAATGGTGACGGCGGTCGCCGGAAAGGTTTGGTCCGGGGTCGAGGTGGCAAGGATGATGAGGTCGATGTCCTCGGCCTTCATGCCGGCATCGGCAAGCGCGGCGCGGGCGGCGGCGGCGCCCATGGTCGAGGTCAGCTCGCCCTTGGCGGCGATGCGCCGTTCCTTGATGCCGGTGCGGGCCGTGATCCACTCATCGGATGTGTCGACCATCTTGGCGATATCGGCATTGGTCAGGATCCGCTCGGGCAGATATCCGCCGCATCCCCTGACGACCGATCGCAAAGCGCCCAACCCATCGACTCCTGAAAGCTATGCCGCGCCTTTGAGCGGAAGCTCGGCGTTGAAGCGGCTGACATCCTCGGCAAGGCGGCTCACGACGCCGCTCGATGCCATGTCATAGGCAAGATCGACGGCACTCGCGAAGCCGGTGGCGTCGGTGCCGCCATGGCTCTTTACGACAATGCCGTTCAGCCCGAGAAAGATGCCTCCATTCAGCTGGCGCGGATCCATCTTTTCCTTCAGCGCACGGAAGGCGCCTTGCGCCAGCACGGCACCGATGCGGGCGAGCAAGGAGCGCCGCATGGCAGCACGCAAATATTCGCCGATTTGCTTAGCTGTTCCCTCCGCCGTCTTCAAGGCGATGTTCCCGGTAAAACCGTCGGTTACGACCACGTCTGCAGCGTCATGTCCAACATCGTCGCCTTCGATGAAGCCGCGAAACGTGATCGGCAGCGGGGCGTCCCGCAACACGGCTGCAGCCGCTTTGATCTCGTCGACGCCCTTCACTTCCTCGACGCCAATATTGAGCAGCCCCACCGTCGGCCGTTCGACGCCGAACAGCGCCCGTGCCATCGAGGCGCCCATTAGCGCAAATTCGACGAGTTGACGTGAAATCGGCGCCGACATTGGCGCCGACATCCAGCACGATGCATTCGCTCTCGACCGTCGGCCAGATGGCGGCGATGGCCGGCCGATCGACGCCTTCCAGCGTCCGCAGGCAGAACTTCGCCATCGCCATCAGCGCGCCGGTATTGCCGGCGGAGACGGCGGCGCCGGCGCGTCCATCGCGCACGGCTTCAAGCGTCAGCCACATGCTGGAATGCCGGCGACCCTTGCGCAGCGCCTGGCTCGGCTTTGCGTCCATGGCGATGGCCACGTCGGTATGGACAATTTCAGATTTCTCCGCGAGCGCCGGGTGCTGGCGGAGCACCTCCTCGATCTTCCGCTCGTCGCCGACCAGCAGAAAGCGCATCTCGGGATGCCGGATAAGCGAAAGCGCGGCGCCGCCGACCACGACGGAAGGGCCGTGATCTCCGCCCATGGCGTCGAGCGCTATCGTGACTGGAACAGCCATATGACCTGCCGTGGCAGTAGGAGAAGCGCCGATCTCAGCCGAAAGGCTGCCAAAGTCCCCCTGGGACGCGCGTGCGAAGATAACCAACTTGGCAGGGGTGACAACCCGATTTTGCGCGGCAAAAAAGCCGCTCAAGCGTCCTTCTTCAGCCGTTCCAGCACCGCGAACGGGCTCTTCTTCTCCGGTTGATCGGGGGCCCCCGGTTCATTGTCCTGCCATTCGAGGCGGGCGTCTTGGCGGCGCGGATAAGGATCGATGGCGGTGGCGAGCGTCTCATAGAGCAACGGCCCGAGCTCGATCTTCCCGTCGAGGATGGGCTCCGGCCAGTCGGCGCTGTCGTGCTTCGCCGCCTCGTTCAGATCCCTAGCAAAGGCGGCGACCAGCGGCTCCGGCCAAAACGAGGTCTCGATCGGTGCTTCAATCTTACTTTCGATGGGATCGAGCGACACGACGCAGTTCTGCACCAAAGATGCCGTCAGCATTCCCCGAAGGAAGAAGCGCTCCCCCTGGCGCTCCAGCCTGCCTGAGAAATGCAAGGCATCGAGCGCGACGAGATCGAGAAGATCGGCGATGTCGGCGCGCTCCTTCGGACTCGCCTCGAACGCTATTTCCTCCAAGTCCTCGAGGTCGTCGATGCGGAGCTCGCGGGACAAGGGTGCGGCGGCTTCTGGTCGAGGCTCGGGGATTGCGTTTCGGTGGCTCATTGCTTTGTCGGGACCTCGGCGAAGGCGACGATCCCCTCCTCCAATTCCAGGAGCGATTGCCGCTCAATATGTTCGATACTTTCCCTTAAATAGGAAGAAAGCCGGTCGCTGCCAGGCCCCCCGCCATCCTCGACGAAGGGAAGCGTGTCGGCGATGGCGGCGGCGAGCGCCTTCGGCCCGAGCTTCCACGCCGCCTCGTACCCGTCGATGAGGCCGCGGCTCGAGGCGGCAAGCGACCGCATCTGTTTCGGAACTTTAAGATCGCTGACGCCCATCTCCCGAAGCACCGTTTCCATGTCCTCGGCGAAGCGGTCGGTGAGCGCCTGCGCGAGCGGCGCACCCTTTTCGCCCTGCCCGTGTAGGCTGTGCAGCACCGCGAACAGATGCAGCACGACCAAGCCGAAGCGGCCCTCGACACTATCGGCGACGGAGAGACTGCGACAGAAGACCGGAAGCCGTGCCTGCGCCACAATGGCGCCATAGAGTTTTTGGCCTCTGAGGCGGGATGAGCGCCATTCCATAAGGCGTTTCAGAAGTTGCGAGGGCATGTTAGTCGAGTGGCTCTCCTCGCGTATCTTCGGGCGGAATTGAGGGCAAAGCTGCCGTGACATCGGAAAAGACAGATCGTCGATCGAGGCTGCCGCTCGCCCTCGCCAGCGTCTTGCTCGTGGCACCCATTGCGGCTTGCGGTGTGCAAGTCAACCAACACGGCCACGTCTTCAAGGACGTCGACCTCCAGCAAATTCAGCCGGGCATGTCCAAGGATCAGGTGACGATGGCGCTTGGCTCGCCGGACACCACCAGCACCATCGACGGCGAGGCCTTCTACTACATCTCCACGACGCAGAAATCCTACGCCTTCCTCAAGCCCTGGGAGATCGATCGCAAGGTGGTTGCCGTTTATTTCAACGGCGATTCCTCCGTGCAGGAGGTGGCGCAATACGGCCTGAAGGACGGCGTCGTCGTCAGATATTCAAAGGATGAGACGCCCGCGCGCGGCAAGGACCTGTCCGTGATCGAGCAGGTCTTCGGCAACATCTCCCAGCGCCGGATGTTCAAGGATGCACGTCAAGACAACAACGTGATCCCGAACATTCCGGGTCCCGGCGGCGGCCGCTTCTGATCACGGCTCGCGCCTAGTTAATGCGCGAGCACGGCGAGCAGGAGCAGCGCCACGATATTGGTGATCTTGATCATCGGGTTCACCGCCGGTCCGGCCGTGTCCTTATAGGGATCGCCGACCGTATCGCCGGTCACCGCGGCTTTGTGCGCCTCTGAGCCTTTGCCGCCGTAATTGCCGTCCTCGATATATTTCTTGGCATTGTCCCAGGCGCCCCCGCCCGCCGTCATCGAGATGGCGACGAAGAGGCCGGTGACGATGACGCCGAGCAGCATCGCGCCGAGCGCCGAGAAGGCCGCGCTTTTCCCTGCGATCGCGTCCACCACATAGAAGAAGACGATGGGCGACAGCACCGGCAAGAGCGAGGGGACGATCATCTCCTTGATCGCCGCGCGCGTCAGAAGGTCGACCGCCCGCCCATAATCGGGACGGTCGGTGCCCTTCATGATGCCGGGCTTCTCCCGGAATTGCCGCCGCACCTCCTCGACAATGGACGATGCCGCCCGGCCGACCGCAGTCATGGCGATGCCGCTGAAGAGATATGGCAGGAGACCGCCGAGGAAGAGGCCGACCACGACATAAGGATTGGAAAGGGTGAAGGCCGGATCGACGCCCTGGAAATACGGAAACTTGTCGGCGTTGGCGGCGAAATATTTCAGATCCTCGGTATAGGCGGCGAACAGCACAAGCGCACCGAGGCCTGCCGAGCCGATGGCGTAACCCTTGGTGACCGCCTTGGTGGTGTTGCCGACGGCATCGAGCGCGTCGGTGGTCTTGCGGATCTCCTTCGGCATGCCGGACATCTCGGCGATGCCGCCGGCATTGTCGGTGACCGGTCCAAAGGCGTCGAGGGCGACGATCATGCCGGCAAGCGCCAGCATAGTGGTGACGGCGATGGCGATGCCGAAAAGGCCGGCAAGCGTATGGGCGACGATGATGCCGGCGATGATGACAAGTGCCGGCAGAGCCGTCGCTTCGAGCGAGACGGCCAGCCCCTGAATCACATTCGTGCCATGCCCGGTGACCGAGGCCTTGGCGATCGAATGCACCGGGCGGAACTTGGTGCCGGTGTAATATTCGGTGATGACGACGATCAGCGCGGTGACGACGAGACCGACGATACCGCAGAGATAAAGCGACATGCCGGTGAAGGAGACGTCGCCGACGGTCGTCACGGCATCCATGCCCACGAGCTTGGAGGTGAGCGGCCAGAGCAGGATCAGCGACAGCACACCGGTGGCGATCACGCCCTTATAGAGCGCGCCCATGATCGACTGGCTCTTGCCGAGCCGCACGAAATAGGTGCCGATGATGGAGGTGATGACGCAAAGAGCGCCGATGGCGAGCGGATAGAGCATCATCGCCATGACCCGGTCGGTGCCGGCGAAATAGATGGAAGCGAGCACCATGGTGGCGACCACGGTCACCACATAGGTCTCGAAGAGGTCGGCGGCCATGCCGGCGCAGTCGCCGACATTGTCGCCGACATTGTCGGCGATCGTCGCCGGGTTACGCGGATCGTCCTCGGGAATGCCTGCCTCGACCTTGCCGACGAGATCGCCGCCGACATCGGCGCCTTTCGTGAAGATGCCGCCGCCGAGACGGGCGAAAATCGAGATGAGCGACGCGCCGAAACCGAGGGCGACGAGCGCGGCGACCACTTCGCGCGAGGCGGGGTCGTAGCCGAGCATCTGTGTGAGAATGAGGAAATAGACGGAGACGCTCAAGAGCGCGAGGCCTGCCACCAGCATGCCGGTGATGGCGCCGGCGCGGAAAGCGATGCTGAGGCCGTCAGCGAGGCTCTTGGAGGCCGCCTGTGCTGTCCGAACATTGGCGCGGACGGAAACATGCATGCCGATATAGCCGGCTGCGCCTGAGAGTATGGCGCCGACCGCGAAACCCGCGGCGGAGGCCATGCCGAGGAGATAAGCGAGAACCCCGAAGATCACGACGCCGACGATGGCGATCGTCGTGTATTGGCGGGCGAGGTAGGCCTGCGCGCCCTCCTGGATGGCGGCAGCGATCTCCTGCATGCGCGGCGTGCCGGGATCAGCGGCCAGCACGGCCTTGGTGGTGAAGAGGCCGTAGACGATCGAGAGCGCCCCGCAAGCGATGATGAGATAAAGCACTGTGGTCATGACCGGAACCGTCCCCGTTCGTTCGTTCGAATTGGCTGGAAATCGATTGGATTAGGCTGGCTTCGGCCGCCAGCCCCTCGCCCGCGAGCCGTGGCGCGGGCGGAAAATGACAAAGTTAGGGGGCAGACGCAACAGACCCCTCAAAGTTTTGGAGGGGGTGCGCCGAAATGCTCAAATCCCCCGCGCGAGAGCTGCAATCGGGTTTCCGTCACGGTCCAGAACCTCGACCTCCCCTTCCCCGCTGCGAATGTTTCCTATCTGGGTGACGGAAACGCCATGATCGGCACCGCGCTTCAGAAAGGCGGTGCAATGGCCGTCTTCCATCGCCGCGAGGATCTCATAATCGTCGCCCGCTGAGATCATCGCCGCCAGAAGGTCGGGCGCGGCCTTCACGGCTTTTGCCGCCGCCGGCGAAAGCGGCACGCGGGACGCCTCGATCAGGGCGCCGACGGAGGAGGCCCGGCATAGCTTCCTGCAATCGCCGACGAGCCCGTCGGAAATATCGATGGCCGCCCGGGCGCAATGCCGGACCGCCAAGCTCAAGCCCATACGCGGCGCCGGGCGGCGGTAACGGTCGATGAGGAAATCCGCTTCTTCGGCGGATAATCCCCACGCCGCGTCAAGGTCCGGATCCCGCAGGAGCTTCAGCCCGAGAAAGGCATCGCCAATTGTTCCGCTGACGAGGAGCGCATCGCCCGGCCTGGCGCCGCGGCGAAGGACCGCTTCGCCTTGCCCAATAAGGCCAAGCGCGGTGACCGTGATGCTGAGCGGGCCCGGCGTCCCCGTCGTGTCGCCGCCGATCAGATCGATGCCGGCCGCGTCCTGCAGCTGCTTCAAGCCGGCGGCGAAGGAACTCGAGCCAGGCGGCATCCGGACGGCCTGGAAGCGAAAGACTGAGAAGGTAAGCGTGCGGCCGCGCCCCTTTCGCCGCAAGATCGGAGAGGGTGACGCCAAGCGCTTTATGCGCGATCGAATCCGGGGGATCGTCGGGGAGGAAGTGGACGCCCTCGACGATCGTGTCGCAGGTGGCGATCAGCTCGAGCGCCTCCGGCACCGGCAGCACGGCAGCGTCGTCGAGCAAGGAAAGCGCCGCCGGGTTTTTGGCGAGCGGGGCGAAATAGCGCGCGATGATCTCGAACTCGGCCGGCTCGTCATCCTTGTCCCGCTCGACGCCGTTGATCATGGCGCGCCGCCGGGCCGCTGCCGGGAGAATTCCTCCGCGCGCAGCTCATGGCCGAGACGATCGAGGATGCCATTCACGACCTTCGGCTCCTCCCCGTCGAAAAAGGCGTGCGCCAGATCGACATATTCGGTGATCACCACCTTTGCCGGCACATCGGGGCGGTTCAGCATCTCGAAGGCTCCGGCGCGCAAGATAGCCCGCAGGATGGAATCCACGCGCGCAAGACGCCAGCCTTCGGCGAGATGATTGTCGATCAGCGGATCGACGCGGAGCTGCTCGCGTACCACGCCCTGCACGATGTCCCGGAATAGCGCCGCCTCGGTCACTCCATAATGCGACCGCTCCTGATCGTGGCCGAAGCGATGCGCCTCGAATTCGAGGATCACCTGGTTCATGTCGATCGCCGTCATATCCATCTGGTAGAGCGCCTGCACCGCGGCAAGCCGCGCGGCGCTCCGCGATGCGCTGCGGGGCTGCTTCCTCCGCCCGGGCATATCGGCAAATTGTCCCGAGCCGCGGAGCTTATCCGGATCGTTGTCCATGCTCAGCGCCGGCTCGCGGACGAAAAATGCTTTTCGAGCTGCATCAGCGCGATGCAGGCGGTTGCGGCCCCCCCGCCCTTATTCTTACCCTCGACCCGCGCCCGCTCCCATGCCTGGTCGCGATTTTCGCAAGTAAGCACGCCATTTCCGAGCGGGACGGCGTGCTGCACGGCCAAATGATGGAGCCCTGCGGCGGATTCGCGGGCGACGACATCGTAATGCGTGGTCTCGCCGCGAATAACGCAGCCAAGCGCCACGCAACCGCGATGGCGCCCTGCGCGGCCGACGAAGCCGTTCGCGAGCGCAAGGCTGAGAGCAAGCGGGATTTCGAGCGATCCCGGCACCGCCAGGCGCTCATAGGCGATGCCGCGCCGCTCCAGCTCCTCGATGGCGCCCTTCGCCAGCTCGTCGGCGATGTCCTCGTAGAAGCGCGCCTCAATGATGAGGACGGAGCGTGGCGCTTTCAGCGTCATGTCAGTTTCGCTCCGCTATCGGAAAGGCTGCGATGGCCGGCGATCTGCAAGCCATAGCCTTCAAGACCGACGATCTTCTTTGCCGGCGAATTGCTCAGGAGGATCATCTCGCGCACGCCGAGGTCGAGCAAGATCTGCGCGCCGATGCCATAATCGATCAGCCGGAGCTGGCCGCCTTTCTCGCTGCGTTCACCGGGATTGAGCCGCGCGGAGATCGCATCAGGCCGGCCTTCGCGGATCAACACGATCACGCCGCGGCCTTCCTCGCCGATGATTTCCATTGCCCTTTCAATCAGTGTCTCGCGATGCCGGCCCGCCCCGAGCACGTCTTCCAGCGTGTTGGTCGCATGCACGCGCGCCAGCACCGGACCGCCGCTCCTGACATCGCCCTTCACCAGCGCCACATGCTCGACCTGATCGACGGTCGTGGCATAAACCTTCACCGCGAAGGCGCCGCCATGCGTACTTTCGATCTCCGATTCCGCCACCACCTTGACGAGATGATCGTAGCGAAGCCGATAGGCGATGAGGTCGGAAATTGTCCCGATCTTCAACCCGTGACGCTGGGCGAAGGAAACGAGGTCCGGCAGCCGCGCCATGGTGCCGTCCTCGTTCATGATCTCGCAGATCACCCCCGCCGGATAGAGGCCGGCGAGGCGGGCAATATCCACGGCCGCCTCGGTATGCCCTGCGCGTACAAGCACGCCGCCTTCGCGCGCGAGCAGCGGAAAGACATGCCCCGGGGTCATGATTTCGCGATGGTCCTTAGTGGGATCGATGGCGACGGAAATGGTGTGCGCACGATCATGCGCGGAGATGCCGGTCGAGATCCCCTCACGCGCTTCGATCGAGACGGTGAAGGCGGTGGTATGCCGCGAGCGGTTGGAACGCGACATCAACTCCAGATGCAGCTGCTTTGCACGTTCCTGGGTCAGCGCGAGGCAGATAAGTCCGCGCCCGTTCTTGGCCATGAAATTGATGGCGTCGGGCGTCGCCATTTGCGCCGGGATGACGAGATCGCCTTCATTCTCGCGCTCTTCGGCATCGACCAGAATGAACATCCGGCCGTTCCGCGCATCCTCGATCACCTCTTCGATGGTCGAGAGGGCCGGATGATATTGCGTCTGGCTGATGACGTTCAAATTCATGATCCTGTCAGGCGGCATCTTCGTTGCGGCGAAGCGCGGTGAAACGCTCCGAGGCAAGTCTCTCGACGTAGCGCGCCAGGATGTCCACCTCAAGGTTGACCATGTCGCCGGGGCCGAGATCGTTCCAGGTCGTGTTCATCAATGTATAGGGAATGAGGTTGACCCCGAAACGGTCGCCATCGACTTCGTTCACCGTGAGCGACACGCCGTTCAGCGCCACGGCGCCCTTCGCGGCGATGTAACCGGCAAGCTCGCGCTGCACTTCAAGACCGAAGCGGACGCTGTCGCCGTCCTTCACGCGCTCGACGATGCGAGCGACGCCGTCGATATGGCCCGTGACCAGGTGACCCCCGAGCTCGTCGCCAAGCGCGAGTGACCGTTCGAGGTTGATCCGGGTGCCCTTTTGCCAGTTTCCGAGCGTCGTCTTGGAAGCCGTCTCGTTGGACACGTCCACCTCGAACACAGCGCCACCGCCTTCGCCTTCGGCCTGGCGCACCACCGTGAGGCAGCAGCCGTTGCAGGCGATGGAGGCGCCGGCGACGATGCTCGCCGCCTCGTAACCCGTCCGAATGCCGAGTTGCGACCCGTCACGGAAGGCAACGACGCCTATGTCGGTAACAATGCCGGTGAACATGCGCGCTGTCTCCGCAACGAGATCATGCGGTCCTTGCCGAACCGCCGCTGCTCCGTTTCGGTGAACTCCTTGGAAAAGGCAATCCGTTCGAGGCCGCTTTCGACAAAAGGCAACAGTCCGTCTTCCCCCGCCGGCGTCGCCCCCTGATAGATGATCGCCTCGTCGATGAGATCGGCGTCGAGCAGAGCCCGCGCCACCGCCGGTCCGCCCTCGGCAAGCACGCGGGTGATGCCCCTCCGCGCCAGATGCGCGAGCGCGTCGCCGATGGCTGGCAGGCCGTGGCTGTCGATCCCGACCGGGATGATCTCCGCACCTCGCTCCTGTAGGGCTTCCGCATTGCCGTCCCGCTCGTCTGCGGCGCAGACGATCCACACCGGGACCATCTCGTCATCGAACAGCTTTGCTTTGGGAGGCGTTCTGAGGCGCCGGTCGAGCACGACGCGGACGGGCGAGCGGCAGTCCATGCCGGGGAGCCGGCAGGTCAGCGTCGGATTGTCGGCGGCGACAGTGCCGCGGCCGACCAGAATCGCATCGGCGCGGGCTCGGAGCAGATGCGCATGCGCACGCGCCTCCTCTCCCGTCACCCAGGTCGGCGCGCCGCCCTTCCCCACGGGAACACGCCCGTCGCTGCCAAGCGCGAGCTTCAGCGTCACCGCAGGGCGCCCTTGCGTGACCCGCAATATGTGGCCGAGCGTCACCGCGGTCGCCTCGGCGCAGCGCACGCCTTCCACCACCTCGATACCGGCTTCGCGGAGGCGCCTGATGCCGCTGCCCGCCATGCGGGGGTCCGGATCGGCGAGCGCGATAACGACACGCGCCGGCGCCGCCGCAATAATCTCATCAGTGCAAGCGGGACCGCGGCCCTGATGCGCGCAGGGCTCAAGCGTCACATAGACGGTGCTTCCGCTGGCTTTCGTGCCCGCCCCTTCCAAGGCAATCGCCTCGGCATGCGGGCGTCCGCCAGGGGCCGTGGTGCCGCGTCCGACGATCTCGGCCTCGGCGCTGACGACCACGCAGCCAACCGACGGGTTCGGCCAGGTCGTGCCGAGCCCGCGCCGCGCGAGCGCAAGCGCCTGCGTCATGTGATCCTGATCGGTGCTGCTCATGCGCCAGACGGGCCTTGTCTAATCGTCGGCCGCCGCCGCCTTTCCGGAACCCGGTTCGCCGCCGGCCAGCTCGCCGAGCAGCGCTTCGAAATCCTTGGCCTCGCGAAAATTCTTATAGACCGAGGCAAACCGCACATAGGCAACGTCGTCGAGGGCTTTCAAGGCCTCCATGACGAGGCGGCCGATGGTTTCGGAGTGGATCTCGTTCTCGCCCATATTTTCGAGGCGCCGCACGATGCCGCTCACCATGCGTTCGATCCGCTCCGGATCGACGGGCCGCTTGCGGACAGCAATTTGCACCGAGCGCATGAGCTTGTCGCGATCGAAGGGCGTGCGCCTGCCGCTCCGCTTCAACACCGTCAATTCGCGCAGCTGCACACGCTCGAAAGTGGTGAAGCGGCCGCCGCAATCGGCGCAGATCCGGCGCCGCCGAATGGTGGCGTGATCTTCGCTCGGCCGCGAATCCTTCACCTGCGTGTTGGTGCTGCCGCAATAGGGGCACCGCATGAGCGAGTCACTCCCCTTCCTTAGTCCGCGCTTCTAGCGCGGCCGATCAGCGATAGATCGGAAAGCGCCCGCAGAGCTCCTTCGCACGCTTCTTCACCTTCGCCTCGACGTCGGCGTTGCCGGCATCGCCATTGGCGACAAGGCCATCGAGAACCTCGATGATCATGTTGCCGACGGATTGGAACTCGGTGACGCCGAAGCCGCGCGTCGTCCCCGCCGGCGAACCGAGCCGGACACCGGAAGTGATCGCCGGCTTCTCGGGATCGAAGGGAACGCCGTTTTTGTTGCAGGTGATGTTGGCGCGGCCGAGCGCTACCTCGGCAGCCTTGCCGGTCAGCTTCTTCGGCCGAAGGTCGACCAGCATCAGATGCGTGTCGGTGCCGCCGGAAACGAGCGACACGCCGCCTTGCACCAGCGTTTCGCCGAGTGCCTTGGCATTGTCGATCACGGCTTGAGCGTAGAGCTTGAAGCCCGGCGAAAGCGCCTCCTTAAACGCCACCGCCTTCGCGGCGATGATGTGCATCAAGGGGCCGCCCTGCAGCCCGGGGAAGACGGCGGAATTGATCTTCTTGCCGATCTCTTCGTCATTCGACAGCACGAGGCCGGCCCGCGGCCCGCGCAAGGTCTTATGCGTCGTCGTGGTCACGACATGCGCGTGCGGCAGCGGACTCGGATGCAGACCGGCGGCCACGAGGCCGGCGAAATGCGCCATGTCCACCATCAGATGCGCGCCGACCGCGTCGGCGATGGCACGGAAGCGCGGAAAATCGATGATGCGCGGATAGGCCGAACCGCCGGCGATGATAAGGGTCGGCTTGTGCTCATGCGCGAGCCGCTCGACCTCGTCATAGTCGATGCGGTTGTCGTCCTTACGCACGCCATATTGCACGGCGTTGAACCATTTGCCGGAGAGATTGGGCGGCGCGCCATGGGTCAGATGACCGCCATGGGCGAGCGACATGCCGAGCACCGTGTCGCCCGGCTTGATCAGCGCAAGCAGCACGGATTGGTTCGCCTGCGAACCGGAATGCGGCTGCACATTCGCGAAGGAGCAATTGAACAGGCGCTTGGCGCGATCGATGGCGAGCTGCTCGACCACGTCAACATTCTGGCAGCCGCCATAATAGCGGCGCCCGGGATAGCCCTCGGCATATTTGTTGGTGAGCAGCGTTCCGGCCGCATCGAGCACGGCTTGGGAGACGATATTCTCCGAGGCGATCAGCTCGATCTCGTCCTGCTGGCGATGCAATTCGCCCTGAATCGCGTTCCAGATGTCCGGATCGGCGTCCTTCAGGTGCCTGGTGAAAAACCCGGAATCGCCCGCTTCCGCGGGTCTCGCGTCACTTGCCGCCATCGCCACTACTCCTCGAAAATATGCCTTTGCAATGAATGCCGGGGACTGCCCGCTTACGCCTTGCGGTCAGGCAAAGCGGTCCCGGCACGTTCGGTGGCCTTACCACATGTCGGGAGGGTGTGCCAGCAGCACCCCAACGCCTGTTGGTGTCGGCGCCGCCTCTCGCTGAGGGCTTCGGAGCCCTCAGCGGCTAATATTCGGTGACGGATGCCGTCTCGGCCACCCCGTCATGACCGTAAATATCGGGGCGGAAATGGATCACGCCATCCGGGGTCGACCAGGCGCTGATATAGGTGAGGAAGACCGGGACGGGCTTCGGCACTTTGACATTCGCTTGCTCGGCGGTCTGCTTCATGTAGAGCACGCGATCCATGCTCCAGCCGGGAGAGTCCCTCAAGATCCAGGTGATGAGGCTCTCGATATTGTGCACCCGCACGCAGCCAGAGCTTTCGAAGCGCTCTTTGCGCCCGAACACGCTCTTCAACGGCGTGTCATGCAGATACACGGCGTCCTTATTGGGGAAGTTGATCTTGACGAAGCCGAGCGAGTTCTCCGCCCACGGCATCTGCCGGTAGGTGTAGTTGAACACCTCGTCGCTGTTCCAATTGATCGCGTGCGAATTGACCGGGCGACCGGCGGTGTCGAAGGCGCGCATGTGATAGGCCGCGAGCATATCCTGGCCTTTCTGCGCCATCTCCCGGCCCTTCGGCACGAGATCCTTGTAGACGATCGTCTTCGGCACGTTCCAATGCGGGTTGAAATTGATCTCTTGGATCTTGCTTGAGATCTCGGGCGTCGGCCGCGCCGGCTTGCCGACGACGGCGGTATGACGGGAGACCACCTGCCCGTTCTCGACCGCTTCGACCTGCGCCGCAGGAACGTTGACGACGACATAGCGATTGCCGGTCGACTTGGTGACGGCTTGCAAGCGTCGAACGCCGGCCTGGAGCTGCGCGATGCGCACCTGCACCGGCACATTGAGGGCGTCGATAGTCTGCCGATCGATGCTGCCGGTCGGCGGCAGACCGTGGCGGCGCTGGAAGACCCGCACCGCTTCGGTCAGGCTCGGGTCGTATTCCCGCGGGACACTGCGGCCGGATAGCTCGCCGGAGATGGCGAGGCGCTGCTTGAGAAGCTCGACTTCTTTGCCCCGCGAGCCCGGCCGCATGGCATAGGCCGGAACCATCGGCCAGCCGCCTTGCGCTGCGATAGCCTGGTAGCGCTGAATGGCGGCGTTGGTCGCGCCGATGTTGGCAGGCGAAAGCGTCGGCAGGCCGGCTTGAGGATTGGTAAGCCATTCGCGCACGGCCGGGTTCGGATCCTCGGGCGGCACATGGCTGCCACCAAAGGCGCGCGAACGCGGCTGATCGTTCAAAGGACCGTCGGGCTCATAGCCGCCGCGATCGAAAAGTCCGCGGGACGGCGCGGCGTCCGGATCGCCCCGGCCCTGGCCGCGTCCCGACAGCCAATCGAAAAGCCCGGCATCTGCAGGCTGGCTGCCAAGCGACAGGAAAGCGCTGGCGGCCACGAGCAAAGCGGCAGCCCCTCTTCCCACATTATGCATCCGCATCGTCATGTCGCCGCTCCCTCGATTTCTGCGGCCTTTTGCGCGACCGGCGACTTCTTCGCCCCGCTGCATCGTCGAACCTGGCGCGAGACAATGCCCGCATCCTAAAAATGTACCCAACTCCCCAACACTTCCTAAACGAAGACAGGGGATCGGCGGAAGGCAGCATTGGCCTTCCGCAGCCGGTTCGCAACTGCTCAGCCAAGGATGGTGCACGCTCGCGCCCTGTTCAAGCCATAAATCCGGATTGGGGCGTTTTTGGAGCGCGAAGTGGGATCGGGGCCACCGCTAGGCCGGCGGCCCGATCTCTTGCAAATTCAGCGGCCTAAGGGCCTAAAGCTGATAGCGGATTTGATCCGACCAGAAGCGCTCCAGCTTGATGAGCGACTTGTTCAGCCGCTCGAGGTCGTCCGAATCGATGCCGCCGACCTGTTTCAGCGATTTTAGCTGCCGCTGATAGAGGCCGTTGACGATGATTGAGACCTCCTGCCCCTTTTCCGTCAGGCTGACACGGACCGAGCGTTTGTCGCTCTTCGAACGGTGATGGTTGATGTAGCCCGCCTCGACGAGCTTCTTCAGATTGTAGGAGACGTTGGAGCCGAGATAATAGCCCCGGCTGGTCAACTCCCCGGCCGTCAGCTCGGCATCGCCGATATTGTAGAGGAGCAGCGCCTGCACGCTGTTCACGTCCGAGCGCCCGCGCCGCTCGAACTCGTCCTTGATGCCGTCGAGCAGCAGCCGGTGCAGCCGCTCCACGAGCTTCAAGGAGAGAAGATACTTCCCCTTGAACTCCTCCGGACGCTCGTCCTCCTGACGAGCCGCTATGTTCAAAGCCACGTTCATCGCCCACCCTCGGTCGTTGTTTTGTCCCACCGTGAGGGGAACGATAGGGGGCGCCCGCTAAAAACGGCTTAAAAATGACGCTTAAGAATGGGTGAAGCGCCCCATCTTATGTTTCAGCATGTTACAGCTTCGGGCTGGGTTTTAGGACGCGGCCCGGGTTGCCTCTACCAGCTCGAGCCCGCCGTCATCCGGCGGCCGCATCAAATCCTCGATTTCCGCATCGGAGACGTCTTCGAGCCGGCCCGGACTCCAATTCGGGGCCCTGTCGCGCTCGGCGATGCGCACCTTGATGCCTTCGGCATAGTCAGGCCGTTCGATGATGCGGGAGGCGATCGTAAATTCGAGGCGTAGCGCCTCTTGCAGCGTCAACGTCTTGCCGCGGCGCATCTGCGCGAAGGCGACCTTCAGCGAGGTCGGAGACTTCTTGCGGATCTCGGCCGCAGTCTCCTTGGCGAAGGCTTCATCCTCTCCTGTCTCGGCGTCGAGCCGTTCCAAGATCTCCTCCACCGAGGAGGCGCTGAAGATGCGGGCGATGGTGGGGATATAGCGGACGAGTTCCCCTTCCCCCGGCTCCCGATGCAACCCGTCGAGCAGCCGGTCGATCGGATGGTTGTCGCTCAACGCGTCGACGATGACGGGAAAATGCGCCGAAGGGATCACATGGCTGACGAGCTTCACGCGATAAGCCTCGGCCGGCCCGATCAAGCGCCCGGTCAGCGCAAGATAAAGGCCGACATGGTTCTCGAGCCGCGACAGAAAATAGGTCCCGCCGATATCCGGGATGAAGCCGATGCCGACTTGCGGCATGCCGGCGCGATAATTTTCGCCGGCCACGCCATGCGTGCCGTAAAGGCTGATGCCGATCCCGCCGCCAAGCACGAGGCCATTCATCAGCGGCACGTTCGGCCGGATGAATTTCTCCAGCACCCAGCAATGGCTGTAGGCCACGCGGTAGAAAGCACGGATAGAGTTGAAAGCGCGGCGCTCGCACCATTCATGCAGGGTCTTGAGATCGCCGCCGCTGCAGAAGACCGCCGGATGCGACGACAGCATGGCAACGCCGTAAATGTGAGGATTGGGTGCCCAGCTGCGATAGCGCGCGCTTAAGGCCTCGAACATTTCACCGCTGAGGGCGTTTAGCCGCGACGGACGGTTGAGCGTCACCAATCCTGCGCGATCGCGTTCCTCGAAGTCGATGCCGAGCGGTTCACTCAAGGCGTTGTTGTCCTCGCCAGCCGAAATCGCCTAAAGCGCCCACGACCGCGACGCCGCGGGGCAGCTAGCATTCCGTTCTCAACTCCACAAGCGGACGAGGATATCCGTGCCATGATGGCGCGAATTTGCGCGGTGCTGCTGTGTTGCGGATACGTCCTCGCTTTCAGCGCTTCGGCGAAGGACGCCTCGCTGCCGCCATTGCCGGAGCGCAATCCCGCGCGGGTCAAGCCCGAGAGGGACACATCCGCGAAGGGCAAGTCCGAGGCAAAGGAGAAAGAAGGTCCCGTCGCTCCGAAGGACGTGCACACCGAGGAGTGGACGGAAGCGCAAGTGACCTTCGCCAAGGAGGAGTGCGCGAAGCTGCTGGCGGGGAAGCCGATCGACTACGAACCGCTCCCGCCCATCAAGGAGGGCCTTTGCGGCGCACCGGCGCCGATCCGGGTGCGGTCGATCGGCAGCGATCCGAAGGTGACGATTGATCCGCCGGCGACGATGCGCTGCGCCGTGGCCGACACGGTTCTCGGCTGGCTTAACACCATTGTACAGCCGCTGGCGAAGGAGCGCCTCGGCTCTCCCGTCGTGAAGCTCACCAACGCCGCGGCTTATGTCTGCCGCAACCGTTACAACGGAACCAAGACGCCGCTCAGCGAGCACGCCCTTGCCAATGCCCTCGACGTCTCGGAGTTCGTGCTCGAGTCCGGCGAGAGTGTGAAGGTGCTCGACCATTGGGCTAAGCTTGAACCGGAGACCGGCACGCCCCCGCTGCCGGTGCGAAGGCCGGTCCCCCCGCCACCTCCTGTCGCCAATGCCGAGAGCTCAAAACCGGGCGACGGGAAGACAACGGAGGTCGCCAAGAAGAAGCGCGCCAAGACCAAGCCGCCAAAGCCGAAAAAACCCTCAGAGGCGGAAAAGGCCCGCTTTCTGCGCTTTGTGCATGATGGCGCTTGCGAGACCTTCGGCACGGTTCTCGGCCCGGAATCGAACGAAGCGCACCGCGACCACTTCCATCTCGACAAGAAGGCGCGGCGCCGCACCAATTATTGCGAGTGAGCCGTTCCGGGTAAGCCTAACGAAACAAACGCTTCCCGCCGACTGGCACGCTTATCCGCGAACTGTTAGCTTCGGAACATGGCCTCACCCAAGGACAAGACGGTGGCTTTGCGCTTCGGTCGGGTTAAGCAGCCCGTGGCGAAAGCCCCGGAGATGCCGCGGACCGGCTTCCCGGCGACCCGCCTTCGCCGCAATCGCCGGTCCGATTGGTCGCGAAGGCTTGTCCGCGAGACGACGCTTTCGCCGAGCGACCTCATCTGGCCGATCTTTCTTGTCGAGGGCCGCCGCGAACGGTCTTTGGTGGAGACGATGCCGGGCGTCGAGCGGATGTCCGTCGATCTTGCCGTCGAGGCGGCGAAGGAAGCGGCCGAGCTCGGCCTTCCCGCCATCGCGCTCTTTCCTTACACCGACCCGGGCCTCCGCGACGCTGAGGCGAGCGAAGCGTTCAACCGCGACAATCTCGTTTGCCGGGCGGTTCGCGCCATCAAGGCGAGCGAGACCGACATCGGCGTCATCTGCGATGTGGCCCTCGACCCCTATACCAGCCATGGCCATGACGGGCTTTTGTTCGGCGGCGAGGTCGACAACGATCGCACCATCGAGGCGCTGATCCGCCAGGCCCTCGTCCAGGCGGAGGCAGGTTGCGACATCCTCGCGCCGTCAGACATGATGGACGGCCGCATCGGCGCCATCCGCACCGCGCTCGAGGCGAACGGCTTCGTCTCGACCCAGATCCTCGCTTACGCCGCGAAATACGCTTCGGCCTTTTACGGGCCATTCCGGGATGCCGTCGGCTCCCGCCTGCAGCTCCGCGGCGACAAGGGCAGCTATCAGATGGACCCGGCCAATGCCGAGGAAGCCTTGCGCGAAGTGGCTCAGGATATCGCCGAAGGGGCGGACATGGTCATGGTCAAGCCCGGCCTCCCTTATCTCGACGTGGTGCGCCGCGTGAAGGACGCCTTCCACGTGCCGACCTTCGTCTACCAGACCTCCGGCGAATATTCGATGATGGTCGCCGCCGCCGAGCGAGGCTGGCTCGACCGCGACCGGGTGATCATGGAAACGCTGACCGCCTGCAAGCGCGCGGGCGCAGACGCCGTCCTCACCTATTTTGCGCTGGAAGCAGCGCGGCTGCTGGAAGCGAACCGCTAGCTGCCCGGGCGCCAAGCCCTATTCCGTGACCTTGATGCTTTTAAAGAGGACGCGGGCCTCCTGCGACTTGTCGAAATTGTCGCCCGAGAGGCCGAACCACCACCCCGTTTCCGGCGCTTCGCCGCGCAGCGCGCGGACTTTCGCGCCATTGATGTAGAAGGAAAGGGTGTTGCCGCTCGAGGTCACGCGCAACGTGTTGGCGTCGCCGGGCTGCGTCTTGATGGATGAGGCTTTTACGTTTTCAACGATGGCCGACCATTTTCCGCTCCGCCGCCGCGCGATCCAGAATTTGCCGGTGTTGAGAATGCCGAACTGGAAATAGGAGCGATTATCCTCGCCCCAGAAAAGGATGCCGGCCCCCAACACTTTCTGCTTGTCTTCCGGCCAAATTGCCTCGGCGCAGACATCGGCATTCTTCACCGTGTGGGTCAGGTTAAGGGAGGACTCCATCGCATCCGGGCCGAGCTTGATGACGAAATTCTCGTCCTTCACCTCAACGCCGTCATGCAGAGACCAGCCGCCGCTATCGTCCTTGAAGCCATCCTGGAAAACGACTTCCTGCCCTTCGCAGGCGAAGCCCGCCGCCGGCCAAAACGCACCTGACATGAACCCCGCCGCGAGCAGCAGCGCAGCCGATCTCCTCATCCCCGCATCCCCTGATTTAAATCCTGACGTGGCGGCAACCGTAGCCTGGAGGCCACGGCGCCGCAACCGCAAGGCCCGCTCTTGCGTTCAAGGGTGAACTCCGCTTGCGCCGGTTCCCGCCAAGCACCATGTAGACGCTGCAATTTGACAGAGCCCGGAGTGAAGAGATGTCGGAGCCAAGAACAATTCCCGCCCCCGCGCCCGCCGAGGTCGAGCTTCGCTCGAGCTTCGACCCGGTCACGCAGCCGCAGCTCTTCGACGGCGTCATCGGCAAGCGCTTCGTCGCCTTCCTCGTCGATGCGACCATCATTTCAATTCTGACTGCTCTCGCTTGGGCTGCGATCGGGATCCTCGGGATCCTCACGCTCGGCCTTGCCTGGTTCGTTATTCCCATCGCTTTTCCGGCGGTCGCTCTCGGCTACAACGCCCTCACCATCGGTGGACCGAAATCTGCAACCATCGGCCAGCGCTGGATGGGGCTTGAGATGCGTATGTGGAACGGCGGCAAGGTCTCGCCGCTGATCGCCGCCTTCCATGCCCTCCTTCTCTGGTTCACGCTCGTCATCTTCTTTCCGATCCTTCTTTGGTGCCTGTTCGACTCGCAGAAGCGATGCCTGCACGACATCCTTGCCGGTGTCCTCGTGGTCAATCGGCCCTGACCGCATGCCCGCGGGGGACCATGCGGATTCGCCCTGGCGCAACAACATTGTTGCGCCGCGAGCATTTGCGCTTCCCCGCCCACATCTACTAAGCTTCCGATCAGGGCGCCGGATTCGCGTCGGGTAGACGGGCCGTGACGGAGCACAAAACCAACTTTCCGGAATTCTACATCACCGCTCCGCAGCCTTGCCCCTATTTGGCCGGGAAGCTCGAGCGGAAGCTCTTCACCCATCTCACGCATGAGAAGCCCGGCTTTCTCATCGACAATCTTCTCAAAGGCGGTTTCCGGCGAAGCCAGAATATCGCCTACATGCCCTATTGCGATTCCTGCTCGGCCTGCGTCCCTGTCCGCATTCTCGTCGATGAGTTTCAGCCGCGGCGCTCGCTGCGGCGCATCGGCCGCGCCAATGCCGATCTGATCGCCGAGCGCATGGATCCGGCGCCGAGCGCCGAGCAATATTCGCTCTTCCGCCGCTATATCGATGTGCGCCACGCCGATGGCGGCATGGCCGAGATGAGCGTGCTCGACTATTCGCTGATGATCGAGGACAGCGTGGTGGAGACCGGCGTCACCGAATACCGCCAGCACCCGGACGAAAGCGGAGAGACGCAGCTGATCGGCGTCTCCTTATGCGACCGCCTCAGCGACGGCATCTCCATGGTCTACAGCTTTTACGACCCCGATCAGCCGATGCGCAGCCTCGGCACCTATATGATCCTCGAACAGGTCGAATATGCGCGGAAGCTCGGCCTTCCCTTCGTCTATCTCGGCTATTGGATCGATGGTTCGCGCAAGATGCGCTACAAGAAGCGCTTCCAGCCGCAGGAACATCTCACTGCCAAAGGCTGGGTGAGAACCGTCACCCGCTAATTCCTCGGATCAGGGATTGCCGAATTTCGGACCGAAGCGGCCGGACTTCGGAAAGCCTTTCGGCGCAAGACGTCCCGCTTGCGCCCGCGCCCCCCACCAATCGCGCAAATCCGAGAGCAGGAAGCTGCGGCCCGCGGCGTCGAGATAAGGCAGCCCTTCCTTCTTGGTGAAGGTCTTGGCGTCAGCCAGACCGCCATCCTTGTAGCGCTGCAGCCGCACGCCCTTGCCGCGCGGCATCTCCGGCAATTCCTTTAGCGGCAGGAGCAGCAGTTTGCGGTTGTCGCCGATGACGGCAACGCTATCGCCTTCGACCGGAGTGCAGATCGCCGCCTCGTCAGGGGCGGTGACGTTCAGCACCTGCTTGCCTTTGCGGGTGGAGGCAATCACCTCGTCTTCGGCGACGATGAAGCCATGGCCGCTCGAGCTCGCGACGAGCAGCTTCCGTTCCTTCTCATGCACGAAGAGCTCGACCGCGTCCGCCGTCTCTTCGATGTCGATCATCAGGCGGAACGGCTCCCCATGCCCCCTGCCGCTCGGAAGCTTGTCCGGCGACAGCGTATAGAAGCGTCCGTTGGTGGCGAACAGGAGAAGCTGATCCGTCGTTTGCGCGTGCACCGCTTGCTTCAGACGGTCGCCTTCCTTGAAGGACAGAGCGCCAAGGTCGGCCTGATGGCCCTTTATTGCCCGGACCCACCCCTTCTCCGACAGGATCACCGTCACCGGCTCCTTCTCCACCAGCACCTGGGCGAGGTCTTCGGCGATGCCTTCCGGGGCCTCACCGAAAGCTTGTCCGGCGGCGCCCGAGCTCCGTCTTCTGCCCGAAGCGGTCTTTCACCTCCTTGATCTCGTCGGCGATGCGCTTCCATTGCTTGTCGTCGGAGGCAAGGAGCCCCTTCAGCTCCTTCCGTTCCTTAGAAAGAGCGTCATGCTCGCGCCTGAGCTCCATCTCCTCGAGCTTTCGTAAAGATCGGAGCCGCATATTGAGGATGGCTTCGGCCTGCACCTCGGTGAGCTCGAACGCCTTGATCAGCGCCGGCTTCGGCTCGTCCTTTTCGCGGATGATTTTGATGACCTTGTCGAGGTTCAGATAGACGATGAGGTAGCCGGCGAGCACCTCGAGCCGATGGTCGATCTTGGCGAGGCGGAACTTCGACCGCCGCATCAGCACGATCTTCCGATGATCGAGCCATTCGCGCAGCACTTGCCGGAGGCCGAGCACATTCGGCACGAGCCCGCCGCTCAGCACATTCATGTTGAGTGGCAGCCGCGTTTCGAGCTCCGTCGATCTGAACATCTGCTCCATGAGCAGCAGCGGATCGACGGTGCGGCTCTTCGGCTCGAGCACCAACCTCACTTCTTCGGTGGATTCGTCCCGCACATCCGCGAGCAGCGGCAATTTCTTCGCCTGCAGCAGCTCGGCGATGCGCTCGACGAGACGCGCCTTCTGCACCTGATAGGGGATCTCGGTGACGACAACCTGATAGGTGCCGCGCCCGGTCTCCTCGCGTGTCCAAACGGCACGCAGGCGGAAGCTGCCGCGCCCGGTCTTATAGCTCTGCACGATCGAGGCGCGCGGTTCGACGAGCATGCCGCCGGTCGGAAGATCCGGCCCGGGCACGAAATCGACCAGCTTCTCAGGCGTGGCGTTCGGAAATTTGATGAGATGTAGGGCCGCGTCGCAAAGCTCACCGACATTATGCGGAGGAATGTTGGTGGCCATGCCGACGGCGATGCCGGAGGAGCCGTTCGCCAATAGATTGGGGAAATTCCCCGGCAGCACCACCGGTTCGGACTCCTCGCCGTCATAGGTCGAGCGAAAGTCGATGGCGTCTTCATCGATACCGTCGAGCAGCGCCGCCGCGACGGAGGTGAGCCGCGCCTCGGTGTAACGCATGGCCGCGGCGTTATCGCCGTCGACATTGCCGAAATTGCCCTGGCCGTCGATGAGCGGGTAGCGCACGGCAAAATCCTGCGCGAGGCGCACCAGCGCGTCATAGACAGCGCGGTCGCCATGCGGGTGATATTTGCCGATCACGTCGCCGACGACGCGGGCGCATTTCTTGAAGCCGCCCGCTGGATCGAGCTTCAGCTGCTGCATCGCATAGAGCAGGCGGCGGTGCACCGGCTTCAGCCCGTCGCGCACATCAGGCAGCGCGCGATGCATGATGGTCGAGAGCGCGTAAGCGAGATAGCGCTCCTCGAGCGCGTCGCGCAGATTGACGGGCTCGATCGGCCCGGCGGACTCGGGAGGCGGAATCTTCTTTCCCATGATTTTCGGGGTTAGCGCATCGTCTGAGTCGCCTCAAGCGCGGCTGATGGCTTCCACCTAAACTGTCCGCGCCAGCAGAGTGAGGAGCCGCTCGCGCGATTGCGGCATTGAGAGGCCATGCGGGTGGAGCACATGGCGCTCGAGGAAATGCCCGGTAAGGGCAAAGCCCCACAGAACGTCCTGCCGCGACGGCGCGGCACTTTCATCAAGGAGGAACGCCGGCAGTTTCAGGAGCCGGTCGCAATAGGGCAACCCCGCCTCGCGGGACACCGCCCGGCCGGATTTCGGCGAGACGAAGATCAATTCGACTTCGGCACCGGTGGCGGCACATTCCGAGAGATCAAGGCCGAAGCCGAGATCCTGCAGCAGCGCCAGCTCCCAGCGGACGAGGAGGCCGGGCCAAACATCCGTGATCTCAAGTTCGCTCAACACTGTCGAGCGCGGCGCCATAAAGCTCCGGGTGCGGATCCCGTTCTGGCAGAAGCTTCGCCAGCATCGAAAGCGTGTTGATCGCCGCAAGCGCCTTCTCGTCTTCGAGCAGGCGCGCCGCCCGCGCATCGAGCAATTCGACGGTAAAGGCGCCGAGATAATCGGAAAGCCGCGCCCGCCAGCTCACCGCAAGCAGGTTGCCGGGTTGCATCAGCGGGCGTAAGCGGCGCGACCTCCCTCCCCGCACGAGCCCGAGATGACGCCCGTGGCCTGCGGTGAAAATCTCGGCGATGGCGTTTGCCTCGCCAAAGGGGCGCGCCGAGATGAGGATGCCTTCGTCTTGCCAATCCATGCCGTGGCAAGCCTAGGCCGCGGCGGAAGGCTGGCTCAAGACCGCGCGGACAAAGAAAAGGCCCGGAAATGAATCCGAGCCTTTTCCAAAACCGACTATGACAGCTTAGTATTTAGAGCCGCTGTCCTTGCTCTCATCCTGGTTGATGGCGCCAGACTCTTCAGCCGGAGCCTGCTCCGAAGCGCTCGGCGCGGCCTGGTCCTGCACCTGCTGACCGGCTGCCTGGTCGGGCGCCGCCGCGGCGTCAGGGGCCTGATCTTCAGCCGCAAGGGCACTACCTGCGAACAGCAAACCGGCTGCGGTAATAGCTGCAAACATCGTTTTCATGGCATTTTCTCCATGCTGTTTCACCAGATAGGGGGAACGTGGTTGCGCGACCTCGGTTCCGGGAACAGCTGCGACAATTCGGAGCTATTTTCTCGGGAATTCAAGGCCCATTTCGCGGTAACGCTCTGGATCTTCAGCCCATTTTTCCCGCACCTTCACGAACAGAAAAAGATGCACGGGAACTCCCGCCATCTCGCCGATCTCTTGCCGCGCCTTCATCGAGATATCCTTGATGGTCGCGCCCTTGGCGCCGAGCACGATCTTCTTCTGGCTGTCGCGCATCACATAAATCGTCTGTTCGACCCGCACGCTGCCGTCCTTCAGCTCCTTCCAGTTTGTCGTCTCGACGGTGAGGCTGTAGGGCAGCTCGTCATGCAGCCGCAGGAATAGTTTTTCGCGCGTGATCTCGGCTGCGGCCTGCCGGAGCGGCGCATCCGTCAGCTGGTCTTCCGGATAAAGCCAGGGTCCCGGCGGCACAGCGCCGGCAAAATAATCTCTGACATCGCCAACGCCGCTGCCCTTCAGCGCCGAAATCATGAAGATGTGAGCGAAGCCGTGCTTTGCGCTCAGATCGGCAGCAAGATCGAGCAGGTGCGGCTTTGCGACGAGATCGACCTTGTTGAGGATGGCGACGACAGGGGTTTTGAGATTGGGCAGCTGTTCGAGCACGGCATCGACATCCTCGCTAAATCCGCGCTCCGCGTCGACGACGAGGGCAACGAGGTCGGCGTCCGCCGCACGCGCCCAGGCCGCTTGCGCCATTGCCCGATCGAGACGCCGCTTCGGCTGAAACAATCCCGGCGTGTCGATGAGGATGATCTGGCTCGCGCCTTGAAGGGCGATGCCGAGCACAGGCCCGCGCGTCGTTTGCGGCTTGTGCGTGACGATGGCGACTTTCGCCCCGACCAGCGCATTGGTGAGGGTCGATTTGCCGCTGTTCGGCGCCCCGATCAGGGCGACGAAGCCGCAGCGCGTCTCCACGCTATTCTTCTGAACATCGTCACTCATGGTGGGACGCGGGCCAAATCCCTTCTCGCCGGAGAACCGCAAGAGCGGCGGCCTGTTCCGCGGCTCGCTTGCTCGCCCCCTGCCCCCGTTCCGGCGCCACCCCGTCGATGCGGACTTCCGCCGTGAAGGAAGGGGCGTGATCGGGACCCTCGCGCGCCACCTCGACATAGTGCGGCAGCGGCAGCCGCCGGCCTTGCGCCCATTCCTGCAGCACGGACTTCGCGTCGCCCGCGCATTCGATGCCTTCGGCGCCGGTCCAGAAGCGCTGCACTATTCTGTTCGCCGCCTCGTAGCCGCCGTCGGAGAAAACGGCGCCGAGCACGGCCTCGCAGGCATTCGCCAGGATATTCTTCTTCTGCCTTCCGCCGCTTTCGGCTTCGCCGCCGCTCATCAGGATGAGGTCGCCAAGGCCCCATTGGGTGGCGATCTCGGCGCAAGTGTCCGCCCGCACCAGGCGGTTATAGCGCCGTGCAAGCTCGCCTTCGCTCGCAGAGGGGAAATTGCCGGTGAGCAGCTCCGCGACAGCGAGCCCAAGCACCCGGTCGCCGAGAAATTCCAGCCGCTCATTGTCGACCTGCGGGCTGAGCGCTGCGCGCGCGCTCGCATGCGTCAAGGCAAGATCGAGCAGAGAGAGATCCTTGAAGGCGTAGTCGAGACGTTCCGAAAGCCGAGAAAGGGCTTTATCGCGCTCCTCGGGCAATCAACGCACCATCTGGAAGATGCGCGACCATCGCACCTCGGTCGGCCATTTCCAGAGTTGCCAGAACCGCGCGTCGTCGTCGATCGAGAAGAAGATGATCTGGGCTTTGCCGAGCAGATTCTCGTAAGGGACGTAACCGACCTCCGACAAGAAGCGGCTGTCGGTGGAATTGTCGCGGTTGTCCCCCATCATGAAGAAATGATCCTCGGGGACTTTATAGACCTCGGTGTTGTCGCCGATGCTGCTCCTGACGAGATCGAGCACGGGGTAGCTCACGCCGTTCGGAAGCGTCTCGATATAGCGCGTCATCGCTCGCCCAGGACCATCCGCATGCTGCGGCACGAAATCGGCTGCTTTTTCCTTTTTCACTGCCTTGCCATTGATGTGCAGGACGCCGTCGATCATCTGGATCTCGTCGCCAGGCAGGCCGATCACGCGCTTGATGTAGTCCGTCTCATTGTCGCGCGGGAGCTTGAACACGACGACATCGCCCCGCGTCGGCTCGCCCGCCCAAACGCGCCCGTCGAAGAGATTCGGTCCGAAGGGGAAGGAATAGCGGCTGTAACCGTAGCTGTACTTCGAGACGAAGAGATAATCCCCGATCAGAAGCGTCGGGATCATCGACCCCGAGGGGATGTTGAAAGGCTGAAACAGGAAGATGCGGACAAGCAGCGCAAGGATCAGCGCATGGATAATGACGCGGATGGTCTCCCTCATCCCGCCCTTCTCCTGCGTGTCAACCTCGACGCTCATGCGCCCAGCTCCGTCATTGCCATTTTGTTGGGAAGCCCCGGAGCGCCCCTATAGCCCTTCGCCAAAGGTGAGGCAAACGCTCAACCTTGAGGCTCCATCCGGATCGCCGAGATGATGACGATCGCCTGCGCCAAGGGAAAATCGTCGGTGATGGTCAGGTCGATCTTGGGCGAATGTCCTGCCGGGATGATGCCGGCAAGCACCCGCGCCGCGCCCCCGGTCAATTCGAGGGTGGGACGCCCCGAGGCGAGATTGACCACCCCCATATCGCGCCAAAAGACGCCGTTGCGAAAGCCGGTGCCGAGCGCCTTGGAGCAGGCTTCCTTGGCCGCGAACCGCTTGGCGTAGGATGCGGCGCGGGCGGCGCGGGCATCGGACTTCCGGCGCTCAATGTCGGTAAAGACGCGATTGAGGAACCGATCGCCGTAACGCGCGATCGTTTTTTCCACCCGGCGGATGTCGATGATGTCGTTGCCGATGCCGATGATCATTCCGGCACCCCGGCACCGGCCTCGTCGCTCCGGGCAAGATCCATGATCTCGCGCATGCGCCGCACGCTCTCCTCGAAGCCGATGAAGAGCCCCTCGCCGACGAGGAAATGCCCGATATTCAATTCGACGATCTCGGGGATGGCGGCCACCGCGCCGACATTCTCGTAATCGAGGCCATGGCCGGCATGAACTTCGAGGCCGCGCGAAGCTGCCAGGCGTGCGTTGTCCTCGAGCCTACCGAGCTCACGCATCATGGTGCTGCTGCCGAGCGCGGCAGCGCAATATGTCCCTGTGTGCAATTCGACCGCGTTCGTTTCGACCACCTTCGAGGCTTCGATCTGCTCTGGATCCGGATCGATAAAGAGCGCGACCTCGATGCCGGCGCCGCGAAGCTTTTCCACAAAGGGCCGGAGCGTCTCCACCTGGCCCGCGACATTCAACCCGCCTTCGGTCGTCAATTCCTGCCGCCGTTCGGGAACGAGACAGCAGGCGTGCGGACGGTGCTTCAGCGCGATGCCGAGCATCTCCTCGGTGACCGCCATCTCCAGATTGAGTGGCGCCGAAAGCGTCATCAGCATCGCCACATCCTCGTCGCGGATGTGCCGGCGATCCTCGCGCAAATGCGCGGTGATGTTGTCGGCGCCGGCCTCGATGGCTGCGAGCGCGGCGCGTTTCAGTTCGGGATGCTTTCCGCCGCGCGCATTCCGCAATGTCGCCACGTGATCGACATTGATGCCGAGCCGGATCGACGTTGCGTTTCTATTCATCGCGACAGGCTCTTAGGCACGCGCGGCGTCGCGGTTCTGCCGCAGCTGCAGCTCACGGCGATGCTGATAGGCGTTCACCATCGGCTTGACGAGAACATAGGAGAGCGCCGCGACGGCGAGGCCGAGCAGGAGCGCGCCAAGCGTCAGCGGCTTAAGGATCGGCCATAAATCTCGGAAGGAGGGATGGAAGATGCCGTGCTGGATGTCGATGCTCGAAAGCGACGCCTCCGACCCGAGCACCAAGTTGCCGATTTTGTAGCTCGCATACCAGAACAGCGGATAGGTGATGGGGTTGCCGACAAAGGTTCCGAGCAGCGCCCCGACGATGCTTGCTCCAAACGCCCAGGCAAGGAGCGCGGCGAGCACCATATGCGTGCCGAGATAGGGCATGACGGCGACAAAGGCTCCGGCGCTGAAGCCGAGCGCGATGGCGTGCGGGGACGCCTTCAGGCGCCGCAAGCGGTAGATGAAATAGCGGGTGGAGCGCGACCAGCTCCGGCGCGGCCAGAGATGAACGCGAAGGCGCTCAAAGATACTCTCGGGCTCGCGACGCCTGAACAGCATTGAAGACCTCTTTAGGACGGCCAAGCGCTGGCGCGTCCCTAATTCACCGGTCTAACATAGTGCGCGGCGCCCGGTTCATTCAAATGACGCGGCGCTATGTCCCGTGTTGGATCAGATGCGCTCGACGCCGCTGACGACGTCCAGGCCGCGCAATCCGGTCATGATCTCGTTGAGATGTTTGAGGTCCCAGACCTCGAGGTCGATCAGCGTCTCGGTATAGTCGGCCACCCGGTTCGTCATTTTTATATTGTCGATATTGCCGTCTGCCTCGCCGATCACGGCCGTGATCTGGGCAAGGCTTCCCGGCTCGTTCAGCACGACGACGGAAATGCGCGCCGGGAAGCGCTGCGCATTATCCTCGTCGATATCCCAGGTGACGTCGATCCAACGTTCCGGCTCCTCGTCGAAAGCCTTCAGCGCCTCGGAATGGATCGGATAGATGGTGATCCCTTGCCCGGCCGTGAGAATGCCGACGATACGGTCGCCTGGCACGGCGCCGCCCTCGGCAAAGCTCACCGGCAGATCGCCCTGCAGCCCGCGAATGGGGATGCCGACTTGCTGTTCCGGCGCTGCCGGCGGGGTATTCCGCGCGCTCGAACCTGGCCAGCGGAATTTCAGCCCGATCACCTTGCCGAGACCGAACCAGCCTTCGTCGGTCCGCTTGACCTTCCGCCGCTTCTTGGAAGCCTCGGGAGCTTTGTCCTCGGGCCAGATCGCGCGGACGACGTCGGCGGAGGCAAGCTCGCCCCGGCCGACCGCGGCGATGACGTCTTCGACGGTCTTCTGCGACAACCTCCCCAGAGCCTGCGCGATCGCCTCATCCTCGAAGGTCCTTCCGCGCCGGTTGAAGGCGCGGCGCAGAATCTCGCGCCCGAGCTTTCCATATTGAGCTCGGCTGGCATCGCGGGTGGCGCGGCGGATGGCAGAACGGGCTTTGCCGGTGACGGCGAGGCTCTGCCAGGCAGCCGGCGGTGCCTTCACCGAAGCGCAGATGATCTCCACCTCGTCGCCATTGCGAAGCTCGGTGACGAGCGGCATCGGACGGCCATTGATCTTGCAGCCGACGCAAGTGTTGCCGATGTCGGTGTGGACGGCATAGGCAAAGTCGATCGGCTTTGCCCCGCGCGGCAGCGCGATGAGGCGCCCTTTCGGCGTGAAGCAGAAAACCTGGTCCTGGAACAGCTCGAGCTTCGTGTGCTCCAGAAACTCTTCCGGGTTGTCGCCTTCGAGCAAGGTCTCGACGAGGTGGCGCAGCCAACGATAGGCATTGCTCTCTTCTTGCGGAACGGCGCCAGACCCATTCGCCCCATCCTTGTAGAGCGCGTGCGCCGCGACGCCATATTCGGCGACCTGATGCATCCGGTCGGTGCGAAGCTGCAGCTCGGCGCGCTGGTGGCGCGGACCGATGATCGTCGTGTGAATGGATTGGTAGTCGTTCTGTTTTGGGCTGGAGATGTAGTCCTTGAAGCGCCCCGGTACCGCGTGCCAGGTGGTGTGCACGACGGCGAGCGCCCGATAACAGTCCATCAGCTCCTGGACGATGATGCGGAAAGCATAGATATCCGAGAGCTGTTCGAGCGAGATCTGCTTCCGCTCCATCTTGTTCCAGATGGCATAGGGCTTCTTCTCCCGCCCAGACACCACCGCCTCGACCTTTGCCTCTTTCAGCCGCTTGGTGAGCGCGCCTTCGATCTCTTCGATGAGGCCTTGATTGCGTTCGCGCAGCACGCGCAAACGTTCGACGACGGCGGCGTAGCCTTCCGGCTTCAGCCAGCGGAAGGCGTGGTCCTCGAGCTCGTCGCGCAGCCATTGCATGCCCATGCGGCCGGCGAGCGGGGCGTAAATCTCCATCGTCTCTTCGGCGATGATCCGCCGCTTTGCCGGCTTCATCGCGCCGAGCGTGCGCATATTGTGCAGGCGGTCGGCGAGCTTGACGAGCAGCACCCGGATGTCGCTCGAGATCGCCAGCAGGAGCTTCCGGAAATTCTCGGCCTGCTCGGCCTTCTTGGTGACGAGGTCGAGCTTCTTGATCTTGGTGAGGCCCTCGACCAGCGAGCCGATTTCCGGCCCGAACAGAGCGTCGATCTCGGGCCGGGTCGCGCCCGTATCCTCGATGGTGTCGTGCAGCAGCGCCGTGGCGATGGTCGCGTCGTCGAGACGCATATCGGCGAGGATGGCCGCGACTTCGAGCGGATGCGAGAAGAAGGGCGCTCCAGATGCGCGCTTCTGATTGCCATGCGCCTTCATGGCGTAGACATAGGCGCGGTTGAGCAACGCCTCGTTGGCGTTCGGCTCGTAGCTCTTCACCCGCTCGACGAGTTCATATTGGCGGGTCATGCGCATGTCCGTCGCCTAGGCAGCCGGTGACGCCGGCCTGATGCCGGCGTCAGCCAAGTCTATCGGAAACGGAAGGGTAGCGCCGCTTGTCAGCGGAAACAGGAATAAAGGCGCGTCGCGAGAAATGATCCGTGTGACCGTGCCAATGATCACACGGAACGGGGAATGGCGTTCAGCGCGAGCGCGGTCCTGCATTGGAGCCATCCGACGGCGCTTGGGTCGCCATCCGGCGCAACAGCTCTTCCTCGCTCATTCGGTCGACGGCGGTGTCGCGCGACTGATCGTCTTGGCCGAGGATGGGAAGTCGGGTTTCGGCGGAAAGCATCGGCACGGCCTCTGCTTCCGGCTCGTCCACCTCGACATATTTCTGCATCGAGTGGATGAAGTCCTCGCGAAGATCGTCGCAGGAGATTTTCTCGTCGGCGATTTCGCGTAGCGCAACCACGGGATTCTTGTCGTTGTCGCGGTCGACGGCGATCTGCGCGCCGCCGGAAATCGTCCGCGCCCGATGGCCGGCTAGGAGCACGAGCTCGAAACGGTTCGGGACTTTGTCGACGCAATCCTCGACGGTGACGCGAGCCATTGGCAAATCCTTTTTGATCCGAAGGGGTTGGACCTATTTAGGCCGTTCGTTTCGGGCTGGCAAGGCATGCCGAGGCCTCAGAGGGTCGCATCGGTCCGTTTCAGCACGCTGCCTTGGCCGTGCTTCGGCACGCGGCGCCAGAGCGCGCTTGCGCTCTCTTTCAGCACCGGATGCCGCCAATTCGGCTCGATATCGAGCAGCGGCCTTAGCACAAAGGGACGGCGCTCAAGCTCGGGATGCGGCAAGATGAGCGGGCGCCGGCGCGAGGAAAAAGCCCCAATTCGCCGCTTCTGCCAGTTCAGCGCCTGGCCCTTATAGTCGAGGATATCGAGATCGAGCGTCCTCGCGCCCCAGGGCCGGCCCCCTCTCCGCCCCGCACCGGCTTCGATGCGCTTCAAGAGGCGTAAGAGCGCCGGCGCCGGAAGGACGGTGCGCACGCCGATAACAGCGTTGAGGTAAGGCGCCTGCCCGGAGCTTCCCAGGGCGGCCGTCTCATAGAGAGCCGACGCGGCTTCGATCATCACACGGTGCCGCTGAAGCTCGATAAGAGCGCGGCGAAACGTCTCGGCCGGAGTTCCCCATGGGCCGGCACTATTGGCTCCAAGACCAAGCAAGACTTTGCCGGGGGCAAGCAATTGCGGAGCGAACCTTCCGTTCCTATCTACAAAAAAAGCAACCCGATCCGCATTGCCGGGTTTTGCTGTTCCCTATTCACGCGATTTTGCGCCGATAAGGCTTTGAAATGAATTTCTATCCGACGGAACGCATCGCTCTTTTCATCGATGGCGCCAATCTCTACGCCACGGCCAAGGCGCTTGGATTCGACATCGACTATAAGCGGCTCCTGACCGTGTTCGGGGCGAAGGGTCAGCTCGTCCGCGCGCTTTACTATACCGCGCTCGCCGAAGAGCAAGAATATTCCTCGATCCGCCCCCTGATCGATTGGCTGGATTACAACGGCTACACCATGGTGACGAAACCCACCAAGGAGTTCATCGACGCCGCCGGCCGCCGCAAGATCAAGGGCAATATGGATATCGAGCTCGCCGTCGACGCCATGGAGCTGTCGGAGCATCTCGACCATGTCGTCTTGTTTTCGGGCGACGGTGATTTCCGCTCTTTGGTCGAGGCTCTCCAGCATAAGGGAAAGCGCGTGAGCGTCGTCTCGACGCTCGCAACCAGCCCGCCGATGGTTGCCGACGAGCTCCGGCGCCAGGCCGATCAATTCATCGAGCTGTCGCAGCTCCATCATGAAGTCGGCCGCGATCCGGCCGAGCGCGCCATGCGCGAGCAGCGGCGCCGACCGGAGCCGCTCGAGGCCTTTGCAGTCGAAGACGACGTCGTGACGTGAATGAACGCCGGATCGAAGGTGCCGCTTCGGCGTCTTCGCGCTAGCTTAACGTCCCATGACCGCCCTTCAGAGCATCGAGGCTGGCTCGCCGGAGCCCTCGCCTGATTGTCCCCTCTGCCCGCGCCTCGTCGAATTTCGCTTCGATAACCGCGCGGCTCACCCGGACTGGTTCAACGGCGCCGTCCCGTCCTTCGGTCCTGAAGACGCACGTCTCCTCATCGTCGGCCTTGCTCCCGGATTGAAGGGCGCGAACCGCACCGGCCGGCCCTTTCTCGGCGATTACGCCGGCGAGCTCCTCTACCGCTCTTTGCTCGAAGTCGGCCTTGCCCGCGGGCGCCACGACCCCGCTGAGCCCGGCGCGCTGCAAATGGTGGACTGCATGATCACCAACGCGGTCCGCTGCGTTCCGCCGGCCAACAAGCCGACAGGCCCGCGAGATTGCCACCTGCCGCCGCTTCCTGCGCGCCCGCATCGCAACGCTTCCGAATCTACGCGTCATCCTTGCGCTTGGCCGCATCGCGCATGAGTCGACGCTCGAAGCCCTCTCCTTGAAGAGGAAGGCATACGGTTTCGCGCATGGCGCCCAGCACGCGGTCGGCGATGGCCTCACGCTCTTCGACAGCTATCATTGCTCGCGGCAGAACACGAACACCGGGCGGCTGACGTCAGAGATGTTCATGAGCGTCGTTGCCGCCGCCGCCGACATGCGTGGACGCTGACGCCAAGGTTGCTGGCACGGCGCATCTCGGGCATGCTTCCGGTCGCGGGGAGGCCAGGGTCCTTTGGAGGTAGCATGGCTACCGCGTTGGAGATCTCGCCCACCAAGGTCGGTTATGTGATCGTCAAGGCGCGCGAATGCGCCGCGAAGGTCGCGTCCTGGGACGATCCGGAAACCTCCGACCACGACGCCGACACCATCCTCGAATCCTTCAGCGAGGATGCGACCCGCGATGAGATCAGCGCTTTTATCCGCGACCTGAATGAGGACGAGCAAGCGACTCTCGTGGCCCTTGCTTGGATCGGCAGAGGCTCCTTTCTGCCGGACGAATTCGCTGAAGCGATGGCAACGGCGCGCCGCGAGCGCGCCAACCGGCCCGAGGACTATCTGCTCGGGATTCCCCTCCTTGCCGATTATCTCGAAGAGGGTCTCGAGCGTCTCGGCTATTCGGTCGAGGACGCCGAAGACGACGTGCTCTAGCCCGCGCCCTGTTTAAGCAGGCGTAGCAATTCCTCAGCATGTCGCTCGGGATAGCGAGATTGGATAGAACACGTCCTCGATGGCACCCTTTCTCAGCAACAAGGTAATCCGCTTCAGATAGAGCGTGCCTCCGGTCTCAAAGACCGGCAGCCGCAGCGCCTCTGAAAAAGTGCCCTCCTCATCGCTAAGAATTGGAAAGGGAAGGCGCAAGCGTGCCGCCATTTCCTTCTGATACGCGCATCCCTGCCGGCTGAGCCCATAAAGCCCGATCCCCAATTCCTGAAATGCGGAATAGAGGCCGCGAAACCCTTCAAGCTCCGGCGTCGAGCCATGCGCCCCCAGGATATCGTCCCAATGCGGCGGGTTGGGCATGCCGGGACGCCCGGTCCACGGATAGACGATGAGGAGCGTGACGCCGGAAAGATCCGCGAGCGTGACGTCGCCGCCACTCGTCGCAGGGAGCGGCATCGAAGCAATTCGCGCGCCGGGGCGGAGATGATCGGCACCGCCATCGTCTGGGATGAGCGGCTTAGCCTCGCTCACGCATGAGCCGGCCCTTCTGCCGCTCCCAATCGCGCTGCTTCTCGGTCTCGCGCTTGTCGTGCAATTTCTTGCCCTTCGCCAAACCGAGCTCGACCTTGGCGATGCCGCGCCGATTGAAGAACAGCTTGAGTGGCACGACCGTCATGCCTTCGCGCTGGATCGCCCCGATCAGACGGTCGATTTCTCGCCGGTGCAATAAGAGCTTCCGATTCCGCTTCGGCTCGTGGTTATCGCGCCCGGCCTGTCTGTATGCGGCGATGTCGGCGTTGATGAGGTAGAGCTCGCCTCCCTCCTCCGCCGCATAAGCGTCCCCGATATTCGCTTTGCCGCTGCGCAGCGACTTCACCTCGGAGCCGGTCAGAGCGATGCCGGCCTCGAGCTTCTCCTCGATCGCGTAGTTGAAGCGCGCTTTTCGGTTTTCGGCGACGAGCTTGCCGCCATCTGGCTTCGGCGCCATGGGCGTGACCTCTCGTCCTAAACGAGGACGAGACCGACGGCCTCGAGCGCGGCATCCACCTTCGCCTTCGACGCAGCGGAGATCGGTACCATCGGCAGCCGCATCTCGTCGGAGCAGAGGCCGAGCTTGCCAGCGGCATATTTCACCGGCCCCGGATTTGACTCCACGAACAAGGCATCGTGCAGCGGCATCAGCCGGTCTTGCAGATCGAGCGCCCGCTCATAATTGCCGCCAAGACAAGCAAGCTGAAATTCGGAGCAAATGGCCGGGGCGATATTGGCGGTGACGGAGATGCATCCCCGGCCGCCATGGGCCATGAAGCCGAGTGCCGTCGCATCCTCGCCTGATAACTGAATGAAGTCGGGGCCGACGGCCGCGCGCTGCTGGCTGACGCGTGCGAGGTTCGCGGTCGCATCCTTCACGCCGACGATGTTCGGAAGCTTGCCAAGCCGCGCCATGGTCTCGACCGACATGTCGACCACGCTTCGGCCGGGGATGTTGTATATGAAGACCGGAATATCTGCCGCGTCGTTGATCGCCTTGAAATGGCGGTAGAGGCCTTCCTGCGTCGGCTTGTTGTAATAGGGGGTGACCACGAGCGCGGCGTCGGCGCCGGCCTCCTTGGCGAAACGCGTGAGCGCCACCGCTTCTTCCGTCGAGTTCGAACCGGTCCCGGCGATGACCGGGACCCGCCCGGCTGCCGTTTCCACGCAGAGAGTGATGACGCGCTGATGCTCGTCATGCGTCAGCGTCGGCGATTTGCCCGTCGTTCCCACCGGCACGAGGCCATGCGTGCCTTGATCGATCTGCCATTCCACGTGGCGGCAATAGGCAATCTCGTCGATCTTGCCGTTGTTGAAGGGCGTGATCAGAGCCGTGATCGAACCGTGAAAAATGGGCATGGCCACTGGCGACCCCGCTCTGGACAACATGATTTCGCTAAAACGGGGCGGACAATAGGGTCTGAAGCGAACCCGGGCAAGGAGACCGCCGCTAGGCTTAGAATGGATGTTGCACTTTAGAACAACGCTGCAGTTCGTGGAAAAAGCTGTGTATTACTGAAGATACCACACCGGATTAACCGCGGATTTGCGCCAGAAAGCGACTTTGGTCCGAGTCATCTTTCCGCCGGATTTTTTCAGACATTGTTGAGCTTGGGGGGATATAATCGCCCTTCATCGTCGCGGGCCCCGGCTTTGGGGGGTCAAAATCCTGCGCTTCCAAGCAGGGTCGCGAGAACCGGACCGATCGACGAGATGAGAGCATTTGGTGCGGCTGCTTCGATTTTGATTATTGGTGCGTTCCTGACCGCATCGCAAGCGGTCACGCCCCTCGATGCAAAGCCGCGCGCCGCGAAGGCGGGCTCTATCAAATCCGCCGCGTCCAAATCCACCAAGGCCACCGCTTCCAAAGCGCAGAGCAGAAAACGCGCCGCGAAGCCGAAGCGCGCCAATAAGCAGGTGGCGAAGGCGCAACCGGCGCCCTCTCCCGCTCCGCTTCCGGACCGCAATCCGAAACGAACTGTGGCTCAGGCCGACCCGACGCAGGCACAGACGACCATCGCCGCGCCGCAAATCATCGATCTCTCGAACACGCACTCGGCTGAGCAGGTTCAGGTCACCGGGGATGCCGTGGCGGTTCCGCCGACGCCGGCAATCGCCAGTCCGCGCGCCAGCCGATGGCGCATCGCGCGTCCGCAGGCTCGCTCAAGCCGCCGATGATGCTCGGCTCGCCGGCGAACGAGGTCGCGCCGAACACCACAATCGTTCCCTTGCGGACGCCGCACGCCTCCGCGCCGGTGCCCGCCGAGGGCGGCGCCACCAAGACAGACTTTGCGAGCGTCCTGAAACCGCTCCTCTCTTATCAATTGAGCGCCGCCGATGCCGCCAATCTGAGAACCTCCTTCAGCGCGAGCTATCGGGGCGACGATGCCGGCGCCCATGCCGCCGCGTTGAGGATTAAGGATCCGGCCGCGCAGAAGCTGGCGATCTGGTTCGAGTATCGAAGCGGCGATCTCGACGCCAAGGCCGAAGACATTGAGGCCTTCCGCCTCGCCAATCTCGATTGGCCGGGCCAAGAGGAATTGCGCGAGCGCGCCGAGATCGCGCTCTTCCTTGCCGACGCGACACCAGAGCGTATCAACGCCTTCTTTGCCAGTGGCGCGCCGATCACCGGCGCCGGCCGGGCCGCGCTTGCCACCGCGCATATGAAGTCCGGCAATCAAGCCGCCGCCCGCGAGCATGTCGCCGCCGCCTGGCGTGAATATCTGCTGAGCTCGACCGTCGAGAAGAAGATCCTCGATCGCTTCGGCCCGATGCTGACCAAGGCCGACCATCAGGCCCGGGTCGACAAGCTCCTCTTCCCCGACGACGAGAAAACGGCGGAAGCCGCGCTCAGAGTCTCGAAGTTCCTCTCTGCAGAGGCTCAGAAGAAGGTTGCCGCGCGCATCGCCGTGGTCAAACGCAAGGCGAATGCCGGCAAGCTGCTCGAGGCCATCCCGGCGGCCGCCACGAAGGGCGATGTCGGTTTGCTCTACAACAAGATCCAATGGCTCCGCCGTAAAGACCGGGACCAGGAAGCCTGGAAGATGCTCCTCGATGTCCCGAGCGAGCCGGCCCAGATGATCGATGCCGAAGGATGGTGGGAAGAGCGCAACCTAAATTGCCGTATCGCGCTGAATGCCGGCCAGCCTCGCATCGCCTACAACATCGCCGCGAAGCACGGGCCCATTTCCGGCGACGCCTATAATGAGGCGAACTTCCTTGCCGGCTGGATCGCCTTGCGGTTCCTCGGCGAGCCGAAGACCGCGCTCTCGCATTTCATTGCGTTGCGCACGGCCGCGAAGAGCTCGAAAGAGATCTCGGTCGCCGAATATTGGCTTGGCCGCACGGGGCTAGCGCTCGGCGATAGCGCCTCCGCCGTCGTGCATTTCCATGCGGCGGCAAAATATCCGCAATATCTCTACGGCCAGCTCGGCAGACAAGCACTCGACCCCGCGCCCGCCAAGCTTTCGGTCACCGGGACGCCGCGGCCGACGCCAGCCGAGATCAAGGGCTTCTACGACAATCATGCGGTGCGCGCCGTCGGCATCGCTCTTGCCTACGATCTGGAGCGCGTTGCCCCGCAATTTTTCCTGGCGCTGTCACGGCGTCTCCGCAATCCCGGCGAGATGGTGCTCTTGATCGAGCTCGCTAAGCGCTCGGGTCATACGCAGGTTGCGCTCCGGGCAGCCAAGATCTCGTTCGGCCGCGATCTGCCGATGGGCGACTATGCCCTGCCGGTCGGTGTCATTCCGAACTTTAAGGCCCTGCATGCCGAGAATGTCGAATTGGCGCTGGTGCATGCGCTGTCGCGGCAGGAGAGCGAGTTCAACGCGGCCGCCAAAAGCCCGGTCGGAGCCAGCGGCCTGATGCAGCTGATGCCGGGAACCGCGCGGGCCGTCGCCAAGGCCTATAAGGTGAAGTATCTGCCGAAGCAGCTTACCGATCCCACCTATAACGCGCAGCTTGGAGAGGCGCATTTGCGCGATCTCATCAACAGCTATTCGGGCTCCTACATTCTCTCGCTCGCCGCCTACAATGCCGGCGGCGGCCGCGTTCAGGATTGGACCAAAGCTTTCGGCGATCCACGGAAAGCCGATGTCGATCCGATCGACTGGATCGAGCGCATCCCCTTCACCGAGACGCGCAACTACGTGAAGAAGATCATGGAGAGCCTCCAGCTCTATCGCTCGAGGCTAGAAGGCAGCGACAAGGCGTTGCAGCTCGTCCAGGATCTCAACCGCGGCCGGAAGCTCCCTACCCCAAAACCCGTCGCGACAAAGACTTCGGCAAACGATTAGCCAAGCGCGCGGCTTGTTCTACGTGCCGCTCTGTGGGAACGTAAGCCCACGGGTGATGCTCTCCAAAATGATGATTCTCACCGATGGCTGAGCTGGCGGGCGAGCTGTGGCAGGACATTTATCTGGCGTCCTTCGACGATTTGCGGCTGCATGTCCGCCATTATCCCGCGCTCGGGAAAGGCGGCAGGCCGGCCATCTGCCTTCCTGGCCTCACCCGCAATGCGCGCGACTTTCACCACCTTGCCAGCTATCTCTCGCATCACCCTGTGAGCCCGCGCGACGTCTATTGCATTGACTATCGCGGACGCGGAGGCTCGCAGCGCGACCGCAGCTGGCGCAACTACACGCCTTTCGTCGAACTCCTCGACACACTCGACTTTATGACCACGCAGGAGCTTCACCGCGCCGCCATCATCGGCACCTCTCGCGGCGGCATCATCGCCATGATGATGGCAGTCCTCCGCCCTACGGCGATCGGAGTGGTCGTGCTCAACGACATTGGGCCGATAATCGAAACGACGGGGCTTGCGCGCATCATGGGCTATGTCGGCCGCATGAAGCTGCCGCGAAGTTGGGACGAGGCCGCCGCTCAACTGCGCGATCTGCACGAGCACTATTTTCCGGCGCTCGAGAGCTGGCAGTGGGAGGATATGGCGCGGGCGGTCTATGACGAGAAGAAAGGCCGGCCCGCCCGCAGCTATGATGGCCGGCTGGCGCTCACTTTCCGTTCCGTCGATCTCGGCCAGCGCGGCCCGGACCTTTGGCCGCAATTCGCAGCACTTGGGCCGTTCCCGGCATTAGCGATACGCGGCGCCAATTCAGACATGCTCAGCATCGAAACGCTCGAGGCGATGGAAGAGCAGCACCCGAATTTGCGGACCTTCACCGTCCGCGATCAGGGTCATGCTCCGCTTCTGAACGACGCCGATAGCGTCGAGACCATCGGGTCGTTCTTGGCGGCCTATGATGAGCGGGGCTGGGATCGCCCGAGCTGATAGCTATTTTTCCGCCGGCGGAAGGTGGCGAGCAAGACCGCCGCTCGTTCGCACATGGTCCTTGATGCGCGGAAGGATCGCCTCGCCGAGATTGCGCGTCTTCTCCGCCTCTTTCCAGCGGATGCTCTCGGTCGAGGAGAAGAGCGGCGGCAGGTCGCGCCGCAATTGATAGGAGATGGCGATCGCCGTCCCCTCGTCCCGCGCTTCGCCTTCGATGGTCAGCGCAAGTCCTGAGAGAGCGATCTTGCCGTTCTCCAGCCGGCTGAGCGCCCGCAAGGCAACTTGCACGGCTTCGTCCCACGCCTTCGGTGCGCCCGATGCAAGCTCGAGACGATCTTCAAGCGTCGGTCGTTCGAAGAAACGCCGCGCCAGATCCTTCAGCTGCTTCCGCACCTCTTCGTTGGAAATGTTGCCACTGAGAGTGAGCGTCTCGGCATCGAGCGAAGCGGAAAAGGCGAAGGGATCGACGGCCGGCGGCCGGACCTTCTCATTCAAAATGGTGAGCCCATCCGGCATCGGGCCTGTGAGCGCTTTCTTCACTTCGGCGTAATCGTTGCCGCTGCGCGCTTCGCCTTCGACTTTCAGCCCGGCATTGAGGAGCCGCGCGGACCCCTGCTTGAGGTGCGACAGCTGCTTCAACCCAAAGCTGACGGCCCCGAGCCATTGCTCTTTCGGCGGCCCCCCTTGGAATACCTTCAGCCGGTCCTCGATGGCCAGATCGGCGAAATGTGCCTTCGCCATGCCAAGAACGGTGCGCCGGTCTTCCTCGGAAGGGACGAGGCCCCTCAGCTTCAGCGTCGAGCCGACGCGGCTTGCCGACCAAACGTAAGACGAGCGTTTCCAAGGGGTTTTCGTGACGGGCGGAGGCGCCTCGGCGACAATGATGGCGGAAGGCGCGGCCGTGCTCGCGCCATTAGGCAACGGTCCTCCGCTGGCGCCGAACATGCCGAGAAGGGAGACGGCAACGATGGCCGTGCCGAAAACTGGCAAAAGCCTGTTTCGGATGTCCCGAAGGCGCTTCGTGTCGCTCATCAGCCTTGCTTCACCGGTGGGGCGCCTCGTTCCCGTCTTGGGGCACGGTTCGCCGGATTTATCTCGATCTTCCTTCGATGTGGCTAATGGTCGCCAATGCATAGCTCGCCTTGTTCGACAGCGCTAAAGTTGTCGGCCAGCTTTTGGAGAGCCCCCCGGATTTTTTGATTGTGAGACGGCGACTATAGGCCATTCCAATGGCTGGTTCCAGCTTGTCGGCCGGGCCGATCGCCGGAATGTTTCGGCCTGCGAATTTCGCCTAGCGCAGATGCGGAAACAGTCCAAGGATGCCGATGGCGATGAGATAGAAGGCCACGACATAATTCAGCAGCCTCGGCATCAGCAAGATGAGGACGCCCGCTATTAACGCAACAATTGGGCTGATAGTCTGAATGTCCAAGTTCATCTGGGTCCCCCTTACAATGACCGGTCTGCAATTCGACTGATTCGATGTCTGCCTAGCATAGTTCATTAATAACTTATTGTTCTAGACTGAAGCCTCCGGCGTTTGCCGCCACAAACATTGGCGGGCTCCCTTCAAACTTCAGCTACAGGGCTTATATCAGTCTTTTCCTTGCCGCTTTTGGCAGCACAAGCTAGGTCCCTATTCCGGCGGTTCGTTCAGAAGGCCGTTGCGGCGACAGGTGGGGGAAGAGCATTAGATGAGCGTTGACAACCCGGCCTTCTGGGTCGCCGTGGTGCAGATTATCTGGATCGATATTCTGCTTTCGGGCGACAACGCGGTTGTCATCGCCCTCGCCTGCCGCAAACTGCCGCCGCGTCAGCGCCTTTACGGGATCATTCTCGGCACGCTCGTCGCCATTTCCCTCCGCGTCGCCTTCACGGGAATGGTCACGACGCTCATGACCGTCCCCTACATCAAGATCGTCGGCGGCGTGCTCCTCTTCTGGATCGCGGTCAAACTGCTGACCGGAGAGGAGAATGAACGCACGGACGAGATCCAAGCGAGCGATAGTCTTTGGCAGGCAATTAAGATCGTGGCCATCGCCGACGTGGTGATGAGCCTCGACAATGTGATCGCCGTGGCCGCCGCCGCCAAGGGCAGTTTCGCTCTCCTGATGTTCGGGCTTGCGCTCAGCATTCCGTTGATCATGTCGGGAGCCGCGCTCGTCATGGCGGTGCTTGAACGATTCCCGGTGATTATCTGGGCTGGCGCGGCCCTTCTCGGTTGGATCGCTGGAGAAATCATCGCCGGAGATCCACTCTTTGCTCGCTATGTGGATCCGAGCCTCGCGCATAGCTTCCACCTCGCCGGCGCCACTTTCGGCGCAGTGCTGGTGGTGCTTATCGGGATGGTACGACGCCGGATGACTCGACGGAGCGCGCCAGACCAGATCTGATGGCCGCCCGCGAGGGCGTGCGCCGCTTCTTCCGGCGGAGATTAGCGGCCGATTCCAAAATCTCGGCGATCCTCGGCACCGTGGCGCTCAGCGAAAAGGACGTCTCTACCGTCTGTCGCGCATTGGCACCAAGTTGCGCCGTCAATTCCATGTCGTTCTGGAAGCGTTCGAGATTGGTGACCCACTCATCTTCCGACACGGCGAAGAAGCCGTTCACGCCCTCCTTCACGACATCGCAATTGACGCCGATCGGCGAAGCGACCACCGGCCGGCTTGCCGCCATATATTGCACGAGCTTGTAGCCGGACTTCCCATATTCCCACGCGCCGTGCGGCAGCGGCATGATGCCGACATGCATTCGATGCAAGAGCCCGGTCTCGCTCGCCTCGGACCAAGGTTGCGCCTCGACATTGGCGAGCGGCAGGATCGATTTGTCCGCGCCGACGAGGAGCAGCCTCGTATTGGCGCGCGAGAGCACGCGCCGCAATGCGCCCTTGATGTTCTCGAGATAGGGAGCCGTTTCCGGCGTTCCGATCCAGCCGATGGTGAAGGGCTCGTCCTCGGGCGGCCGCGTTTGCGGATAGCGGCGGAGGTCGACGACGGTCGGGATGCAGATCACTTGCGTGGCGCCGGTGCTTTCCGCCCAGCTCTGCAAGAACTTGTTGGCGACGATCACATAGTCGGCGCGCTTGGCGATCTGCTCCAGCTTTTTGCTGAGCATGATCCGGACCAGCGGATTGGGCGAGCTACTGTAGCGAAGGTGCCAAGCATCGTCGAAATCCACCACCAAGGGGAGCGAGCCTAACCCCGCAAGCTCGACCCATTGCGGCACCCAGGGCAGCACTTCTTTTTCGATCCAGATGGCGTCGAAATCGCCTGCACTGACCAATTGCCGCAAGCGTTCCGAATAGAAGGAGAGCACCCGCGCCATCGACGGGCGCCGGCCGCCATAGAGCTCGCGGAGGTAAACGTCGTCCAGGAACGGCGCCGGATGGATGTCGATGTCGTATTCGTCGAGGCCCGGCAAATATTGCAAAAAGCGCAAGCGGCTACTCGCGCCGGTGCGGCCGTAGCGTGACAAAAGCAATACGTGAAGTCCCAAGGGCCTCTCCCCCGGATAGCCGCCCCAGGCAAATCTAGGTTAATACGAAGCCTGGCATCCGATCTAGGCGTCATAGGGCTTTTTCTCACCATGGCACAGGCGGCCGAGCGCACGACACCCGCACCCCTAACCCCTTGGGTTCGCGTGGTGATCGTCAATTACAATGCCGGGCCACTCCTGCAGCGCTGCGTCGATGCCTTGAGCGGGCAGACCGATCTCCGCTTTGAGGCCGTCATTGTCGACAATGGGTCGACCGATGGCTCGGCCGACGCCCTGCGATTGCCCGATGACCGTTTTCAACTTCGCCTAATGGGCGCCAATCTCGGCTTTGCCGCCGCCAACAATCGCGCCGTGGCCGATTGCAGCGTCGATTGGATCGCGACGCTCAACCCCGATGCCGAACCCGGCAGCGACTGGCTGCAGGAGCTGCATCGCGCCACGCTTCGATATCCGGATGTCGGCATGTTCGGCTCGACCCAGATCGATGCGACGCAACGCAATCGCGTCGACGGGTTCGGCGACGTCTACTCCATCTTCGGCACGGCTTGGCGGGGCGGCTCGGGAACGTCCGTCGCAATGCTTCCCGAGGATGACCGTGAGGTGTTCTCACCTTGCGCCGCCGGCGCCCTCTATGATCGTGCCGCGTTCCAATCCGCCGGCGGATTCGATGAGCGGTTCTTCTGCTACGTCGAGGATGTCGATCTCGGCTTCCGCTTGCGCCTGAAAGGGACGCGTTGTGTGCAGGTGCGGAAGGCCGAGATCCTGCATCAGGGTTCGGCCATCGCGGGAAGCGGCAGCGATTTCTTTCTCTATCACAGCCAGCGCAATCGCCTTTGGACGATGACGAAGAACCTGCCCCTCCCCCTCCTTCTGCTGAGCGTACCGCTGCAGATCGCCGTCATTCCCGTGACGGTGTGGCGCCGCGGCCGGGGGAAACGTCTTCAGGCGCTGAAGGGTGTCGTTGCGGGCTTCGCGGGGCTCAGGTCCCATGCTGGCGTCGCGGCGCCAGGTGCAACGCGAACGCGCCATCGGGACCGTCGCGCTCGCCCGCATGCTTGTCTGGAGTCCGTTCAAGGCCCTGAGACAGGCGCCACACTTTCTGTCGCGGAAGCCGACCGGCTGATGCCCTACTTTTGCGGCACCGGCTTTTGCGGCGGCTTCGGATCCTCTTCTTGGTGAAGGGCCGTCGGCCGTACATCTCCGTTCGGGCCGCCCGCGACATGATCGGCGACGAAGGCGCCGCGGCGGCCGATCGGCTTCGGCTTGCCGGCAGTCGTGTCTACAGCGGTTTGCAATTCGAGCTCGGCGTTGATCTCGGCTCCGAGCAGGACGATGTAGAAGGAAATGTAGAGCCACAGCAGCAGAACGATCACTGCGCCGAGCGAGCCGTAGAACCGATCATATTGCGTGAAGTGCGAAACGTAAAAAGAGAAAGCCACCGAGGCGAGCAGCCACACCACGGTGGCGAAAACCGATCCGACCGTGACCCAGCGCCACTTAGCAACCTCCCTGCATGGCCCGTAACGATAAAGCAGCGCGATGATGAAAAGCACGAGGAGCGTGACGACCGGCCATCGCGCGATATAGACGATCGTCTCATAGGCGCCGGAATAGCCGGCCGAGGCGAAGAAGATCGGCACATAGACGATCGCGAGCAGCATGAAGACGCCGCCGAGAATGCCGATGATCGTGAAGACGAAGGCGCTAAGATAGAACTGGAAGATGGTCCGCTTCTCCGGCTCCTCATAGGCGATGTTGAGGGCCGCGAATAAAGCCTGCGCTCCATAGGCGGAGCTCCAAAAGGCAAGGCCGAGACTGATGAAGAGGCTCCATCCGAGCGTCTGCGTCGGGGCCGTGACCAGCCGATGAACTTGCTCGAGGACCACGTCGAAGGCCTGCTTTGGCAAGAGATCCTCGAGCATGCTGAACCGATTTTCGACCGTAGCCGGGTCTGCCGTGAGGCCGTAGATGAGGATGAGCGCCGAGAGCGCCGGAAAGATGGAGAAAAGGGCGTAGAACGCGCAGCCGGCGGCCACCACCGAGAGATTGTCGCGGCCGCTCTCGGTCCAGACCCTCTGCGCCACCTGCCACCAGCCCCGCAACGGGATATGATGGGGACGCTTCGCGTCACGGCCATAGGGGTCTGGTTTTCGTCCCATCCTGCTCAGTATCGGAGAATTATTGCTAAGGCCGGCCGCTTTGCTTCCCGGAAGGGAATAACACCTTTTCTTGCGGCGAGTTTGCCTGGAAGCAAAAGTTCCAGCCTCGGTGGCTCTAAAGTCACTCCTAGCGGATGCGCGGATGTGCTAACGGAATACACGGCAAGGGCTTCGTTCGCGCCCTGCTGAGCGGCCCAATCTGCAAGGTTTTCCAAGGTCATCGGGATGAAGATCGCGGTCATTGGCAATTGTCAGGGCGCAATCGTTACGCACGCCATCGAGAAAGCCCTGAACGGCCAGCCGGATTTTACCGTTCGCTATATCCCGAGCTACGAGGATGCCACGCCGGCGGACCATCTCTTTGTGCAAAGCGCGGAGAAAGTGCTGAACCAAGTCACGGACCGGCGCCCAAGAATCGCCTAGTCGAGGAGACTCCAGGGCAGTTCCCGTGATCTCGTTCACTTCCCATTGCTCTCGTCCAACTTTCTCTATCCCTTCTCCATCAAGCCGCATCCGCGCTCCATAGATTCCAGGGCGCCGCACATTCCAGCCGGCTTTTACCAGGACCAATTAAGCGACAGCCAGCTCTGACGCTGATGCAGAAGCATCTCCGGATCGAAGCCCCCGATGAGATTGCAGATGAATTCTTGCGCTCGACTATAACGATATCATCGGCCTCGATGCCTTGCTTGCGCGCTCCCGCGCCAAAGCCGAGCGCGCAGGCGCAATCTCGGGCCTGATCCTCTGGCCGCGCATCGAGCGTCTGTTCCGGTATCAGCCGGTCTTCTGGACCAATTTACATCCCGCCGAGGTTCTGCTCCGCCCGCTTTGCAAATTTGCGCTCGAGCGGCTGCAACTCGGCCTCTCCGGCCCGGAGATCGATGCTGCCACCAAAAATCTTGAGCGGCTCGGTTTTGCCCATATGCCCATTCATCCGAGCATCGTTCGGCATTTCGGCATCGAATGGGCAACGCCGCACTATCGCTATAAGGGTTTCCAAGAGGGAGACTTTACGACGCGCGAATATGTGTGCCGCTTCGTGCGGTTCGATCACGATGACGGCGCTTGCGAAAGCCGTCCACGCGTTGCACCATGGTGGGGATCTTCAATTTGCGCTGTCGGAGCTACGCGCCGCCCAGGAACGCCACCCTGACGGGCTCGAGATCCCGATCAATCTCTCTTTGGCTTATCTTCGCTGGGTTCTTTGCGTGATGCCCTTGAATGTGCTGTTTCCGCTCTCGAACGTTATCCGGAGCAGAAGGAATGGGCGATCGTTCGTCTGCCGCCTTGCGCGGATCACGCTAGAATCCACGAAGTCCGAGATTGTGATCGCTGACCCTCCCCGTGCTTCTTGGGAAGAGGCACCTGCCGCTGCGGCGCAACAGGAGAACAGCAGCCCCTCCGAGGTTCAAATCGCGGAAGCTCCTCGCGCCTCTTGGGACGAGACCGCATCCGCGGGTGAGGACCAGCCGAAGGATCGGCTCAAATCTGAGCCTGATGAGGCTCATCTGGTCGTGGATGGCGTCGATTAGTTCCCCGACATTGGCGGCGTCTTGGGCGATCTGATCGTCGATCCGAACCTTCAAGACTTTCTCAAGCCGCAGAATAAGGATCGTGTGGGACAGGCTGTCCCAGCCGTCCACGTCTTCCGCGACCGTTGAACGGCTGATCGTCTTTGGGTCGATGCCGAACACTTCGCCGATGGTTGCCAGAACCGACTGTTCGAGATCAGCCATTGGCGTTCGCCTGCTTCGTTCGACTGTCGAGATATCAGCTTCAGGTTTTCATTGCGGCTGGTCTTGCCGCTGGTCGTCTTGATTAGACTTTCCGGCTCCATGAGCTCCACCGTCTTTAGCGTCAGCTCCAACTCGTCATAGACCGCCCTTTTGATCGCCCGGCGCAATTCAGACCGATCGACTTCCACTTTCGGATCGACTTCCACAAGCGCGATCGCTTCCTCGCTCTGCGTCGTCTCGTCGAATAGCCCGATTGCGACAACGCGGCCTGGTTTCACACCCCTGACGCGATTGAGCACCTGCTCGATGTCGTTGGCATAATAATTCCGTCCGTGAACAATCAGCATCTCCTTTTTCCGCCCGCAGACATAAAGCTGACCGCCGTAGAGAAATCCGATGTCTCCCGTGCTGTACCAACCATCGCTATCGAAGGCCGCCTTTGTTGGCCTCCGGGTTTCGGTAATAACCGTCGAATACGAAACTCCCCGCGACCTGAAATTCGCCGACCCGGCCACCCGTCAGGATAAAGCCCATTCGTCTTGACCCGCACTGAAATGTCGGGAATAGGGAGTGCCGCAGGACAGAAACTCCTGTGCGTCCGGAGGCTTCCGGAGCGACCTCGACGACCTCGCCATGTCGTGCCAATTGCGAGCCGCTGACGATTAAGAGTGTGCGGGATATTGTCGAACTGAGATTTGGGTAATAGCGAACACCGCTTCAGCCATGGCATAGGAGGTCTGCAGCGTTTTGACGCCGATGCCGAAGGCTCGAAGCGATTCAGAAAGGCTTTGAACGTCCCCGGCTTGCAAGGTTCCGACGTGCTGATGAAGGCGCGCATCGAGGAAAGATCGTATGCGCGTATCCTCCGGCACCGTGCGCACGAGATGCGCGAACGCAAAATTCGGCATCCAGCAGACCGTCGAGCGACACTTTCGATCGCTTCGAACATCAGTTGCGGGCGCGCGACCCATTCGAACGGATCAAGCGACGCAACGGAGGCTCCGAGATGCAATGGCATCATGTAGCAAGCGATGAGGCCCATGTCGTGATAGAGCGGAAGCCAGGAAACGATCCGGTCTTCGGAGTCCGAACCGATCGAGTGGGCGTAGCTATCGATCTGGCTCTGCAGCTGCCGAAAGGTAATTTGCACGCCCTTTTTTAGACCCGTCGTTCCGCTGCTGAACTGCAGAAAGGCAACTGCGTTCTCATCTTCGATGAGCGGCGGCGGTCCGTCGGTTCGATTTTTCGCAAGTTCATCGGTGGAGAGCACCGGCGCCCCAATATCGGCCGCAGCCTCCGCCAGCGCGCCGACATTTTCCGCATAAGTGATCAGGACGCCGGGGCGGATATCATCGAACAACTCACGATGCGTCTTCCAATAAAGCTGCGCGTTCTGCTTTGGCGTCGCGTAAGCAAGGAGGGAAGGAATTAAGCCCCGCGCGCATGGCGCCGAAGATAGGCGAAATATTGCTCCACGCCATGCTTCAGAACGATGAAAACGACGCTTCCACGTTCAAGCTTCAAAGCGCTGAAATGTCCGGCCCAGCTTTCCGTTTCCCGCCAATAGGCGGCGTAATCGAGCCCAGCCCAGCGCCCCTGGCTGAGGACGGCCAGCGCCGGTGCCGTGGGGCGCTTCAACGGCATGATCTCGGAAACGGTGCAAGATCATCGTTTGCTTAAGTCCGTCCAGGCCACGCCCGCCCTCTCCGCCTTCCGTCTTCTGACTTTAGGACGCAGCATAAGGCGCCGCAACGCGCTGCCCCCACGACAAAGGTGCGCGGCTTGCTTCAAGGCAAGGCGGCTTTGGCACAGTTGATTCGAGTTGGGATGAGTTCGAGGCTTCGGCGCTGAGCTAAGAGCTGACGGCTATGCCAGACGCAAGTCGCGAGAAGACGGCGGCCAAGCCGGCCGCCTCTACCCTCGCTGCCCTACCTCGCGGAAATAAGGCCCTGGCCTATTGGTTCGAGCCGCGCTCGCCGACTTTCAGCGGTTCCCACGTGTCCTGCACGACGGGCTGATCCTTGTGAAAGCAGCCCGCCACGCCGGCGGCCATAGCGATCACAATGGCAAAGGCCAGGAAGTCACGCATGATTGAAGCCCCCCAATTTTTTCGTTCGATGAATTGTAGGGAGGATGTGATAGGCAGATGGTGATTTTGGGGCGAAACCTGGGCAATCCACCTACCCCATTTGGGGGTGCCTGCTGGCCTCGCCGCCATATAGGGATTTACCGATGTGCGCCTGAATAGGCGCCGGATGGAGGAGCTTACGCATGCCCACGTTCACGGGCACCGCTGGCGACGATATTGCCAATGCCACGACCGGCACTTTGATCGGATTTACCGGCGGTAACGTGTCCGACCTGGTGGACGCTCCCGCCAACACCATCAATGGCCTCGCGGGCAACGACACCATCGTCGCAGGGCTCGGGAACGACACCATCGATGCCGGGGACGGCAACAATACCGTCGATGGCGGAGCCGGGAATGATTCGATCACCGCTGGCAGCGGCAACGACACCATCCAAGGCGGGACAGGGAACGAGGCGATCAATGGCGGGGAGGGAAACAACAGCATCCTTGGTGGTGACGGCAATGACGTGATCGCTTCGGGAAACGGAATCGACAATATCGACGGCGGAACCGGAAACGACTCGATCGTTGCGAATGCCGGGGCCGACATTCTGCGCGGCCATGACGGCAACGACACCATCAATGCCGGACCCGATGACGATCTGATTTTCGGCGGCGCCGGCAAGGACGTCATTACCGGCGGCGGCGGCATGGATAGTTTCAACGATACTGCAGCCGATTGGAACGGCGACACCATCACCGATTATGAGCGCGGCGAGCAGATTCATGTCGGGAGCAGCGGCCACCCAATCGGCAATGGCCGCATCGATCGCCCCGGCGAGAATAATCAGCTGCAGATCGACAGCGACAACAACGGCACCTACGAGACGATCATAAACCTCACCGGGCAATGGCACGGCAGCGTCTACCGCCTGCCGCTCGGCAATGACGCAATTTTCACCATCCTAATTCTTCCTGAATTGACGGCCGCCAACGATACGATCAATGGCTTGACCGGCGATGACTTTATTCATGGCCAGGCCGGCCACGACACCCTCACTGGCGGCATCGGCAATGATGCGCTGCATGGGGGCGAAGGCAATGACCGGCTCGTCGGCGGAGCCGGCGACGACACGCTCCGCGGTGGCACCGGCGACGATCTTTATGACGTCGACAGCATCGGTGACCAGGTGATCGAAAATGCCAATGAAGGCACGGACACCGTGCGGTCGACGATCACCCACACCCTCGCAGCCAATGTCGAGAACCTGTTCTCTGCTCGGCACGGAGCCTCTCAATGGCACCGGCAACGCACTCAATAACCGGTTGGAGGGCAATTCCGCCGCGAACAATCTCAGCGGCTTGGCAGGAAACGATCTGCATCAACGGCGCCGGCGGCGACGATTTTCTGCGCGGCGGCTTCGGCAATGATCGGCTGATCGGCGGCGAAGGCAATGACCGCCTGGTCGGCGAAGCCGGCGACGATCTGATGCAAGGTGGCGCCGGCAACGACCTCTATGACGTCGGCAGCGCCGGGGATGTCGTCTCGGAGCTCGCAAATCAGGGCACCGACACGGTGCGCGCCGAGATCAGCTACACGCTCGGCAGCAATGTCGAAAATCTCTTCTTGACCGGCACCGGCGGTTCGGCCGGCACCGGCAACGAGCTCGGCAACACCATCTTCGGTAATGCCGGAGACAACGTTCTCAATGGCCTCGCCGGCAACGACACGCTGAACGGTCAAGGCGGCAATGACACGCTGATCGGCGATTTCGGCGCCGATGAAATGAATGGCGGCGCCGGAAGCGACACCTTCTTCTACGGTCATGCCTCGGACGGCGGCGACACCATCAACGGATTCAGCATCGCGGACGACACCATCGCCGTCTCGGCGGCAGGCTTTGGCGGCGGCCTCGTCGCCGGCACTCCTCTCGTCGATGGCAGCACCTTCATCGCCGATGCCAATCCGACGGCGACGACGACGGACGGCGCTTTTCTCTACGACACCAACAACGGCAATCTCAGCTGGGATGCCGACGGCAGCGGCGTGGGTGGCTCCGTGCTGATCGCCGAACTCACTCCTGCGCTCGCCCTCACCATCGACGACTTCGCCGTCGTCTAACGGACGGGAGTTTTGGGCTGCGCTGTCACAAGCGCAGCCCTGACGGGCGATTTATTCCTGCCGATCATGCTTCCACGCGCCAGCTGAACGTCCTCTTGCTTTCTCCACAGGCGGGCAAATTTTTGCCATGCCAATGTGGTTGGTGCGGAGGCCATTCACTTCCAGAAGCCGATTCTGGAGAGTTGGACGGGGGGAATGAGGGGCGTTCGTCGCAAGATCCTGGAATCGTGCCTGGAGATCGCTGCTCTCCAAGTCAACGAGGCCGACGAGCTGCTCAAAAAGCAGGCCGACCTCCTCGTGGAGCTCGACTCAGAAGGCTACGACACCGCTGCGGCGCGACAGCTCCTAACGGAGTTCTGCACCCTCCTCCGGCGCCACCACCTCGATTGGGTGCGCGTAGGCCAGGAGCTAAGGGAAGCGGACCGGCCGCTCCTGCGCTGGCCTTCATCCGAGGAAGGGAAATAGAAGCGTTCCCTTACTTCTAAAGCCGCGCTGTCCCGACGACGCGTTGCGGCGCTTCTCCCTGCCCTTGCATTTCTGGATTGAAGCGCAGAACTATGCCCGGTGCCGGCTCGCGCGTTGCCGGGTTCCCACATCATCGAGGGGATGGGTGGCCGAGTGGTTGAAGGCACCGGTCTTGAAAACCGGCAGACGTTCACGCGTCTCGAGGGTTCGAATCCCTCCCCATCCGCCAATCTTCAGCTCTTTTCCTGGCGTCGGCGCGTCTGACTTCTTTGATCGCGCCGCGCGGCCGTCCCGATCTCTCGGCGATCTCCCGGTCTTGCGTTTCGAGGATCGACCGCGCCGGCGCGTCGCCTTCGAGCCCGGAGAGTTCCGAGACCGCAATTTTACGGTTCGAGCTTTGCGTGCCGTCTTCGTAGGTCACGTTGAACAGCACGAACCCGTTCGGCCGGGGCTTCTGCTTCTTTGCCATGACCTCTAGGACTCTTCTGTTTTCTCAACGGCCGCGGCCTCGCGCGTCTTTCTTTGAGCGGCCTGCTCCTCGAGCTTCTTCAACTTCTCTTGCTTCTTGCGCGCCTTCGATCGGTCTCGATCGGCGCGCTGCTGATTGTAGTTGGGCTTGAACGCCATAATGGCTTTCTCCGTTCTAGGCGATGCTGGCTAAAGCGTCACGAAGGCAGGTTTGTGACCGTTCGAGAAGCCCGCCGGTCTCCGTCTTTGCCTATTGCCGGGCGCGCCCTGCTTGTTGGCGGGCGACCCCTGTTTGCGTGGCGGCGTCTGAGGAGAATTTCCCCCCGCGACCGCCAAGGGATGCTCGCTAACGGCAACACGCGACTGCATCAGGCGCTCGATCGTGCGGAGGAAAGGACGCTCGCTTTCATCGCAGAAGGAGAGCGCCGCGCCATCCGCACCGGCCCGGGCCGTGCGTCCGATCCTGTGCACATAGCTCTCGGGCTCGTTCGGCAGATCGTAATTCACGACATGCGTGATGCCCGGCACGTCGATGCCGCGCGCCGCGATATCCGTGGCCACGAGGACCCGGGCATCGCCGCGCCGAAAGTCTTCGAGGGCACGCTGGCGCGCATTCTGCGCCTTGTTGCCATGCAAAGCGACCGTGCTTATGCCGGATTGCAATAGGCTCCGGCATACGCGATCGGCTCCACGCTTGGTACGGGTAAAGACAAGAACGCGATTCATGTCGCGGTCCGAAAGCAAATTCTCGAGCAGCGCGCCTTTCCCTTTCGTGCCGACGAAGAACACGCGTTGATCGATGCGGCCGACGACAACCTTCGAAGGAGCGATGTCGATGCGGACCGGCGATTTCAGAATGTCCTGCACGAGCTTTGCGATCGGCGCAGGCATGGTCGCCGAGAACAAAAGCGTCTGCCGCTCTTTCCGGCAAAGCGAAACGATTTTGCGCACATCGTGGATGAAGCCCATATCCAGCATCCGGTCGGCTTCGTCGAGCACCAGAATGCCGACTTGATCGAGACGAACGAGGCGTTGATTGCAAAGGTCCAGCAAGCGGCCGGGAGTGGCGATCAAGACATCGACGCCCGCCTTTAGCGCTTTCACCTGATGAAACTGACTGACGCCGCCAAAGATCGCGAGCGTGCGCAACGGTAGCCCGCGGCCATAGGCGCGGAAGCGATCGCAGATCTGGCCGGCAAGCTCGCGGGTCGGCGCCAGGATCAGCGCTCGCGGCGCCCCTGAAACTCGCTGCGAGGGAGCCTCCGAAAGCCTGTGCAGAATCGGCAGAGCGAAGGCAGCGGTCTTCCCACTCCCCGTTTCCGCAATCCCAAGCAAGTCCTTGCCTTCGCGCAAGACCGGAATGGCCTGGACTTGGATCGGGGTCGGACGCAAATATTTTTCGGCACTCAGAGCGCGCCGCAACGGCTCGATTAAGCCGAGCTCTTCAAAACTGGTTATCACTGGAAATCCTTGTTGGCCGCGCGCCGCGCAATAGCGCGAGCACGACGTTTGCCTCACCCGACGCGTTTTCTGGGCTAGACGAGAAGAAAAAATTGTCTCGGGATGAGGAGCCGCTTTTGTAGCGGCAGCTAACGCGGATCGCGAGCAATCAATGTGGATGGAACTTGGTGATATTGCGCCGAAATGTCAAGCAAGTCCCTCTTGTTGAGGCTGTTATGACCCTTAGCCGGCCTCGGAATGGACATTCCGGCTGGTTCTAGCTCGGGGTCCGGAGGCGGCAAATCCGCCTGACGCGCGCCATCTCACGGCAAAGGCCGCGCGGGCATTTCCCGCACGGCCCTCGCATAGAGCGCATCCATCGAAGGAGTGACGACAGCGGGCCAAATTGCTGCCTAGGCTTGCCATGTGTCGGATCCTCGCGCCATTCGGAAGATTGCCCTCGTTACCGGCGCCTCTTCGGGCATCGGCCAAGCGATCGCTTTGCGCCTTCTGAAAGACGGACTTGCCGTCATCGCCGTGGCTCGTAACGTCGACAAAATGACCGGCTTGCGGGATCTCGGCGCTCATACAGTAGCGCTCGACGTCACCGACGAGCACAGCATCCATCAAGCCGTCGCCCATCTCACCGCGCTCTATGGAGGCGTCGACATCCTCATCAACAATGCCGGCCTTACGCGCTTTGGAGCGATTGAGGAGGTGACCTCCGACGGCGCCCGCGATCTGTTCGAGGTCAATCTGTTCGGCGTCGCCAATATGACGAAGGCCGTTCTTGGAGGCATGCGCGAGAGGCGCGCCGGCCTCATCGTCAACATCTCTTCGATGAGCGGCGTCACTTATCTGCCGCTCGGGGCCTGGTATCACGCGACGAAGCACGCGCTGGAAGGTTGGTCGGATTGTCTTAGATTGGAGGTCGCCCCATTCGGGATCTCGGTGGTGATCGTCGAGCCAGGGGTCATCCAAACGGGAGCGAGCCGGCAGATCAGCGAAGCGCTGCTGGCAAGTTCGACCAAGGGGCCCTACGCCGAGATCGCTCGCAAAATGGCGCGGATGCTGGGAAGCGCCGATACCGACGGCGGGGGCTCGCAGCCGAGCCTGATCGCTGACCTTGTGTCACGGGCGATACGGGCGAGGCAGCCTCGCACCCGTTACGTCGCCGGCAAGCACGCAAAGCAACTTATGTGGATCAGAAGGAATTTGGGCGACCGTTTCTTCGACCGCATCGTCACGCGCTATGTACATAGCTGGTCAAGCGCATGATTTTTACTGCCGAAGGCGAAACTTCGGCACTCTCCCTCAAACGAGGGACGACGCCGATTTCTGGCCGCCCTAGCTTGCCACCGAGGCCTGTTTTGATTGGGGGGGTGACGTGGAAAAGAGCATGGGTGCGCGCGGCCGCGTTCGTTTGTCGGCATCTGGCTTTCTTGCCAAACAGCAATAGCGAGGGAGCCCGGGGTCGCTCCGATGTTGCCGCCGGGAATCACCCTTGGCTTGCCGATCGCTGCAAGCCCACCGCCTGGACTCTATTTTCTCACCCATTCGTCCTTCTACGACGCAAAGCTCTATGACGCGGACGGCGACTACGCCGGCGTGAAAGGCGAGGCATCTGCGACCTCTTTCATCCTGAGCTGGGTGCCTGGCTGGAAGCTTCTCGGCGGCACCTATCGAGCGCTCGCCGTCGCCCCGCTGGTGCATGTCGATCTCACGCGGGAAGCGCCTTTCTTTCCACCCCTGCTTCAAGGCCAAGTATCGAAGACGGCCTGGGCCAATCCGCTGGTTCAGCCTATCGACATTTCGTGGAATTTGGGCGGCGGGTTTTTCGCGAGCGCGGGCATCGGCGTGTACTTTCCGCTTTACCAATGGGACGTCGATGCGCCGCTGAATATCGACGCAAATTTTTGGGTGATCGAGCCGACTCTCGGTTTCACTTACCTCAACAATGGGTGGCACGCTTCGCTGCATTTTATGTACGATCACAATTACGAAAACGAGGACATCCATTATCGCTCCGGCGATCAGCTGTTCCTCAACGCCACGCTGACCCGCACTTTTGGCCGGGTGACCGTCGGCCCGGTTGCTTACTACAACAAGCAAGTCACCGACGACGTGAACAAGGGGGGCCTTGCCGTGTTCGGCGGCATGACCTTCGGAAATCCCGAGCAGTTCGCTCTTGGCGGGCTGATCAGCGGACGCGTGCAGGGTATCGACCTGCAACTCATGTACACGCACGACGTCTACACCCGCGACGCCATTGGCGGCGACCGCTACTGGCTGCGGACCGGTCTGAAATTCTAGGCCGTCCGAGCTTCGGTCGTCTGGCCGCTAGACCGCGGCCGCGGGTGCGGCGGCCCGCGTCATAAGCGCGATCAAATCCGCCTGACGTGTCGTTCCGGTCTTCTGAAAAATTCTCTGCAGATGCGTCTTGACGGTCTGCAATCCGATGCCGAGCATGTCCGCGGCCTCTTGCGGCGTAAGGCCAGGCGCGAGCGTGAGCGCCACGCGCAACTCGCCACCCGTCAAACCGTAAAGGCGCGCAAACGCTTCACCAGGAAATTGCGGGACGACCGCCGGATCCTGCACGAAAATCGCCGTTGCGGCGGCGAAGGGCTGCATGCAGGCTTGGCGGTCGCCCTGATCCAAGGGCAGGAAGGTGGCGACATAGCCGGCGCCCTCGGGCTCCGGCAGCGCCAAGGAAGGATCGCCAAGGGCATCGACATTTCCTGAGGCCGCGTTGGAGATCTTGTTGACGAGCCTCATACGCGCTTCCTGGTTCGTCGGCGTCAGTCTTTTATTGACGATCTGAAGCGCGCTTCCTTTTCGGATTTGCCGTTCGGCGGCAGCGTTCATGTAGACGACGCGGCCGTCGCGCGCGGTGAGGTAGACACCCGCGGTCAGCCCGTCGAGTGTCGCTTCCAGCATCTCGGATTTCAGCGTCCTTATGTCCAGCGCGTCTGAGATGGCGAGCGTCCGGCATATATGCGGAGACAGCAAACGGAAGAGAGAAATTTCGCGTTCGGAGAACAGCGGTGCCTCCGCCATGCGACAGGCGTGCAGCGCTGCAAGGCGGTGACCCGTCCTCAGGGCGAAGACGCCGATGAAATCAAGATAGCCGTGCGGCTGAATGATCTCTCGGTAAAACCGGCTCTCGAACAGATTCTCCTGTTCGCTTAGCATCGCGACCGTCAGGACGTCGCCGACCTTACCCAAGATCGTCGCCGTCGCCATCGGACTTTGCGGATAATGCTTGTCGAACAGCTCCAAGAACTCTTTCGAATGCCCACGACTAAAGAGATTGTCATTGCGGACGTCCTTGAGGTCGTGGACACACAGCGCACCAGCACGGCTTTCGCAGAGGTCCAAAATTCGCTGTATGGCCGATGGCCATTGGTGAGGATCGAGCGCACAATCGTAAATCGAACCAATGGTCTCAGAAAGCGCTTCAGACGAAACGTGTTCAAGGCTCGTCATTTTCAGTCCCCTACCAGGAAAGCGACAGTGGCACCGCTTATACGGATGGTGCGGCACTCCGGAGTCCCGAACGCTGCTGAAAAAATCTGAAAGACCGGGGCGGTGGGAGCAGGCCGGCGAAGCTGGTCACCTTCGCCGGCCCAGGCGCCCTGCTCCGTGGCTAGCCTTTGATTTCCCAACTGGTGATGTGCGGGATATCGATGGCGAAGGCGCCTTCGGGAGAGCCGGCCGGAGCCGGCTTTGAGATGCAGGTGAACGGTTCCTTGCCGGTAATGCCTTTATATTTGCCCGTTCCGCCGGTGATCGTGTGCATTCCGCAGTCCATCTTCGGCTGCGCCGCATCAAGCTCACGGGTGTCGAAGGTCGAAAAAACGATATCGCCGTCGGCATCCGTCAACGCGCAGCCGCCATCCATCCACTTCTTGCCCGCGGATTCGATGCTGATCACCGCGCATTTGGCGTCCATCTTGTCCAGAAACTTGCCGCCCTCGGTGTTCGAGGTCGGCCCGCTGGCCTCGAGCGCGACGGCCTTGCCGATACCGGGAATGTCGACGACGGATTTCGGCACGAAGACAAAATGCGTGGTGTAGGGCGTGGTGCCGCTCTTCGGCATACCGGGATCTGCCGCTGCTGTTCCCACGACAGGCAGGGCGATAGCCGTAACAGCGGCGATGATTTGGAACTTCGTAAGCATAGCGCATCCTCTCTTGCTGACCCGCCATCAGGAGGGTTGGTTTCGAGAGGCACGGGCCCGCGCCACGCTCCAGCCGTAAGCCAATCCGTGTTCGAAGTCCCGAAACACGCTGAAAAATTCTGAAAGCCGCGGGCGTGAGGCGTCAGCCGGCAGCGCGCTCCGCCGCGACGCTTGGTCTCCAACCGGCGGCCTGCAAGGCGGCGAGCTTCCGCCGCGCGAGCTCAGGCGCCCGTGGCGGGACGATGCCGGTGCCGGAGGCCATGGCGGCAAACTCCGCGAATGCCGCCTTCGCCTCCTCTGTTCGCCCGAGGCCGACCAGGATCGCCACGCGATAGATCTTCGCGCCACCAAAACCCGGCGCCTTGCGCAAGCACTCTTCGGTTTGTTCGAGCGCTTCCGCGTATCGTTCGTTTCCCCACAGGATCACCGCATAATAAAAATTGTAGTAAGGCGGCGGCAATGGATTGAGCGACACCGCCTGCTCGACCTTCTCCAAGGCCTCTTTCAACTCCCCGGCTTCCAAGAGTGTGTTCGCCAGGAACAGCATCGCATCCGTGTCGCTCGGCCCGAGCTCAAGCGCACGGCGCGCGAGCGGAAGCGCTTGTTCGACCTCATTGGCAAGAATGAGCGCCTGGCTCAGCCCCTCATAAGCGGCCGGAAGATTGGCATCGATGGCGATGGCGCGATTGAATTGCTCGATCACATCGCCGAGATGCGCGGGCCCCCTCTCCCCCGTCAGCTGCATCATGATGTCGATGAGGTCGATCCAAGCGAGATTGATCCAGGCGGGGGCATAATTCGGATCGCGCCGCGTCGCCTCCTGCAGATCGCGTCTGCCGGCGCGCGTGGCATCGGGATGGAACTGATGCTTCAGCGCGAGGCCGCGAAGCGTCAAGGTGAACACATCGAGGTCGCGCGGCGGACGCTCGAGGACCGAATGCTTCTCCGCCTCGCGCATGCCGGCATGCAGGCTGGTCGCGATCTTCACGGCGATGTCACGGCGAACGCGCGGAATATCGTTCGCCAGCGCCGAGAACCGCTCCCCCCAAGCGATGGTGCCGTCGGAAGCATCGACAAGCTGCACGTCGACCCTCAGCTTGCCACCGGCGCGCTCGGCGGAGCCCTCGACAAGATAACGGGCGCCAAGGCGCTCACCCAGCTCCTGCGCCACCAAGTTCTGGCCGGCCAGGACGAAAGACGAGTTGCGCGCGATGAGACGCAAATCCCGATTACGGGCAAGCTCGCCGATGATCTCCGTAGCGACGCCGACACCGAGCATCTCCTCTCCCCCGCCAATGGTGAGGAAGGGCATGACGGCGAGCGAGGGTTTGTCTGGGGCGCGCCCCGGCTTCAGGGCGGCGCGCTGCGCCGGCACGAGCATATAGCCTTTGCGGCTGACGGTGCGGAGAACGCGCCGTTCATCGTCGCCGATCGCCTTCCTGATGTCGGCGATGCATTGCGTCAGGGAATCTTCGGTAACGGCGACGTCGTCCCAGACCCGATTCATCAGCTCGTCCTTGCCGACGAGGCGCCCGGCATTCTCGGCTAAAAGGCGCAGCACCGCGTAGGACCGCGGCCGGATCTCGACATGCTCGCCCGATGAGGTTCGTAGCTCCTCGGCTGCAAGATCGACCACGTGGAAAGGCAGCCTTATCTGCATGAGATACCCGCCTAAAACGCTTCTCGGTTGCGCTACGTCCGAAGCCCAACCTTACCCACTTTGGTCGCGAATGTCAGCGAGATGGTTCCGTGTTAGGGCATGCGATGGTTCGTCTTCAGCGCAAAATCTGGTTCTGGGGTCTTCCCGCGCTTGGGCTCCTCGCCGCCGTCGTAATCTTCGCGCCTCCTCTCTACCGCATGGCGTGGGTCGGCTCGGGCTTCATTGCCCAGCGGCTATGTTCCGAGACCTTCATCGCCAAGCGCCCTGCCGCGGTCTTGTTCGACGAAGATTTGAGCGGGCCCGGCTACGAGCTGTTGCGGTTCTTCGGATCCGACATCGATCACGGGCGGAAGCGCGCGTCCGCGTCCTTGCTCGGTATTGGCGGCCAGACCTCGATCTACCGCGAAGGACTCGGCTGCACGCGCCTCGCCGGTGAAGATGAGACGGCGCTACGTGCCGAGACGCCGCATCTGCCCGCTCCTCCACCGGCAGAAAAGGCAACGCTCTGGCCGGAGGGCGAGCGCATCGCCCCGCTGCCGGATAGCGTCGATGCCGCCGCGCTGAACGCCGCCATCGACGCCGTCTTCGCGGAGCCGAATGCCGACGCCCCCCGCCGGACGCGCGCGCTCGTCGTCGTGCATGGCGGCCGCATCGTCGCGGAACGCTATGCCGAAGGATTTGGCGCTGAGGTGCCGATGATCGGCTGGTCGATGACGAAGACGGCGCTCAACGCCTTGATCGGCCTCCGCATCAAAGATGGGAAGCTGGCGACAACCCAGGCTTCGCTGCTTCCGGAATGGCGCTCGAAGGACGACCAGCGCGCGAAGATCACGCTCGACGCGCTGCTCACGATGACGAGCGGCCTCGCCTTTGACGAAAGCTACGGCGACACCGACAGTGACGTGGTGCAGATGCTGTTCGGAAGCGGCGACATGGCGCGCTACGCCGCCGCCAAGCCCCTCCTCTCCCCGCCAGGCTCGGAGTGGCACTATTCGAGCGGCACCTCGCTCATCCTCGCGCGCGCCTTACGCGACAGTTTCGCCAGCGAGGACGACTACCTCGCCTTCCCGCGCCGGCGCCTCTTTGATCCGCTTGGCATGCGCAGCGCCGTGCTGGAAATCGATGCATCAGGCACCTTCGTCGCCTCGTCTTTCCTCTATGCCTCGCCCCGCGACTGGGCGCGGCTTGGCCTCCTCTATCTTCGCGACGGAGTTTGGAACGGCGAGCGCCTCCTGCCCGAAGGCTGGGTGCAATATTCCCTCACCCCCGCGCCCTTATCGGACGGGCGCTATGGCGCCCATCTTTGGCTGAAGCTTCCGCAGTCGGATGCGTTGGGAGAGCCGCCAATGCCGGAGGATGCCTTCTACATGCTCGGACATGACGAGCAGATCGTCGCCATCGTCCCCTCGCGCGATCTCGTGATCGTCAGGCTCGGCCTGACACGCAAAGGCGGAGACTGGGATCCGGCGCGCGAGATCGGACCCATCGTCGGCGCCTTTCCGGCCGCGAGCCGATAGTCAGCGGGACCGGCGTGAAATCCGCCGGTCCCGTAACTGTTAAACGCTACGCGCGGCTACCAGTAACCGCCGCGCCAGCCACCCCAGCCGCCGCCCCAACCGCGGCGGTAGGGGCCCCAACCGCCCCAACCATAGTAAGGACGGGGGCCGCCCCAATAGCCATAGCCCCGCCCCCAATAGGGACGTGGACCCCAGGCGCGAGGCCCCCAATAGGGAGAGCCGCGGCGCCAGCGGCGGCGGTAATAGCCGACAGTCTCGACGGCGTTATTCTGCTCGGCATGCTTCAAAGCCGGAACGGGCGCTGCATTTGACGGCCCCGGTCCCGCGACCAGAGCAGCCATCAGCACCGCCGCCCCAAAAAGGATCGGGAGGTGACGCATTAGGGAGATCTCCTTTCGTCTGTTTCCCTCGGCCTTCAAAGAGCTATGTTTCGGACCGCCTGGCTTCAATTGTGGCAACTTCACAACGAAGTGACCCCAAGACCTCGCGGCCTCATTCCGTTTCCGCCGCTTGGGCCGTGAAGCACCGGGCGGGGGTTTCGTGACGATGCAAACGAAAGGCCGCTCCTCGCGGTTCCAGGCGAGAGCGGCCATTCGAAGTCAATCATGGCGTTGGAGAGCGCTTAACTGCCGATGCGGGCGGTTCCCGAGCGGCCGTCGTTCCGGACCCATTGCACGGTCTCGCCCTCGAGCGTCAGCTTGTAGCAAAACTGCTCGCCATTCATCCAAACCCGCCATTTCTGGCAGAGCTGGTCGTTCTCGACCCACCATTTGCCGGAATCCTGCGAGCCGTCGCCGCGCGAGAAGCTGGCGGTGATGGCACCCATTTTGCCCCGCATCCGCCCATTCGCCAGGTAGCGGATCGGCAGCTCGAAGCCGGAAATGTTGAGATATACGGTCTTGCCGGTGATCGCCTCACGCAGCCCATCGCCGGCGAGGGAGACGGATTCGGCAGCCACAGGAAGCGCCGGCACGGCGAGGGCGGCCGCCAGCAACAGGGCTCGGTTCTTCATGACTTCCCCTTTGTTCTTATCGATTTCCTAGTATCGAAATGCCTAGGAAATATCGGTTAATTTTTGACAAATAAGGGGAAGATAAAGGCGAAGTTTCGTTGCTTTTCAGGCTGTTGTTAAGCCTGCGGGGGCTGTTTTGCAGGCCCTTTCAAGCGCCGCCGCGCGCGTGAGGCAAGCACATTGACGATCTCGACACCGGCCGAGAAGGCCATGGCGAAGTAGATGTAGCCGCGCGGAATGTGGAAGTGGAAGCCGTCGGCAATCAGCGCCGCCCCGATCAGGATCAGATAGGAGAGCGCCAGCATCTTGGTCGTCGGATGGCGCTCGATGAAGGCAGCGACCGGTCCGGCGGCAAAATACATCACCAGGATCGCCACCATCACGGCAGCGACCATCACCTCGATATGATCGGCCATGCCGACCGCGGTGATGATGGAATCCACCGAGAAGACGAGGTCGATCACCGCGATCTGAATGATCGCTGTGGTCATCGAATCGACAACGGGGTTTTTGCCATTTTCCCCGTGGGCGCCTTCGATGTCGTGGTGGATCTCGCGTGTCGCCTTCACCAACAAGAAGAGGCCGCCCGCGATCAGAACCAGATCCCGCCAGGAAAAATCGAAGCCGGCGACGCTGAAGAGCGGCGTCGTCATGTGAATGAACCAGGCAATGCCCGCCAGCATGGCGATGCGGAAGAGCAGCGCGAGCGAAAGGCCGATGCGCATCGCCATCACGCGCTGATGCGGCGGCAGCCGCTGCACCATGATGGAGATGAAAACGACGTTGTCGATGCCGAGCACGATCTCCATCGCGCTCAGCGCAACGAAAGCAGCCCAGACTGAAGGATCGGTAAGGAGTTCGAGCATGCCGTGATTTATGCTGGAGTGTGCGGACAGGAATTGTTGGTTGCCGTTCCATAGCGCAGCATTTTGGCGAGGTCTACTCCATGCCGCTTATGTCGCGCCGTTTCTCTTTAGCGATGCGAAGGCGCTGATGCCGATGAACCAAGCCCCGGTCGCGATGAGCAGAAGCTGCGCCCAGAATGGTGCCGGAAACGAGTTGAGGACCGCGCCGATGGCTGCGACGGCCCATAGCACCAGGGCCACGAGCGTAACCGGCCGCATCGCCATGACGCGGATCGGGTGAACGCTCAGAATCGGCAGGAAGGTGAGGAGGACGCACACGAGAATGACGAGAAGAGAAACGAGAGGCGACGGCTGAAGCGCGAAAAGATAAAGCAGCACGACATTCCAGATCGCGGGAAAGCCGACGAAATACCCCGCCTCGGTTTTCGATTGCGTGTCCGACATGTGGAACAGGCCCGCAAGGAGGACGGCAATCGCCGCCGGCAGCCGCAAATCCTCGGGGAGAAGATCGGCCTGCGTAAGCGCAAAAGCCGGCACCGCGACATAAGTGAGATAGTCGACCATCAGATCGAGATTTTCGCCGCTCCAGCGCGGGAGAACCTCCGCGACGCGCAAATGGCGAGCGAGCGGTCCGTCGAGACCATCGATGACGAACGCAACCCCGAGCCAGACAAACATCCGCTCCCAATCGCCCGCCGCGGCGGCAAGAAGCGCCAGAAGCGCGATGGCGGCCCCGGAAGCGGTCAGCACATGCACGAGCGCGGCGCGCAAACGCGGCGTCATCTTGCGCGTGCTCCGATACTGATATGAGGAACGCGCCTCTCCCCCGCCCTTACCGGCAGGCGAAGGCTGCGATTAGAACTGCCGCTTGACCTTGCCAAAGACGGTGAGATCGCTCTGCTCTTCGAGCTGCGTTTGCGGCAGCTGCTGCAGTTCGTTCGGCTGATTGCTGTAAAGGAGCTCGAGGCCGAAATCGAGTTTCGGCAACACGTTGAAGCCGAAGATCTTTGCCCCATGCTTCTCGGTGTGTTCCGCGGGAGAAGACGCCGAGGGCGTCTGCAGCTGCAGGGCGGGTTCCGTGGTTTCCGGCAGGATCGCGGCGGCTGGTGCCTCAGGCGCCGGCGCTGCCGGCTCTTGCTGGAAGGCAAGCGCCGGGCCTCCCGCCATCATAAGGGCGGCCGCTGAAGCCATTAACACACGGAAACGCATAGTCTTCTCTCCACCTAAAAGATGCGCTCTGCCCCGCTCGTTTGCAAGATCAACGCCGGGCGCAGCTAGAGAGTTGACAGACTTGTGTAAATTTTCTGCTTCGCCCTCGACCGTGGCCGCCGGGCCACAAAGGAACCCCGGCAAAAGCAAGAAGGGCCGCCCCTAAGGGACGGCCCTTCCCGGTTCAGTCGCTGTTTGGGGAGCGATCAGAAATTGATGCGGCCACCCGCGAAGATCACGTCGAACTCCTCGAGCGGAACCGACACTCTGTCGAGATTGATATCGACGAGGTCGATCTCAGGCTCGATGTGCTGGAAGGCGATGTAGAGGTTCATCGAGGCCGATTTAATCTCCTGATCGACGCCGACATACCATTTTGTCGTTTCCGATCCGGTGATCTCGGTGTCGAAACCAATGCCGGGGATGCGGTCCGCGGCGATGCGGCCACTCCAAATCGAATAGCTGGCGCCGCCGGTAACGACGGTGCTGTTGAAGTTGCCAATGCCGTCCTCGTCCTGCGTGTAGCCGCCCCAGATCGTCGTGGCGCCCACGGGGAAGAAGTCGCGGTGCAGACCGCCGGCGATGTCCCAAGCCTCCATCTTCGGGGCACGACGCCCGGTGAAGACGCCGCGTGCCAGCGGGTCGTCATTTTCCGAATTGCTGTTGGCGCCCCACACGAAGAGGCCGGTGGGCTTGTGAAGGACCGAGAATGAGCCGGCGTATTCGTTTAATTGCCGCCTGGTTCCGGTCACGCCAAATGGGGGTGTCCCGGCTAGCGTCTCATCGTCGAAATCCTCATAGGCGTAGCCGGCACCGATCTTCCAGTTCTCGAACTCTTTGTTGTAACGAAGACCAGCCGACCAGATTTCGCCCTTGCCACCGCCGCCATAAGCCGCGCTGGCGATAAACCCGCCGAGGAATTCCGGCGTGTCGTAGCGAACTTCGGGACGCCGCGTCGAGCAGTCGAAGGCGGAGCTGCTGGTCGAATAGCAGCGGCCGATGTCGCGGTAGCGAATGTTCGTGAGGCCCGAAGCATCATCCGCCGTGCCGACCGGACGCAGGAAATAGCTCCAGTTCATGTAGAAGTCGGCATGCATCGACTGGTCGAGGCCTTTGATGACGATATTGTCCTTGGTGATATCGTCCTTTGCGGTGCTCCAATGGCCCCACCAGAGCGTTCCGTAATTCTCGTGCTCGACGAAGAGGGCCGACCGGCGGACGTTCAAGCCGCCCACGGGCGTGAGGCTGCTTCCGAACTGGTCGATGAACTTCGTCAACAGACCTTCGTCCTCGATTTCGATCTGGAACCCGGTCTTCCAGTTGTCGGCGATCTTCGCGCTGCCTTTGAAGCCGAAGCGCGTCGAGCTGTAGGAGTTGTTCAGACCCGGATCGAAATGTTCGAGCCCACCGTCGTCCCAATAGGTGTTGACGCGATTCATGCGGCCATAGAGCTGCACCTTGACCTTCTTGTTGCCCTTGCGAACCGTCGTCGCCTCGAGCTCGGCGATCCGCTCCTCGAGATCGGCGCAGCAATCGCCGCCTAGATCCGCCGCGCGAGCCGGCTCAGAAGCCGCGATCATCGCTCCGGACGCCAGCAAGCCGAGTGCGAGAACGCTGGCTATCCCCCGAAATCCCCCAATCATCGTGCCTCCGTTGTGGTGATGACGCAGCGTGTTGCTGCGCGGGAAATCCGGACCGAATGTCGATCAGGAACTCCCTTCGTTCGTGCGCAAACCACAACTAGGGCGCGGGCAATGACAGGCTGGTGACAGCTATACGACAGTGATGTGACAGGGGCGCTCTGTTGCGCCGGCGCCACGATTTGCTACGCACGCGTGACAGAGTTGCGAGACCGAGAGATGGAAACGGACATTGCGATTGTCGGTACCGGCCCCACGGGCCTCGCCGCGGCACTTGCGCTTGCGGAGACCGGCGCTTCCGTCGCGCTGATCGGACCCGCTCCGTCACAAAGCCCGGCCTCAGGCGACACGCGGACGGCCGCCCTCCTCGACAGTTCGGTGGCGATGCTCGAAGCGCTTGGCGTCTGGGAGGCGCTTTTGCCGCACGCGGCCGCGCTCAAAGCGATCCGCATTCTCGACGGCTCAGACAGCCCGCTAAGATCGCCCGAGCTCCAATTCGAAGCATCCGAGCTCGGTCTTGCGGCCTTCGGCTACAACGTCCCGAACGATGTCCTCGTGCGGGCACTCTACCGGCGCGCCGAAGCTACGCTCGCGCATCTCATTCCCGCCGCCGCGGAGCGCATCGATCTCGCAACGCAACACGCAACCCTCACTCTGGCGGACGGCACAAAGCTGCGATGCCGTCTCGTGGTGGGAGCCGATGGCCGCAACTCCTTGTGCCGCCGTGCCGCGGGCATCGACGCCGCCAGCCAAGCAATCGATCAGGGCGCAATCGCCACGAGTTTTGCCCATGACGCCCCGCATCGGAACGTCTCCGTCGAAATTCATCGCTCCGGCGGTTCCGTCACCACCGTGCCGCTCATTGATCCGCTTGCATCGAGCCTCATCTGGGTCGGCCCCACCGATGAGATCGGGACCCTCATGCATCTCAGCGAGGAGGGTTTCGCCGCGTCACTCGCCGCGCGGCTCGACGGCGCGCTCGGAGCCATCGGCGCCATCGGACCTCGCGCCAGCTTCCCCGTGGTTCCCTTAAGCACCTCACGCATCGCCGAACGGCGCACGGCCCTTGTCGGCGAGGCCGCCCACATCCTTCCGCCGATCGGCGCGCAGGGTCTCAATCTAGGGCTTCGCGACGCCGCAACGCTGGCCGACTGCGTGCGACCCGCGCTCCCTGACGACGATCCGGGCGCGCCCCCGGTGCTTGAAGCTTACGATCGCGCCCGCCGCTTCGACGTCCTCAGCCGGACCGTCGGCGTCGATATGCTGAACCGCTCCCTCCTCTCCGGCCTCATTCCCTTGCAGGCGGCGCGCGGCGTCATCTCCTACGGGCTCGCCGCTATTCCAGCCTTGCGGCGCGCGGTGATGCGCGTCGGCATGGAGCCGCCGACGGCATTGCCGAGCCTGATGCGCCGGGGGGCGCAGCCACTCCCGACCCCGCGGCCTTGACGTGCCGCGCCCCTTTTGCGACAGCCCACCGCATCTCAGCGACATTCGAAGAACGGATTTCAGCCTTGGCGCGACCGACTGGCATCTCTTTCTGGCGGGATCTGCGCTACCGGCTGGAATATGCCGTCCTGCGCATCCTGGTCGGCTTCGTCCGCCTGTTTCCCATCGATGTCGCCGGCTCGATCTCAGCGAAGATCTGGCGCTGGGTCTCGCCCTACAATCGCCGCCACAAGCGGGCGCTCGCCAATCTCGAACGTGCCTTTCCCGATAAGACTCCCGAGGAGCGCGAGGATATCGCGCTTCGCATGTGGGAAAATCTCGGCCGCGTCATGGTCGAGACGATGAACATCGACCGCATCATCAAGGATCCGGCCCGCCTGCATGTGACCAACGGCCATTGGATCTCCCGCTACAAGGAGAAGATGGGGCCCGCTCTCATCGTCACCCTGCATATGGGCAATTGGGAGGTCGGCATGTGGCCGGTCACGCTTGCCGGCGTCCGTCCCGCCGGCGTCTACCGGCAGGTTAAGAACCCTTACGTCGACCGCTACCTCCGTTCCCAACGCAAAGCCCTTTATCCAGGCGGCCTGTTCGGGCGGGGACGCGCGCCCGGCCATGAGGAGACGCAGAAGACCGCGCGTCTGATCATGGACTATGTGCGCCAGGGCGGACGGCTCGGCTTCATCTCCGACCTTTACGATGTGCAAGGCATCGCCGTGCCGTTTTTCGGCTATCCGGCCAAGAGCATGCCGATCGCCGCCATGATCGCGCGGCGCGTCGGCGCGCGCATCTGGATCGGGCGTTCTTTGCGCATCGGAAACCGCGCCTGTTTTGACGTGAATGTGAACGAGCTCCGGATCCCGCGCACCCAAAATCAGGCCGAGGACATCCGCAACATTACGGCCGCCATCCAGCGCCATTTCGAGACCTGGATTCGCGAAAATCCCGATCAATTCATGTGGTCGAACCGGCGTTGGTCCTAGCAACCTATTTGCCGTTGACACCCTGTCGGGGCGGCAGTCTTATCGATTAAAAGAAGACCAGGATCAGGGCGATGTCCATTGTTCGGAGCGCGAAATATCAGATCGGCCAGGTGGTTCGGCATCGCGTCTACCCCTTTCGCGGCGTGATCTTCGATATCGATCCGAGCTTCGCCAACACCGAGGAATGGTATCGCGCCATCCCGACCGAGATCCGTCCGGTCAAGGACCAGCCTTTCTACCACCTCCTCGCCGAGAATGCCGAGAGCGAGTACATCGCTTATGTGTCGGAGCAGAACCTCGTGCCCGATCATTCGGACGAGCCTTTGCGGCATCCTCAGGTGCCGGAACTGTTCGACGATCTGAAGGACGGCATCTTCCGCTTTCGCTTCGTGCAGGAGCACTGACGGCGACGGCGCCGATCGTTAGCGCAAAGGTGCAAAAGGAAAGGCCGCCCTCCTCACTGGAGCGCGGCCTTTATTGTCCAAATCGCTTGTAAAGCTTATTCGGCAGGCGCCGGCGCCGGCTGCGTCGGGGTGGCTTGCGGCACTTGAGCTCCCGGCGCTGCGGGTGTCTGTGCGCCACCTGCCTTCGCCTTCGCCGCGAGCTCCTGCTGACGCAGTCTGAATTTCTCCATCATCGCCTTCCGCGCCTGCTCATATTGGGCATTGTCGACCGGCTGCCCGTCGAAGGCTTTGCTGAAATCCGCTGAGCGGAACCGGGAAGGCCATGGTCTTCTGCTGCATATTCACCGCGGCGACGACCATCTGCTTGCCCTTCCGCAGGCTGTCGAACATCTCCTGCGAAATTTCGGTCTGCACCTGGCAGCTGGTCGGGAAGCAAACGGCGTATTGCAAGGAGAGCGGCTGCTTGTCGTCGATCTTGATCTGCACGCCGGCCGGAATGACGAGCGAATAGGCGGTCGGCAGCCTGACGAGCAAATGCTGCTTGTCGTCCCCTTCGATCGTGCGGACGGCGGCCGCCACGAGCACCATGCCCGTATTCGGCTCGAGTCCCTCATGATTGACGAGACAGACCTGCTTATTCTGGGTCTGCTCGTTCTTCATGCAGAGCTTCACCCATGCCGTGTCATCGGTCTGGCCGGCGGCCTTAGGCTGCGCTTGTTGGGCTGGCGCGGCCGACTCGGCGGGAGGAGCATCCTGCGCCACAGCGGCTGAGGCGAAGGCGAGCGCGGTGCCCGCGATCAGGCCGCAAGCAACGCTCGAAAACCTTACCAATCGATCGATCGGCGCAATCATAGGCGACCTTTCCTTATTCTTTGCGGCAGGCAGCTTCGCCTTGGCGAACTGCCTCTCCGACGTCCCGAGACTAGGGTCAATACCCGAATTGAGGCATAGACGTGGCTGAAAGAGTGGCAAAAATCCATCGGAATTGCCGCTTCCCGCGTCCTTTCGCCCTCCGGTCAAAATCGCCCGAAGGACTGCTGTCTCCCCCTGGCACATGCTACCTTGCCGCCATGCGGAGTCGCGCGAGCCTCTATAGTCACCCGCGCCCTCACTTGAAAACCCTCCTACCGCTTTTCTTTGTCGGAAGTTTGCTGGCTGCGGAAGCCGCGCGGGCCGAGCCTCAGGCCGGGCTTGCCATGCATGGCGAGCCGCGCGCCCCTGCCGGCTTTTCCGCCTTTTCTTACGTCAATCCCGAAGCGCCGAAGGGCGGCCGCCTCACGCTTGCAAAACGCGGCTCCTTCGACAGCCTCAACCCCCTCATCGTCAAAGGCCAAAGCGCCGAAGGGGTGCGCGACTTCGTCTATGAAAGCCTGATGGCGCGGGCGCTGGACGAGCCGTTCACGCTTTACGGCCTCATCGCCGAGACGGTCGAGGTGCCGCCTGACCGGAGCTTTGTCGAATTCACGCTGCATCCAGAGGCGAGGTTTTCGGACGGAAAGCCGATCGGCGTCGAAGATTTGATCTTCTCGCACGCGCTGTTGCGCGATCACGGCCGCCCCAATCACCGCTCTTACTATAAGAAGGTCACGAAGGTGGAGAAGACAGGCGAACGAAAAGTGCGCTTCACCTTCGATGCCGGCGGCGATCGGGAAATGCCGCTGATCATGGGCCTGATGCCCGTGCTGCCGCGCCATCTTCTCAACGCTGAGAACTTTGAGAGGACCACCCTGAAGCCGCCGATCGGAAGCGGTCCCTATCTCGTCTCCTCGCTGAAGCCGGGCCGCAGCATCGTCTTCACGCGCGACCCGAATTATTGGGGCAAGGATTTGCCGGTCAATCGCGGACGTTTCAATTTCGACGAGATTCGCTTCGACTATTACCGCGACACCGGCAGCCTGTTCGAATCGTTCAAATCCGGCGCCATCGATCTTCGCGCCGAGGACGATCCAACCCGCTGGACGGAAGGATACGACTTCCCGGCTTTGCGCGACGGCCGCGTCCTCAAGGAGGCGCTGCCGATCTCCACCCCGGCCGGCATGTCGGCGCTTGTCTTCAACACGCGACGTCCGATCTTCTCGGACCCGCGCGTGCGGCAGGCGCTGATCAAAGCTTTCGACTTCGAGTGGATCAACCGCACCCTCTTCCACGGCCAGTATAAGCGGACGCAGAGCTATTTCGAACGCTCGGACCTGAGCTCGCATGGGCATCCCGCCGATGAAAAGGAGCGTGCTTTGCTCGGCCCTTATGCCGGCGAGATCAAGCCGGAGATTATGGATGGCAGCTTCACCCTTCCCGTCAGCGACGGGACCGGCGAGAACCGCGAGGGACGGCGCGAGGCGCTCGCGCTTCTCGATGCCGCCGGTTACGAATTGCGCAACGGCGTCCTTGTCTCGAAGAAAACCAGCGAGCCTTTTACTTTCGAGCTCCTCGCCGCGACGCGGGCGGAGGAGCGGCTGCTGCTCACTTACGCGCGGGCGCTGAAGCAGATCGGCATCGTCGCCGACATCCGCCAAGTCAACTCGGCGCAATATCAGCGCCGGAAGCAAACTTACGATTTCGACATGATCCAATTCGATTGGGGGGTCTCGCTCTCGCCGGGGAACGAACAATCCTTCCGCTGGGGCAGCGAGGCGGCGAAACACGAAGGCAGCTTCAACTATGCCGGCGTGAACAGCAAAGCCGTCGACGCCGCGATCGAAGCGATGCTCTCGGCAAAGGATCGCGAGAGCTTCGTTTCGTCGGTGCGCGCTCTCGACCGCGTGCTCCTCTCAGGCGATTACGTCATCCCCCTCTTCCACCTGCCGCATCAATGGGTCGCGTATTGGCGGAAGCTCGAGCGCCCTAAAGACACGCCGCTCTACGGCTATCAGATCGAAAATTGGTGGACCGCGCCGTAGGAAAGCGAACATCGCCAACTATTGGCATGAAAGGCCTTGTGCCGGGATCCAGCGTCTTAACGTGTCTGCAGTAAATCGTGAGATAGACGGGAGGGATTCACCTCTCCCCTCTGGGGAGAGGTCGCGCGAAGCTCGCTTTGCGCGGGTGAGAGGATTTTAAGCTTTGGCGATTAAGCCCCCTCCCTACCCAGCCCTCTCCCCAACGGGGAGAGGGAAGTTAGACCGCTCGTCCCCTGGAGCTAAGCCGCCTTTTTCACCGCGGCGGCGATCTCCACCAGCTTCTGCAGCACGTCGCGCGTTCCCTGCAGCCGCTCCTCCGGCGTCTCCCAATCGCCGAAATAGATGAGCTTGTGGTCGGGCTGCAGCTTCACGCGCTTGCCCTCCTTGCCGATGAAGGCGATGAGGCCCTCGGGGTTGACGAAGCTCTTATTGCGGAAGGCGATGGCGGCGCCTTTCGGACCGGCATCGATCTGCTCGACGCCCGCCAAGCGGCACAGCCGTTTAATTTCAACCACATCCAATAGATGCTTCACCTCTTCGGGCAGCGGGCCGAAGCGGTCGATCAGCTCCGCGGCAAAAGCCTCGATCGCCTCGCGGCTCTCCACGGACGATAGCCGGCGATAGAGCCCGAGCCGCACCTGCAGATCCGCCACATAATCCTCGGGAATGAGCACGGAGGCGCCGAGATTGATGCGCGGCGACCACTGATCCTCGATCAGCCCGGCATCGCCTCCCTTCAGCGCCATCACCGCTTCTTCCAGCATCGATTGGTAGAGCTCGAAGCCGATTTCGCGGATGTGCCCCGACTGCTCCTCGCCGAGCAGATTGCCGGCGCCGCGGATGTCGAGGTCATGGCTGGCCAGCATGAAGCCAGCGCCGAGCGTATCCAGCGATTGCAGCACCTTCAGCCGCCGCTCGGCGGCCGGCGTCAGGCGCGCGACCGCGGGGATAGTGAAATAGGCGTAGGCGCGCACCTTCGAGCGGCCGACGCGCCCGCGTAACTGATAGAGCTGGGCGAGGCCGAACATGTCGGCGCGATGCACGATCAGGGTGTTGGCGGTTGGAACATCGAGGCCCGATTCCACGATGGAGGTCGAGAGCAGCACGTCATATTGGCGGTCGTAAAAGGCGTTCATCACTTTGTCGAGATCGCGCGAGCCCATCTGTCCGTGCGCGCTGCCGACCTTCAGCTCCGGCACATGCTCTTGCAGAAACGCCGCAGCATCCGGCAGATCGGCGATGCGCGGAACGACGAAGAAGGTCTGGCCGCCGCGATAACGCTCGCGCAGCAAGGCCTCGCGCAAAATCATGGGATCGAAGGGCGTGACATAAGTCCTGACCGCGAGCCGGTCGACCGGGGGCGTCGAGATCAGCGACATTTCCCTCACGCCGGATAGCGCGAGCTGCAGCGTCCGCGGGATCGGCGTCGCCGTCAAAGTGAGGACATGCACGTCTTCACGCAATTGCTTCAGGCGCTCTTTATGCTGCACGCCGAAATGCTGCTCTTCGTCGATGATGAGGAGCCCGAGATTTGCAAATTCGATGCTCTTGGCGAGCAACGCATGCGTGCCGATGACGATGTCCAGCGCACCGTTTTTGATGCCCTGCTTCACCTCGGCGAGTTCCTTGCCGGCCACGAGCCGTGAGGCCTGCCCGATCTTCACCGGCAACCCGCGGAAACGCTCGGTGAAGGTGCTGTAATGCTGCCGGGCAAGCAGTGTCGTCGGCACGACGACGGCGACCTGCTTTCCCGCCTGCACGGCGAGAAGGCTCGCCCGCAAGGCAACTTCCGTCTTGCCGAAGCCGACATCGCCGCAGATGAGCCGGTCCATGGGCCGTCCGCTTGCTAGGTCCTCGAGCACGGCATTGATGCTGGTTGCCTGGTCCTCGGTTTCCTCATAGGGGAAGCGAGCGGAGAACTCGTCATAGAGGCCGTCCGGCGCGACGATCTTCGGCGCCTGGCGTAGCTCGCGCATCGCCGCCACCTTAATAAGCTTCTCGGCAATGTCGCGGATGCGCTTCTTCAGCCGCGCTTTCCGCGATTGCCAGGCGACCCCGCCGAGCTTGTCGAGCTGCACGCCGGCCTCGTCCGAGCCGTAGCGGGTGAGAAGCTCGATATTCTCCACCGGCAGATAGAGCTTATCGCCGCCCTGATAGATCAGCTCGAGGCAATCATGTGGCTCGCCCGCTGCTTCGATCGTCGTCAGCCCGGTGAAGCGGCCGATGCCGTGATCGGTGTGCACGACGAGGTCGCCGATATTGAGGCTCGCGACCTCTGTTAACGCATCTGCCGCGCGCTTGGCTTTGTTTCGCCGCACGAGGCGGTCGCCGAGAATGTCCTGCTCGCCGATCACGGCGATGCCGGGCGCCTCGAAGCCCCGTTCCAGCGGCAAGACGGCAAAGCCCGTTATTGCAGCTGACGCCTCGCGCAGCTCGTCGAGGCGCGCGACGCTGCGAGTATCCCCGATGCCATGCTCGGCGAGGAGCGTCGCCAGGCGCTCCTTGGCGCCGTTGCTCCAGCAGCCGACCAGCACGCGCTTGCCTTCGCTCTTCAGCCGGGCGGCATGCGCCACCACCGCATCGAAGACATTGGCGCCTTCCTGCTGGCGCTCGGGAGAGAAATTGCGGCCCTGGCGCCCTCCGAACGACACCACCACGTCCGGCGACTGCCCTTCCGGCCGCTCGAACGGATCGAGCACCACGCTCTGACGTGTCTTCAGAGTGCGCTGCCATTCATCTTCGGTGAGGAACAGGCTCTCGGGCGTTACGGGGTGATAAGGCGGTGCGCCGAACGCCTTGCGCTCCAGCGCCTGCTCGCGCGCCTCGTAATGATCCACGATCTGCTCGAGGCGCTTGCCGCGCGCGTCTTCGGCAAGGGCATCGGACACGATGACGGCGTCCGGCAGATAGTCGAAGAGCGTCTCCAGCCGCTCATGGAAAAGCGGCAGCCAATGCTCCATGCCCTGATGCTGTCGCCCCGCCGAGACGGATTCGTAGAGAGGATCCTCGCCGGTCACCGCACCGAAGGATTCGACATAGCGGGCGCGGAAGCGCTTCCGCGCGGCCTCGTCGAGCGGCGCCTCGCTCATCGGCAGAAGCGTCACCTTCTCGCGCCGGCCTTGGCTCCGCTGCGTGTCCGGATCGAAGGCGCGGATCGATTCCAGCGTGTCGCCAAAAAAATCGAGACGTACGGGCTCGCGTCCGGGCGGGAAGATGTCGAGGATACCGCCGCGCACCGCATATTGGCCGGGATCGGTGACCGTGCTTGCGCGCGCATAGCCGAGCCATTCCAGCTGCTCGGCGAGCCGGGCCATGTTCACGGCGCGGCCGGGTGCCAGCTGCTCAATGGTGCCGGGGAAAAAATTGTGCGGCGGCACCCGTTGCAGCGCCGCGTTGACGGTGGTGATGACGATTAGCGGTTGCCCCGGCTTGCTGCCGGCGCCGGCCGCGAGCGCGGCAAGCGTGCCGATGCGCTGGGCCACGATCTCCGCATTCGGCGCCACGCGGTCGTAAGGCACGCTGTCCCAGGCGGGAAAGCTTAGCCGCGGAATGTCGGGCGCGAAAAATTGCAGCGCCTCGTCCAACGTCGCCATGCGAGGGCCGTCTCGGGCGATATGCAGCACCGGGCGGCCGGCTTTCCGCGCGAGCGCCGCGAGCACCGCGGCATCCAAGCCTTCCGGCACGCCGGCGGCGATGGCCGCGCCGCCGTCTTGAGCAGCCCTTCAACAGGCAAATCGAGAAATGGCGAGGATCCGGCCATGATTGCGGTCAGCAGCCTCCCATCGGGCTGCCGAGAACGACGCCGTGGAAACAGCGGAGGCGCTGCATCAACTGGTCGAGCGACGGCTCTCCGAGCGAAAGCCCGTCAAAGAGGCTCGCCGCGATATCGGGATCGGGCACCTCGATCAGCTGCTCCAGGACGGCAATGTCGTCTTCGGTCATGGTTTCAATATTTTGCTCGGCGAATCGGCCAAGCAGGTAGTCCAACTCCTTGCTGCCGCGATGCGTTGCCCGATAGAGGGCCCGGCGGCGGCGCATCGAAAGATCGTCGCTCATCGGAATGTTTCAGGGTCGGAAGGCATTGAGGCGGGCTTAGAAGCGGAGAGCGCTCCGCCCTGTCAAGCCTTGCGGCCGCCGCCCCTTGCTCACGGCAATTGCGCTCCGTCCCTCCTCGGTGATTACTGCTCCGATCTGCCTGGCGACCAGCGAGACCCATGCGCCCTCTACTCCTCAACCCACTTTTCGCGCCGGCGCGCAGCCTGAAGGGGGTCGGCCCGCGGGTCGAGGGGATGCTCAACAAGCTGGTCGGCCCCCGGCACGAGCATGCTCATGCGCGCCTCATCGATCTTCTCTGGCATCTGCCGCAATCCCTGATCGACCGGCAGATCACGCCTGGCATCGCCGACGCCCGCATCGGTGAGCTTGCCACGCTCGAAGTCACCGTCGCCGAGCACCGGGCTGGAGGCCCGCGCCGCCGCACCCGCGCGCCCTATCGCATTCTCGTCGAGGATGCGTCCGGCGCGCTCGAACTCGTCTATTTCAATGCCGATCCGAGCTATTTGAAGCGGCTTTTACCGGTCGGCTCGAAGCGCCTGATCTCCGGGAAAGTGGAGTCTTACGACGGCTGGCTGCAAATGCCGCATCCTGACCATGTCGTGCCGGTCGAGGCGGAAGGCAAAGCCGGGTCATCCTCGCAGCTCCCAATATTGGAGCCCGTCTATCCTCTCACCGCCGGTATCGGGAACAGCCAGCTCCGGAGGCTCATCGCACAGGCGGTCGAGCGGCTCCCCGATCCTCCTGAATGGATGGATGCCGAATGGCGCGAGCGGAAAGGCTGGCCTTCATTCGCCGAGGCGCTGCGACGCCAGCACGCTCCCGAAAGCGCCAGCGAATTTGAGCATTCCGCACCGGCAAGGCAGCGCCTCGCCTATGACGAGCTTCTCGCCAATCAGCTCGCGCTGATGCTGCTCCGGCAGCGGCTTCGCGACCGGCGCGGGCGGAGTATCGAGGCCGCAGGCAGCTTGCGCGAAAGATTGATCGCGGCCCTACCCTTCCGACTGACATCCGCGCAGCAACGCGCCCTCGCCGAGATCGACACCGACCTTGCCGGCCCGCACCGCATGCTTCGCCTGCTGCAGGGCGATGTCGGCAGCGGCAAGACCGTGGTTGCGCTGCTCGCCATGGCGGCGGCCGTCGAAACCGGCGCGCAAGCGGCGCTGATGGCGCCGACCGAGCTTCTCGCCCGCCAGCATCTGAGGACCATCGAAACCCTCGGGCAGGCGGCCGGCCTCCGCGTCGCCATCCTCACCGGTCGCGAAAAGGGCCGCGAGCGCCGCGAGGTCGTGGCCGCGCTCGGGAGAGGCGACATCGACATCCTCATCGGCACCCATGCTCTCTTTCAGGACCCGGTATCGTTTCGCGACCTGGCGCTTGTCGTCATCGACGAGCAACACCGCTTCGGCGTGCATCAGCGCCTCGCCCTGCAGGCGAAAGGCGGCGGTGCCGGGGCCGAGCTTCTGGTGATGACGGCAACGCCCATCCCCCGCACGCTGCTCCTCACCAATTACGGCGACATGGACGTTTCGAAGCTCGATGAGAAGCCGCCAGGTCGGAAGCCGGTCTTGACGCGCACCGTCCCCACCGAGCGTCTGCCGGACATGGTGGACGGCCTTGCGCGCGCGATCGCAGCCGGCGCGCAGGCCTATTGGGTGTGCCCGCTCGTCGCCGAATCAGAGGTGCTCGATATCGCCGCCGCCGAGGATCGCTTCGCCGCGCTGAAGAAGCGCTTCGGCGAGAAAATCGGGCTTGTGCACGGACGGCTCGCGGGCGCGGAGAAGGACCGCGTGATGGCCGCCTTCGCGGAAGGCGCGCTTTCGATCCTCGTCTCCACCACGGTGATTGAGGTCGGCGTCGATATTCCAAATGCGAGCATCATGGTGATCGAGCATGCCGAGCGTTTCGGGCTCGCCCAGCTGCATCAATTGCGGGGCCGCGTCGGCCGCGGGGCCGCGCAATCCTCCTGCATCCTTCTCTACAAGGCGCCGCTATCGGAGAATGCGCGCGCACGGCTCGCCATGATGCGGAGCACGGAGGACGGTTTCAAAATCGCCGAGGAGGATCTCCGCTTGCGCGGCGGCGGCGAAGTCCTCGGCACGCGCCAGAGCGGGCTGCCGGCGTTCCGTATCGCCGAATTGCCGGAGGATGAGAGTCTGCTCAGAGCCGCCCGCGACGAAGCCGCCCTGATCCTTGCCCGCGACCCTGAGCTGAAGAGCAAACGCGCCGAAGCTTTGCGGATGCTGCTTTACCTGTTTGAGCGCGACGATGCGATCAAGCTGCTACGGGCCGGCTAGCGAGCGCGCAATTAAATGACTGGCTCTTCCTCAGGCAAAAGTTTGCCCTGGCGCTTGGCAAGATCGCGCAGGCGCTCTTGCTGGTCCGGCGCCACGAGACCCGCCGAGACCACCAGCTTTGCCGCATCCTCGACCGAAAGGTCGAGCGGAATGACTTCGCTCGCTTGCACGAAGACGATGAAGCCGGTCGTCGGGTTCGGGCCGTTCGGCATGAAGACGGTGATCATCGGATTGCCGTTGCCGATCCTCTCCTCGATCTCGAAGGGCGGATCGCCGGCGAGAAACACGATGGCGTAGAGGCCGCGGCGTGGAAACTCGATCAGGCCGACGCGCTTGAAGGAGGTCCCGCTGTTGGAAAAAATGGTCGTGAAGATCTGCTTGATCAGGCGATAGACGCCGCGCACGACCGGCATGCGGTCGAGCATCATCTCGCCATAGCTGACGATGCTGCGTCCGAAGAGGTTGGCGGTGAGCGCGCCGATGATGATCAGCCCGCCAATGGCGACGATCAGCCCAACCCCCGGCACCGTGAAGGGCAGATAATGCTCGGGAAGATAACGCGAAGGGATGAGCGGCTTCACCCAATTGTCGATCTGGCTGATGAACCACCACACCACATAGACGGTAATAGCGATCGGGCCGACGACGATGAGGCCGGTGAGAAAGTAACCGCGCAGCCTCGCGGCGAGATGCGATGAGGCCGGTTCTTCCGAGGCGATGACGAGCTGGCGAAGCTGAACGTCGCCGCCTTCCGGCAAATTCTTATTCGGCCCTGAATTCGTTGTTGGTCTGCATCGCTGAGGAGGAGTTGCTCGAGGCTTGTTTTTCGCTGGGAGCCTAGACGGCCTCGGTCAAGGCCGTATGTCTGTCATGGTGCGACGAGGAAGCAATCGACGCCGCCGCGCTTCAATGCGTTGCAAAGCTTAGTGCCTTCGGCCTTGTCCTGAAAGGGCCCGATCTGCAGACGGTAAAAGGTGCCGAGATCGCCCATCTGCGTCGGTTCGATGCGGTGACTTGCGCTCGCAAGATTGGGATTCTTCGCCGAGACGTTTTGCCAGAGCTGCTGCGCCTCGGCCTCGGAGCGCGTCGGCGTGAGTTGCAATCTGTAGCCGCCCGCCGTCGCACCGGCGGCTTGCGCCGATGCCTCGCCGGTCGCGGGTGGCGGCGCCTCGCCGCTTCCCTCTTCCGAACCCCGTCCGCTTCCGCCGACGCCCTCACGCACCGATCCCCACCAGCGCGAAAGGCGCGAGCCTCCCGAGGAGGTTTCGGGAGCGGCTTCCGGCGGCGGGCTCGGGGTCATGGGTTGCGGTTCGGCGCTTGAAGGTGCTGGAGCGCGGGAGGGAGCCGGCTCGATATTTGCGCGCGCGGTTCTCGTGCCTTCCTGAGGCAGGGGCTGGAGGCTCTCGGCTTGCGCTTCAGGAGGCGCCGGCGCGCTCTCCGAGCCGGACCCGCCCCGAACCGATCCCCACCAGCGCGACAGACGCGAGCCGCTTTCGGAGCTCTCATCAGATGAAGTGGTACTCCAAGCGCCGGGGTCGGTCGCGTCGTTGCTTTGCGTTTGTGGCGTCTGCGCCTCCGCGACGGTCGCCTTGGGCGGACCGGCTTTTGGCGGGGTCGCTCCGAAGCCTTGCTCCGCCACTCCCTCTCGGGACGCGGCGGGAGGGCTGCTTGCCTCAGCGGTCTGCTCCGATTGGCCGCTGCTTCCGCCCATCAGCCGCTCAAGCATATTGCTGCCGCCGTCTTTGCGCGCGGTGGAGAAGTCTTCCTCGGCCTGGTTGCCCAAACCGGCCGCCCTATAGGCAAGGCCGCGGGTGGCGATGGCGGTCGCCCGGTCGGAGCCGGAGAGCCCGAGCCAGATCGCCGCACCGAGATCGGCGATGGCGCGGGCCGGCTGGTTCAGCTTTTGATAGGCGAGACCGCGATAATAGAGTGCCTTCGCGGCTTCCGCCGGGGCGAGGTTTTCCCCATTGATGGCGTTGTTGAGCTGGCGGACGGCCTGGTCGTATTTGCCGGCTTCGAAGGAGGCGGCGCCGGCGCTCAGCCCGCCGCTATCCTGCGCGCGGGCATGGGGGCTTGATCCCAAAACGGCGAGGACGATGCCGAGGGCGAATAGGAGCCTGCGCAACAGCCTGCCAGAAACGGTCATGCGCGGCACCGGGCGTTTCCGATGGACCGCCATCTCTTTGCTCAACCAAATAAATCGGGCGAATCCGAGGCTTAGAACTGTTACTCCACCGTGACCGATTTCGCCAGGTTCCGGGGTTGATCGACGTCGGTGCCCATGAACACCGCCGTATGATAGGCGATCAGCTGCACCGGCAGAGCGTAAAGGAGCGGCGTTACGAAGCGATGTAGCGGCGGCATCTTCAAATGCGTATGCACGTTGCAGCCGGTGCTGGAGGGATCGGCGTCGCTGACAAGGATGATCTGCCCTCCCCGCGCCGCCACCTCCTGCATGTTGGAGACGGTCTTGTCGTAGAGATCATCGCGCGGGGCGATGACGATGACCGGCAGATTCTCGTCGATCAGGGCGATGGGGCCGTGCTTCAACTCTCCCGCCGCATATCCTTCCGCGTGAATGTAGGAGATCTCTTTCAGCTTCAGCGCGCCTTCCATGGCCAGCGGATAGCTCGAACCGCGGCCGAGATAGAGCACGTCGCGCGCCTTTGAGAGCGATTGCGCCAGCTTCTCGTAAGGGGACTCGTCCCTGAGCACCGATGCCATGTGGCGCGGCATCTCGGCGAGCGCCTGCACGAGCTCCGCTTCCTGTTTCGCGTCGATATGGCCGCGCGCTTTTCCGGCGGCGATCGCAAGGCAGGCGAGCACGGTCAGCTGGCAGGTAAAGGCCTTGGTCGAGGCGACCCCGATCTCGGGCCCGGCAAGCGTCGGGATGATGCCGCCGGCTTCCCGCGCGATGGAGGATTCGCGGACATTCACCACCGCGAGCGTGCTCTGCCCTTCGGCCCGGCAATAGCGGAGCGTCGCCAGCGTGTCGGCGGTCTCGCCGGATTGCGAAATGAAAAGCGCGCCTCCTCCGGGAACGAGCCCGCCCTCGCGATAACGAAACTCAGAGGCGATATCGACATCGACCGGCAGGCGCGCGAAGCGCTCGAACCAATATTTGGCGACGAGCCCGGCATAGAAAGCGGTGCCGCAAGCCGAGATCGACAGCCGCGGCAGCGTGGCGAAATTGATCGGAAGCTTTCGGCAGCTCCACGCTTGTTGATGGAAAGATCGACGAGACTTGCGAGCGTATGGCCGACGACCTCCGGCTGTTCGTGGATCTCCTTCGCCATGAAGTGGCGGTAATTGCCGCGGTCGACGAGGAGCGCGGTGGCCAAAGACTTGGTGACGGGCCGCTCCGCCACCTGGCCGCTGCGGTCGCGGATGGCGGCGCCCTCGCGCGTCAACACCGCCCAATCGCCGTCCTCCAGATAGACAGATGGAATTGGTGAAGGGCGCGAGCGCCAGCGCATCGGAGCCGACGAACATCTCGCCGCCGCCATAGCCGATGGCGAGCGGGCTGCCTTGCCTCGCAACGACCATCAGATTGTCGTCGCCCTTGAAGATCATGGCGAGCGCGAAGGCACCTTCGACATGCTTCAGCGCATGAAAGACGGCCTGAACCGGATCTTTCCCTTCGCGGCGCTCGCGCGTGATGAGTTGCGCGATCACTTCGGTATCCGTGTCGCTGGTAAATCGCGCGCCTTCGGCGACGAGTTCCTGCTTCAGCTCGCGGAAATTCTCGATGATGCCGTTATGCACGACCGACACGTCGTCGGTCATATGCGGATGGGCGTTCGCCTCCGAAGCTTGCCGTGCGTTGCCCATCTCGTATGGCCGATGCCGGCCGTGCCGGTGAGCGGGCTTGTCTTGATGAGATCTTCGAGGTTGCGGAGCTTGCCTTGCGCACGCCGCCGGTCGAGCGAGCCATTCTCAACCGTGGCGATGCCGGCAGAATCGTAGCCGCGATATTCGAGCCGCTTCAGGGCATCGACGATCTGCGCCGCGACCGGCCCGCGACCGAATATGCCAACGATCCCGCACATCCCCTTACCCCAGACCCCGACTGACCATTTTTGACCGTGCCAATTTAGGCTCGCAATTCATTTGCTATGTCTTTTTGTTTCTACCGGCGTTGCGCGCGCCCCGCGCCCGGTGCCGCGCCGCCCAGCTGGCGCGCTTCTCCTGCGGCGCGCGGGCGACGGCAAGCGCATCCGGCGCCACATTCTTGGAGATGACGCTGCCGGAGCCGATATACGCCCCTCTCCGATCTTCACCGGCGCCACCAGCGAACTGTTCGAGCCGATGAAGGCGCCGGCGCCGATCTCCGTCCGGTGCTTGGCGATGCCGTCATAATTGCAGGTGATGGTGCCAGCGCCGATATTGGCGTTCGCGCCGACACTCGCATCGCCGACATAAGTGAGATGATTGACCTTCGCGCCCGCGGCGATGTCCGATTGTTTGATCTCGACGAAATTGCCGATATGCGCACCCTCTCCGATCGCGGCGCCAGGCCGCAGCCGCGCGAACGGCCCGACCGTCGCCCCCGCTTCGATGCGGGCGCCGGCAATGTGGCGAAGCCTCTGATGGTGACGCCGTCGCCGATCACGACGCCCGGCCCGAACACCACATTCGGCTCGATCACCACGTCGCGCCCGATCTTCGTGTCGTGGCAGAAGAACACCGTCTCGGGCGCGATTAGCGTCGCGCCGTCTGCCATGAATTTCGACCGCAGGCGCGTCTGGATCGCGGCTTCAGCTTCGGCAAGCTCGCCGCGCGAATTGACCCCGAGCACGTCCCGCATTTCCGCGCGAAGCATCTTCGCTTGCAGTCCCGAAGCACGGGCCAGCGAGACGGCGTCGGTAAGATAATATTCGCCCTTGGCGTTGTGGTTGCCGATGCGCGCAAGGAGCGTGGCGAGAACCTCGCCACTTCTGAACCCCATGATGCCGGAATTGCAAAGGGTAAGCGCGCGTTCGGCTTCGTCCGCATCCTTCTCCTCGCGGATCCCGGTCAGCGCTCCGCTCTTGTCGATCAAGAGCCTGCCATAGCCGGTCGGGTTGTCCGCCTCGAAGCCGATGACGGCGAGATCGGCGCCGGCCTCAAGCGCATCGCGAAGCGCGACCAGCGTCTCGGCGCCAAGCAAGGGGGTGTCCCCATAGATGACGATGACGGGGCCGTCTTGCTTGGCAAAGGCGCTGCCGGCCGCCTTGACCGCGTCGGCGGTTCCCAATTGCTGCTCCTGCACCGCGATTTCGGCGGCGGGGACAACCGCCTTCACCGCCTCGCCGACGCTTTGCATTTCCGGCCCGACAACGGCGCAGACGCGGCCGATTTCCGCCTCACGCACCGCTTCAAGCACATGCGCGATCAGCGGCGCTCCGGCGAGCGGGTGCATCACCTTCGGCAGGTCCGATTTCATCCTGGTGCCCTTGCCGGCGGCAAGGATCACGGCGAGGCAAGGCGAGGCGCTCATGCTATGGAGAACCGTTGCCAAATGGGGCTAAAGGCAAACCGGCCGAATTCCAAGCGCCAAGGCCGGAAGGAAAGGCGTGCAAATCTCGGCTCCATCGGCTTGGCAAGAAGGCTCCCAGAACATCTGTCTAGTCGAGGCGGGGCAATCGTCGCAAGCCGCCTTTGTTTTGGGGGAAAATTGCCTTAGATTTTCGGGGGAGTTGCTTTTGCTTGCGTCGCTTGACGAGGGGATGGGGCCACATGGCTGACGGCTTTGGCCTCAAGTCCGACGCTTATGGAGACTATGCGCGGTCCATGGACGCAAACCAAAATCGCATGTCCTTGCGCAGCTGGATCCCGGCCATGCTGGCCGGTTTTTGGGTCGTGCTTGCCGCGCTCTCGCTGTTCTACCTCTACCTCACGGCCGCGGGCGACACTTCGACATTGGCGTTCCTCGCCCCTGCCGCGAAGGACAAGGTAGAGGCCTCGCCTGCCGCGAGCGCCCCCGCGGCCGACAGCGCTCAGGCTTCTAACCTTGAGCGCAGCATCGCCGCCAAGGACCAGGAGATCGCCGCGCTTAAGACGCGTCTTTCCGACGTCTCGACCGAACTGACGCGGCTCAGCGACCGTATCGCTCCGATTGAAAAATTCATGGGGCCGCTCGCGGCTCTGCCGAGCGGCAGCGCCGTCACCACCTCGCCGCCGCCTCCGGTGGCAACGCCATATCCGAACGGGGCCGCTCCGCCCGCGCCACCGCCAAGCCTGGCGGCGCCGCCCGCCAGCACCAATCCCGCCGGCCCCCTCCCCGTCGTCACGCCGCCTCTCGTTGTGCCACCGAGCACGCCGCCGGCAGCGTCTGCCACCGCGACTACGCCTGAGACTCCCGCGTCGACGACCGCGGACTCACCAGCCGCCGCCTCGACGCCTGCGCCGGCAGAGCCGTCCGACGCCCCTGACGCGGCTTCCGCGCCGGCTGAAGAGCCGCCCGCTGAGGATGCTTCGGCGGGCGAAGAGGGAGAGGCTGAAAGCGCCGAAAGCAGACACCTACGGGCGCCTCCGCCGAACCTGAGGACGCATCCCCCTCGGAGGAGAGTGCAGCTGCGCCGTCCGCACCGGCGGCAGCGGAGCCATCGCCGTCGGAACCCTCTGCATCGGCGACCGCGGAACCCTCCGCGCCGGCGCCCGCAACGCCTGGTGCCGCGTCCTCGCCCGAGGGAGAGGAAATGGCCGCGCTCGTCTCGCCGAACATTCCGCCGGGCACCACCCGCTTCGGCATCGAACTCGGCACCGTCGAGAAGCAGGACGCCATCCGCACCATGTGGCGCGATCTGCAGTCGAACCACGCCGCCCTCGTCGCGGGGTTGCAAGCGCGCCGCATCATCGCTCCGGATAAGAAATGGCGATTGATTGCCGGTCCGTTCTCGAGTGCCGCCGAGGCGGCTCAGGCCTGCAGCCTCTTCAAGAAGGCCGACATGGCCTGCGAGGCGACGGTCTTCGCAGGCGACACGCTCTAAGACGCGTCAGACGTCGTCAGCGTCGAAGGTGTTGCACTGGCTCAGATTGCCGCTCTCGAAGCCGCGCTTGAACCAGCGCACGCGCTGCTCCGAGGAGCCATGCGTGAAGGAATCCGGCACCACATAGCCTTGCGTCTGGCGTTGAATGCGATCGTCGCCGATGGCGCTCGCGGCGTTTAGCGCTTCCTCGATGTCGCCCGGCTCGAAGATCTGTTTCGCTTCCTGCGCCTTGTTCGCCCAAACGCCGGCGAAGCAATCCGCTTGCAGCTCGACGCGCACCTGCAGCGCGTTCCCTTGTTCCTCGCTCAGCCGCCGGCGCAAACCCTCGACCTGTTCCATGATGCCGAGCAAATTCTGCACGTGATGCCCGACCTCATGCGCGATCACATAGGCTTGCGCGGCGTCGCCTGGCGCTTGAAACCGGTTCTTCAAATCTCCGTAGAAGGCGAGGTCGACATAAACCTTCTGATCGAGCGGGCAATAAAACGGCCCCATTTGCGACATGCCCACGCCGCAGCCTGAGCGGACGCCGCCGGTGAACAGCACCAGCGTCGGCTCCCGGTAATCTTTCCCCACCTGCTGGAACAGCGCGCGCCAGACATCCTCGGTCTCGCCTAGAACGACGGAGACGAAGCGCTTCAGATCATCCTCGCTGGTGCTCTGCGGGCGCTCGATCTTCGCACCGCCCTCGTCCGGGATCGGGACATTGGTGGTGTCGGTGCGCTCCTGTGGAAAGTGAATGTCGGGGAAGCCGCCGCGATCGGAGGAGCCTTGTTGCAGAATGATGCGAGGATCGATGCCGAAAAAGATCATCAGGCCGAGGATGATCAAAATGCCGACAATGCCGATGCCGCCGCCGCCCCCTCCGGCTCCCGGAAGCCGGCCGCCGCCCGGGAATGGAAAGCCGATGCGGCCTCCGGCGCCGCGCCGATCCTCGACATTTTCGCTTTCCCTGCCGCCGCGCCAGCGCATCTACGGTCACCCTTGCAAATGTTGAGTTCGCTAAAAGCCGAACGCGGCTCGGCGTCATTCTGTGCATGAGGACGCCGCGGAGACAAGACTATGGCCGGGCCCCTCTCTCGCAAATTGGGCTAACGACTGAGGAAAATGCCTTAAAGGCTTGTTGCTAAAGGGGATAGAGACACGAAACTGTCAAATTAGTGCCATAAGGTGGGGGCAAGGTGCAGTAGCCCAAAAGTACTGCGTATGGGCGGTAATGCGTTTCCGTGTAATGCGTACGAGCCCTGGCATCCCCGCGCCGGGGCTCTTCTTTTTTTGCGCTATTCCGCCGCCGCGAGCGGTTTGGCGTGGCCCCCTGCGGGCACGCCGCTGTCCCCCGTCTCCACGGCCCCGCGCGCGGTCCGGCTGGCGAGATAGGTGTAGACCACCGGAATGACGAGCAACGTAAAGAAGGTTCCGACCAGGAGCCCACCGACGATGACCCAGCCGATATCCTGGCGGCTCTCAGCGCCCGCCCCGGTGGCGATCGCCAGCGGCAGGGCGCCGAGCACCATGGCGCCCGTCGTCATCAGGATCGGCCGCAAACGCAGCGTCGCCAATTCCACCACCGCCTCTTTGATCGGCCGCCCCTGGTCGCGCAGCTGATTGGCAAATTCGACGATCAGGATACCGTGCTTGGTGATCAGCCCGATCAGCGTCACGAGCCCCACTTGGCTGTAGATGTTCAACGTGCCCCCGCTCAACCAAAGGGCCGCGAGGGCGCCCGTCATCGATAGCGGCACCGTCAGCATGATGATGAAGGGGTCCTTGAAGCTCTCGAACTGCGCCGCGAGCACGAGATAGATGAAGGCGAGCGCGAGCAGGAAGGTGAGATACATGTTCGAGCTCGCTTCCCGGAACTCCCGCGATTGTCCGGCGAAGTCGAGAAAGGCATTGCCGGCGAGCACATCTTTCGCGGCGTTCTCAAGAAAACCGAGTCCGTCGCTTAAGGCATGGCCGGGGGCGAGTTGGGCGGTGATCGTCGCCGACCGCAACTGATTGAAGTGATTCAGCTCCTTCGGCGCCACCGTCTCCTTGATGGTGATGAGGTTGGAAAGCGGAATCATCGCGTCGTCGCGGCCGCGAACATAGATGCGGCGCAGATCGTCGGGGTTCTGCCGGTCGAAATCGGCGATCTTCACCACCACGTCATATTGCTCGCCGTCGCGCTTGAAGCGCGTCACCTGGCGTCCGCCAAGCATGGTTTCGAGGGTACGGCCAAGCGCATCGATTTCGACGCCGACGGCGGCCGCCTTGTCGCGATCGACCTGCACATCGAGCTGCGGAGAGTTGAGCTTCAAGATCGCTATCGATGTCGATGAGCCCGGGATAGCTTTCCGCCTTCTCGATGAGCGCATCGACCATCTTCTGCAGTTCGCTATAAGGCCGCGACGTCTGGATGACGACCTGCACCGGCTTGTCGCGGCTGCTTTGCCCAAGCGGCGGCGGATTGGACGGAAAGCCGACGACGCCCGCCACCTTCGCCATCTCCGGCGCGATCGCTTTTCCGATCTCCTGCTGGCTGCGCGTCCGTTCGCCCCAGGGGATGAGGCGCACGACCAACCGGCCCTGCGACACCGTCGGATTGCCGACCACCACGAAAATGCGGTCGGCCTCTGGAATTTTCAGCGCGATTTTCTCGAGCTGCTTCGCATAATTGTCAGTGTATTCGATCGTCGCGCCCTCGGGGCCGCGAAACACGGCGATGATGTTGCCTTGATCTTCGACCGGGGCGAGCTCGGCCTTCAGCTCCTTGAACAGGAAATAGCTCGAGCCGGCGACCGCGAGCCCAGCAAGGAGCACCAGCGGCCGCACCGCGAGGGCGCCCTTCAGGAGGCCGCGATAGCCGCGGGTTAGGCCGTCGAGGCCGCGCTCGATAATGCGGTAAAGAAGATTGTGGTGCTCCTGATGCCTCAAGAGCTTCGAGCACATCATCGGCGACAGCGTCAGCGCCACGAAGCCGGACACGATGACGGCGCCGGCCAAGGTCCAGGCGAACTCGGTGAAGAGGCGCCCCGTCAGCCCGCTCATGAAGCCGATCGGCGCATAAACGGCGGCAAGGGTGATGGTCATTGCCACCACGGCGAAGGCGATCTCCTTGCTGCCGAGCAGCGCCGCCTTCATCGGCGTCATGCCGGCCTCGACGTGCCGGAAAATGTTCTCCAAGACGACGATTGCGTCGTCGACGACGAGGCCGATAGCGAGCACGAGCGCGAGCAGCGTCAGCGTGTTGATGGAAAAGCCGAAGGCGTACATCAGCGCGAACGCACCGATCAGCGACACTGGGATTGTCACCAGCGGGATCAGCGTTGCTCGCAAGGAACGCAAGAACAAAAAGATGATCAGCACGACGAGTAGGATCGCTTCGCCGATGGTCTTGTAGACGTTGGTGATCGACTCGGAGATGAAGATCGATTTGTCATTGGCCATCCGAACCTGCATGCCCTCCGGCAGCGACTCGGTGATGCGCGGCAGCATCGCCTTCACGCCGTCGGCGACTTCGAGCGGATTGGCCGTCGCCTGCTTGATCACCCCGAGCGCAATGGCGGGCTGTCCGTTGAAACGGACGATCAGCCGCTCATCGAGCGGCCCGAGCTCGGCGCGCCCGACATCTTGCAAGCGCACAAGATAGCCGTTGGCTTCCTTGATGATGAGCTCGTTGAACTGCTCAGGCGTGCGCAGGTCCGTTTCCGACAGCACGGTGAACTCGCGCTGCAGGCTCTCTACGCGTCCGGACGGCACTTCCACATTTTGCCGCCTCAGCGCGGCTTCGACATCCTGCGGCGAGAGGTTGTAAGCGGCGAGCCGCTCCGGATCGAGCCAGAGCCGCATCGAATATTTCCGCTCGCCGAAGAGCCGCACCTCGGCAACGCCCGGAATCGTCTGCAACTGATCTTTGATGTAGCGGTCGGCATAGTCGGTGATCTCGAGCGCCGAGTGCCGGCCGCTGAAAAAGGCAAGATGCAGGATCGGTTGCGCGTCCGCCTCGCGCTTCTGGATGATCGGCTCCTCGATCTCGTCCGGAAGGCGCCCGCGCACCCTCCCCACCCTGTCGCGGACGTCGGCGGCGGCATCGTCCTGGTCGCGGGTCAGCTTGAAGGTGACGGTGATCTGGCTCGATTCCTGCCGGCTGATCGAGGAGATGAAATCGATGCCCTCGATGCCGGAGAGCGTGTCTTCCAGGATCTTGGTGACCTGGGTTTCGACGATTGCCGCGCTTGCGCCGGGATAGTCGGTCTGAACGGTGATGATCGGCGGGTCGATTGCCGGATATTCGCGGACGCTGAGTCGGTCGTAACAGACAAGGCCGAGCAGCACGAGCACGAGGCTCATGACGGTGGCGAAGACCGGCCGGCGGATCGAAACCTCGGAAAGGCTCACACCCGCGGCTCCTGCGTCGGGGTGACGGAGACCGGCGCGCCGTCGCGGATCTTGAGCTGCCCGGCGGTGACCACCTCATCGCCGACGGCAAGGCCCTCGACGATCTCCACCCTCCCCTCGCGCCTCGTGCCGGTGACGACCTTGATCATTTGGACTTTGCCGTCCACGATCTTGAACACGAACTGGTCGTCGCCTTGCGGCACGATGGCCTGCTCCGGCACGCTGAGCGCGTCTTCCTTCAACTGCAAGAGCACGGTGACGCGCGCGAAGAGGCCGGGTCGGAGCTGCTGACCCGGATTCGGCACGATTGCGCGCACGAGGAGACTGCGGCCGGCAATGTCGAGCCGCGGATCGATGGCGTAGATCTTTCCTTCGAACGTGCCGTCGGGAAAGGCATCCACTTTGATGCGGATGGTCTGGCCGACCTTGATCGCCGGCAGAAAGCGCTCGGGAACGCGGAAATCCGCCTTGATCGGATCGATGGCCTCCAGATTGACGAGCGGCTGACCGGCGGTGATGTACTCGCCCGGGCTGACGCGGCGAAGCCCGACGATCCCGGAGAAGGGTGCGGCGATCCGCGTCTTCTCCAGCTGCACCCGCGCAAGCTCGACACTCGCCGTGCTGACCGCAAGAGCGGAGACGGCTTCGTCGGCGGATTGCGCCGTCGCATATTTGTTCTCGAAGAGCTGGGTGGTGCGCTGATGCGTCTGCTCGGCAAGCTTCAGCTTCGCTTCGGCATCGGCGATCTGCGCCTGATAGACCGAGCTGTCGAGCGTGAAGAGCGGGTCGCCCTTCCGGACTTCAGTCCCCTCCTCGAAATGGATCTTCTCGAGACGGCCGGCAATTTCCGAACTCACCGTGACCCCTTCGTTCGACATCAGCGTGCCGACCGCCGTCACCTGTTCGCTCAGGGGCGCGGCCTGGACCTTGGCGGCCTCGACGGCGACCGGCTTGCTGTTGGCCTTGTCCTTGTCTTGCGCGCTTGCTGCAAAGGATGCCGTCGCCGCCGCCAAAAGCAGCAGCGTGGTCAACCCGCGTGTCGTTGCAAGCGTCACTAGCCTCGATCCTTAGCGCGCAATATCGAGGCGCACAGTCTAGCATCAATTCGGCGGCAAAGAGGCTTCTCGCCGGCGCAACCGGCGCTGCGTGATCAAACGGGCGTGATGCCGGATCCCGCTGTCATCCAAACGTAAAAAAGCTTGGGCGGCTCGAAGGCCGAGCCGCCCAAACATGTCTTGCCTACGGTTGACCCGGAGCCGGCGTCTCGGGCGCTGCGTCGGGAGCCGGCGCGTCTGGCGCGGGCGTCTCGGGCGCTGCGTCGGGAGCCATCGGCTCTGCCGGCGTATCGGGAGCCATCGGCTCTGGAGCCGGTGCCGGCTCAGGAGCCGGAGCCGGCTCTGGCGCCATCGCTGGCGATTCGGTGGTCGGCATCTCCGTAGTGGCCGGAGTCTCCGCTCTGTCCCCGTACATAAAGTAAGCAGCAATTATGAGAGCGAGCACAATGCCGCCCAAGACGATCGCGAGGAATGTCCTGCCGCCGCCCTGGTTATCGTTTGCCATGAAATTTTCTCCCTCTCTGGAGGTCAGTGTGGTCCAAACTCACCGAAACTAGCGAGTAATCCGCCCACGGTCGAGTGCGCGGACCGCAAATTCCGGTTGCCCGCGTCTTATTCGCCACGGGTCAATTCTATGCGGATTGAGCCCCGTCAGCCGGTTCTATTCGCCGAAGCAAGCTTAGACGGTGGGGAAAGGCGATCGAAGATCGGCGAAAATCCAATTGAAACAACGAAATTGAGCACGACCGAGTAAAGCGCCGCATATCCCGGGATTGTCAGCCCAAAGGCCGACAGCGGATAGACCGAACTCGTAAAGCCTTGCGTCGCGGCCATGTAGGTGCCGACGCCGACCCCCACCACCCAGCCGAGCAGCAGAGCCTTCGCGTTGAAGGAGCTGGTGAACAGGCCGAGCAGAATCGCCGGCAGCAGCTGGATGATCCAGATCCCGCCGAGGAGCTGCAGCTGGATGGCATAGGCCTGGGGAATGAGGAGGATAAAGACCACCGCCCCGATCTTCACCACCAGCGACACCACTTTGGCGACTTGGGCCTCCTGCGCGTCGCTGCAATCGGGGCGGAGATATTCCTTATAGAGATTGCGCGTGAAGAGGTTGGCGCAGGCGATCGACATGATGGCTGCCGGCACCAGCGCGCCAATGGCGATGCCGGCAAAGGCGACACCGACGAACCATGAATCGAACGAGCTTAGAAAGAGCGCAGGCACCGCGTAGTTCGGTCCGTAGCGCTCGAAGCCAGCCGCATGGGTGGGGTCGCTGCCGACGCCGGCGGCGATCGCCATATAGCCGAGGAGCGCGATCAGGCCGAGGATGAAGGAATAGGCCGGCAGCAGCGCCGCATTCCGCCGGATTACATTGCCGTCGGAGCAGCTCAAGATGCCGGTCAGCGAATGCGGATAGAGGAACAGCGCGAAGGCGGAGCCGATCGCCAGCGTCACATAGGCGCTATAGGTGCCGAGCGTCGCCCCTTCCGGCGGTGTCAGCGTCAGCTTCTCCGGCGGCACCTTGGCGAAAATCTCGGAATAGCCGCCGAGCTGCGCCGGGATGACGATGATGGCGCCGATGACGGTGACGAAGATCAGAAGGTCTTTGACGATGGCGATCAGCGCCGGCGCTCGGAGGCCGCTGCGATAGGTGAAAAGCGCAAGCACCGTGAAGGCGATGATGAGCGGAACGTGCCCCCACAGCCCCTCGGTCGGAAAGCCGAGCGCGCCGATCACCACCTCCATGCCGACGAGCTGCAGCGCGATATAGGGCATCGTCGCGAGGAGCCCGGTGACGGCGAGCGCAAGCGCGAGCGTGCGGCTGTCGAAGCGGTCGCGCACGTAATCTGCCGCGGTGACATGCCCGCGCGCATGTGCGATCTGCCAGAGCTTCGGGAAGATCGCGTAGAGGATCGGATAGATCATCACGGTATAGGGCACGGCGAAGAAGCCCATCGCCCCCATGCCGAAGATCAGCGCCGGAACGGCGATGAAGGTGTAGGCGGTGTAGAGGTCGCCGCCGAGCAGGAACCAGGTGATCACCGTGCCGAAGCGCCGGCCGCCGAGCCCCCATTCATGCAGGACGTCGAGATTGGCCTTCCGCCAATGCGCCGCCACGAATCCGAGCACGGTGATCAAAAGGAACAGCGCGACGAAAATGATCGTGGCAGTGACGTTCACGAAGAAGCCCTCCCCGGCCCCGACCGCGCCGCGCTAGCGCCTGCGCTCGCTTCCGATGTCGATGAGATAGACGGCGAGCACGAGGCCCGCGCTGATGATGATCCAGGCGAGCTGGTACCAATAGAAGAACGGGATCCCCGCAAGCTCCGGTTCGATGCGATTGTAAGACGGGACCCAGATCAAGGCGGCGAAGGGAATGAGAAGCAGAAGCCGCGTCAGGACCCGCCGTCCCCGCCCTCCGAATGGTTCGTCCTGCATCTTGCGCTTCCTCCGTATCGGCGCCGGAGCTTAAAGAAAGGAATTGCCTTTCGCGACGGCTAATCGCGAGGGCGCGAAGCCCCATATTGCCCGCCCTCGAAGCGCGAAAGGGCGAAGGAAGCTTGAGATTCGTCGCGCTTTGGTCTAACGCGGCTTTGCCGCAAGGTCTGCCCGTCCGGTGGGCTCGAAATTGACCTCGCGGCCGCGCAGACCCATATCGTTTGCTTGTGATCGAGCCCGTAGCTCAGCCGGTAGAGCACTTGACTTTTAATCAAGGGGTCCCGGGTTCGAGCCCCGGCGGGCTCACCATTTAAACCGACGCTTTCCGCCCGACACCCGCGCATCACAACGCCTGATCCCAGCCGGGAGAGGCGTTGGGGCGCCAAGCTGCAGGCCCCCCCGCTTCCTAAACGTCCCAATTACTGCACTCCGCACGCAACGCGCGAGCTCGGGCTGATCGTGTAGGGCCTCATCCTTTTTTGTTGGCAGTACCCCAAATGAGGGGTGCGTGCGGTTTTTTTTCTTCCAGTATGGGTTGAGCAACGGCAGGTCCGATGTGGGCCGCCGGATGGGAGGAGCCTCATGGCTACGTTCACTGGGACCGCTGGTACGGATGTTGCTGACGCCACCGATGGCATTCTGACCGGCATTTACCGGCGGGACGATGACCGATCTCCAGGACGGTACGGCGACACCTTCACTGGGGCAGGGGGCAACGACACGCATGCTCGCCGGGAGCCGGCAACGACATCTTGATGCAGGTACCGGTAACCGACATTATGAAAGGCGGTCCGGGCGACGATCTTTACGAGGTTGACAATGTCGGCGACATGGTGATTGAGAGCCCCGGTCAGGGCATGGATATGGTCGTGGCGACTGTCACCTATACCCTTAACACCAATTTCGAGAACCTCGACATGGACGGTGCGAACCCCATCAACGGCACGGGCAATTCCGAAAATAACTCGATAAACGGTAATGAGGCGGCCAATATTTTGAGCGGCCTGCTGGGAATGACAGCATATTCGGAAATGGCGGGCACGATACTCTTTTGGGCGGTAAGGGCAATGACAGCCTTGCGGGACGGGCAATGACTTGTTGGAAGGGGCTGCCGGCGACGCTCTCGTTGGCGGTATTGGCAATGACATTCTCAATGGAGGTATGGGCAATGATTTGATGCAAGGCGGTACCGGTGACGACATCTATGAGGTGGATGTGCGGGCGACGCCATAACAGAAGTCGCGTCACAAGGTACGGATCTAGTCAGTTCGACCATTTCCTACAATCTGGGCACCAATCTCGAGCACCTGGCCCTGCAGAGGTTCCACAAACATCAACGGCACTGGCAACACCGGCAATAATTTCCTCGACGGGAACAGCGGCAATAATAACCTTACCGGCAATGACGGGAATGATGTTTTCGTCGGGCAGGCTGGAAACGATTTTTTAAATGGCGGTGATGGTAACGATGAGTTGTATGGTGGCCCCGGTGACGATGTCTTGTTCGGCGGGCTTAACAACGACATTTTTTCCTGTCTTAACGCTGCCGAAGGCGGAGATGCCGTACGGCAGCGGCTTTGTGCCTGCTGATGACACGCTCGCCTTTTCATCTGCTGGGTTTGGAGGGGGTCTTACTCCTAGCGAAGTGCTTGTCGCTGGCACGACCTTCATTGCCGACCCCAGTCCTGTCCCCACTACGACCGAGGGTACTTTTCTCTATGATACCGATGGGACGCCGTCCCTAGCTCCGCGTCTCTTTTGGGATGTCGATGGGACCGGTCCGAGCGGACGCAGCGTTAATCGCCACCTTCAATAGTGTCCGCACTGTGCTTACGTCGGCCGATTTCCTGATCGTGTAAGGCGTTCCGCGCATAGGCGCAGGGTAATTGTATTGGATTGGCATGGCGCCGGCCAAGCTGGCGCCCCTTATTGTTACTCGCTATTCCCCGAAAAGAGGCGCAACGTTCGGGCGTCACAACAGTCACAGGCGCCGGTGGCTGAGACCTTCCATCGCGCTCCGTCCGTACCGAGGAGATAAGCGATGTCTTCCCCCAAAGCCTGCCGCATCACGACCATCTCGGCGTTGCTCACCTCGGCCGTTCTGATTGTCGCGGCCGGCTCAGCATTCCCAATAGACCTTGCCTCGGCTGAAACGGTTGTCCGCGATCATCGAGGACCAGACGGCGCGCCTCAGGGCGGTGTTACCGGAGGAAAGCCGTCCACAGTGCCAGGACGGCTGGGCGGTCCAAAATGGAAGGGCGGATATGACCAGCTTGGAGGGACCGGGGAAAAGGGCGCGAAATCCGGCGTTACCGTGCGTGACCATCGCAAAAAATAATGGGTTTGGGATTGGGTAGCCGAGCAGCTGCGCGCCGAGTGTCTCCCCCTCTTCCGTTAGCCCAAGGCAAAGAAAAACCCCCTGGTCGAATTACTCAACTCAGGGGGTTCAGCACTGCAAAGGAGATTGCAGGTCGTTTCAGCCTATTTCAGCGGCTCGGTGGCCACCGTCTGCTGGTGGTGAAAGCAGCCGGCGACGCCGATTGCCGTCGCGATAACGATGGCGCAAGCCATAAAGATACGCATGTTGGGTCCCCCCCTCGTTGGAATCTCAAGGTGCCAATATAGAAAAGATCCCGAATAAAATGGTGGCACAACTGCAACAGTCGGCTCTCGAAATTCCTCGGAATCCGGTCGTTTGGCGCTTGCTCAGCGCCAAACCCTCACGGAACGCCAAAAGCCGGCTCAGAATGCAGAAGCGTGGGCAAATAAATGCGCCACGTTGGCAAGCTGATGGGGGGCGGCGTCGACAATTTGATGGCTGTGCAAGATCAAGGAAACAAGAGTCGCCAATCCCGCCGAGAACCAGACTGCCAGCGGAACGCGTGTCTTTATCGGAAGACCGGAGGTGATCTTCATCATTGCTTTTCTCCCTCAGAAAATCCGTCTGGGGAGTAAACAATCTCTCGCTTCGTCCGGTTCCGGACTTATCAACCGAAGAAAACGGGTCGCCGGCTCCCGGATCCCCTCAGTGGCCTTTGCCCAAACGCCATCTAACGCCGAGATCTGAGCATGGTCGGCCCTATGCGGGAATATCACCCTGCCTCGCTTTTGCGGGACAGGACGTGATTGAGGCGATGCCTTGGCGCGCGCCGGCTGGAATCCAAAACTCACCGTCTCACTGAGACGTGCCGTCCTTCCCTTTCATCCTCCCCGGAACGACCTTCTCCGGAGGATTGGTTCCAGGAGGGTTTATCGAACGGATGAAGGCGATGATCTTCCAAAGCTGATCGGACGTTTTGACCGAGAAACCCATCGGCGGCATCGGCGCGGGTACCGATCCATAGGACAAACGCTCGAAGCCCTGTTGCTCCAGCCCCTGCGATCCAAGCGTTATCAGCCTGAACAGGACGTCGTCGGTGTTGCCCCAGAACCAGACACCCTCGGTCAGCGGCGGGCATATGCCACCGCCTCCGCCGCCTCCATGACACTCATTGCAGCCCGGCAATCTGTAAATCTTGACGAGCTCCTCCTCTTTCGCGAGCGTGGCGTAATCCGGATAAGGGCTGTGCAGCTGGCCGGGCGGGATTTTCTGCACGAGTTCGCCCGGCGGCGTGGCGTCGCCAGGAGCACAGCATTTCTCCGCCGTTGCCGGCGCTCCGCCTTGCGCGGATTGAGAATGCAGGACATCGAGTCCGACGAGGCCAAGCAGTAAGAGCAGTAAAAGCTGGGCTTGGCGCATCCGTTTCCTCCCAGTCGCGTGACGGCCGGCAATGAGCGAGCCACATTAAAGCGCCGCTTGCAACAGGGCGAGGCTGCATAGGTCCGCCATCGTAGGTCTTCACACGCAAGGAAGGCCCGGGAGTTGCCCCCAAGGCTTTGCCGCGCCGCGACTGAAGACCCGCGTCCTTGCAATAGGGAAGCAGCTGTTCGTTCGTTGCCGCTTACTACTGTTCCTTTCCTGCGCTGGGAGGTCTCACGTCGGGCTTACCTTTGGTCGGACCTCGCCGGCTCATCGTGCAGGTGCAGCCGTTCAAATCGCATGACGTTGTCGAGTTCTTATCGCAATTCTTGGCCATGCCTTTGCAATCGGCACCGTTGATATGTCCCTTGCATTTGCAAACGAGCGTATTGGCGTCGCAAGAGAAGTTAGTTCCAGCCGGACCGCCGCCGGTATTTTGTGCTGCATGCGCCGGCACTGCGCACAAGCACAGCAGGCCGAACACCATCGTCACTCTTTTGATCGCGATCATCTTGAGCTCCGTCCGTGAGGAAGCCCCCGCACTATATCATCATGGATAAACTGCGGCTGAACGAAGGGGGCATCGTTCGGCGGGTGTGGCAGCCCCAATGCGAAGGGGCGCCCGCTTTCGCGGGCGCCCCTTTTAAAGTCTCAGCGATAAATTCTAGTAGCGCCAGCGCCAAGGGCGAAGCGGGTATTTGAAGGGGCGACCATAATAGCCGCCGCAAGGTGCGCACCAGCATCCGGCTGGGCGGCAAACAAACGTACGTCCGGTCGGGCAGCGCCCCGGCCCTCCGCATCCCACTTCCTGCACCGGCGAATAATTGTGCGAAGGCGATGGAATGGATGGCGCCGCTTGGGCTGACCAATTCAATAAAGCCGCGGCTGCAAAGCCCGCGGCAGCCAATGTTAGGCTGCGCATTTTCGACCCTCCCTAGTTACGGCGCGACCAATGCGGCAGCCGGTGACAGCAATATGGGATGGGAGCGGGCCGGCAACACTACGCTGATTGATATTTTTTTGGCCGTACCAACGGGGGACCCCTCCCCCAATGGGCCCGCCGCTACCCCATTCGGAGGTCACTTTTTCGCAACTTGCCGCGCAGGGATTCGCATTCCGTCGAGATTGAATTAAACTCGTTTGGATCGAGCTGCGCGTGGGAGGACTCCGCATGGCAAAGTTCACCGGCACCCCCGGAGATGACAACGTCGCCGCCAATTTCGTCCCCCCATTCAATGGCTTTATTGGCGGAACGCTGGACGAGTTGCTGGACGATGTCGGCGACAAGTTTAACGGCCTAGCTGGCCGCGACCTCGTTTTCGCGGGACCAGGTGACGACATCTTGGATGGCGGCGCAGGCGGCGATTTTTTGCACGGCGGTCTCGGCGATGATCGATTGATCGGAGGTCTTGGCAACGACTTTATGAGGGGCGACGGGGGGGACGATGTATACGACGTCGATAGCGGGCAGTTTGAGATCCCTGCTGACCGCGATCTCACCCAAGAACTCCCGGGCGGCGGTCATGATACCGTGCGCTCGACGATCGATTGGATCTTAGATGCCAACGTTGAAGATCTGGTTCTTCTCAATACTGTCGCCAAAGGTACCGGCAATTCCGAGAACAATGAAATAGAAGGCAACTCTGCCGCTAACGTGCTGAGCGGCTTGGATGGCAATGACGTTCTCGTCGGCGAAGCCGGCGACGACAATATCGATGGCGGCGCCGGCAACGATCGGCTCCTCGGTGGCGCCGGCAACGACACCATGACCGGCGGGCCCGGTGACGATTTCTACGTCGTCGACAGACAGTCCCATGAGGACAGGGTCATCGAGAATCCGGACGGCGGCACCGACACTGTCCACGCCAGCGCCAGTTACGCCCTCCTCACTGAGGTCGAAAACCTTACATTGATCGGCAAGGCCGCAATCGACGGAATTGGAAATCCCCTCGACAACAGGATGGAGGGCAATTCCGCCGCAAACACGATCGGAGGAATAGCCGGCAACGATGTCTTGAGCGGCGCTGCCGGTAATGACTTTCTGCTTGGCGATACCGGGAACGATATTTTGAATGGCGATGGAGGCGACGACCGTCTGCTCGGAAACGAAGGTAATGACGAGCTGAATGGTGGCCGCGGACGCGACATATTGGAAGGCGGTTCGGGTGAGGACACTTTCTCCTTCGACTCGCTCCTTTTCCGATTTGGCTCTGCCAACGGCAATCTAGACACGATCCGCGATTTTTCATCGCGGGACGATATCCTCGCCGTCTCGGCCTCGGCCTTCGGCGGGGGGCTTGTTGCTGATGAGTTCTTGGTGCCAGGGCGGAGCTTCATCGCCAACGGCAATCCGGCACCGACCACGGATATCGGCACCTTCCTCTATGACACCGATTCCGGTGCTCTTTACTGGGACATCAACGGGACCGACCCCGGCGGTCAGGTTCAGGTCGCTCAGCTCGACGGAGCGCCAAGGATTGACCCCGGGCATTTCCATATCTTCTAGGTTCATTAAAGGCAGGCGCCGGTTCAGCAACGAATATCGCGCGGCTGCGTTATTGAAGGCTGCTCATTCAGCCGCCGTTCATCTCTGTCAGTATCTAATCGCCCTATTCTTGGTCTAAGAGGAAAGAACACAATGATTAAAGCTGCACTCATCGCAACCATGCTCTCGGTTGCGACTCTCGCGACTGCCTGGGCCGTTCCCAGCGCCCCGACTGCAAATCCGGCCGATGCCGCCACCTCCAATGTCATCCAGGTTCAAAAACATGGGGGCAAGAAGGGTTGGGGCGGGAAGGGTCATTGGGGCGGGAAGGGTCATATGGGATCCGGCAAAGGATGGAGGCACGGCAGGGGCTGGCACCACCGTGGCCGCTATTGGAAACATCGCTACCACTCTCGTCCGCGCTACTGGCAGCGCTGGGGCTGCGTCCTCGTCGGACCGTTCTGGTATTGCCCATAGTCCGGCCGAGTTAGCCGCATTTGAAAGGGCGCCGGCGAAAGCTGGCGCCCTTATCTTTTATGGGGGGATGAAGTGATTTGAGGGGCCTTTGGCCCTAGATCGTCGGCAGCAGCTTATCGCGAATAAGCCGCGCCGCCCCTTGGTGGGCGATCACCTTGTCATTGCCGTTTGCGAGCAAATCTTCCGCGGCGCCCTCGAGAAGTTTCTTCACATCCGCCCGGCTCAAGAGATCCATCGCCATCAAATGATTGAGGAGGCGCATCATGATCGCCGAATTGGCGAGGCCGGTCTCCGTCTGACTGGCTGAGTGGAGCGCCGTCGGCCTTTCGCTTGCGCGTGGCGAATTGTCTTTTCCCGAGGCGAACATCGATATCGTCTTCCCCGGCTAGCGCACAAATTCGACGGCGATGCTGGAGAAGCCGCGCCGATGCGCCTCGTCCGTAAGCCAGCGCCTGAGCTCGGGGTCGGTTTTGAAATGCCGCAAATCCGTGTCGGAGGGCAGACCGTCGCCGCCGATCACATTGATCAATGCCTTCACGCCGGCTTTCGTGCGCTCCACCCTCGCGTGGAAACGCGCGTCAAATCCGTAAAGCGATGCTCGTTGCATTCTAAATCCATTCCCCTGCTATCGTTTGGCCCCCGCGATTCTAAGCCCACACATCAACACCACCGGCCCCGATTGGTTCCGCCCTTCAGACCCAAGCCCGTGCCCGAAAAACTTCACTCGCGGAACCGGCGCCTCGGGCTTCGCGTTTCTCCGCCATGACCCTCAAGGTGGAATTGCTGATCTTGATGCTGCTGGCAGTCGCCGTCGTTTGGGCGGCGCCTCAGCTCGAAGGCATCACGCTCGTCACCCTTTTCTCCTAGTCCGGTCATTGGGACGGCGCGCCCGGCCCTCGGGCGGATGTTTCGAAGGAGTCACCCCATGGCTGATAAAGAGGTGCATATCGTCAATTCGGGCGGAGGCGGCGGGGGTTTAGGCCTTATCGCCGGCGTCCTTGCCGTGGTCCTCCTGGCGCTCGGCCTAATCTACTTCCTTGGAGTGTTTGACGGCGACAAGAAGACCCTCGACGTCAATATCGAGGCGCCGAAGATCGATGCCCCGAGAGTGGACGCTCCGAAAGTAGACGTGCCTGGCGTCGGCGAAGGCAATTAGCAGCGCAACGGAGCTCAGCCGATCGTTCCGAGCTCCCTGCGGACCCAGGCGAGGATCGCGAAGAGTAGAGGTGGCCCTCCTGGCTGCGATGCTTCCCTGATGGTCTGCAGCAGTCCCGTGACCAGGCCAAGATTGAGCGGGCCCGCATTGAAGCCGCCCGTCACTTCGTTCAGTTCCTTTTCAGTCAGCTCTCTCATCGTTCCTCCGCTCGGACGGCGCCCTCGCCTCGCCTCCGTGTCGGGACCATATCATCGCTCGCCGATGCGGCTCCAAAAAAGACCGTGATCGAGGCGTGAGGGCCTGCCAAACGCTTCGCCGCCAGCACCGAAAATTTTGCCGAGAAATGGCCCGTATACCCCAGGGGAGAAAGCATCAACCTGTTTGTTGCTGCTGATGACACACTTGCATTCTCATCGGCAGGCTTCGGAGGCGGCTTGACTCCCGGCGAGGTGCTGGTAGCCGGCACCACTTTCATTGCCGGCACCAACCCCGTGCCAACGACCGCCGAGGGAACCTTTCTCTACGATACCGATGGCGGCACTGGCGTCCCTCAACTCTATTGGGATGCCGACGGCACAAATGGCGGCGCCGCCGTGCTCATCGCCAATTTTTTGAACACAGCCGACGCTGTTACGACCGCCGACTTCCTGATCGTGTAAGTCGAGCGGCGCTTTGCGTCCGCAAAACGGCACGCTAGGATAGCCGCCAGTCTCACCCCCTGCAGCATAGTGTTTCCCATGATGAGCATTGCGGATTGGGAGGCATTTTACGCGGCGCAGCTCGGCGCGGCGGCCACGCTTGGCGGGTTGGTGTTTGTCGGCCTGTCGCTGAACCTGAAAACGATCCTCAGCTACCCCGTGCTGCCGAGCCGCGCTCTGGTCGCGATGCTCGTGATCCTAGCAGCCCTCGTCATTTCGTCGTTGGCCCTCATTCCGGGGCAGTCGCCGTTCGCCCTCGGGCTTGAGATCCTCGCAAGCGGCGGCGCTGCGGCCATCGTGTGCGGCTTCGTCGAAGTCAATTCGTTGCGCAAAGTTGAGCCGAAGTATCGAGGAGCTTTCGTCGGCAATCTCTTGGTGCTCGGCGCCGCCGTCCTTCCCTATATCATCGGCGGCGCAATGCTAATGATGGGCGATGCGAGCGGCCTCTATTTCGTTGCCGCCGGCATGATCGTGTCGATGTTCAAAGTCGTTCTCGAAGCCTGGGTGCTGCTCGTCGAGATTTTGCGTTAGCGCGCTGCTGCCTCCTGCTCACGCCTTGTCAGCGCGCGTCTTCCGCACCAAATGCGGAAGCATAAGCAATTAGGAGGTATGATGAACGACAGATCAGAACGGGACGTTGAGAAGAATTACCCTCTCCCCGATTTCATCGACAAGCTGCGCAGGCTGGCGGACGCTTTGGAAACGAAACAGCGTTTCCAAATCCAGATTGCCGGCGAACGCGTGTCCGTCCCGGTCCGGGCCTCCTACAATATCGAGCATGAGCGCGGCGACGACGAGGAGGAGATCGAGTTTCAGATCAAATGGAAGCTCGGCGACTAACGCTTGGATGGGGCGTCGGGCAACAGCTCGGCGCCCTGTTAGCGCCCCGCGCTGCCATTGTTTAGTCCTGGTCTTCGCCGAGGGCCGCCCGTTTCAGCTCATCGACGGTGAAGATACCTTCCGCAGCGCTTCTCAAGATGCGTTGCGCCATCGCCCGCGTCATGACTTCGGTGAGAGAGCCGCCCGACTCGGCAATCGCCGCATCCAAAGCCGTGGTCATGGCGGCGAGCTGTTCAGGCGTGAATGACCCCGCATGGGCGCGAAAAGGCATCTTGCAACATCCCCTTAGAGATGGCGGTGCGCCCCCGCGCCGAAGCTGCGGAAGTTGCAGACATCCGGGGGCCGGTCAATCAACTTAATGCTCCTGTAATGTGCGGCGTCCCCCGCCAGACGGACGAGAACGCACCGGCATGTCGTTTATTCCCGCTCGCCGGTCACCGAGCGATGCTGCTAGAAGCATGGCGAAGCGCGCCTGCCCCCTGGAGTTCTCCTCGTTGCGAACATCCCACGAGAGCCCGGACGATTCTCGGCTCCTCACCGTCCTCCACTGGCTGACGCTTGCGGGCGTCGCCATCATCGCCTTCTCTTATGTGTTCCTGCTGACACTCGACCCCGAATCCGCAAAGCGCGTCGCCGATGAGGATGCGCTCGTGGAAGCCATCGGCGCCGCCTTCCTGCTGATCGCCATTCTGGCTTTCCTCGGCGCGTTCCTTGCCTCTCGCGGCATGGACAACCGCTTCCTCGGGCGCGCCACCACCCGGAATTATTGGCTGCTGGCGCTCGCTCTGCTGATGCTCCTTTGCCTCGGCGAGGAAATCAGCTGGGGTCAGCGCCTGCTCGGCTTGAGCACGCCCGAAGGCCTCAAAGCGCTGAACGCGCAAGAGGAGATCAACATCCATAATCTGTGGCTGTTTCAGGCGCGGAACCCGGACGGTAGCCGCAAATCCTTTGTCGAATTGCTGCTGAACGCCAACCGGCTGTTTTCGATCTTCTGGCTGGTCTATTGCGTCGCGCTGCCGATGCTGGTGTGGGCATCCCGGAAGATACGGCAGCTGAATTCGTTCTCCGGCGTTCCGGTCAGCCCCCTCTCCATTGGGGCGCTGTTCCTCTTCAATTTCGCCTTGTTCAAATTCATCACTGGCGGCCAGTCGTTCCTCCCGATCAAGATCTCCGCCTTCGACGAGCTGAAAGAGACGAACTACGAATTCGCCTTCATGCTTCTGGCGATCTGGTTCCTATTGTCCTTCCGCGATGCCGCACGGCGATCCGCAGGCGCAACCCGTCCGTAATGCCTGCGCGACACAGGGGCGCCGGGTTCAGCCGGCGTCCCCTGCGGCCGGTCTAGTTCTTCTTCCGCTTGATGCGATAGCCGGGTGCATCGCTTCCCGGAGGACAATAGAGCGCCTGATAGCTGCCCGGCTCGGCAATGCAGCGTCCGTTATGCATCACGTCCGGCTTGTAAATGCCCGTGCCCGTTGCGATCGGTACGGACAGGATCGCCAAGATGTAGCCCATTCGACCCTCCTCTCTTTCGGCGGGGATTCGACCCCCGAAGCATAATACCATGCGCATCGGCACTTTGATTAAGGGCTCCCCTGAAATGCTGGAAATGTTGCTTCTTGTGCACAGGACCGCCGCCTTCGGGAAGTAGTAGCGAGAAAGGCGCTATTTTTCTGCGGCTGACGCCGCCGAGGACCTTCCATGGACCCGCAATCGTTTTTTCATAAGCTCGAAGATCTTTGGCTCGGCGCCAAGATCGCCGCCGCCAAATGGATCGCCGCAATTTTTGCGCTCGCCGCAATCCTCTCTTTCGGCGTCGTGGCATTCAAGCTTGGCGGGGATGCACTGGACTGGCTGAAGACCGGCATCTTCACGCCGGACAGCGAGACGATCGCCGAGGCCTTTCCGAACACAGCCGATATGCTACGCGGTCTCAACTGGGTAAGCGCACAGCGTGCCGGCCAATGGGCGATCGCGCAATCGGTGCTTTGGGGTTACGTCGCTCTTGGCGTGTCTTGCCTCGTGATCTGCGGCCTGTTTCTCGAACTTGCCGACCGGCTGCACGCCCGCAGGCGCTTTGTCCGGCCGGCCCAAATGATCGAGCAGCGCGACGAGGATTTTGGACCTGGGCCGGCTTAGGCCAGTTCAGGCTTTCGCCTTCATGGTGTTGTAAACTTCAAAGCCGTTGACGCGCGCTTCGGCGGAAACGCCAAGCTTATCGAAAGCCGGCCGCAGCTTCTTCTTCTACGAATTGCTCGAAATCCGCTTGCGACTCCCAAAGATCGACGACATGGCAATTGTCGCCCATGAACCCCACGACATGGCTGATGAAGCCGGGCGCATCATCGGGCCCCGAGCCCGACTTTCTCATAAGCTCGAGAAGCGCATCGTATTTCTTCGCATCGATTCCAGCAAAGTTCATCACGAGGCAGACCGCCATCACACTCTTCCTTTCACCGACCGGGATAGACCGGCACCCCTATACCATTATTCGCGCCAGTCTTAAGCGCCACAAATCGCGGTGGCTAGGGGCGTCCCTGTCCCACGGCACCTGACCCCGCAAGGTCGTGACAGGTCGGGAGCTTCGCCAAGGTGCCGGTCCCAGGAAACAGGGCGTAGGCACAAATCGTTTGGCCACGCGGCAATGGCGCCACAGCTTTCCAGCCGATCCTCGCAGAGGGCCGGCGGTCGACGCTCTTAAGATCCGGGCGGCGGAAGGCCGACGCCCCTGCCCCGATCACCGTTCCATCGTCATCGGCGACGGCGATGCATTCGGCACCGATCCCGCCCTCCACCGCCCATCCGGATAACGACAGCGCCTCCTGACCGCCGAGGGTCCGGTAGAGCGAGACGGCCTCGATGGCGCCGTTCGCCGGTCCGCCGGGCGGCGCGGCCGTCTTGCCGATCCAGTCCTCGCAGCGCGTCTGTCGATCGAAGGGCACATGGCTTGCCGCGCGAAGCGCCGGCAGCATGCGCGTTAGCTCCCCGACGGCCGGCGTTGCGGCTTGGATCGCGGCAATATCCTCGATGCCTTGCCGCAGAGCGATCTCGGTGATCGCCTTGTTCGCATTCCGCGCCGTATAGGATCGGAGGAAGGAGCGGTCGGCCAAAATGACGACACCGATGCCGATGAGGGCGAGGAAGCCCATCGCTTTTGCGATTGCCGCGCGCGGCAGCGCCGAGCTTTTCGGCAGCGCCGCCAGCACCAGCACGATGGTGGCGACCAACGAAATCGCCGTCACCGATTGATAGCGGCTGGCGCCCGCCGCATTCAGGCCAAGCGTGCCGAGCCTACCGAAGCCGCTCATCAACGCATTGAATGGTGCGAACAGATAGAGGATCGACCAAAGAAGGGTCTCCCTTCCGCGGCCTTGCCGGATCAGGGCGGTGATGGCAGCCGCGCCGGCGGCGAGAATGAGAGCACCCGCGGGCCTCCGCCAAGGCCCCTCGGCAAGAGCGCCACCGATATAGATCAGCATGAAATCGATCAGTTGGAGAGAGTTGAATTCACTCGACGGCCGGCTTGTCGATCCATGCGCGGCATAGGCGACGACAATTGTGAGAAGCGTCGAGCTCGCAAGGAGCGTCGCAACGAGCGGCGTCCTCGGCAGCTGTCCCCGCAGCGAAGGTATGGCGAGATAAGCAGCGCTGAACACCATCAGCACCAGCAGCATGTAGATCGCGGTCGAATAGCTGAGGATGCCGAGCACCGCCGCGGCGAGCGAGAGATACAGCCAGCTTGCTCTCCCGGTGGCGACGGCGCGCGCCAACGCCGCAGCGCTGGCGATGACGAAGAGGTCGGCGGTCAGCCAGATGGTGCCGCTCATGCCGTAGAAATAGCTGTGGGTCAGCTTGGCGCTGAACATCACGATGGGGAACAGCACGGCGCAGAGCACCAGCCGCCACGGCGCATCGCGAAAAAGGTCGTATGCGAAGATCAAGAGCAAGGCGGCGCAAAGCCCGCCGGCGAAGATCGAATAGGCGATCAACCCGATATTGCTGCCCGAGATCGCGGCATAGTTGGCGATGTAGATGAGCTTCGGAATGACGACGAGATGCTCGTTGTTGTGACGGAAGAGAGCGGCGAGGTTGAAGTCGACGCCGCCCTCGGTGATCAGCCCGAAGATATTCGCCCAATAATCCGCGTCCGGTAGGAGCGACCACGGAGTCGTCGCCCGCATAAAAGTGGTTGCGGCGAGCAGAGTGACGGCGACGGCGAATATCGCCGCAGGCCAAAGCACTCCGATGCGCCCTGGGCGATTGAGATGCTTCAACTGGGTTTCCCAATCCAACCGGCGCGGTGCCGCAAGCGCCTCGTCTGAACGATGGAACTTTTTAGGCGGAATGGAACTTTGAGAATATTAGAATCGCTCCAGCCTAATTGCGTAAAAAAATTTCTACGCCGCCGAACCCTATTGGGGCATGAGCGTTCCCCCCTTGTTGTTGTGTCAACACAAGGAGGATCTCCTCATGAAGACTCTCATCGTTGCTTTGTCTCTGGCCCTCGGCGTTGCAACTTCGGCTCTTGCTGGTGATGTGAGCGCGGCAAAGAGTGAAGCCGATTGCTCGAAGGCTGGCGGCATCTGGAATGCTGAGACCAGCACATGTGCGGAGAAACCCATGTAATTATTCGCAACGCCGCTCCATAGCGGCTTGCGATTTCAGGAGCGTCGAGCCCTGCTCGGCGCTCCTTATATTTTAGTGAGACGTCAGTTGGTGACGGTGCGGACCGCGGCGCCGGCTGCCCTGCCGGTGGTGCGGACAACGGCTGCGCCCGCCTTCACGGTCGTCTTCGCGGCAACGCCAGTGACGGCTGCCGCCGTTCCGACCACGGCTCTTGCCGCGCAGCCTCCTAAGGACGGCACGAGCAAGCACGCAAACACAGCAAGCACGACAAAGGCGGTTAGGCTCTTTCGTTCGGTGTCGCCCATCTGTCCCATCCCGCTCTCCGCCGCTCAATGATAGTGCAAAAGCCAGGCTACTGCGTTCCTTTTCGGGGATCGTCGGCCGGATTCACATACACCATGTCCCAAGGCCCGAAGCTGTTGAGTTGCAACACCGTTTCTTCATCGGCGACAGCCTCATGCACCATGCCCGGCGGCATCGCGAGGAAGGTGCCGGTCGTCAGCCGCTCTTCCTTGGAATGATCGCCATCGACGATTTTGAGCCTGAGCGCTCCGGAAATCACCGTCACCACTTCCGGCCGCGGATGGCTATGCGGCGCGACGACATAGCCCTTCGGCAGCTTCAGCCGCATGGCGAAGAGGCCGTCCTTGGAAGGATCGCCATAAAGAAGGGCCGCTTGCGCACCCGGCCGCAGCGATGGCGGCGCCGGTTGCCATTTCACGTCATTCGGAGGAACGATCGTATGGTGCTGTTGACGTTGTTCTGCGGCGGCGCCCGTCGCGAGCAGACCGAGGGTGATGGCTGAGCAAAGCCCGAGCCAAGGCAGCAAATGCGGCATCGATCATCCCTCCGGCAGCTTCACTGCCGCAACTTTAGCGCAAAGCCGCCTCGAACGGGCAGCGTTTCGAAAGTCTCAGCGGTTTTCGGGCCTTAGGCGCACGAGGAAAGAAGCCCGGGAGCTCCGGGCTTCTCTACCCCAAGATAGGCGGTCGGCAGCTTGGGTGCGGGGAGGGCATAGGGGAGCTGCCTTTTCCGACCGCGCGAAATTAAACGCCTCCCCCTGTAGCGGGTTCCCCCAAGGCGGGGCGACTTCAATTTTTTTGGTCGTCCTGCTGCTTGAAGGCTTTTCTCGCCAGCCGCGCGCGGATCGAGCGGGGGAGTTCCAGGCCGGACAGTTTCCAGCTCCAGTCGCGCAAGGTCAGTTGCACGCGAAATTGCTCCTCATGCGGCTTGTTCGCCGGCACATAGACGTAATAGTGGAACCCGCGATATTCCGTGCTCCACCAGAAGCGTACCGCCCTCCGCGCCGAGTTGATGTTCGCGAAGGGCGCCTCGTTCGCCGAGGGCGTCAATTGCGCCTCGAGCCCCTCGGCGCCTTTTGCCTCGCCCTTTCGCAAGAGATCCAGCAGCGTTCCGTCATGCACGAGCGCGACGAGGAGACCGTCCGCGAGCCCCCTGCCGAAGCTTTGCCCAAGGCTCTGCTCGATAAGGCTTAACTTCCGCTTTTTGAGCTTCCGCTCGGCGGTCTCCATATAGGCATCGACGATCTGCCGTTGCAGGGATTTGCGCAGCGCCGGGAAGTCGACGCGGCTCGCAAGCGCCGGCCCATCCCCCGCTTCGACCGCCCTGGCGATGCGGTAAAAGCTCACCGCCGGCGAGACGAGGTAGATGAGGACAAGCGCGAAAAGAAGGGGCGCGCCGATCCTCAATAATGGGCGTCTGCGGCCGGGAGGGGCGTCTTCATCGCCTCCCCGTCCCGCCTCGCCCGGCTGCGGCGCATTTTCCATGCCCCCGGAGGACCAAAAAACCCCGTATTCGTCAATGCCCTAAAACGTGTCCCGCTTGCCGCTCTGTGGCGAAACCGGCAGATACCCTCAGCTTCCTCTTTCTGTTTTGCCGCCATTCGGCTAATTTGCGGCAACCATAGGAGGGAGGGACTACAATGCGCCTGCTGCTGATCGTGCTGATTGCCGTTGCTGCTTTTGCCGCCGTGCAATCCTATAGGCACAACTGCAAATTCGGCGAATCCGGCTGGTTTGACTGCGTATTAGGCCAGACGGCAACGACGACCACCACACCCACCGCGACCGACACGGCTCCCGCATCGGAACCCGCGCCGTCGCCGTCACCCTCGCCGCAGCCGTAGCAGTCCACCGCGAGCGATATTGAGAGCCGCGAGTGCGCCCCCTTAAAGGGGCGCACTACCGTGGGCTGCCTGCCACCAGCCAAGCCGGATCGAGCCATCGGTCCGCCTCCCCGTCATAGGGAAGGCGGGTGATGTCCCAATGCTGGATGAAGGGCGCATAGGCCGCCCATACCGGGGGGCCGCCGCCGATATAGACCACGCGGTCCGCGAAGCGGCCGAGCACGTCTCTCGGGTCGTCGCCGGAGCGGATTTCGTGGATGGTCCGGTCCTCATAGGCAAAGCTCGGGACTGAAGCGACGGTGCGCGGGCCGGCCACGAGCACATGGCCGCGCGTCACCTCGAAGAAGCGCGCCACATCCGCAACAAATTCGCGGCCCTTGTTCCCCTCCCAGGGCAGCCTGCCGTTCAGGCCGAGTTGGCCGCGAAGCCCAATGGCGCACATTGCACGGACGACTGCCACATCGCTCTCCTCTTAATCGCGCGCCGGCCGGAAGGGCCGACAGACCATCGTGAGCTCCGACCTAGACTATCAAAATAGCGTGCCTGCAAGCGACCGCCTGAGGGCGATCGGGCTCATGGCGCTGGCGACGGTTTGCTTCGCGGCGCTCGATGCCACCGCCAAATATCTGATCGAGGTGGACGCCGTTCCCGTCACCGAGGTGACGTGGCTGCGCTTTGCCGGGCATGTGGTGTTCAGCGCCCTTTTCCTGTGGCCCTTCGCCTTCCGGCCGTCGCTCAAATCCAAAAAGCCGCTGCTGCAAGGCGTGCGCTCGCTGGTCATGGTCGGATCCACGGCCTTCAACTTCGTGGCGCTGAAATATCTGCAGCTCGATCAAACCGTCACGATTTTCTTTCTGACCCCGCTGCTCGTCGCCGCGCTTGCCGGCCCGGTCCTGCATGAATGGGTGGGATGGCACCGCATGCTCGCGATCCTGGTCGGCTTTCTCGGCGTCTTGATCGTCATGCATCCTGGCATCGGCGAATTGCATCATGCCATGCTGTTCGCTCTCGCGGCGACACTGAGCTACGCCTTCTATAACCTCTCGACGCGTTATCTCGCCGCCTTCGATCCGCCGGAAGTGACGCAGACCATTTCACCGCTTGCCGGCGTTCTCGTCATGCTCCCCTTTGCGATCGGCGATTGGCACTGGCCCGATACGACTTTCACCTGGCTGCTCCTCTGCACCTTGGGGTTTTGGGGCGGGCTCGGCCATTGGCTCTTGATCCTCGCGCATCGCTATGCGCCGGCGCCGGTGGTCGCGCCTTTCATCTATCTCGGCCTGATTTCCATGTCGGCGCTCGGCTATCTCGTCTTCGGCGATGTGCCGACGATCTGGACTCTGTCCGGCGGCGCCGTCGTCATTCTTTCCGGCCTCTATCTTTTCGCCCGCGAGCGCCGCGCTCCAGGGCGTTCGGGTCCCGCGTCAGACGTCGCCTCGCAGTGAGCTAGCCGAGATTCAAATCCCCCTCTCCCCAATGGGGAGAGGGCTTGCTGCCGCGATCTTGCGCGCGGAGCGCAAGCGACGCGTTTGCAAGTCGCATCGCAGCAAGGGTGAGGGGGAAACTTCGAAGTGAGACGAGGTAAAACCCCTCACCCGCGCTTCGCGCGACCTCTCCCCGTGGGGAGAGGTGAGACTTAGTCCTGTTCAATATCCCCGCCAGCGTAGCGGCGCGTCACCTCCTCCGCGAAGGCGCCGAATGTTCCGGCGAGGATTGCCTCTCGCGCGCGCACTGTCAGCTCTTGATAGAAATGCACATTCGCCCAGCTGAGCAGCATGCCGCCCAGCACCTCGCCGGACTTCACCAGGTGATGCAGATAGGCGCGTGAATAGGCCGCCGCGGGGCACGAACTTTCCGCATCGAGCGGTGCCGGATCGTCGGCGTAACGCGCATTCCGAAGGTTGAGCTTGCCAGACCAGGTGAAGGCTTGGCAGTGCCGCCCCGACCGGGTCGGCATGACGCAATCGAACATGTCGACGCCGCGCGCGATCGCGCCGAGAATGTCGAGGGGCGTGCCGACGCCCATGAGGTAGCGGGGCCGATCTTCGGGGAGCTTCGGCGTGGTCGCGTCGAGCGTCTCGAGCATCGCCGCCTGCCCTTCGCCGACGGCGAGCCCGCCGATCGCATAACCGTCGAAGCCGAGGCGGATGAGCTCGGCCGCGCTCCGCTCGCGAAGATCCGGATAGACGCTCCCCTGCACGATGCCGAACAGAGCCTGTCCCGGCGCCGCCATGCCGCCGAACGCCTCCTTCGAGCGTTCCGCCCAGCGGAGCGACAGCTGCATCGAGGCCTCGGCGACCTCATGCGTCGCGGGGAACGGCGTACACTCGTCAAGCACCATCTGAATGTCGGCGCCGAGCAGACATTGCACCTCGATGGCGCGCGCGGGCGTCAACTCGACGCTGGCGCCATCGATATGCGATTGGAAGGTGACACCGCTTTCGGAGATGCGGCGGAGCTTCGCCAGCGACATCACCTGATAGCCGCCGGAATCGGTGAGGATCGGGCCGTCCCAACCCATGAAGCGGTGCAAGCCGCCGAGACGGGCGATGCGCTCGGCGCCTGGGCGCAGCATCAGATGATAGGTGTTGGCGAGGATGATGTCGGCGCCCGTCGCCCGCACGGTTTCCGGCAACATCGCCTTCACGGTCGCTGCGGTGCCGACCGGCATAAAGGCCGGCGTGCGAATGGCGCCGCGCGGCGTCGAGATGTCTCCGAGCCGCGCATTCCCGTCACGTGCCTTGAGCACAAAGGAAAATGGCTGTGTCACGTCACGCTGCATGAAAGAGCTTTCCCCTCCCCCCTTGCGGGGGAGGGATAGGGAGGGGGGTCCGAAAAAACAACTCACTTGATCATTGAAGCGCCGACACCCCCCTCCGTTCGCTGCGCGAATGTGCTCCCCCGCAAGGGGGGAGCGGCGCGAGTGGGTGACGGTTCGTTGTTGCGGTTAATCCGCCGTTCGGAGCAGGTGGGCAACGTCAGCGCTCGACTGATCCCCTCTCCCCGGTGGGGAGAGGGTTAGGGTGAGGGGGAATATCGCTTGCATCATTCGGCGTGAAGCCCCTCACCCGGCGCGACTTAAAGCGTCGCGCCGACCTCTCCCCGCTGGGGAGAGGTGTATGCAGGATCCAGCAAGCAGGCATCGCCATAGGAATAAAAGCGATAGCGCTCGGCCACGGCATGCGCGTAAGCGCGCCGCATCAGATCGAGCCCCGAAAAAGCCGCGACCAGCATGAACAGCGTCGAGCGCGGCAGATGGAAATTGGTGAGGAGCCGGTCGACCACGCGGAAGCGATAGCCAGGGGTGATGAAGAGATTGGTCGCCCCGAAGAAGGAAGCGAGCTTCCCTTGCGCGTCGGCGGCGCTTTCGAGCAAGCGGAGGGACGTGCTGCCGACCGCGACGATCTTCCCTCCCCGCGCCTTCACCGCGTTCAAAGCCTCGGCGGTCTCTTCCGAGATCGTTCCGGTCTCATAATGCATCACATGTCCGGCCGTGTCGGCGCTTCGGACCGGCAGAAAAGTACCGGGCCCGACATGCAGCGTCACGAAGCGGCATTCGATTCCCTTCGCCATCAGCGCCGCCATCAGCGCCTCGGTGAAATGCAGCCCCGCGGTCGGCGCCGCGACCGCTCCCTCCGCCCGCGCATAAGTCGTTTGATAATCGGCGCGGTCTTGCACATCGGCGCCGCGCCGGGCGGCGATGTAATGCGGGAGCGGCATCAGCCCGAGGCTCGCGATCGCTTCGTCGAGAATCGCATCGCTGAAGTCGAAGGCGAGCGTCACCGCCCCCTCCTCGCCGCGCTCCGTCACGATCGCCGCAAGGCTGCCGGCGAGGCACACCTCGTCATCGCTACCGAAGCAGATGCGGTCGCCGGCTTGCAGGCGCTTCGCGGGACGCGCGAGCGCCTCCCAGCGATTGGCGTCGAGCCGCTTCACCAGCGTGACCGATACGCGCGCGGAGGCGCCGTCACGTTCGCGCCGGCCGGAAAGCTCGGCGGGAATCACTTTGGTGTCGTTGAAGACGAGCGCGTCGCCCGGCTGCAGCAGCGACGGCAAATCGGAGATGCCGCGATCGGCGAAGGGCTCGGCCTTCTCCGGATCCACCACGAGGAGCCTTGCGCTGTCGCGCGGCACCGCCGGGCGGAGCGCGATCAGTTCCTCTGGCAGATCGAAATCGAATTCATCGACACGCATGATAGCCGGGTCTAGCGCATCGTCGTCTGAACGTCATGGCCGGCCGTAGTGCCGGGCATCCACGATCAATAAGCTGAATGGTGAACGACGTGAATGGCCGGGACACGCCCGGCCATGACGTTGTTCACATGCCAGGAGACTAGGCCGGCGCGTCGGCGCCCACGCGCATGGAGACGATCTTGTCCGGATTGGACGGCGGCTCGCCTCGCTTGATCTTATCCACATTCTCCATGCCGGAGACGACCCTGCCCCACACCGTGTATTGCCCGTCGAGGAAGCTGGCGTCGTCGAAGCAGATGAAGAATTGGCTGTCGGCGGAATCCGGCGATTGCGCCCGCGCCATGGAGACGGCGCCGCGCACATGCGGCTCACGGCTGAACTCGGCGTTCAGTTTCTGGCCGGAGCCGCCTCGCCCGGTGCCGGTCGGATCGCCGGTCTGCGCCATGAAACCCTCGATGACGCGATGGAAGACCACCCCATCATAGAAGCCTTGGCCGGCAAGCTCCTTGATGCGCGCCACATGCTTCGGAGCAAGGTCGGGCCGCAGCTCCACCGTCACCGGTCCCTGCGTCGTTTCAATGATAAGCGTGTCTTCGGAATTTCCCACGTCCCTGCCTCCTATTGCTGCGACTGAAGCAATCTAAGCGCCGCTTCCTTCGCGTCCTGATCCGCATCCGCCGCGACCTGCATCTTCACGATCTTGTCCGGGTTGGCGGGCGGTTCGCCGGGGGCGATCTTGTCGACCGTCTCCATGCCGTCGATGACCTGCCCCCAAATCGTATATTGCCCGTTCAAAGAGTGAGCCGGCGCGAAATCGATGAAGAACTGGCTGTTAGCGCTGTCCGGATCGCCGGCGCGCGCGGCGCCGACAGTGCCGCGCTCGAAGGTGGCGGTGTTGCTGAACTCGGCGGGCAGATCCGGATATTTCGAGCCGCCGGTGCCGGTGCCGGTGGGATCGCCGCTCTGCGCCATGAAGTCGGGAATAACCCGATGGAAGATGATGCCGTCGTAGAAGCCTTCGCGTGCCAGCTGCTTCACCCGCTCCACGTGCTTCGGCGCAAGATCGGGCCGGAGCACGATGGTGACGCGGCCGTCCTTGAGGTCCATCAGCAGCACATTCTCCAGGGGATCGGCTTGCGCCGAGGCCGCTTTCACCCCCAGCAAAATGGCGGCCGCCATCAAAGTGGCAAACATTACCTTGGTCATCGGCTCGACTTCCTTTTCAGCTTGGCGGCGACGGCGGCCGGCACGAAGGCGCTGACATCGCCTCCCATTGCGGCAATTTGCCGGACGAAGCTCGCGGCGATGTATCTTGTGTCCGGCGAAGAGGCGAGAAAGACGGTCTCGATTTCCGATTTCAGCGCCGCGTTCATCCCGGCCATCTGCATCTCATAGTCGAAATCGCCGGCATCGCGCAGGCCGCGGAAAATGGCTGCCGCGCCGACCTCGCGGGCGATATCGACGGTCAGATTGTCGTAAGTGGTGACGTCGATCTCCGTCCGCGTCTCGTCGGCAACGGGCCGCAGCGCCTCCGCCACCATGGCGACCCGCTCTTCGGCGGTGAACATCGATGGTTTATCGTGATGTGTGCCGACGGCGACGACAAGGCGATCGACGAGCTTCGCCGCGCGTCTTGCGATGTCGATATGGCCGAATGTGACCGGATCGAAGCTTCCGGGATAAAGTCCGATGCGCATGCGGCGCTCCTAAAGCGGGCTCCCGCCGAACTTCGCGGCGCGGCAACCTGCCCTCCGAGCAGCCATTCTGTCAATTGCCGAGGCGGCCTGCCTCAGGCGTCGGCCCCCAACTCAAATCCCGGACTAGCGGTCGAATTCTTCCTTGAGAACGGCGCCTGTTTTCGGATCGGCCCGGAAGTGCATGAGTTTTCCGTCCTTCATGCCTTTCCCGTCCCAATGATCCTTGTCGGGCTCAAGGCGTGTGACATGCGAGTAGCCGGCCGTTTCGGTGAGCTTTTTCGTGACCTCTTCCTGGCTTAACCAAGCGCGCTGCTCGGCGAGGCAAGGCGTGGAAAGATAAGCAAAAGCCAGCGCCGCGGCGCCAACAGACAAAGCTTGTCGCGACATAGCGACCTCCTCCGATAACACTCCTTCACTGAAAAACCGGGGGCCTTGGCGATGGTTCCGCCAAACGGTGGGACGGAGGCGGCGGGTAAGGCGGCCGGGAATTAGGCCTCGGAAGGAAGGTCAGCCTCGCCGTTTTCGCCGTTATCCCCGTTGTCGCCATTGCTCTCGACCTCGGGAATATGCTCGACGGCGACAACGCGCTCATCCTCCGCCGTATCGAAAACGATTACGCCTTGCGTCGATCGGCCGACGACGCTGATCCCCTCGATCGGAATGCGGATGAGCTGCCCCCGGTCGGTGACCAGCATGATCTGATCGGCCTCCTCGACAGGAAATGAGGCGACGAGCTTACCGTTCCGCTGATTGACGACCATGGCGATGATGCCTTTGCCGCCGCGCCCCGAGATCCGATATTCATAAGCATTGGTGCGCTTGCCGTAGCCGTTCTCCGAGACCGTCAGCACGAATTCCTCATGCGCGCTGAGCTCTGCGTAACGCTCCGGAGAAAGCACGACCTCCTGGCCGGTCTCCTCATCGAGCTCTTGCTCCGGCTCGCCGGATCCACGCCGCATCATATTGGCTTGCCGTACATAGGCAGCCCGCTCCGCCGGCGAGGCTTCGATATGAGAAAGGATCGCCATCGATATCACTTGATCTTTGTTTTCCAGCTTGATGCCGCGGACGCCCGCCGACTCGCGGCCCTTAAACACCCGCACGTCGGTGGCCGGGAAGCGGATGGCCTGCCCATCGGCCGTAGTCAGCAGCACGTCCTTCCGCTCGTCGCAGATCTCGACGCTGATGATGCGGTCGCCTTCGTCAAGCTTCATGGCGATCTTGCCGTTCTGGCGAACCTCCACGAAGTCGGAGAGCTTGTTGCGCCGGACCGTGCCGCCATTCGTGGCGAACATCACGTCGAGCTTGCCCCAGGAGGCTTCGTCCTCCGGCAGCGGCAAGATGGTGGTGATGGCCTCGTCCTTTGCCAGCGGCAGAAGATTGATGAGCGCCTTGCCGCGCGCCTGCGGCGCCGCCACCGGCAAGCGCCAGACCTTCATCTTGTAGACCATGCCGCGCGTGGAAAAGAACAGCACCGGCGTGTGCGTATTGGCGATGAAGATGCGGGTGACGAAATCCTCTTCGCGCGTCGCCATTCCGGCGCGGCCCTTGCCGCCGCGGCGCTGCGCGCGGTAGCTCGAAAGCGGCACGCGCTTGATGTAGCCCTTATGGCTGACGGTGACGACCATATCCTCGCGCTGAATCAGATCCTCGTCCTCGACTTCCGACTCGATGTCGAGAATTTCGGTGCGGCGCGGCGTGCCGAACTCGTCCTTGATGGAGATAAGCTCCTGCTTGACGATGCCGATGATGCGGGCACGCGAGCGCAAAATTTCGAGATAATCGGTGATCTCGGCGCCGAGCTTCGTCAGTTCCTCGGCGATCTCGTCGCGGCCGAGCGCTGTAAGCCGCTGCAGCCGGAGCTCGAGGATGGCGCGCGCCTGCTCCTCGGAAAGCCGGTAGGTCCCCTCGGCCGAAACCTTATGCCGCGGATCGGCGATAAGCTCGACGAGCGGCACCACGTCTTTCGCCGGCCAATCGCGCGCCATCAATCTTTCGCGTGCCGTCGCCGGATCCGGCGCCGTGCGGATGAGTACGATCACCTCGTCGATATTGGTGACGGCGATGGCGAGGCCGACGAGGACATGCGCCCGATCTCGCGCTTTGCGCAGCAGGAACTTGGTGCGCCGGCCGATGACCTCTTCGCGGAAATCGGTGAAGGCGCGGATGAAGTCCTTGAGGTTGAGAATCTCCGGCCTACCGCCGATGAGCGCCACCAGATTGGCGCCGAAGGTGCTTTGCAGCGGCGAAAAGCGATAGAGCTGGTTGAGGACGACGTCGGACATCGCGTCGCGCCTGAGCTCGATCACGACGCGCATGCCTTGCCGGTCGGACTCGTCGCGGATGTCGGAGATGCCCTCGATCCTTTTCTCGCGCACCAGCTCGGCGATCTTCTCCACCATCGCCGCCTTGTTCACCTGATAGGGGATCTCGGTGATGATCAGAGCTTCGCGGTCCTTGCGCAGAATCTCGAGCTTCACCCGGCCGCGCATTAGAATGGAGCCGCGCCCCTTGTGATAGGCGGAGCGGATGCCGGCGGTGCCGAGGATCAAGCCTGCGGTCGGAAAATCCGGGCCCGGAACGATCTCGGCTAGTTCGGCGACGCCTATGGCGGGATTGTCGAGATAGGCGATGCAAGCATCGATCACCTCGCGGAGATTATGCGGCGGGATGTTGGTGGCCATGCCAACGGCGATGCCGCCAGCGCCGTTGACGAGCAGATTCGGAAAGCGCGCGGGAAGGACGACCGGCTCCCGCTCGGAATTGTCATAATTGTCTTGGAAATCGACGGTCTCCTTGTCGATGTCCTCGAGCAGGTTCTGCGCCACCTTGGCGAGCCGCACTTCGGTGTAGCGCATGGCCGCCGGTGGATCGCCGTCCACCGAACCGAAATTCCCCTGCCCGTCGATGAGCGGCAGGCGCATGGAAAAGCCTTGCGCCATGCGCACGAGCGCGTCGTAAACCGCCTGGTCGCCATGCGGGTGATATTTACCGATCACGTCACCGACGACGCGCGCCGATTTCCGGTAAGGCTTGTTCCACTCATAGCCATTCTCGTGCATCGAGAAGAGGATGCGCCGATGCACGGGCTTCAAACCGTCGCGCACATCGGGAAGCGCGCGCGCCACGATCACGCTCATGGCGTAATCGAGGTAAGAGCGCTTCATCTCCTCGATGAGCGAGATAGGCCTTATGTCGGATGGCCGCAGCGCGTTGGAATCGGCATTATCTTCGTTGTCGGCCACGGCAAATTCACGTCCGATGATGTTGACGAAGCGGGGGTTTTGCGGGCTAAGACCCTGCTCGCCGCGCAGCCCCTGGCACGCCCCCGCGTGTCTTTGAGAAGTTCCCTTCTATAGCGGATTCTGCTCCGTTTTTGCAACTCGCGGCGGCGCTTTTTCGCAGCTCTCCTGCTACCTATTTTTATGTTTATTTTCAGGCTGTTGCACGACCGTCCCCGCGAAGTTCCCCAGGCTCCCGCCTGCAACATTCCTCCGTGGTCTGACGAATGGCGCGGAACGCGGAATCGGGGAACGAAATTTTGCCGCGCCGCGTTACCTCCATACGTTCGCGGGGGTCACTGCACCCCGCTTGACGAGTCAATTTCTGCACTCTGCGAACGTCGGCAACGACAGAAGGAGAGAAACATGAACCGCTTACTTGCAACCACTGCATTGGCTCTCGTGCTTGGCCTTGGTACGGCAGTCGCCCAGGAGCCTGCACAGAATCCGGCCGACAGCGAAGCCAGCCCGCCGGCCGCTGCGCCGGCGATGCCGGAAGCCTCGCCCCCAGCCGCGATGCCGTCGCCGTCGGAAGAGCCCGCTGCTCCGGCCCCTACGCCTGATCAATCTTCAGAGGCTCCGGCCGCTCCCTTGCTGGAACAGTCTTCTGAGGCACCGCAGTCGATCAGCCCTTCGGCGAGCGACAGCGCCAGCCCGAGCGCAACGGCGAGCGCGCAATTTCTCAACGAGCAGGAATCGGATGACTGGCTCGCCAGTAATCTGATTGGCCTCTCGGTCGTCAACGCCGAGAATGAGGCTCTTGGCGAGATCAACGACCTCGTCACCGATCAGGATGGCAAGGTCATCGCCGCTCTCGTCGGCGTCGGCGGGTTCCTCGGCATCGGCGAGAAAGACGTCGCCGTGCGCTTCGAGGATCTGAAGCTGAGCCGCGACGAAAAGAACAACGTTACGGCGATGTTGAACGCCAATCAGGACACGCTCGCTTCGGCGCCTGACTTCGAGACCCTTTATGAGAAAGAGGTCGCCGTGGGATCCGACTCTAGCCAGGAAGTGCCCAAAGTTCAGTAGCCTGAGCTAAGGCAATTATCGAAACGGCCTGGCGGCTTCATGCGGTCAGGCCGTTTTTCTATGCGTCGGAATCTGCAGCTCCCAAGCCGCGCCCCCGCGAGACCTTAGAACGGGATTTCGTCGTCGAGCTCCTTGTCGAAGCTCTTGCCCCCGCCGCCGGCGAGGGGCTTTGACCGGCCGAAATCGCCGCTCGAGGCGCCGGAGGACTCCCGGCCTTCGCCGCCGCCTGCCCGACCATCCAGCATCGTCAATTGCGAATTGAACCCTTGCAGAACCACCTCGGTGGTGTAGCGCTCCTGGCCGGATTGATCCTCCCATTTGCGCGTCTGTAGTTGGCCCTCGATATAGATCTTCGACCCCTTCTTGAGATATTGCTCGGCGACCCGGCAAAGCGGCTCGCTGAAGATCACCACCCGGTGCCACTCGGTCCGCTCTCGGCGCTCGCCTGAGGCCTTGTCGCGCCAGCTTTCGCTCGTGGCCATGCGCAGATTGACGATCGGCCGCCCGTCTTGGGTGTGACGCACCTCGGGATCCGCGCCGAGATTTCCAATCAAAATCACCTTGTTTACCGATCCGGCCATGCGCGCTCTCCAAGATGAGCTGGTTTCCCCGTGAAGCCCACTCTTACGCGCCAGACGCCCCTAGGGCCAGGGCCTGTCGAGCGCCGCAATTTTGTACACGTTTTGTTCTACCCCGTCTATACCATGCCTCTACACCATGTAAGTGCCTTGAGCTTTCGGCTGCCGCGCCCTATGGCTAAAAACGGGGGGTCGGGGGACCAAACCCTAAGGGCGAGAGGTTTCCCCCGCGGCACATTTGCCAGCGTGCGCTCGACGAGCGGCCCGTTTGCACAACAGGAATGGACATGCAGCGTCCTGTCGAACAGCGCACGAGAGCGAAGCGCCGCCCGATACGCCGGGATCCGCGCCAGAAATCCTTCGGCCTCAGCCCGCGCCAGCTGCCCTTCATCTATGTGCTGGTCGGCAACTGGATCTTCTCGCTCTGCTTCTTCCTCGGCATGAAGCTGATCTGGGATTGGCAGCCGGAAGCCTGGGGCATCGCCGACCGGCTGGCGCTCGTCATCAAGGACGCCGTATTCGCGCTGCTTCCCGGCGTGATCGGCATTTGCATCGTCGCCGCTCAGCGCCTTGACCCCAGCATGTTTGTCGGCCGGGTCGCCAAGCCCAACTCTTCGCTCGACATCAACACCAAATTCATCCTCAACACCTTCGAGCAGTTCACCGCTTATTTCGTCGCCAATGCCGGCCTCGCGATGTACTGCCCGCTCGAAGAGGCCCGCTCGCTGCCGCTGCTCACGGCGTTGTTTGTCATGGGGCGCATCCTGTTTTGGATCGGCTATCACTGGAACCCGTATCTTCGCGCCTTCGGGTTCGGCATCACCTTCTACCCGACGGTCGGCGCCTTCATCTGGCTGATCCTTGTCATGGTGTTCGACATCAGGGTTCCGCTCTAGCGCTCAATAGCGAAGCGATAGCGCGTTAAAAGATCAGCGCTCAAGGAGCGAAGCGTAGCGCGTAGGTTCATGTAGCGGCCGCGCATTCTTCTCCTCCCCCTGCAAGGGGGAGGTTGGCGCCGTTCACGGCGCCGGGTGGGGGTCCGAACTTCGTGGTTGAACTTGACCCCCTCCCTGCCCTCCCCCTTCTAGGGGGAGGGAGAGCTACGTGCCCGGCGGCCGTCCGGACTGCCAGTCCAAGACCCAGTCCATCGGCCAGACCAGCATCAGCACGTTGAGCGTGAGGTTGTCGCGGATGATCGCCCCGACGATCAGTTCGAGCGCCATACCGATAGCGATCGTAGCCCAGACCGGAAGCCGGCTCGCCGCGATGAAGCCGGCCACCATCCAGAGCGTGTCGGCGACGGAGTTGACGACGCTATCGCCGTAGTAATCGAGCGACACGGTCGTGCCGCGATAGCGCTCGATCAGCCAACTGGTGTTCTCGACAATCTCCCAGGCCGCCTCGATGCCAAGCGCGATGAGCAGCCGCTGTCCGAAGGACAGCGGGATCCAGCGCGACAGCGCCCACAAGGCCCCATAAAACAGAAAGCCGTGAATGACGTGCGAGGGCGAATACCAGTCGGTGAGATGCTGGGAATTCTCCGAGCTCATCACCACGCCGTGCCACAGCTTTACGAAGCCGCATTTGCAGATCGGCTCCCGTCCCATGGCGAGAAGGATCGCCGCCTGCAGTACGGCGATGGCGGCGACGGCGGCAAGGGCGATGAGGGCTTGGCGGCGGGCGGCGGTCATGGCCGCGCATCTATGCACGGCGAAGCTGATGGCGTCACCCGTCATGGCCGGGCTTGTCCCGGCCATCCACGTCTTTCTTAAACGAAATTCGTGGGTGCCGGGCACTTCGGCCGGGCATGACTATAGTAGATCGGCGAGGTGCCCTTGCCGCAGCCCCCCATTCCTCCGACATTGCCCCTAGAATGACCGCCAAATACATCTCCATCCGCGGCGCCCGCGAGCACAATCTCAAAAACGTCTCGCTCGATCTCCCGCGCGAAAAGCTCACTGTCATCACTGGGCTATCCGGCTCCGGCAAATCCTCGCTCGCCTTCGACACGATCTATGCCGAGGGCCAGCGCCGCTATGTCGAGTCGCTGGCGGCCTATGCGCGGCAATTCCTCGACATGATGCAGAAGCCGGACGTCGATCACATCGAGGGGCTGTCGCCGGCGATCTCCATCGAGCAGAAGACCACCTCGCGCAATCCGCGCTCGACAGTCGGCACCGTCACCGAGATCTACGACTATATGCGGCTGCTCTTTGCCCGCATCGGCGTGCCTTACTCGCCGGCGACCGGCCTGCCGATCGAGAGCCAGACCGTGAGCCAGATGGTCGATCGGGTGCTTGCCCTCCCCGAAGGCACGCGGCTCTATTTGCTCGCGCCGATCGCGCGCGGGCGGAAGGGCGAATACAAGAAGGAGTTCGCCGAGCTGCAGAAGAAGGGCTTCCAGCGGCTGAAGATCGACGGCACGTTCTACGAGATCGCCGAAGCGCCCTCGCTCGACAAGAAGTTCAAGCACGACATCGACGTGGTGGTCGATCGCGTGGTGGTACGGGCCGACCTCTCCTCGCGACTTGCAGATTCCTTCGAGACGGCGCTCGCGCTCGCCGATGGCATTGCGGTCGTGGAGTTCGCCGATGCCCCGCCGCCTTCATCCTTCGAGACGCGGCCTTCGGCCGCTCCTCAGGATGAGGCCCTTTCTCCTCACCCTGAGGAGGGCGCGCGAGCGCCCGTCTCGAAGGGTGCGGCGCAGGCAAACCGCATCATCTTCTCGGCGAAATTCGCCTGCCCCGTCTCCGGCTTCACCATTGAGGAGATCGAGCCGCGGCTCTTCTCCTTCAACAATCCCTATGGCGCCTGCCCGGCCTGCGACGGCCTCGGCACCGAGCTGTTCTTCGAGCCGGACTTGGTGGTTCCGGACGAAGATCTCAGCCTCGCGCGCGGCGCTATCGCCCCTTGGACGCGCACCGCCGCGACCTCACCCTATTACCAGCAGACGCTGGAAAGCCTCGCCCGCGCCTATCGTCAGCCCATGACCAAGCCCTGGAAGGCGCTCTCGAAGGATTTCCGCGGAGTTCTTCTCTACGGCTCCGGCGATGACGAAATCAACTTCACCTATGATGACGGCGTTCGCCATTACACGACCTCGAAAACATTCGAGGGGATCATCCCCAACATCGAGCGGCGCTGGCGAGAAACCGAGTCGGCCTGGGTGCGCGAGGAGCTGTCGCGCTTCCAATCGGACAAGCCTTGCGCCGCCTGCAGCGGCAATCGCTTGAAGCCGCAAGCGCTCGCGGTGAAAATCGACGGGCGCCATATCGGCGAGGTAACGGATTTATCGATCCGCGAGGCCTGCCGCTGGTTCGAGCAGCTCCCGGCAAAGCTCACCCCCAAGCACAACGAGATCGCCGAGCGAATCCTGAAAGAGATCCGCGAGCGCCTCGCCTTCCTCAACGATGTCGGCCTCGACTATCTCACCCTCGCCCGCGCCTCCGGCACGCTCTCAGGCGGCGAGAGCCAGCGCATCCGCCTTGCCTCGCAGATCGGCTCCGGGCTCACCGGCGTGCTCTATGTGCTCGACGAGCCCTCCATCGGCCTGCATCAGCGCGACAATGCCCGCCTGCTCGAGACGCTGGTGCGACTGCGCGATCTCGGCAATTCCGTCATCGTCGTCGAGCATGACGAGGAGGCGATCCGCGAAGCGGACCATGTCGTCGACATGGGCCCGGGCGCCGGCATCCATGGCGGCGAGGTGGTGTCGCAAGGAACTCCGGAACAGGTGATGGCCGATCCGCAGAGCCTCACCGGCCAATATCTCACCGGCTTCAAGCAGATCCCGCTGCCGAAGGAGCGGCGGAAGCCCGCCAAAGGGCGCCGCCTCAGCGTGCTCGGCGCCCGCGCCAACAATTTGAAGAACATCACCGTCGACATCCCGCTCGGCCTTCTCACCTGCGTCACCGGCGTCTCCGGCGGCGGCAAATCCACCTTCCTGATCGAGACGCTCTATCGCGCCGTGGCGCGGAGGCTCACTAACTCCCGCGATCATCCCGGCGAGCATGACGACGTCGAGGGCCTGGAGCATCTCGACAAGGTGATCGACATCGACCAGTCACCGATCGGGCGCACGCCGCGTTCGAACCCGGCCACCTATACCGGCGCCTTCACGCCCATCCGCGAATGGTTCGCCGAGCTGCCCGAGGCGAAGGCGCGCGGCTACAAACCCGGCCGCTTCTCCTTCAACGTCAAGGGCGGCCGCTGCGAGGCCTGCCAGGGCGACGGCGTCATCAAGATCGAGATGCACTTCCTCCCCGACATCTACGTCACTTGCGATGTCTGCAAAGGGAAGCGCTACGACCGCGAGACGCTGGAGATTAGATTCAAGGACAAGTCGATCGCCGATGTGCTCGACATGACCGTCGAGGAGGCGGCCGATCTGTTCAAGGCCGTGCCGATCATCCGCGACAAGCTCGAGACGCTGAAGCGCGTCGGCCTCGGCTACATCCATGTCGGCCAGCAGGCGACGACGCTCTCTGGCGGAGAGGCGCAACGGGTGAAGCTCTCGCGCGAGCTGTCGCGCCGCGCCACCGGCCGCACCCTCTACATCCTCGATGAGCCGACCACGGGCCTGCATTTCCACGACGTGGCGAAGCTGCTGGAGGTGCTGCACGAGCTCGTCGATCAAGGCAACACGGTGGTGGTGATCGAGCACAATCTCGAAGTCATCAAAACCGCCGATTGGATCGTCGATCTCGGCCCGGAAGGCGGCGACGCCGGCGGCCATGTCGTCGCCATCGGCACGCCGGAGGAAGTCGCCGCGAGCCCTCAGAGCTACACGGGACAATATCTCCGCCAGCTGCTCGACCGCCGCCGCAGCGGCAAACGCCGCGCCACGAGCGAAGCGGCTGAGTGATTATGCTTTCGGCCTGCACATGAGCGAGACCTTGCGTCGGATACAAACGCTCGTGACGAGCGGAGACTTCCTCGTTTCCGATCATGGATTTAAGGAACTTGCGGAGGATGGTATTATCGCCAGTGAAATCCTCGTTGGAGTTACAGCCGCTGTCGCGCTGGAGGATTATCGGGATCGAGTCCGTGGCCCAACTGTTCTGGCGCTCCAGCATGAACCCGATGGGCGCCCGGTTCACGTCGTTTGGGCAATACCGGCGGGGGAACGACGTCCTGCTATCCTGGTGACTGCATACCGGCCTGATCCGGATTTGTGGGATGCGGACTTTAAGCAAAGGAAAATTCGATGAGCCGAAAAAGAACGAAGCTCGTCCATGAAGGGAAATACGCGGCTGAAGTTGTTGTCGATCTAATCGAGGACAACACCGCCTGGTCTCCCTATCTCTCTGCCGAGGACGTGCGGAAGCTCGACGCAGTTCGCCTAGCGCTCCGCCGTGGTGACCTGGCGGAAGCAGGGAAGCACGGGCGCGTCTTTGAACTGAAGCCTGTGGCCGCCGAGTAGCCTGGTTGTGTCGACGACCAGCCCGACCTATCGCCTGTTTCGCGAAGCCATGATCGCGCAGAAGCAAGTGGTCTGCCGCTATCAGGGCTATGTCCGCGAGCTCTGCCCCATCATCATCGGCCACACGAAAGGCGAAGAGAGGCTGCTCGCTTATCAGTTCGGCGGCGGCAGCAGCTCCGGCTTGCCGCCGGCGGCGCTTGGAAATGCCTTCGCCTCTCGGAAGTGCGCAATCCCGAGCTGCGCGACGGTCCTTGGCGCGCAGGCGGCTCGCACCAACAGCCGCAGCGATGCGTCGAGGAGGTTGATCTCGATTTCAACATCCATATCCGCACGCGGCGCTGAAGCCGCCGCGAGCGAAGCGGCGGTGACAAGCAACCCCCGCCAATGAGCATTTCATTCCCCGAAATCGCAGCGACAACGTCACACGGCCGCGATAGAATAGGACGCATGCGGAACAACTAGTCACCGGCGGGGGAACGCCATGAACGAAAAAATGCAGCATGCGACAGGCGGCACCGCCATTCGCTCATTCCAGGTGGGCTTCCCGGACGCCGAGCTCTCCGATCTTCGCCGCCGCATCGAAGCGACGCGCTGGCCGGAGCTGGAGACCGTCGCCGACAACAGCCAGGGCGTGCGGCTCGGCACCATGCAGAAGCTCGCACGCTATTGGGCTGAGAACTATGACTGGCGCCGCTGCGAAGCCCGGCTCAAGGCCCTGCCGCATTTCATCACCGAGATCGACGGCCTCGACATCCATTTCATCCATGTGCGCTCCCGCCATGAGGATGCGCTGCCGCTGATCGTCACGCATGGCTGGCCGGGCTCGATCGTCGAGCAGCTGAAGATCATCGAGCCGCTCACCGACCCCACCGCGCATGGCGGCAGCGCCGCGGACGCCTTCCATCTCGTCATCCCCTCGATGCCGGGCTACGGCTTCTCCGGCAAGCCATCCGCGCCGGGCTGGGGGCCGGAGCGCATCGCCCGCGCCTGGATCCAACTGATGCAGCGCCTCGGCTATGATCGCTACGCCGCGCAAGGGGGAGATTGGGGCGCGCTCATCACCGATCTGATGGGGGTGGAGGCGCCGCCCGCGCTCCTCGGCATTCACACCAACATGGCCGGCGCCGTTCCCGCCGAGATCGACAAGGCGGCCTTTGCCGGCGCAGCCCCGCCGCCCGATCTCTCGCCCGAGGAGAAGCACTCTTACGAGCGGCTCGCCTTCTTCTATAAGCTCGACCTCGCTTATGCGCTCGAGATGGGCACGCGCCCGCAGACGCTTTACGGCATCGCCGATTTGCCGATCGGCCTTGCCGCCTGGATCCTCGACCACGACCTCACCAGCTACGAGCTGATCGCGCGCGTGTTCGACGGCGCCTCCGAGGGCCTCACGCGCGACGACATCCTCGACAACATCACGCTCTATTGGCTGACGAATACGGGCGTCTCCTCGTCGCGCCTTTATTGGGAGAACAGGCTGAGCTTCGTCGCCCCGAAGGGCGTCTCGGTGCCGGTCGCGGTCAGCGTCTTTCCGGACGAGATCTACACCGTCTCGCGGCGCTGGGCGGAGCAGGCCTATCCGAAGCTCATCCATTACAACCGGCTGCCGAAGGGCGGCCACTTCGCCGCCTGGGAGCAGCCGCTTCACTTCGTCGAGGAGGTCCGCGCGGGCCTCCGCTCGCTGCGGGGGTAAGGCAATACACACCTTCGCTCTCCCCGGGCTTGACCGGAGCGACAGTGACCCGCAGACGTTAGGCGATGCCGCGAAACACTCGATGTGCCGCGGAGTACTTCGCTTCGCGAGCTTTCGCCGTCTGACATTGGAGGGTCTGAGAGAGCACCCCCGTCATGGTGAGGTGCCCGGCCGTCCTTCGAGGCTCGCTCCGCTCGCGCCTCAGGATGACGGCCGGGCCTCGAACCATCGGATGCGCGGTGGAACGCTTCTTCTCCCGCTCCCCCCTTGCGGGGGAGCAGGCGAACGTGACCGCGTGAGCCGAGGGGGGTCAGCCGCGAAGCGGCGTTTGCAAATCACCCCTCACCCTTTCCGCCATGGCTCTCGCTTATTATAGCTATTTCAGATCCCATCCGTCAGAACTCGCAACTCTTATGAGAGATAAGAGATACTACATCGACAAAAAATATATTGTTGAATATCACAAGTCCCACACGCGAGATTTTGTCACGTTACAGTCGCACTGCGGCCTTCTAGCGAAATTAACCAGCTTATACGCAGAGCTATCTTCTGTAATACACGGACAAGTTCCAGGGGGTTGGGGGGCGGCCAGCAGCATCAGCGCCATGACTCCTGTCGGTAAAACCGCGGAACAGATCGCGCAAAAGTTCGAAGAAGGCACGGAATTAGTGCATTGCTTTTTTCTTTGTACTTCTGGAAGGGAGTTGTGGAGTGACTTCTCGTCTTACGCAAAGAGAGCCTTGGTGAAGGGCTTAAGCGCGGATTTTAAAGCGGCGTTGAAAATTGAGTTGGCCTAGGCTTCGCATTTGCGCGTTGGATTTCTGTCGACGCCACCCGTTCGCTGGGACGCGCTGTAGACCGACTGTATTCGATCGAGATCTTTCGAGGTAAAATCGCGGCCATATGGGCATACGAACCATGGCCCCACATCCCCGCACAGCCTAAACACCCCCCATGCCCATCCTCATCGCGCTGCATGTGCTTGCCGCCGTCGTCTGGGTCGGGGGGATGGCCTTCGCCTATTTCGTGTTGCGGCCGGCAGCGGGTGAGCTTCCCGCCGAGGCGCGGCTCAGGCTCTGGCAGCGTGTCTTCAGCCGCTTCTTTCCGCTCGTCTGGGCAAGCGTCGCGCTTCTGCTCGTGAGCGGCTACGGCATGATCGCGCTCGGTTTTGGCGGCTTTGCCGGCGCGCCGCTCTCCGTGCACATCATGCAAGGAACCGGCATCGTCATGATGCTGCTGTTCGCCCATCTTTATTTCGCGCCGTGGCGCCGCTTCCGCGCTTCCGTCGCGGGCAGCGATTTCGCCGCAGCAGCAAGAGAGCTCAATCAGATCCGCATCATCGTCGCGGTCAATCTTCTGCTCGGGCTTCTCACCATCGCCGTCGCCGCCAGCGGCCGCTATTGGTGAGGCTCTCTTTTCCGCGCTACCGCTTCGCTACTTGAGCGCGAGGCCGTCATGGCGAGGTGCCCGCTCACGT